>NZ_CP089225.1:4800000-8118644 GCF_021183645.1 Nocardia gipuzkoensis | reverse complement strand
CCGGGCACAATGCCGCGATGGCCGTGCTGGATGCCGGTCAGGCCGGTTGAGCACGCAAAGCGATTTTGGCCGCGCGGCCGGGCGTCTCGGTGGCGACCGCGGCGTCCGCCGCGGCTTCCAGCGAATAGGCGGCTTCGATGTCCAGTCGCAGCACGCCGCGGGCGGCGAGGTCGATCAGTTCGCTGATGAGCTGTCCGCGGTGGTCGGCCTCGATCTCCTCGATCCGCTTGGCGCCCCAGAATCCTTTGACCACGGTCTGCCCGAAGATCAGATTGCCCGGATCGAGCGACAGCGGCTGCCCCGAGAGCGCGCCGAAGGAGATCAGTTGACCGCCCGGCGCGAGTAACGCCAGTTCGTCGGCAGCGGCGCGTCCGCCCACCTGGTCGACCGCACGGGCGATCGGCGCACCCGACGTCGCCGCTTCCACCTGGCCGCGCCAGCCCTCGCTCTCGGTGTCGAGCACCGGCTCGTAGCCGAGTTCACGCAGTGCCGTGACCGAGGCCTGGCCGCGGACCAGACTGAGTACGCGCAGACCGCGTTGCCGCGCGAAGACGTTGACGAGCCTGCCGACCGCACCGTTGGCGGCATTGATCGCCAGCCACTCGCCGGACCGGAGCTCGAGGTCTTCGATCAGCATCAGCGCGCTCAACGGCATGGCCAGCAGCTGGGCCGCCGTCTCGTCGGAAACCGTGTCGGGCAGCGGGATCACCTGGCGAGCCGGGACCACGAAATACTCGGCCCAGACGTTCTGCGCGCCGGACACCGTCACCCGCCGTCCGACCGACATATCGGTGACCCCGGGGCCCACCGCGTCGACGCGCGCCACCGCCTCGCTGCCCGGGATGGCGGGCAGTTCGGGCCGGTAACCGTACACGCCGCGCACGATGGCCAGGTCGTGATTGTGGATCGGGGACAGGATGAGCGCGAGCCGCACCTCGCCCGGCCCTGGTTCCGGTACCGGGCGTTCAGCGGTGGTCAGCACGTCTTTCGGTTCGCCGAACCGTTCGATGACTACGGCACGCATATCCGCTCCTTCTCGATCAGTCGTCGGCGACGAGGACTTGGACGTCGATGTTGCCGCGGGTCGCGTTGGAATACGGGCACACCTGGTGTGCTTTGTCGGCGAGCGCCTGCGCGTCCTCCCGGGACAGATGGGGGAGCGAGATCTCCAGGGTAACCGCCAGGCCGAAACCACCGGCGTCGTTCGGGCCGATTCCGACCTTCGCGCCGACGGCGGAGTCATCGATGTTGGCCTTGGCCTGCTTGCCGACCAGGCGCAGCGCCGAATGGAAGCACGCCGCGTAGCCCGCCGCGAACAGCTGCTCGGGATTGGTGCCCTCGCCGCTGCCGCCCATCTCCTTGGGCGCCGACAGCTCGATGTCGATCTTGCCGTCGGTGCTGCGTGCGTGGCCGTTGCGTCCGTCGCCGGTGGCGAGGGCTTCGGCGGTGTAGAGGATCTGCATGTCTACTCTCCTTCGTTGAGCTGCGACTTCAGCGCATCGGTCAGTCGGTGCAGGATGCCGCGCAACATGACGACGTCGTCCATGGACAGGCCACTGGCCTCGGCCATTTGGGCCGGAATGTCGCCGGCCTCGGCGCGCAGTGCCCGCCCGCGCTCGGTGAGCCGGATGTCGACGCGGCGTTCGTCGGCCGCCGACCGTCGCCGTTCGACCAGGCCCGCCGCCTCCAGCCGCTTGAGTAGCGGGGACAGTGTGCCGGAATCCAGATCGAGGGCTTGGCAGACGTCGCCGACGCTGCGTTCGTCGCGTTCCCACAGCGCCAGCATCACCAGGTACTGCGGGTAGGTGAGCCCGAGCCGGTCCAGCTTCGGGCGGTAGACCGCGGTCATCGCCCGGGACGCCGCGTACAGCGGGAAGCACAGCTGCTCGTCGAGGGTGAGATGATCGGTCATGAGCAATAATGTAGTGGGCAATTAGGTTGTGCACAACTAATGTGTCGCGTGGTGCTCGTCACAAGCGCTCCCGGGACTCTTGGGGGACCGGCGTCGGGGGTTCGACCCGGTTCCGGATCAGCGGGCCGGGAAGCGGAGTACGCGGTCGTCACCGCCCTCTGGATCGCCCCGGCCATCGGTGTTGGAGGTGGTGAGCCACAACGCTCCGTCCGGTGCGACCTGCACGGTGCGCAACCGGCCGTACCGGTCGTGCATTTCGGCCCGGGGTGTGCCCAGACGGCCGTCCTCGAGCGGCACCGTCCAGAGCCGTCTGCCGCGCAGCGCGGCGACGTACAGGGTGTCACCGGTGATGGCGATGCCCGACGGTGAGGCCTCGGCGGTGGTCCAGGTCAGCAGCGGATCGGTGAAGCCGCGATCGGCGCCGCCGGTGCCCTCGACCTCGGGCCAGCCGTAATCGCGGCCGGGTTCGATCAAGTTGATCTCATCGACTCGGTTCTGCCCGAACTCCGCGGCGAACAACCGCCCGGCCCGGTCCCAGGCCAGACCTTGCACGTTGCGGTGGCCGAGACTGTAGACCGGTGAGCCTGGAGTCGGATTCCCCGGAGCGGGGCGGCCTTCGGGAGTCAACCGGAGGATCTTCCCGTTCGGGCTCGCCGGATCCGGTGACCGCTCGGACTGTCCGGCATCGCCGGTCCCGGCGTACAACATGCCGTCCGGCCCGAACGCGATCCGTCCGCCGTTGTGGTTTCCGGCCGCGGCGATCCCGGCGAGCAGCACCTCCGGCTGCCCGTCGAGCCGGAACCGGACGATCCGGTTGTCCGCCTCGGCGGTGAAATAGGCGTAGACATAACGGCTTTCGGCGAAGTCCGGCGCGACGGCGAGCCCGAGCAGTCCACCTTCGCCGCGGGCGGTCACGCCGGGCACTCGGTAGACCTGCTCCGGCGCACGGCCCGCGGCGACGCGCAGTATCCGGCCGGAGTCCCGCTCGGCGACCAGCGCGGCACCGTCCGGCAGGAAAGCGAGGCCCCACGGAACGTCGATGTCCCCGGCGACTACCTCGGCGGCATCGAGGTCGGGCCGCCCGGCGGGATCGCTCGGCGCGATAGTGCCGGTCGCCGTAGTCGCAGCGCCACTCGGTCCGGCCGGATTCTCCTCGCCGCATGCCGACATCGCCGCGGCGAGCAGGAGCACGGCGATCGCCGCACGCAATCGCGGCGCGCGTCCGCTCCCGATCACATCCGCCGCCCGTCGTGATCGCCGGCCGTCACCTGCGCCCCGGAGGGGCGTTCGGACGTCGCGGGCGGGGCCGGATCCGAGAGTCATCAGCCGAGATAGGTTCCGTACCAGTCGATTACGCGACGCCAGGCTTCGGTGGCCGCTGTGGCGCCGTAACGCTGGCCGGTGTCGTTGAAGAAAGCGTGGTCCGCGTCGGGTGCGGTGAAGATCTGGTGCGGGTTGCCCGAGCGGGCCAGCGCGGCTTCCGCGGCGGGCCGGGAGGCGTTCACGCGCGCGTCGTTCGCCGCGTAGACGCCGAGCACCGCGGCTTTCGACGCGGACAGATCGCCGTTGTCCGGGAACGGTCCGTAGAAGGGCGTCGCGGCGGCCAGTTGCGAAGGGCCGGAGGCCAGCAGCAACCAGGTCAGGCCGCCGCCGAAGCAGAAACCGGTGGCGCCGAGCTTCTTTCCCTCCACCCGGCGCTGGAGTTCGTCGAGCCCGGCGCGCAAGTCGGCCACGAGCTGTTCGGGCGGAATGCGGCTCAGTTCGGCGGTCGCCGCGGCCGGATCGGTGAATGCGGCGGTGCCACCGTGCGCGGAGAGGAGGTCGAGCGCGAGCGCGGAGTATCCGGCGCCCGCGAATCGTCCTGCCACCGAACGGATGTGGTCGGTGAGGCCCTTGTTCTCGTGGACGACCAGCACTCCGCCCCGTGGCTGCTGGGCCGCCGCCCACGCGGCTTGTAGCGGCGTCCCGGCCGGTCCGGTGAAGGTGACGGGGGTCGTCGGGAGGGCGGCGGCGGAACCCGGTGGCGTCGAGGGCGCCGTGGGCGAGGGTCCGTAATCGGTGATCCCGGTGTCACCGTCCGCGCACGCGGCCAGCAGGGCAGCCGCGGCGGTCGCGCCGAGCCCGAGCAGGCCCAGCCTGCGCAGTGCCTCTCGCCGGGTGAGTATGCCATCGGCGTGATCGGTGGCGATCTCCTCCGCGACGTAGCGCTGCAGCGGCGTCATGAGCCCCACCATAAGCCGGATCGGCCCTGCGCGCGCGGCCTCACCGGTTGTACGCCCGCGACAAACCGGCCCGACCGGACCTCCCGTGAGATTCGCCGAATGGTTGCTACGTTGGCGTCCAATCGGGCGATCGATGGTCGGTCCGGACACCGGTCGAGGGAGCGAGATGGCATCGGGGCGTGTGGTGGGACGAACGATGATCAGGGCGATCCGGGTGGTTGCCGCGGCCGCGGTGCTGGCGACCGCGGGCTTCGGGTCGGTGCCCGCGGCGGCGGAGCCGTCGCCCGACGCGGACAGCGTGCGGTGGACCGCGCTGCACGACGGACCCCAGCCGTACGCGGACGTGCACATCGACTGGGACGTCCCGATCCGGATGAGCGACGGCGTGGTGCTGAAGGCCAACGTCTACCGGCCGGTGAAGCGGGGCGGTGAGGTGGAGCGGCAGCCGCTGCCCACCATCGTGAATCTCACGCCGTACACCAAGCTCATGACCAATCTGATCGACACGGCGCTCGCGGCGCCCGGGTTACAGCCGCTGACGGTGCGGCTGGTGAACCGCGTCAATCTTTCCCGTACGCCGGTCAGTGGTTTCGGCGATCTGCTGCACGCGGTCGACGGTGGCACCGTGCAGACGGTGCTCGGTCTCGATCGCAACCTGATCCGTGCCGGATACACCCAGGTCATCGTGGACGTGCGCGGCACCGGTTTCTCCCAGGGGGCGTGGGACACCCTCGGCGAGCGGGAACAGCTCGATACCCGCGAGGTGATCGAGTGGGCGGCCACCCAGCCGTGGTCGAACGGCCGGATCGGGATGAGCGGCGGCTCGTACTCGGGAATCAACCAGCTGCGCGCCGCCGAGAACGCCCCCGCGCCGCTGCAGGCGATTTTCCCCGTGGAGCCGGGGAGTGATCTCATGCGCGATGTCGTGGCCCCGGGTGGAGGGGTGGGGACGACGTTCCTTCCGATGTGGCTCAACACGGTCAACCAGTTGAAGCTGATACCCGACGTGCAGTCGATGTTCAACGGCACCTTCGACTGGGCGTGGCTGCACGAGCGGATGTCCGATCCGGCCAGCAACGTCGATCTGCTGGCCCAGGCGCTGCTCACCCCCTCGCTCGATCACGTGCCGCCCGCGCTGGCCGACGCGCTGGACGAGGACAGCTATTTCCGTCGCGGCATCCAGGGTCATCCCGAGCGCATCACGGTGCCCACCTTCGTCTACGGCGGCTGGCACGACATCTTCGCCAACAGCGCGACCAAGCTGTACAACGCGATTCCGCTGCCCGCGGGCCGGAAGCAGTTGGTCGTCGGCGACACCTATCACGCGAATCCCGGTGCGGGAACGGGCATTCCCGGCGCGCCGCCACGGCTCGACGTGCTGCAACGGGTGTGGTTCGACAAGTGGTTGAAGGACGTCGACCACGGCCTGGGCGATTTCGGGCCGATCACCGTGTGGGAACAGGGCGGTGGC
Source organism: Nocardia gipuzkoensis (assembly GCF_021183645.1). NCBI lineage: Bacteria > Bacillati > Actinomycetota > Actinomycetes > Mycobacteriales > Nocardiaceae > Nocardia > Nocardia gipuzkoensis. Next base: position 8,113,039 of record NZ_CP089225.1, on the reverse strand, counting down.
TGGATCACCCTCGGGCAGTTCCCGCAGAAGGACGTCAACCATCGCCGCGTGTACCTCTCGGCCGCTCCGAGCGGCACCACCGGGAAGGCCGTGCACGACGGATCGTTGACGATGACCGTTCCGAACGAACGGCAGACCTTGACGGTGTCGCCCGGCCTCGCCGTGGCATGTTCGCGCGACACCGCGCAGGGTTCGGCCGGAATGGCCGCGGTGGTGGACGTATGCGCGAAGGATTCGCGCATCGCCGAGCGCAACGCCCTGACCTTCACCAGTGCGCCGATGACCGAGCCGACGGTGATCTCGGGCCCGATCAACGTGCACCTGAACACCGTGCACGAGGCCACCGACGGCTACTGGAACGTGACGGTCAACGACGTCGGGCCGGACGCAACGTCGAAGGTGCTGACCACCGGGCAGCTGACCGCCTCATTGCGCGCCGTCGACGAACGCAAGAGCAGCCGCACACCGACCGGCGACCTGACCGAACCGTTCAATCCGATCACCCTGGACAGCGTGCAGCCGGTCGTCCCGGGGGAGCCGGTGGCGCTGGACATCGCGGTGATTCCGACGCAGGCGGTACTGCGACCCGGCCATCGGCTGCGGATCGACGTCTTCGCGGGCAACTCGCCGAAGGCGCTGGCGTTCCGGCCCATGCTCAACAACACCGCACTGAAGCCGCAGCATCTCGAACTGGATCCGTCGGCGCCGAGCTTCGTCATCGTGCCGACCAACCGTCCGCTGGGCTGAGCGACTCACAGCTGCGACTGCACCTGCGCGGAGATCAGTTCGAGATGGGCGAGATCGCTCAGGTCGAGCACCTGCAGGTAGAGGCGGCAGGCGCCGATCTCGGCGTACCGGCCGATCTTGTCCACCACCTCGGCGGGCGAACCGGCCAGGCCGTTGGTCTTCAGCTCGTGCACTTCGCGTCCGATGGCCGCGGCTCGGCGCGCCACCTCGGCGTCGTTCGCGCCGACGCAGACCACCAGCGCGTTGGAGTAGACCAGGTCGTCGGCCGGGCGGCCGTAGGTCTCCGCGGCGGCGCGCACCCGGTCGAACTGCCGCGCGCTGTCCTCGATCGAGGAGAACGGCATATTGAACTCGTTCGCGTACTGCGCGGCCAGCCGCGGAGTACGGGTTGCGCCCTGCCCGCCGATCAGCACCGGTATCGGGTCCTGCACCGGTTTGGGCAGGGCGGGGGAGTCGGTGAGCTGGTAGTGCTTGCCCTCGTAGCTGAAGGTGTCGCCGGGTTTGGTGGCCCAGAGCCCGGTGATGACGGCCAGCTGCTCTTCCAGCCTGGCGAACTTGTCGGTGGGGAACGGGATGCCGTACGCGGCGTGCTCCTCGGCGAACCAGCCACTGCCCAAACCGAATTCGACCCGGCCCCCGGACATCTGGTCCACCTGCGCGACCTGGATCGCCAGCGGGCCGGGCAGCCGGAAGGTGGCGGCGGTGACCAGCGTGCCCAGGCGGATCCGCTTCGTCTCCCTGGCCAGTCCGGCGAGGGTGATCCAGGCGTCGGTCGGGCCGGGCAGCCCGTCGGCGCCGCCCATGCTCAGGTAGTGGTCGCTGCGGAAGAACGCGTCGAATCCCAAGTCCTCGGTGGCTTTGGCGACGGTGAGCAGGGTGTCGTAGCTAGCGCCCTGCTGCGGCTCGGTGAAGATGCGTAGTTCCATGTCTTCCGACCCTAGCCGGTCGGCGGGGGTGGCGAATTCGGCTCGGTATAGGTGCGCGCGATGAGCGCCGCCCGTAGCCGGTAGAGCACCTGCGGAAGGGCGGTGTCCAAGCCGGTGAGGCGGCCGATTCGCTTGAGGCGATGGTCGACGGTGTTCGGATGCAGGTACATCGTCCGGGAGGTGCGCCTGCGGTTGAAGTCGTTGCGGACGTGCTCGCGCAGGGTCTCGAACAGCTCCGGATGTTCCTCCAGCGGGTCGAGCAGGGCGGCCAGCCGGTCGCGGCCCGGGCCCGGCCGGGTGAGCTGGTACTCGAGGGCCAGGTCGTCGAAGCGGTACAGGCCCGGCGGGTGCCGCAGGCGCCGGACCATGTCGAGCAGTTCGTGCGCCCGGTCGGCGGCATCGGGGATCCGGTCCGGCTCGGCGGCGATGGCGGCAGCGGTGAGCGGGGCGGGCACCGCCGCGGCAAGCGCGGCGACCAACTCCTCGAGTGCGTTCTCGGCGACCAGCGACACCGGCACCAGGATGGTCCCGCCGATCGCGCTGAGCAGGGTCGGCACGTGTGTTCCGCAGTGCACGGTGAGGCAGATCTGCATGCGCTGCCGGATGGCGTGCCCGTCGCCGGGGCGCCGACCCGGCTGTTCCTCGGTGGCTCGGCCGAGCGCCACGGCCAGCACGGTGTAGCGGTCGGCGACCGGAATGCCGTGCTCCCGATAGACCTTCCCGGGGTGGTGCCCCCTGAGCAGCGCGACGGCCGCGGCGTGCGGAGCCGTCTGTTCGGCGGCGGGCGCGACGGACAGATAGGCGAGCGATACCGTCGCGGTGACGGCGTGCAGCGCGTCGAAGAGCCCGCGGATGTCGTCGTGGAGCGCGGCGGGCGATCCCCGCAGGTGATCGTCGAGATAGAGGCGGAATCCCTCGTGGACGAGGTGCTGGACGGTGTCCATCGGGACTCCCACGCCGGCCCACCGGGTAGCGGCCTGGAAGATGCGGACCGTGCGGTCCGGTGGCTCGGGGCCGCCGGACGCGACCAGGTCGAGACAGTTCGCGACGGTGGCGCGGATCTCCTCACGCAGGAGATTGCCGCTCGTGACGTGCCGCCGGGGAATGATGTCCAGCAGGTGTCGCACGATGTGTTCGGTGGCCGGGACGAGATCGGCGCAGCGCGTGGTCGGCACGCCGCCCCCTCAGCGCCCGCGCCCGCCGCCGACCGTCCGTGGGTCGAGCGTGCGGTCGCGGTTCGGATGTCGGACCAGGCGCGTGCATTGCTTCGTTGCAAACATGTCGATACTTCCCGTCCAGTCGTCCGCGCATATTCGGAAGTCATTGGCGCAGTGGAGATTTGGAGACACCGGTAACATCGCGAAGTCGCGGTCCTTGAAATGTAGCCGCGCCGGCGCGGCTGGTCACTGCACGGGTCGACGAAGTGGCCTGCCGCTAGGTTGTTGCCGATGACAAGTCCGCGAGCACGAGATCTGCCACGTACGGGAAGAAGGCTCGAGTGCACGATGTACCGATCGTCGTGATGGGGGTGTCGGGTTCGGGCAAGACCACGGTCGGCACCCGCCTGGCCGACGCGCTCGGCGTCGACTACGCCGAAGGAGACGAGTTCCATCCGCCCGCGAACGTCGCGAAGATGGCGGCCGGGACGCCGCTGGACGATGCCGACCGCGAACCCTGGCTCGACGCCCTGGCCGGATGGCTCGCCGAGCGATCCGGCCAGGGAGCCGTCGTCACCTGCTCCGCCCTGAAGCGGGTGTATCGCGACCGGCTGCGCGCGTCCGCTCCCGATGCGTTCTTCCTGCACCTGGATCTCCCGCGCGGCGAACTCGAGCGCCGCCTGGCCGAACGGCGGGGGCACTTCATGCCGCCGAGCCTGCTGGATTCCCAGCTGGCCACCCTGGAGCCGCTCGAGCCCGACGAGGACGGCAGCACAGTCGACGGGACACTCTCCCCCGAGGACCTCGTCCGAGAAGCGGTAGCGGCGCTGGAGAAGTGATCAGTCGACATCGAGGACGGCTTTGCCGTGCAGGCGGTGGTCGAGCAGTGCCCGGCCGGCCTCGGCGTAGCGAGTCCACGGGCCGCGCCAGCTGATTCCCGGGTCGAGGCGGCCTGCGCCGATCTGGGCGGCCAGCCAGGTCAGATCGGCGGAGAAATCGGTGGCAGGATCCGCGAACAGGAAGAACGTGCGGATGGACCGGTCGTGCCGTCCGTCGGTGGCGAGCAGCGCGTCGGGTGGGAAAACCGCGTCGGTGTCCGATGATCGACCAACGCTGATCAACGTGCCACCGGCCTGCACGGCGGCGAAGGAATCAACCAGTTGCTGTCCGCCGACATTGTCGAGCACCGCGTATACGGGCCGGTCCACGCCGCCCGGATCGCTGTGGACCTCGTGTGCTCCCAACGACCGCAGGCCGTCTGCCTGCGCGGGATTCCGGCTGATCGCGACCACCTCGGCTCCGGCGCGAGCGGCCAGTTGCACCGCGTAGCGACCGACGCCCCCGGACGCGCCGGTGATCATCACCCGCCGACCCAGCAGCTGACCCATGCGGCGCAACACATGTAGTGCGCTCAGCCCGGCGACCGGGACGGTGCTGACAGCGGCGAAGTCGGCATCCTCGGGCACGATGCCGAGCCGAGTGGCCGAGACCGCCCGCTGCTCGGCCCAGCCCCCCGCTTCGCCCAGGGTGACCACTCTGGTCCCCTCGGCGGGCCCGGTTCCGTCGGCAGCCGCTTTCACCACCACGCCCGCCGCGTCCCAGCCGATCACCGTGCCGTCCGGTGTCCGAGGGCTGGTCGCGCCCTTGACCTCGCCATAGTTCAGCGAGACCGCCTCCACTCGCACCAGCGCCTCACCCGGACCCGGTTCCGGTTCGGGCACCTCGGCCAGTGCCAGGTGCGCGGGGGCGGTGTGGTCGACAACAAGTGCACGCACAGTCAGATCTCCTCTCAAACGCCACAGTGTGGCAGTTGCTCCAGTGAAGCATATGCACTCTTTGTGCAAGAGGGCTAGTCTGAGTCCATGCCGATCGCCGACCGACCCGCGACGCTGCGCGAACGCAAGAAGCTGCGCACCCACCAGGCGTTGGCCGATACCGCTGTCGCACTGTTCAGCGAGCGCGGATTCGATAACACCCCGCTCGACGCGCTGCTGGACGCGGTGGAGGTCTCGCGGCGGACGTTCTTTCGCAACTTTCGTTCCAAGGAGGACGTGACACTCACCGCCGTCAAGCAGCTGTGGAGCGCTTACCTGGAGGTCCTGGACGAAACCGAGAAGTCCGGCCCGGTGACCGATGTCTTCCGCGATGCCATGCTGACCACCCTCGACCGCATGGACGCCGACTGGTACCGCCGCTTCCCCCGCACGCTCGAGCTGATCGAACAGTCCCCGGCCCTCAACGGGCACACGCTGCGCCACTGCGCCGAAATCCAGACCGAGATCACCCAGCGACTCGGCACTCCCGGCAGTCTCGAACTGCGGCTGGTCATCGAATTCTGTGTGGCCACCTGGCGGTGCGCATTGGATGAGTGGCGACCCGGCTACGCTCCCGGAGAACTCGCCGAGGCGACACGGCGGGCCTTCGCCGCCATGGACACCAGCCTGCACTTGCAGGTGTAGGCCGCCGCATCCTGGCCTCGCCACCTGGCACGCGGCCCGCAATGCGAGCGCGTCGCATCGAATCCGCCGATCACGCGTCCGGCCGGTTGCCGGACGCGTGATCGCGGCGCGGTCGAGAACCGAATCGAGCTAGAGGCCGCCGAGGCCGGACAGGGTTTCGAAGCCCAGATCGAGACTGCGCCACAGCGCGTCGATCTCAGCGTTGACGGCCGGCGCCGAGGCGGGATCCTGCAGGGCCAACCCGTTTCCGAAGATGATCACATTGGCGCTCGCGTCGGCCAGGCGCAACAGCGGGCCGGTTCCGGCGCCTGGGCCGAGCACCAGGTCCAAGCCCTCGCCGAGGAAGTAGAAGCGCCACAGCGGCCCGAGGTCACCGCCGTAGACCACTTTGGTCTGCTCGACGATCAGCGCGCCCTGCTGGGCGATCGCGTCGACGATGCGGAAATAGTCGGCCGCGTTGGCGGCGGTGCTGCCGACCGCCGCGACGGAATACGACAGATCGACGGTCAGATGCGCGTTGTAACCGGCCATCGCGACCCGTGCGGGAGACAGTTCGCAGCGGCGGGTCAGGTCGAAGTAGTGCGCCCAGTGCGGCTCGGCGGGCGCGCCGGTGAATTCGGCGTGCACGGTGCGCAGGAACCGCGACAGCAGATCGAGACTGATCCGGTGTGCCCATTCCGGGTCGTCGAACGCCGCGGGGTCGCGCTGGAGCGGCAGGACGGCGGCTCGTTCGACCGCGTCGAGCCCGAGCGCGAACACACCGCGCGGATCGCGGTGGCCGACCAGGATCTCGGTGATCCGCCGGTGCCGGTCGACGGCCTGCTCCAGCCGCCGCAGCGACGAACCGGTCAGCGCCCCGGTGTCGGACAGTGCCACGATCGCGGCCGTTTCGGCGGGCGACAACGGTGTACCGCAGGCCACGCCGACCGGCGTGGCCGAAGCGGTCGCCGCACCGAAGGGGAGCACGGTGAGGAATGCCGCGACGATCAGCGTCAGTGCCGGAAGAGGACGCCGCGCAGAAGTGCTCGGCGCGAGGATGGTTGCCATGCTGGCTCCGAAGGTCGTGGAATCGCGTTCCGCGCCGGCACAGCCCGACGTTGGGTGCGCTCGGCGACGTGCTGCCGCCGGTAAGGCGGTGGCACAAGGCGGGATTCGAGCCTAACCGAGCCGATCCCGGCCCGCGGCGCGGCCTCGGCGGTCAGCGTGTGGCAAAGCAGGAGCCCGAGGGCGCGCCCGGCAGGCAGACCTCGGCGATGGCGGAGATGAGCAGCCATGCGCCGACTGCCAGCGAACCGACGGCGATCGTGCCGAACACCAGGACCCACAGCAGGCCGGGCAGCCGGGTGAGGCGGGCGAGCTGATCGGCGTCGGAGTCCACGTCGTGATAGCGGGCACGCTGCTGCCGGGAACGGGCCCGTTGCAGTTCGATCACCGGACGCGTCCCGGCGAACAGCAGGAACCATGCGCCCAGATACGCGAAACCGGCTTGCAGCGTGTCGGTTCCGAACCAGGAGACCACGAAGACCACCGCGCCGAGGCCGAGCACGGTGAGGGCGCCGTAGATATTCCTGATCTTGATCAGCACGGCGGCGAGCAGGGCGATGGCCGTCCAGAGCATCAGCGTGATCCGGCTCGCGCCCAGCAGGGCGGCGAATCCGAGACCGAGCAGCGCCGGTGCCGGATAACCCGCCATCGTGGTGAGAATCATCCCTAGCCCGTAGGGTTTCCCGCTCGACACGGTGAGCCCCGAAGTGTCCGAATGCAATCGGATGCTGTTGAGCTTGCGGCCGGTGAGCAGCGCGACCACGGCGTGGCCGCCTTCGTGCGCGATGGTGACGATATTGCGGGTGAACCGCCAGATGGGTGTGTACCCCACCAGCACGAGCGCCGCCACCGCGGCCGCCGCCACCAGCCACCACGGCGGTTGCGCCTGCGTCGTCGTCAGACGATCGGCGATGGAAGCGCCGCGCTCGAAGAATTCCGCTCTGTCCACCGCCGCACCTTAACCGCCCGCGCACGCCCGCGCTCGTGGCCCGCGTTCCCGCTCCCGGCACCCGGCACCCGGCCGTGTCCGCCCTCAGCTCTTGCGCAGGATTCCTTCGATATTGCCGAGAATGCCGGAGGTGCTGTACGAAATCGAGCCATCCGGTTGCAAGGTGACGGTCGAGGTGGAGCCGTTGTCGAAGCAGCCGGGGGAGCTGCCGGAGAGCCGCGCGACGAAGGACAGCTCGGTCTCGGCGGCGGCGGTGAGGGTTTCCGCCCGTTCGCAGCGCTGACCGCTCAGTTTGCCGGTGTTCGACGATTGGGCGATTTCCTCGCCGACGGCGCCGTCTCGGATGGTCAGCACGATGTCGAACGACGCCAAGGTGTCGCGGGCGACGCCTCTCCATTCGCCGAGGAAAGCCTCCGGAACACTTGTTTCGGACGGGCTGCTGCTAGTGGTCGGATTCGTCTCATCGGCCTGCGCGGCGGCTGTCGTCGACAGATCGTCGCTGGTTTGCGTGGTCGGTGCGATCGCCTCGGTCGAACCGTCGTTCTTCAGCTGGGCGCCGACCACGAACGCCGCGACGGCGACTGCGACGCAGACGACGAGTGCGCCGGCGATGAGCAGGGCGCGGCCGGTGCGGCGCGGCGGCGGTGCAGCGGCGACCGAACCGAACCGGGGCGAACCCTGGTGCGTGGGTGGATACGTCTGTTGTCCCGTGAACGTTGGTGACGCCTGCGGCGCGCCCGGATACCGCATCTGCGTGGGCACCGATCGTCCGTGGTCGTACTGCGGGCTCGGAGGCGCGCTGGGGTGGGCCATCGTGTCGGCGGTGCGCCCCGGATCAGCGAATGCGGGATCGTCTCCGCGGTGGAACGCGCCGGAGTCCAGGTTCAGCAACTCGACCGCGCGGCGGCTGACCTCCTCGACCACCGGGCCGGGCAGCCAGCCGCCGCGGTCGGGGATGCCGAGTGCGGTGAGCTGGGTGAGCAGTTGGTCCGGAGTCGGACGCGCCGCGGGGTCCTTGGTCAGACACGCCGCCAGTAGGGGGCGCAGTCGCTGCGGCACGTCGTCGAGCTGCGGCTCCTCGTACACCACCCGCCACAGCATCTGCACCGCGTCGCCGACGCCGAACGGTCCGTGGCCGGTGGCCGCGAACACGAGAACCCCGCCCAGGGCGAAGATGTCGGTGGGCGGGCCGACCGGATCGCCGGTCACCTGCTCGGGACACATGAATCCCGGTGAGCCGATGACCTTTCCGGTGGTGGTGAGCTTGCTGTCGTCGATCGCGCGCGCGATGCCGAAATCGATCACCTTGGGACCGTCGAGGGCCAGCAGCACATTGGACGGCTTGAGGTCGCGGTGCACCACCCCGGCCCGGTGCACGGCAGCCACTGCCTCGATCAGCCCGTGCGCCAGCACCAGCAGCGAGCTCTCGCTGAACGGTCCGTACCGGTCGACCGCGTCGTCCAGTGCGAATCCGGCCACGTAACCGGTGGCCAGCCATGGGGGATCGGCGTCTACGTCGGCGTCGAGCACCGGTGCGGTGAACTGACCGCCGACCCGGCGCGCGGCGGCCACCTCGCGCCGGAAGCGCTGGCGGAATTCCGCGTCGATCATGTCCGGACGGATGACCTTGACCGCGACGGTGCGCCCGCCCGCGTTGCGTCCGAGATAGACCCGTCCCATGCCACCCGCGCCGAGCACGCCGAGCAGACGGTAGTCACCGATCCGCGCCGGATCGTTCGTGCCGAGCGGTTGCATCGCGCAGCTGGCTCCCTTCCGATGGCGTCGACCGGATGGCGACGACCCTCCGAGAGGCTACCGATCGGGCGTATCCGCCTCCGGGCAGCCTGCTGCCTCCGCTAATCAGCCATGCTCGGCACCGGCGCCGGCTGCTCCTGCCGCGCCCGCCTGGCCAGTAGATACGCCGCGATCGCCGCGGGAATGTTCATCAAAACCCCGTACACCGCGCCGGGGACGGCCATGGTGTCGTTGTGCAGCACCGAAGCGGCGACAGCGATCGCGAGCGCCGCGTTGTGCACGCCGATCTCCATGGCCGAGGCGATCGCCTGACCGGTTTCCACCCGCAACAGCCTGGGCACGAAGTAGCCGATCGCCAGGCTGAGCACGGCGAACGACAGGCAGATCGCGGCCAGCTGCCCGATGTGCTCGGTCAGCGTGTCCAGGTTCGAGCCCACCGCGGCCGCGATCACCAGCGCGAGCACCACGACGGAGAGGATCTTCACCGTGCCGCGCATCCGGCGCGACCACTCCGGGAACCGCCGGTGCACCACCATGCCGATCGCGACCGGCACGAGCACGATGGCGAACACCTGGGCGAACTTCTCCGGCCGCAGCCCGACCGAACCCTCGTCTTCCAGGAACAACGCATAGGACAGCGCCACCACCACCGGCATCGTGAACACCGCGAGTACCGAATTGATCGCGGTGAGCGTGATGTTCAGCGCCACATTGCCTCCCGCGATGTGACTGAACAGGTTCGCCGACGCTCCACCCGGCGACGCCGCGAGCAACAGCATGCCCGCGGCCAGCGCGCCTTCGAGTCCGAACAGGTAGATCATGCCCAGGCACAGCGCGGGAAGCACGATCATCTGGCACACCAGCGCGATCACCGCCGCTCTCGGATACCGCAGGACGCGCGCGAAATCCGCTGTGGTCAAGGTCAATCCGAGCCCGAACATCACCAGGGCCAGAGCCAGCGGCAGCAGTACCGCGAAAGCCGTTGCACCCATGGGGGTCTCCTCTCCGCCGAGCGGCCGGACCGGCCGATTCTGGGGACCGACGTTATCGACTCGCGGCGAGGGTGGCCAGCCCTGGTCAGGCGGTGACGGTCACACCCCTGGCCGCCGACTCTCGTGCTTTCGTCAGCAGGCGCAGGGTGGTGACCGCGTCGCGCGGGTCGACGGGGACGGGCGCGCCGTCGAGCAGCGCGGCGGCCATCGCGGAGTAGAACGCGGGGTATGCGCCCGGCGCGGTCGGCACGGGGGCGAAGTCCGGTTCCGCGCCCAGCACGCCCCAGCGCTCGGCATCGACTGTGCCCCAAGGTGTTCGGCCGTCCGGGCGGCGGCCGGACCGTAGCGCGTCCTCCTGCGGGTCGAGCCCGTAGGTGACGTACGCGGCTTCCGATCCGAGGACCCGGAAACGCGGTCCGAGATGCGGGGCGACCGCGCTCATCCACAGCTGGGAGCGCACACCGCCGGTGTGGGTGAGTGCGACGAACGCGTCGTCGTCGGTGGTGATCCCCGCGCGCCGCCGGTCCAGCTCGCAATACACCGAAGCCACCGGTCCGAACAGGGCCACGGCTTGATCCACCAGATGGCTGCCGAGGTCGAGCAGGATGCCCGCGCCCTCCTCATCCGTGCCTACCTCCCGCCAGCCGCCCTTCGGCACCGGACGCCAGCGCTCGAACCGCGACTCGAAACGCCGCACCCGGCCCAGCTTCCCGGTCTCGACGAGCTCGCGCACGGTCCGGAAGTCGCCGTCCCAGCGCCGGTTCTGGAAGACCGACAGTGCCAGCCCGGAACGCTCCGCGCGCGCGACGAGGTCCTCGGCGTCGTCCACCGAGACCGCGAACGGCTTGTCGACCACCACCGGCAGCCCGGCCTCGAGCGCCTGCCCGGCCAGCGGCGCGTGCGTGCTGTTCGGCGTCGCGATCACGGCCAGGTCGATGTCGCCCGGTGTGGCGAACAAGTCCTCGGCATGCGACACCACCCGCACGCCGGGGTGCTCGGCGCGTGCGCGTTCGGCACGCTCGGCCGAGGAGGTGACCACTGCCGCCACCCGCATCCGCGGCTGCGCGGCGATCAGCGGGGCGTGGAAGACCGACCCGGCCAAGCCGTAGCCGAGGACGGCGACCTCGAGGATGCTCATGGCCCGACGCTACCGCGCCGACAACTGTGCTCGGGGGTCGACAACTGCGCCCGGGAGTACTGGTCCTGAAGGCGCGCGGCCCGAGCTTTGTAAGCGCACGCTCCGAAGGGCAGGTCACCGACACCACGACCAGGTCGCTGCGCCGACCAGCGCGTAATGCGGCGGGCGAATGGCTGCGCGCTGCCACCTGGCGAATGGGGAGTGAGGTCGCCCGGATGGCTGTCGAGCCTGCCGACTGCCGCTGCGAAGACGCGTCTATCCGCCGGTCCTTCGTTCCGCCTGCTCGGTGGGGGAGTGTCCGCGAATACTCGCCCGGCACCCATCCGCGCGTCGGCCCTTCCCGCCGAGGGAAGTCGACACCGCATGTCGGAGACCACCGGCGTGGGCACCTTCACCGAACTGGACAAGCCCGCCCCGGCGAACTGGTGACACCCAGCGCGGAATACCCCCGGCTGCGGTTAGCGATGACCGTCCGCTCACCGCCGAGGCGCGGCGGAGTACTCCTGTTCGGGGCGTCCCGTGCTGCCGTAGCGCAGGCTCATGCGCACGGTGCCCGCGGCCACGAGTGCGGCCAGGTAGCGCTGCGCGGTGGCGCGGGAGACGCCGATGGCACCGGCCACCTCACCCGCGGAAAGGGGAGTGCCTGCGTCGAGAATCGCTTGCAGGACAGCCTCTTTGGTCGGTGAGGACACCGTCGCCGACGGGCTCGCGGTGGCGGCGGGACGCAACGCGTGCAGCGCGGCGGACACCCGGGCGTTGTCGACCTGCGGCGCGGCGAGAATGCGCCGGTACCGGGCGTAGGCGGCCAGCCGGGCGGCCAGTTCGGTGTGCGGAAACGGCTTGACCAGGTAGGCCACCGCGCCGGCCGCGATGGCGGCTCGCACGGCGTCGCTTTCCGCCGACGCGGTGAGCATCATCGCGTCGCAGTGGATCTCCCGCACGAAATCTATGCCGGATCCGTCCGGCAGATACACGTCCACCAGCGCCAGGTCGATCCGCTCGGCCGCGACGAGTTCCCGCGCGGCGGCGAGGGTGTTGGCGGTGCCCGCCACCGTGAAACCCGGGATGGACGCCGCGATTCCGGCGTGCAGGTTCGCCACTCGGAAGTCGTCGTCGACCACCAGCACGGTCAGGGGCGGCGCGGCCATGACACCTCGCTCTCCACGAGCACTCCGGGGATGCGGGCGATGAATTCCGCGCCGGTGAGCGGCGGCTCGCCTCCGCCGGGACTCGACAGGCGCACGTCGCCGCCGTGCGAGCGGGCGATCTGGCGGATCAGGGCCAGGCCGACCCCGCGCCCACCAGGGACGCCGCGGTCGTCGCGGGTGGAGACCCCTTCGGTGAACAGCGTGTCCACCAGGGCGGGTGCGACCCCGTCGCCGCTGTCGGCGACAGCGATGTGCAGCGTCGAATCCTCTTGCACCAGTTCGACTTCCACTTGCCGCACCGGACGGTCCCGGGTGCGGACGGCCTCTATGGCGTTGTCCAGCAGATTGCCCAGCACGGTGGTCACGTCCACCGGATCGGTGAGCCCGCCCTCCACCCAGGTGTTGGGCCCGAGCACGAGCTCGACGCCGTTCTCCCTGGCGTGCGCGGCCTTGGCGGCCAGGAATGCCTGCAGGTACGGGTCGTGAATGGCGTCGATGCCCGGTGTCGCCGGACCGAGCGGGCCCGCGCCGATCAGCTCGTCGACCGACCGCGCCGCCTCCTCCACCCGCCCGCTGTGCAACAGGCCGCTGATCAGGTGCATCTTGTTGGAGAACTCGTGGCGCTGCGCACGCAGCACCGTGCTCATCGACTGCACCGCGTCCAGCTGGCGGGTCAGCGATTCCACGTCCGTGCGGTCGCGCACCGTGAGCACCGCGCCGAGATCGCGCCCGTCCCGGCTGACCCGGCGCGCCGACACGATGACGATGTTCGCGCCGACCGTCGCCGAGGCGGGTTGTTCGTCGAGGTCGCGGAATACTTCCAGCACCCGCGGCGTCAATCCGACCTCGTCCACCGGACGCCCGATGTCCGGGGCGATGCCCAGCAGCCTGCGCGCCTCGTCGCTGACGAAGGTCGTGCGCCAGGACGCGTCCACGGCGAGCACGCCGCCGCCGATGCCGTGCAGCACCGCGGCCTGGCTACGGACCAGTTCGGCCAGTTCGCCCGGTTCCAGTCCGAGCGTCAGCCCGCGCCACCGGCGGGCGAGCAGGGCCGATCCGGCGATGCCGACCAGCAGCGCCACCGCGACCAGCCCGCCCGCGGTGCGCAGATCACCGAGCAGTTGATCGTGCACCGCGTCGGTGGCGATGCCCACGCTGACCGCGCCGACCACCCGGTCGGAATCGGGAGCCAGAACCGGAACCTTCGCGCGCACCGAGTCCCCGAGGGTGCCGCGCTCCTCTCTGATCGACTCGCGGCCCGCGAGTGCTTCGGACGGATCGGTGCTGACGTGCTCGGCGAGCCGGCCCGCGTCCGGATGGGCAAGGCGGACACCCGCGTCATCGGTGATCACCACGAACAGCGCGCCGTTGCGCCGCGTCGCGTCCACCGCGAGCCGCTCCAGCGGACCGGCGGCGAGTTCCTCGCGCACGCCGGGATCGTCGGCGATCACGCCTGGCGCGTATCCGGCCACCTCGGCGCGCACCACCGGGTCGGCGGCGACGGTGCGCGCCACGGCCAGCGCGCGCTGGCCGTAGGCGTCGCGCAGCCGCTGATCACTGAGGTAGCCGAAGACCGCGAACGCGGCACCGAGCGTCAGCGCGACGACCAGGATCTGCGACAGCAGAACCTGGGTCCGCAACCGCACGGCCCGCGCGCCCTCAGTGGCCATGGGCGCAGCATAGGCGCAGACCACCGCTTACGGGAGCGTGAGCAGAATGCGCAAAACCTGCGAATCCCGCGTTTGTGGCGGTTGTGCGCACAAGCTCCGGCGTGTGACCGGGGCCACGTACGTTCGCCCTACCCGATCTCGCAGGAGTAGGAAGCAATGACGCAATCACTCATCGAGCTGCGGAGCGCGACCAAGCGCTTCCCCGGCACCGGCGGTGGCATACACACCGCCGTGCGCAATTTGGACCTCGCGGTGCGTCCCGGCGAATTCGTCGCCGTCGTCGGCCCGACCGGATGCGGCAAATCCACCACGTTGTCGCTGGTGTCCGGCCTGGAGCCGGCCTCGGCAGGACGGACTCTGGTGCGCGGCAAGGACGTCGAGGGCATCCCGGACGGCATCGGTTACATGTTCCAGCAGGACGCGGTGCTGCCCTGGAAGAGCGTGCTGGACAACGTCGCGCTCGGCCCGCGGCTGCGCGGCGCGTCGCGCGCCGAGGCGCGCGCGAAGGCGTCGGGGTGGGTGCGCACGGTCGGTCTGGCCGGGTTCGAGAGCTACTACCCGCACCAGCTGTCCGGCGGCATGCGCAAGCGCGTGGCGCTGGCGCAGACGCTGGTCAACGAGCCGGAGATCCTGCTCATGGACGAGCCGTTCAGCGCGCTGGACGTGCAGACCCGTCAGCTCATGCAGGACGAGCTGCTGCGGGTCTGGGCAGGCACCAACGCGGCGGTCATCTTCGTCACGCACGATCTGGAGGAGGCGATCGTGCTCGCCGACCGGGTGGTCGTCATGACCGCGAGCCCGGCCACCGTCTGCGGGGACTTCACCGTCGGCTTGGCGCGGCCGCGCAGCGTCGAGGACGTCCGGCTGACGACCGAGTTCCGCGACATCTACAAGGAAATCTGGGAAACGTTGCGCGACCAGGTCGAGGCGGCCCGCGCGAAAGGAGCCTCCCGTGTCGCATGACGTGCTGGTGCCCGACACCGTGACCACGCCCGTGGTGGAGAACGAGACCGAAGAGCAGATCCTGGCCAGGGTGCGGACCGCCGCGCGGCGCGCACGGGTGCGCACCTGGGGCCTGCGTGCCGCGCTGGTGGCGCTGTGGCTGGGCGCTTGGGAGCTCACCGCCACGGTGTGGATCGACCCCTTCTTCTACTCCAAGCCGTCGCTGATCTGGGCGCGGCTGGTCGAATGGTTCACCGAGGGAACACAGTTCGGCTCGATCTGGCTGCAGATCTACACCACCGTGCAGGAGGCCGTGCTCGGCTTCGTGATCGGCACGGTGGCCGGCGTCGTGCTGGGCGTGTTGCTCGGCCGCAGCCGGTACTGGGCCGAAGTGCTCGCGCCGTTCATCAAGGCGCTCAACGCCGTGCCGCGCATCGTGCTGGCCTCGCTGTTCATCATCTGGTTCGGTCTCGGCCTGAGCTCGAAGGTCGCCACGGTGGTGGTGCTGGTGTTCTTCGCGGTGTTCTTCAACGCGTTCACCGGTGCGCGCGAGGTCGACGGCAATGTGATGAACAATGCCCGCATTCTCGGTGCGAGCCGCAGGCAAGTGCTGGTCTCGATCGTTCTGCCCAGCGCGACCACCTGGATCCTGTCCAGCCTGCACACCGCCTTCGGCTTCGCGCTGATCGGCGCCGTCGTGGGCGAATACGCGGGCGCCAGCAAAGGTTTGGGTCTGCTGATCAGCAACGCGCAGGGCACCTTCGACTCGGCGGGCATCTACGCGGGCATGATCATCATCACCGTGATCGCGTTGATCGCAGAGTGGGGGATCGGGATGGCGGAGAACCGGCTGCTGAAATGGCGTCCGTCGCAGGCGACCTCGAACCACGGGATCTGATCATGAGGTATCGCAAGCACTTGGCTCTGGTAGCCGTCGCGATCACGGCACTGTTGTCGGCCACCGGATGCCGGGACTCCCGCGCCATCCCGATGGCCGACGGCCGCCCGCAGATCACCATCATGGTGGGCGGGCTGGAGAAGGTCATCTATCTGCCCGCCGTGCTCACCCGGCAACTCGGCTTCTTCGAGGCCAACGACATCGACGTCCAGCTGCTCGGCGAGCAGTCCGGTGCCACCGCCGAAACCGCGTTGCTCACCGGCGATGTGCAGGGTGTGGTCGGGTTCTACGACCACACCATCGACCTGCAGGCCAAGGACCAGTGCATCCGCTCGGTGGTGCAGATGTCCGATGTGCCGGGCGAGGTGGAGCTGGTGTCGAAGGCGGACACGGACATCACCTCGGTCGCCGACCTGCGCGGCAGGAAGCTGGGCGTGACCTCGCTCGGTTCCTCGACCGACTTCCTGACCCAGGCGCTCACCGGCCAGGAGGGTATGACCACCGCCGATTACACCCGGGTGAAAGTCGGTGCCGGACAGACGTTCATCGCGGGCATGAATCACGACGGCATCGATGCGGGCATGACCACCGATCCGACCGTGGCGCAGATGGTGAATTCCGGCGAGGCGCGGATTCTGGTGGACATGCGCACCGAGGCGGGCACCCGCGCCGCACTCGGCGGACTGTACCCGGCGACGTCGCTGTACATGAACTGCGCGACGATCGACGCCCACCCGGACATCGTGCGCAAACTCGCCGCCGCGTTCGTGCAGACGCTGCGATGGATCCAGACGCACACGCCCGAGGAGATCGCCGAGAAGATGCCGCCGCAGTACGCGAGCGCGGGCAAGGACCTCTACGTCCAGTCGATCCGCGACTCCATCGGCATGTTCAACGGCGACGGGTTGATGAAACCCGAAGGCGCGCAGAACGTGCTGGACATCCTCGGCAAGTACTCGAAGAACGTGCGTCCCGTGCGCGATCGCATCGACCTGTCCGAGACCTACACCACGAAGTTCGTGGAGGAGGCATTGCGCGCGCCGCGACAGTAGCGCGCGAGCAGTCGCCACGTCCGAGCCGCCCGGGGCCCAGATGCTCCCGGGCGGCTCACGGCCGGATGCGGCTGGTGTGCTGCCCGGCCGGATCAGCAGGTGACCGGACCAATGGTGGGGACCGGTGCGTGCGGGGTCGACCCGCCGCATCAGACGGTGGGCGGGGAAGCGCCCGTCGCGGGGGCGCGAGCAAGGCGGCACGGCTTCTCAGCTGTGGAGACACCGCACCATAGACCGACATGAGAGGTGCTCCCAATAGCTGTTGTACGCCAGGGCAACCGAGGTGCGCGTGCATCATCTGATCGGGTCGGTCGGGCTGGTGTGCTTCCTGCTGCTGGCCTGGTTGCCCAGCACCGACCGCCGCGCCGCCGCCGGACGGCTGCCGCGAATCGCTGTCCTGCTGATCGTGCAAGTCGCGCTGGGTTTCCTCCTGCTGAAAACCGGGATCGGGGCGACGGTGATCCGCGCGGTCAGCGACACCTTCGCCCACATCCTCGGCTACGCCGCCCAGGGGACGGGTTTCGTCTTCGGCGACCTGCCCAGCGTCGGCAGCAGCGGACCCGCATTCCTGTTCGCGGTGCTGATGCCGATCGTGCTCGTCTCCGCCTTGATCGGCATCTTGCAGCACCTGCGGGTGCTGCCGTGGATCATCAAGTGCCTCGGCCTGCTGCTGGCGTGGGTGAGCGGCTTCGGCAAGATCGAATCCTTCAACGCCGTCGCCTCCGCCATCCTCGGTCAATCCGAGGTGTTCATCTCGCTGCGCGCCATGCTCGACGACATCCCGCCGCAGCGCATGTACACCCTGGCGGCCTCGGCGATGTCGACGGTCTCCGCGGGCATCCTCGGCGCCTACATGCTGCTCATCGACCCGAAGTACGTGATCGCGGCCATCATGCTGAACATGCTGGGCGCCTTCGTGGTGTGCTCGTTGATCAACCCCTACACGGTCACTGCCGCCGACGATGCCCGACTGCTCGGCGAGGAGATCGCCGACAGCCGCAAACCGCAATCGTTCTTCGAGATGCTCACCGAGTACATCCTGGTGGGTTTCAAGGTCGCCTTCACCGTCGCGGCCATGCTGATCGGATTCATCGCTCTGCTGGCCATGATCAACGGAATCTTCGCCGCGCTGTTCCACGGCACCACATTCCAGGACGTGATGGGGCACGTCTTCGCACCCGGCGCGTGGCTGACCGGCGTCCCATGGGACGAGGCGGCGGCCGCGGGCCGATTCATGGGCACCAAGCTGGTCTCCAACGAGGTGGTCGCCATGCAGGAACTGAACAGCGACAAGGCCGGACTGTCCGAGCGCACCGTCGCGATCGTGTCCACCTACCTGGTGTCGTTCGCGAACTTCTCCACCATCGCCATCGTCACCGGCGCCGTTCGCAGCCTCAGCGAAAAACAGGGCACCGTCATCGCCCGCAACGGCCTCCGCCTGCTCTACGGCGCCACCTTGGTCAGCTTCTTGTCCGCCACCATCGTCGGTCTCCTGACGTAGTGCCGACAGCGGTCGAGTGCGGGATGTTCTCCTCGCCGGTGGCGTGCCGGACCGGCTTGCGAACTCCGCGACCCACGCGCCGGCTACTTGGTGTACACCTGCTGATACCGCAGCTGGCACTCGTTGAGGTACTGGCATCGCCGGAGTTTCGTCTTCGGTGCCGGGGAGCCATCCACCATGTCGTACATCGGGACGTATGCGCGCTCGTATGAGCTTGCGAAGGTAACGAATCGAAATGGCTTTCCGCCGTCGTCGATCGTCAGTGAGCGGCCGTCCGCGAACCCGACGTCCACCACGAATCTGCAGTCGCATTCTCGCGCTCGGACTTCTATCTCGAATGCCAGCGTCTCGTTCAGTGCGAGGGTAACCGCATGTGTTTTCAGGTAATCGAGCTCGGTGAATCGGCCGAACTCGTCCAACGCCTTCGCCTCGACCACATCACTGGAGTCCAAGTCGAATCCCATTGTCAATGCTTCCGTCGCGCCCTGTGGAAAGAACGGGACGATAGTCCCCGATGGCGGCCGGTTTCTCTCCAGTATTCTGGCGGTGATGCTGGAGATCTGGACCGGCGTGTAGTTCTGTCCGGTCAGCTTGTAGTAGAGCGAACCTTCGCTGTACCCCGAAGAGAATTTCGGTTCATGAGAATGCGTCATGAGTTGTCCCAGCGGCACCCCGTCAGGGACGAAATTCTGCATGTTCGACCTGTCCAGGGTCACTCCATCCAGGTCGATGACGCTCGGTGCAGCCAGCGACGCAGGACCGCCCGGTGGGCCGCTCACGCCCTCCACTCGAACCGGAGGTGTGGCGCGGTCTCGTTCCTCGCGGTCGGCGTCGAGTGCGTGCTGGGCGGATACGGCGCGATCCGGCAGCAGTAGATATATTGTGACGGCTGCCGACACGGATATGATGATCAGCAGGGCTGTGCCGATCACGACGAGCGATCTTTTGCGTTCGGTCCAGAAATTGTTCTGGACATTTCTTTCGCCGATTTGAATCGGGAGCTGATTTTTCACCGGAACCTCTGGTCAGCGCTTCGCGCCAGCGGATCGTGCCCGGCCCGTCGAAGAGTTGGCCGCGGTCAGTGGAAGGTATTGTTCTGCGTGTTGTTGTCGCCCAGCTGTACGCCCTTGGCGTGGCGCAGGTCGATATGATGCCGGGCCCGATCGGTTTCCGCGGTGGGCAATGCCCGCAGCAGCTGGGCCGCCAGGGCCTGCAACTGGCTGTCGTCCACTCCTCCCGCCCGGACCACTGCGGCTTCCAAGGCCGCGACGTCGCTGCCGGGCGATGTTTCGTTGGCTTCCAACGCGGCCCTCGCCTGTGCGTCCGCATCGCCGCGGCTGATGCGGCGCCGGATCGCCCGATACGCGTCCCGCACCGTCTCCGACGCCGCGTCTTGTCCGCCTGCTGCCGCGCCCGCGATCAACGCGGTCACGATCACCGTGAACGGATCCACCCCGCCCCCTTCGTCGTATGTCGCCGAATCTGTTGTGCGTCAATGCTACTGAGAATGCCGCGTCAACAAGGGTGGATCGGCGGACCCACCTTTCTGTCGTTGCGCTCCCGCGCCTTCGTTGTCCGCATGTCCGGATCTGTGGGTTACGTGTCCTTGCGGACTCGTTCCGGCGGCTCGAGACTGGGTTCATGAAGGCAAGCGGGGACGTCGTTGTCGCGGTATCGGACGGAGTGCTGATGCTCGACGTCGCCGGACCGGTGCAGGTGCTGCACTGGGCCGGGCGCCGGATTCGCTTCGCTTCACCCGACGGAACTCCGGTGCGCACCGACGTCGGCGTGCCGCTCGGTGTCGACGGTGCGCTGGGCGAGCTGGGCGGCTCGGTCGACACGCTGCTGGTGCCAGGATATCCGCCGGAGGACGACGTTCCGGCCGCGCTGGTGGACGCGGTGCGCGCGGTCGGCGGCGCGGCGCGGCAGGTGGCCTCGGTGTGCACCGGCGCGTTCGTACTGGCCGAGGCCGGGTTGCTGGACGGGCGGCGCGCCACCACGCATTGGCTGGCGTGTGCCGCGCTGGCCCAGCGGTTTCCGCTCGTCCGGGTCGACGCCGACGCCATCTATCTGCGCGACGGCCCGATCATCACCTCGGCGGGCGTCACCGCGGGCATAGATATGGCACTGGCGCTGGTGGAGGAGGAGCACGGCGCCGAACTCGCGCGCTCGCTGGCGAAACATCTCGTCGTGTTCCTGCACCGGCCCGGCGGCCAGTCGCAGTTCAGCGTGCGCACGAGCATTCCGACCCCGCGTACCGACGGTCTGCGCCAGGTGGTCGACGCGGTGGTCGCCGACCTGTGCGCCGACCACAGCCTGGCGGCCATGGCCGCCCGCGCCGCGCTGAGCGAACGCCATCTCAGCCGCCTGTTCCGGCAGGAGATCGGCATGACGCCGGGGCGTTACGTCAAGCAGGCCCGGCTGGAAGCAGCACAGGCGTTGCTCGAATCCGGCGACGAGCCGATGACGGCGGTCGCCCGGCGCAGCGGATTCGGCTCCGAGGAGACGATGCGCCGCACCTTCCTCGACCTGCTCGGCACCTCGCCGAGCGACTACCGCAGGCGCTTCCGCGCGCCCGCGAGCTGATCGCACCCTTCCCTCACCAGGAGTACGACCATGTCCATGTCTCGTCGTGCCGCGCTGGGCGCGGGCATCGCCGCGAGCGCTTACGTCGTCGCAGCGAAACATGCTGTGGCACAGAATATTTCACTGAACTTCCCAGCTACGCCGTTGGCGGACAGAGCGAACCGACTCATGGCCGCCGAACTCTCCCCGATGCTGCGCAACCACAGCGTGCGCGGCTTCCTCTTCGGACGTGCGGTCGCCGAGGGGCAGGGCCTGCGGCCCGGAGCCGACTACGACGAGGAGACCATGTATCTCATCTGCGCATTGCACGACATCGGCTTGGCCGACAGCGCGGGCGGCGAGCAGAGGTTCGAGATCGACGGCGCCGATCGCGCCGCGCGATTCCTCGAGGACAACGGCGTGACCGACACCAGGGTGGACGCGATCTGGGACGCCATCGCCGCGCACACCTCCGGTTTCACCGACTCGCCGGTCTGGCGCCGGCGCAGGCCACCGGAGACCTGGATCGCGGTGGACGGGATCGGCGTCGACGTGGGCGGTGGGCCCGCCGACCTGCCGCCCGGCTTCGCCGACCTGGTGCACGCCGCGTATCCGCGCCTGGGCGGTAGCCGCGCGCTCGGCGCGGCGATCGAAGCCCAAGCCCTGGCTGATCCGCGGAAGGCGCCGCCTGCGAGCCTTGCCGGTGCGATCATCCGGCAGCGCCACCCCGAACTACCGACGCACACCTGGGACGCGATCGTGGCGATGAGCGGCTGGGGCGATTGACGGTTCAGCCGTCGGCTTCCTCGGTCGCCCGCAGTTCGGCCTTCCACTCGCGGAAGCCTTCCTCGGTGCGGCCGCGACGCCAGTACCCGGAGATCGAGGCCGCCCACTCGGCGGGGACACCGCGATCCTTACGGACATAGCGGCGCAGATCCTGCATGACCGACTTGGCTTCACCGTGGATGAACACCTGGACCTGGCCAGGTGCCCACGGTGCCGCGCGGACGGTTTCGGCGAGTAATTCGCCCGGCGGCCGGACCCCACGGTGCAACCAGGTCAGCTCGATGCCGTCCGGCTGCTTCACGGGCAGCTCGTCGTCCGGACCGGCGACTTCGATGAACGCCAGGCCGGTCGCTTCGGCGGGCAGGGCCTCGAGTGCCGCGGCGATGGCGGGCAGCGCCGCCTCGTCACCGGCCAGCAGATGCCAGTCGGCGTCCGGGCGCGGAGCGTAGGCGCCGCCGGGACCGTACAGGTCGATGGTCGCGCCCGGCGCAACCTCCGCGGCCCATGGTCCGGCGATGCCCTCCGCGCCGTGGAAGACGAAATCCACCGCGATCTCCTCGGCGAGCGGGTCCACCGATCGAACGGTGTAAGTGCGCAGGACCTCGTTCCCGTCCTGCGGGAAGATGAACTTCACATAGGAGTCGGTGAACTCGCTGGGCCGGAACGCGGCGAAGCCGGGGCCGCCGAGGTGTACCCGGATCAGGTGTGGCGTCAGCCATTCGGTGCGCTGCACCGTGAGGGTGGTGCGAGGACGTGCCAAGAGAACCTCCGATGAGACTAATTAGGATTACCTTACTTACCCTACCTGTGTTCGGCTCGAGCTGCGGGCAACCGCTGACGGCGCGGCGCCCTGACGAGAAGATGACCACCATGACGCAGTCCGTGCCCACACCGACCCACGCCGTGCAGCAGCGTTACCGCGACCCGCGACCGGTCGAACCCGCGCAGTGGAACCAAGTCCTGCAGGTGCTGCACGAGCACCGCTCGGTGCGCCGCTACCTGTCCGACCCGGTGCCCGACGCCACCCTGCGCCTGCTGATCTCCGCGGCCCAGTCCGCGCCGACGTCGTCGAATCTGCAGGTCTGGAGCGTCATCGCGGTCCGTGACCCGCAGCGCAAGGCGCGTCTGGCCGCGCTGGCCGGCGATCAGGCCCACATCGTGCAGGCGCCGGTGCTGCTGGTCTGGACGGCCGATTTCGCCCGCCTGCGTCAGCTCGCCGCCGACCGGAGCGCGCCGCTGGAGGGCGCGGACTACCTCGAGTCGAGCTACGTCGGATTCATCGACGCCGCGCTCGCGGCGCAGAACGCGGTCGTGGCGGCGGAATCGCTCGGACTCGGCACCGTCTACATCGGTGCGCTGCGCAACAAGCCGGAAGAGGTCGCCGCCGAACTCGGCCTGCCGCCGCAGGTGTTCGCCGTCTTCGGCTTGGTGGTCGGCCATCCCGACCCCGCCGAGGACGCGCGGGTGAAGCCGCGCCTGCCGCAGGAAGCCGTTCTGCATCGGGAGACCTACGACCTCGCCGCGCAACGGGCGCACGTGGCCGAGTACGAGACCCGGATCGCGGAATTCTATGCCGAGCAACAGCTCTCGCATTCCTGGACCGAGCGTGTGCTGGCCAGGCTGGCCTCGGCGGCGGCACTCAACGGCAGGCACCGGCTGCGCGAGGCGCTGACCGACCACGGCTTCCGGCTGCACTGACCCGCGGCCTCAGGCCGCGACCTTCTCGGTGAGCAGTTCGAACGATCGGGCGCGGTCGTCGATGTCGTAGACCAGCGTGTTGATCATCAGCTCGTCGGCCTGGGTGCGGTGCAGCAGGTCGGCGAGCTGCGCGCGCACCGTTTCCGGCGAGCCGAGCAGCTGCCCGGCCCGGCGCTGCCGGATGAAGGCGCGCTCGTGCTCGGACGGGCGGAACGCGGCCGCGTCCTCCGGCGTGGCCAAGGCTTGCGGCGTGCCGCGCACCAGGTTCAGGAAGGCCAGGTCACGGGGACCGGCGAGGGTCTCGGCGCGCTCGTCGGTGTCGGCGCAGATCGCCGCGACCGCCAGCATCGCGTGCGGGCGCTCCAGGCGTTCGGAGGGCCGGAAGTGCTCGCGGTAGAGTGCCAGCGCGGGCTCGGTGTTGTCGGGGCTGATGTGATGCGCGAAGGCGAACGGCAGTCCGAGCACCGCGGCGACCTGGGCGCTGTAGCCGCTGGAACCCAGCAGCCAGATCTCCGGTTCCTCGCCGCGCCCCGGCGTCGCGGCGATGCCGCCGGGATCGGACCCGCGGAAGTAGCCGAGCAGCGCGGCCAGCTCCTGCGGGAACGACTCCGCCGACAGGCCGTCGGCGGTCCGCCGCAGCGCGCGGGCGGTCGCCTGGTCGGTGCCGGGCGCGCGTCCGATGCCCAGGTCGATCCGTCCGGGATGCAGTGCGTGCAGGGTGCCGAACTGCTCGGCGACCACGAGCGGTGCGTGGTTGGGCAGCATCACACCGCCGGAGCCGACCCGGATGGTGGAGGTGGCGGCGGCCAGGTGGGCCAGCAGCACGCTCGGCGCCGAACTGGCGATGCCGGGCATGTTGTGGTGTTCGGCCACCCAGAAGCGGTGGTAGCCCAAAGCCTCGGTGCGCCTGGCCAATTCGGTGGTCGCGTCGAGCCCCTCGCCGACGGTGCGGCCGGACTGGACCGGCGCGAGATCCAGTACGGACAGCGGGACGTCGATCATCTATCTCCTCCAGAGTGCCGATCTCCAGTCCCAACGCCCGGCGTCCCCGGTGTATTTCGCCGGTCGCCTCAGCCGCGCGCGATCGCGCGGAACACCTCGATGATCTCCTGCTCGTCCTGGGTGGTCCCGTGGTCGCTGAGCTTGACGATGACGGTGCCGCTGGGCGGGTCGACATAGACGTACTGGCCGTATACGCCAACCGCGGTGAGGTCGGCGCCGTCCCCACCGGTCGGGTGCCACCACTGCGCGCTATAGGGCCAGTCGCCCACCCGGTGCGGGGCCGGGGTGCGGATGCGTTCGATCCATTCGGGCGGCACGATCTGCGCGTCGCCCACGCGGCCAGCGTCCAGCACCAGCTGGCCGATCTTGGCGAAGTCGCGGGCCGTCGCGTTCAGGCAGCAGAACCCTTTCTCCTGGCCGCCGGCGTGATCGAGATTCCACAGCGCGTCGTCCTCGGCGCCGATCGGGGCCCAGATGTCGCGCTCCAACAGCGCACCCAGCGGCAAGCCCTCGACTCGCGCCAGGACCATGCCCAGCAGTTGGGTGTCGATGCTGCGGTATTCACCCGCGCTGCCCGGCGGGAACCGCAGGCCGTGGTGGTCCCGGGCGAATCCGGCGAGATCCTCGGTGAGATACATCCGTGCGGTGCCGGTCAGCGGCATGTACTTGTTGTAGTTCTCCGAGACGTCGACACCGGAGGCCATGTCCAGCAGGTCGCGGATGGTGACGGTGTCGTACGCGCCGCCGGTGGTCAGCTCGGGCAGGATCTGTACCAGGCGGTCGTGTTCGCCGAGTTTTCCCGCGGCGACGGCTCGGCCGATCAGCAGTGACACGATCGATTTCACCACCGACCAGGAGGACTGGCGGGTGGTCGCCGTGACGCCGTCGCGGTACCACTCGTGCGTGCGCGCCCCGCCGCGTAAGACCAGGAACGAATTTGTGTGCGTGGTGACGAGGAAATCGGTGATCGAGACGTGCGAGCCCTTCCAGGGCACCCGGTCGGGCAGCGGCTGCGGTGTGATCGGCAGGGGACGCGGGGTGGGGGAGGCGGCCACCGTCCGGCTCTCGAACAGCGCGCCTTGCGCGGAGGGCGGGTCGGTCATGAGGCGCAGCAGCGTCGGCGGCGACGGGATGCGCAGGACCGCCGTCGTCGCGAACGCCGCACCGGCCAGGACGGCCACGATCGCGATCAGGACAACGGTGGTGCGGATCGCGTAGCGCACCGCTCGTGAGCGCCCGGCGGGCATTTCGGTCATGACACGTGCTTTCGGTAGGGACCCGATGATGGCATGCCGGAACGCCCATCCGATAGGTGTGCGGGTGGCCTCGGCGAGTGGCCCGGGGACGACGCGTCTCACCGGGGCGGTAGCGTGACGAGCTGATCCAGGCCGGACGCGCGATGATCCGACGTCGTGTGTTCGGCGCACCGGCCGGCGACCGGCGTCCGCGCGTCGCCGCCCAGCGAGGGGAAGGACCGCAGTATGACAGCCTCCGACCGTCACCTTCAGGACGCCGGACCGTCGGCTCCGGCGGACAGCGGCGACTCGGAAGGCTATGCCCGGAGCCTGAGCCCGCGCACCATTCAGATGATCGCCATCGGCGGCGCGATCGGCACCGGTCTGTTCTACGGCGCGGGCGGCGCGATCGAGCAAGCGGGCCCCGGCCTCATCCTGGCCTACCTGGCGGCGGGCCTGGCTATCTTCGTGATCATGCGGGCGCTCGGCGAACTGCTGACCTACCGGCCGATCTCGGGCAGCTTCGCCGAGTACGCGCACGAATTCCTCGGTCGCTTCGCCGGTTTCGTCACCGGATGGTCGTACTGGGCGGTGTGGGTGGCCACCTGCATGGCCGAGATCACCGTGGCGGGCAAGTACGTGCAGTACTGGTTCGACATCCCGGCGTGGATCACCGCGCTGGTCGTGCTCGCGGTGATGTTCGCCGCCAACCTGATCTCGGTGCGGCTGTTCGGTGAGGGCGAGTTCTGGTTCTCCGCCATCAAGGTGACCGCGATCATCGGCATGATCCTGCTCGGCATCGGCGTGCTGCTGATCGGGTTCGGTCACGCGCCGAATCCCACGGTCACCAATCTGTGGGCCGACGGCGGCGTTTTCCCCAACGGACTCGGTCAGTCACTGCTGGTGCTGCAGATCGTGCTGTTCGCCTATGTGGGCGTGGAATTGGTCGGCGTCACCGCCGGGGAGGCGCGCGAGCCCCGCACGACTCTGCGCAAGGCGATCAACACGCTTCCGTTCCGGATCGGCCTGTTCTACGTCGGCGCGCTCGTGGTGATCATGTCCGTGTCCAGTTGGCGCAATTTCCACGCGGGCAAGAGCCCGTTCGTGGAGGTTTTCCAGCAGATCGGCATTCCCGGCGCGGCGGGCATCGTGAATTTCGTGCTGCTGACCGCGGCGCTGTCGTCGTGCAACTCGGGGATCTACTCGACCGGCCGGATGCTGCGCACCTTGTCGCTGCGCGGCGAGGCGCCCGCCCGGCTGACCCGGCTGAGCGCGAACGCGGTGCCCTGGGTCGGGATCACCGCGTCGGCGGCGGCGATGGTGATCGGCGTGGTCGTCAACGTCATCTCCCCGGACAAGGCCTTCGCCTACATCACCTCGGTGTCGACCATCGGAATCATCTTCGTCTGGGGTGTCATCCTGGTCTGCCACCTGCTCTACCGCGCCAAGGTCGCCCGGGGTGAACTCCCCGCGAGCGACTACCGGCTGCCCGCCGCGCCGTACACGACCGTCCTCGCGCTGGCCTTCCTGGGCCTGGTGGTCGTGCTGCTGCTGTTCACCGACAGCGGGCGCACGGCGATCGTCGTCGGGGTGGTGTGGGCGGTGCTGGTGTCGGCCGGGTACTTCGCGCTGAACAAACTCGGCAGGCCCGGCACGGTGAACGACTCCGCCATCAGCACGGTGAACGACTCCGCCATCAGGTGATGGGCGGTTCCCGCTAGGCGGCGAGGAAGAGCGCGGCGGCGCCGACCGCCTCCACCACGCCGTAGAACCAGGTGGGATAGAAAGCCGCGCGCTCATCGAGCGCGGCGGACACCACCCGGCCGAGGGCCATGCCCGCCAGCGCCGCGCCGACGGCGACCATGATTCCGCCGCGCAGCGATCCGAGGTCGGCGGCGGCCGCCGCGAGGACGGCGGCCATCGCCACGCCGAAGCCGCCGTAGACGGCGCGCACTTCGTAGCGGGCGCTCGGTTCGGTGAGTTGGACGCCGAAGGGCCGGATCAGCGCGGCGGGCGCCGCGAGCGCGTACGCACCCATGCCCAGGAAGAACACGCCGACGATCCCGCATACGGCCTGTGCCACTGCGACCTCCAAGTTCCGGTTCGGATGGGAAGCCCCAGCTTGCGCTACGCCCGGTACCGGACGCTTCCGAAAACCCGCTGTCTCCGGTCGTGTCGTTCGATGCACCGGACTCGGCGGCATCCGCCGGCCCGGTGCCGTAGCCGGGATGCCGGCGCCGCAACTGGGCGGGTTCGGGTCAGTCGGTCGCCGCCCGCCGCGGCATCATGGCCGCGGCGAGGACCATGACGACGGCCATCGCCGCGATCGCGACGAAGACCAGATGTATCGCCGAGGCCAGCGCCGCGGGCAGCGGGTGATCGGTGTGACCGACCCGCGCGTTCACGATCGCGCCGAATACCGCCACGCCCACCGCGCTGCCGATCGAGCGCGCGAACATGTTCGCGGAAGTGACCACGCCCCGCTCGGTCCATTCGGCGCTGGTCTGCGCCGCGATCAGGGTCGGAGTGGCGACCAAGCCCATGCCGATGCCGATCACGAAGCACGAGGCGGCGATCTGCCACAGCGCCGAGTGCTGCGCGATCAGCAGTGTGCTCGCGGCGCCGATCGCGGCCAGACCGCTACCGAGCAGGGCGGTCGCGCGAAAGCCGAAGCGCAGGTAAACCTTTCCCGCCTGGGAGGCGGCCAGCGGCCAGCCCAGCGTGAGCGCGCCGACCGTCAGGCCCGCGACCAGCGCGCCGGTGCCCAGGACCCCCTGGGTGAAGGTCGGCACGTAGGAGGTCGCTCCGACCAGGATGGCGCCGATCAGCACCGACACCAGGCTGCTGGCGATCACCACGCGGCGGGTGAACACCCACAGCGGCAGGATCGGATTCCGCGCCCTGCGTTCGATCAGTCCGAACAGCACCAGCAGCGCCACGCCGCCTGCGAAGATCCCGATGCTGACCGGCGAGGACCATGCCCACGCCTGGCCGCCCTCGAGCAGTCCGAGGATCACCGCGCCCGCTCCGACCGCCAGCAGTGCCGCGCCCAGGTAGTCGACGCTCTGTCTGCGCCGTGGGGCGCTCTCGGTGAAACTGCGGACCAGCATCCATCCGGCCAGCGCGCAGAGCGGAAGGTTGACCAGAAAGATCCAGCGCCAGCTGACGTACTCGGCGAACAAGCCGCCCAGCAGCGGACCCGCCACACTCGACATGGCCCACACGCTGGCCAGATAGCCCTGCACCCTGGCGCGCTCCGACAGCGTGTACAGGTCGCCCGCGATGGTCATCGTCATCGGCTGGATCGCTCCGGCGCCGATGCCCTGCACGGCGCGGAAGACGATCAGCCCGAGCATGCTGGTCGCGACGCCGCACAGCAGCGAACCCAGCGCGAACATCGCGATGCCGAAGAGGATCACGGGTTTGCGGCCGACGGTGTCGGCGAGCTTGCCGTAGATCGGTACCGTCACCGCCTGCGCGAGCAGATAGATGGAGAACAACCACGGGAACTGCGCGAAGCCGCCGAGACTGTCGGTGATGGTGAGCACCGCCGTGGCGATGACCGTCGAATCGAGCGCGACCAGCGCGGTCGCCAGCATCAGCGAGCCGAGCACGGCGCCGCGCTCGGATCGCAGCCCCACCGGCGCCGCCGCAGTCTCGGTCGCCACGGCGGCCCCTCTCGTTCGCTTGTCTAACCAACTCGAACGACGGTATCCGCTCCCTCACTATTCCCGCATGGAAATATTTCGGCGCATCGGCTCTGCCGTATCCCGCAGTGGCCGGCGCGCCGGGTCAGTGGGGCAGATCCGCCCCGGTGGGCGGCGGTTGCGCCGCGAGGACGGCGAGTTCCTCGTCGGTGAGCAGCCGGGAGCGGATGAGGAAGCGCACGCCTTCGGGTGCTTCCAGCGAGAATCCGCTGCCTCGGCCGGGTACCACGTCGACGGTGAGGTGGGTGTGGCGCCAGTAGTCGTACTGGTCGGCGCTCATCCAGAACGGGGTGTCCGCCGCCAGGTGCCCGAGCAGCACGTCCGACGCGCCGACCCGGAACTCGCCGCGCGGGTAGCACATCGGCGAGCTTCCGTCGCAGCAGCCGCCGGACTGGTGGAACATGACCGGGCCGTGCTGGGCGATCAGCCGGTGCAGCAGTACCTCCGCTGCTCCGGTGAGCTCGACGCGATGGACCGGACCGCTCATCAGAAGAATCCGAGCTTGTCCGGCGAGTAGCTGACCAGCAGGTTCTTGGTCTGCTGGTAGTGGTCGAGCATCATCCGGTGGTTCTCGCGCCCGATGCCGGACTTCTTGTACCCGCCGAACGCCGCGTGCGCGGGGTAGGCGTGGTAGCAGTTGGTCCAGACCCGGCCCGCCTTGATCTGACGGCCCAATCGGTAGGCGGCGTTGATGTCGCGGGTCCACACTCCGGCGCCGAGTCCGTAGAGGGTGTCGTTGGCGATCTTCAGCGCCTCATCGATGGAGTCGAAGGTGGCCACCGACACGACCGGCCCGAAGATCTCCTCCTGGAAGATGCGCATGTCGTTGCGGCCGGAGAAGATCGTCGGCTCGACGTAGAAGCCGTCGGGGAACTCCTGCACCTTGCGCGGACCGCCGCCGGTGAGCACCTCGGCGCCTTCCTGGCGGCCGATGTCGATGTAGGACAGGATCTTCTCGTACTGGTCGTTGCTGGCCTGGGCGCCGATCATGGTGGCCTCGTCGAGCGGGTTACCGCTGCGGATGGCTTTCGTGCGTTCGATGCACCGGGCGATGAACTCGTCGTAGATCGAGGAGTGGATCAGCGCGCGAGACGGACAGGTGCACACCTCGCCCTGATTGAGCGCGAACATCACGAAGCCTTCCACGGCCTTGTCGAGGAAGGCGTCGTCGGCGGCCATGATGTCGGGCAGGAAGATGTTCGGGCTCTTGCCGCCCAGCTCGAGGGTGACCGGGATGATGTTCTCGCTGGCGTATTGCATGATCAGCCTGCCGGTGGTGGTCTCGCCGGTGAAGGCGACCTTGGCCACGCGCGGGCTGGCGGCCAGTGGCTTGCCCGCCTCTACGCCGAAGCCGTTGACCACGTTGAGAACTCCGGGCGGCAGCAGATCGGCGATCAGTTCGACGACCTTCAGGATCGAGGCGGGGGTCTGCTCGGCGGGCTTGAGCACCACCGCGTTACCTGCGGCCAGAGCGGGCGCGAGCTTCCAAGTCGCCATCAGGATCGGGAAGTTCCACGGAATGATCTGCCCGACGACGCCGAGCGGCTCGTGAAAGTGGTAGGCGATGGTGTCGGCGTCGATCTCGCTGATGCCGCCCTCCTGGGCGCGGACCGCGCCGGCGAAGTAGCGGAAGTGATCGACCGCCAGCGGCAGGTCGGCGGCCAGCGTTTCCCGGACCGGCTTGCCGTTCTCCCAGGTTTCGGCGACCGCGAGCGCCTCGAGGTTGTCCTCGATCCGATCGGCGATCTTGTTGAGGATGTTGGCTCGTTCCGTCGTCGACGTCGCGCCCCACGCGTCGGCCGCCTGGTGCGCGGCGTCCAAGGCGAGTTCGATGTCGGCGGCCGACGAGCGCGCCACCTCGCAGAAGGTCTGTCCGTCCACCGGGGACGGATTCTCGAAGTAGCGGCCCTCGACCGGGGCGGTCCACGCACCGCCGATGAAATTGTCGTAGCGCGTGGCGAATTCGACGACGCTGCCCTCGGCTCCCGGCTTCGCGTAGCTCATGACGGGTAACTCCTCGCTGGTTGCGGACGTGATGCGCACGGCGGATCGACCGTGACGCGGGTCACTATGCCGGGCGAGGGTTGACGAAACGTTGAGGCGCGCGGTGGCCCCGGCGCGACCACCGAACGCGCGAAGGAGACTTCAGTCGCGCAGCGCGCCGTGCAGTCGGGCGGCCGCGAGTGCGCGGCGAGCGTCGCCCGCGGGGAGCAGGCGCAGCGCGTGCTCGTGCACCTCGACGTCGTACGGTGCGCGCTCGCCGTAGCGCAGCGCGTGCTCGACGTTCCGGCTGGTCAGAACCGCGGTGCGCACGCCGACTGCCAGATACTCGCGCCACTGCACGATCCCCGGCGTGTCCGAGCCGGGCAGCAGCGGCCCGCGATACAGCTCGACCGCCGTGGCGGTGTCGCCCGCCTCGAGTGCGGCGAGCACGTCCACGGCGTCGCAGGACAGTGGGCTCACCAGCTGATAGACCCGGCTGGTGATGTCGCCGCCGGTGGCGCGGCGCAGGTGGGACATCTCCGACTTGAGCGTGCTCGTGCCGACCGGCCGGTCGCCGTACACCGCGAAGTGCAGGCGTTCATGGGTGAAGCCCTCGGGCTCCAGCGCCAGCAGAGCCAGGATCTCCAGTTGCCTCGGACGCAAGCGAACAGGAGCGCCGTCGCGGACCAAGCGGCCCGCGCCGAGACAGGTCAGCCGGACTCCTGGCGCGGCCATGCCGTGGTGCAGCTTGGCTTCGATGGCGCTGACCAGGGTACGGGCGGTGGACATGGCCAGCGGGTGGGCGCGGTCCCAGGTGGTGGACAGGTCCAGCACGCCGATCTGGCGACCGCCCGCGCCGCGGATCGGCGCGCAGTAGCAGACCCAGCCGTGCAGGGCGGCGACCAGATGTTCGGCCGAGAAGACGGTGTGCGGGCGTTCGGTGCGCAGCGCCAGCGACAGCGCGTTCGTGCCCATGTGCGCCTCGTCCCAGCGACCGCCCGGTGCGAAGTTCACCTGTTCGGCCCGGCGACGCATCACCGGACCACCGTGCGACCAGAGAATGGTCCCGGTCTCGTCGGTGATCGCCGCGACGTAGCCCGCGCCCTCGGTGATGTCGCGCAACTGGTCGGTCAGCTCGGATACCGGTGTGCGCAAGGGGGATTCGGCCCAGCGGGCGGACACGTCGGCTTCGGCGAGGGGCGCGTGGTCGCACGCCGGATCGACAGTGCGCAGCGACCGCAGCCACGATTGCGCGACCTCGCTGCGCAGCGTGGAGTCACCCTGTGGTGCTCCGGTGGGTATCCATCGGGACCACTCTTGTTCCAGTGCAGCGCGTTGCTGTGAGAGGGAACTGCGCTGTGCCATCTCGCGGATCCTGTGTCTTCGCTCCGAGCGTCTCCGTGCCTCCCCATCATGCCCCAGGGCGCGGCCGGGTAGGTCGTTTCGGCCCGCCGTCCACGAGGGTGGACGACTCGCGGTGGAGCCGACGGTCGGATCGCCGCGTCCCCCTCGGTCGAGTGCCGCACCAAGCGAGCACGCGCCCAGGGAATCCCGGCGGTGCGACCGGCGAGCGGTGTGCGGTCGTCCATCGGCGGCCGCACACCGGACCGGCCGTTACGGCGTGGAGAACCCGATCAGCGCACCGATGCCCGCCCCGATCGGAACGGTGACCAGCGCGCCGACCCCGCCGAGGAAGAAGCCGATCACGGCGCCGATCCCCGCGCCGATGAGTGCGCCGATGCCCGCGTTGTACTGCTTGCGGGCCAGCGTCTCGTCCTCACCGACGAACTGGGTGAGGCGCTCGGTCGCCGCGGGCGCGTTCACCGGCGTCACCGTGAGGGTGCGGCCTGCGTCGGTGATCGCGGGCGCCAGACCGTGCGTCGCGCCCGCCGCCTGGAAGGCCAGGGGCAGGGTCGCGATGACCTGTCCCGTGCCGCTGCGCAGCTCGACCGCCCTGGCGTCGGCGGTCAACGCGAAGGTGCCCGCGTCGAGGGTGGTGACCACCCCGGTGCCGTCGGTGGCGGGCGTCGAGGTGAACCCGATGCCCTGCTCGACGCCGTGCACGCTGACCTGCGCGGGCGCGGTGGGCTGGGCGTGCGCGACGCCCGTCGCAATTCCGGTGGCTCCGACCGCGAGTAGGGCGGTGGCGGCGAATCTGTTGACTCTCATCGTATTTCCCCACATAGTCGTGTCGGCCACGAGTGCCGACGAATCCCCAAGATGCCGGTTCTCGGCCCCACCATTCTGGCCGCAGGGCTTTGCCGAAGCAATCGTTCTGCGAATTTCACGGAAAATCGGTGGCGGTAGCGGGAACCGGACGGATGCGAATTATCAACGGGCAACATCTGTTTCACCCGACTATACGTCCAGGTTGCAGAATGTGTGCTGATTCGCACAGGGGCACTGTGGAATTCGACCGGATGAACAGGCAAATACCCCGAAGCGCCCGGGCGGGAAATGAGAGTGAGGGGAGTTTCGTCGGCCGAGTGCTGCGAAAGTGCTGGGGTTCCCGCGACGCGGGTGGACGAGCGGGCGAGATGTCCTCCGCTCGTGGGGTGTCCCGGCGTGGGCGCGCAATTCGAGGCCGCCACGGTGTTGCGGGGCCATGGGCTGTCCGATGTCGCCGGGACTGTTTCGTCTCGGCGGCAGGTGACCTCCGGATCCGCGCTGTGCGCTGGCGCGCACGCGATCGCCGTGTCCTGGCGCGGAGCCGGAGGTCAGCTGGCCGACCGTCCGGAGGTCCTCAGAGCGCGCTTCCGGTGCCCGGCAGCATCCAGACGATGCCGGGCCAGATGCCCAGCGGGCTGCCCCAGAAGCCGTACGGATTGCCCCAGAGGCCGTAGCCGCCGTAGCCGCCCCATCCGCCATAACCGCCCCAGCCGCCGTAACCGCCGTGGCCGTGCCTGCCCCACCCGCCGTGGCGGTGCCAGCCGCCGTGGATCTCCTCGGCCTGACTCGTCTGCGCGACGGTCGGCTGCTGCGCCATCGCGGGCGCCGCGACAGCGGCGACGGGTGTGAGTGCGAGCGCGGCGACCATCGCCACGCGGACAACGGCACGCCGGGCGCGCCCGGTCTCGAGGTCGTGGATCATCGGTACTTCCTCACTTCGGTACGTCTTCGTCCGGTCGGTGACCGATTCGGAGGCCATCGACCAATTTCACCATTGCATATCGTACCGTTGAATAACGGCACGTTCAATGTGGTGCGACCGTGCGAGAATCGCGGGCCGCCGCGCGGGGCTCGTCCTCGGCGGCCGCCCTCGGTACCGTCGACTCATGGCTACCAGTGCCGATGTGCTGACCGACGCTTTCGAGCGGATCAAAGAAGTGGTGCACGAAGCCGTCGAGGGAGCGGCGGACGACGACCTCGTCTATCGCGCCGATCCGGGCGCCAACTCGATCGCGTGGCTGATCTGGCACCTGACCCGGGTGCAGGACGATCACCTCGCGGACGTGGCCGGTGCCGAGCAGATCTGGACCGCGCAGGGATGGTACGACCGGTTCGGCCTGCCCGTCGACAAGTCGGCGACCGGCTACGGCGACGGCGCCGCCGACGTGGCGGTGATCCGCGCACCCGCCGAGTTGCTCACCGGCTACTTCGACGCGGTGCACGAGCAGACACTGCGTTTCGTCCGGGCACTCGGCGACGGCGACCTGGACCGCGTCGTCGACCCCGGCTGGGACCCGCCGGTCACCCTCGGGGTGCGACTGGTCAGCGTGATCTCCGATGATCTGCAGCACGCGGGTCAAGCCGCGTTCTTGCGCGGGGTGGTCGAGCGAACGAGATGACCGGCACCGGGAAGCGGGCATCGCGTGCGGGCGCCGCGCCGTGACGTAAGTTGATGCCGCGCATCCGCAATCTTCACAGAGAGTGCCGCCGTGGTTGAGACTGTTCTCGTCGGAATCGCCGTGCTCGTTCTCGTCGGAATCGTCGTCTTCGCGGTGGTGGGCGCCCACCGGTACGTATGGCGGCGACTCGTGCGAGACACGACCATCGCGGAGTCCCGCGCGCGACGAATCGGCACCGCTGTCGTGGTGACGGGGCCGCTGCTGCTGCTGGGCGCGACGGTGGCCGAGCTGCTGTCCGCTCCGTTCACGGTGGTGCGGATCATCGCCTGGCCCGGCTACCTGTGGGGCGCGTTGTTCGTGTACCTGCTGCTGGCGCTGCTGGTCGGCGAACCGATCCGGTACCTGGCGCTGCGCCGGTTCGCTCGCGAAAGCCCGGTGAGCGAACCCGCGGTCGCCGCGGTCGCGCACGAAACCGCTCCCGCGCCGAAACCTTCACCGCAGCAGGACGATCCGGTCGAGGAGGCCGGATCCGCGGGCACCGCACTGCCGCGCCGCGTCTTCGTCTCCCGCGTGGTGAGCGGAGCCGCCGTCGCCGCCGCGGCGACCACGGTCGGCCTCGGCGCTCACGGCGTCCTGAACGGACCCACCGTCAAGCACGTCACCGTGCCGCTGGCGAAATTGCCGCGCGGAGCCGACGGCTTCCGGATCGCGGTGGTCAGCGATGTCCATCTGGGACCGATCCTGGGGCGCGGTTTCGCCGAACGGGTGGTCCGGACGGTCAACGACACCCAACCCGATCTCATCGCGGTGGTCGGCGACCTGGTGGACGGCAGCGTCGAACACCTCCGCTCGGCTGTCGAGCCGCTGGCAAGCCTGCGCGCGCGGCACGGCGCGTTCTTCGTCACCGGCAACCATGAGTACTTCTCCGGCGCGGAGCAGTGGATCGAGCATGTCCAGGAACTCGGCATGCACCTGCTCGCGAATACCCGCACCGAGCTGCCCGGATTCGACCTGGCGGGCGTGAACGACGTGCAGGGCGAACGAACCGGGCATGGCCCGGACTTCGGCAAGGCGCTCGGCGACCGCGACCGGTCACGCACCGCCGTGCTGCTGGCGCACCAGCCGGTTCTGATCGACGACGCGGTGGCGCACGGCGTGGATCTCCAGCTGTCCGGCCACACCCACGGCGGCCAGATCTGGCCCGGCAATTACCTTGCGGGTTTGGCGAACCCGACCGTCGCCGGGTTGGAGCGGTACGGCGATACCCAGCTGTACGTGTCCAGGGGAGCCGGAGCGTGGGGTCCGCCGGTGCGAGTGGGCGCACCATCGGACATCACCGTCGTGGAACTCGCGTCGCTCCAGGCTTGATTCCGGCCGCTATCCGAACAGTCCGCCCAGCACACCACCGCTCTGGCCGGCTTCCTGTCCGCCGCCGGTGCCCCCGAGGAAGCCGCCCGGCGGCAGCTCCGACGGCTGCACGATGACGAATCCGCGTCCGGAGAACGACAGCGTCATCCCCTCGCCGGTGCTGCGGCCCATCAGCCGGCCCAGCCCGAAGGAATCGTTGCGTTTGATGCCGGTTTGCAGGCTCGACGACCAAGCCACCGCCGCCTGCGGGTCGGCGTAGGTCGGCTGGTCGACATCGAGCACCACCGGCGTGCCGTGCGTGGTGATGGCGATGCGGCCGCGGCCGGTGAAGACGCAGTTGAACAAGCCGGCGTTGCTGGCGAATCCGGCGGCGCCCTGCACCATCCGGATGTCGTAGCGCAACGAGGAATCGAAGGCGAGCACGTTGGCGCCGTTGATGGTGAGGCCGTCGGTGCCGTCCAGGTCTATGGTGTGCACGTCGGCGGCGCCGTTGGCGACGAACAGGTCGCCACGGCCGGACACCTTCATCAGCGGAACGCCTTCACCGGTCAGCCGCTGCTGGATCGCCCGGCCGATCCCGCCCGCACCGAGCGCCTGGAACTGCAGATCGCCCTGGTAGGCGACCATCGATCCGGCACGGGCCATGACCTCGCCGTTCACGGCCACCTTGATCATCTTGCCGCCCTGCTTCTGGATGCCCGCGCCGCTGACTTCGGCGTGGCTGGGGGCGAACAGTTCGCTCTGCATCGGCAGCGCTCCTTGCTGAGGTGAGTGCATCGGTGGTGGTGGCGGCGGCGCGGCGGCCGGTGCGGAATAGGCCGGTTGCGGTGGCTGGGCGGGCGGTGGCGGGGGCTGGTATGCCGGGGGAGGCGCAGGGTGGTATGCCGGGGGAGGCGCAGGTCGATGCGC
Source organism: Nocardia gipuzkoensis (assembly GCF_021183645.1). Taxonomy (NCBI): domain Bacteria; kingdom Bacillati; phylum Actinomycetota; class Actinomycetes; order Mycobacteriales; family Nocardiaceae; genus Nocardia; species Nocardia gipuzkoensis. Next base: position 8,075,620 of record NZ_CP089225.1, on the reverse strand, counting down.
GGGTGGGGAGGACGGCGCGGGCGACGGAGCCGGTTCGTCATCGATGTTCACGCCGAAAGCCGTTGCGATACCGGCCAATCCGTTGTCGTAACCCTGACCGACCGCGCGCACCTTCCAGCCACCGCCACGGCGATAGATCTCCACGCACACCACGGCGGTCTCGGTGCTGAGCCCGGTCATCGGGAAGGCCAGCGTGCCGGAGGGGGACGCGATGCTCGCGCGCAGCGAGCCCGCGGCCGCGAAGGTGCGCGGACCGTTGCCGTCCAGGCTCGCCGTGACGACGACGCGGTCCACGTCGCCGGGCAGCGCGCCGGTCTGGATGTCCACCACGTCACCGGCGCCCTGGCCGTGCCGATAGGTGACGCCCGGCGCGACCGGTTGGTTGAAGAACACGAAATCGGCGTCGGAGCGCACCCGCCCCGCCGAGTTCAGCAGCAGCGCCGAGACGTCGACCGGAGCCGAGCAGGTGACGGTCACGGTCAGCCGGTCGCCGGGCACGGAGCGGTTCTCACCGCGAGCGAGGTCGGTCACGGCAGGCCGTCCGATCCGCGGTGGCGCCGTCGGGTTGACATGCGATTCACGGGCTCCAGTGTGTCGTGCGTCCGGAACGCGCGCCACAGGCGTCCCCCGGACGTGCGTCCACCAGGCAGTTTGCGGTTCGCGCCGATCTGCCTCATACGACGAAGGCCCGGCCGTATCGGCCGGGCTGTTGCCGCTGGGGGATCAGAGGACTTCGGCGTACATGGTGCCGTCGAGAATGCCGAATTCGACCTGCCCGGGGAACAAGGGAAGCGCGCCGGTGGCGTGCTGGGTGTGGTTGAGCGCGATGGTCTCGGTGGCCCACCGGTGCAACGGCTCGGGTAGCCGCAGGACCCGGTGGTCGGTGCAGCGGACGTACGGATAGGTGAGCTCGCCGGGCCGGGCGAGCGGGTTGTGGATGTCGAGGGTGGCGATGTCCAGGACCAGTCCGGTGTGCTTGGCGGAGGCGACGGTCGGTGGCTGCAGTTCGATGTCGTCCATGACCGAAGACGGTAGCTCGCAGGATGCCCGATGCGGGTGATTCCGCGCGAATGTCCGTGGGATTTCATCGGAAGTGGGGGACGGCGAGGTTCATCGATTCGGGTGAACCCCACCGCTACCACCAGCGATCGCGGCCGGCTTGGGCATACCGGGTCCGCGCTGGATGTCCCGGAGCCACCGGGACTGCGCCGAGCCTAAGCGACGCTGGAGGTTCGCGGTGGCGTTTCCCGGAAATCGGCAGGGGCTGTCGCCCGGCTCGGATCCGGTGGCGACCCGCCGGTAACCGGCGTCGGAATGTCCGGTTCGCCGTGCCGCAGCTTACTATGCGTGCGGCGTGAAAGAAGCTGTGCGCGTTGAGTATCCGGCACGGCTGTGGGTGCTGTTCGATTTTTCCTTCAGGAGGGTGAAAGACGTGCTCTATGTAGTCATCGCGGCCATTGTCGTCACGTTGTTGGCGGTGTCGGCCGCGGCGATGGTGTGGGATCCGCGCCGTCGTGCCGAGTCGGACGAGTACGAGTACGAGTACGACATGGACGAGGACGTGACCGCGTCGGACGAGTACAGCCGCCGGCGCGGTGTCGAATGGCCGCGTAAGCAGAGCGTCTGATCTGCGCGATCGGCCGCCCGGTGGGCGGCGGCGAACCCGGTGCCCAGCCGAATGCGGCTGGGCACCACGCATTTCCAGCACGTTCCGCCGCGATCGGCGGGGCCGGTCAGGCCACGGTGAAATTACGCCACGCCGCGTGCAGGCCCTGCCCGCGCAGCGAGGTGCTGCGGCCGTCCTGGATCGGATGCAAGGTGATGATGCCGAAACCGATCTGCACCGTCTCCGGCAGTTGCGGCGCGTGCGCGCGGTACACCGGGGCGTCGTCGAGGTACCAGCCCGCGGTGCCGGCCGCCCGGTCCAGGGTGACGGTGTAGCGGTGGAACTCGCCGGGCTTGATGTCGACTCCCGCCAGCGGGGCGTGCACCACGTGGGTGAACGCCTCCTGCGCGGGGACGAGGCCCGGCACGAGCAGCCGTTCGTGGATCGCGTACGCGTGCTTGCCGGTCGCGATCAGGTCGAAGACCTGGGCGCTGCTCATATCGAGGACGTTGAACGCGGCGAACCCGTCGCGGTAGTCCTCACCGGTGGCGCCGATATTCTCCGCCGCCATCTCCACGGTGAAAGTCCGTGGTCCGCCGGTGAGGTCGAACGCCTCGGTCGACACCAGCAGATGCTTCGGGTTGTCCAGGATCTGCACGTCGGCATGGGAGCGGGTGAAGGCGTCGATCCGGACCGACACGGTGCCCTCGCCGATCTCGGTGCGGGCGGCCGGGTCGGCGTAGCGCCAGGATTGGCCTTCGCCGAGCGGGACCTCCAGGAAACGCCACCGGTCTTCGTTCAGATCCGGTCCGTTCAGGTCGTCGTATGACATCGTGGCAGTTACCTCTCAGCGGAGTCGTGCTCGGCGGAATCCGATAGGTCGTGCCGGTGCGCCCGGCGGCGCAGGCTGGTCACGACGCCGTTCGACGATCCCGACTTGTAGCCGACCCCGCCGAGCAGCAGACGTTCCTCGGTCAGTCGCGGACGTAACGCGGGGCCCATCGGCCACCAGTCGTCGAGTTCGACCAGACCGGGTTCGAGCAGGTCCAGATCGCCGAAATACGACGCGATCTGCTCGCGGGTGCGGTACCAGCCGGAGCCCAAACCCATTTCGGTGAACCGCCGCTGCAGCTCGATGGCCATCTCGTGCGCTTCGCCGCCATCGTCCGGATCGTAGAAATGGGTGATCGCGACATACGACCCGGCGGGCAGCGCGTCGATGTATCGACGCATGATCCCGGCGGGATCGAGAGCGTCGTCTACGTGATGCAGGATGCCGCACAGGATCAGCGCCAACGGGCGGGTGAGATCGAGGTGCGGGGTGACCTCGGAATGTGCCAGCAGGGTGTCCGGGTCGGTCAGATCGGCGGGCACGAAATGCGTGTACGCGTTGCGCTCGAGCAGTACCCGGCCGTGAATGTTGCAGACCGGGTCGTTGTCGACGTACACCACGCGCGCCTTGGGATTCTCCTGCTGCGCGATCTCGTGGGTGTTGCCGACGGTCGGCAGGCCCGCGCCGATGTCGAGGAATTGATCGATGCGCGCGGTACCGGCCAGGTATCGCACCACGCGGTGCAGCCAACGGCGGTTCATCCGGGCCACGTCGCTCTGGCGCGGCGCGACTTCGGCGACTTTGTCGCGTACGTAGCGGTCGACTTCGTAATTGTCCTTGCCGCCGAGGGTGGCGTCGTAGACGCGGGCGATACTCGCGCGTGTCGTGTCCACGCCGACCGGCGCGCGGACACCGGTCCGGGGAGCGGGATCGGACATGGAGACCTCTTTCTTGTTCCGTCGCCTGGTCATCAGCCTAGAGTCCGCCGAATTGCCGGGCAATCCGTGCGGATGCGTTCGGCCGGTGCTGATTTCGTAGTCCGTTCGATGCCGCTCGCGACCCGCGGCCGGGCATCGCGACCGGGTCGGTATGGACAGGTGATCGCGAGTGGTGACTCAGGACGCGCCGGGCCGGTGCAGGATACGTCCGGGCAGCCAGCCGCCTTGAACGTGCGTCACGCGCCACCAGTCGATGTGCACCTCCACCGCCTCGATCGGCGTCGACAAGAACGGTTCGATCCGCGGCTCCTTTCGTAGCAGGGAGCGGAAGGTCTCCTCCCGCTCGTTCGTTTCCGTTCGCACGACGGCGGTGCCGAGCCCCTGCGCGAACGGGTTGAGGAAACCGTCGGGTACGACCTTGACCCCGATACTCGGATTGGCTCGCAGACTGTCCAGCGTCCGCCCGCCGGACTCGAGCACGAGCGTCAAGCGGAACGGATCTGCGTCCAGTTCGGCGAAGAACGCGTTCGAGCACCAGTTCACGCCGTCCTTCGACGTCGCGAGGTCGATGCTGGTGAAGCCGAGGACGCCGGTCAGCTTGTCGCGGATATCCTGATCGGTGATCCGCACGTCGTTCGATGTCATATCGCGCTCCGTGGTGGGGGACGGGTGCTGTGTTCTGCGGCCGACGCCGCCGAGGACGAGACATTCGTCGACCCCACTGTCGACGCCATGGCGCTCGTCATCCGCGCGGCCATCGTCGGGGGCGACTTTACGCACACCCGTCTCGCCGCGCGCGAGATTGTGGACATGATATTGCGTTGTCACTCTTGCCAATCCATGCGTACGCACGGAAGCTCCGGCACGCGCCCGCGTCGGGGCGGTTGTCCAGGTTCGTCCGAGTAGGATCTGCAGCCGACGTTCAGAGAGCTGTGATGGTGGAGGCACTACGCCCCGCGGCTAACCCCCGATCGGCCGGAGGCACGCATGAACAACGACGACGACAGCGGCGACCCCGCGGATTTCCCTGCGGCAGAACGTGGTCCGACCGTTCTGCGGATCGCGCTCGGCAGCCGGTTGCGTCAGCTGCGTGAGGGGTGCGGGATCAGCAGGGAGGCCGCGGGCGACGCCATCCGCGGATCGCACGCCAAGATCAGTCGCCTGGAGCTGGGCCGGACCGGGTTCAAGGAACGCGATCTGCGCGACCTGCTCAGCCTCTACGGCGTTGTCGACCCCGCTGAACGCGAAACGTACTTCGAGCTGGCTCGCCGGGCCAACGACCCGGGCTGGTGGCAGCACTACAGCGATCTACTACCCGCGTGGTTCGAGACCTACCTCGGGCTCGAGCAGGCAGCCACCACCATCCGCACCTACGAGGCCCAATTCGTTCCGGGTCTGCTGCAGACCGCCGATTACGCGCGCGCGGTGATCCAGCTCGGCAACTCCGACGAGACCGAACGCCGGGTCGCCATTCGCATCCGCCGCCAAGAGATCCTCGATCGAGTGGCCGCCCCTACGCTGTGGGCGGTCATCGACGAGAACGCGCTGCGCAGGCCGGTCGGCGGGATGGAAGTCCTGCGCGAGCAGATCGAGCATCTGCTCGTGATGGCGGACCGTCCCAGCATCCGGATCCAGGTGCTGCCCTATTCCGCGGGCGGGCACTCGGCTGCGGGTGGTCCGTTCAGTATTCTTCGTTTCCCGGAGCCCGAGCTCGCCGACATCGTGTACACCGAGCAGCTCACCAGCTCGCTGTATTTCGACAAGCAGCGCGACGTCGAGCTGTACATGTCGGTGATGAACCGGCTCAGCGTGGAAGCGCTGTCGCCGGTGGACAGTGTGCGCTTCCTGCGGGATCTGCTCACCGAGATGCGATCGGGCGAATAGGACGCGCCCAGTCGTCGGCTCCGGCGCGCCGCCGCGCTGTGCGGAGGGTTTGCCGATCGGGTCGGCAGTCGCTGGAATGCGGCGGCTGGCGCGTGTTCGCGAGGGCTATCGAAAAACCGGGCGGTCGGCTCTATTCAGCCACGCTGCGCGGACTATCGGAGCCTCGGAACGCAATCCTCGAGTCGAGGATCGAAATGCGTTGGCAGCAAGGGTAAGTCGTCGAAAAGCGGTCTTCGGCGGGTAACAGTTCGGCATCTCCACCAGGCGTCTGATGCTCATTTGTTATCAATCTGAACGGCTTCACCTCGATTTTCGAGGTTTTCGAGACCAGTGGCGCGCATGCACATGCACGCGCGCCTGTATGTACCGATGGACGATCACCGATGCGACGCGGCCGCCGGGATATGGCAGTATCCCTGTCGAGGTCGGGGTCTGAGGATCGACTCGGGCACTGGCTGGTTCGGCCGCGGCGGCCCCAACGAGCGTTGGGGTCGCTGGCGGAGCCGTCACCCACCGCCTCGATGTCCGGATTGCCGAGAATTCACGGCGCCAGCACGATCCGGATCGGTTCGAATCGAATCCGCTAGGGCGTCCAGGTGATGCGGCCGCCTTCGAAATCCTGGGCTTTGCCGTTCTCGAAGTCGTATTCGTCGCTGGTCGGGTAGCCGTAGCGGCCGGCTTCGCCGCCTGCGGCTTCCCAGGACTGGCGGATGGCTCCCCAGATGACGTGCGGGCCGGTGCGCGCGGACCAGTAGATGGCGCCGCCGCCGAAGAGGTTGTAGCGGCCGCTGCCCGCGCGGGCGGGGGATTCGTCGGTGATGGGGAACCCCAGCGGGCTGCTCTCCCAGCCGTAGGAGCCCCACTTGTCGCGGATCACGCCGCTGATCTGATGCGCCGCCGTACCGAGGGACCAGTAGATGGAGCCGTTCTGGAAGACGCTGAAGCTCCCGGGCTTCGACGGCGTCGCCGCTTCCCGGGCCACGGGGTAGCCGAGCGCTCCGGCTTCGAAGCCCAGCGTGCCCCATTTGTCGCGGATCGCGCCGCCGACCTGATGGGCTCCGGTGTCGGGGTGGAAGTAGATGGAGGAGCCGCGCTCGAACGCTTGGTAGCGGCCGCCGCGGGCAGCGGGCGACTCGGGCGTGACCGGGTCGCCGAAGAACGCCGGTCCGCCGGCCTGGTCGTATTCGACCTCGATCGCTCCGCCGACGTCGTAGGGGCCGATCGGGCGTGCGGCCGCATCGGGGCCGATGCCGGTGAACAGGGTGCCGAGCGCGGCCGCGACGGCGAGAGCGCCGCGAGTGCGCGAGCGGTGCGGGCGACGGTGCCGTGCCAAGGTGAACTCCTGTGCATCTCGGGTGGGATGGCGCTGAAGCTGTGGTCGGCGTGCGAGGATCAAAGTACCCCCCGATGTCTCGGTGCGGAGGATTACGAGCTACTCGACTCGCGTGGTGTCGTGGGCGTTGCCGCACCTGCGCTGAATAGTCGGCGCGAGAGCCCATCCAACTAGTGGGGAGCTGAAATGTTTCGTCGCCGTCAGCGCAGCACGCTCGCCGCCTCGGCGGCGATGGCGGTGGCGACGGCGCTCAGAGCGGGGGAGTCCAGGCGCCACTGTTGCCAGTACAGCGGGACGTCGATCACGACGCCGGGATCGATCGGGACCAGACGGCCGCTCGTTTGATCGTCGCGGGTCTGTAAATCGGGCAGCATGCCCCAGCCGAGCCCGAGCCGGACCGCCTCGGCGAATCCGGTGGACGAGGGCACGTAATGGCGTGGTGGATCCAGCGGCTTGCGACTGCGTCTGCGCAACAGGCGATCCTGTAAGTCGTCTTTGCGGTCGAACAGCACGACCGGAGCCGCCGCGTAGGACTTCGCGGTCGCGCCCGCCGCGAACCAGGTGTCGGCGAACTGCGGGCTGGCCATCGGCCGATAGCGGATCGCGCCGAGACGATCGACCTTGCAGCCCTGCACCGGTCGCGCGGTCGACGTGATCGCCGCCATCACGGTGCCGTCCCGCAGCAACCGGGTGGTGTGTTCCTCGTCCTCGCGGTGGATCTCGAAGCACACTCCGCGCGGTGCGCGGCCGAGGGCGGGCAGCACCCAGGTTTCCAGCGAGTCGGCGTTGACCGCGATCGGCACCCGGATCGGGCCGTCGGAGGGCTCGCCGCCGAGTTCGCGTGCGGTGTCCGCCGTGAGCAATCGGATCTGCCTGGCCAAGCGGAGCACGGCCAGCCCGGAGGCGGTGGCGCGCACCGGCTTCGTGCGCTGCACGAGGATCCGGCCCGCGGCGTCCTCCAGCGCCTTGATCCGCTGGCTGATCGCCGACGGTGTGACGCTCAACCGCCCCGCGGCGGCGTCGAACGTTCCTTCGGTGATCACGGCGTCGAGCGCGCGCAGCTGGTCGAGCTGAAGATCCATAGTAAGAAAGCCTAATGATAGCTAAGAATCTTTAGCTTGCCTGGGTAGCATCCGCGGTCATAGCGTCGCTGGACGTGAGCATTTCCTCCGCGGCCGTGGCGGCCGCGTCCGGTATGGGCTTCGGCCTCTCCCTGATCGTGGCGATCGGCGCGCAGAACGCGTTCGTGCTGCGCCAGGGGATCACCGGCAGGCACGTGCTCGCCGTGGTCGCGGTGTGCGCGGTCTCCGACATCGTGCTGATCGCGGCCGGGGTCGCCGGGTTCGGCGTGATCGTCGAGTCCGCGCCGGACGTGATCGTGGTGGCGCGCTACGCGGGTGCGGCGTTCCTGATCGGCTATGCGGTCCTGGCGGTCCGGCGGGCGATCGGCTCCGCCACGCTCAACGCCGAACCGGGGCGAGCCACCGCGGCGCTGGGCGCGACGGTGGCCACCGCCCTGGCGCTGACCTGGCTCAACCCGCACGTCTACCTGGACACCGTGGTGTTGCTCGGCTCCTTCGCGGGCAGCTACGCGAGCCCGGATCGCTGGTTCCTCGGTGCGGGGGCGATGCTGGCCAGCGTGCTGTGGTTCACCGCGCTGGGCTTCGGAGCGCGACTGCTCGGCCCGCTGTTCGCCCGTCCGCTCGCCTGGCGGGTGCTCGACACGGTGATCGCGGCGGTGCTGCTCGGCCTCGGGTTGGGATTGCTGTGCACCGGGTGAGAGCCGAAATCACAGCTGTGCCTTGAGCTTCGCGGCGAACTCGTAGTCGGCTTGCCACTGCGCCCCCGACGGGGCGAGGATGACGCGCTCCGCCCCCGCCTCCGCATAGGCGGCCAATTGCTCCGCCGCATGGCCGGGGTCGGTTGCCAAGGGTGGCGCGACGATCGTCACGGAGAGCGGCCCTCGATCGTATTCGGCGGCGAGCGCGGTCAATTCGGTCACGCTGGTGCGGACCTGACCCGGCTCGAGTCCGATGGCGACCCAGCCGTCGGCATAGGCGGCCGCACGGCGCCGAGCTCGCTCGCCGTCTCCCGCCACCAGTATCGGCGGCATGGACGCGCCCGGCGTCAGGGTGACCTCGGTGCCGTCCGGGAGGGCGGTCGGCCGCCCGGTGACCAGGCCGGGCAGCACGCGCAGCGCCTCGTCCGTGCGGCGGCCGCGCTCGGCGAAGGGCACGCCCGCCGCGCGCCATCCGACGTCGCCGTGCGCCGGGTTGCCGGTGCCGACGCCGAGGATCAGCCGGTCGCCGGAGACGTACTGCAGGGTCGCGATCTGCTTGGCGGCCCACGCGACCGGCCGCAGTGCGAGCAGTAGCACCCCGAAACCGATGTGGATGCGGTCGGTCACGGCGGCGGCCGTGGCCAGCACCACGCCGCTGTCCAGTATCGGCGCGCTGGCCACGAGGTGGTCGGTGGACCACACCGAGTCGAGGCCGGTCTGCTCGGCGAGACGAGCGGCGGCCCGCACGTCACCCAGGATGGGATGGGCGGGATCGGGCGTCGAGGTGGGCAGGATGGTGCCGATTTCCAAGGTCATGGTCAAGACCGTACGAAGCCGCGGCACCCCCGCCAATGTTCCGGTCGCTCGAGTCGATGTCCCGGACGCTCACGCCCCGATCCCGCTGCCGCGCAGAGTATTTCGTCCCGCGTCCGGAGGGCTGGGCTCAGTCGGACGCGCGGGGAAGCAGCGCCTCGACCAGCGGCAGGGAGTGGGCCGCCGGGCCGGTCGGGCCGAACGCCTGGGTCGTGGCGTAGACGCCTTCCATCACCAGCATCAGCTGGTCGGCCAGCGCCGGCGGATCGGGGATCGCCACGGTGGACGCGAGCTCGCCGACCAGTGCACCGATCTCGGCGCGCACCCAGTTCTTCATCGCGACGGCGTGTTTGTGGCCGAGCAGGTCGTGATCCGGGAATTCGCCCAGCGCGATGAGGAAGGGGCAGCCGCGACAGGTCTCGGGGCGCACCTGCTCGGCCAGCGCCGCGAACAGCGCGAGGATGCGTTCGCGCGGGCCCTCCCCGGTCCCCGCCGCGCGGAACCACTCCCGATAGTGGCGGTCCTCCCGCTCGAGGTACGCGGCGACCAGTTCGTCCTTGGAGTCGAACAGGCGGTACAGGGTGGGCGGCGCGACGTTCGCCTCGGCCGCGACGCGATCCACGCCGGTCGCGCGAATTCCCTCTCGGTAGAACAGCTCCCGCGCGACGACCAGGATGTGCTCCTTGGTGTCGGCGGCGGCGCGGCGTTTCGGTTCCACGGGAATACCGTAGCGCTCGCCAGCGATGTTAGGGAACGTTACCTAACAAGAAAGCGGGAGAACGAGATGACCGAACCGAACGGTAAGACCGCCCTGGTGACCGGCGCCTCGCGGGGTATAGGCCGGGCCGTCGCCGAGCGGCTGGCCGCCGACGGCGCCGAGGTCGCGGTGCATTACGGCACCAACAAGGAGGCGGCGGAAGCGACGGTGTCGGCGATCCGGCGCGCCGGTGGCCGGGCGTTTCCGGTGCGTGCCGAACTGGGCGTCGAGGGGGATATCGACCAGCTGTTCGGCGAACTCGCCGCCGGTCTGGGCGACCGGCCGTTGGACATCCTGGTCAACAACGCCGCGATCATCGCCTACGACGCCACCGTCGAGCAGGCCACGCCCGAGCAGTTCGATCGGCTGTTCGCGGTCAACGTGCGGGCGCCGCTGTTCATCGTCCAGCGCGCGTTGCCGCTGCTGCGCGACGGCGGGCGCATCGTCAACATCTCCTCCGGCGTCACCTGGTTCGCCACTCCGGAAATCGTCTACGGCATGACCAAGGGCGCGCTCAACGTGCTGGGCCGCTCGCTGGCGAACACCCTCGGCCCGCGCGGGATCACGGTGAACACGGTGTCGCCCGGCATCACCGACACCGACATGAACTCCTGGCTGCACACCAACGACGGCGCGATCGCGGGCGTAGCGGGCATGACCGCGCTGGAGCGGGTCGGCAGCGGCGCGGACATCGCCGACGCGGTGGCCTTCTTCGCCTCCGACGACGGGCGCTGGGTCACCGGCCAGACGCTGGAGGTGAACGGCGGCTTGTTCCTGGGACCGAAATCGCCGTCCTGGTGATCCTCGGACACGACCGGGCGGGGGCGTCCCGGCGCCCGCTGCCGGTTAGGGTGGGCGCATGGTCGAGTCCACGCGAATCGTGCTTGCTTCCCGGCCGGTGGGTGCGCCCGCCCCGGAGAATTTCCGGACCGAGACCGCGGAACTCCCCGCTCCGGCCGAGGGCGAAGTTCTGCTGCGCACCCTGTACCTCTCGCTCGACCCGTATATGCGGGGCCGGATGAGTTCGGCGAAGTCCTACGCCGAACCGGTGGAGATCGGCGGAGTCATAGTCGGCGCCACGGTCGCCGAAGTAGTCGAGTCCCGCGACCCGTCGGTGGCGAAAGGCGATGTGGTGCTGGCCTATTCGGGGTGGCAAACGCACGATGTCGTCCCGGCCCGCGGCGTGCGCAAGCTCGATCCGGCGAAGGCGCCGGTCTCGACGGCACTGGGCGTGCTCGGCATGCCGGGCTTCACCGCCTATGCGGGACTGCGCAAGATCGGCCGACCGCAGCCCGGTGAGACGCTCGTGGTCGCCGCGGCCACCGGACCGGTGGGCTCGGCCGTCGGCCAGATCGCCAAGATCGGCGGCACGCGGACGGTCGGCATCGCGGGTGGGCCGCGCAAAGTCGCCTACCTGAACGAACTCGGCTTCGACGTCGCGCTCGACCATCGCGCCCCCGATTTCGCCGAGCAGCTGGCGGCAGCGGTTCCCGATGGCATCGACGTCTATTTCGAGAACGTCGGCGGCGCGGTGGCGGACGCGGTCTATCCGCTGCTGAACACCTATGCGCGGGTACCCGTCTGCGGGCTGATCGCCAATTACAACGCGACCGGCGCGCCGGAGGGCCCCGACCGGCTGCCCGCCTTCTACGGCCGGATCCTCACCAAGAGCCTCACGGTGCGCGGATTCATCCAGACCGAGTTCGTCCGCGAGCTGTACCCGGACTTCCTGCGTGAGATGGGCGAGTGGGTCGCCGACGGGCGCGTGCGATATCTCGAGGACGTCGTGTCCGGCCTGGCCGCCGCTCCCGAGGCGTTCATCGGCATGCTGGAGGGCCGCAACTTCGGCAAGGTGGTCGTGCGCGTCGCGGAGTGATCAGTTCGCGACCGCGCCGCCGCCGATGCCGAGATACACCACCATCAGGATGAACAGGAACCAGCCCGCGCCCTGCCAGATGGGCCAGGTCCGTCCGCGGCGCCACTGAACGTAGGTTTCGACGAAAGCGCCGATGCCGCCGATCAGCAGCACCACCGACGGTCCGAGCGCGATGGCGACCTGCGCCGCGTCGTCACACAGCAGCCGGTCCTCGCCGGCGCACTCCCGCTGGGCGGCCCACAGCAGGATCAGTAGGAAGACCAGCGCGGCGGTGGCGAGCACCGAGGCCACGTAGGTCGCCGCGCGGCGGAAGCCACGTGGATCGTGCCAGCGCTTCTCGACGTCTTCGACCATGTCCACCGCCTCGTCGTCCGTGGCCGCCGGGTATCTCGGACGTGATTGCCGAACGGCGGCGGCTCAAACGCCGCCCGCCCGGGCTCAGGGTTTGCGCCCGATTCCCGCCCAGTACCAGGCGGACCGCGGCTCGGCCGGGATGGCGTCGGAGTCCGGACGCCAGGCCGCGATCGGCACTACGCCCGGCGCGACGAGTTCGGTTCCGGCGAAGAAGGATTCGGTGTCCGCGCGGCTCCGTGGCTGGAATCCGATGCCGGCCCGTTCGGCGGCGGCCGCCGCGCGCGCCATGGCCCTCGGGTCGAAATCGGCGGTCGAATGGGTGAGCACGAGATAGCTGCCGGACGGCGCCGGGTCCAGCAGCCGTCCGACGGCGCCGTATGGGTCGTCGCTGTCGCGGAAGAACATCATGATCGCGACCAGCAGGATCGCTATCGGCCGGTCCCGGTCGAAGGTTTCGGCCAGGGCGGGCGCGTCCAGGATGGATTGCGGATCGCGCAGATCGGCGTCGACGAAAGCGATCCTGCCCTGTGGGGTGCCCGCCATCAGGGCTCTGGCGTGGGCGAGCACGAGCGGGTCGTTGTCGACGTAGACCACGCGCGCGGCCGGATCGATCCGCTGGGCCACCTCGTGGGTGTTGCCCGCGGTGGGGAGGCCGGTGCCGATGTCGAGGAACTGATCGATGCCCGCCTCGCGGGCCAGATGACGCACCGCGCGGCCGAGGAAGGCGCGATTGGCGCGGGCCATGTCGCGGATGCCGGGAATGTGCGTGGCGATCGTGTCACCGAGCGCGCGATCGGCGGGGTAGTTGTCCTTGCCGCCGAGCCAGTAGTCGTAGACCCGCGCCTCGTGCGCGAGGCTCGTATCGAGCTTGGTCGACGACCCGGCGCGCACCCACGCGTGACCCTCCGGCATGGCGACTCCCTTCGCGGCGGCGCCGGGCACAACCGGCGCAGCCCTCCTGTCGCCTCCCGAATGACGACCCAGCGCTACGGTTTACGCGTCAAGAATAGGTTGGTGCACCCGCGGGCAGGCGGCTTCGACCGGATCGTCGGTTTCGAGGGAATCAATCGGTGGCAGCGAACCGGGCCGAGATTTCCTGCGCGGTGACCTTCGCGAGCTCGACGAAGAACGGCACGCGCTCGGGGATCATCAGCGTCGTGGGGCCGCGCAGACCGAGCGCGAACCGGCAGTGGCCCGCCGGGGCGAGGATGGGCAGGCCGATGGTGCGGAAGCCGGGATCGAGTTCCTCGTCGTTGTAGGCGTATCCGCGCTCCCGCGTGGTGACCAGTTCGGCGCGCAGCTCGGCGGGCCCGGACACCGAGCGCTCGGTTCCCTCGTCGTAGGGGAGCTCGCGTAATTGCTCGTCGGTGGCTTCGGACCAGGCGAGCAGGGCCTTGCCCAGCGCACTGGCGTGCAGGGGCAGTCGCACGCCCTGCAGCTTGTGCCCGTCGGTCTCCCGCCACCGGCTGGTGCCCAGCAGTACGGCGTGGATGCCGTGGCGGGTGGCGACCGAGCAACTGGCTCCGGTGGTGCCCGCGAGCTGTTCCAGATACGGTTCGGCGAGGTAGATCCGGTGCTGGCGATAGGCGATCTGCCCCCACTCCGCCAGCGCGCCGCCCATGCGATACCGGCTGGATTCGGCGCTCTTCTCCAGGAAGCCCGCCTGTACGAGCGTGGCCAGCAGCCGGTGTGTGGTGCTGACCGCCAGACCCTGTTGCCGCGCCACCTCCGAGACGCCGCGCTCCCGGCCGTCGCGGAAGCAGTCCAAGACCGACAGGGCGCGGGTGACGGTCTGCACGCCGGAGGGTTCCACGGATGTGACCGTAACACAGAACTGCCGACCAAAGAGTCTGCGCTTTCCGTTATTTGGAAACTCTAGATGAGGCACAGTGTGATTCACGCCCCAGCGTTCCCGCTCTAAGTGATTGATGGCGGCTAAAACTCGGGCGATACACCGAACTCGATATATCAAGCTTTCCGATTTACGGAAAGCATTACCTCGTGACCCTGCGTTGGCGTCCCTACTCTGCGAGGGCATTGATCGACAATTCGGACAAGGAGTCTTCACGATGTCCCGCAGGCGGCAAGCCCTCATGCGCATCGCGCTAGCGATCGTTCCCCTCGTCGCGCTGGTCGCCGCGTGTGGTTCGGACACCGACCGCGACACCGGCGCAGGCGCCTCCTTCGTGCTCGAGGTCGCCGACCCGGGGAACTCCGGCCCGCTGGCGGTCGGCAAGCGCGACGGAACCTTCGACGCGGCGCTGGCGCCGCTCGGCGCGAAGATCGAGTGGGTCACCACCACCCCCGGCTTCAGCTCCAACCTGAAGTTGTTCAACACCAAGGAACTCGACGTCTCCGGCGCGGCGTTCAGCCCGGTTGTCGGCGCGCTGTCCAAGGACGTCGGTGTCCGGATCGTCGCGGTGCAGGATCCGGCGGGCAAGGATCAGGGCGGGATCATCGTGACCCCGGAATCGGGTGTGCGCTCGGTCGCCGATCTGGTCGGCAGGCGCGTCGCGGTGAACCCCGCGGCCAAGGGCGAATACATCCTGCTCAAGGCGCTCGCGCAGGCGGGCGTCCCGGCCGACAAGGTGACCCGGGTTCCGCTGCAGCAGAAGGACGCCGCCTCGGCGTTCGCGACCGGCAAGGTGGACGGCTGGGCGTCGTTCCTGGTGCCCTACCAGGAAGCCAAGGCCAACGGCGGCGTCGAGATCGCCACGGAGAAGAGCATCGGCTCCAACGACAACACCGTCGTCGTGTTCCGCACCGAGGTACTCGATCAGCGCCCGGACGTCGCCGCGCGGTATCTCGAAGTGCTGCAGGGGCTCACGGCGAAGCAGCGGGCCACCCCCGCCGAGTTCGAGAACGTCTTCGAGAAGACCGGGCCGCGTGCGCTGTCGGGCGCGCGGCTCACCGACGCCTACCGGGTCGGTGGCGAGGCCACGGTGCCGCACCTGCCGAACGAGGCGGACGCCACCGCCCTGGCCGACGTGGTGAACACCTTCTTCGACAACGGCGTCATCACCCGCAGGATCACCGCCGCCGACATCTTCTACGACCTGAAGTCCAAGCTGACGCCCGAGCAGCTGGCATCGGTGTAGGCGGGCAGCTGAGATGGCGGTGATCGCCGCGGCGGGGCTGGTGCCCACTGAACTCGCACCGCCCCGTAGCCGCGTCGGATCGCCGGACTGGACGGGGTGCTCGCGCCCTACGATCCGGAGGGCGAGGAATCGTGGATCGTGGCGGGCGGCGCGCTGCGCGGCACCCGGTACTCCCGGGTCGTCGTCGAATTCCAGCCCGCTTTCGGCACTCCGGTCTACGCCGCGAAGATCTCGGCCACCTTGCAACGACTGTCCGGCGGCCGCCTCGCCTGGCAGCTGGCCGTCGACACCGATCCCGCCGACGCGCGGGCCCGCGGTGATCGCGTCACCGGCGACGACCGCTATGCCAGGGCCGCGGAGTTCCTCACCGTCGCCCGCGGCGTATGGAACGACGCTCCGGTGCCTTCGGCGGGATTCGCGGGCACCGGGTTCCACTACACGGGCACGCATTACGACGTGATCGACGGCGGCTTCCGCGGCATCCTGTCCGGGCTGCCGTTCCCCACGGTCTACCTGACCGGTGCTTGCGCCGCGGCGCTCGAGCTGTCGGCCGAGCACGGGGACGTGCACGTCTTCACCGAGACCGCCGCGGGCGTCGGCACCGCGATCGCCGCCTTGCGCGAGCGCGCGACGGCGGCGGGCCGGACGGTGCGCGCCGGACTGGAGCTGCCGGTCATCGCGCGGGAGACCGAAGCCGAGGCGTGGGCGCGCGCCGAACGCCAGTGGCGCGAGGTGCGTCCGGACGGCCCCGGCGCACGGGAGCACGATCTGGGCGACGGCCGCTGGGCGGGGTTCGGCGATCTCGGATATGACGCGAACATCGGACTCGTCGGCAGTTATAACCAAGTGGCGCAACATCTTTCGGAATATGTCGAGGCAGGTGTCGATAGCGTGGTGCTCTCGGGGCACCCGCACATCGAGGAACTGCACCGCGCGGGCGAGCATCTGTTGTTCCTCGCCGACCCGATCGGCCGCACCCTGACCGCTCAGGAGGCAACCGCATGACCATCGACATCTACTGGCGCATCGGCATGGAGGGCGACCACGCGTCGCTGCGCACGCCGCGCCGATACAACCGCGGCCACGCCAACGGCTACGGACCGGGCAATATCGCGCCCGCCATCCGGGCCGGTGCACTCGACGGCTACGGCTACATCGACCACATGGCGGCGGTGGCGAAGGCCTCCGAATCGGCCGGTTTCCTCGGCGGCCTGCTGCCGTCGTTCCCGGTGACCGACGACCCGTGGGCGGTCGCCGCGGCGCTGGCCAGGGAGACCACCACCTACCGGTTCATGGTCGCCTTCCAGCCCGGCTTCCTGCACCCGGTGCAGGCGGCGCGCATGTCGGCGAGCTTGCAGCGCGCGACCGGCGGCCGGCTGGTCTACAACATCATCAGCGGCGGCGGCGGAGCCGCCCAGTTGTGGTGGGGTGACAAGGTCTCGCACGACGATCGTTACGCGCGCACCAGCGAATTCCTCGACGTGCTGCGCGGCGTGTGGGACGGCGGACCCTACGACCACGACGGCCGGTTCTTCCGGACCGAGGGCGCCGCGCTCGCACCGGGCATCGCCGGGCAGCCGTTCCCCGAGGTGTACTTCTCGGGGTCCTCGGCCGCCGCCGTGCAGGCCGCGGGCAGGCACGCCGACTACTACCTGTCCTGGCTGGAGCCCTTCGGCGACCTGCGCGCCAAGTTCGACGGTGTGCGCGCACACGCCGAAACCATCGGTCGCACAACGAAATTCGCCGTCCGCATCGACGTGCTGGCCAGGCACACCGAGGAGGCGGCCTGGGCGGAGATCGAGAAGGGCTGGGCCTTCGCCGACCGCGGCGCGGCCGAGCGCGCCGCCAAGGGCGATTCGGTCGGCGCCGCCCGTATCCAGGGCTGGGTGCCCGAGACCATCACCGGATATCGCGACCTGGAAGTACAGCCCAACGTCTGGTGCGGCTTCAGCCTGATCCGCGGCGGCCCGGCCTTCGGACTGGTCGGCAGCTACGAGCAGGTCGCGCAGCGGCTCGGCGAACTGATCGACCTCGGCGTCGACGCGTTCATCCTCGCGGGCAATCCGCATCTGGAGGAGGCCTACCGCGTCGGCGAAGAGGTGCTTCCCCTGCTCGGCCGATCCCGGCTCACCGCCTCCGCCGCCACGACATCCCTCACCCCCGCTCGATGATTCAGGAGAGACCATGACCACCACCGAGACCCGGTTGCCGGAGTCCGTCACCGCTTTCGTCGCCGCCGCGACCCGCGCCGCCGACGTGGTCGCCCGCGGCGGCACCGCGAGCCTGGACGCGTGGGAAGCCGCCCTGCGCGGCAGGCCCTTCGGAGTCGAACCCGTTTCCGAGGATTTCCTGGACGAACAACAGCACGCGGCGGACCTGCTGGCCGCTAACGGCTTGTTGCCGAGAACGGTCCGCGTCCGGGACGCGGTCCTGCCGTGGATCGGCGAGACGGTGACCGCTGGATCGGGCGTAGCGGTCTGATCGGAAAACAACGACGGGCCGGGGTGTCGCAGCGACGCCCCGGCCCGTCGCGCGTATACCGCGAAAGGTCAGCGCGGCGAAATGTCCGCCCGGCCGCCGTGTTTTTCGGTGGAGCGCAGCTCGAACCAATACGCTGCGACAACGGTGGCGTAACCGGCCACGACGGCCGTCGCTGTGACGATCAATAGGGTGATGAGCAGTGGAATCAAGAAAGCGGTGTGCATTGTGCCCTCCCGGTCACGGTGATCTCAGCGGAAGGTTCGGCGCCGCACTGCACCGACGTCATGTCAGTCCCTGCACTAAGTGAAATCGTAGAGGTCGCGGTCTCACCTGGCACGGTTGCGCGCTGTGAGTTGAATCATGCGCGCCCCGGTGTGTCGCCGGGAATACACCCGCGCCGTGCGGTCTAATTGATCTTGTCACGCGTTTTCCGGCAATACGCCACGGGACCGCCGGATCGGCGGCCGTGCGCGTCGCAGTGCCCGTGGCGCGCCGAAGTCCTCGGTAGCGCAGTTCTTTCTCTCGAATCTGTCTCCACCGTCATCTCGGCATGCGAAAAGGAGCCCGAACGTGAGCATGATTCTCGCCGCGCTGCACGACACCGTGATCGCGCAGCAGTTCGAAAATCCGACCGCGGAAGAGCCGCCGCTCGCGGACAAACTGATGCAGATGGGCCGCTACTTCACCTGGCTGGTCCAGCTGTCCGGGATCACGGCGATCACCTACGGCGGTGGCAGGTTCGCGTGGGAGAAATGGAACGGCGGCACACTGCAGTCGCCGAAGATGGTCGCCAGTGCGATGGCGGGCGGCGCGGTGGCGACGAGCGCGGGCACCATCATGAACGCGATCATCGGCTGACGCGCGGCCCGCACTCGTGCCGCACCGGCCCGACGGTTGTCCGTCGGGCCGGTTCTCGGATTCCATAGGCGGTCACGACTTCACCGCCGTGCGGCTGGCGTGGTCTCCGGGGCGGTGTGACTGCCCGCCGGTGGGAGGCCGGGCACTTCGAGCACGGCGCAGGCGGCCAGGTCGCGGGCCTCGAGTGGCGTCAATCGAGTTCCCGCGGTGTGGCTTTCGGTGAAAAAGCGGTCGCCGAGCGCTGTCCTGGCTAGGTTCGCCGGACGGTCGATATCGGGACGTTCGGCGGGGAGCAGCGCGATGCCGTTGATCTCGCGCACGGCGGCCGCGGCGCCCAGCAGGCGGGCGGCGGTGTCCGGCTCGCCCATTCCGGCCAGCGCCGAGGCGAGTGCGGCCAGGGCGAAGGCGGTGTCGCGTGGCGCGCCGATGCGCTGGGCGCCGTCGAACGCGTTCAGGTACAGGGCGAACGCGGCGGCGAAATCGTCGCGTCGTTCATGGATGTAGCCCAGCTCGACTTGGAGCATCGGCAGGAACAGCGGAGTCTCCGCACCCTCGGCGAGGGGGAGTGCGAGCAGTTCGCGCAGGATCCGCTCGGCGATCTCGGACCGGCCGTCGCGCCGCGCGGTGAACGCGAGCACAACCGCGGCGAACAACCGGCCCGGTTCGTATCCGTGCTCGGCCGCGATCCGCTGCGCCTGTTCACCGAGCGCGCGGGCCCGATCGAAGTCGGTGTTCTGCATGGCGATCCAGCCCATCCAGGACAGATGGGTGCACGCCTGCCCCCATAGCTCGAGCTCCTGCGCCAGGCCGAGTGCCTCGGCGTGTATGTCGGCGGCGGCGACCAGATCACCGGTGAGTTCGGCCAGCCCGCCCAGCCTTTCCGCGGCCTGGAGCCTGCCCCAGCGGTCGTCGAGTTCGGCGAACAGCCGTGCGGCCGTGCGCGCGTGCCGCTCCAGCGCTGCCAGGTCGACGCGATTGTGCGCGGCCTTGGCCAGCGCCACGTGTCCCGCGGCGACACCCCAGCGGTCGCCGAGTTCTTCGAAGACCGGAAGTGTCTTGCGTAGCAAGGACTCCGACTCGGTGACATCACCGGACTCCAGCGCGGACGATCCGAGGAAGAGCTCCGCGCGGGCCCGCCCCGCCGGATCGTCGACCGTGTCGTACAGCGCGAACACCGCGGCCCGCTCGGCCGCCCCGGCACCGAACTCGCCCTGCTGGAACGCGAATCCGACGCTCCACGCCAGGGCGCGGGCGCGGTGCGGCGGCGAACCGCCGAGCGCCAGCGCCGCGTCCAGCCAGCGGCGGGCCTCGCTCAGCCGGCCGCGCAACTGCCAGTACCAGGCGAGCGCGTTCACCAACCGCAGCGCTCGGTCGGCCGCACCCGCGCGGACGAAACCGTCCAGCGCCGCGCGCAGATTGGCCGTGTCCTCGTCGAGCCACCGCAACCAGCGCCGTTGGTCGGCGCCGTACAGCTCGGGTTCGGCGCGCTCGGCCAGCCGCAGGTGATACCGGTGGTGGGCCGAATGCGTCGCGTCGAACTCGCCCGCGTCGGCCAGCCGGTCGAGACCGAACGCGGCCACCGATTCCAGCAAGCGGTAGCGTCGCCCGGCCGTGTGCACCAGCGAGCGGTCGACCAGCCTTGCGATGACGTCGGCGACGACCGATTCGTCCACCGTCGCCGCGCCTTCGCCGGAGCACACCACCTCCGCGGCCGCGAGGGTGCATCCGCCCGTATGCATCGCGAGCCTGCGCAACACCGCCTGCTCGGTCGCGTCGAGCAGGCCCCAGCTCCAGTCGATCATCGCCGCCAGCGTCTGCTGCCGCGGCGGCACTCCGCGGTGCCCGGTGGCCAGCAGCTTGAACCGGTTGTCGAGCCGGGCGACGATCTCGTGCACGCCCAGCGCGCGCACACGGGTGGCGGCCAGTTCCAGCGCGAGCGGGATGCCGTCGAGCCTGCGGCACAGGGTGGCGACCGGCGCCGCGGTGTCGGCGTCGAGCACGAAATCGCGGGCGCCCGCCCGTGCTCGCGTCACGAACAGGCGCACCGCGCCCGTGCGGGCGATCTCGTCGAGCCCCGCGTCCCGGGCGGGCACCTCGAGCGGTTCCAGCGCGACGATGTCCTCACCGGGCAGCCGGAGCGGTTCGCGGCTGGTGGCCAGGATGTGCAGCCCCGGTGCCGCGCCGAGCAGCGATTCGGCCAGCTCGGCGGCTCGATCCACCACGTGCTCGCAGTTGTCCAGCACCAATAGCAGTTCCCGGTCGGACAATGCGTCGCTCAGCAGCCCGGTGATGTCGGCGCAGTCGGCGGCGCTGATGCCGAGCGCACCGGCCACGGCATCGGCGAGGAAGGACGTGCCGTCGGCCGAAGTCGGTTGCAGCGCGCCCAGCTCCACCAGCCAGCTACCGTGGGCGAACCGCTCGGTCAGCGCCGCCGCGGCGGCGAGCGACAAACGTGTCTTGCCCACCCCACCCGGTCCGGTCAGCGTGACCAGCCGGGCGGTGGCGACGGCGTCGCACAACTGCGCGAGGTCGGCATCGCGACCGATCAGCTCGGTGCGCTGCACCGGGACGTTCGAGGTGCGCCGCCGGGTGACCACGGTTTCCGGTGGCGGCGCCGCCAGCGGCAGATCCTGCTCGAGGATCGCGCGGTGCACCGCGGCCAGCTGCGGGCCCGGGTCGATGCCGAGTTCGTCATCGAGGCGCCTGCGCAGATCCTCGAAGCCGTCCAGCGCCTCGGCCTGCCTTCCCGCGCCGTACAGCGCGCGCAGGTGGGCCGCGCGCAGCCGCTCGCGCAGCGGATGGGCCGCCACGAACGCGGCGAGTTCTCCCGCGACCTCCCGGTATTCGCCCAGTGACAACCGAGCCTCGGCCAGCTCCTCCACCGCCACCAGACGCTGCTCCTCGAGCTGTGCGATGGCGGGTTGCGCGAAGGGGGCATCGCGGAAATCGGCGAACGCGGGGCCACGCCACACAGCGACCGCCGCCGTGAGAGCCCGGACCCGCTCGGCCGGCTCGGTCGCGGCGCGCGCGGACGCCATCAGTGCGCGAAACTCCTGCGCGTCGATGTCGGAGGTGGCCAGCCGATATCCCGGCGGCGGGGAGATCACCAGGTCGCGCCCGCCGGGTTCGGCGTCTTCGAGCGCCCTGCGCAGTTGCGAGGCTTTCGCGGCCAGCGTGCCCGCCGGATTGCCGGGCGGGTCGTCGGCCCAGATGTCGTCGACCAGCCGGTCGCCGGACACCGGCTGGCCGGGCGTGACCAGCAGGTCGGCGAGCAGCGCTCGGACCTTGGCGCCCGGAATCGGCACCACGGCACCCGCGTCCGTCCAGACCGTCAACGGACCCAGCACCCCGAAACGCATGGCAGCAGCCTAGGCGAGCGGTACGACAGGCGACCGCAAACAAATCGGAAGGTGGAGGGCGCACAGTGCGAACGCCGAACCCGAACTCCCGGAAAGAGTCGAGACATGAAACCCACCACCGCCAGTATGGCCGCGACGGTCCTGCTCACCTGTCCCAGGACAGGGCCGGAGGAGAAGACCTCGGCCGCTCCCGGCGTCCGCGCCGGCGGTGTCCTGGGCGACGCACCGGTGCGGGACGTGCGATGACCGGCCCGAATCCGGTACGGGTGGCGTTGATCGTGGGCAGCACGCGCACCGGCCGTTTCGGTCCCACGGTGGCGGACTGGTTCGCCGGGCGGATGGGCCGCCGCCGCGAGGTGGACCTGGACCGGATCGATCTCGCGACGGCCGCGTTGCCCGACCGTTTGACCGACCACGACGAGCCGGTGCCCCCCGCGGTCCGCGACCTCGGCGAACGGCTGGCGGCCGCGGACGCGTTCGTCGTGGTCACTCCGGAGTACAACCGCAGCTTCCCGGCGGCGGTGAAGAACGCCGTCGACTGGTTCGACGCGGAATGGGCCGCCAAGCCCGTCACGGTGGTGGGATACGGCGGCGACGCCGACGGCGGCCACGCCGCCGCCCAGTTGCGCCCGGTCTTCGGCGAGCTGAACGCGGTGCCCATCCGTCGCACCCTCACCATCACCAAGGCGTGGCAGCGCTACGCGAGCGACGGCAGCTGGCCGCGCCGCGACCCGGAACTGGACGAGGCTGTGGACGGTGTACTCGACCAGTTGCTGTGGTGGGCGGGCGCCCTGCGCGAGGCACGGGCGAAGACCCCGTTCGTGCGGTAGAAAGCATGCTCGGACGGTGTCCGTCCCGAAGGGACGGAGCAACCGTAAACAAACCGTAAGGCGGTACCAGCAGAGTCGTTCTCGGCAGCGACACCGGCCGGCAACCGCCGGACTCGACGAGAGGAAACACCATGGGCACCATCGCAGTTCACGAGTTCATCGCCCTCGACGGAGTGTACGAGGATCCGTCCTGGACCTTCGAGTACGGATTCGACCCGAAAATGGGGGAGACCCTCGGGGCGATCACGGCGGCGTCGAAGGCGATCCTGCTCGGCCGCATCACGTTCGAGATGTTCGCCCCGGCATGGTCGACCCGCACCGTGGCGGACGACCCGGGCGCGCCGTTCTTCAACGAAACGACGAAGTACGTCGTCGGCGCACGGGAGCCACAGGTGGAATGGGCCAACAGCACCCGCGTCGGCCCCTACGACCCGGACGTGATCCGCAAGCTCAAGGACGAGATCGACGGCACCATCTACATCAGCGGCAGCGGCACGCTGGTGCGGGCGCTGCTGGCCGACGGCCTGGTCGACGACCTGCACCTGTTCGTCTACCCGATCGCGCTCGGCAAGGGCAAGCGCCTGTGGAGCGACGGCGTCGACGCGACCAAGCTGGCGCTCAAAGAGCACGAGGTCTATGCCAACGGCGTCGTCCACCTCGACTACGGCCCGGCCAAGGCCTGATGACGCGCGGAAGGGCGGCCCGTTTCGGGCCGCCCTTCGCGATCCGGTGGTGCCGCCGCGCGGGCAGCGAAGCCGTCAGCGCCCTCCGGTGCAGTAACCCTCGGGGGTGTACTGGCAGGGGCGCTCGTTGCGTCCACGGTATCCGCCGTGATTGCTGCTGCGACTGCGCTCTCCCACGCCGGAACCACGCTTGTCGGCCGGGTTGTGCGAGTACCGGTCCGCTGTCGTGGTCACGAACGATTCCGGCGCGGCGACGGACGCTGCCGTCACGACCGCCCCACCGATCAGCGCCGAAGCCACCACTCGACGCACCGTTACGCGCTTCCTTGTGTTCTCCATGAGATTCATCCCGTCGATTAACGTGCCGTCATATAACGATACATTGATCGGTGACCCAACGCACTTGTTTGTTCCCAGTGTTGGGGGCGATGGTCGATAGAGGGCCTGATCACGTGGCCGAAGGCTCGGGTTGCGTCGGACGGTGCGGGAGATTCGCACCCTGTTCAACGTGCCGTTCGCCAGGTCACGAGGTGCTGTCGCAACGCTTGTGGGCGGGCGAGAGCCCGTGGTCGGCGCGTCGCGACCGTGGCGCGCGGCCGCCACCTGGCGCACTACTCGCCGTCGGAGCCGATCACGGCTGCGCCACGCCCAAGTCGCGGACTCGGCGCTTGTGGTTCCAGCGGCCCGGGTCCGCTTCCAAGGCCGAGCGGTCCCAGTGGCCGAGTGTCGCGGCGGCCGCGTACGTCGTCTCGAGGAACTCGAGTAGTGCCGATTCGGGCGCTCCGGCGGTGCGAACTGCCTCGTACGGCAGGAGGAACTGCCGCAATTCCGTGCTGTAGAAGGCTTCTCGCGGACCGACGTGGTACTCGGGGAAGCCGTCCGGCTCCGGATACGCGTAGGCATAGAAGGCGCCTTCCGCGCCGCCGCCCGGCCAGAAACCGCAGCTGCTCAGTTCGTGCGAGTAGCCCTCGACCATGACCCAGTCGCCACAGTTGGGGGCGCCGCCCGGGTGCCGCGGAGCGGCCCGCCCGGAGAATCTGGTGCACGCCAGATCCATCGCGCCCCAGAAGAAGTGCACCGGGCTCACTTTGCCGAGGAAACCCGATCGGAACCGGTGCATCACGCGATCGGCGGCGATCAGTTGCCGCCAGAACAAGGTGGCGGCCGCGGCGTCATAGGAGCGGTGCTCGTAGTCCTCGGCGAACGGTACGGAGGGCTCGACCTCATTGGGTCTGCCCTGGATGTGCACCGGAATGCCGAGTTCGCCGAGCGCGTCGACGGTTTCGCCGTAGAAAGCCGCCACCGGCTTGGGTTCGAGCGCGACCTGACGAGTGCGGCCATCGCTGGAGCGGATGTGCAGCCGGTGGTCGAGGAAGTCGAACTCGATATCGAAGCACCCCGTCTCGTGCGGAATGGCGGAGGTGGTCAGTCCCCTCGGGCTGACGTAGAACGTCACCTGCCACCAGTGGTTGACCAGCGGAGCGCGGGAGAGTCTGATCTTGCCGACGATCTGTGTCCACATGTGCAGCGTCTCGCGCGTAGGAGTCCAGCTATCGACGCGCAAGGCGGGCCACGGTTCGGGGGCGGCATCGGGGCCTGTCATTGCTGCACCTCCGTTCTTGCCGGGAATTCTCGGTGCGACGCCGCGCAGGCGCCCGGCGAGTCGCAGCGCAGCGTTCCTGCACGCTCAAACTACCCGGTGAACAGATGCTCGGAAGCCCTAATGCACGGTAAATAGCAATCTGCTGGCAAATTCACCGGCGGGAATCCCGAGGAGGTCGATGGACCGGCGCGCGGATGGTCCCACGCCCGGCGTGTGAGGCCTCAGTGTCGGCGTGGCCAACTCTCCTGCGCAGACCCCGTGCTCGCCAGCGGCAGTGCGGCCCCCTCGTCGGCCGCCCGGGCGGCCGTACGGCGGGAATTCGGATCCCACACCATGGCCGCGGCCGCACCGCCGAGCAGAACCAGGATGATGGCAACAATTGCCACCCACAGCAGTACCACGGCTACTTCTCCAGTCATTCCCGTCCGCTCCATATTGCACTTTATTCTCTGGCGGACAATTACTTTCGTGCTTGCGAGCATTCTTTACACGCGGGGCTACCAGCGCGAATCGACACGCGGATTCTGTGGTGTGCCAGCGCAGCGGCTCTCGGAGTTTGGGATACGTCTGGTAACGCATAATGTCGCGACCGGACGGCGGCAGGAAGCCCGGATGTCGATGCCCGAGATCGAGGATCTGATCGGAGGATCGGTGCGGGGAAATCGCGCTGCGGATGGGGCGGCGTCCTTCGGCCTGTCCGGCGGATTCCGCCCGCCGCCCGATGCATTGGAGTCGGACCCACTCGAAACTCGCTGGGCACGCGCGATTTCGAAAGCGCACAGCACGAGCCTGCCGTCGGCGACCGTGGTCCCGGCCATGTCGAGGACGGCGAGGTCGATCGTCGTCCGGCGTGGTCGATCCTCAGAGTCCGAGCAGGTCGGCGGTTTCCTCACCGAGGACGGGGCCGAAGGTCATGCCGCGGCCGCCGGGGCCGGTGATCACCCAGACGTGGCGGTCGGCCCGGGTGCGGGTGACCGGGACATCGCGGTCGACGCTCTGGCTGTACACGCCCGCCCAGCGCCGTGTGATCGGCGGCAGTTCGCGGCCCAGCAACTCCTCGGCGACGGCGGTGAGATGTTCGTACGGGGCCTCGTCGACGTCGAATGCGAACGGCTCGGTGTACTCGTGGGTGTCGCCGATGGTCACACCGCCGTGCAGGCGCTGCACGCACAGCAGTTGCATCTTGTGCACGGCGGCCGTCGCTGCCTGCGACTGTTCCCGGTTCAGCAGGTCCACCTCGGGCCCCGCGAAGCCGGGATAGTAGCGGAAACTGTCGCCATCGGCGACGGCCGTGGTGAGCGGTTCACCGAGCGGGGCGGTCTGCATCATCTGCAGCCGGACCCGCCGCACCGGGAGCGTTCCGGCCAGTTCCCTGGCCAGGCCGGTGTGCGCCGCGCCGGGGCAGACGAGCACGAGATCGGCGTCGAAGACGCGGTTCCGGTCGTCGCGCACCTGCGCGCCGGAACCGGTGTCGGTGACCGCCCTGGCCTCGGTGCCGGAATGGAAGGTGTAGCGGTCGCTCGCGGTGAGGTAGGCGCGCAGTGCGGGCGGCGCCTGCCGTGACTCGACCACGGCGTCGGTCGAACAATGCAGTCCGGCAAGGAATTTGCCGCGCAGCGCGGGATTGACGGCGCGAACGCGCTCGGGGTCGAGCAGTTCGAACCCGCGCGCCGCGGCCTCGGGACTCGCCGCCGCGGCCTCGGCCACCGCGAGTTCCTCCGGGGTGCGCACCAGGGTGAGCGAGCCCGCCGGCCGGAATCCGACGCCGGGCACCTTCCCGCCGATCTCCTCCCACAGCAACCGCGAACGCAGGGCGAGGTCGAGTTCCGCGGCCGACCGCCCGGACACCCGGATCAGGCCGAAATTGCGCACGGTCGCCCCGCGGGCTTCCGGTTCCCGTTCCAGCTGCACGACTTCGTGTCCGCGGCGGATCGCGGCCAAGGCGTGGGCGGTGCCGAGGATGCCGCCGCCGATGATCACCAATCGCATGGTTCAAGGATGAACAATGGTCCGGACCGATCAATGGTTCTCGTGCAAACGGAAGGTTAACCTCCTGGTGGACGGGCGGATCCGGCGACAAGGCCGGGGCACGGTGGTGTCCCGGCCGCAGATGGTCCAGCCGCTGTCGTCGCGCTCGTATACCGGAGCGGCGCTGAGCCCGGGACGGGTGCCCACGCGCACGGCGAGCCCATCGAACGCGTCCGCTCGCTGTACCGCGGCGGCCGGATAGCCTTCGAAGCCCGTCTGGGCCAATCACTGCCGGGCTGTCGAGCGATCGACGTACCTCGGTCGCGGTCCCGTTGCGCGCGAGGGAACTTTGCTGTGACCTGCGGTTATGGGCCATGCCACAACTGGCGAGAACCGGGCAGCTCCAGGGCTTTATGGTCGGCCGTTCATGTCCTGGGCGACCGCACTCGAGTTGACGCTTTGAGAGACTGAAACTTAAGGTCTCTCATGTCCTCAGGGGGCGCTGGAGGGTGCCCACATTATGACCCGGAAAGTGTTGTATGACAACGGAATTCGTGGTTCTCGAGCAAACCCGGCGGTACCTCGGCAGAGCGCGGGCGCAGCTGGGCAGCCTGCTCGGTGGGTTGGTGGAGCATCGCTCCGAGGGAGCGCGCCTGTGGACCACCGACGGACGCGAATTCCTGAACTGCGGTGGTTACGGCGTCTTCCTGCTGGGAGCCCGCCACCCGCGGGTAGTCGACGCGGTGACCGAGCAGCTGGGCCGTCATCCGGTCGGTACCCGCGGCCTGCTCGAATCCGCGGCGGCGGGCGCGGCGGCGGCATTGGCCGAGGTCGCCCCGGCCGGACTGACCAAGGTGTACTTCGCGGGCGCGGGCACCGAGGCCACCGAGGCGGCGCTGAAGATGGCCGCGATCCAGGGACGGACCCGGCTGATCGGGGCGGCGGGCGGCTACCACGGCAAGACCCTCGGGTCGCTGTCGCTGACCGCCAACGACACCTACCAGGGACCGTTCCGCGCCCTGCTGCACGGAGCGTCCCGGGTGCCCTACGGCGACGCGGCCGCACTGGACGCAGCGCTGGGCTCCGACGGTTCGGACGCCTGCGTGGTGCTCGAACCGATCCAGGGCGAAGGCGGGGTGATCGTGCCACCCGCCGGATACCTGGCGCAGGCGCAGCGGCTGTGCCGCGACGGGGGTGCGATGCTGGTCCTCGACGAGATCATGACCGGACTCGGCCGGACCGGCACCTGGTGGCGCGGCGAGGTCGAGCAGATCACCCCCGACGTGCTGCTCGTCGGCAGGGATCTGTCCGAACGCCACACCGGCGACCGCGACGGCGTCTCCGTGCGCGCGGGCGGTCAGGCGATGGCGTTCGAGGAGATCAACGCCGCCGCCTCCCGCGACCTCGTGCTCGCCGAGGGGATCGCGGTGCCGTTGACCTTCCTGCTGCTGGTGTTGTTCTTGCGCAGCGTCATCGCCGCCGCCGTGCCGGTGGTGGTCGGCGTGCTCGCGATCGTCGGCACGACCGGCGTGCTGTACCTGCTCACGTTCCTGACCGAGTTGTCGGTCTTCGCGCTGAACATCACCACCGCGCTCGGTCTGGCGCTGGCGATCGACTACTCGCTGTTGCTGATCGGCCGCTACCGGGAGGAGATCAGTCGTGGCCTGCCGCACGAGCAGGCCCTCTCCTCGGCCATGCGGCACGGCGGCCGCGCGGTCGTGTTCTCCGGTGTCATCGTCGGTACCGCGTTGATCGGACTGTGGGTGTTCCCGATGGCCTTCCTGCGGTCGATCGGCTACGCGGGTGTCGCGGTCGTTGTGCTGTCCATCGTGCTGGCGATCACCTGTGTGCCCGCCCTGCTGGCCCTGTTCGGACCGCGCATGAACCGCAAACCGCAACGCGAGGCCGCCCCCGCCGAGACCACTCGGCTCTACCACCTCGCGCGCGCGGTGCAGCGGCGTCCGCTGCTGGCCGCGCTGCCGGTCCTGGCGGTGCTGCTGCTGGCCGGCTCCCCAGTCCTCGATCTGCGGGTCGGTCTGCCCGACGACCGGGTGCTGTCCACCGATGCTCAGTCCCGGGCGGTCGGCGACCGTATCCGAGACGCGTTCGACCAGAACATCACCGGCACCGTGCACATCGTCGTCACCGGCGCGCCGGCCGAGCTGCTCGCCGACTACGCCGCGCGCTTGTCGCGGGTTCCCGACGTCACCGCCGTCACCGCCACCGCGGGGGTCTACGCGGCGGGATCGTCGGCAGGCCCGGCCACCGGAGCCTTCGGGTCCGACGGCTCCGCGCACCTGACCATCGCGACGGCACTGAACCCGTATTCCGACGTGGGCCGTGCCCAACTCGACGCGCTGCGCGCCGTGGAGGCGCCCGCCGACGTCCTCGTCGGCGGACTGGCGCAGCGGACGGCCGACACCTCGGCCGGTATCTCCCGCGGCTTCGTGATCGCGTTGCTGTGGATCGTGGTGACCACGGTCATCCTGCTGTTCCTGCTCACCGGCGGCATCCTGTTGCCGATGAAAGCGCTTGTCCTGAACACCCTTTCGCTGTCCGCCACGTTCGGGGCGCTGGTGTGGGTCTTCCAGGAGGGTCATCTCGCGGGTCTGGGCACGACGGCTACCGGCTACACCGTCGCCACCGTCCCCGTGCTGCTGTTCTGCGTCGCCTTCGGCTTGTCCATGGACTACGAGGTGTTCCTGCTGTCGCGCTTCACCGAGGAATGGGAACGCTCCCCGCGTGCCCGCGGCGACGTCGACACCGCCGTAGCCGTGGGCTCGGCCCGCTCCGGTCGCGTCGTCACCGCCGCCGCCCTGCTCATGGCCGTGGTCTTCGTCGGCATCGCCACCAGCGAAGTCTCGATCATGCGCGCCCTGGGCGTCGGCCTGGCACTGGCCGTGGTCCTCGATGCCGTCCTGGTCCGCACCATCCTCGTTCCCGCCGCCATGCGGATAGCGGGGATCGCCAACTGGTGGACCCCGCGGTGGCTGGCCCCGGTCGTTGCCCGGGCGAGGCTGCGCGAATGAAGAGCGCTCCGGTGGAACGCGATTCCCTGCTCGGCCGCTATCTCGGCGACCGGCGTTTCGCCTTGACCTTGCCCCGCGCGGTCGGGTTGCAGATCCTGCACCCGTCCGTCGCGGCGGCCATCGTCGCGCATGCGCCCAGCAGCTTGTGGGCGCACAAGAAGCGGACGGTGTCGCGGATGATCTACCTCGCGTACACGCTGTGCGATCCGCATCCGGCGATCCTGTACGGGCACGGGCTCGTGCACGGCGTCGACAGCCGGGGCAAACGCTACAGCGGCCTGACGCCCGAGCTGTTCTTCTTCCAGCACGCGACCTACGTCGACACCCTGTACGCGGCCATCGAAACCTTCGATCGCCCCTTGAGTCTCGACGAGAAGAAGACGCTGTACGCCGAATGCTGTGAGTGGTATCGGCGGTACGGAATCTCGGCGCGGCATATGCCGCGGACATGGGCGGACTTCAACGATTACCTGAAGGCGGTGTGCGCCACCGACCTCGCCGTCACCCCCGACAGCGGCAAACTAGCGCCGGAGCTGTTGCGACCCGACGCCTGGGTCCCCCGGGCGCTACCCGACTTCGCGGTGCGGACGTTGCTGCACGAGCGAACTCGGGAGCTTCTGCGGATCCCTTTGCAGCCCGCGGACCGGGCGGCGACGGCCGCTTACGCGAATGTCGTGAAGACCGGCATGCGCGCAATGACGTCGCGGGCCCGCTTGGTGCCCGCGGCGCGGGCCTGACGAGACCCCACGCGACGGACGCCGTCAGCGCTGACCGTCGTCGGCCCGATGCACCTTCCGTGCGGCGAGGATCAGCGGGATCTGCAGCGGAAGCCGCAGTAGGGCGACTGCTTTCAGGGGGGCCGGAATCCGGTCGTCGCGCAGCCAGTCGACCGCCATCTGGATGTTGGCCGGGAATACCGCCAGGAACAACCAAGCGGCCGAGCGCCCGCCCCATCGCCGCGTTCTCGGTGTCACCAGCGCGGCGGCCACGACGAGTTCGGCCACGCCGGAGCCGTGCGTGTACAGCCGAGGCCGGCCGGGCAGCTGTGCGGGGATCACCGAGTCGAACGGTCGTGGTGCGAGGAAGTGCAAAATCCCCACGCCGAACAGCAGCGCGGCCAGCCGCCGCGCCGTTGATGCCGCACTGCGTCCGCCTGCGTCGACGCGCTCCAGCGATGTGGTCACTTCGTTGCCTTCCCGCAGAGTAAGCGATAGGCGTGCGCATTCGCTATCGAATGTAGGGTAACTTATTCGGAAGAATACGCAAACGCGGCTGCTGAGCTGTCGCTGGTCGTCGCGGGTGGGTGCGATGAAGTACCGGGATCATATCCCGCGGAGGCTGCAACTCACTCCATCGGCGCAGCCGTCTGATAGTGTGAATAGTCATTAACATAAGACGTAGCCCCCCGGCTGCTGGTCGGCAGTGCCGCTGCCGGTCTGAACGACAGGGGCGGGTGTCGGGTCGTTCGTCGGCCCGCGCAATTCGGGCGCAGTCGGCGAGGGATGTCGTGGCGGACGACGTTCCCGTCCTTTGTATGCACAGCGCAGTGAGTCGAGATGGTGATCCCGCACAACGTTCGACATATCCATATCGAATCCGGTGCACTCGTCTTGGACTACCGGGCGTGTGCCGAACAGGCCGCGAGTGTGGCCGAGGTCTTGGCGGGCAGTCATCCGGAGCTCATCGTCACGATCGATGACAACGTCGACGTCGGGTTGCCCGCGCTGCCTTGCGGCGACCTGTGGGATTGAGGATGTGAGCAGCGCCAACGGATTGACGGCAGATGTCATCAGTCTTAATGTGATGGCACTTGCCATCACTTCGGAAGGCGGCGTTCGCCATGGTCCTGTTCAACCCGAAGACCGAAACGTTCGAGGAGTTCGATCCCGCCACGCGGGCTCGGTTGCGTTCGGTGGTCGACTTCTTCGAGAAGAAGGGCAAGCGGGCGCTCACCGGCGACGCGCAGCGCGCCGAGTGGTACGAGGACTGGATGGAGTTCCTCGCCGAGAGCCGCATCCTCGCCTACATGGCGACACCGCGGTCGAGCGCGGGCGAAGACCCGGACAAGCGCTGGGACACCGCGTTCATTTCCCGGTTCAACGAGATCACCGGCTTCTACGGACCGCAGTACTGGTACGCCTGGGGCGTTTCCACGCTCGGTCTCGCCACCATCTGGCAGAGCGCCAACGGCAAGGCGCACCTGCGCGCCGCCGAGGAGCTCGACCGCGGGGGAATCATCGGTTTCGGGCTGTCGGAGAAGGATCACGGCGCCGACATCTACGCCACCGATATGCTGCTCACCCCCGACGGGGCGGGTGGGTTCACCGCTACCGGAAGCAAGTACTACATCGGCAACGGCAACGTGGCCCGGATCGTGCCGACCATCGGCAGGCGCACCGACCTCGAAGGTCCCGACGCGTACGTCTGGTTCGTCGCCGACAGCGAGCACCCGAACTACCGGCTGGTGAAGAACGTCATCCACGGCCAGAACTTCGTCAGTGCCTATGACCTGGTGGACTATCCCGTATCGGCCGACGACGTGCTGCACGTGGGCCGCAAGGCTTTCGACGCCGCGCTCGCCGCGGTCAACTGCGGCAAGTTCAACATCGGCATGGTCGCGCTGGGCATCACCGAGCACTGTTTCTACGAGACGATCAACCACGCCTCCGCCAAGATCCTGTTCGGGCATCCGGTCACCGACTTCGCACAGGTGCGGCAGATTCTGTCCGACAGCTATGTGCGCATGAACGCCATGCGCCTCTACCACGAACGGGCGATCGATTACATGCGCTGCTCGACGCCGGAGGATCGCCGCTTCGTGATGTTCAACTCCATCGGCAAGATGAAGGTCACCCGCGAGGCCGAGCGGGTGTTCCGTGAGCTCTCGGATGTCATCTCCGCCAAGGGGTTCGAGAAGGACACCTACTTCGCGATGGCGCGCGGCACCATCGACTCCATGCCCCGGCTGGAGGGCACCGCCCACGTGAATATGGCGCTCACGCTGAAATTCATGCCGAACTTTCTCTTCCATCCGGCAGAACTGCCCGCGGTTCCGGTGCGACGGGATCCGGGCGACGACGAGTCGCTGTTCCGGCAGCCGGGCGCGGCCGGACTGAGCAAGGTTCGCTTCGCCGACTGGCGGCCCGCGTACGCGCCCTACCGGCACCTGCCGAACGTGGCGCTGTTCGTCGAGCAGGCCGAGCAGTTCACCCAGTTCCCGGTGCAGGCGCCGCCGACCGCGGCGCAGTTGGAGGATCTGGACTATCAACTGGCGGTAGGGGAGTTGTTCACGCTGCTGCCCTATGGGCAGCTCATCCTGGAGCAAGCCGAGATCACCGGGACGTCCGACGACCTCGTGGATTCGATCTTCGAGGTGTTCGTCCGGGACTTCTCCGCGTACGCGCTGGCGGTGTTCTCGAAGGCTTCCTCCACCCCTGCTCAGCAGAACTGGGCCCGGAATGCGCTGCGCAAACCGCTCGTCGACCAGCAGCGAACCGCGCGGCTGCACGACGAGGTGCTGAGCTACGCCGGCACGTTCGAGATGAACCCCTAGCCCAGGCTCTGGATCGCTAGAGAATACCGACCAACATGGTGAGATCGGACGCGATCTCGCAGCTTTCTATGCGCTGCTCACATCAGACAAGTCAGAACTGATTCGCTCGCAGGGGTTCCATATTTGGAAGAATTGCGACTAACATAGCGGCTCGGTCCCCTTGGGTAGGCGGTGCGGGCGGACACCTGCGGTACGGCAGGTGTCCCAGCCCGCGGCGGCGCGGGATCGGAGCGAAAGGATGCATCGACGCATGCTCAAGAAACTCGACCGAATACTCGGTTACGAGATGAAGGTTTCCGAGTTCCTCGGCACCCTCATCATCATCGGCGTTCCGTATGGGCTGATCGGGGTGATCTGGACCCTCACCCACACCGGTCACCTGCGCGGCATGCACGGCCTCGACCTGGTCGTATCGTTCCTGGGCTCGATCGTGTGCTGGCCGGTGCTCACCTTCTCGAATGTGTGCATGACCTGATGATGGCTCTGGTGTGGCTCATCGACGTCCTGGTGATCGTGGTCAAGATCCTCGGTGGGCAGATGAAGGTCAATCCCGTTCTCCGCTTCGGGCTCTGGGTGGCTGTGCTCAGTCTTCTGGCGGCCGGTTGCGTGGTGCTCGTTGCCCTCGTGGTGCTGCTGCAACGCTGGCTGGAAGGCATCGCCTAGCCGCTCCGGCGACTCGTCGCCCTCGATCGAGACGAAGAATACCTAGTTGCTCGGCCGCCGGCGGCGGACGGGAAATCGGAAAGGAACGGCCACCGGTGACTGCCTCGCTGCGAACACCAGCCGACGAGCGACCGCCACGAGAACCGGGCGAGCTCGAGAAGATCATCGACAGCGCCTCGGGATTGTGGCGGCGCCACCCGCAGCGCTCGCTGGAAACGCTGGGCCGGCAAGTCACTCTGGGCCGCGAAGCGATTGTGCAACTGTTCGTCTCGCTGGTCCGGGGAAGGTTTCCCTACCAGGAGTTCATCAAGCAGTGCGCGTTCATGGCCAACGTGTCGGCGGCGCCCACGGTGTTCGTGGCCATTCCGATCGCCGTCGTGGTGTCCATTCAGGTCGGCGCTCTGGTGAACCAGGTCGGTGCGACGACGTTCATCGGCGCGGTCGCGGGATTGGGCATCATCCGGCAAGGCGCGCCGCTGGTGTCGGCGTTGATGGTCGCCGGTGCGGTCGGTTCGGCGATCTGCGCCGATCTGGGGTCGCGAACCATCCGGGAAGAGATCGACGCGATGATGGTGATGGGCGTCGACCCGGTCCGCCGCCTGGTCGCGCCCCGTCTCGCGGCCGCGGTGCTGGTGAGCGTATTGCTCTGCGGATTCGTCGTTTTCGTCGGCTTCGCGACCGCGTACATGTTCAACGTGTACGCCCAGTCCGGGACACCCGGCTCGTTCATCAGCTCGTTCGCGTCCTTCGCGGTGGCGAACGATTTGATCATCGCCTTGGTCAAGGCCGCGATCTTCGGGGTGCTGACCGCGGTGATCGCCTGTGACATCGGCTTGCACGCGCACGGCGGCCCAGGCGGTGTCGCGAACGCGGTGAACTCGGCGGTGGTCAGCTCCGCGCTGATGTTGTTCGCCACCAACATCATCCTGACCCAGCTGTACAACACGCTGTTCCCCGCGAAAGTAGTGTGAGGATGGCGAGCAGTTACACGCCCCCGGCGCTGAAACCCTTGCACGCCGTCGGGCAAGCCGCACTCGGGCCCGTGCGCGCCAATCAACGCGTGGGGCATCAGGCCATCACGTTCTTCCAGGCTCTGATCGCCATTCCGTTCGTCCTGAAGCACTATCGCCGTGAAGTGGCGCGGTTGACCGCCGATATCGGCTGGGGCAACGGATCGCTCATCGTGGGTGGCGGCACGATCGGCGTCGTGGTCATCCTGTGCGCGTTCGGCGGCATCATCGTCGGGATGGAGTCGTTCACGGCTCTGAACCTGCTCACGATGTCCCCGCTCACCGGCGCGATCTCCGGTTTCGCGACCACCCGTGAACTCGCGCCGATTCTCGCGACCTTGGCTTTCGCGATCCAGGCGGGATGCCGGTTCACCGCCCAACTCGGCTCGATGCGCATCTCCGAGGAAATCGATGCGCTGGAGTCCATTGCCATCCGCCCGCTGCCGTATCTGATCAGCACGCGCATGATCGCCTCGACGCTGACCATCATCCCGCTGTACAGCATCGGTCTCGCGACCGCCTACCTGACCACCAAGGTCACGGTGCTGTTCCTGGGCGGAACCGCGGCCGGCACCTACGATCACTACTTCTTTCAGTTCCTGATCGGCACGGACGTCTTCTTCTCGCTGCTCAAGGTAGTGGTGTTCGTGATGCTGTCGACGTTCATCCAGTGCTACTACGGCTACGTCGCCACAGGTGGCCCGGAAGGCGTCGGGGTCGCGGCCGGGCGTGCGATCAAGATGGTGATCGTCGTGATGGTGTTCGCGAATCTCTTTCTGACATTGACTATCTGGGGCATCGATCCCGGATTCCGGATTTCGGGGTGAGCCGAGGATGATTCTGGACCCCAGCGGCCGCGGACCGACGGCCAGGCAATTGACCCTAGCGGGACTGGCGGTGCTGACGACGATCGCGGTTCTGCTGTACCTGCTGGCGCTGCGCTACACCGGATACTTCGAGGACAAGGTCCCTGTGACCATCGTGTTGACCAGCACCGGCGACGGCTTGCCCGGACGGGCGGATGTCAAATTCCGCGGGATGGTCGTGGGCCGGGTGGCCGGGGTCGACGTGGTGGCCCGAGGCGCCGAGCAGCGGGCCGGCGTCGATCTGAAACCCGGTCTGGCGTCGACTATTCCGGTGAACGTGACCGCCAGGGTGATTCCGAACAACCTGTTCGGCGTCACCGCGATCGAACTCCTGGACAACGGCCCGGAAACGAGAACGCTGCGCGCGGGCGCGACCATTCCGGAGGACACCGGCAGCGAGACAGTAGCCTTGCAGACGACGTTGAATGTCCTGCGCAACGTGCTGCAGAACATCCAGCCCGAGAAATTGGGCCGAGTGCTGGCCACCCTGTCGGCGGCGCTGGACCCCGCGGCGCGCGTGCCCGGCTCGACGGTGGAGCGCCTGGACAACTGGCTGACCGAGATCAGGGCGACTCCGGGGATCGACGCACTGCTCGGGGATCTCGGGCGAGCGTCGATCGCGTTGAGCCAGTCGGCTCCCGAACTGGTCGGAGTGCTCTCGGAATCGGTGACCACCGCACGAACACTGGCCGAACGGCGCACGAAACTCATCGACCTGCTCGCCACCGGGAACGCGACGGTGGATTCGGTCAACGCGCTCTTCGCCCGCAACCCCGACGCAGGCAAGTTCCTCGTCTCCGGGCTGGACGACCTGTTCGGCAGCCTGGCCAAGGACCCGGAAGCCATTCCCTACACGGCCGCGAACCTGAACGTGGCGCTGCAACGGCTGGCCACCACGTTCCACTTCGGGCCGGCCAAACAGATGGTGTGGAAGATGGACGTGTCGTTCACACCCTTCCAGCAGTACACGGCGCAGGACTGCCCCCACTACGGCGACCAGTACGGCCCCCGTTGTGGCGGCGCCACTGTGCCAGAGGTGGCGCCCGAGCAGAACTACCCGCCACAGCTGATGCCGAAATGGCTCGACGCGGCAGGGCCCGCACCGGTACCGGCTGCGCCCCTGGGGGCCTTGGGGCTGGTGCTTCCTGAACTGCCCGCGATGCCCGGTCTTCCCTTCCTCCCGGGCCTGCCGTCCATACCCGGTCTTTCGCCTGCGCCGAGTCCCGTCGCACCGGTAGCACCCGACGCGCAGAGCCCCGGTGCTCCGGTGCAGCCGATCGCGCTGCGCGGGTCCGACGCCGTGGCGGCGATCGTCGGAACGCGGCCGACCGTGGCGCAGTACTTGTTGCTGAGTCCGGTGCTGGCCGGTGGATCGGTCACCGTGACCGCCGCCGACAACGAGGGGGCGGGCCGATGAAATCAGCCAAGGCGCTGCTGGGCTTCAGCCTTTTCGCGGTGGTGGCCGTCGCCCTCACCTTCACCATCTGGTCCACCTTGCAGCGGTCGGTCGATGGCGACACCCATCGCTATTCGGCGGTCTTCTCCGATGTCCTGGGACTGCGCGTCGGGGACGACGTGCGCATGGCGGGCGTGCGGGTCGGGCGCGTGGACAAGATCGACTTCACCGACGGCTACCGCGCCAGGGTCGATTTCCGGATCGATGAACGCCAGCGGCTCACCACCACGACGAAGGCGCTGGTGCGCTACCAGAACCTGATCGGGCAGCGGTATATCGCCCTCGCGCCGGGCAAGGACGCGGGCACCGCCATCGCGGCGGGGGCCCAGATTCCACTGGAGCGAACCGAGCCCTCGTTCGACGTGTCCGCGCTGCTGTCCGGGTTCGAGCCGTTGTTCAGCGTGCTACAGCCCGACCAGGTCAATTCCCTGTCCGAGACGTTGATCCAGGCGCTTCAGGGCAATCAGGTGTCCCTCAGCAGCCTGATCACCCAAGCCGCCGAGTTGGCGGGCACCTTCGGGCAGCGCGACGAGATCCTGGGGGAGGTCCTGGGCAATCTCAGCGCGGTGATCAGCGGCCTGGCCAACCGCAGCGGCGAGCTGGAGACACTGCTCACCCAGGCCAGGGCGCTCGTCGAGGCGCTCTACTCGCAAGGAGAGAGTCTCAAGCATTCGGTCGACCGGGTGGCCGCGACGACCGACTCGCTGACCCGACTGATCATGCAGGTCAAGCCGGGGTTGTCGAAGGCGCAGAACGACGCCACCACAGGTGTCGCGTTGCTGCTGCTCAACGGCGCCTCCCTGGACCGGGCCGCGGTCGAACTGCCCGCCGTCCTCAACGGCGTCGCACGCTTCACCAGCAACGGCGCCTACGGCAACGCGTATCTGTGCAGCCTCGACGTGTCGCTGTGGGGCGTGCTGCTGCCTCCGGGGCTGTTCTCCCAGGTAGGCGGCAACTCACATTCGGAGGTGTGCCGATGAGCAACGGTGTCGGATTGCCGGGATTTCTGCGGAACAGATATCTGCGGCTCGGCTTGATCGCGGCGGCCACGGTGGCGGCTCTCCTGATCGGATCCAGTGTCCTGACCCAGGCGCGTCTGGGAGACAAGACGATTCACGCCGAATTCGCTCAGGCTGCCGGCCTGCGTCCCGGCGCGACGGTGGACGTATCGGGGATCGAAGTGGGTGCGGTGCACGCGGTTCGGCTCGACGGCACCAAGGTCGCGGTGGAGCTGAAGGTGCGTCGCGATCTTCGCCTCGGCCCGGATGCGCGCGCGGCCATCAAGATGTCGACGATCCTCGGCCGCCTGCACGTGGACCTGGTGCCGGGCGACGGAAAGGGATTGCCGGGCAACCGCATCCGCATCGAGAACACCTCGGTGCCGTACAACCTGAGCAAAGTGATCCAGGACCCGAAGTACAAGAACTCCTTCGAACGCATCGAACGTCTCGATCCGCAGAAGCTCCGCCAGGCGCTGGACCTGGTCGACCAGCAGATGGGCGATTCCCCGCAGCTGGCGATCCAGGCGCTCGACAGTATCGGTGCGCTCGCGAAGGTCGTCACCGATCGCCGCGACGAAGTGGACTCGCTGCTCAAAAGCATGGACCAGGTGTCGC
Source organism: Nocardia gipuzkoensis (assembly GCF_021183645.1). Taxonomy (NCBI): domain Bacteria; kingdom Bacillati; phylum Actinomycetota; class Actinomycetes; order Mycobacteriales; family Nocardiaceae; genus Nocardia; species Nocardia gipuzkoensis. The sequence goes on along the minus strand of NZ_CP089225.1, from coordinate 8,036,374 downwards.
AGCTCGTCTCGGACAATCAGAACAGCGTGCTGCTGTTGCTGACTCGCGGCGAAGCGATCGGCACCGCCGTCCAGAAGCGGCAGGACCTGTTGCAGCAGTTGCTCGACAACGTCGCGGCCCTGTCGAGATTGCTGCAGGAGATGGGTCTGGAGAACAACGGCCAGCTCGCGCCCCTGATCCACGATCTGAACACCATGTCGGAGGGGTTGGCGAAGAACCGCGACAACCTGGACCGACTCTACGAGAACATGCCCATCGCTCTGCGGCAGTTCAACAACGCCGTCGGGAACGGGCCCTACGGCGATGTGTGGGCGCCGTGGTTCTTCCCGGACAACTGGCTGTGTTTCGCTCGAGCCGTACAGGGGTGCAACTGATGAGAACACGACGACTCGCCCAGTTCGGCGTGCTGATCGTGACCGCGCTGGTCACCGCGAGCTGCGGGCTCGTACCCGACAGCCTGACCGCGCTGCCGAGGCAGTACCTCGGCGAACACGTGCGCATCAGCGCCGACTTCGAGAACGTGGCGGGACTCTACGCGGGCAACGAGGTAGCGGTGCTCGGCGTTCCGGTCGGCCGCGTCGACACGGTGCAAGCCAAGGGCAGCTACGTGCAGGTCACCATGAGCCTGGACAAGGGAACCAAGATCCCGGCCGATGCCGTGGCCGCCTTGGTCTCGCCGCAGCTGATCACCAACCGCCATGTCGAGCTCGCCCCCGCCTACAGCGGCGACGGTCCGATCCTGACCGACGGAACGCACATCCCGCTGGCCAGGACGCGGACACCGGTCGAACTCGACCGCATCCTGCAGAACTTCGACCAGCTCGGAGCCGCGCTGAAAGGCGACGACCAGAGCGGTCCGATGGCCAGCCGAGTCCTGTTCCCGCTCCTGGACGGCAACGGTGACCGACTGCGCGAAACGCTGGATGCGTTGTCCTCGGCCTTCGAGGTGACCTTCGCCAACAAAGACCAGATCTCGAACACGATCATCAAACTCAACGAGATCACCCAGATCATCGCCCAGAACGACCGGACGGTCCGCGACTTCAGCGGCCGCCTCACCGAATTGGTCCAGCTGCTGGGCGACCAGGCACCCGGTCTGCAAGCGGTCCTGCGGCAATTGGACCAGTTCGTCACCAACACCTCCACGCTGGTCGGCGAGAACTCCGATCAGCTCGTCGGCGCGCTGGAGCGCTTCACGACCATCACCGAACAGATGCGCGCCAACGCCCGCGGACTCACCGAGATCGTCGACGTCGGGCCGCTGTTGTTCGAGAACCTGTCCAACGCCGTCAGCCGGGAACATCAAGCGCTGCGCCTGCACGCGCTGACCGACAAGGTCCTGCTCGACAACGAGGTCCTGTCGCAGTTCTGCGAGCGGATCCAGATGCGACTCGACGGCTGCCGGACCGGAAAGATGCAGGACTTCGGGCCCGACTTCGGCCTCACCGCGGCGCTTCTGGGGATCTCGAAATGATCGGTACGAACGCGCTCCGGCGCACCGCGGTGGCGTCCGTGCTGGTCGCGGCGCTGAGCACCGCGACAGGCTGCACCATGACGGTGGCGAATCTGCCGATGCCCAAACCAGGCATCGGGGCGCCCGGCTATCCGATTCGCGCGGCTTTCCGCGACGCGCTCAATCTGCCCGATCACGCGCACGTGAAGATCGGCGGCACCGACATCGGGGTCGTCACCGCGATCAGCACGACCAACTTCATCGCCGAGGTGGAAATGCTGATCAGGGAGGACATCCAGCTGCCACGGGGCACCACCGCCGAATTGCGGCAGGCGACGCCGCTGGGCGACATCTTCGTGGCGATGACGCTGCCGCGGGCGGCACCGGACGGTGCGAACCTGCGCGCCGGTGACGTCATCGGCACCGAGCACACCTCGGCTGCCGCCTCCGTCGAGCAGTTGATGATGTCGGTCTCGATGCTGATCAACGGCGGCGGCATCAACCAGGCCGCGAAGATCACCTCCGAGATGGATTCGATGTTCGCCGGCCGCGCCCCGCAGCTCGCGCACCTGCTCAGCGAGTTGACCAGCGTCATCGCCGCACTGAATCAGCGAACCGGCGACATCGACAACGTTCTGGCCGGCCTGAATGTGCTGACCGGGGAATTGGCCGAACGGAAAGCGGAACTGGGCGACGCCGCCGATACCTTCCCGGGCCTGTTGGCGCTGCTCGCCGAGAACAATCAGTCCATCGTGGACCTGCTGGACAAGGTCTCGGTCACGATGACCGCGCTGGGTGACTTCACCGAAACCACTGGACCGCAGGCGGTCGGCCTGTTCGACAGCATCCAGCGGTTGATGGCGGGCTTCACCCAGATGGGCGACGACCTGGCCGGAACGCTGGACGGTCTGCACACCCTGTACCCCTCGCTGATGGCGAGTTTGGACGGCCCGGCCCTGGCCGTCGCGGCGACGGTGTCCTACCTCAGTGTCGGAGCCCTGACCGACCCCAGCGGCAGCAGGCTGCCCGAAGTCGGCGACGTGCCCGCGTTCATCGGCAGCTTGGCGCAGGTCATCGAGAAGGTGATCGGTCGGGTCACGAGTCCGCCACAGCAACCACAGCAGCAAGGAGGCGGCCGGTGAATTCCCCCTTGTGGCAGTGGCTGGTGCGCCGCCGCGTCGCGGTGGCGAACTTCGGCTTGGTCGTGGTACTCGTCCTCGGTGCGGCCTATCTCGGCGCCGAAGTCCTGCGGATCGATCCACTGTCCGACAACTACTCGGTGACGGTGGAACTCCAGTCGTCGGGCGGCTTGTCGGCGGGCAACGACGTCACCTTCCGCGGTACCAGGGTCGGCAAGGTCCGTGAGGTGAAAGTCGCGGGCAGCGGTGTCGCGGCCGTGGCCGAGATCGACTCGGGGGCGAAGATCCCGGTGGGCGGCACGGTCGCTGTCGGCCGGCTGTCGGCGGCGGGCGAGCAGTACTTGGACTTCCGCCCCGACTCCGATACCGGCCCCTATCTCACCGACGGCGCTGTGGTGGAACGCTCCCGGACCGCCGTCCCGGTCAGCGTGCAGTCGGTGCTGACCAATCTCAGTGGCTTCATCGGCGGATTGAACCCGGACCGGCTGAATGTGATCATCGACGAACTCGACAAGGCGCTGGCGGGCGGCCCGGACCAGCTGCGGAACATGGTGTCGGGCATCAGCCGCGCCATGGCCGGGTTGAGCGATCTGCTCCCGCAGACCCGGCAACTGATCGAGAACCTCGAAGTGATCGCGGAGACGACCTCACACGCGCAACCGGACCTCGCGACACTGACCCGCACGGGCGGCGTGCTGTTCGAGCAATTGACGGCAGCCGACCAAGAGGTACGGCACTTCCTGGACGAAGGGCCCGCCCAGCTCAGCACGCTCGGCGGCTTCGTGTCCCGCACGCAGGATCCCATCACGAACCTGGTGACGAACTTCGTCGCGATCACCAAGGCCGCCAAACTGCGCGCACCGGCGATCGCGGCGCTGTTCCCGGCGTTGCGGGTCGGCTCGCAGGCGTTGGGCATTCCCGCGCACGACAACGCCTTCCATACGCTGGTCGACATCTGGCCGCGACCGACGTGCGAGTACGAGACCATCCCCGTGGTCCCCACGGACAAGATGACCGACACCCGGATCCGGCTCTACAACTACTGCGTCACCAGCGATCCCGCCCTGCAGGTACGCGGTTCGGCGAATGCGCCACGTCCCGACGTGCCGGACAACGGAGCCACCCGGCCACCGGGCGTAGGTGGCGACGAACTGTCGCGCCCGGTCCCCGGCAACTAGGAGAGTGCACATGAACAGTGATGACGTCGATCCGAGCACCGAAGCCGAGCCGCCCGCGCCACCCACGGACGAGCAGGCGGCCGAGCCGGGGAAAGCCGACTCCGCCGCCGCTGAGCCGGTCGAGGTGAAGCGCGAGGTGGACACCACCGCGACCGCCGATGCCGCGTCCCCCGCCTGGTGGCGCCGACTGCGCGGTCTGCGGATCGGACGTCCCGGCGTGATCGCGGTGCGATCGGCCGCCGCGATACTGGTGGGCGTCTCGGTGGCCGCGGCAGGCTACTGGTACGTCCAGAGCGACAACAGCAAGGACCTGCTGGCAGCGCGGGAGGACGCGCGTGCCGCCGCCTGCCGCTATGCGCCCATCCTGGCGAACTACGACTCCAAGAACCTCGACGCCTATTTCGCCGGGGTCACCGACGGCGCCACCGGGGACTGGAAGAAACAGTTCGAGTCCACCAGCACCGAACTGCGTGAAGTGCTCGGCCAAGGCGAGGTCACCTCGGCCACGCGGGACGTGCAGTGCGCGATACGCGCCGGTGACGAACACTCCGCCGAAGCGATCGTGATCATCGGCCAGACCATCACCAGTCTCGGCACCAAGGGCAAGCCCGCGCCGGGTCAGCTGTCGATGGTGATGCGCCTGGAGAAAGTCGGGGACCGCTGGCTGGTGAACAAGGTCAATTCGCCCTTGACGACGCCGCAACCCTGACGGTCGGCGGTACGCAGAGTGGTGCGGCAAAAGAGCGCCGGAGCCGAGCCCGGCTCGCAGCGGGCGGTGCGGCGGCGCCCGCGCGACCGGAAGGCGCAGATCGCGGCGACGTCCGCGGCCGCGTTCGGTGCACTCGGCTATCACGGCGTGAGCATGGAGGAGATCGCGACCAAGGTCGGCATCAGCTCCGCGGCGCTGTATCGCCACTACCCCAGCAAGTACGCGTTGTTCCGCGAAGAACTGCTGCGCTTGGGGCAGGTCACCGTCGAGGCCGCGACACTTCCGGCGCAGGCCGAAACGTGGAGCGCCGCCGCCCGATTGCGGCACGTCATCGATGCGCTCGTCGCCCGGGCCCTGGCCAATCGGCCGACCGTCACCTTGGCGCGCTGGGAGGGTCGCTACCTCGACGAGGAAGACGGCAAGACGCTCACCGGTCAGTTCGCGGCGTCGCTCGCCGCGCTGGGGCAGCTGATCGGTGCCGTGCGCCCGCAGTGGAGCAAGCAGGACAGATTCGTCCGGGCGGTGACGGTGCTCAGCGTCGTCAGCAGCATCGGCGACCACCACGCCGCATTGCCGACGAAATCCCTTGCGGCGCTGCTCTCTTCCGCGTGCTGGACGGCGGTGCACGCGCAGCTGCCCGCTTTCGTCGAGCAGTCTCCCGTCGCGGAGCGGGCGACGGACACGCCCACTCCTTTCAAGCATCAACTGTTGCTGACGAAAGCCGTGGAACTGTTCCACGAGCGGGGATATCCGAATGTCAGCGTCGAGGACATCGCGGCCGCGGCGGATCTGACCGCCGCGTCGGCGGTCTACCGCTACTACCGCAGCAAAAGCGATCTGTTGACCGCGGCTTTCCGTCGTGCCGCCGACCGGGTCGCCGGTGCTATCGGTCCCGCCATCGCCTCGTCGGCCACCCCGGGCGAGGCGCTGACCGAATTGATCGCCCTCTACGTGGCCGGGTCCTTCGCCGAGCGGGAACTGACGTTCGTCTACTACACGGAGTTCTCCCACATTCCGCCCGAAGACCGGGTGGTGTTGCGCAATATCCAGCGGCTCTCGGTGGCCGAGTGGGTGAAACTGCTTGTCGCCGTGCGCTCCGATCTCTCCGAAGCGCAGGCGCGCATTCTCGTGCACGCCGCGTTCGGCTTGGTCGTGGACCTCGGTAGAGCGCTGGGTAACGGCAGGCGCGACCTGCCGCGAGATGCCGTGATCCGCCTGATGGAGGTCACCTTGTTCGACACGGCCCCCCAGCCGCCCGTCGCGCTGACGTGAGGATCCCGTGCACAAGAGGAACTTTCAACCACATATATCCGGAACTGAACGTAAATATGCACTACAGAGCGCGAAATAGGCCCTCGAAAGCGCTATGCGTGATCGAGAATCTTCAGTAACATAGTCTCAGGTGGCCGCCTCGGTCATCGAACGCAGGAGAGTCCGATGCCACCGCGGCTGAACAGGTGGGGTGAGAGCGGCCGCAGCCGGCTGGTGTTCGGCGGCGTCCGGCCGGCGTCGACGCGACCGATTCGTCTGCTCGCGCGACGTGTGAACGCAGATGGAAGGAAATCACGATGACCGCAGTCGCTCATCAACCCGATCGCGACCAGAATGTGCCGCTCACCAACGACCGCACCCGGATCGGCATCAGTGTGACGCATCAGCCGTTCACCAAACGACCCATCAAGCTCACCGACGCGCTGGACTTCTGGTCCTTCGCGGGTGCTGCCGCCAACGTCGTCATGCAGATGGCCCGGCCGGGTGTCGGTTACGGTGTGGCCGAAAGCAAGGTGGAGTCGGGATCGCTGATGAAGCACCCGTGGAAAAGGGCACGGACCACGACGCAATATCTCGCGGTCGCCATTCTCGGTACCGACGAAGAGCGCAAGGCGTACCGGGAAGCGGTGAATGTGGCTCATCGGCAGGTGCATTCGGCGCCGGGAGCGCCGGTGAAGTACAACGCGTTCGACCGCAACCTCCAATTATGGGTCGCCGCTTGCCTGTACATCGGCTTCGAAGACACCTATCAGCTGTTGCACGGCAGGATGAACGACGAGCAGGCCGAAGCGTTCTACGTCTCGTCCTCCACGCTCGGCACCACCCTGCAGGTCACCGAGGACATGTGGCCCGCGACCCGGGCCGCGTTCGACGAATACTGGAACGCCGCGTGCGAACAAGTCGTGCTCGACGACTACGTACGCGGCTACCTGGAAAGCCTGCTCGACCTGCGCATGATCCACTGGTATCTGCGGCTGCCCTTCCGGAACCTGCTCAGATTCCTCACCATCGGGTTCCTGGCCCCGATCTTCCGCGAACAACTCCGGGTCGAGTGGACCGCCGCCGACCAGCGGCGCTTCGAGAACCTGTTCGTGTTCGTCTCCTTCGTCAACCGCTTCATTCCCCGCTTCGTGCGCCATGGGGGATCGCACGGGCTGATGGTCGACCTGCGGCGGCGGATGCGCAAGCAGAAGAACCTGATCTGAGCTGATGGAGTCCGGTATGTCTCGTCCTGAACCGGCAGCGCGGCCACTGGTCACTTCCGAGGTGGAGCAGGGCCGACGACGCCGCTACATGGCGGGTCCCGCGGCGCTGCTGGGCGGCCCGGCCAATGTGATCATGCAGCTCAGCTTGCCTCCGGTCGGCCGCGGCGTGGTCGAGAGCACGGTCGACAGTGGTCGCTACACCCTGCATCCCCGTAAGCGCGGCCGCACGACCCTGACCTATCTGGCAGTGGCGATGCTGGGCACCGAGGAAGACCGCGCGGCCTATCGGGCGGCGGTCGACACGTCGCATCGTCATGTGCGATCCGGTCCCGACAGCCCGGTGAAGTACAACGCCTTCGATCCGGAACTGCAACTGTGGGTTGCCGCATGCCTCTACCGCGGCACTCTCGATTCGCTCACCTTCCTCTACGGCCCCGTGGACGACGATCTGGCCGACGAGTTGTACCGTGAGGCCAGCCGATTCGGAACGACATTGCAGATGCGGCCGGAGTTGTGGCCGCGCGATCGTGCGGCATTCGACGAATATTGGGACGCCAAGCTGTCCGATCTCGCGGTGGACGAGGAAGTTCGGGCGTATCTGCTCGATCAAGTTGTCGATCTCGGGCCCTATCGGCGAGTCGAGCGGGTGGTGTTTCGCCGAGCGAACCGATTCTTCACCACCGGCTTTCTCCCGCAACGCTTTCGCGAGCAGCTGGGGTTGGCGTGGAGCCCTCGTCGGCAGCGGGTGTTCGAGCTGACGATGCGTTCGATCGGGCTGGTGATGCGCGTGCTGCCGGAGCGTTGGCGCTTGTATCCGTTCGAGACCTATCTCCGTGACATGCGCAGGCGACGTGAACTCGGGAAAACATTGGTGTGAAGACCGAACTCAGCGGTGCCGGAGCGCACGCCGAGCGTCGCGCGGGCGGCCCGGACGCACCAGGACCGTTGCTGCGCAAATACCTCGGTGACCGCCGCTTCGCGCTGGCGCTTCCCCGGGCGGTGGCGCTGCAGATCCTGCATCCGGCGATCGCGACGGCGCTCACCGAGCACGTGACCTATCGGCTGTGGCTGCACAAGCGGCGCACCGTCAACGCGATGGTCCAGATCGCGTACTCGGGCCGTGATCTGCGATCGCTGATCCATGCGGGGCACGCCCATGTGCACGGCGCCGACGATTCCGGCGCTCGCTATCACGCGCTTCGGCCGGACGTGTTCTTCTTCCAGCATGCGACGTATGTCGACACGTTGTTCTTCGCGATCAATACATTCATTCGTCCGCTGACGCCCGTGGAAAGCGCGCGCCTCTACGACGAAAGTCTCGTCTGGTATGGCCGATACGGCATTTCCGGTCGGCATATGCCGCGCACGCTGCCGGAGTTCTACGACTATTTCGAGGAGGCGTGCGGCACGGCACTGCGCGTGAGTCCAGCCGCGCTGCGACTGGCGCCGCAGGTGTTGCGCCCGGACGCGTGGATACCACGGGCGCTGCCGATTCGCGTTGTGCGCGCGATCCAGCACCCGCGAGCCGGCGACCTGCTGGGCGTGCCGCAGCGGCCGGTGGACCAGCACGCGTTGCGGCTCTACGCCGTGGCACTCCGAGCCGCGGCGGGTGTGGCGCCTCGTCGCGCGAAGTACCTCTACACTGCGCGCACCGCCGCGTAGTATGAGGAGGCCGGGCCGGCTGCCCGCTGTCTTGCGCAACACTGCCGGACTGGCCTGGCTGGCCTGGCCGCCGATTCCGTGGCGTGACCGCCCCGCGGCCGTAAGGACCTGGCTGAGAATCGGCGCCGCGGGCTACTGCTACTCGCGCGCGGTGAGCGCGTCCTGGGATGTCGTCCATCTCCCCGGCAACGAGTTCATCGGCAGGGCAATGGAATCGCTCTACCAGCACTACCCGGAGGCCCGTGCCGCGCAGATCCTGCGGACCAAGGTGATCCATCAGCCGCAGGCCACCTTCTCCGCCCAGCCGGGATTCGAATCTTTGCGACTGAACCAGACGACACCCATCCCCGGGCTCTTCCTCGCCGGCGACTGGGCCCGGACCGAACTACCGTCCACCATGGAGTCCGCGGCGGAGAGAGCCCGCCGTGCCGTCGATGCGGTCGGTGACTACGTGGGGTGAGCGATCCGTTCCCCCGCCACCTCGCCAACCGGTCCCGACCGAATGGTCGTGTTCGGTGATCGTGTGCGGAGCCTGAAACCTGTTGCGGCAGCGCGTCACACGTGTCGGGAGACCGAACGGGCGTCCGAGCCGTTCACGGTACCGCCTGCCGACCTGCGGAACAGCTGAAGATATGAACTTCGCGGGTGGTGGGCGCTACAGTACGGCCGTGACAGAGCACCGATCGCCCTTCGGCGGGGATCGCTCGCAGGACCTCGGAGTGCCGCCTTCGCTGGACCTCCGTTCCGCCGACTGGTCGAGTTCCGATGAGACCCTTGCCCGGCTGTTCCAACGCGTCGAGTCGTATGCCATAGAGGCACGCGATTGGTATGCGCGGGACAAACAAATGAAGCGGCGGATGAGTCTAGCCCTCACCGCGGCGGTGATCGTTCTGGGCCTACTCGGAATCCTGGTGCCCCTGTTGACCACCGCCGGAGTGGATGCCGTCAACCCGAGCTGGGGTTACGCACTGCTCGCCTGCGCCGCCGCCTGCGCGGCATTCGATCGGTTCTTCGGCGTCTCGACGGCGTGGACGCGTGACCTCCGGAACGCGCAGTCGATCAACGCGATGCTGTGCGACTTCCAACTCGAATGGGCCTCTGTTTCGCGGGCGCCCGCCAACTCCAACGGGGAGATCGACCGGCGCATGGGACTGCTCAGGGATTTCTCCCACCGAGTCAACGAGGTGATCGCGCGCGAGGCGGATTACTGAACGTTGTCCTCGGCACGGCCACCCGCCCTGCCGGTATCAACGGGGCCACTCCACCGTCCGCGGCGGGGTGACTTCCCGTCATGGCCGATCCGGTTCTAGGCGAGCGTTTTCTGTCGCGCCGGTGACGCCAGCCGTGGGTGGTAGGCGAGGCAGGCGGCCGATGTGCCGTCCGCGGCCAGGAAGATCACCGTGCGCGCGGTGTCGATCGAACCCGTGTCCACTGCGTGGAGATAGGCATGGACGGGGGCCGCGGTGTAGGGATCTCCGATCGAGGGGTCGAAACCGGCGACCGACGCCGACGGGATGGCGAGGGTGTCGGCCAAGCGGGTACGGAATCCGACATCCCGGACCGGAGCCAGCAGCACCGCGTTCCCCTCGGCGAAATCAGCGCCGTCGAGTCCTTCCGCGTCCAGGCAGGAATGCACCGCCGCGGTCGCCAGAGCGACCGGGTCCTCCGCACCGGCGCGAACGCACATGGCGCTGCGGCCGTCCGCGCCCGCATCGTCCAAGGCCACCCAGGCGGTCGGGTCGACAACGCCGGTGGTCTCGCGGAAATGGAGCTGACCGAATCCGCTTGCGGTAGGGGAAGTCCCGAGTAACAGTGCGGCGCCGCTCGCGCTGTACGGGAAACCGGCGACGTGGCGCCGGGTCGAGGGGTGAGTGTCACCCGCGACGAGCAATGCGTACCGCACGGCACCCGTCGCCAGGAACGAATCGGCGGTCACGAGCGCATGCAGCAGCCCCGTGGCGCCGTGCATCAGGTCGAAGGAGAAGGCAGCAGCACGCTCTGCCTCGTAAACCAGTCCCAGGCCGATCCGCTTCTGGATGAGCGCCGACACCGCGGGCTCGGAGATGTTGCGGTCGCGGAAGACGCCCGCGTTGACCAGCATGCCGACCTCGTCGAGGCCGACACCGGAGCGCTCCACGCAGGCGAGTGCCGCGCGCGCGGCCAGTTCGAAGTAGCTACCGGTGTCCGGGTCGGAGTTCGTGGCGGCCGAGATGATCGTCGTCCCCATGGTCATGCCTCCAGACGCGAGATGGTCGCGGCGAGATATCCGGAGACGATGCCCGACGCCGCCGGAATCATGAGAATTTTCGACCCTTTCGGAATTCGCGCTTGCGCGAGATGCTCGTGCAGAACCAGGAAGTGCGAGGTAGAGGCGGTATTGCCATAGTCGTGCAACACATTGAGAGCCTGCGGCATCGGCGTGCCGAAGTGACGTTCGGTCAGATCCGAGATGTATTCGATGGCCGGGGCGCTGAACTGGTGATGAATCCAGTAGTCGTACTTCTCGCTCTCCCATCTGCGCCCGGTCTCGGCGAAGAAGTCCGACATCCGGTTGATGGCCTGCTGGTAGCGGGCCTCGTTCTGCATGGCGCGGTTGTCGGTGTACATCGCGATACCGCCGGTACGGTCACTGGGCATTCCGATGCAGTGCTCGGCGCCCTCGGCCGCGGTCATGATCTCGACGTAGTGGATCTCGTCGTCGTCGTCACCACGGCCGTCGAGCACGACCGCGGCTGCCGCGTCCCCGACGGTCAACGCGGCGAACTGCGGGTCGTAGGGCTCGCTGATCTCGCGGACAGCCGTCTCGGCGATCGGCGTGATCTGCTCCCCGCTGACCACCAGGCCATTGCGCACGACACCGGCCTTGATCATGCGGTCGAGCACCATCACACCGGTGATCATCCCGGCGCAGGCGTTCGAAACGTCGAAGTGCCGCGCCGCCTTCGCGCCGATCGCTCTACCCAGCATCAGCGCGAAAGACGGTGCGTAACAGAAGATCCCCGTGCCACGCGTGCGTGTGATGGACGCCGAGATCACGATGTCCAACTCGTCGGCCCGGTAATCGGAGTGCCGCAGACAGTCCTCGATCGCGTGCAACGCCAGCTCGAAGGACGATTCGTACCGGTCCGGATCCGAGTCGTAGACACGCCGATTCCGGATTCCGGTGATCCGCTCCAGATCCAGCGACCTCGGCACAGCCAGGTCGGCGATCAGATCCTCGGTGGAGCGGACGGTGGTGGGTGTGTACGAGCCGATCGACTCGAAACGCGTACGAAGCATGGTCCCCTGCTTTCTGCTCCAGTCGGCGACGAAAACTCGGGTGGTGCTCGGCGGCAACGCGGTCGCCGATGACGGGTCCGCTGCGCCTACTCGGTCAGCCCGACCAAGGTCGCACTGACATCGCAGAGGCGCTGTCCGACCGCGTCGTCCTGGGCTGCGCGCGACGGAGTCTTGATGCGGTTCTTCTGGAAATAGCAGCCACTGACCGTGGCGACGGCGGGATCGGTGGCCAAGTACGTGAGTGCCCGGCCGCCCTCCGCGGCGGAGATCATGAACACTCGTTTGGCGAGCGCCGCGAAGGGTCGCCCGAACCAGGGCATCGAATCCCAGATTCCGGTCGCTACCGCACCGGGGTGGAAGGCGTTGACCGTCACACCGGTGCCGTCGAGGCGTCGCGCCAGGGCACGGGCGTAGAGGACATTCGCCAATTTGGAGCGGCTGTAGGCCTTTTCTCCCGAATATCCGCGCCGGAAGCCGAGGTCCGCGAAATCCATGGTGGCGCCGAACTGCATGACCGACGAGGTGAACACGATGCGGGACGGTGCGCTGTGCACCATCAGATCGACGAGCAGTTCGGTGAGCAGGAAACCGCCGAGATGGTTCACCGCGAACGTCGACTCGACGCCGTCCTCGGTTTCGATTCGGGCCGGGTAATAGCCACCGGCGTTGTTGGTCAGCACATCCAAGTGGTCATAGGTGGCCAGCACCTCCTTCGCCAGCCGCCGGACCGACGACTGCGAGGCGAAATCGCACTCCAGCGTGTCGACGCTCGACGCCCCTGCCGCGCGGACCAGCTGCGCCGCGCCGGAGAGCTTCTGTGGATTCCGGCCGACCAAGACGAGCCGATGCCCCTGCGTCGCCACTTGCTGAGCCGATTCGAGACCGATACCCGAGGTCGCCCCCGTGATCAGGATTGTCTGCACAGCCGACCACCCTGCCACAGAAGTTTCCTCGCGAATTGCTGACACGGCCACCGGTCCGAGATTTTCGCGGCTCGGGTGCGCGCGGCCCGGCGGCGCCGGTGGTTTCAGCGGTGCGCCGCGCGATCGGCGCTGTGCTGGGACGCCACGATGCGAACCAGATCACCGAGGGCGATCTCCACGTCGGTGAGGTGCAGACCCCACGTCGCGTCGGGGACGGGGTACAGCTCGGGGCTGCCCGGTTCCGGAGTCGCCAGCAGTGCCGTGGCATCGCCGCCGCGCACGCACTGCAGCCGGTACTTTTCGGCGGGGACCAGCCACGGGGTCGGCGCGATGACGGCGGATGGTCCGCGGCGCAGCGCCATTTCGACGCCGAGCGGGCTGGGCACCGGGCTCGTCCGGAGCACGGTTGCCGCGGTGCGCGGTTCGTTCTCGGTCAGCGAGGTCGGGTTGGTGCAGGCGATCTCGTAGTCGGGGCCGTACGGCCGAGGCAGCGGCTCCGGGGTCATCGGGTTGCGGCCGAATCGGCTGTCCGGCGGCGGGGTTGCGCCGAAGGTTTGCCAGGCGAGCACGCATCGTGTCTGGCGCTCGCTGCGGCACAGCGGCAGATAGCGGAAGTCGCCGCCGACGTCACTGTGCTTCGGCACCACCACATTCCCGCCGAGCAGGATCGCCGACAGGATGCGGTCGCGCACCGCCTGTTGCGGCTCGATCTCCTCTCGGATCAGTTGGCGCAGCATGCGCGCACCCTGCGAATGCCCGATCAGCACGACCGGCCTCCCGCTCTCGCGCTCCGCGACGAACTGCCGCCACGCCCGCAGCACGTCCTCGTATGCGATCCGCGCCATCTCGGCGCGTTGCTCGGGGGAGTAGGCCCGCTCCGCCGCCAGCGCGGTAACGGTCCGCTGCCGGTACGCCGGCGCGAACACTTGACAGACCTGGGAGAATCGGGCCGCCTGCTGTTCGGCGACCGCCCGTACCTCCGGCGTCACCGCCGTGTCGGAATTGGGCGTCGGCTGCACCGACACCGTGGGATAGACATAGAAGCAGTCCACCTCGGAATCGCCGGCGGGAGCGGGTTCCGCACGCACATCGGGTTGCCCCGCTTGCCGCACCGTCGTCGCCGAGCTGCCACGGCAGGGATCATTCGCCTGATCCGGCCTGCACAGCCATACGACACCGGCATCACCGGCCGGGTCGGCCACCGCGCTCACCGACGACCCCGCACACAGTCCGACTCCGCATACGACGGCCGCCACCGCCCGCCGCCACCGACTGTCCCGCATCGCGCACACCTCACTGGTTCCACACCGGCCATCGGTGCTGACCTCGCCGCACCGCGAACGGTCGTCCGGGCGCCTTCGACGGCGTCAGCCTAGCGACGATCGCCCATGGCGGGACGGCGATCCGTCGCCTCGGTGACGGTCGATGCGATTCGGTGGCTGCTCGGCCCCTCGGCAGGTGCCGGTCGACAGCGGCGACAGCTGTGCGTGCCTCAGCGGGGAAGACGAAACCGCGTTGGTGGCAGCAGGTCAGTGCGCTCCGAGCGTATCGAGGATCATCGGACGCGCGGTCGCGAGCGCTTGCTGCCAGTAGGGCCAGGTGTGCGTTCCGTCGACGACGTCGACGCGGGCGGTGATCCCCAGCGCGGCGATTCGATCACGGAACATCTGGGCGGCAGTGGTCGTCATCGACTCCAGGCCCATCGCGTTGACCGTGTTCCCGACTCCGTACGGCAGGTCGAGCGGACCGGGCAGGCCATTGCCGGTCGATACGTAGATCGGCAGTCCGCGCAGCAACTCCGCCTGCACGGTGGCGTCGTTGCGGCTCCAGGCCGGGTCGCCGACCGGACCCCACATGTCGTCCACATTGAAGTTGCCCTCGTCCCACATGGCGGCACGCATCGCCTCGTTCCAGAGCGGAAACGTCGGGTGCAGGAATCCGGAGAAGGAGCCGGCGAACTTGAACTGGTTGCGATGGTGGGCGGCCAGCGTCAGGGCGGCGTTACCCCCCATGGAGGCCCCGACGATCGCGTTGTTGGTTCGCGACACACCGTACCGCTGCAGGTAGGCAGGCAGTTCACGGGTGAGGAAGGTCTCCCACTTGTACGTGGTCTTCTGACCGTTGGTGCTACTCGGCCGGTACCAGTCGGTGTAGAAGCTCGAATGTCCGCCGACCGGGAACACCAATGTGACGTTGTCTCCGGCGAACTGGCGCAGGGCGTCGGTATCGGTCGTCCACTGATTGTGGTCGGCCGGCGCACGCAGACCGTCGAGCACATAGAGGGCCGCGCTCCCGCCGCGGGCGGCCCACTGGACCTGGACTTTGATCGGCCCCATGCTGGACGGCACGGAAAGCTCCGTGTGACCGCCTGCCGGTGCGCGCAATATCGGCGCGTGGATCGGCGCGGCGGTAGCCGCGGCAGCTCCGAGCGACGACAGGAGCACAGCCGTCACCATGGCAGCGCCGGTCTTCCTCAGCCGACCACGAACAACCCGCTGCTTTCCAGATCGCGCTGCCACGCCCACCCGCATACCTCCTGGCCTCTTCCTGTTCACTGAACTATCGGATCCGAATCAGACTGTCGCTGAGGGCAACTCGCTTCCTCCGCACTCGCGGCCCGCCGCGCCCGGGATCGGAAGACCATCCTAGGTCGCGCCGCGGCGGCCCCCGGGCGCCGTCATAGTCAGACATGGGAACCCCTGACCTGACCCCTCGCACGAGTGCGGGCAACTCACCGGCGCTGGGCCCGCCTACCAGCGTGAGGCGATGCGGATCACCGGCTGAAACCGCTGGTGAGCGACCTCGTCAGATGGTAGCTCGAACAGCGGCGGCACAGCGGCGCTCCATCGGTGCTCGGGAGTCGGGCGTGTCGCCGCGGAGGCGCGTCTCGAACAAGCGGCGTGGCGAGGGGTTCCAGGTGTCGTTGTCGACCGGCAGGCGGCTGCGCGCCGAAGCACGACCGAACGCGCCCCGGACCGCCGAGCAATAGCCGGAACGATCCAACCGCGTCACGCTGGTGGCACCCATCCCTGGTTCATCGAGTCGGTGGCACGGTCGGAGGGGGCGTCGTAGACCAGGGTGTATCGCCAGAACAGACGACGACGGATCCGGGCGCCCGGCAGTTCCAGCTCGGCGGCGGCCCGGATCTCCGCGAGGGTTTCCTTCGGATCGGCGGTCGGTGCGGTCATGTGCGGGGGCAGCGCGGCGGCGCGGGACGGGTGCTCGATCAGTCCCATCACCGGGTTGGCGACTATGGCAGGCAGATCGGCGAGCAAGTCGATGGGTCCGGCTCGGCGGTAGCAGCCGACGATCACGAGCCGCCCGCCCGGTGCCAGACAGTCGCGCAACTCGCGCAAGGTCGGCGCCAGGGGCAGATGGTGCAGGACGGCGACGAGGGTGATCGCGTCCCAGCGCCGCCGTGGGTCGCGCCCGGCGAAATCGGCGTGCACGATGGTCACCGCGGGATCGTCGGTGAAGCGCTCCGCCGCCACCCGGGCCGTCGCGGGGTCCGGTTCGAGCGCCGTCACGGTGGTGACGTGGCGACGCAGCCGGGCGACGAGGTTGCCTGTGCCGCAACCGACATCGAGGACGTGACGAGCTCCGGACGACGCCACCCGGCCGACGACCCAGCGGCCGTAGTGATCGTTGTGGCTCCACGGATGTCGCTGGTTGAACCGGTCGAGCAGAGACAGCACCACCATCCATGAATTGTCGCAATCTCAGATCGGCCGGAATCCGGCGCCTATGTCACCGCGGGAGTCGACGTCGGTGAGGATGGCGTTGATGTCGGTTCCTACCTCGGGCCCCAGGCATCCCATGCCCAAGTAGGCGTTGACCATGCCGACCAGGGTCGAACCGATCACCACCGGTGCGCCGGAATCGCCTTTGAGCACACACATCTGGGTCCAGGTGTCGCGGCTGTCGCCCATCATGTCGCCCCAGGCGACACCGCAGGTTCGGCCGGTGGTGCGGCCCTTCTTGCACACGACGTCGGGAAATTGCGCGGGAGCGCCGAGACCGTCGATGAAGAACCCGCCGACGTCTCGGATGGGATCGACTCGCGCGGCATCGAATTCGATGATCCCGTAGTCCAGTTCACGATCGGCGTAGACGAAGCGCCCCAGCACTCCGTAGCTGGGATACGTCACGGACGCGACGCGCGCCCCGGGCTCACCGCAATGGCCCGCGGTCAAACCCACCAACCGGCCGCCTGCGTCGTAGCCGATGGTGGTGAGCGTGCACTCGGCGTGGTCATCGATCACGATCCCTGAGCCACCGCCTATCGGCGGTGGTGGCAACTGCGGAACACCGACCGCCGTACCGGCGCCGGCCGAGACCGGGCCGCACGCCAGCGCCGCCGCGGCGACAACCTTCATCAGCGATCGAGTCATTGTTCCTCCAACCGGATCGAGCAAGTTTGCCGCGACCCGACCCGACCCGAGCCGCAGCCGACGCCCGCGGCGTCTCCTCACCGAAGTCCGCGACCAGCGCGTACTTTCGTGTGCTCCCACTCCGAGCTACCCACCCGAACGAGACGGAAACGGGACATCGCTCGAATGGCCCATATCGTGCGCACTGAATCGAGCCGAGTCGGGAGCCACGGGAGCCGAGGAAAACCGGCACGGCCGGCGAATGGTTGGCGGCCGGGGCGATGCCGGTGCTGGTGGGCGGCGGTCAGCGATTGCTCAGCGGGTTCTGGCCCGGTCCCACCTGGATGCCCACCACGCAGGTGTCGTCATCCGTGTCGGCATCGCTACCGTCGAGCAGGTCGTCCAGACGTTCGTCCAGGCTCCCGGTGAGTTGCGCCGAGGTCACGAGCAACCGCTCTATGCACTCGTCCAACAGCCGATCCCGGCGTTCGATCAATCCGTCCGTGTAGAGCAGGAGAGTGTCGTCGGGTTCCAGTTGGAGTTCGGCCTCCTCGAATGTCGTCTCCGCCACGGCGCCGAGGAGCATGCCTTGGAGCATGGGCAGGCTGGTGGCACGGCCCGCGCGCACCAGCACCGGAGGTAAGTGGCCCGCGCGGGCCCAGCGCAGCACCCGGGTTTGCGGGTCGTAGAGCCCGCAGATGGCGGTGGCGAAGATGTTCTCGGTCAGGTGGTGGGCCACCAGATTCAGCCACGTAAGCATCTGCCCGGGGCCTGCGCCCGTGGCGGCGAGGCCGCGCAGGGCATTGCGGAGCACGACCATGCCGGTGGCCGCCTTGATGCCGTGGCCGGTGATGTCGCCGACGGACACCAAAATGTGCTTGGACGGCAGTACGACCGCGTCGTACCAGTCGCCGCCGACTGTGTGGTCCTGCTCGGCGGGCCGGTATCGCACCGCGATGCGCAGCCCGAACGCGTCGATGGACGGCGGCGCGGCCGGCATTATCGCCTGCTGGAGCTGCCGCGCCAGCTGACTCTGTTCGGCAGCGTGCTGCTCGGTGTGCGCGAGCCGGTCACGTGTGGCCGACAGCGCGACCTCGGTCCAGTGCTGTGCGGAGATGTCCTGATAGGCGCCGCGGATGGCGGCCAGGTGCCCCGCCTCGAGCACCGGTTCGGCGACGATCCGGATGTGCCGGGTCACGCCGTCCGGCCGGATCAGGCGGAAGGCCGTCGAGGCCGAGCGGCGGTAGCGCACCAGGGTCCGCAGGAACCGCCCCACCGCGTCGGCGTCGTCGTCGTGGACGTGCGCGGGCAGCTGCGCGAGCGGAATCGGGTCCTCGGTCGGCGCCAGCCCGTAGAGGGCGAACAGTTGGTTGCTCCAGGTGATCTCGCCGGTGGCCGCGTTCTCCTCGAACCCGCCGACGCGGCCCAAGCGCTGCGCGTGTTGCAGCAGCGCCGCCAGCCTGGCCGTCTCGTCCTCCACCCGCCATACCACCAGGACGGTGTCACCGTGGCGGCTGATGCTGAGCGCGGTCGAGACGGTCAGCGGCACCTGATCGACCAATTCGGTCAGCATCACTCGGTCGGTGCGGTAGGTCTCGCCGGTGGCGTAGACGTGCTCGATCCGCTCGAACAGTTGCCCATCGCCCGCGGCCAGCGGGTACGCCTCGAGCAGCAGCGCACCGTTGACCAGGCCGCGGGGGCGGCCCGCTGGATCGATGAAGCAACTGTTGACGTGGTGGATGCAGAAGTCGACGAGCACGCCACCGTCGTCGAGCTGGGGCAGCAGCACGAGCGCTGGGTCGAAAAGGCCGTCCGCGAGCCGCACGAGATCCGCGATATCGGGCCGGTCCGGTGTCCGCACCGCGGCCAGGTCCGACTCCAGGGTGTGCGCGCACAGCTCGGCCAGCGCCTCGAATTGCCGGTGCACCTGGGACGGCTGCGTCTCGAGCGGCCGCGGCCAGCACACTTCCAGCACACCGAGCAGCTTGCCCCCGGCGCCCGCCGGAATCGCCGCACGGCCGCCGTCGCGGTCACCGATCGACGGCAGCCCGGAGCGGCCCAGGTCTTCGATCCACACCGCGTTGCGCTCTACCAGCGCCTGCCGGGCCGGGGTCGCCACGCCGGGCGGCACGTACCGCCATCGCTCGGCCTCGGGCGGGCTGATGCCGGCGAAACCCGCCAGGGTCAGCGACGCGTCGGCGCCTGCGGCCCAGATCGCCACTGCCGTGGCGCCCAGCGGCGTCACAGCGTGTTCCAGGAGCGACTCGGCCACGCGTTGCGTGTCGCCGGCTGCGAGCAGCCCGCTTTCGGCGGTGCGCAACCGCACCGCCGCCGATGGCTCCCCCCGCGTGGCGGTGCGCTGCAGAAATTCCCCTACCACCGCGCTGACCTCGTCCTGGGCCGCTTGGTTGACCAGCTCGGCGGCCAATTCCAAGGGCGTGATACCCGCTTGCTCGGCGAGGGCGCCGAGCTGCCGCGCAGCTTGCGCCGGCCCGCAGTGCAGCCGTTCGACCAGTACGCCCTTGGCCATCTCGATCAGCGCGCGCCCGTCGGCGGTGGCCTGGGCCTGCTGGATCTGCGTGCGCAACCGCTCCACGGTGGCCGCGAGGCGGTGGACGGCCGGCCCCGCGGCCGGGCGACCGTCCGATATCGTCCCGGTCTCGGTGCCGGGGCTGTCCAGATCGGTCATCAGACGGCCAGCCAGTGCTGGATGCACGCGAGCAACGCGTCCGCGTCGACCGGTTTGGTGACGTAGTCGTTGGCGCCCGCCGCGAGGCTCTTCTCGCGGTCGCCCAGCATCGCCTTGGCCGTCACCGCGATGATCGGCAGGCTCTCGTACTGCGGCATCTCGCGGATCGTCGCCGTCGCGGTGTAACCGTCCATCTCGGGCATCATCACGTCCATCAGGACCAGGTCCGTCTCCGGGTGAGCGAGGAGCTTGTCGATGCCCTCGCGCCCGTCCTCCGCGTGCAGCACGCTCACGCCGTGCAGTTCGAGGATGCTGCTGAGCGCGAAGAGGTTACGCGCGTCGTCGTCGATGATGAGCACGGTGCGGCCGGCGAGCTTGCCATCCAGCCGCTGCGGTGCGGCGGCGGGTGGGTCCTCGCGACGTACCAGGGGCAGCATGTCGCCCGGCGCCTCGGCGGTGACGTGCAGCGCGATCCGTTCCCGCAGATCGTCCAGGCTGGACAGCAACTCGAGCGGCTGACGCGTGCTGCGTTGTAGCAGTAGGCGTTCCTGCTCGGCGTCGAGCCGGCGGTTGTGGACGAGTACCGGGACGCTGCGCAACGCGGCGTCCCCGTCCATCGTCTCCAGGAAGCGCAGCGCGGCGCTGTCGGGCATGTCCAGCTCGAGCACCACGCAGTGGAACGCTTCGGCAGCCATCGCCGCGGCCGCCTCTTCCACCCCGACCGTGGTGACCACCTGGACCGGGCCACGCGGGTCGTTGCTGTCCGCGAGTTCGGCGACGGCGCTCTGCGCGACCAGCGACAACAGGCCTTGCGGGCGTTCCTCCACGACGAGCAGTCTCCGGTGCTGCTGTGGCGTGGTGGGAGCGGGAGTGTGCTCCGGGCGGCTGTCGGCCTGCTGCGCGTCCTCCCGCTCGCGGGGCGGCGCCTCCTGGAAGTCCGGCCGGGCCACCGGGAGATACAGAGTGAACGTGCTGCCCCGGCCGAGCGCGCTTTCGGCGGTGATGGCGCCGCCGAGCAGGTAGGCGATCTCCCGGCTGATCGACAGGCCGAGGCCGGTGCCGCCGTACTTGCGGCTGGTCGTGCCGTCGGCCTGCTGGAACGCGCCGAAAATCGACTCGAGCTGGTGTTCGGCGATGCCGATACCGCTGTCGATCACCCGGAACGCGACGGCCGGGCCGTGCTGGCGCACAGCGGCGGGCAGCTCGCTCGCCTCCGCCGGCTCGATCCGCAGCTGCACCGAGCCGGTCTCGGTGAACTTCACCGCGTTGGACAGCAGATTCCGCAGCACCTGCCGCAGCCGCGAGTCGTCGGTGAGCAGGTCCAACGGCAGGCCCGGCGCGGTCGTGACGCGGAAGCGAAGGCTCTTCTGGGTGGTCATCGGCCGGAAGGTGGCCTCGACGTAGTCCAGCAGCTGACGCAACGACACACGCTCGGGCGTGAGGTCCATCTTGCCCGCCTCCACTTTGGACAGGTCGAGGATGTCGTTGATCAGCTGCAGCAAATCCGAGCCCGCCGAGTGAATGATGCCCGCGTACTCGACCTGCTTGGGCGTGAGGTTGCGGCTCGGGTTCTGGGCCAGCAGCTGCGCCAGGATCAGCAGACTGTTCAGCGGTGTGCGCAGCTCGTGGCTCATATTGGCCAGGAATTCCGACTTGTACTTCGACGCGAGCGCGAGCTGCTGGGCGCGAGTCTCCAGTTCCTGCCTGGCCTGCTCGATCTGGAGGTTCTTGGCCTCGATGTCGCGGTTCTGCATGGCCAGCAGCGCCGCCTTGTCCTCCAGTTCGGCGTTGGATCGTTGCAGCTCCTCCTGCTGCACCTGCAACTCCTCCGAACGGGCTTGCAGTTCGGTGGTCAGGCGCTGGGACTCGACCAGCAGCTCGTCGGTGCGGGCGTTGGCGATGATGGTGTTGACGTTGACACCCACCGTCTCCATCAGCTGGTCGAGGAAGTCCCGGTGGATGCGGGTGAAACGGTGCAGCGTGGCCAGCTCGATCACACCGAGGACCTGATCCTCCACCACGATCGGCAGCATGAGCAGGTTGACCGGCGCGGTCTGCCCCAGCCCGGAGGAGATGGTGAGGTAGTCGCCGGGCACGTCGTCCACCGCGATCGTGCGACGGCTGCGCGCGGCCTGGCCCACCAGGGACTGGCCGAAGGCGAACCGCGACGGGCGGCCGGGTTCCTCCGGGCTGCCGTAGGAGCTGATCAGCCGCAGCTCCGGCCGCTCGTCGCTGTCGTCGGCGAGATAGAACGCGCCGAACTGCGCGGAAACCAACGGCGCCAGCTCGTCCATGATCAGCCCGGCCACCACATGCAGGTCTCGCTGCCCCTGCATGAGACCGGAGATGCGGGCCAGATTGGTCTTCAGCCAATCCTGATCCTGGTTGGCCATGGTGGTCTCACGCAGCGACTCCACCATCGCGTTGATGTTGTCCTTCAGCTCCGCGACCTCGCCGGAGGCCTCCACGGTGATGGAGCGGGTCAGATCGCCCTCGGCCACGGCGCTGGTGACCGCGGCGATCGCGCGAACCTGGCGGGTCAGGTTGCCCGCCAGCTCGTTGACGTTCTCGGTCAGCCGCTTCCACGTGCCCGAGACGCCCTCGACCTCGGCCTGCCCGCCCAGCCGGCCCTCCGACCCCACCTCGCGGGCGACCCGGGTCACCTCGGCCGCGAACGCGGAAAGCTGGTCGACCATCGTGTTGATCGTGGTCTTCAACTCGAGGATCTCGCCGCGGGCGTCCACGTCGATCTTGCGGGTCAGATCGCCCTGTGCCACCGCGGTGGTGACCTGAGCGATGTTGCGGACCTGGTTGGTCAGGTTGTTCGCCATGGAGTTGACGTTGTCGGTCAGGTCCTTCCACGTGCCCGCCACATTCGGCACGCGGGCCTGGCCGCCGAGCATCCCCTCGGTGCCGACCTCCCTGGCGACGCGGGTGACCTCGTCGGCGAACGCGGACAGCGTGTCGACCATCGTGTTGATCACCCCGGCGAGCGCCGCGACCTCGCCCTTCGCCTCCACGGTGATCTTCTGGCTCAGATCGCCGCGCGCCACCGCCGTGGCGACCTGTGCGATCGACCGCACCTGGCCGGTCAGGTTGGAAGCCATGACATTGACGTTGTCGGTCAGGTCCTTCCAGGTGCCCGACACGCCCCGCACCGTCGCCTGGCCGCCGAGGTTGCCCTCGGTGCCGACCTCCCTGGCGACGCGGGTGACCTCGTCGGCGAACGCCGAGAGCTGATCGACCATCGTGTTGATGGTCTCCTTGAGCTCCAAGATCTCACCGCGCGCGTCCACCCTGATCTTCTGGCTCAGATCGCCCCGGGCCACCGCGGTGGTGACCTGCGCGATCGAACGCACCTGCGCGGTGAGGTTGTCGGCCATGACGTTGACCGACTCGGTGAGGTCCTTCCAGGTGCCGGAGACGCCCTTGACGTCCGCCTGACCGCCCAGCCTCCCTTCGGTGCCCACTTCGCGGGCGACGCGGGTGACCTCGTCGGCGAACGCCGAGAGCTGGTCGACCATCGTGTTGATGGTGTTCTTCAGCTCCAGAATCTCGCCACGCGCGTCCACCCGGATCTTCTGGGACAGATCGCCCTGCGCCACCGCGGTCGCCACCTGGGCGATCGACCGCACCTGCGCGGTCAGGTTGCCTGCCATGAAGTTCACCGAGTCGGTGAGGTCCCGCCACGTACCGGAGACCCCCTTGACGTCCGCCTGGCCACCGAGGATGCCCTCCGTGCCCACCTCGCGCGAGACCCGGGTGACCTCGTCGGCGAAGGACGAGAGCTGGTCGACCATCGTGTTGATGGTGTTCTTCAACTCCAGAATCTCGCCGCGGGCGCTCACCGTGATCTTCTGGCTCAGGTCGCCCCGCGCCACCGCGGTCGTCACCTGGGCGATGTTGCGGACCTGGTCGGTCAGGTTGCCCGCCATGAAGTTCACCGAGGCGGTGAGGTCGCGCCATACGCCGCCGACGCCGGGCACCTCCGCCTGACCGCCCAGCCGGCCTTCCGAACCCACTTCGCGCGCCACCCGGGTGACCTCGTCCGCGAACGCGGACAGCTGGTCGACCATCGTGTTGACGGTGTTCTTCAACTCCAAGATCTCGCCGCGGGCGTCCACGTCGATCTTCTGGGACAGGTCGCCCCGCGCCACGGCCGTCGCGACCTGGGCGATATCGCGCACCTGGCTGGTCAGGTTGCCCGCCATCGCGTTCACCGAATCGGTGAGGTCCTTCCAGGTACCGGACACGCCGGGCACCTCGGCTTGACCGCCGAGCCGCCCGTCCGTACCGACCTCGCGCGCGACCCGGGTGACCTCGGAGGTGAACAGCGACAGCTGGTCCACCATGCCGTTGAACACCGTCGCGATCTCGCCGAGCAGCCCGTCGGCGTCGGTCGGTAAGCGGGTGCCGAAATCACCGTCGCGCACGGCCGTCAACCCGGCCAGCAGCTGGCGCAGCTCGACCTGGCCCGCGGCCGTGACAGCCTGCTCGGATGCGGTGCGGGCAGATGCCGCCGTATCTGTCATTGTCATCCTCGTTCTGCCCCACCCGATTCGGACGCGACTCCGCGCACGGCGGGTCGCCGACCCAGCGGTGCTGTGCTGGCTGCTGAACACGGATGCACCGGCGGCTACGTCCCTGAAAGTATCATTCACGAGAGATGCTGCCCGGCATCCGGTTTCCGCAGGACTATCTCCCGCAGGACCTGTCGGGTGGCGGAGGCGCAAACTGGCTCTTCCGCAGGCGGTTTCGATCAGCACGCGCGCGATCGGTGCGTCGAGCGGCCGGACGTGGCCGGTGGTCGAGGCGACACGCCGCGGCTCGCGGATCGCCGACACCCTCTGACCTGCTGTGGCGCCGCCGCCGCGGAATTCGACCGACCGGTGGCGGCTGCACGCTGTTGATTCCGGTCGGATCCGTTCAGAAACGCGCGTATGTCGGTGAAGGCGACATCGAAGAAAGTGCCGGGAACAAAACACCGGCTACACCGTTCCCGACAGCATTCGGCATCGGGCCGCCTCCCTCGGAGACCAGTCGGCAGCCCCACCACCTGTTTCCGCGCCGATTTCTCAACGCGGCGACTTTTACAGTTCGGATAAACCGCGTAGGATTCGAGCAGGTCGGGACTGATCTGGAGCCCTATCATGTTCGAGAGAAAGAATTCACACACGAAGTTCGCCCGGTTGGCCGCTGCCGCCGGTATAGCCGCTGTTGCCGCGATTCCGGTCGTCGCAGCCGCGGCGCACGCGCCTGCCGCGCAAGCAACGACGCCCACGTCTACAACCCAACTCGTCGACAGCCCCGGTTGGGGTCGCGGTGACGGTTGGGGTCGGGGAGACGGCTGGGGTCGCGGCGGCGGTTGGGGTAATGGCCGCGGTTGGGGTAATGGCCCCGGTTGGGGATGGAATCCCGGCTGGGGGAATTGGTGGAACCCACCCGGTTGGGGTGGCTGGGGCGGCTGGGGCAGCTTCTAGCGCCGGTGACCGAGCCCGACACGCACAAGCGTGCCGGGCTCGATCGCATCGAGTACCGATCAGGTGAGACCGGGTTCGACCAACCGGGCTGAAGCTGGTGACCAGATGAAGATCGTGTGTATCGGTGGCGGGCCGGCCGGCTTGTACTTCGCTATTTCGATGAAGCGGCGCGACCCAGCCCATGACATCACGGTGATCGACCGCGATCCCCCCGGGTCCACCTATGGCTGGGGCGTCGTCTATTGGGACGACCTGCTCGACATTCTGTATCGGAACGACCCCGACAGCGCCCAGGCGGTGCGTGCCGGGTCGGTCCTCTGGCGTGAACAGGCAATCCATGTGCGCGACGACCAGACCGCGCATTTCGGGGGTTACGGGTTCAGCATGGGGCGCGCGGCATTGCTCGACGTATTTTCCCGACGGGCGAGCGACCTGGGCGTCGATGTCCAGCACGGGCGAGAGGTCCACGATCTGTCCGGCTTCGACGACGCCGATCTGATCGTCGCCTCCGACGGCGCGAACAGCCGGGTACGGCAGCTGGGCGACCATCGTTTCGGCACGTCCGTCACACTCGGCGAGAATCGATATCTCTGGCTCGGTACGGACAAGATCTTCACCAGATTCACCTTCGCCTTCGAACACACCTCGGCCGGTTGGATCTGGTTCCATGCCTACCCGTCGGTTGCCGAAAAGATCAGCACCTGCATCGTTGAGTGCCAACCGCAGACTTGGCACGGGCTGGGCTTCGATTCCCTGGACAACCTGGAGAACTTGCGTGTTCTGGAGAACATATTCGCGCGCCTTCTCGACGGTCACTCGTTGATCAGCAAGACACGAGGCGAGTTCGCAAGGTGGAGCCGCTTTCCCGAGGTAACCAACAAGACCTGGTATCACGACAATGTGGTGCTGCTCGGCGACGCGGCGCACACGACGCACTTCACCATCGGTTCGGGCACCCGGTTGGCAATCATCGACGCCGTCGTGCTCGCACAGAACCTGTACGAGCATGCCGAAGTCGCCGACGCGCTGGAGAACTACGACGCGCAGCGGCGCGCTGCACTGCGTCCGATACAGGCCGCCGCGCGTAGCAGCATGATCTGGTTCGAACACGCTGATCGGTATCTCGACCGCAGCGCCGTGCAGTTCGCCTATGCGATGGCGGCTCGGCACGGGCTGCAAATGCCGTGGCGATATCAGCTGCACCTGCTCACACAGGTACCCACGGTGCGCAGGATCCGGCGTGGCATCGATTCCGGACAGCGGTGGTGGCGGGCTGCCCGACGGGGGGAACTCGCGATGTATCAGGCGCGCCGGTCATGACGGGACTGTAGCGGCGCGCCCAAACCACATCCGCCCCTGATGTATTCGCCGTCAGACGCCGACGGCCGGGTACGTTGGCCTTCGGTGTCGGTCTGAGGTGCACCTCAGCCTGGCCACGCCGCCGCCAGTTCGGCGCACAGCGCGTCGAGTCCGCATGCGGGGACCCGGGGCGCGTCCCGGGAATCGGCGTTGTGCCACGGCACATCCCGTGCGGTGCCGTCACCATCCAGCCCGCCACGGCCACCCAGCTCACCGTCGGCGCCCTCTTTGGACAAAGCACCGGCACCTTTCCGGTCATCGTGACCACCCCGGGCGGGACCGCCAGTGGTCTGACCTACACCTACCTGCCCAGCCCCACCATCACCGACGTCGACCCCACCACCGGATCGACTACCGGCGGCACCCTCGTGACCATCACCGGCAGCGACCTCACCCACACCGACACCGTGACCTTCGACGGCATCCCGGCAAGCTTCGCTGTCATCTCCGACACCGCGATCACCACCACCGCCCCACCGCATCCCGCCAGCGCGGCAATCCCTTGCACCGTCATCACACCCGGCGGCCAGAACACCTGGACCTACAGCTACGAACAACCACCCGCCCCGTGATCAACGGCGCCTGAATCCCGGCGCCCGCTTCGCGGCCGGCATCAGCTGCGGAACCGCTTGTTCGGCAAGCCCGGCAACTGGTTCGCCCCAGCAAGGTGTCCTGACGTTCGCCGGGGATGCTCAGCGCCTCGGCGATCTCGGCATAGCCTGTCTGGGGCGACCGAAACGGGCCCTATGCGGCCGTTCCGCGCGCGGAGTGAGCGCGCGGCTTGGCACGCGACTGCCCTTGCGCCGCATTGCCGTTGCGATGGCCGTTGCCTTGGCGCGATCCGCTACCGCGCGATCCGCTACCGCGCGATCCGCTGCTGCGCGGTCCGCCACTGCGCGATCCGCCATTGCCTTGGCGCGGTCCGCCGCTGCTACGGTACGGTCCGCCGCTGCTGCGGCGGTCGTCTTCACGTGCCGCACGCTCGCTGTAGGAGGGCGCGACGAATGGGGCGATCGTGCCGACCAACTCGGCCACCACGGGCGAATCGGCGGTGACCCGTTGCGGGGTCACAGTGATCTTGGCCTTGCGCATGAGGTCGGCCAGGTCGCGTCGTTCGCCGGGCAGCACCAGGGTGATCACTTCACCGGAGTTGCCGGCCCGCGCGGTACGGCCGGAACGGTGCAGGTAGGCCTTGTGCTCGGCGGGCGGATCGACGTGCACGACCAGCTCGACACCGTCGACGTGCACGCCGCGCGCGGCCACATCGGTGGCCACCAGCACCAGGGCATCACCGGCGGCGAAGACCGCGAGGTTGCGGTCGCGGGCACCCTGCGAGAGGTTGCCGTGCAGATCGACGGCCGGGATTCCGGCGAGGGTCAGCTGCTTGGCCAGTTTGCGAGCCTGATGTTTGGTGCGCATGAACAGGATTCGCCGACCCGAGCCCGAGGCGAGCCGGTGTACGACCTCGCGCTTGGCTTCGACGCTCGCGGTTTCGAAAACGTGATGGGTCATGGCGGCGACCGGAGAGTTCGCCTCATCGACGGAATGCAGCTCGGCATCCGGCAGGAAGCGGCTGACCAGCTTGTTGACGCCGTTGTCCAGGGTGGCCGAGAACAGCAGGCGCTGACCGTCGTTCGGGGTGGCCGCGAGGATGCGGGTCACGCCTGGCAGGAACCCGAGGTCGGCCATGTGGTCGGCCTCATCGATCACGGTGACCTGTACGGCATCCAGGGAGATCAGACGTTGGTTCATCAGATCCTCGAGCCGGCCGGGGCAGGCGACGACAATGTCGACACCGGCGCGCAGGGCCCGGACCTGCCGGTTCTGCGATACCCCACCGAAAATCGTGGTGACCGTCATGCGATAGGCCGCGGCGAGGGGTTCCAGCGCGGCCGCGATCTGGGTGGCCAGTTCCCGAGTCGGCGCCAGCACCAGGCCGGTCGGGCGGCTCGGCGCGCGCCTACCGGCGAGACCGCCGCCGAGACGGTTGACCATCGGAATGGCGAAGGCCAGTGTCTTGCCGCTGCCGGTCCGGCCACGGCCCAGTACGTCGCGTCCGGCCAGCGAATCGGGCAGGGTGTCGGTCTGGATCGGAAAAGGTTCGGTGATCCCGGCGCGAGTCAACGCCTTCACCAGCGGTGCGCTCACGCCGAGCGCGGCAAAAGAGATGTCAGCAGAACTCATAGGTGTTTCGGTGCCTTTCGGGCATCAGGTGGTGCCCGGGCCGTCTGCGGACCTTCGGGGTCCGCGCCGGGGGCACGAAATGGCGAGATTGCCGATGGGCAAAATCGATCGCCGTAATAAGAGCGGATGCGGCAAGCGCTGGTTGCGAAGCGAATGCGATCTACGACGCTTGGCGTGACGGGTCACGCACTTGATCGACAATAGCCTGTGCTGGGCGGTTCGTACTCATCGGGTGATCTTTCTCGCCTCTGGCCAGGGCTGGGCCGCCAGGCTCGTGCTCAACCGACCTGCGACAGTGGATCCTCGGATACGCCGTCGCCCAGCTGCGTACGGCGCCCGACCTCGCTGCCGCCCCGGTGGCGGTCGAGCTCCGCATCGCAGGCCGGACCCGCACGCTGATGCGGTAACAACACATTTATGGGGCGGTTTCGCTCCAGTAAGGTGTCCTGATGCCCGATGTAGCGCATCCTTCTCCAGCGGTGCGTGTCGACCCGGCCGGGGCGCCCGCCACCGCGAGAGCGGCAGAGCCCGATCTGCTCGCGCTCGCAGATCAGCTGTGCTTCGCTCTTTACTCCACCTCGCGCGCGATGACCGCGGCGTATCGGCCGTTCCTGGACGCGATGGAGGTCACCTACCCGCAGTACATCGCTCTGCTCGCGCTCTGGGAGCGGCCGGGGATGACCATGAAGGAGCTGGGCGAGCAGCTACGCCTGGACTACGGCACCGTCTCGCCGCTGATCCAGCGTCTCCAGTCGCGCGGACTGGTCGAGAGCGTCCGGTGCACGCACGACCGCCGCTCGGTCGAGCTGCGATCCACGGAGGCGGGTGACGCGCTGCAACGGGAAGCCAGGTCGATGATCGTTTCGGTGCTGGGCGAGGTCGGCTGTCCCGTGGACGCGGTCATTGCGCTGCGCGACCAGGTCAACGCGCTCGGTGAACGCCTGGAGGCGGTGCTGTCCGAGCGGCGGAGTGGCTGAAGCGCAAACTGCCCGCCGGCCTCGCTGTCTACGAGCGGCTCCGGCCGCTCAGCGATTCCGGCGGCCGTGCCGTCGGTTTACGCGTCGAGCACGCGCGGGCGGCGCTGCATCACCGGTGGCTCGGTGGACCACGGAAAGTTGATCCACCGGTCGGTGCGCCGCCAGACGTACTCGCTGTCCACCTCCGACCACGGCTTCTGGTAGATCACCGCGCAGCGCACCTCGGCGACCTTGCCGGAGCAGAAGTCGCGGACCAGCTTCAGGGTGGCGCCGGTGTCGGCGACGTCGTCCGCGACGAGCACGGTGGCGCCGGCCAGATCCACCGCCTGCGGCACCGGTGGCAGCATCACGGGCAGATCCAGGCGCTGGTCGACGCCGGTATAGAACTCCACGTTCATCACGTGCAGGTTCTTCACCTCCAGCGCGTAGCCGAGCGCGCCCGCCACGAACAGCCCGCCGCGGGCGATGGACAGGATCAGGTCGGGTTCGAAACCGTCGGCGGCGATGGTCGTCGCCAGCTCCCGGCTGGCGGAACCGAACGACTCCCAGGTCAGTACTTCGCGATCCGTCACCGGTTCTCCCTCTCGCTGGACGCGACGCAGTGAGCATACGAGTGGCCGCCGGAGTTTCCCGGCCGGTTGCTCGCCGCGGTGGCGACCGCGGGCGAAGATGGCCGGAAATCTCGATATCACGTCCTTATCTCTCGTCCGGCCTGCGCGTTTACCGCCATACGCTCGAGTACATGGACAGCCACTACGACGTGCTCGTCATCGGATCCGGCTTCGGCGGCAGCGTTGCCGCGCTGCGGTTGACCGAGAAGGGATACCGGGTCGGCGTGCTCGAGGCGGGCCGTCGGTTCGCCGACGACGAGTACGCGAAGAATTCCTGGCACCTGCGCGAGTACCTGTGGGCGCCGAAACTCGGCTGCTACGGCATCCAGCGGCTGACGCTGCTCAACGACACCTTCATCATGAGCGGGACCGGGGTCGGCGGCGGGTCGCTGGTCTACGCCAACACGCTCTACGAGCCGCCGGAGAAGTTCTACCGCGACAAGCAGTGGGCGCACATCACCGATTGGCGCGCGGAGCTGGCGCCGTTCTACGACCAGGCGAAACGAATGCTCGGCGTCACCGAGAACCCGGCGACCACTCCGGCGGACCGGATCCTGCGCGAGGT
Source organism: Nocardia gipuzkoensis (assembly GCF_021183645.1). NCBI lineage: Bacteria > Bacillati > Actinomycetota > Actinomycetes > Mycobacteriales > Nocardiaceae > Nocardia > Nocardia gipuzkoensis. Next base: position 8,005,319 of record NZ_CP089225.1, on the reverse strand, counting down.
CGCGGAGGACATGGGCATCGGCCACACCTATCGCCGCACCCCGGTGGGCGTGTTGTTCGCGGACGGCGATACCCGGCCGGGCCAGGAGGTCGCCGACCCGTACTTCGGCGGAGTCGGCCCGTCGCGCTCGACCTGCACGCACTGCGGTGAATGCATGACCGGCTGCCGCCACGGCGCGAAGAACACACTGGTGAAGAACTACCTGTATCTGGCCGAAAAGGCCGGGGCCACAGTGCATCCCCTGACGACGGTGACCGACGTGCGGCCTCGGCCGGAGGGCGGCTACGAGGTACGGACGGTGCGCACCGGCAGGTGGGTGCGCAAGTCGACGCAGACGTTCACCGCAGACCAGGTCATCTTCGCGGCCGCGGCGCTGGGCACCCAGAAGCTGCTGCACCGGCTGCGCGAGCGAGGCAGCTTGCCGCATGTCTCGCCGCGTCTCGGGTATCTGGCCCGCACCAACTCCGAAGCCGTGCTCGCCGCGCGGTCGCTGCGCAAGGACACCGACTTCACCAAAGGCGTCGCGATCACCTCGTCCATCCACCCCAACGACCACACACATGTCGAGCCGGTCCGCTACGGCAAGAACAGCAACGTGATGGGTCTGCTGACCACGGTGCTGGTGGACGGTCAGGAGGGCAAGGCTCGCTGGTTGCTCGGCGTGAAAACGCTCGTCGCGCAGCGACGCAACCTTCATCGGCTGCACAATCCGCGACACTGGTCCGAGCGCATGGTGGGTGTGCTCGTCATGCAGAACGTCGACAACTCGATCGTGACCTACACCAAGCGCGGCTTGTTCGGCAGGCGCATGACGACCAAGCCGGGTGACGGCGCCGCGCCGCCGACCTGGATTCCGGAAGGTCACGAGGTGACCAGGCGGATCGCGGAGAAGATCGACGGCCTCCCGCAGGGCGCCTGGACCGATCTGATGAACATTCCGATCACCGGCCACTTCATCGGCGGCTGCGCGATCGGCGACTCGCCCGCGACCGGCGTCGTGGACCCGTACCACCGGGTCTACGGACACCCGGGTCTGCACATCACCGACGGCTCGACCATCTCGGCGAACCTGGGCGTGAATCCGTCGCTCACCATCACCGCCCAAGCCGAACGCGCCATGGCACTGTGGCCGAACAAAGGCGAGGACGATCAGCGCCCGCCCCTGGGCGCGGGTTACCGCAGGCTCGCGTCGATCGAACCGAAGAACCCGGTGGTCCCGGTCGCCGCGCCCGGCGCACTGCGTCTGCCGATCACCCCGGTCTGAGCGGGGCGGAAAACCGGTCGCCTGGCGACCGTGCCGGGTGACAGGATCGGCGCTGTGCCCGCCCATGTCACCCTGGAACCGCTCGATGAGCAGTTGCTCACCGATCTGCTGCACGCGGCGGTGGCAGATGCGGAGCCTGGCGAGGTGATGCCGGTCGAAGGGCCCGGTAGCGACTGGAATGCCCAGCGGGAAGCGAGCTTCCTGGCATTTCACCGAAACCGGGCGCTGGCGAGTCCGCCGGTCGAGTCGACCTACGGCATCCGAGCGGACGGCGAGGTGGTCGGAGCGGCGCGCCTGTGTCCGCTCCCCGCCACGCCGGGCGCCGCCGAGACCGGAGTATGGATCGGCCGTTCCCGCAGGGGAGCGGGCATCGCAACCGCGGTGTTCAGCGGACTGATCGAGCGGGCGGCCGCCGAGGGTTACGCGAAGCTCTTGGTGAGCACGACGGCGGACAACGCAGCCGTGCTGCGCATGCTGACCGCCCGCGGGATCGACTACGCGGTGGACGGCAATGCGGTCACCGCCTGGGTGAACTGCGTTCGACCTGCTGTGCCGCACCTGCCGTCACACGATGGCGCGTCGGAGCGACGAGAACCATTGCGGCGCATCGACTGCCCCCGCCTGTGAGCAGTGCGCCGCGTGCCGACAAGCGACTGTCGCCGCGTCTGCCGTTTACGAGTGCGACAGAGCCGATGCGGCGAATCCACGTGACCGGTAGGCAATGTCTTCACGGCACGGCACGGCACGGCACGGCACGGCACGGCACGGCACGGCACGGCACGGCACGGCACGGCACACGCGGTATCGCGGGCGGTGCCGGTGACGCACGCCCGCGCACAAATCGAGGCAGCTCAGGCCACTACCGCGACAGATCATGCCTCCGACCGCAAGCTGATCGCGCGCCCCGACAGCGAGGTCATCGCACCCACACCACCAGCTCACCTCATCCCCGGGTTTCGAGCGAAGTGAGACCGAGCATGCGGCCGCGATGAAGTCGCGGCAGAATGACACCGTGCGCATCTTCCTGGCCGGTGCGACCGGCGTGATCGGCGTCCGCTTGCTCCCGCTGCTGATCGAGGCGGGGCACGAGGTCGCGGGGATGACCCGGTCGGCGGCGAAGGTCGACCAGTTGCGAGCGGCGGGCGCGGAGCCGGTGGTATGCGATGTCTACGACGCGGATGCCCTGATCGCCGCCGTGGTCGGGTGGGGCTCCGAGATGGTGATGCACCAGCTCACCGACCTGCCGGACGACGCGGCGCTGCTGCCGGAGCGGGCCGAGGCGAACGCGCGTATCCGCACCGAGGGCACCCGTAACTTGATCGACGCCGCGCGGGCAGCCGATGCCAAGCGCTTCCTGGCGCAGAGCATCGCCTGGGAGCCGCCCGCGGGCCGGGGTGCGGTGATCCAGGAGCACGAAGCGGCCGTGCTCGACTTCGACGGCGTGGTGGTGAAGTACGGCCAGTTCTACGGGCCGGGAACCTATTACCAGACCGAACTTCCCCCGCATCCGCGTGTGCACGTCGATGATGCCGCGGAGCGGACGATTCCGCTGCTCGACGCGTCGAGCGGTGTGGTGATCGTCGCCGACGCGTCCTGACGCCGGTCAGGAGGCGCAGGGGCCGGTGTCGACGGCCCGGTCGGATCGCCACCCGTGGTCGAGACGATCGAGAATCTCCGGCAGGCTCGTGGCGAACCCGACGTTGCTGTCGTTCTCGTCGACACCGAACACGATGCCCAGCACGCGGCCGTCGCGGTCGACGAGCGGTCCGCCCGAGTTCCCGTGCTGGATCGAGCCGTCCAGCGTGTAGATCTCGCGTTCGCCGAGACCGGTGCGGTAGATGTCGCGCACCTGGCGCGCGGCTCGGCTGCGCACCCGGGTGGCGGACGCGGCGTAGGACCCGCCTCTCGGGTAGCCGAGCGCGATCGCGTCGGCGCCGGGCCCCGCGGCTTGGGGCGCGACGGTGAGGGCGGGCGCGGCGAGACCCGGGACGGCGAGCACCGCGATGTCCATGATCGGGTCGAACTGCACGACGGTCGCGGTGAGCGGCCCGTTCGCGGCGTCGACGGAGACCTTGCTGGATCCGGCGACGACGTGGGCGTTGGTCAGCACGCGTTCCGGCGCGATGACGAATCCGGAGCCGGATTGACGCACGCCGCAGGTCGGTGCCAGGTCCTGGACGCGAAGCACGCTCGGGCGCAGTTCGGCGGGCAGCGGCCCGTCGACGATGCCGGGGTCGGGTGGCGCGAGCGGGCGGGCGAGCCCGGCGTCCACGATCGGCGCGGTGAGCACCTCGGACAGGCCGGACAGCCAGAACGGCGCGATCTCGTCGACGGTCCGCATGGTCGCCGAATCGCGCACCAGCGTGGCTGATTCCAGCGGCGCGGCGAACAACCACACCACCAGAGGGACCGCGAGCGTGTGCAGAACGGACCCGCAGAGCGCGTCCGCGCGTCGCGTGACGGGGTCGGAAACCGCCGCACTTGCGGCGCGTCCGGCCCGGTGCCCGGCGATCGCGCCGAATGCGACCAATCCGACGATCACCGTCAGCGCGAGCAGTAGCCGTACGGCGCCCGGGGGAAGGTGACCGAAAGCCGTCGCGCAGAGCGCCGCGCCGAGAATCGCACCTGCCAGGGCGCCCGCGAAACCGGGCAGTCCCACGATCGCGCCGCGGCGCCAGCCGAGCACCGCGGCGGCCACGAGGGTGCCGAGCACGACGAGATCCAGCCAGTTCGGCAAGGTCAACGCCATACTCCCGTCGCTGCTGATGAAGAACGGCGACGGACTCGTCGTCGGCCGTACCGTCGCCGCCCGGCTATAACCCGGCTAGCGAGTCGGCAACGGTCGAGCCGCTAATCTAATCAGCTATTCGAGCTGCGGCAACCATGTTGCTCTTCGCCGTCGGCTGGGTGGCCAGCGCTCGCCGGGCATACGCGCGCACGTCGGCATCGGAGTCGTCGATCGCGGCGCGCAGCGCGTCGTGCGCGGCGGGCAGGTCCGGCCACGCCGACAGTGACAGTACCGCCGCCTTTCGGACGTCGAGATGCGGATCGTTCAGCGCCACAGCCAGGATCGGCACCGCGAGATCCGGGTCGGCGCCTGCGAGCCCGCGCGCCGCACCCACCCGGATCTGCCAGGCCGAGTGACGCAAGGCGTCCGCCAGCGCGGTGACATCCGCCGAATCGGCGCCCAGCTGGGCGAACGCGCTCAGCGCCGCGGCGCGCACCAGCGGGTCCTGGTCGTCGGCGAGGCAGCGGAGAGCCTCGACGCCACCGTCGCCGATGGCGGCCAGGCCCTGGGCGACGGCGATGCGCACTTCCCGGTTGGCGTCGGCGGCCACGGTGGCGACGCCGTCGCGGTCGTTCAGCGAGACCAGCGCGCGGACCGCCTCGATGCGCACGCGATGGTCCACGTCGGCCAGTGCGGCGCGATACTGCGCCGACTCGCCCGCCCGCAGGGCGCGCAACAGATCGATCACGGTGGATCGCACGATGGGGTCGGACGAACCGAGCCGGTCGGAAAGCCCGATCGCGGAGGGCAATACCTCGACAAGTTCCCGCAGGCTCGCCGCGGCCGCGCGCCGGACCGCGGCCGCCTCGTCGTCCAAGGCGTCGCCGAGGGCGGTCGCGAAGCCCTCGGGGGTGTGCTCGGTGAGCACCGAGATCGCCGCGGCTCGTACGCCCGCGTCCGGATCCGTCAGGTAGGCCGACAGCTGCGCCACGGTGGGCTCGTCGAGCGCGAGCAGCGCGACGATCCTGGGCGACGGGGGAGTCGCGGGCTGTGCCGCACCGGCCCCGGCCCGATCGTGGTCAGCGGCGCCGCCGGTATGCGGCGCACGGCCGACTCTGTGGTGCGGCTGGTGCACCGGCACCGCTTCGGCATCGGCCGAAGGCAGGTCGTCGAGCCCGGGCACCGGAACCAGGTACGGCGCCACCGGCCGCTTCAGGAACGCCATGGTTCCGTCGGGGTTCTTGCGCAGGTTGAGGTGGTATCGCCATTCGACATCGTCGCGTTCGGGTAGGTCGGCGCGCTCGTGGTAGAGGCCCCAACGGGATTCGGTCCTGGTCAGTGAGCTGCGGGCGGCCATCTCGGCGCAGTCGCGGATGAACGACACCTCCACCGCGCGCATCAACTCGTGCGGGGTGCGCGCGCCGATGCCCTCGACCTCCTCGCGCATCCGGCCGAAGGTCTCCACCGCGATGGCCAGCTTCGTGGCCGTCTTGGGCGGGGCCACATAGTCGTTCACGAAACGGCGCAGCTTGTATTCCACCTGCGGCTGAGGCGGCCCGTCCGGATGGCGCAGCGGGCGGTAGATCAGCCCGTGCGCGTCGGCGAGCTGGTCCTCGGGCAGCTCGGCCGGGGCCGCGACCTCCTCCAGCGTGGACGCGGCGTGTGCGCCGGCGAGATCGCCGAAGACGAACGCGCCGATCATGTAGTTGTGCGGCACGCACGCCAGATCGCCCGCCGCGTACAGGCCGGGCACGGTGGTGCGCGCGTGCTCGTCGACCCACACGCCGGAGGCGGAGTGTCCACTGCACAAACCGATTTCGGAGATGTGCATCTCGATGTCGTGCGTGCGGTAGTCGTGGCCGCGGTTGGCGTGGAAGGTGCCGCGGGTCGGGCGCTCGGTGGTGTGCAGGATGCCTTCGAGAGTGCTCAGCGTCTCGTCGGGCAGGTGCGACACCTTCAGGTAGATGGGCCCTCGGGCGGATTCGATCTCGCGCTTGACCTCGGCCATCATCTGACCCGACCAGTAGTCGGAGTCGACGAAGCGTTCGCCGGCGGCGTTGACCTGGTAGCCGCCGAAGGGATTGGCGACGTACGCGCAGGCGGGGCCGTTGTAGTCCTTGATCAACGGGTTGATCTGGAAGCATTCGATGCCGCTGAGTTCGGCGCCCGCGTGGTAGGCCATGGAGTAGCCGTCGCCCGCGTTCGTCGGATTCTCGTAGGTGCCGTACAGGTATCCGCTGGAGGGCAGCCCGAGCCTGCCGCAGGGTCCGGTCGCCAGGATCACCGCCTTGGCGCCGACGGCGACGAATTCGCCGGTGCGAGTGTGCAGGGCGGCGGCGCCGACGGCGCGTCCGTTGTCGGTGAGCACGCGCACCGGCATGAGCCGGTTCTCGATGCGGATCCGCTCGCGCATCTTGCGCTGGCGCAGGACGCGATACAGCGCCTTCTTGACGTCCTTGCCCTCGGGCATGGGCAGCACGTACGAGCCGGAGCGGTGCACCCGGCGCACCGCGTACTCGCCGTACTCGTCCTTCTCGAACTTCACGCCGTAGCGCTCGAGCCGCTGCACCATCGCGAAACCGCGCGTCGCGGTCTGGTACACCGTGCGCTGGTCGACGATGCCGTCATTGGCCCTGGTGATCTCGGCGACGTAGTCCTCCGGTTCGGCCTTGCCCGGGATCACGGCGTTGTTCACGCCGTCCATGCCCATGGCCAGCGCACCGGAGTGCCGCACGTGCGCCTTCTCCAGCAGCAGCACGTTCGCGCCCTGCTCGGCGGCGGTGAGCGCGGCCATCGTGCCCGCGGTACCGCCGCCGACGACGAGGACGTCGCAGTCCAGCCGAATCCGTTCCGACAGCGGCGGAATGTTCACAGTCTCTCCAAGATCTCGGCCTTCGTCGCGGACCGATCGATCGCGTCCCGCGGGCTGGGCACCGGCACCAGCGCCCGCAGCGTGCCGCCGCCGAGCACGGCGATGCGGTCGCCGAGCAGCAGGGCTTCGTCGAGATCGTGGGTGACGAAGACGACGGTGGTGGGGTGGGCGCGCCAGGTCTGGATGAGCAGGCGCTGCATGGTTTCTCTGGTCTGGGTGTCCAGTGCGCCGAACGGCTCGTCCATCAGCACGGCGCGCGGCGCGGCGGCCAGGCTGCGCGCGAGCTGGACGCGCTGGCGCATGCCGCCGGACAGGTCGCGGGGCAGGTAGCCGGCGTATCCGGTGAGCCCGACCTCGTCCACCCAGTGCAGGGCGGTGGACCGCCGCTCGGCGCGGGGTGTGCCGCGCAGGCGCAGGGCGAGTTCGATGTTCTGCCGCACGGTGCGCCACGGCAGCAACGCGTCGTCCTGGAACACCAGGGCGCGGTCGGCCGCGGGGCCGGTGACCGAATCGCCGTCGGCCAGTATGACGCCCCCTTCCGGGACGCGCAGTCCGGCGATCGCGCGCAGCAACGTCGACTTGCCGCACCCGGATTTGCCGACCACGACGAGGATTTCCCCCGGCGCGATCGCCAAGTCCAGTCCGTCGAGCACCGGTTCGCCGCCGAAGGCGATCCGGACGCCGGTGAGGCTCAGGCGCATTCCGGTCGATGCCGGTGCGTCGATCATCGTGGTCATGCTTCGACCTCCCTGGGCAGCCAGCGGGTGATGCGGCGGCCGGCCAGCTCGACCAGCCCCGATGTCGCGAAACCGAGGACGCCGATGGTGATCATGCCGACGAACACCGCCGGGTAGTCCACGATGGTGTACGCCTGCCAGGTGCGGTAGCCCACGCCGAGGCGCCCGGAGATCATCTCGGCGGAGATCAGGCAGATCCACGCCACGCCGACGCCGACCGACAGTCCGCCGAACACGCCGGGCAGGATGCCGGGAACCACCACGCGCGCGAGCACGTCCAGCCGGGACGCGCCCAGCGTGCGCACCGCGTCCTCCCAGATCGTGGGCAGCGCCCGCACCGCGTGCCGGGTGCTGACCAGCACCGGGAACAGCGACGCGGTGAAGGTGATGAACACGATGCCGGATTCGTCGCTGGGGAACAGCAGGATCGCGACCGGAACCAAGGCGATGGCCGGAATCGGCCGGACGAGTTCGGCCAGCGGGCCGAAGGTGTCGGCGAGCAGCCGCGACCGGCCCAGGCCGATGCCCGCGAGCACGCCGACCACCGCGGCCAGGCCGAAGCCGGTGACGATCCGCAGCAGCGACTGCGCGATATCCAGGTAGTACTGGTCGGCGCGCAACTGCGTGCCGAATTCGGCGACGATCTCGGTGACGGTGGGCAGCGTGTCGAAACGCAGGCCCGCCCGCACGTTGTTGACCGTGAGCAGCTGCCACACACCGACCGCGACGGCGACCGAGGCGACCCGCACCAGGCGCGACCGCCATGCCGACCGCGGGGCCGGGGCGGCGTCGGCTCGGGTCGCGATGGGTTCCGCCGCGGCTCGCACGGCCGGGGCGGTGAGTTCGCTGGTCATCCGCGTACTTCCGTGACGGCCTGGTCGTAGGTGACCGAAATGGCGGACGGATGCGCCTGCCGGTAGCGCTGCCCGGCGGCAGCGGTGGTGAAGGGCAGGTAGGCGGCGCCGTCGCGCAGCCAGATCGACTTGTCGGCGAACCACCGCGTGCCGAGTTCGGTATCCGGGACGTAGGCGGCGCGGATCGTCTTGCCCTGCGCTTTCGCGGCCTGGATCGCGCGCAGCAGGCAGGTCGGGTCCGCGGCCGGTTGCGGCTTCGGTGCGCCGTCCAGCCACAGTTCGCCGGCCAGTGCGGGATTCTCCGCCGCGGTGCCGCAGACGGGGTCGGTGCCGGTGACCCGGGTGGGATTGGTGGTGGCGGCCAGATCGCGGTCGTAGTCGCGGCCGGTCTCCGCGAACGCCTTGCGCAGCGGAGCGTCTTCGACGAACCGGTCGATGTCCAGCTCCGCGAAGTCGCCGATCGACTTCAGGTACGCCACATCACCTTTGAGCGCCGCGATCAGGCTCGTCTTGAGCGTGGTGTCGAAACTCGTTCCGCCGGGACCGTTGTAGAGGTACACCACCTCCTGGGGCAGTCCGGACCCGTCGGCGACGATCTTCGCCGCTTCGAACGGCTTCTCCTGCAGGAACTGGGTGGCGTCCAGTTGTGCGGCCAGGAACGCCTGGAGCACCTCCGGGTGATCGGCGGCGTACGCGCGCCGGGCCACCACGCCGTGGAAGGTCGGCACGCCGAGTTCGGCGCCGTCGTAGAGCAGCTTGGCCTTGTTCTGGAAGACGACCAGGCCGGGCCATGCGACGAACTGCGACAGCGCGCCCACCTGGCGGGATTCCAGGGCGGTCGCGCCGACCTGCGGCTGCTGGTTCAGCACCTCCACGCCCTTGGCCGGATCGATCCCGGCCCGCGACAGCGCCTGCACCAGCGTGCCGTGCCCGGCCGAACCCACGCTGGCCGAGATCTTCTGCCCGGCCAGGTCGCCGATGCCGGTGGCGGCCGAATCGTTCGGCACGACCACCATGTTCAGCGCGCCCTTGGGGTTGTACCCGGTGACCGACACCAATTCGGTGCGCGCGCGCTCGTTGACCTGGGTGCGGGAGCCGTTGATCAGCAACGGGTAGTCGCCCATCGATCCGATGTCGATCTTCTCGGCCACCATCTGCGCGGTGATCGGCGCGCCGGTGTCGTAGTCCTGCCACTCGACCTGGTACTTCGCCCCGCCGTTGTCGGTGATCTTCTGCAGGCGCTGCTCGAGGTAGCCCTGCGCGCGCAGCAGGGTGCCCGCGGTGACGGTGTTGATGGTCTTGGACTGGTAGCCGACGACCACCTTGACGGTGCCGGCGGGGGTGGCGTCGGTCTGCTCCAGCGAGCAGCCGGTCAGGGCGAGTGCGGCGGCGAGCAGGGCGGGGACGAGTTTTGCTTTCATCGGTCTTCCAGATCAGCGGAGCAGGTAGGGCATATTGACGGTGACGGCGCCGGTGGGGCAGCGGGCCGCGCAGGGACCGCAGTACCAGCACTCGTCCACGTGCATGAAGGCCTTGCCGTTGTCGGGGTTGATGGCCAGCGAGTCGAGCGGGCAGATCTCGACGCACAGCGTGCATCCCTGGATACACAGCGACTCGTCGATGGTGACGGGGATGTCGGTGCGCTGGTTCACGAGTGCCATCTAGAGGACCTTCCATTCGGGAGTGCTGCGGGTGAGGCTGCCGCGCATGGTGATGCGGTCGCCGCGCATGCGGATGTACTCCAGGTCGACCGGGCGGCCGTCGTCGAGCCGGGTCAGTCGTTCCAGCATCAGCAGCGGCGCGCCGCCGGGGACGTCGAGGGTGGAGGCGGTGTGCGGGTCGGCGGGCACCGCTTCCAAGGCGAGGTCGGCCGAACCGAGCGAGTGGCCGCTGATGCGTTCCAGCAGGACGAAGACGTCGGTGTGCTCGAGATCGTGGCCGAGTACCTCGGTGCCGATGTCGGGCACGAGGTAGGTCAGGTCGAGGCTCAGCGGCAGATCCGCGAGGTAGCGCAGGCGCTCCAGGTAGACCACGCGCTCGCCCGGTGCGAGACCGAGCCTGCGGGCGACGGCGGGCGGTGCGGTGACGTGCATCGTCGCGCGCACCTCGTTGCGCACGGTGCCGTGGCCCTTGAAGGTCTCCTGCAAGCCCAGCAGCGCGTCGAGTCCGTGGTCGTACTTGCGGGTGGCCACCCGGGTGCCCACCTTGGGCGCCCGGTCGATCAAGCCCTCGTCCTTCAGCAGCGCCAAGGCGTCGCGGACGGTATTGCGCGAGGCGCTGTATTCGGCGGCGAGTTCCTGTTCGCTCGGCAGCGCTCCGTCGAAAGCGCCCGCGTGCAGTTGGTGGCGCAAGATGTCGGCCACCCGCCGCGCCTGATCGGCGCGCAACTGCCGCACCGGCGTGGGTTCCGCTGCCACCTTCTCCGCCTTACTGTCGCTGACCTGCACGAATAGCGACGATAACGGGATTGCGGCGGCGCATTTGCCCGCGTCGGCGCCGAGGAAAATCAGGGGACGTTATTGCGCCGGGTGCTTCGCGGCCCGACCTGGCGATATGCGCGGCGGTCCGCCCAATACGCCACGCGGGACCCAGGCGGCCGAATTTCGATCACAGCGATTCGAAAACAGGGGCGCGCGGCCTGTACGGTGCGTATCTACGGTCGCGGACCGTAAGTATTGAGGAACACCACCGGCCCCGCGCCGAAGACGCCCGCCTCGTCCAGCGAGAGCAGCGCGGCGAGCGCTTTGGCGGTGTAGACGGTCTCCAAGTGCAGTCCGGCCTGTTCGGCGCGCTGCTCGGCTTCCCGGGCGGCGGGCGTGGTGTGGCCGTAGCCCGGGCCGAGCCACTCGGTGGTCATCGTGACGTCCTCGGGCCGCAGCTCGATCGGCGCGAAGTGCGCTCCGCGGGCGCGCAGCAGGTGCTCGGTCCGTCCGGCGAGGCGGACGATGTGCTTCGCGTCGAGGGGGAGCGCGTCGTTGACGACGACGCCGACGACGCGCGTGCGCAGCCCGGCCAGCCGCAGGCCGAGTGCGAGGCCGGCGGCGGTTCCGCCGGATCCGACGGCGGTGACGATGTGCTGCGGCTCGGGGAGTTCACCCGCGGCGACCTGCACCGCGAGTTCACACGCGGCCTCGACGTAGCCCAGGGCGCCGACCGGCGAGGACCCGCCCGCGGGCAGGAGGTACGGGCGCTTGCCCGCACGGATGCGGCGCAGATACAGCCACGGCGTCGCCAGGATCGTGCGCAGTTTGCTGTGCGTGAAATACAAAGTGGCGCCGGAGTTCTCCAGTCGCCGCAGCTGCGCGCGCACGTGGTCGTCGACCGGCTGGTCGACAAGGGCGAGCGCGGTATCGATGCCGTGGGCGCGGCCGTACAAGGCGGTGGCGAGCCCCCAGTTGGTTCCGGTGCCGCCGACCGTGAGGATGGTGCGCGCACCGCGTCGCCGCGCCTCCGGCAGCAGCCATTCCAGCTTGCGGACCTTGTTGCCGCCCCATCCGCCGTCGCCGTATCCGCTCTCGTCCTTGCACCACAGCTCGGCCGTGGTGCCGACGTCGCAGCGGCGTACCGGCGTCGGAGCGGTGCCGAGGCGGACGAACGGCAGCGTGTCGGCCAGCTCGGGAAAACGCTCGTGCAGCCGCGCCCCGGTCACGGCGCGATCGCCTCGGGGATACCCAGCAGCGCCGCCTGGACCTCGTGCAGCCGGTCGACGTCGCCGCGGATGCCCGCGACGTTGTCGTTGTACAGGAACGCCTCGCCGAGCCGGACCAGTGCGTAGGCCAGCAGCGCCGGTTCCAGCGGCGGGTCGTAGCCGTCCTCCTGTGTGGCGCGGACGATCAGCTCCCGGACCGTGCCGACGACCAGCGGCTGGACCGGGCCGTCGCTCGCGGTCAGGATGCGCAATCCGGACAGCGGCTCGTTCTCGAAGTAGCGCCGGAACGGTTCGTTGTCGGTCATCCAGCGGTTCACCCGGTACAGCACGTCCAGGATGCGGCGCCCGCCGGTGGAGCGGCGGCGGGCATCCGCGCGGGAGAGCAGCGCCTCGAACTCCCCGGCCAGGACCGCACCGAGCACTCCGTCGCGGGAGCCGAACCAGCGGTAGACCGACGCGCGGCTGAGCCCGAGCTGTCCGGCGATCGCCTGGATGTCCACGCGCTCACCGGACAGGAACGCCCGGCGCGCGAGCTCGATGACCTGTTCCCTGGTCGCGGAGGCCGGTCGGCCGGGAGGACGGGTGGTCCGCTGACTGGAATCGATCACCGAGGAATGATACATCTTCGGCAAGGTGTATCGAAACGGGCTGTGTTCAGAACCAGGCGTCCCGCATCTGCAGGGTAGTCGTGTCCAGCTTGGCGAGCAGATCCAGTGCCGGTGCGGTCTTGGGCAATTCGAAACGGTAGAAGTATCGGGCCGCGTGCCGCTTGCCGTCGTAGAAATCGCCGGTACGGTCCGCGGCGGCGCGGAACTGTTCGAGCCAGATCCAGGCCAGGACGGTGTGCCCGAACGCTTCCAGGTACACCGAACTGTTGACCAGCGCGGCCTCGAGGTCGCCGGAGGCGAACAGCCCCGCGGTCACCTCGACCAGCCGCCGCCACGCCGAATCCAGTTGTGCGGCAAGTTCGGCGGCCTCGCCGCCCGCCGCCCGCGCAGCGGTGATGGTGGCGTCGACCCTGGCCCCGAGCGCGAGCAAGCTGGCGCCACCCTGCTGGGTCACCTTGCGTCCCAGCAGGTCCAAGCCCTGAATGCCGTGCGTGCCCTCGTGGATCGGGTTGAGCCGGTTGTCCCGGTAGTGCTGCTCGACGTTGTATTCGCGGGTGTAGCCGTAGCCGCCGAGCACCTGGATCGCGAGGCTGTTGGCCTCCAGGCACCACTGCGAGGGCCAGCTCTTGGCGATGGGGGTCAGGATGTCCAGCAGCAGGGTGATCGCGCGGCGGTCCTCCTCGGAGTCGGCGGTGCGCTGTTCGTCGACCAGTCGCGCGCAGTAGAGCACCAGCGCCAGGGCGCCTTCGGCATAGGACTTCTGCGCCAGCAACATGCGCTTCACGTCGGCGTGCTCGATGATCGGCCGCTGCGGCGCGGACGGGTCGGCGGGAAGCTTGGCACGGCCCTGCGTGCGCGTGCGGGCGTAGTCGAGCGACTCGAGGTATCCGGTGTAGCCGAGCGCGGTGGCGACCAGGCCGACGCCGATGCGCGCCTCGTTCATCATGTGGAACATGTAGGTCAGCCCGCGATGCGGCTCGCCGACCAGGTAGCCGACCGCGCCGGGCGCGCCACCCGGCGTCCAGCGGCCCTCGCCGAAATTCAGCACGGTGTTGACCGTGCCGCGGAAGCCCATCTTGTGGTTGAGTCCGGCCAGGGCGACGTCGTTGCGTTCGCCGATCGCGCCGTCGTCGCCGACCAGGAAGCGGGGCACGACGAACAGCGAGATGCCCTTGGTGCCCGCCGGTCCGCCGGGAATCTTGGCGAGCACCAGGTGCACGATGTTCTCGCCGAGTTCGTGATCGCCGCCCGAGATCCACATCTTGGTGCCGAACAGGCGATACGTGCCGTCGCCCTGCGGTTCGGCGCGGGTGACGATGTCGGCCAGCGACGAACCGGCCTGGGGCTCCGACAGGCACATGGTGCCGAAGAAGCGGCCCGCGAGCATGGGCTCGACGAACTTCTCGACATGCTCCGGGCCATGGGCGATGAGCAGATTCGCGTTGGCCACGGTGAGGAACGGGTAGCCCGCGGTACCGGGGTTGGCCGCCTGGAACCAGGCGTAGCTCGCCTGCGCGACGGTCGCCGGCAGCTGAGCGCCTCCGAGTTCGTAATCCATCGCGGCCGAGGGCAATCCCGCTTTGGCGAAGGCGGCCAGCGCCTGCCCGACCTCCGGGATGATGGTCACCCGTTCGCCGTCGAAGGTGGGTTCGTTGGCGTCGTTGAGCTTGTTGTGCGGCGCGAAGTACTTGGTGGCGAGCTGCTCGCTGAGGTCGAGCACGGCGTCGAAGGTCTCCCGCGAGTGCTCGGCATACCGCGCGCGCTTGGTGAGCCCCTCGACGTCCAGCCACTCGTAGAGCAGGAAATCGAGATCACGCCGGGACAGCAAGGTCGACCGCATCAGCCCGTCCTTTCGAGACATATTCGACATACTGTATCTTACGGATCGGCCGCCGGGCGTGAGCGGTATTCCCCGCCCGATGCAGGCCGAAGTCACACGGCGCACCGCTTCGGTCGTGCCACCGGCAGGCCGACGAACTCCAGCGTGACCGCGCCGCCCGGTGCTCCCGATCGGCGCTCATCCCGCGGACCCCAGCAATCCGCGTTCCCGCGCGGTCGCCGCCGCCTCGGTGCGACTGGACGCGCCGAGCTTGGTGAGGATGCGCGAGACGTGCACGCCCGCGGTGTTGGCGCTGATGAACAGCTCGGCCCCGATCTGACGGTTGCTCGCGCCTGTCGACACCAGCCGCAGCACGTCGAGCTCTCGCGGGGTGAGGCCCGCGGTGGTCGCGGGCTGGGCCCTAGCCGACCGGTCCCCGACTTCGGCGAGAACGATTCCGGCGCGGTCGGCGAGCTGCCTTGCTTGCTGGGCGAGTGGCGCCGCCGCCAATTCGTCCGCAAGCTCGAGAACGGACCGCAGTGCGTCGCGCGCCGCCGCGCGATCGCCCGCGGCCAGTTCCGCTTCGCCGGATTCGAGCAGGCTGCGCGCCAGCTCGTACGGCTGACGCAGGGTTCGCCAGGAAGACACCGCCGCGGCCCAGTCGGCGGCACGGCCACTGCGCACCGCGTGGCAGGAATACCGATACGCGGCGTCGACCGCGGTGGTCACCGGCAGCTTTGCCGTGACGGAGCCGAGAACCATCGGCGCGCAACGCGTTCGGGCGACCGCGTCGGCCAGTGCCCACGCCTCGTGATGGTGCGCGGTCAGATCGTCGGCGGCCAGCGTCGCCGCGCCGATCTCGGCGGCGCGCTGCGGGTTGCCCGCCGCGCGGGTGATCTCGGTTTGCACGGTGTGCAGCTGGATCTGATACTGCCGGGCCCACTTGCGATCTCCGAGCAAGGGCTGCGCGGTTGCCGCGCTCGTGGCCGCGGCGTCCACGTCACCACGCGCCAGCATGATTCCGGCATGGCACAGCAGCAGCGCGGCGGTGCTCAACGGCGGCAACCGCTCGGTCAGCGATTCATCGATGAGATCGAGTGCCTCGTTCCATCGACCGAGGGCGGTGAGCGCCTGGGCCCATTTCACCAGCAGGATCGGTGCGGCCTCGGCGAATCGGTAGGTCTCGTGCGCGGCCCGCAGTCCCTGCTGGATCGTGGCGATGGCGGCCTCGTTGGCGCCTGCCGACACCAGCAGCGCCGATTCCCACAGCACCACCGTCAGCAGCGTCCCCGGATCCCCAGCGGTCTTCGCGGCGGCGTGCGCCCGTTCGAAATGCGCCATGGCGACTTCCCGGCGATCCGCGGTCGCCAGCCCCAGATACGCATAGGCGCGCGCGGCCAGCGGCCCGGCCCCGAGCTGTTCGGCCACTTCGACGGCGGCGCGCGCATCGTTCTCGGCGGCAGCCGCCGCACCGCTGAACACGCGCGCGGCGGCGAGTTCGGCGAGCACCTCGCCGCGCAGCAGGGCCGGCCGGTCCGGCGGGAGGTATGCCAGCGCCGCGAGCAGGTCGTCTTCGCCACCGCCGCTGCTCTGATTGCGCAGTCCGGCACGGTAGTGATGCAGCCGGGCGGCGCGCTCCGGGTCGGTCGCCGCATCGAGGGCCGACAGCGCCTCGTCGGCCGCCGCGATCCCCCGCTCGACGACGCCGCCGCGATAGCACGCCGCCACCACTGCTTCTACGACGTCGATCCGGTCGGCGTCCACCCGGCGCGCCGCTTCCGGCACTCGATCCCACAGTTCGAGCACCTGGTCCAGGTACCGCACCTGCACGCGTTGTGCGCCGACGCTTTGCGCGTTCGCCGCGGCATCCCACGCGGCCTCGAGCGCCAGCGGCAGCTCACCGGCGGCATACGTGTGGTGGGCCAGCTCGCCGGAGGGGCAGCGGTCCGAGTCGCGGCTCCGGAACCCGAGCAATGCGCGGGAAATTATGGCGTGCAGTCTTTTTCGTTCGGCCGGTAGGAGGTGGCCGTAGACGGCATCGCGGATGAGGACGTGGCGGAACTCGTAGCCGGTCTCGGTGGGCACCAGTAGCTGCTGGCCGACCAGCTTGTGCAAGGCCGCGTTGAGCGCGTCCTCGCCGAGATCGGAGGCGGCGGCCAGCAGCGAGTGCCGGACCGGTGACCCGGCCGCCGCCGCGAGCCGCAGCACCGATGCGGCCTGATCGGGCAGGTCGGACAGGTACCCGAGCAGCAGCTCCGACAGCTCGGCGGGCGTGGCCTCAGGTGCCGGACCGAGTGCCTCGACGAACAGCGGAATGCCCTTGCTGCGCTCGAAGACTCGCGCGATCGTCCCTGGTTCCGGCTCCCCGCCGCGCAGCGCGGCCAGCTGCCTGCCCACCTCGTGCCTGGTCAGCGGCGGCGGAGTGAGCAGGCGGACACCCTCGTCGCGGCGCAGGCCCGCGACCAGCTTGCGCAGCGGTCCGGAATCGGCAGGCCGGTAGGTGCCGACCAAGAACAGATCCCCTCCGGCGAGGTTCGCCACCAGGAAAGCGAGCAGTTCCAGGCCGGCCTCGTCGGCCCACTGCAGATCTTCCAGCACCACCACCAGGGGTTTGGTCATCGAGAACCGCTCCAGCACGGTCAGGATCTCACCGAACAACCGGATCCGGTCGGTTTCGGGCTCCGCCGCGCCCGCCCGCGCGGCCAGTTCGGGAAGCCAGCGCGTCAGCGCGGGTTCGGAGATCGGAAGCAGCGCCGCGAGTCCGTCCACGCCCTCCTCTCGCAGGAGTGCCCGCATGACCGCCACGAAAGGTGTGAACGGCAGCCCCTTCGCGCCGAACTCCGGACACCGTCCGGACAATACCGCCGTGCGGGCGCCGAGCCGCGTCGTGAACTCCGCGACCAGGCGGGACTTGCCGATGCCCGCTTCACCGCCGACCAGCACGGTATGTACCGCCGGATCCCGATAGGCGTCCTGCAATGCCGCGAGTTCGGCGGCCCGCCCCACGAAGGCGCCGCATACGGGAAGGCTGACCACGGCGCGATCATGCCCGTACCGCGCGCTCGGCGCCAGCCGCGAGTGGCGCACCACCGAGAGTTCTTCTCGGCCGATGCCGCAGTGGTGCGCCACTCGCGGGTCCGGTGCCGAGGGGAGCCGCCTGCGGAATAACGAATTCTCGTGATTCGCCGACCCCCTCTTTACCCGAAGTATCACTGGCATGACCAACACCGAGATCCGCCCCTTCCGTATCGACATCCAGCAGGCTGACCTGGACGATCTGCGCCTGCGCCTGACCCGCACCCGTTGGATCGACGATCTGCCCGGTACCGGCTGGGAACGTGGTGTGCCGACTGCCTACCTGAAGGACCTGGCCGGCTACTGGGCCGAGAAGTTCGACTGGCGCGCGGTGGAGGCCGAGCTGAACGCCTATCCGCAGTTCACCACCACCGTCGCCGGACAGAACGTGCACTTCCTGCACGTGCGCTCGGCCCAGGACTACGCCACCCCGTTGCTACTGCTGCACGGTTGGCCCAGTTCGGTGGCCGACTTCCGCGATGTGATCGGTCCGCTCACCGCCCCGGCCGCCCACGGCAATCCCGACGCCCCCGCCTTCCACCTGGTCATCCCGTCGCTGCCCGGCCACGGTTTCTCCGGCCCGATCACCGAGACCGGCTGGAACGACGGCCGGATCGCCGCAGCGCTCGCCGAGCTCATGGCCCGCCTCGGCTACGACCGCTACGGCGTGCACGGCGGCGACCACGGCGCCTTCATCGCCCCGGCCTTGGGGCGGATCGACACCGAGCACGTCCTCGGTGTGCACGTCAACGCGCTGGTCACCTTCCCCACCGGTGACCCCGCCGACATGGCCGCGCTCACCGACGCGGAAAAGGCTCGGCTCGGCGCGATGAAGAAGTTCCAAGACGACGGCTCGGCCTACATGAAATTGAAGGGCTCACGCCCGGACACCATCGCCCAGTTGCTCGCCGATTCTCCGGCCGGCCAGCTCGGCTGGATCGTGGAGAAGTACCGCGAGTGGACCGATCAGTCCCACGACCTGCCCGAACAGGCTGTCGACATCGATCGCCTGCTGACCACGGTGAGCATCTACTGGTTCACCGACACCGCCCGCAGCGTCGCCAACCTCTACTACGAGCGCTTCCACGATGCGACCATGTTCGCCCCGAAACCGAAGGGCACCGTGCCCACCGGCGTGGCGGTATTCAAGGACGGCGACTACGCCATCCGCCGCTTCGCCGAACGTGCGCACACCATCACCCACTGGTCGGAGTTCTACTCCGGCGGGCATTTCCCGGCGCTGGAGGTGCCGGACCTGCTGATCGGCGACATCCGCGAGTTCTTCCGCACGCTCCGCTGAATCAGTCTCGCCGCTCAGGCGCGATCGATGCCGCACCAGGCGGCAAAACCACGCACGCTTTCGTTGCTCCTTGCGTCGTTGCGGGCGAGGACACGGATGGTCTCGTGAACCATGGGGTGATAGCGGGTTTGCGTAGCCGCGATCTGCTTGGCCTTGCGCAGGGAGGCAAAGGCTTTCGTGCGGTCGCCGTGGAGCAGGTGCCCACGGGCCAGGTCGATGTAGTGGTGGCCCGCACGTTCACGGGGCGTCGTAGTCGGGAAATGTACGCGCTCCGCGCGCTTCACCGCTTCGGTGCCGTCCATCATCTCGACAGCCAGCCCGACCGACCAGATGTCGACATTCGTGACGCCGAAGCACAGCCGGTAATCGTCACGATCCCCGCCGATGCGATGGGCGGTCTCCCGCGCTTCGGCGAGGTGTTCGTCGGCAAGATCGCGCCTCCCCGCGCGGGCGGCGGCGAGACCGGATTTCAAGTGGCCTCGCGGATCGGTCGTAGCCGCCGCGCGCGGATCTCGTCCACTGATACGCCTACGGCGGTGACGTGGCGATCGGACGGCCACGGTCTCGCATTCACGCCGGTCATCGGAAACCGTGGCTGGTCGTGCCCGGCGCGTCACCCGGTGTGATCGGCTGGATCAGGTGACGACGCGTCCGCACGCCGGGACAGCAGTGACTGCAGTACGACGAGTGCACCGAGGGCGAGCACGGTCACGCCGACCACCCGCAGTCCGGCCTCCGTGCCCGAGACGAACGCGGTGACGACGTCGTGGGCGCGGTCAGGTGCGGTGGTGGCCAGGGCGTGGGCCACGGTGTGCGGGTCGTGGCTCGCGCGGATGTCCGGCGGTAGCGCGGCGACGAACCGTGCCGTGAGCACCGTGCCGATGACGGCGACGCCCAAGGCGCTACCGAATTCGCGGGTGGTGGCCTGTAATCCGGCTCCGACCCCGGCCTGATCGGGCGGCAGCGAACCGGCGATGGCTCCGGACAGTGTCGGTAGCGCCAGCGTCACACCGATTCCGGTTACGACAAGCCATGCGGCGTATGCGAGGTAGGGCGTCTGGGTGCCGCTCGTGGACAGTCCGAGCAGTCCGCAGCCGACGAACCCGAACGCCAGTCCGATGGTCGCGTCAAGGCCGATGCGCTGGGACAGGCGTCCGACGTGTCGTGCGCCGAGAATGATCGGGACGGTCAGCGGGACGATGCCGAGGCCGGTCAGCAGCACGCCGAATCCCTTGCCGTATTGCAGGAACGACGCGTTGACGTAGAACAGCGCGAACATGCCGAAGAAGACCGTCGTCATGCCCAGACAGGCGCTGCGCAGGCCAGGGAGCCGGAACAACCGGGGATCGAGCAGCGGATGCTCGACTTTCAGCTCGACAATCGTCCAGACGATCAACAGCCCAGCGGCGCAGACGAACCCGGCGATGACGACCGCGCTGTCCCAGCCCGCTTCCGGTCCCTGGACGATGCCCAGCAGCAGCGCGACCGACGCGCCGACGAGCAGCGCCGCGCCGAGCGGGTCCAGTCGGCGGTCATGGCGCGGCGACACCGGCGCGACCCGTCCTACGAGCGCGGCGAGAACCAGCGCGATCGGCGCGGCGGCGGCGAACAGCCAACGCCATGATCCGCCCGACAGGATCGCCCCACCGCCGACGTTGCCGACGACTCCGCCGATGCCCGTCATCGACGCCCACGTGGCGATCGTCGCACCTTTGCGTTCGGCGGGAACGGCATGCAGCAGGACGGAAAGCGTATTGGGTAGCACGGCGGCAGCGCCGACACCGGTGATCGCACGCCCCGCCAGGAGCAGGGCGACGTTCGGCGCGATCGCCGAGATCAGCGCGCCCACCGCGAACAGCGCCAGACCGACCAGCAGAACTCCTTTGCGTCCGAAGCGATCACCGGCGGCTCCGCCCGGGATGACGAGGCAGGCGAAGACGATCACATAGGTGTCCACGATCCAGACCAGCGCCGACGCGGACGGGTGCAGTGCGCTCGCGGCGAGCATCGGGACGGCGAGGTTGATCGCGGCCACCATCCCCACGACGAGCACGACGCAGGCGCACATAAGTACGAGCAGGCCGCCCGGTGCGGCGAGACGGGGTGAGAGGTCTCGGGACGACGGATCGCGATCGCGTGTCAGGACATTGAATGGCATGGCCCCGACGGTAGGTACCTCGTCGTCTTCCGCGCCACGCAACTTCAGCAACCAAGACTTGCCTACAATGCAACTATGTCCGAGCTCGACCTGAATCTGCTGCGCGTGTTCGACGCGCTGCTGCGGGAAGGCAGTGTGACGGCGGCATCCGAGCGCCTGCATCTGTCGATCCCCGCGACCAGCCGGGCACTGGGCCGGTTACGCCGAGCGATGAACGACCCGATCCTGGTGCGTGCCGGTCGGGGGATGGCTCCGACACCGTTCGCGCTGCGCACCGCGCCGCGCGTGCGGTCACTGCTCGATGAAGCGTCGGCACTGATCAGCGCCGACCGCGAGGTCACGATCGCCGAGCTCGAGCGCACCTTCACGATTCGTATCAACGACGGCGTGGCGGCGACGCTGGCGACGGCGGCGGTGGAGGCCACGGCCGCCGCCGCACCCGGCGTGGTCCTGCGCTTCGTGACAGAGGGCAGCGAAAGCGCCGAGGCCCTCCGCGACGGTTCGGTCGATCTCGACATCGGCGTCGGCGACTTCGCGGCTCCCGATATCCGGACGGCCGTGCTGTATCGCGAACGGATGGTCGGCATCGTCCGCGCCGACAGCGCGCTCGGCAGGCACCGCCGCCCGACGTTGCGGCAGCTGTGCGGGCATCCGCACGTCTCGGCCTCCCGCCGTGGCCGCGCGCGCGGACCACTCGACGATGCGCTCGACGCGGCGGGCCTGCAACGCCACGTCGCCGCCGTCGTGCCGACCTTCGCCGTCGCGGCGCTGCTGGTCTCCTCCAGCCGTTATGTCGGACTCGTCCCGCAGCGCCTCGCCGAACAGTACGGCCGGACCCTGGGCATTCGCTGGTTTCCCATCCCCGCGGCCCTACCGGAACTCGAAGTGCGACTGCTCTGGCACGCGCGGCTGGATGCCGACCCGGCACAGCGCTGGTTACGCGAGACGATCCGGAACACACTCTGCGCGCCGTCCGTCGACAACCCCGGCGGGTCTGATCGTTCGGCCGAATGAGGATGCGTCGCAGCTGATCAGGCCGGGTTCCAAGGATGACTACCGGCCATGATCCTGCTCAGCCGCGGGCCGACGCCCACCGCTATACCTCCGAACAGCTTTCTCCGGTGATATGTCGCTCAGATCACACGCGACTACCCATCACATCCCTCCGGCCTTCCTCGTCTCCAGTGCAGTACCGCGTTCGCGGCCTGAGAAGGAGGCAACCATGAATCGCTCGGTCACCGTCGTCACGCTGGTGGCAGGGGCATCGATGCTGGGTATCGGAATCTGGTGCCGCATCGACCCGGCCGGTTTCGCCGAGTGGGCCAATTGGCCCGAGCACGAGCATTTCCTGCACGACGCGGGCGTCTTCCAGATCGGCATCGGGCTGATGATGATCGCCGCCCTGGCGTGGCGCGATGTCGTGTCCGTGGTGTTGGGCGGGTTCGTTGTCACCAACACCCTGCACGCGGCGAACCACGCCGTAGACGAGGGCGGCGGGCATGCCTCCGATACCTGGCTTCTGCTGCTGTTCTCGGCCGTCGCCGCCGTGGGCCTCGTCATCCGCCTGCGTGAACTGCGTACGCGGAAGACATCCGCCACGATCTCGAGGTGAAACCGTGAAAATCCTGCTCGCCGGCGCGACCGGCACGATCAGCTCCGCTTTGATCCCACAGCTGCTGTCGTCCGGCCATACCGTGCTCGGCCTCACCCGAACCGCCGCCGGCGCCCGGCGGCTCACCGCGTCCGGTGTTCGTCCGGTGCTCGCGGACATCCTGGATGCCGGTGCGCTACGCACCGCCGTCGCGGGTCTGCGTGCGGACGCGGTGGTCCACCAGGCCACCGCGCTCACCCGGACACCGATCCGGCATCGGGACCTGTATGCCACCGATGCGCTGCGCGACAAGGGCACCCGTAATCTGCTGCGGGCAGCGGAGACCGTCGGCGCCCGGCAATTCGTGACACAGTCGTTCTTCCTCGGCTACGGCTGGTGTGACCACGGCCCCGCTCCGCTCAGCGAGGAGCGTCCTTTCGCGCCCCTCGGGCACGGCCCATTCGACACCCACATGCGATCGCTGCGGTCCAACGAGGAACAGGTGCTCGGATACGGCGGTATCGCACTGCGCTACGGGCTGTTCTACGGACCGGAACCGGCGACCTTCGGGATGATGGACAGCCTCCGCCGCCGCAGGCTGCCGGTACCGCGCGAACCCGGGACACTGCACCCGATCCACATCGCCGACGCCGCCTCCGCGACGCTCGCTGCTTTGGCGCGCGGCCGGTCCGGCGAGGCGTACAACATCGCCGACCGGGAGCCGGTCGATATGGGCGACTACCTCGACACTCTCGCGGCCGCGGCCGATGCCCCTCCGCCGCGCCGTATCCCGGGATGGCTGCTGCGGGCGACGCCCTATCTGCACGCCCTGCTGGTGGGCAGCCGAATCCGGCTCGACACGGGCAAGGCGGAGCGAGAGCTCGGCTGGTCCCCGGCCTACCCGACGTATCGCGAGGGCTTGTCCGCTCTCGGCGCCGCACCCGACCCGGCCGAACGCTGATCCGGCGCCTCGCGCCACTGCTCGGCGAACGCCCGACCTCGTCAATGCTGATGGGCGAAACCTCGCAGGCTCGCTCAGTCGAGGGACGCTGTGTCGCGTCCGACGAGGCGACGTCAGGCATGGCGACCGAGCCGACGCGAACTCCCCGTTCTCCCGGTGTGATTCGATGCCGTTCGGCGGCGGTGATGGTACTTTGAACGCCGAACCGGCCGGGCACGGGGGTTCTCTGACCGCAACGATCGGTCAGGCGCGGCGCTCGGCATCGTTTTCGTGCTGTTCGACAGACCGGTTGCCGAAGGTCGGGCGGTGGGGCGGGTTGCGGAGTGTGACGTCTGATGGGTTCCGTATGGCGCGGGCGCGCGAGACGCGCAGGTGACGACACGGCGGAGCAAGCCGGAAGCTCGCGAGACGGAGGAACCCGCTTCGTCCCGACCCCTGCGATGGTGCGGGAGATCGAACATCGCACTCGGCTGCTGCTGCAACGCATGCAGGTACGCGAATTGCTGACCATGCGCCAGCTGATCGAGCGCTATTGCGAATTCACCGGCGCGACGGTGCTTCTGCAAGAGAGGTTGCTGCCGGTCGATTGCTTCTTCGCGATCACGCTGAAGCTCTCGGCGCCGCCCGACACCTATGTCATCGCGTATCAGAAGGCGACGCCCGCGTGGCATCAGGACCACGGGATCGGGCACGAGTTCGGCCACATCATCGCCGGGCACTACGAGGCCGACAGCGTGCATCGCCATTCGGCGATGTCTCCGAAGATGGAGTGGGAGGCGGAGGACACGGCGAACCTGCTCGCGCGGTGGGCCTATCAGGTGGGCAGGGTGCTCGATCGGCAGCGTGCGCTGCGTCCCTTACAGCGGGCCGAGGATCTTTCTCTGCCGCTGCAGGAGAGAATGGGCTGGCTGTGATCTACATTCCGCACGGCTGGCTCATCGCGGCATTCGCCGCGGCCATGCTCTGGAAGGCGAGTCAGTATCGCCGGAACAAGGACGTTGCTCTGCTCGCGGTGGTGGGGGCCTTCTTCTTCCTCGCCTCGGGATACGCCTTCGGCGAGTACGTGCAGGACCGGTCCGACCCGTGGTTGCTGACCGCGATGGGATACGAATTCGTCGGCACCGTCCTGCTGATCGGGTCCAAGGTGTGCGTCGTAGCGTTCTTCGTGCTGGCCGCACGGCACACCGCGCAGACGAGGAGGATCCTGCTCGCCCTCGGTATTCCGCTGGTCGCGTCGATCGTCGTCCTGGCCGTGTGCGCTGTCGTCGCGGGCCCCGACGCGAAACCCTATGGATTCGCCGACCCGGCCGTGGTCGGGTTCAATCTCGGGGAGAAAGTGATCACGGTGCCGACCGGGATGCTGATCGTTTTCTACTGCTTCGCCTATCTGCGATTGCTGTCGGGGACGCCGGCGCACGGAATCATGCTCGCGGCGATAGGCGCGGTGTTGATGCTGGCCGCCACCGTGACCTTCACCGTCCAGCTCGGGTATTACGCGGTGTCGGCGCGGCCGCCGCGAGCGCTCGTCGTGCTGGGGCGGTGGGAGGTCTATCTCGGGCAGCTCATCTTCCTCCTGGGTGTGTCCTGGTATGGCTTGGTGATGCGTATCCGAGCTGTGGTTCTCGGCCTCGGGGCATTGCGCGACGTTCTGCTGCTGTGGCGGCTGTGGCGTTTCGCGGTCGGCGTGATCACCCGATTCCTTCCGGAACGGCGGATGCCCGGGTTCCGTGTCCGGGAGCCGCTGGCGGCCATCATGGAACGGCGTCAGGCGATGATGGTCGACATCCGTGATGCCCTGATGCTGCTCAGCCCCCAGATCGACCC
This sequence comes from Nocardia gipuzkoensis, assembly GCF_021183645.1. NCBI lineage: Bacteria > Bacillati > Actinomycetota > Actinomycetes > Mycobacteriales > Nocardiaceae > Nocardia > Nocardia gipuzkoensis. Next base: position 7,979,879 of record NZ_CP089225.1, on the reverse strand, counting down.
CACGTCGACCGCAACGGTCTCCGGGTACGCGCGCGAACTGCAACGCGTCGCCGCGGCCAATCGCGAGCGGCCGGTGCTGTACGGCGAGCCGCGCCGCGCGGCCGTGGACCAGGCTGATACGTTCGATGCGGACCGAAAACTGCTCGTGGCCTTGGCGGCCGACCTGGGGGAGAACATGGTTCGGGTGCGTCGTAATTGGGTTCGGCCCACGGCGAAGGTGTGACCGGATGTTTCGAGCGGAGGTCATCGGCTGCGGTATCGGAGGGGCATGCGCGGCTCTGGCGATGACGAAAGTCGGTGCCCGCGTCCAGGTCTATGAGACCGCGGCGCGCACCGCCGAGGTGGGCGGGTGGGTCACCCTCGGCCCCGCGGCGTCGACCGCGCTCGACCAGCTCGGTCTGGGCGAGAAGGTCAGGGCGGCCGGATTCCCGGTAGTCAGCGTCAGCACGGTCGACATGCTCACCGGGCGGACCGGATCCTTCGCCCGCACCGAGCCCGGTCATCGCTGGCCCAGTACCCATGTGTGGCGCAAGGACCTGCTGGCCTTGTTACGAGAAGGTCTGGAACAAGCGGACATTCCGTGCGACTACGGAACTCGGGCCGACCCCGGCGAACGCACGGGTGATCTGCTGGTCGGCGCGGACGGTGCTCGTTCGGCCACTCGGCGCATTCTCGGTGATTCCCGGGAGCCCACCTACACCGGCCAACTGATCCGATACGGACATTGCCCGGTTCCGGTGCGTGGGCTACCGACGAACGTGCTGCACTTCTGGTCGCACCCGGAGGGGGTAGCGGGGTATGTGGGGGACGACCGCGATGGATCGTTCTGGTTCAGCAGGCGAAACGTCGCGCCCGCGGCCGCGACGGTCGACCCCGACGTGTTCCTCGGGGCACTGCGGGCCACCCCGGTGGTCGAGGTGCTGGAGCGTTCCGAGGTGAGCGCGCCGATCGCCCTGTACGAACTCGAACCCGAGGGGAATTGGCACAACGCGGATACCGTCCTGATCGGCGATGCGGCGCACGCTGTGTCACCGGCGGCGGGGCGGGGCGCGACTTCCGCCATCGAGGATGCGATCGTCTTGGCGAAGACACTGCGCAGTGCGGACTCCATTGCCGCGGCCCTGGAGTCCTATACGGAAGTTCGCCGCCCGATAGCGCAAGCGACCTATCGCCCGGGCTCCGCGCCGCGAGTTTCAGCGGCGGATCTGCGACTCTGACACGCGCGATAGTGGTCAGTCAGGGGGACCGGGATTTTCCTCGTCCCCCGTAGCAGCTGGTCGGCGATAGAGTTCGTGCTGCTGGAGATCGCGCAGGATGTTGCCGACTATGGTGCCGAACGTCGACCTGCCGAGCTCGTTCAAAGTGCTCAGTTCGGACAGGCGGAAGCCGATCGCCGCCACGCCCGCCTCGGACAGCTCCGCGGCCAGCCGCGATTCGATACCGGCCTGCTGTGCGGCGGTGCCGTCCAGGAATTCGCGCACGTCGACGCCCAGTGCCACGGAAATCCCCTCGATGGTGCGGAAACTGGGATTGCGGACACGTCCGAGCCGGATGTGCGAGACCTGGGCCGGACTCAGTGGATAGCCCAGCGCGGTCGAGCGCTCGGCGATGTCCTTGTTGGAGTAGCCTCGTGCATCCCGCTGCTGGGCGGCGGCGATCACCCGATTGAGGTGTCGCGCGATGGGACCGGCGTCCTCCGTCGGCTCACCGCTGATGTCATCTGCGTCGTCAGACACGACCTGTGCCACCAACCTCCTGATTCGGCCCGTCCCCGTGCAAGCATGGTATCCGGCGGAAAAGGATCCGAGCGCACCGGTTAGTGATCTAGCGCTTTACAATCAGATCCTATCGCTCTTCGCTCGTATCCGAACCGACTACGGAGATGTCACCGAGAGCCGGCTTCGTGTATCGACTGTGGAGGGGATAGCCGATCCACGAAGCCGGCGTTGGCATTTCGCACCAACTCGACATCGGGTACACGTGGTCGCCGGAACTCCGCTGACCGGAACCGCTGGTCCGCCAGTGCGTCCCGCTCCGCGCCCCCCGGAGCGGGATGCACTGCGCGGGCAAGTCCGCGCGTCGCAGCGCGTGATCGGGACCTCGGATCAATCCAACCGGGTCAGCCGCGCGATGATCGTCGCCGCCATCGATGCCGGGTCGCCATGGTCGGGGCGTAGCACGATTTCGGCGTCGGTCGGCGCTTCGTAGGGGTCATCGATGCCGGTGAAGCCGCGGATCTCGCCCGCGCGGGCCTTGGCGTACATGCCCTTGGGGTCGCGGGCTTCGCAGACCGCCAGTGGCGTGTCGACGAACACTTCCAGGAACGGGATGCCCGCCGCCTCGTGGGCGGCGCGAACACGGTCACGGTCGGCGCGGTAGGGACTGATCAGCGACACCACCGCGACCACACCGGCGTCGGCGAACAGTTTCGCCACTTCGCCGACGCGCCGGACGTTCTCTTCGCGGTCGGCGGGGCTGAAGCCGAGATCCGAGTTGAGGCCGTGACGCAGGTTGTCACCGTCGAGGAGGAATGCCGGGCGGCCCGCGGCCACCAATCTGCGCTCCAGTTCCACGGCTACGGTGGACTTTCCGGAGCCGGACAGGCCGGTCAGCCAGACCGTCAGGCCGCGGGTGCCGCGCTCGTCGCGCTCGACGGCGGTGGAGTGCCAGACCACCCGGGAGGACGGCAGGCTCGGGCCGGTGATCATGCCCGCGGCGACGGTGTTGTTGGTGGTGTCGTCGACGAGGATGAAGCTGCCCGTGGCGCGGTTGCGCCGGTAGGGGTCGAACAGCAGAGGTTGGCGGGTGCGCAGCTGGACGCGGCCGATCTCATTGAGCGACAACGACTCCGCGTGCTCGTCACGGTGCAGGGTGTTGACGTCCAGTCGGTAGTCCAGGGAGCGCACCTCGGCCCGGATCGGCTGCACGTGTCTCGGCGGAGGATTTGCGACTCTGGCACCGTGGTGGATCGCTCAGTGGCCGGAAGCTTCCTGACCGTCCGCCGCGGCTTTTCCGATCCATGGTCCAAGAGGGCCGGATTCGCATACACCTGGATGAATGAACGTGTACAACGCATCCGATCTGGCCGGGCCGGGTCGGGACGGGTCGGTACCGATGAACGGAACCGGCCCGACCGCATATCAACCCACGCGCTGGGCGAGCCTAAGCTCGACACGTCGGAGTTCGGCCTTGTAATTCTCGAAGGTCATCGGTTCGGCGGGAGCGATCTCGAAGTGTTGTTTGTCCCGACCATTTTCACGCTGGGTGATCCTCAGTGTCGAGGGGATGCTCATCACCGCGTACGCTCCACCGAAGCGTTCGACCTTCGAGGCGTCCCGGTGGATCGATACACCATGGGTCACTTGTACCAGGCCGTCCCGTATTTTCACGTCCATGTCCCTGGGCTCCAAGCTGGACCCGCCACGGTAGTAACCCAGACCGACAGGGTAGTATCCACCAGCCGCTACGAAGGGTGGTCCGTCTACACCCGGTGTCGCCAGGGCGGGGCCTTGTGCCGCTCCGGTGGAGACGAAGGCGACGAGAAGTAGGATCGTCGAAAGGATTTTCGGAATCATCTAATCCAGCCGATCCTCGGTTACGTGGTATTGGCCGTGTCTGTGCAGGGGTGGGAATCCACTGCTCATTGGATGACCTCGTATTTGAATGTGCCGCGTGCGCTGCCCGGCTTCGTGCACGACAGCGTGACCCGAGCGTCGTCATTCCTCGAAATGGTGAACACATGGCTCGGGTCTGGCTGATATGAGCAGTCAATCGAAACCCTGATGCGGTAGGTTCTTTCGGAGCTCAGGTTGTAGCACCGCACCTCTATGTCGGTGTCGCTCTTGCGATCCGACTTGCACTCGAACGGTGATGGAACCGGCTGTGCGACAGCCTCGGGCGCCGTAGCTGCTTCGCCCCCGAATGCCAGTGCGGCGATACTGCAGAAGACCGCAATAGTACTGATGGCTTTCATCAATGCCCGCCTTTACGTGTGACGTTTACGCAGAAGGTCGATCATCGGCGAACCCCCCGTAAACCCTCCCAGTTGAAGCGCCCCGACGAGAGCGCCGAACTGACGGTATCGTAGGGCCGGGTGACTGTCAATCGAAATATGTTGTGGACCAACGTTTTCGAATAAGTGTCCGCTCGATCGAAGCTGGGACCCGGAATCTCTGCGCCGTCCGTATTCGAGCCGCTGTCATTTGCGGAGGCGGGATTTTTTGAGCATTCCAGTCGCAGAGCCACTCGAAGACACTGAAGGCATTGTCTAGTGTGCCCAACGCTCCCAGAGCGTGGAGTGAGCTCGCGGCACCTGAGTGAGCCATAAAATGGAGCCGAGAATGAACGTGAGCAACGATATCAATCCGAGGGCGAGGGGTGTGGTGAACCCCCTCATGTCAGTCCACGTTCCCGGCGAAAAAGTCCACCACCACGGCAGCGTCTGGATAGACCACGATGTGATCATGCATAATGCCAGTGCCACCAGCCTGGGCAGATATACGCAAGCCAACAGGCCGATTCCGAAGAAGAGCGAGGTGTCGAAGCCTGCGCGTATGACGCCTACCAGGGGGATCCCCTGCAGACGGATCGCGCAGATTATCGGTGCTGCCAGAGCGACTGCTAGAGACACGACTTGCGCGCGTTCGCGCACAAACCGTTTGCTGGATATCGTGTGTTCATGCGATTCGCCGAGGCGCGAGCCTGTGGCGACGATCAACGCTCCGGACAGGATGATCGGAACGAGGCGCGCAGGACTGATGCCGACGCCGTGTTCCAGCCCGTACAGCCTCGGTATTTGCTGATTCGCAAGTGCGATCAGCGGGAAACACGCGATGACGAATGGTGCGGCATCGATCGTCGTTCGCATGCGGAGGTACTGGCCGAGTGGCATCACCGATGCCCGGCGCTTTCGAGCAGGCTGGGCACCGATGTGGTGTCGCAGTCCACGATGGCTCGATATGCTTTCGACATATAAGCGAACTGGTTTTCCAGCGGCCAACCGCTCACACGCTCAGCGGCAACGTACTCATCCGTTGGTCTTCCATCGCTGTAGCGTGAGACCATGCCGTCCGCCTCGAGCGGAAAATTGGTGAGCCATCGCATGTATATCTGGGTCAGGGCCAGGAAGTCCGCCCGAAGTGGGGCATCGCCGGGGCATTGTTTCAACTGGTCCGAGCCGATACATGAAGTGCTTTCCACCGGCACCCGACCCAGTATGTTGACGATACCTTCCTGCACCGTGCGGAACGGGCAGATCTTCGCCGTAGCGTCGGGGGTCGCGCCGGATACGCTGAGTCGTCGAGGGGGTGGGTAGCCCGTGTTCCGCATGGCCGTGATAAGTCGGGGCAGCGCATGTTCCAATGCGGCCAGCCGCTGAGTGTCCTCTGCCCAAGAGCACACCTGCAATTCTATGCCGACACAGATGGGTTCGGCCGCGGCGGCCCGAGGTTGGAGCCAGGCATTCCCGCCTGTGACTACCGAGGCTGCGATCGGGAGTACGACTGCGACCGCTAGTGCCGCACCGGTGGTTGCCCACGAACGTCGGCGCAGGGTCGTTGCGGCGAGGATCGAGACCACGACGAGGAAAGTGGTGAGGACACCGGCAATTGTCACCGCGGAATCCGGCGACAGCTCGACGGCATACGATGGCAGCGAGGCCAGTTGCCGACCGGCCAGCAACGGAAAACCGATATGCCCGTCATTGGCCATGACCGATCCCACCGACAGTAACAGCATGGCAGCCATCGCGATGAAGACCGCGGCAGCCTTGCGTACCACGGTGCCGACTGTCCATCCCACCGTAACGCAGAACAAAAGCCATACCGCACCATCGACCACGACCGAAATTTTCGGAGATCCGGCGCCATCACCGGTGAATCGGTAGACGACGAGAATCGCGTAGTCGATGAAGAAAAGGGCGATGACCACCGTGTACAGGCGGATCAGGTCACGCAGTGCGATCTGCAATCCGCTTCGCGCGGATGCCTCCATGCGAAGTCGGAGCGGCCATCGTTGCGATACCCACGCCGAGATAGCGGCGACTCCCACGCCGACCATCAGGGTGCGGCTCGCGGCAGAGACATCGATACCGGGCCAGTACCCACTGAATTGTTCCATGGGGTCGGCGATTTGCATGAAGGCGAGAGACAGCGCAAACAGCGCAAGGGTCGCCGATGCGGGAATCGGGCGTCCACCTGTTAGGTAAGTTGCGAGATTTCTCACGCGGAGACCGCTCCAGTGTCTTCCTCGTCGGATGCCAGTTCCATGTATGCCTGCGCGATCGAACCGTAAGTTGCTCGGAGATCAGCCGGTGTGTCGTTGGCAACCAATAGTCCGTCGCTAATGATGCCGACCTCGTCCGCTGCTTCGGTGTCCTCGGAGATGTGGGTGGATACCAAGACGACAGCACCTTCGCGGCCGTAGTCACGGATCATGGTGTTCAGGGAATGGCGATGTTTCGGGTCCAGCCCAGCTGTCGGTTCGTCGAGGATAAGAATCGACGGTGAATGCACGATCCCCGCCGCGATCAGCGCCCGGCGTTGCATCCCCCCGGACAGATCCCGAATCCGGTCGTTCGCGCGCGCTCCAAGATCCATCCGCTCCAGCGCTCGGCTTGCTGCCGCGACTGATAGCCGACTGGACATGCCGCGTAACCATCCGCAGTAGGACACGAAATCGCGCACACGCATCGCGCGATCCATGTCCAATGCTTGTGGCACCCACCCGATGCGACGCCGGATGGCTTCGAGATCGCTTGGGTCGGACCAAGAACGTCCGTCATCGGTGATGCTGCCGGCCGTCAGAGCGAACTTGGTTGCGACCAGTCCGAGCAATGTCGACTTGCCTGCGCCGTTGGAGCCCAGGAGCATCGTCACACCCTGCTCGAGCTCCCACGTCACGCCGCGCAGCACCGATCGAGCTCCATAGGAGAAGCTCACATCGTTGATCAACAAGCTCATGATTGCACACTATCCCCCATACAACCCCCCGCGATTCGCTGAAAGCACGATACCCAACGAATTCCGGATGAACAACCGAGACGAGAGCATTACAGCTCGGTAGCTGTGATCGGAGATCCGCTGGCCGGCTGCTGGTGCCACACGGCGACCGGCCGGAGCGTTCGCCGTTCCTGCCGCGGCGGATCGCTGGCATACTGATCAAATGGCCATGATATGGGGGAACGCCGTTCGATGGGTGTCGGATACTCAGCCGGGCGTCATCGAGGTCGAGTTCACCGACGCTGACGGTGTGACGCACAGCTTGATCGACAAAGTGTGGATCTTCGGCGCGCCCGACGACTTGCGGTCGGACTCGGCCTACCCGGTGCCCGTCGAGATCGGCGTGGACCTCGTCGAACAGGTCGGTGACTCGACGGTGGTCGATCTCAAAGCGGAGCCGCACAACACCGACCGCACCCGGTACATCGTTCCGAGCGCGGATATCGTCCGCTGAACCGGCCGCCGACTGCCGTGCCGCTCAGGCTGACGCGGCACATCCGGAGATCGGCGCCCGCACCGCCGCTGATCTCCGGATAGCCGGCGCCGAGGCGGGATCAATCCAACCGGGTCAGCCGCGCGATGATCGTCGCCGCCATCGATGCCGGGTCGCCATGGTCGGGGCGTAGCACGATTTCGGCGTCGGTCGGCGCTTCGTAGGGGTCATCGATGCCGGTGAAGCCGCGGATCTCGCCCGCGCGGGCCTTGGCGTACATGCCCTTGGGGTCGCGGGCTTCGCAGACCGCCAGTGGCGTGTCGACGAACACTTCCAGGAACGGGATGCCCGCCGCCTCGTGGGCGGCGCGAACACGGTCACGGTCGGCGCGGTAGGGACTGATCAGCGACACCACCGCGACCACACCGGCGTCGGCGAACAGTTTCGCCACTTCGCCGACGCGCCGGACGTTCTCTTCGCGGTCGGCGGGGCTGAAGCCGAGATCCGAGTTGAGGCCGTGACGCAGGTTGTCACCGTCGAGGAGGAATGCCGGGCGGCCCGCGGCCACCAATCTGCGCTCCAGTTCCACGGCTACGGTGGACTTTCCGGAGCCGGACAGGCCGGTCAGCCAGACCGTCAGGCCGCGGGTGCCGCGCTCGTCGCGCTCGACGGCGGTGGAGTGCCAGACCACCCGGGAGGACGGCAGGCTCGGGCCGGTGATCATGCCCGCGGCGACGGTGTTGTTGGTGGTGTCGTCGACGAGGATGAAGCTGCCCGTGGCGCGGTTGCGCCGGTAGGGGTCGAACAGCAGAGGTTGGCGGGTGCGCAGCTGGACGCGGCCGATCTCATTGAGCGACAACGACTCCGCGTGCTCGTCACGGTGCAGGGTGTTGACGTCCAGTCGGTAGTCCAGGGAGCGCACCTCGGCGGTGGCCGTGCGGGTGGTGTGCCGGATGGTGTAGGTCGCGCCGGGGGTCAGTTGAGTGTCCTCGGCGAACCAGCACACCATCGCGTCGAGATCGCGGCCCGCGTTCGGGCGGTTGTTCGGACGGCAGATCAGATCACCGCGGGAGATGTCCAACTCGTCCGCCAGTTGGATGGTCACCGCCTGCGGCGGAAAGGCTTCCGCGACCGGCGCGCCGCCCGGACCCCAGATCGCCTCCACCGTGGTGGTGAAACCCGACGGCAGCACCGCCACTTCGTCGCCCGGCTTGAAGACCCCACCCGCGACGGTGCCCGCGTAACCGCGGAAATCCTGCGCGTGGCTGCGGGTGACGTACTGCACCGGGAACCGTGAGTCGATCAGGTTGCGGTCGGAGGCGATGTGCACCTCTTCCAGATGGTGCAGCAGGGGAGTGCCCTCGTACCACGGCATGCTCGCGCCACGGTGCACGATGTTGTCGCCGTGCAGCGCGGACACGGGCACGAAGGTCAGGTCGGAGACGTCCAGTTTGGAGGCCCACCGAGCGAACTCCGCACGGATCTCCTCGAACCGCTCCTGTGACCAGTCCGCCAGGTCCATCTTGTTCACGCACAGCACCAGGTGCGGAATGCCGAGCAGGCTGGCCAGGAATGCGTGCCGACGGGTCTGCTCCACCACGCCTTTACGGGCGTCCACCAGGATCAGCGCCAGGTCGGCGGTCGAGGCGCCGGTCACCATGTTGCGCGTGTACTGCACGTGCCCCGGCGTGTCCGCGATGATGAATTTCCTTCTGGGCGTGGCGAAATAGCGATGCGCCACGTCGATGGTGATGCCCTGTTCGCGTTCGGCGCGCAGGCCGTCGGTGAGCAGGGCCAGGTTGGGATAGTCGTCGCCGCGATCGCGGCTGGTGCGCTCCACCGCGGCGAGCTGATCGGTGAACAGCGTCTTGGAATCGAACAGCAGCCTGCCGATCAGCGTCGACTTGCCGTCGTCGACGCTGCCCGCGGTAGCCAGGCGCAACAGTGTGGTCGTCATCAGAAGTAGCCTTCGCGTTTGCGGTCTTCCATGCCTGCCTCGGAGATGCGGTCGTCGGCGCGGGTGGCGCCGCGCTCGGTGACCCGCGCCGCGGCGACCTCGGCGACCACCTCCGCGGGTGTGGCCGCGGTGGATTCGACGCAGCCGGTGCAGGTCGCGTCGCCGACCGTGCGGAACCGTACGGTGGCCTCGTAGGGCTGCTCGCCGTCGAGCAGGTGGAGAAAACGGGTGTGCGCCAACAGCATTCCATCGCGCTGCACCACCTGCCTGCGGTGTGCGTAATAGAGCGGGGGCAGTTCGATGCCCTCGGCGGCGATGTAGCTCCAGATGTCCAGTTCGGTCCAGTTCGACAGCGGGAACACCCGGATGTGCTCACCGGCCCGGTGCCTGCCGTTGTAGAGGTTCCACAGCTCGGGGCGCTGCCTGCGCGGGTCCCACTGGCCGTACTCGTCGCGGAAGCTGAACACCCGCTCCTTGGCGCGGGCCTTCTCCTCGTCGCGGCGCGCGCCGCCGAATACCGCGTCGAAGGCTCCTTCCTGGATCGAGCGCAGCAGCGTCGTCGTCTGCAACCGATTGCGGGAGGCGCGTGGCCCGGTTTCCTCGACCGCCCGTCCCGCATCGATGTCGTCCTGCACCCGCGCGACGACCAGGCGCAGGCTCAGGCGCGTCACCGTCTCGTCGCGGTAGGCGATCACCTCGTCGAAATTGTGCCCGGTGTCGATGTGCAGCACCGGGAACGGCAGCGGCGCGGGCCAGAAGGCCTTCGCCGCCAGATGCAGCATCACCACCGAGTCCTTGCCACCGGAGAACAGCAACACCGGGCGCTCGAAGGTCGCTGCCACTTCACGGAATATGTGCGCCGACTCGGCCTCGAGTGCGTCCAGATGGGGCAGCTCGTAGGTGCTCGCCGTCGACTTCGCGTACTGGCTCACACCGCAAAACTAGAACACGTTTCGGTTGTCGGTCAATGGTTTGTGTCCGCCGGAGTTCGCCGTCACCGCGTCGGCGGCGGCTGCCAGCGCGCTGCCGCGGCGGGCGATCTCAGCACCGGTGACGGAGCGGCCGACGTACATCGTGAGCACCATGTTCTGCCTGCCGTCGCCGTCGTAGGTCGGGGCGGCGAGCAGGCTCACCGCGTGCTCTTTGCGCGGCCGCAGGTCCGAGCCCAGGTACACCCGCTCGCCGAGGCTGGTTACCAGCTCGCCGACCAGTTCGCGCAGCTCGGGAGGCAGATCGCGGTCGGCGACCCCGGCCAGCAGCGAGTGCAGCCGCCGCCCTGCCGTGGTCATGCTCTCCACCAGGAATCCGCGCTCCCGGCATTCGGCGACGACCTGGCGCAAGCGCGCTTCGTCCTGGCGTAGCGGCACGGCGGGCGGCTTGGCGAGCCAGGCGTCGAACGCCGCGTCGGTGTCCCAGAGCACATACATCAGGCCGACCGGCGGCGCGAAGTGGTAGGCCGCGCCCACCTTCACCAGGCCCGGGCCGGTGCTTTCCAGCACCATGATCTGCTCGCCGACCACCGCCGACGCCGTGCAGGTCGTGTGATAGCGCGTGGAGAGTTTCTCCAGCTCGACGCGGGCCAGCGCGGAGATGGCGAAGCTGTCCTGCGCCACCCGTCCGGCCGCGATCAGCGCTGGCCCGAGCCCGTAGGTGCGGGTATCGGCGTCGCGCATCAGATAGCCGCCCGAGGTCAGCTCGGTGAGGATGCCCAGGCAGGTCGGTTTGGCCAGGTCGAGCTCGCGGGCGAGTTCGGAGAGTCCGAAGCGTTTCCCGCGCTGTTCGACGAAGAAATCCAGGACCTGAACCACTCGTGCGGTGGGTGCGGACCGACGGCCGACCATTGACCACTCCTAGAACACGTTCTAATCTTTCCCTTAACGAAATGTACCAGAGTGGTACATATTTGGAACACCGGAGAGAGCCTTTGCTGACACAGCCGTTCGCGGACGCCATCGCCGCCGCCGAGCAGATCATCACCGGAGCCGCGCACATCCGCACCGAACAGGACCTCGTCGAGGGCTACGACTATCTGGCGGGCAGCATCCGCGCGTCGTTGCAGATGGCCTGGGCCTACGAGCGGGACTTCCCGTTCTTCGTGATGTCCACCGGTCCCTACACCAAGATGGGCCTGGACAACCCCGACACCCTCTACTTCCACTCCTATCTGCGGCCGGACGCGGAATACGTGGTCACCGGCACCCGCGGCACCACCCGCGACCTGAGCTTCCAGGTGCTCAACGGCAACTATTCGCCGGTGGACGTGCCCGACAGCCTCACCGCCTTCGACGACCGCGAGCTCGACATCCGCCCGGACGGTTCCTACGAGATCCGGTTCGGGCCGGGCGAGGCGCGTCCCGGTTACGTGCACCTGGGCGCCGACGCGGCGATGCTCGTGGTTCGCGAGGTGCACAGCGATTGGGCGACCGAGAAGGCGGGCACGATCCGCATCCATCGGGCGGATCGGATCGGTGACGCGCCGCCGCCGCTGACCAAGGACGTGCTGACCAAGCGGTACGACGTAGCGGGCAAGATGCTGGTGTCGCGGTTGAAGACCTTCCTCGCCTTCCCCGAGTGGTTCTACCTGAACCTGCCGGTGAACACGCTGACCGAGCCGAGGCCGACGCCGGGCGGGCTGAGCACGCAGTTCTCCTCGGTCGGTCACTACGAGCTGGACGACGACCAGGCCATGATCATCACGGTGCCGAAATCCGACGCCCCCTATCAGGGCTTCCAGCTCGGCAGCATGTGGTATCTGTCGCTGGACTACATCAACCACCAGACCAGCATCACCGCCGACCAGGCGCACGTGGACCCGGACGGGATGATCCGGCTGGTGGTCAGCGAGCGCGACCCAGGTCTGGCCAACTGGATCGAGCGCACCGGGCACGCCAGGGGATACCTGCAGTTCCGCTGGCAGCGGTTGTCGCGGGAGATGAAACCGGACGACGGCCCGACCGTGGAGCTGGTGGCGGTCGCCGACCTGCCCGCCCGCTTGCCGTTCTACGAGCAGGCGCGCGTCACGCCGGAGCAGTGGCGGGACCGGATCGCGGCGCGGCAGGTCGCCGTCGCGGAGAGGATGCTGGGCTGATGTTGTTGCGGGACAAAGTGGTCGTCGTCTCCGGCGTCGGGCCGGGACTGGGGCGCGCGATCGCCGTGCAGAGCGCGAAAGCGGGCGCGGACGTAGTGCTCGCCTCCCGGACCGAGTCACGGCTGACCGAGGTGGCCAAAGAAATCACCGAACTCGGCAGGCGCGCGGTGGTGGTGCCGACCGACATCAACGACGACGCCGCGGCGGCCAACCTGGTGGAGACCGCGCACAGCGCGTTCGGCAAGGTGGACACGCTGGTGAACAACGCCTTCGCCATCCCGCCCATCGTCGACCTCGCCGACGTCGACTTGGACCAGGTGCGCGCGGGCTTCGAGACGAACGTGCTGGCCGCGTTGCGCTTGACCAGGCTGTTCGTGCCCGCCCTCGCCGAAACCAAGGGTTCGGTGGTGATGATCAACTCGGCCGTGCTGCGCCACTCGCGGCGGACGTTCGGGCCGTACAAGATGGCGAAGGCCAGCCTGCTCGCGCTGGCGCAGAGCCTGGCCACCGAACTCGGGCCCAAGGGCATCCGGGTGAACTCGGTCGCGCCCGGTTACATCTGGGCCGACAACCTGAAGTGGTACTTCAACTACTTGGCGCAGCAGCGGGGGATCACCGCCGAGGAGGTCTACGCCGAGACCGCGAAGACCACCGACCTGCGCAAACTGCCCGAACCCGACGAGATCGCCGACGCGGTCGTGTTCTTCGCGTCCGCGATGGCCCGCGCGATCACCGGCGCGTGCCTGGACGTCAACGCCGGCGAATACCACCACTAGGAGATGACCGTGATCGGTAGGGACGACGTCGGGACCATCGATGACCTGCACGCCTCGGCGACGAAGGTGGTCGGGCTGGATGATTTCGGGACCGACGACTATCGCGAAGGCCTCGAGGTGTTGCTCGAGTCCTATGCCGAGGACGCCGAACTCACGCCCTTCGGCAACAAGGTCAATCGCGCCTTCCTGCGTGGCGCGCTGATCGCCCGGCTGCTCAGCGAGGCGGCCTGGCAGCAGTTCCCGCAGCACGCCGGCGTGGCCGTCGAACGACCGATCTTCGTGACCGGCCTGCCGCGCTCGGGCACCACGGCGGTGCACCGCCTGCTCAACGCCGACCCGGCGCACCAGGGGCTGGAGATGTGGCTGACCGAGATGCCACAGCCACGCCCGCCGCGCGAGACCTGGGCGAGTAATCCGGTCTACCAGCGGCTGGCCGCCGCCTACGACAAGCACCACGTGGAGCACCCGGAATTCATGGGCGTGCACCACATCTCGGCCGATCAGGTGGAGGAGTGCTGGCAGCTGCTGCGGCAGTCGGCCATGTCGGTGTCCTACGAGTGCCTGGCCTACCTGCCGACCTATTCCGAGTGGTTGCGCGATCGGGATTGGACGCCCGCCTACCGCAGGCACCGGCGCAACCTCCAGCTGATCGGGCTGCCGGACGCGGGCAAACGCTGGGTGCTGAAGAATCCCAGCCACTTGTTCGCATTGGACGCCATTTTCGAGGTCTATCCGGATGCGCTGGTCATTCAGATGCACCGCGATCCGCGCACCATCATCGCGTCGGTGTGCAGCTTGAACGAGCAGGCGTCGGCGGGCTGGTCGGAGAGGTTCCGCGGGCCGGTGGTCGGCGCGACGCAGCTGGATCTGTGGGCGCGCGGCGCGGAGCGGTTCCTCGCCGACCGCAAGCGCCACGACGCGGCGCAGTTCTGCGATGTCGACTACGACGAGTTCGTCGCCGACCCGATCGGCACCGTCGAGTCGATCTACCGGCACTTCGGGCTGCCGCTGACCGACGAGGCGAGCGCGGCGATGACCGCCTTGCACGCGGAGAGCACTTCGGGCGCCGCGCGTCCGGCGCACCGCTACACCCTCGCCGATTTCGGCTTGACCGCCGATCAGGTGGACGCCCGGTTCGGCGCATACCGGGAAGCGCATTTCCCGGGGCGGTGATCAATCGATGCTCGCCGGTCGGCAGGTCCTGACCGGCGAGCACCGGAACATCGCTATCGCGAAGGCATTTCGAGCGAGTTTGCATCGAGTGCACGCGCGGGCGACCGCTGCGGGTGTGTATCCCGCCTACCTGCGCTTCTCGGATCGAAGCGAATTCGCCTGGACGCCTGACATTCCGTGCGGTCGTGCACAGCATGCCATTCGGGACCGTGCTCGGCGCGCCGCCTCAGGGCTGCCCGGGCTTGAGCACGATGAACAAGCCGTTCGCCTCCGCGCACAGCCGGTCGCCGTCGTGCAGGGTGGCCCGCACGTAGACCTTGCGCCCCTCCTGTCGTTCCGCCCACGCCCGCACCTTCAGCTCGGTGTTCAGCGGCGTGATGGAGCGGTAGTCGACGGTGAGCGACGCGGTCCTGGTCACCGAGCCCGAGTGCACCGCCGCGGCCATGCCGAGCAGGTCGTCGAAGGCGATGGCGATCTGGCCGCCGTGGGCGGCGCTGTTGCCGCCGAGGTGGAAGGTGCGGAAGGTCAGGCGCGCGTCGACGCCCTGCTGACGGTCGACATGGTCGATGAAGAACGGCGGCAGGGTGATGTTGCCGCGGGCGGGCAGGTCGAAGCGGGTCCAGTTGGGCGTCGACCACTCGTCCACCGCGGCGGCGTCGAGCTTGTCGTTGAGCTCCTTCAGGATGCCGATCGCGTCCACCGCCAGCTCGTCGGAGGGCGAGGCCAGCCGGACCCGGTCCATCAGACCGCGCACCTGCTCGATGAACTGCCCGTAGTGCGGCCCGCCGCGGGAGATGTCGTCCTTGGCGGCTTCGTGGGCGGCGATCAGCTCGGTCATCGGCCGGAACCCGCCCTCGTGATGCTCCTTGCTCGGCAGCGAGTCGCCGGCCTGCGGTTCGTTCATGAGAACAAGTTATCGGTTGCCTGGGGAATGCTCGCCCGGCGGGTGCCGCGTTACGCCGTCGCGGGCCGTCACAGCATAGGCTGGTGCGCGACCGGAGATCGCCTGTTCGCGGGTGACACCGGCACGGTTCCGGTGGCCGGAGGCCCGACCCGGCCGCGATCGACCTCTGACCGCTTTCGGCTGGCGAAAGGCTCTGTGCGCATGGGTATCACCGCGGTCGTCTTCGACATGGACGGCGTACTGATCGACTCCGAGCCGGTCTGGGAATCGGTGCGGCGCGGCTATGTCGCGGAGAAGGGCGGACGGTGGCTGCCCGACTCTCAGCAGCGGCTGATGGGCATGAGCACCGGTGAGTGGTCGGCCTACCTGAGCGGCGAGCTCGGTGTGGGCGAGCCGCCGGGAACCGTCGCGCGGGAGGTGATCGAGCGGATGTCCGCGCGCTACGACGAGGCGGTGCCGCTGCTGCCGGGCGCCGTCGACGCCGTCCAGCGGATCAGCGAGCGCTGGCCGCTCGGGCTGGCCAGCTCGTCGCCACGCGCGCTCATCGACACCGTGCTGGGGCGGACGGGCCTGATCGAATACTTCACCGTCACCTTCTCCACCGAGGAGGTCGATCGGGGCAAACCGGCGCCGGACGTCTACTCGACGGTCGCGACGTTCCTGCGCAAGCAGCCGTCGGACTGTGTGGCCGTGGAGGATTCGAGCAACGGCCTGCGCTCGGCGCACGCGGCGGGGATGCGGGTGATCGCGGCGCCGCGCCCGGAATACCCGCCCGCTTCCGACGCGCTGGCGCTGGCCGCGAAGGTCATCTCCGGCCTCGACGAACTCACTCCCGCACTGATCGCCGGTTGAGCCGCCGGCCGCATACCGGCCCGGTCAGGGACGGTAGGAGGTCAGCAGGGCGCGGGCGGCGGCGGTCAGGTCGTCCTCCAGCCAGTCGGGCAGCGTCGAAGCGTAGACGTGGCGGCGCAGCGCCGCGTAGGGCAGATCGACGATCGCGCGGCTGACCGCATCCAACTCACGCTCGCCGTCCCGGCCGAACAGCGCGCGCGCGATGCGGCGCAGATGCTCGAACAACGGCGCGTTCATGGTGGCCAGAGTGGCCCTGAACTCGGCGTCGGGCCCGCCGTCGAGCAGGTCGCTGGGCCGCAGGTTGAGCAGCAGCTTGGCATCCTCGGGGACTTCGCGCCCGAACCGGAGGGCGGCTCGCACCATCGCGACACCGGCCTCGATCGCGTCCGGTTCCTCGGCGGCGGCCAGGGTGCCGTCCTGGAAACGGCGCAGCGCGCGCAGCCACGCCGCGGTGAGCACACCGTTGCGGTTGCCGAACCGGTGGTACAGGGTGCCGACCGGAGCGCCGCTGGCCTCGGCGATCGCCGACACGCTGGCAGCGCGCGGGCCCTCGGCGAGCACGAGGGTGCGCGCTGCGTCGAGGATCACGTCGGTGTCGTGCTTGCGGGGTGGCGCCATCTACTAGTACGTTCCTTCTATATGGAGCGTTTGTCCTATATTGATGAGCATGCCAGATCCGTCGACGCGAACCGCGATCGGGCGTGGAAGGCGGTGCTGAAAGTCATGTGCCGTGACCCGCACGAACCCAAGGCGCCGGCCGGGTTCGTTTTCGAATCCGTCGCGGAACCACACCGCCTGGCGCTGCGCGGGCAGCACTGGTTCTCGAAGTACGCGCTGATCTTCGAACTGGACGAGGAGGGCCCGAGCCGGACTCGGGTCCGCGCGCGCAGCTATGGCGACTTTCCCGGGCCGCACGGCCGGATCTATCGCGCGCTGGTGATCGGGACCGGCGGTCACCGATTGGTGGTGCGCCGGATGCTGCGCCGGATCGCGGCGGCGGCATGATTCCGGGGACGGTGTGGGGCGCCACCGAGGCCGAGCGCGAGGCGCCGCTGCCGTGCGACGAGCGGCAGCCCGGCGGGTTCCAGGCTGATCGGGCGATCGGCATCGATGCGCCGCCCGCTCTCGTCTACGCCTGGCTGTGCCAGTTGCGCGTCGCTCCCTACAGCTACGACCTGCTGGACAACTTCGGCAAACGCAGCCCGCGCCTGCGCGATCCGAAGCTCACCGAACTCGAGGTGGGGCAGCGGTTCATGTCCCAGTTCGAGCTGGTGTCCTTCGTCCTGGGCAGGCACATCACCCTGATCGCGGGCAACGTGTGCGTCACCTACGCGGTGCGTCCCGACGGCACGGGAACGCGGCTCGTGGTCCGAATCCGCTTCGGCGGACCGAAACTCGTCGCCGTGGCCATGGCGATCGGTGACGTGCTCATGATGCGCAAACAACTGCTGACGCTGAAGGAACTCGCCGAGGCCGAACATCGCGTCGGCTCGGCGGCCGCCCCAGGGCGACCGTAACGCTGACGGGCGATATCTGCACCGGGTGGGCGCGGTGGCCGCTCACCGAGGGTCGCACGACGCAGGCGCCCTCTGCTTCCCGGCGTCGACCTCGACCCGAGCGCGACGGTGGTCCGGCCGGGACGACGCTCAGCGTGGGCGCTCCACCAGGTCGAACTTCCGTTGCTCGAATCCCTCCGGCACGGTGTCGCGCACCGAGATCAGGGCGTGCGCCCAGGAGCCGAGGACGGTGTGGTCGCCCGCGATCCTTCCGTGGTCCGGCGCGGGTTCGGCGGTGAGCAAGGGCAACGGATGCATGCGGTGACGAGCCTCGTTCTCCAGCACGGTCGCCTTGTCCACGAAGATCCGCTGGTCGTGGTTGAGCAGGTACCGGCCGACGGCGCCGTGTTCCGGAGGAACCAGTGCTGCCACGAAACCCGCTGTCCGATACAGGTTTTCGCCGCGCCGTGAGCGCGGCGCATCGCGTCCGGCCCAGGTGACCCGCGCGGGCGTCGTGAGCAGACGTTCGATCCCTTGGACGAGGTGGTGGCCGATCCGGGCGTGGTCCATGAGCTTCGCGCCCGCGTCCACATAGCCGAGCACGAGATGGTCGTCGGTGCGGAGTACTGCTCGATAGAGCTGCCACACGTAGCCGTATTCCCTTCGGTGGTAGTGGATTTCGTTGCATGCTCACATGCGATTGCGGTGTGGCGATTACAACGGCGTTACCACCGTGGTGCGGCTAGGGCGTGCTCGATACGCCCTAGGAAGTGTCCTCAAAGCCATATGAGCAGGGTGGCCAGGTCGAGCATGCCGCGGTAAGAGGTTGCGGTTTTGTCGTATCGGGTGGCGATGGCCCGATATTGCTTGAGCCGGTTGAAGCAACGCTCGACCACGTTGCGGCGCCGGTAAGCGACCGGGTCGAAACTCGGCGGGCGACCACCAGCCGGGCCGCGACGACGGCGGTGGGCCTGCTGATCGGCACGTTCGGGAATCGTCGCAGCGATCCCGCGTCTGCGCAGATGCTCCCGGATCGCTCGTGAAGAGTAGCCCTTGTCGGCCAGCACCCGACGTGGCCGTGTCCACGGCCGGCCCCGCCCGGGGCGTGGCATACGGATACCGGCCAGCACTCGAGTGAACACGGTGCAGTCGTTGACGTTGCCGCCGGTCAGCACGACCGGCAACGGCCGCCCCAGCCCGTCACAGGCCAGGTGGATCTTCGTCGTCGGTCCACCACGGGAACGGCCGATCGCGTGGTCAGCGGGCTCGTCGCCTGCCTCGGGGTAGAACCCGGTCTCCGCCGGTATGGACCACCCGACCGCGGCGGGCACCGGCGGCGTGCTGATGCGCGCGCACGATCGTCGAGTCCACCGACACCTCCCGATCCAGCTCGGCGACCGCTTCGGCGACCACCCGAACCCGCGCCACCAGCAGCGCCAAGGTCCCGTTGCGCGACCACCGCCAGAACCGGTTGTAGACGGTCTTCCACGGCCCGTACCGCTGCGGCAGGTCCCGCCAAGCGATCCCGGTCTTGGCCTTGTACAACATGCCGTTGACAACCCGCCGATCATCCACCCTGGGGCGGCCCTTAGCCCCCGACACCGGCAGCAACCCCGCCACGACCTGCCACTGCTCATCAGTCAACTCATGCCTGCGCACCACAACGCGACATCAAAACAGAACACCACCGGCCACAAAGCAGATCCGCCGCAGCAACTTTGAGGACACCCCCTAGCGGTGAGCGCCGGGATCGGCGACTTCGTCCGGGATGGACGGGTTCGGGGTGATCTTACGGCCGTCCGAGCCGAGGGTGTAGGTGATGACCACCGGACCGCCCGAGGGGCAGCAGTTGGCATCGTCGCCGGTCAGCCAGCGATAGCGCACCTGGACATCGCGGTCGGAGGAGCCGACCACGCTCGTGTACGACGTCGCCTTCAGCGTCGCGGTGCCGAGAAATCCGTCGTGGTTGAAGAACAGCACATGATAGGGCGAGCTGGCCGTGCCGCGTGGCGTTGCCGCGAGCACCCAGAGCAGCTGCGGGCAGGAGCCGACCGGCGCGTCGGTGGCGCTGTCGATGGTGTACGGGTCACCGCCCACCGAAGGGCCGATCGAGGTGATCGCGCTGTTGACCACGCCCGAGTTCAGATCGACGCACCTGCCTTTGCCTGCGGTGGCAGGGGCGGCATTGGCCTGCGCGCGCGTCACCGGCGGCGCCTGCGCCGGCGTGTCCTGCGTCGAGCCCGGGCCGGTCGGTGCGGCGTCGGCGGACGCGGTGGCCGGGCCCGATGTCCCTGGCGTCGGCTGTCCGGTCGCCGATGGCGTCGCGGTGCTCTGGCATCCCGCGACCGCGCCGGTCACCAAGATCGCCGCGAAAATCGTGCCAATAATCCTGAGAAGGTCGGATTCGGGAGAGTTGCTGTTACGCCGCGAATTTCATGGGCTTGCTCCGGGCACGGCCTGGTCGGCGTCCGCGCACGCGGCCGCCCGACCGCGCAGCAGCGTTTGCTCGGACGTGTTTCCCGTGAGTTCCGCCGCACGCGTGAATCCGGCCCGCGCCTGCTGGTTTCGGCCCAGCTGGGCGAGCAGGTCGCCGCGCACGGCGTAACGCAGAGGGTAGGTGTCGAGTGCGCCCGCGGCGACCAGCGCGTCCACCACGAGAT
Source organism: Nocardia gipuzkoensis (assembly GCF_021183645.1). Classification (NCBI taxonomy): domain Bacteria; kingdom Bacillati; phylum Actinomycetota; class Actinomycetes; order Mycobacteriales; family Nocardiaceae; genus Nocardia; species Nocardia gipuzkoensis. Next base: position 7,959,542 of record NZ_CP089225.1, on the reverse strand, counting down.
CGCGACCGAGCGGCTCGAGTTCGAAGGCGAAGGTGCGGTAGCGCCGCACCAGATCGATCGCGCGGTGCTCGGCGGTGAGCATGAGCCAGCCGCCGGGATTGGGCGGGACACCGTCGCGCGGGCACTGTTCCAATGCCGCGACCAAGGCATCCTGTGCGAGCTCTTCGGCAGCGCCGAGGTCGCCGACCAGTCGGGTGAGCCCGGCGGCCAGCCGAGGTCATTCCATTCCGGGTCACGGTCTCGACGGCGCGCCGCGCCGAATCCGCCGACCGCTCATCCGCCGCGCCCGCTCAGGCGGGCTCGTCGATCCGCCGGACCTCGACGTCGATATCCCATCCGGGGCCGTGCGCGGTGAGGAAACGGGAGGTCCATTCCACTGCCTCCTCCTGCGACTCGACCTGCAGAATGCAGTATCCGCCGACGACCTCTCCGGATTCGGTGAACGGGCCGTCCAGCACCGTCTGCTCGCCGCCGGACTGGGTGATCCCGGGGGCCTCGGTGATCGGGCGAAGGCCGTTGGTCTCCAGCAGCACGCCCGCCTCCGGCGCGGTAACGGGGTCCACGTGGATAGTTCTTGCCCTCGCGCGGCCGAGCCGAGGCAATGCCTGGTCATCGGCTCGTGCGGAGTCAGCTCGACGGCCATGCGGTGGGTGTGCGTGCCGCGCGGGCCGTCCAGCGGCCGTCGTCGTAGCGGACCACGACCGGGTGGGCGAAAGTGGCGGTGACGTTCTCGGTGGTGATCGTCGTCGCGGCCGGGCCTGCCGCGACGGTGTGGCCGTCGGCGATGAGCAACGCGTGGGTCGTCGTACTGGGAAGTTCCTCCAGGTGGTGGGTGACCAGCACGGAGGCGACGTCGGGGTGGGTCCGGTCCAGGGTGTCGAGGGTGTCCAGCAACTGCTCGCGAGCGGCGACGTCCAGCCCGGTGGACGGTTCGTCGAACAGCAGCAGCCGCGGTTCGGCGATCAGCGCTCGGGCGATGAGGGTCCGGCCGCGCTCGCCCTGGCTCAGCGTGGGCCAGAGCTCCTTCGCCTTCCCGGTCAGGCCCACGGTGTCGATCATCGCCTCGGCCCGGTCGAGCTGGCCGGGCGTCGGTGTCCAGCGCATGGGGGTGTCGATCGTCGCGGTCAGGCCGGTCAGCACGACCTCGCGGATGGTCAGCGGAGAGCGCAGCGGGTGGCGGGGGTTCACCTGACCGATGCCCCGGCGCAGCCGCTGCAATTCGACGCGGCCGAGTTCCGCGCCGAGCACCCGCACCGACCCCGAGGTCGGGAAGGTGACCGCCCCGCAGAAGCCGAGCAGCGTGCTCTTGCCCGCGCCGTTGGGGCCCAGCAGCGCCCAGCGTTCGCCTGCGCGCACGGTCAGCGAGATTCCGTCGATGATCTTCTTGCCGTCGCGGCGGAACGTCACATCGGTCAGTTCCAACACCGGATCGGTCACGTGAAAGCCTCTTTCAGGGTGGTCAGGTGGGCGCGGCTGTACTCCGCAGCGGCGGTGGCGTCGCGGGCGGCGATCGCGTCGGCCAGCCGCTGATGCGCGGCGTGATCCGCGGACTCCGAGGGCACCGGACGGATCTTCAGCATGTCGATCATCGCCAGGCGCAGCCGAGGGAGGAAGCTGTCGAACAGCTGGGTCAGCACGTCGTTGTGGGCGGCCACGATGACCGCGCGGTGGAACGCCATATCGGCGTCGACGTGCTCGGCGATCGGCTCGCCATGCGCCTGGCGCGCGGCCAGCGCACGACGAATCAGGCGCAGGTCCGCCGGGGTTCGCCGCTGGGCGGCCAGTGCCGCGGCCTCGGCCTCGATGGCGATGCGCGCTTCGATCACCGCGGCGATGGCGGCGCCGCGCAGCACGGCGTCCCACTCCTCGGTCACGTCGAGCGCGGTCACGAAGACACCCGCGCCTTGACGGCTGTCCAGCACCCCTTTGCCCGCCAGCTCGCGGATCGCCTCCCGCAGCGTCGAGCGTCCGACGCCCAGCTGCGCGGCCAGCGTGGTCTCGCCCGGCAGGCGGTGACCGAGCGGCCATTCGCCCGCGCGGATGCGGGCCAGCAGCACTTCGGCCGTCTGCGCGGCCAGTGGATGGCGCCGTACCTGGGAAAGCATCGCAACCTCTCTACTTGTCTGAGGAGTCGTGTACAGTCTAGCCATCATGCGCACCATGCTTCTGCTCAGCCGCCACGGCGGGGCCTGAACGACCGGCCTCCCGCCGTGGGGCTTCGTCGTGGCCGGTCACATTTCGTCGTGACGGCCCGTTCGGCCAGGAAGCAGACCCATGACCACCGCATTCCCCACCATCGACACTCCCGCGGGCGACGTACCGGACCGTGCTCCGGCATGGAATCGCCAGCGGCGTTCCCAGATGCCCTCGCATCGCTACCGTGACGTCTACCAGCGTGTGGAAGTGCCGCTCACCCAGCGGCATTGGCCCGACGCCAGGATCACCCAGGCGCCCCTGTGGGTGCCGGTCGACCTGCGCGACGGCAACCAGGCGCTCGCCGAGCCGATGGACCCGGCGCGCAAGCGGCGCTTCTTCGAACTCCTGATCGCCATGGGGTACAAGGAGATCGAGGTCGGCTATCCATCGGCCTCCCAGACCGATTTCGACTTCGTCCGGCTCATCGCCGAGGACGATCTCGCACCCGAGGACGTGACGATCGTCGTGTTCACCCCCGCGCGGCGCGATCTGATCGAGCGCACCGTCGCATCGATCCGCGGCATCCCCAGCGACGTCGTGATCCACATGTACACCGCCACGGCTCCCGCTTGGCGTGACATCGTGCTCGGCAAGGACCGCGCGGCGCTGCGCGAGCTGATCCTCGACGGCGGCCGCACCGTGCTCGCGGCTGCCGGGGACCTGCCGAACGTGCGGTTCGAATTCTCGCCCGAGGTGTTCAACCTGACCGAGCCCGATTACGTGCTCGACATCTGCGACCGGATCACGACGTTGTGGGACGCCACCGTGCGGCGGCCGGTCATCCTGAACCTGCCCGCCACCGTCGAGGTCGCCACCCCGAACGTCTATGCCGACCAGATCGAGTACATGCACCGCAATCTGGCCCGCCGCGACAGCGTCATCCTGTCGGTGCACCCGCACAACGATCGCGGCACCGGCATCGCGTGTGCCGAGCTGGCGGTGCTCGCGGGCGCGCAACGCGTCGAGGGCTGCGTCTTCGGCAACGGCGAGCGCACCGGCAATGTCGACATCGCCACGCTGGCCCTGAATCTGCACGCGCAGGGCGTGGATCCGATGATCGACTTCTCCGACATCGATGAGATCCGGCGCACCGTCGAACACTGCACGCGCATGCCGATCCACGAACGGCACCCGTACGTCGGCGACCTGGTGCACACCGCGTTCTCCGGCACCCATCAAGACGCGATCAAGAAGGGATTGGCCGGGCATCGCGCCCGAGCCACCGCGACGGGCATCGCCGAACGTGAACTCGACTGGCACGTGCCCTATCTGCCGATCGATCCCGGCGACCTCGGCCGCGGCTACGAGGCGGTGATCCGGGTCAATTCCCAGTCCGGCAAGGGCGGCATCGCCTACCTGCTGCACCGCGAATACGGCATGGACCTGCCGCGACGACTGCAGATCGACTTCGCCGCGCACGTTCAGGCGCGCGCCGACGACACCGGCGTCGAGATCACCGCCGCCGAACTGCGTGATCTGTTCGAGGCGATCTACTTCGAGGACCCGTCGTGGCTGGACGTGAAGGACTGGCGCACCAGCGGCGAGGGCGCCCAGGCGTGCACCGAGATCACGCTGACCGTCGACGGGGTCACCCACCGTACGCGGCGCCACGGCGGTGCCGTCGCGGCGCTGACCGAGGCACTGGCCGAAGCGGGATATCCGATCGAGGTGCTGGGCCTGACCCAGCAGTCGATCGAGCCGGGCAACGACGGCGCCGCGATCACATATCTGGAGTGCAGGCTGTAGTCGTCGGCGCGCCGGCGGTGGCGGAAGGTGTGGTCCAGCGGCAAGGCCGCGACGGCTGCTTCGGCCTGGGCGATCTCGGCTCGGAAGGCGGCGAAGGTCGCCTCCGGGTCGGCGTCGGCGACGTCGGCGAAATCGCCGTCCGGGTTGTCCTCGGAGCAGTAGACGTAGGCGAGGTCCTGGCCGGCGGCGGCACAGCGGAACCAGCCGCGCTCGACCTCGGTCATGTGTCGGACGAGGCCGAGCAGCGACATGGTCGAGGGCTCGACGGCGCGCGTGCGAAGCTGCTCGGCGTCGAGCCCCGCGCACTTCCACAGCAGGGTGTCGCGGTGCCGGTCGAGCCATGCCCGCAGCATGGTGCGCTCGTCGGCGACCAGCGGCGTCTCGGTGCGTTCGAAGTCGGGCGCGATCCACGTCACGCGCCCGACCCTAGCTCCGCCCTGGCCCGTCGAGCACCCGAATTATCCGCGCTCAGAACATGCCGTGCGGGATCTGGGCGGGTTCGGGCACCGGCTGGACGACGTCCCAGTGCTCCACGATCTTTCCGTCGACGATCCGCCAGATGTCGATGACCGCCTGGTCGGGCTCCGCGTCGTCCGGCAGGACCATGCGGTAGTGAATGACCACGTACTCGTCGTCGGCGATCACCCGCGCCAGCTCCAATTTCGACCCGGTCACGGGTGCCTGGGCGATGAACTCGAGAAAAGCGTCCTTGCCGGAGGGGTTTCCGGGGCTGTGCTCCAGGAAGTCGTCGTGCAGCAGCGTGCGGAGCACGTCGATGTTGCCCGCCGCGAATTGGTTGAAGCCTTCGAGAAACAGTTCCTTGTTGCGCAGTGCCACATTGTCATTCGTCATGCGCCGAGATTGACAGCCCTCCGACGAGGGTGTCGATTACATGGCATGTAATGGCGGGCGCGACCCGGTCCTCGCGATACTGAGCCGATGAACGGTGATCGACCGGTCGGCGAAATGCTGCGGGAGTGGCGGCGCCGGCGGAAGCTGAGCCAGCTGGATCTGGCCATTCAGGCGGATGTGTCCGCCCGGCACGTCAGTTTCGTCGAGACCGGCCGCACGATCCCCAGTCGATCCATGGTGCTGCACCTGGCCGAACAGCTGGACATACCGCTGCGCGAGCGCAACCGCCTGCTGATCGCCGCGGGACACGCGCCCGAGTTCCGCCGTCGCGACTGGACCGACCCCGCGTTGCGGCGTGCTCGGGACGCGGTGCAGCGGGTCCTGCGGCTGCATGAACCGTATCCGGCGCTGGCGGTGGACCAGCGCTGGAACCTGGTGCAGGCCAACGACTGTGTCGGCGTGTTCTTCGACGGCGTGGATCCGGAGCTGCTCGAACCGCCGATCAACATGATGCGGCTCGGTCTGCACCCCGCGGGGTTCGCTTCGCGGCTGCGCAACCTGGAGCAGGTCCGGGCGTTCCTGCTGCCCCGCCTGGCCCGCCGGGTCATGGCGACGGGGGATCCCGGACTCGCCGCCCTGCACGAGGAACTGCGCTCCTACGGTGCCCAGGCAGGCGCCGACAGCGACCCTGCGGACATCGCGTTGCCGATCCTGCTGGGCCACCGCGACGCCGAACTGTCCTTCTTCAACACGATCACGACGTTCGGCGCGGCCTTCGACATGACGCTCGATGAGGTCGCGGTCGAGGCGTATTTCCCCTCCGACGACGAAACGGCCGCCTACCTGCGCGAGCTTGCCGACGTCACGCGCTGAACAGGTCACAAGGGTTTCGTGAATCGCCGCGCGGGCTCGCCTTCCAGGTGCCCGGCGGGCAGTTTGCGGCCGCAGAGCACGAGCAGCAGGTCCTGGGCGTGCCCCGACAACACCGTGCCGGAGCCGTAGCTGAAATCCAGGTCGTCGGCGCGCAGCTCGATGCCGCCGAGTTCGGCGCCGAACAGCTTGACGGTCTTCGGGTCGATCGTGTCAAGGACCAGGCGCATCCGGTCCCCGGGCACCCGGCGGTCCAAGCCGAGCGCCACGGTGATGTCCAGGCCGTGGATCACATCGTGGCTCAACGCGTTGGTGAGCCCGCCGCCCGGGGGCCGCCAGGGGTGGTCGACGTTGTCCCACAGCGATTTCAGCAGGTCCGCCGCGCTGAGCGTGGCAGCGTCCACCCGGGCGGTGCGGTCGGCCAAGCGGTTGAAGTTCCCGAACGCCGCGAGCATCCCCAGCGCGAAGCGTGCGCTCGACAGGCGATACGGCATGGTGATGTGCGCGACGACTTCGCGTACCCGCCAGCCCTCGCACAGGGTCGGTGCGTCCCAGCTCGCGGCGTCCAGTCCGGCCAAGAGTTCGGCGAGTTCCGTCCGTTCCGCCGTCACCGCCCTTCGCACCAGGGTATCGGTCATTTGTCCACCTCTCTTCGACGAGGGTGATCCAACCTCCCCGGAAGTCCGGGCGCCACCCGGCGACGAAAATCGGCGACCCGAGGGGTGGACGCGACCCCGATTCGTGCGGGGGCAGGCGGGCCCGGCCCAGTAGGGATCGCGGCGAACGCCGGATCAGCCGTAGAGCGCGCGGCGGGCCCGCCGATACTCGGCGCGGATCCCTCGCCCGGCCGCCGCGTCGGACGGTGCGGGAAGCTCCGCGGCCGTGCATGCGGGCCACGCGGGCGGGCGTGCCGCGCCACTCAGTGCCCAGGCGGCCTGGCGCGCGGCGCCGAGCGCGACGTACTCGGCCGGTTCCGGCACAGTCACAGTGACGCCGAAGACCTGTGCGGCGATCGCCCCGACCAGCCGGGAGCGGGCGGCGCCGCCGATGAGCAGCACCCGCCGCGGTCGCACCCCTGCGCCGGTGAGATGGTCGAGCGCGTCGGCGAGATGACACAGCACACCTTCGAAGGCAGCTCGGGCGACCGTCGCCGGACGCATGGCCGCCGGTCGCAGACCGTGCAGACTGCCCGTCGCATGGGGCAGGTTGGGTGTGCGCTCACCGGCGAGGTAAGGCAGCAGGACCAGGCCGTCCGCGCCCGGCGGCGCCTGGGCGGCCAGCGATTCCAGCGTGGGCAGATCCACGCCGAGCAGGTCGGCGGCCGAGGTGAGGACGCGCGCGGCGTTGAGCGTGCAGACCAGCGGCAGGAACGCGCCGGTGGCGTCCGCGAATCCGGCGACCGCGCCGCTGGAATCGGCGCAGGCGCGCTCGGCGCGGGCGAAGACCGTCCCACTGGTGCCGAGCGAGACCACCACATCGCCCTCATCGATGCCGAGACCCAGCGCGGCACCGGCATTGTCACCTGTCCCCGCGGCGACCAGTGCGCCCGACGGTGTCCGCCCGGCAGGCTCGTCCGGACCGAGGACGCGGGGCAGCGCGGGCGCGCGTCCACGAAAGGCCATGGCGAGCAAATCTTCCCGATAGGCGTTGTCGGCGGGTGACCAGTAACCGGTGCCGGAAGCGTCACCGCGGTCGGTGGTGGGCTCGGGAATGTACCCGGGTTCGCCGCCTCGCAGCCGCCAGGTCAGGTAGTCGTGCGGCAGCAGGACGCGCGCGGTGCGGTCGGCACGCTGCGGCTCGTGATCGGCCAGCCAGCGCAGCTTGGCGATGGTGAACGAGGCCACCGGCACGCTGCCGACCGCGTCGGCCCACGCTTGCGGCCCGCCGAGTTCGGCGATCAACTCCTCGGCCGCGCCGGCGGAGCGGACGTCGTTCCACAGCAACGCGTCGCGTACCGGAACACCCGCGGCATCCAAGGCGACCAGGCCGTGCTGCTGCCCCGCGACCGCGATCGCGGCGACGCCGTCGAGCAATCCCGCGCCCGCCGTCCGCAGCGCGTCCCACCACGCCGCCGGGGCGACCTCGGTCCCCTCCGGATGCGGGGCCTGCCCACGACCGAGAACCTCACCGCTGTCGGCGTCGCAGACGACCACCTTGCACGACTGGGTGGAGCTGTCGACTCCCGCGACCGTCGTCATCCGGCCCACCCCGATCGAAGCCGGTTCGCCTCGCCGTGGTGGGGCGGGCATGGGCGAATCGAGGCGGCCTGGGACGAAGCAGGTCGCACACCGACGACGAACCCGCCGGGTGATCCGACGCGAATACATCGCAGAAGGCCCATACCGACCACCTTGCACCCGCGCCGACCCGCGCCGGGGCTTTTCGGGATTCGACAGCCGCGTCGGGCAGACTGGCGCGATGAGCATCGACCCCACCGACGTGCGCATCCGCACCGGAGACGGGACGCCGCTGCCCGACCTGACCGAGGACGCGCTCGGCGACCTGATCGACGAACCGGCGGACCCGGAACATCCCATTCTCGAACTCAGCCGTGCCGACCTGCACGACATCCGGGCCAGACTGCTACCCGACGGCCTCTACGAACTCGAGCACCGGGCCGGATCGGCGACGGAGACCTTCCAGATGTACACCTCCGACCCGGTGCTGGTGCGTGACGTGCTGTGGGCGTGGCTGTCCGACGACCCGTGGTGGCACGACTCGGTCGCGTGGTTCCCGGTCGACCCGGCGATCGCGGAACTGCGCGCGGTGCAGGACGAACTCGCCGGACTGCTGGACGGCTTGACCCTGATGGACGGTCTCACCGCGGGCATGGACGCAGCGCTGGCGCGCGCCGACGAATTGCTGGCGCTGGAGGTGCCACCGGAGGCGGACGACCCCGATCAGGCCTGATACCACCAGGCGGTGGTCGCGATGTCGGCGTCCGCCAGGGGAAGATAGGTCTGCGCGTCCAGCCACCCGAGGGCCTGGACGGTGACCCGTAGCTCGCGCTCGAAGCAGATCGGGTCGCGCACATGCCAGCGGTACATTCCGAACCGCTGATCCGGTCGATAGATCTGGTCCCGCGGCAGCACTTGGTGCAGCCCGAGATAGGGCGTGGAATATGTCCGGTATGTCCCGTCGAGGTCGAAATTCCAGGCGCCGCCGAAATAGTCCTCGGTGCCGGTCCCGCAAATAGTGGGATGATCGACGTCTCCGTCGAGAAAGAACTTCACTTCGCCCTCGCCCCACCATCCCGGTGCACCCGGGCGGATGGCGAGGTAGGTGCCGACGTAACGGCCCGGCCCCGGCGCCGCGTCCAGAATGGTGTGCACGGCCGGAGTGCCCACGCCGGTCGTGTGCCGCCACCGTGTGTGCAGGTACCCCGCGCCGTCCGGCACGTCCTCTTCGGTGTAGGTCGCCTGGTAGTACACCGGGACCTCGCGGCCGCAACTGTTTTCCAGCGTGATGCGCGCTCGATGCCGGAACGGCATGGCCCAGTAGCTGTTCAGCCCGCCGGCGGGCGCGACGACCACCATCTCCGAACTCAGCAGGGCCAGCTCGCCCCACCCGTTGCAGAAGAAGGCGCCCAGGGGCAGTTCGATGGCGGGCCACGGCGCGTCGTCCCAGGTCATCCGTAGCGTCAGCCCGCGCAGTACGGAACGCTCGGTGGTCAACCAGAAATGCCGGAACACGCCCGGCCCGGAAACGTCGGCCAGCGTGGCGGTTTCGCCGTCGGCCAGCGCGATCGACGGGGACACCTTCCACCCCGCGCCCAGCAGCCGAGCCGCGTGCGCACCGGTGCCCTCGGTCGCCCGCGCGCCCGCGCCCGGCGCCCCCGTCGGGTTCTCGGCGCTGACCGACCGCGTTCGCCGGCCGTCCAGCCGCCACAGCTCGCCGCCCGGCGCGGTCACAGTCCCGGCCAGCCGTATCGGGGTGTGCCCGGCGCGAGCCCGGCCCGGTACGCGGCGCCGGGGGCGCCGGCCGCGGCGAGTTGCCCGGCATCGGACCGCTGGGCCAGCTCGCGCCGGACTTGGTCCATGTCGAGCCAGAGAATCTGCTGCACGAGGTCTTCCAGCGCGTCCGCCGCCAGGGCGCCCGCCTCGGAGTACACCAGCACGCCCTCCCGGAACGCCATGAGCGTCGGATACTGGGTGACCCGCGCGGTGGCGCTCAACGCCGGCTCGGCCTCGGTGTCGACCTTGCCGTGCACGATCTCCGGGTGCCGGTCCGCCGACGCCTCGTACACCGGCGCGAAACGCTGACACGGCCCACACCAGCCGGCCCACCAATCCACGAGCACGATCGGATTGGACGTGACCACGGAGTCGAAATTGTGCTGCGTCAGGGTGATCGTGGGCATGGATTCCTCGTAATCGTTCCGCGAAGTAACCGTGTATCCGCGCATGGCTGTCCGCGATCAGGAAGACGCACCGGCACGATGCTGTTCGGCCGCCAGGAAATGCGCGACGGTCGTGGTGCGGTCGTACAGATCGCGATAGTGCCGGTAGTACTCTTTGTATTTCGCGGTGCGCTCAGGATAAGGCCGCACCGTGTCGACGACAGGATTCCACCCGGAGGTGTCGATTCCGGCGGCTTCGGCGGCGAGCAGAGCGTCACCGAGGCTCGCGCCGACAGTGTCGGCGGGCAACTGCTGGGGCAGGCCGGTGACATCGGAAACGATCTGGGTCCACAACCCGCCTTTGGTGCCGCCACCCACCGCGACCAGACGCCCGGCCCGTCCACCGGCCTCGGTCATCGCCTCCAGGTTGTGCCGCACCCCGTAGGCGATCCCCTCCAGCACCGCCCGGTAGAGCTCGGCCCGTCCGTGCCCGAGGGTCAAACCGGCGACGATGCCTCGGGCGTCCGGGTCGAAGAGGGGAGTGCGCTCTCCGGCGAAATACGGCAGCGCGAGCAGTCCCCGGCTGCCCGCGGGCACGTCGGCGGCCGCGGCGACCAGGTCGGCGAACTCACCGCCGACGAGCCTGCGCAGCCAGTCGGTGACCGCGCCGGAGGTGGCCATGCCCGCGGCGAGGGTGTACGTATCGGGCCAGGTGCCGCAGGTACCCCAGAGACCGGGATGCGGCCGCGGATCGGCGAGCACCTGCACCAGGAACATCGTGGTGCCGTACATGATCATCGCGTCGCCCGGAGCGCGGACTCCGGCACTGGCCGCCTCGGCCCAGGCATCGATGGTTCCGGTGGTGACCGGCAGCCCCGCCGGGAGCCCGGTGGCGGCTGCCCCTTCCGCGCTCACCCGGCCCACGATCTCGGTGGGCCAGGCCAGCTCCGGCAACGACCAGCCCGGCACGATCCGCTCGGCCCAGTCCGTCGCCCATGCACGCGCACGCAGGTCGTAGAGGGGGACGCACTGACTGGCCGACTGGTGGTCGAGCACGTACCGGCCGGTGAGCCGGTACACCAGGAAGGAACTGGCCATCAGCAGCATCGCGGTACGTGCCGCGACCTGCGGCTCGTGCCGGACCAGCCACCGGGCCTTCGGCCCGACAGCCTGGCTGGTCAGCGGTGACCCGGCGCGGTCGAGCACGGCCTGTGCGCCGAATTCGGCGTTCAGTTCCGCGATCTCGGCGCCCGCCCTGGTGTCCACGCCGTACAGAATCGCCGGGCGCAGCGGCCTGCCCTCCGCGTCGGCGGGCAGCAGGCACGGGCCGATGCCGGACACGGCGAGACCGGCGAGCGGCGCGCCGCGGGCCGCGTCGACCAGGTCGCGGGCGATCGCGACGAAATCCGCCCACCACACCGCCTCCGCGTCGTGCTCGACCCAGCCGGGGTGTGGCATGGAAACGTCGTGCGCGCGTTCGGCCCTGGCGAGTACCGTGCCTGCGGCGTCGGTGAGGACGCCTTTCGAGCTCGAGGTCCCGATATCGATGCCGAGGAACATCGTCACCGGGTGAACTCGTCCACGGTGACATCCAGCAGTTCGCAGGTCGCGCGTACGGCGGCCCGGTGGTCACCGGGTACCGCGTGGATGTGGTTGGCGCCGAAGCGGTTCAGGAAGTCGTCGGCACGCGCGTCCAGCCGTGCGAACGCGTGCGGCCACTCCCAGGTCGACTGCTTCATCAGCGCCTCGTTGGTCTGCTGGTCGTAGTCCTCGAACTCACCGAGCATCAGCTGCATGCGGTAGTCGCCGTCGAGACGGGTGAGCCGCGCGAGGGTCATCCGGCCCGGCGCGGCCAGATGATGCACCGAAGCGCCGCCCGCGGGGAAGAAGAACACCTCCGGGTACAGGTGCACCTTCGCCAGGTTCTCCGCGGGATCGGCGCTGCGGGCGGCGAACCAGGTGGCGTGCTGGCCGGAATTGCAGAGGTCCCAGATGTCCCGATCGGCGTGATAGTGCCGGACGTCGGCGAACAGCACCGGTGTGCCCGCCACCCCCTTGAGCAACTGCATGGTGAGCGCACCGTCCATGTCCGCTTCGGTGGCGCAGACGTGCGGCTCCTTCGGGCCGTTCCAATCGTAGGGATCGTTGAGGAACGCCTCGGTCACGTCCATGGTGGCGAAATACTGGGTGAGTTCGGGCTGCCCCTTGATTCCTGAGAAATCCAGACGCCATTCATCGATCAGCTCGCGCACCGCCAGATAGGAGCGGATCTGGCGTTCCAGCAGTTCCGGGGTGAGCTTCGCCCCGTCGTAGTGCACGCCCGCGGTGTGCCGCTCCAGCCATTCGCGCGCGGCCCTCGCCTCGCCCGCGTCGGCCAGTTCGGCGCGCCGCACGATCTCCCACTGATCGATTTCCTCGACGTCGATGCCGAATTGCCGTTGCCACTGATCGGTATTGGCCACGGCGGTGTTCATGCCCATCGGCCGCCCGCCGAAGCGTCCGAACGTCGCGCCGCGCAGGCCGGATACCGCTGCCGCGGCCCGCGCGCGCACGCCGATGGCTTCGATGAGTTCGGGGTCGGAGGGGTCGCCCCACAGCCTGCTGTGCTTGCGCCCGATCTGGTCGAGTGCGCCGCCGGCCGCGAGCATGCCCACCATCCCGGGCTGCACCGGGTCGATATTCGACAGCAGCAGCAGCGGACCTGGCATCGCGCCCGCGACGAGCATGGTGAAATGCGGGAACGCCCAGACCGCGTAGTGCAGGACGGTCAGGTCGACGCCTGCCGCCGCGACCGAGCGCGCCACCGAACTCGCCAGCGCGTTGTCGCTGATCGGCGTCGCGCCGACGACCACATCGTGTCCCGCGGCGGTGAGCGCGGCCACCAGCCGGTCCTCGGTGGCGGCGATGAAATCGGCGATGCCCGCGTGGACATAGTCGCGGCCATCGGAAATGCTGATAACGCCGATACGGGCCATGCCGGTCCCTCCAGGACGTGGGGGTGATCGGAGAGTTCGACTCGATCAACAGATACCAGCCGGGGCCGGGCTCGAAGGCGGGTTTCGCCGAAATAGAGCCCGGCTCGGTGCTTCGGACCGCTTATCGCGGAACCGTTTTGACCTCGCGCGACTGCGGGAAGCTGAGCGGCGCCAGATGGACGCCGCCCTGCCCCCAACCCGCGCTGGTGATCCACCAGCGGCCGTCCGCCTGGACGACTTCGGCGGCGTGCGCCGCGATGTGGCCCACTTTGTCTCCGATGCGGAAGCGGAACGGGCTGTCGCTGCGGAAGACATCGGTGCCGACGTAATGCGGACGCGGACCGATGAACAGGTACCACCACCCGTCCTGCCGGAGGACGTAAGGGGATTCGGTATTGCCCGCTTCGGTGCCTTTGGTCGGATCGGTGTAGGCGATGTGCCGCTCGCCCCAGTGCACGAGGTCGGTGCTGGTGCGGTACGCGACGACGTGATGACCGCCGGTCGGGGCGCTCGTCGCGCAGTAGTACATCACCCACTGGTCACCCACGCGCACCACCATGGGATCACGGGCGTCGTAGCCGTCGCGGAACAGCGGGCCCGCCGGCAATCTGGTCCACCGGAACAGATCCGGCGAGGTCGCCGCGTTCATCGCCGCGCCGGTGCGGTCCGCGCCGCCCGCCGCGTAGAACATGTGGTACTGCCCGTCGGCTTCGACCACGTAGGGCGCCCACAGGTGCGTTTCCCCGTATTGCCGATCCACCCGCAGCGCGGCGGCGTGCTTGGTCCAGGGTCCGTGCAGCCGGTCGGCGCTGGCATGGGCGAACTCGATCTCGTCGAACGGCTCCGCGGGTTCGGGGTGGGTGATTCCGAAGAGGTGCCATCGCCCCGCGGCGTCGCGGACGATCGTGTGGTCGTTGATGTACCAATCTTCCGATTCGCCGACGCTCGGGTCGTAGATCCGCGCGAAGGGCCCCGCTCGCACCACTTCCCGCGTCGTCATGGGTTCATGATGCCGTCGCGGTGGTCGTCCCCGTGCCGTCCCGCGGATTTCGGTCCGGGCGCAAATCGCCGGGAGCGGTGCCCCGGTAGCCGAGACCCGTGCTTCCTGTCGTCGGCGGCTCAGGCGACGACAGTACGCCGCAGGTATTCCGCGGTCAGCGACCGGCCGTCGGCCAGCAAGGCCGCCGGAGTGCCGGCGAAAACGATTTCGCCACCGTGCTTTCCGCCGTCCGGGCCGAGATCGATCACCCAGTCGGCCCGTGCGACGACGTCCAGGTCGTGTTCGATGACGATCACCGTGTTCCCGGCGTCCACCAGCCGGTCCAGCAACGCGACCAGGGTGTCGACGTCGGCCATGTGCAGCCCGGTGGTCGGTTCGTCCAGCACGTAGACGGCGGCTTCGCGACTACGCCGGAGATGATCGGCCAGTTTGACGCGCTGGCGCTCGCCGCCGGACAGCGAAGTCAGCGAGCGGCCGAGCGCGAGGTAGCCGAGACCGACGTCGAGCAGTGAGCGCAACGGCGTGCGGATGCGCTGGTCGCCCTCGTCCGCCCAGAAGTTCAGCGCCTCTTCGGCGGGCATCTCCAGCACGTCGGCGATGGACGCTCCGCGAATCTCGTAGGCGAGCGCTTCCTGGCGATAGCGGCGTCCGTGGCAGGTCTGACAGACCGTGGTGACCGGATCCATATAAGCCAGGTCGGTGAAGATCACTCCCGCGCCATCGCATGCTCCGCAGGCGCCGTCGGAGTTGAAGCTGAACAAGCCCGGTCGCACACCGTGCTGCTTGGCGAAGAGCTGACGCAGCGGGTCCATGATGCCGAGATACGTGGCGGGGCTGGAGCGCCGGGAGGCGGCGATCGCGGACTGGTCCACCGCGATGACCTGCGGGTGCGCGGCGACGAACGCGCCCGATACCAGCGTGCTCTTGCCGGAGCCCGCCACTCCGGTGACCGCCGTGAGCACTCCCGTCGGAAACCGCGCGGTGAGATTCTTCAGGTTGTAGGAGTCGGCGTCGGTGACGGTGAGCCATCCGGCCGGCTCGCGGACGTCTGCCTTGACCCGCCGCACCCTGCGCAATCCCGCACCGGTCGGCGTCCGCGCGACCCGCAGCTGATCGACGGTGCCTTGGAACACCACCTGCCCGCCGCGTGAGCCCGCGCCGGGCCCCATGTCGATCACGTGGTCGGCGACGGCGATGACGTCGGGGGAGTGCTCGACCACCAGGACGGTGTTCCCTTTGTCCCGCAAGCCGGCGAGCAGGGTGTTCAGCCGTCCCACGTCGCGGGGGTGCATACCGACGCTGGGCTCGTCGAAGATATAGGTCATGCCGGTGAGGCTGGAGCCGAGATGCCGGACCACCTTGAGGCGCTGGGCCTCGCCGCCGGACAGGGTCGCCGTTTCCCGATCGAGCGACAGATAGCCGAGCCCGACCTCCTCGATCCGGCGCAACCGGGCGATGGCGGCCCACGCTATCGGCCGAGCCACCGGATCGTCCAGGCCCGTGAGCACCTCGATGAGATCGGTGATCTCCAGCCTGCCGTAGTCGGCGATGCCGAGCCCATCGATCCGGCTCGCCAGCGCCGCGGCGTTGAGCCGGGCGCCACCGCAGTCCGGGCAGATCTCCTCGGTGACCACCGCTCGCGCGGCCGCGCGATTCCTGTCCGACAGCGCGTTGAGATCACGTTTCACGTACAGACGGTCGAACCGCTCCAAGAGACCCTCGTAAGCGTTGTTCCCCGCCGATCCGTTCCGGTTCTTGCGCGGGACACGGAAACCCTTGCCGTGCAGGAACAACTGCCATTCCTCGGGCGTGAACTCCCGCAGTGGCTTGTCCGGGTCGAAAAGTCCCGACTCCGCGTACAACTGCCACTGGAAGGTTCCGACCGCGAAGGGCCCGAAGGTGATGGCGCCCTCGTTGAGCGACTTGCCCGCATCGATGAGCCGCTCCAGATCCGGGCGCACCACATGGCCCAGACCGCCGCATGCGGGGCACATGCCCAGCGGGTCGTTGAACGAGTAGCGCGTGGCCTCGCCCGCGCTCGGCACGCTGTGCCGGGAGAACAGCACGCGGATGATCGACTGGATGTCGGTCATGGTGCCGACCGTGGATCGGGAATTGCCGCCGATCGGCTTCTGGTCGACGACCACGGCGGGCGCCAGATTGTCGATCGCCTCCGCCTCCGGGCGCTCGTACTTGGGCAGCCGGTTGCGGATGAACCAGGTGAAGGTCTCGTTCAGCTGCCGCTGCGATTCGACCGCGACGGTGCCGAAGACGATCGACGACTTACCCGAACCGGACACGCCGGTGAAGACCACGATCTTGCCCTTGGGAATCGTCAGTGAGACGTCGCGGAGGTTGTTCTCGCGCGCCCCGACGATCGTGATGGTGTCTCGATGAGCATGCACGGAGGCGAGGCTAGGAGCCGATGAGGTCGGTTTCTGTCCTCTTTCACGGCCATACTGGAGCGCGTGACCCGGACCGCCGAGCGGCTGCTGCAGCTGCTCTCGCTGCTGCAGACCCGCCGCGAATGGAGCGGTCCGGATCTGGCCGCGCGGCTCGGGGTCACGGTGCGGACCGTGCGCCGGGACGTCGAGCGCCTGCGTGAGCTGGACTATCCGGTGGTCGCCAGCCTGGGAGCGGTCGGCGGGTACCGCTTACAGGCGGGCGCGGCGCTACCGCCGCTGCTGCTCGACGACGAGGAGGCGGTCGCGATCACCCTCGGACTGCGCGGCGCCGCACAGGGCGCGGTCTCGGGTATCGAGGAATCGGCGGCCCGCGCTCTGGTGAAACTGCAGCAGGTCTTGCCGTCGCGGTTGCGGCGCCGGGTCGACGCCTTGGACACCACCACCGTGTCGCTGGGCGGGCCCGCCGCCGGTCCGATGATCGATCCGGAGGTGCTGGTCGCCCTGGCCGCCGCCGCGCGCGACGGCGAGCGGATCCGCTTCCGGTACCGGGACAAGGCCGACGCGCAGACCAGCCGCCTCGCCGAACCGCACAGCCTGGTCTCCGCGGGTCGACGCTGGTATCTGGTGGCCTGGGACGTCGACCGCGCCGATTGGCGCACCTTCCGCGTGGATCGGTTGACCTCACCGCAACCCATCGGAACACGCTGCGTACCCCGAGCGCTGCCCGCCGAGGACGCGGCGAGCTTCGTGACCAGCCAGCTGGCCCGCTCCAGGCCGGCTCGCCAGGTCGTCCTGCGCGTGCATGCCTCCGCCGACCACCTGATCGAATCGTTCCGGGTGCGCGCACAGGAGATCGAACCGTTGGACGCGCGAACCTGCCTCCTGCGCACCTCGCCGGATTCCCTGGAGTGGACCGCCCTCCGCATAGCGCACCTGAACCTGGACTTCGAGGTCCTCGAACCCGCCGAGATGAAAGACCTGCTCGCCGACCTCGGCGCCAAACTCCTTCGTGCTGCCGGGCACGTGCGCTAGAGCAATCCCGCGCGGCGATCCGCGGAACATTCCGGCGCTGCGCGATGCGGCCCTCGCGTTCGGCGACGCGAATCCGGTCGGGCATCGCGCCGCGCTCCGCTGGGCGGCTGATCGCCCACGGGCGCCATTGCCTCTCCGGGCGACAGAATCGATCTTGTGGTGGTCTGAATCACAGTCGTGTCATTCGGCCCGTCGTTCCGCCGATCGCACGCCTCTGACCTGCGAAATGACGCGCTGCCCAGGCGATTTGACGAAGCGTTTTCCGCCGCGTAACTTATTCCAAGTCAGAGCGACACGGACACCGACCCGGAGCCGAGAAGCAAGGCGGAGACGCCGAGCGGAAGGACCGGGAAACGAGGTAGGACGAGGAGCGCCTGGCGATCACACTGGCTCGGTCGCGAGCCCGATTTTGATCGGGTGAACGAATGAGCTAAGCTGGGAAAGTTGCCTCACTGAAGTTCCGGTGAATTCCGGAGTGAATGTGTGTGCGTGTGTTCTTTGAGAACTCAATAGTGTGTCGATGAATGTCAGTGCCAAATGTTTTATTTGGTTCCGGCTCTTCCCGCTCCCCGTGTGGGAGGGTCGGACATTTTAGTCAGCTTTTTGCTGGCGATTGTTTTGCTGGGTTTTCGGACTCTGGTTATTACTTTTGATTGCGCCTTTCGGGGTGTGATTTGAGTCTTCAACGGAGAGTTTGATCCTGGCTCAGGACGAACGCTGGCGGCGTGCTTAACACATGCAAGTCGAGCGGTAAGGCCCTTCGGGGTACACGAGCGGCGAACGGGTGAGTAACACGTGGGTGATCTGCCTCGCACTTCGGGATAAGCCTGGGAAACTGGGTCTAATACCGGATATGACCTGCTGTCGCATGGCGGTGGGTGGAAAGATTTATCGGTGCGAGATGGGCCCGCGGCCTATCAGCTTGTTGGTGGGGTAATGGCCTACCAAGGCGACGACGGGTAGCCGGCCTGAGAGGGCGACCGGCCACACTGGGACTGAGACACGGCCCAGACTCCTACGGGAGGCAGCAGTGGGGAATATTGCACAATGGGCGAAAGCCTGATGCAGCGACGCCGCGTGAGGGATGACGGCCTTCGGGTTGTAAACCTCTTTCGACAGGGACGAAGCGCAAGTGACGGTACCTGTAGAAGAAGCACCGGCCAACTACGTGCCAGCAGCCGCGGTAATACGTAGGGTGCGAGCGTTGTCCGGAATTACTGGGCGTAAAGAGCTTGTAGGCGGTTTGTCGCGTCGTCCGTGAAAACTTGGGGCTCAACCCCAAGCTTGCGGGCGATACGGGCAGACTTGAGTACTGCAGGGGAGACTGGAATTCCTGGTGTAGCGGTGAAATGCGCAGATATCAGGAGGAACACCGGTGGCGAAGGCGGGTCTCTGGGCAGTAACTGACGCTGAGAAGCGAAAGCGTGGGTAGCGAACAGGATTAGATACCCTGGTAGTCCACGCCGTAAACGGTGGGTACTAGGTGTGGGTTTCCTTCCACGGGATCCGTGCCGTAGCTAACGCATTAAGTACCCCGCCTGGGGAGTACGGCCGCAAGGCTAAAACTCAAAGGAATTGACGGGGGCCCGCACAAGCGGCGGAGCATGTGGATTAATTCGATGCAACGCGAAGAACCTTACCTGGGTTTGACATACACCGGAAACCTGCAGAGATGTAGGCCCCCTTGTGGTCGGTGTACAGGTGGTGCATGGCTGTCGTCAGCTCGTGTCGTGAGATGTTGGGTTAAGTCCCGCAACGAGCGCAACCCTTATCTTATGTTGCCAGCGCGTAATGGCGGGGACTCGTGAGAGACTGCCGGGGTCAACTCGGAGGAAGGTGGGGACGACGTCAAGTCATCATGCCCCTTATGTCCAGGGCTTCACACATGCTACAATGGCCGGTACAGAGGGCTGCGATACCGTGAGGTGGAGCGAATCCCTTAAAGCCGGTCTCAGTTCGGATCGGGGTCTGCAACTCGACCCCGTGAAGTTGGAGTCGCTAGTAATCGCAGATCAGCAACGCTGCGGTGAATACGTTCCCGGGCCTTGTACACACCGCCCGTCACGTCATGAAAGTCGGTAACACCCGAAGCCGGTGGCCTAACCCCTTGTGGGAGGGAGCCGTCGAAGGTGGGATCGGCGATTGGGACGAAGTCGTAACAAGGTAGCCGTACCGGAAGGTGCGGCTGGATCACCTCCTTTCTAAGGAGCATGTCTGCGCGATCGCCTCGAACAGTCGAGTGTGGTCGTGCCAGAGACCGTTTCGGAAGCAATCGTCTTCCGGCGGGAGCTCATGGGTGGAACGCTGGCATGTGCCTCGAAGATGCTGGGAGCCTGAGTGCTTCTGGTTCGGGGATGTAGTCGACACACTGTTGGGTCCTGAAAGAACAGGCGTTCTTTCCAGGCAAAAAATACGATCCGCCCGGATTTCCTTGATACCTCGGGGTTTTTGATTTCGATGGTCTTGGAGTTCGATTCGGTGTGGGTGTGTTGTTTGAGAACTGCACAGTGGACGCGAGCATCTTTGTTAGTAAGTGTTGAAGAGCGTACGGTGGATGCCTTGGCACCAGGAGCCGATGAAGGACGTAGGAGGCTGCGATAAGCCTCGGGGAGCTGTCAACCGAGCTGAGATCCGAGGATTTCCGAATGGGGAAACCCGGCACGAGTGATGTCGTGTCACCTGCCGCTGAATATATAGGCGGTTGGGAGGGAACGTGGGGAAGTGAAACATCTCAGTACCCACAGGAAGAGAAAACAATTGTGATTCCGTGAGTAGTGGCGAGCGAAAGCGGATGAGGCTAAACCGTTCAGATGTGATACCCGGCAGGGGTTGTCTGGGCGGGGTAGTGGGGCTCACTTTCTCGATTCTGCCGAGTCGAGCGACAGTCAGAAAAGTTCGTGTTAGTCGAAGTGGTCTGGAACGGCCTGTCGTAGAGGGTGATAATCCCGTAGACGAAAACACGTGCTCTGTTGTAGTGGGTGCCCGAGTAGCAGCGGGCCCGTGAAATCTGCTGTGAATCTGCCGGGACCACCCGGTAAGCCTGAATACTCCCTGGTGACCGATAGCGGACTAGTACCGTGAGGGAAAGGTGAAAAGTACCCCGGGAGGGGAGTGAAATAGTACCTGAAACCGTGCGCTTACAATCCGTCAGAGCCTTCCCTTCGGGGTGGGGTGATGGCGTGCCTTTTGAAGAATGAGCCTGCGAGTCATCGGTGTGTGGCGAGGTTAACCCGTGTGGGGTAGCCGTAGCGAAAGCGAGTCCGAATAGGGCGTGTGAGTCGCATATCATGGACCCGAAGCGGAGTGATCTACCCATGGCCAGGGTGAAGCGACGGTAAGACGTCGTGGAGGCCCGAACCCACTTAGGTTGAAAACTGAGGGGATGAGCTGTGGGTAGGGGTGAAAGGCCAATCAAACTCCGTGATAGCTGGTTCTCCCCGAAATGCATTTAGGTGCAGCGTCGCGTGTTTCACACCGGAGGTAGAGCTACTGGATGGTCTAGGGGGCCTACAAGCTTACCGAAATCAGCCAAACTCCGAATGCCGGTGTGTGAGAGCGCGGCAGTGAGACTGCGGGGGATAAGCTTCGTAGTCGAGAGGGAAACAGCCCAGATCGCCGGCTAAGGCCCCTAAGCGTGTACTAAGTGGAAAAGGATGTGGAGTCGCGAAGACAACCAGGAGGTTGGCTTAGAAGCAGCCACCCTTGAAAGAGTGCGTAATAGCTCACTGGTCAAGTGATTCTGCGCCGACAATGTAGCGGGGCTCAAGTACACCGCCGAAGCCGCGGCACTCCAGCATTATTCTGCTTTCGAGCCAGGAGCTGGGGTGGGTAGGGGAGCGTCGTGTAGCCATGGAAGCAGCAGTGTGAGCTAGTTGTGGAGGCTACGCGAGTGAGAATGCAGGCATGAGTAGCGAAAGACGAGTGAGAAACTCGTCCGCCGAATGACCAAGGGTTCCTGGGCCAGGTTAATCCGCCCAGGGTGAGTCGGGACCTAAGGCGAGGCCGACAGGCGTAGTCGATGGACAACGGGTTGATATTCCCGTACCCGTGTATCCGCGCCCAGTGGCGAATCAGTGGTGCTAAGTGCCCAAATGTGGATGGACTTCCTTCGGGAAGCTTGAAGCGGCTGCGCACGACCCCTGCTGTAGTAGTCAAGCGATGGGGTGACGCAGGAAGGTAGCTGGGCCAGGTGATGGAATACCTGGTGTAAGCCTGTAGGGCGAGTGGTAGGCAAATCCGCCATTCATACAGCCTGAGAGGTGATGCGTAGCCGATTGAGGCGAATTCAGTGATCCTATGCTGCCGAGAAAAGCCTCTAGTGAGTTGGTACACGGCCCGTACCCCAAACCGACACAGGTGGTCAGGTAGAGAATACCGAGGCGATCGAGAGAACTGTGGTTAAGGAACTCGGCAAAATGCCCCCGTAACTTCGGGAGAAGGGGGACCACGTCTGGTGACCGGCTTTACGCTGTGAGCTGGGTGTGGTCGCAGAGACCAGAGAGAAGCGACTGTTTACTAAAAACACAGGTCCGTGCGAAGTCGTAAGACGATGTATACGGACTGACGCCTGCCCGGTGCCGGAAGGTTAAGAGGACCGGTTAGCGCCTTCGGGTGCGAAGCTGAGAATTTAAGCCCCGGTAAACGGCGGTGGTAACTATAACCATCCTAAGGTAGCGAAATTCCTTGTCGGGTAAGTTCCGACCTGCACGAATGGCGTAACGACTTCTCTGCTGTCTCAACCACAGACTCGGCGAAATTGCATTACGAGTAAAGATGCTCGTTACGCGCGGCAGGACGAAAAGACCCCGGGACCTTCACTATAGCTTGGTATTGGTGTTCGGTACGGTTTGTGTAGGATAGGTGGGAGACTGTGAAGCGGGCACGCCAGTGTTCGTGGAGTCGTCGTTGAAATACCACTCTGGTCGTATTGGACTTCTAACCTCGGACCCTGATCGGGTTCAGGGACAGTGCCTGGTGGGTAGTTTAACTGGGGCGGTTGCCTCCCAAAATGTAACGGAGGCGCCCAAAGGTTCCCTCAGCCTGGTTGGCAATCAGGTGTCGAGTGCAAGTGCACAAGGGAGCTTGACTGTGAGACTGACAGGTCGAGCAGGGACGAAAGTCGGGACTAGTGATCCGGCACCGGCATGTGGAAGCGGTGTCGCTCAACGGATAAAAGGTACCCCGGGGATAACAGGCTGATCTTCCCCAAGAGTCCATATCGACGGGATGGTTTGGCACCTCGATGTCGGCTCGTCGCATCCTGGGGCTGGAGTAGGTCCCAAGGGTTGGGCTGTTCGCCCATTAAAGCGGCACGCGAGCTGGGTTTAGAACGTCGTGAGACAGTTCGGTCTCTATCCGCCGCGCGCGTCAGAAACTTGAGGAAGGCTGTCCCTAGTACGAGAGGACCGGGACGGACGAACCTCTGGTGTGCCAGTTGTCCTGCCAAGGGCACTGCTGGTTGGCTACGTTCGGAAGGGATAACCGCTGAAAGCATCTAAGCGGGAAGCCTGTTCCAAGATGAGGTTTCTCACCACCTTTGAGTGGTTAAGGCCCCCCACAGACCATGGGGTTGATAGGCCGGAACTGGAAGCACGGTAACGTGTGGAGGTGACCGGTACTAATCGGCCGAGGACTTACCAACAAAGGTTGCTACGCGTCCACTGTGCGGTATCTGAAACAACACACAGACCGCTTACACCCTCCCACGGGGTTCCCTCACCTTTTCGGTGAGCGGTTCGTGTGGGGTGGGTGTGGGGGGTGTGGATAGTTTCATAGAGTTACGGCGGCCATAGCGGTAGGGAAACGCCCGGTCCCATTCCGAACCCGGAAGCTAAGCCTGCCAGCGCCGATGGTACTGCACTCGACAGGGTGTGGGAGAGTAGGACACCGCCGGAACATTCATTGCGATAGGGGACCCAGATACTGGGTCCCCTATCTGCGTTCGAGCACCCAAAAAGCTCCGAAAGGCCCCCGACGATCGTCGGGGGCCTTTCGTCGTTTATCCGGAAATTGCTTTTCCTTACCGATCAATGGCGAGCGTGCTCGTCAATTCACGTGCCGCGCTGCGCGTAGCATCCACGAAATCCTCGCGTTCGGCTCGGGTCGTCGCGGAACGCAACGGTCCCAGCTGCACTTCGTAGGCCGCGGTGCCGCTCGCGTCGAAAACCGGCGCCGCCAGATAACTCAGCGGCAGTACCTCCTCCGAATCCAGCTCTGTCCGGCTGAAGGGCCGTGACGTGAGCGCGGCGAGCTGACGAAGCGCGCGCGTGCGCAGATGAGGTTGCAGCAGTTCGGATCCCACCGCGCCGAGCAGATCGGCGAGCAGATCGACCATCCCCGCGTCGTCGGCGCGTGGTCGGAAGACGGCCACCCCACGATCGCGTACCAGCGCCAGGAGCGCACCGGCCATCCGTCGATCCTCTTCGGTGGCGGTGCGCAGCCAGGTGTTCTGTTCGTTCGCCGGACGCCACGGCATGACGCTGGCACCGGCCGGGAATTGGAGCGGAATGCGATGCCCCACCGGGATTCCGGGAACGACGCGGTCGACGCCGTGCCGCACGTCGAGCACGGTGAGCCGGTCGGGTTCGATGCGGCTGAACGTGGCGCCGTACCCGGTCCGGGCAGCCAGGCCGGCGAGGAGGTCGCCGACGCCGTGCGGGAGCGCGGCACCGTGCAGCCCGGCCAGGGCGGGCCCGATGACGTAGCCGCGAGCCGGGTCGCGGGCCACCCAACCGGCCGCGTCCAGTTCGGCCAGGATCGCGGTCGCGGTCGCGCGGGCGATACCGAGACGCTCGGCGACGCCCGCGACGCTGATCGGTTCACCGGAGGTCGCCAGCAGCGAGACGATATCGATGACGCGACGCGTCGGTGGCGACGCGGATCGGTCCGGCATTGCGGCAACCCCTTGTCCCGGCTCAGGTGAGCGACCTACGATGACGAATATTAGATCACACTCTGTCGAATATTCGTCACCAGCGTAGGGAGCGCGAATGATTCTGGACCGGTTCCGAATCGACGATCAGGTCGCCATAGTCACCGGTGCGGGCCGTGGCCTGGGCGCGGCCATAGCGGTCGCGTTCGCGGAGGCGGGCGCGGATGTCGTCATCGCCGCACGGACGGAGAGCCAGCTCGCGGAGGTCGCCGAGCGGGTCGCCGCCGCCGGGCGACAGGCCCACGTGGTGCCCGCGGACCTGAGCGACGCCGCTGCCACGGCGGCCCTCGCCGTGGCAGCGGTCGAACGCTTCGGACGGCTGGACATCGTGGTCAACAACGTGGGCGGCGCACTGCCGTGCCCGCTGCTGGACACGACGCCGCAGGCGCTGGCGCAGGCGTTCGACTTCAACGTCGTCAATGCGCACGCCCTGGTCAGGGCCGCCGTGCCGCACATACTCGAAACAGCGGGAGGCGGTTCGATTCTGAACATCACCTCCACGATGGGGCGCCTGCCCGGACGTGCGTTCGCGGCATACGGCACCGCCAAGGCTGCCCTCGCTCACTACACCAAGCTCGCCGCCCTCGACCTGAATCCACGCATCCGGGTGAACGCGATCGCGCCCGGCTCGATCCTGACCTCCGCGCTGGAGATCGTCGCGAGCAATGACGCCATGCGCACGGAATTGGAGACCAAGACGCCGCTGCATCGCATCGGCGAACCCGAAGACATCGCCGCCGCCGCGCTCTATCTGGTGTCGCCCGCGGGCAAGTACCTCACCGGCAAGATTCTCGAGCCCGACGGCGGCTTGATCATCCCGAACCTCGACCTCCCGATCCCGGATCTGTGACATGACATATCGCGTAGTGCAGTGGGGCACCGGCAATGTGGGCAGGCATGCCCTGGCCGGCGTCATCGCCCATCCCGAACTGGAACTGACCGGCGTATGGGTGTCCGGTCCTGCCAAGAGCGGCACGGACGCGGGAACCCTCGCGGGACTCGATCACCCGGTCGGCGTCACCGCCACGATGGACGCCGACGCACTGCTCGCGTCGCGCCCGGACTGCGTCGTCTACTGCTCGATGACCGACAACCGGCTGTTGGAAGCCGTGCAGGATCTGCAGCGCATCCTGGCCGCCGGGATCAATGTCGTCGCTTGCGCACCGGTGTTCTTCCAGTACCCCTACGGCGTGCTGCCCGACGAGCTGCTGAAACCGGTGCAGGAGGCGGCCGCGCAAGGCAATTCGTCGCTGTGGGTGAACGGAATCGACCCCGGTTTCGCCAACGATCTGCTCCCGCTCGCGCTCGCCGGGACCTGTCTGCGGGTCGACCAGGTGCGCTGTCTGGAGATCGTGGACTACGCCAGCTACGACAACCGTGCGGTCATGTTCGACATCATGGGCTTCGGCAAGCCCGTCGACGAGATCCCCATGCTGTTGCAGCCCGGTGTGCTGTCGCTGGCCTGGGGTGGCACGGTCCGTCAGCTCGCGGCCGGGATCGGCGTCACCCTCGATGCCGTCACGCAGTCCTACGAGCGCATCCCCGCGCCGGAGTCGTTCGACATCGTGACCGGGCACATCGCCGAGGGAACCGCGGCGGCATTGCGGTTCGAAGTTCGGGGCATGGTCGGGGACGTGCCGGTCACGGTGCTCGAGCACGTCACCCGGCTGCGCCCCGACCTGTGCCCGGACTGGCCACAGCCGGCGCACCCCGAGGGCTCCTACCGGGTCGAGATCACCGGCGAGCCCGATTACGCGCTGGATCTGGTGACCTCGAGCCGCAATGGGGATCACAACTACGCGACGGTCCTGGCGACCGGCCTGCGCATCGTCAACGCCGTCCCCGCGGTGATCGCCGCCCCCGCCGGAATTCTCACCGCGCTGGATCTCCCCCTGATCACCGCTCCCGCACACCGCCCTGGTCGGTGATCGCGTTCGGGCCGGCGCGGGTTTCCGGGCTTCCCTGATTGCCGACCGATCATGCGGCCATGCGGTTACGAGTGGGGGGCCTATTCGGCATGCGGCGGGGACAGCACTGCTCGATGCTTCGGCGGGCTTCGCACTGCGGTGCGACCCTGAGCCCTCGACCGGCACTGCGGCCGCGCGGTTCCGCAGGCGTGCCGTGTTATCGGGGGGGTCTGGTCTTCGACGGGCGGGGTCGCACGCGTCCGCCGTTCGGGGCTATTCGGGGTGCGGCTGTGGTGCGCGCCCGGTGGTGCTCGTCCCGCACTGCGGCCTCGAGTCCTTGACTGGCGGTGAGGTCGCGCGGTTCCGCAGGCGTGCCGTGTTATCGGGCCGGTCTGGTCTTCGACGGGCCGGGTCGCACGCGGATGCCGCTCGGGCACTGTCCGGCATGCGGAGAGGGCAGCGCCCGCTCGATGTTCGGCGGGGTCGGCGGCTGCGGCCCTGAGCCCTCGACCGGCAGTGCGGTCAAGTAGCCCGTCGTGTGCCGCGCATCAGGCCGCTCGAACCCGGTCCGGCCGGGCGGCACGCGGCCGGACCGGGCTAACCGGCGCGCAGCACCGACAGTGCCCGCTCGACGTCGTCGGCGCTGTTGTAGAGGTGAAACGCGAACCGCAATCCGCCGCCCCGCGCCGAGGCGACCACTTCGGCCTCCGCGAGCCGGGCGGCCAAGTCCGCCGCGCCGGGCACGGAGACGATCGGGGAGCGCGCTTCGACAGGTTCGAAGCCCAGCTCACGCAGGCCGTCGCGGAAGCGGTCGGCGAGTTCGAGGTCGTGCGCGCCGATCTTGTCGACGGTGAGTTCCTCGATCAGCGACAGTCCGGCCAGCGCCGCCACGACGCCGAGCCAATCGGGTGTGGTGTCGAACCGCCGTGCCGTCGCGGGCAGCGCGATCGGGCGGTAGAGCTCGGCCCAGCGGTCCTCGGCGGCGTACCAGCTGGAGCCGACCGGGCGCAGCTGCGGGACGAGGTCGCGCGCAGTGGCGAGGAACGCGACGCTGCGCGCGCCGATCAGCCATTTGAAGGTGGCGCAGACCCAGTAGTCCGCGTCGGCGAAGCGCAATGGCAGCCAGCCCGCGGCCTGGGTGGCGTCCACGAGCAGGCGCGCGCCGTTGGCTCGGGTGACCGCGCGCAACTCGGCCAGATCGGTGACGCGGCCGTCCGCGGACTGGACCACGCTCACGGCGACCAGCGCGGTCTCCGGTCGCACGTGCGCGGCCAGCTCGGGCAAGGGCACGAAGCGCACGACGAGGTCGCCACGGTGCACGAAAGGCATGGAGACGGAGGAGAATTCGCCTTCCGGCAGCAGGACCTCCGCGCCGGGCGGCAGGGCGGTGGCCACGGGGCCGATGAGGCCGGCGACACCACTGCCGAGCGCGATGTCGTCGGCGGTCGCGCCATCGAGCAGCCGGGCGAACCCGGCACGCAGGTCGGGTACCAGTCGATCCACCTCGGAAGTCGGCGCACCGCGGCCGGACGCCCAGCTCGCACTCGCGTCGCGCACCGCGGCGAGGGCCCGGGTGGACGGCAGCCCGAAGGAGGCGGTGTTCAGGTAGGTGGTTTCGGGAGTGAATTCATCAGGCGCTAGGGAGGGCATGCTCGCAGCATCCACCGGGCGGCGCCGGGCAGTCCAGCGCCACCGGGCCGATAGTGGACCGATTTCGCGTCGGGCGCTGGGCGGTCATTTCTCCGGCGCCCACATATTGGACAGCAATTGGAAGCTGGGCGTGTCCGCCAGCGACTGCATGGATTCGTAGATGCGGCGGTAGCCGGTGAAGGTGATGCGCCATTTGCCATCGGCGTCACGGCGGTAGGTGTCGGTGTAGTAACCGGCCCCCCGGATCAGCACGCCGTATTCGGTGGCGATCACGGTGTCCTCGAATGCCCAGGATCCCGTGGCCGTTCGGCCGTCGACGCTGATTTCCGGGTGGTTGGCGATGTGTACCGAGACGACCGAGGGGCCGAGGTTCTCCCGCATGAACGCGGTGATGGCGTCGCGGCCGTCCAGGTGCAGCGGCTCACCCATGGCGTGGGTGCCGTAGCGTCCTTCCGCGTCGACGGCGAGGGTGTCGGCGAACTCGTCCCAGTCTTTGAGATCGAGGCTCCGGAAGTAGCGGTACTTCAGCTGGCGGACGGCTTCGATGGCGTCGAGATCCATCTGTCGAGCCTGGCACGCGCCGCCTTCCAGGACAAGAACGTGTTCTATCGCAGCCCGGGGTGTCGGACCAGCTCGACCGGGTACCCCACCGACGGGCGTTATCGTGCGGCTACGACAGCGCCCGAGGTACCGATCTCGTCACGACCAAGGGAACCTTGCGATGACCGACCGTCCTGCCACCCATGACCCGAACCAGCAAACCCCCCTCGACCAGGAACTCGCCCTGAAAGCGGCCGCGCAGCGTTTGGAGGACGAATTCGACGGCGTGGTCAGCGAGGCCGCGATCGAGGATCACCTGCACTCGTCGTACGACCATTTCGCCGACCACGCCACCATCGTGAACTACTTGCCGCTGCTGGCCGAGCGGTACACCCGCGAGTGGCTGTTCACCGTCGCGGATTCCGCGTCCGGATCCGCCTAGCGGCTGGATCGGGCCGTCACCTGCGAACACAGGCGCCGTCGGCGTGTGAGCCGCTCGTCGGCCCGCGCGCTCGGCGGCGGCGTCGCGTCGAAATGATCAGTGAATTACCCCTGTCCGAGAGGATTGCTCCTAAGCTCTACGCGAGCACGCGTGGAGGTTGGCAATGACGGTCGAGGTGATGACCGATTTCGAGCCCGGGGAGTTATGGACCGGCTCGGGATCGGCGGCACGGCCGGGCCAGCCGCCGGTGTCGATGATCGAGCGGATGACGCTGATACTGGAAGCTTTCGACGGCGCGACGCCGACGCTGACGCTCGTCGAACTCGCCGAGCGCACCGGATTGCCGCGATCCACCGTGCACCGCATCCTCGACCAGCTGATCCGGCTGCGCTGGCTCGCCCACGCGCCGGGCGGCTACCGGCTCGGACTGCGCACGCTGGAGCTGGGCGGACTCGCGGCCGAGCACAACGAGATTCGGGACGCGGTGAGTCCGCTGCTGCACGACCTGCACCAGCAGACCGGCATGGTCGGTCACCTCGGCGTTCTGGACGGGCGCGACGTGCTGTACCTGGACAAGGTCGGCGGCCGGTGCGCCGCGGCCGTGCCCACCCGGCTCGGCGGCCGGATGCCCGCGCACAGCACGGCACTGGGCAAGGCGCTGCTGGCCACGCTGGAACCGAGCATCGTGGAAGCGACCTTCCGGGATCGCCTGCCGCAGCTGACCGCCCGCACTCTCGCCGACCGTGCCGAACTGCATCGCGAACTGAGTCGCATCCGTAACCGGCAGGGTGTCGCCGTCGACAACGAGGAGTCGGTGACGGGCATCGCGTGTGTGGCCGTGCCGATTCGCGGTCGCGGTGCCGCGCTGGCCGCCGTGTCGCTGTCGGGCCGGATCGGTGCTGACCGAGCGGTGCTGGACACCGCGCGGCTGGCCCGCGCGCTGGCCGAGGTGGCCCAGGAGGCGGGTCGGAACCTTCTCCCTCGGCACGCGCGCAGACATTGACGGGCCGCACGGTCCCGGCGGGCCGCAGCCGCGCCGGATCATTTCCGATCGGGCAGTGCCTGCGCAAGGCGGATCGGTCGAAATTAGCCGTATGCTTGCTGAACTGCGGTCTTTCACAATGAAGAATTTTCGTTCGCGGTGCACGCGAGGCGCGGGGCTGCTTTCCTGATGAAGTCAGGATGGACAGTCCGCGAGCAGGTGAGCCGGAGTCGGGGAAGCGATGCACCGGGTACCGATCCAAGAGCGGCCATTCCGTTCCGAATGGCTATGGTTTGCGGCAGGCGTGCTGGCCACCGTCGCGGTGGTCGTCTGGCTGGTGCGGCCGTCCGCGCCGAGCTGCGGTGCCGCGGCCGCACTGAACGAGGCGTCCTCGCCCTCGCGATTACCGGTGAGTGCCATGACATTCGCGCCGCTCGGGCCGGAAAGGTCCGCCGAGGCGCGCTACTACAGGTTCGGCAAGCAGGTGTCGTGTTCCTTCCGCGAGCTGCCGCCGGAGGGCTACTACGCCGGGCTCTCCACCTCCGACTACGGTCGCGCCGACCTCTGCGGGGCGTATCTGGACATCCAGGGCCCACGCGGGTCGGTCCGGGCGCTGGTGGTGGACCACTGCCCGGCATGCGCTGGAGAAGAACTGAATCTGAGCGCGGCCGCGTTCGAGCTGATCGCCGATCCCGACGACGGGGTGGCCGCGGTCCGCTACCGCCTGGTCCGCGACCCGCAACCGGTGCAGGAGCTGACCTTCGAGGTCGAGCAGGACTCTTCCACGTCCTGGTTCGGCATCCTGTTCGGCGGCACCGGAAATCCGTTGCGCGAGGCGGCTGTCCGGCCCGCGGGTGGCGGTCCGTGGCAGCAGCTCGCCCGGCGGGCCGACAACTATTGGACCCTCTCGGGCGCGGGGTCGGGCCCGTTCACGGCACGCGTGACGGACGTCTTCGGCAACGCGGCCGAGATCACCGACGTGACGGTGCGGCCGGGGCGATACTCGGCGGGTATCCGGCTCTACTCCGGCGCGCCCTCGTTCACGTCCCTTGCGCCGTCCCTGGCGACCTCGACGGGGCCCGCCACGGCGGCATCCCGGTGCAGGCCATAGCGATCAGGCCAGTTTCGCGGCCAGCGCACGTCCGGCAGCCCGGCCGGAGAAGATGCATCCGCCGAGGAAGGTGCCCTCCAGCGCGTTGTACCCGTGCACGCCACCGCCACCGAACCCGGCCACCTCGCCCGCGGCGTACAGACCGGGGAACGCCGTGCCGTCCGGCCGGATCACCTGCGAATCCAGGTCGGTCTGCAAGCCGCCCAGAGTCTTCCGGGTGAGGATGTTCAGCCGCACGGCGATCAGCGGTCCGGCGGCCGGGTCGAGGATCCGGTGCGGTTTGGCGACCCGGCCCGCCTTGTCGCCGAAGTACCGGCGCGCGTTGTCGATCGCCATCAGCTGGCTGTCCTTGCTGTACTTGTTCGCCAGTTCCCGGTCGCGGGCGACGATCTGGCGTTCCAGGTCGTCGTGGTCCAGCTGGGGGCCGCGCGCGATCTTGTTCATGCCCTCGACCAGTTCACGCAGCGTGTCCGCGACGACGAAGTCGACACCGTGCTGTTTGAACGCCTCGACCGGCCCCGGCGCTCCCTTGGCGACGCGGCTTTTCAGGGTGAGCTTGAGATCCTTACCGGTGATGTCCGGGTTCTGCTCGGAGCCCGACAGCGCGAACTCCTTTTCGATGATCGACTGGGTGAGCACGAACCAGGAGTAGTCGTAGCCGGTCTTCAGGATCGCCTTCATCGTCGTATTGGTGTCGAAGCCGGGGAAACACGGTGCGGGCAGCCGTTTTCCGTTCGCGTCGAACCACAGCGAGGACGGGCCCGGGATGATCCGGATGGCGTGGTCGGGCCAGATCGGATCCCAGTTGACGATGCCCTCGGTGTAGTGCCACATGCGGTCCCGGTTGACGATCGCGCCGCCCGCCGCCTCGGTGATGCCGAGCATCCGGCCGTCGACGTGCGCGGGCACGCCGGAGATCAGCGTCTCCGGGCACGGCCCGAGGCGCTCGGTGGGCCAGTTGCGCCGGATCATCTCGTGGTTGTGACCGATGCCGCCGGACGTGACGATCACGGCCTTGGCGCGGAATTCGAACGCGCCGACCGCGGTCCGGGACGAGGCGCGGCCGCGGTCGAGATCGGTGTCCTCGAGTACGGTGCCGCGCACGCCGACGACCGCGCCGTCCGCCACGATCAATTCGTCCACCTGATGGCGGAAGCTGAAGCGAACCAGGCCGCGCCGCTCGCCCTCGAGGACCGGCTCGGCGAAGACCCGCACCACCTCCGGGCCGGTGCCCCAGGTGAGGTGGAAGCGCGGCACCGAATTGCCGTGCCCGTCGGCGCGGTCGCCGCCGCGTTCGGCCCACCCGACCAGCGGGGTCACGCGCAGGCCGAGAGCGCGCAGGTAGTCACGCTTCTCGGTGGCCGCGAACCGCACGTATGCCTGCGCCCACTGCCTGGCCCACTTGTCCTCGTTGTCGCGGTCGAACCCGGCCGAGCCGAGCCAGTCCTGCAGGGCGAGATCGTAGGAGTCCTTGATGCCGAGGCGCCGCTGTTCCGGGCTGTCGACGAAGAACAGGCCGCCCAGCGACCAGAACGCCTGGCCGCCCAGGTTGTTGCGATTCTCCTGGTCGAGCACGTGCACCGTGCGACCCGCCTTGACCAGCTCGTGCGTGGCGACCAGGCCGGCCAGCCCGGCGCCGATGACGAGGACGTCCGCCTCCGGCGTCACCTCGGGGCTGCTGTGGGACATGTTCATCCTTCGGTTGCGGTGCTGTAGGCCAGCACGACGTGGTGGAAGAGTTCGGTGCGCCGCTCGCGCACGGCGCGGCTGTCCGGCTCCATCAGCACCTGCACGCTGGTGCCGTCGTGCACGGCGATGAGCGCTTGGCCGAACGACTCGGGATCCGGCACGGTGCGACCGCCGCGCGCGAGCGCGGCGACGATGGTGGGCATGAGCGCCGCCACGATGGCCTCCTCGCGGGCGGCCATCACCCGGCGCAGCGCGGGGGTGCGCAGGGCGTGCGCGGTGAATTCCGCGGTGATCCGGTA
This sequence comes from Nocardia gipuzkoensis, assembly GCF_021183645.1. Lineage (NCBI taxonomy): Bacteria > Bacillati > Actinomycetota > Actinomycetes > Mycobacteriales > Nocardiaceae > Nocardia > Nocardia gipuzkoensis. The sequence goes on along the minus strand of NZ_CP089225.1, from coordinate 7,926,576 downwards.
CCAGCCCTCGTCGACAGGGACCGCTCGTTCCAGGCGCTCGACGGCGGTGCGCACGTCATCGGCGCCCCCGGCCGCGATCCCGTCGAGAATCGCGCTCGCCTCGGTGAGCATCGCCGTGGAGCGCTGCTCCCACATGGCCAGGAACAGCTCGTCCAGCGAACTGAAATTCGAGTAGAACGCCCCGCGGGTGAACCCGGCGCGCTCGCACACCCGCTCCACAGTGGCGCGTCCGAAGCCCTCCTCGGCGAACGCCTCGTAGGCGGCCTTCAACAGCCGGTTCCTGGTTTCGGCGCGGCGGCGGGTGACCCGGGCGGGCGCGGCCTGCGCGGCGTCGGACGCCATCGGGCACCTCCTCGGTTCGGCCTCGACCGATCATCGGATACAGAAATGTACTCGATACAGAAACGTATCAGACTGCGTTGCCGGGCGCGGCCCGAATGGCCCGAGTAGGGTGAATTCGGCGCATCCGGCGTGGCTGGGGTGCCCGATCCGTGTCGGTCCGATCGGTGCGAGGTGATCCGGCGATGAGCGAACTCCGCGGCGGCAGTTCCTCGATGCGGTGCTGGCGGGTGCGCAGGCCGGGACCGATCGATGACGGCCCGTTGCACGCGGAGCGCACGCCGGTGCCGGAACCCGGCCCGGGGGACCTGCTGGTGCGTGTTCTCGCCTGCGGCGTGTGCCGGACCGACTTGCATGTGGCCGAAGGGGATCTCCCGGTACACCGCGCCGCAGTGGTGCCAGGGCACGAAGTGGTCGGCGAGGTCGTCGCGTTCGGTCAGGGTGCGCGGCGGGCGGGTTTCGCGGTCGGGGATCGGGTGGGCATCGCCTGGCTGCGGCACACGTGCGGGGAGTGCAAATTCTGCCTGCGCGGGGCGGAGAACCTCTGTCCGCGTTCGGCCTACACGGGCTGGGACGCCGACGGCGGGTACGCCGAATTCGCCTGTGTGCCTGCGGCGTACGCGCTGCGGCTGCCCGGTGGTTACTCCGACGCGGACACGGCTCCGCTGCTGTGCGCCGGCATCATCGGGTACCGGGCGCTGCTGCGGGCGGCCGTGCCGCCGGGCGGGCGGCTCGGCATCTACGGCTTCGGCGGCAGCGCGCACATCGCCGCTCAGGTGGCCGCCGCGCAGGGAGCGGAGGTGCACGTGATGACACGGGATCCGGCCGCGCGCGAGCTCGCGTCCGCGCTCGGGGCGGCGTCGGTGCAGGGCGCGGCGGATCCGCCTCCGGTGCTGCTGGATTCGGCGATCCTGTTCGCGCCGGTCGGTGACCTGGTGCCGCCGGCCATGGCGGCGCTCGATCGGGGCGGCGTCCTCGCCGTCGCCGGTATCCATCTCAGCGACATTCCCGTGCTGAACTACCAGCGGCATCTGTTCCAGGAGCGGGAGATTCGCTCGGTGACCGCGAATACCCGTGCCGACGCCCGCGAATTCCTGGCTTTCGCAGGCGATCACCGGATACATCTGACCACGCACGGGTACTCCCTGGACATGGCGGATCGGGCGCTGGCCGATCTCGCGCACGGACAGTTCACCGGCGCAGCGGTTCTCGCGCCGTAAGGGCCCGTAGAACACGATTCTGCGTTGAGTCCGTATCGGTCGGATGGAGTTCCTTGACGGCCCCCGGAGCCGTTCTTACCTTCGCGGATATAGCCGCAATTGTCACTGACAAGTGTCGATCGGCTGTCTCACAACGGCGTGAGTAGGTGAGTACGATGGCCAACCGGAAGGTAATTCATTTCGAGAAGTGGCGTGTGGTAAGGGCGTTTGCCGTGCTACTGCTCGTCGCGGGATTCGGGGCGGCGACGGGATTGCAGGCATGGGCGACGTCCTGTGCGGCGGTCGACGTCGTCGTCGCGAGAGGCACCCACGAACCCGGATATCTGGGTTCGGTGGTGGGCGACCCGCTCTATGACGCGCTGTGGCGAGCACTTCCGGTCGACTCACAGGCCTACCGGGTGGACTACCCGGCCGACCTGCTCGATCCGTCCTCGATCAGTCGCGGCACCCAGGACATGACCGCCCATCTGATGTGGCAAGCGGCCAGGTGCCCGGACCAGCGGTTCATCCTGGTCGGCTTCTCACAAGGTGCCATAGTGACCCATGGAGTGCTCGGTACCGGCATCGTGACCGCGCTCGGTGGCATCCATTCACTCCCCGTGGACCTGGAATCCCGGGTGTCCGCCGTGCTGCTGTTCGGCGATCCCATCCGGCTGATCGGCTGGGGTGTGCCGGACCGATACGCCTGGCGAACCGGAAACTACTGCGCGAGTGGTGATCCGGTGTGCGAGGGCGGCATCCGTCCCGCCGCGCACACCGACTACCGGTGGGCCATGTGGCCCGCGGTCGAGTTCACGGTCTACCGGGTCTGACATCCGCGGAACCGGGAAGCCGAACGGTGGGGCCGGCCGAGGTCGGTCCCACCGTTCGGGGTGCCCGCTACCAGTGCAAGCCAGGAACGACGCGGGCGACGCGCGCCGCGGGGGCGGGCAGCGCCATCAGCGGCATGATCACCGGGGACAGCACGGACAGCGCGCCGCGGCTGGGCGCCTGCTCGGGGGTCGACTCCTCGGCCGGAGGGCGGTCCGAGTCGCCCCGCGCGGCGCGGGACTCGCCGAACAGGCGGAAGCCCTGGTGCATGATCTGGCGTTTGACCGACGGCATCAGCAACTCGATCGCCTGGGCGAAGGTGCCGACCGGTGTGTCGATGCGATGCGGGCGGTCCTCCAGCGCGCGGACCACGATAGCGGCGGCCTGCTCCGGATCCGGTACCGGAAGTGCCCGGTACAGATCGGTCGGCGCGATCATCGGGGTCCGCACCAGCGGCATCCGCACCGAGGTGAAGGTGATTCCGGCATCCCGGTTCTCCACCGCCGCGATCTCGCTGAAGTTGTCCAGCGCCGACTTGCTCGCCACATAGGCGGCGAACCGGGGCACCTTGGTCTGCACCGCGATCGAGGAGATGTTGACCACGTGCCCGAAGCGGCGCGCCCGCATCGACGGCAGCAGTCCGAGGATGAGCCGGACCGCGCCGAAGTAGTTCACCGCCATGGTGCGCTCGAAATCGTGCATCCGGTCGGTGGAGTTGAGCACGGAGCGGCGGATCGAGCGGCCCGCGTTGTTCACCAGGTAGTCGACGTGGCCGTGGTCGTCGAGGACGCACTGCACGAGCTTCTCGACGGCTTCGGAGTCGGTGATGTCGCACGGATAGGTATGCGCGACACCGCCTTCCGCGCGCACGGCGTCGGCCGCGGCCGCCAAGTCGTCGTGACCGCGGGCGACCATCAGCACCTTGGCGCCGCGCCGGGCGACGGCGTGCGCGGTGGCCAGCCCGATCCCGGAGGACGCGCCCGTGATCAGCACGACCCGACCGGCCAGCGGGTCGCCGGTGACGGTCACGCGTCCGCGCTGCGGGTCGAGGTGGTCGCGCCAGTACTGCCAGAGGCGTTCGGCGTAGCTGTCGAACGACGGCACGGTCAGGCCGGCGCTGCGCAGCTGGGCGCGGGTGGAGTCGCTGATGAACTCCGCGGAGAACGAGGTGTGCGGAGCGACTTCGGCCGGGATGCCGAGCTGTTGGAGCAGGAAATCGCGCACGGAGGCGACCCCGGGAAGGTGTGCCAGACCGCTGAGCGCCAGGCCGCTGCCCGGCAGTGTGCCCACGCCGGTCGGCGCGCCGGCCGCGGCGGCGAGCGCGCGGTACACCTCGCCGAACGGCTGCGGCTCGGGGTTGACCAGGTGGAAGGTGCGGCCGTCCAAGCCGGGGCGGCGGATCAGTTCCGCCATCGCGGCCGAGACATAGTCGACCGGAACGATATTCGTCGCGCCGAGATCGGGCAGCGGCAACGGCAGATCGGACGGCAGAGTGCCGAGCTTCGCGATCGCGCTGAAGAAGTAGTAGGGGCCGTCGATCTTGTCCATCTCGCCGGTACGGGAATCGCCCACGATGATCGCGGGCCGGTAGACCCGCCAGCGCACGCCGCGCGATTCGCGCACCAGCTTCTCGGCGGCGAACTTGGTGCGGTGATACGGCGAGGTCAGTTGCTGTCCGAGGTCGAAGTCCTCCTCGAAGAACTTGCCTTTGTGGTCGCCCGCCACCGCCACCGAGGAGACGTGGTGCAGCACCGCGCCCAGCTCGCGAGCCAAGGTCAGCACCGAGCGCGTGCCGGTGACGTTCGCGGCGTGCGCGGTGTCCTCGTCGGCGGTCATGTCGTAGACGGCGCCGAGATGGACGACGTGGTCGGCCTGCGGCGCTTCACACGCCAGTCCGAGCCCGTCGGCGGTGAGATCGCCGATCAGCGCGAAAACGCGTTCCGCGCCGCGCCAACCCGCCGCGATATCGGTGAATTTCGCCAGCGACGTCTCGCGCACCAGCACGTGGACGATCGCCTCGGCGTCGCGATCCAGGAGGTCTTGCACGACCCGCCTGCCCAAGAATCCGGTTCCGCCCGTCACGATGTAAGTGGCCATCGCACTCTCCTGCTGTTCACTCGAACCATGTTGTCGCACAAGTCATCCGGCATGCGGCAATGGATCCGGACAGCGTCGCTCGGCCCCCAGCGACAGAACGTCGGGCCGAAAGTAGGAACACCTTCGTCCTGACTTATTACTGAACAGTAATCGACCGCGTGTGGCACCGGCAAGCGATCATGACCCGTTCGGCCTGTGGGACTGGTCACCCGAACGTGCAGGTCAAACGGTATGTGTTACATAGATTTCCAGTTACCCGCAATCTGGTCGAGTGTCCAGCAATTCGGTAGCGTCCGGTGCGGCTACTTCCATTCGGCTACTTCTTCTCGACGCGGGCGGGCGGCGCCTGCAGTGGGGGCTTGTCCCGGAGGAATGTCTCGAAAGCATCAAGGTCGGTCGGGCCCGCCGCGGTATCGGCGCCTTCGGTGAAGACGGTGAACCCGTCGCCGCCGGAAGCGAGGAAGCTGTTGGTCGTGACGCGGTAGGTGGCGACGGGGTTGAGCGGCTGCCCGCCGACGCGGACGCTGTCCGCGATCACCTTCGCGCCCTTGGGGGCGGTCTCGGAGTATGTGTAGGTGATACCGGCGGGGGAGAGGACGGTCGGCTTCGCGGGGTCGTTCCACTGCTGTTCCAGCAGGCGCAGGAGCTGGCTGCCGGTCAGCGTCAGCGTGACGACCTGGTTGCCGAACGGCTGGACGGTGAAGATGTCGCCGTAGGTGATCGGTCCCTGCTTCAGGTCCGCGCGCACGCCGCCGGGGTTCATGAAGGCCGCGACGGCGGAGGCGGGGCCCGCGGTGACCGACAGCATGGAATCGGCGATCACGTCGCCGAGCGGCGAGGTGCCGGCCTGGCCGGGGCTGTGCGGAAGGGCATGCGCGGTCGCGCCGACGACGCGGCCCGCCCGGGGCCGGGACTGCTCGGTGTAGAAATCGATCAGGGCGGTCGTCGGAGCGTCGGGTGTCACCTCGCGGGTCACGACCCGGTTCACCGCCGATGCCTGCACGCCGTCGCTGCCGAAACGCAGCGTGACATCGGTGATGAGCCGCCCGTACGAGGCCGCCTGCGTGATCACTTTGCCGCCGACGGTGCACACGTAGGGCTGGTGGCTGTGCGCGGTGAACACCGCCCGGACCGCGGGGTCGATCCGCTCGGCCAGCCCCGTTACGTTCGGGGTGACGTTCGCGCATCCGTTGTAGTCCAGCGGCGCGTCCCGCTCGGGTCGCTGGGTGCCTCCGTCGTGCACCAGCGCCACGATGGCCTCGGCGCCCGCCGCCTTCATCTCCGGCACGTAGCGGTTGATCGCGGCGGCTTCGTCGCCGAAGTGGTAGCCCCGGATGCCCTCGGGCAGCACGATATTCGCGGTATCGGGCGTCACCGTCCCGATCACGCCGATCCGGTGCCCGCCCGCCTCCAGCAAGGTCCACGGACGCAGCGCGGGCGGCAGGTTGCCCTGCGCGTCGGCGACGTTCGCGGCCAGGTGCGGGAACCTGGCGCCGGTGAACGGTGCGCCGGGTGAGCATCCGTCGAGAGCGCAGCCGCCTTGCTGCAGGCGCGCCAATTCCCGCACGCCCTCGTCGAATTCGTGGTTGCCGACCGCCGACGCGGCGACTCCGGTGTTGTTCAGGAAGGTGATCGTCGGCTCGTCGTGGAACAGCGCCGACACCAACGGGCTCGCTCCGATGTTGTCTCCCGCCGCCAGCACGGCGCTGGACGGATAGGCGGCCTTCAGCCGCGTCAGATGCGTGGCGAGGTAGGCGGCACCGCCCGCGTCGTGTCCGGCGATCTTCCCGGTGGATCCGCCCGGTGGCTCCAGATGTCCGTGCAGGTCGTTGAATCCGAACAGGTGCACCTCGTCGGGCTGCGCTGGACGTAGGTCGTTCGTCGAGATCAACGGCACGATCTGCGCCGCCGTCGACGAGCCGGGACCGGCGCCGGGATCGGACGTCGTGCCGCAACCCCCCACCAGACCGACACCGACAAGACCGGCAAGAACCACGGCGATGCGACGGCGCGCTCTCATACCACGACTGTCCCATGTCTCCGGCGTTCGCGCACGACGGCCGAAATGCCGCATACCACAGCGGCAATGGGCTCCGCCCGGCCCGCTATTGAGCGGCGGGGAACTCCTCGGCGAGCTCCTCGAACACCGCGCTGTTCAGCGCGAAGGCGCGCTGGCCCTCGTCGAGTACGCGGCGGCGTTCCAGATCGTCCAGCGGCAGGCGATCGAGCAGGCTGCGGTATTCGCGCTTGAAGGCCGCGGGGTTGCCGACGCCGTCGAAGACGTAGAAGCGCACGCCGTCGCCGCGATGCGGCAGGTTCCACAGCTTTTCCGCGGTGCCGCGGATGACCTGTCCGCCGGACAGGTCGCCGAGGTAGCGGGTGTAGTGGTGGGCGATGTACCCGGCGGGCCAGTCGCGCGCGCATTCATCGATGCGTTCGGCGTAGGCCGCGGTCGCGGGCAGCGGCTCCAGGCCGGTGTGCCAGCCGGGACCGATGAGATGCGCGAGGTCGCGTTCGAGTTCCGCGGTGCGGGCGAGCTCGGGCCGGATGAACGGCCCGGCGACCGGATCATCGGCCAGCGTCTTCCAGCGTCCCTCGAGCGCGCGGTAGATGAACCAGAGCTGGCCGGTGTAGCGGTGATAGGAGTCCACGCCGAGCGAGCCGCCGAGCATGTCGCTCATGAAGCGGGAGTTCTCCGCCTCCGCATGCTGGCGCGCGGTGGCGGTGCGGATCTGCGTCGAGAACGGTACTGCTTCCGACATGCCCGAACCACCTCACCTCAACCGGGGCCGCCACCGAATCGGGCCGCCCTGACCAGTTCGATAAGAGGGTACCGGGCGGGCGTTCGGCGCGCATGCACCTCGCACTCAGCGCGCGGGCGCCGACCGGCGGCGACGCCGCACGATCGGGCGGCGCAGCGAGCCGAACCGGCGCAGGATCCGCGGCCTGCGCACCGTGCGGTCGCACCACTCACCGAGCGTGACCCCGGCCGCCAGCGCGCAGCCGATGCCGAAGGCCGACAGCAGCTGGTTGCCTCCGATCAGCAATTCGTCGTTGAGCAGGGCGTAGAGCCCGCGGTAGACCTTGAGACCCGGTAGCAGCGGGGTGATGCCCGCGACGGCGACGACCAGCGGGGGCGTCAGCGCGCGGCGGGCCATCAGGCCACCGGCGAGGCCGACCAGCGTCGCGGCGACGCCGGAGGAGATCACGGGCCCGAATCCGGCCTGCTGGATGAGCAGGAAACAGATGGTGCCCGCCGCGCCGCTGCCCGCGGCCGCGGCCAGCGCCCGGCGTTCGGCGTAGCAGGCGAGCGCGAACGCGAGGGCGGCGACCGCACCGGCCAGGATCTTCACCGGCAGGTCGGTGATGTCGCGGGCGGAGGACAGGTAGACCGGTGGCACGGTGGCGTCGAGGAGATCGGCGACGTGCAGGGTGAGCGCGATGCCCGCGATGATGCCGCCGGTCATCATCATCACCTCGAGCATGCGGGCCGTCGCGGTGATCGGCGCACCGGTTATCGCGTCCTGCACCGAGCCGACCAGCTGTAATCCGCTGAGCAGCACGGTGATTCCGGCGGCGATGATCAGGGTCGGGTCCACGTCGATCCGCAAACGCGCGGCCAGGCTCGCCAGCACGATGGCCGGCATCGCCGCGATGGCCCCGCCCACCATGTGCTGGAAGAAGAACGGCAGCCCGTAGCGGTTGAGGACGCGATTGGTGCGGTCGATCGCCGCCGTGGTCGCGAAACTGACCGCGGCCACCAGCGCGCCCGCGCCCAGCAACGCGGCGATCGCCGCCGCCATCAGCGACCACGCGGCGGTGGCGGTCCACCGCTGGTATGGATGCGGCGCCGAGGTGATCGCGTCGAGCGCTGCGCGGGCCTGGTTCGGGGGGACCACTTCGTTGCGGATCCGGCGGGTGAGCCGGTCCACGGCGGCGAGCCGGGTGAAATCGAGGGCGCGGTAGTGCACGATCCGCATGGTGCTGGCCGGTGGCAGGGCCGGCCCGCGGTCGGCCCAGATGCGGATGGCGTCGTAGGTGACGTCGATGCTGCAGCGCGACAGTCCGTAGGTGGCGGCGATGAACCGCACCGTCGTGGTGGTGTCGACCACGCCGGTGCCGGAGGCGAGCACCACTTCGCCGACTCGGACCGCGAGATCGAGGACTTCCGCGACCCGGGCGTCGTCGGTGAGATCGATCGGCTGTAGCGGTGTCGGCGCCGTGACGATGGTGTCCGCGGTCGCCTGGCGGTCCGCGACCAGCAGGCCGACGGCCTGGCTGACGACGGGAATCGGCCGGGCGCGCCGCAGGCGAAGCCCGCGACGCCAGCCGAGGTGATCCACCCGTGCGGTGGTGACATCGCCTACGGAAGATGCGTCAGGACCCATGGACGCGAACCTAGTCATCCGATGTGCCGTTGGCATCCGCGCGGGTCGGCGCGGGCGGTCCGGTCCCGGCGCGGCCCCTTGGTCGGACCGGCGAATCGTGGTAGAACATGTTCTAATTTCAGCGATGGGAGCGCGTACGGTGCGGTACGGAATCGTGTTGTTCACCAGCGATCGGGGCATCACCCCCGCGGATGCGGCGGTGGCCGCCGAACGTGCCGGTTTCGACACGTTCTTTGTGCCCGAGCACACCCACATCCCCGTGGTCCGCGCGGCGGCGCATCCGCGCACCGGCGACGCGAGCCTGCCCGACGACCGCTATCTGCGGACCCTCGACCCGTGGGTCGCGCTCGGCACCGCCGCGTCGGTGACCGAGCGCATCGGGTTGTCCACCGCGGTGGCGCTGCCCGCCGAACATCACCCGATCACGCTGGCCAAGACGATCGCCTCGCTGGACCATCTGTCCGGCGGCCGGGTCAGCCTGGGCGTCGGATTCGGCTGGAACACCGACGAATTGGCCCACCACGGCGTGCCCGCGGGCAAGCGCAGGACCGTACTGCGCGAGCATCTGGAGGCGATGCGCGTGCTCTGGACCGAGGAGGAGGCCGGCTTCGACGGCGAGTTCGTCCGGTTCGGCGCGAGCTGGTCCTGGCCGAAGCCCGTGCAGAAGCGTATCCCGGTCCTGCTCGGCGCGGCGGGCACCGAGAAGAACTTCACCTGGCTGGCGAAGTACGCCGACGGATGGATCACCACCCCGACCGAGGACGGCTTGGACCAGAAGATCGACCTGCTGCACCGCGTGTGGCGCGAGCACGAGCGCGCGGACACCCCCGAGGTGGTCGCGCTCGCCGGTCGGCACGACGCCGAGCAGCTGGCTCGCTGGGCCGAATTCGGCGTCACCGAAGTGGTTTTCGGGTTGCCGGACCGCCCGGCGGAGGACGTGCGGGCGTACCTCGCCCGGTTGGCCGGGAAACTCGGTATCGAGCACACCGGCTGACGCGCTGAACGCGTCACCCGGAGGATCTCCCGAGCCGAGCCGAGCCGAGCCGAGCCGAGCCGAGCCGAGCCGAGCCGAGCCGAGCCGAGCCGAGCCGAGCCGAGCCGAGCCGAGCCGAGCCGAGCCGAGCCGAGCCGAGCTGCTGACGGCCGGACGCAGCTAGTCGCGGCGGCGCAGCACCAGCACGCTCGCGATGACACCGACCACGACGATGGCGATCGCGCCGAGACCCGCGACGAGCAGCCATGGGCTCCGTGACTCCGTTGCCGCGCCCACGGCGGCCACCGCGTCGGTGCGCTGCGCGACCGGCTGAGCGTCGGCCTTCTCCCCGAAGACGCCGTCGGCAACGCCGGAGGAGTACGTCGGCCCGGGTTCCCGACCGCCGGTGACGGTCAGGTCCAGCCGGATCGGCACCGGCGCCGCGTCGCCCTGCTCGAAGGTCGAGCCGACTTTGACCGCGATGTAGTACCAGCCCGGCACCGATTGCCTGCGGGCTTTGATGTCGTCGGCGGTCCGATTGGCGTAGCGCACGGGGACCGTCGCCCTCGCGTCCTTCGTCGGCAGCACGGTGTCGGTGCCGGTGTAGGCGGAGAAATCGGACTCGATCTCCTGGCGGATCGGGCTGTAGAGCGTGGTGCGGATATTGGAGATGTTGTCCAGGCCGCGCCCGCCGTTGCCGCCGTAGTGCACGCGGTAGGCCAGGCCCTGGCCCCAGTCGAGCCGGACACGGTAGAACACGAACTCGCCTTGCCGCAGGGTATCGGTGTAGCGACCACTGCCCGGCAGCGGTGCGGCCACGTTGAACGATCCGCCACCGGTCACAGGCGTGCCGGAACCGGTCGGCTCGGTGAACGCCGTGGGCGTGGTGGTAGCCGCCGGGCCCGGGTCGGTCACCCCGGGCTCGATACCGACCAGCAACTCGACCGGTAGGCGCTCCGGGACGCCCGCCGAGATCTTGTCCCAAGTCACGGCGAAGGAGTAGCGGCCGCCGCCACGGCACTTGTCGCCGCTCGCGCTGCCGCCGCGCTCTTTTGTCGCACCGTCCCAGGTCTTGGCGATGGTGAGCGCCGCACCGTCACTGGATTTGGTGGTCAGCTCGGATTCGAAGGCATGGCAGTCCTGACCGTCCGCGCCGTACACGCGGAGTTGCAAGGTGTTCAGGTCCTCGGTCGCGGAGACGTCCCGGACGCGCGGGAACGACACCGTGCCACTGAAGTAGGCGGTCGCCCCCGCAGGCACGTCGACGGACCAGTACCTTTTCTCCTGCTGCCCGATGGTGTCGAGATATTGACCGGGCGCGGCGACCGGCGCGGTGTCGTGGGAGCCGGTGCCGGTGATCGGTATTCCCGCGGCGCGGTAGTTGCGCAAAGCGGCGGCGCTCACGCGCGGCAGCACCCGCTCCAGTGCGCGACCGTCGGCGGCGTCGGTGTAGGTGCCGCCGGTGGCCTGTGCCATGCAGGTCAGCTGGTTGCGGGCGGCGGGGTCCACCGCGAACCCGATGGCGTGCACGACCAGATCGATGCCGCGCTGCTTCACTTCCCGTGCGATTTCGCACGCGTCGGGGGGAGCACAGGTGTCGTCACCGTCGGAGACCAGCACGATCGAGCGTGGACCCGGGCCGGGCATGGCATCGGCAGCTTGCCGCAGCGCTGGACCCATGGGCGTCCAGCCGCGCGCCTGGATGCCGTCGACGGCGGCGCTCAGCGCGGCTTTGTCGAGCGGGTCGGCACGCCGCAGCAGGTGGACATCCCGGCATCCGGCGGCCTTCTCCGCCTCGGCGTTCCCGGTGCCCGTGCCGTAGGCCACGAGGCCGACCTTCGACTCGGCGGGCGCGGCTGCGACGAACGCGCGTACCGCGTTCTTCGCCGCATCCATCATGGTGCGCGCCGGGTCCGGCCGCTGCATCGATCCGGAGGCGTCCAGGATCAGCATGGTCGGCGCGTAGCGCGGTGGCTGCTCGGTCCGGTCCGGCTGGGCCGCCGCGCCGGGTGCGGCGACTGCCGCACCGATCAGGCAGGCGGTGAGCACGGCGATGAGCTCGGTGAATCTCGGCATGATCCTCGTCGATGGTTCGCCTGCGATGTCGCACGGCACGGCAATTCGGTCCCGGTGACCGTATTGGCCGGTCGCGCCGCCGCGCGAGTCGAACTGCCCCCGGACGGGAAGTGGCCCGCGCGAAGAGGCTTCGCGCGGGCCACCGAGACGCCGTCAGCGCAGGTCGCGCCTGCGGAACGCGGCGATGCCGACGACGAGCAGGACTGCCGCGCTCGCGAGCAGCCACAGCACCGGCTGCGCCTGGAACTCGGCGCCGGGCACCTTCGGCGGATGGACGAAGGGCACCAGATCGACCATCCATTGCGGTAGGCCGTCCAGCGAACCGACGAAGAAGATCACCACCATGGCGCTGAGCACACCCCACGCGATCGGGGCGAACCGCGGCGCGACCCCGTAGAGCGCCACCGCGATGCCGGTGACGACCCAGACCGCGGGCACCTGCACGGCCGCGGCGCCGATCGACTGCCCCAGCTTCGTGCCGAGGTCGCCGTCCGAGGCGCCGTAGACGACACCGATCGCCACACCGGAGACCAGCAATGCCGCCGCGGGCCCGAGCAGCGCGAAGCCGATGTGGCTGAGCGCGTAACGAACACGGCCGACGGCGCCGGAGAGGGTGGCCTCGACCCGCGCGCTGGACTCCTCGTCGTGCAGCCGCAGCGCCGCGGAGATGGAGTAGGCGGACGCGGCCGCGGCCAGCATCGTGATCGCGTAGGTGATGAAGGACTGTTGCAGCTGCTGTGAGCCGCCCATCCTGGTGACCATGTCACGGATGGACGCGCTGCCGTCGAGCATGTCGCCGACGCTGTTCACCGCACCGCCGATCAGCAGCCCGTAGAGGGCGAAGCCCACCGTCCACGCCAGCAGGGTGCCGCGCTGCAACCGCCAGGCCAGACCGAGCGGGCCGGACAAGCCCGGCGCCGCGGCGCGCGGACCCGGACGCTCCGCGATGAGCCCCGAACCGACGTCGCGGTTGCCGAGCAGCGTGTACGCGCCCGCGGTCGCCAGTACCGCGACGGCGGCGAACGGGATCAGCACCCACCAGCGTTCGTCGGCGTACGGACGGATCTGCAAGGACCATCCGATCGGCGAGAACCAGGACAGCACGCCGTTTCCGGCATCGCCGACCGCCCGCAGCGCGAAGGCCGCGCCGAGGGCGCTGAACGCGACGCCGCGCGCCACTCGCGCACCGGCGCTCACCTGGGCGGCGACCGCGGCGACGGCGGCCCAGACGATGCCCGACGCCGCCAAGGCCGCGCCGAAGGCCACCGATCCCGCGCCGGGCAGGTCGGCGGCGGAGAGCGACAGGGCGCACACGACTCCGGCGAGCAGCGCCCCCGCGTAGGTCATGATCAGGGTGGCGGTGAGGCCCGCGTAGCGTCCGATGCTGGTGGCGCCCACCAGTTCCGCGCGTCCGGTCTCCTCCTCGACCCTGGTGTGCCGGATCACCGTGAGCACCGTGGCGATGGCGATCATGGTGTACATGGCGCCGGCTTTCCAGGTGCCGATCGACCCGATCGCGGAGCTGAACACCGGACCGTACATGGCGATCAGTGCCGGGCTGTCGGCCGTGGTGCGCGCGAAGCTGTCCAGGGAGCCCTGGTTGTCGTACAGGTCCTTCACGCTGACCACCTGGAACGCGGGCATCAGCCCGATGAGCAGCGCCCACAGTGGCAGCACGATCCGGTCGCGCCGCAGGTACAGCCGCAGCAGTCGCCCGGTGCCCGCGAAGTCGCCGGATACGCCGAATGCCGGTATCGCTGTGGCGCGGCCGGCGGTGGCGGTGGTCATGCTCGCACCTTCTCCCCGGTGGCCGCGGTGGACTCGGCGTCGTGGCCGTCGACGTGGTAGTGCCGCAGGAACAGCTCCTCGAGCGTCGGCGGCGTGCTGGTCAGGCTGCGTACGCCGGCATCGCCGAGCACCCGGATCAGCTCGCCCAGGTGTTCGTTGTCGACCTGGCAGCGCAGCGTGTGGTCGTCGAATTCGATGTCCTCCACGCCCGGGATGCGGCTCAGATCGCCTGCGTCGCCGACCAATTCGGCGGTAATCGAGGTACGCGAGAGGTGGCGCAGTTCCGACAGCGAACCGCTCTCCACCGTGCGCCCGGCACGGATGATGGTCACCCGCTCACACAGCACTTCGACCTCGGACAGGATGTGACTCGACAGCAGAACGGTGGCGCCGCGCTCTTGCGCCTCGTGCACGCTCTCCCGGAAGACCTGCTCCATCAACGGGTCCAGACCCGAGGTCGGCTCGTCGAGCAGCAGCAGCCGCACGTCCGAGGCCAGCGCGGCGACCAGCGCGACCTTCTGGCGGTTGCCCTTGGAGTAGGTGCGTGCCTTCTTGCGCGGGTCAAGGTCGAAGCGCTCGATCAGCTCGTCCCGCCGTTTTTCGTTGATGCCCCCGCGCATCCGGGCCAGCAGGTCGATGGTCTCGCCACCGGAAAGCGACGGCCAGAGCGTGACATCGCCTGGAACATAAGCCAATTCACGGTGCAGGGCGACCGCGTCGGCCCACGGGTCGCGGCCGAAAAGCCGGGCCTGTCCTCCCGTGGCGCGCAGGATGCCGAGCAGTACTCGGATGGTGGTCGACTTGCCCGCGCCATTGGGGCCGAGGAAGCCGTGGATCTCGCCGTCGGCGACCGTGAGGTCGAGGCCGTCCAGCGCGGTGACGTGACCGAAAGTCTTGCGGAGGCCGCGGACTTCGATGATGTCGGACATCACTTCTCCTTGGTGAATGTGTCCAAGATCGTGGAATCGGTGAGCAGACCCTGGGTGTAGAACTCCAGGGCTGGTGGGGTGAGTTCTTCGGTGAGGTCGCGAATCGCCTTGCGAAAGTCGATCTTTTCGTCGCGGTGCTGGCGCATCTGCATGTACAGCACGGTGGCGCCGACGTTCAGCATCATCAGATATCGGGCGCGCGCCGCCGGGTCGCGACTCGGCTTGATCGTGCCCGCCTCGACCGCCTTCTCCAGATACCCCTCGGCATCGGCGGCCATGTGCTCGAACAGTGATTCCGCCATCGGTCCGCCCGCCTGCAGGCTGCGCACCATATAGGCGACCAGTGGCGCGTAGGACTCGATCTCGGCGAGGGCGTCGAGCATGCCCGCCTTGACCGACGACGCGGTGATCGCCTTGACCTTCTCGTCGCGGATCAACTGCAGCACCCGGTCGTCGCAGGCGGCGCGCAGGCCGTCCTTGGAACCGAAGTGATGGTTGACCAACCCGGGCGAGACGCCGGCGGCGGCGGCGATCTTACGGACCCCGACTTGGAATCCGTGCTCGCCGAACACCTCGATCGCGGTATCGCGAATGCGCGCCGCGGTGGTCAGATCTTCGGAGGATCCTTGCGGAACGGGCTGTTGGTTAAACACATGTTCAGTATATTAAACAGTCGTTCAACGGTCTAGCAAGACCCCGTCTCCGACTTGTCGTGCGTCACGGTTTGCCGCCGGTCTACCGGGCTATCGTCGAGACATGACTAGCGGCACGGCAACGACGGCGGACCACCTACGCGCGGCACTCGACGGACCCTGGGCGGCCGTCCGGGACGAAGCCCGGACGCTGCTGGCGGGGGAGGAGCTCACCGCCGATCCCCACCTGGACTACAAGGCGGCTCGGGCCCGGGTGCTCGAACAGATGAAGGCGATCGCCACGATGGGGTTCGCCGAGCGCGGTTTCCGCCGGGAGAACGGCGGGACCAGCGAGCCGGGGGCGGCGGTGGTCAGCCTGGAGATGCTGGCGTACGCGGACCTGTCGCTGTGGGTGAAATCGGGCGTGCAGTGGGGCCTGTTCGGCGGCGCGGTGGAGAACCTCGGCACCGAGCGGCACCGGGCGTACATCGAGCGGTTGATCTCGCTGGACCTGCTCGGCTGCTTCGCCATGACCGAGTCCGGGCACGGCAGCGACGTCGCGAATCTCGAGACCACCGCGACCTACGATCCGCAGACCCAGGAATTCGTGGTGCACTCCCCGACGCCATCGGCGCGCAAGGACTACATCGGCGGCGCGGCCGAGCACGCCAGGATGGCCGCGGTCTTCGCCCAGCTGATCACCGGCGGCGAGAACCGGGGCGTGCACTGCCTGCTGGTGCCGATCCGCGACGAGAACGGCGCCGACCTGCCCGGCGTGACGACCTACGACGACGGTCTCAAAGGCGGTCTGCCCGGCGTGGACAACGGGCGCATCGTCTTCGATCACGTGCGCGTGCCCAGGGAGAACCTGCTCAACCGGTACGCCGACGTCGCGCCGGACGGCACCTACAGCTCGGAGATCGAGAATCCCAGCCGTCGATTCTTCACCACGCTCGGCACTCTGGTGCGCGGCCGGGTCAGCGTCGGCGGCGCCGCGGCGGCAGGCGCGCGGGTCGCGCTGAGCATCGCGGTCCGCTACGCACTGCGGCGACGCCAGTTCTCCGACCCGGACACCGGTGTGGAGACCGTGCTGCTGGACTACCGCAGCCATCAGCGCCGGTTGCTGCCCCTGGTCGCGAAGTCCTACGCCCTCGCCTTCGCACAGAACGACCTGGTACGCCGGATGCACCTGGTGCAGACCGGCCAAGACTTGGAGGCGGGCGCGCAGCGCGCGCTGGAGAAGCGCGCCGCGGGCCTGAAGGTCGCGCAGACCAGGCACGCCACCCGCGCCATCCAGGAATGTCGCGAAGCATGCGGCGGCGCGGGGTATCTGACGGAGAACCGCCTGGTCACGTTGAAGGCGGACACCGACGTGTTCACCACCTTCGAGGGCGACAACGTCGTGCTCACCCAGCTGGTGGCCAAGGAACTGCTCACCGCCTACGCCGACGAGGTGCGCGACCTGGACGCGCTGGGCTGGGTGCGCTTCGCCGCGACCATGGCCGGTGACGTGGTACGCAAGCGGTCGGGCGTGCGTCAGCTGATCCAGAACCTGAAGGACCGCGGGGACGATCCCATCGAGGAGGGCGACCTCTCGCGCCGGGCGGTGCAGTTGCAGTTGTTCGCCGACCGCGAGGACTACCTGGTCCGGACCGCGGCGCACCGGCTGCGCGCCAGGGCCGAGGACACCGGGCCGTTCGAGGCGTTCAACAACGCCCAGGACCACATCCTGGCCGCGGGCGCGGCGCATATCGACCGCCTCGTCCTCGAGGCGTTCATCGAGGGCATCGCCGACATCGAGGATCCGGAGGCCAGGGAACTGGCCGACTGGATGTGCGACCTGTTCGTCTACACCACCATCGAGGAGAACCAGGCCTGGTACATCATGCATCGGTTCATGTCGGTGGAGCGCGCGAAGGCCATCCGTCGCGGTGTGAACGAGCTGGTCGACCGGCTGCGTCCGCACGCGCTGACCTTGGTCGAGGCCATGGGCGTGCCGGAGTCGATGCTGCGCGCGGCCATGCTCGACGACGCGAGCGTCTTCGACCGGGCCCAGCCGATCTCGGTGCCGTCGTAGCGGCGCGGGGCTCGTTCGGGGCCGATCAGCCCGGCCCGTACGCGGTGATCGCGGTGACCACGAACCACAAGAACCAGACGAAGGCGACGACCATCCCGATCGCCAGGACAGTGCGCATCACCGCGCGGCCGAAGTCGAGGTCACCGCGCTCCCGCGGATACAGCTTCCACGGGCTGTACCACGGCGCCCGGACGGCGAAGGCCGAGGCCTGCGCGTCCCGCTCGGCCTGCGCGAGCTCCTCCGCGTAGGCCTCGGCCTGCGCCTGGTTCGGGCCGCCGTGCCACAGCGTGATGTCGATCGGGCCGAGAAAGCCCTCGTTGAGCAGATCCTGCGGAGCCGGAAGGTAGGGCAGGATGCCGAGACCGCGGAACGCGACCGCCACGTCGTTGGCCGTCCAGAGGAACTTCTCCTCCCCCGCGAGGGCGTCGAAATAGTGCCGGAGCCTGCCGGGCCCGTCGCCGATGATCACGTCGAAACTCGGATCAGCCCAGCGCTGTTCGAGCTGGAGCTGGGCGCCGGGCAACGGGACCACCAGTGCGACGCCGTGCACGACGCGCTGCCCGAGACCACGAGCGGCCAGCCATTCCTGCAACGCGAAGGTGTGCTCGCGCGACTTGTCCAGCGGTGTGCGGCGGTCGCGGCTCTCGGTCGCGACCGGCTCTCCGTTGACGGTCCACTCGCCGTTCAGCGGGACCTCGAGCACACCGTCCTGGCGGGCGACGAGCGCGTCGGCCTCGATCACCACACAGCTGGTCGGTGTCCAGATCACGGCGTCGAACTGGTGCAGCCGGTCCTTGTGGAACAGGCTGCAGGTGATCGTCGCGACACCATGCGGACTATCGGGATCCTTCCAGGTGCGCAGCCAATCGATCAGCGCGCGCTCGGCATTGGTGCCTGCGGCGTTCTGGACTCGCACGAGCATGGGCGACCACCCTTCACGTCGACACTCGACAGTGCACAGGATACGAGGTGCCGCAACGGATTCGCCGCGCGCACGCCGACCGGCGGCGTGTCGGTCCCACGGCGGCGTGGCCGCGTGCGGACGCGCTACTCCGGTTCCTCGGCGTCGATCCGGCCCGCCCGCACGGCCGCCAGCAGCTCCGCGTGGTCGGCCTCGGTGCGGTCGGCGTAGCGCACCGCGAACGCGGCCACCGCCTCGTCGAAGCGCTCGTCGCCGTCCAGATAACCGGACAGCAGCCGCGGGTCCAGGGAGCGGGAATGAGCCCGGGCCAGCAACGCGCCCGCGAGCCTTCCGTAGTCGTCCAGGTCGCTCGCGGGCAGTTCCGCGGGATCGATGCTGCCCTTCAGATTGCGGAATTGCCGGACGATGAAGGGCAATTCGGCGCCGTCGCCGACCGGATCGAGGGACGTCCAGCCGAGCAGGATGTCCGCTTCGGATTGGACGAGTCTGGCGCCCTCGACGATTCGCTCACCCTCGTGCGGCACGGCGCGCGTCGGCAGGAACGGGGCCAGTGCCGCGGGAGCGGCCTGCTTCACCTGCAGGACCAGCGACTCGCCGTCGTTGCCGTGCAGCAGTGCCAGGTAGCTGTGCAGCCCCACGCTGCCGGTCCCGACGATCCGGAACGCGATGTCGGACACCGCGAACCGGGCCAGCAGGTTGCGCCGCGACCCGTGCAGGGTGTCGGTGTAGCGCTCCAGCCCATCGATCACCGCCTCCGCGGCCCGCTCGTCCACGGCGGTGAGGATCGGCGGGTCGCTGACGAATCGGTGCCTGCGGATGCCGGTCTGGTGGTCCTCGAGGTGCTCGGTCCACTTCGCCACCACTTTGGCACTGGTGTTCTTACGCGCTTTCTTGGCCGCCTTCTGGAAGTCGTCGAGCAGCGCGTCGGCCTTGGCCTGGGTGATCACCGACTCGTCCGGCAGGGCGCTCCAGGACGACATGAACGGCATCGCGGCCAGCGCGTCGACGGCCAGGCGGTAGGAGCGTGCGGCGTCCCGCGCCGCGGTGCGGCACTCGTCCTCGCCGGCGCCCGCCTCGCGTCCGGCCAGGACGAGGCCGGCCGCGAGGCGCTCCAGATCCCATTCCCACGGTCCGGGCACGGTCTCGTCGAAATCGTTGATGTCCATGATGATCTCGCCGCGCGCCGTGCCGTACAGACCGAAGTTCGCCGGGTGCGCGTCACCGCAGAGCTGGGCGGTGAGCCCACTGTCCGGGCCACCCGCCAGATCGGCTGCCATCAAGCCCGCCGCGCCCCGGTAGAACGTGAACGGCGAGGCGATCATCCGCCCGATCCGCAGCGGTATCAGGTGCGGGAGCCGGCCCGCGTTGCTCGCGGCGGCGAAGTCGAGCACGCCCGGACGCCGCACGCTGGTCGCTTCCCGGTCCCTGGCGATGACCGGGGTCCGCTGACGCAGCGCGCGGCCTCGGTCCCGGACCTGCTCCGCCGGCACGTAGGAGCGCAGGTCGATACCACTGTCTGACACAACGGCTCACGCTAGCCGGTGGCCCGTGGCGGTGTGGCGTCGGATTCAGTCCATCGGGACGCGGGGCGGCGCGGGCTCGATCGGCAGCCGCAGCGCGCCGGGCGCCGCCGCGGGCACCGCCGGGCGCGCCGGGGCGACCGGCGCGATGCGCCGGTAGGCCGACCCCAGCTCAGGCCTGGTGTCGGGGTCGTCGCGGTTGGGCCAGAACGCCATCGCGCGCTCGGCCTGCGCGGCGATCGTCAGCGACGGGTTCACGCCGAGGTTGGCGGTCACCGCCGAGCCGTCCGCCACGTGCAGGCCGGGATGTCCGTAGACCCGCTGATAGGGGTCGACCACGCCGGTCCGCGGGCTGTCGCCGATCACGCAGCCGCCGATGTAGTGGGCCGTGGCCGGGATGTCGAACACGTCCATGATCAGCCCGTGGGTGTCGCCGTCGACCTTCGCGCCGAATCGCCGCCCGATGTCGTGGGCCAGCGGGATCCAGGTGGGGTTCGGCTCGCCGGTGCCCTGCCTGGTGCGCAGGCGCCCCCGGCTGCGGAACGAGGTCAGCGAGTTGTCCAGCGACTGCATGATCAGCAGGATCACCGACTTCTCCGACGCGTGCCGTGCGTCGAGACTGCGCAGGAACACCAGCGGGTGCAGCACGATCGCCAGCAGGAAGCGCAGGAAACGGAACGCGCCGCCGTCCACGATCGGCACCGACATCGGGAACAGCGCGTTCTGCCCCTTGCCGTAGTGGCACACCTCGACATGGGTGTCGGCCTCCGGATGGATGGAGGAGGTGATCGCGATGCCTTCGGCGAAATCGCGGCGCGCGCGGCTGACGACGTTGAGGATGGCTTCGGAGTTGCTCCGGGTCAGTTCGCCCAGCCGGGGCGACAGGTGCGGCAGCACGCCGTCGTCGCGCATCTTGTGCAGCAACTTCTGGGTGCCGAGCGCGGCGCCCGCGAACACCACCTGCCCGGCGGTGAAGGTCCTGGGTTGCTTGCGGATCCAGCGGTCGGACCGCTGGGTGTCGACGGCGTACCCGCCGCCGGGCAGCGGCCGCACGGCGGTGGCCGTGGTCAGCGGGTGGACCTGCGCGCCCGCCTGCTCGGCCAGATAGAGATAGTTCGTGGTGGTGGTGTTCTTGGCGTTGTGCGGGCAGCCGGTGAAGCAGCGCGCGCAGTGCACGCAGCCGGTGCGGCGGGGACCCGCCCCACCGAAGTACGGGTCGTCGACCTCCGTGCCCGGATCGCTCTCGTTGAAGAACACGCCGACGTCGGTGGGATGGTAGGTGTCGGCCACACCGAGATCCTCGGCGATCTCCCGGATCACCTCGTCGGCCGGTGTCGTGCGCGGGTTGGGCGCCACACCGAGCATGCGCTTGGCCTGGTCGTAGAACGGCGCCAGTTCCGCGCGCCAGTCGGTGATGTGCGCCCACTGGCGGTCGGTGTAGAAGTTCGGCAGGGGTTCGTAGAGCGTGTTCCCGTAGATGAGCGAGCCGCCGCCCACACCCGCGCCGGAGAACACGGCGCACTTGCCGAGCAGACTGATCCGCTGCGGTCCGGTCAGACCCAGGCGAGGCGCCCAGATCGATTTGCGCACATTCCAATTCGTGCGCGGGATGTCCTCGGGATCCCACCGGCGGCCTGCCTCGAGGACGCCGACCCGGTAGCCCTTCTCGGTGAGCCGCAGGGCGCTGACGCTACCGCCGAAGCCCGAGCCGATCACCACCACGTCGTAGTCGTATGCGGACATGACTTCCTCTCGCTCACCGGCCATACGGTGAGAAACTTTTTTAATCATTCTGTCACCGCCGCGTTGTGGCGGAAACCATCCTCGCACGCGCGCGCCGCGCCGATATCCGGAAAAACCGTGCGTGGAGATGGCGGGCACCGGGTTCGGTGGGGTATGCACGGGTCGTGACAACCGAACCGGGCACAGCGCAACCCGAGGAACGCGCCAACCGCGGCGGAGTACGCGGCGTCTTCGCCGATCGCGTCCTGACCGTGCCCAACGTGCTGAGCGTGCTGCGCCTGCTGGGCGTTCCGCTCTTCCTGTGGTTGCTGCTGATCGAGCGGGCCGATGGCTGGGCGTTCGCGCTCCTGATCGCCAGCGGCGTCACCGACTTCCTGGACGGCAAGCTCGCGCGGCTGCTGGATCAGTCCTCGCGGCTGGGGGCGCTGCTCGACCCCTTCGTCGACCGGCTCTTTCTGGTCACGACGCTGGCGGCCTTCGTGATCCGGGGCCTGATCCCGTGGTGGGTGGCGGCGATCCTGGTCGGGCGCGACCTCGTGCTCACCGCGACGCTGTCGGTGTACAAACGCCGCGACCTGCCCCCGCCGGAGGTGATCTACCTGGGCAAGGCCGCCACCTTCGCGCTGATGTCCGCGCTGCCCTGGCTGCTGGCCGGGCAGATGGACTGGGCGGCCGCCGGTTTCGGGCGTGCCTTCGGCGGCGCATTCCTGATCTGGGGAACGGCGGTGTACGTGTGGACGGGCGTGCTCTATACCGGCAGAGCCATCGCGGTCGCAAGAGCGATACCGGCTGTGCGGCATCGGACCGCGTAGCCGATAGAGTTTGCGTGCAACGTTCAAAAGAAAGGACGGCCTGTGACCCAGACCCCCGAGGATCTGCGCTACACCGAGGAGCACGAGTGGGTACGCCGGATCGCCCCGACCCGGGTTCGGGTGGGCATCACCGACTACGCCCAGTCTCAACTCGGTGACGTTGTGTTCGTGCAGCTGCCCGAGACGGACGCGGAAGTGGCCGCCGCGGACAGCATCGCGGAGGTGGAGTCGACCAAGAGCGTGTCCGACATCTACGCGCCGCTGAGCGCGAAAATCGTTGCGGTGAACGACATGCTGAACTCGGAGCCGGAGACGTTGAACACCGACCCCTATGGTGACGGGTGGCTGTTCGAGTTGGAGGTGAGCGACGCGGCGAGCCTCGACGTGACACTCGGTGAACTGCTGGATGCCGCAGGTTATCAAGGAGTTATCGGGGGCTGAAGCAGCCTTCCCAGTTCTACCTGCACGGGTGCGGCCCGGCAGGGTACGGTCAATGCCAACAGATGCACCCGGCGGTTGTGCCGGGAATCTAGAGACTCGACGGCAGGTCGTGGTGCCAGAGGCATCACCTGCTTGCATGGATAATCAGGTTCGAGGAGGAGAGAAACGGTGAGCGAGAACAAAGACCCGGGTTACGGGGAGACCGCGGCCGAGACGACGTCGGTCTTCCGCGCGGATTTCCTGAACGAGGTCGACGCGTCGCGCTCCGGAGAGCCGACCGGCGAGCAGCCGGTCCAAGGGGTCGAGGGTCTGCCCGTTGGCGCGGCCCTCCTGGTCGTCAAGCGTGGCCCGAACGCGGGGTCGCGGTTCCTGCTGGATCAGCCGACCACCTCGGCGGGGCGGCACCCCGACAGTGACATCTTTCTCGACGACGTCACCGTCAGCCGTCGGCACGCCGAGTTCCGTCAGGACGACGACTCGTTCCAGGTCGTCGATGTGGGCAGCCTGAACGGCACGTACGTGAACCGGGAGCCGGTGGACTCCTCGGAACTGCAGAACGGCGACGAAGTGCAGATCGGCAAGTTCCGGTTGGTGTTCCTCACCGGACCGCGCGCCCAGGTCACCGACTCGTCGGCGGGCGCGGGGAGTCTATGACAGCGTCGGCGCTGGGTTGTACCCCTCATGAAAGGCTCTGAGTCATGAAGGACCTGGCGCTGTGACCGGTGCGGCGCAGTGGGCACGCGGAGGAATGTCGATCGGATCCGTGCTCGACCTGCTGCGCCCCGACTTTCCCGACGTCACCATCTCCAAGATCCGCTTCCTGGAAGCGGAGGGCCTGATCCGGCCGGAGCGGACCCCTTCGGGCTACCGCAGATTCTCCGTGGCGGATGTCGAGCGGCTCCGGTTCGTGCTGACCGCGCAACGCGACCAGTACCTGCCGCTGAAGGTGATCAAGGAACAGCTCGAGGCAATCGATAGCGGTGCGGCGACGCTCGGCGTGCGGGAAGCCCGCGCCCGAGCGCACTCCGTCCGGTCCGGGGCGCCGGAGCCGGGTCCGGGTGCGCCGGATGCCGAGCAGGCCGTGCCGGGTTCCGAACGTGGCGGGCGCCCGGTGGCCGCGCCTCGTAGGCTCGGCGTCGTGCCGAGCGAGGTCTCTCCGGATGATCTGCGGTTCGATCACGAAATCCGGGTCACCCGGGCCGATCTGCTCGACCAGGCCGGGATCGACGAGAGGTTCCTCACCGACCTGATCAGGGCCAACCTGATCACGCCCGGCCCGGCGGGGTATTTCGACGCCGACGCGGTCACGCTGGCCAAGACCGCGCGGGCGATGGCCGAATTCGGTTTGGAGGCACGGCATCTGCGTGCGTTCAAGCTCGCCGCCGACCGGGAGGCCGCGCTCGTGGCGCAGATCGTCGCCCCGATCGCGAAGAGCCGCGACGCCGGCGCCCGCGCCCGTGCCGAGGAGACGGTGCGCGAACTGGCCGCGCTGTCGCTGACCCTGCACACCTGTCTGGTGAAGTCCTCGGTCCGGGGTTCGCTGGGGGGTTGACCCCCGGCGGCCTCGCGTCCCGAGGTTTCGCCGAGCCAACACGGTGATTTCGGCTGTGCAGACGGATCGCTGGACCGGTGCGGGTTCGCCTAGACTCGTGGTACGGCGAGCTCTGCGGCGGTCATGCCGGGCCGGCGGCGAGTATGGGAGGCAGTGCGATGAGCGAAATGCGCGTGATCGGCATCCGTGTCGAGCAGCCACAGAACCAGCCCGTGCTGTTGCTCCGCGAAGTGGCGGGCGACCGGTATCTCCCCATCTGGATCGGGCAAGCCGAGGCGACTGCGATCGTCCTCGAGCAGGAGGGGGTGACCCCGATACGCCCGCTGACACACGACCTCATCAAGATCCTGATCACCGAGCTGGGGCACACCCTCAAGGAGGTCAGGATCGTGGATCTGCAGGAGGGCACCTTCTACGCGGATCTGGTGTTCGAGAACGATCTGCGGATCTCCGCGCGGCCGTCGGATTCGGTTGCGATCGCCTTGCGGGTCGGTTGCCCGATCCATGCCGAGGAGTCCGTTCTCGAGGAAGCCGGACTGGTGATGCCGGACGAGCGCGAGGACGAGGTGGAGAAGTTCAAGGAGTTTCTCGAGTCGGTGTCCCCGGACGACTTCAAGGCGACCGACAGCTGAAGTAGAGGTCGAGACTTTTACCGCGCGTCGCGTTTGGCTCGATGACGTCGCTCCCTGGACAATCGTGGGGAGTAATCTCGACAGTTGGGCCACGTCCGTTTCGGCCGAATCCGCACCGATTCGGTCGGTGACGGAGCCGGGTCATCGATGAGGCTGGGAATGCGTCGGCGAAGCAAGGGAGTGGTCAGTGGCAGAGCAATCGCAGGATGTGGTACAGCCAGGCCTGTTCCCCGACGATTCGGTACCTGACGATCTGGTCGGCTATCGCGTTCCCAGTGCGTGCCAGGTGGCCGGAATCACCTACCGGCAGCTCGACTACTGGGCGCGCACCGGTCTGGTGGTGCCCTCCATCCGGAGCGCCGCGGGGTCGGGCAGTCAGCGGCTGTACTCGTTCAAGGACATTCTGGTCCTGAAGATCGTCAAGCGGCTGCTCGACGCGGGCATATCGCTGCAGAACATCCGGATAGCCGTCGATCATCTGCGCAGCCGCGGCGTGCAGGACCTGGCGGGGATCACCCTCTTCTCCGACGGCACCTCGGTCTACGAGTGCACCTCGGCCGAGGAAGTCGTCGATTTACTGCAGGGCGGACAGGGCGTCTTCGGAATCGCCGTCAGCGGCGCCATGCGCGAACTGACCGGCGCCATCGCCAATTTCCCCGCCGAACGCGCGTCGGCGATCACCGAACGTCCGGAGGACGAGCTGTCGTTCCGTCGGAAGGCGCGAATGAACCGCAAGACGGGCTAGCAATCGCACATTCAGCCCGCACACAATGAAATAGAACGCTTCCACGGCCGGGTAAGGCGTGTCGCCTCCCCGGCCGTGGTGTGTGACAGCGTCGCTGGGGCGGGTGAAGGGCCGCGGCGGCGGCGAAAGGGGGGGGCGCCGTGCAGACAGGCGACATCACCGGCCTGGTCGGGCCGATCGGCCGGATCGACGCGTTCCCGACCGTCGACGAACTCAACGCGTTCGCCGACGCGCTGGCCGCCGAGCATTCCGAACGGGTCTCGGTCACCGAACTCGGACGGTCGCGCGGCGGCGATCCGATTCGCGAGGTGACGGTCGGCTCGGGCGACCGGCACATCCTGGTGTTCGGTAATCCGCATCCGAACGAGCCCATCGGCATGGCCACGATCCGCCACCTGCTCGGCCGGATGGCGGCGGACGATGCGGCGACCGTGGGCGCTACGTGGCACTTCCTGCTGTGCGTCGACCCGGATGGCACCCGGTTGAACGAAGGGTGGTTCGCCGGACCGCACACCAGGACGAGCGTCGCGCGCGGCTTCTACCGCCCGCCCGCCGCCGAGCAACCGGAATGGTGCTTCCCGACCGTGTGGCGCGGCAGGCAGGTCGGCGTCCCGCTCCCGGAGACGCAGGCGATGATGTCGCTGATCGACCGCACCCGGCCCGCGCTGATCGCCTCGCTGCACAACGCGGAGTTCGGCGGCGGGTTCTTCTACACCTCCGGCGGCGACCCCGAGTACTGGTCGGCGCTGACCGCCCGTCTGGCCGCCGCCGACGTGCCGATCCACCGTGGCGAACCCGACGCCCCCGGCGCCCGCACCCTGGCGCCGGGAGTCTTCGAACTGCCGCTGTTCGAGGCGATGGCCGATCTGCTCGCGGCGCAAGGCCTGGACTCGGTCGCGGCCCTGGGCGGGGGTGGCTGCCGGGACTACGCGGCGCGCTACGGCACGGCGATCCTGGTCTGCGAATTGCCGCTCTGGGCCGACTCGCGCATCGGCGACGGCTCGGCGGGCGACCGAGTGCTCGGCGACCTGCTCGACGCCACGGCCGCCGACTATCACGCCATGGCCGAGGTCGCCTCCGAGGTGCTCGCTCGCGTCGACGGGCGATTGAGCGGCCGCAGCCCGTTCGAGCGGTCGGTGCGTGCGCTGGTCGCCGGGTTGCCCGGTCTCGCCGTGAGCAGACAGGCTGTACCGGAACGGAACCGGATCGCGACGCGCGGCGAGATCTTCGTAGAGCAGTACGACTGGACCGCCATGCTGCGCCTGCGGCTGGGCGGGATGCTGCTGCGGTTGCTGGAGGACGAATACCGTCGCGGCGCCGCGCAGGTGCTGGCCGCCGAGCGCGACCGCTTCGCCGCGATCTTCGATCGGTGGTGCGCCGACGTGGAACAGAATGCGCCGGGTGTCGCGGTGCCGCTGGCTCGCCTGGTCGGTATCCAAGCGGAGTCGATCGTGCTCGCCGCGACGAGGTTGCGCGCCGGGCTGGCCATCTGACGGTGATTCCCGCCCGGTCCTCGGAGTGACCAGAACGACAGTGCTCACCCGGGGTCCGATGGCGCGCTCCGGCGTGGCGTCGGCATAAACTGACGGTGCGTCGCCGCCGTGCGGGAGAGTCTCGGTCTCGAAAAGAGTCCGAGCGCCGAAGGAGCAGCACCTCCCCGTCAATCTCTCAGGCAACCAGGACCGTGCGGGCTTCGGCGCCTCTGGAAAGCGGTGGCTTCGAGCCGCCCGCCCATGGGGAAAGGGTCTCGGCCACCGGCCGCGGCACCCGAATCTCTCAGGCGCCACGACAGAGGGGGAGGGCCGGTACCCGTCGACCACCTGGTCGACCCCGCCCGACCTTGGGAGCTGTTGTGACTCGCTCATTCGCTGACCGCCATATCGGACCCGACCGGGAGGAACTGGCCCGGATCCTGGACGTCGCCGGTGTGTCGTCGCTCGATGAGCTGGCTGCCCGGGCGCTTCCCGCGAGCATCATGGATGGCGACGGCTTGGCCGGGCTGCCCGCGGCGGGCACCGAGCACGAGGTGCTCGCCGAGCTCGCCGAACTGGGGGCGTCCAACACCGTGGCCACCTCGATGATCGGTCTCGGCTACTACGACACGCTGACCCCGCCGGTGCTGGTGCGCAACCTCCTGGAGAACCCGGCCTGGTACACCGCCTACACGCCCTATCAGCCCGAGATCAGCCAGGGCAGGCTCGAGGCGCTGCTGAACTTCCAGACCATGGTGTCGGAACTGACCGGCATGGACGTCGCCAACGCGTCCATGCTGGACGAGGCCACCGCCGCCGCCGAGGCGATGACGCTGCTGCGGCGCGCGGGCAAGGTCAAGTCGGCCCGGCTGGTCATCGACAGCGACCTGTTCCCGCAGACCAAGACGGTGCTCTACACCCGCGCCGAGCCGCTGGGCCTGGAGATCGTGGAGGCGGATCTGTCCACCGGCGAGCTGCCCGAGGGGGAGTTCTTCGGTGTGCTGGCGCAGGTCCCCGGCGCTTCCGGGCGCGTCGTCGACCTGACCGAGTTGATCGCCGCGGCGCACGAGCGGGGGGCCCTGGTCGCCGTCGGCGCGGACCTGCTGGCGATGACGCTGATCAGGCCACCCGGCGAGCAGGGCGCCGACGTGTGCTTCGGCACCACCCAGCGCTTCGGCGTGCCGCTCGGCTTCGGCGGCCCGCACGCGGGGTACCTCGCCGTGCGGCAGGCGCAGGCCCGCCAGCTACCGGGCCGCCTGGTCGGCGTCTCGGTGGACGCGGACGGCGCGGTCGCCTACCGGCTCGCCTTGCAGACCCGTGAGCAGCACATCCGTCGCGAGAAGGCGACCTCCAACATCTGCACCGCGCAGGTGCTGCTGGCCGTCGTCGCCGCGATGTACGCCTCTTACCACGGCGCCGACGGATTGCGGGCGATCGCCCGCCGGGTGCACGGGCACGCCGCGGCGATCGCGGCCGGGCTGGACGGCGCCGTGGTGCACGACAGTTTCTTCGACACGGTGCTCGCGCATGTGCCCGG
Organism: Nocardia gipuzkoensis; assembly: GCF_021183645.1. NCBI lineage: Bacteria > Bacillati > Actinomycetota > Actinomycetes > Mycobacteriales > Nocardiaceae > Nocardia > Nocardia gipuzkoensis. The sequence continues at coordinate 7,897,871 of NZ_CP089225.1, read as the reverse complement.
CGGTGCGGAAGCCGTTGTGGCGAAAGCGAAGTCGCGCGGCATCAACCTGCGCCTGGTCGACGCCGACCATGTCGGCATCGCCTGCGACGAGGCGACCACCGGCGCGCACGTCGCGGCCGTGCTCGAATCCTTCGGCACCGCTGTGTCGTCCGAAGGGGGTACGCCCGCGCCGGTCGCGGCGATCGAGAATCGTACTTCGCGGTTCCTGAACCATCCCGCGTTCACGAAGTACCGCACCGAGACGGCGATGCTGCGGTATCTGCGCTCGCTGTCCGACAAGGACATCGCGCTGGACCGCAGCATGATCCCGCTCGGCTCCTGCACCATGAAGCTCAACGCCACCGCCGAGATGGAGGCCATCACCTGGCCCGGTTTCGCTCGCGTGCATCCCTACGCGCCGGTCGAGGACGCGCCCGGCCTGCTGAAGGTGATCGCGGACCTGGAACGCTGGCTGGCGGACATCACCGGCTACGACTCGGTGAGCCTGCAGCCGAACGCGGGCAGTCAGGGTGAGTACGCCGGCCTGCTGGCGATCCGCCGGTATCACCTCGACCGCGGTGACACCCACCGCGACACCTGCCTCATCCCGTCCAGCGCGCACGGCACGAACGCGGCGTCGGCCGCGATGGCCGGGCTGCGCGTCGAGGTGGTGAAGTGCCGCGCCAACGGCGATGTCGACCTGGACGACCTGCGCGCCAAGATCGCCGATCACGCCGATCGCCTGGCCTGCATCATGATCACCTACCCGTCCACGCACGGCGTCTACGAGCACGAGATCGCCGAGTTGTGCGCGCTGGTGCACGACGCGGGCGGCCAGGTCTACGTGGACGGCGCGAATCTGAACGCCCTGGTCGGCCTCGCCCGGCCGGGCCGGTTCGGCGGCGACGTGAGCCACCTGAACCTGCACAAGACGTTCTGCATCCCGCACGGCGGCGGCGGGCCCGGCGTCGGGCCGGTCGCGGTGCGCGCGCACCTGGCGCGGTACCTGCCCGGCGATCCGCTGGAAGCGGGGTCGCACGCGGTGTCGGCCGCGAAGTACGGTTCGGCGTCGATCCTGCCGATCACCTGGGCCTACATCCGCATGATGGGTGCCGACGGCCTGCGCCGGGCCACCCTGTCGGCGATCGCTTCGGCGAACTACATCGCGCGGCGGCTGGACGAGTACTTCCCCGTGCTCTACACCGGCGAGCACGGCATGGTGGCGCACGAGTGCATCCTGGATCTGCGCGAGATCACCAAACAGACCGGCGTCACCGTAGACGACGTGGCAAAACGCCTGGCGGACTACGGATTCCACGCGCCGACCATGAGCTTCCCGGTGGCGGGGACGTTGATGGTGGAGCCCACCGAGAGCGAGAACCTCGCCGAGCTGGACGATTTCATCGAAGCCATGATCGCGATCCGCGCGGAGATCGACCAGGTCGCCGCGGGCGTGTGGCCGGTGACCGACAATCCGCTGCGCGGCGCGCCGCACACCGCCGCATCGCTGGTGGGGGACTGGGAGCACCCCTACAGCCGGGAAGTCGCCGTCTATCCTCGTGGGCTCGGGCACGCCAGGGCGAAGGTGTGGCCGCCGGTGCGCCGGATCGACGGCGCCTACGGTGACCGGAACCTGGTGTGCGCGTGCCCTCCCTTGGAGGCGTACGCGGACTGAATGCCGGTCGCACTCGGCGGCGGCTCTCTTCGCGTCACTGTTCGCCAGGACCGGTCAGCCGCACCCGCCGCATCGACTCCCAGCCTCGTCCATTGCGGTGTCGATGGGTGCGTCGACTACGAGTCGACCCGGCGGGGCGAAGAGCGATACTCCGGTCGATGCCGAATGGTCGGGGCTATGGCGTGGTGAGTGCCTTGACCAAGGCGGAGCCGAATCTGATGTCGTCGGAGGTGGCCAGGCGGGTGTAATTTCCGCCGGTCTGCTGGGCCAGTGCCTGGAGTGTCTGTGTGCCGCTGCCGCCGAGCACGATCACGTCGACGCGCACCGGGCGGGTGCGGTCGATCGCCGCGGTGATGTCGGCGGCCAGTTGGGGGCCGGTGACCGTGGAATCGTCGTCGGGTCCGTCGGTGATCAGCAGGACCGAGTTGGTGCGGCCCGACGTGTACCCGGTGACCGCGCTCTTGTACGCCGCGATCAGGGACGGATAGGCCTGGTCGGACCGGTTCTCGTCCGGGCGGACCGAGCTCAGGGCGGTACTGATCTTCGTACGCTGGTCGGTGGTGAGCGGGGCGGTCGCGGCCGCCACCCGGTAGGGCGTGTTGCCGTCGAGGTTTTTGCCGAAGGTCCAGACCCCGAGACCGAAGTCGGGCGGCATGACCGTCATCGTGGAGTTCAGCGCGGCGAGGACGTTCGCCAGTCGCGTCGTCGCGCCCTCGGCGGTGCCCATCGAGGCCGACACGTCGACCAAGACGGTCGACCGGACGCCGAGCACGGGATGCGCCAGCGTGTCGCGTACTTTGTCCAGCGCGCCACGCGAGGGGACGGCGGCCGCGGTCTGCGGCGCGCCGCCGAAGCCCGCCGTGACGAAGGCCTGCGCCTGCTCGGGCTTGCGCAGGTAGTCGGTGAACCGCCCGGCGATGAGGTTCTGGGTCTTGTCCACCCAAGCGCCGGACATCAACGCGGCCGGGTAGTCGGCCACCGGCGCCGCGCCTGCGGGCCGGAACCCGAGGACGCCGGGCAGCCCTTTCAGTTGCTGTTCGGTAGCCGCAATGGCATGCATCGGCGCGTCCTGTGTCGTGATCTCCGCCAGCGCGGCCGCCGCGCCGGACGACTCCGGGGCATCGGCGGCGAGTCCGGAGATCGCGGCGACCACCTGGCCGGATCGCGCCGCCTGCTCGGTGAGCGGCTCGGCGCCCGAGACGGCGGACCCGACCGCCGTGGCCGCGGCCAGCGTGGCGTCACCCGAGGGCAGGGCCATCCGCAGCCCGCCCCAGCCGCTCAGCCCGATCTCGCCGAGCGAGCCCTGCTGCAACCGCGGCAGATCCGCCCAGGAAACCTCGGCCTGCTCCAGCGCACGGTGCAGTTCCTCCGGCACCGCGAGCACGATCGGGCTCGCGGCGATGGACACCGGCGTGCCCTCGATCAGGCCGGGCACTCGCATGGACTCGATCGAGCGGGTCGAATCGGCGATCCACAGCGCCGGCTGCGGGCCGAGCGCCTGATCCCACGGCTTGCCGCTGGTGAACGCGGCGACGATCGCCGAGGAGGGCTGCGCGTTCACCGCGACCCTGGCGCAGTGATCGCGCACTTTCGGCTGGGTGGCGTTGTAGCTGTCGGCGGCGGTCCGCACCTGCGCGGCGATGCTCGGATCGGCGGTCACGTAGAGCGTCGCGGGCCCTTCCACGCATTCGGCCGCCGCCGCGCTGTCCTGATTCGCCGCCCGATCGCGCAGCTGGAACCAGCCGACGACGATCGCGGCCAGTAACACAACGGCAACCACCGCGATAACCGGACCTTTGCTGACGCCCCGGGACCTGGTTCCGCTGCGATGAGTGCCCACGCGCCCCAGTGTATGGTCACCGGCTCCGGCCGGACTCGGGGAGGCTCCTCCTGACCAGGGGAAGGGGTCTCGCGCCGCCGCACCGGAAGGCGCGGCGGCGGAACCTCAGTGGCGGATCACTCGTCCGCGGTCGAACTCGTGCCCGCCCCAGACGCCGGACTGCCCGGTGCGCGCGGCGAAGTCGCCACACTCCTGCCGAATCGGGCAGCCCGCGCAGACTTCTCGTGCGTAGTCGAAGTCCTGCGACGGGTACGGGAACCAGGCTTCGTGGTTCGGGTCGCCGCGGCAGGCCGCCCGGTGCCACCCTCGGGAATCCGAGAGCGGGAGCAGGTCGGCCAGGGTCAACTCCACGACGGCGGTGGTCTCGGTGCGCGTCATCGCGATCTTCTCCTTTCTCGGGTCGTGGTCAGGTGGCGGCCAGTTGCTTCCAGATCCGGCGCTGCTGCCTGACCTGATGGGTGGGGGCCTTCGGCTCCCAGAGCAGGCGCATGCCCGCCTCCTCCGGGGTGCGGTCGGCCTTCGCCGAGTTGCACGGCGCGCAGCAGGCCACGAGATTGCTCCAAGTGTTCGGCCCGCCCCGGGACCGCGGCCGGATGTGGTCCACGGTGCGCGCCCACCCCGCGCAGTAGCCGCATCGGTTCCTGTCGCGGCGCAGCACGCCCGCCAGCGTGGCCCTGCTCTCGTCGTGCACCAGCACGGTGTGCTCCAGGTAGACGTAGCGCAGCAACCGAATCGTCTGCGGCAGAGCGATTTCCACGTGCCGCGACCGGATCGGGAAGTGTGGTTCGCGGTCGGCGACCGACTCCGCGGCTCCGGCGACCAGCAGCACCACCGCCCGATCGGCCTTGATCTCGTCGAGCGCCTCGTAGGAGGCGTTCAGGACGAGGACCCCGGTGTGTATCCAGTTGTCGGCGGTCAGCGCCGCCTGGTCGGCGGCACGGCGGAACATCATGGGGATCACCACGTTTCGTGCGGAATCGAGCGAAGGAGGAGAGGAAGGCGGCGATCAGCCGAGGGCCTGGAGGCGGCTGTCGTCCGGTTCGCCGTGCGATGCGCGCATCGGCTTGCCGAACGCATCGCCCGCGACCGACGAGCACGCCGTCTCGGCTTGCGTTCGCTTCGTCTCCGGAATCACTGCCGCCCCTCCTCTCCATTGCTCGGCGACCACCTCGAGGCGGTGATCGTTGTCGAAACACATGGTGGCACAGCGCACCCGCCGTTGTCGGGTCATTTTCCGGCGGTGCTCGGCAGGGGGTTGCGCGGGGTCAGACCGGTCGCAGTTCGGCGGCGCCGAAGGAGACGTTGAACCGGTCGCACCAGATCGCGACGCTGGTCAGCTGTGCGAGGTCGGCGTCGGCGGGCACGGCGTAGTTCTGGTTGCCCTGGTTTCCCTTGAGCTTGCCCAGGTCGGTGTGCGCCCCGTCGTCGAAGACGAACCACCCGTCGCGGCCTTCGCGCACCGGCGCGTCGGTGAGCCAGACGTGCAGGTCGGGGCCGTCGGAGGTGTCGAGGTTCTCCAAGCGCAGCACGGTATTGCCGTCGGGCAGCCGCAGGACGACGACGGTGCCGGTGGTGACGTGCTCGTGCGAGACGAACGTGCCCTTTGCGATGGCGCGCGGCTGCGGCGCCGTATCACCCGGACCGGGCGCCGTGGCGGCCGACGGCGCCGCCTCCTGCACGGTGGTGTCGGTGAACAGCCGCCACGGCTGGAACACGGCCAGTCCGGCGCCGAGTGCCACCACCAGCAGCACCGCGACGGTCCAGGTGATCGGCGATCGGGCGATCCTGCGTGCGGACACCATGGCTACTCCTCCGAGTGTCGTCGCGTGACCGGCGATCGGGTCGGTTCACCGCGCAGGGCTTTTCGCCCCCATCGAATTATGGGGGCGAGCGGCGGCGGCGTTAACGGATCGGGCAGGTGTCATCCGATCGGCGACTGCCCGAGCAGGACCCGGCCGGTGAAGTGGGTCTGCTTGGCCCGGGGCAACGGGTGGAAGAGGCAGCCGTGCACGTCGCGGTAGCGCATCTCCAGTTCACAGGTGCGGGAGTAGCCCAGCCCACCGACGGTTTCGATGGCCAGGCGCACGGTGTGCACGAGCGCGTCCGCCGCGGCGGTCTTCCGGCTGAGCGTCCGGCTCGCGTACTGATCGGTGTTGGCGAAGTGCAGGTTCTCCGATCCGTTGAACATGGCGTCGACGAGATCGTTCGCGGTGGTGTGCGCGGTGGCCATCTCACCGGCCAGTTGAACGGTGGGCGCGTCGGCCCGGCCCGCGGCCAGCGCGGTGGCGAGGTCGACCGCGCCGTCGGCGATGCCGAGGTAGGCCGCCATCACCAGCGGCATCGCCGCGCCGAGCACGACGTTCAGCAGCGGCGGCCATACGGTCGCCGGGCGGGCGAGTGACACCGCGGCGTCGGGAACGAATACGTCGTCGAGCACGACGGTGTGGGAACCGCTGGCCCGCAAACCCATAGTGTCCCAAGTCTTTTCGATTCGCACGCCGTCGGCGGCGAACGGGATGGCGCAGTGCAGCACCTGCGGGCCGTCCGGCGCGTCGTCCCAGCGCACACTGGTCACCAGGACGGTGCCCGCCTCGCATCCGCTGGCAGGCGCTTTGCGCGCGTGCACGCGGTAACCGCCCTCCACCCGCTCGGCGTGGCCGTTGGAGCCGACCCAGTCGGAGGCGCCGGTGCTGACCAGGATCGCGCCCGCGACCACCTTGGCGAACAGCGGGGCGGCGTCGATGCCGTGGTTGTGCCGCCACACCTGGGCGGCGACCAGGTGGGTGTGCATCGCGAAGGCGACCGCGGTGGAGGGATCGTGGCGCCCGAGCTCGCGCAGGATCGCGCCCATTTCGCGGTGGGTGACCCCGCCGCCGCCGAAATCGGCGGGGACGAGCGCCGCGGACAGTCCGCTCTCGCGCAGCAGGTCGAAGGCGGCGAGGGAGATCTCGCCGGACCGGTCCCCGGCCGCGACCTCGGGACGCAGGGCTTCGCCGACGCGGCGAGCGCGGGCGATCCAGTCGATGGTGGTGGTGTCGGTGATGTGAGGAGCTGTAGTGGTCATGTTTCGAAGTTAGGAACGGCCGCGATAACCGGATAGTGCAGAAAGTGGACCGCGCCGGTCCAGAAACGAGACCCCGTCCGCGAGGTGCCATGACGACTTCGATGCCGAGTTACGGCCAGTACTGCCCGATTTCCCGGGCGCTCGACGTGGTGGGCGAGCGCTGGTCACTGCTGATCCTGCGCGACCTGCTGCTGGGCACCACCCGGTTCAACGACCTCGCCCGTGGCTTGCCCGGCCTGTCGCGCAGCCTGCTCGCCAAACGTCTACGGCAGTTCGAGCGGGCCGGACTGGTGGAGAAGCTGGTCGGCGAATACCTGCTCACCGACGCGGGCCGGGAGCTGGAGCCGATCCTGTTCGGTCTCGGCGAATGGGGCGCGCGCTGGAGCTTCGGCGCACCACGCGACGACGAACGCGATCCCGCCCTGCTGGTGTGGTGGATGCACAAACGCGTGGACACCTCGTCGTTTCCTGGGCGGCGCCACGTGCTGCTGGTGCGGTTCACCGACGACCTGCGCCGCTTCTGGATCGTGATCGAGGCGGGCGTGCCCTCGGTGTGCGACTCCGATCCCGGATATCCCGTCGACGTCGCGATCAGTTCCGACGTCGCCTCCCTGTATCAGGTGTGGCTGGGGCGGCTGCCGCTGGCGCACGCGCTGCGGACGGGCCGCGTGGGGTTCACCGGCCCGCCCGCGCTCACCCGCCGGATGCCGTCGGTGCTGCGGCTCAGCCCCGTCGCCGGATACACGGAGACTTCGCACGTCGGGGAGGCCGCCAAGCGCGCGTCCTGAACACCGACGGCATCCCCGCGTGCGATCGGTCAGAGGTTTCCGACGATGTGCTCGAGGCGCCGGGCCACCAGTTCGCGCGCCTTCTCCCGGAGCGCGGGCCGGTATCCGCTCGGATACACCGGGTCGGCGGGGGCGTAGTCCTTCAGCACCTCTTTCGCGAGGGTGATCTTGTGCACCTCGGTGGGGCCGTCGGCGAGGGCCATCACCTCCGCGTAGCTGAGCATGTCGATGAACGGCAGGTCCTGGCTGACGCCGATCGCGCCGTGCAGGTGCAGCGCGCGCTGGGCGATGTCGTGCATCACCTTGGGCATGGCGACCTTGATGGCGGCGATGTCCTTGCGGACCTTCGTGTAGTCCTGCTCCTTGTCGATGCGCCAGGCCGTGCGCAGTACCAGCAGCCGGAACTGCTCCATCTCGATCCAGCTGTCGGCGATGCGTTCCTGGGTCATCTGCAACCCGGCCAGCGGGCCGCCGCGCATCGGGCGCGAAACCGCCCGCTCGGCCATCATGTCGAACGCCTTGCCGGCCATGGCGACCGTGCGCATCGCGTGGTGTACGCGGCCGCCGCCCAGTCGGGTCTGCGCGACCACGAAACCTTGTCCCTCGGCGCCGAGCAGATGATCGGCGGGGACACGGACGTCGGTGAACCGCAGGTGGCCCTCGTGCTCGCTGAATCCGGCGACGTGGAAGTTCTTCACGATCTCCAGGCCGGGCGCGTCGGCGGGCACGATGAACATCGACATGCCCTTATACGGACTCACGTCCGGGTCGGTGACCACCATGACGATATGGAAGGCGGCGAACTGCGCGTTGGAGTTGAACCACTTCTCGCCGTTGATCACCCAGTGGTCGCCGTCGCGCACCGCGCGGGTCCGGAACAGCGTCGGGTCCGAGCCGCCGGTCGGCTCGGTCATGACGTAGCACGAGCCGATCTCCCCGGACAGCAACGGCTCGAGGTAATTCTTCTTCTGCTCCGGCGTGCCGTAGTGGGCGAGGATTTCCGCGTTGCCGGAATCCGGAGCCTGGCAACCGAATACCGACGGCGCCCACACCGACGTGCCGAGCACCTCGTTGAGCAGGGCGAGCTTCATCTGCCCGTAGCCGGGGCCGCCCAGTTCCGGCCCGAGGTGGCAGGCCCACAGGCCCTGCTCCTTGACCTGCTCCTGCAGCGGGCGCATGAGCGCCATGGCCTCGCGGTCGGTGCGGTCGTACGGATTGGGGTAGAGCAGATCGAGCGGCTCCACCTCGGTGCGGACGAACTCCGCCGCCCAGTCCAGTTTCCGCTGGTACTCCGGGTCGGTCTCGAAATCCCAAGCCATGGTCAGCCTTTCGTGTCCGGCGCGGTGCTGGTCACCATGCCGTCGAGCAACGTGGTGGTGAGGATGTCGGCGATCTCGCCGGGCGAGCGGTCGCCGTGCGGGCGGTACCAGAACGACACCATGTTCAACATGCCGAGCACGCTGTTGGTGACCACGTGATCGGCGGTGCGCAGCGCCCCCTCGGCGTGACCGGCGTCGATGACCCGCTGCCAGCAGTGCTGGACCCGGTCGCGCAGGTCCTGTAGTTGCGCGGCGCGCTCGCCGGTGAGCGCGCCGACGTCGCGCAGCTGGATGGCCACCTCACGCTGATGCCGGATGATCAGCCGCACGTGGCTGTGGATCAGCTTGCGCAGCTTGGTGATCGGATCGCCGGGCCCGTCGGCGATCTGTTCGGCATCGGCCAGCATGCGCTGGATGTAGTCGCGCAGGATCTGCCACAGCAGGTCCTCCTTGGAACCGATGTGGTAGTACAGCGCGCCACGCTGCACGTCGGCGCGCTCGCCGATCTCGGCCACGCCGGTGCCGTGGAAGCCCTGCTCGGCGAACAGGTCGATCGCCGCCCGCACGATCCGCTCTCTGGTGTCGCTCGCCGTGGATTCGGCGGCGGGCGGGCGGCCGCGCCGACGGGACGGGGCGGTCATCTCGACGGGTCCAGAACGATTTTGCCCACACCGTCGGCCCGCTCGGCGAACATCCGGTAGGCCGCCGGCCCCTCGGACATGGGGAGATGGTGGGTGACGACGGCCTCGGGCCGCAACCTGCCGCCCGCGGTGAGCTTCAGCAATGCGGGCAGTTCGTACTGGATCGCACACAGGCCGATGTGGAATTCGAGGTCCTTCACCTGCGCCGCCATCAAGTGGAACGGATAGGCGCGGTTGTGGCTGACGCCGATCACGCTGACCCGGCCGCCGTGCCCGACCGCGCTGATCGCCAGCTTGATGGTTTCGTCGTCGCCCACCGCCTCGATCGCGGCATCCGCTCCGCCGCCCAGCGTTTCACGGATCGCCTGTTTCGGGTCGTCGGACTCGACCGGCTCGGCCCCCAGGTCGGCGGCCCGCTTGCGGCGTTCGGCGAGCAGGTCGACGCCGAGCACCCGCGCCGCGCCCATCGCGAAGGCGGACTGCACCGCCATGAGTCCGACCGGACCGAGGCCGATCACCACCACGGTGTCGCCGGGCGCGATCCGGGCGCGCCTGGCTCCGTACCACGCGGTGGGCGCGTTGTCGGTGAGCACCACGGCGGCGGTGTCGCTCACCTCGTCGGGCAGCTTCGCCAGGTTGCCCGCGGCGTGCGGTACGGCGAGCAGCTGAGCCTGGCACCCCGCCAGCGAGCCGCCGAGCCCGTAGCAGGCGTCGACCGGGAGCGGGTGGCGTGCGCACGCGGTGACAATTCCGGCACGGCACTGCGGGCAGCTGTCACAGCCCGCCGACGCGGCGACCAGCACGCGGTCACCGACCGAGAACCCGCGGGTGTGCGGGCCCAGTTCGACGATCTCGCCCACCGCTTCGTGTCCCACGCCGTAACCGGCGCCCGCGACGAAACCGTGTCCGGCGTAGATGTGCAGATCACTGCCGCAGATGCCGGAGGCGGTCACCCGCACGATCGCGCCGTCGGGGCCGGGCAAGACCGGGTCCGGCCGATCGTGGTACGAGATCCGCTGCGGGCCTTCGTAAGTCAGAGCCTTCATCGCCAGCCCCCGTCCACCGCGAGGGTGGCACCGGTGCAGAACGCGGAGGCGTCGGTGGCGAAGAACAGCGCCGCCCCGACCACCTCGCCGGGCTCGCCGACGCGGCGCAACGCGTTGTGCTTGGTGAGTTCGGTGCGCAGCTCGTCGGGCCACGCCGTGGCGATGTCGGTCGCGAAGGGGCCGCACTGGATGGTGTTGACCCGCACGTTCGGCGCGAATGTCTGCGCCAGCCCGCCGGTGAGGGCGTTGAGTCCCGCCTTGGCCGCCGAGTAGGGGACCGCGAACGGCTCCGGCCGCGCCGCTTCGATCGAGGAGATGTTGATGATCGAGCCGCCGCCGTCGGCCGCCATGCGGCTGCCGATCAGGGCCGACAGCCGGAACGGGCCTTTCAGATTGACGCCGATGACCTTGTCGAACAACGCCTCGGTGACCTGGTCCAGGCTCGGGTACAGCGGCGAGAGGCCCGCGTTGTTGACCAGCACGTCCACCCGGCCGAACGCGGCGTAGACCGTCTCCACCAGAGCGTCGCACTGCGACCAGTCGCTGACGTTGCAGGCCACCGGCAGGGCGCGGCGGCCGAATCGCCGCGTCACCTCCTCGGCGAGCGCGGCGCATCCCTCCAGCTTGCGGCTGGCGATCACCACGTCCGCGCCTGCTTCGGCGAACGCGAGCACCATCTGTTTGCCCAGACCGCGGCTGCCCCCGGTGACGACGGCGACCTTGTCGGTGAGTGACACCTGAACTCCTGCGTGGGTCGAGAAATGTTCCGATCAGTACATTAAATCGGCCGCGGGTTACGATCAAGGGGCTGTCCGGCCGACCGCCGACGGCTCGACGACCCGCCGGGTGAAAACCCGCTCATATCGGCGTGGCGGACAGATTCGGGCACAGGGCCGGACGACCCGACGCGCGGTGGCACCACTACCCGCGGGTAACATGGCTTTGTTTTCCCACCCGGTTTCGCGGAAGTGAGGCAGTAGATGACAGAGCGGATTCAGGTCGGCGGGCTCCAGGTGGCACGCGTTCTCCACGAGTTCGTCGAGAACGAGGCGCTCCCCGGGACCGGCGTGGATTCCGCCGCGTTCTGGGCCGGGGCAGAGCAGGTCGTCAACGACCTCGCCCCGCGCAACCGCGCCCTCCTGGCCGAGCGCGACGAGATCCAGGGCAAGGTCGACGCCTGGCACGCCGAACACCCCGGCGCGAACTACGACAAGGCCGCCTACAAGAACTTCCTGACCGAGATCGGCTACCTGCGCCCCGAGCCCGCCGATTTCCGGATCACCACCCAGAACGTGGACGACGAGATCGCCGTCACCGCCGGACCGCAGCTCGTGGTGCCGGTGATGAACGCCCGTTTCGCGATCAACGCGGCCAACGCGCGCTGGGGCTCGCTGTACGACGCGCTCTACGGCACCGACGCCATCCCCGAGGGCAACGGCGCGGAGAAGGGCACCGGCTACAACAAGGTGCGCGGCGACAAGGTCATCGAGTGGGCGCGCAACTTCCTCGACGACTCGGTCACCCTGATCACCGGTTCGCACATCGGCTCGACGTCCTACAAGATCGTCGACGGCGAGCTGGAGGTCGGCCTGGAGGACGGCACCAGCATCGGTCTGGCCGACGCCTCCCAGCTGGTCGGCTACCTCGGTGATCCCGAATCGCCGACCTCGGTGCTGCTGAAGCACAACGGCCTGCACATCGAGATCCAGATCGACCCGCAGTCCCCCATCGGCAGCACCGACACCGCGGGCGTGAAGGACGTCGTGCTGGAGTCCGCGGTCACCACGATCATGGACTTCGAGGACTCGGTCGCCGCGGTCGACGCCGAAGACAAGGTGCTGTGCTACCACAACTGGCTCGGCCTGATGAAGGGCGAACTCGCGGAGAAGGTCACCAAGGGCGAGAAGACCTTCACCCGCACCATGAACCCCGACCGCGTGTACACCGCGCTGGACGGTGGCGAGCTGGTGCTGCACGGCCGTTCGCTGCTGTTCGTGCGCAACGTCGGTCACCTGATGACTTCCGACGCGATCCTCGACGCCGAGGGCAACGAGGTGCCCGAGGGCATCATGGACGGGCTGATCACCTCGCTGATCGCCAAGCACAGCCTGGCCGATGACGCGAAGCTGAAGAACAGCCGCACCGGTTCGGTCTACATCGTGAAGCCGAAGATGCACGGTCCCGACGAGGTCGCGTTCACCAACGAGCTGTTCGGCCGGATCGAGGACGTGCTCGGGCTGGAGCGCAACACGCTCAAGGTCGGCATCATGGACGAGGAGCGCCGGACCACGGTCAACCTGAAGGCCTGCATCCAGGCCGCCGCCGAACGGGTGGTGTTCATCAACACCGGCTTCCTGGACCGCACCGGCGACGAGATCCACACCTCCATGGAGGCCGGGCCGATGGTCCGCAAGGCCGACATGAAGTCCCAGCAGTGGATCCTGTCCTACGAGGACTGGAACGTCGACACCGGTCTGGCGGCCGGCCTGCCCGGCAAGGCGCAGATCGGCAAGGGCATGTGGGCCATGCCGGATCTGATGGCCGACATGCTCACCCAGAAGATCGGTCACCCGCGCGCGGGCGCCAACACCGCGTGGGTGCCCTCGCCGACCGCCGCCACCCTGCACGCGACGCACTACCACCTGGTCGACGTGTTCAAGCGTCAGCAGGAGATCGCCAAGGGCGGCCGCCGCGCCACCGTCGACGAGATCCTCGAGATCCCGCTGGCCGCCGCGCCGAACTGGACCGACGAGGAGAAGCGCCAGGAGTTGGACAACAACTCGCAGTCCATCCTCGGCTACGTGGTGCGCTGGATCGACCACGGCGTCGGCTGCTCCAAGGTGCCCGACATCAAGGACGTCGCGCTCATGGAAGACCGTGCGACCCTGCGCATCTCCAGCCAGCTGATGGCCAACTGGCTGCGTCACGGCATCGTCACCGCCGATGAGGTGGTGGCGAGTCTGGAGCGGATGGCCCCGGTCGTGGACCGGCAGAACGCCGGTGACCCGAACTACCGGGCGATGGCCCCCGACTTCGCGGGCAGCATCGCGTTCCAGGCGGCCAAGGAACTCATCCTGGAGGGCACCAAGCAGCCCAACGGGTACACCGAGCCGATCCTGCACCGCCGTCGCCGCGAGGCGAAGGCGCTGGCCTGCGTCTAGTCCGCGCGCATCGCGAATCCCCCGGTCCGTCGGCCGGGGGATTCGTGCTTCGGGGATCCGGAATTTCGACTCCCGTTTATCGGTCCGTTACCCTGGGGGCCGCACGAGATCGTTCGATTTGTGAGGAAGATTCATGGGAAGCGTTGTGCTCGACATCGTGGCATTGCTCGCCAATCGCGCGGCGATGTTCTGGAATTGGATGGCCACCGGATCGGCGGGCTTCCCGCCGCTGTGAGCGTGCGGTACGCGATCTACTTCGAGCAATAGGGAATCCCCCGGTCAGTTTTCTGGCCGGGGATTTCGCGTTCGGGCCGGAATCGGAAAAGCGTTCCGGAATGTTTGTTTTCACACTGTCGGCTCGATGTCCACCGACCGCGAGTGAGGATCGCCGGAATTCGTTGTGCGGCACCGTTCTGGAACACGCGAGGCGAGCATGCGGGCTTCCGAAATCGGCTCCGCACCGCTGTGCGGGCTTTCCCTCACGCCCGTGGTGGGCGGCCGGATCGGCGTGATCCCCATGGAGCTGGGCCATTCCGCCACCGATACCGCGCGCGAAGCTGCGGCCCCTCGTATCTTGAACACGTGAACTCCGCTGGGTCCGTGCGCACACGGTCGCGTATTCCTCGTTGGTTCGTGCTGTGGATGGGGCTCCTGACCGCCTTGGTCGTGCTCTGCTGCGCGGCGCTGTTCTGGCAACTCGCCGCGGAGGGCACGTTCCCGACCCTCGTCGTGCTGTGGGCGGTCCTCGGCGTGCTCGGCGGGATCGCCGTCCTGTTCGGATTGCTCGGCCTGCTGCGCTACCGCGCCCTGTTCCACAGCCTCGCTTCGCCCGTGCTGATCGGCGTCCTGGTGGCGCTGACGCTCTACGACGTCCCGGAGGACACCGGCTGGCGGCTCTCCCGCGGGATCCTCGAGGACCAAGCGGCCGACTGCGCCCACTCCGGCCACCGCACCCGCCTGGGCGTCTACACCATCACCTTCATCACCCCCCGTGACGGCGGCTGCCTGTTCTACACCCAGGCGGGCGACCAGGACTCGGAAGGCTTCGCCTTCTTCCGCGACCCGGCCACCCCACCCCACCTCGGCCCTCCGGCCACCAACGGCGTCGAATACTCCGCCTTCGACGGCCAGTGGTACCGCTTCATCGACACTCACTGAGCCCCGTCGCCGAAGACCTCCTCTAGGGTGTCGGCGGTGACGGCCCGGGTGATCCATTCGGTGAGGCGCGCGTCGTCGGTGCAAGCCTTGATTTCGGCGGCCATGGCCTCGGGGACGTGGAATCCGCGGGTGGCGAGCACGGTCAGCAGCGCCTTGGCTTCTCCTTCGGCTTTGCCTTCGGCTATTCCGTCGGTCCTGCCATCGGCGTACAGCTGTTTGAAGTACTGGCTGTAGTACGGGGATGTGTCTGTCGTCATCAGCATCTCCAGGAAGTGCCGGGCCGCTGCTTTCGGCAGTGCGGCCAGTACCAGGTCAATGTACCTTTTGCCGTCCGCGGAGTCGTGTGCTGTCGCGGCGAGGGCGGTGAGGATCGCGTCGCGTTCGGGATCGTTGCGGTGGGCGATGGCGGACAGGGCGGCGAGATCAGGGCGCTCGTGCGCGGTGTGGGTGTCGCTGACGACCGGCACGTTGGTCGGGCTGAGCACCATCGGCGAGAGGGTGAACCCCGGCGCCACCGTGATCGGACGACGGCAGTGGGCCGCGGCGCGCTCGTTCGGGCACACCACGACCAGCAGGACGAGGCAGCGCAGGCGCGCACGCAGGGTTGTCAGGTAGACCGGCCAGCTCCACGCCTTGTCGTCGTCGCGCTGCAGTTGCACCTCGACGACGATGCCGAGCACCGGGACACCGGCGGCCGTGAGCGTGACGACCAGGTCCGCCCGATACTCGGTCGGTTCGATATCCGGTAGGTCGCCCGAGTCGACGCGCGCGTGATCGAACTCGGGAAGCGATAGGCCGAGCGTGGAAGTCAGCAGTTCCGCGACCAAAGTCGGTCTGCGCCGGACCAATTCGATGAGGACTTCGTGCACCGACGAGGGCATGGCGGGCACGATATCGATAGCCACCGACAGGTGCGGGTGGGGTTGATCACCACTCGAACGGCAGTGGATGGCGCGGCTCGATCCACAGGGCTTCGGCGAGGGCACAGATCGTGCCGTCGGCGCGGGCCAGTGCTACGCCGACGGTGTGTTTGCGGCCGTTCGCCGAGATCGGCCAGCCGTAGGAGAGGTAGGGGTCACCGGCGCGGACAGGTTCGAACTGCGTGGCGGTGAGCGCGGCGGTCACCGCGCCCGGGCGCAGGTCACGCAGGGCCATCGCGGCCCAACCGCCGGGGCAGTCCAAAGCGGCCCAGACGTTTTCGGTGGAAAGGAGGCCATCGGGTCCGCCCAGGGACAGATCGGGGGTCCATGCGGCGACGACCATGTCGTGCGTGGGCATGGCCCAGGGGGACAGGCGCAGCCCGCGGCCGGGCGGGCAGGCCGCGCCGCAGCCGTAGCAGTGGCTCATTTTGCGCAGCACGTCGGCTGTCGCACTCGCCGCTCGTGCCTGCGCCCACGTGGGCGCGGGCCGCGGCGTGACCGTAACCCTCGACGCGGACGCTTCAGCGAGCACCGCACCGTCCTGATCGATGAGCGACGCGCCGCCGGAGCCGTCGGCGGCCAGCACAACGGGGGTGTCCACCGAGACCGTGCGGCGGAAGTCGACGCGCACTTGCTCGGAACCGCTCGCGGCGGCGAGCAGCCCCGCCACGTACCCGCCGAAGGCCACTCCCGGATAACCCCGTACGTGCCTCGGCACCGTGAACGCATCGGTCCGAATCATCCGCTGCCCAACCTCTCCCGGCCGACGATCGTGACCCGGTTCAGCCGACGATACCGTCGTGGCGTCGCCGGTCCGCGGCCGGGCGACCGGTCACGGTGATCGACGCTCGCAGCGAGCTGCTCGGCGAACGCGAGCGCGGCAGCGCGGCCTATCGCGCCGCCCGTGACGACTACGTGCCTGCCCTCGAACATCTTGTCCGACACTCCGCGTTCCTCTCCGCCCGGGTCCGCTCGCCGGATCGACGGTCGTCGAGGGCAACGCGTCGCGCCGCGCCCGCATTCCACGAGACTCCGCAGCCGGAAGGACGCTGCGTCCGTGCAGGTCGGCGGTACGCCGGAATTCCTGCGCGCCCGAGGCCGTTGCGCCCAGACGTGACGAAAGCTGGATCGAACGTACTGGTCGTGTACGCCCACCCGAAGCCGGACTCACTCACCGGCGCGCTGAAAGACGTTGCCGTGCAGCAGTTGCGGACGCAGGGGCACGAGGTTCGGATCACCGACCTCTACGCGATGGGCTGGAAGGCCGCCGCCGACACCGACGATTTCGGCGCGGTCGAGGAGCCCAACTTCATGCTGGCCTCCGGCGTGGCCTACCACAACGGGACACTGAGTCCCGACATCCGTGCCGAGCAGGAGAAACTGCTGTGGGCGGATGCCGTGGTCCTGCATTTCCCGCTCTGGTGGTTCGGCATGCCCGCGATCATGAAGGGGTGGGTGGACCGGGTGCTCACCTGCGGTTTCGCCTACGGCGCCGGTGGCACGGCGCTGCCCAGGTACGGAGCGGGCGTGCTGGCGGGCCGGCGTGCGATGCTCGTGGTCTCGATCGGGGGCAAGCAGCCGTCGTATTCCGACCGCGGGATCAACGGCCCGGTCGAGGATCTGCTGTTCCCGATCCACCACGGCATCCTGTACTACACCGGCATGGACGTGCTGCCGCCGTTCCTGGTCCACGACACGATCCGGCTCGGCTCGGCGCGCTTCGACGAGGTCGCCGATGATCTACGGCGGCGGATGTCGGATCTGGCGGAGCTGGAGCCGATTCCGTACCGCCCGCAGGCCGGGGGCGACTACGACCGCAGCCTGCGTCTCGAGCCGGGTCGCGAGACGCGCGGGGCGACCGGATTCGAATTGCATGTGGCGTCGTGACCCGGTGGTCACGGCCGCGGAGCCGCCCCGCGCTGGGTGAGCAGCATGCCCATCGTCCCCGCTTCCTGACCCTGCCCGTGGATCATGGCACGAGCGATCTCCTTGACCGGTCCCGAGCGCAGGAGCCCGTCGGCGGCCTCGGCCATCGTGATTCCGCCCTGGTGATGCCGGAACATCAACTGTAGGAACAGGATTTCCGCATCGCGGCCACGCGCCGTCGCCAAGGCATCCAGCTCCGCGCTGCTGGCCATACCCGGCATGAGGGGAGTGGAGGCGGTCTGCGCGGCCGCTGCGGGGTGCCGATGCGGCGACGCGTGCGCGGCGTGCATCCACGCCATCGGACGGTCGGAGCTCGGGGCCGCGTCCACCAGGCGCAGCCAGCCGAGCATGGTGCCGATTTCCAGCCGCTGCGTGCGGTCGAGTTGCTCGGCCAGCCGGGTGATCGCCGGGTCGACCGAGCGATCGAGCCGCTGCACCATGAGCAGCGCTTGCTGGTGATGGATGGTCATGTCCTGGACGAAGCCGATCTCGACCGCGGTGAGAACGGGTGCGGCGGAACGGTTCTCCGGGAACGCCAGTGGCCGCAGCGCGGCGCCCAGCACGAGCAGCGCGAAGGCCGCCGAAGCCAGTGCGGCGATTCGCGTCCAGCGTCGCATCGCTAGGACCCGACGATCGACTGCTGGTTCGCCGGAGGCGAGTACACGTCGTTGTCCAATTGCAGCACCATGAATCCGTTGTCCGAGCACGCGACGTAGAGCTGCGAGCCGCGCCATTCCGGCGGCGAGAAGCACCAGTCGGTGGACACGTCGCCGAAGGCGAGGCGACCGGTACGCGGGGTGGTGGCATCCAGCGGGTCGAACTGTCCCTCCAGCACGGCGCGCACCGCGGGTGGTGCGCTCATCAAGGGAACGCCGATGAGCGAGGCGAGCGCGTGCGGCGAATTCCACAGACTCAGGTTCTGCCCGGTGCGGGCGGGCGGGTTGTAATAGGCGATCTCGCGGATGGCGTAGGGATCGCGGATATCGAACACCCGGATGCCCGACGAGATCCACCCGCAGGCCAGCGCGGTCGGGTTCTCCTGCCGGTCGGCGGCGCAGTAGTGCGATTCGTAGGCGAAGGCGGAACCGCCCATGGAGGAGCCGATATTGCTGTCGAGGTGCTGGGGCAGGTTGATCTCGAGCTTGATCTTGTTGGCCACCTTGGGTGCGGTGTCGTCGGACACATCGATGAGTTTGACGCCGCCGGAACCGCCTTCATCGACGGTGTAGAGGTAGGGCTTGCCGTCGTAGCTGACCGGGACACTGTGCTGGGTCGCCCAGCCGTCCGTCCAGAACACCCGGCCGAGATGGTGGACCTGCGGGTTCGGGTCGCGGCGCTGCACCGCGCTGATGTCGAGGACGGTGAACCCGCCGAGGGCGGAGATGTACATCCGGTTGCCGTCGGGGCTGATGCCGAAACCGTGCGCTTCGATGCCGGTCAGCCCCTGCCACACCACGCGCGGGTGAGCCGGGTCGGTCAGGTCGACCGCGCTGACGAAACCGGGTGCGATCCCCGATGCCCAGTACGTGTTGCCGTCCGGGGAGAAGCCGCCCTCGTGCGTGGTGATCGGCAGCGGCATCAGCAGATTCGTTCCCGGGCCCGGGTTGAGCAGCCGCGGATGCGCGCAATCGGAGACGTCGTAGACCGACAGGTAGCCCACACCCTCGCCGACCGGGACGCCGGTGCCGACCAGCAGCTTGCGCGCGGTATTGACCTTGAGGCTCTCCCAGGTGCCCGCGAGCATGGCGGGCTCGGTCAGCGTCACCGTCGGGCGCGGGTGCGCCGGATCGGACACGTCGAGCACCTGGACGCCGCGCGCCTCGCCGATCAGGTCGCCGGGAAAGAACGACCCCAGGTAGGCGCAGTGCTCGAAGCTGGTGGAGGTGATGCCCGCCCCGCGACCGGCGAAGCCGCCGACGAAGGACATATTGCACCGGTAGCCCTGCGTGCTGCGCCCGCTGTCGCGGTCGGCGGCGGTGACATCGCCTTGCAGACCGCTCTCGGGTGTGGAACCCGGTCCGCAGTCGGCCCGGGGGACCGAGGTGCGCCCGACGTCGAGGAACTCTTGGACCGCGTTGCGGGTCACCGATTCCGGATCGGCCGAGGCGCTCACGGGCAGCAGCATGGCCGTGACCATGCCGATGGTGAGCAGAGCCAACGGTTTGGCACGGCACAGTCTGGCCACTGGGCGCATCGTCGCGTCCCCCAACTTCGTCTTCGGGCTTGGCTGCCCAGAGTGACTGGGACAGTCACCGCTGAACTGACTGAATGGTAGTAATTGGCGGTAACTTCGGGGGACGGTTTCGTCGAATCCCGCACGGATTCGCGAATTTTTCCGTCGAGGCGCGTCAGCGCGGGTGGGCCGTCCGCGTGGGCTCGGCGTCCGCCGCCAGCAGTTCGTCGCAGACGCGCAGAAGGGTCCGGCGCAGTTCGGCCGCGCGCTGCGCCAGCGCGGACTGAGCGCGGACGTACTCCGCCCGCCCGGCAGCCGTCTCGATGCGCACCGGCTGGTAGCCGAACCCGGACAGGTCATAGGGGCTGGCGCGCATGTCGAGTTCGCGGGCGGCGCAGGCCAGCTCGAAACAGTCCAGCAGCAACTCGGAGGAGATCAGCGGGACCAGCTTGAAGCCCCACTTGTACAGGTCCATGTTCGCGTGCAAGCAGCCCGGCTGTTCGCGGCGGAGCTGGTCGGCGCGGGTGAGCGGCTCGGCGTTGCGGCCGACGGCCTCCGGAGTGAAGAAGCGGTAGGCGTCGAAATGCGTGCAGCGCAGCGCCATCGAGTCGACCACGGCGTCGGTGCCCGATCGTCCGAGCCGCAACGGCACTTTCTGGTGCCGGATGTCGTCGGTGCGATACACCATCGCCCATTCGTGCAGCCCGAAGCAGGACAGCTGGGCGGGCCGGGACGCGGTGGCGCGCAACAGGTTCGCGACGAACGCGACGGTGTCGCGGCGTTTGGCCAGGTAGGCGGGATCGGCTGTGTAGCTGCCCGCCGCGGCACCCTCGGCGCCCGAACCGGACGCCCGGTCGGTGACGACGAGGTGATACCCCCGTGCACCGTGATACTCGGCGGCATCCGCCAGCCCGGTGCCGTAGCCCGGATGCCAGCGCCGCAACTGGGCCGGTTTGTTCCCGTAGTAGGTGAACAGGAAGT
This sequence comes from Nocardia gipuzkoensis, assembly GCF_021183645.1. NCBI lineage: Bacteria > Bacillati > Actinomycetota > Actinomycetes > Mycobacteriales > Nocardiaceae > Nocardia > Nocardia gipuzkoensis. The sequence goes on along the minus strand of NZ_CP089225.1, from coordinate 7,877,200 downwards.
CGATCACCGGGTGCGACGAACCCTGCGCCCGCCGCTCCAGATAGGGCCCGACCAACTCGTCCAGCCGGGCCCGGTGGGCGGCGGCACGAGCCCGCCACTGCGCACCGGGCAACACCCGCATGGTCACCGCACTCCGGCCGGTCCGGTGACGCTCGCCCCGATCGTCATTCGCCCACCCGGTGCGTACCGTCTCGGACGGTGCCGACGAACTCCTCCACCAGGTCCTCCAGAGCGACGATGCCGGTGGTGTTGCCCCGCTCGTCCACCACCCGGCCGAGATGGCTGTTGGTGCGGCGCAGCCGGGCCAGCGCCTCGTAGAGCGTGGTGTTCATGCCGACCGTGGGCAGCGGGCGGATATCGGTGCGCGGGATCGGTGTGGTGGGACCGGCGCTCTCGTCGGCGACCTTGTCGAGCACGTCCTTGACGTGCAGGTAGCCGACCAGCGAGCCGTCGCTCGCCCGCACCGGGAAGCGGGAGAACCCGGTCTCGGCGACGGCGGATTCGGTGTCACCGAGCGTGGTCCCGTTGCCGCGCAGCGGGATCGATCGGGTCGCGTCCAGTGGCACCATCACGTCGGCGACCACCCGGTCACTGGTGCCGAGTGCCTGCGTGAGGCGGCGGTGCTCTTCTTCGTCGAGCAGTCCCTCGGAGCGGGACTCGCCGATCATCTCGGCCAGCTCGACCGTCGAGACGGTGGCCTCGAGCTCGTCCTTCGGTTCGATCCGCAGCAGGCGCAGCGACAGGTTGGCGGCCAGGTTGTAGAAGGCGATGAGCGGGCGGGCCAGCCGCAGCCACATCAGGTGTACCGGTACCAGCAGCAGCGCGCTGCGTTCCGGCCCGGCCAGCGCGATATTCTTCGGGATCATCTCGCCGAACAGGATGTGCAGGATGACCACGATGGTCAGCGCGACCGCGAACGCCACCGGATGCAGCAGCTGTTCGGGCAGGCCGAGCAATTCGAACGGTCCTTCCAGCAGGTGCGCGACGGCGGGCTCGCCGACGCGGCCGAGCAGGATCGAGCAGATCGTGATGCCCAGCTGTGCGGCAGCGAGCATCATCGAGAGGTTCTCGCCTGCCCGGATGACGGTGTTCGCGTTCCGCTTGCCCTGTGCGGCAAGCGCTTCCAACCGGTCGCGGCGGGCGGAGATGAGCGCGAACTCGGCGGCGACGAAGAAGGCGTTGCCTGCCAGCAGTACGACGGTGAGCAGGACGCCGAACAGGTCACCCATGGCTGTGCTCCTTGGTCGCGAGGGCGTCGGCGTCGACCGGGATCAGCCGGACCCGGTCGATGCGCCGTCCGTCCATGCGCTCCACGCGGGCGATCCAGCCGCCTCCGTCGGGGCTTTCGGTCACCGTCCACTGCTGCGAGCGCGGATTCGGCAGCACGACCTCGTCGCCCGTCACCGGGATGCGGCCGAGCCTGGTCAGGACCAGGCCGCCCAGCGTCTCGTACTCGCCTTCGGGGGCGTCGTATCCGGTCGCCCGGGAGACCTCGTCGATGCGCAGCAGGCCCGAGCAGTCCCAGCCGTCGGAGACGCGCCGCACGTCGCGCTCCTCCTCGTCGTGCTCGTCGCGGACGTCGCCGAGGATCTCCTCGATGATGTCCTCCATGGTGACCAGGCCCGCGGTGCCGCCGTACTCGTCCACGACGAGAGCGACCTGCATGCCGTCGGCGCGCACGCGCTCGAGCACCTCGTCTCCGTCCAGGCTCGCGGGCACGATCGGGACCGGCTGGGCGAGCCGGTGCAGGGGGAACGTCCCGCGCGCGTGCGCCGGGCGGGTGAACGCCTGCTTGACGTGCACGAAGCCGAGAGTGTTGTCGAGGTCGCCATCGATCACCGGGAAACGGGAGTAGCCGGTGCGGCCTGCCGCATCGATCAGATCGGCGATGGTGCCGTCTTTGTCCAGCGCTTCGATTTTCACGCGCGGCGTCATCAGTTCCTCGGCGCTGCGCTCGCCGAACTGCAGCGAGCGATCCATCACCTGGGCGGTGGGCTGGTCCAGCGCGCCGCGCAGCGCGGAAGTGCGCACCAGGGAGCCGAGTTCCTGCGGCGAGCGGGCCGAGCGCAACTCTTCGGCGGGCTCGACGCCGAGCCTGCGCACCACCCAGTTGGCGGTGCCGTTGAGGAAGTGGATCATCCACTTGAACACCACCGAGAACGCGATCATCGGCCCGGCCGTGGCGCGGGCGGTGGCCAGCGCCTTGGCGATGGCGATGTTCTTGGGCACCAGCTCGCCGTAGATCATCGACAGCGAGGTGGCCAGGATCAGGGCCAGCGTCAAGGCGACGCCGCCCGCCGCGGCATCACTCAGCCCGAGACCGGTGAACACCGGATTCAGCAGCCTGGCCAGCACCGGTTCGGCGATGTAACCGGTGATCAGCGTCGTGATGGTGATGCCGAGCTGGGCGCCGGACAGCTGGAACGACAGGGTGCGATGCGCCTTGCGGACCATCCGGGCGCGGACGTCACCGGTGCGGGCGTGCGCCTCGACGGTGCTGCGCTCCAGCGCGGTGAGGGAGAATTCCGCGGCGACGAACAGGGCGGTGCCGACGGTGAGTGCGATGAACCCGATCAGGCTGAGCGCGGTGAGCGCGATGGACATCCTCAGCACCACCTGAGCGGTGCCGGGAGACAGCCTGTGCCGAATGGGACTACTGCGGGGAGGAGGACGCCGGGGTGGTCACCCGGCTCGGTAGAGGAGCCCTCCTGTACGGCGCCCTTGGACGCGGGTGACAACTGGATCCTTTCGCAAATTTGTCGTGGTGCCGGTGTCCGGCAACCACCATGCTACCGGCCCACCTGCCGAGCAGCGTGGGCCGGTGCCGGTGTGCTGCGCGTGTCGGCGCTCACCAACCGCTGGGCAGCGGGCGGCCCTCGGCGAATCCGGCCGCGGACTGCACACCGAGCACGGCCTTGTCGTGGAATTCGGTGAGCGTGCGTGCCCCGGCGTAGGTGCACGCGCTGCGTACACCTGAGCAGATGTGGTCGATGAGGTCCTCGACGCCGGGGCGCTCGGGGTCCAGCCGCATCCGCGAACTGGAGATGCCCTCCTCGAACAGCCCCTTACGCGCACGGTCGAATTCGCTGTCGGAGGCGGTGCGGGCGGCGACGGCCCGCTTGGACGCCATGCCGAAGCTCTCCTTGTACGCGTTGCCGTCGCGATCGACGCGCAGGTCGCCGGGGGACTCGTAGGTACCGGCGAACCAGGAGCCGATCATCACGTTGGACGCGCCCGCGGCCAGCGCGAGCGCCACGTCGCGGGGATGGCGCACGCCGCCGTCGGCCCAGATGTGCACGCCGAGTTCCGCGGCGGCGGCGGCGCATTCGGCCACCGCGGAGAACTGCGGGCGTCCGACGCCGGTCATCATCCGGGTGGTGCACATGGCGCCGGGCCCGACACCGACCTTGATGATGTTCGCGCCCGCCTCGGCGAGATCCCTGGTGCCCTCGGCGGACACCACGTTGCCCGCGACCAGCGGGACGCCGAGCCCGAGATCGCGCACCGCGGCGAGGGTTTCGAGCATCTTGGCCTGGTGACCGTGCGCGGTGTCGATGACGAGCAGGTCGGCGCCCGAATCCACCAGGGACTTGGCCTTCGCGGCCACGTCGCCGTTGATGCCGACCGCGGCCGCGACGCGCAGCTTGCCCGTGGCGTCGACGGCGGGCTGGTAGATGCCCGCGCGGAGGGCACCGGTGCGGGTCAGCACCCCGGCCAGGGTGCCGTCCTCGGTGGTGAGCACGGCGAACTCGGCGTGCTCGGCGTGCAGCAGGTCGAACAGATCGCGGGGGGTGGTGGCGGCGGGGGCCCGCACGAAATCGGTGGCCGCGACCTCGCGCAACCGGGCGAAGCGGTCGACATCGGCGCAGGCGGCCTCGGTTACCACGCCGACCGGGCGTCCGCCGTCGGTCACCACCACCGCGCCGTGCGCGCGCTTGTGCATGAGGGCCACGGCCTCGGAGACCGAGCGGTCGGGGTCGAGGGTCACGGGGGTGTCGGCGGTGAGCGAGCGGCTCTTGACGAAGGCGATGGTGTCGGCGGCCGCGGTGATCGGCAGGTCCTGCGGCAGGACGACGAGGCCGCCGCGACGGGCCACGGTCTCGGCCATTCTGCGCCCGGCGACGGCGGTCATGTTGGCCACGACGATCGGGATGGTGGTGCCGGACCCGTCGGTGGTCGACAGATCGACGTCGAAGCGCGACGCGACGTCCGTCCGGTTCGGGACGAGGAAGAGGTCGTCGTAGGTCAGGTCGTACGGCGGCTGATGACCGGGGAGAAAGTGCACTCGACCGATCATAACCGGGAGCCGACCGGCGCGGGCCCTTCTGCGCGAGCGCCTCAGGCGGCCGCCTGCGAGCGGGACAGCGAGACGGCGGTGGCGCACATGACGAGCACCGCGCCCACGACGACGACGAGCCCGCCCGCGCCGGTTTGTAACCGCTCTTCCAGCACGGCGAAGCCGATGAACGCGGCGGCCAGCGGCTCGGCGATGGTGACGGCGGGCAGCGACGCGGTGAGCGGGCCGACTTGGTACGCGCGTTGCTGCAAATACACGCCGATGACGCCGGCCGCGATCAGCGCCCAGGTCTGCCAGGCGCCGAGCACGTGGCCGAGGCCGTTGTCGAACAGATCCGTGACGTAGGAGGTGACGGCGGCGGCGAGCCCGAACAGCGCACCGCTCGACGCGCCCAGCAGCAGCGCGCGCAGGCCTGGATCGCGCGCGGTGACGCCGCCGACCGTAGCGGCGGCGATCAGGCCGAGCAGGATGCCGAGCGGGATGAGCCAATCGCGCAGCGGCGCATCGGCATTGCCCGCGGTCGGATTGCCGACGAGCAGGAAGCAGGCCAGCGCGGCGGTGAGCGCCAGGGCGGTCGCCCACGTGCGGGGCGGCACGCGGCGGTGATTGAGCCGGGCGGACAGCGGTAGCGCGAACACCAGCGCGCTCACCAGGATCGGCTGCACCAGCAGGACCGCGCCCAGGGCGAGGGCGGCGACCTGCATGGCGTATCCGCCCGCGTCGCCGACGACGCCGCCCCACCAGCGGGGACTGCGCATCAGCGCGCGGATCAGCGACTCACCCTCCGGCACCGCGGCCGCCGCATGCTGCTGCGCGACGGCGGCGATGGCGAAGAACAGCGCGGCCAATAGGGCGCAGACGACGGCGGCAGCCGTATGCGTGGACACCAGATTAGTTTGCTGCCCGATTGCCTCGGTTCGGTGGCTGCTGGGTTCGCGCGGCGCGTCGCCGTGTCCGGCCGGGCGTGTCGCCGGAGGAAGGACTGCCGGCGCGACCGGAGAACCCGCCCGTGCTGCCCGAACTGCGGGTGGGAGCGCCGGTGGCCGGGCTCGCGCCGCGTCCGACGGTGTTGCTCGCGGCGGGTTTCGCGGTGCCCCGGCGACGGGAGGATGCGGTGGCCGATTCGCCGCCGCGGCCCGACCCGGCGGCCGACCGGCCACCGGACTGCTTCGCCGAACCGCCGCCGCGTCCGACGGCCGCCGTCGGCTCACCGCGCCTAACCGGCTTGCGCCCTGCGGGTTTCGCGGGAGCCGTGGCCGCGGCGGTCACGGGCGCCGCCGCGATCGGAATACCGGAGGGGCGGCGCGCGCCGGTGATCTCGATCAGCGTGCGGTCGCCGGGGCGGACCGCCACGCCGTCGATCTCGACGCCGGCCTTGCGGGCCATCGCCTCGACCTCGCGGCGCTCCTCGTTCATCACCAGCGTGACGACCACGCCGTCCTCGCCCGCGCGGGCGGTGCGCCCGGCCCGGTGCAGGTAGGCCTTCGGCTCCGGCGGCGGATCGACGTGCACGACCAGGGAGATCCCGTCCACGTGGATGCCGCGTGCCGCGACATCGGTGGTGACCAGCACCGGCACCGAACCGTCGGCGAACGCGGCGAGAGTGCGGGTGCGATTGTTCTGCGCCTTGCCGCCGTGCAGCGCGCCTGCGGGGATGCCCGCGCCGCGCAGCTGTTTGGCGAGCCGGTCGGCGCCGTGCTTGGTGCGGACGAACATGATGGTCAGCCCGTCACGGGCGGCGATCTCGGTGGCGACCGCCCGTTTGGCGACCTTGTCGCCGACGTAGAGCAGGTGGTGCGACATCGTGGTGACCGACGCCGAGGCCGGGGCGGTGGAATGTGTGACGGGGGCGCGCAGGTAGCGCTTGACCAGCTTGTCCACTTCGCCGTCCAGCGTGGCCGAGAACAGCAGGCGTTGACCGTCGCGCGGCGTGCGGTCCAGCAGCTTGGTCACCTGGGGCAGAAAGCCCATGTCGGCCATGTGGTCGGCCTCGTCGAGCGCGGTGATCATCACCTCGGACAGGTCGGCGGCCCCCTGGGCGAGGAGGTCGGCGAGTCGCCCGGGTGTGGCGATGAGCAGGTCGACGCCGCGGGCGAGCCGGTCGGCCTGGCGCTTGATCGGGGCGCCGCCGACCACCGAGGCCACCCGCAGGCCCAGCGCGAGCGCCGGTTCGTCGAGCGCACGCTCGATCTGCGCGGCCAGCTCGCGGGTCGGCACCAGCACGAGTCCACGAGGTCGGCCCGGCTTGGCCGAGGCGCCCATCAGGCGGGCGAGCATCGGGAGGCCGAAGGCCAGAGTCTTCCCGGAACCGGTCGGCCCGCGGCCGAGCACATCCTTGCCGGCAAGGACGTCCGGCGCCGTGGCGGCCTGGATCGGGAACGGCGTCTCGATGCCGTCGCGCCGCAGTGCTTGCACCAGCACGGCGGGCAGGCCCAGGTCCGCGAAGGTCGCGGTGGGCGCCACGGCGACGGTGGTCGAGGGTGTCACGAGGTGGCTGTGCCTTTCGTCGCACAGCGCGTTCGGCAGCGAACGCGCTGTTCGGTGGGAAGAGAGCGGTGCGCGATGCGGTTCACCGCGCTGCGGCTCGGGTCGTGACGCGTGCCGCGTGGAACGAGAGGGGTGGCCGACCGGAGTGGACCGAGTGTCCAGGATACGTGCTCGGGGAGTCAGCTGTTGAACAGCCGACTCAGCTCCACCAGCCAGGGTACGGCTACGGCGAGCGTGGGCACCACCAGAATGGCGGCCGAGCCGAGATAGGCGGCCGCGGCGATGCGGATGTCACCGATCCGCTCGCTGAGCCGCTGGATGCGGATGAGCGTGGTGGGACCGCCCGCGGCGAGGGCGCCCTGCGGCGCGGTGGACTTCGCGCACGCGACCAGGGCGCGAGCCAGCGGCTTCGGCCCGGTGACCTTGACGGCCGAGTCGTCGGCGAGCAGTTCGATGAGCAGCTTCACCGAGCCGAGGGCGGCTTTGCTGCGCACCACTCGCGGGAACGCCTCGTGCACCGCCGTGAACGCCTCCAGTACGAGATCGTGCCTGGCCCGCAGGTGCGAACGCTCATGGCTGACGATGGCGGTGACCTCGGCGTCGGCGAGGTTGGTCAGGGTGCCCTCGCTGAGCACGACGCGCTGGCGCAGGCCGGGCAGGCAGTAGGCGATGGGCTCGGTGGCGGCCAGCACCCGGATGTCGGCCGCGCGCCGGTGCGGACCGCTCTGGTCCAGCAGGTCGACGAGCATGCGGTGGCGCGCCCGCCGCCTGCGGGTGTGCACGCCGACCCGGACCACGGCGTAGATCAACCGGGCGCCGACGAGCAGCGTGAGCGCGAAGACGAACACGTACGCCAGCCACAGCGGCAGGCCGAGCGCGTCGATCTCCCGGGTCGGCGCGGTGGTCGGGCGGCCGTCGGGGCCGGGCACGAGCAGCTCGGCGGCGATGGCCAGCCCGGATCCGAACGCGCTGAGCACCGCGGCGAGCGCGATGGCCTGCCAGAGCACCAGTGCCGCACGGGGCGTCCGATAAGTCCAGGTCGCCCGGCTGAGTAAGGCAGGGGCGGGCCCTGCGAGAAGCAATGCGAGTCCGGCGAAGACCGGCGCGGTTGCGTTCATCGACTCAGCTCACTGCGTTGTGGGGCCAGGGCGCCCGAGGAGTCTACTGCGGCGGCGGGGCCGAGTCCTCGGTTGCTTCGAGCTTAGCGAGTGCTTCGCGCAATGCGGCAGCCTCGTCCTTGCCGACCTGTTCGACGAAGTGCACCAGCGCGGCGGCGCGGCTGCCCGCCGCGTCGGCCTGTTGCAGCGCGTCGACCATCAGACTGGCCACGAGTTCGTCGCGGGTGTGCACCGGCGCATAGCGGTGCGCGCGGTCGTCGCGCCGCTGCACCACGAGGTTCTTCTTCGCGAGGCGTTGCAGCACGGTCATCACCGTGGTGTACGCGAGCTCGCGGCGTGCGGCGAGCGCCTCGTGCACCTGCCGGACCGTTTGTGGTTCGTCGGCCGACCACAACTGGTCCATGACCGCTTTCTCGAGTTCACCAAGACCTGCCATCCCACAATTTTAGGTACTCAACGACGAGGATGCGTACTACAGGGTGTCGTAACCGTGAAATAGCTGGTGTGTCATTTCTCATAGGGCGCGGATTTCGGCCCTCCGGCAGCCGGTCCGCCCACTTTTCCGCGCACGTGCCTCGCGCCGATCGGCACGATCATCGGCCGGCCCGACACGGGGTCTTCGAGCACCGTGGCGTCCAGGTCGAACACCTCGCGCAGCAACCCGACCGACATCACCTCCTCCGGCGCGCCCGCGGCGACGACACGCCCGTCGTGCATGACCACCAACTGGTCGCTGTAGCGGATCGCGAGGTTGAGATCGTGCAGCACCATGACGACCGTGCGTCCGAGATCGGCGTGCAACCGGTCGACCAGGTCGAGCACCTCGATCGAGTGGGCCAGATCCAGGTAGGTGGTCGGCTCGTCGAGCAGCAGGATGTCGGTGCCCTGGGCCAGCGCCATGGAGATCCAGGCGCGCTGGCGCTGGCCGCCGGACAGCTCGTCGAGCGCGCGGTCGGCGAGGTCGGCGATCCCGGTTTGTTCCAGCGCGGTCGTCACCTCGGACTCGTCGGTACCCGACCACTGGCGGAACCAGGACTGGTGCGGGTGGCGCCCGCGGGTGACCAGATCGGCGACGGTGAGTCCTTCCGGGGCGACCGGCGACTGCGGCAGCATGCCGACGATGCGGGCGACGTCCTTGGTCTTCATCGTCGAAATGGCTTTGCCGTCCAACAGGACCCGGCCATCCCGCGGGCGCAGCAGTCGGCCCAGCGAGCGCAGCAGGGTGGACTTCCCGCAACCGTTCGGTCCGATGACGGTGGTGACCACGCCGGGGGCGATGGCCAAGCTCAACCCGTCGACGACCACCCGGTCGCCGTAGCCGAGCGTGACGTCCTCGGCGCCGAGCCGGTGTCCCGGAGTGCTCGCCTGCCCTGGGGCGTCGGGGGTGGTGATGTCCGCGATCGTCATGACAGCGTCGCCTTCCGGTTCATACGCACGAGCAGGTACAGCAGGAACGGGCCGCCGACTGCCGCGGTCACGACGCCCACCGGCAGGTCGACCGGGAACAGCGTGCGGGACGCGACATCCGCGCCGACCACCAGGATGGCGCCGAACACGGCGGAGCCGACGAGCGGTTCGCCCGGGGTCCGCAGCAGGCGTCGCGCGATCTGCGGCGCCGCGAGCGCGACGAAACCGACCGGCCCGACCGCGGCGGTGGCCACCGAGGCGGCCACGACGGCCGCCCCGATCAGGATGGCCTGCTGGGTCTGGATCCGCACCCCGAGCGCGCGGGTGGTGTCCGAACCGAGGCGCAGCGCGGCGAGGGTGCGGGCCGAGACGAGCGCGACGAGTGCGGCGACGCCCGCGGCGATCGTCGCCGGTGCCAGATGGGCGGTATCGGCCGCATTGAGCGATCCGTTCAGCCACAGCTGCGCGCGCTGGGCGTCCGTCAGGCTGGCGCGGGTGAGCAGCCAGTTGATGCCCGCCATCAGCAGGGCGTTGACGCCGACGCCGATCAGCACGAGTCGTAGCCCGGTGGCGCCGTAAGCGCCGGTGGCGGTGCGGCCCCAGGCGAGCAGGTAGATGGCCGCTGCGGTGAGCAGACCGCCGGCCAGCGCCGCCAGCGGCGCGCCGACCGAAGCGGCCAGCCCGGTGTTCGCGCCGGTGGCGACCAGCACGGCGACCGCGCCCAGGCTCGCGCCCGAGGTGATGCCGAGCATGTCCGGAGCGGCCAGCGGATTGTGCAGGATGGACTGGGTGATCGCGCCCGAGAGCCCGAGCGCCAGGCCGACCACGAGCGCGGTCAGGGCGCGCGGCAGCCGGGATTCCAGCACGATGAACCGCTGTGCTCTGGTGCCGCCGCCGGTCAGCACGTCCAGCACGCGCGCGAGAGGCAGGTGGGATTCGCCCACCACGATGTCCAGGCAGAAGAGTCCGAGCGCCAGCACGATCAGTACCGCGACGATCAGCACCATCCGCGGTCGCAGCACCGCCGACACCGGGCCGACGCGCAGGGCGGGTCGCGCATTCGTGGTTCGCCGCGAGATCGTCACAGGTTCACCAGCTTCCGCCTGCGCACGAACGCCAGGAAGAACGGCACGCCGAGCACGGCCAGCATCGCCCCGACTTCCAGCTCTCCGGGCCGGGCGACCAGACGTCCGGCCACATCCGCGATCAGCAGCAGCAATGCGCCGAGGAGGCCGGAATACGGGACCAGCCACCGATAGTCCGGTCCGGTGAATTTCCGCGCGAGATGCGGGACGACCAGACCGAGGAAGGCGATCGGCCCGACGGCCGCCGTCGCCGCGCCCGTCAGCAGCACGATGGCCGTGAGCCCGAGTGCGCGGGCCCGGCCGATATGCACGCCGAGCCCGCGCGCGACGTCGTCGCCCAGGCCGAGCAGATTCAGTCCTGGCGCGGCCAGGACCGCCAGCAGCACACCTACCGCCAGGAACGGCAGCACCTGCCAGAACACCGCGGCGTCGCGGCCCGCGACCGTGCCGATCACCCAGAATCGGTAGGTGTCCAGCACCCGCGCGTCGAACAGCACGACGGCGTTCGTCATCGCCTGCAGGAACGCGGTGATCGCGGCGCCGGCGAGCACCAGGCTCAGCGGGCTCGCTTTGCCGCCGCCCACCGAGGCGGTGCCGAACACGACCAGTCCGGCGATCAGCGCTCCGGCGAAGGCGAACCAGATGTATTCCTCCGGCGCGCTGAAGGCGAACAGGTAGACGCTCAGCGCCGCGAGAAACGCTGCGCCTGCGTTGAGTCCGAGCAGCCCGGCGTCGGCGAGCGGGTTGCGGGTGTAGCCCTGGATGAGCGCGCCCGCTATGCCCAGGGCCGACCCGCACACCAGCGCCAGCGCGGTGCGGGGGAGCCGCAACGCGCGCACGATCTGTTCTTCGGTGGAGTCGGCCGCGCAGGTGAAGGGCCCGCCGGGGCAAGTGAGCGCGTGGTGCACGGCGTCGTACACGGTTCCCGGCGCGAGCGATCGCGCGCCGACCGCCACGCCGGCGAGCACGGCGAGCAGGAGCAGGACGGTCGAGACGAGAAGTCCGGAAAGACGTCGCCTCCGCACGGTGGCAAGGAAGGTCACAGCGACGAGGTGCTCCTGAATCAGCGGTACGGTTGCTAAGAATGGTAAGCCTAACCTATCTTTCGCTGACGAACGGGCATGGCCGATTGTCCGCCGCGCCGCGCGACGGAGCCGACTCCTGAGGAGGTCCGATGACCGAGCTCATCACCACGCCATATCGATCGATGACGGCGTTCGGCCGCGCCTGTGCCCGGCTGCGCGCGCTGCAACCGGAGCATCCGCGGGTGTACGCCGTGGCGGCGATGGCGGAGCAGGGTAAGCGGCGCTGGTGGCAGCTGTCGGACGGAGTGCGCGAGGGCGTGTCGAGCTCATGTACCGGCGGCACGCGGCGGAGATGATCAGTGCCGACATCGCGGCGGAAGTGGTTGCCACGGCCCTGATCCACGCGATCGCCGGACGGGTGGTCGCACTGCTCGTCGCGGAAGGGCGGGCGTGGGATCCGGGGTTGGAGAACCTCTGGATTCATAACGACAACGATGGAGGAATCGACTGGGCTGGGCTGTCGGACACCACGATTCGCGTGCTCGACGGTGATCCGCTGGCCGGCGAGGCGGGTGTGGTCGCTCTGCCCTGCCCGGAAGCGATGTACGTCTGGCTCGCGCACCGTTGCGAGTCGGCGCTGACCGTCGTTCAGCAGAACATGGCACGCTGCTCGGGTTTGAGCGCCCGCCGGTTCTGGTCTCTCGTCGGTGAATCCGTGGCGGGCGCTTCGACTTACGTGCCCGATCTCGCCCGGACCGACTCCGCTGCCGGGGTGCGGCGGGGGCAGGGACTGCTCGCGGCCATGGCCGGGCGTGGACTTCCGGTGCGCCGCTCCGGGTATTGCTTAGTTAGGTAAGCCTGACCTATACTCGTACTCGGCGTACGGATCGCGTGAGAGTCCCGAGGGCTGCGGTGACCCCCGATCCCTTGCCGCGGCGGGCTCCCCTTCGGGTGGGGCCCGCCGCTCTGTTCCGATGTGAAGTACGTCGCCCGCTCTGGCGCGCCGCCGGTCCCGGATCTACGCTGACGCCGACACGAACGTTGAACCCGCTGCACACCAAGGGTATTCGTCGTCCGGCCGTCCCCGGCGGGTCACCGCCGCGTCGCGGATTCGCCGGTACTGTGTCGCGATCATCGGTGCGCACCGTCGCGCGCCACACTGAGCCGTCGATACGCTCGTTCGCCCTGCCGCGCAGGCGTTCACGGTGGCTCACCGGTAGCTCGAGGGGTTGTGCCACTTGCTCACCATCAGACCGTCCCGGTCCCTCTTCGCCGTGCTGGCCGCGGTACTCCTGCTGCCAGCCTGCGGTTCCGGCGCGCGGGAGGCGCACAGCCCGGCGCCCCCGCCCCCGCACGCCGCGCCGCACTGGGACTACGACGCCGAGGGCCCCGACCATTGGGCCGATCTGGATCGGGACTATCTGACCTGCAAGAGCGGCCATCAGCAGTCACCCGTCGATCTCCCGGGTCATGCCCGGCTCGCGCTGTCCGAACACATCACCATCGACTACCACTCGGTGCCCGCGGTGACCCTGCTGAACAACGGGCACACCGTGCAGGCGAATCTTGCGGCGGGCAACGGGAACCGCGTCGTGGTCGACGGCGTGCCGTTCGAACTCGCGCAGTTCCATTTCCATCTACCGAGCGAACACACCGTGGACGGCGTCGGCACGACGATGGAAGCGCATTTCGTGCACAAGAGCGCGGCGGGCAAAATAGCCGTGCTCGCCGTGCTCTTGCAAGCCGCACCGGGGTCGTCGGCCTTCGCGCCGATCCTCTCGGACGCGCCGCAGGCGATGGACGCCGCGACCGTCGTGCCGGGCCCGATCGACCTGCGCTCGATGCTGCCCGGTGTCGCCGATCAATACCGCTATCAGGGTTCGCTCACCACCCCGCCGTGCAGCGAGGGCGTCTCGTGGACGGTGCTCGGCAGTCCGGTCGCGGTGGCCACGGCCGAAGCGGACCGGTACCGGACGCTGTTCGCGCACAGCAATCGCCCGACGCAGCCGTTGAACGGCCGGACGGTCACGCTGGCCGGTGGGTGAGGCCCCCACGGCGGGCGGTGCGCGCTGTGCGACAGTGATTACATGACACAGCAGGAGACCCAGCAGGTCGGCTCGCTGGCGGATGTCACGCCCGAGCAGATGAACGCCTACAGCGAAGGCACCTTCGCCGATCTGATCGGCCTGCGCTACACCGAGCTGAGCCCCGACCGCGTGCGCGGTGAGTGGGTCGTCAAACCGCATCTGTACCAGCCCGCAGGCATCCAGAACGGTGGCGTGTACTGCACCGTCATCGAGACGCTCGCCAGCATCGCCGGCGGTGTCTGGTTCGGCGACCAGGGCACGGTGGTCGGCGTGAACAACAACACCGACTTCCTGCGCGCGGTGCGCGAGGGCACCCTGACGGGCGAGGCGACGCCGCTGCATCGCGGCAGGCTGCAGCAGCTGTGGCAGGTCGTCATCACCGACGAGGAGGGTCGCACCGTGGCCCGCGGCCAGGTGCGGCTGCAGAATCTGCCGCATCGTTCCTGAGCGCTCGTCCGGCGACGGCGGAACGGGCGTGCCAGAATGTCCGTCACCTGCCACTGCGAACCGGTGAGGAGCCCGGATGCGACTGTCACCGCATGAGCAGGAACGCCTGCTGCTCAGCTACGCCGCCGAGCTGGCCAGGCGCAGACAGGCCCGCGGACTCAAGCTGAACCATCCGGAGGCGGTGGCGCTGATCACCGACCATGTGCTGGAAGGCGCGCGCGACGGCCGCACCGTCGCCGAGCTGATGTCCTCGGGGCGGACGGTCCTCACCCGCGCCGACGTGATGGAAGGGGTGCCGGAGATGATTCCCGACGTCCAGGTCGAGGCGACCTTCCCGGACGGCACCAAACTCGTCACCGTGCACCACCCGATCGGTTAGGCGGCCGGTATGCGGTACCCGAGTGAGGTCGTCGGCGGAGCAAGGCGAGGCCCGGCATGATTCCCGGCGAATATCTCTGCGCCGAGGGCGTCATCGAACTGAACTCCGGCGCGGATCGCCTCGAGCTCGACGTGATCAATACCGGTGACCGGCCGGTGCAGGTCGGCAGCCACGTGCACTTCCCCCAGGCGAACGCCGCGCTGGACTTCGACCGAGCGGCCGCGCACGGCCGCCGCCTCGACATTCCGGCCGGGACCGCGGTGCGCTTCGAACCCGGTCTCGGGCAACGCGTCCGGCTCGTGCCGCTGGGCGGCGCCCGCGAGGTCCACGGGATCACCCTGACCCCACCGGGCCGTCTCGATGAGTAGTCCGGGTGCCCGGCCGGGGCATGCGGGAATTCGTACGCGGGCTCAGGAGGTAGGACGCGATGAGTGAGCTGAGCCGGGCGCGGTACGCCGAGCTGTTCGGGCCGACGACGGGCGACCGGATCAGATTGGCGGACACCGATCTGCTGATCGAGATCACCGAGGACCGCAGCGGGGGACCGGGGCGCGCGGGCGACGAGGCCGTGTTCGGCGGCGGCAAGGTGCTGCGCGAATCCATGGGACAGTCCCGCGCGACGCGCGCCGAGGGCGCTCCCGACACCGTGATCACGGGCGTGGTCGTCATTGATCACTGGGGAATCATCAAGGCGGACATCGGGATTCGCGATGGACGGATCAGCGCGATCGGCAAGGCGGGCAACCCGGACACCATGACCGGGGTGCACCCGGATCTGGTCGTCGGCCCGTCCACCGAGATCATCGCGGGCAACGGCCGCATCCTCACCGCGGGCGCGATCGACTGTCACGTGCACTTCATCTGCCCGCAGCTGCTCCAGGAGGCGCTCGGCGGCGGCATCACCACCCTCATCGGCGGGGGCACCGGTCCGGCCGAGGGCAGCAAAGCGACCACCGTGACGCCCGGCGCGTGGCATCTGGCGCGGATGCTCGAAGCAACCGACGCCTGGCCGGTGAACATCGTGCTGCTCGGCAAGGGCAACACCGTCAGCGCCGAGGCCATGTGGGAGCAATTGCGCGCCGGGGCATCGGGATTCAAGCTGCACGAGGACTGGGGCTCCACGCCCGCCGCGATCGATGCCTGCCTCACCGTGGCCGACGCGGCGGGGGTGCAGGTGGCGCTGCACTCGGACACCTTGAACGAGGCCGGTTTCGTCGAGGACACCCTCGCGGCGATCGCGGGCCGCGGCATCCACGCATACCACACCGAGGGGGCGGGCGGCGGGCACGCGCCCGACATCATCACCGTCGCCGCCCATCCCAACGTGCTGCCCAGCTCGACCAACCCGACGCGCCCGCACACCGTCAACACGCTCGACGAGCACCTGGACATGCTCATGGTGTGCCATCACCTGAGCGCGTCGATCCCGGAGGATCTGGCCTTCGCGGAGAGCCGCATCCGCCCCTCCACCATCGCGGCGGAGGATCTGCTGCACGATCTCGGCGCCATCTCGATGATCGGCAGCGACTCGCAGGCCATGGGCCGCATCGGCGAGGTCGTGCTGCGCACCTGGCAGACCGCGCACGTGATGAAGCGCCGCCGCGGCGCGCTGCCGGGCGACGGCGCCGCCGACAACGCCCGGGTGCGGCGCTACGTCGCGAAATACACCATCTGCCCCGCCGTCGCGCACGGCCTGGACCATGAGATCGGTTCGGTCGAGGTCGGTAAGCTCGCCGATCTGGTGCTGTGGGAGCCCGCGTTCTTCGGCGTCCGCCCGCACGCCGTGCTCAAAGGCGGGGCGATCGCCTGGGCCGCGATGGGCGACGCCAACGCCTCCATCCCGACGCCGCAGCCGGTGCTGCCGCGCCCCATGTTCGGCGCCGCCCCGGCGGCCGCGGCCGCGACCTCTCTGCACTTCGTCTCCGAGCAGGCGATCGAGGACGGCCTCGCCGACCGGCTGCGGGTCCAGCGCAAACTCGTGCCGGTGCGCAACGTCCGTGGCGTGACGAAGACCGACCTGCCGCACAACGACGCCATGCCGCGCATCGAAGTCGAGCCGGACACCTTCACCGTCCGCATCGACGGCGAGGTCTGGCGCGAAGACCCCGCTACCGAACTCCCGATGGCCCAACGCTACTTCCTCTTCTAGTGCGGATGGTTGTGGTGAACCTCGAGAAGAGTTCTCGCTCATGTGCCCCTCGCGGGGTGTATGGTCCGGTGGCTCGTCGGAGCTCGAGGAAGGGAGGACGGCATGCCACGACCAGTTGAGCGAGAGGTGCGGCGTCGACTGGCGGTGGGAGTCGTCGGGGCGGTGACGCTTTTGGCCACGATGTTCGCGACCTCGGCGGCCGCGCCGATGCCGTCCGGGTCGGGTGGAACGCAGTCCTCGGGAGATGCCGCGGTCGAGTTGAACGACTACTGCCACGAACACGGCGCGGTCGGCCGCCTCGCCGACGGCCGGACCGTCTATTGCACGCAGGTGCAGCGCACCGACGCGTACGTCTGGTCCTACCGTCGGGACCCGATTCCGCTCGATCCCAACACGCGCGACTACGCCTGCGACAGTGACGCCTGCTTCCGGTCCGACGGCGCCCGCGTGCCGAACTACCAGCGCTGCGGGGTTCTCTGCGGCGAGCCGCCTACCAGTGGTGACATTCAGAGCGGACTCTACGACTGCTTCGAAACGGGAGCCGCGTTCGAAGAATGCGAACGCCGCATCCGATGAGTCGCGCCACGAGATCGAATCCCCTTGCTACTCGGCGGTGTCGAGGCGAGAAGTGACGACGTGGACGAGAAGATCGACGGTGTAGTCGAATTCGCTGTCGCGGTCGAAGCGCGCCAGATGGGGGGCGGCGAGGGCGACCTGCGGCAGCCCGGATGCTTCGAGGGTGCGCTCTCGTTCGGCGATTCCGTCGGCGTCGCTGGTGCCGAACGTCGGTCCCGCGGAGACTTCGCGGAGCAGGGTTCCGACCAGGGCGGCCAGCAGAGTGCGCAGTAGGTGCACCGCTTCTTCGGCGGAGTCCCCGGTTCTGCGCAGCACGGTGAGGACCGCTTCGATCGGCGCGAGGCCGGCCTGCGAGGACAGCTGACGGGTCAGGACCAGAATCGCCGCCTGCGGGTGCGCGAGCGTGACCCGGCGGAACTCGTGCGCCAGCGCTCGCAGGTCGTCTTCGACAGAGTCCGTGGGCGACGGCACCCGCAGTTGCCCGAGGATGTGCTCGGCGACGGCGTCGAGCAGGTCGTCCTTGCTCGCGACGTGGTGATAGAGGCTTTTGGCGTCCACGCCGAGCACGCGACCGACGGTGCGCATGCTCACGGCGCCGATGCCATCGGCATCGATCACCGCGAGGGCGGCCTCCCGGATCGCCGCACGTGAGAGCTGCGCTTCCGCCTTCGGCGGCCGTCCCCGGCGGGGCGTGCTCGCGGGTGGGGTCGAGGTGGCCGGACCTGTCATGCCTTCATTGTTCCCTACCCTTGCATATTTCCACACTGTGGGTTTAGTCTGCGTATTAATTCCACGACGTGGGATTAATGTGCGAGATGGGATGTCGGATGCAGCTGCCCTGGGGACACGGTGAGGTGGTGGACCTGGCGAGCGTCGGCTCGTGTGTCGATCACCTGGTCGATGTCACGAAGGTCGACGGTGGGCCGGGCGCACGGCTGACCGCGGCACGGCAACAGGCCGGGGTCTTCCGCAAGGAGTTCGCGAGCACGGGATCGCCGGTCGACATAGCGACGTGCGACCTCGTCACGCTGCCTTACCCGACGCGGTTCGGCCTGTTTCGCGCGTCCCGTGCGCTCGCTCCGTTTCTCGCGATCACGAACCGGATGCTGGTGATCCGGTGGCGCGAGAGCGACGGGACGCCGCGGGTGCTGCTGTTCGAGCCGAGCGACGTCGAACTCGGCCGGTACACACCGTATTTCGACAAGCTCGCCCGCCGCACCCCGGACCTCGTGGCGCGGCGGATGGTGATCGAGCACGGCACGGTGCTCGGTCACCTGTCCCGGCTCGGCATCGATCCGGGCGAGGTCGACTATCTGATGTTCGACCACCTGCACACCCAGGACCTGCGGCGCTGGATCGGCACCACGGCCCACCAGGACGACCTCGGTGCGCAGCCGAAGCCGGTATTCCGCAACGCCAAGGTGATCGTGCAGCGGGACGAACTGGCCGCGATGGCGGACCTGCACCCGTTGCAGAAGCCCTGGTATCAGCCCGACGCCTACCGTGACGTCCCGCCGGACGCCTTCCTGCCCCTCGACGGCTCGATGATCCTGGGCCCGGGTGCCGCGGTGGTGAAGACACCGGGTCATGTGTTCGGCAATCAGAGCCTGGTACTCAACACCTCGACCGGTATCTGGGTGAGCAGCGAGAACGTCATCGCCGCCGAATGCCTGACACCGGAGCACTCGCGGCTGCCCGGATTGGCGCGCTGGGCGCGGGAATGGGGCCAGGAGATCGTGCTCAATGCCAACACCATCGAGACCACGGCCGACCAATACAACTCGATCGTGTTCGAGAAGACGCTGGCCGACCGCAGCCAGCGCGATGCGCGGTTCCTCCAGTTCTTCCCCTCCAGTTCTTCCCCTCCAGTGAGCTGACCGCCGCGTGGACCAATCCCGGGACGTCACCCACCTTCACCCACGGCGCCATCGCCCACCGCTGAACCCGCAGGAGATTCCATGACCGACCGTTTCGCCATCCCGCCCATCGAGGTGCTGCGGGCCCGCGAGAAGCTCGTCCTCGACCACTTCCACGACGAGGTGCGGCAGGAATGGGACGACGTGCTGGCCACGTTCCCGCATCCGCACTACCAGATCATTCCCACGCTCACCGTCCACGACGGCGACGCCGAGGTCCGCGGCTACTACCACGACACGCGCGTCGCCTTCCCCGATCAGGATCACGAGATCATCGCGCTGCGCCACAGCGCCGACGCGGTCATCGTCGAATTCTGGCTGCTCGGCACGCATTCGGGACCGCTCGGCCCCATTCCGCCCACCGGCTCCCGGCACCGCACCCGGATGACGGCGTACTTCGTCTTCGACGACGACCAGAACTTGATCATCGAGCGGATCTACTTCGACACGCTGTCGATGCTGCGACAGCTCATCGGCGGCCTGAACCTGCGCAACCCGCGCACGTGGCCGTTGGTCCTCCGCAGCCTGCGCGGACTGCTCGCCATGTCGAGCAACCCCGACCCACGGCTGGTCGACACCCCGCCCGCCGACCTCACGGCCTGATCCGGCGGATGAGAGTCCATCACCTCAACTGCGGCACGATGCGACCGCCCGCCACCCCCGGCGGATTGGTCTGCCACGTCCTGCTCGTCGAGACCGACGACAGTCTCGTCTTGATCGATACCGGCATCGGCCTGCGCGACGCCGAAGCACCGACCCGGCGCTTCGGCCGGGGCCGCTTCTACGTCCGCCCGGCCTTCGATCCGGAAGAAGCCGCGATCAACCGGATCCGGCAACTCGGCTACGCCCCGGACGATGTCCGGCACATCGTGCTCACCCACTTCGACACCGACCACACCGGCGGTCTCGCCGACTTCCCCTGGGCCCGAGTGCATCTCACGAATGCGGAAGCGTTCGCCGCGCGGCATCCCCGGACGCTGATCGAACGAGAGCGCTACCGCCCGGCGCAACGCGCCCACAGCCCGGCGCTCGTTCAGCACGAGCCGGGTTCCGGCGAGTCGTGGCGCGGCTTCCCCGGCGCCGAGGAGCTCACCGACATCGCGGCGGGCATCGTGCTGATCAACCTGCCCGGCCATACCCGTGGTCACGCCGCCGTCGCGGTCGACACCGGTGAGCAGTGGATCCTGCACGTGGGGGATTCCTTCTACCATCACGGCCAACTCGACGGCACCGACTCCGCGCCCAGAGCGCTCACCGCGATGGAACGCGTCGTCGCCCACGACTGGAACAAGGTCCGGGCCAACCACCGACGGCTGGCCCAGCTTTGGGCAGCCGCCGAGCCAGACCTCCTCCTCGTCAACGCACACGATCCGTACCTACTCGACCGCGCGATCGAACGGGTATGAGCCTCACGGGAGTGACTATCCGAGCCGGTGCTCCTCGATCGATGTGCTCAGCCCGGTGCCGTTGAGATCCAGGTACAGCAGGCGTTCGGTGACCGACAGGGTGATGGTGTTGCGCCGTTCGATCGCCGCGACGGCGGCATCGATGAAGTCGCGGCCGAAGCTGTACAGCGGAATCGCTTCGGCGCGATGGATGCGCTTGCCGGTGAATTGCGCCAGCACCTTGGCTGGATCGCGGTGGGTGTAGACGGCGACACGTTCGGCCAGCTTGCTGCCCCGATGCACGCGCTCCGCGTCGGGAGCGCCGACTTCGATCCAGGCGGTGAGGCGTCCGGTGAGATCACGCACCAGCACCGCGGGCTCGTCGGTGGAGGACACCCCGCCGTCGCTGAAGCCGATGCCCTCCTCGTACTCGAGGCAATAGGCGAGCACGCGCGTCAGCATGAACTCGGCGGATTCGGACGGATGCCGCGCTACCCGCAACTCCAACTCCTGGTAGACGCCCCGATCGACGTCGGCCAGGTGGACGGCGAAGTTGTGCAGTGTCGCGCTGAGTGCCATAGGTGCAGCAGCTTAGCCCGCATCACGCCACCGGTGATCAGCCCTCTCGGTGCAGCGCGGTAGCGATGATCGCCGAGGCGGGAGCGTGCAGCGCCTGTGCGGCGGTCTGGCCGGTCGCCGCCAGGTAGGCGTCGACCAGCCTGTTGCCGACGGCATATCCTGCTCCGGTGGGCAACCCCACCGGGGCAGCGCCGAACCGTTCCGCGGTCGCGTCGCCGTGCACCCACGCCGTGAAGTTCTGCATGCCGGTCACGCCGAGTCCGGACACGACCTTGGCGAAGACCGCGTCGTCGCGTAGATGTGGCACGCCGATGCGGGCGTAGCCGAGTTCGTCGCCATAGAGCTGGCGGGCGAACGCATCGGCCAGGCCTTCGGAGACCACGTGCTCGCCGACCGTGACGGTCGCCGGGTCCCAGACGACCCCACCCGGGCTGTAGCGCAGATTGTGGTTGAGTTCGTGCACGACGGTCGCCTCCAGCCGCTCCACGTTCTCGGGGAAAGGCCACAGCGTGATGACGATGTAGCCGGAGATTCCGCCGTTGCCTGCCAAGCCGAGGGCGGGACCCATGAAGTGGGCGTCGCCGGGGTCGCCGAGCACGAACAGCACGGTGACGTCCGGGACCTCCAGCTCCGGTGTCGCCGCCAGTTGCACGGCGACGGCGTCGTCCAGAGCGCGCCGGATCCGGTCCCAGGCCCCGGCCGCCGCCAGCGTCTCGAGCGCGTCGAGACAGCGCTCCGCGTCACGGTCCAGCGGAAACCCGGACGAATGGTGATGCATGGCCACCAGATCGACGTCTCCGGGGAAGTACCGGTACATGCCCTTCATAGGCTCGAGCATCGTGTGCAGCAAGGCGGCGCGATCCGCGGCGGGAGCCCGGAGGATCTCTTTCATCGCCGAGTAGGTATCGAGAACGGTGATCGTCATGTCCCGCGACACTAAACATTGCGGCAGCGTCGAGGTCAACTCGATTGATGGTCCTAGGACGATCGACGTGCGCTTCCGGGACCTGCGTCCGGGATCAGCAGCGGTGGTCCGGTCCCGTTGCAGAAAAGGGTGACGACAGGCTATCGCGTCTCCGCGGGCTATCGGCGAATGTCGTTGGTGGCTCGTAGGATTCGACTGTGACACTCACTCGTGACGACCTGGCGGGCTACATCGAGCGCGACCTCGACGCCGACCTGGAGCGATGGTTTCCCGGTCGGCCTGCGGTCGCCGTGCCGGAGGAGACCCGGCCCGTAACGTCCTTCCTCGAACGGCTGGCCCCTGCGGACGCGGCGGCATTGGCCGCCTTCGATCGCCGGGTGCGCTCGGGGCGAATGCCGCAGTTCCTGGACATCTACTCGTGGTCATACGGATTCGACTTCGCGGCCAATGACTGCGGAATCCGGGACTCCGACTACGAGACCGAGCTCACCGACGACGACGTGTACTCCATCGGCGCGGACGGCGGCGGCAACCTGTATGTGGTGCTCACCACCGGGCAGATCGGAATCTGGTTCCACGAGGAGGAAGTCGTCGAGGAAAGCACCCGCTTCGATGACCTCGATGTCTTCGTCTGGTCGGTGGTGCGCTACCACGCGGTGCGGGCCGGGGTTCTGCAGCGGGCCGCGGTGGAGGCGGACTTCCTGTCCCTGGGCCAGGATGGCGCGCTGGAGCCCGAACTCGGTTTGCTGCGCTCGATGAAGTAGGCGCGCCGGCGAGTGGCTCGCTCAGTCCTCGCCTGCGCGACGCTGAAACGGGAGACGGGCCCGGAACGCGTCCCGCAGCCAAGGGGCTCGGCGGTGATGGGGGCGGCTGCGGTCGGCCCAGAGCGGATTGGATTCGTCGCGGCGGTAGACCGCGAGCTGGCCCGCGATGGAGAAGTGCAGGCGGCTGGCTTTGCCGACCACCTCGCCGTCGGTGGCCAACGCCTCGGGCGTGGGGAGTTGCACGAACAGTTCGGGTAGCTGGCGCTCGCCGTAGACCTTGCTGTGACCGATCGCCGCCAGCAGCAGCGCCAGCACCGCGCGGGTGCGCGACCAGCGCAGATCGGCGCGCAGCCAGCGAATGTCGAGCAGTCCGGCGTCGAGCCGGTCGCGGAAGGCGGGCACGGCGCCGTGCGGATGGTAGGGGCCGTTGCCGACGAACAGGAACCACACCCGCTGCCAGCGCCCGTCCAGGCAGATCTCGATCGGTTCGGCCCGGCGCAGGGTGACCACGAGCGCAGCGGCGAAGGCGGGCCATTTGCCCCAGCGTGACTGCCACTTCTCGCGCAGCTGCACCAGATCCGGGTAGGTGCCGAGACTGGCGGTGTTGATCAGGTGCCGGGTGCGCGAACCGGTTTCGTCCTCGTACTCGACTCCGGCGATGTCGACCGCGACCGCCTCGCCGATACCGGTGGCGTCGATCACCTCGCGCAGATCGTAGACGCCGAGGTCGCGGGCGAAGTGGTTGAGCGTGCCGGTGGGAATGACTACCAGGGGCAGCTCGTGGCGCAGCGCGACCGCGGCCACGGCGGCGACCGTTCCGTCGCCACCCGCGACGCCGACCGCCAGGACCGGTTCGCCGTGTTCGGCGATGGCCCGCTCCAGCTGTTCGGCACAGTCCAGATCGGCTCGGGTGCGCAGCACGGTGGCGGCGGGCAGAGCCACGACGACGTCGTCGGTGGGATCGTAGTTCGGATCGCCGGACATCGGATTCACCACTACCACCAGCCCTTTGCCCTCCACCAGCGCGGGGACCTCGCGGACCGGGCGGGCCTGCGCCTCATCCGATTCGCGCACCGGCCACCAGCGCCGGGTGGCGAGGGCGACCCCGGAACCCACGGCCGCTCCCACGAGCACATCGGAGCTCCAGTGCACGCCGGTGTGCACCCGCGAATAGGCGACGGTGGCCGCCAGCGGGGCGACAACCAGTGCGGTGCGGGGACTTTCCAGAGCCACCGCCGTGGCGAATGCCGCGGCGCTCGCACTGTGCCCGGAGGGGAAAGAAGACGATTTCGGGGCGGGGGAGAGTCGCCGGTGCACGGGCAAGAGTTCGGCGGCGGGGCGGCGCCGGGCGACGAGCGACTTGAGAACGACGTTGACGAGGAAACTGGCGCCCGCGACGGAGACGACGCCGCGGAACGCGGCCCGCCGCGGCGCGCCCTGCCGGGTGGCGAGCAGTCCCGCGAGAGTCAGCCAGAGCCCGCTGAAGTTGGCACCGCTGGTGATCCGCAACAAGCCGTGGTCGACCACCGAGGCAGGCAGCTCGGCGACCGCGCCGCCGATCGCTCGATCGATTCGTCCGATGCCGTGGAACTTCCGGCGCACCCAGCTACTCACCCGCTCGAGACTACCGATCGGGGTGCGAACGACACGAAACACGGCGGGCGACAGTGCCACCGACGCACCCGCCGGGGCCTGCCCCGAACTGCTGTGGGTGCTGGCGGCGACACCCCGCGGGACCGCGAGTTCACCGTGGCGTGCGCTGTTTCGCCCAGGTCGGTAACCCTAGCGGCTGACCGGTCGCGAAAAGTACACCGTTGCAGGCTTTGCTGCGCAGCGAGTACGAATCACGCCTGGCCCAGCCCATCGAACTGGCCCGCCGGTGCAATCGAATGGCGGTGGGAATCAGGTGGCGGGCGAAGCTGTCGGGGATCGGCAGCAGGGTGAGCGTCCCGGCGATGTCCCTGATGAGTGGATATGCAACCGATGGTTGCGTGACTATCGAAGTTCGGCTAGCGTCATGCGCAACCAAACGTTGCAAATGGAGGTCGGGAACGCATGGAGTACGGCAGCATCGAGCGGGAGATACACGTCGACGCCTCACCCGAGGTGGTCTACCAGGTGGTCAGCAGCCCGGAGCACATGTCGGAATGGTGGAGCGACGATGCCGCGTTCGACGTGGCTCCCGGTGCGGTCGGTGAGCTCGTCTGGGGTGACCGGGCGCAGGTCGTGCCGATCATGGTGGTGCGGGCCGAGCCGCCCCGATTGTTCTCGTTCCGATGGTGCTACCCGGGCGGCGCGGTCGACGACTCCACCGACTCGCTGCTGGTGACTTTCGAGCTGACCCCGTCCGGCGTGGGCACCAGGATTCGGCTCACCGAGGTCGGGTTCCGCGAGATGGGCTGGGAGGCCGCGAAGCTGGCGGAGCAGTACCGCGAACACACCGTGGGCTGGGACACCTATGTTCCCCGGCTGGGGGAGTACATCGTGCGGCTGGTGTCGACGCCGTGACCACCGTCGTCGACGACGACCTGTGGTCCGCGATCGGGGATCCCACCCGCCGCAGGATGCTCGACCTGCTCCTGGCGGAGGGGGAGGGCACGGCCACCGGTCTCAGCGAGCGGCTGCCCGTCACGCGGCAGGCGGTCGCGAAACATCTCCTCGTGCTCGACCGCGTCGGCCTGGTGCACGGCACGCCTGCCGGGCGGGAGCGGAGGTACCGGGTGGACGAGGCGCAACTCGCTCGCGCGGTCGCCCAGTTGTCCTCGGTGGGGGCGGCTTGGGACGCCAGGCTCCATCGGATCAAGCGGATCGCCGAAGCGATCCAGCGCACGCAAGACCAGCAGTGAATCCACACTGCCGGACAAGAACCGAAGAAAGAGGAATCGACAATGGTCGACATTCTGCACAGAGTCGGAATCCAATCGCCGGTGCCCGAGGTCTACGCCGCCTTGACCACCACCGAGGGGCTTGCCGGTTGGTGGACGACCGACACTCGGGGCAAAGCCGGTGAGGTCGGCGGCGTGATCGAATTCCGGTTCGGGGCCGGGGGATTCGATATGCGGGTCCGCGAGCTCGAGCCGGGCAAGCGCGTGCTGTGGGAGGTGATCGACGGACCTGACGATTGGGTCGGCACGCAACTGGACTGGAACCTCGGTCAGGCCGACGACTACACGATCGTTCTGTTCAAGCACCAAGGGTGGAAGGAGCCGGTGGAATCCATGTACCACTGCAGCACCAAGTGGGCGGTCTTTCTGCTGAGCCTGAAGTCGCTGATCGAAACCGGGAAAGGCGCGCCGGAGCCGTACGACGTCAAGATCGACAACTGGAACTGATCGTGCAGATGGTCTTGCCGCTCGCCAGGTGAGCAACCACACCGTGACGGCGCCCTCGCCACTGATGGCCCGATTGCTCGAGCTCGGTTCAGCGGCGCGGTCGCCGTCCCACGATGTCGGTGAGAGTGCCGGTCAGGCGCCGATGTAAGCCGCGAGGTGCTCACCGGTGAGGGTGGAGCGCGCGGCCACGAGGTCGGCGGGTGTGCCCTCGAAAACGACCCGGCCGCCGTCGTGGCCCGCCCCTGGGCCGAGATCGATGATCCAGTCGGCGTGCGCCATCACCGCTTGGTGGTGCTCGATGACGATGACCGACTTGCCGGAATCGACGAGCCGATCGAGCAGTCCGAGCAGCTGCTCCACATCGGCGAGATGCAGGCCGGTGGTCGGCTCGTCGAGAATGTAGATGCCGCCCTTGTCGGCCATGTGGGTGGCCAGCTTGAGCCGCTGCCGCTCGCCGCCGGACAGCGTGGTGAGCGGCTGGCCGAGGCTGAGGTAGCCCAGTCCGACGTCGGCGAGCCTGCCGAGGATGGCGTGCGCCGCCGGCGTGCGCGCCGCGCCGTCGCCGAAGAACTCCTGGGCCTCGAGCACCGACATCGCGAGCACCTCACTGATGTCGCGGCCGCCGAGGTGGTATTCCAGCACCGATGCCTGGAACCGCTTCCCCTCGCACTCCTCGCAGGTACTGGCGACACCGGCCATCATCGCCAGATCGGTGTAGACGACGCCGGCGCCGTTGCAGGTGGGGCACGCGCCCTCGGAGTTGGCGCTGAACAGTGCCGGTTTCACGCCGTTGGCCTTCGCGAACGCCTTGCGGATCGGCTCGAGCAGGCCGGTGTAGGTGGCCGGGTTGCTACGCCGCGAGCCGCGGATGGGCGCCTGGTCCACCGAGACCACCCCTTCGCTCGCGGGGATCGACCCGTGCACGAGCGAGCTCTTACCGGAGCCGGCCACGCCGGTGATGGCGACCAACACCCCCAGCGGGATGTCGACGTCGACGTCGCGCAGGTTGTTCGCCTTCGCGCCGCGGATCTCCAGCGCGCCTTCGGGCTTGCGCACCGACTCCTTGAGTGCGGCCCGGTCGTCGAAATGACGGCCGGTGACGGTGCCGCTGGCCCGCAGGCCCTCGATGCTGCCCTCGAAGCAGATGGTGCCGCCCGCCGTGCCTGCCCCGGGGCCGAGGTCGACGACATGGTCGGCGATCGCGATCGTCTCCGGTTTGTGCTCCACGACGAGCACCGTGTTGCCCTTGTCCCGCAGCCGCAGCAGCAGATCGTTCATCCGCTGGATGTCGTGCGGGTGCAGGCCGATGGTCGGCTCGTCGAAGACATAGGTGACGTCGGTGAGCGAGGAGCCGAGGTGACGAATCATCTTGGTGCGCTGTGCTTCACCGCCCGACAGCGTGCCCGAGGGCCGATCGAGGGAGAGGTAGCCCAGCCCGATCTCCACGAACGAGTCGAGGGTGTGCCGCAGGGCGGCCAGCAGCGGCGCCACCGACGGCTCGTCGAGGCCGCCGACCCATTCGGCCAGATCGCTGATCTGCATCGCGCAGGCGTCGGCGATATTGATCCCCGCGATCTTCGACGATCGAGCCGCCTCGCTGAGCCGGGTGCCGTCGCACTCGGGACAGGTGGCGAAGGTGACCGCCCGGTCCACGAACGCCCGGATGTGTGGCTGCATCGCCTCCCGGTCCTTGGACAGGAAAGACTTCTGGATCTTGGGGATCAGGCCCTCGTAGGTGAGGTTGACACCCTCGACCTTGACCTTGGTCGGCGCTTTGTAGAGGAAGTCCTGCATCTCCCTCTTGGTGTACTTGCGGATCGGCTTGTTCGGGTCGACGAATCCCGACTCGGCGTACACCCGGACCGTCCAGAAGCTGTCGGACTTCCAGCCGGGAATGGTGAACGCGCCCTCGGCGAGCGACTTCGAGTCGTCGTAGAGCTGGGTGAGGTCGATATCGGAGACCGAGCCCCTGCCTTCGCAGCGCGGGCACATGCCGCCGGTGATGGTGAAGTTGCGGCGCTCCTTGACGGTCTGTCCGGCGCGCTCCACGGAGACCGCGCCCGCGCCGCTGATCGAGGCGACGTTGAAGGAGTACGCCTGCGGCGAGCCGATGTGCGGCTGTCCGAGCCGGCTGAACAGAATGCGCAGCATGGCGTTGGCGTCGGTGGCGGTGCCGACCGTGGACCGCGGGTCCGAACCCATGCGCTGCTGGTCGACGATGATCGCGGTGGTCAGTCCGTCGAGCACGTCGACCTCGGGCCGCGCCAGCGTCGGCATGAAGCCCTGGACGAATGCGCTGTAGGTCTCGTTGATCAGCCGCTGCGACTCCGCGGCGATCGTGCTGAACACCAGTGAGCTCTTGCCCGAGCCGGAGACACCGGTGAACACCGTCAGCCGTCGCTTCGGTATCTCGATGCTGACGTCTTTCAGGTTGTTCTCGCGCGCCCCGTGCACGCGGATCAGATCGTGGCTGTCGGCGGCGTGCAGCGCAGGCGACTGCGTATGCGTTCTCGTGGCCGTGCTCATCGTGTCTCCATCTGTCGGGCGGGGCCGCCTGCGCGGTCTCCGTCGGCGTCGCCTGGCTCGATCTAACCAGCTTCGCCCGGTAGGTCTGTTTACCTCTGTCGGGGGCTGGGCGGCGCGCGTCCGCCGGTGCCCCTCCCGTTCGCGGGTATGGCCGTCGGCTTCTCGTCGTCCCGGCCGGAGGGCGGTGGCGCCGTCCACCGAGGCACCGGCTCCCCGGGCGTCTCCGTCGTGGGCCGGTGTCCGGTGTGACGGCGGCCGTCAACGCCGTCTTGTGCGGCGTTCGCGTGCGAGAGCCGGAGAACTCAGCGCAGTTCCTGGATGCGGACCAGGTTGCCCGCGGGATCGCGGACGGCGCAGTCGCGAATGCCGTACGGCTGTTCGGTGGGCTCCTGGACGATCTCGGCGTCGCCGGCGGCCAGCCGTTCGAAGGTGCTGTCGAGATCCTTCGTCGCCAGCAGGATGCCGGCATAGGTGCCCTTGGCCATCATCTCCGCGATGGTGCGGCGCTCGTCGTCGGTGATGCCCGGGTCGGCCCCCGGCGGGTGCAGGACGATCGAGGTGCCGGGCTGATCGGCGGGGCCGACCGTGAGCCAGCGCATCCCTGCGTACCCGACATCCTTGCGGAGTTCGAAGCCGAGGAGGTCGCGATAGAAGGCGAGGGCCGCCTCCGGGTCGTCGTGCGGCAGGAAGCTCGCGTTGATGGTGATGTCCATGGCGATCAGGCTAATTGCGGCTGGGTCGCCGGTGCTTCTCGATTCCTGATCGGTCTGGTCACCTGTTTCGCGACGCACGACGGCATCCCGGCCGTCGCGCGCTCGGCCTCGCGCCGATAGACGCTCGGCGGTATACCGACCAGCTCGGTGAAGCGGGTGCTGAAGGTGCCCAGCGACGAGCACCCGACCGCGAAGCAGATCTCGGTGACGCTGAGGTCGCCCCGGCGCAGCAGCGCCATCGCCCGTTCGATGCGCCGCGTCATCAGATAGGAGTACGGCGACTCGCCGTAGGCGAGCCGGAACTGGCGGCTGAGGTGCCCGGCCGACATGTGCGCGTCGCGCGCGAGCGCCTCCACGTCCAGCGGCTGCGCGTATTCCCGGTCGATGCGGTCGCGGACGCGGCGCAACCGAGCGAGGTCACGCAGCTGCGGCGCTCCGGCGGGTTTGCTGGTCACCTACCAGATGGTGCCACATGCAGGTGACAAGCGGGCGGGTGTCGACACGTCGGCGCCCGCCCGGCCCCGCGACCCCGCACCGGCCCCGTGACCGCCGGGCGACTTGTCCGAACGGACGCCAGGTCGATCGGCGGCAGCGGCCGGACGCGGGTTCCGGTCGATCGCTACCAGAAGGTGGCCGCGAGTTCGTACTGCGCGAGCGCACGCTGCACGAGTTCGCCGAGCTGCTCGGCATCGGTGAGCTTCGGCGGGTGGAAACCGTTGATGCGCAGCGTGATTCCCTCGTCGGACTCCACCAGCGCGACGTACAGGGTGCCGCCGCGTTCGGTCAGGACGGCCGGGGAGTCGAGGCTCTGGTTGACCAAGCCGATCGTCATCGCCGAGGCCGGACTCCCGTCGATGCGGAGGATTTCGGGGTCGAGCTTGCCGAGGCTGGAGCACACCGTGGAAATCGGATCGGTGGCGGCTTGCCGCGCGAGCGCGGCGTAGCGCCCGCGTGGTAGCGCGACCGCTACCGGGATCAGCGGTGGGACGTTCTGTCCTTTGGCGGCGGCCGCGCTGAGCTTCTCCTTCATCACCGCACGTAACGGGGCGAGGTCGGCCGCTCGGCCGTCGAGCGGATCGACTTCGAAGTCGATGGAGGTCAAGGCGTTCGCACGAAGGTCGTCGGCGGTGCGGGTGCTGACCGGCATCATGATGCGAACCCGGCCTTCTTCGTCGGTGCGACCGATCTCGGTGGCGATGGCCGCCATCATCGCCACCGCCAACGTGGTGCCGGTTCCGCCTCGGGTCCGCGCCGCCGCCTCCCACAGCCGCGCCGGGACCGTCGCGGTGACCGTCGGCAGGCGGAAGTCCGCGTCGGGCCGCCCGGTCTCGCCGCCGCGCCGGGCCAGGCCCAACCGCAGCGCCAAGCCGACGGCGGAGGGCAGCGACCGGGCGCGCCGCGCGGCATCGCGAAAATCGTTGGACAGCAGGCGCATCCGGCCGAATTCGTCGGACCGGTAGGTCAGATCGAGCCGCTTGTCCGCGACCGCGTCCGCGACCGCCGCGCAGAATGCCTGGCCGTCGGCGAGGGTATGCGAAACCAGCAGCGACACCGCGCTTTCCCCGTTGTCGAGCTGGGTCGCCGCCAACCGCCACGCGGGCCCGCCGTAGGTGCGCAACTCCGCGTGCCCCTGCTCGGCGATCCAGGCCTCCAATCGGCTGCGCGGAACGGGGGCGTCCGCGACCTCGAGCGGGCTGAACTCGGCTCGGGTGGTCCAGCGATCCCCTGCGGCGGGGATCATCGCGGGCGCGACCGCTCGACCGAGTCTGCCGTGGCGCA
Source organism: Nocardia gipuzkoensis (assembly GCF_021183645.1). Classification (NCBI taxonomy): domain Bacteria; kingdom Bacillati; phylum Actinomycetota; class Actinomycetes; order Mycobacteriales; family Nocardiaceae; genus Nocardia; species Nocardia gipuzkoensis. The sequence continues at coordinate 7,846,224 of NZ_CP089225.1, read as the reverse complement.
ATGCCTCGTGGAAATTCTTCAGCGCGGCCAGGTCCACCGGGCGGTCGTAACGCCACACCGCCTGGATCGCCAGGGTTCCCCCTAGCGCGGAGTGCCCCCGCGCACTCACGCAGTCGATGTCGTCCAGGCGGTAGGTCACGCGATTCTCCCCTCGAGTTCCGGACGCCGGAGCAGATCCGCACCGGCGTCGTCGCCGCCACGACTCGAAGCTATGCGATCCGGATCGTTCGAATGTTCGAGATGGTCGGCCAAGGTAGAGCATCCGGCCTGGCAACGCCGTGGTCAACCCTACTGGCGGGTTCGGTGCCGGCGGCCCCGGCGGTGCGCCACCACGTGCGGCCGCGAGATGCGGACGGGTTCGCTGTCCAGCGCGAACGTCAAGGCCGGGCGCCGTTCGAAGTGACCTGCCGAAGGGTTGCCGAGAGCGCCCGGCCTCGCGATGCGGAGCGCCCGAGCTGGACGGTCGACCACTTCAGCAACGGATGGGTGTCGCGGTGACGGCTTCGGGTCAGCTCCTTGCCGGATCTCGTCGGCGGATCAGCGGCAGGTAGACCTCGTCCACGATCTCGATCAGGACGTTGTCGGGCGCGGTCGGCGCCGCGCGGACGACGAATTCGTTGCGGAGCAGAACGAGGGCCACCGTAGCGACGCGCGGATGCAGCGCTTCGGGAGCGGCTTCGCCCCGGGCGACCGCGCGGCCGAGCAGGGTGAGCCACGGTGCGGCGGTGGCCTCGCCGGACTGCTCCGGCAGCTGTGCCAGGAGTTCCGCGGCGCCACCGGCGGCTGCCATGAGTTCCCGCAGGACGGCGCCCAGTGGCGAACTCCAATGGCGGTTGACCCGTCGCAGCAGTTCGAGCACGTCTTCGCGCAGGTCGCCGGTATCGGGCGGTTGCGCCGTCGTGGCCAGCTGCCGGTAGGCGGCGATGCCGAGCGCCAGCCGGTTCGGCCAGCGCCGGTAGATGGCGTTCTTGTTGGTGCCGGCGCGGGCGGCGACCTTGTCCATGGTGAGTGCGGCGTACCCGGATTCGACGAGTTCGTCCGCCGCGGCCCGCAGTATCGCCTCTTCGAGGGCGGGTCCGCGCCGGCGCGTCTGCCCGGCGCCGCCTTGCCGCACCGCATCCTCCACGACGACCCCTTTCCGCAGTCGGTGCCGATCGTACTTCCCGAACACGGGCTTGCCCGGTTCGCATAGAGCCTTTAGGGTACTGAACGTACCTTATGATGGAGGAAAGGACGGCGGCCATGCGCGCCAAAGGCATCAACTACGAGACAGGCTTCCTGCGTGACGGGCAATCCGCCCGAGTGGATTTCGATCCGCAGACCGTGGCCCGCGAGCTGCGTATCATCCGCGACGACTTGCACTGCAACGCGGTCAGGGTCATCGGGGGCGATCCCGAACGGCTGGAACTCGCCGCTACCTGTGCCGCCGATCTCGGCCTCGAGGTTTGGTTCTCGCCGTACCCTCTCGAATCGACCGACGACGAGATGCTGGCGCTGTTCGCGGACTGTGCCGAGCGCGCGGAGCGGATCCGGCAGCGGGGTGCTGAGGTCGTGTTCGTGACCGGCGCCGAACTCAGCTTGATGCACCATGGCTTTCTCCCCGGCGACACGCTCGACGAGCGCGTTCGGTTGCTGACCGCCCGGCCGGATGATCTGCGCGAGCGGGTCGGCGAAGCCAGTGCGCGGGTGAACGACTTCCTCGGCAAGGCGGTGTCCGTCGTTCGCGAGCGTTTCGGCGGCCGCGTCACCTACGCTTCCATTCCGCTCGAGCGCGTCGACTGGACACCGTTCGACATCGTGTCGGTGGACCTGTATCGGACCGCCGAGGTCGCCGAGCGATTCGGTGACGGCGTTCGTACCCTTGTCGCTCAGGGAAAGCCGCTCGCCATCACCGAGTTCGGCGCGGCGACCTTCGAAGGCGCCGGCGACGTGGGCGCCCAAGGTCTCGAGATCGTCGAATACGACACGCACGGACCGATCCGGTTGGACGGCGAGTACGCCCGCGACGAGGCCGGGCAGGCGGCCTATCTGCGGGAGTTACTGGAAGTCTTCGACGCCGAGGGCGTCGACAGCGCGTTCGTGTTCGTCCTCGCGCTCTACGACCACGTGCACCGCCCCGGTGGTGACCCACGCGACGACCTGGACCTGGCGAGCTACGGCGTGGTCAAAGTCCTCGAAGGCCGCCGCGGCGACACCTACCCCGACCTCCCGTGGGAGCCCAAGGCCGCCTTCGACGCCCTCGCCGCCTACTACCGAAGTCACTGAGACGCAAGAGTCGCCGAGCCGGGGGCTGTCTCAGTAACGGCCGGTCAACCGGGCTGCTCGCGGTGGTGGCGGAAGGCCAGGCGGACGAGGTCGGCGATGTCGGGGTCGGCGATCGTGTAGACGTGGCGCCTGCCGTCTCTGTGGGCGCGGACCAGCCCGGCGAGTTTGAGTTTGGCCAGGTGCTGGCTGACGGCGGGCACGGAGTGGCCGACTGCGGCGGCGAGGGTGCCGACGTCGCGGTCGCCCTGCGCGAGCAGCCACAGTATCTGCAGGCGGGCGGTGGCCGCGAGCATGCCGAAAACCGCTGCGGTGTCCTGTAATCGGTCCTCCGGGATGGGGCCCGGCGGCTCGCCGTGCTCGGTCACGTCCGCCTCCAAAGCTGTCGGTAGGGTGGCACGACCGGGTCCGGTTGTGCAACCGTCCGGCCGCCGGTGACCGGCCCCGGCGCCGCGCACCGCGAAAACCTCTGTCGTGCCCGGTCATCCGGGTCGGCCCGCGCCGCTGGGTTTCCACCGAGTGGCGCGTGGTCGAATACTTGCGCAACTGATTGACGTACCCCGATCGGCGGGTTTCTAATGATGGATGGCGCAATTCGTGCGCCGGTAGACCCACGAAGCGAGGTGAGCGGCAGATGCCGGATGACAGTATCGACGTCTACAGCTGGGCCTCTCTCGCGAAACGGGTTGCGCCGGCGCGTCGTTGATCTGTGTGCGTGATCGGCGGCCGGGCAACGGCGCCGCGATCGGCCGCCGCGGCACGAATCCACCTTCGTCATTTCTTCGACGCGTAAGGACAGCGCCCTCCGGGTCCGACCGGTGCGTGGTCCTTTGTCCGCGGGCGACCCAGGCATGGTGTCGTCGCGGCTCGACGCTGCCCGCACCCCGTGCGCCCGTCTCCGGAGGGGTGCGCCAGCCCGCACGATAGTAAGTATTGGAGCCCCCGCTATGGCCACATTGCTCGAAAAAGCCGAAACATCGCCTCGACCACCCGGTCCGGAAGGCCGGGCGATCCGGTGCGTCCGCGGTTCGCGCCGTTTGCTCGATGCGGACATGCGCGATGGCCGTCCGCCGCGGCGGACAGGTTCGTCCTCGGGTTCGCCCGTGCGCACTCTCTCCGGGCGGCAGTAGCCGATGACGACCTTTCTCAGCGCCGTGACCGCCGACCACTTCGACACCGAAGTGCTCCAGCAGCATTGGATTCCCCTCGCCGCCGACGACGCCGACACCGCGGCCGTGCTGCGGGAACGGCTCGGCATCGACTTCACCGCCGGACACAACCAGGTCCGGGAGACCGACAACTTCCGCTACATTCCGGTGGTCGCCACCTACCAGCGCGGCGAAACCATCGAACGCGCGACGATCGTCTTCGCGTTGGGCGGTGAGTTCCTGGTGACGCTGCAGCCGTCCGAGCGTTTCGTCCCGTTCGACAAAGCGGTGGCGAAGATGCGGCGCAACACCGCGCTCGCCGGCTCCGCACACGGTGTGATGTACGCGCTGCTGTGGGCGCTGAACGAGACATCGGAGCGGGTGCTCCACCACGCCGGTGACACGCTGGAGGAGTTGCGCGACGAGATCGCGAGCGCTGTCGACGGCGACGACCGGGAGACCACGGACTCCGGCGTGCACGCCACGATGGCGCGGATGGACGCGACCGAACGGATCGTCTCGCGCGTCCGGGAGACCCAGCTGCAGCTGGCCCGCGCCGCACGCCACCTGATGGCCGACACGCCGCCCGGCCACGAACTCGACGGTGTGATCGGCATCCTGATCGCCGACGTCGACGGGGTGCGAGAGCACGCCGGGGTGGAACACGACAAGGTCCGCTACCTGCAGCAATCGGCCATCGGCAGGCTGGAGGTGAAACAGAACCGAATCGTGGAGGCGTTTACCGTCCTGACCGCGGTCCTGCTACCGCCCACGCTGATCGCCACCTGCTTCGGCGTGAACTTCACTTGGATGCCCGAGTCACCCTGGCAGCATCGGCTCGTAGTCATCGTCCTGATGGCGCTGGTCGCGGTGCTTCCGCTGGTCTATCTCGGGAAGAAGGGCGGGCTGCGCTGAGTCCTGGCCGCGGCTTTCGCCGGTTTCCGGGGATCATTACCTCGCGCGTAATCGACCTGGGGCCCGCGGCGCGGCAAGGTTGGAGACAGCCGATCGGAAGATCCGGATCGGCTGACGAAAGCCGTTACAGCACAGGAGGATTCAGCATGTCGCGTTACGAGGAAGCGGTCGATCGGTACTTCGCCGCGTGGAACGCCACCGACGAGGACGCCCGGACCGCCGCGGTCGCGGCCGCGTGGGCCGAGGACGGCGGGTACACCGATCCGCTCGCGGCGGTCAGCGGGCACGCCGAGCTGGTGGCGGCCATCGGCGGTGTGCAGGCGCAGTTCCCCGGCTTCGAGTTCCGTCGCCTCGGCGAGATCGACGGCCACCACGACATCGCCCGCTTCTCCTGGGAACTGGTCTCGCGGGCCGACGGCAGCGCCCCGGTCGCGGGCTCGGACGTGATCACCCTCGGGTCCGACGACCGGATCACGAATGTGCACGGCTTTCTCGACCGGGTGCCCTCCGCCTGACGGCCGCTGACGTCACTGTTCCGGGGGGCTGCGGGTCGGCCTCGTTCGCTACGGGAATCGGTGCCGCTGACTACGGCACCGAACCCGAGGGGCCGGATATCCCGGCCGCCGCCGAACTCCGGGAAGGCCGGGTCCGGCGTGGCGAAACCCAGGGCGGTCCACCGCATCGCCGATGCTCGACAGCCTGGTGACACGCCCGGCGCGCCGCAGTCCGGTTGCGCCTGTGGCGAACACGGTGCGTCGTTCCCGCCCCGGGGGCATCCTGGACGAGTAGTGCAATTCCGGCAAACAGGGTGGTGGTCGGCGTGGACGACGCCGCGATGGATGCCTACTCGCGCACGGTGATCGCGGTGGCCGCGTCGGTGACGCCGCACGTGGCCAGTGTGCGGACCAGGAGGGGGAGCGGTTCGGCGGTGGTTTTCACCGATGACGGGTTCCTGCTGACCAACGCGCACGTCATCGGCGCGACGAGCGAGGGCGAGGTGGTCTTCGCCGACGGGGTGGAAGCACGGTTCGGCGTGGTCGGTGTGGATCCGCTGTCGGATCTGGCGGTACTGCGCGCACACGGCGGCGCGCCGGACGCGGTGACCCTCGGGGACGCCGACCAATTGGTGGTCGGCCAGCTGGTGGTCGCGGTGGGCAGCCCGCTCGGCCTCGCGGGTTCGGTGACCGCGGGCGTGGTGAGTGCGCTCGGGCGCGCGGTGCCGGTCGCCTCGCGCCGCGCCGGACGGGTGATCGAAGACGTGATCCAGACCGACGCGGCGCTGAACCCGGGTAATTCCGGTGGCGCGCTGGCGGATTCGGCCGGCCGGGTGGTCGGCATCAACACCGCCGTCGCCGGAATCGGGCTCGGCCTGGCCATTCCGATCAACGCGACGACGCGCCGGATCATCGGCACGCTGCACGCCGAGGGGCGCGTGCGGCGCGCCTATCTCGGCCTGGTCGGGGTGCCCGCGCCACTGCCCGACCCGGTTGCCGAGCGCACCGGGCAGGCCGCTGGGGTGCGCATCGTGGAGGTGGTCCGCGGTGGCCCCGCCGACCGGGCGGGACTGCGCCGCGGTGATCTGGTGCTGAGCGTCGCGCGTTCGGAAGTGCGTGACGCGCAGGGCATCCAGCGACAGCTGTTCGCCGAGGCGATCGGCGTGCAACTGCCCGTGACCGTGCTGCGCAACGGTGCCATGGTGGACGTGATCGCGGTTCCGGTGGAATTGGCCGCGGACTGAAGCGACCTAATCGGCGGCAGCGACGGGCTCGGCGGCAACCACCGGAGTGGTCGGCGCCGGCTTCCACCGGGCGTCGACGACCAGGCCGGCCAAGCCGATCGCGAGACAGACGCCGGACAGCGCCAGCATCGCGGGGTGGGTCGTGCCGGTGAGCGCGTCGCCGAGGATGACGGTGCCGATCGTGCCGGGCAGCACGCCGAGCACTGTGGCGATCAGGTACGGCCAGAACCGGATCGAGGACAGTCCACAGCAATAGTTGATCACCGAGAACGGCACCGCCGCGATGAGCCGCAGCGAGCCGACCGCCAGCCAGCCACGGCGGGCGAGACGCTCGTCGATCGCCCGCACCGCGGGATGGGTCAGCCGGGCGGCGACCTGATCGCGGTCGAGCGCGCGGACGAGCACGATCGCCAGCGCCGCGCTGACCGTCGTGGCGCCGACCGCCAGCGTGATGCCCAGCAGCGGTCCGAACAGCAGTCCGGCACTCACGGTGAATACGGTGCGCGGGATCGGCGCCACCGTCACCAGGGCGTGGACCAGGAAGAACAGCAGGGGAAAGATCGGGCCGGCCGACGTCGCCCACTCCTGCACCTGGCGCGGCGACGGCAGCGGGACCAGCAGCGCCGCGCCGAACAACGCGACCGCGCCCACGATCAGGGCGACGACGCGCGGGTCACGCAGCAGCCTGGTCACGGCTGCGCGTCGCTGTCGCTCGGCTGCGTCGTGCCCATCGGTGCTGTGTTCGATTGTTCCCTCGCCGCGCTCGGTCACCGGCGACAGGTTACCGGTTGGTAGTGGCGGGCAGGATCAACCGGCCGGGAATCCGCCCGCTAGCATCAGTGGAAGTGGGACGAATGCCCGTTAACCGAAGTAGTCGCTGAGCTGGGCGAATGTGAGGGAATCGGGCGCGCACTGCCGGTGCGTCCGCGTGAGGAAGAGGAACAGCAAGCTATGCCGATTGCTTCAGATCCCGGGGCGGATCCGGTGCCCGACTACGCCCAATGGCGCAAGGGCGTTGCCGGGGTGCTGGCGAAGGCTCGCCGCGTCGATGTCACCGAACTTCCCGAGGAGCCCGAACGGCTGCTCGACGAAACCACCTACGACGGCCTGACCGTCGCCCCGCTTTACACCCGGCGCGACGAGTTGCCGGAGCAGCCGCTGCCGGGAACCTTTCCCTTCGTTCGCGGCCGGGACGCCACCCGTGACGTGCACCGGGGCTGGTTCGTCAGCGCGCAGGTCGCGCAGCGCGACGCCGCCGCGGCCAACCGGGAGATCCTCGCGGGGCTGGAGAACGGGATCAGCGCGATCTGGCTCGGCGCGGGCGAGCGCGGCGTGCCGGTGGCGGAACTGCCGAGCGCGCTCAACGGCCTGCTGTTCGAATTGGCCCCGCTCACGTTGGACGCCGGCAGTGACGTCGCCGGTGCGGCGGCGCAGGTGTTCAGCGTGCTCGACGGTTATGCGGCACCCGATCGCGCGGTCATCCGGATCGCCCTCGGGGCCGCGCCGCTGACCAGCCGCTTCGCCGGTCTCGCCGACATCGGCCTGACCGAGGCCGTCGCACTCGCCGGGCAGGCGGCCCGACGGCCGGAGACGGTCCGCGCGATCACCGTGGACGGCACCGTCTTCCACGACGCGGGAGCCTCCGACGCCCAGGAATTGGGCGCCGCCGTCGCCGCGGGCCTGGCCTATCTCCGGTCGCTCACCGAGAGCCTCGACATCGCGGACGCGCTGGGACAACTGGAGTTCCGGCTCGCGGCCACCGACGATCAGTTCGCCACCATCGCGAAGTTCCGTGCCGCCAGGCAGCTGTGGGCGCGGGTCGCCCACGTGTGCGGCGCACCGGATTTCGGCGGCGCCCCCCAGCACGCGGTCACCTCGGCCGCCATGATGAGCCGGCGCGACCCCTGGGTGAACATGCTGCGCACCACGCTCGCCGCGTTCGGCGCGGGCATCGGCGGCGCCGACACCGTGACTGTGCTGCCGTTCGACTCCGCTCTGCCGCCCGGTGAGCTCGGCGTCTCGAAGTCGTTCGCCGACCGCATGGCCCGCAACACCCAGCTGCTGCTGCTCGAGGAATCGCATCTCGGTCATGTGCTGGACCCGGGTGCGGGCTCCTGGTACGTCGAGGACCTCACCGCCGCGCTGGCCGCGAAGGCGTGGGAGTTCCTCCAGGAGATCGAGGCGGCCGGTGGCTACCTCGCCGCGCTGGAGTCCGGTCTGCTCGCCGAGCGCGTAGCCGCGACCAAGGCCGCTCGCGACACCGATGTCGCGCACCGCAAGACCGCCGTCACCGGCGTGAACGAATTCCCGAACCTGGCCGAGCAGCCGCTGTCCGAGGCGGCGCGGCAGGCGGGCCGGGTCGCCCGTTACGGCGCCGCGTTCGAGCAGTTGCGGGACCGCTCCGACGCCTACCTCGCCGAACACGGCGCGCGGCCGAAGGCGCTGCTGGTCCCGCTCGGGTCGGTGGCCGAGCACAACGTGCGGGTCACCTTCATCGCGAATCTGCTGGCCTCCGGCGGCATCGAGTCGATCAATCCCGGTCCGCTGGCGGTGGACGCGATCGCCGCGGCGGCCACCGAAGCCGGGGCGCCGATCGCGGTGCTGTGCGGCTCGGACGCGCGCTACGGAACCGAAGCCGGTGCGGCAGTGGAGCGACTGCGCGCCGCGGGTGTGTCCACTGTGCTGCTGGCCGGTGCGGCGAAAGCCGTCGCCGGCCTGGACGACGCGCAGCGCCCGGACGGATTCCTCGCCGCGCGCATCGATGCCGTCGCCGCGCTGTCCGGCCTGCTGGAGAAGGTGGGAGCCTGATGACTACTCGTGAGATCAAGCACGTGATCGGCAGCTTCGCCGACGTGCCGCTGGCCGAGCGCGCACCGGAGCCCGCCGCGGTCGACGCGGCGCAGGTCACGGAGTACGTGCGTGCCGCCGCGGCGGCCAACCAGTACGCCCCCGAACAACTGGTGTGGGCGACGCCCGAGGGCATCGACGTGCCGCCGGTGTTCACCAAGGCCGACCGGGATGCCATTGCGGCCGAGGGGTATCCGCTCGACAGCGTGCCCGGCGTGGCGCCGTTCCTGCGCGGGCCGTACCCCACCATGTACGTCAACCAGCCGTGGACCATCCGCCAGTACGCCGGTTTCTCCACCGCCGCGGACTCGAATGCCTTCTACCGGCGCAACCTGCAAGCGGGCCAGAAGGGTCTGTCGGTCGCCTTCGACCTGGCGACCCATCGCGGTTACGACTCCGATCACCCGCGCGTGCAGGGTGACGTCGGTATGGCGGGTGTGGCCATCGACTCGATCCTGGACATGCGCCAGCTGTTCGACCACATCCCGCTGGACCAGGTCAGCGTCTCGATGACGATGAACGGCGCGGTGCTGCCGATCCTGGCGCTGTACGTCGTCGCCGCCGAGGAGCAGGGCGTCGCGCCCGAGCAGTTGGCCGGAACCATTCAGAACGACATTCTGAAGGAGTTCATGGTCCGCAACACCTACATCTACCCGCCGAAGCCCTCGATGCGGATCATCTCCGACATCTTCGCCTACACCAGCGCGAAGATGCCGAAGTTCAACTCGATCTCCATCTCCGGCTACCACATCCAGGAGGCGGGCGCGACCGCCGATCTGGAGTTGGCCTACACCCTCGCCGACGGTGTCGAGTACATCCGCGCGGGCATCGACGCCGGCATGGAGGTCGACAAGTTCGCGCCGCGGCTGTCGTTCTTCTGGGCGATCGGCATGAACTTCTTCATGGAGGTCGCCAAGCTGCGCGCCGGGCGCCTGCTGTGGAGCGAGCTGGTCGCGAAGTTCAACCCGAAGAGCGCGAAATCGCTGTCGCTGCGCACCCATTCGCAGACCTCCGGCTGGTCGCTCACCGCGCAGGACGCCTACAACAACGTCGCGCGCACCTGCATCGAGGCGATGGCCGCCACCCAGGGCCACACCCAGTCGCTGCACACCAACGCGCTCGACGAGGCGCTTGCGCTGCCGACGGACTTCTCCGCCCGTATCGCCCGCAATACCCAGCTGCTGATCCAGCAGGAGTCCAACACCACCCGCCCGATCGACCCGTGGGGCGGCTCCTACTACGTCGAGTGGCTCACCCACCAGCTGGCCAACCGCGCCCGCGCGCACATCGCCGAGGTCGAGGCGCACGGCGGCATGGCGCAGGCGATCGGCGAAGGCATCCCGAAGCTGCGCATCGAGGAAGCCGCCGCGCGCACCCAGGCGCGCATCGACACCGGTCAGCAGCCGGTGATCGGCGTCAACAAGTACCAGGTCGAAGAGGATCAGCAGGTCGAGGTCCTCAAGGTCGAGAACTCGCGGGTGCGTGCCGAGCAGATCGAGAAGCTGCGGCGGCTGCGCGCCGAGCGCGACCCCGACGCGGTGCGGCGGGCGCTGGCCGAATTGACCCGCGCCGCGGCCTCTTCCGAGGGCGGCATGGCGAACAACCTGCTCGCCCTGGCCATCGACGCGGCCAGGGCCAAGGCCACCGTCGGCGAGATCTCCGATGCGCTGGAGCAGGTGTACGGCAGGCACCAGGCGGAGATCCGTACGCTCTCCGGTGTGTACCGCGACGAGGCCGGAAAGGTCACCAACATCACCAAGGCGAGTGCGCTGGTCGAGGAATTCGCCGAGGCGGAGGGCCGCAGGCCGCGCATCCTCGTCGCGAAGATGGGTCAGGACGGCCACGACCGGGGACAGAAGGTGATCGCCACGGCCTTCGCCGACCTCGGCTTCGACGTCGACGTGGGCCCGCTGTTCCAGACTCCGGAAGAGGTGGCGCAGCAGGCGGCCGACAACGACGTGCACGTCGTCGGGGTGTCGTCGCTGGCGGCCGGCCACCTCACGCTGGTGCCCGCCCTACGGCAGGCACTGGCCGAAGTCGGACGCCCCGACATCATGGTCATCGTCGGCGGCGTGATCCCGCCCGGTGACTTCGACGAGCTCTACCAGGCCGGCGCGGCGGCGATCTTCCCGCCCGGCACGGTGATCGCGGACGCGGCCATCGACCTGCTGAAGAAGCTCGGCGCCGAACTCGGTCACGAACTCGGCAGCGGCGCCGCGACGGAATGAGCGAAGCGGGTTCCGCGGCACGGGACACCCCGACGGTGGCCGCGCGCCGGATGATCGACATCGACGCCCTCGCCGCGGCGGTCCGCGCCAACGAGCGGGCCGCCCTGGCGCGGGCGATCACACTGGTGGAGTCCACCAGGGCCGATCACCGGGCGCTGGCGCAGCAGTTGCTGCTGAAGGTTTCGCCGGAGGCGGGCTCGGGGAGCACGGCCTCCCACCGCGTCGGCATCACGGGCGTTCCCGGCGTCGGCAAGTCGACCTTCATCGACGCGCTCGGCATGTACCTGATCGGGCAGGGGCACCGGGTCGCCGTGCTCGCGGTCGACCCGTCCTCGACCCGGACCGGCGGATCGATCCTGGGCGACAAGACCAGGATGGCGCGCCTGTCGGTGGAACGCGGCGCCTACATCCGGCCCTCGCCCACCGCGGGCACGCTCGGCGGCGTGGCCAAGGCGACGCGCGAGACCATCACACTGCTGGAAGCGGCCGGATACGACGTGATCCTGGTCGAGACCGTCGGGGTGGGCCAGTCGGAGGTCACCGTCGCCAACATGGTCGACGTGTTCTGCTTCCTCACCCTGGCCCGGACCGGTGACCAATTGCAGGGCATCAAGAAGGGCGTGCTCGAACTCGCCGACCTGGTCGCGGTGAACAAGGCCGACGGCAAACACGAGGTCGAAGCCAAAGCCGCCGCCAGGGAACTCGCCGGTGCGCTACGGCTGATCCACCCGCACGACGCGCTGTGGCGGCCACCGGTGCTGACCATGAGCGGGCTGGAAGGCAACGGCCTGGACCGGTTCTGGGACACGGTGCTCGAACACCGCCGCGTGCTCACCGACGCCGGGGAATTCGACGCGCAGCGCCGTCGCCAGCAGGTCGACTGGACCTGGACCATGGTGCACGACCAGTTGCTGCGCAGGCTCGCCGACAACCCGGAGGTGAAAGCCATTCGGGCGCAGGTGGAAAAACAGGTCCGCGACGGCACCCTGACCGCCGCGCTCGCCGCCGAGGAGCTCCTGCGCGCCTTCGACGGGCGCTGACTTCACAGGTTCTGGAACCGAATCGGCGATGTCCCGGTAGGGCTCACCGCTGCGCGCCGTGCAAGCGGACCTGCGCCACCAGCGCGCGGTGGTCCGCTCCCGGCAGGCCCACGGTCTGCACCGCGGTCGCACGGCCGCCCGCGACGAGGATGTGGTCGATCCCGACCAGAGGCGGCCAGCGCTTGTCGGTCGGATAGGTGACCAGATGCCCGGCGCCCGCCTGCTCGGCGGCATCGCCGAAGCGCCCGGACAGCATCACGCGGAACTGCCGATGATCGTAGGTGGCGTTGAAGTCGCCGCCTGCGATCGCGGGTCGGTCCGCGGGCGATTGTTCGAGAATCGCGTGCAAGCGGGACAATTCGTCGGCCCAGACCTCGGTGCCGAACACCGGCGGCACCGGATGGAAGGCGAACACCGTCAACGGTCCCGCATCCGGGACGTGCGCCGTCGCCGAGATCTGATTCAGGACGAAGCCGTCGTATTCGACCGTCTCCGTCAGGGGATAGCTGCTCCAGATCCCCGTCCCGGTCGCGGTCCTGCCCGGGGCGAGATACCGGTAGGGCAGTAATCGGTCGAGGCCCGCGCGGCCGAGGCCCTCGACTGCCGCAGGCGTGAGTTCGTTGACGGTGAGCACCGCGACGCCCCGCGCGCGCACCTCGTCGACCAGCGTCCTCGGATCAGCCCCGTCGAAGAGCAGATTGGCCTGCATCACGATGATCGCCGGTCCGTCCTCGGCGCCTGCGCGACCGACGTACAGCGGAGCTTGTGTCCATGTGCCGATGGCGAGGACGACCAGCGCGACCGCCGCGCCGCTCCAGCGGCGCACGGCCACGAACGCCACCGCCGCCACGAGTGCGGAGCCCATCAGATACGGCGCACCCGAAGCCGCCAAGACCACCAGCCGCGATGACGAACGGTTGAAATGCAAGGCGACCCCGGCTACCCCGGTCAGCGTCGCCATCCATGCGAGCAGATCCACACCGACCCGAATCGGTTTCGAAATGACCTTCGAATCCCCGGCGGCACGATACCTGCGGAAGATCTCGCCGCGGGTCGGCAATCCGCGCCCGAGCCGGTTCGGGCTGGTCATTCGATGCCGAACAGTGCCGCCGCGTTGCGGTAGCAGACCCGGCGCAACCAGTCGTCACCGAGATCGAGGCGTTCGAGCGCCTCGATCGAATGACCATAGGAGTGCGGGATATTGGGGAAGTCGCTGCCGAACAGGATGCGGTCGGCGAAGGCGCTGAGCCTGCCGTGCTCGTGCACCGGGAACGGTACGTCGGCTTCGGCGAAATCGGTCCACACCATCGTGGTGTCCAGCCGCACCTCCGGGTAGTCCTCGGCCAGGTCGAGGAACTCGGAGTACTCGGGCATACCCATGTGCGCGACGATCAGCCGCAGGCGCGGAAAGCGGCGCAGCACACCGGCGATCGGTTCCGGTCCGGTGTGGATTCCCGGCGCCGGGCCGGAACCGCAATGGATGACGATCGGAATACGCGCGTCCTCCAGCAGGCCCCACACCGGGTCCAGCAGCGGGTCGCCCGGATGGTAGCCGCCGACTTGAACGTGCGCTTTGAAGACCCGAGCCCCACTCTCGACCGCCGCGCGGACATAGCTCGCCGCCTGCGGCTCGGGAAAGAACGTGGCGGTGTGCAGGCAATCGGGGGTGTGGGCGGCGAAATCCGCGGTCCATCCGTTCAGCCACGCCGCCATGTCCGGCTTGTGCGGATACACCAGGGCCGTGAACGCGCGAACACCGAAGTCGCGCAACGTCTTCAACCGGACCTCCGCGTCGGAGCGGTAGGTGATCGGCCAGGCACGTCCGGTCAGCGGGCCTACCGTGTCGAAATACGCCCACACCTTCCGCATCACCTGGTCGGGCATGAAATGGGTGTGCACGTCGATGAGGCCGGGCAACCCGAGCCGGGCGCGGAAGGCCGGTAGGTAGGCCATGTCGTCTGCGCCGGTCACCGGACCTCCTGAGCCGCGGGCGGGTGCACGGCCCGCGCGAAGTCGCCGACCCGGGCGATCAGACGATCGAAGAACAGTTCCGGATCGGTGCCGATCACGATGTCGGCGTTGGGTTCCCGGCCCCACATGCCCGTCCAGTCGGCGACCGTGGTCGCGCGGGTGATGGTGCCCGCCAGCTCCACGTCCACCGTCGCCGGGCGGACGCGGGCCAACGCCGGATCCAGCGCCACCGCGGCGGCGAACGGATCGTGCATATGAGCCAGATAGCCCAGCTCGTAGCCATGGTGGAAATCGAAGTAGAACCGCACGGCATCGGTGACGTGCCGGACGATCGGATTGCTCGCGGCCGAGCGGGCCCCGGGCGGATCGGACGGCGAGACGAGCTCCACCGGAAAACTTTTCGCGCGCTCGGCCAGGCGTGCCAAGTGTTCGGGGCGCATCTCGATGGTCTCGGTGACGTCGAGCGCGCAGACGATCGGCCTGCGCCGCGCGGGGGCCGCGGCGAACGCGTCGAAGACTTCTTTGGCGGCCTCCGGGTCGACGTGCACGTTCCACTCGTTGGTCGGCGTGGTGTTGCCCGGATGGTTGAACGCGCCGCCCATGATCACCAAGCGGTGCAGCAGCAGCGGCAGGTCCGGTTCCGTCCGCAACGCGAGGGCGAGATTGGTCAACGGGCCGGTGCAGAGTCCGACGATCTCGCCGGGATGGGCGCGCACCAGATCCACCCACATCTGGGCGGCCGATCGGGGCGAGAGACGGCGAGCCGACGCGGGTAGCTCGGCATATCCGATGCCCTGCGGTCCGTGCGTGTCCTCGGTGGTGCGCAGCGGGATCGCCAGTGGAGCCGGGGCGCCGAGCGCCACTTCGATCTCGGGCGCGCGGCAGACGTCCAGCCAGGCCAGATTGTTCGCCGCCACCTGCGCCGCCGAAACGTTGCCCGCGGTGGCGGCGATTCCGGCGATCTCGGCCTCCGGGGAGCCGAGCAGGTACAGCAGCGCGAGCGAGTCATCGATGCCGGTGTCGACGTCCAGGATGATCTTCTGCCGCACGGCACGAGACTAGCGAGCCGGTGGCCGGGCGCGACGCGGAGGTTGCCGGTAACTCGGCGATCGCAGGTGGTAGGACATACGTCTAGTACGCTTGTCTAAGACGTTGTAGCCTGGAGTCATGGGAAATCGCGAGGATCTACTGGCGGGAGCACGAAAAGTCATCGTCGAGCGTGGCGTCGCGAAGGCGACCGCCCGCGACATCGCTTCGGCAGCCGGCGTGAGCCTGGCGGCGATCGGCTATCACTTCGGCTCCAAGGAGCAATTGATCACCGAGGCGCTGACCGACACCCTGGGCACCGCGATCGGCGACAGCATGGAGGCGAAGATTCGCGAGGGCAGCGGTGCCGCGCCGCTGGCCGCGTTCGCCGCGCTGTGGAACAGCATGCCCGCGGTGTTCACCGAGAACCGCGACAGCATGCTGGCGAGCATGGAGAACCTCGTGCGCGTCGCCCGGTCGCCGGAGTCGCAGAAGTTCTTCGCCCAGAGCCTGCCCGGGGCCTATCGGGACATGGCCGACGCGCTGCGGGAGGCGCACCCGCAGTTGAGCGAAGACCAGGCCGAGGCGATCGGGGAACTGTACTTCGTACTCGTCCAGGGACTCGGGGTGCTGCAGACCATCGTCCCGGAAACGAGACTGCCGGACGGCGACCGCCTGGCGAAGGCGGTCGCCGCGCTGGCCGGAAGCGAGGATCAGTGCTCGCTCGACAGCTCCCCGGCCGGGATGTGACGCAAACGAAGCACGGCGACCAGCAGTTCCGCGCTCGGCGCGAACGCCGCGACGACCGAGACCACCGCGAACGCCGCCGCGAACGCCGCCGCGCCGACCATGAGCGGCTTGCGCCGGCCGACGCGGTCACCGAGGGTGCCCATGGTGACCAGCAACCCGGCCACCATGAACCCGTAGACATCGATGATCCACAGCAGTCGCGAGCTGGTCGGGCGCAGTTCGGCGCTGATCATCGGCACGGCGAGGTGCAGCACCGTCATGCCCATGGCGTAGACCGGGCAGGCGAGGGCGAGCACACCGAGCCCGACCCACTCCCGCTTGCCCGCCAGCGGTTCGGCGACGCGGTCGAGCGTGCTGTCCACGGCGCGGGTCCCTTCGGGAACGGTGTCGATGAGCGTCATGCCGGTTCTGACGACGCGAGGAGCACCATTTAGTCGCCCACGGCCGGGACGCCGCAAAGGATTTTCGCGGCGCCCCGGCGGGACGGTCAGTGCGCGGGCAGCGGCCAGGCGGGACGATCCGCGCCGTAGGCGGGTGCGGGCCAGGCGTAATCCGGGTACTCGGCCAGCGCGGGCGGCGCGGTGACGACCTGCCCGTGCCGGACGACCTCCGCCGGGCTCGGCAACGCGGCCTTGGGATGACCCGGTGTACGGTCCGGGGCGTCGAGCAGCCAGGCCGCCGTGCGGGCCAGGGCCACCCGCACGTCCCGTCCGACGCCGTCGTCGGCCCGCGCGGCCAAGGCGTCGATCACGCCCGCCGCGAGCAGGTAACCCGACGCGTGGTCGAGCGCCTGCGCGGGCAGCGCCCCCGGCACCGCGGGCGCACCCTCGAGGATCGAGATGCCGGAGGCCGCCTGCACGATGCTGTCGAAGCCGCGCCGTCCGCCCCACGGACCGGACTCGCCCCAGGCGGAGACCCGTCCGTGGATCAGGCCGGGCCGGGCGGCGGCGCGCACGCCCGCGCGCTCCAGCGCGCCCGGCCGGTACCCGGTGATCAGCACGTCCGCGGCGGCGATCAGGTCGTCGATGCCGCGTGTGCGCAGGTCGACGAGTGTGGAGCGTTTGCCTTGGCAGGTGTCGGCGAACTGCCAGGAGATCTCCGGCAGCTGCGGCGGATCGATCCGCAGTACCTCGGCGCCGAGCAGCCCGAGCGCCCGCGTCGCGACCGGACCCGCGATCACCCTGGTCAGATCGAGCACACGCACGCCACGCAGCGGCTGCAAGGGCGCGGCGCCGGACGGTAATCCGAGCTCGCCGCGGTCGGCGCGCGAGGTGATCGCGACCACCGGGCCGGCCCCGGCGGCCTGTCCCTCGGGGCTGGCGGCCCATTCCGCCTCGGTGCGGACGCGGACCGCGACGGCGCCGTGCGCGGCGGCCTGTTCCTCCAGGTCCGCGGCGCGCATCATGGCCATCTGGGCGACCACGAGGTCGATCGGCGCGGACTCGGGCAGGCCGAGCGCGGACAGCAGCAGCGATCGGTGGTGCGGATAGTTCGCGTGCGTGCGAACCCATCCGTCGAAGGTGGGGAAGAAGCCGGACAGCTCGGCGAACGGCGTCGGGAACTGGCCGCCGATGCGCAACAGGCGCTCGCTGGAGAAGGCCGCGGTGATTCGGGCCGGATCGATGCGGTGCGCCACCGGGTCGAGGCCGCGCGCGGTCCGCATGCGGTTCGCGGCCGCCGTCAGGGCTGTCACCGAACCGGCGGCCAGCGCCCAGACCGGTAGCGTCGCGGCGAGATTGCTACCCGGATCGGGCGAGGGGGAGATGCGCGAGGCGGTGACACCGATACCGGCCTCGTAGTCGTGGACGAGCCGTGCGTGCGTGTTCACTCGCTTCAGCCTAGTTGCCGGTCCGGAGAGGCCGCGTGGCGTGGTCCCCCCGACCGGAGCCGTTGCCGCCCGCGGATTCCGGACCACACCGCCGTTCTGCCGCGCCACCTGCGACGATCCGGATCGCGGCGTGGCGCGGCCCGCCTGCCGGTGCGCGGTGGGCCGATGCGGCGGTTCGATCGCTGATCGAATCGGGCGCGCGTCGGGGTGGGTCCGCCGAGAGCGCGCGGACGGTGACCGCAGAATCGCGGACGGGTACCACCGAGATTGCGGATGAAATGCTGACGAGCCCGCGGCCTTCGGCGGCGTCTTCCGGCTGCGCTCGGCGTCTCGCACAGTGGCGATGCCGGGCCGGACTTCAGGACCACGCCGCGCGAAAGCAGCTGTCGGAGTGGTCTTCTCGCCAGTGAGGATAGTGGCACGCACCGAAGCCGGAGGAATTGACCAGGATATCCCCATGCTGCACCGCAGCAACCGGCGCGGGACGCCGCGCGGAACCGATGACCTGTCCGTCGCGTGCGGACAGAGGGCAGGACATGGCAGGCCGCACCGAACACCGCGCGGCAGCCACAGGTGAGGTCGAGCGACGATGACGAACGTCTATGCCGGAAGCGCGGAATACACGGTGCCGGTGGTCAGGAAGAAACCGAATTCCGCGGTGCGGGAGCGAATTCCGGTCTTCGGCAACGACATGCAGCCGCGGGCCGCCCTGATCCCGGACCGGGTGCGCTCCGCGCCGATCAAGCACGACTACGAGCTGATGGCCGTACAGGACGCCCAAAACGCCGGGTACCTGCGGGAGATCCAGGACCTCGCCGCCGAACGCGCCGCGCTCGGGACCGGCGGCCACGATCAGGCGACGCGACTGCGCACCGAGCAGCTCGAGGCGGCGCTCGCGGCGGCGATGACGGACGCGAAGGCGGCGGGCGTCGCCGCGAGCGACGTCGACCGTGCCGTGGAATACGGCCGCGCGGGCGCCCACTGGGCCGACCGCCCCGCGCACCGCTACCTCGGCCGGATCGCGCAGCTGACCGACGAGATGGGTTCTCGTCTCACCGAATTGGCCGGCTACCGGCGGCGGATCGCCGAGCTCGAACAGCGTCTCGCGCGGACTCGGCTCGGCGAGCTCTGAGGGGTTCCTCCCGCTCGCGCGACCCCGCTGCCGTACCCGCCAGGCAGGACGGGGATGCTGCATCGGTGCAGGAGATCTTTCGGACCGCGGGCGTCGAGGGGTGGGTGTATGCCCGATGCGTCGGCTGTGGCGCCGAGGCGGGCTCGGGGGCGGACGAGCCGGTGGTGCTGGCGTCGGTGGTGAAGGTGCCGCTGGTGCTGGAGTTCGCCAGGCAGGTGGCGGCGGGACAACTGGACCCCACCGACCGGGTGCGGGCGCGGGCGGCGGACCGGCTCGGCGGCGTCGGCACCGCGGGCTGCGCCGACGACGTCGAGCTCAGCCTGCGCGACGCGGCGTACCTCGCGCTCACCGTCAGCGACAACACCGCCGCCGACCTGCTGTTCGACCGGGTGGGGCTGGACAATGTGCGCTCACTGCTGCGCGAGCTCGGTCTCACCGCCACCCGGGTCGTCGGTCCGCCACGCGCGGTCGTGCGGTCCATGGCCGAGGACATCGGCGCGGCCGACGCGGCCGAGTTCGCCCGCCGGTTCCCCGAGCTGACCGCCGAGCAGGTGCTGCGCACCAGGGCGCTGGACCCGCGGCAGACCACCGCGAGCACCCCGCGTGAGATGGCCCGGCTGCTCACCTTGATCGCTCTCGATGAGGCAGGCGCGCCCGAGGCGTGCCGGTGGGTTCGCGACCTGATGCGCCAGCAGGTGAACTGGTACCGCCTCGCGGCAGCCTTCCCGCCGGAGGTGCAGGTCTGGGCCAAGACCGGGACGCTGCCCGGGGTGCGCAACGAGATCGGCGTCGTCGAGTATCCGGACCGAACGCGGTACGCCGTCGCCGTTTTCACGCGCGCGGCGACGCTGGCGCAGCGGTTGCCCGAGGTGGATCGCGCCATCGGCGCCGCCGCCGTCGAGGCGATCGGCCGCATCGTTCACGGCCTGCCGTAGACGACGTTCCACGGCCGTTGCGGCGCATCCGCGACCGTGGCCGGCCGCGACGAGCCGTCGTCCTGCAGGACCGACACGACCAGCTCGGCCAGTTCACCCACCAGGGGATGCGCCACGCCCACCGGCCAGGCCAGCGACAGCCGGTGGCTCAGTGCTCCCTCCGGCAGTGGCCGCCAGACCACCCGTGGTTCCTTCTGCGCCACCATGCCCTGGTCGAAGGCCACGCCGCGACCGGAGAGCACCATCCCGAGCACGAATTCCGGATTGCGCGCGTGCTGTACCGACGTCGGACGGAAGCCGTGCTCCCAGCACCGGCGCAGGGTGGCGTCGTAGAGGCCGGGCGCCGCGGCGCGGGGGAAGATCACCAAGCCGTGCCCGGCGAGGTCGGCCAGTTCGAGTGCCGACCGCGCCGCCAGCGGCGAATCGCGGGGCAGCACCACCCCGAGTGGCGTCTGGACCGCCGGTCCGAGTTCCAGGCCGACCGCGTCGACCGGGTGTTGCAGCAACCCGGCGTCGAGCTGCCGGTCGGCGAGCAGCCGGACCTGCTCGGCGGTGGTGAGTTCCTGCAGGTCCACCCGGACGTCCCTGGCCTCGAACGCGGTGAGCAGCGCGGCGAGCAACCGCCCGGCCAGTTCGGGCGGCACGCCGATCCGCACCGCGTCCATCTCGCCCCGATGCGCCTTGCCCACCAGCGATTTCGTCCGTTCCCAGCGGGCCAGCAGGTCCTTGGACTCCGCGAGCAGGATCTGCCCGGCTTCGGTGAGCGCGACCCGGCGGCTGTCCCGGTCGAACAACCGCGCGCCGAGGTCGTCCTCCAGCCGGCGGATGCGCTGGCTCAGCGGCGGCTGGGCGATGCCGAGGCGTTCGGCGGCCCGCCCGAAATGCAATTCCTCCGCGACGGCGACGAAGTACCGGAGTTGGCGCAACTGGTCCACGCTGCGACGATATCCGTTCCGATATCAATGAGCGCGCGCGTAGGTCTTGGACACCGACGCCGCGCGTGTGGTGTGGTGCCTGCATGACAGGTCTCGGACGGCGTGAATTCTTCGGCGCGACGGCGGGTGCGGCCGCGCTCGCGGGCTTAATTGCTTGCGCTACAACAGATTCCACGAACAACGGTGCGGCTGCCCCGGCCTCGGCAGGCGGGTCGTCCGGCGCTGTGACGCTGCGGTGGTGGGGCAACAACAGCTGGGAGATCCGCCTGCCCGGCGGCAAGACCGTGCTCATCGACCCGTGGCTGACCAGGTTTCATACCGGAACTTACACCGCCGAGGGCGCGGATCCGCAGACTCCGATCACCGTGGATACCGCGCTGATCGACCGCTACGTCGACAGCGGCGAACTGCGCGCCGATCACATCCTGGTCACCCACGGCCACTACGACCACCTCGCCGACGTGCCGTACCTGGCGAAGAAGACCGGGGCGACGGTGCTCGGCACCGAGACGCACCTGAACCTGATGGCCGCGCTGGGCGCGCCGGAGCAGCAGCTCGCCTTGGCCACCGGTGGCGAGGTCCTTCGCTTCGACGGCTACACCATCCGGGTGCTGCGCTCGTTGCATTCTGCTTCGGGACCACGTGCCACGGTTGCCTTCGCGGGCACCCGGCCGGGCTTCGGTGCCGGAAATCTCCCTACGCCCAGGGTGATTCGCGATCTCGTCGAGGGCGGCACGCTCGCCTACGAGGTGAGCGGCGGCGGGGTGAGCGTGCTGGACTTCGGCGGCTCGAACTACATCGAGTCGGAAGTGGCGGGATTGCGCCCGGATGTGCTGCTGCTGCCCGCCGGTGGCGGCAAGATCGCCGACTACGTCGGGCGCCTGTTGCGCGCCACCGGCAATCCGCGCTACGTGCTGCCCACCCACTGGGACGACTTCGACCATCCGCTCACCGAACCCGCGCGCGACTGGGGCGGGCTCGAGCCCCTGCGGGCCGCGGTCGCCGCGGTCAGCCCGCAGAGCACCTTCGTCACCGTGGATCACCTGCAAACCTTCACGCCCTGACCGGGCCTCATCCGCTCCCGCATGTCGTCCTTCTTTCCGGCCCGGTCCATTCGCGCGAGCGCCACGATCCGCAGCGGAGTTCGTGGGGGAGGCTGGTAAGCCCCGCCCAAGGCATGGTTCGACAGCATCGGACCGATCGAACGTATCGTCCGAGTTCGAATCCGCAGCCGGGCTCGAAGTGTGTAGGAGTTGCTCGTCGGTGGTCCGACCGTGCTGGTGATTCGCCTCGGATCGCGCTGTCGATCCGGTCGCTGACCGGCGCGGGCGATTACCGTGGTCTGGTCCGGCTCGCGCCGGGACCGACGGTGGAGAAGGGAGATCGAACGTGGCTGGAACCATCACCGACTCGGCGTGGTTGCGAACTTTGCGATCCGAGGCGGTCGTGCGGCAGCATCTTCTGTGCTTCCCGCCCGGTGGTGGATCGGCCACGGCCTATCGAGATCTCGCACAGCGGTTCGGACCGGGCGTCGCGGTGTTCGCGGTGCAGTACCCCGGGCGGCAGGACCGGCTGGGTGAGGACCCGATCACCGATCTGGTCGCGCTCGCGGACCGGATCGCCCGGGAAGTGCTCGCACAGGGCCGGGTCGCGGGGCTGTCGCTGTTCGGGCACAGCATGGGCGCGACTGTGGCGTTCGAGACCGCGCGCAGGCTCGAGCGTGCCGGGCAGCCGGTGACCACGCTGTTCGTGTCCGGCCGTCCCGCACCGACTTTCGAGGAGACCGGGCGGTTGCACCTGGCCTCCGACGACGACCTCATCGGCGACCTGGTGCGGCTGGCCGCGGACCCCGCGCCGCTCGAGATGCTGCGCGCCGAGCCGAGCCTCGCCGAACTCGTGCTGCCCGCCGTGCGTGCCGATTACCGAGCGGTCGAGACCTATCGCTATCAGCCGGGGGAGCCGCTGCGCGCGGGTATCGCGGCGCTGGTCAGCACCGAGGACCCGACGATGCGACCCGAACAGGCCGACGAATGGCGGGCACACACCGGCGCCGGATTCGACCGCGCGACCTTCCCCGGCGGGCATTTCTATCTGGACCAGCACGCCGCGGAGGTAGCCGGCTTCGTCGCGCGCCACTTGGCGTCCGCCTGAGGACCGAGGGGGCGATCGGTGCGGCGCCTACAGTTGGACGGCCGGAGCGGACCGCCCGCGTAGCACCCACAGGTAGCCGATCCAGGACGCCACCACGAGGGCAGCCGCCAGTATCCGCACCGATCCGAGCGCGTGTTCGGGATAGATCACGCCGGTGAGGTAGTGGTCGATGAACCCGCTCGACGGCAGCAACGCCAGCCCCGCGCGCTCGCGCGCCCAATTCTCCAGATGCGTGAGCGGGCAGTCGAAGCCGACCACGATCGTGCTGAATCCCCAGCAGACCGCGATCAGGTGCAGCCAGATCGTGCGCCGGAAGCGCCACGCGAGGAATCCGCCGACCACCACGTAGGCCACGAAGGCGAAGTGCGTGGCGACGGTGGCGTCGGCCAACAGCCGGTAGAGCACGCCTCCAGAGTAGCCTTCCCCGGCGTGCCGGACCCCGGATCGGACTCCTACCAGGGGGAGGGCTGAAAGTCCTTGAGGAAGCAGCCGAACAGATCGGTGCCGTTCTCGCCCTGCACGATCGGGTCGTAGACGCGCGCCGCGCCGTCGACCAGGTCCAGTGGCGCGTGGAAGCCCTCCTCGGCGAGGCGGACCTTCGTGTAGTGCGGGCGTTCGTCGGTGATCCAGCCGGTGTCGACGGCGGTCATCAGAATGCCGTCCTGCTCGAACATCTCGTGGGCGCTGGTGCGGGTCAGCATGTTCAACGCGGCCTTGGCCATGTTGGTGTGCGGGTGCCCCGGGCCCTTGTAGGCACGGGAGAACTGCCCTTCCATCGCGGAGACGTTCACGACGTACTTGCGCCGCGCCCGCGCGGCGGCCATCGCCGGGCGCAGCCGCGAGACCAGGATGAACGGCGCGACCGAGTTGCACAGCTGCACCTCGAGCAGTTCGGTCGGGTCCACCTCGGCGACGGTCTGCACCCAGCTGTTGGTGTGCGCGAGGTCCGGCACCAGGCCGCCCGCGTCGATCGCCACCCCGCGCGAAATGCGCTCCGGCGTCGCGGATCCCGCGACCAGGGCCAGTTCGGCGACGTCGGCGGCGGTCAGGGCGGGGGTGAGCGAGGCGGTCAGCGCGGTGGGGTGGGCCTGCATGGTCTTGCCGAAGCTCACCACCTCCGGCAGCGCGCCGGCGGGCAGCGGTCCGGATTCGGCATCGACCAGGGCGCTATAGGCGCCGGGGGAGCGGCGCACCGTCTGCGCCGCGTTGTTGATCAGGATGTCCAGCGGGCCCTGGGCGGCGACGTCGTCGGCGAGGGCGACCACCTGGGCCGGGTCGCGCAGATCGATGCCGACGATGCGCAACCGGTGCAGCCAGTCCGCGCTGTCGTCCATCGCGGCGAACCGCCGGATGGCGTCGTTGGGAAAGCGCGTGGTGATGGTGGTGTGCGCGCCGTCGCGCAGCAAGCGCAGCGCGATGTACATGCCGATCTTGGCGCGACCGCCGGTGAGCAGTGCCCGGCGTCCGGTCAGATCGGTCCTGGCGTCGCGTTTGGCGTGGCTGCTCGCCGCGCAATCCGGGCACAGCTGGTGGTAGAAGGCATCGACCCGGGTGTAACGCTGCTTGCAGATGTAGCAGGGACGCGCGCGGATCAGCGTGCCGGCGCTGGCGCCGGAGGCGGTCGAGCTGATCGGGATGCCCGCGGTCTCGTCGTCGATCCGGTTCGGTGAGCCGGTCGCGGTC
This sequence comes from Nocardia gipuzkoensis, assembly GCF_021183645.1. Taxonomy (NCBI): domain Bacteria; kingdom Bacillati; phylum Actinomycetota; class Actinomycetes; order Mycobacteriales; family Nocardiaceae; genus Nocardia; species Nocardia gipuzkoensis. The sequence goes on along the minus strand of NZ_CP089225.1, from coordinate 7,821,635 downwards.
GCGGCGACCACCGCGCGATCGGCGGAGGAGACCGCCTCGCGCGCCTCGGAGCGGCGGCGCTGCTTGAGCTTCTTGAACATGTGCCCGACCGCCCGCTGCACTTGCACCGAGTCGGGGTGATCCTTCTCCAGGGTTCCGGCCTGCTCCAGGACCCGAAGACAGGTCGCGAGATCCTCGGGATCGATCATGCTTTCGGCCATCGCGGCGGGGGACATCCTTCATCGAGCTGGGAAGACGACCGGCCCATTGTCGCAAACCCGCCTGCCGGGTAACCGCCCGGTTGCCTGTGTTCCCGCCGGAACGTCCTCGGTCAGCTGCTGCGCGGGCTGATCGCCGCGCGGTCGGCGCGAAGATCGTCGACGAAGTTGGCGATCGCCTCGGCGACCAGCAGCGGTTCGGTGATCGGCAGCCAGTGGTCGGCGGGGACGGCGCGGCGCCACAGCTTGTCGACCCAGCGCACGGAGGCGTCGTAGACGGCGGCCGGGACGAATGGGTCGGTGGTGTCGACCAGCAATTGGACCGGCACCGCCGTCCGCCGCACCCGCGGCTTGCTCACGTGGTGCAGCAGATTGGCCTGCGCGATGCGCGCACCCGCGACCAGGTCGGTGCGCCAAGTCCGCGCGACGCGCGCGGGCAACGGCGAGATACCGCCCAGCTGCCGCACCAGCAGGCCGCGCACCCGTGGCGGGTAGAGCCTGCGGGCGATCGGACCCGGCGTGAGCGCCCAGCGCGCTGCCCGCAGCCACCAGCCCAAGTCGCCGAGTTCGCGGCCCGCCCGCGGGGCCAGGGCGCGCAGCCACAGGCCCAGGTGGTCGAGGTTCGGCCCGGCGATCGCGGTGAACGAGGCGACGCGGGTGTTGGCCCGCTCGTCGCAGACCGCCTCCCACAGCTGCACCGCACCCCAGCCGTGCCCGCACGTATGCACCGGCTTGCGCGGGCTGGCGGCATCGATCACCGCGAAGAAGTCCTCCGCCAAGTGGCCGAGGCGATACTCCGCCGGCGCGCCGGGCGTGTCCGAGCGTCCGTGCCCGCGTACGTCGTAGGTGATGACCCGGAAGCCGTCCGCCAAGAGGGCCGCCACCGTGGCCCACACGTGGTGGGTGTCGGTGAGGCCGTGCACCAGCACCAGGGGGTCGGCGGCCGCGTCACCCCATTCGAAGACAGCGAGCTCGGCGCCGTCCCGGTCGACCGTCCAAGTGCGGTCGGGGCGGGGCGTTTCGGTGGTGTCGAGCAGTTCGGTCATGTCTGCGCCTCGTTCGCTGCCGGCTACCGATCCGATGGCACGTCGCCGTCGTGCCGAACGTCAGTAATTTCGATACGGACAGTACGAAGGATTGACCGCTCGAGGGAAAGGTAAAACGCCGAAGTATGGCGCAGCTCACCGGAGGTAGCTCGGCCCTGCGGCTGTTCTCGCCGGAACGTTCGATACTCCCGCTGTCCTCGGTGCCCGCTGAGCTCGATGCAGCGGAGACGCGGACCGGCCCGGATCGTGTTCCGACAGTTCCCGGAGTGTCGTCCGACTCTTGTTGACAACTCGCCAATAGTGCGGGAATCTGGGAGCGGAACCGGCGACGGAGCCGGACCGAGCGAGCAAAGGATCGAGCGATGGCACGCGCGGCGTGGAGTGACGACGAGGTCGAGGCGGTACGGGACCTGGCGAAGACCTTCTTCGAGAAGGAGGTCGTCCCCCATGAGGAGAAATTCGTCGCTCAAGGGCACCCCGATCGCGCGCTGTACAACCGCGCGGGCGAACTCGGCCTGCTGTGCCCCGCGATTCCGGCCGAATACGGCGGCGGCGGAGGCACCTTCGCGCACGAGGCCGCCATCATCGAGGAGCAGGCCCGTGCGGGCGACGGATCGATGGGCATCCCCGTGCACAGCTCGATCATCGCGCCCTACCTGTACGAATTCGGCTCCGAAGAACTCAAGCGGCGCGTGCTGCCCAAGGCGGCGAGCGGCGAGATGGTGCTGTCCATCGGCATGACCGAGCCGGGCACCGGTTCGGACCTGCAGAACATCAAGACCCGCGCGGTGCGCGAGGGCGACGAGTACGTCATCACCGGCTCGAAGATCTTCATTACCAACGGCTGGCTCTGTGACGGCATCATCATCGCGGCCAAGACCGACCCGACCAAGGGCGCGGCCGGCGTCTCGCTGATCTTCGCCGAAGTCGGCGACGACACTCCCGGCTTCGAGCGCGGACGCATCCTGAACAAGATCGGCGGCAAGGCCCAGGACACCGCCGAGCTGTTCTTCGACGGCCTGCGCGTGCCCGCGTCCAACCTGCTCGGCGACGCCGAGGGCCAGGGCTTCTACCAGATGATGCAGATGCTGGCGCAGGAGCGCCTGGTCACCGCGATCATCGCGGTCGCCATGATGGAGCAGGCCGTGCAGCTCACCGTCGACTACACCAAGGGCCGCGAAGCGTTCGGCAAGCCGCTGTTCGCCATGCAGAACACCAAGTTCGAACTCGCCGAGTGCGCGACCATCACCAAGGTCTCCCGCACCTTCCTGGACGACTGCATTACCAAGCATCTGCGCGGCGAGCTCGATATTCCCAGCGCTGCCATGTCGAAGTACTGGTTGACCGATCAGCTCGGTATCGTGGTTGACCGCTGCCTGCAACTGTTCGGCGGCTACGGCTACATGACGGAGTATCCGATTTCCCAGCTCTACACCGGTGCCCGCGTCCTGCGCATCCTCGCGGGCAGCAACGAGGTGATGAAGGATCTCATTGCCCGGTCTCTCTGATACCAGGAGCACGGCCGCCGACGGTGGCGCCGACCCGGTGCTACCGCGCCGCCGCAGGCTCGAACCCGACGAGCGGCGCGCGCAGATCCTCGCCTGCGCCATCGACATGTTCGGCGAACGCCCGTACGCGGCCGTCTCCACCGCCGAACTGGCGCAGCGGGCCGGTGTGGCCCGTGGTCTGATCAACCACTATTTCGGCAACAAGCGCGATCTGTACCTCGCGGTGGTGCGGCGGATGGTCACGCTGCCCAGACTCGACGACATGATCGTGCCCACCGGCTCTTGGCGCGAGCGGGTGGACGCCAGCGTGCGCTGGCTGCTGGACACCATCGCCGAACACGGCAGCACCTGGGTGAAAGTGACCAGCCACGAGGGCGTCGGTGACGACCCCGAGGTGCAGCAGATCCTCGACGCGGCCGATGACGCGGCGGCCGAACGACTGCTGCTGATGGTGGGCCTGGCCGATTCGGCACACGATGCCGAATTGCGCGCGATGGTGCGCGCCTACGGCGGGTTGGTCAAGGTCGCGGGCCGCGAATGGATCACCCGCGGCACGCTCACCCGCGAACAGGTGCACGACCTGTTGTGCGACATGTTGCTCACGCTGGTCACCGAATCGCTGCCCAAGGTCGATCGCAGGCAGTGAGCGGCTGGCATCAGCGCGGACGCGCAGGGTGCAGGCCACAGTGAGCGCGCACGGCATGATGCCGGGTATGGGCACCGAGCAAATCTCCGGCCCCGTCGGGTCGGCCCAGCGCGTACCCGCCGCTCGAGGTCGACTTATCGGTCCTGGATCCGGCGTTGATTTGTCGCGCTCGGCAGGTTGCCGATCGGTCAGCATGCGTCCCGGCTAACAGATCGCCGAGAGTTACGGTGAGTTTGTTATTACGGCCCGATCACAAATATCCGCCCCTTCGGATCAACTTTTCGCGTCGCGCGTCCTATTCTGTGTCGGTATATCGGGGCGGGTCCGGACAATATCCGAGGTTCCTGCACGGTGTGTCGGTGTGGAGAGGACCTGGATGACACGGGCAGAACGGCGTGAAACGGATCGCTGGCCGCAGGCGCAGCCGGATGACCGCTGGTCGGAGCCGGAGCCCGACGGTCACTGGTCCGAGGACGAGGACGAACGCTGGGCCGAACAGACGCCGAGCCGCCGCCGGACCGGACGGCTGCGCGTGGAGATTCCGCCGATCGTCAACCCGTACGCGATCGTCGCGCTGGTGGCGGCGCTGCTCGGGCTGTTCCCGGTGGCCATCGTGTTCGGCTTCATCGCCTTCAGTCATCCCCGTGGCCGGGTCATGGCGATGTTCGCGCTGCTGCTCGGTGTCGCCGAGATCACCGCGGTGGCCGGGTTCGTCCTGCTGACCGGCAATTGGATGCCGGATCTGATGAACCGCACCGCCACGATCGCACCCGCGCCCGTCGCGTCGATGCCCACGACCGTCGAGCGCCCGGTGACCACCACCGCCGCACCGAGCCCCGCCGTGACGACCACACCGCCGCCGCCGGAGAGTCCCGGACCGGTGACGAAGGGCGCGTCCTGCACCGAGGCCCAGCTGGGGCAGATCGGCAGCGCCGCCACCGGCGGCACCCTGATCTGTCTGACGACCGGGGGCGGTTACCAGTGGTCGGGCCCGCACACCGTGGCGACCGCCGTGCAGCAGGCGGGATCGAAGTGCGAGGCGTCGGGCGCCAAGACCGGCCGCACCGCCGACGGCCGCGCCCTGGTGTGCGAAGTCAACGGCCGCGGCGGCACGTGGGTGCTGTGGACCGAATAGGGGCTGACGCTATTCGGACTTCTTCGCGCGGCTCGGCTGCACCCGAGGTGGTTCGTTCGGCATCTTCGGGTACTGCGGTGGCCACGGCGCGTCCATGAGCCCGGCCGCCATATCCCGTTCGGACATCTCCAGGAGCGGGGCGATGGACTGGGGCGCGCGGTCGGCCCACGGGTCGCCCGACTCGGCGTAGCGTGCGGGAACGGTCGCGATGGTCAGCTCGTCGGGCACCACCGACTCCAGATCCGGCCAGCCGATCGGCGTCGACACCTGCGCGCCGACCTTCGGCCGCACACACCAGGCCCCGAAAACCGTTTTGTGCGGCGCGTTCTGATTGAAATCGATGAACACCCGGTTGCCGCGTTCCTCTTTCCACCACTGCGCGGTGATGTCCTCCGGATAACGGCGCTCCAATTCGCGCGCCAGCGCCACCGCGGCGGCCCGCACCTGATATCCGTCCCACTTGGGCTCCAGCGCGGAGTAGAGATGCAAGCCGCGTGACCCGGAGGTCTTGATCCACGATTCGATGCCGAGTTCGGCGAGCAGATCCCTGGTGCGGATCGCCGCATGCCGCAGATCGGCGAAGGTGATGCCGGGAGAGGGATCGAGGTCGATGCGCAACTCGTCGGCGATCTCCAGGTTGTCGGCCCGATTGGGCCAGACGTGGAAGCCGAGGCACCCCTGGTTCACCGCCCACAGGATATGGGCGAGATCGTGCGCGACGAGGGCGTCGCTGGTGGTGCCGTTCGGTGTGGACACCTCCACCGTGCGCAGCCATTCCGGCGCGGATTTCGGCACCCGCTTCTGGAACCAGGATTTACCCGAAGCCCCGTCCGGGTAGCGCTCCAGCAGCAGCGGACGTCCGCCGACCACGTTCAGGAACGGTTCGGCGATCGCCTGGTAATACCGCACCAGATCGAGTTTCGTCTCGCCGCGCTTGGTGAAATAGACCTTGCCCGGGTTGCTGATCGTAACGGTCCGGCCGTCGGTCTCGATATCGACGGACTCGGTCATCGCGCCGCGCCTTCGCCGAACAGCGTGCTCAATTCCGCCGGTGCGACTTCATCGAGCTGACCGTAGGTACACGACTCGGGCGTCCGGTCGCTCCGGAAGCGCACCAGCCTGCCGCCGTGGCGCAGCCGGCCCGACTGCACGTGCTCGTAGCGCACCTCCGCGACCAGCTCCGGGCGCAGCGCCTCCCAGGACAGGTCCTTGCCGCCGGTCCAGCGGCTGACGCCGCCGGGCATCTTGCCGTCCGCCGCCGCCTGCGCCGCGGCGTCGGCCCACTCCCGCCAGGGGTGGTTGTCCAGTGCGTTCTCCCGCAGCGGCGCCAGCTCCTCGACCAGTTCCTTGCGCCGGGCCGCGGTGAAGCTGCTGGCCACCCCCACATGGTGCAGGTGCCCCTCGTCGTCGAAGAGGCCGAGCAGCAGTGAACCGACACCGGCGCCGTCCTTGTGCCAGCGGAAGCCCGCCACTACGCAGTCGGCGGTGCGCTCGTGCTTGACCTTCAGCATGACCCGCTTGTCCTGCATATAGGCGAGCTGGTCGGACTTGACCATCACGCCGTCGAATCCGGCGCCCTCGAAACGGGTGAACCAGTCCTGCGCGACGTCGGGGTCGTGGGTGATCGGAGTGAGATGGACGCGCGCGAGCGCGGTGTCCAGGATCGTCTCCAGCAGTCGCCTGCGCTCGGTGAACGGCTCGCCGGTCAGATCCTTGTCACCGAGCGCGAGCAGGTCGAACGCCACGAAACTGGCCGGCGTCTCCGCGGCCAGCTTGGCGACCCGGGACGCGGCGGGGTGCAGACGGTTCTGCAGCGTGTCGAAATCCAAGCCCTGCTCGGTGACCACCACGATCTCGCCGTCCACCACGCAGCGATCCGGCAGCGCCTGCTTCAGCAATGCGGCGACCTCGGGAAAATACCTGGTCAATGGCCGGTCGTTGCGGGAGCCGAGCTCCACATCGGCGCCGTCTCGGAACACGATGCAGCGGAAGCCGTCCCATTTGGGTTCGTAGCTCAGGCCCGGCTCGCGCGGCACCGCGGGCGCGGTTTTGGCCAGCATCGGCCGCACTGGTGGCATCACCGGTAGGTCCACGCGATCCTCCTCGGGTTCGATCCTCACCCATACCGACGGCGCGCGCCGAGCAAACTCATCGGTATGTTGCCGCGGTCTCGGCTCGATCGTAGGCGGGGGCCCCGACAGGATCGTGGACTTCTCCGGTCAGTTCTCCAGCCAGCCGTGCTGATCGGCGAACGTGGTGAGCCGGTCGCGGATGGTGAGGATCTCGCCCGCGGTGAGCGCGGGGCTGGCGTCCAGGAGCAGTTCGGTGATCAGGCGTTTGTGCTCGGCGACGGTGAGCTGTCCCGAACCCGGCCTTTCCTTGCCCTTGTGCCGGGCGGGCGGCGCGGACGCTCCGCCGACCAGGCTGAGATTGACCGCCTTGGGTCCGCGGTCGCCCTCGGTCACCTCGAATTCGAACACCCGCCCCTGCCGCAGCTCGTCCTCGTCCAGACCGATGTCGTTGACGTGGACGAACACATCGGGCCCACCGTCCTCCGGTCGAATGAATCCGAATCCCCGAGAGCTGTCGAACGACACCAATTTCCCGATGGACACCAACACCCGCTCCTCGTCGCCGTCGCTACTCGGCCACTTTAACCCGGGTTTTCGCCGTCGTTGGAGGAAAGCGCCTTTTGCAACGAATTGAAAACGGTCAGTCCCTGACCGACCATTCCGTTCACCAGTTCGCCTACTCCGTCGGGCCCGTTGAGCACCGTGAGATTCGCGTTCGCCAACCCGCTCGACGCCTGCTTCACGATTTCCGGAAGTTGTTCGATCAACATCTGATCCAGTGCGATCCGATTGTTCGACGCGGCCGCCGCGGCCTGGATACGGGTGCGGTCGGCTTCGGCCTCGGCCAGGATGCGCACTCGATCCGCTTCGGCCCGAGCGGGTTTCACGACCTCGGCCTGCAACTGCTGCTCACGCAGTTCGGCTTCCTTGCGCGCCTGCTCGGCCTGGGCGGTGAGCACCTCCTGCAACGCCAGCGCCTCGGCGAGCGGGCCCGCCTGCGCCGCCTCCGCGTTGGCCTTGTCGATATCGCGCTGGTATTGCGCGCGCAGGATCGCCGTCTCGCGCTGATATTCCGCCTGCCTGCGCTGCGATTCCTGCTCGGCCTGCGCCGCCGCCTGCGCGGCCTGCGATTGCGCGATCTGCGCGTCGCGCTGCACCGCGGCATTGTGCGGCGCGGCGAGCGCGGCGATATAGCCGAGGTTGCCGTCGTCGATGGACTGGATCTGGAAGGAATCGACCCACAGGCCGATATTGCTCATCTCGACTTTCGACGCGACGAGCACTTCGTCGGCCAGCCTCTGGCGCTCCCGGATGATCTCCTCGACTGTCATCGAGCCGACGATCGAGCGCAGGTGCCCGGAGAAGATCCGCCCGGTCAGCACCGACATCTCCCGCTCCTGCTCGGACAGGAACCGCTGCGCGGCGTTCACGATGGACTGGGTGTCGTTGGCCACCTTGAACGCGATGACGGCGCGGACGTCGAGCTGGATCGCCTGCTTGGTGACGCAGCGCTCCTTGATCTCGGCTTCGAACATCGCCAGCGACAGGTAGCGCACCTTGCGGAACAGCGGAATCACCCAGGCACCACGCCCGATGATCACGGTGAACGGCGCGTTGTCGCGGCTCTTGGCGCCGCTGACCAGCATCGCCTCGTCCGGGTCCGGCACGTGGTAACCCAGCACCTCTGTCTCCCTTACTGTTTCAGGTTTCTCCGGCCGGGTCCGGGGTGAGCGGAATCCACGGGACGACGTCGACGACGCGCCCCGGATGGACCGCGATGACCAGCACGGCCGCACCGGCCGAGATCGGCTCGGCGGCCCGTGCGATGTACAGCTCGGTTCCCCCTCGAATCGCGACCAGGACCTCGCCCAGCATCCCGGCACCCCGGATCGGCGATGTGAGCGTACCCGTCAAACCCACCACCGGGTCGGTCATCCCGCGATCTCCTTTTTCTGGCTCTCGGATCGTCACCCTATGTCTCGCACAGCGACTTTCGATACGGGTCCGGCTCGACCGCAGGACGGGACGGCCGCGGCGGCGCAGGTATGTTTCTTGCATGGGAGGTCGGCTGGCGCTGGTGGTGGGGGCGGAATGCGCGGCGCTGGGAGAATTGGGATTCACCGAGGAACTCGCCACCGGGCTGTACGGGAGCCTCACCCAGGCGGGCGGTTGGCGGACGGCGACCGAGCTCGACGGCCCCGTGCTCAATCCCACTGCCGCGCAATTGCTCGCCGCCGTCGACGCGGCCTTCGCGGCGGCATCGGAGCGGCAGGCCACCTTGCTGCTCGGCTTCATCGGGCACGGCGTGGCGACGACCGCGGAGGACTTCTACCTGCTCGGCCACGATTCGCCCGCCGACCCGAACTCGCACAACGCCTTTCACCTCACCCAGGAGATCAGGGAGCGGCTCGACCGGGCCGCGATCGACGGGCTGGTGCTGCTCGTCGATGCCTGCGAGGCCGGCCAGGGCGTGCAGGGCGCGGCGCGCCGGTGGACCGATCTGCTCGCCCAGTCGGGCGGCCGGATGGAGCTGCTGGTCGCCTCGGGCGACGGGCCCGCGTACTCCGGATGCTTCACCCGGACCATGCTCGCCACCTTCGACATCGGACTGCCGCTGCGCGGGGAGAACCTGCTGCCCTCGGACCTGGTGGACCCGATCGCGACGCAGTGCACATATCAACAGCCGCAGCATCTCTCCTTCAGTTCCGGCGCGGTGTCCACGGCCGAGGGCGTCGATCCGGGCCTGTGGCTGGTGCCGAACACCGCGCGCCATCGGGACGCGGTGAGCGGGCGCTCCGCCGCCGGGTTCGTCGACCAGCTGACCCGTCGTCTGCTGCTGACGCCCGACGTGCGCGAACGCCTCGACGCGATCGTCGACGCGGGCAGTCACCGGCTGCGGGCCGTGCTGGGGCCGGCGGGCGTGGGCAAGTCCACGCTGCTGGCGATGCTGATCCGCCCCAGCCTGGTCGACGGGCTCGCCGTGACCCCGGACTACATCACCGCCGCGGTGTTCCTGACGGTGAACAGCTCGGTGGAGTCGGTCGCCGCGGAACTGGCCGTGCAACTCGACGCACGCGTGCCCGGCTTCCGGGAGGCGGCCCGAGCGGCGCGGGCGCATCGGCCCAGGGACGAGTTCGACATCTTCGACATCCTGGTCCGCCGCCCGTTGGCGCGCCTGTCCACCGCGGGCCGCCGGGTCACCGTGGTGCTGGACGGACTCAATCAGCCGCAGGAGGGGACCAGACGGCTGCTGGTGGCCGCGATCGCGGATCTGACCACGCGCGAGGATCTCCGGCACGTGCGGGTGATCGTCGGCATCCGGCCGGGTACCGGCGTCGAGGACGACCCGGAGCTCGCGCACATGCACCGGATCGATGTCGCCGAACCGGCGGCCGACGACATCGCCGCCGTGGTGGACTCGGCTCGCGGGACGGCGCCGATCGGTCCGGTCGACTGGATCGGCTGGATCCAGCGGCTGCTGGCCGAGACACCGAGCGACGCGAGCGGTTCGCGGGTGGTGTCCGGCGGCTGGCTCGTGGCGGGCATCCTGCTGGAGGTCGCCGCGGGGTTGACCGACGGCGCGGTCGCCTCCGGGATCGGTCTCGACCGGGTGATCGCGCTGCGGGTCGAGACGGCGCTACGGGGCGCCGATCCCGAAACGACCAGCGCGACAGCGACCTTGCTCGGCGTACTGGTGGCGGCGGGGGCCGGGCCCGTGCTGCCGTTGGAGTTGCTGGACGCGGCGCTGCTGTCGCTCGGCGTCGATCTCAGTACCGCCCGGATCCGCGACATCGCCGTGAACCTCGGCGCGCTGATCACCCGCAGTCATCCCGGCAGCGTCCGTGAGTCGCTCGGGGTGTCCCACAGCGGATTCCTGTCCGCGCTGGCCGCGGAATGCCGTCGCCTCGGCGTGCGCCTGGAAGACGCGCACCGCGCCCTCGTCGCGGCGATCCAGGCCGACGACACCGACCGGGCCGCCGACTACGCACGGGGCGCGGCCGTGCGGCACTGCCTGGCCTACGGTGATTCCGCCCTGGCCGTCGACTTCCTGATGAAGTTGGAAACCGGCAGGTCGGCCGACGATCGTGACCTGTGGGCCGCCTGGGTGCCCGACTTCGTCCAAGCGCTCGGCCCGGACCATCCTGACACCTTCACCACCCGGGAGCGGCGGGCCTACCACCGGGCCGAGAGCGGCGACCTGGTCGGCGCCATCGCCGATTTCGAGCAGCTGCTCACCGATCGGCTGCGCGTCTTCGGCCCCGACGACCCGGACACCCTGGACACCCGCGACCGCCTGGCCAGCTACCGCGCCCGCTGCGGTGACTACTCCGGCGCGGGACTGGAATTCGAGCATCTGCTCGCCGACCAGCTGCGGCTGCTCGGTCCCGGCCACCCCGAAACCCTGCGCACCAGGAACAATCTGGCGTCCAATCGCGGCGATGTCGGCGATTTCGCCGGGGCGATCACCCTCTTCGAAACCCTGCGCGCCGACCGCGCGCGCGTGCAGGGACCGGATCATCCGGACACCTTGCGCACCCGTAACAGCCTGGCGTACTGGCGCGCCGACAGCGGCGATCTCGCCGGCGCCCGCGCCGAGTTCGAACAACTCGTGGCGGACTGTCTGCGCGTTTTTGGCCCCGACCACCCCGACACGCTCGGTGCGCGCAACAACCTCGCCGCGTTCCGCGCGCGCAGCGGTGATCTGGCCGGGGCGGGCGCGGAGTTCACCCGCCTGCTCGACGATCGACTACGGGTGCTCGGTCCGGACCACCCCGACACGCTGCTCACCCGCGGTCGGCTGGCCATCTATCGCGCCGACAGCGGCGACCTGCCCGGCGCGATCACCGAGCTGGAGAAACTGCTCGCCGACCGGCTCCGGGTGCTGGGCCCGGATCATCCGGACACCTTCGATACCCGCAACGATCTCGCCGCCTGCCGCGCCCGTCACGGCGACCTGCTCCGCGCCGTCGCGGAGCTGGAGGTTCTGCTGGTGGCGGAGTTGCGTGCCCTCGGTCCCACGCACGCCGCCACCGTTCGGACCAAGAACACCTTGGCGTACTGGCGGGGCCAGTCCGGGGACTGACGATTCGGCTCTGCCGGGCGGTGGCCCGAGCCGTGCGGTCAGGAACGGTAGAGCGAGCGGTACGCGGTGAGCGTCTCGACGCAGTGTTCGACGATCTGCTCGCGGGTGGCGCGCAGCGAGCCGTTCAGCCAGGCCGAGAACATGCCCGCGTTGCCGCTGGCCATCGTCACCGCCGCCAGCCTGCGCTTGACCGGGTCATCGATGTGGCCGAACAGATGGTCCTGCATGATCCGGGTGAAGACCGGCATCACCGCGAAGGTGGTCTGCCCGAGCCCGGTGCTGGAATACGGCTCGACCAGGAACAGCCGCGATTTGCGCGGGTCGGCGAGCACCTTGTCCACCAGGATCTCCGACAGCGCGCGGTCGCGCGAGGGGTCGTCGGTGGCGGCGAAGGCCGTCATCGGCTCCAGGAACTCGTCGGCGACCTGACGGTAGAGCACGTCCAGCAACTCGTCGCGGCCCGCGAAGCTCTCGTAGAAATAGCGGTCGGTGAGATTGGCCTTGCGGCACACCGCGCGCATAGTGACCCCGCTCGCGCCCGACTCGCCGATCAGATCGAGCGCCGCCTCCAGCAACGCAGTCCGCCGCGCCTCCCTGCGCTCGGTGAGCGTCGTCCCACCCCAGATCCGCGGGCCTCCGTCGTCGTCTGATTGCTGACCTGTCTGCACGGCCCAACGATAATGCCTGGCGGCGCAGCCCCGCGCCGCGCGCACCCGCCCCGGCCCCCGCGGTCTTGCCGAAACGGATCCCGCCCGGTCACGGGATGGTAACTGTCGGTTTACTCGCGCCGGTTACCTTCCCCGGGTCTTTCAGTGGTCCGATAGTGGAGGGTAACGGCGCGTGAACAACTCCGCTGCGGTGATCTGGTCCGAAGCGATCGGCGATGGTTTCGAGCGCACCCGGGTGCGTGGCACGCGACCAGTGGTTCGGCATCTCCCGCCGCCACGGCGTCCGGCGCCGCTGGCCCGTGGGCCGCGCCCGGCGCACCTCCCGCTCGCCCCGGCGCAAGAACGCATGTGGCATGCCGCTCGGACCGGAAACTCGGGTGACTGGAATGTGGCTCGTGCGGTGCGCCTGTCCGGGCCCGCGCTGCGGACCGAGGCGCTCGTCACCGCGATAGACGACGTGGTCGCCCGGCACGAACCGCTGCGCACGCGCTACCCGAAGACCGCCTCGGGCCCGGCCCAGGTGATCGTCCCGGCGCCCGAGGCCAGGGTGCGGACCGAGATCGTCGCGGTCACCGAAGCCGAATTGCCGCACCGCATCGCGGAATTCGCCGCGGGTGCGTTCGATTTGGACTCCGACCTGCCGCTGCGGGCCCGGCTGTGCGTGCTCGGGCCGCGCGACGTGGTGCTGGTGCTGGTGGTCCACCACATCTCGATCGACGGGCGCTCGGTGGCCCCGCTGCTGCGCGATCTCGTCACGGCCTACCTCGCCAGGCAGGCCGGGGCCGCGCCGGACTGGACGCCCTTGCCGGTCGACTACGCCGACTACACCCTGTGGAAGCACGCCCAGCTCGGCGACTACTCCGACGAATGGAGCCGCGCCACGCAGCAGTTGCGCTACTGGGCGAACACCCTCGCCGGCCGGCCTCCGGTGCTCGAATTCCCCTGCGCTCGCCCACGCCCGATCCGCCGGGCCGGCGCGGCGGGCGCCGGGGCCGTGGTGCCCGTCGCGTTCGGCGCCGACGTGCACCGCGCGCTGCTCGATCGCGCGTGCGCGGCGCGGTCGAGTCTGTTCATGGTGCTGCAAGCCGCTTTCGCGGTGGCGGTCGGCGCGTTCTCCGGCAGCGCCGATGTCACGGTGGCCACGGCGGTGGCGGGCCGCGACCATCGGCTGCTGGACGATCTGGTCGGCAACTTCGCCGACGACGTGCTGATGCGCGTGCGCCTCGACCGGGCCGCCGACGCGGAGGAACTTCTCGACCAGGTGCGCCGGGTGGCGCTGGCCGCGTTCGCCCACCCCGACACCCCGGCCCAGCGGCTGAAGCGCTGCCTGCTGCAGGACGCGGCCTGCCCGCTGTTCCAGGCGACGCTCATCCTCCAGCGCGGCGCGGCCGCCGTCCCCGCCGGGGGCGGCGACGGCGGGCTGACCGTCACCGAACTCGACACCGGCGTCGTCCGCGCCAAGCACGATCTCGAATTCGGCCTGGTAGACCGGTACGACCGGCTGGGCGCGCCCGCGGGCGTCGACGGGGTGTTCATCTATCCGACCGCGCTGTTCGATCGTGGCACGGCGGTGGCCTTCGTCGAATTGTTCACCGCCACAGTCGAACTGCTGGCTGCCGGATACCGCGGTCCGGTCGCCCCGTTACTGACCGGCTTTTCCGCCGCGCCGCGGTGACGAGGGCTTCGGCTCCCGCCCGCGGGAGGTCAGCCGCGTTCCAGAGGCAGTCCCGCGTCGCGCCAGGCGACGACACCTCCCGCCAGGCTCGCGGCGTCGTATCCGGCCCGGCGGGCCCGGGCGGCGAAGCGCAGCGACAGTTCTCCGACCGGACAGACGAACACGACGGGACGTGACCGCGGAAACGGGATGCCGTGACCGAACATGTCGTCGAGCTGGTCATCGCGGATGTTCAACGCACCGGGCACGTGTCCGATCCGGTAGGCCATGGCGCCGCGGCTGTCCACGATGGTCGGCCGTCCCGTCCGGTCCAGCTCGGCGAGCTGCGCGGGCGACAGGCGCGGTACCCCGGCCAGCTCCGCCGCGGTCGGCGCGGTGTCGCGTTCGGCTCGGCCGAACAGTTCCGGCCTGCGCTTCTTGATGTAGGACAGATACGGTTCGAGCCGATCGCAGACGATGAACACCGCCACGACCGGGTCGTCCGGATCGGTCGCCGAGAGATCGAGCGCGCCGAGCGTGTCCAGCGCGGCCGCGTAACCGGCGCCGCTGGTGGGCCCGGCCAGGATGCCGTACCCGGTCGCCAGGCGCAGCGTCGCGTCCACGGCGTCGCGCGCCGACACGGTGACGATCCGGTCGTAGAACTCCGGCTGGAACAGTCCGACATCCCACATCTCGCTCTCCGACCGGATGCCGGGCACGAAGTCCGACCGCTCGGAAACCACGGCGACCGTGCGCAATTCGGGATTGTGCTTGCGCAGGTAGGTGGCGGTACCACGGGTGGACCCGGTGGTGCCGAGCCCGCCGATCAGATAGTCCACCCGGCCGATGCCGTCGACCGCGAGGTCTTCGTGGATCTCCCGTCCGGTGCCCTCGTGGTGCGCCTCGATGTTCTTCTCGTTGGTGTACTGCGACAGATGCCGATACGCGCCCGGGTGCTGGGCCATCGTCGCCTCGATCACCGAGTAGACGTCGTTCGGCGTGGTCGGGTCAGGGCATTCGGACAGTCCGGGCAGTTCCACGATCTCGGTGCCGAACAGCTGCAGCAGGTCACGGACCTCGGCCACCTTGATCCGGTTGGTCACCGCGCGCAGGTCGATGCCGTACACCGCGCCGAGGACGCGCAGCGCTTTGGCCGTGTTGCCGCTGGACGCCTCGATGAGCGTCTGACCGCTCGCCCGGATCTGCGCCAGGTCGTCGCGGAGCATCCCCCAGGCCACCCGGTCCTTCACCGAGCCGAACGGGTTGTGCGACTCCAGCTTCGCGTAGAGCTCGACGTTCGCCAGCCCGTGCACCGCGGGGTCGAGCCGCAGCAGTGGCGTATTGCCGATGAGTTCGGTGATGTGGTCGTATCGCATCAGGGGGCCTCGACGGATCGGACCGGGCTGGTGACAGCGTGGACGGCGGGTGGCGCGATATCGCGCGGTCGTGACGGCTCGCCGGGCAGGTCCGGTTCGTAGTCGGCGTCGCGGACGACCCGGAACCCGCCGCGACTCTGCGTGACGGCGAGTTTCGCGGGCAACGGGTGCATCGAGGCCGTCGCCGCGGACAGGTCCATGTGGTAGGCGGCGGTGTTCGGGAACACCACCGGATCGCCCGGCTGGGGCCGGGTGGGCAGCCACACCTTGTGATTGGTGATCAGATCGCGCTCCAAACACAGCCGTCCGGCGAAGTAGACGCCGACCGGACCCGCCGCGTTCTCGCCGGTGTGCCCGAGCCCGCCACCCGCGCGAGGCAGCAGGATCGGATCGACCATGACCTCCTGGTCGGCGGGCGTCACCGAATCGCGGCTGAGGTCGACATGCACCAGCACGCTGCCGTCGGCGACCTCCTTGACGAACTCGACTGTGGCCACCGTGACACCCGCGTGATCGACCAGCGCCTTTCCCGGCTCCAGCCACACCTCCAGCAGATTGTCGCCCACCACCTGCGCCACCGTGCGCCCCCCGTGCCGCTCCAGCGGCGCGCCGAGCAGATCCTCGAGCATGCGGTCGGCGGAGACGGTGTTGGCGTACTTGTGGAACACCGGCGTGCCGTGCACGGCGCCGCCCGCGACGTGGTAGCCGAAGGTGTTGCTACCCCAGCTCATCGGCTCGCCACGGCCGAGCAGCGACTCGCGCAGCGCGAGCACGTAGGCGTCGAACCGTTCGGCATCGGCGGTGAACACTTGGCGGAATCCGCCGCCGATGTCGAGCACCGAAGGGGTGAGCCCACGGTCATAGGCCTGCTCGATCAACCGCAGGCAGGCGTCGACCGCCCGGACGCGCTCGCCGAGATCGCCGGAGTCGAGGTGGAAAGCGAAGCCGAGGAAGGCGATGCGCCCCCGCTGCGCCGATAACAGGTCGAAGGCCTGCTCGACCTGCGTGACCGGCACACCGAACCGGCTCACCTGGCCGGGGTCGAAACCGGAAACGCGCAGTAGCACAGGGATTTCCGCAGGCCCGTCGGCCAGTTCGGCGATGCGGCGCAATTCCCACAGGTTGTCGACGTTGATCGTCACCCCGCGCCGCACCAGGTCGCGGAGGAAGGCTTCCCCCTTCGGGCCGGTGACCTCGACGCGCGCCCGATCGAATCCGGCGCCGAGGGCACTGGACAGTTCGTGCGGCGAGGCGACATCGATGGCGACGCCCGCGCGTTCGGCGGTGCGGACGAACGCGCGCGACTGGTTCACCTTGTGCGCGTAGCAGATCCGATGCCCGGGAAGGCTCCGCTGCAGTGGCGAGCGCAGACGGGCCAGATTCTCCGAATAGACCTGCGGGAACAGCAAATGCACCGGGGAGCCGAATTTCGTCAGCGTGTCCGCCGCGGCGTCCGGGCTGTCGAGAAAGTCGCGGACGATCGGATGCAGCTTCGCAGGCAATGCCGGCGGCCACGGCGTCATACGGCGGCTTCCGACGGCGCGATGTCCGAGGTGCGCGCCACGCTGTCGGGACGCTCCGCGACCGGGTTGTAGCCGCCGTCCCGGATCGCCTCGAACGCCCGGGCCCGGTTGCGCGGGCTGCGGAACTCGGCCACCACCCGCTTGCTGTCCAGGTCGATCTCGACCACGCGGATGTCCATCGACTCCAGGACCCCTCCGATCGTGCGCACGCAGTGCTTACAGGTCATATCGGGCACGTAGAACACCTGATCCTCGGCGGTGGCGGCGCGGTCGGCGACGGCCTCGTCGAGTTCGGCACGCACCTCGGTGACCTCGCAGCGACCGGCGATCTCGATGAATGCCGCGACGAACCGGTCCACCAGCGGCCGAAGGATGCTGTAGTGCCCGCTGTCGAGCTGATGCGGTGTGGCCGCCAGGCAAGCGGGATGGACACCGGCGGGCAGCAGCGCGTACTGCCGGGAGATCAGGTCGAGGTCGTCGTGGTACTTGGCGATCGCCTCCGCGACCGTGAGCCCTTCATCGGTGGTGGCGCGCTCCATCACGGCGTGCGCGTCGGCGATCGTGGCGTCCTTCATCGCGCGCAGTGTCGACACCGTCTCCGCCGAGTAGCGCACGGTGCCGTCGGGTTGTGCGACGAGGGTCACCGGGATCATGCCGCGCCGATAGGTCGAGGCCTGCAACTCCCAGAACCATCGCGTGGCCACGGCGGCGAATATCCCGGAATCGCGCAGGCCTATGGCGAGTTCGGCGGCATCGCGGTATGGCGTCTGCGCCGCCAGCAGTGCGTGCTGGGCCAGCACGCGTCCCGCCGCCTCGATGCCGACCCGGAAGATGTCGCGCGGATCGTGATCGGTGGTCGTCCCCGCCAGCACCGCGTGGTCGCTCGGTCCGAGCGCCGCGGCGCGCGCGGCGAAGGCGGAATCGGTGTCCAGTCGGCGCCACAGTGCCAGCACCGTCTCGCGCACCGCGATCGGCACCGAGGGGCCGAGGCCGTCGGCGCGGAAGTGCCCGGTGTTCGGAATGCCCGCGCTGTCGGTCCACGCGATCCGGTGCGTCGCGCTGGTCACCTGATCCGCGCGACACGGCCGCATGAAACGTTCCAGGTACAGTCGCTGCGAATAGGTGAGATGGCTATCCGGCTCGGGACGCAGTGCGGCGCAGGTGAATTCGAACCGATGCGGTGGGGGAGCGGGAGCCGGTGCGGTGAACAGCCCCGGCTGCGCCAAGTCGGCCAGCACTCTGGACGCGGCCCGCCGGTCGTAGCGGGGGATGTCGATACTCACGTGACCTCCTCGGCAATGGTCCGCACGCACGCGACGAATCGGTCGATCTCGTCGGGCGTGTTGTAGATGTGCGTGCTGACGCGCACCGAGCCCGCGCCGCCGGCCGCGGCGGGGACGCAGTGCGCGCCGGTGCGCACCAGAAAGCCCAGCTCACTCAACACGAATCCCGCGTCGGTGGCCGAGATCCCGTCCAGGGTGAAGGAGACGATCCCGTAGCCGACCTCGCACGCGGCGTGCGCCGGGCCGGGCAGGAACTCCAGGCCGGGCACCGAGCGCAGTCCGTCGATCAGGCGCAGGGTCAGGGCACGGTTGTGCGCGGCGACGGCATCGAGACCGAACGACTCCAGCACCTCCAGCGCACTGCCGAGGGCGAGAATGCCGGGAATATCGGGCGTGCCGCCTTCCAACAGCGCGGGCATCGGCCCCGGCCGCAGCCCGTCCGGGTCCGTGCCGATTCCGGAATTCCCGCCGGGCAGGAACGGCACCAATCGGTCGTGCACGCGTCGGTGGCAGTACAGGATGCCCGTGCCGGGCGCGCCGAACATCTTGTGCGCGGCGAAGACCGCGAAATCCGCGCCGAGCGCGGTCACGTCGACCGGGAGATGCCCGCCGCTCTGCGAGCAGTCGAAGCACAGCAGGATGCCCGGGTCGATCCGGCCGCGCAATTCCTCCAGGGTGCTGACCGCGCCGAAGACGTGGTGCAGATGCCCGGTGGTGATCAGCCGGGTGCGCGGGGTGATCTTGGCCAGGATGTCCTCGGTGTCCGCCTCACCGGCGCCGGTCACCCGGTAGGGGATCAGCTCGATCCGGCGTCCGAACCGGGCGAGCAGCCCGCGCAGGTGCTGCCACGGATACACGTTCGACGCGTGATCGCTCGCGTTGTAGAGGATTTGATCACCGTCGGCGAGCGCGGCCAGTCCCCAGGACAGTGCGACGGCGTTGAGCGCCGCGGTGGCGCCGCCGGTGAAGACCACCTCGTCCGGGTGTTGCGCGCCGATGAACGCGGCGGTCCGCTCCCGGACGCGGGCGATCCCGGCGGTCAGTCCGGTGGCCCAGGGGTAGGTGCCGCGGCCCACGTTGGCTGTGCCGTAGCTGTGGTAACGCTGGATGGTCTCGATCACCGGCAGCGGCTTCTGGGTGGTGGCGGCGCTGTCCAGGTAGACCTCGGTCGCGTCGGCGAGCGCCGGGAACAGTGACCGCACCGAAGCAGGCGCGAACGGCGGCGTCTGGGGTGGGCGGGATTTCGCTGCCGCGCGCGTCACCGGCGATCTCGGGGCGGGGGACCGCAATGTGACGCTCCCTTCACCGGTAACTCGGACGTCACCCACGATACGCATTTTCGGTACGGACTTCGAAGTTTTCTCGTGGACAACGGCTTTCGACTAGCCTGGAGGACATGCCCCTGACCGTGGAAGAACGTCAAGAGTTCCTCGCGCAGCCGCACGTCGCGGCGTTCTCGGTGGCCGCGGGTGCCGGCCGTGGCCCGCTGACGGTCCCGATCTGGTACCAGTACCGCCCCGGCGGCGAGATCTGGATCTTGACCGGCCCGGAGTCACAGAAGATGCGCTACCTGCGGGAGACCGGCCGGTTCGGTCTGATGGTGCAGCGCGTCGAGCCCACTGTCCGATATGTGAGTGTGGAGGGCTCGGTCACCCGGATCACCCCGATGACCGACGAGCTGCACCGTGAAATGGCCGCGCGATACCTCCCGGCCGAAACTGTCGACGCCTACCTGAAGGCGGCCGAGGCCTACGGGGAGCAGGTCGCGGTCTTCCTGCGCCCGGAGCATTGGCTCTCGGCCGACATGGGCAATCTGAACGAGCTCTAGTACTTGCCCTGCAGGTACTCGACGAGGTGCTGGCGTTCGGTCGCCAGTTCGGAGATCGCGCTCTTCACCACGTCGCCGATACTGACGATGCCGACCAGCCTGCCCTCGTGCACCACGGGCAGGTGCCGGATGCGGTGGTCGGTCATGATGCGACGCAGGCCGTCCACCCGGTCGTCGAGCGCACACGTCCGCACCTCGGCGGTCATGATCGCCGAGACCGGCGTGTCCAGCAGGTCCGCACCGCGGGCGTGCAGACTGCGGACCACGTCGCGCTCGGAGACGATGCCGGCGATCGTGCCACCGTCCGGGGACACGACGACGGCGCCGATGTTCCGCTCGGCCAGGGTGGCGAGCAGTGTGCGTACCGTCGTGTCGGGTGCGACGGTGGCCACGTCGCTGCCCTTCCTGCGCAGGATCTCCGAAATTCGCATATTTCACCATCCAGACGTCGCGGCAACTACCAGGATCGCAAGTTCGCGGCTCGGTGACCAGCACGAATCCGTTACAGGCCACGATCGGGTCACGGCGCGGGCATCACAGCCGCCGCGCGACGCTGCGGTCGAGGTCCCGGGCCAGCAGGGCGATCGCCGCCTGTGAGATGCCTGCCGAGGTCGCCAGGTCGATCGAGGTCAGCTGGGCGATGCGGCGTAGACGGTAGTCGACGGTGTTCGGGTGCACGTAGAGCTGACGCGCGGTGAGCTGCCGGTTCATGTCGTTGCCGAGGTAGGCGCGCATGGTGTCGAACAGCTCCGGATGGGCGTCGAGCGGGTCGAGGATGGTCGCGATCCGCCGCGTGGCCGGGCCGCTGCGGGTGAGCTGGTATTCCACCGCGAGGTCGGACATCTGGTAGAGCCCGGGCGGCCTGGCGCCCACCCGCACGAGATTGAGCAGCTCGTGTGCCTGATCGGCGGATTCCGGGATCTGCTCGGTGTCGGTCGGCACGACGGTCGCGGTGAGCGGGACCTCTGCGGCCTCGGCCAGCAGCCCCAGCGTCGTATCGGTGAGGGCGGTGCCGCCCTCCTCGCCCAACGGGATGAGCAGGGTGCCGCCTTTGGCGCTGAGCAGGGCGAGCGCGCGGGAGGCGAACACGGTGGCCAGCTCGGACTGCAACCGCCGCAGCTTGCGGCGCGCGGCGACGTTTCCGTCGACGCGCGAGTCGCACTCGTCCGGATGCTCCGGAACCGACAGGGCGACAACCTGATAGGACTCCGCGATCGGAATGCCCGTCTGCCGTGCCAGCGCCGAGCTGCCACGACCGCTGAGCAGGGCCGAGGCGAGCGTCTGCGTCGCCGTCTGATGTTCCTTGGCAACCAGGTGCTGTTCGTCGACATAGGCGTCGGACACCGCCGCGGTGATCGCCTCGAGCAACTCGAGCAGTAGATCGGCGGCGACCAGTACCTCATCGACGTCGTCGGCCTCGGCGCGGGCGGTGACCAGACCGAAGGCCATGCGCAGGCCCTCGTGGTAGGCGCGCAGGATGGTGCTCAGCGGCACCCCCTCGCGGGCCCAGCGGGCGGCCGCCGCACGCACCGGGCCGAGCTGTTGCTCGTCGGGCACGGTACGCCGGTCGAACATCTCGGCAGCGAGCTCGAGGCAGCTGCGGGTGAGTCTCGTGACGTCTCCGCGTAATTGCTCTCCGGGCAGCGTCCGGCAGGGAGCCATGAAGTTCTCGAAGTATCCGACCATGCGCGAGGCCACACTGTCGGTGTTCTGCAAGGGCACCGAAGCCGGCTGTCCGCCGATTTCCAGCACCGAGTCGGACGAGTCGGCGGACAGATCCAACGCGGAGTAGGTCATTACGAGTTCGCTCCAAATGCCACGCCAGGCGTGCGAGAAATCGCGCCCGAGTCGATCGATCACTATACGAAAGGCGCGTGCCCACCGGGAGTGATCTGTGAGATCGATAGGAGCTCGCCGTACCACGCGAGGGCGATCATGACCCGATGGTCAGGCGCGCGGCATCGAGGCGCTGGAGTGAGATCAGCGCAGCAGCGAAATCAGCTGTGCGCCAAGCTATGAGGATTACTCGTCGTCCAGCCCGGCGGACAGATAGGCGGCGGCCGCCAGCCACTGCCTGCACTGCGGGCCGTGAACCTCATGGGCGTAGAGAATGTCGCGTGCCTGCCGGTAGGTGAGGCCGCGGGGCTCCACCGCGCAGTCGGACATGGAGAACTCGGGCGACGGGAGCCGGCGTAGGGATTCGGCGCCGGCTCCATCGATCACGGCGACCCGGCGGGGCGTTCGAAATGGCTCGATCATTCGACTACCCCTCGCGTCCGAACATGCGGCGGGGAGGTCGTCGTGCTGGTGCGCGGGCTCGAACTCCCTGCGTACCTCCCCGATTTCGAGTTCGAGTCTATGCCTGCTTCGCTTACAGATGCAAGTACATCTGCACGATCGGTCAGAGAAAAAGACGGCGGCGGTCGCCGGTGCGAGACCGGCGACCGCCGCTGTGCCGCTTGCGGTTTGGTGTCCAGGGGGCTTACGGCTTGCGAGCGACCGCGCCGTAGGCGGAGATCGGCCGCGCTTCCCCGACCTCGGTGTCGCCCGAGCGCCACTGCGTGATGGACACGAAGCCCGGCTCGACCAGGTCCAAGCCGTCGAAGACGGCCTTGATCTGAGCTTGCGGGCGCGGGACATAAGGAGTGCCGCCGGTGCCGGTGTAGTTCTCGCACAGGGTGACATAGGCCTTGCTGTCGTCGGTGCCGTCCCACATCACCAAGTGGCTGCCCGACGGCACGGCGTCCAGCACGGTGTGCACGATGCGCAGGAGGTCGTCGTAGGTCTTGGCGTGGCCGAGCACGCCCATGAACATCACGCCGATCGGCTCGTTGAAGTTCAGGACGTTCTTGGCGTCGGCGATGATCCGCTCGGGATCGTGGTAGTCGGCGTCGACGTAGGTGGTGACGCCTTCGGGTGTGGTGCTGGTGAGCAGCGCCCGCGCGTGCGTGAGCACAAGGGGGTCGTTGTCCACGTAGACGATCCGGGCGTCGGGCGTGACGCTCTGGGCGACCTCGTGGGTGTTCTGCATGGTGGGCAGGCCGGTGCCGATATCGAGGAACTGGCGGATGCCCACCTCGCCGGCGAGGTAACGCACGGCGCGGATGAGGAACTGGCGCGACTGCACGGCCATGGTGGTGATGTCCGGGTCGACTTCGATTCCGGCGTCGCCCGCGATGCGGTCGATCTCGTAGTAGTCCTTACCGCCCATCCAGTAGTTCCAGATCCGCGCGGAGTGGGGGATGTCGGTCCGGATGAGGGGGCTGTGGTCTTCGGGCATGGGGTGGACTCCTCGCAAAAAACGGTGTCCGCGGCACGGCCGTGCGGGTGGGCGCGTGGGGGTGTCGCGAATGACTGGTACATCCGATGTGCACTGTGACAGTACAAGATTCGCCCTCCGTAAGCGGGTCGGATCGGGGAGCTGATCTGGGTGTTTCGGTGTCGACGCGACCCCGTTTCACAATCCCGGCCGAATGGTCCGAATCTGCGGGCGCGCAGAGGGCGAACTTCGTGCTATCGTCCGGTGTTGGTGCAAATGCAAGAACGTTTGAACGTGCATCTGCACGAACCGAATCGCCTAACTGCGGTAACCGAGGAGTGGGAAGATGTCGGATACATCCACCAACGAGATCGTCGGAACTTGGCGTAAGAGTTCCTTCAGTAATCCGAGCGGCAACTGCGTCGAGGTGGCCGAAACGGCCAACGGCCAGGTGGCGGTACGTAACTCGCGGGATCCGGAGGGCGGTGTGCTCGTCTACACCCGTCCGGAGATCGATGCGTTCGTTCGCGGCGCGAAGGCCGGAGAGTTCGACTATTTGACTAGCTGAGCGGTAACATTAGCGGTCGGTGCGGTGTGTCTCACGACATGGAGATGTGACACACTGTGGGCAACCCCCGGAGTATCGGAGACGAACTCGATGATCGCTGAACCCGATGACGATGGTCACGTGCAATCCGTTGTCGCGGAACGTGGTCCGACCGTGCTACGCATCGCGTTGGGCGGTCAGCTGCGCAAGCTCCGGGAGAAGAGGAACATCACCCGCGAGGCAGCGGGCGATGCGATCCGCGGATCGCACGCCAAGATCAGTCGTCTCGAGCTGGGCCGTACCGGCTTCAAGG
Organism: Nocardia gipuzkoensis; assembly: GCF_021183645.1. Lineage (NCBI taxonomy): Bacteria > Bacillati > Actinomycetota > Actinomycetes > Mycobacteriales > Nocardiaceae > Nocardia > Nocardia gipuzkoensis. Next base: position 7,797,497 of record NZ_CP089225.1, on the reverse strand, counting down.
AACGCGACATCCGCGACCTGCTGACCCTCTACGGAGTCCACGACCCCGAGGAGCGCGAGTCGTTCCTCGAATTGGCCAGGCAGGCCAACGAGCCCGGCTGGTGGCATCGCTACAGCGACCTGCTGCCACAGTGGTTCGGCACCTACCTCGGTCTCGAACAGGCCGCGAGCAAGATCCGCACCTACGAGTCGCATCTTGTTCCCGGTCTGCTGCAAACGCCCGAATACGCCAGGGCTGTCGTGGCGCTCGGGTACGAGGACGCCGACACGGATCGGCGGGTCGCGGTGCGTCAGCGCAGGCAGGAGATCCTTTTCCGCTCGGACCCCCCGGTGGTCTGGGCGGTGCTCGACGAAGCGGCGTTGCATCGGCCCGTCGGCGGCCCGCAGGTGCATCGGGAGCAGATGCTGCACCTGGTGCGGCTGGCGAAGCTGCCGAACGTGACGATCCAGGTGCTGCCGTTCACCGCGGGGGAGCACGCCGCGGCGGGAAGCTCCTTCAGCATCCTGCGTTTCGCCGAGTCGGAACTGCCGGACATCGTGTACCTCGAACAGTTGACCAGCGCGCTGTACCTCGAGCGACGGCAAGACTTGGCGCTGTATCTGTCGGTGATGGACCGGCTCAGCGTTCAGGCCGAGCGTCCGGAGAAGTCGATCGAGATCATGGAGAAGTATGCCGACGGGCGTTGAGATCGCGCGGCGGCGTCGCGCACAGCCGTAAGACCCGCTGAACCGCGCGGCCACCTCCGGAATCGGAGGTGGCCACGCGTTTGCTCGCTTTGATCATCGGCGGTGGGGTCGCCGGTAAAGTTGTCCGCACGGGTCGGCGCCCGGCGTCGGTGCATCGTGGTGGACACGCACCGGCGTCGGGCGCGACGCGACGAAAGTGCTCGTGGCACAGAATAGTTCGTTACCCGCCGGGCTCGGACGGCGAGGCTGGTTCGCTACTGCTTGATGAAGCTGGAGGCGATTCGCCAGAATGTCGCGGACTGCAATGTCCCGAGATCCCAGTCGTCGGCCATCGCGTGCGCGGTGGTGACGATTCGCTCGATATCGAAATCGTGCCGAGTTGCCGCCCCGGTGGATTCGACGGCATCGATAACGTATGCCATGGCGGTTTCTCGGGAGAATGCGGTATTGCTGTGGCCACTGCGGGCCGTGGATGTGCTCATATGTCTACCGTTCGCTGGCTGGTCGGCCAGTGCGGTGTCGGTTGATCCGAACCGACCGCCGGTAAGTGGTTGTTCCATTCGAACGCCCCTGCTTCGACTGGCGGCGGCAAACCCACGGCGGCTTCGGCCTTCGGCTCGCCCACGCGGCCTCCCCTGGTGGTCCCCTGTAAAGCGTTGCGGCACCGAGTTTATGCCGCCGTACCTTTCAGATGCAAGCACATCTGCACGATCGATTGCACGTGCGCGCAGGCAATTCGCGTCCGGAAGTTTGCGGACGCGGTGCCCGCCGGGCGAAATTCAGTCGCGGCCGAATAGGACGTCCGTGCTGTAGTCGATCTGTGTACCCGGCTCGACGAATTGGTCCGCCGCGGCCCGCCAGGCGAGAAAATGTTCGGTGAAACGATGCGCTTCGGCCGCCTCGTCGTCGGTGTAGAGCTGGTAGAGAAAGAATCGGTGTGGGTCCACCCGATCTGCGCAGATGTCGAAACGCAGGCAGCCGGGTTCGGTCCGTACCGACGCGTCGGCGCTGCGGGATATGGCCGCGAGGAACTCCGCTCGAGAGCCGGGGCGGATCTTCATCGAGACGATACGACTGAACACGGTTGTTCTCCCATCGTGACCGTTGGCGTCAATCGGCAAGGGCGGTAGCGAGGTTCACGACGGTTCAGTCGGCCAGTTGCGCTATTGCCTGGCTAATCGGAGTTCCGCCCGATATCAGTTCGAGCGTTGTTCCGGCGGTGGGCGCGGCGGGCAGCAGTCCGGCCAGCACGGCCGCCACGTCGGCGCGGGCGACCTCGCCGCGCTCGAGCGGGGGCGGTGCGAGCGTCACCAGCCCGGTGCCGGGGGAGTCGGTCAGGCGGCCGGGCCGCAGGATGGTCCAGTCGAGATCTCTGCTGCGCAGATCGTTCTCGGCCTCGGTCTTGGCGTCGACGTACGCCGCCCACACCTCGTCGGAGCCGGCCGCGGGCGGGCGGCCCGCGCCCATCGTGGAGATCTGCAGGAAACGGCGCGCCCCGGTGCGCTCGGCCGTCTCGGCCAGCCGCACCGAGCCACCCAGATCGACCGTGTATTTCCGCTCGACGCCGCTGCCCTGCCCCGCGCCCGCGGCAAAAATCGCCGCTTCGCAGCCTTTTACGACCGCAACCAGTTCGTCGGCGCCGACATTCTCCAAGTCGCACAGCACGGGTTCGGCGCCGGTGCGGCGCACATCGTCCGCGTGCTCGGGATTGCGGATCAGGGCGGCGACCTCGTGGCCCTGCTCGGTGAGCAAGGGGGCGAGCAGCAATGCGATCTTTCCATGTCCGCCTGCGATGACGACGCGCATGGATCGCTCCTTCCGGTCGGGGCGGCGCCCGCGCTCAGCGCTCGGGTCCGCCGGGATTACAGCGCGCTTCGACGGTGGCCTGGTAGCCGACCGCGGGGCGCCACGGTTCCAAGTTCCAGCTCGGCTTGTTCGGCTGGACCAGCCGCGCCCACGCCCAGTGACAGACGAACTGATCGCGCATGCCGGGTGCGTCGGCGTCCGCCGACCGGGCCACGACTTCCTGCCAGGCCCGTTCGTCCGAGCCGGGGAAGGTGGTCTGCCGACCGGCCTGCGTGGGGAAGACGAGCAGCCGCGGCCCGTCGATCGTCTCGGTCCAGGTGACGTGATCGACCAGCGGCTGTCCCGCGTAGGGGTCGACGGACGGTACCGCGGCCAGTGGCGCCGAGACCGGTGCGGTCGGGGTGGTCGTCGTCGTGCCCGCGGTCGTGGTCGCCGGAGGCCCGGATTCCTCGGCTCCGCAGGCCACCGCCAGTGGCAGCAGGCCTGCCGAGAGCAGCGCTGCGGCGCGGCGCCCGGTGACGAGGCGATACGGGTACCGCTGCGCCACGGTCGAACCTCCTGTGTTCTCCTCGGCACCGCTTTCCGGCGTGCTCAACCGAGCCTAGCGAGCGCGAGCGGCCACGGCGAGGTCGCCCGGACGGGCCACCGATTGTGGTGGCTTGCCGCTACGGCCGCGGGTGGGGATAGTCGGTCGGTGCGGTGTGGACGGATCATGGTGGGGGCGGCGGGCGTCGTGGTCTCGGTGACGGTCGCGTTTGCCGGGCCCGCGGGCGCGCGGGCGTGCGAGGCGCCCGGCACGGTCACGGATCTGGTGGAGCTGGCCGGGCGGCTGCACGTGCAGGGAGCGACCACCGCGGAGCGGCTGACGTACTGGTCGCGCGGCCCGCGCGGTCCGATGCTGAGCACCGGAGTGCTGTACCTGCCCGAAGGTGCTCCGCCGCAGGGCGGCTGGCCGATCATCGCCTACGCGCACGGCACGTCCGGGATCGCCGACGAGTGCGCGTTCACGCTGCAAGCCCGGGACTACTACCTGACGTCGGTGTACCCGGAACTGCTGCGCGCGGGATACGCGGTCGTGATCTCCGACTATGTCGGACTCGGCACTCCCGGCGTGCATCCGTATCTGGACGGTCCCGCGCAGGCTCGCAGCATCATCGACGGCGTACGCGCCGCACGAGCGGTCGCCCCCTCGCTCGGCACCCGCTGGGCGGTGTTCGGTCAGTCGCAGGGTGGGCACGCGGCGCTGTTCACCGCCCACCTCGCACCCGGCGACGCGCCGGAGCTCGAGCTGCGCGGTGCGGCCGCGACCGGCACCCCGTCGAATCTGGATCTGGTGTTCCCGCTGGCCGGGCCCTGGCTGCCGCGGCTGCCGCTGCAGAAGACGACAACCTACTTCGGCATGCTGCTGGCCGGATTGCGGGCCAGCGCACCGGAGCTGGACATCGACAGCTACCTGACGCCGGTCGGCCGAGACGTGCTGCGCGTCGTGGAAGCGGACTGCGCCGCGGAGGCGGACGCGCAGGTGTCCGGCATCGGCATCGGCGCCATGCTGTCACGGCCTTTGGACGACCCTGCGCTGCTGGCCGCGGTGCGCGCGATGTTGCGGATACCGACCAGCGACTACACCGTGCCGCTGTATCTCGGTCAAGGGCTGACCGATCTGGAGGTGCCCGCGCCGTTGACGCTCGAGCTGATCGCGGAGCTACGCGCCGCAGGCACCGATCTGCGGGTGGGCTTCTATCCCGGCGATCATCTGGGCGCGGCGCGGGAAGCGTTTCCCGACGCGCTCGCGTTCCTGCGCGGTGTGCTCGATCAGCCCTGAGCCCGCGTACTCAGCGCCAGAGCGATCGGCACGGTAGCCTGCGCAGGCCGGGACGGACCTGGCCGTCGACGGTGACGGTGAGCCCGGCGTGTGCGGCGGCGGAGGTGAACTCCCACGCTTCGGTGCGGGTCGCCGCGTACTCGAGGATCAGCGCGTCGTCGGGAGTGGGGCCGTCGAAGTAGACGGTGATCCGCTGCGTGGGCTGGTCCTGGGTGTCGTCGCGGTCAGCGAGTCTGCGCGCAGTGCCGTCCATGCCACCGTCTCCTTCCGGCCTGCGCGGCAGCCGCGCCGGTAGGACCGACGGTAGAGGGCCGTCACTGCTGAGAACATGTTCCAGGTTATCGGCTGGAAATGTCACAGAACGGACCCGCGCCGGTGGGGTACAGTCACCAGCCGGGGCGCGTCGCGATCACCGTCCGTGCACCCCAAACTTGTGAATTGTCAACATGATCGCGTCGGGTAGTGCCCCGCGTGGCGATGTTGCCGAGGATGATTTACAGCGTTGGACGATTCAGGAGGCACACGTCGATGAGTCAGGGCCCACGTTCGTGGGGCAGGGGAGTGGGGCGACGACGTCTCGCACGTGCGATCGGAGCGATGGCCGCGGGCCTGGTCCTGGTCGCGAGCATGGCCGGTGCGGCGACCAGCGCACCGTTGTACCCCGAGCCCGATCCGGATCCCTTCTACGCGACACCGGCGGACATCGCCGAACGCAAGCCCGGCGACCTGATCGCCACCCGTGTGATGCCTCCGCTGGCGATCTTCCCGGAGACCACGGTGACCGTGGTCCGGTTCCGGTCGACGAGCTCGGAGGGCAAACCGATCGCCGCGACCACCACCGTGCTGACGCCCAAGGCGCACCGCGCCGACGGGCCGCTGCTGTCGTTCCAGCACATCATCAACGGGCTCGGCTCGGAATGCTCGGTCTCCCGGGTGCTCTACACCGGCGACCCGAACCTGGTCGTGCGTGAGGCGCCGGGCTGGAACGTCCTGCTCGCGCGCGGTTACAGTGTTGCGCTGCCCGATCATCTCGGGCCGAATTTCGCCTACGGCGCCGCGAAGCTCGGCGGGCAGATCACGCTGGACGGGATTCGCGCCGTGAAGCAGGTCGCCGAACTCGGGGTGCAGCGCAGCCCGGTGGCGATGGTGGGATACTCCGGCGGCGGAATGGCCACCGCGTGGGCGGCGGCTCTGCAGCCGAAGTACGCACCGGAGCTGGAGATCGCGGGCGCGGCCATGGGCGGCGTGCCGATGAATCTCGTGAAGATGCTCGAGGGACTCGGTCTGAATCCGCACCCGGTGTTCGGGCTCGCATTCGCCGCCGGGTTCGGGCTCGAGCGCGAGTATCCGACGCGTTTCCCGCTCAGCGACCAGTTGAACGAGCGTGGCCTGGCTGCCCGCGCGCAGATCGCGAACAGCTGCACCAATGACATCCTCTCGACCGGGGCCGGTCGCGGTGCGCTGGACTTCGCCAAGACGACCTCGATGATCAACGACGACACCGCGCGCGCCGTGGTCGAGGAGAACAGCCTCGAGCTCTACGACGGTGTGCCCAAGACGCCGGTGTTCGAATGGCATTCGCCCATCGATGGGCTCATTCCGATCGACTCGGTGGTCAACACCGACAAGCGGTGGTGTGCCGCGGGTGCCAAGGTGCAAACCGAGGAGATTCCGGTTCCGGACCATTTGACCGCCGCGGTGCTCGGCATTCCCGCGGCGCTGAACTGGCTGGACGCCCGTTTCCGGGGGGAGCCCGCGCCGAGCAATTGCTGAGCGACGACACGCGGACGGCCGCGCCGGGACCCGTTCTCCGGATACGGGTCTCGGCCGGTTGTTGCGATATGGATACGCGACAACACAACTCGGACGCTTTACTGCATGCAGGCACGGGCGCTGACGTAGCCTGACGTCCTGGCTCCCGATCTGACAGGGGACATTTCGGCGGTCGCGGCCAGTGCGCCCGGGTGCCAGACGACGTTGCCGTTCGCACCCAGAGGCGTGTGCCATGAGAGTATCGCGTGCCATTGCTGTCGCATTGCTCGCCGCCAGCTCGGTGCTGGCTGTCCCCGCCGCCGCGGCGCCGCCGCCCGCCTTGCCGCTGCCCGATGTGTCGGGCACGCTACCGCCGCCCGGCGGGCTGCTGCCCGGTCTGCAACAGCTCATCGATCAGGTGATCCCGCCACCGCCGATCGCGCCGCTGCCGGAGCCGGGTTTCCCTGCGCACGAGGCGACTACGCTGTCGCCGTCGCTGGCGGCGCTGCGCTCGGCCGCGCTGCCCTCCGCCGTCGGCGACCCGATCTTCGACCTGCGGCCCGCGAATCTGGACGAACTGGCCGAGGGGCAGGTCATCGAGGTGCGCGACGTGACCGTGACGACCGCGCCGTTGATGCTGATGCCGATTCAGCGCGCGCAGCTGGTGAAGTACCGCACGTCGGACGCGCACGGCGCGCCGTCATATGCCACCGCGACGCTGGTCGTTCCCGCCGCGCCGTGGCCTGGGCGGGGGCCGCGACCGGTGGTGGTGAACAATCTGCCCATCGATGCCCTGGGTCGTACCTGCACACCGGGATACACCCTCGCGCACGGGCTCAACCCGGACACCAGCTTCACCGATTTCCTGCCGCCCACGACACACGTGGCGGCGCTGCGCGGTTACGCCGTACTGATCCCGGACCATGAGGGCCCGTCGATGGCTTACGCCGAACCGATCGTGGCCGGTCACGCGGTGCTCGACTCGATCAGGGCGGTGCGCAATCTGCTGCCGGAGGAGTTCGGCGCCGCCGAGTTCGGTCTCGCGGGCTATTCCGGCGGCGCGATCGCGACGCATGGCGCGGTGAAGCTGATCGATGGCTACGCACCGGAATTGGCGGAGGTAATCGTCGGCGCCGCGCTCGGCGGGGTGCCCGCCGACTACGAGATCCTGGCGCGCAGCATGAACGGCAATCTCGCCTCGGCGATATTCATGGGCGCGGTCTTCGGGATCGGCCGCGAGCGGCCGGAGATCCTGGCCAGGATGAACAATCTCGCCCAGTGGGTGGCCACCTCGCCGGTGAAGAACATGTGCGGCAGCAGCTACGGAGCGATCGGCCTGCTGATGCTGCCGATCGACATCGCCGCGAACTTCCCGGATCCGCTGCACTCGGCGCTGGCCGCGGACATCTACCGGGTGACCAAGATGGCCGGCATGCGGTCGGCGACTCCGCTGTACATCTACAACGGGGAACAGGAGTTCTGGATCCCGGCCGAGGGCGCGCGCAATCTCTACCTGGAGCAGTGCCGTCTCGGGGTGCCCGCGGTGTACCGCAGTGTGCTCGGTGAGCACATCATCGCGGGTGCGCTCGGTTATCCGGAAGCCATGGTCTGGCTGGACGAGAGGTTGCAGGGGGTCCGGGCGCCCGACGAGTGCTGACCGTGTGACGGCACCGGGAGGGCTCCGGTTAACGCGGGGGGCCCGCGATCGCGATCAACACTGTGTGTCCCCCTTCGGCCCTTCGGTCGTATGCCCAGCTCTGGCGAGAATGCTGTGCGGCGTCGTCGCGGCTTCGGTACCGTTGGCCGGTCCGGGCGGGGTGACGCCCGATTCTCGAGAGAGGCACATGAACGACATCACGACCACCGCGTCCGAACAGGCCAAGGCACTGGTCGGGCGGCACTACCGCCTGACCGACCCGTACGAGGTGGGACGCGAGAAGATCCGGGAGTTCGCGCGAGCGCTGCAGGACGGCCATCCGGCGCACCGGCACGAGGACGCCGCCGTGCGGCTGGGCTACGACGGGCTCGTCGCGCCGCTGACGTTCTCCTCGATCGTGCTCATGTTGATGCAGCGCAAAATGTTCGAGTCCGTGCTCACCGGCTACGACCTCGGCCAGGTGCTGCAGACCGAGCAGTCCATCCAGGTGCACCGGCCGATCGTCGCGGGCGACGAGGTGCGATGCGACTCCTACATCGAGTCGTTCCGGCAGTTCGGTGACAAGGACTTCATGGTCACCAAGAACGTGCTGAGCAACCAGTACAAGGAAGTGTTGCAGACCGCGCACACCACGGCGGTGGCCCAGACCGGGGTGGACCTCGCCGCCGATCTGCGCGCGGCGGTCGAGGGCGTGATCATGACGGGGCAGTCGACCACCGACCGGTCGGACGCGGCCGCCGCCCGCGGGACCGGCGAGGACAGCGGCCTCATCGAGTGCTTCGAGGAGACGGCACAGCCGGATTCGCCCGACGAACCGCGGACGCCGCGAACCGTTCCCGCTTTCGAGGACCTGTCCGTCGGCATGGAACTCGCGCCGCGCACCGTCCAGATCTCTCGCGGTGATCTGGTGAATTACGCGGGGGTGTCGGGTGATTCGAATCCGATCCACTTCAGCGACGTGGTTGCCCGCAGCGCCGGTCTGCCCGATGTGGTCTCGCACGGGCTGTTGACGATGGGCCTCGGCGCCGGATATCTCACGTCATGGCTCGGTGATCCGGCCGCCGTGACGCGGTACGGGGTGCGGTTCGCCGGGTTCGCCCCGGTCCAGGCGGCCAGGGCGAGCACGATCGAATTCCAGGGCCGCGTCAAGCAATTGGATCCCGATCGCCGTGCCGCCACCATCGCGTTGACCGCGACCTGTGGTGAGCGCAAACTGTTCGGTCGCGCGACGGCCGACGTGCTGCTGCGCTGAACCGGCCTGCCCGGCCTCGGCGGGAAGCGCGGGTGCCGGTGCTGTCGCGGCGGCGTACTGGAGATCGCACGCCATGGACCGGTCCATCGCGGCATCCCGGGTGTCCAGACGGATCCGGACCTGGCCGTCGTCTGCCGTGGTGGACACCGGCAGGCATGCCGTTCCCGCGGTTTGCGGGCGAGAGCGGACCGCGATCGCCGATCGCCGATCGTCACGTCGGTGCGTTCCATCGCTGCCGAGAAGTCGTCGGGGACCGGCGTGGCGTCGGCGTCGAGCACACGCAGCGCCGCCTCTCCGTAGCCGAGCGGGGTCCCGATGCCGCTCTCGATGATCTTGCGGATGTGCTTACACCTGCGCATTCACTGCGATTCGGCGGGTGCGGTGCTGGAGTGTGGGCCCGGCGCATGCGAGACTCGGTACATGCGTGCTTCGGTAGTGCGGTCTCAAAACGAATCCATCGCTCGCGCAACGACTCCGGTTGCGGAGGGCGGCCCGACCGCCTTACGGATGATCCTCGGCGGGCGGATGCGGCGGTTGCGTGAGGCGCGCGGTATCTCGCTCGAGGAAGCGGGCGAGGCGATCCGCGGCTCGCACTCCAAGATCAGCCGATTGGAGTTGGGGCGTACCGGTTTCCGGGAACGGGACCTGGTCGATCTGCTCGCGCTCTACGGCGTCACCGACGACGAGGAGTGCGCCGAGTTCAAGCGCCTGGCCAAGCAGGCGAACACCTCGGGATGGTGGCATCGCGACACCGACTGGCTGCCGAAGTGGTTCGACACCTATCTCGGGCTGGAACACGCCGCGCAGCTGATCCGCTGCTACGAACCGCGGGTCATCCCGGAGCTGCTGCAAACTCCCGACTACGCCCGCGCACTGTTCGTGCTCGCGCATCCGCACGAGGACGAGGAGTCCATCGAGCGGCGCGTGGCCCTGCGTATACGCCGCCAAGAGATCCTGACCAGGCCGGACCCGCCCCAGATGTGGCTGATCATCGAGGAAGCCGCGCTGCGGCGCAGGATCGGCGGATCGCAGGTGTGGCTGGCCCAGCTGGAGCACCTGCTCCGGGCGGCGGAGGCGCCGAACATCACGGTACAGGTGCTCGCCGACCATGTCGGCGGCCCCGCGCTGGCCGACGGCGCGTTCACCATGCTGCGCTTCGCCGAGGCGGATCTGCCCGACATCGTGTATCTCCAGCAGCTCACCGGCGCGCTGTACCTGGACAAGGAGGCCGACCTCGCGGCGTACCGCGCGGTGGCGAATCTGCTGTCGGTGCACGCCGCGCCGCCGGAGTACACCCGGGAACTCGTCGCGGCCTTGCGCGAGCGCGAGCCGCACGTCGTGGAGCAGCCCTCGGGTCGATTCTGACCGGTATGCCCGACCTGGTCGAACCCGAATACCCGTCCGTACAGGGACTTTCGTCCATAGCTAACGACTGGGTGTGCATGGCAGACTCGGGGCATGCGTGCTTCGAAGCCCCGACAGGACACCGGGTCGGCCGGTGCCGATCCCGTGTCCGGTGGCGGGCCCACGGTCCTGCGCATGGTCCTGGGTGGTCGCCTGCGCCGGCTGCGCGAGTCCCGCGGCCTCACCCGGGAAGACGCGGGCGAGGCCATTCGCGGGTCGCACTCGAAGATCAGCAGGCTGGAACTCGGGCGCACCGGCTGCCGGGAACGTGATCTGGTCGACCTGCTCGACCTCTACCGGGTGACCGATCCGGAGGAACGCCAGCGATACCTGGAACTGGCCAGGCAGGCGAACACGTCTGGCTGGTGGGCGCGGGACAACGACTGGCTGCCGAAGTGGTTCGACACCTACTTGGGACTGGAACAGGCGGCGCGCCGGATCCGCAGCTACGAACCGCGGGCGGTCCCGGAGCTGCTGCAGACGCCGGAGTACGCCCGCGCGCTGCTCACCCTGTCCCATCCGGGCGAGCCGGAGGAGTCGATCGAGCGTCGTGTCGCGCTGCGGATGCGCAGGCAGGACATTCTCACCGGCCCGCACCCGCCCCAGCTCTGGGTGATCATCGAGGAAGCCGCGCTGCGGCGCAGGATCGGCGGTTCCACCGTCTGGCGCGCCCAGCTCGACCATCTGCTGCGCATGGAGGCCCAGCCGAACATCACCGTCCAGATCTTGGCCGACGACGTGGGCGGTCCGGCGCTCACCGACGGGGCGTTCACCATCTTGCGCTTCGCGGAGACCGATCTGCCCGACATCGTCTATCTCCAGCAGCTGACCAGCGCGCTCTATCTGGACAAGATCGCCGACCTGGATGTGTATTACGCGGTGCTGAACCAGCTTCTGGTGCTCGCGCCGCCACCGGAGCATTCCCGCGGGCTGCTCCAGCTCCTGCGCGACGGCGTCGTTCCGACCGTCGACGAACCCGTGGACCGCATGCGGGGATGACCGGGTCCCGCCTCGGCGGGATACCGCTGCGCGCTTGCGGGGGATCGGCCGCCGGCTGAAACGCCGGGCGTGACACGCCGGGCTCCGCCTCGGCCCGGTGATTCGACCTGTCCGGATCGGGCATTTCCTCGGCGAGGTGATGCGCATGCCGGGGTCGGGCAAAGTATTGTCCCATCGGGACAATAAGAGGTATCATGTGCTCATGGGCGACGACGGTGTCGGTCTGGACGGTCGTCGGCTGCGCACTCGGCGCAGCCGTGAGGCGCTGTCGCGCGCGGCGTTCGACCTGCTCACCGAGCGCGGACTGGACGCGGTGGCCGTCGAGGACATCGCGCTGCGCGCCGGTGTCACCCGGCGCACGTTCAGCAGGCATTTCGCCTCCATAGAGGCGGCGATTCTCGGCGATGTCGATCAGGACGTCCATCTGTTCAACGGGGCGCTGCGCCGCCGTCCCCCGGCCGAACCGCCCCTGATCGCCTATCGCAACGCCGTCCACGACTGGCTCGCCGCCGAGTACGGTGGCGCCCGCGCCGCGCTGCTGGCGCGCCGCTGGGCACTGTTCCAGCGCTTCGACGACGAACCCGAACTGTTCGCCGGTTATCAGCGCATTCGCATCGACGGGCAGCGCGAATCGGTGCGGATCATCGCGCAGCGGCTCGGCGTCGATCCGCTGACCGATCCACGTCCGGCCGTCGCTGTCGGCGCCGGTGCGGGCATGCTGCTCGCGGCGCTGCAGAGCTGGGCCGCGGGCCCGGATCCGATGGGTCTGCCCGGCCTCGTCGAAGAGTTCTTCGACACCCTCGTCATCCTCACCGCCGAATCCCGTAACGAGGAGTCACCGTCATGTCTACCCCGTCGGTGAACATGTACCGCCGGACGTGCCGACGCGTCGGACTGGACCGAAACCCGCTGCGCCGCAGGGAAGACCGGGTGCAGACCGGCGTGGCGGTGCTGCTCGCCCTGGTGTTCCTGATCGTCGTGCCCGTGCTGGCGGTCACCGTCGGAGGACAGGTGTATCGCGTGGAAACGGCCGTGGTGCAAGCCGAGACGGCGCGCTTGCGCCAAGTCGACGCCACCGTGATCGAAGCCGGGAAGGCGCCCCTGTACGCGCCGGTGATACCCGCGCGGGTGTCCTGGAAGGACGCCGAAGGCGTGGAACGCACCGGTGACTATCAATCGACCACGGTGGTGGAGCCGGGTTCCATCGTGCCGATCTGGCTGAACGAAGCCGGTGCGATCGTGGAGCCGCCGTCGGCCACCCAGCCCGCCAGCAAGGCGGTGATGCTCACCGCCGGTGCGGTGTTGGGTGTCTCGGTCGTGCTCGCGGGCAGCTACCTGCTGGTTCGCCGCGGACTCGATCGGCGTCGGCTGCGGCAATGGGAGTCGGAATGGGTGGCCGCCGATCTCACCTGGGGTCACGGCTGAGCCTCGGTGCGGCGTGCCCGCCGGGCAAGGGTAGGGAACAGGCACAGCGGGCACGTCGCGTGCCCGGCCACATCGCGGCGAACGAAGCGGCCCGGCACTGCCTCCGAGATTAAGGCATCGGCGGGCCGGACCGCCCGATTCCCCGGGGGTTACCGGAAATTGCACCACGTAAGCCCAGTTATGTTGTGAAACAACCTAAGGTGCCCGCGGGGCGGCTCAGACCGGGAAGAGGCTGTGCTTGCGCGGGTTCGGTTCGGCGCTCGCCTCTTTCTCGCGCAGCAGGCGCAGCGCGCGGCGAATCTCCAGCCTGGTTTGCGAGGGCTCGATCACCGCGTCGATGTAGCCGCGCTCGGCGGCGATCCACGGTGTGGCGACGGTCGCGTTGTACTGCTCGATCATGAAGTCCCGCGCGGCCGCCCGCTGGTCCGGGGGCATCTCGGCGAGGCGGCGCTTGCCGACGATGCTCACCGCGCTCTCCGCACCCATCACGGCGATGCGCGCCGTGGGCCAGGCCAAGCTGATGTCGGCGCCGAGCTGCTTGCAGCCCATCACCGCGTAACCGCCGCCGTAGGCCTTGCGGACCACGACGGTCACGATGGGGACGGTCGCCTCGATCACCGCGCGGAAGAACCGCCCGCCGCGCTTGATCACCCCGCTGCGCTCCTCCTCCACGCCGGGCAGCACACCGGGGGTGTCCACGACGAAGATCAGCGGCAATCCGAAGACGTTGCACAGCCGGATGAAATGCGTCGCCTTGTCCGAGCACTTCGCGTCGATGGCGCCGCCGAGTACGAGGGGCTGGTTCGCGATCACCCCGACGCTGCGCCCGTCCACCCTGGCGAAACCGGTGATCAGGTTCTGCGCGGTGGCCGCGCTGATCTCGTGGAAGTCGCCGTCGTCGAACAGGCGCAGCAGGATCTCGTGCATGTCGTAGCCCTCCCGATCGGAATCGGGCACTATCGAGTCCAGTTCCAGATCGTGTGGCGTGACCTGCGGCTCCAGCCCCGGGTTGACGACCGGGCCCTGCTCCAGGCAGCTCGACGGCAGATAGCTCAAATAGGTCTTGGCCCAGTCGAACGCCTCCTGCTCGGTGGCGGCGACGTGGTGGATGGTGCCGTTGGCGGCCTGCGCCTGCGCGCCGCCCAGCTCCTCCATGGTCACCTCCTCGCCGGTGACCTCCTTGATCACCTCGGGGCCGGTGACGAACATGTACGACTTCTCGGTCGCGATCAGGATGTCGGTGTTCACCGGTGCGTAGACCGACCCGGCCGCACACTTGCCCAGCATGATCGACACCTGCGGCACGAAGCCCGACAGCCGCTCCTGGCGGCGGCTCATCAGCGCGTACCAGGCCAGGGAGGTGACCGCGTCCTGGATGCGGGCGCCACCGGAGTCGTTGATGGCGACCACCGGGCAGGCGTTGGCCGTGGCGAAATCCAGCGCCTTGGCGACTTTGCGGCCGAACATCTCACCGACCGATCCGCCGAAAACGGTCTGATCGTGCGCGATCACCACGACAGGTCTGCCGTCGATCCGGCCCCGGCCGGTGACCACACCGTCGCCGTACATGGCTCCGGAGGTGCCGGGCTGGCGCACCAGGGCGCCAATCTCGACAAAACTGCCCGGGTCCAGCAGTGCGCGCACCCGTTCCCGCGCGCTGGGGATGCCCTTACTCTTGCGTTTCGCGATGCCGGCCTCGCCGGCTGGTTCCTCGGCAAGCTCCAGCAGTCCCCGCAGCTCGTCCAGCTTTTCTCGCGTACCGCTCATTTATGGTGTAGTCCTTCGAACTCGTCGCGACGCCGTGCGGCAGCGCGGCGTTCGATGCTATCGGCGGTGCTGTCCGCCGCACAGGCGTTCAGAAGATCTCATGGGACACCTCACAGGTTTACTCTCCTGGCTCTCGGCGCATGACACCGGTACCCTCTGCCGGGGCGCGGACACGATTTGTGCGAGGTCCCAATCGCGGGCACAAGTGCCGATGAACCGTCCCGAGGGCCTCGGCGGGGGCTTCTCAGGGCGGGGCGGACGGATCTAGGGTGGTCTCGACGCAGCGCCGGAAATGCGCGGACGGCGCTGCGTCACATATTTCACAGATCGGTGCGTTCGAGACGGCCGGGTTCGATCCGATACTCCGGGAATCGGTGCGTCCGCGACGGCCAGGGCCGGATCCGAAAACCGCGGTGCCGCAGCAGCTCTCTCCGTGCCCGGCTCGGCCCTCCCGAAATCGCTTCGAACGCTTGTGATTCCGCCCAACGGGTCGGGCGCCCGCTGATGACTTACCTGATTCGGCCGAACATATCTCGATTCCATCACGATCCGTCGCTAACCTTCGGGAGGCATGATGGGCAGGCAGCCGAGAACGAGTACCGAGACGTTGACATCGAAACTCGTCGAACACCTGGCGGAGCATTCCGGCCACGACGCGTCCGGCGATGTCGCGGCCACCGCGCGGAACTGTTTGGCGGCCGCCGTCGAACTGCTGGCTCCGCGTCCGGCGCCCGCGGCGGTTCGGCCACCGGAAATCGCCGGTTTCGCCTCGCGCTGGGCGCGGGAGGGCATCGCGCTGGAAACGGTGCTCGGCGCGTATCACGACGAAATCCGCAACGGTTTGGAATTCCTCGCCGACGAGGTCGCCGGCGAGCAGACCGATCAATTTCTCGCGGGTGCCCGGCTGGCGGTGCACGTCTTGGAAATGGTGACCGTGGCGGCGTCGACCGCCTATGTGGACGAGCACCGCGCGGTCGCGCGGGAGCATCAGACCGCGGCCCAGACGTTGGTCTCCGCCCTGCTCGGTGGACACGCGGTCGGTGAACTGGCGAGGGCGACGGGCATTCCGATCGCCCGGTCGTACCAGGTGGTGGCGCTGGGCATTCCGGCGCACCCGGACGAGCGAAGACCCGGCGCGGGGGCGGACGCGGCCCGGCGCAAACTCCGCCGGGTCCAGGCCGCGCTGGCCGATCCGCTCGGCTCCCGGGCGTTGTCGGTGCTGTCCGCCGCGGGCGGCACGGTGCTGGTGCCGATCGACGAGGCGCCCGCCCGCACCGGCATGTTCAGCATGACCGAGGACGTGCTGGCCATCGTCGGCGAGGCCGCCGAGGTGCCGCTGACCGCCGCGGTGGCCGCCGGGCGCACCGCGCGCATCCCCGAACTGGCCGGCCGCGCCCACGACCTGCTGGACCGGTTGCGGGCGGCGGGCAGGCCCGCTGGGCTGTATCAGGTGGCCGACGCGGGCGAGACCGCAGGTTGTGAGCTGCCCCAGCCTGGTCACATGACCATCGTCACCGCGCCCAACGATCACGTAATCGGCCGGTCGGCCTGACCTTTCGCGGGTATCGTCGACTGTGCCCTGATCTCGAGGGTGAGCAAAGGAGTGCGAGTGTCCACCGCGTTGTCCGATCGCGATATTCTGCGCGAACTCGAGCCCACCGCCGAACGCCTGCTCAATGATCATCTGCGCAAGGCGAAGTCATGGAATCCGCACGATTACGTGCCCTGGGACGACGGGCGCAATTTCGCGGCCCTCGGCGGAATTGAGTGGGAGCCGGGGCAATCCGGGCTTTCCGAGGTCGCGCAGACCGCGATGATCACCAATCTGCTCACCGAGGACAATCTGCCGTCCTATCACCGGGAGATCTCGGAATCGTTCTCCCTGGACGGAGTGTGGGGCACCTGGGTCGGCCGGTGGACCGCCGAGGAGAACCGCCACGCCATCGTGATGCGCGACTATCTGGTCGTGACGCGCGCGGTCGATCCGGTGCTGCTCGAGCAGGCGCGGATGGCGCACATGACCTCGGGCTTCGCGAAACCCGACACGGGGCAGATATTCCTGCGTTCGGTGGCTTACGTCACACTGCAGGAGCTGGCGACCAGGATCAGCCACCGGAACACCGGAGCGGCCTGCGAGGAACCCATCGCCGAGCGTATGCTGCAGCGTGTCGCCGCCGACGAGAACCTGCATATGATCTTCTACCGGAACATCAGCGCCGCGGCCCTGGACCTGGTGCCGAACGCAGCGCTACGCGCGATCACCAGCGTGGTCACCCGCTTCCAGATGCCCGGACTGACCCAGCCGAACTTCCGGCGCAACGCGGTGCTGCTGGCCGAACACGGCATCTACGACCTGCGTCAACATCTCGACGTGGTAGTGCGTCCGGTGCTACGCGCGTGGCGCGTCTTCGAACGGACCGATCTGACCGGCGACGGTGAACGCGCCCGCGACGAGCTGCACGCCTACCTGGACGATCTCGAGATCCGGGCGCGGCGGTTCGAGGAGCGGCGCGAACGCGCGGCGGCCAGACGAGCGGAACGGGCTGCCGCGGCAGGATGAATCTGCGCGTACCGATCACCGTGGCGGCGATGACCCTCATCGCCGTGGCCACCGCTGCCCCCGTGCCGGCCGATCCGGTACCGCCCACCCCGCCGCCCGCGGTCGATCCGGCCATGACCCGCACGGGGCTGCTCTCGATCGAGCAGGTCGCTCCCGGGCGGGAACGGCTGTCCATCGCCTCGGCGGCGATGCGCCGGGTCATCACCGTCGAGGTGCTGCGCGGCAGCGGCGAGGCGCCGCGCCCGGTGCTGTATCTGCTCGACGGCGTCGACGGCGACGCCACCTCGGCGTGGCTGACCAAGGGCGGGGCCGCCGAGTTCTTCGCGGACAAACCGGTGGACGTGGTGCTGACCGGCGGCGGCACCGGCAGCATGTACAGCGACTGGGCCCGGCACGACACCGCCTTGGGCCTCAACCGCTGGGAGACGTTCCTCACCACCGAGCTGCCGCCCATCGTGGAATCGCTGCTGCGCACCGACGGACGCCGCGCCATCGCCGGCGTCTCGATGGGCGCGCAGGCGGCGATGATGCTCGCCCAGCGCCATCCCGGCTGGTATCGCGCCGTGGCCGGGATGAGCGGGTGCTATTCCACCGCCGACCCGCTGGGTCACGCGGTCACCACCATCACGGTCGCCTCGCGCGGCGGCAACGTGGACAATCTGTGGGGCCCGCCGACCTCACCGGAATGGGCCGCGCACGACAGCCTGCTGCAAGCGGAAGCGCTGCGCGGCACCGCGATCTACCTCTCGGCGGCCACCGGCGTGCCGACCGGCGCCGATCTGGTGGCGGTCGCGAACTCCCCGACGATCGCGGAGGCGCTGCGGACAGCGGGTGGTGGCGCGGCGCTGGAGGCGGGCGCCCGTGCGTGCACCGAGCGGTTCGTCGCGCGTCTGGACGAGCTGAAGATCCCCGCCACCGTGGAGTACACCGCGGAGGGCATGCACACCTGGCCGGATTTCCAGGCGCAGCTGCCGAAGGCGTGGCGGGTACTGGCCCAGGCGCTGGGCGTGGCCACGTCCTCCTGAGCGGCGCGGAATCAGCGCGGCGCCGGTGCGTTGTAACCACCGTGTCCGCGCCGCTGTCCTCGATCCGGTTCTCCGTCCTCGACCGCTCGCGCGTCCGGCGCGGCGAGAGCCATCCCGCCGCGCTGCGGGAGACCGTCGCGTTCGCCCGGCTCGCCGAGGAGTGGGGCTATCACCGCTTCTGGGTCGCCGAGCACCACAGTGTGCCCGGCGTGGCGGGTTCGGCGCCGACCGTGCTCGCGGCCGCCGCCGCTGCCGAGACCTCCCGGATCCGGATCGGCACGGGCGGGGTGATGCTGCCCAATCACCAGCCGCTGGTGGTCGCCGAACAGTTCGGGGTGCTGGAATCGCTGTATCCGGGACGCATCGACATGGGCTTGGGCCGCTCGGTCGGATTCACCGACGGCGTGCGGCGCGCGCTCGGGCACGACAAGCGCGCCGCGGAGGATTTCGATGCCCAGCTCACCGAGCTGCTGGCCTACTTCACCGAGGGCAGGCAGGGTGTGCACGCCTGGCCCGCCGAAGGGCTGCGGGTTCCGGCGCTCCTGCTGGCCACCGGGTCCGGCGCCGAACGCGCGGCCCGTTTCGGGTTGCCGCTGGTGATCGCCGCGGTCGGCGGCGAAGACCGTATGGTCGAGGCCATCGAGCGCTATCGCGCGCAGTTCCGCCCCTCTCTGCCGGGCGCCGCGCCTTACGTGGTGGTCTCCGGATCGATCGTGATCGCCGACACCACCGCGCAGGCGTACCGGTTGCTGCTGCCGGAGGCGTGGGCGGCCGCCTACTCGCGCACCCGTGGCGAGTTCCCGCCCCTGATCCCGCCCTCGGAGATCGAGTCCCGCACCATGACCGCTCGGGAGCGCCGGATTTTCGACGACGGACTGCACGGCAGCCTCTACGGCACCGAGGACGAGGTCGCCGACCGACTGGAGCGGTTGGTCAGCCGGACCGGCGCCGACGAGATCCTCGTGCACACCAGCACCTACGATCGCGCCGCGCGGCTGGCGTCGCATCGCCGCCTGGCGCTGGTCGCCGGCCTTCTGCGGGAATCGACCGGGGAGCGCGATCGAACCGACGCGCGGCCCGGCACGGCGGCCTGATCAGACGGCGGCCGTAACCGCCCGCGGGAACAGCACTTCGGCGGCGGCGTAGCCGAACAGCTTGCGTCCGTCGGCGTGTGCGTCGACCGCGATGGTCGCTCGCCGCCTGCGCGGATCGGTCGAGGTGACCCGGCCGCGGAACTGGATCGTCCCGGCGCCCAACGGTGGGATGCGCAGGTGGTGGGCATTGTGCGCGAATTGCGCGCGGAATCGGGTGACCGCCGTGGGATCGCCGAGCCAGGAGGTCAGGAACGACGTGGCCAGGCCGAGTTTCAGCATGCCGGGCGCGACCACGGTCGGCAGGCCGCTGGCGAGCGCGACCCGCTCGTCGAACAGCACCGGATTGGATTCGCCGGTCACGCCCGCGTAGTTGACCAGGTCGCCGCGGGACAGCCGCATGGTGCGAACGGGCAGCTCGGTGCCCACGGCGAGATCGGCGAAGTCGATGACCGGTCTCGGCGATCGGCGGGTGGGCGTCGGCGAGAGATAGTCGGCGGCTGCCGGGACGACGGCGCTGCCCCGGGCTCGTCGCGGGGCAGCGGGGACTCGATCGTCCATGGCGACTTTGCGCACCGCGTCGGCCAACCCGGGATCGCGCCCGCCGACGCGGGCGAGCAGCGCGCTGGAACCGGTCTGCACCACGGTGCCGTACTGGTCGATGAGCACGCTCTTGATCGCGAGGACGTCGTAGTCGCCGAAGTGCCGGAACGATTCGAAATAGATGTCACAGGTGAGGCGGTCGCCGGCCACCAACGGCCTGCCGAAGTCGAAAACCTGGTCCGCGTGCAGAATTCGGGTCGGATCGTAGCCGGTGATCAGCGTGTCCAGAATTTCGCGGTGTACCCGGGTGAGGATGATCGAGCTGAACGTGGCGGGCGCGACGAGCCCGGGAAAACCGAGTTCGGCGGCAGCCGACTCGCTTCGATGCGCCGGATGGGCATCTTGGACGGCGCGGGCGAATTCGCGGATCTTTTCTCGTTCCACCTCGTACCGAAAAGTGGAACGGTAACGGTGGTCGATCAGCGACCTCGCCTGATCGGCCGGATTCAGCGCGGTCTCGTTCATGATTGCTCCTGTATTGCGAAACGATGGATGATGGCGGCTCGGGTCAGGCGAGCGGGCCGAACCGCCAGATCTGCGCGGGCACCTGCTCAGGCGTCACGGTGCCGACGACGTGCACCCCGGCGTCGTGGAAGGTGCCCACCGCGCGGTCGATGTGGTCGGCCGAGGTGATCACCACGGCGTCGCGTGCGCCGATCGCCCGCATGAGCGTGGCCGAGCGCGCGGCATTCTGCGCGGTCGTGCCGGCCTCCGGTTCGAGATGGATCCGGGCGGCGGGCATGCCGCGGGCGATCAGCCAGTCGGCCATGGCCCGCGCCTCGGTGACGCCGTTGCGGGCGTTGCCGCCGGTCACGATGATCGGCGAGAGGGGCGCCAGCAGGGCTTGGAGGTATCCGGCGTGCAGCCGGTCGATCAATTCCGGGCGCATGCCGCCGTCGGGCAGCAGGCCGTACCCGAGCACGACGATGGCGGTCACGGGGCCGTGCACCGTCGGTGGTGGCGATGGCGCCGGGACGAACGCCGGTAGGACGGCGGCCGCGGGGCCTGCGTCGGCGGAGCCCGGGCCTTGCGCCGACGCGTGCGGGAGGTGGGTCAGCGCGGCGGCGACCGCGAGTGCGCCCAGCAAGGTGCGGGCGAGGGGAACCAGGGTGGCGGACACGAGATCTCCAAGCGGTTAGCCACCGGATGGCCACCGATGGCTGGGGTGCGGCGTCCATCCATGATGCGGCCGCAGGCCGTTGCGAAACCGTAATCGCTTGGTGATCTGGATAATTCACCGTTTCCGTGCCGCCGACTTGTGCTGTCGTACCTGTCCGGCGAATTGCGCGAATTGTCTTTTCCGCACCGTTTGTGTCGTATCCCTAGCCGCGACAAACGCATTCGTGAGGTCTCCAGATCCATCCGTTCCGCATAGGCGGCCTGGTTTTCCGGTTCTAGCGTTGGCGCAGCTTCGGTGCCGTCTACCAGCGAGAACGGCGCCGTTGGTCGAACACTGTGGTTCTGCAGGAAGGCAACTGATGAAACGAAGTACCTACGGGCGCTCGTCCCTGGCGGCGGTGCTGCTGAGCGTGTCGGTGCTCGCCGTCGGCGCGACCGGTGCGAACGCGGCGCCGGAGGCGCGGCCGAGCGAGCAGCAGTTGGCCGATTACATCGCGGCGGGCCGCAAGGTGGCGCCCGTGGCGGATTCGGGCAGTGCGGGCACCGGCTCGGCGTGCACCTCGGGCAGCGGCGCGGGGTCGGGCAACGGTTCCGGTGACTGCTACGGCGGGTCGGGCAGCAGCTCGGGCTCGGCAGGCGGCTACGCCAGCGACACCGTGGGCTACGGCCCGCCGATGACCTCGTGGCTGGCCGCGTTCGGTTACGGGTTGACTCATCCCGACGTCGCGCCGCCCGGCACCAACGACTGGAATTGCAGGCCGACCGCCGAGCATCCGCGCCCGGTGGTTCTGGTGCACGGCACCTGGATGAACGCCTACAACGGCTTCGCCTACATGGGCCAACCCATCAAAGACGCCGGCTTCTGCACGTACACCTTCAACTACGGCCGGTCGAACCTGCTCGAGGGCGGCGGACTCGGCTCGGTACTGCCCGGCGTGATGGGCACCGGGTACATCCAGGACTCGGCCAAGCAGCTGGCCACCTTCGTCGACCGGGTGCTGGCCGCGACCGGGGCGCCGGAGGTGGACATCGTCGCGCATTCGCAGGGCGGGTCGATGTCGAACTGGTACACCAAGTTCGAGGGCGGCGCCGCCAAGGTGAAGAACCTGGTCACCTACGGCGCCACGCATCACGGCACCAGCCTGATCGGCATCGGTGCGCTGGGCCGGGCGATCAACAACTTCGGTATCGACATCCTCGGTTTCATCGAGATCTTCGTCGGGCACGCCGGTATCCAGCAGACCATCGGCTCGGACTTCGTCAACAAGCTCAACGAGAACGGCGACACCGTTTCCGGCGTCGACTACACCGTCGTCGGCACCCGCTACGACGAGATCACCAATCCCTACGATCTGACCTTCCTGAAGCCCGCGCCCGGCGTGACGGTGCAGAACATCACCCTGCAGGACGGATGCGAGCAGGACGTGTCCGACCACCTCACGATGATGTACTCGCCACGGGCGCTGTCCATCGCGCTGCGTGCGCTCGACCCCGCCGGTCACCCGAATCTGGAATGCACCTTCAACCCGTGGTTGCTCGGCGGCGGAGGCTCGCTGTGATCTCCGGATAGACCTGCTTCCGTCGAGCGGCGTGGCATGTGCCCTTACTTCCACGCTCGCTCGACGGAAGCGCCGCCCGTCACGCGTTTCTGCCCGCCGGACGGAATCCCTCAACCCGCCTCCGTCCCGGCGCGCACGTCCCCGGCGCGTGGCGGTGTGCCCACCGAGCGGACCCTCGCACCCGCCGCTCGGTGGGCATCGGCGTGTTCGGGGGTGTGCCGGAGCGCGTCTACGGCAACGGATGAGATACCTCGGCAGGCGCTGTAATCAATTGCCGCGCTGACGTTTCCGATACGCCCGTCCAACCTCTTCCCGCCGGCGGTCGGAGCGGCAGGCGCGCGCGGCGGTGCAAGTGGCGTGGCGGTGGCGACCACCCTCGGCTACGGAGGGATCCTACTGGCGCCACCGGCGATCGGCTTCGCCGCCGAGGCCGTCGGATTGCCGGGAGCGCTATTGCTCGTGGCCGTTCTCGTGCCCGTCGCCACCGCCGTCGGCCACGCGCTCCGCCGTCATCTATGGCAAGTCGCTCACGCTCCGGTCGCCTCGCGCTCGAGCTGAGCGGTCGCCTCGGACTCGATGCGTGCGAACTGCTCGCCCATACGGGTGGCCAGCGCTTGCGCCGCCGACAGGGGGCGCACCATGACCATGAAGTCGTCGATCTTGCCGTGCTCGTCGAAGTGCAGGAAATCGCATCCCGTCAGCTGCTTGCCGTCGACGGTGGCCTCGAAGACGAAAGCGTGATCGCGACCGCCCGCATCCGCGATCTCACGCACGTATCGGAAGTCTTCGAATACCCGGATCACCGCGCGCAGGATGGCCGCGGTGATCGCCTTTCCCGGGTACGGCTTGAACGCCACCGGGCTGGTGAACACCACATCGTCGGCGAGCAGCGCCTCGATGGCCGCTTCATCACGTGCTTCGACCGCTTCGCGAAAGGGATGCATGCCGCACCTTTCATAGTCAATTTTATGAGTATGTCAATGGAACAGTAGCGAGGTGCACATGCACCGTCCAGAGGGGAGCGCTCAAAAAATTTAATACACATCTCCTGTGTTACCGTGAGTCGGTGGCGCTACGTAACGCGGTGCTCGCCGCGCTCCTGGAGGGCGAGGCGTCCGGATACGACCTGGCCAAAAGCTTCGACGCCTCGGTCGCGAACTTCTGGATGGCCACGCCGCAGCAGCTGTACAAGGAGCTCGACCGGATGGCGACCGACGGACTCATCGAGACCCGGGTCGTCCAGCAGGAACGCCGCCCCAACAAGCGTCTGCACGCCATCACCGCCGCAGGCCGGGCGGCGCTGCACGAATTCATCGCCGAGCCCGCCAAGCCCACCGCCATCCGCGACGAGATGATGGTCAAGGTGCAGGGCATGGACGGCGAGGACGCACCCACCGTCCGCGCCGCCGTCGCGGAGCGAATGGAATGGTCCAAGACGAAACTGGCGCGCTACGAACGCCTGCGGTCGCGGTTACTGGACGGGCGCAGTGAACAGGCGTATCTGGCCGAGGCCGAACGGATCGGCCCGTATCTCACCCTGCTGCGCGGTATCTCGTTCGAGCAGGAGAACATTCGCTGGAGTGCGTTCGCCCTCTCCGTCATCGACCGGCGCATCGCCGCGCAGGCCGAGTAGGGGCACCCCCGAGACCGACTCGGGCTCGGGCGTCCACCGATTCGGGTGACTGCGGCTATGCGTATACGTATACTGCAATTATGTTGGACCCCCTGAGTCTCGCGGTCGGCGCCGGCCTCCTCGGTGCCGGCTGGATATGTGGCCGGTTCGGGCATCGGCGGCGAGTTCGGTCGGGGGAGAAACTTCCCGCGCGCTGCGGTTGCGGCCACGACTTGGCGCTGCACGACCGGGCGACAGGTAAGTGTCACGCCGAGATCTCCCGCAAAGGCACCCACGGCCTGCGAGAGTGGGTCGGCTGCAACTGCCGTCGCTACACCGGCCCGACCCCGCTCGAGGAAGTGTTCGCCTCGCCCCTTCTCCCGCCGGAGTCGTGAACGGACGGAAGCTGATGCGCGGGCGGCCGTCGGCGCGTCGCCACACTGATCAGGAATCGAGAAGCGGCGTGCACCGGGCTGCGCATAGCGTTACTGCCATGAACATCACCACTGACCAGCCCACTATCGAGTCCGTTGTGCTCGAGGTGCCCGACTCCTCGGCCGCCGAGGCCTTCTACGCCGCCGCGTTCGGTCTCGGCGACAAGGTGCGCGTGCGGGCCTCCGAGGCGCCGACGAGCGGGTTCCGCGGCTTCATCCTCTCGCTCGTGGTGTCTCAGCCGAGCACCGTCGACAGCCTCATCGGCACCGCCGTCGACGCAGGCGCGACGACGCTCAAGCCGGCCAAGAAAAGCTTCTGGGGCTACGGCGGCGTCGTCCAGGCTCCGGACGGCGCGATCTGGAAGATCGCGACGTCGGCGAAAAAGGACACCGGCCCGGCCACCCGGGAGATCGATGACTTCGTGCTGCTCCTCGGCGTCGACAACGTCAAGGCGACCAAGCAGTTCTATGTCGACCGTGGCTTGAGCGTGGCGAAGAGCTTCGGCAGCAAGTACGTCGAGTTCGACGCCCCGTCCTCCGCGGTCAAGCTGGCGCTCTACGGCCGCCGTGCCGCCGCCAAGGATGCCGGTGTCTCCCCAGAGGGCAGCGGGTCGCATCGGATCGTCATCGGCGGGGATCTCGGGTCCTTCGCCGACCCGGACGGGTTCGCATGGGAGGCCACCTCCGCCTGAGTCGGTGGCGAGATCGCGGGCCGAAGGGAGTTGGGTAGGCGGGCAGCGGGTGGTCCGGTCTGGCCCTACACTCGACGCACACGCACGCTTTCGACGGAGGTGATCGGCGGTTGAACCCCATGGATCCGCGCGACCAGCACACCGCACGCTATGAATCCGGTTATCAGCCGGGGAATTACCGTGATCCCGGGTACAGCCAAGAGCACGGGTACCGCCAAGATCACGGATACGGCCAGGCTTCCGGGTACGGTCAGGATCCCGGCGCGTATCAGCAGTCCGAATATCCGGACCGGCAGCCTCGGCCGCAGCAGGGGCCGGACGTCAACATCGGCATGTTCGCAGGCGGTGTGATCGCGACGGCGGTGGTCACCGCGCTGGCGGCCTGGCTGTGCGCCTGGATCATCGAGATCATCGCCCACCGGGTGACCGAGAGCGGCAGCTTCGGGGTGTGGAATCCGATGGCCCAGGACGCGTATTGGTTCGCGGTCGTGGCCTTCATCTGCGCGCTGCTGGCCGGAGTGCTGTGGTATCTGCTGCGTCTGGGCACCCCCTCACCGGAACTGTTCTTCAGCTGGATCGTGGGAATCCTCACCGCCGCGGCGGTGATCATCCCACTGGCACTGTCCAGCGACCTCTGGGTGGGTATCTCCACCGGGATCGAACATTTGGTGATCGGGCTCCCGATCTTCAGCTTGGTGCGCATGGTGGGCGCCAAGAGCATCGTGCACCAGTGAGGAACGACCGAGCGGTGTCCGGAACTGGGCAGCGTGCGCACCACCACGAATCGGCTGAGATCAGGTAACCCCGGTACTCGCGCGTGAGCCGGCCTGCGGCAGGGTACAAAGGGCCGATCATCTCGCTCCCGGCGGACCGCCCCAAGCCAGAACGATCTGCCGATCACTCGGCCTGCAGTCGGCGACGCTTGCGTCTGCTGCTGCCCACCACGCAATCGGTAGTACCGATCCCGCAGTTCGAAGTGCGGTCCGCGATCGGCAGGTGGTTCAGGTCCCTGCGGACGACGGGCACGCGCCGCTTCGTGAGCAGGCCGCCGACCGAGCCGCGGGGGACTTCTCCTCCGGTGACCGGTGCACTGGGTGATCGGCGATGAGCCCGGCGCACCCCAACCCCAGGTTTCGAGCGAAGCGAGACCGAGCATGCAAATTAGACACAGCTGCCGGGATACCGCACAGGTGGGCTCGTACGCTGTGGTGCAGGTGCACCCTCGCCACTTCTGTGATCGGCATCACTCCAAAAATGGGTGCGTAATTCCGTCGACGGTGTCGAGAACAGCGCAACGGCTCCGTCCCTGGTGCACGATCGGCCCCAACCGGCCGTACAACCAGAGAAGGAGCTCATGGTGAAGTATCTGCTGCTCAAGCACTATCGAGGTGGCCCGGCCCCGGCAATGGGCCAGCCGCCGATGGATCAGTGGACTCCCGGGGAGGTGGACGCGCACATCCAGTACATGAACGATTTCGCCGCCCGCCTGGAAGAGTCCGGCGAGTTCGTGGACGCGCGGGCACTGGCCCCGGAGGGCACCTTCGTGCGATCCGACGGTGCGGGACGCCCCCCGGTGACCGATGGCCCGTTCGCCGAGACGAAGGACCTCATCGCGGGCTGGATGATCATCGACGTGGAGTCCTGGGATCGAGCGATCGAGTTGGCCGGGGAGCTGTCCGCGGCTCCCGGGGCCGGTGGCGAGCCGATTCACGAATGGCTGGAGGTGCGGCCGTTGCTCACCGAGTCGCCCACGGTGACGGATTGAACGAGCCGCTGCTGCGGGAGCTGGTGCCCGCGGTGATCGGTGTCCTCGTCCGTCGCGGAGCTGACTTCGCCTCGGCCGAGGACGCCGTGCAGGAGGCCGTGATCCGGGCACTCGAGGCTTGGCCGGAAGGACAACCACACAGTCCGAAGGCGTGGCTGATCTCGGTCGCGTGGCGCAAATTCCTCGACGCCGCGCGGGCCGAGACGGCCCGGCGCGAGCGAGAACTCGCGGTGGAGGCCGAACCCACCGGCGGCCCGGTGCCTGCCATGGACGACACACTGCGCTTGTACTTCCTGTGCGCACATCCCACCTTGCCTCCGAGTTCGGCAGTCGCGCTGACCCTGCGCGCGGTCGGCGGGTTGACGACCAGGCAGATCGCGACGGCCTACCTGGTTCCGGAAGCGACGATGGCACAGCGCATCAGCCGGGCCAAACGGCGCATCGCCGGGGTCCGGCTGGAGCAGCCCGGCGACCTGGCGACCGTGTTGCGAGTGCTCTACCTGGTGTTCAACGAGGGATACAGCGGGGATGTCGACCTGGCGGCCGAGGCGATCCGGCTCGGCCGCCAGCTCGCTGCCCTCTCCGAAGAGCCCGAAGCGGCCGGGTTGCTCGCGCTCATGCTGCTGCACCACGCGCGCCGGGACTCGCGCACCGGGCTCGGCGGTCGCCTGGTGCCGCTGGCCGAGCAGGACCGCTCGCTGTGGGACACCGAGCTGATCGCCGAAGGGGTGACGATCCTGCAGACCGCGTTGGCCCGCGACCGGCTCGGCGAGTACCAAGCCCAGGCCGCGATCGCCGCCCTGCACGCCGACGCCCGCACCGCCTCCGAGACGGACTGGGTGCAGATCGTGGAGTGGTACGACGAACTACTGCTCCTCACCGGCAGCTCGATCGTGCGGCTCAATCGTGCCGTGGCGGTGGGTGAAGCCGATGGACCACAGGCCGGCCTCGCCGCGCTCGACGACGTCGACCCCGCCCTGCCGCGGTACATCGCGGTAGCGGCATACCTGTGCGAACGCGCAGGCGATCTCAGCCGCGCCGCCGACCTGTACGCCGAAGCTGCCCGCGCCGCCACCAGTCTGGCCGAACGCGACCACCTCACCCGCGAAGCAGCGCGCGTACGGCACCATCTGCGGACCGCACCACCGCCATGAGGTCACCGGGCATCTCGCGGATCATCCGACGGAGTGGCCCCTGAGCTGGCCGAACCCGAGGCTCCACCGGCATCCTCCATCGTGTCCGATGCGATCATTGAGGCGTGCGCCACCTCCTCCGCTCGGTATGGGACGAACCCCACGCGCCTGACCCACCGCGGCGGTCATGGCGGGACTGGGCGCTGGTAGGGGTGTTCGTAGGGCTCGCGGTGCTCGAAGGCGCAGTGCGGCACGATGTTCCGCATCGGGTCGTCTGGGTGCTCGTCGCGGTCGCGATCTTGCCCACGCTGTTGTGGCGGCGGAGCAGACCGCTGCTGATGACCGGTATCGCCTTCGTCGGTTCGGCTGGGACGACTGTGCTGCTGGGTGGCGAACAGTCGGGCATCGACGCGATGGCGGTGCTGCTGCTGCTGCCGTACGCGTTGTTCCGGTGGGGATCCGGACGTGCCATTGTGGCGGGATCGGTGATCGTCTTCGCTACGGCGGGCATCGCGCTGCTCGCCAGCGGTCTGCCGGTCACCGATGCCGCCGGGGCGCTCGTCGTTCTGTCCTCGGCTGTCGCGCTGGGCTTGGCGTTCCGGTACCGGGCTCGGGCGAAGGCGCGTGAACTCGAGCAGGTCAAGCTGATCGAACGCGAACGACTGGCACGCGATCTGCACGACACCGTCGCGCATCATGTGTCGGCCATGGCGATTCGTGCCCAGGCCGGCCTGGCGACCGCGCAGTCCACACCCGATGCCGCCGTCGACGCCCTGCGCCTGATCGAGGCCGAGGCCGCGAGCACACTCGCCGAGATGCGCGCCATCGTGCGCGTGCTCCGGCGAAACCAGCCGCTCGCGGAAGCGGACCGCACACCCAGCCCCGGCATCACCGATCTGGGACGACTGGCCGAGGCCACCGCTACCGGTCCGTCCGTCGACGTCGAGATCAGCGGCGATGTCACCGATCTGCCCGCGACTCTCGGCGCCGCGATCTACCGCTTGGCGCAGGAGTCGGTCACCAACGCCGTGCGGCACGCGCGAAACGCCACCCGCATCGAAGTCCGGGTCACCGCCGACGACACAGCGGTGCGGCTACTCGTGCGCGATGACGGCGACGGCGGTCCAGCCCGCTCGATCGTCTCGCCGGGCTACGGGCTGGTCGGCATGAGCGAGCGCGCCGACCTGCTCGGCGGCACCTGTGCGGCGGGCCCGAACCCCGGCCGCGGATGGACCGTGACGGCCGTGCTGCCCCGCGAAGGCGCGACATGAGGGCAGGCGAGCCGGTGGACACGAACCTGCGCGTGGTCGTCGCCGACGACCAGGAGATCGTCCGCACCGGACTGGTGATGATCCTCGACGCCCAACCGGGCATCGAGGTCGTCGGCGCGGCGGCCGACGGGGAACAGGCTATCGAGCTGGCTCTCGACCTCCGCCCCGACGTGTGCTTGTTCGATATCCGCATGCCGCGCGTCGACGGTATCGAAGCCACTCGCCGACTGGCCGGGCCGACCGTCGAGGACCCCCTCGCCGTCGTCGTCATCACCACCTTCGACCTCGACGAGTACGTCTACGCGGCGCTGCGGGCCGGCGCCCGCGGATTCCTTTTGAAGGAGGCCGGGACCGCGATGCTCACTCAGGCCGTCCACGCCGCCGCTCGCGGCGACGCGCTGATCGCCCCGACTGTCACCGCGCGCCTGCTCACCGCCTTCGCCGGCGCCGGGCCCGCCGCGTCGCCGGTCCAGCCGGTCACCGCACTCACCGAACGCGAGGAGCAGATTCTGGCCGTCGTGGCACGCGGGCGCACCAACCACGAGATCGCCGCGGAGCTGCACATCAGCCTCAGCACGGTCAAGACCCACATCGCGAGCCTGATGGCCAAACTCGGCGCGCGCAACCGCGTCGAGATCGTCATCTGGGCCTACGAGACTTACCGCGTCAAGCGCTGACCGGTGGAGCGCATCGGCCGAAAGTCCTAGCGGCGACCGGCCTAACGGACGGCGCGGATCGAACCGCTCGTCCGATGTGGCGCACCCGGCGGATCGCGAGGATTGCGTCATACCGTCAGCACTGGCGGCCCGGCTCCGACATCCGAGGAGGACACCATGTCGACATGGGCGAACGCGATCACACCCGACGCATCCGGCGGCGATCGGAGCCCCACGATGCGGGCGATCGTCCAACGCGGCTACGGCCCGCCCGAACAGGTACTCGCACTCGACCACATCGCCCGACCCACCCCCGGCGACGATGACGTCCTGATTCGGATGCGGGCTTCCAGCGTGAACACCCCGGACTGGCTGGCGGTGACCGGGGTCCCCTACCTTCTGCGGCTGCAATTCGGGATCGCGGGACCGTCGACGCCGGTGCGGGGAAGCGACGTCGCCGGAATCGTGCAGACCGTCGGCAAGAACGTGACCGACTTCCGGCCGGGCGACGAGGTGTTCGGTTCACTGTGGGACAACAGCGTCAAGTCGTCGGTGGGCACATTCGCCGAATACACGGTGGCGCCGGCGTCCCAGCTGATCACCAAACCCACGTCACTGTCCTTCGAAGAGGCAGCGGCAGCGGTCATGTCGGGCATCACGGCGCTGCTCGCGATACGAGACGTGGGCCGGGCCGGGCCCGGCAAGCGCGTGCTGATCAACGGCGCGTCCGGTGGTGTGGGGACATTCGCGGTACAGATCGCCAAGACGCTTGGCGCGCATGTCACCGGCGTGTGCAGCACCCGCAACGCCGAGTTCGTCCAATCGCTCGGCGCCGACGAGATCATCGACTACACGCGCACGGACTACACCCGCAGCACCCAACGCTACGACGTGATCCTCGACAACGTGTTGAACCACCCGCCCGCCACGACTGCCCAACTGCTGACAGCGGGAGGAACCTTCATCCCCAACAGCGTCGGACCCGCCCACGGGCTGTTCGGCAGCCTGCCGCGAATCGCGCGAGCAATGACGATGCGCTGGGGCCCGACCGACGTCCGCACCGCCACCTCTTTCCCCACCCGTGAGAACCTCGACGATCTGGCCGCCCTGCTGGTATCTGGCGACGTCAAGGTGATCGTCGAGAAGTCCTACCCACTCACCGAAGTCGCTCACGCGGTCGCCCACATGCTGGCGCATCACGCCAGAGGCAATATCGTCATCATCATGTAGGCGGCCGCGGCCCGCCCTCCACGACCGGTCGCGCCCTGGTTCAGCGGGCGGCGGCGAGCGCGGCGAGGGTCTCGGCGGAGGTGTGCGCCGGTTTCCAGCCGAGGTGCCGCTTCGCGCGGTTGGTGTCCATGACCACGGGCGTGCGGACGATATGCAGCCACTCGAGCGTGGCGGGCACGAAGGGGAGACGGGCCAGAGCCGCGGATGTGGCGGTGGCGGCGACCGCGGGGACGCGCACCGGCCTGCCGCCCAGCGCGGCTACCACGTCGGACAGGCTGAGGGTGCCGTCGCCGGCGATGTTGTAGGCGCCGGGCGGCGCGGCCGCGGTGGCGGCCAGCGCGATGGCGGCGGCCACGTCGTCGTGGTGGACGAGTTGCAGCGGGTGCCCTGGGTCCGGGATCACCGGCTTGAACAGCGGATTCGACCGAGCCAGCGTACGCAGCGGGCGGGGGAGTTTCTCCCACGGCAGATCGTGCAGGGCCGGTGCTTTCGGGCCCGCCACGATGCACGGCCGCAGCACGAAGACCTCGAGGCCGGAGCCGGTGGTGATCTCGGCGAGTGCCGCCTCGCACGCGGCCTTCTGCTCGGAGTAATAGTGTTCGGGCGAACCCTCGGGCGGTACGTCCTCGGTGATGGGGGAGGGATTCTCCGGGTGGTATCCGTAGGCGGCGACCGAAGACGTGTAGACGAGGCGGCGGGCCCGCTCGGCGGCGGCCGTCGCCTCGAAGACGTTGCGGGTGCCCGCGAGATTCACTCGCGCGCTTTCCTCTCGTGAGCCCATGATCACGAACGCCAGGTGGATCACCACGTCGGCGTCCGCCACCAGCGAGTCCACGGCCGCTCGGTCGAGGATGTCGCCGCGCCGGTACTCGGTCTTGGTCCAGCCGTGCGCGGCGGGGTCGAATGGTCGGCGGGCCATCCCGACGATCCGGTCCACCGCAGGGTTGTGCTCGAGTGCGGTGACTGCGGAGATGCCGATCTCGCCGGTCGGCCCGGTAACGGCGACGGTGATACCCATACGGCCGGAATTCCCCGGCCGCCGTAGGTGAAACCGTGCTCAGTCGGGCGGTTCGACGGTGCCCGCGTCCTCGTTCACGTCCTGATTCTCCGGGGTTTCGCGAGTCTCGAGATCCAGGTCGTCCGGGTGGGAAGTATCGGTCTGGTCACCCGGTTCGGGTGCGTTCTGGTTTCCGGGTTCGGTCACGTTCGTGGGCTACCCACCGGGGTGGTTTTCACGCGGATCGCGCGCAATGGCATACCCGCTGCCTACCACCGCGCCCGAAATCTCTACGGCAGGAGATGAATTCGGTTGTTCGCGCCAGGACGCCATGGTGGGCGCGGGTCCTTTGCCGGTTCGATCTCAGAGCCAGCGTTTGCGGCGGAACACGATGAACAAGACGGTGCAGGCAGCGATCATGAGGGCGAGGACGGCGGGGTATCCCCAGACTTGTTCGAGTTCGGGCATGTGCTCGAAGTTCATGCCGTAGATACCGGCGATCATCGTGGGTACCGCGGCCATCGCCACCAGCGCGGAGATCTTGCGCATGTCGGTGTTCTGCTGCAGAGCGGTCTTGGCCAGCGCGGCGCCGATCAACGCGGTCAACGCGTCGTCGAAGTCGTGGATG
Organism: Nocardia gipuzkoensis; assembly: GCF_021183645.1. Lineage (NCBI taxonomy): Bacteria > Bacillati > Actinomycetota > Actinomycetes > Mycobacteriales > Nocardiaceae > Nocardia > Nocardia gipuzkoensis. The sequence goes on along the minus strand of NZ_CP089225.1, from coordinate 7,764,552 downwards.
CGTTCGGCGGCCACGGTGTGGTGATCGGCCACGTCCCGTAGGTAACGGCGCACCTCCTTCGACAGCGGTGTCTCGGGCTTCCCGAGCGTCTCGAGTGGCAACGCGAGCGGGTTGACCGCGCGCCGCAGCTCGACGACTTCGCGTTTGAGTTGATAGATGGAGGCGATCGCCACTTGGGAGCCGGGAGTGAACACTTCTTCTTCCATGGCGTCGACGTCGTGTTCCACCGCTGTGGTGACCTCGAGATAGGAATCGACCACGTAGTCGGCGATCGCGTGCAGCACCGCGCCGGGACCCAGGCGCAGCCGCTCCGGGTCGGCTTCCAGATCGCGGCGGACACCGGCCAAGCCGGAGTGCTCGCCGTGGCGGACCGCGACCACGAACTGGCGCGCGGTGAAGATCAACAGCTCACCGGTCTCGACGATCTCGCTGACGCTGTGCAGTTCGTGCTCGACATAGGCGACGGTACGCATGACAAGAAACAAGGTGTCGTCGTAGCGTTCCAGCTTGGGTCGCTGGCGGGCGTGCACCGCGTCCTCCACCGCCAACGGATGCAACCCGAACGTGCGGGCGATGTCGTCCATCTGCGCGGCGTCCGGATCGTGCAATCCGATCCACACGAACCCCTCACCCCGCTCACGCACCGCCGCCAACGCTTCTGCGTGGGTGAACCGGCCGGGTAGCCGATGACCATCGACATAGACCCCGCAATCCACGATCGCCCGCGCCGTCGGCACCGGGATGTGCGGGACGGCGACAGGGGAACGCCTGGACCGGCGGAACGAGGGAAGCGATGAACTCGGCGACACCGCATGAATGCTACGACCGCCGCCTCGGGCTCGTGAGTCCCGCCGCCCGCGCCCGCCGCGCACCAGCACATGACCCGGGATGAAATGTGCGGTGGCTGAAAGACCTTCAGAAGACGAAGCCTCGCAGTGCCACGAACCGCATGCCACCGACCGCCGCCATGATGGCGATCACGGCGCTCGCCTGTGTGACCTCGCCGAGGCCGGGTGCCCAGAAGCCGAGACCGGCCAGCGCTGCTGTGGTGATCAGCAGACCGAGCAGCGCCAGCCCGCCGCCTTCCCATTGTGCGGTGAACCAGTCGACCCGTCCGGCCGCGCGGAAGGTGAGCTGCCGGTGCAATTCGTTCGCGATCATGGTGCTGACGATCGATCCGGCGATATTGGCGACCAGCGGGCCGATCTCGTTCATGGCCATGAACAGCAGAACATAGGCAATGTTGCTGGAGCCGCCGACCAGGGCGAAGCGGATCAGTTGGGCGAAGGCGTGGTCGCCGCGGAGGCACTGCGTCACGCGGGCGAGTCGGTTGTGCCGTGCCGTGCGCTGCATCGGGTAGGGGCCAGCCCACGCGGTGGAGGCGCCGATGCCGGGGGTTATCTGCAGGACGGTCATGGTCTTTCCGATCGAACGCGGGCCTTCGCGCCGTGGTGGTCCAGCGACGCCCTGTGACTATATGTAGATGTATACGTATATGCAAGGCGGGGTTGGATGTGAGCGGATGCGACCCGCCAGCCGCCTGGGACCTCGGTGATTCGGTAACGGCGGGTCCCGACCGGCGGGGAGGTGCTCCAGGAGGATTGCGGCGGGATCGGGGGTCTTTACCGGCCGGTGATCGAGCAGACCGGGCAGGCTTGCGGAGCCGCTCACGGCCCTTCTGGCCGGTCAAGCCGTGCGGCGCGGCATCCACGATCACCACCCGGCGACGCGATCCGGATTCCGGTCGGCCCAGTGCCAGGCCGAGACTCGGCCGTAAACCCGACCACCCTCGACCGGCGCCATGCCGGTCCAGATCGAATTGTTCGAGGTGGTGGTCGGTGCTGTGCATGGGAACACTGTCGCCAGCTCGGCTGACACCGAACTGACGCCGATCTGACACGCCGGTCGGGAGCTGGTCGCCGCTGGCGTCGATGGTGGGGTTCTCGTCGCGCGCAGGGGGTTCTCCGAGCAGCGGTGCCGGAAGATTTGGTGCCTGCCCGGTGAATTTTGACGTCGTTGGCGGCCCAGCGGGTGCGGAATGTCCGGCGATGAGCGGACAGCCCGCCGATCAGGCGGTCAGGTGCGGGTCGTCAGGGTGTCGGCCGGCTTCGGTACGCAGGATGGACGCAGTGTCGTCGGCGATGCGTTCTCATTCGGGAAACAGCGCTCGGGCGGCATCCTCGTCGAGGAATATGAATCGCAGGAACCCGTGGCCCAGCGGCGAGTAGGGCACGAGCCCGGTGCCGCGCAGCAGCGGCAGGAGTTCGTCCTCGGGGCCCCGGGTCCACAGCGAGTACCCGGGCTGCGGCGCCACCGGGTGCAGTTTCGACATCGAGTACTGCGACCGCACCGGCCGAGGCGAGATGGTATTCCGGGTGTGGCCCGCAACCCCGCTGCTTCGACCGGCCAGGCGTGGGGCCCTCCTCGCGTGTTCCGGTTCAGGCCGCGGTGGGGTGGAGCAGGGCGGCGAGGTCGGGTGGTGTGGGCATGCGTTGGCGTAGCCGGACGGTGGCGCGGCCGGTGTTGCCGTCGGGGTAGCGGCCCGACAGTGATCCGGGCGCGGCGGCGATGATCCGGATGATTTGGCCGAGGGCTTCGGGGCGGTCGCGTCGGCGCAGCGCCAGCATGAGCATCGCGGCGTGGTTGCGAGTGTGCAGCCACGGGTCGGGCTGGGACAGGATGTGGGCGCGCTCGAGATGAGCCCACCGTTGATCGTCGCTGCTCGCGCTCTTCGCTGCGCGCATTTCCTCGTGGTAGCGGGCGCGCGCGGAATCGGGGATGCGCGGCATCATGAGTCCTTCTCAGTAGCTATGTTTTCACAGCAGTCGCAGTCGTGCCCGGCCACGCCGGTCACCCCCAGCGCAGTGCTCGGTGCTGGGCAGCAGGTGTCGCCTTTCCAGGCGTTGAGGCCTTCACGCACCGCGATCGCAGCGATGACCAGCGCGGCGATCGGGTCGGCCCACGACCAGCCGAACAGGCTGTTGAGCAGCAATCCGACCAGCAGCACCCCCGATAAATACGTGCACAACAAGGTCTGCTTGGAATCGGCGACGGCGGAAGCCGAGCCGAATTCACGTCCGGTGCGGCGCTGCGCGGTCGAGAGCACCGGCATGATGACCAGGCTGGCGGCGGCCAACCCGATTCCGATCGGGGAATGCTGGGCCTCGCCGATTCCGGCCAGGGCTCGGAGCGAGTCGACGGTGACATACAGCGCGAGGGCGAAGAAGGAGAACGCGATGATCCGCAGTGCGACCTTCTCCCGCTTCTCCGGATCGCGGCCGGCGAACTGCCACGCCACCGCCGCCGCGGAGGACACCTCGATCACCGAGTCCAGCCCGAACCCGATCAGCGCGGTCGAGGACACCCGGGTGCCCTCGCTCAAGGCGATGGCGGCCTCGATGACGTTGTAGGAGATCGTCGCGGCGACCAGCCAGCGGATCCGCCGCGCCAGCACCGCTTTGCGGTCGGGGCTCGGACCGCGCGCGAGCGCCGACGGCAGCGAGGGCATACCGAGCGAAGACATCAGCAGCAGCCTTCCGTCTCGGCGTCCGGGCAGCAGGCCGGGTCGACCGCCAGCACCAGCCCGAGCAGGTCCTCCAACGCGGCCGCGATTCGGGCGTCGGCCAGCTCGTAGCGACTGCGACGACCCTCCGGCACCGCGACCACCAGCCCGCACCCGCGCAGGCAGGCCAGGTGGTTGGACAGGATCTGCCGCGATACCCCGATCCGCTCGGCCAGTTCCGACGGATACCCCGGCGCTCGGCGCAGGTTCAGCAGGATCTGGGTGCGGGTCGGGTCCGACAGCGCGTGCCCGAAGCGGGCCAGCGCGTCACGGTGCAACAACGTCTCCACACCCCGATGGTACACCACATGCTGTATTCAGAAAGCAATGAACAATTGAACGAGTGTCCGGACATCGCCGTGATGTCTATGGGCAGCCAGTGAATGCCCAGCTATGGGTGTAAGGAGGTGAGGACGGTGATGATGTCACCGATGTGGATGCAGATCATGGACATGGCGCGCAGCGCGTGGAACATGCTGTTCCCGAACATGCCCATGATGTGATCCGACCCAGCGACTGGGCAGACACCGGCGATCCGCCTGCCGTGCTGTCCAGTCGAGCCGAGCTCTTCTGAACGTCGTGATTTCGGGGTTCCGTCGCGGTGTGGGCGGAAAAAGCAGGTATGGCCCGGGTCATTCGGCCGTCGCCCGCCGCGCCTTGTTCGGCGAGGCTGGAGCGAACCTGCCAAGCACCATCTCGCGGAGGCTCGGATGCCCACGAACGCTTTGAAGAACACTCCGAATGTCGTCGGAGACGGCAGCGCGCTGTGCGCGGACGACATATTGATGATCCACCGCTGCGTGCAGTGCGAGAAGCTGCTGTCGCCGATAACGGCCGGATGTTCGTCCTGCGGATCCGACGAACTCGAGCGGGTGCCGTCGTCGGGTGCGGGTTCGGTGGTGTCGTGGCGGGTGGTGGATCGGGCCCCGGTCGACCGGCCGGGTGAGCTGGTGCCGCTGACGATCGCCATCGTCGAACTCGATGAAGGTCCGTGGGTCTACACGTCCATCGAAGGGGAGATCCCCTTGTCGCCGAGTCGACCGGTGCGTGTTCGATTCCATCCCCACCCGTGGGATGACAGGTTCCCTGTCTTCGCGGTCAGTACCGAATCGCGGGACTCCGCCCATCGCGTGTCCCACCGTTCCGCTCGCGAGTGATCGCGGTGCACCGCCGACAAGATCACTCGGGTCCCGGCGACTTCGCGCGGCTTCGAGATTTGAGGAATCGCGAATACCCGGAGGCCGACGAGTTCGGCATACCCATCGGTGCGAACGACCTGAGGGGGCCTCGAGACACGACACCGCCCGGCTAACGGTGGAGCGACAGCGTCGCACTGCACCTGCTAGAACTGACCCTCGGCACCAGACGCCCCTACCGCGAGTTCGTCATCGAGTTCTGCGGCGTCTGCCCGCCGGGTCCGCCGGGGAGGAGAGCTTGCCGGACGGATCGCCGAGGCGGTGGCGCTCGACCGAGCCCACTGGGCGCACGTGTGCCTATAGCGTGCTGATGGCCGAAAAGCGTAACCGTCGCCTACCCGATCGCGAGCACTATCGGCAGGGCCGCAGCGGATCACCGACAGCCTCGCTTCGAGATGGGGCGACCGGCCTGCCCGTCGGGGTTCGCCGAGCTGCGGCGGCGATCTCTCCGGCAGCGAGGGCGGCTGCGGCGCGGACATGCCACGAACACTGCGATCAGTTACTTCTCGGCCACCTCAGCGGCGTCCCGGGCAGGCGACGCCCACTAGACTGTGCGCCGAGATTCGCCCATGGCCCGTGTGCGACGGTTCCACGTCACGATGGTCACCGAGCGTCCCAGTACTCTCTGTTCATCATCGATCTGGTGACCCTTTTTCGAGGCCACAACTGTGACCGGCCTGGCCCGTCATGTGGCCTGCTCAACGGGTTCCTGTAGGGGTGCCCGGTGTTCTGTTTGTTCCTCATGTCTGTGAGGCGCAGGTCATTTGCGTTGCTTTGCCAGGCGCTTCTGCCATTGTGCAATGATTGCCACGTCAACTATCACGTCGACGTATAGGCCCCGATGATCGTCAGGGAGTGAACTGGACACGAGGTTCAGTCGCTGAAAAAGATCGGTCTCCGGGAGACCCAGCAGGAATTCGCCGAGACTACCGGTTTTTCGTTGCACGCCGTTCGGAAATGTGAGAAGGCAACTGCCGCTGGACCCTTGCGTGGCCGCGCGGCCGAAGCGATGGACACGGTCCTCACTCGGCTGGAGGAGCGTCAGCGGGAGCGGTTCCACGCCGCGGTGCGCCGCCGAGCGATGGAGGTGGTCGATGCGCCGGGCCTGTCGGTCTCCTGATCTCGCTGGGAACACCCCGGCGACGGGCCTGTCAACCTGCGAGCGCCGGTGTGGGTTTGGATCGACCTCGACTTTCGGCTACTGGCTCTCGCGCGTCGGTGGCATGGTGTGGTGTCGAGCGTTCAGGGTCGGGGCCACGGAGTGGGATGGTCGGTGGGTTTCGTACATGCGTATGCCAACGGCCACGGCGGTGGCTGCGCTGACTGCGGCCGCAGCCCAGACGGCGGCGTGCAGGCCCATCAGGTCGGCGACGATGCCGCCGAGGATGGCGCCGACGGCGTAGCCGAGGTCGCGCCACACGCGGTAGACGCCGACGGCGCGGCCGCGCCAGACGGGGTGGGCGACATCCCCGATCACCGCGAGCAGGGTGGGATAGACCATGGCGGTGCCCGCTCCGAGCAGGATGGTGCCGGCCGCCCAGCCTGCGAATCCGTGGGAGGCGGCGATCAGTGCGAGGGCGGCGGCTTGGGTGGCCATGCCGGTGGCGATGAGGTGTTTGCGGCCGACGCGGTCCGACAGCGCCCCGGTGACCAGTTGTCCGGCGCCCCAGACGCCGGGGTAGAGGGCGAACAGCAGCCCGATCTGCCCGACGGACAGATCGGCGGTGGCGAACAGCAGCGGGAACAGCCCCCACGACAGGCCGAAGTTGAGGTTGTTGACCAGTCCGGCGAGGCTGGCGGAGGACAGCGCGGGTTCTTTGATGCTGGTCTGGATGGCGATTTGCCGGTCGGTCAGTTCGGCGTGCAGGTGGTCGTGCAGGCCGTCGGCGCGTGGGGTGTGTTGTCCTGCTTCCAGGTGGGCGTGGCCTCGGGTTTCTCGGATGAAGACCCCGGACAGCAGCAACGCCAGGGCGGTGTAGGCCAGGCCGAGCAGGAATGGTGCCGGGCGTAGTCCGTAGTGTTCGGCGAGGTAGCCCGCGAGCAGGGAGCTGATCGCGACGGCGCCGTAGCCGGCGGCTTCGTTCAGCCCCATGGCCAGTCCGCGGCGGGCGGGCCCGACGAGGTCGATTTTCATCACGACCGTGGTCGACCAGGTCAGGCCCTGGTTGATACCCAGTAGCACGTTGGCCGCCACGACCCACCACCAGTTCGGGGCGGTGATGAGCATGACCGGCACCGGGATCGCGAACAGCCAGCCCACCAGCAGGACCGGTTTGCGGCCGTAGCGGTCGGAGAAGGTGCCGGCGAAGTAGTTCGCGATGGCTTTGGTGATCCCGAACGCGGCGACGTAGGTGAAGATGAAGGTGTAGCCGGCGAGCCCGAATTCGGACTCGGCCAGCAGCGGCAGCACGGTCTGCTGCTGACCGACCATTCCACCGACCAGCGCGTTGACCGCCACCAGAAGCGTGAACTGGGCAGCGTTCTCCCGCAACCCCAATACCGGGGGGCGCACACTGGCGCGCAAGCTCATGACCGGTCCTGCAGATCCTGGCCGAGGGCGTGGGAATAGTCGCCGGGGCCACCATCCAATACCCGGATCTCGGTGCGGCCGTGGCGTTCGAGGATGCTGGCGGCGGTCATGGCGCGCTCACCGTGGCCGCACATCACCACTACCGGCCCGGAGGGGACATCGTCCAGATGCATAGCGAGCGCGGCGAGTTCGATGTTGCGGGCACCGGGGACGTGCCCGGCGGCGTACTCGCTGTGCTGGCGGATATCCAGCACCGCCGCCGACGGGTGCGCGATCAGCTGATCGGCGGCGAGCAGCTTCACTGCGGTGCGTTCGACCGGCCCGGTCCAGGCGTTCATGCCACCGTGCAATTCTCCGGCGAGGGTGTCGAAGCCGACTTTGGCTGCATCCCAGACGATGTCGTCGGGATTCTGTGTGGTGTCGCGGACGATGACGATCGGCCGGTTCGTATCGGCCAGCCAGCCCAGCCAGGTGGCGAACACCGGGCGCAGGGTGATGGCCAGTGCGCCGGGGATGTGCCCGGCGGCGAAGTCGGCCTGGTTGCGCACGTCGACGATCTGGGCGCCCTCGGCGATCAAATCGGTGACCTCGGTGGCGGTCAGCGGCTCCAGTGCCGGGGTGGAGCCGAGCACGGCCGGGCCCTTGTGGTTGATCTCGCCCAGCCGCAGGAAGTAGTCGGGGAAGCTGCCCATCGAGCCCAGCAGGGCCTCGACGAAGGCGTCCTCACCGTCGGCCTGTAGCAATGGGTTGGTCGCGCGCTCTTTGCCGATGGTGCTGACCCGCTCACCTCCGAGCGAGGACGAGCAGAACGAGCCCGCGCCGTGTGTCGGCCATACCGGGGTGTCCTCGGGCAGGGTCATCAGCCGCTGTAGCGAATGATATTGGGCCCGCGCCAGCGGGATCGTCTGCTCGGGGCTGACCAGGTCGGTGCGCCCGGCGGTGCCGACCATCAGCGATCCGCCGGTGAACACTCCCAGCAGCTTGTCGTTCTCGTGCAGCAGGTAGGACAGGTGCTCGGGGGAATGGCCGGGGGTGAACCACGCTTGCAGGGTGAAAGCGCCGACGGCGATGGTGTCGCCGTCGCCGAGAGTGGTCACCTCGAATCCGCGTGGCCCCACCTCGGGTGCCAGGACGGTCGCGCCGTCGATATCGGCGAGTTCGCGCGCCCCGGAGATGAAGTCGGCGTGCAGGTGGGTTTCGACAGCGAACGCGATCCGCAGGCCGCGCTGCTGCGCTTCGGCGCGCACTTGGCGTAGATCGCGTTCGGGGTCGAGCGCCAGGGCGCGTCCATCACCGAGATCCAGCAGGTAGGTCGAGTTGCCCAGCCCCTCGTCGATGACGGGAACAAGCGTGAAATCGGTCGGCATCGCAGAACTCCAGTCGCTGGCCCGCAGGCAAAACCATTATTCCAATCAACCATGGAATATTGCGAGTAGACTATTCCATGTTTCCTTGGAAGAGCAAGCCCGCAGGAGGCGGGTGGTCGAGGCTCTTCCCCCAGGGCTGGGCGGCGCAGAGCGCCGCGCGGCACACCCCGGAGGGCGGGATACGCTATTCCACGGATGATTGGAGTATGTGATGGGTGACAAGCCCGCCGCGAAGGCAGCTCTGTACGAGGCGTTCGCAGCCAGCGGCAAGGCCCTGGGCAGCGGCAAGCGCCTGGAACTGCTGGACCTGCTGGCCCAAGGCGAGCGCACCGTGGAAGCACTCGCCACCGCGGCAGGGTTGAACCTGACGACCGCGTCGGCGCATCTGCAGACGCTCAAGCAGGCCGGATTCGTCGCCACTCGCCGCGAGGGGGTGCGGATCCACTATCGGCTGGCCGGGGACGACGTAGCGCAGCTGTTCGCACTGCTGCGCAAGGTCGCCGAAACCCACCAGGCCGCCGTGGTCCCCGCCCGCGACAACTACCTGCGCCCCGACGGCGGTATGGAGATGACCCGCGAGCAGCTGCTCACCCGCGCTGCGGCCGGTGAGGTGATCGTGCTGGATGTGCGGCCGGTGCCCGAATACGAGGCCGGCCACATCCCCGGGGCGGTGAGCATCCCGGTCGAGCAGCTGGCCGAGCGCATCGGGGAGCTGCCCGGCGACACCGAGATCGTGGTGTACTGCCGCGGCGAATACTGTGTGCTGGCCTACGACGCGGTGCGGCTACTCACCGACCGCGGCCGTCGGGCGATCCGCCTGCACGACGGCATGCTCGAATGGCGCTTGGCCCAACTGCCCATTGAAGCCGCCTCTCCGGCATGACCACGCCCGTACCCGACCGGCCCGGTCCCGCCGATGGGCCGGTGTATCTGGACTACAACGCCACCACCCCGGTCGATCCGCGTGTCGTTGCCGCGATGCTGCCCTACCTCACCACCTGCTTCGGCAACCCTTCCAGCAGCCACTCCTACGGCGCCGACCCGGCCGCCGCGCTCGTCACGGCCCGAGCGCAGCTCGCCGCCCTGATCGGTGCCCTGCCCCCGGAGATCGTGTTCACCGGCTCGGGATCGGAAGCGAACCTGCTCGCACTGCGCGGAGCCACGGTGCGCACGCCCGGCGCCCACATAATCACCCAGGCCACCGAACATCCCGCGGTACTGCAGACCTGCCAGGCCCTGGCCCGGCTGCACGGCGTGCGGGTCACGGTGCTGCCGATCGGTGCTGATGGCCGCCTGGACCCCGCCACGCTTGCCGCCGCCCTGCGCGACAGCGGGGCGACGCTGGTGTCGGTCATGGCTGCCAACAACGAAACCGGTGTGCTACAACCAATTCGGGAACTGGCCGCCCTTGCCCACCACCACGGCGCGCTGTTCCATTGCGATGCCGCCCAGGCTGCGGGCAAAATTCCCCTCGACGTCGCCGCCCTCGGCGTGGACCTGCTCACGGTGGTCGGGCACAAAATGTACGCGCCCAAGGGCATCGGCGCCCTCTACGTACGCACCGGCGTCGAACTCGAACCCGTCGTCTACGGCGGGGGCCAGGAACACGGCCTGCGCGCCGGCACCGAGAGCGTCGCATCGACAGCCGCATTCGGTGCGGCCGCCGCCCTCGCCGCCGACGCCCTCGCCCGCAACGTCCCGGCCCGCATCGCGCGGCTGCGTGACCAGCTACACCAGCAGCTCAGCACGGCACTACCAGGGCGGGTGCATCTCAACGGTCATCCCGACCACCGGCTGTCCAACACCCTCAACGTCAGCATCGACGGCACACGCGGCCACGGGATCCTCACTGCCGCACCAGACATCGCCGCCTCCACCGGCTCGGCCTGCCACAGCGGCACCCACACCCCATCCCCGGTACTCGAGGCAATGGGACTCGACACCGCGCGGGCGTTGAGCGCGCTACGGCTGTCGCTCGGCCGGTGGACCACCCCTGACGACATCGAGAAGGCGGTCACCGCGCTCGTCGCAGCCGTCATAGCGACGCCGGCCCCGTCATAGAACGGCAACCAGCGTGGGCAGCGCCGAAACGCCGGATGTGATCACCGGCCGACCCGCGACCGACACTGCCACGTCGATGCCGTCGGATCGACCGCATCCGCACGAGGTCGGAGCGCTGATGGGCGTCATCACCGCCGCGAAGGCTTGCGCACCAGCATATGAAAGTTTACACTTACGAAAGTGAACTCTTTCAGAGATGTCGATCTGGGGATTCTGGGTGACCCGATGCGGCGAGAGATCTTCGAGCGGGTAGCGCGGCGCCCGGCGTCGGTGGGGGAGCTGGCCGAGTCGTTGCCGATCACCCGCCAGGCGGTCTCACAGCATCTGCGGGTGCTGCGCGACGGCGGCCTGGTCGCGGCCAGGGCGGAGGGGACGCGGCGGATCTATCGGATCAACCCCGACGGCCTGGCCGGAATCCAGGCGTATTTCCAGCGGATCTGGGACGAGTCACTGGCCGCTTTCCAAAAAGCCGCCGACGCAGCAGCCACCGACACCACCGAACAGGAGCCTCCTCGATGACCACACCCGTGCCCCTCGCCGCGCTGCACGGCACAGCGAACGTGCGATTGCCGCTGGAGAAGGCGTTCGCCTTCTTCACCGAGTCGTTCGGCGACTGGTGGCCGACGGCCTATCACATCGGGGAGGCCGACATGGCCGAGGCGATCCTCGAACCCCGGGTGGGCGGGCGCTGGTTCGAACGCGGGGTGGACGGTTCGGAATGCGATTGGGGGCGGGTGCTGGTGTGGGAACCGCCGCACCGGATCGTGGTGACCTGGCAGATCAACGGCCATTGGCAATACGACCCGGATCCCGCTCGCGCCAGCGAGATCGAGTTCCGCTTCACCGCCGAATCACCGGGGCAGACCGTGCTCACCCTCGAACACCGCCACCTGGACCGGCTCATCGAGGGCAAGGCCATGCGCGACACCATCGTCGAACGCGGCGGTGGTTGGAGCACCGTGCTGGCACGCTTCGCCGACATCGCCGGTGCGCGAGCATGACCGGGCCGCACCCGGTACGACCGACCCGAGGGCAGGCAGGCCGAAATGAACGACTTGGATATGGCCGAGGCCGAACGCAGGGATCTCGCCGCGCTCCTGGCCGGATTGACCCCGCAGCAGTGGCAGACGCCGACGCTGTGTGAGCGGTGGCAGGTCAAGGACGTGGTCGCCCACATGATCAGCTACGACGACCTCAGCACCTCCGGGCTGGTCAGGCGGTTCGTCAAGGGCCGATTCTGGTGGGCCAACCAGGTCGGCGTCGACGAATTCGCCTCCCACACGCCCGATCAGCTGCTCGAACTGTTCATCACACACTTGCGGCCACGCGGGCTGACCGCCGGCTTCGGCGGAATGATCGGACTCGTCGACGGGACCATCCACCACCAGGACATCCGCCGCGGACTCGGCATCCCCCGCCAGATCCCACCGCAGCGCCTGCACCGGGTACTGACCGCGATACGCACCAACCCCCGCCTCGGCGTTCCGTGGCGCATCCGCGGGCTACGACTGGAGGCCACCGACCTCGACTGGTCCACCGGCAAGGGAGCGCTGGTCTCCGGTCCCGGTGAGGCGCTGTTGATGGCGATGACCGGTCGCCGCGGCATCACCGACGAACTGGCCGGCCCCGGCCTAGCGCGGCTAGCCGGGCGAATCGGTGATTGACTTCGTCACCCCGCCCGCATCGCGTGCCTCCGGCATGGCGTGCTGCTGCGGCTGATCACTTCTCGCGCGGAGGCCCGTGCTACCTGGCCAGGGGTTCGGTGCGGTCGCCCGGTTGAAACCCACCATCGTGCCTCTGCGTCCGTCGCGGAACTGGTTCGTCTGAAGAAGCGAACTCTCATCCACCCGGGTGTGAGCACACCTTCTTCCGAGAGGAACCCTGTGATGACCATTCACCTGTCCAACCAGCTGCCCGACCGAGTCGAGGATGTGCGATGAGCGCGGCGGCTGTCGTGGTGGAGGATCTGCACGTCGCCTACGGCAGAGCCTGGGCTCTCGACGGTGTCGATCTGGAAGTTGCTGCTGGAACGACGCTGGGGGTGCTCGGTCACAACGGTGCGGGCAAGACCACCCTGATCCGTGCCCTCACCACTCTGGTGCGCCCCACCGTCGGCCGCGTGCAGATCGGCGGCCTGGACGTGGTCGCCGACGCCACCGAGGTTCGCCGTCGGATCGGGGTGACCGGTCAATACGCCGGGCTCGACGAATTCCTCACCGCCCGGGAGAATTTGGCGCTGATCGGCCGCCTGGCCGGGTTGCGCCGCACCGCCCGCGCGCGTGCCGACGCGTTGATCGACCGGCTCGGGCTGGGTGAGTACGCGACGCGACGGGTCGGGGAGCTCTCCGGCGGTTCGCGGCGCCGCGTCGATCTGGCCGCCAGCCTCGTCGCCGACCCGTCGGTGCTGTTCCTCGATGAGCCGACCACCGGCCTGGACCCCCTTGCCCGCGCCGGTCTGTGGGAGGTCGTCGACGAGCTCACCACCGCGGGTACCACCGTCGTGCTCACGACCCAGTACCTCGAGGAAGCAGACCGGCTCGCCGACCACATCGTGGTCCTGTCCCGAGGCCGGGTCGCCGCCCGCGGAACCCCCGCCGAGCTGAAACGAATCGTCGGCGGCAAGGTCCTGCACGCCACCGTCCCCGCCCACCAGATCACGGATCTGCCGTTCACCCCGGACACCGACCGGGTCGACGGCACCGGGGTGCGGGTGTCGGTCACCGTCGACGACGCCCCCACCGTGACCGCGCTGGTCGCCGACCTGCACCGCGACGGCATCGACGTCACCGACCTGGACGTGACCTCCCCAAGTCTCGATGACGTCTTCACCCACCTCGCCCACACCACCGGAGCCCACCGATGACCACCACCATGACCGTGATCGGGCGTTCCCCGATCATCGACCAGCTCGCCGCCCTGACCGTCCGGAACCTGCGCACCAGCGCCCGCGTCCCGCAACTGCTGATGTTCTCGCTGACCATGCCGATGGCGATGCTCGTGCTGTTCAGCCAGGTGTTCCGCAGCGTCGCCGCCGGACCCGGCTTCCCCGCCGGGGTCAGCTACATCGACTTCCTCACCCCGGCCATGCTCGCGGTCTCGACCGTGATGGCAGGCACCAACGCCGGAGTCTCCGCCGCGATCGATCACACCAACGGCCTGCACGACCGCTTCGCGGCCCTGCCGATGCGCGCGACGTTGCCCGGGATGGCTCGCACCATCAACGAGGCCGTCTTCACCCTCGCCCGAGCCGCGCTGCTCGGGATCGCCGCCGTGCTGCTGGGTTTCGACTTCCACGGCGGCACCGTCGACGCCATCGCCGCGGTCGTGGTCCTGACAGTGCTCGCGGGGGCGATGAGCGCCCTGTTCGGTCTGATCGGCGACCGGCTACGCCGCCCGGACGTGGTCCAGTTCGCCGGAATGATGGTGATGATGCCGCTGATGTTCATATCGAGTGCGTTCGCGCCTATCCAGACCATGCCGGGCTGGATGCAAGCGATGGCCACGGTGAATCCGGTCGCGCACGCCACCGACGCCCTGCGCGGGCACGTGCTCGGCACCGCCACCAGCGCCGACACCGCTACAGCACTGGTCGCGGCGATCGGACTGTGGGCCGCGGTCACCGCTGTTCCCGCCCTCACCCGCCTGGTTCGCTCGGCACGCGCACGCTGAACGCGGAGTTCCGATGGTGAGACGATAGAAGTTCGCCTCACCATCCGCTCCATCCGCGAGGCATCCGATGACCGAGCCGCACATCGACCGCGAAGCCCTCGTCGCCGACTTCGAACGCGTCCGCGAGGACTTCCACCACCTGCTGGCGAACACCGGCGAAGACGAGTGGACCGCACCCACTCGCGGCACCCGCTGGACCAACGAGCAGTTGCTGTTCCACATGGTCTTCGGCTACATGGTCGTGCGGCGGCTGCTGATCCTGGTGCGCGTGTTCGGCCGTCTGCCCGGCCCGGTCAGCCGTGGCTTCGCAAACTCGCTGGACTTCGCCGCAGGCCCGTTCCACGTCATCAATTACCACGGCTCCTGCCAGGCCGCCCGCGTCTTCGACCGCCACCGCATGGGCGCCGAACTCGACCGCGTGCTCGACGCCCTGCGCCGGTCCCTCGCCCGCGAAACGGACGCCGGCCTGCACCGCGGCATGCACTATCCGACCCGCTGGGACCCCTACTTCCACGACTACATGACTCTCGCACAGATCTACCGCTATCCTGGCCGGCACTACGACCACCACCGCAGACAACTCACCTTGGCGGCTGCGACATAGCCACAGCGGAATGTCTGCGAGCGCGGCGCGCGGCCTGCTCGAGCTGATGGCGAAGTCCAGGGAGAACGACCAGTGGATCCTCGTGCGCGCTGATCGCTCGCACCCGGGCACACCCATGGCCCCTACCGCGAGAGTAGGGGCGCAGATGGTGCGCTGTTTCAGCGGAAGGGGCCAGTGTGGGCATCGGCGGCGCTCATGTGGCGGCGTCGAGCAGATGCAGTTCCTCGGCCACGATCAGATCGACCTCTTCGTCGGTCAGATCCGACAGTAGATGTGTCGTCAGCATCGCTCTCACCTCCTCACCGCGCCTATCGGGTCTGTCGAATCGGAGATCCCGACATCGACTTCGACACCCATACAGACGTGGCACTGAGGATCGGGATGCAAAATGCGTCCGATCGCGGTCAGCGCCGTCGGTACCTGTGCTGAGGAACCCAGGCTCGCCACCATGCCGGAAGGCGAGGATGCTGGAAAGGGAGAGGAACCCCGATCATGAGCGAGACAACGGCCACCACCGCGACCACACGACAACCGCAACACGCTGATCTCGACCAGCTCTGGCGCCGATTCTCCGACGACCTACGGGCCTTCATCGCCCGCCGGGTCGCACGCCCGGAAGACGCCGACGACATCCTGTCGACCGTGTTCCTGCGGATGGCAAAAAGCCTGGACAACCTGCGCGATCAGGACCGGCTGCTGGGCTGGATGTATGCCATCACCCGCAACGCGATCACCGACTACTACCGCTCCGCGCCGCACCGCCGCGAACTACCCGTCGACGCCGTCCCCGACGTCGCGGGCGAGGATGGACCCGACACCGGCGAGAAGGCGGAGAAGGAACTGGCCTCGTGCCTGATGCCGATGCTCGATGGGCTGCCCACCGAGCAGGCCGCGGCGGTGAAGATGGTCGACTTCGGCGCCCGCACGCACGCCGCCGCTGCCGGTGCGGCGGGTATCTCGGTGTCGGGGATGAAATCTCGCGTGCAACGCGGCCGCGCCGCACTCAAAGCCCAACTGCATGCCTGCTGCCAGATCAGCCAGGACCGCACCGGCCACGTGCACAACTACCAACCCCGCGACGGAGCCTGCGGCGGCGCAGCCGGCAGCGATAAAGGCTGCGGCTGCGGCGCCACACAGCCCTCCGGCCAGTAGACCGGCCCACCGGTTCGGGAACGCCCCTCCGGTCAGCCGCGGGATGACCACGATCAGAAAGGTGCGGTGCGTGCCGCTCGAGGCTCGCACCGCACCATCATTTGGTCACGGCTACGGGCAGCCGCAGCCGCCACCCGCTGTGGCCGCCGGAGCACAGCACGTCGCCTTCTCGCTGTCATCACAGCACGTGGCCTGCCGTTCGGTGCTGCAACACGTGGGTGCCGCAGGCTGCGGTGATGCGTCCGTGCGTTCTGTCGCCGGGTACTGGAATTCATTCGGGTTGGTCATGGTGACTCCTGGATCGGGGATGGATACCAGACCAGACGAAGGAGCACGGGAGAGGACGCAACCCGGGGCCACTTGGAGAGGAACTGTGCACGACAATCGCGGCACGGTTCGGTGATTCCTGCCGAGTGCTGTGAGCGACACCACTGGAGTTGGTGCGGTGCCGAGCGCCCACGGATCGCTCCTGTGTCAGCGCTCTTCGAAATGTGGCTCTGGCACACACTTGGTGATTGACCCAGGTCGGGATGTGTTGGGGCGCAGTTGGGTTGGCTGGTTTGCTGGTGCTGTGATCGTCGGGTGTTGAGGGTTCTGTTCCCGTATCTGGGCCAGATGGTCATCAGTGCGGTTGGTGTTGCGGGTTCCATGGTTCGTATCGATGCAGCCACCCGGGAGGAGGCGGTGGTGTGTCCGGGCTGCTCGACACCGTCGCGTCGAGTGCACAGCCGCTACCGGCGCCGTTTGGCCGACACGGCCATCACCGGCCGCGAGGTCGTCATCGTGCTGCGGGTCCGGCGCCTGTTCTGCGACAACACCGGCTGCGGGCGAAGGACTTTCGCCGAGCAGGTACCCGGACTCGCCGCCCGCTACGGGCGACGGACGTTGCTGCTGCAGCGGGTGTTGTCCGCGGTCGCACTCGCCTTGGGTGGCCGCGCCGGAGCACGGTTGACCGGGTATTTGGCAGCGCGGGTCAGCCGCATGACCCTGCTGCGGCAGATCCGCGCGCTGCCCGATCCAGCGCCGGTGCGGCCCCGGGTTTTGGGTGTGGACGACTTCGCCCTGCGCCGCGGACACCGCTACGGCACGATCCTGATCGACATGGCGGCGACCCGCCGACCGATCGACATGCTCACCGACCGCAGCACCGAGAGCCTGACCCACATATGTGCGCTCAGGACGACAGGGAGGCACATGACGTCGCGTTTAGACCACGTCTCATGTGGCGTATTCCGTCAGCTGAGGTTGCCCCGCTCTTCCGGACAGCAGTGGTGAGGCGGCCACCGAGCGGGGCTGATCCCAGACCCGATGCCGTCCGTGCGGTCTGGGAGGACGCCGTCGCCGCGCCCGATTGGGCCGGCCCGGTCGTTCCATCGGCGCCGCGGCCGGGGTTCACAGCCGCCGCGCGCGAAGCTCAGCCCGTTCTGGTGTCGTCCCCGAGCGCGAACTCGCGATATAGCTGCGGCAGGAACCCGGCCAGGTGCGCCATTTCCTGGCCGCAGTGCAACAGCAGATCGCGCGCCAGTCCCAGACCCAGCACCAGATCGGCGGGGTCGAGGGCGGCCCCGCGCCCCAACGCTTGTGCGGCCTGGTGCGGGTCGGGGGCATGCACGCCGTAGAGGTTGAGGTAGAAGCGGCTGCGCATCTCGGCGCCGCCGGGGATCGGGCGCACCTGATGTGCCAGCCATCCCAGATCCACCGGCGCGATACTGCTGCCCACCCGCCCCAAGATCACCGTGTGCCCGGCGGGCACCTCGAAACCGTGCGCCACCGGGTCGAGGAAGGAGATCGCGAGCTGCTGGAGCTTGGCCCCGACATACTCATCGACATAAGAGGTGGTGCCGATGTACTTCGCCCGATCGGTCAGCGCCTCGGCGCTGCGGTCGCTGCTGACCCCGGAATACAGGTGCGCGTCGGGATGCCAGAGCTTGTAGCGCGCCGATTCCACCGAATGCCAGCCGAACCACCAATCCCACATCTCCGCAGAGACATCGGCCATCTCGGTACGCACCGCCGTCCACACCAGACCCTCCTCGGTCTGGCCATATCCGGTCTCGACCGGCGAATAGCCCGAAACCGCCAGATCCGAAGCCAGCGCCGAGAACTTCGGGATCATGCTCGCCGGGGTCGGGGGCCCATCGAATACCGAGACGACCTGCGCGGGTGCGGGGATCGTCCGGGGCGCCATGAACCGCGCGTAGGGTTTGGCCCAATCCTGCGGCGAATACCCCCGATAACGAGCCGGCAGGGTGTCCTGGGCGTGTGCGGTAGTTCCCACCATCAGCCCGCCCGCGGCCGCGGCCCCCAACGCCAGCACCTCGCGTCTGCGCGCACGCCACACTCTCGACATCGCCCGAAACTAGCCGTCACCGCACCGTTCGAGGCTGTCGTTCCGTAGAACTCTGTGACATGCCACAGCCCCTCCCACACGGCGCACTGACCACACATGAAAAAGTGCGAGACCCGGCCACCGCCGCCGCACACCCGCACCTTCTTCGCCGCCACGCACACAGCCGCCGCGATCGCGGCGCCGACACCATCGCCGCCCGTCAGGGCGCGTCACAAGCGCAGCTCACCGCCGATGTGGCTGTCCCAATCCAGCGCCTGCGCAGGCCCCGCGGCGTGAGAATGCCTATCGTGAACGCCACGAAGGAAACGGGCAACACATGAGCATGCAATGGCGCAATTACCCAGCTCTCGGTGTGACCGAATGCCTTGGTCGCAGACCGGTGCCGAATCCGCGTGCAACGCGGTTACCCGTTACCGCGGCCGTCTGCGGTCGTGCCCTTCGGCCTGCTGGATCACTGGGTGCGGTCGGAGTTTCGACAACTATCGCCGAGGCGGTTCGAACCCCGTCGGCCATATGGTCGACTCGTTATAGATCACGTCGGCAAGGTTGGCGCCGGTCAAGTCTGCGCCGGTGAGGATTGTGCCGGTCAGGTCGGCCCGAGCCAGGTCTGCGCCGGTCAGCCTCGCCTGAGTCAGGTCTGCGCCGGTCAGGTTGGCGCCGGTGAGGCGGGCATTCGAGAAATCGGCGTGATCAGCGTCCACATACTTGAGGGTCGCTCTGTCGAGATTCGAGCTAAGGAAGACAGCGTCCGTCAAGTCCGCTGTATCAAACCCTGCGAGAGTCAAGTCCACTCCGGCGAACATGGCCGCGGTCAGGTCGGCAAAGAGAAACGACGCGCCCGCGAGATCACCACCAGGGCGGTACAACCACGTAAGGCAGATACCCGAAAGGTCCAATAACTGGTGCTTTCCGACCCTGGTAGCGAGGTCCCCAGCGAGTGGCCCGCTCAACACCGCTATGGCGGTGTCGATGTCTTTTGGCACCAAACTGCCCGCACTGAAGCTGGAAGGCATGGGAGTCGGCTCGTCGCTGTGAAAGCGAGGATCGATCGCGGATCTCGGGTCCACTGGCCGTACGGAGCACGCCCCCGCGCCGTTCGGTACATGAACGCGAACGTATGACGTGATCACCTTGAGCACCGTGGGTTGATGCGTTCGGGAGTCAAGGCCGAGTTGCTCGAGTGAATACATAGCGCCGACGCGGTTTTCGAGTTTGTCGGAGCTGAGTTGGTCGACTGCTCTGGAGAACCGTTCGCTAGCCTGCTGCTGCTGTTGCCGCTGCTGCTGCGCCTCGAACTGTTCGTTGTTCGCGGCCAGGCTGCGCGATGAGATGACCACCGCCGTGATCGCGGCAACCGCGGTGGCGAGGCCGATCACGGCCTGCCAGAACACCGCGGACATCACAACTCGCTTCACCGCTGACCACGTTCGCCTGCGGCGAGGCTGCAACGGCCGCAGGCGGTGACCCGCGAGCTGCGGCCGGCGCCGGGGCCGACCGGTGCTCACGTTCATGCCTTGGCCGGGAGGTCGGTGCCGACATCTCTACCGAGCGCGGTACGCATTCGAGCATGTTATTCGTAGCCCGGCGAATCCCCGCGACGAACACGCCACCGCAGACCTGCAGGTCAGCGACCGCTGGCATCTGTGCCGGCGGCCTGGCCCGATCGGTGAAGGAAGTCGTCGCCGCGCATGGCCGATGCTGGGCCGCGGCCGGCGCGGCCAGCGGCCGGTTCCACAGCCTCGGCAACGCACTCGTCCGCACCAACGCCGGCAACGGCAAGCCGAACACCCGAGCGAAACCTTCGCCGCAGGTTCGCTATCGTCCATGGCTGGTCGGGGCTGGCTTGCCGTTCAGGATCGCCGCATCGAGCCGGCCGATCACGCACTGGGCCGCTCGCGCGGTGGGTGGGGCAACCAACCAATGGCTCCGCCACCCCTGATCACCACGCTCGCGAGCACTTCGAACAGGCTCTAGCTGTCGATTTTCGGGAGGCCGGTCGAGCCGTAGCAGACCACACCAGATCCGGAAGCGACGAGGCCCCGCCGTCGGCGGGGCCTCGTCTTGTTGGTCAACGTGACGATCGGAGGACCAGCGCAGGTGATGAGTGCGCGGACGCGGCCAATGCGCCGGGCAGTACTGCCAGTTGTCCGGGAACCAACCCCGGCCCCGCCGCCATCGCGTGCAAAGCCTGCTCCGTCGCGAGATCACCGATTTCCTCGATCATCTCCCGGTACTCCGACTGGTCACACGCCAGCCACAGCGAGTGAGTTACCGACCATGACCCGAGTATCGACTTTCATCGCTGTCGCACCGAATGTCGTGGCCGGCTGGAGGGCGCGGGCCGCGGGAAAGCGGGTGGGTTGGTGGCACCGCAACCGCGCGCCTGCGGACGGTCTGGCCTGGTGCGCCGAGGTCGATCTTGGCGCGGGAATGGACGGACACGTGGTCTTGCCTCTCCTTGTGTCGCGCCCTCAGGGGGATCCGCGCCGATTCGTGAGGTATCCAGACCCGTCGTACCGAGAAGGTACGCCGCCTTCTCCGGCTTTAGCGTTGGCGGAACTTGTGAGTTGTCAAGCAGTTGCATCAGTGGCCGGTAGACGAACGCGACGGTTGGAGGAAAGCAAGCGATGAAACGAAGTTCCGACGTCGACGCCGGACGTGCTGCCACGCCTGTTGCCGATTCGGTAGGAGTACGCGCGGGAATCGGAATGGTCTGCCGTTCGATGTGGCACGCGCTCGTCGTCCTGGCGGCGGTGTTCGCCGTGACCGCAGGGATGGTCACGGCGTCGCCGCCCGCGATCGCTGATACTGCGTCGATCACCGGGTCGTGGGCGGAGGACGACAGGACTGTCCAGCTGCGGGTGCATTCCGCGGCGATGGGTCAGGACATCATGGTGAAGGTGCTGCGCCCGGCCGATCGTTCGGTGCCACGGCCGACGCTGTATCTGCTGAACGGGGGCGGCGGCGGGCAGGACAGCGCGACCTGGCAGAAGAACACCGACGTGCTGCGCTTCCTCGCAGACAAGGACGTCAACGTCGTACAGCCGGTAGGTGGGCGCTGGAGCTACTACACCGACTGGCGCGCACCTGATCCGAAACTCGGTGTGTACAAATGGAAGACGTTTCTCACCGAGGAGCTGCCGCCGCTGATCGACGCCGAGTTCGGCACGACCGGGGTGAACGCCATCGCGGGGCTGTCCACCTCCGGTACCTCCGTACTCCAGTTGCCGATCGCCAAACCGGACCTGTATCAGGCGGTCGCGGCCTACAGCGGTTGCGCGCAGACCAGTGACCCGATCGGCCGGGAGTTCATCAAACTCGCCGTCGAAAGCTGGGGCGGCGGCGACACCGAGAACATGTACGGCCCACCCGGCGACCCGATGTGGGCGGCCAACGACCCCTACCTGCACGCGGAGCAACTCCGCGGCATACGACTGTTCCTGTCCACCGGGACGGGCGTTCCGGGCATGTATGACGTCTACAACGGGACTCATATGCAACCCGGTCCACGCGGCTTCCTCAACCAGTTGGTTCTGGGCGGTGTGATCGAAGCTGCGGTGAACTGGTGCACCCACAACATGCGCGACCGGCTCAACGCTCTCGGTATCCCCGCCACCTACGACTTTCAGCCCACCGGTACCCACTCGTGGGGGTATTGGCAAGAGGCGCTGAAGAATTCGTGGCCGGTGTTGGCGGAGGGCCTCGGGCTGCCGCTTTGAGCTCTTGCCGTGAGCGGAATGTCGCGGTGGCGGTCCATCGCCTGAACTGAGCGTGGTGAAAGTCGTCGACCGGAACTCCCGGAGGCGTTGCGGGAGCGGTGCGGGGCGGTAGGCGAACGCCCGGTGAGCGCGGTTTCAGTCGGCGGCGAAGCGCGCTGTGTTGACTGCGGCCCACCGGGCGAAGGTCGTCGCGGGTCGGCCGGTGATGTCCTGGACGCTGGTGATGGGCAGGGTTGCGGGGTCCGGGTCGAAACCGCAGAGCACGTTGTCGACATACCAGGTCGCGGTGTCGCCCATGGTGGGGGTCAGGGCGGTGATGGTGTCCTCGCGCGAGGAGCGGTGCACGATGATGTCGCGGCCGAGTGCGTCGGTGAGGTGCCGGACCAGGTCGGTGCGAGTGAGGATCTCCGGCCCCGCCAATGGGAAGGAGCGGCCGAGATGGTTGTCGCTCAGCAGGGCGGTGGCGGCGACGGCGGCGATGTCGTCCATGGCGATGGGGGCGCTCGCGGCCTCGGGCCGCGGATCCCGGACG
This sequence comes from Nocardia gipuzkoensis, assembly GCF_021183645.1. Lineage (NCBI taxonomy): Bacteria > Bacillati > Actinomycetota > Actinomycetes > Mycobacteriales > Nocardiaceae > Nocardia > Nocardia gipuzkoensis. Next base: position 7,741,810 of record NZ_CP089225.1, on the reverse strand, counting down.
GCGCCGGACTCGCGGATCTGATGCGACCAGATCAGGGTGTTCTCCATGAAATCGCCGGGCCACAGGTGGGTCCAGGCCAGGCCGCTGTCCTCGACGGCCGTGCAGACGCCGCCCCACCAGCTCTCCGGTTCGCCGGACAGGTCGACGACATGCCGGACACCGGCCGCGCGGGCCAGCGCGAGCACCTCGGTGACACTGTCCGGTGTCGGCGCCAGGTACATCCGCTCCACACCCGCGAACGCCGCGGGCAGGGTGCCCGGCCGACGCAGGTGGCCCTCGGCCACCTCGACTCCGGCGGGCAGCGCTGCCTTCCGCGGGTTGCTGGTCAGTGCGCGAATATCGTTGACTCCCTGAGCGAGCAGGTGGTCGACGACCTTGCGGCCGATGTTCGCGGTGGCTCCGGTTACCAAGATGGTCATCTGTCCCCCTTCGGCGTGATGCTGATCAACCCATCCTGCCAGCCGACTCCAGATCACGGCCGCAAGGCGGACCTGTCGGATACTGGCCGCATGACCCACGCTCGGATGGAGCCACGATCGCTGCCGATCGAGTTGCGTCCCTACCTGGAAGATCTCGTGGGACGCGCCCGCACCCTCTGTGGCCGTCACCTGGTCAGCGTCATCGCGGTGGGGTCGGTCGCGCTCGACGACTATCGACACGGGCGCAGCGACGTCGATGTGGTGATCGTCGCCGCCCCGTCACTCCCTGCGCAGGCTCTGGGTGAGCTGGCCGAGTCACTCGTTCACCCCGCGCTGTTCTGCCCGGCGGCCGGGTTGGAGCTGGTGGTCTACGATGCGGACTTCGTCGCCGTTCCGTCCGGCCAGGCCGGTTATCTCCTGGACCTCAATACCGGTCCGATGCTGCCGAACCGCGTGAGTTTCGATCCGGCGGAGTCATCGTCCTTCTGGTATGTCATCGATCGTTCCATCGCCCGCCAAGCAGGGCGTGTGCTGTACGGGGCCCCGGTGCGGCAGGTTATCGCGGCACCCTCGCGACGCGACCTGCTCGCGGCGATTCTTGCCTCCGTCCGTGAGCATGCTGGGGGAGAGGGGCACCTCGCCGACAATCAGGTGCTGAACGGCTGCCGGTCGGTGGCGTTTTGCCGCACGGGTCGCTGGATGCCCAAACGTCGAGCGGCGCAGATGATCTCGAGGTCCGAGCGGGAATTCGGGTCCCTCATCGAATCGGCGTTGCTCAGCTTCCAGCGCCCACGCTCCGACGCATTCGCACTGCCGGGCAATGATGTTCGCGACTTTCTGGCGTGGGTAGGGGAATGTGTCGGCGAAGCCGCGGCACGAGTCGGGGTGGTCGACGGGTAGGTGCGTGCGATGGCTACTCGTCGAAGCGTCCGACTGCGGCTGAGTAATTACTCGGCCCCGATTCACCGGGCGGGAACTTCACAATATATCTGCTTACGTAGATATGCGCATTCAACTATTCGACTCTGCGGGCGTGTGCCCTTCACGGCGCTCGGGCAAGATCGAAGCCATGGAGCCGACCGCGGGTGTGCCTCTGCCCAGGAGCATCGATGAATTCCGCGTGCTCGCGCACTCTCGCCTGGCCGGGTTCCCGCGTATCGAGGTCTCGGATGCGCCCGGTGTACGTCGCGCGGCGGTCGTTCTATGCGTGGTCGAGGAGCCCGATGGACCGCTGTCGGTGATCGTCATCAAGCGGGCCTATCGGGGTCGCAACGCCGGACAGTGGGGGCTGCCCGGCGGGCGGCTGGACGAAAGCGAGACCGCCGAACAAGCCGCGTTACGTGAACTGCACGAAGAACTGGGCTTGTGCGCGCGTCCGGACGACTTGCTCGGCGCGCTCGACGATTTTCCCGCCGCGTCCGGATTCACGATCACCCCTCTGGTCCTTGCGCTGGCCGACGTCACGCAGCTGCGGCCGAATCCGGACGAGGTCTACTCGGTCCACCTGGTCGACCTCGCCCGGCTCGCCGCCGAGGACACCCCACGCTGGGTGCGGGCCGAAGACGCGGTGCGGCAAGCGGAGCTTCGCGAGGATGCCGCGCCGGCCGGTGCGGCGGGCCTGCTGCAGATGCGGCTCGGCCCGGAGATGACCATCCACGCACCCACCGGTGCGATGCTCTGGCAGTTCCGCGAAGTCGTCCTGCTCGGCACAGACGCTGCCGCGGCCAGGGTGGCTCACTTCACCCAACCCGATTGGACCCACCGCTAGGCACGATCGACGGACTCCCGCGCGGGGCCGGCCCCCAAGCGGCCCGATCCGCGCGGCAACGCCCTCGTCCTGCTACCTTGAACGTCGTTCAAGTTCTATGCGGAGGGTTGTCGTGGAGGGTGTCGAGAACTCTCGGGAGTCCAGAGCCGGGATTTCCGCGCGGGACATGGCGCAGATCGCCGTCTTCGCGGCGTTGATCGCGGCACTCGGGCTGCCGGGCGCCATCACGGTCGGGTTCAGTGGTGTGCCCATCACGGTGCAGACCCTCGGTGTGATCCTGGCCGGTGCGGTGCTCGGGGCGCGCAAGGGGACAGCCGCGGTGCTGGTCTTCCTGGCGCTCACGCTGATCGGCCTGCCGCTGCTGTCCGGTGGCCGTACCGGGTTGACGGCGCTGGCGGGGCCCAGTGCCGGATATCTCGTCGGTTGGATTCCCGCGGCGCTGTTCATCGGACTGTGCACCGCCCGGATCCTGCCGAAATACCCGATCGCGCTCGGCCTGCTGATCAACGCCATCGGCGGCCTGCTGATCATCTACCTCTTCGGCACCGTGGGCCTGCTGCTGCGCACCGATCTCGGGGTCGGGGCTGCGATCAGCACGAACTGGGCGTTCATTCCCGGCGACCTGCTGAAGGTCGTGGTCGCGAGCGTGGTGGCCAAGGGCGTGCACCGCGCGTATCCGGGTCTGATCCGTGCTTAGTCCCGAACTCGGCGGCACGGGCGACGAGCCCGCCGTCGACTTCGGCGGCCGCGCCTATACCTATCGCGAACTCGACCGCGCGATCGAGCAGTGGATCGCCCGGAACCCGGACGCGAACGTCTACGACGCGTCGGCCTTGCCCGTGCCGGATGCGCTGATCTGCGTCTGCGCCGCGGCACGGCGCGGTCTTCCGGTGATCGTCGAGAATCCCGCCGCGCGGCCGCAACGCGAGGAGATACCGTCCGCGGCGTTTCTGCTGGTGGCGACCTCCGGCTCGACCGGTCGTCCCCGGCCGCTCGCCAGGACGGCCGCTTCCTGGTACGACAGTTTCCCCGCGTTCACCGCGATCACCGGCGTGGCACCGGCCGATCGCGTCCTGATCACCGGCCCGCTGCACGCGACAATGCATCTGTTCGGTGCCTTGCACGCGCTGTGGCGCGGCGCGTGCGTCACCGACGATCCGGCGCGGGCCACCGTGGTGCACGCGGTTCCCGCGGTACTGCGTGAGGTGGTGCGCACTTGCCCGCGCCTGCGTACCGCGATCGTGGCGGGCATCGCGCTGGACGATGGCGCGGTGGCCGCCGCGGGCTCGGTCGAGGTCGTCGAGTACTACGGGTCCTCGGAGGTCTCGTTGGTGGCGGCGCGGCGCGTTCCGGAGCCGATGCGGCTGCTCGACGGAGTCGAGGCCGACGTACGTGATGGACTGCTCTACGTTCGGTCGCCCTACGACGTGCTGGGCGCGCCCGAATGGTTCGGGGTCGGCGACCTGGCCGTCCTCGGCGACGACCGTGAGCTGACGGTGCTGGGCCGTGGCGATTGCGCGATCAACGTCGGCGGCACCACGGTGGTCGCCGAGGACGTGGAGCGCGTCCTGGAATCGCTCGACGGTATCGCCGCGGTGGCTGTGATCGGCTCGCCGCATGCCGTGCTGGGTGAGATCGTCACGGCCGCGGTGCAGTTGGACGGCGGCGCCGGACTCGACGAGATCCGGTCGCGAGCACGTGGCTTGCTGGCCAAGGAGGCGATGCCGCGCCGGTGGGTTCCGCTGCCCGCGCTGCCGCGGACCGCCGCTGGAAAAGTCGCCCGGGGTCAGCTGAGAGACTTGCTGATATGAGCCCCGTTCCCGTTCTGGTCGCGGCGCGCCGCACGCCGATCGGCAACGCGGGGCACGGATTGGCGGACGTCACCGTCATCGACCTGGCTGCTCCGGTACTGCGGGCGGTGCTGGCGTCGGTGCGCGGCGCGGGGATCGACGCCGAAGTGGACGACGTGGTTCTCGGAAACTGTCTGGGCCCCGGCGGCGATCCCGCCCGCGTGGCCGCTTTGCGGGCGGGGATGGGCGTGCATGTTCCGGGAGTCACCGTCGACCGGCAGTGCGGCTCCGGCCTCGACGCGGTGATGCAGGCCGCGTTGCGCGTGCGCAGCGGCGCGGACGAACTGGTCCTCGCCGGAGGAGTGGAATCGGCCAGTACCGCCCCGTGGCGCTTCTGGCCGCCGGCCGGTGCCGCCGAGCCCGTGCGGTACACCCGGGCTCCCTTTGCGCCACAAGGCTTTCCCGATCCGGACATGGGCGTGGCCGCCGACGAACTCGCGCGGGCGCGCGGCATCAGCCGGGATCGGCAGGACGCCTACGCGGCCCGCTCGCACACGCTCGCCGCGGCCGCCGACTTCTCCGCGGAGATCATCCCGATCGGCGACGTGCGCCGGGACGAGCGCATCCGGGCGGGAATGACCGCGACCCGGCTGGCGCGGCTGCGCCCCAGCTTCGGCGTCGAGGGCACGGCCACGGCGGGCAATTCCTGCGGCATCTCCGACGGCGCGGCGGCTATGGCGGTCACCACCGAGTCGATGGCCGCCGGGCTGCCCGCGCTGCGCGTCCTCGGCTGCGCGGTCGCCGGATCCGACCCGGCTCTGCCCGGCCTCGGTCCGGTGCCCGCGATCCGGAAACTGCTGCGCCGGACGGGTTTCCGCGTCGAGGATCTCGGCGTCATCGAGCTCACCGAGGCGTTCGCTTCGGTGGTGCTGGCGGTGGCGGACGAATTGGGCCTGGACGAGTCCACGATCTGCCCGCAGGGCGGCGCCATCGCGATGGGTCATCCGTGGGGAGCGTCCGGAGCGATCTTGCTGGTGCGCCTGGCGAGTCAGATGCTGGCCGCGGACGGCCCGGCGCTCGGTCTTGCGGCCTGCGCCATCGGCGGTGGGCAGGGGATCGCCGTGCTCGTGGAGCGAGTGTCGTGAGCGAGATCGTCTTCGACTCGGTCGGCCACCGCTTCGGCGAACGAAAGGTGCTGCGCGAGGTCACCTTGCGGATCAGCGAGCGGCGCGTCGGCATCATCGGGTCCAACGGTTCCGGCAAATCGACCCTCGCGCGCATGATCAACGGCCTGCTGACACCGACCTCCGGCACGGTCACGGTGGACGGCATGGACGTTTCCCGCAAGGGCGCGCAGGTGCGGCGAAAGGTGGGGTTCGTCTTCACCGATCCCGACACCCAGATCGTGATGCCCACGGTGGCGGAGGATCTCGCTTTCTCGCTGCGACGCACGGGGCTGAGCAAACCGGAGGTCGCCGCCCGCGTGGGGGAGATCCTGGAACGATTCGGTCTCGCGGGCCACGCCGAGCATCCCTCGCACCTGCTTTCCGGTGGTCAGAAACAGTTGCTCGCTCTCGGTGCCGTGCTGATCCGCCGGCCGGAAGTGATCGTGGCCGACGAGCCGACCACCCTGCTGGACCTGCGCAATGCCAGGGTCGTCGCCGAGGCGCTGGACGGCGTGGACCAGCAGGTGATCGTCGTGACGCATCAACTGTCGTTGCTGGAGAGCTTCGAACGCGTCATCGTGATCGATGACGGCGCGGTGGCGTTCGACGGGCCACCCGGCGACGCCGTCGCGGCATACCGGGCAGCGGTCGAATGATCGGCCTGTATCGTCCGGGGAATTCGCTGCTGCACCGGATGCCCGCCGGGGCGAAGCTGGTGCTGCTGCTGGTGTCGATCGTGGCCTGCACGATTTTCGTACGCACTCCGGCGCAGGTGCTGGTCGCCGCCGCGGCGGTGGCGGGACTGTTCGCGGTAGCCGGAATCCCGTGGCGCGTCGCGCTGGCCCAATTGCGTCCGCTGGTGTGGATGGTGCTGCTCATCGCCGCGTTCCAGGTGCTGATCACCTCGCCCGCGCGGGCGGCGGTGGTGTGCGGCGTGCTGGTGATCTCGGTGGCGCTCGCGGCGCTGTTCACCTTGACCACGCGGGTGACCGACATGCTCGATGCCGTGACCCGGTGGCTGGGGCCGCTGCGCAGGGTCGGTATCGATCCCGAGCGAATCGGTCTGCTGCTGGCTCTGGCGATCCGCTGTGTCCCGTTGCTGGCCGGGATCGTGCACGACGTCGCCGAAGCGCGGCGTGCGCGTGGGCTGGAATGGTCGATGACGGCGCTGGTGACGCCGGTGCTGGTGCGCGCATTGCGGACGGCCGACGCGATGGGCGAGGCCCTCGCGGCGAGGGGAGTGGACGATGACTGAACTGCTCGCCGCGCGTATCGCTCGGCAGGTCACGGCGAATCCGCGGGCGACCGCGGTGATCTCCGGACGCGAGCGGGTGGGTTACGAGCAATTCTGGTCGAGGGTCGTCCGCACCGCCGCCGGGCTCGATGGGATGCACCGGGTGGCCGTGCTGCCCACCTCCGACGTCGAATCGCTGGTGGCGGTGACGGCGGCGATGCACGCGGGAGTGAGTGTCGTCCTGCTGCACCGCCATTTGCTGCCCGCCCAGCTGACCCGGGTGCTCGCGCTCGCCGAGCCGGGAGCGGTGGTGGCCGCGCCGCATCAGCATCGGCGTTTGCGGCGGCTGGGATTCGAGGCAACCGTGCGAACCGCCGCCACTTTGGCATCCGAGGGGCCGGTGGGCCGGGTGGATCCGGGCGCCGAGCTGTTGGCCGGCATCACCTCCGGCACCACGGGCGAGCCGAAGCTGTTCGTACGCGACCAGCGGTCCTGGGCCACCACGCTGGATCGCTCCGACCGCACCTTCGACATCGGTGCCGGAGATCAGGTGTCGGTGCCCGGTGTGCTGGACCACACGCATTTCCTCTACGGCGCGTTGCACGCTTTGACCCGGGGCGCGACCGTCGATCTGCGGTCGGCGGCCGACTCGCTGCACGACGGTGCGACGCACCTGTATTCGGTGCCGACGATCGCGTGGGACGTGGTGCGCGCGGGGATCGGCCCCGTGCGCGGCATTCGGGAAGTGCTGTCCTCCGCCGCCCGGTGGCCGCGCACGGGACGGCAAGCGTTGCAAGAGGTCTTGCCGAACGCCGCACTCGTGCACTTCTACGGCGCGTCCGAACTGAGCTTCGTCTCCTTCGATCGCGGGCTCGGCGAAGACGACGAGAAGTCGGCGGGTGAACTGTTCTACGGTGTGCAGGCACGGGTTCGCGACGGGCTGGTGTACGTGCGCAGCGACATGCTGTTCGACGGCTACCTCACCGCGGACGGCGTGACCGGCGGGCCCGTTGACGGCTGGATGACCGTCGGCGACCGGGGCGAGGTGATCGGCAACCGCCTGCGGCTGTTCGGCCGCGAGACCGACATGGTGATCCGGGCCGGTCTCAACGTGGAACCGGCGTCGGTCGAAGCCGCGCTGACCGCGATACCGGGTATCGCCGAGGCCGCCTGCATCGGCGTGCCCGACGCACGCATGGGCGAGGCGCCCGCGGCCGCGATCGTGGTGGGCGAGGCCGCACCGAGCGCCGACGAGATCTGGCGGCAGCTGCGCACGAGGTTGCCGAGCCCGAGCATGCCGGTACAGGTTCTGGTCGTGGACAGCCTGCCGCGCACGCCGCGGGGCAAGCTCGATCGGGCAGCGCTGGCCTCGACGCTGGCCGCTCATCGCCAGGGCGGGCCTTCAGTGGACCGGTAAAGCCGTCAGAGACTCACAGAGCGTGCCCGTTCGACCGATGCCGCGCCGAACCACGTGGTGTAGAACATGATCGCCAACGCACCGAGCGCACCGAGGATCAGGATCGCGAACGGCACCGGGTACGTCGCCATCTCCAGGGCGAAGAAGCGAATGCACAGCAGTGCCCCTGCGCAGACAGCGACCCCCGTGGCCACGATCCGGACGCGCTGGTGATCCCAACCCCGGTCGGGGTCGCGCAGCGCGGATTCGACCGTCAGGCACAACGCCGCGCCCACGACCAGGTCGATGCCGTAGTGGGCGCCGAGGCCGAGCGTCGCGGTCAGCGTGCACACCAGCCAGAACGCGCCGCCCCAGCGCAACCACACGGGGCCGCGGCGGGAGTGGATGAACAACGCCAGCGCCCAGGCCGTGTGCAGGGACGGCATGCAGTTGCGCGGGGTGATGCCGTCGAAGCGCAATGCCTCGATCGAGGACGGCACCGCCGGAACGACATTCGGCCACACGTCGGCGATCTCGAAGCCCAGCCCTTGCGGGCCGTACGCGAGCACCGGCCCCACGACCGGGAAGACCACGTACCAGATCGGCCCGACGACGCCGAGCGTCAGGAACGTCCGCACCAGGTAGTGCCGCGGCCACGCACCGGCGGTCACGCCGCGCAGCTGCCAGGCGGCCACCAGCACCGCCGCCAAGGGAAGCTCGAAGTACACCCAGCGCACCACGCCCGAGGCGATCGGTCCCGCCGCGTCGAGCGCGCGCCCTACCAGCCACGACGGACTGCCGAGGGCGCGATCGGCGACTTGCACGTACGGGTCGAGGACCAGCGGGCAGGCCCACGCGGTGATGTCCAGCCAGATCTCGCTGACCTTGGTCGCCGAGATCAGCAGTGCGCCGAAGGCGATGGTGCGCAACGCCGTACGCCGTCGCTGTCCGTCCCACCGCGCGAACGCGATCACCGCCAGTGCGGTGAGCACGATGGTCGGGCCGTTGCCGACGGTGAACGGCCGTCCTTCCGCCGCCCGGATTACCACGAACAGCAGGTCGATGGCGATCGCCGCGGTGACGGCGCCCACGCGTGCGCGCATGGTGATCCCCACCAGGGCCAGCAGAAAGCCCGCCCACGGCGTGGTCGCCGACTTCGGCGTGCCCGCATAGTCGCGCAACAGACTGGTCAGCGGTCCGAGCGCCCCGATGTGCGCGGCCATGAACTCGCCCCCGATCAGCGCGAGCACGATGACCGCGATACCGCACCACACGACCACCGGCCGCAAGCGACGCTCGCGGAGCTCCTCGATACCCACTCGCTCGCCCGGTGGGGTCAAGCTCCCTTGAACGTCGTTCACTAGCACCGAGACATCGTAAACACGACATTAACGGCACATGTACGGCGATATGCCCGAATGCCGCCCCTGCCGCGGTGGGACGTGGGGTGAATCCGGGTCGGACAGCGTCATGCCCGGCGAGCGATAGCCCCGCGGAGGCTCGGCATCCGATGCTCAGGTGGTGCGATACGTGCGGGCCACCAGCGCCGAGCGCAGGTACCACAGGCCCGAGGGCTGGGACGGATCGAATCCGGTGAGCTGTCCGATCCGTTTGAGCCGGTAGTCCACCGTGTTGGTGTGCACGTGCAGCACGCGTGCGGTGCGCTGCCGGTTGAGGTTGTTGGCGATGTGCCGTTGCAGCGTCTCCAGCAGTTCGGGGTGCGCGTCCAGCGGGTCCAGCAGCGAGCCCAGGTATTCGCGGCCGGGTCCCGGCCTGGTCAGCTGGTATTCCAGCGCCAGTTCGTCGAAGCGGTAGAGCCCGGCCACCGCCTCCAAGCGCTGCACCATGTCGAGCAGTTCGTGCGCCTGATCGGCGGCGGTGGGGATCTTCTCGGGGGTGGCCTCGACCATGGTCGCGGTGACGCCCACCTGCGCGGCGTGCGAGAGCTGGGTGACCAGCGTGTCCAGCTGGTCGTTGTCCAGATGGCCGGTTGGGATGAGCACCGTGCCGCCGTCCACGCTCAGCAGCGACAGCGCGGCCTCGCCGCACCGGGTGGCCAGCTCGGCCTGGACTCGGCGCAGTTTCCGGCGGGCGACGACCTTGCCGTCCACCATCGGATTGCGTTCCTCCCGGTGCGGCGGAATCGCCACGGCCAGAACGGCATACGAGGGCGCGATGGCGATGCCGCATTCCCGGGCCATGGTGGATGTGCTGTGGCCGCCCAGCAGCGCCGAGGTCAGCGTGTGCACGGCGGTGTGGTGCTCGCTGACCACCGCGCGCAACTCGCGCACGTAGGCCATGGAGACCGCCGAGTTGATCATGTCGAGCATCTCGACGACCATCTTGGCGCCGTCGACGAGGTCGTCGTAGTCCTTCATCGTCGCGCCGGACACCACCAGGTCCAGGCCCATCTTGAAGCCTTCGTGGATCGAGTGGTGGATGGTGTCGATCGGCACCCCTTCGCGCGCCCACCCCGCGGCGGCGTCACCGAGCCGCTGGAGTTTCTCCGGCAGGTCCTTTCCGTCGAGCATGCTCACCGCCAGCTCCAGGCAGACCCGGGTGATGGTGGTGACGTCGCCTGCGATGGCGTCACCCGGTAGGGTGCCGCACGGGATGACGTTCTCGACGAAATGCCCGACCATCTGACGCGATAGCCCGCGAACGTCCTTCAGTGGGGACGACATCGGCTTGCCTGACAGGGTCAGGCTCTGCCGGGCCGAACTGTCGACGGACATTGGCGACTCCCTTCCGCCCACGATTGCTGTGCAGCGCATTCACACTAATCGGTCGATTTCTTTTGCGGACCCGATCCGCGGGTTCTGTGAGAGCGTGCGAGACCGGTCGGAATGAGTTGTGAGCGGTCACAGCAGTTGGACATATGACCGGTTTTTGATGACAGTGGTCACGCTCGGGCCTCGGTGCTACCGACGCGCCGGGCAGCGCCGGAGCCGGTTCTGTCGTTGCCGCGAGGCGCGGCCGGCATGCCGGTAGGATCACCCGCGCCGGGCGTGGCCATGTAATGCGGGTCTTGTCCGGCACGTGTCGTGTCCTGGATGGTGTGCAGTGCCCATCTGCCGTGCACGTCACGGCGGAAAGGCAGTGATGACGCAACGATAGGGGCAGGGCGATGAGACCGGCTCTGAGATGTCTTGTCTGGGAACTGGACAACACTTTGTGGGACGGCGTCGTGTGCGACGCGACCGCGGGCGCATTGCGGCCCGCCGCGCTGCGCACCTTGCGTGTGCTCAGCGAGCGCGGGATCTGGCATGCCGTCGCCAGCCGCGGTGAGCGGGAGTGGACGCTGGACAAGCTGTACCGTTACGGCGTCTACGAGATGTTCTCGGCCGTCGAGATCGGCTGGGGCCCGAAGTCTTCGGCGATCATGCGGATCGGGCGCACGCTCGGTCTCGGTCTCGACGCCATCGGTTTCATCGATCACGAACCGGTGGAACGCGCCGAAGTGGCGCGCGCGCTGCCCGTCGTGCGCTGTTACGCCGCCCGCAATGCCGACGTGCTGCCGGTACTGCCCGATTTCCGCCCCGTGGTGCGAACCGGGCCCGCGCCCACGCCCCCGCTCGGTTTCGCCAGGGTGCCCGCGCGCTGAAACGCGCACGGTACTCCCGTTGCCCAACCCGGGGAATCGAGCGGCGAGCAGGAAGCGGACGGAGGCTTCCCAGCAGCGCATGGATCGCGGCGCGAGCCATATCGTGTTGGTGGACAATACGATATCGGAGAAATCGGGCGGCGATAGGTTGTCAGCATGCAGTGCTATGGCGTGACCGCGGGCGATTCCGCGTCGTGGACCACGATCGCCAACAGCTTCGTTCCGATGGACTACCGGTACGGCGATCCCGACCGGTGGTATTCGGGACTCACGGTCCAGGAATCGGCCGTCTACCGGTTGCTGCGCTGGGAGCAGCGCGGAACCAGCACCTCATACCGCACGCGGACGAACATTCGCCGCGTCTCGTGCGACGACTTCTACTGGGTGGTCGTCCCCGAGCGGGGCGTGTACTCGGTGCGGTATCGCGACGAGGAGACGTCGGCGCAGCCCGATCAGGCCGCGGTGACCGCTCTGGACGACCTGTGCCAGATACACATCCCCCTGCTGTCGGCCTACGCGATCCAGCTGCCTCGCGCGGAACTCGACCACCGCGCGGGACCGCTGGCCGAGCGCGGCATGACGATCGACCTGAACTCCGGCCTCGGCCGGATCGCCCGGACCATGATCCGCAGCACCCACGCCGAGCAGTCGAACCTCTCCGATCACGAGTTCAACGCGGTCTGCGACCGGATCGCGGAGTTGCTGAGCATGATCTCCCTCGGCGACACCCATCCGCAGCGAGCCCACCACGCCCAGGTCGTCGCTCAGATCCGGCAGTATGTGCGAGCCAACGTCGGCCGCGGCGACGTGCGGCTGCCCGCGGTGGCGCACGCGCTGGGCTGGTCGCCCCGGCAGTTGCGCGTGGTCCTGCAACAGTCCGGCACCACCTACCGCGACGTGCGGCGGGACGAAGCGCTGCGCGCCGCACGCGATCTGCTCGAGGATCCCGGGCGGGCCGAGGACCCCATCCGGGAGCTGGCGGTCCGCGCCGGATTCACCCCCGCGTGGTTCTCCGCGGCGTTCAAGGCGCGCTTCGGTGAGACGCCCCGGGAATTCCGGCGGCGCAGGTCGGCGGAACGCGCCGAGCCGGGCGGTGCGCACCAGCCGGTACCGACGTCCTGAGCTGGCCGGATCGAAATCAATCGGGCAGCAAGGTGATCGAGAGTTCGGACAGCCTGGCCGGATCGGCGATGACTTGGTATCCGGCCACTCGGTCGCCGCGCACCGTGACCGCGAGCGCGAGCAGCAGCCTGCCGTGCGGCGCGACCACGATGCCTGGGTGACCATCCACCAGCGCGAGCGCCGCCACCTGCGAACGCTTGCGCAGCAGAACGGTTTCCGCGGCCACCGTCGACGCGCCGCGCACCGTCGTGGCCAGTCCCGGCGGGAGTGCGGCCGCATCGGCGGTCCGGACCACGCCGGGGGCGAGTACGGCCAGGAGCCCGTCGAGGTCGCCGGTGCGGGCCGCGCCCAGGAACGCGTCGACGACATGTCGCTGTGCGGTGAGTTCCGCGGTACCGGCGGCGTGGTCGCCGCGGACGCGTTGCCGGGCCCGGCTGGCCAGTTTCTTGGTGGTCGGCGTCGTGCGCCCGACGATCGGCCCGATCCGGTCGAACGGCACCGCGAACAAGTCGTGCAGGACGAACGCGACTCGTTCGTCGGGGCCGAGCCGGTCCAGCACCACCAGCAGTGCCCGGCCGACCGATTCGATGAGCATCGCCTCGCGTTCCGGCTCGTTCTCCTCGGCGCCGTCGTCGAGCCGGGTCGGGTCGTCGAGCGGTTCCTCGCGCCGCGCCGCCCTCGTGCGCAGCATGTCCAGGCAGATCCGGGACACGACGGTGGTCAGCCAGCCCGGCAGGTTCCGTACGCCCTCGATGTCGTGACGAGTCAGCCGCAGCCAGGTCTCCTGCACCGCGTCGTCGGCCTCGGCCGGTGAGCCGAGCATGCGGTAGGCGACCGCGTGCAGGTGGCCGCGCTGGGACTCGAATTCCCGCGCCAGCTCGTCGTCGGTGTGCATCGGTCACCTCTCCGCTTCGTGGTCCGTCATCGAGATGACGGATTCGACAGCGCCCAGGTGACCGAGGTGTGGGCCGGGCGCATCTGACAGAAGGGTATTCGTATGGACGTCGCCTACGTTGTCGCCACGGTGCTGGCGGCGGCGGCCGCCTTGCTCGCGGCAGGCATCGATGTGGTTCGCGCCGAGTGGGTGCGGACGAACATGCGGGACTGCGGGATTCCGGAGTCGTGGCTGACGCCACTGGCGGTCGTCAAGGCGGTCGGCGGGGCCGGGCTGCTGGTGGGGCTGGCGGTTGCGCCGATCGCAGTGGCCGCGGCGGCCGGGCTGGTCGTCTACTTCGTCGGGGCGGAGCTGACCCTGCTGCGGGCGCGGCAGTACGCGCATATCGGTTACCCGTTGCCATTCCTCGCGCTGGCAGCCGCCTCGCTGGGATTCGCCCTCGCGTCGTAAGGGTGCGAGCGGACTCCTACCGCTGCGCGTAGAGCAGGGATCGGCGTCCGGACCTCCGCTCAGGGCGCGGAGCCCGGGCGGCTCCGAGGCAGGTGTCGGTGAGCCCGGACGAAAGCAGGCACTCGTGCGGGCTACGACGCCGGTCGCGGTGTCGAGCGCGCCCCGGCCGTATCGGAGGGCCGACTCCTATCCCGAAAGGATGAACTCGGCCGCCTGCTCGCCGATGAACACCGCGGGCGCGTGCGTGTGGCCGCGGATGATGAGCGGCATCACCGAGGCATCGGCCACCCGGAGTCCTTGCACGCCACGCACTTCCAGCCGGGGCGTGACGACACTGGTGGCGTCGGTGCCCATGCGGCAGGTGCCGACCGGATGGTAGAGCGTGTGCGCGTAGGAGTTGAGCGTCAGTTCCAGCACGGCTTCCGGTTCCGCGGGCGCCTGCGGCGGGTAGATCAGCGGGCCGAGCACCGCCTGCATCGAGGGCTTGGCGGCGATGGCGGCGCACACGCGCAGCCCGGCCATGATCGCGGCGCGGTCGGCGCCCGCGCTGTCGGACAGGTAGCGCGGATCGATGACCGGCTTGGCGGACGGGTCCGGGCCGGACAGGGCGATCCGTCCCCGGCTCTGCGGGCGCAGCAGCACCGTCGCCAGGATGACGCCGTGTTCGGTCGGGTCCTGGAGCCCCTCGTAGTAGAACGGCGCGGGCGCGAAGACCAGCTCCAGATCGGGGAACTCCAGGTCCGGCCTGCTGCGCACGAACCCGTAGGCCTCACCGACGTTCGAGGTGAGCATGCCGCGGTGCCGGAGCAGGTAGGCCAGCAGCTGGCGCGGCTTCTCGGCGCCGAACAGCGAGTCGCCCGCGACGCCGTAGCCGAGGCCCGCGACCAGATGGTCCTGCAGATTCGCCCCCACCTCCGGCGCGTGGTGGCGCACCTCGATGCCGTGGCGGGCCAGTTCGTCCCGGTCGCCGATGCCCGAGAGCATCAGCAGTTGCGGGCTGTTGATCGCACCGCCGCACAGCACGACCTCGCGCCGCGCGGTCACCGTGTGCGTGCCACCGCCTCGGCGGTATTCCACGCCGACGGCACGCGTGCCGTCGAACAGCACCCGGGTGGCCAGCGCTTCGCTGCGCACCGTGAGGTTCGGCCTGCGCAGGGCGGGCCGCAAGTAGGCGTCGGCGGTGCTCCAGCGGCGACCCGCACGCTGGGTCACCATGGTCTCGCTGAACCCGTCCGGCTGCGGCCGGTTCGGCGGCTCGACCTGGTAGCCCGCCTCCTCGACCGCGGCCAGGTAGGCGGCGGTGAGGCCGCGTGGGCTGCGCTGCCGGGAAACGTGCAGCGGACCCTCGGTGCCTTCGTCGGGGTACTGGGCGTTCTCCACGCGCTCGATGCGACGGAACTGCTCGACGGCCGCGGCGAAGCCCCACTCCGGACCCGCCAGCAGCGCCCACTCGTCGTAGTCCGCCCGGAACCCGCGCACCCACATCATGGCGTTCATCGAGGACGAGCCGCCGAACATCTTGCCGCGCGGCCAGTAGATCTCGCGGTTCTTCAGTTCCGGCTGCGGCTGGGTGAGGTAGTCCCAGTCCACCTCGGAGCGGAAGAGTTTCGCGAACCCGGCGGGAATGTGCGCGAACTTGTTCTTGTCCGGCGGGCCCGCTTCCAGCAGCGCCACCGTGGTGCCCGGATCGGCGCTGAGCCGCTCGGCCACCACCGCGCCCGCCGATCCGGAGCCGACGACGACGTAGTCCACGGAAAGCTCACCAGGTTGCACTTTTCCCACTCCGATCTGCACCGACTACGGCAAAGATACGAGCAAGCGCGTGCCGCGTGGCCCGGTTTCGGGTAACCGGCACGAAGTCGTCCGGCATCGTCCGAGCTACCGCAGGATCAGCAGCGCGGAGGTCTCGATGCGATCGGCGATCTCGGAGTAGGACCCGTAGCCCATGCCCGCGCGCACCAGCGCGCCCGCGTACAGCAATTCCAGCGATTCGACCACGTCCGGGTCGGGCTCCGGAGCGAGGGCGCGGATGATGCGCTTGCGGATCTCGGCCCCGATCCGGTTGCGCAGATGCTCCACGTCGGGGTCGCGGCCGAGCAGGGCGCTGGTGACCGCGCCGGAGAGCTCCTGCTCGTCGGCCACCAGCATCGCGATGTTCCGCAGTTCGGCGAGGACCCGTACCGTCGGGTCCTGGTCCTCGCTGACCGGCGACGGCGACGCCACCAGCCGCCGCCAGAAGATCTCCGCGACCAAGTGCTCCTTGGAGGAGAAGTACGTGTACGCCGTGGCCGTCCCGACCCCGGCCGCCGCGGCGACCATCCGGATGGTCATGCCCGCGAAACCTTCCCGCGCAAGCACTTCCACCGCCGAGCGGGTCAGCTTGTCGACCGTGTCGGCCTGTTTACCGGAGAGTCTGCGGCGGGTCGCCTCGAGAATGACGGAATCGGGTTCGGACATGTGTCTGGATTCTACTAGGTGGGTCGGAGCGGTTCAGTTCTTGGCCGCCGCGATGCCGGCCCGGCGCCCGTAGAAGCTGCCGTCGCCCAGCGACGCGCCGCTGACGTAGCCGCCCGCGCACAGACCGGAGGTGCACCGTCCGGCCGCGAACAGCCCCGGGATCGGCTCGCCGGAGACGTGCAGCACCCGGGAATCGAGGTCGGTGCGCAGACCGCCGAGGGTGAAACCCGCGGTGAAGCCGCGCATGTCGAACGCCGCCACCGGTCCGCGCAACGGGCGCACCCATTCCGGCTTCTTGCCCAGCAACGGGTCCGCGCCGTCGGCGGCGTGCAGGTTGTAGCACTCCACGGTGGCCTGCAACGCCTGGCCGGGCAGGCCCATCTCGGCTTCCAGTTCGGCGATCGTCTCCGCCACCCAGGTCGGAGGCTGGCGGAAGAACGGGGTGGAGGTCTCGGTCGTCAGCGCCTCCTCGTAGGCCGCCTCATCGATCACCAGATACGCCTGGTTGTCCTGCTGGATCAGCGTCGCCTGCCCGATCCGGCCGGGGTAGGTGTCCTCCGGGATGTAGCGCTGGCCGCGCCCGTTGACCAGAATGCCGCGCGCCAGCAGCTGCGGGTCTCCGAAGAACGCCACCTCGGTCGCGTCCATGTGCGCCAGCTCCGCGCCGAGCGCCTGCGCCAGCCGGATGCCGATGCCGTCGTGCTCCTCGATCGCGGCGGCGGGCCTGCCGATCAGCCGCGGCGCGTAGCCTTCGATCATCTCCTTGTGATAGGCGAAGCTGCCGGTGGCCAGTACGACGCCGCGCTCGGCGCGGATGGCGATCTGCTTGCCGTAGCGGCGGGCCAGCACGCCGACGACGCGATCGTCGTCGTCCACGATCAGCCGCGCGATCCGCATGTCGTATTCGGCGCGGACGCCCAGTGCTTCCGCGGTGTCGGCCAGCGGCTTCATCAGCATGTAGCCGCCGCCCTTCTCCCCGGTGCGCTTGTCGGCCATCTGCGGAACATGGCCGCGCGGAGCGGGTTCGGCGATCGTGTTGAAGGGCGCGGCGTTCTCGCCGCCGGAGTACATCAGTCCCTCGTCGTGCGGCGGTTCCCAGCCGGGCTCGCCCCAGAATGCCTCGCGGAACGGCACACCGCAGGAGATCAGCCAGTGGAAGTGCTCGACGCTGCCGCGGCAGTAGTCGGCGATCTTCGCCTTGTCCACGCCGGGACCGAGCGCCGCGAGCAGGAAGGTCTCCATGTTCTCCGGTGTGTCCTGGAAGCCGAGGGCCTGCTGCAGCGGTGTGCCGCCGCCGAGGTAGATGAATCCGCCCGCCAGGGCGGCGGCGCCACCCCAGCCGCCGGTGCGCTCGAGGACCAGCACGTCCGCACCCGCGCGGGCGGCTTCGATGGCGGCGCAGACCCCGGCGATGCCGTATCCGGCGATGACCACGTCGGCCCGGTGGTCCCAGGTCTCGACTCGGCTTGCGCGCAAAGGGCGAATGGTGGTGGCGTCAGACATCGTCAACGGATCCTTCACTGTTCGGCGGGCGCGGACTGCGCGCGGGCGGCCTTCTTCTGCTGCGCCACAATCGTGCCCACCAGCAGGTCGAGTTTGGTGCCGTTCGGCCAACCCACGTAGTAGCACAGGAACACCGCGATCTCGTGCAGCTGTTCTTCGGTGAGTTCGCCGTTGCGCAGTGCGGCCCCGATCTGGATGCCCGCGGTGTCGATGGCGCCCTGCGCCGCCAGCGCCCCGAGCAGCAGCAGTCGGCGGTCTCGGATGGTGAGGCCGGGCCGCGACCAGATCTCGGCGAACAGGTGGTCAGAGGTCAGCGCGAAGTGGGGGCCGGGGTAGTCCTGGAACTCCGTGCCGTACACCTCGGCCATCTTGGCCAGACCGCGCTGCCGCACTGTGTCGCCGGAACCGTTGTCGCTCATGATGATTGCCTTTCCGATGCGGAGGTGCCCGTCCCGACGCCGAGGCCGGGGCCGAGCCGGTCGAGGGCCGATTGGGCCAGTGGCAGCGCGGTGCCGAGCCGTTCACCCAGTTCCAGGGCGAGACTCAGGTCTTTCTCGCCGAGGTCGCGCACGTGCCGCAGGATCGGCAGCCAGAAGTCGCCGTCCTGGATCGGGGCGGTGCTGTCGCGCAGCATGATGGCGCCGGGCCCGCCGGTGACCGCGTCGGAGTGCCGCACCACCTTGCCGAGCGCGGTGAGGTCGAGACCGGCCGCCTCGGCCAGGCGCTGCGCCTCGGTGGCCGCGGTGAAGGAGACGAAGTGCAGCAGGTTGCGGGCCAGTTTCATGCGCGTGCCCGCGCCGATCGGCCCGGCGTGCACGATCAGATCGGCGAAGCAGCCGAACGGTTCGCGCACCTGCTCGAAGGCCGCCTCGCTGCCGCCGACCATGACCGCGAGCGCGCCGCGTGTCGCGCCGGCCGCGCCGCCGCTGATGGGCGCGTCCACCAGGTCGACGCCACGGCCGGCGCAGACAGCGCCGAGTTCTTCGGCGGTGCGATCACTGATGGTGGAGTGCACGGCGATCACGGTGCCCGGCGCGGCGGTCCGCAAGACCCCTTCCGGACCGGTGATCACCTCGCGGACCTGGGCGTCGTTCACCACGGTGATCGAGATGACCGCGGCCTGTCCGGCCAGTTCGGCGGCCGAGGCGACGACCTCGGCCCCGGCCGCCAGAAACGGCTCGACCGCTTCGGCCCGCATGTCGCACACCGCCAGCCCGCCCGGCCATTCCAGTAGGCGCTTGGCCATCGGCGCGCCCATGTTGCCGAGGCCGAGGAAACCGATGCGGGCGCTCATGACCGCACGATCTGTCCGCCGTCGACGTTGAAGATCTGCCCGGTGACCCAGCTCGCCTCATCCGACAGCAGGTACAGGCAGGCGCCGACCAAGTCTTGCGGGGTGCCCATCCGCTTGAGCGGCAGGCGTTTGACGATGTCGTCGACGATCACGTCGGGGGTGACCGTTTTGGTGGCGTCGGTGTCGATCGGACCGGGCGCGATGGCGTTGACGCGGATGTTCGACCCGCCGAGTTCGAAGGCCAGTTGCTGGGTGAGCCCGTTGATGCCGACCTTCGCCAGGCCGTAGAAGCTGGAGTACAGCCACGCGGCCGTGGAGGACTGGTTGACGATCGATCCGCTGCCGCGCTTGGACATGTGCGGCCAGACGGCGCGGGTCATCGTGAGCGCGCCGTCCATATTCACGCTCATGAACTTCTTGTAGTAGTCCCACGGCACGGTCAGCAGCAGGTTCAGCTTCATCTCGCCGTAGATGGCGGCGTTGTTCACCAGGTGGTCGATGCCGCCGAACTCGGCGACGGTGAAATCGGCCAGCTCGGTGGCGGATTCGGGGTCGGACACGTCGACCTGACCGAACACCGCGGTGCCGCCGTCGGCGACGATCTTCTCGACGACCGCCGCGCCGCCCTCGGCGTTCTTGTCGGCGACGACGACGTTCGCGCCCTCGGCGGCCAGCGCCTGCGCGTAGGCCGCGCCGATGCCTTGGGCGGCGCCGGTGACGATGGCGGATCTTCCCGTGAAACGGGCCATGAGGTTCAGCTCCTCTGTGTTGTCGTTGTCCCGCGGCGGAATCAGGCCGGGGAGGCGATGACTTTGGTCTCGAGGTATTCCTCGAATCCGGCGACGCCCATTTCGCGGCCGAGGCCGGATTGCTTGTAGCCGCCGAACGGGACGTCGGCGGAGTACCAGACGCCGCCGTTGACGCTCAGCGTCCCGGTGCGCACGCCTTCGGTGACGCGCCGGATGCGCTCGGGGTCGGTTCCCCACACCGAACCGGAGAGGCCGTAGGGGGAGTCGTTGGCGATGCGGACGGCGTCCTCGTCACCGTCGTGCGGGATGATCACCAGCACCGGGCCGAAGATCTCCTCGCGGGCGACCGTCGCGCTGTTGGGAACGTCCGCGATCAGGGTCGGTTCGACGAAGAACCCGCGCTCGTGCTGGGCAGGCCTGCCGCCGCCGACCACGATCCGCCCGCCTTCCGTGCGCGCGATGTCGAGATAACGTTCGACCCTGGCGCGCTGCCGTTCGGAGATCAGCGGCCCGCAGATGGTGCGCGGGTCGGCGGGATCGCCCGGCCTGATCCCGCCCAGGGTGGCCGCGGCCGCCTGCACCGCTTGGTCGTAGGCGGCCCGGGGGACCAGCAGACGGGTGGACAGAGCGCATCCTTGTCCGGCGTGCACGCACACCGAGAACGCCGCCACCGAGCAGGCCGCGGCGATGTCGGCGTCGTCGAGCACGATGAACGCCGATTTCCCGCCCAGTTCGAGAAATGCCTTCTTCAGCGTCGCGGCCGCGCCCGTCATGACGGCGCGGCCGGTGGCGGTGGACCCGGTGAAACTGATCATGTCGACGCGCGGGTCCGCGGTGAGCCGGGCGCCGAGCGTGTGGTCGGCGGAGGTCACGATGTTCACGACGCCGGCCGGGATATCGGTCTCCTCGGCGATGATGGCGCCGACCGCCGCCGCGCACCACGGGGTGTCGGGAGCGGGTTTGAGCACGACGGTGTTCCCCGCGGCGAGCGCCGGGCCGAGCTTGGCGAAATTGATCTGATGTGGGAAGTTCCAGGGCGTGATCGCCCCGACCACGCCGATCGGCTCGCGCCGCAGCAGGCGGCGCGTCTTGATGCCCATCGGCTCGGCCACGCCCAGATCGGTTTCCCAGTCGTAGGTTTCGGCCAGCCCGGCCGAGTAGCCGAGGTCGGCCACGGGGCCTTCCAGCTGCGGGCCGCCGGTGAGCATCCGCGGGGCGCCGACCTCGGCGATGGTGATCTCGCGCAGCTCCTCGACGTGCGATTGCAGCGCGGTGCGCAACTGCTCGAGGCAGCGGGCGCGGAAGGCGTGATCGCGCGACCAGTTCGTCTCGTCGAACGCGGTGCGCGCGGCGTCGACGGCCGCGTCGAGATCGGCCGCGTTCGCGTCGGCGGCGAGACCGAGGACCTCCTCGGTCGCGGGATTCACCGTCGCGAAGACACCGTCGGCGCCCTCGACCTGCTTGCCGCCGATCAGCAGGCGGGACCCGTCGGCGGGCACAAGGCTGCTCATGGATTACTCCGATACTGTCTGGACACCTGTACGGAATATAGTCTTGGGATGTGAGCGGTGGCAATAACAGGTTCTAACTCTGCCATTCTGGCCGAGGTGGTGTCCGGTAGTGCGACTGCCTGTGCGGCACCCTTCCGCATGTGGGTTCAGGTGGGTGAAATGGTTGGTAGCCCGGAAGCATTGTTCGGGAGCGACGTTGGGTGGTACTGTCCAGACACATGTCCAGCTATCTGTCTTCGCCTGAGTCTCAGCACTCTGCCGCGAGGCGGAACGTGTTATCGGTTTCGGAGGGTGGGCGATGACGGCTGCGGTGGAGCCGCTGGTGTCCGATCGGGGAGGGCACTTCTGCCCCGGCGCGCGCCTCGCCCGCCTGGAAGCGACCGTCGCCCTGCGTGAGTTCAGCTCGCGAGCGCGGACCTACGAAGTCCCGGAATCCGGAATCGCACCTGTTCACTCGTCCGATGTGGGTGGCTTCGCGCACCTACCCGTCACCGTGGAGACTCGATAATGCCAAGATTCACCCCTCATCCCGAGCGCAGGCCGGCGCTCGTCTCCGGCGCTTCCTCCGGAATCGGCGCGGCCACCGCTATGGCCCTGGCCGAACTCGGCCACCCCGTCGCGCTCGGCGCGCGTCGCGTCGATCAGTGCGCCGAGCTGGCGGACAAGATCAGCGCCAACGGCGGTGCGGCCTTCGCCCACCGCCTCGACGTCACCGAGCCGGACTCGGTCGACGAGTTCGTGCGCGCCGCCGAAGAAGCGCTCGGCCCCACCGAGATCCTGGTGTCCAGCGCGGGCGACATCGAATTCGGCCAAGCGCACGCGATGGATCCGGAACGGTTCGTGCGCCAGGTACAGGTCCATCTCGTCGGCGCGCAGCGTCTCGTGCACCGGGTGCTGCCCGGCATGCTGCGCAGGCAACGCGGCGACGTCGTGCTGATCAGCTCGGACTGCGCGCCGGAACCGCGTCCGCGCACCGGCGCCTACAGCGCCGCCAAGGCGGGCCTGGAAGCGATGGCAGCGCAGATGCGAATGGAGCTCGAGGGCAGCGGCATTCGCCTGTCGCTGGTCCGGCCCGGCCCGACGCTCACCGGCATGGGCATGGACACTACGCCCGAGATCGTCGGCCCGGTGCTGGAGGACTGGAAGGCCTGGGGCTTCGCCAGGCACCCGTTCATGCTGCGCGCGAGCGACCTGGCCGCCGCGGTGGTCGCGGTGGTGTCCACGCCGCGCGGCTCGCACTTGGTCCTGGTCGAGGTGCAACCCGAGGCGCCGGTGCGTCCGCTCGTGGACGACGCGGCACCGAACGACCGGTAAGGAAGTGGCGACGATGCGAGTGCTGGCCGATCTGGATCTGTGTCAGGGACACGCCGTATGCCAGGACGAGGCGCCCGAGGCGTTCCATGTGCCCAAGCGCGGCAAAGTGGAGATCCGCGCCGCCGCCGCGGACCCGCGGGCACAGGCCGACGTGCAGCGCGCCGTGCGCTACTGCCCGGCCCAGGCGCTGTCGATCGCCGCGGACGAGTGAGCCGAATTCCTGGCGCGCGCCGGGTAGGCAGGGCGTGCCGGGGCGAATACGATGAATCCAAAACCGGAACGTGTTCTAATTCAGTCGCACTGTCCGGCCCGGCACCTGCGGCGATGCCCGACGTCATGGAGAAGATCCGATGAGCACAGCACACACCGACAAGGCGAGGGGTACCCTGCCCGCCAGGATCACCGGGGAGCTGATCGAGCGGCTGACCGGCCTGGTCGCCGCCGACGGTAGCGCGGCGCCGTTCGAGATGATCGAGGTCTACAGCGGCGCGCCGGTCGGGGAACTGCCGCAGTCGACCCCGCAGGACGTCCTGACCGCGTGCGCCGCCGCCCGGACGGCGCAGACGGAGTGGGCCGCGCTGCCTTTGCGGCAGCGGCTGCGGGTGTTCGAGCGACTGCACGAGCTGATGCTCGGCGAAGTGGAGACCATCGCCGACCTCATCCAGGTCGGGTGCGGTAAGGCCCGTCGCATGGCCGTCGAGGAATCCTGCGACGTGCCCATGGTGATCAGCCACTACCTCAAAACCGCCCGCCGGGTGCTGCGGCCGAAGCGGCGGGGCGGCCCGATGCCGCTGCTGACCACCTCCACCGAGCAGCACCGTCCCAAGGGGCTCGTCGCGGTGATCGCGCCCTGGAATTTCCCCTTCGCCATCGCCCTGTCCGACGCCATGCCCGCGCTGATCGCGGGCAACGGCGTCGTGCTGAAGCCGGACAACAAGACCGCGCTGTGCGTGCTCTTCGGCGTCGAGCTGCTGCACCGTGCCGGGCTGCCGCGCGGTCTGGTCCAGGTGGTGTGCGGGGAAGGACCCGACATCGGACCGACCCTGATCGACAACGTCGACTTCGTCATGTTCACCGGCTCCACCGCCACCGGCCGGATCGTCGGCGAGCAGGCCGGCCGCAACCTCATCGGGTGCAGCCTGGAACTGGGCGGCAAGAATCCGATGATCGTGCTCGCCGACGCGAACCTGGACGAGGTGATCCCCGGCGCGGTGTTCGCGGCGTTCGCCAACTCGGGGCAGGCGTGCATGCACATCGAACGGATCTACGTGCACCGCTGCATCCACGACGAGTTCCTGCGCCGGTTGGTCGCCGCCGCGGCCGAATTGAACGGCAAGATCGGCGCCGCCTACGACTACACGCCGGAGTTCGGTTCCCTCGTGTCTCCGCAGCATCTGGAACGGGTCGCAGCCCACGTCGAGGACGCGCGGGCCAAAGGCGCCACGGTCCACGTCGGCGGGCAAGCGCGCCCCGACGTCGGCCCCGCGTTCTACGAGGCCACCGTGCTGACCGGTGTGACACCCGAGATGACCCACGCGACGCTGGAGACCTTCGGACCGGTCGTCAGCGTGTATCCGTTCGATGACGAGCAGGAGGCCGTGCGTCTGGCCAACGCCACCGACTACGGCTTGAACGCCAGTGTGTGGACCCGGGACTTCGCGCACGCCGAGCGGATCGCCGCCCAGCTGCAGGCGGGCAATATCAACATCAACGACGGTTTCGTCGCCACTTACGCCGCCAAAGGCACGCCGTCGGGCGGGGTGAAGCAGTCCGGGGTCGGTACCCGGCACGGCGACCAAGGCCTGCTGAAGTACACCGACACGGTGAACGTCGGTGTGCTCAAGAAGCAGGTGCTCGCCGCGCGGGCGGGTCAGCCCTACGACAAGCAGCTGAAGATGACGCTGACCTCACTGCGGCTGATGCGCCGAACCAGGTTGCGCTGAGCGCGGTTCCCTCGCCGCGCCTGCCACGGTCGCCGATCCGGTAGCGTGGCCGTCGGGGTGGATCCACGGAATCAAGAATGGGCAGGTCCATACGTATGAGCCTTCGAGAAGTTCCGCTACGCACGCTGTCCGGCGAGCCGACGACGCTGGCCGACCTGGTCGGCGACCGCGCCGTCCTGCTGGTCAACGTGGCCTCGAAATGCGGGCTGACGCCGCAATACTCCGGTCTGGTCGAACTGCACAAGTCCTTCGGGCCGCGCGGTTTCAGCGTGGTCGGCGTGCCGTGCAACCAGTTCATGGGCCAGGAGCCGGGCACCGCGGAAGAGATCGAGCAGTTCTGTTCCACCACCTACGGCGTCGATTTCCCCTTGCTGGAGAAGACCGACGTCAACGGCGACCAGCGCCACGCCCTCTACCAGAGCTTGGCGGAGACCCCCGACGCCGAGGGCGCGGCCGGCGACATCCAGTGGAACTTCGAAAAGTTCCTGATCGACCGAGACGGCAAAGTCGCGGGCCGCTTCCGCCCGCGGACCACGCCCGAGGCGCCGGAATTGATCGCGGCGATCGAAGCCGTGCTCTGAATTCTTCGCAGAAGGCCGGAGCCGTCGTCCACTCGGGACGGCGGCTCCGTTCGCGTTCCTTCCGCCGTTCGCGCGGTACTCCTACGCCACCAGTCCGTTCGGAAGCCTCGAGAAGTGCATGTTCGGCAGAGTCGCGGGAAGGACTGGGCGGTATGAGCGTCGCGGCCAACTCCGGTCACCCACCAAGCCTGAGAGCCACAAGGTCCTGGCTCGCTGCCATCTCTGCCCGGAGCCACAGAGCCCAGACGACCGACGCCGTCAACTCAGTCGCAGTCCTCGATCAGCAGCACGTAGGCCACTTCGAGATGCACGATGCACTCGTCCGGGCGGTGAAACCGATGGATGCGCCGAAGCTCGCGAGCGCGTTCAACAGTGAGTTCCAGTAGATGCGCATGGCACATGAACTCAGCCAGTATGCCGTCTGCTCGGACAAACACCCTGTCCGGCAGGGGATCCGAGGAAGTCACGACGACCCTCCCGCCTGTCGTCTCACCATCCTCGGCTCTACCACCCCATACCTGCAGGAACGGTCCCGCATCCGGCAGCGGCTGATCGGGTCGCGGCTCGGCAGCGGGAACCATAAGGCCAGCGGCACATTCGGGGTGACCTCGAAAACGAAATGCTTCGACCGCTGAGAATCAGACGGCATGGATAGGGTGTCCTTTCGATCTCGGGTCCTGATGGCGAGCTGAGTGGCTCAGTCCCACAGCCCGGCGCAGGGCAGCGGCGGCAGATCGGCACGGACGTCGTCATCGACGGTGACCACCAGCTCCGGGAAGCATCGCGTCAGTGCGTCGGCAACGTTCTGCGCTTGCTCGGCACTGGCTCGGTAGTCCAGGCTGAGCGCGTCGGATTCGATGTGGATGTGCCGAATACGCTGGGACGGGCGGAGGGGCCGCACAGCTGTCACCGGGGCTTGCCGGTGGAAGGGACAATTCGGCCTGCCGCGATCAGAGCATGGAGCGCGGCAGCCTTCCGCGGGCATTTCTCGGCGCGACAGACAACATGGAACTGCATCACTGCGTGCGCTTGATCAATGGCGAAAGGCCGCTCGGGGGCCTGATGAGTTTCAGGCATGGTCATAGTGGCGAGCTGGTGGACAGCGAGGGTCGCGTAGGGCATTGGGGGAGCACCTTCCCGGCAAAGTGACGGAGGCAGAACGCGGTCCCCGGCGCCAAGGGCTTTCGCCACCCACTCCGGCTCACCGGGGCGGATGCGCCGCCCGAGAGATGCGGCGTCGGCTCGGTGCCGGGGACCGGTTCAACCGTGCCCGTCGGCCGTTGGCACGCGCGACCGTGTAATAGTCGGGTACCGTTGGTCCAACGTGCGCATTTACCCAGCTCAGGCGGCAAATCGTAAGGTATGGCAATGGTCAGAGGGCGGGCATGGACGGGCTTCGAGGCGGTGGCACTGCAAGAAGCCATGAGGCGATCGGTTCGAGACTTCGCCGCCTTGCTAGGACTGGAGACGACGACCGTCAACAACTGGCGGACGGGCCTCAGTTCAGTCAGGCCGCGTTCGAATACACAGACCATTCTGGACATCACGCTCGACCAGCGAGCAACCACAGAAGACCGGGCACGGTTCGAGCAAATCGTGGCTGAAGGGGAGTCTGAATGGAGGGCGCGGCACCAGCCGCCAGCCCGCCGGTCAACGCATGCAAGTGCTGTGCCTGTCGATGACGAGACGATCAGTACGTCACGCACAGACGACAGTGAAGCGAACGAGCCGCCACATCCCGATCGGGGGATTAGGGAAGAGCTGATCACGGTACTCGCTCGTGTCCACAAGCTCAGCCGCTCAATCGATCCCGAGATTCTTCAGCAGCTGCAGACCAGTACGCGGCAGACCATCGCGCAGTACGAAACGATTGATCCCGCCAAATTTGTTCCGGCCCTCCAGAAGCAGCGTGTCTGGCTTGATGAACTCATTGACGAGTGTGGTCATCCGAGACAGCGAGGTCGACTGTTCGAGATCGCGAGTGAGACCTCGGGACTCCTCGGCTACATCGCAGTCGGGACCGGCAACTTTTCGCTCGCCCGCGCCTATTGCTTGGAGTCCTTCCAGCTCGGCGAGTATGCACAGGACAAAAACCTCGTAGCATGGGCACGCGGCCTGCAAAGTTTCTGCGAGTACTATGCGGGACAGTACGATGAGGCGCTGCGCTACGCACAAGACGGCCTTGCGCATGCTGGTTACGGGCCGCAGCGCGCCCGCCTTGCCATCAATGGTGTCGCACGGGCGATGGGAAAGCTTGGTGATGTTGAGGGCGTACACCACGCGGTTGATCAGGCATACGAACGCTTGTCGCACAACGGAGAACCGGCGGTCGTTCCGTCCAGTATCTCGCTCGAAGGTTACAGCCCGGCGCAGGTGGCCGGGAACGCGGCCACCTCGTATCTCTCCTTGGCAATGCCAGAGAAGGTCGAACAGTATGCGGCGCTAGCTCTGCCCGAGATGAACCAAACAAACTCCCCCTGGGGTCGTTCGCTGGTGATGATCGACCTGGCGCGCTCACATGTCCTAACCAAAGATGCCGACTTGGATGCCGCCACAAGCATCATGCTCGATGCCCTCGGAGTGTCACCGGGCAAGCCTATGATGCAAGTCCGACGTCGGGTCTCGGAATTTGTGCAGGATGCCACGGCCAGGTGGGGAGACACGTTACAACTGCGTGCTGTACGAGAGGCGCTAGCGAACATTAAGAGCATTGATGAGCAAGATGAGTAATGCGAACGATAAACGGCGCGATCGTCGCGCTGGGCCACTGGGCTACTACTGGTTCATCACTTTTGAACATGCTTCGGACCTTCACGCGCTGACCGAAGAGTGCCAGCAAGCGATAGACGCAACGTGCTTCTATCCGGTCTCCTCGGATCGTCTGCATCTAACACTGGACCGAATCGCATATGACGGTGAAAGTGCACGAGAGCAGCTCGATTCAATCGTCACCGCTGCTCGGCGCGCTTGCCGAGATCAAATGCCCTTCACCATGACGATTGAGCAACCCAGCAATCTTCGCGGCGCAATAGGGTTCAAGGTATCGCCCGCCGAGCGTGTGCGAAACCTTCGCGATGTGCTGCGTTCGGCCACCTTATCCGTCTTGCCTGAAGCGCCAGTAAAAGAGTCGGTATCCGATCCTCATGTGACAATTGCCTATCCGGCCTTCGCCAGGGCTGCTGATGCTGTCGAAATAAGTACTGCCATCCCCCGAGCGGATGTATCGGTCACGGAGGCGGCGATGGTGTTACTTGAACGCCGCGAGTTCTCTTACTCATGGGACGTGTATGCACGCATCTCACTAGCTGGATGATCGTGAATTTTTACCATCGCCGAGTGGCTATGCTCGGCATGGAATACGTCAAACGGATGGGGCCTGGCAGCTGTCCGAGGCTGCGATGGGCGGCTGACGTAGATGGCCGTGCCGTTTGGCCGTACGGAGACCGTGAGCGCTGGGTTGTGGCCCGATTAGCAGGTGGCTACTGTCGCCCTCCGCTCAGGCCCGCCGGGTGAGTGGCTCGCGCAATCCGAGGTGCTCGCGCAGCGTGGGTCCGGTGTACTCGGTTCGGTACACGCCGCGCTCCTGGAGTTCGGGGACCAGCCAGTCGACGATCTCGTCCAGGCCGGTCGGGACCAGGTAAGGGGAGATGTTGAAACCGTCGGTGGCGCCGTGGCGGACCCAGCGGGCCAGTTCGTCGGCGACCTGGGTGGGCGTGCCTGCGAAGCCGGAGCGTTCGGTGGAGGCGATCACCACTTCCCGCAGCGAGAGGTTCTCCGCTTCTGCCCTGGCCCGCCATTCGCGGGCGATGGTCACCGGGTCCTGTCCGGAACGGGGTGCGCCCCTGGTCTCCGAGATCGGGCGTGGCTCGGGATCGTCGGCGGGCAGCGGGCCGTCGGGGTCGAGTCCGGACAGGTCACGGCCCCAGATCTGACCGGCCAGCGACAGGGCGGTCCGGCCGGTGTACTGGCCGGTCTTCACCCAGCGCACCTTCTCCTCGACCTCGGATTCCTTCTCCGCGAGGATGATCTGTGTGCCGGGCAGGATCCGGATGTCGTCTTCCGGGCGGCCCGCCGCGCGCAGGCGGGCACGGATATCGGTGGCGAAGGCCAGCGCGTCGTCGAAATGCGTTCCGTGCCGGGAGAAGATGACATCGGCGTGCGCCGCGGCGAAATCGCGGCCTGCCGGGGAGTCGCCCGCCTGGAAGATCACCGGATGCCCTTGGGTGCTGCGCGGCAGCGTGGGGGTGATCGTCACGTCGAAGTGTGCGCCCGTGCGTACGACCGGATGGATCGCCTCCGGACGCGCCCATGAGGGGCTCTGCTGCGAGGCCGCGACCGCGCCGTCGTCCCAGGCATCCCAGATTGCCCGCACCGTCGCGACGAATTCCGCGGCGCGTTCGTAGCGCAGTGCGTGGTCGAGGAATCCGCCGCGCCGGAAATTCGCACCGGTCCACGCGTTGTCGGTGGTGACCGCGTTCCAACCCGCGCGACCGCCGGACAGCAGGTCCAGGCCGCTGAGTTTGCGCGCCAGATCGGCGGGCTCGTTGTAGGTGGTGTTCTGGGTGGCGACCAAGCCGATGTGCCGGGTGATGCCCGCCAGCGCGGCGAGCTGGGTGATCGCGTCGGGGCGGCCCGCGATGTCCAGTTCCAGGATGACGCCGTCCTGTTCGCGCAGCCGCAGGCCCTCGCCGAGGAAGAACGCGTCGAACAGGCCGCGCTCGGCGGTCTGCGCGACCCGGCGGAAGGTCTCGAAATCGATCTGCGAGCCGCTGGACGGGTCCGACCAGATCGTGGTGTGGTTCACGCCCTGGAAGAAGACGCCGAAATGGACCTGGGCGTCGGGGCGCGGGAAGTCGGTCACGGAAACGATCTCCTGACGATCAGCGCGTGGTCGCGTAGCGGTTGGCGGGGCGGGGCAGGCCGAGGTCGGCGCGCAACGTCGAACCGGGAATCGGACGGTGCGCGACCCCGGTGCGCAACAAGGCGGGCAGCACCTCGCGCGCGAGCACGGGCAGGTCCGCATCGATCACGGCGAGATGCAGCCGAACCCCATCGAGGTGGGCACTGAGCTCGGTCAGCAGATCGGTCAACTCCTCGGCCGGGCCGGAGAACGCCAATCGGCCACGGGAACCGGAAGTGGCTTCGAAGCGCTCCGCGGCAGGCACGCCGGAAACATCCAGGGTGACTTCGACTTCGGCGAAGACCAGCGCATCCCCGGCCGAGCGCGCCGCGGCCCCCGCCTCGGCGGCCGTCGCAACGGAATCGGCCGCGACGAACCGGACGTCGACCTCGCCTTCGGTACCGAACACCACGGGCTGGCCCTGCGGCGGGCGCGGCACGATCGCCGGTCCCTTCACCGAGAAGGTCTCGCCCTGAAAGTCGATGTAGTGCAGCTTGTTCCGGTCCAGGAATCGGCCGCTGGAGTAGTCGCGGATCACCGCGTCGTCCTCCCAGGAGTCCCACAGCCGACGGGCCACCTCGATCGAATCGCGTTGCTCACGCGCCAGACCGGCGTCTCCCGCTACCGGCTGACGGCCCCAGGCCGCGGCGGCGCGCGAATCGTCGACGCGCTCGGCGATCCATCCGGCCCGCCCGCGCGAGGCGTAGTCCAGCGACGCCACCTGCGATGCCGTGTGGAACGGCTCGGCGTAGGTGGTGGCGACCGTGGGGACCAGGCCGATCGTGCTGGTCGTGGCCGCCACGAAGGATGCCCGGGTCACCGCGTCGATGCGTCCCGGTATCTCCTGGTCCGGCAGGATCGAGTCGGCGAACGTGGCCAGGGTGAACCCGGCGTTCTCGGCGGCGGTCACCCGCTCGCGCACGGTGTCGGCGGTGAGCAGGCGATCCGGTGCGTGCGCGGCCCGCCGCCACGCCTCGGGGTGGAACCCCTCCCCGTCGAGTTCTACACCGAGCGCGAAAACGCCCATCCGACACCTTCTTTCGTCCCGCGAACCATGGCGCCGCCGCCGTAAGCGGTGGCCCGAGCCGGGCACGATCCGGCTCGGGCCACCGACGGCGCACCCCCTGCGAGCATGCGCGGCGGAGGCAGGCGGGCACATGGTTTGCGTCGTGCTGATTCGAACGCCTACCGCGCCGCGCGGGCCGCGAAGGCCGCGGCGAGCAGGACCGTGACGCCTTCGGCGATCGCCGTGCCGCCGAGCGCATGCGCCGCGCTGGTCACCGTGCCGCCCGCGAGGCCGAGGAACAGCGATCCGAAGGTGGCGATCCCGACCACGATGCCCAGTTGCACGTTGGTCACCAGGATGCCGCTCGCGTCCGCGGCCAGAGTCATCGGCACCTTGGCCAGCGTGCGAGTCATGAGCGGACTGAACGCGATGCCGTTGCCCGCGCCGCACAGGCCGAGCAGGGTCAGGGCGAGCGGTCCGACCTCGGCGCCGTCGCGCAGCAGCACACCGAGGGCGACCATGCTCACCGCGCCGAGGACCAGCCCGAGCGGGATCATTCTCGCGTGGAAGCGATCCGGGATGCGCTCCCAGTTCAGGCTGGCCACGGCGAAGGCCACGCCGAGCGGGACGAACAGCAGACCCGCGTGCAGGGCGCTGTAGCCGAGCGTGCTCTGCAAATGAATCGCCATGACGAACATCCAGCCGCCGAAGGTCGCCATGGTCACGAACAGCGCGACGGCGGCGGGCACCAAGCCCGGTGCGGTCAGCACCGGCCGAGCGAAGAGCGGTTCGCCGCCTCGGCGCGCGACGATCCGCTCGATGGTGACGAACAGTGCGAAGCCGAACACGCTGGCGCTCAACGCGATCCACGACCACAGCGGCCACTCCAGTTCCCGTCCGAGCACCAGGGGCAACACCAGTAGCAGCACCGAGGCGGTGAGCGTGGCCAGCCCGGGCAGGTCGAGCTTGCGCTCGAGACGCTGGGTCGAGGACGGCAGAATGCGCGGTGCCGCGACCAGCAGTGCGATGCCGATCGGCACGTTCACCAGGAACACGCCGCGCCAACCGCTGCCGAACAGGTCGGCGTTGACGATCAGGCCGCCGAGCACCTGTCCGGCGACCATGCCACCGGAGATGATGGCCGAGTAGACGCTCAGCGCCCGCGCGCGGGCCGCGCCGGTGAAGGTGCGCTGGATGAGCGTCATGATCTGCGGCACCATGGCCGCCGCGCCGACACCCTGGGCGAACCGGAAGACGATCAGCGAGGTCTCGTTCCAGGCCAGCCCGCAGGCGAGCGAGGCGAGGGTGAACAGCGCCAGTCCGGCGATGAACGCGCGGCGCTGGGTGAACCGGTCGCCGAGCCGGGCGCCGGTGACCAGCAGGACGGCGTAGGCGATGACGTAACCGGCGACGATCAGCTGCAGGGCCGCGCCGGTGGTGTGCAGCGAGCCGCGGATCGAGGGAATGGCCACGTTGACGATGGAGGAGTCGAGTACCGCCATGAACTGGCCGGTGAGGATGACCGCGAGCAGGGCGAGTGAACGCCGCGCTCCCAGCGCGGCGGGTGGTGCGGCCGGAGCGGCGGCGGGCGTCGTTGCCGCCGCGGCGCCCGGCGATATGGTCTGTGTCATGCTCCGAGCTTGCGGTGCGGCGGGCACCGGTAACAGGAGCCCGCTGACACTGGTACCGGCAGCACCCGGCTGAGCCCTGCGACAACGGAATGACCTGAAGCTGCGCCGCCTGCTGTAGGAGCTAGGAAGTGTCCTCAAAGCCATATGAGCAGGGTGGCCAGGTCGAGCATGCCGCGGTAAGAGGTTGCGGTTTTGTCGTATCGGGTGGCGATGGCCCGATATTGCTTGAGCCGGTTGAAGCAACGCTCGACCACGTTGCGGCGCCGGTAAGCGACCGGGTCGAAACTCGGCGGGCGACCACCAGCCGGGCCGCGACGACGGCGGTGGGCCTGCTGATCGGCACGTTCGGGAATCGTCGCAGCGATCCCGCGTCTGCGCAGATGCTCCCGGATCGCTCGTGAAGAGTAGCCCTTGTCGGCCAGCACCCGACGTGGCCGTGTCCACGGCCGGCCCCGCCCGGGGCGTGGCATACGGATACCGGCCAGCACTCGAGTGAACACGGTGCAGTCGTTGACATTGCCGCCGGTCAGCACGACCGGCAACGGCCGCCCCAGCCCGTCACAGGCCAGGTGGATCTTCGTCGTCGGTCCACCACGGGAACGGCCGATCGCGTGGTCAGCGGGCTCGTCGCCTGCCTCGGGGTAGAACCCGGTCTCCGCCGGTATGGACCACCCGACCGCGGCGGGCACCGGCGGCGTGCTGATGCGCGCGCACGATCGTCGAGTCCACCGACACCTCCCGATCCAGCTCGGCGACCGCTTCGGCGACCACCCGAACCCGCGCCACCAGCAGCGCCAAGGTCCCGTTGCGCGACCACCGCCAGAACCGGTTGTAGACGGTCTTCCACGGCCCGTACCGCTGCGGCAGGTCCCGCCAAGCGATCCCGGTCTTGGCCTTGTACAACATGCCGTTGACAACCCGCCGATCATCCACCCTGGGGCGGCCCTTAGCCCCCGACACCGGCAGCAACCCCGCCACGACCTGCCACTGCTCATCAGTCAACTCATGCCTGCGCACCACAACGCGACATCAAAACAGAACACCACCGGCCACAAAGCAGATCCGCCGCAGCAACTTTGAGGACACCCCCTAGGACGGCTTCGGCACGGCGTCCAGCAGGGCGTGACCGATTCGTTCGGCTTGGATCAGGATGTTCGTCTGCGCCGAGATGTAGTCGCCGATACCTTCCTCTTGGGCGGCCCGCAGATAGGGCGGCAGCGGCTGCTGGATCTCGGTGCGGATGACGTTGTCGAGCAGCGATTCCATCTCGCCGCGCAACGGGTTTCCGGTCGCGGCCTGGTTGTCGAGTTCGAGCCGTCCGCCGTCGGTGCTGTAGTCGTAGAGTTCGAATTCTTGCTCGCGAGCCGGATCAATCTGGATCGCGCCGTGCACCCACTGGGAATAGGAGGCGAACTTCGCGTCCGCGGTGCGCACCATCGCGACGTGACCGGGCGCGTTCTGGTTGAACAGGATCGCGGCTTCCTCGATCGAAGACTCGTCGGTGGTGTGCGCGACCCAGGGCCGGCCCGCGGCGCCCGCATTGCGGCAGAGCGAGGCGATATCGAGTCGGCCGGTGAGGTGTTCGTAGCGCCCGTCGCTGCGCCAGCCATTGCCGCCGGTGCCGATGGTGAGCAGTAAGGGGGTGAAATCGACGCTGGAGGTGAGCTGGTCTCGGGTGCTCGTGCCCTCGACGGGACTGAGGTAGCCGCGTGGATCGTGCACGTAGAGCGGAACCCGCAGCGCCTCGTCGTAGGCGGCGCCGCCTTTTCCGTGCAGGCCGTGCGACCCCGCGTAATCGCCGTGATCGGAAGTGAAGACGATGACGGTGTTGGCGGCGACGTCGGGACGGGAATACAGAGTGTCGAGCACGCGACCGATCTGGATGTCGACCTGCTGCTGAGCCCACAGGTACAGATTGCGCATATCGATCCAGGCATGCATCGCTTCGGCTGTGCCGTAGGGCGCGGCCCCGAACGCCACCGCGGAGACCTCGACCAGCGCCATCTGCAAACGGGGCTTCTTCGACAGCTGTTCGAGTGATTCGAAGTTGGGTGGCAGCTCGTTCATCCAGCGCGGGATGTCGGCGTTGAATTGGTCGCGGCGGGTCCAGCGTGGCCACCATTGGATATCGTGCGGGTTGACCAGTGACACCGTCGTGCACCAGGGAGCGTCGCCGGAATCGTTGTGGAACCAGTCGGCGAATTGGTCGACGATCTTCGGATCCGCTTGCAGCCCTTGGCCGGGTGCACCGTTGGGGGACGGATAGGTGCCGCCGTGGAAGCCGTAGGCCTCGAGCGCGCCGGGGGTGCGATCCGGATAGCTGCCGAGATGCCATTTGCCCCAGTATGTGGTGTCGTAGCCGTGGTCTCGCAACATCGATCCCCAGGTCGGGAACAGTGGTGTCAACGTCGACTCCGACACGACCATCACGCCGGTCTGCTGGGAGTAGAGGCCGGTCAGCAAGCAACCGCGCGCCGGCGTGCAGTCGTTGGCCGCGGTGTAGTGATTCTCGAACGACACACTGCCGTGGCGGATCCGCGCGATGTTCGGCAAAACGGTGTCGAGCGTCTGCTGATCGGGAAACCACACCGGTGTCCGCATCTCGTCCACGATGATCACCAGGATGTTCGGCTTGTCCGGATCGGTGTCCGCCCGCGCTTTGCCCGGGGTGGCGCCGGCCGAAACGGCGGCCGCGGCTGTCGCCGAGGTGGCCGCACTGGTCAGAAAGCCCCTGCGAGTGAACGAGCTCGGCAATGTTCCTCCACGAATGAGTGATCTTGCTCGGTCGAATGGAACGCGGAGAATCTCGGTGGTGTCACCGTAGCGTCGTCGGGCGCATGGTCGCGGGCGTCCGGCATGGACACGCCGTCACCATATGAGCTGGACGAGCGCTCGCACCGGCGGCGGGCGTGGCCTCCGATACGGCACGAACCGACCCGAGTGGCTAGGGCAGCCCCACGAGGTCGGCCATCACGTTCATCTGGTGGCGGAAGTAGTCGGCACTGGCGTCGATGGTTCCGTTCAGGCGGCCGAAGAGCTCGAAGTTGATCAGGCCGAACAGCTGGGTCCAGCCCACGAAGACGCGGGAGAGCACGTCCTCGGACAGGTCGGAGGACTGCTGTTGTTCGATGAGGCGGCGCAGGTCGGCGTGGACGGGTGCGGGCAGCGGGGTCGAAAGCGGCGGCGGGGTGAGCTCTTCCGCACCCGCCCGCGCGATGGCGACGAGCCGGAAGACCACGGCCGCGGCGGGGGCCACGGTGTCCTCGGGTGCGGAGTATCCGGGCACGGGACTGCCGTAGAGCAGGCCGTATTCGGCCGGATGGGCCAGGGCCCAGTCCCGCACGGACGAGCACACCGCCATCCACCGACCACGCAGATCGGCAG
This sequence comes from Nocardia gipuzkoensis, assembly GCF_021183645.1. Lineage (NCBI taxonomy): Bacteria > Bacillati > Actinomycetota > Actinomycetes > Mycobacteriales > Nocardiaceae > Nocardia > Nocardia gipuzkoensis. The sequence continues at coordinate 7,705,693 of NZ_CP089225.1, read as the reverse complement.
CGGGCGGTTTCGCGTCGGCGGCTTCGGCTTCGGCGGCGAGCGCTCGGTACGCCTCCAGGATCAAGGCGGTCAGCAGGTCGTCCCGGCTCGGGAAGTACCGGTAGAGCGCGGACGCGACGATGCCCATATCGCGCGCGACGCCACGCAGGGACAGGTTCGCGCCGTCCACCGCCAATCGTTTGCGGGCGGTTGCCTTGATCTCCTCGATCATCTCGGAGCGGACGCGGGCCCGGAGGGAATGTGCGGACATATCGCCAGTGTAGTGAACAAGAGATGCTTTGGAGAACGGAAGTATGTTTCGTGAACACTGTTCTTGACGCGGATCCCCGTGCCGCTCTACAGTGGGCGTAAGCAAGAACAGTGTTCTCGAAATGGAACACCTGACAGGATGGATTGCCATGACCCGGTACGTCGTCATCGGAGCAGGCCCCGTGGGATCGGCGACCGCCGAATTGCTCGCCGCGCGTGGCGCCCAGGTGCGCGTGATCACCCGGCGCGGTCTCGGCCCGGATCACCCGTTGATCGAGCGCGTCGCCGTCGACGCCACCGACGCCGCGGCGCTGACTCGGCAGTGCACGGGCGCGGACGTCGTCTTCCAGTGCGCTCAGCCGCCCTATCACCGCTGGGCGACCGACTTTCCGCCGCTGGCCGCCGCCACGCTGCAAGCGGCCGAGGTGACCGGCGCCGCGCTGCTCAGTGTCGGAAACCTCTACGGCTACGGGCAGGTCGACGGTCCGATCAGCGAGCGGCACCCGCTGCGGCCCAACAGCGTGAAGGGCCGGGTGCGTGCGGAATTGTGGGCCGAGGCGCTGGCCGCGCACCAGGCGGGCCGCGTCCGCGTCGCCGAAGTGCGCGGATCGGACTACCTCGGCGCGGGAGCGAAATCGGCGTTCACCATGGTGGCGCTGCCTGCCGTGCTCTCAGGCCGCCGCGCGCTGTTCCCCGCCGATCCGGACGCCGCGCACAGCTGGACCGACGTCACCGACACCGCCCGCACCCTGGTCGCGGTCGCTGACGACGAAAACGCGTGGGGCCGGGCATGGCACACGCCGACCGCGCCGCCGGTCTCCGTGCGTGAGCTGGCCGGGCTCGCGGCGACGGTCGCGGACGCGCCCCCCGCGCGCGTGAGCCGGATGCCTGCCGCCATGCTCTGGGCCGCAGGGATTTTCGATCCCAACGCCCGCGAGATGCGCGAGATGCGCTACCAGTTCGATCGTCCGTTCGTGCTCGACTCGTCCGCCGCGACCGCGGCCTTCGGTATCGAGCCGACAGCGACCGTGGAGTCCTTGCGCGCCACGATCACCGCCCTGCGTGCGGAAGAAGTCACGTCTGTCCGCTGAGCCGATGCCGGGCGGGCGGATCGGACACCTGTGGTGCTGTGCGGCGGTGGCGGGTGCCATCCGTCGCGCAGCTATCCGCCGACTGGTGGCGCGAGGTCAGCGGCACCCACCAGCGACACGGACGGAGTGGACTGCGGTGATACCTCGGCCTGCGCGGTCGCCGCGGGTAGAAGCACAGCACCCCGGCTGTTCCGGTGGGGGTATCCGATCACCTTGATGTATGGCGCATTTCGACAGGCATGCGGTCGTCGTCGGTGCGCGGCGCGTTCACCGTTATGCGGGCAGGTGGCCGTAACCGAATATGTTGATGAAGTAGTTGCCGGGGATCAGTTGGTTCATCGCGTGCCACTGTCCCGCTGGGTCGCGCTGGTAGTAGCTCACCGGCAGCGAACCGGCGTCGTAGCAAACGATGTCGGCGGTGCCGAACGGGCTCCAATAGATGCTCGCACCTGGCCGCCTGGGTTCGAGTGGGGTCGTGAACAGGTGACTGCACGGGGTGATGCTCGGTTCGTAGATCGAGGGCGCGGCCGCGGCAGTCGGCGCGAGGCCGGCTACACAGATACCGCCCCATCCCGCACACACCGCTGTGGCCAACGCACGAGGGACGAATCGTCCCATATCGGTTCTCCTCAACTATTCCGATCGGCAACAGTGAGCACACGATAGCGGCTGAAAGTCATCGGTCAGAAGAGGTACTCTGCGCACAACTGGCCCGCGAAACCGCGCACGGCATGCTCGCGCATGCGCCGCCCGTACACCGGGTGCCCGGCCAAGTCGGTGTAGGTCTCGAACTCGCAGTGCACCAAACCCGCGGCCGCAGCCGCGTAGACATCGAAACTCGCGGTGCTCCCTGGGCACGACCACGCCGACCTGGGGCGAGTGGACACCGCCCCGGCATAGGATGCGGCGAACACCTGCCCGACCTCGTCCGCGCCGCATAGCGTCTCGGGCTTCACTTCCACCCGAACCAACGGCCCTGTTGTGGCCCACGGGGCGGTTGGCCGCAGGAGCAAGTAGTCAGCAGGGTGAGCGGATCGGCTCACGCCGGGTTCACGCCGAATGTAAGACCGGGCAACGCGCATGCCGGCGGAGCTGGATGTCGTTGACGGCGTCCCGGACGAGTACCTCCAGTGGAACGGCACTTACGAGATGATGCCTGAGCAACGGGCCGAGTGAGAAGAAGGCGTGAGTGCGAGCGCGCCTGAACACGCACACGCGCCGCCGAAGCCGGCGGCGCCCCGAAAAGGAGTTCATCATGAGCGACACCGACCAGCGCGGCCCCCGACCCGGGCGCGGGGCAATCCAGCGGATGGACAACATCGCCATCGTCGTCGACGACCTCGCTGCCGCTACGGCGTTCTTCGTCGCACTCGGACTGGAGCTGGAAGGCGAGGCGACAGTCGAGGGCAGCGCGGTGGATCGCCTCGTGGGGCTCGAGAAAGTCCGATCGGACATCGCGATGATGCGCACCCCGGACGGCCACGGACGGCTCGAGCTGACCAAGTACCAGACGCCGCCGGCCCGAGAAGGTGACCCGCGCGCTCCGGCGAACACGCTGGGCATGCATCGCATCATGTTCGCCGTGGAAGACATCGACGACATCCTCGACCGCTTGCGGCCACACGGAGCCGAACTCCTCGGCGAGCTGGTGCAGTACGAGAACAGCTACCGGCTCTGCTACCTCCGCGGCCCCGCGGGCATCCTCGTCGCGCTGGCCGAGCAGATCAAGTGACCGGTCGGTGAGCGGCCGGCTGGCCCGCGACCTGTGGGTTCGTGCTGAAACCTGGGATCGGTAGGTGGGGCGCGCGGCGTCTACTTACCCCATGACATCTTCTCAACCTCCTACGAACCAACCGCAGTCCGCCGGCTTGGACAAGAAGACCAGCGCGATCCTGTCGTACGCACTGGGGTGGCTCACCGGAATCATCTTCCTATTCGTGGGAAAGAACGATCCCGATGTGAAATTCCATGCCTCGCAATCGATCGTCTTCTTCGGGGCGGTCTCGGTGGTCAATATTGTTCTGAGCATCGTCGGCTCGCTCCTCGGAGTCCTGGGGATCATCTTCAGCCTCGCCGGACTCGTAGTCGCGGTCTCCGCAGTCGTCGTCTGGATCATGGCCATGGTCCAGGCGAACAACACCGGCGGTGTCCGCGCAGAGCTTCCCATTGTCGGAAAATTCACTGCCCCCTATGCCGATCGGTTGGCCAATTCGGTCAAGTAGCGGCATTTTCGAAGTCCCCAGCTGTATTTATCCGAAGATCAACGGCCCGAGGCTATCTCGGGCCGTTGGCGTCCGCGCGGAACGTCCGATAATGGCTCCAATGCAGTGCGCAGCGGAGGTGGTCCGGCCTCGGGGCGTTCGTGATCACTGTGCCGTCTGCTGAGAGTCCGCGATCCCGGTGAGGATGCGGCGCAACCCGTACGAGAACTGTTCGGCCGGGCTCAGGTCGGCGGATTCGGTCATGCGCGCAACCCGGGGATAAGCGCCGCTCTCGATGACCTTGCGCATGTAGGGCGCGACGGCGGCGCGCCACTGTTCCTCGGTCTGACCGGTGCGCCGCTGGGTCTCCTTCTCGGCGAGCTCGCGCATGACCGCGCCGCGCACGTAGTCCCTGATCAGCCCGACGGCCGAGGCCGCGTCGGCGATGTCGGAGGTCAGCGGCGTGGCTGCGGTGAGGGCGTGTTCCAGGCCGCGCAGCCAGTTGGGGCCGAGCGATGGCCGGGTGGCCAGCAGCGGAGCGAGCCAGGTGTGCCGTAGCCACAGCTCGCGCTCGTGGTGGGCGTAAGCCTCGAGGTCGGCGCGCCAGTCTCCCGTCAGCGGCACGTGGTCGTCCTGTACCGCATCGGCCATGAGGTCGAGCAGGTCGTCGCGGCTGTCCACGTAGCGGTAGAGCGAGGTCGTGCCGGTCGACAGTTCGGCGGCGACGCGGCGCATCGACAGCGCGTCGAGCCCCTCGGCATCGGCGATGGCGACGGACGCGTCCACGATGCGCTCCACGCTCAGGGCCTGCCTTTTCGACCGGTACGGCTCACGTTCCCAGATAAGCGACATGGACAGGAGTCTACCGAAGCGGATACAGTGTGCCCATGAACGGGCACGCTGTATCCACTGATGTTTTGATCGCCGGCGGCGGATCCGTCGGGCTGATGCTCGCGGTGCTGTTGCGCCACCACGGCGTCGAGCCCCTCGTCGTCGAGGAGAAGCCGGAGCTGTCGCCCCACCCCCGGGCCACCGGCATCGGGTCGCGGACGGTGGAGATCCTGCGGGAAGTCGGCCTGGATCAAGCGGTCAACGAGGCCGCGGTCGACCTGCGGGCGGGGAAGATCAGAGGACGCACACTCGCCGAAGCCGACTTCACCGAAAGCGCGGAGTGGAAGACGAAAACCGCGGCCGAGCTCCCCTACACACCAGCCCGGATCCGCGGCACCTGCGCACAGAACCGGCTCGACCGCGTGCTGATCACCAAGGCCGGCGACGTGGAGTTCGGCGTGGCGCTCGACTCGTTCGAGCAGGACTCCGGCGGCGTCACGGCGACCCTGTCCGACGGGCGTGTCGTGCGGGCGCGCTATCTGGTGGCGGCCGACGGTGTGCGCAGCCGGGTTCGGCAGGTCCTCGGCATCGGCCTCACCGGTCCCGGTGTGATCGGTGAGGAGACGACGAGTGTTCTGTTCGGTGCTGATCTGCGTCCGCGCAAGCCGTTCGCAATGTGCAATATCGAGCATCCCGACGCGACCGGCCTGCTGGTGACCGTCGACGGCGAACGCGAGTGGGTGTTCCTCACCCGCCTCGACACGGAGCCGACTCCCGACCTCATCCGCACTGCGGTCGGCGACCCGTCGATCGAAGTGGAGATCCGCAGTGTGCTGCGGTTCCGGGGGCGCGGCCAGGTGGCCGATCGGCTCTCCGTCGGGCGGGTCTTCCTGGTGGGCGACGCGGCGCACGCGATCCCCCCACTGGGCGCGTTCGGGTTGAACGCCGGCGTCGCCGACGCGCACAATCTGGCGTGGAAGCTCGCGCATGTACTGCGCGGTGCGGCCGGACCCGGACTGCTGGAGACGTATCACGCGGAACGCCATCCGGTGGCCCTCATGACGATGGAGCAGGCGCGCCTGCGGTTCAACGATCCGTCCCTGCACTGGGGAAAGGACATGGCGCAGGCGCGCAAGGCAGCGGGGGCGATCAACGCGCCGGTGGTGCACATGGGCTACCGGTACGGCGGCGCGGAGCTCCCCTCCACCGAGGACGTCGCCCTCGACCTCGACGGGTCGCCGGGCTCTCGCCTGCCGCACCTGTGGGTGGCCGACGGGGTGTCCACGCTGGATCTCGTCGGATCGCAGTGGTGCGTGCTCACGGCCGATCCCGACGTGGAGGCCGACGTTCCGGTGCACCTCGTGGATGGCTGGCCGTACGGGACGGTGCTGGTCCGCCCCGACGGTTTCGTGAGCCGTTCGTACCGCTAGCGCGCCCTGTGCTGTCGCAGCCCAGAACTTGCGGCGAATCCGCTCCATAAGCGTGTTCTATCGACGGATCGAATCGCGCGTCCCCCCGTTTGTCGCCGTCCGGGCCGGGAGAAGATTGCGGCGTTCGAGCTGCACACCCCGATTCGGGGCACATCACTGGAGGCCGCGCATGCGCCCCGTAATCCTGGACCTGGCCGCACACGACTACGCGATGATCGACGCGGAGCAGTACCTGCGCGCCGTGCTGGCCTGGCATTTCAGCGAGGAGACGGGTAGCCCGTACTGGCTGCGCCGCGCGCGGACGCTGGATTTCGACCCGGTCGCCGACATCACGACGTTCGCGGATCTGCGCCGCTTTCCCAACGTCATCGACGAGTTCCGCACGGTCGCGGTCGAGGACCTGATTCCGCGCGGGCTGGAGGGGGCCGACCGCGTCATCGCGGGCATCTTCGAGAGCGGCGGCACCACCGGTGCGCCGAAACGCTTCGTCATGTTCGACCGCTGGATGGAGTTCGCGCTCGGCTGGGACGAGCACCACTACGCCGGACTCGGCACGGTGAACACCCTGGCCGTGGCGCCGAGCGGCCCGCACATGTTCGGCGAGTTCGCCGAACGCCGGGCACGCAGGCAGCACGGCGTGCGGTTCGCCATCGACCTCGACCCGCGCTGGATCAAGCAGATGATCGCGCGCGGCGACACCGAGAACACCGAGCGGTACGCCGAGCACGTCGTCGACCAGGTCGCGCAGATCCTCACCACCCAGTCGGTCGGCATCCTGATCACCACGCCGCCACTGCTGGAACGCATGGCGCGCCGCGACGACTTGGTGGAGCAGATCCGCCGGAAGATCAAGTTCATCTGCTGGAGCGGTGCGCACATGAACGCCGACACCCGCGACATCTTCCGGCAGGAGATCTTTCCCGGCATACCGCTCAAAGGGCTCTACGGCAGCACCACCATCCTCGGCATGTCCCGCGAGCGCGACGAGGAGCGCCCCGACGGGCTGCCGGTCTTCGACCCGCCGAGCCCCTATCTGGCGTTCGACGTGGTGGACCCGGAGACCGGCGACGACGTCGGTTACGGCGAGCGCGGGCAGGTCGTGATGCATCACCTCACGAAATACGCTCTGCTGCCGAACAATCCGGAACGGGACCTGGCTGTGAAGGTCGAGGCGCCGAAGGGCGGTTTCGGCTGCTCGGTCGCCGACGTCGCACCGATGACGTCCTTCGGCGGCGCCGAAGTGATCGAGGGGGTGTACTGATGGGCCAGTTCGTGCACATCGACGCACTGGGCCCGCAGGGCAGCTATCGCGCCCGCGCCCGCAAGCCGCTGACAACGTTGTCCGGCGCTGTGATCGGCGAGATCTCCCAGGTGCCGCCGCTCTACGTGCGGCGGGCGCTGACGGCTATGCGCAAGGCGCCCATCCTGCCCGCCGCCGAGCGTTTCGCGGTGCTCGAGCGCGCGGCCGACCTGTTCGCCGAAGCCGAGATCGATGGGCTCGGACCCGACGAATACGCCCGGCTGGTCTGCGTCGCATCGGGTGTGCCGCTGGCCGTGGTGCGTCAATCGGTGCAATGGGTGGCGGATGTACTGCGTGAGCAGCGCGCCACCCTCGACATGGCGATGCCGAAGGGCGCGGTGGCGGATTGGCAAGATCGACGCACGCTCGGGGGCTGTGCCGTCTGGACGCGCAAGGGTGACCTGTTCGCCGTGCACGCGGCCGGGAACACCCCCGCGGTGCACGGCTTGTGGCCCGAGGCGCTGGCCCTCGGCTACAAGGTGGCGGTGCGGCCGTCGACGCGGGAGCCGTACACCGCTTTTCGTCTGGTCAGCGCTCTGCGCATGGCGGGCTTTCCGCCGGAACTGGTCACCTTGCTGCCGACCGATTACGAGGCCGCCGACGTGCTGGTCGCGGAGTCGGATTTCGCGATCGTCTACGGCGGACAGGAGGTGGTCGACAAATACGGCGGCAGCGCGCGGGTGCTCACCCAAGGGCCTGGGCGCTCGAAGATCCTGGTGACCTCGGACGTGGATTGGCGGGAGAAGGTCGCGCTGATCGCCGAGTCGGTGAGTCATCTGGGCGGCACGGCGTGCACCTGCACCACCGCGGTGCTGGTCGAGGGCGATCCGGAACCGGTGGCGCTGGCACTGGCCGCGGAGCTGGGCGCCATCCCCAGCTTGCCGCCCGAGCACCCGGACGCGATCCTCACCGTCCAGCCCACCGACTCCGCGGCGGCGATGGACCGCTATCTGCATCGGGTGGCGGGGGAGGCGCGCCCGCTGCTCGGCGGGGACACCATCGTGGACGAGGTATCCCCCGGCGCGGCGGTGCTGCGGCCCGCTGTGCATCTCGTCGGCAGCAGCACCGCGCCGCAGCTCGGCGTGGAGCTCGCGTTCCCCTGCGTGTGGGTAGGACCTTGGTCACCCGCCGACGGCGTCGCCCCGCTGCGCGATTCACTGGTTCTCACCGCGATGACCCAGCGGCGCGACCTCATCGACGCGCTGTTGGACGAGCCGACGATCACCAACCTCTACCTGGGCGACAATCCGACCACGTGGCTGCGCCCAGGGGTGCCGCACGACAGCTATCTCGGCGAGTTCCTCATGCGAACCAAGGGAATGATCCGTTCGGCGGAGGCGGTGGCCGGTACGGTCGCACCTGGTCGCTAATCCTCGACGGTTTCCGGCGGGGCGACCCGGTGATGGACGGTCAGCAGGAGATGGTCGAAGCGGGTGCGTTGCTGGACGAGCGCACCGCCCATCGCGACGACGTCGGCGACGAGCTGCTCGGCCAGGGTGCGGATCTTGACGTTGGTCTCCTGGGAGCGCCAGCGCAGCACCCGGAACGCGTGGTCGGCGCTGACGCCGTAGACGAACATCACGACGCCTTTGGCCTGTTCGATCACCGCGCGGGCGTCGATCACGTCGGGCAGCAGGTCGTCGAGGGCTTCCTGGAGGTTGCCCTCGAGTGTCTCGGTGACGTCGATGAAGTAACCCGAGGAGCCCACCACGGTGCCCTGCTCGTCGAACAATCGGTCACCGATGACGATCACGTCGTGGGTATCGCCAGCGGTGTCGATGATCCGGTGGCGGGTGCAGAACGGCGTCGCGGTCTCGACGGCCTCGGCCAGCACCGCGGCGACCCGCTGGCGGTCGTCGGGGTGCTGGTGGCGCTGCAAGAGTTCGGTGGAGGGCTCGGCTTCTCCCGGCGCGTAGCCGTGGATCGCGGCGGCGTCGTCCGACCATTCCCATCGCTGGTCGGCGAACCAGAAGCGAAAGCTGCCGATGTCGGGGCAACCGCCGAGCATCTCGCGTGCAGTCTCCTGCTCGCGTTGTCCCATTTCAGTCACTCGTCCAGTATGGCCCGGCCGTGGCCCTGGTCAGAGCGGAGGTCCGCGTCGTGTGGCAAGCACCTCAAAACTCTGCGATCGGCCCGGGCCGTCCCGCCGTAGTGGCCGGGGCAACGATTTACCGGCGCACGATCGAAGCCGTAATCGCCCATCGGAATTCCGACGGGCGAAATAGGTGATTCTATTGGCTGGTCACGGAACAGGAGGGCTAGCGTCGACAGTGTCGTCGCTGCTGATTCCGGCGCGAGATGGCAGGGTGTCCACGGGCGACAGCGCTCGGACCAGCGCGGCAGGACTCGATGATCGAACCTGACCGACCAGGTTCCGGACGACGGAGACAACTGACATGTCGAAGATCCTTTTCGTGATGACCGGCGCCGACCACTGGACCTTGGCCGACGGGACCGAGCACCCGACCGGCTTCTGGGCCGAGGAATTCGTGGTGCCTTTCGAGAAACTGAAAGGCGCGGGCCATGAGATCGTGGTGGCCACCCCCGGTGGTGTCGTTCCGAGTGTGGACCGGGGCAGCCTCGCGCCCGAGGCCAACGGCGGCCAGGAGACCGCCGACCATCGCGCGCAGGTGATCGCCACGAGCACCGAGCTGAACAACCCCGTCACCCTGGCGAAGGTGGACCTGGCCGACTACGCCGCGGTGTTCTATCCCGGTGGGCACGGCCCGATGGAAGATCTGGCGGTGGACGCCGACTCCGGTCGGCTGCTCACCACCGTCCTGGCCTCGGGCAAGCCGTTGGCGGTGGTGTGCCATGCGCCCGCCGCTCTGCTCGCCGCCACCGAGAGCGACGGAGCCAACACGTTCGCCGGCTACACCTTGACCGGCTTCACCAACGCAGAGGAGACCCAGGCAGGCTTCGCGGGCAAGGCCAAATGGCTGCTCCAGGATCGGCTCGTCGCGATGGGCGCCGACTTCCGCGAGGCCGATCCGTGGACCTCGAACGTGGTGGTGGACCGCACGCTGATCACCGGCCAGAACCCGGCTTCCTCGGCAGCTGTGGCCGACGAACTGCTGAAGAAACTCTAGCCACGCGCCGGTGATTCAAGGGCGGTGATACTCCGGTGGCAGCTGGTAGCCGCGCTCGGCCAGCAGGGCGCGCAGCACGTCCGGCCGGTTGGTGATGAGGCCGTCCACGCCGATGTCGAGCAGCGCGGCCATGGTGGGGCGGTCGTCGACTGTCCATGGCACCACGCGCATGCCGTTGCGGTGTGCGGCACGAACGAGGTCGGTGGTCGTGAATGGCTGGTAACCGGGGTCGGTGACGGCGCCGTTCTGGGGATTGCCGTGCACCGGCGAGACCGCCGCGGCGCCGATGGACGCGGCGGCGGCGACGTACTTCTCTTGCAACGATCCGGGGAAATCATCGATGTCCATGCCGCCCAGCCACGGCGATCCCCCGGGTGCTCCGGCTTGCAATTTCGGCTGGCCGTCGGTCAAGACGACGATCGGGAGCTCGGGCGCCGCTTCCCGGATACGCATCAACGTGCCGAAGTCGAAACTCTGCACGGTGACTTGGCGCCCGATTCCGGCTCGGCGGATCTCCGCCACCACGACGTCCACGAACTGTTCGCGCGGCGCGGTCTGCTCCGGAGCGGCGGCCTCGACCTTGGTCTCGATATTCAGCATCACCTGATCGGCGCGATAGGTCCGCACCAGGTCGAACACTTCGGCCAGCAGAGGCATTCGCGCTCCCGGCGCCCTCCGCTGCCCGGGGCGATCCGCCGATGGCACGGAGCCGCAATCGATCGTCTGTACCTGGGCCAGAGTCAGATCCCGGATATAGGTGGTGGCCGGCACATAGGGAAACTTCGGGTCGCCGGGAACGGCGGGCGCCGTGTCGACGCACTTCGCCGGACTCGGATCTCGATCGTGGGTGACCACCGCGTATCCGTCGGCAGTGATCTGCACGTCCAACTCCAGCGTGCTCACCCCGAGTTCCAACGCGTTCGCGAACGCGGGCAGCGTATTCTCCGCGACCAGCCCCAGCCCACCCCGATGAGCTTGCAGATCGAACGCGGCCGGACCACCGGCCGACACCGGATTCGCTCCGCCCGCCAGGCCGCCGACCGCGAGAAGCCCCACCACCGCACTCACCGCGCACAATCGCCGCACCGTGTCATCCTGCCGGTGGGCGGCCACCTCCGGGTGAAAATGCGGTGAACGCACGTGGTGCGGTTCGAACCCGCACCGGCCGAGCCCTCGCCGCAGAACGTTGAACAGCCTTGCGACTCAACGGATCTGCGTTGCGATCGGTCGCGTGTGATCTGGTCGTGACGTGACTCGGCCAAGTGACCGATCGGCTGCCGCGCCATCGCATTGATGCGGTTGAACACGGCCCGTTCCCGTCTTGGTTCCGGGCTTGACCTTGCCCCAGGGGCAGGGTTCGACGATGGTCCGCATGAACAACAACAACGCGCTGCACACCGTCGAAGCTCGGATCCGCGAGCAGGTTGCCGCCTACTGCGGGGCCAATAATGTCCCCGGCTTCGTCGCCGGTATCCACCACGCAGGCGAGCAAGTCGCCGTCGCCCACGGCACGGCGAACGTCGCCACCGGCGCACCGATGCTCGAAGACACGGGGTTCCTGTTCGGCTCCGTGACCAAGGTCCTGACCACCACGCTGGTCCTCCAGCAGGTCGAGCGCGGACTCCTCGACCTCGACGCGCCGGTGGTGCGGTATCTGCCCGAATTCGCGCTCACCGTGCCGGGGGCGGCGGACAAGATCCTGGTCCGGCACCTGATCTCGCACACCAACGGCATCGACGCGGACCTGTTCTTCCCCGACGCCGCAGGCCGCGACGCGCTGAAGACCTACGTCGAGGGGCTGGCCGAGAGCGGCGGCACCCTGTTCGAGCCCGGTGAGCAGCTCAGCTACTCCAACGGCGGCATGATCGTCGCGGGCCGCCTGCTGGAAGTCGTCACCGGCCTGCCCTTCCCCGAGCTGCTCGAACGCGACGTCTACGCCCCCGTCGGCATGACGCACTCCAGCACCTCCGCGGAGCAGGCCATCCTGCGCAGCACCGCTGTCGGGCACTTCCTGAACCCGGACACCATGGCGGCCGAGCCCACCGGCATGTTCACGTTGCCCGACACCTGGGGGCCGGCAGGCGGCACGCCGATCGGCACCGTCGCCGACCTGCTCGCCTTCGGCCGCACCCACCTCGCGGGCGGTGTGTCCCGCTCCGGCACACGCGTCCTGTCGGCCGAGTCGACGGCGCTGATGCAGCAGGTGTCCTACGACATGGCCACCCCGAACGTCCCGCCGATGGGCTTGGGCTGGGTGCGCTACCCGTTCGGCGACACGACGGTCCTGGCCATGTCGGGCGCTTCGCCCGGCGGCGTCTCGATCCTGTGCGTCGTGCCCGAACACGACCTGGTCTTCACCGCCTTCGGCAACACACCGGACGCCATCATGCTGCAGGACCAGATCTTGCAATGGCTGCTGCGCGAGCACCTCGGCGTTCGGATCCCTCCTCTGGTGACCGCATCGGCACAGGAGGTCGATCTCACGCCGTATGTGGGCACCTATCGTTCCGATCAACTGCGCATCGACGTGAGCGTCGTCGAAGGTCAGCTCGAGGAGCGGGTGACCTACGAACCGGCGGACGAATCGCAGGAGCGCATCTTCACCGCGTTCGCGGGTGGCGCGACCTCCGCCCCGCCGCAGCGCTACGTGCCGATCCGGCCCGGCCTCTTCGCGCCCGCCGGATACCCACTCGAGACGTTCGACGGATACCTGCGACTGCTGCTGGTCTCCTACCATGACCTCCGCGGCGGCCGGGCGCGCTTCCGCAACGGCGGCGGCCGCTTGACCCGGCGGGCCTGACCGTTCCCGATGACCGGAGCGGCGAGTAGAAGGATGTTCGGCATGATCACGATCGGCAAGCTCGCGGACTACGCCGGAGTGACGATCAAAGCCATCCGCCACTATCACGAGCGCGGTCTGCTCGCCGAGCCCGACCGCGACTCGTCCGGCTACCGGCGCTATACCGCCGGAGATGCCGTCGACCTGGTCAAGATCAGGACGCTGGCCGAGGCGGGCGTGCCGCTGGCCCGCATCAGGGACCTCCTCGACGCCGATCCGGACGCGCTCACCGTAGCCATCGCCGAGATCGACAGCGATCTCCGGGACCGCATAACGCAGCTGCGGCGAACCCGCGGACAACTCGCTCAGCTGCGCGGCGGTGACCGGCTCTTCGTGTCCCCGGAAGCCGCCGCCTATCTCGACGATCTGCGCGAACTCGGCGTCAGCGAGCGCCACATCCGTCTGGAACGTGACGGCTGGATCCTCATGCAGACGGCCTCACCCGAAGACGCCGCCGTGTGGATCGCCGAAAAACGCGAACTCATGGCCGATCCCGAGTTCCGCGCCCTCTATCTCGCCCACGACGCCGCCTACGACTGGTCACCGGAGGACCCCCGCCTCCCCGCCCTCGCGGACCGAACGCGGACCTGGTTCGCCGATCACCACAGCCGATCCGAAACCCGCCCGGTCGCCAACCCGGCGATCGCGCGCCTGGCCGCGCAGTCCCAGCCCGGCGCCTCGTCCCCAGCGTGGGACCGCCTCGCCCAACTGATGAGGCCGTGATCGACACGCCCGGGTCAGGGCCGGAGGTCAGGGACGGTCGATGCGTTCGAGGGCGAAGCGAGCCAGATTGGTGGAGATGATTTCCGGTTGTCCGCTGGATTGTTTCGCCGCGGCGGTGAGCACGTCGATGTGGTGGTAGCCGGGGGCTGTCACGGTCTCGCCGTGGCCACGCCACCCCGCCGCGATGACCACTCCGGCGCCGCCGATCAGGTTGATGGTCGGATTGGCGTGTATGCCGCCGGGGTGGGCGCGGTGACGAGCGAGCTCGGGCGCCTGCGACTGGAAGACGTCGAACGCGAGTTTCGCCGGGAAATACCATTCCGTGAAGTCCAGCGGTTGCGCTGCCAGACTGCGCGAGAGGTCCGTGATATCGGTGACCTCGTATCCCGGGTCGGTGAACGGAGCGCCGTGCCGATCGGAAGCCGTTGTGGCCGCGGTTGTTTCGTCGTAATTGCGCCAGGTGTAGAGCGGGCCGTGCGGCTGATCCGGGATCGCTTTGCGGTCCGGACCGAACAACATACCGGTGAGCCCGGGCAGCGCCGGAACCGCGGCGACATCGCCGGGCACCGGGAAGTCCTTGTCCACTACGGTCCCGCCGTCGAAGAAGCCGAATCCGGCTTGCAACAGCGCCAGCGGCTGGGAATTGGCGTCCAGGAAAGCCCCGAGGGCGGCGGCGTTGGTGATCCGGAAATCACGCACCGAGGGCGAGCCGGTCGCGGCGGCAGCCACATCCCGCGACACCAAGACCCGGTAGGTGGCTTCCTGATTGAGGCTGCGCGGAACGTAATGTGCCAGTTCCGATTCGGCGTCCGGCGCGAGATAGGCGGCCAGCCCGGCGATCCCGAGCAGGTTCATCGTCTCCGGGTTGATGACCGCGGGCAGCGCCAGCACGCGTGGAATCGCACCTGCTTCGAGCGCGGCCTCGATTCCGGCCGAGCCGATGCCGCCGAAGGACAGGTCGATGATGTCGGGGATGCCGTTGAGCGCGGACAGTGAGGTGTCGATCGAGGAGTCGAGGGCGAAATAGCCCGCGCACTGGTCGGCCCCCGCGGCGCCGCCGAAATCCCATTCGGCGAAGAAACCGGTGATGACTCCGCCCAGGGAATGGCCACCGCACAGCACTTTTCGCTTCCGCACCTGTGGATCCGGCAGTTCGGCGGTGAGCAGGTCGTATTGGTCCTGAACCGTCTGCGCGACGCCGATATGACCGAGCCACCCGAGCTGGTCGTTCGGCACCACGCCGCCGAATCGGCGGCCCTCGACATCGGAGCCGCGGTAGTAGTAGTCGACGGCGAGGCGCACGTCGCCCGATGCCAGACCGGCTTGCGTGCCGAGATGGTCTTCCAGGCAGTTGGAGCGGCGATCCAACGCCCAGAATTCCAGGTGCCTACCCTGTCTCGCCGCCTCGGCCACGGTATTGCGGGCGACACTGTCGAACGCGCCCGCCCCTTCGAAAATCCCCGGTTGCGCGACCAGAACGGCGTCGGCGTCCGCCGAACTCGCCGGGCCCGCGACGTTCCGGTAGCGCAGATACGACAGCCGGTCACAGGCGGCTGGACGTGGTCCGGCCGATTCCGGCAACGGAATACGGATACTCACAACGGTTTCCGCTACAGAGGTGATCGGCGAGGAGGAAACCACCGCGGTCTCGGTACGTTCCAGGCCGACGGGCTGCGCCGTCGCGCTCGGGGCCGCGGCCGCGACGACCAGCGCCGTGGTCAGCGTGCCGAATCTCAGGAACCGCAGCACACCCGCACTATGTCTTGCGAACCGACCGTGGCTCGCCAACGATTGTGTCGACATCGACGACCTCTCGTCACGACAGCGGAGCAGCAGTATCGCCGAAATGTTCCGCACCGGCGCGATGAAACGTAAGGCGGCCCCCACCGGCTGTCAACGCTTCCCCATGGGCTTGCGAAACATCCCAATGCCCGGTGGATACGGCTTGTGGCACAACCCAGGTCGCCGACGCGATCGCACCCCGGCGAAAGGGTGTTGCCGACCCATGGGGTCAGTGACGAGAGCAAGCATCCCGGCAGCTCGGCGAGTGTGCAGGCGCTTGTGACGCTGGTCCAGCGAGTGCGAGCGCGCGGGGGACGGACCGGTCAGGGTACGAGCACGAAGCGGCCGCGCACCCCGCCCTTGGCTGCGGCCCGATGGGCGTCGCCCACCTGGTCCAGCGGTAGAACCGCGTGTACTCGGGCCGGCAGTTCCCCGGACGCGGTGCGGGCGAGCAGATCGGCCAGTCGAGGGCCGTCGGGGTGGGCGACCACGGCGTGCACGGTGATCCCGCGCTCCGTGGCGGGCTCGGCGTTCGGCCGGACGCCGACGAATGTCCCGCCGTCGTGGACCAGGGCGAGGCCTCGCTCCTGCAATGCGGCGCCGTCGGCGACGGCGTCCCAGCCCGGCTCGGGATGCGCGATGAAGTCGGCGCCGAGGCCGCGGACGAACTCCTCGTCCTCGGGTCTGGCCAGCCCGGTCACCTGCCAGCCGCGGCGGGGTGCGAGGAGGGCGACGTATCCGCCGACCGCGCCTGCCGCCCCGGTCACCAGCAGCCGGTTGCCGTGGCCGGGCGCGTCGCCGAGCAGGTCGAGAATTTGCGCCGCGGCCAGCCCGTTGAGCGGCACCGTGGAGGCCGGGACCAGATCCAGGCCATCGGGCACGACGGCGAGATCGGTGGTCGGCACGACGAGCTGCTCGGCGTAGGTGCCGAAGTCACGGTCGAAGCCATCCACCAGACCGGCGACCCGGGTGCCGACGGGCAGGTCCACCCCGGGTCCGGTGGCGACGACGATCCCGGCGAAGTCCCAGCCCAGGCCGGTGCGCTCGGGCTGATCGATCAGTCCCATGGCGTGGAACACGCCGCCCGCGACCGCGAGGTCGACGGGATTGACCGCCGCGGCGGCGATCTCGACCCGGACCTCGCCCGGCCCGGGCTCGAGGACGGGAACGTCGAGGATCTCGATGGCATCGGGTCCGCCCGGGGTGCGGACGACGGCGGTGCGGAAGGTGGACGTGCTCATGGTTGGTTCTCCTCGTGGCTCGGGTGCGGTGGTTGTCCCAGATGACTATCGGGGTGTAGCTCTCCATCGGGAAGTACGCACCTCGAAGTGCGTTGGTCACCGGAGAAGCCGTTGGCGGCTTGCCAGGGACAACCGATTGCATTCTGAGATCAGCCCAGGTAGGTTCTGACTGATTGCAAAATGCAACCGGAAAGGGTTTCCATGTCACAATTGGTCCGCGTCCAGAACTTCACCGTGTCCAGCGATGGATACGGCGCGGGGGAAGGTCAAAGCCTCGATAGCCCATTCGGCCATGCCGATCCGAGTGCGCTTTTCTCCTGGGCGGGCGCCACCGCTCACTGGCCCAACCGGACCGAACCCGGGGGAACGTACGGGCTCGACGACTACTGCACCCGCGATTTCGCCAACAATATCGGCGCAGAAATCATGGGGCGCAATAAATTCGGTCCGCAGCGCGGCCCATGGGAGAACTACGACTGGCAGGGATGGTGGGGGGATGAACCGCCGTTCCATACCCCGGTATTCGTCCTCACGCATTATGAGCGGCCTTCGATCACGTTGGGAGACACCACATTCCACTTTCTCCAGGCGTCTGCGAAGGACGCGCTCGCGCAGGCGTTCGCGGCCGCCGGGGGCAAGGATGTGCGGATCGGCGGCGGTGTCGCCACGGTCCGGGAGTTTCTCGCGGCCGACCTGATCGACACGCTGCATATCGCCGTCGCGCCGGTCGAACTCGGTCGCGGGGAAAGGCTGTGGACTAGTCCCGACGAACTCACCGACCGTTTTCATCTGGAACAGATCCCGAGTCCGAGCGGGGTGGTGCATCACTTCTTCTGGCGTAAGTGACCGATCCAGCCGTGTTCGGCGCCGGCTGCTTCGGCGAGCGCGGCGGCTGGGGCGGCGCGGTCGAGGACGGCGGGAGGCCCACAGCGCACCGACGCCGCGTCGGCGGTGGTGGCGTGCGGATGCAGGTGGTGATCGTGCAGTCCGGGGGATCACCGCCCGCAGCGCGCTTCGATCACCTCCGCGGCCCCGCGCGTGGACAGCGGCGGACCGATCTCGTCGATGCGGCCGTCACGCACGCGCAGGTCCAGTCCGGAGCCGCCGTCGATCTCCGCGTCGCGCGGGAGGATGACCGTCATGGCACCGGAATCCGGAGTGATTCGAGCACCCGGGCGGTATCCGCGCCCGAGTCGGCGGCCGGTCCGATAGGTGTGCGAGAAGTCGGTTCCGAGACCGGAATAGACCCGGTATCGGAGTCGATGAACCAAGTCTCGCCGCGTCGCAGTGTCCGCGGAACCGGATCGGACGTGAGAGTGGCGGCGACGACCTCGGTCATCGAGATGTCCCACAGCATTCCGGATCCATCGGCCGGTGCCGACATGGCGAGCGCGGCGGCGGTGAGACCGGTGAGCGGATCGGCGATGGCGTCTCCGACGAAGACGGGCGTCCCCGCATCGTCGTCGGCGACCAGACCGGCGGCCGCGGCGACGTCGTCCCCGAAACCGACACGGTTGGACTGCCGGCCCGCGGCGGTGATCGAGACCCAGACCGCCCCGCGAGCGGCCGCGGCGTCGGCGTCGAGTCCGAAACCGGCGAGCGCGCGGGGACGGGACGCTTCGATGACGATGTCGGCGGCCTCGACCAGGGCGTGCA
This sequence comes from Nocardia gipuzkoensis, assembly GCF_021183645.1. Lineage (NCBI taxonomy): Bacteria > Bacillati > Actinomycetota > Actinomycetes > Mycobacteriales > Nocardiaceae > Nocardia > Nocardia gipuzkoensis. Next base: position 7,687,261 of record NZ_CP089225.1, on the reverse strand, counting down.
GGGCCCGCCGCCCGGCCGGGTCGGTGGGATCGAGGACTACCGATTCGTGGCCGTGGTGCAAAAGTGCGTAGAAGGCCGGGTTTCCGCGCCGCGCGCCGTCGGGCCGGTTGGGAGTCTCGACCTTGATCACGCGCGCACCCGCCAGACCCAGGAGATGGGCGCACAGCGGGCCCGCCCACAAGGAGCTGAAGTCGACTACCAGGAGTCCTTCGACCGGCCTCGGCGTCAACGGTGCGGGGGAGTCCGCGCGTTCGCGGGGCGGCACCGGTCCCGCCGCGATGCCGAGTAGGTCCGCGCGCTCGGCGAGTTCGGCGCCGCGATGGCCGCGCACCCAGTCGGCGAGTGCAGGCCACGGGTCATCGGCGTCGACCGTTCCACCGATCAGCGCGCCGAGCAGGAACGGATCGTCGGGGCGGGCGCAGGAGACCGCGGCCCACCCGTCGGCGGTGGGCAGCAACCGGCAATGGCCGCCCGCCGACACGGGTCCGCGGCGGTGCAGATCGTTCATTGCCGCGCGTTCGGCCAGCAGACGAGCACCGTCGACGGCGACCGCAGGCCCGGCGACTGCGGCGATCCATGAGGTCAGTTCGCGGGCACGGGTGGCCGCGCGCCCCGGCGGCACCAGGACCGGCCCGTCCGGGTGGCCGGTCAACGCGACCACCCCGCTCTCGGCCCAGTCCACCGCGGGCGGACCGGCCGCCGATGGCGTCGTCGGGTGCACCCGCTCGATCCTAGGACCGTCGGCCCATACGGCCGGGATCACGACTGTGCGCCGGCGGAGCCCGGCATGCATAGTGCGGACCGCGTGTCACTATTGCGCGGTGAGCCGTGACGCGACCGATCTGGCCCCGGATGCCCTGGAGCTGGAGATCAGCCCGGACGGTACGCCGGAGAACCCGATACTGGTCGTTCCGCTCGACGCGTGGGAGGGTGCGGCGCCTGAGCGGATCGAGCGGGTGGCCGAATCGCTGGCCGGTTCGCTGCGGCTGACGATCGGGGTCTTGCGTGGCCGGGTGACTCCGCGCGTGGCGCCGCTGTTGCACGCGGTCACGCTGACCCTGGCCGAGACCGCCGACTCGCCGACTCCGGTCGTCGACCGTCCCGATCCTGATGCCGCACTGGAACACCTGGTGGACGCGGTGCGGCGGAATCCGCGGGCGAGTGTCGCGCTCGGCCGTCTGTTGCGGCAGACAACGGTGCCGGATACGGCCGCGGGGCTGGCCGCCGAGGCTGCGGTCTACTCGATGCTGCTGGCAGGAAGTGAATTCGAACGGTGGCTCGCCGCGCGAGGTGGGCCGAAGCCGGTGGTCTTTCCCGACCGCCCGCTGGTGCGCTTGGACCGTGAAGGCGACCTGCTGTCGGTGATGCTCGACCATCCGGAGCGGCGCAATGCGCTGAGTTTCCGCTTGCGTGAAGAACTTCTGGAAGCCGTCCGGCTCGCCGAGCTCGATCCGGGCATCGGCAGGGTACTCCTGCGCGGCGCAGGACCGGTGTTCTGCAGCGGTGGCGATCTCGACGAGTTCGGAACCGCCGCCGACGTGGTCGCCGCGTATCTGGTGCGCCTGGAACGCGCGCCGTGGCGGATCATCGACCGGCTGCGCGACCGGGTCTCGGCCCACGTCCAAGGTGCGTGTATCGGCGCGGGCATCGAGATGGCGGCCTTCGCCGGGCGACTGGTCGCGACGCCGGAGACGTTCTTCCGGCTGCCCGAGATCGAGATGGGGTTGGTGCCGGGGGCCGGAGGTACCGTCAGCATCCCGCGCCGCGTGGGGCGCTGGCGCGCGGCATGGATGATGCTGACCGGTGATCGCATCGACACGGCTACCGCGCTGCGGTGGAAGCTCATCGACGCCGTGGAGGACACCTCTGTGCCGTGAACCCGCACCCGAGGTGCGCTCCTGGCCGGTGACGAACGCATCTAGAGAGGCGCTGGTCGGCGAGTCGTGCTCCCGGGCTGTCAACTTCGCCACCGCCGATGTCCGAGGCGTATGCGGCTTTCGCCCAGAAGCGAAAGGCGGCCTTCACCGGCGACTGGAACGTACGTCGCCCCCCGAGGCGTGACAGCGACGTGTCGAAGAGCGCGGTACGTCGCGGCCCTCGGCGGTGAGGCGGATCAGAACTGCCTCGGCCGCAAGCAGTTCCGGCCCCACAAAAGGGCGGGTGCTTCGCGCGGCACCCGCCCGTCCGTGGGTGTTCTAGCCGTTGTACTCGCTGACGACGTCGAGAACCCAGACGACGCCGAAGCGGTCCTTCAGCATCCCGTAGACCGGTGCCCAGCTCGCCGGGCCGATCGGAATCACGATGGCCGCCCCGTCGGAGAGCTTCTCCCAGTAGCCGGCGACTTCCTCGACGGTGTCGCCGCGCACCGAGACGAAGAACGAGTTCTCGCCCTGGTCGTAGGCCATCGTTGCGGGAACGTCATAGGCCATGACGTGGAAGCCGTTGTCGGCGGCGACTTGGCCCCACATCACCTGGTCCGCCTCGGCCGGTTCCTGGACGTTCCCGGCGTCCTTGTAGGTGACAGCGGCGAGGGCGCCACCGAATACGGCTCGATAGAACTCCAGCGCCGCGCGCGCATCGCCCCGGAAGTTCAGGTGGGTCGTGGATTTGACGGACATAGTCGGCGTTTCACCTTTCGACATGCTTGCTGCTGAGTGCCTCCATCCGGGCACGAGACCAACAGTCGCAGGAGTAGCGGTCAGGTTGTGGCCGCTTCTCCGGGCAATATGGAAGTCATGCCGACGACCTCAGCGCGACTGCTGGCGCTGCTCTCACTGCTGCAGGCGCGCCGGGACTGGCCGGGGGCGCTGCTGGCCGAGCGGCTGGACGTCAGCCCGCGCACCGTGCGCCGCGACGTCGACCGGCTGCGCGAGCTCGGCTATCCGATCGTGGCCGTCAAAGGTCCGGACGGGGGATACCGGCTCGACGCGGGCACGCAACTGCCTCCGCTGCTGTTCGACGACGAGCAGGCCGTCGCCCTCGCCGTCGCGCTCCAGGTCGCCGCCGGTACCGGTGCCGGTATCGCCGAAGCCGCGGCGCGTGCGCTCACTACCGTCCGGCAGGTCATGCCCGCACGGCTGCGACGCCGTATCGACACCGTGCAGGTCACCGCCGTCGGACGGCCCGCGACCCGGCCGGAAGCACCGGTCGGCAGCGGTGTGCTGATGACGTTGAGCACCGCCGTCCACGCCCGCGAAGTACTGCGCTTCGACTACATCTCGGCAGCCCGGCCGGTGCGAGACGACCCGCCGCGGCGGGTAGAGCCTCATCACCTGGTCAGCTGGGATGGGCGCTGGTACCTCGTGGCCTGGGATCTCGACCGCGACGACTGGCGTGTCTTCCGCGCCGACAAGATCACCCCGCGCACCCCCACAGGGCCTCGCTTCGAACCGCGTGAGGTTCCTGGAGGTGACGTGGCGGCCTTCGTGACCAGCAGGTTCCGTGGTACCGACGGCGTCGGCGACTGGCCGTGCCGCGGCGAGGTCATCCTCGATCTCCCTGCCGCCATGGTGTCGCCGTATGTTCGCGACGGCGTCGTCGAGGAACTCGGACCGGACCGCTGCCGACTCGTCCTCGGCTCGTGGTCATGGCCGGGCCTGGCCACCGCCATCGGCAGGTTCGACGCCGACATCGAGGTCATCGGACCTCGCGAACTCAGAGCCGCCTTCGCCCGCCTCGCCCGCCGCTACGCCGACGCCGGCGAACCCCCTCGGCCGACGGGTGAGATGCGGGTCGATCGTGCATCCGGCGAATGAGCTGCCTTGGCCTGACCCACCTCCCCTCGAAACGCGAACCCGCGCGGCGCGCACGTGAGGCTGGCTGGGAACGCTCACCGGGTAGTGAACTGGGACCACGGCGGTCGCCGTCGCGGTCCCGGCGGTCGTCTCGGCCGATGTCGGCCGCCGCTTCGCGATCGGCGGCGGCAACCTGGGTCTCGATGTGATCGAGCAGAGCGTATAGCGGCGGCCAGGTTCGCCCCCTTCCCGCACCCGCCGCGGTCCCGCACACTCTCAGGATGGCACTCCGTAGCAGGTGGCGATGGCGGCGGCGCGGTTGCGCAGGGAGGTTCGTAGCCACTGCGGGGCCAGGGCTTCCGCGTCCGTGGCAAGCTGCCACAGCGCCCATTCGGCGTGTCTCGGATCTTGGAATGTCACCTCCAGCCGCAGCCAGCCGTCTGCGTCGGTTTCTTCGGCGCGGACGGCCAGCGCGGTGCCTACCAGTTCGTCTCGCCGTGCCGGGTCCACCCGCACCAGCACGGTGACTTGGTCGCCGCCGGTCCGGAACTGCGTGCTGCGTTCCTGCCAGGCTCGGTCCAGATCGACCCGGTCTGGTCGCTGTGCGGGTTCGGGGAGTTCCTCGGCGGCCAACACCCGGGACAGCCGGTAGGTGCGGTCCGCACCGGACCTCGTGGCCAGCAGGTAGCCCTGGTCGCGCACGGTGACCAAACCGATCGGGTCCACCGTGCGCCACTTCGGCGTCTGGTCCGCGGCCGCGTAGTGGATGCGCAGCTTGTGTCCGGCGAACACCGCGCGCCGGACCTCGGTGACTATGGTGTCGGGCACCTCTTCAGCGACCAGCGGGCGCGAGAAGAGGTCGGTCTCGGGGTCGATGAGCAATCGCTGGGCCGCGCCGGTCGCGGTGGCCCGATAGCTTTCGGGTAGCGCGTCAACCACCTTGCGCATGGCCGAAGCGAGCGCCGAGCCGAGGCCGAATGCCTGCGCGCCCCGCCGTGACCCGGCGACCAGCAGGGCGAGCGCCTCGTCGTGGTTCAGTCCGGTGAGCTCGGTCTGGAAACCGGGCAACAACGCGAAACCGCCGTGCCGGCCGCGTTCGGCGTAGACCGGGACGCCGGCCGCGGACAGCGCCTCGATGTCGCGAAGCACGGTGCGGGTGGATACCTCCAGCTCGCGGGCTAGCGTGGCCGCCGACAGCCGACCGTGCCGGCGCAGCAGCAGCACCAGCGAGACCAACCGGTCGGCGCGCATGCGAAAACTTTACCGGGAATACACGACACAGGATGTCGTGATTCGTTGAGAGGCTGGTCCGCATGACGAACAAGATCACGGCCACCGAGCCGAACGACCTGGGCAGGTACTTCATCGAGCGCGCCAACGCGGGCGACGTCGACGGGCTGGTGGCGTTGTACGAGCCGGACGCCGTGCTGGCGTTTCCGCCGGGCAACCTCGCGACCGGACATGCGGAGATCCGCAAGGTGTACGAGCAGTTCGTCGCGGCCGCGCCGCTGCTCTCGCCGGGTCGGCAGCATCCAGCGCTGGTGAGCGGCGACCTGGCATTGACAGCGTCCACACTGACCACCGGCGAGGTGACCGTCGAGATCGCCCGTCGCCAGCCGGACGGGTCGTGGCTATGGGCTGTGGACCAGCCGGCACTCGTGCCGTAGCGGGGCGGCGGTGGGCGTTGCAGCCGCGCTCGCTCGTGGCGCAGCGCCTGACGCGCCGAGCACGGCCTGCCGGGCACGAACCTCCGCCGGGGCAGCCCATCGCCTCGCACTGGAAGGCCCGCCGGGGTGGTTCTTTCTTCCCCGGCGGGCCTCACGAACCTTCGCGAAGACCGGGGCCTATGGGCGGGTCACCTCGGTGGCGTGCAGGTTGCGCAGCGTGCCGTCACCGGCCTCGTGCTGGGACGGGTAGAGCAGTTGCACGGCCACGGTCAGCGGCGTGCCGGGCTCGATGGTGTGGGTGTCGTCCGGAGTGGCGATGACGACGGATCCGTCGGTGCCGTCCTTGATCACCTTGTACCACTGAGTCTGCTGGGGATTGATGCGGGTTCGTGCCGGTACGTCGAAGCGGATCTCCCACCACACCACCCGCTGCTCGTGGGCGGCCAGAGTGAGTTCGTAGCTGACGACCCATCCCTTCGCGTCCTCGGGCCAGGTTTGCGGCCACTGCCCGATGATCGCGGGAGACACGGTGACGGGGGGCCGATCGACCTCGGTGGTGACCGAGCCGGAATGCCGTTCGGCGGTGTTGGCGCGAGAGGGTGAGGTGATGAGACTGGTGCAGGTGAGCCGGCCCTCGTACTGCGGGTCGATGGTGCCGGCCAGGTTGATGACCGCCTTGCTGCCCTTGGGCAGGTCGATCGGCATGTGCAGGCCGTCGCGGACCGAACCGGTGCCGCAAACGGCTCCGTTCTCGGCTTGGCATGTCAGTTCCAGGTCGGTCAGCTCTGTCGGGACGGTGGCATCCAGCACGGCGTCGGGGGCGTCGTTGGGGCCGAGATTCTGCACGCCGATGGTGTAGGTGATCCGATGTCCGGACTGCGCTGTCTGCGGGCCGCTGATCTCCAGCGGCATTTCCGCGGGCAGGGTCACCTTGAGGTTCCTGATCCGGTGGTAGGCGGTCGCAGCACCGGTTCCGGCCGCGAAGCCGAGCTTGAACGTCTCGGGCACGGGTGGCTGACCGTCGGCGCCGGCGAGATCGAAGTCGTTGATCAGCAGGGTGCCGTTCGGGTTGGTTTTGTCGGCGTGGCGAACGGTGAGCCGACCGCCGATGATGGAGACCTGGATGTGGGCACCGCGCTCCCAATCCGCCCGGAATCCGCCCGGCACCTGAACGCCGGTGAGCCAGCCGAACCCTTCCCGCAGGTTGCCGGCTCCGCGTACCCCCAGGGTGTTGGGCCGTTGCGCACCGCCTCCGTTACCGGCCAGCGGCGTGGCGAAGTTCCCGTAGTTGTCGAAGCCGACGCCGACGAACCCGGCGGTGACTCCCGGCGCGACGATCTGCCCCGACCCCGTTTTCGTGACGGAGTAGCCGAGGGCGGCGCCGATCCCGCCGGGCTGGGTGGTGTGCGCGCCGTCGATCACGTAAACGCTGAAGCCGTCGCCGAGCGTGGCTCCCCCCTCGCAGGAGTAGTCGAAGTCGATGGTGACGCCGAGCCTGGACGAGAACGGCTGATCGAGGAATGCCGTCCCGGACTGGGAATTGGCGTTCGGGGTGAGCTCCAGGCTGCCGCTGTTGAGTCGCGCGCTGCCCAGCAGTTGCCAGTGCGGGTTGGTCACGGTCTCATTGGTGAACGATTCGATGATCGGGAACTGCGCCTGCTGAATGGTGACCGGTGCGTACGTCGTCATAGTCGAATCCTCCTCGGCCGGATGTGCCATGAATGAGCGATTGCGCCATGCAGATTTGACCAGTACCCCGCAATGAAGATAGCGCATTCGTTCCCGCCAGAACTACGGTCCGTGGGCTTCCGCGCAAAGTATGCTGGAATGCAACATGATTGGTTCACCGTGACCGAGTGGCGATATGGACGGCCTTTCCTTCAACCGCGAGCCTTGCCGAAAATGGGCGGTGATCGTACCTGAGACAGTCCAGACCCGGCGCACAGTTTGTCTCGGAACCGCTACATTGATGTGGCCGATCGGCAGACTTGACTTCGCGTCATGGGGTTGTATTGATGGGACGCAATTTCTCGTAATAGATCGGGTGGTCAAAACGCGATTCGAGGCCGAAAGAATGACTGCGTTGGGTCGGTTACTATTTATGCATCTCCGGCCCGAGCCTGCTCTCGTACCGCGCGACACGTTTCTTCGGCGCAGCGAAACCGTTGCGGCCGTGCGGCTTACGGCCGACCACCGAGCGTCCGGAAGCTGATCGGTTGCCCGACCTCGCGAATCGGCCACCTCCGGAGGCGATCATACGATCGCGGTTCCGCTGCGAGGCAGGCGGTAGTCGCGGCTGCACGACTCGATGGCGGTCCCGGCCTACTCGGACGCTGGACGCATACCTGGTAGCCGAGAGCTCCGCAGAAGTGCTGGTCAGCTCGCGGCTCGGTCGGGGAAGTCGAGTACGAGCCCTGCGTCCCAGGCTCGCTCGATGATGTGGGCGATGTCGATATCTCGTACCCCGCTGAACTCGGGACCGGCGAACAGATCATCGATGTAGCGCAGGATGTGTTCGGCCACTACGGATTCGACCCGGCCGAGGCGCCCGGCGACTTGGGATGCGAGGTCGCGGGCGCGCATCCTGACGGTGAGGTCCTCGGCGCGGACATCGTCGGTCCGGATGAACAGTCCGCATGGTTCGCGGGGGATCAACGCGAGTCGGATCAGCACGCGGGCCGCACCGATGTATCGCAGTGTCCGGCCGGGCAGGCGGACGCGCAGGCGCAGCAGGATCGGTACCGCGATCGTCATGTCCCAGTCGCCCGAGTCGGCGCGCACGGCGTGCACGGGTCCGGCTTCGCCGATCGCGGTGGCGTGCACGAGTCCGTTCAAAGCCACTGGCACCGGGCCGATCTCGATCCGCTCGCCCACGATCTGCGCGACAACGTCGGCGGTCCGTTCCGGTGTCGCGGCAGCGCGCAACACTCGGTCGGCGAAGTCCGTGCGTGACAACACCTCTGTCGGCGCGCTGCCGTGTGCCGTCTCGCGATGTCCGGCCATGTCGCTACCTCCGTCGTGAGCGATCGCCCGGAGCCGGGCGGATGCACACCGCATGTAGATGACATCTACCCGGCCTTCGTGATTTCAATCGAGGGCTGCCGCTACCGGCGGCGACCCCCGACGCCGACCACTCGACGAGACGGCTCGGCTACCAGTTGCTGGGGTAGGCGGCGGTCACCGCGCTGGTGTAGCGACCGTGAGTCGCGGTTCGCGACCATCCGTCGGCGACGGCGACCCCGGTTCGCCTCTCTACTCGCGAACCCGCGGGGTGCGGCCAGGCTCGGATCGGCGGAACTTTCCCGGCACGCCCGACGGTCACGGGTCGGGTGATTGTGACCCCCGATGACGCCGCGAAGAGCATGATGGGACAGGTGAGCCATGTCGGTGGGCCGGACGCAGTGTTCGCGCCGGACAGCGCTGGGTCGGAAGCCGATGGTGCCGACCGGGCCGGCAGCTTCCGGTTCTGGTTCGATGATCAGCGCTGGGAGTGGTCCGACGAGGTCGCCGAACTGTACGGCTACCGCCCAGGCCAGGTGCAGCCGACCACCGAGCTGGTGCTGTCGCACAAACACCCCGCCGATCGCGCCGCCGTCGCCGACGCTCTGGCTGTCGCGGTGCGCGACCACGGCGCGTTCTGCAGCCGCCATCGCATCATCGACACCGCAGGCCGCGTCCGTCACGTGCTGGTGGTCGCCGACCATATCTTCGATGCGACCGGCGCGGTGGTGGGCACCTCCGGCTACTTCATCGACTTGACCGCCACCGTCGACCAGCAGCGGCGTGAAGTGCTCGACGAGACGCTGCCGGAAGTGGTCGAGTCCCGGGCGGCGATCGAACAAGCCAAAGGGATGCTGATGCTCGCCTATGGTCTGACCGCCGAGCAAGCCTTCCAGGTGTTGCGGTGGCGCTCGCAGGAAACCAACACCAAACTGCGGGTGCTGGCCACCAAACTGGTCACTGTGGCCGCCGCGGCCGGCGGCGGCCCTGTCCAGCAACGCACCCAGCTGGACCATCTGCTGCTGACCATCCACGAGTATCCCGACTGAGGCCGGCCGGCCAGGGCCGCATCAGGCGCCGCGGCCGGTGCGCTGCTGGAGCTCGTCGATCAGCTGCGACGCCTCCGCCTTGCTCAGCCCGTCCGGCACCTCCTCACCCGCCTCTTGGGCCAGGGTGTGCAGGTAGGACCGCTGCGGACCGGTCATCGGCTCGTGACCGGTGGTCCACTGATCCGGATCCTTCTCCGGGTTCGGCTGCACCATCGCCACTCCTCACGCTCGGCAGAACAGGTGTTCGATTCCTGCCTACCCGGATCGTGGGTCTTCAACCACCGGTGCCGTGTACCAGCGAGGGTCACCGATCCGTCGGTTCCGCCGACTTCGTCACGTCGTGCGCGTGCTGGGGTGCGACCGTCCCGCGCCGTCCTCCGATCAGCCGCATCGCGTGGTAGATCACGAGCGCGGCGAGGGCGCCGAGCGTGATGCCGCCGAAGTCGAGATCGCCCGCCACCCATGTGAAGTCGGCGATGCCGATGACCAGCGGGATGGCCGCGGTGAACTGGTTGATCGGCTGGCCGAAGTTCACGTGGTTGCTCACCCAGATGTGCACGCCGAGAATCCCGACCAGGCCGTAGAGGGCGGTTGTCACACCACCGAGCACCCCGGCCGGGATGGCGGCGATCACCGCTCCCACCTTCGGTGACAGGCTCAGCACGATTGCCGCGGCGCCGGCCACCCAGTAGGCGGCGGTCGAGTACACCTTCGTCGCGGCCATCACGCCGATGTTCTCCGCGTAGGTGGTGGTCGCGGAGCCGCCGCCGCTGCCGGCGAGCGCCGTCGCCAGACCGTCGGCCGCCAGCGCGCGGCCGATTCGCCGGTCGTAGTCGATACCGGTCATCGTGGTGATCGACTTGACGTGCCCGATGTTCTCCACCACGAGCACCAGGACCACCGGCAGGAACATCGGGATCACCGCGAGGTGGAAGCTCGGCGCGTGGAAGTCGGGCAGCCCTACCCAGGACGCGTCCCCGATCGCCGCGGTGTCGACCTCACCGCGCGCGAGCGCGAGCACATAACCGAGCCCGACACTGGCGACGATCGCCAGCCGGCCGAGCAACCCGCGGAAGAGCACCAGACACAGGATCAGCAGGATGAGCACGACCGTCGCCGTGATCGCGTCCTTCTCGAAGTTCGCCTTGGCGGTCGGCGCCAGGTTCAGCCCGATGAGGGCCACGATGGTGCCGGTGACCACCGGCGGCATCAGCGCCTCGATCCAGTGGGTGCCTGCGAAGTGCACCACCACGCCGATGACGATCAGCAGGGCGCCCACCACGACGATCCCGCCGAGGGCCGCACCCCTTCCCTGAGAGGCAGTGGCCGCGAGGACCGGAGCGATGATCGCGAAGCTCGAACCCAGATAGCTCGGCAGCCGGTTGCGCGTGATCACCAGGAACAGCAGGGTGCCGACCCCGGAGAAGAGCAGCGTCGTGGACGGTGGGAACCCGGTGAGCACCGGCACGAGGAAGGTGGCGCCGAACATCGCCACCACATGCTGCACACCGATTCCGATCGTGCGCGGCCAGGTCAATCGCTCGTCGGGGGCGATCACGCCGCCGGTGTCGACCTGGGTCCACCGGAACATCGTTCCTGTTCGCGATTCGGGCGTTGCCATGGGAGCAGTGTGCGGCATCAACGGTCGTTGCGCCGTGTTTGCCCGCCGGGGAGGTTTGCTGATGCACACCGCAGTGAGGGTGACAACGCTCATCGTGCCACCTTCCAGAAAGCTGGTGCCGGTCACCGTCACGCGCGACCGGAGAACCGTCGGCGATCATTCCGCCGCCCGCGCTGCGGCCCGAGTCGCCCACTCCTGCAAGGTATGTGAGGCAGCCGCACCTCACCCGCGGACGCCGTCGGAGCCGTGTCCGGCTGTTTGGGCACGTACGCCGAGGGTACGGCCCGAACACATTCGTTCGCACCGACGGCACGGCAGACAGGTCCCGCCTGAACCCATCGGCGCGCGATCGAATGCCTGCGGGCTCGAAGGTTGTGGTGGAGGAGGACTGGTGTGGACGTGAACGGACCGATGACCGCGAATCGAAGGGCGTGACCATGGACAACCACGTACCGACTGTCGGTGTCGAGGAGGAATTCCTGCTGACCGACCCCGAAACAGGCGCGCCCACACCAGCGGCAGCATTCTGGACAACAAGATGGTGTACTGGGACATTCGTCCGTCGGAGTCGTTTCCCACCGTGAAGATACGGGTCAGCGACGTACCCGCCACCGCGGAGGAGGCGGCGCTGCTCGCCACGTTGATCAGGGCCACCGTCGCCACGGGCCTGCGATCGATCGAGCGTGGCGAAGCCGCTCCGCCCATTCCCGCCGAAGTGCTTCGCGCCGCCTATTGGAACGCCGCGCAATCGGGTCTGGATGGCGACGGGCTCGACCCCTTCGAAGGCCGTGTGGTCCCACACCGCGAATTGCTGGACAAACTCGTCGGTCACATCGAGCCGGCGCTGCGGGACTTCGGTGATCGCCCCTTCGTCGCCCAAGCGATCGCCGCCCTCGACGAGCGCGGGAACGGGGCTCGACGCCAGATCCAGGCGATGCGTGAGCGCCACGAAATCGGCGACGTGGTAACGGAATTGGCGCACGCGACCCTCGAAGGATGCGCCTGAGCTGCCCTCTGCCAGCCGCGGCCATGCGCCTGAGTCGGGCAACGCGATTGACGGCCCGCGTCCGGGGTATGGCGAGAACAGACAGCTCGCTGGATCAGCATGCGGGCAAAACTCGATGAATCGGAGAATATGATGCTCGGTCTCGGAATCCTCGGATGGATCATCATCGGCGGCTTGGCCGGCTGGATCGCCAGCAAGATCATGAAAACCGATGCTCAGCAGGGCATTCTGCTGAACATCGTGGTGGGTATCGTCGGCGGCCTGCTCGGCGGATTCCTGCTCAAGTTGCTGGGCGTCGATGTCGAGGGCGGCGGGCTGTGGTTCAGCTTCTTCACCTGCCTCGGCGGCGCGGTTGTCCTGCTGTTCTTGGTCGGCTTGGTGACCGGCCGTCGCGGCGCACTGCGCTGACACCGCGCTCGGCGGCAGGCGCCCGACGCGCACGGCGATCCATCCCGCGCAGCCGTCACCTCTCGGTGTCGAGCAGCGATGTGCGACTTCGTCGTCTGAAACCGCACCACAATCGAACGGCCCGAACCTTTCGAGGTTCGGGCCGTTCTCTGGTTCGAACTCGCACATGCGTCGACGTCGACGATTTCGGCACCGGCCGCAGTGCAAGCCGCGGGCTGACTTCGCTCCTCTTGTCCTGGCCCACTGAGGTGGACCGATATCGGTCAGTGCTTCGAAGAGGCCAGGTCGAGCTGCCGGTCCGGATGGGACAGGGTGGTGACCACACATACCTCCGAGAATGCGATATGTCCGGGTGTCCAGAGGGGACGACCTGCTGGTAGACGGACTTCGCTGCGGTGAGGTCGCCATCGGTTAGGAGGAACGCGCCGTGGGGGAGCTGCGGTCGCGTACCGGTCAGCAGGCGGACCGCAAGGACATGTGGTCGATGCGGGGAAGGAGAGCGGGGTCGAAGGTGCCGTGGACCCACCAGTCGTACTGCCTGCTGCTGTCGGGGAGGTCGATGACGAACTTGGCGATCTCCCCTTGCTGGTGGGCGATGATGTTGCCGAGGTACTGCCCACCGGCATCGTGGAGCTGGGCCCACATCAGCCAGGCGTCGTGGTCGTCGCTGCTGGTGACCTTGGCCGTGAAATGGGCGTTGCCGTCTACCTTCAGTACCCATCGCGCGCCGCGGAACATCGTGCAGTCACCCTCGCGTATGTCGTGGTCCCAGGTGAAGACCTTGGGCGACGATTGCGCTGATGCGGTGCCGCTGAGCGTCGCGGAGCCGAGCACCGCGACCAGGGAGAGGACGATTCCGCCGAGCGACAGGCGCCTGTGAGTCGGGAACATTGCTTTCTTCCTCCTGAACCAGAGCGTGAAAACGGTCCGGCGACCCTCGAATCGCCCTGCTGCTCATATGGTCCACGCCCGGGACGACGCTGTCACGAGGATCGGCTACTCGTCCGCGCCGATTCCGGATACGTGTCTGCGCCATCGCCACTACTCGAATCCGACTATTTGCCGGCGTAGTTGTGTGTCTCGGGGATCTACCCGATAGTTTCACCATGGCCGACAGGTTGATGCTCGTTATCGGATGCGAATGTGAGCACTTTCCGCGGCTCGGCTTCACGGCGGAACTCGCACAAGCCTTGCACGCGACCCTCGTGACGGCGGGCGGATGGCGACCTGTCGACCGCGGCCCGCTGTTGGATCCGACGATCACCGAGCTCAAAAGCAATGTGAAAGCGGCCTTCCGGCGCGCGGACGAGGCGGGCGCGACATTGCTGATCGCGTTCGTCGGCCATGGCTTCACCGTCAACGAGGAAGACTTCTTCCTGCTCGCCCGCGACTCGGCGCAGCCGCTGGACTCCGATGTCGGCCTGCATCTGGTCAATGTGGTCGCCGAGCAATTGGGTGGGACCCAGTCACTGGACGGGCTGATCGTCCTCGTCGACGCGTGCGAGGCCGGAGCGGGAGCGCTCGGAGCGGGTAGCCGATGGGTCAGAATTCTGGAGAAGGCCGCGGGGCGAATGGAATTGCTCGTCGCCTCCGACCAGGGCAACGCCTACGACGGGTGCTTCACCCGCACGCTGCTGCGAACATTCCAGAGCGGACTGGATCGCAGCGGCACGAACCTGCTGTGTGCCGATCTCACTCCCGAACTCAGTATCGCGTGTGAATGGCAGACGCCACGGCATCTGTCGTTCAACGGCTCCCGAGTTCGCCGCGGCGACCTCGGCCTGTGGCTGGTTCCGAACCGGGCACGGCTGCGCGATGCCGTGATCGGACGCCCGGCGGCAGGTTTGGTCGATCAACTGGTTCACACTGTGTCGGCGACCACCACGGTTCAGGAAACCCTCGTCGCGATGGTCGAGTCGGCAGGGGACCGGCTGCAAGCTTTGGTCGGCCCGGCCGGAGCCGGTAAATCGACGATAATCTCCCTCCTCATCCGTCCGGGCCTGACACCCGCTTTGGGATCGCTCACCGCGGAATACGTCTCCGCGGCCATCTTCCTCGACGTCTCCGGCACCGTCGAGACCATGATCGGCGAGTTGGAGGCGCAACTGGGCGAGCGGTTCGGCGACGAATTCCGTGCGGCACAGCAGTCCGTACGCGCGGAGCTGACCGATTACGATCGCTTCAGCGAGTTCGAGATCCGCGTCGTGCGGCCGCTGTCGCGCCTGCGTACGCCCGGTCGCCGCATCCGCATCCTCATCGACGGACTGGATCAACCGCAGGAGGGTGGCCGCGACGGTCTCATCGCGGCGGTGGTCACCCTGACGACCGATGACCGGCTCCGCCATGTCCGCGTGGTCGTCGCCATCCGGTCCGGCACCAGGGTCGAGGATCGGCCGGAACTCGCACACGCGCGGGTAATCCCGGTACATCCCCCATCGCTGCCGGAAATCTTGCACGAACTGGCCTCATCCGATCGCGATGTCCCCCCTGACCTGGACCGTGCGCTCGGCGCGCAGATCACAGCCATCGGCGGCGGCTGGCTCGTTCCGCGGCTGATCTCCGAGGTCGACTGGGCCTTCGACCGGCCGACCGGAGCGGTAAACCTGCACTCGCTCGTGGTGCGCCGTTTCCGCACCGCTGCCCGCCATCGTGCCCGTGCCGCGTCGACCGGTCGTCTGGTCGCACTGCTCGCGGCGGTCGGACCGGGTCCGGTCGCTCCACTGCGGTTGATCTGCGAGGCCCTGAACAAACTCGGACCGCAGGTGGCGCTGCCCCAACTGCGCGACGTCGTCGTGGATCTCGGCATTCTGGTGGCGCGAGGACATCCGGGTGCGGAGGACGAGCGGGTGGGCTTGGCGCATTCGACGTTCGCCGACCCACTTCTCGAGGCCGCCGCTACCGCGGACCATCCCACTACCCTGCTCGACGCCCATTCGGTTCTCGCGTCCGCGCTGACGGAGCTGACCGGGCCCGACATGGACACCTATGCGCAGTCGGCGGCGCCGCGTCACTTCCTCGGGAGCGGAGCTGCCGCTCGCGCGGTGGAATTCCTCGACCGCGCGGATTCCGGACGCCGAGCGATCGACAACCGAGCCTCATGGGCGACCTGGCTGGTGGCCTTCGAAGAGGCGTTGCCGCCGCACGACGTCCACCGGATAGCCGCGCGCGCCCGGCTCGCACGCTGGACCGGCGACGCGGGTGATCCGCACGCGGCGAGGGCGATGTTCGCCGAGCTGGTCGAGGACTGCACGCGAATATTCGGCCCCGACCACAGCGAAACACTCACCTGGCGAGTGCAACTCGCGAACTGGATCGCATATTGCGGCGACAATCGGCTCGCGATCGCGATGCTCGACGACCTGCTGCCGCTGCAACTGGCGATCTCGGAACCGGAACACCCCGACGTTCTCCGGATACGCGCGGACCTCGCTTTCTATATCGGGCAGAGCGGAGATATCGCCGGAGCGCGTGACCGGTACGCCGAATTCCTCCCCGTGCTCGAGCGTGTCCTCGGCGCCACCCACAACGACGTCCTTCGCGTCCGCGACCAATACGCACGGTGGATCGGTGAATCCGGTGACGCCGCCGCGGCTCTGCGGATCTGCTCGGAATTGGTCCCGGTCTGTATCGAGGTGCTGGGGACCGAACATTCCGACACGCTGTGGGCCATGTCCAACCTCGCGTGGTGGACCGGGATGGCCGGCGAAACCGAGGATGCCGTCCAGTTGCATCGCGAAGTGCTGGATTTGCGCGAAAGGATCTCCGGCACCGAACATCCCGCGACGCTGGTCGCCAAAGGCAATCTGGCCTACTGGTACGGCCGCAGCGGTCGCTTCACCACCGCGCGGGACATGTTCGCCGACCTGCTCGAGACTCGTCTGCGGAGCTACGGCGAAGCGGACTTCGAGACCCTTCTCACCCGGGAGAACCTCGCCGAATGGACCGGCCGTGCCGGCGACGCCGTCGGCGCCCGTCGCTGTTATGCGGAACTGCTCGCCGTGCAGCGACGTGTGTTCGGAGAAGACCATCCGGATACGCGAAAGACCCGCGATCGACTGGAATCGTGGACCGCTGCTCCTGGACACGGTCGGGATGGCAGTTGACCTGCGCGACGCGAAAGATGCTCATCCGGCTCGACGAACGTGCGTTGCGCGAAATCGCGATGGCGACGTCCCGTACTGCTGGAGGAAGGCCAGGCGGAGCGTCTCCGCTGAGCCGAACCCACACCGCCGAGCGATACCCGTCATCGGCAGCGATGTCGTGATGAGCAGATTCGCGGCCGCTTCGACGCGCGCCTTGCGGACGTATCGGCCGGGCGGGTAGCCGATCTGGTCCACGAAAAGCCGGGCGAGGTGGCGCGCCCCGACACCGACGTGCGCCGCCAACGCGGCCGTGGAGAGGTCACCGTCGAGGTGGGCGGTCACGTAAGCGGTGACCCGGCGGACGAGATCGTGCTCCGGCGGCGGACTCGCGGTGAAGACGCTCATCTGTGCTTGGTTGCCGGGCCTTTGCAGGTAGGTCACCAGATAGCGGGATACCGTTCGCGCTACTTCGGCGTCGTGGTCTTCCTCGATGAAGGCGAGTGCCAGATCCAGCGCGCTGGTCACTCCGGCCGCTGTCGTGACGCGTCCGTCGCGGATGAAGATCGGGCGAGGGTCGACCGTGACTTCGGGGTAGCGGGTGGCGAATGAACCGGCGTACTGCCAATGCGTCGTTGCACGTTTGCCGCCCAGGATGCCGGCCGCGGCCAGGATGGTGACGCCGGTGCAGACGGACGCCACCCGCCGGCTCTCCTTGGCCAGACGCCGGACATGACCGACGAGTTGGCGCCCGACGACCGCCCAGAGGTCGAGACGGGTTCGACGACCCACCAGGCGATCGCGGTCCATATCGAAGCCAGCAGGACCGCGCCGATGACGTCGGTGGGGTGGTGCGCACCGGCATAGATTCGCTGCACGCCCACCAGCGCGGGAATCAGAATCGGTGCGGCGGTGAGAACCCGGTACCGGCCTCGCCGGGTGGTGGCCCACAGGAGTGCGGCGGTGCCTCCGTAAAGCGTCAGCGAGGCGGCGACGTGCCCGGAAGGGAAACTGGCGGTGGGTGGAAGCTGGGGATCGAGGTGTGCGACCTGAGGGCGGTCGCGGTCGACGATCGTGGCGATGGTGAGAAACAGCGTGATCTCACCCAGCAGTGCGATGCCGAGGAACAACACCGGTCGCCAGCTGCGGAGCAGGCCCACCGCCAGTGCGGCGACGATCAGGGCGGCCGTGATGACCGCGGTGGTATTGCCGAGGTCGCCGAACACGCCGAGGACGGAGGTGAGCGTCGGGTTCCGGTGCTCGGCGAGCGCTGCCACAATGCTGTGATCCCACCGCAGGACGGGCGTCTCGGTCTCCGGCGCGCGCACCAGCATGCCGATTCCGGCGAGCAGTCCGACCAGCAGCACCCACGCGACGGCGAGTTCGCCGATCCCTCGCCATGGGTGGGGCAGGGTAGGCGGATGCCGAAGCGGGACCGGCCGCAAATCGTCTTCGTCGGACGGCGGTAGGTCACCGGGTAACGGGCCTGCGTTGTCGACTCGGGCGTCGCCACGCCATCGGTGGAACGCGACGGTGGCCAGCACGAGCCAGAGCGAACCGAGAAGCCAGCCCGCGAGGACGTCGGTGAGGTAGTGCACGCCCAGGGCTATCCGGCTCAGCCCGACCGCGATCACGATCAGGACTGCGAACCCGGTCAGCGCGCGGCGTGGGCCCGCTTGCAGGGCGGGTGCGAAAACCAGCAGAACAACGCCGTAGCACACCAGTGAGCTCATCGCGTGACCGCTGGGGAAACTCCACCCGCCTGTGCTGTAGACGGGAGTCTCCACCACCGGGCGTAGCCGTGCGACAAGCTCTTTGACGACCGGGTTGAGGATCAGTCCGCCCGCACCTGTGAGCACCACGTAGACGGCGAGTCGTGGTAGACGACGCAGCAGCAGCCACAGCGCGCCCACGGCGAGCACCAGGAGCAGCGTGCTTGTCCCTCCGAGATCGGTGAGGCCGGTGAGAACGTTCTGCAGCAGCCTGTTCTGCGCCACCACGGAGACCAGGCTGTCCGTGACCGCCTGATCCGCTGTCTGCATCGGTTCCCACCGCGCCCGGACCAGTGCCGTGAGCACACCGAACCCGATACCGACGGCCGCGACGCCCAGCAACGCCGCGGCACTACGGACGGCGAATCGTTCGGCGGCCGCACCCCGATGGACCGGGCCGTCAGGGCGGTCAGCGCCCGTCGCGGCATACCCGTCGTGCCGGTCGACAGACAAGGCAACACCTCCTGTGATCGTGCGACACCCCGCTGTGCGGGGAAGACCCGCGACAAGCCGCCGGAGAACTTCGGGTCTGGATGTCGTTCGTTGTCCCCGGTTTCCCGTTAGGAGCGGCCGCAATCAATCCGGGAAAGTCACGCGCGCCGCACGCGTCGGCGATCAAGCGGCCAGCGCGCGGATCTAGCCATGGAGGCTGTCCGGGTTCGCCGCCGGTTCCGCGAGACGCTTACGCGGCCTGCGGGGCGCTCCCGGGTCCGCCGGGTAGATCCTGCTGCAGGGTCAGGTGCGACGCGCATCGATGTACCGGACCGGGCGAGATGAACGCGGGGTCCAGTCGTTGCGCGAAGCTGAGGTTGTCACGGCGCCAGCAATCGGTGCACACCGGCTTGTCCATGGGGTCCTCCTCAGGTCTCACGGCGCGAGGCCTCGAGGCTTGAATTCCCTTTCGTGTCCGGGATTGAACACCCGCATCCCTCCGCCGCGCCGGAAGCTGCCGGATCGTTACCGCGCGGCGCCGCGGCGGGTTGACCTGGGTGGCGCGGGCGGGCAGGGTGGCCCGGTGCGCCAGGAAGAGGTGCGCCACGGCGTTGCGCTGTCCAACCTTGATCAACCGCTGTTCGACGGTGCCGAGGCGACCAAGCGGTGTTGAGGTCATCGATGGAGAGGTGGAAGCTGATCCAAGCCGCTGGGAAGCGAGTGGGAAACCAGTTCGCCACCTCCGGTAATTGACCGGCGCCCGGTGGTGGGGGAGGGTGGAGCGATGGCGGGAGGCGAGCTGCGTCACGGGGTCGAACTGTCCAATCTCGATCAGCCGTTGTTCGACGAGGCCGAGGCGAGCAAACGGGATCTGGTGGACTATCTGGAGTTCGCCGGGGAACGGTTGCTCGGGGTGCTGCGCGGACGGCCGCTGTCGGTGGTACGGGTGCGGCCGGGGCAGGCGCCGTTCACGCAGAAAAACCTCCCGAAGTACACGCCGGAGTGGGTGGCGCGGACGAAGGTCTGGGCGGAGAGTTCGCGGCGGGAGATCACCTACGCGCTCTGTGACGACCTACGGACGCTGATCTGGTTCGGTAATCAGCGGGCGGTCGAATACCACCCCACCTTGTTCCTCGCGGAATCCGCACCGCAACCCACGCATCTGGTGCTCGATCTCGATCCCTCACCGGGGCAGGTCTTCGCCGACGCCGTGGCAGGTGCCCGGCTGATCCGGGAAGCGCTGACCGCGGACGGGCTGTCCGGAGCGGTGAAGACGAGCGGTTCCAGGGGATTGCATGTGTTCGTGCCGGTGGTCCCGGGAATCGACGTCGAGGATGCGGCCGCGGCGACGCGGGCTGTGGCGGCGCGAGCCGAGCGGATCGATCCGTCGGTCGGCACGACAGCGTTCATCCGGGAAGACCGCCACGGCAAGGTCTTTCTGGACGCCACCCGTGCGGGTGGTGCCACCGTGGCCGCGGCCTACAGTCCGCGTATCCGTCCGGGTGTCACCGTGTCGTTCCCGCTGCGCTGGTCGGACCTCGACGTGGTGACGCCGACTGATTTCACTGTGCGGACCGTGCCGGGCCTGCTCGGCGACGACGATCCGTGGCAGTCGGAGATGCCTGCCCCGCAGCATCTTCCTCCGGATTTGGTCGAGGAGGGGCACACGATTCCAGTGGCCCGGGTTCAGGCCATGCACGAGGGCAAACGACGTGCCAGGGCGCGGCGGAGCGAATGATCGGTGCAGGATGGAGCGCTCCGTCTATGCCGCGGGTGCAGGCTTTTCAGGCTGCCGTCGTCGGCGCCCCTGGACCGCTCCGCTGATGGGTCCGGCGATCGGTTCGCGGATCGATCCCGCCGGGGGCAAGGCCGCGATCAGTGGCGAAACGGACTGCGGGCACGCTTGTCTGGAGAACCGAAGGGCGCGATAGGCCCCCGCCCGCCCGGGTGCCTGCTGAATCGATTCACGCGTGTCGCGGCGTGCCGGGTCCACCCAGGCCTCGTCGATTGGGTTGTGGACGACTAGCGTCCGCATGCTTCCCGCTGGTGTTCGCGCTTGGGCGCGGGCTTCCCGCCCAGCACGGGTGGTGCCGTCGCTGCCTGGTCGATACGGGGCGTGCGCGACGCTGTTCACCCAGGCGCACCTGCTGCACGCCGCAATAGCCGACCGAACCCGAGTTCCGCCGCATCCTCCGCGGCGGGGTTATTCTCGCGTGCAGAGTATCTCGATCATGGAGAGATCTGGCGGAGGGAGCGGCGATGGCGGTACCGAGCACGCGGGAGGAGACCTTGGGTGCGGTGCGCGAAGAGTTGCGGAGGCAGGCCACCCAGACGGTGGTGTTCCATTCGGCGGTCGCCGCGCGGCTCGGCATCACGGTCACCGATCTCAGTGCGCTGAACCTGCTCAGCATGCAGGGCCCGCTCACTCCTGGCCAGCTGGCGGACCAGCTCGGCGTCACCCGCGGCGGTGCGATCACCACGGTGGTCGATCGGTTGGAGCGGGCGGGATATGTGCGGCGGAGCCGGGATTCGGAAGACCGGCGGCGGGTCCGGGTCGAACTCGTGGCGGTCCGGGCGGAGGTGGCGGTGGCGCCGCTGTACGGGGAACTCGCCGCGCTCGACGAAGGCATGCCGGACGACGACGCGACATTGCGAACCCTGCTGGATTTCGTCCGTAAGGTGAACGCGGCGCTCGTCCGGGCTACGAGCCGGGTCTCCGAAGCGCACACCGTCTGACTGGACCGGATCCGGCGGAGGGCGACTTTCCAAAACGAGAATGATATTCTCTGTTCAATGCACGCGGTGCTGCGACAGGGAAGAAGGTCGACATGCTGTTCGAGTTCGACGCCGACCAGCGACTATTGCGCGAGACGGCGCGGGAGGTCACGGCGAAGCAGTGTCCACCCGCTCTGATCCGGGACATCGTCGACAAGGATTCGGAGCCCGATCCGCTGTGGCAGACCTATGTCGACGTCGGCTGGACCGAGCTGACCGACCCGTCCCTCGCCGTCGAATTGGGCATCGTGCTCGAGGAATTGGGGCGCGCCACCGACCCCACCCCTTTCCTCGCCTCGACGTCCCAGTTCGCTCCGCTCGTCCCGGGCGAGGCGCGAGTCGAACGGCCGTGCGCGGCGGTCTATTCCGGGGTCGTCGCCAGGCGGGACGGCTCGGGATGGCGATTGGACGGCACGGCGCACAACGTTCTCGACGGCGACCGGGCGGAGCGGTTCGCGGTGGTCACCGATGCGGGTGTGTTCGTCGTGCCCGCCGCGGCGGTGACCGCGCGCCGCGTCTCGGTCTTCGATCCGGTGCTGCACGTCGCGGAGGTGTGCTTCGCCGGCGTGCTGGTCACCGACGGTGACCGCAGTGAGGTCGATCCCGAACGCGCTCGGCAGCACGCCCTCACCGGCCTGGCGCTGACCACCGTCGGCGCCTGCCAGCGCATCCTCGACCTCGCGTTGGAGCACGTGCGCGGCCGCCGCCAGTTCGACACGATCATCGGCTCGTTCCAGGCGGTGCAGCACAAGGCCGCCGACATGCACATCGCGATCGAGCGGGCCAGGGCGCTGGGCTACTTCGCCGCGTTGTGCCTGGCCGCGGACGACCCGCGGCGCCGGATGGCGGCGTCCATGGCCAAGGCCTCGGCGGGGGAGTGCCAGGCGCTGGTCTTCCGCCACGGCATCCAGCTGTTCGGCGCCATGGGTTTCACCTGGGAGAACGACTTGCAGTTCGCGCTCAAGCGGGCCAAGGCGAGCGAGCTGATGCTCGGCGGCGCGGCCGAGCATCGAGCGCTCATCGTGGAGGAATACCGTGCAGCTCACCTTTGATCCCGACGTCGAGGCATTCCGCGCCGAGTTCGTCGCGTTCCTGACCGAGCATCTACCCAGCGAGGCCGAGGCCGTGCAGCGCTCGAAATCCAGTGCGCACGTGCCGGAATGGGCGCGCCGGTGGCAACGCCTGCTGTTCGACAACGGCTGGCTGCTCCCGGCGAATCCGCCGGAGTTCGGCGGGCGCAACGCCACGGTACTGCAGCAGTACGTGCACCTGGAGGAGCTGTCCAAGCGGCGGATCTACCACAGCTTCAATCCGCAAGGCGTGGGGATCGTCGCGGCCTCACTGCTGTCGTTCGGCACCGAGGAGCAGAAGCGGCGCTGGGCGGTGCCGATCCTGCGGGCCGAGATCACCGCGGCGCTCGGGATGAGCGAGCCGGGAGCGGGTTCGGATCTGGCTTCGCTGCGCACCAGGGCGGTGCGGGACGGCGACGACTACGTGGTCGACGGGCAGAAGGTGTGGACCTCCGGCGCGCACGACGCCGACGTGCTGCTGACTTTCGTCCGCACCGATCCCGCCGCCCCGAAGCATCGAGGGATCAGCGTTCTGCTGATCCCGACCGACATACCCGGGGTCACCCGACGTCCGTTTTCCTCGGTGTGCTCGCCGGACGACCTGGATTTCAACGAGGTCTATTTCGAAGGCGCCCGGGTCCCGGCCGAGAACCTGATCGGCGCGCCGAACGAGGGCTGGTCGGTGGCCACCGGCTCACTCGGTCACGAACGCACTCTGCTGTGGCTGGGGTACGCCGACCGGCTCGAGGACCTGCTGGGGGACTTCCGCCCGCGGAGCGTGCTCGACCGCGACGCCTACGCCAAGCTGATCATGGACTCGCACGCCCTGCGGTTGCTCGGTTCGGCGGCTCTGGCGCGGGAGGCACGCGGCGAGCAGGACGTGCCTGCCCTGTCGATCCTCAAGGTCCTCGGTTCGGAAGCCGTGCAATCGGCGTCGGAACAGGCGCTGAACGCCGTCGGGGTGGACGGGCTGGCTCACCCCGCCATGAGCTCCCGCCCGAATCCCCTGAATCTGGACCACTTCTCCTCCGGCTGGTTCGAGCGCTACATCCGGAGTTTCGCGGGCACGATCGCGGGCGGCACCTCGGAGATCCAGCGCACGATCATCGCGCAGCGAGTACTCGGCCTGCCGCGCGGCTGACCTCCGGAACACGTTGCCGACCCGGTGATCGCGCCGGGTCGGCGCCGACGTCAATGTTCGACCTGCACGCCGAAGGTGTTGAAGGCCATTGCCAGCGTGGTGTATCCGCCGACCGTGAACACCAGGTCCATGCGTTGCCGCTCGTCGAGACGTTCGCCCAGGGCGGCCCAGGTCTCCTCGGACAGCGCTGATTTCTCCCCGAGTTCGTCCACCGCCCGCAACAGCAGGCGGTCGAACTCGTCCGCGGCGGCTGCCGCGCCTTGGACCGCGGCGATCTCGTCCTCGGTCAGCCCGGCCTCGGCGCCCATTCGGACGTGGTGATGCCATTCGTATTCGCAGCCGCGCTGGTGTGCGACCCGCAGGATGGCGATTTCCCGCAAGCGTGCCGGCAGCGTCGACCCGAACAGCAGATGGACATTGAAGCCCAGGAAAGCCTTCGTGAGGGCCGGATGGCGGACCATCGTCGCGAGTGCGTTCCCCGCCGCGCGTGGGTTGCGACGATCCGCGGGCAGCATGCGCGACAGTGCGGCATCCACCGCGTCGTCCCACTGGTCCTCTGGAAGCGGGGTCACACTCATCGGCCTTCTCCTGTCAGTTAAGAGAATATAACTCTCAAATGCGACTACTACATTTCCAAAGGCGTGGACTGTAGTCAATGCGCGGGTCGGACGGGTATGGGGGGTTGCGTGTTGCGTGGACGGACTTGTGATCCGCTCGGAACGTAGGGTCAGTTCAGGGCTCTCGACGCCGCCGATCGAGTATTGATTCTCTTCTAAAGAGAAGCTACGTTTCAATGAACGAGAGTGTGTTACCGAACACAATCGGTGACCTCCGTGGGGCGCGGCCCCGCAGCTCGAGATCGGCCGATGGGCCCAGTGCAGGGAGGGTGAGCATGGCTGCTCAATATTTCGACTCCGTCGACCAGAGCTTCGGTGGAGCGCATTCGGTCGCCGGGTGGCGCGCGCACGCGCGCAAGCACCTGCTGCGCTACCGGCTCGCCGTGGTCGCCGCGACGGCTGTCGACGTGGTACGGCATGCGGGCGGCTGGCTATGTGACCGGACGATGGCGGGCTGGGAGGTCACCGTGCTGCTGGCCGACTGCTCCGACGTACGACCCCTGCAGATTCTCGGCGCCACCGTCCTGGATCTCGAGGGTTCGCTCGCGACGCCGGTGCACGACACCTGGCCGCATGCGGTGGCGGTGGCTCCGGAGCTGTTCGCCGCCGACGGCCGCGTCCGGCACGGGGTGCTGGACTGCTTGGACCACGGTCTGATCGAAGTCGCGCTGTGGGGAGAGGAACTGCCCGAGGAACTCGACGGCAGACTGGGCACGGTGCATCATCGGCTGAGCGTCGCCGCGCAGGCGTTCAAGGGCTGTGCGTTGGCGGCGGCGGGTGTGCCGGCCGCCGGGATCGCCGACGCCGAGACGTTCCGCAGCGGGGAGCTGCTGCTGACCGGACTGTGGGGCGGCACCGATCTGGTCGCCGTGGGCTGAACGCGAAAGACGAACGCCGGCAGCGAAAGGCGCCCGGCCTGGCCGGGCGTCGCGACGGGTTCGCGGGCTATTGCCGCGCCGCAGCCGAGCCGGTTCCGCTGATGGAGATCCGGGGGCTTCCCTGCCAGCCGCAGGGAAGCCCGCAACTGGGGCGAACCTCGGTCTCGACCCGCCCGTCACGCAGTTCCCGCACCGTGGCCGACGCCTGCGCGGGGTATCCGCAGTCGGGGCATTTCGCGAAGTAGTCCAGCACGTCCCGGACCGTCATGCGCAGCGGGGCGTCGCCGCTCGGCGCGTCCACCCGCGACGGACGGCTGTGTTTCCACAAGCGGCTGGGAAGCTCGCGGGCTCGCGGCGCCCCCGTTCGGCGGGCCTCAGGGGTGCGCGCCGACGCCGGAGTGTGCACATGTGGCTCGTCGGGCGCGAAGCCGCCTCGTGTGGCGCCTGTTTCGCTCTGCCGGGCGGGCACGCCTCCGTCGTTCATATTGTGAGAATACCACTCTCTAATTTGAATATGTCCATTCTGCACAACATGAGTGCGAATCGGGACGCGGGCTCGTCGGCCGCGGGTCGGCGCACTTATCGCCTGGGCAGAGAGTCGTTCGGGACCGAGGACGTCCACCGTCCCGTCTATTCGGGCTGTGATGAGGACGCTGCGGTCGCGAATCAGCCCAGATTCGCGGTCAGCGGAGGAAGGTCGAGCGTGGTGCGGATACCCGGTGGGGCGGCGCACAGGTACGCCACGGCGTTGACGGCGCGGTTGGCGGCATACCGCGGCGAGATGGCGCTCATCCCGTTCGGGTCCACCGGATAGCGCAGATCCATCTCGATCGGAGTCTCCCCGTCGATCGCCACATGCCATCCGGTGGCGCGTACCGGCCACGCGGGGCGGAGCGCGGGCGTGCAGTACCAGGTAGACCGCAACCGGAGCAGGACCCGCCCGGCGCCCCGCCCGGAGACCGTGATGCGCTGCGCGGCTACCGTACCCGCCGCGAGGGTGGTGCACTCCAGCGGGACGTCGTCCGCCGCGAGCGCCACCTCGCCGCGGACGTCGAACGCGTCGAGGGGCAGCCGGACGGCGTCGGCGACCAGCCGCAGCGACGGGCCGAAGGTCTGTTCCGCGTGGGCCAGGCGCTGTTCGTCGAACGGCGCGGGGGCGGCGCCGAAACCCATTGTCTCCAAAAGTAATCGCGACGTCCCCCGTCGGGCGAGGTCGACGCTCTCCTCGATCGACATCCGGTCGATGCTGCGCTGGATCGAACTGAGCGCGACGGGAAGGGTTTCGGTGACGAAGCCAGGGGCGATGCCGGTGCTGAGGATCGAGGCGCCGCCGAACCAGCACGCCGCCTCGACGCGGGCGCACACCGCGGGGTCGACGGTGTCCGGGTGCCGGAGATCGCCGTGGGTGGTGACCACGTTGATGCCGGCCACCAGAAGACGGCAGACGTCGTCGGCGTCGAACAGCCGCGGCATGTACAGCACGCAGTCCGCGCCGAGTGCCAGGATCTCGTCGACGTCCGTGGTGGCCGCGACGCCGCTGGTGCCGCCCGATCCGCACAGGACGCTCGCGTCGATCCCGGCCTTGGCGGGATCGTGGACTCGCACACCAGCGAGCGCTAGATCGGGATGGTTCAGCACGGCGCGCAGCGCGTGCGCACCCACACCGCCCGTTCCCCACTGGACGACCCGGTAGGGGCTTGCCGCCCGTGCGTCATGACCGTATGACCGGGGATTCGGGTCCATGGCTCGTCCGTTCCGTGCGTCGAGGAGGGGCGGGGAGGCTGGTCACGGGCGGAACCGCAGCAGGCCCTCCTGGGCGAACGAGGCGACGAGCGTCCCGTCCTGCGTGAGGATGTCGCCTTTGCCGAAGCAGCGGCCGTGCGCGACGAGCGGGCTGTGGTGGCGTAGCAGCAACCAGTCGTCGGTGCGGAACGCGCGGTGGAACCAGACCGAGTGGGTGGTCGTGGCCGAGGTGAACGCGGTGCCGTTGCCGCTCTGGCCGACGCCTTCCAGCGGGCGCAGGGCGGTTCCGATCGGACTCAGGTCGGTCGCGTAGG
Source organism: Nocardia gipuzkoensis (assembly GCF_021183645.1). NCBI lineage: Bacteria > Bacillati > Actinomycetota > Actinomycetes > Mycobacteriales > Nocardiaceae > Nocardia > Nocardia gipuzkoensis. The sequence continues at coordinate 7,659,955 of NZ_CP089225.1, read as the reverse complement.
CGGCCAGGGCGGCGCCGAATTCGCTGGGTACGCGGGGGGTTCGCATCCACAGCTCGTAGTCGGGCGGGTGCGCGCCGGTCGCGTCCAGATCGGCGGTCGATCGGGTCTCCCACGGCAGGATGTGTACCTCGGTGCGGTGCCGTGGTCCGGGCACGTCTGGAATGTCCGGGACGGTCTGGTGTTCCGGGCCGTCCTCGTGGGCGTGCATCGAGACGACCGCCGTGGCCACGATGTCTCGTTTCTGCCGGGCCGTGACCGTGAGCGCCGCGAACGAGCGGCCTTCGTGCTGGCGCTGCACGATGTAGAAGACCGGGGCGTCGCCCTTGCCTTCGTGGGCGAACACCGCGTGCAGGGATTTGACGGCCTTGGCGGGGCAGGCGCACATGGCCGCCCGCACGATCTGTGCCAGCAACTGCCCGCCGTACAGCCATCCGCAGTCCAGCCGCTGACTCGATCCCTCGTAGACGGTCAGCGTCTCCCGGCGGCGGCCTCCGGTTCCAGGGCGGGTCTGCGCCGCTCCGGGGGAAGGAGACGTCGGCCGCTGGCGGAGGTCGAGGCAGGCGAGCAGCTCGCTCCAGAGGTCAGGCATACCTAAATTGTAGCCCGCTCTCTGTGAAAGAGAATTAAATTTCCCTAGCGGCTGGCGCCGGGTACGGTGGGCTAGACCGGGTCGAACGCCGAGATCCGCCAGGCATCCTCGGCCTTGCGCAGCGTGACTCGGACACTGCTGGCGGCCAGCGCCGGGTCGGGCTTCTCCGTACTCGTGGTGGTCTGGTTGATGAACACCAGGACCACGGCCTCGTCCGTGCGCAGTTCCGACACCGCCGCCCGGACGACGGTCGCGGTCGTCCGGACCGACTTCTGCTTGGCGGCCGGGGCCACCACCTGCTGGGTGAACTGGCTGTAGTACGCCAGGAAGTCGCCGGTCAGGAAGGACTTCGCCGTGCCGAGATCTTGGTCGAGGGTTTCGGGCGCGTAGGACAACAACGCGACCGTGCCGCGGGAGGCGGCGTCGAGCGCCGCCGCGCTGTCGTCGTCGGCTCGGCGGTCCGGCCGGTACTGGAGGAGGAACAGGCACGCGGCGGTGGCGACCGCGGCGACGACGAGTGCCGCGAGCAGGGCGGGCCCGTACCGCGCCCACGCTTCCCGTTTCGATTCGGCGGCGCCCGGAACGGCCGACGTGCTGTCGTGGGTCACGGGACGAACTCGACTTTCGACATCTTGAGCTGATCTCCGTCCCGGCTCACTGTCACGCTCAGTCGCCAGGCGCGCGGCTCTTGTCGCGCACCCGCGGAATTGGTGACCTGCGACGTCGCGGCGACCAGCACGACCGCGGAATCCTCCGTCATCGACTCGATCGCGGTGGCGTTCACCTTGCCCGCCGTGGCGACCTGCGACTGCTGGACCACGGTCGTGAAATCCGCGGCTCGCGCCTGGAAGTCGCCGCGAAAGGACCCGGTGGAGTTGTCCAGGACCCGCTGCACGTCCTCTTTCGCCCGGTTGAAGTCGAGCGTCGTCAAGGCCACCACTCCCTGCCGTGCGGCGGCGGTGAACTCGGCTGCGCGCCGGTCTTTCTCGGTGGCCTCGTGATGGTGCCACACCGTGTATCCGCTGCCCGCGAGCGCGAGGGCGATCACGGCGAGGGCGCCGACGACCATCACGGAGCGACGGCGAAGGCGCCCAGCGATGATGTCGCGGAGCTGCGCGCGGCGCGGAAGGGATTCGGGTTCGGCGGTATTCGCGGTGGCGTCACGGTCCTCGTCGGCCGACGGGCTCGCCTGCGCGCCGCCCGTCGGGTGGGGATCGGAACGGTCATCCGCCGCGTGATCGTCTCCGGGTTCGCCGGGCTCGGCGGCTGGATCCGAGACCTTCGGCTTTCCGTCCGGCGCCGCGGAGCCGGTGCGTCGTGACATGGCGTGTGCTCGGCGGCGGCCCTCGGCCGCGCGCACCCGTGCCCTGGCCGCCGCGGCACGCGCCTCGGCTGCCTGTGCCTCCGCCTCCGCCGCCTCGGCGGCCAGCGCGAGTTCGTCGACATCGGGGTCGCGGGGCGAGTCGTCGCCCGGGATCTGTTCGGCTCCGTCCCGTACGGGTGGCGGCTTCACGTCGTTTCCGGTACTCGGGCTCATCACCACCTCCGCGGCATCGCATCGGATCGCGCGGGCCGACTTGGCCGTCGTCCGATCCTGATGGGTAAGACAAGGAATGAGAATGACGTTATCACAGTGGATGCGAGCTAGCTCGTATCAAGCTTCTTTTCGGGACTTGATTACGGCAATGTACTGCGTAAATGTTGTTTCCAGCCAATTTGCAAGCCGCCGGGGATGCTCAACTCGCGCAACCGTCCGATGGCAGGTGGTTGCCGAAGGATGCCTCCGGCTGAGAGGGAAGCGGTTGTCCAGGGGTTGTCCCCCGTCCGGCCGGTCGGAACCGATCGTTCCGGCGGGCCGTGGTCGCAGGTGTGAATATGATATTCTCCAATGAGGAGAATGTGGATATCGAAGCGCGCCCGGAGGGCGGTCGCGGAGAGGGTGCGGAATGAGCGTTTCGCTCTTGCTGGACATGGCTGCCTCGAGCAACCCGGACCGGCCTGCGGTGGTGTGCGACGAGCTGCGCTGGACCGCGGCCGAGCTGAACGAGCGCGCGCAGGGCGGCGCGGCGGTGATCGGGAACTCCGGCGCACGCAGCGTGGCCTACGTGGGCACCGGCGGCCATCTGCTGCCGCTGCTGATCTTCGCTTCGGCAGGAGCCGGAATTCCCTTCACGCCGTTGAATTATCGACTCGGCGCCGACTCCTTGCGCGAGTTGATCGCTCGGCTCGACGATCCGCTGGTGGTCTGCGACGACGAGTACCACGACATCGTCGGCTCCTTCGGCGGCAGGATCATGCGGTCGCGGGCCTTCGCCGACGCGGCCGCCACCGCCGATGCGCTCGTCGACGCCGATCCGCCCGACCCCGACCAGGTGGCCGTGGTGCTGTTCACGTCGGGGACGACCTCGCGGCCCAAAGCGGTCGAGCTGTCGCACAACAATCTGGTCAGCTACATCACCGGGACGGTCGACTTCGGCTCGGCCGGACCCGCGGACGCCGCGCTGATCTGTGTGCCGCCCTATCACATCGCCGGTATCGGCGCCGCGCTCTCCAATCTGTACGCGGGCCGGACGATGGTGTACCTGCGCACCTTCGACGCCGCGCGATGGATCGAGCTGGTCGCCGACGCGGGGGTCACCACCGCGACCGTGGTGCCGACCATGCTCGATCGCATCGTGACCGAACTGGAGCGCTCCGGCGCACAGTTGCCCACGTTGCGCAATCTCGCCTACGGCGGATCGAAGGTCGCGCTGCCGTTGGTCCGTAAGGCGCTCGACCTGCTGCCCGGGGTGGGTTTCGTCAACGCCTATGGCCTGACCGAAACCAGTTCGACGATCGCGGTGCTCGGGCCGGAGGACCACCGGGCCGCGCACCGCTGCGCGGACCCGGCGGTCGCGCGGCGGCTCGGCTCCGTGGGGCAGCCGGTGCCCGGCATCGAGGTGCAGATCCGGGACGACAGCGGCCGGGTACTACCCGCGGGCGTGACGGGGGAGCTGTTCGTGCGAGGTCCGCAGGTGTCCGGCCGGTACACCGGGATCGGGTCGGTGCTGGACGACGAGGGATGGTTCCCGACCAAGGACGTCGCGATGCTCGACGCCGACGGCTACCTGTTCATCGGCGGCCGCTCCGACGACACGATCATCCGCGGCGGCGAGAACATCGCACCGGCCGAGATCGAGGATGTGCTGGTCGAACATCCCGCGGTGCGCGAGGTCGCGGTCATCGGCGTGGAGGACGCGCAATGGGGCCAGATCATCGTGGCGGTGGTGGTGCCCGTCAACGGCGCGACACCCGATCCTGCCGCGCTGCGCGACTACGTCCGGGCCGGGCTGCGCGGCTCCCGCACGCCCGACCGTGTCGTGTTCCGGGATTCGCTGCCCACGACACCGACCGGAAAGGTGCTGCGCCGCGAGCTCGTCGAGGAGTACGGCCCACGGACCGCGGCGGATGTCGCCGCCACTACGTAGTCACCGTCAGGAAAGGATGACAATGGTCAAGAACGGCACTCGCCTGCGCAGTCAGGTGTGCGACACCGAGGTGATCGTGGTGAAGGCCGCGGGCAGTCTCGACGATCTTCGCGCCGGGGGTGTTCCGATGGTCCCGGTCAGCGCGGAACGCACCACCGGCGCCGAGCCGGCGGCGGAGTTCGCCGACGGCAATCTGATGGGTAAGCGCTACGTCGACGATTCCGGCGCCGAGATTCTCGTGACGAAGGCGGGAGCGGGGACGCTGAGCGTCGGCACCACCCGGCTGGCGCTGAAAGAGGCCAAGCCCCTCCCCGCCAGCGACTGACCGGGTCCCCGACGGGCCGCGTGATCGCCGCAATGCGGCGCCCGCGCGGCCCGTCGCCATTTCCCACACATTCTGCAAGCAATATTCTTACGATCAGAAAGTAATATTCTCATCGTCTCACGATGACCCGGCGCACGGCCGGCACCGAGACGGAGCGGAAGGACGCGAAACGTGGCGGAATCGAAGATGCTGGTGTTCTCCAACGCGGTGGCGGGGCAGGACGAGGAGTTCAACGAGTGGTACGACACCAAGCACCTCGCCGAGGTGGTCGCCGTGCCGGGCGTGTCCAGCGGGCAGCGATTCGAGCTCGTGCCCGCCGCCCTGCCCGGCGGAAACGCCGCGGCGCCCGTGCACCGGTACCTCGCGGTATACGAGCTGAGTGATGATCCGGACAAGGTTGTGCAGGCGTTTGTGGCCCGCGCGGGCAGCGGGGAGATCGAACTCAGCAAGGCCCTGGATGTCTCGACGCTGGCCGTCTCGGTGTGGCGTGCCAGGGGCACGGGACAAACCGCGGACTGAGCCGACGGCCCAGGGGCGTCGCCGCATCGACCGCGACGCCCTCGGGTGCGCCGGTATCAGCGCCGTGCCACCGCCAGCATCTCGTCCACGGAGAAGAACTTGACGCGGGGGCGGGTGGCCGCGGCGCCGCGCTCGCGCTCCGCGGCGTCGATGGCGCGCCAGCCCGTCCATCCGACGGCATCGGCGCCGCGCTCGATCATTCGCGCGCGCAACGCTTCCCGGTCGTCCACTTGCCGATCCAGTGCCCCGCTGTGGAAATCGGCCAGCAGCGCCGCGACGGTTTCCGCGGCGCAAGTCCGGTTGGTTCCGATGACACCGCGCGGCCCGCGTTTGATCCATCCGGCCACGTAGACACCGGGCAGAGCGGCTCCGGTGTCGTCGACGACACGGCCCTGCTGGTTCGGCACGGTGCCGGTGCGCGCATCGTAGGGCAGGCCCCCGACCGGATCGCCTTGGTAACCGATGGATCTAAGCACCAGCGACGTTTCGATCGAATCCGTCGCGCCGCCGAGGGAGCCCGCGAGGAATGTTCCGTCCTCGGCGATCCGATTGCGCACGGTGCGCAGTTCTTCCACGTGTTCGCCGCCGACGAGTTCGGCCGGCGAGGTGAGGAACCGGAACACGATCCGCTTGTGGCCCTCGGTCGCTGGGCGCGCGGCGAATTCGCGGGCGATCTCCAATGTGAGCGCCGTCTCCACGTCGTCGTCCGGGTGCGCCGCGAGGTCACCGCCCTCGATGATCACGTCGATGCCGGTCAGATGTCCGAGTGCGTGGAACTCGCCCACCGAGAACGCGGCGTCGCGCGGACCGCGCCTGCCGAGCACGACCACCTCCTCGATGCGACTGTGCGCCAGCGCCTCCAGCGCGTATTCGGCGATATCGGTGGCGGCGAGGTCCTCCGGTGACATCAGCAGCACTCGGGCCACGTCGAGCGCGACGTTGCCGTTCCCCACGACGACCGCCCGGCGCGCCGACAGAGCGAACCGGCGCCCGGTGTGGTCGGGGTGCCCGTTGTACCAGCCGACGAACTCGGCGGCCGCGTGGTGGCCCGGCAGGTGCTCCCCGGGGATGCCCAGATCGCGGCTCGCGGAGGCGCCGACGGCGTAGATCACCGCGTGGTGGTGTGCGAGCAGATCGGCATGGGTCAGCGTCTTCCCGATCTCCACGTTGAGGTGGCAGCCGAATCGGCTGTCGGCGAAGGCGGCATCGAAGATCCGCACCACCGATTTGGTGCGCTGGTGGTCGGGCGCCACGCCGGCCCGGATCAGGCCGAACGGGGTGGGCAGGCGCTCGAACAGATCGACTTCGACGCCGCCGATCTCCAGCAGTTCGGCTGCGGCGTAGCAGGCCGCAGGGCCCGCGCCGACGACGGCGACACGCAGTGCGCCCGGCTCGATCGATGTGCGTTTGGTCAGCGGCTCGATCATTCCGGGCTCCAGGGGGTGGTGCCGGAAGTACGCGGCGTTGATCTCCCGGAACCGTTCCATCTCTGGCGGAAGGTCGAACTCGGAATAGATCGCGTCGACCGGGCACTCGTCGGCGCATGCGCCGCAGTCGATACAGGTCTCCGGATCGATGAACAGCATCTGCGTGCCGCGCTCGTCATCCGTGGGCCGGATGCAGTCCACCGGGCATGCCGCCACACAGCTGGCGTCTTTGCAGCAGTTCTGGGTGATGACGTAAGCCACCGGCTGACCTCCTCGAAGTGTGGCGCGAATCCGCCAGATCACCCTGGTAGTGTAAACCAAGTTCTCAATACTTGAGAGGATGGTTATCGTTCAGCTCCCGGCCCGGCGGCCCGTGATGCCGTGGGCGCAGAAGTTCCAGACCTCCTCGGGGGTGAGCGGCCGGGCCTCGGGATCCGCGTTCGCGGGCTGCGAGGTGAACATCACCGTATGCATGATCATCGCCGCGAGCCGGCGCGGATTGGCGGCGGCGGTGAGCCTGCCCGCCGCCTGCGCCTCGGTCATCAAATCGGCGAACAGTGCGAACAGTGAGGCGTGCGCCATCCGTACCTCCGCCGGATGGGAACTCAGCAATTGCGGTGAGAACTCGGTGAACAGCGGCCGCCGTGCGTCCGGATCCGGCCGGCACAGCTGGAACAGCAACTCCACCGCCGTCCGCAGCCGGTCCAGCGGCTCGCCGCTGTTGATCGTGGCCGCGCGGATCTGCTCGACCGTGCGGCCCAGCGCGTCCTCGTACAACGCGAGCAGCAGTTCGTGCTTACCGTCGAATTGCAGATAGAAACTGCGCAGCGACTGCCGCGACCGGTCGACGACCTCCTGCACCGTGAAATCCGTACTGCCTTTCTCGGTGATGATCGCCTGCGCGGCGTCGAGGAACCGCTGCACCCGCTGTCCGGCCCGCAGTGTGGCCGTGCGCAGCGATCGCTCCACGGCGCGCTGTTTCCAGGCAGGCTCACGCCGCCCCTCGACGTCAGTCATGGCCGCCCCACCCCGCGCGCCGACTCGTTCGCACCCGTCGCAAACCATGCATCACCGCATGATACTCGCTCGGAATCATAATTCTTCCTCTTCAGCCATTAGCATCTGAGAATTGAAACTACTATTATCGTTACTGAAGAACCATATTCTCGCGCTAGTTCGAGGGAAGTGGTTCCCGAGAGTCGTCGAGGAGGGCGATCGGATGTTGCTGGAGTTCGACTCCGATCAGCGGTTGTGGCAGGACACCGTGCGCGACGTGGTCGCCAGACACTGTCCCCCCGCGCTGATCAGGGACATAGCCGATCGCGGCGCGGATCCCGGACCCCTGTGGAAGGTCTATCTCGACCAGGGCTGGACCGCGCTCACCGATCCGTCCGAGACGGTCGAGCTGACGATCCTGCTGGAGGAATTGGGGCGGGCCACCGATCCGACCCCGTACCTGGCCACGATGACCCACTACGCGCCGTTGGCCGGTGACGCCCACCCCGCGACGGCGGCCTCCGCGGTGTTCGACGGCATCTCGGCGCGCCGCGACGGCGCGGGGTGGACGCTGGACGGCACCGCACAGGTGCTCGACGGCGACCGAGCCGAGTGGTTTGCGGTCGCGACCGGGGCCGGGGTGTTCGTGGTCCCCGCCGACCGGGTCGCCGCGCGCCGGATCAGGGTGTTCGACCCGCTGCTGCACGTGGCCCAGGTGACGCTGGAACAGGTGCGCGTCGGCCCGTCCGACCGAGTGCGCCGCGATGTGCGCCACGCCAGGGAGGTAGCCCTGACCGGGCTCGCGGCCACCATGGTCGGCGCGTGTCAGCGAGTGCTGGATCTGGTCGTCGAGCACGTGCGCGTGCGCCGCCAGTTCGGGTCGCCGATCGGCGCGTTCCAAGCCGTGGCGCACAAGGCCGCCGACATGCACGTGGCCGTCCAGCGCGCCCGTGCGCTGACCTACTGGGCCGCGCTGACCATCTCCGCCGACGACCCGCGCAGGCAGCTGGCCGCCGTCATGGCCAAGGCGGCCGCGGGTGACTGCCAAGCGGTGGTCTTTCGCAACGGCCTGCAGCTGTTCGGCGCCATGGGTTACACCTGGGAGAACGATGTGCAGTTCGCGTTGAAACGGGCCAAGGCCGGGGAGCTGCTGCTCGGCGGCGCCGACGAGCATCGCGCGACGATTGCGAGGGAGTACCGTGCAACTGACCTTCGATGACGATGTGGAGGCGTTCCGCGCCGAGTTCGTCGCGTTCCTCGACCGGCACCTGCCGCCGGAGGCCGCGGCGGGTGAGCGCCCGCGATCGACCGCCCATGTCCCGGAATGGGCGCGGCAGTGGCAGCGGCTGCTGTTCGAGCACGGCTGGCTGGTGCCGGGCAACCCGCCGGAGTTCGGCGGCCGCAATGCCGGGATCCTGCAGCAATACGTGCATCGCGAGGAACTGGCCCGGCGGCGCGTCTACGAGTACTTCAATCCGCAGGGCGTCGGTATCGTCGCCGCCTCCCTGATCACCTTCGGGACGCCGGAGCAGCAACAGCGCTGGGCGGTACCGATCCTGCGCGGCGACCGCACCGCCGCGCTCGGGATGAGCGAGCCGGACGCGGGCTCGGACCTGGCGGGTCTGCGCACCCGGGCGGTGTTGCGCGGCGACCGCTTCGTCGTCGACGGGCACAAGATCTGGACCTCGGGTGCGCACGATGCCGATGTGCTGCTGGCGTTCGTGCGGACCGATCCCGACGCGCCGAAGCACCGGGGAATCTCGGCCCTGCTCATCCCCACCGATCTGCCCGGCGTGCGCTGCAGGCCGTTCGCCTCGGTCTGCGACCCGGCGGACCTCGATTTCAACGAGGTGTTCTTCACCGAGGTCGAGGTACCCGCCGAGAACCTGGTCGGTGAGCTGCACAAGGGCTGGCGGGTAGCCAACGGGTCGCTCGGGCACGAGCGCACGCTGCTGTGGCTCAGCTTCGCGGATCGGCTGGACGGTCTGCTGGCCGATTTCCGGCCGGATACCGCCGTGGCCGCCGATCGTTACGCCGAGCTCGTCCTCGACGCGCACGCGCTGCGTCTGCTCGGATCGGACGCGCTGGCCAAGGCGGCGCGCGGTGAGGACGCCGGCCCCGGACTCTCGGTGCTCAAACTGCTGGGTTCCGAAGCCGTGCAACGCGGGTCCGAACATGCATTGGCGGCCGCGGGGCCGAGCGGGCTGCCGCATCCTGATATCACGGCGCGGCACAGCGTGTTCAACCTGGAGGAGACCGCGCCGGGCTGGTTCGAGCGATTCGTGCGCAGCTTCGCGGGCACTATCGCGGGCGGCACGTCGGAGATCCAGCGCAACATCATCGCCGAACGCATCCTGGGTCTGCCCCGGCAGTGACGGCCGGTCGGTGGCCTCGAGGCATGTCGGCCGCCGACCGGCGAACCCGCTGCGCGCCCGCCCATTTCGGACCGACCGGACGGTGGACGGGCGCTCGCGGGGCTCACTCGATGAGAGAGATGGCCGCGCGCGGGCATTGCGCTATCGCGTCGCGCACGCGCGATTCGACCTCCGGGGTCACCTCCGGCTGCAGTACGTGCAGTTCGTCCTTGTCGTCCAGCTCGAACACCTCGGGGATGATGCCCATGCAGATGCCGTTGCTCTCGCAGGTGCGGTAATCGACCTCGATTCTCATCGCGCCGCCTTCGTCTCGCAGTGGTGGTGGCCTGCCGTGCGACATGCCGACGTCGCCGGTTCCGAGGTGTCGGTGCGCGCCGACGTCCTGCTGTGCTCGCTCATCGCGGCGGCTCCTGGCCGAGTGGCTCCGCCGCCGAGGCGGGCGCCGAAGTCGCCGGGGGAGGGCCGGTTTCGGGCTCGGGTAGGGCGATGATGGCGTGCACGGGGCAGTCCAGCAGCGCGCGCAGCACTCCGTCCTGGTCTGCCGCCGCCACGACGCCGGTCCCTTCCATGGTCGCGTAGCCCCAGTCGTCGAGCGAGAAATGCGCGGGCGCGTGTTTCGCGCACAGGCCGAATCCGTCGCACAGCGTCCGATCGAGCCGAATTCTCATGCCTGCATCACCGCTTCCACGTCGAACGGCCGGTCGGCCAGGTAGACACCGCAGGCGCAGGTGGAGCACCGACCCTCGAGATGCGCGGTGACCTCCGCGGAGAATCGCGCCAGCAGCGTGGCAGCGGCGTTGGCCGCTCCGTCCAAGGTGCCGCAGGCGCCGCGTCCGCGCAGCACCACCGACCATCGCTCCAGTCGTTCGATGTCCGCTGCGGAGGCCAGCCCGTCGCGCAGCGCGGTGGTTGCCGCCGCCATCGCCGCGGTGCCGTTGAAGCAGGATCCGCACTGGCCCGCGTTCTCGCGGTCGAAGTAGTTCAGCACGGCCGCCGCCACGGCGACCGGGCACTCGCCGGTGAGCAGCGAGATCGCTCCGCATCCCAGGCCGCTGCCGAGGGCGCGGATCGATTCGTGGTCCAACGTGGCCGTCAGCACCGCACGATCCACCATGCCCCCGAAATAGCCGCCCAGCAGGGCGCCGCGCACTTCCTCGGGCGCCACGCCGTGCAAGGCGAGCACATCGGCGAACCTCGTGCCGTGCGGCAGCTCGTACAGCGCGGGCGGACGCCCGCCGCCGGTGACGGTGGACAGAAAGGTGCCCGGCGAATGGACGGTGCCCACCGCACGGAATGCCGCACCGCCGTACCGGTGGACGAACGGCAGATGCGCCAAGGTCTCCACGTTGCTGACCACCGTCGGCAGCCCGTCGACGCCTTGTTGGAACGGGCGCGGCGGCTTGTCCGAGGGTTTAGCCGGGCCACCGTTGATGGCACGCACCGCCGCGGTCTCCTCCCCGGCGACATAGGCCGGGGCCACGGTGACGAGCTCGATGTCGACCTCGCCGAGTCCGGCCGCGTCGAGTTCGGTCAGGGCGGCGTCGATCCGGCGGGCGGACCGCGGGTCCGAGACGTAGACGTAGGCGCGCAGCGCGCCGACCATTCCGGCCGCCAGCCGCACCCCGTCCAGGACGAGGTGCGGGCGGTGGCGCATCAGCCATTTGTCCTTGACCGAGGCGGGCTCGCCTTCTTCCCCGTTGGCGACGACCACGGTCTCGTTCCCGCGCAGCCCGGCTTCCCGGACGCCGCCCAGTTTGACGGCGATCGGGAACGCCGCGCCGCCGCGACCGAGCAATCCGCTGTGCCGGACCTGCGCCAGCACCGTGTCTACGGAGTCGAGCGCCCGGTAGCCACCGGCTGCGCGGTACGCGGCGAGGTCTTCGCCGTCGCCGTCCGCCCGCAGCAGGCGGGGCACACAGCCGGGCGCCGGGGCCACGGTGAGCCCGGTGACCGGCTCGACAGTTTCTTGCATGGCAACCTCTTCTGGCTGATGGTGGATCGTTGACCGGAACGGCGTTCTCCGGCAGCGGCGGTTACGCTTGCGGACATGAGAACCGCGGTGGTGCGTATCAATGTCGACCCGGCCGGGCAGCTCACCGCGACGGAGCTGGCGGACGGCATGCGGGCATTGCGCGCGCACGCCGCCTCGATTCCGGCCGAGACGCAGGACGACGATCTGCCGGGCAAGCCCGCCACTCGGCGCGAAGTCCAATTGCTGGTCGCGACAGAAGATCCCGACTCCGCCGTGCGCGAGGCGGTGCGGGTGTGCGCCGCGGCGTTCGGCACCACCCCGGCGGCCGGTGTGGTGACCTTCGTCAGCCGCGGGACCGATGACGACGCGCACGGCGTCCTCGCCGGTTTCGGGGTGACCGGCGAGATCACCCGGGCGCAGGACGCCGACGGTTTCGACGTGGTATCGGTGACGCTGCGCGAATCCGATCTGGAACGGGTGCCCGAGAGCCGGATTCACACCGCCCTGGAGGCGTCGCTGAACTGCGAGGTCCGCATCCACATCCGGTGAGGGACCCGGGCGGGCGCCGGACATCGAGCGCGCGGGCCCGGCCATCACCCGTCCAGGAACTTCAGGAGCGCGGGCGCCGCCAGCACCCAGGTGTCGAACAAGTTGTAGTGGCTCACTTTTCCGCTCGCGCGCTCCTCGACCGCGCGCTCCCAGGCGTCTTCCGGCCACGGCGGGTCGATCAGCGTGGAGCCCTCGATCAGGCAGCTCACCTCGAGTGACGTGCGCTTGGGGTGGTCCAGGTCGCCCGCCCCGCCACGGATGATCAGCGTGGGGACGCGGATGTGGTCGAACATCTCGTCGTCCACTCCGGGGATCGTCTGGCCCGGCTTCGGGACATAGGCGCCGAGCCACCGCAGCGACAGCTTCACGAACTCGTCGCGGTCCAGGCCGAGCAGGCGCTGCTCATTGGCCGGATTCTGGGCGATCCGCTCGCGCCACTCCCGCATCCGCGGCAGACCCGCGACCCCGCTTCCACGCACGACCTGCAAGCTGGGCAGCACGTAATAGGCGCCCAGATTGAACATCCCGTAGATGCCGCCGACGATGTTCCACAGCACCAGCTTGGTTACCCGCTCGGGATAGAGCATCGCCGTCAGCATCGAGTCGCGGGCGCCGCCGGAGCCGCCCGCCAGCACGCAGGGGCCCGCGTCCAGTGCGGAGAGCAGGCCGTCGAGCGTCTGCGCCCGCATGTGCGACTCCGTCTGCCCGTAGAACTGCACGTCGGAGGCGCCGCAATTGGGGCGGTCCCACAGCAGCACGGTATATCCGCCTTCGACGATGGCTTCGGCCAGCGGGCGCAACCCGGGCACGTCCATGCCGAACCGGCCACCCGGCGTCAGGACGACGAGATCGCCGGAATCGCCGAGGATCTCGTAGACGACCTTGCCACCGTTGATCTCCACCGAGGACACGCGGGCCGCGCCGCTTTCGCTGTTCACGCGGGCGCCTCAGGCCATGACCACGACGTCGTCACCGACGATCCGGACCGGGTAGGTGCGGATGCTCCATTCGGGCTTCACCGCGGTGGTGCCGGTCGCCAGCTCGAAACCCCATTGATGCCATGGGCAGTAGATGTATTCCTTGTCCCGCACCATAACCGCGTCGCCGGGAACGGACTCGTCGACGACGGTGCGTCCGCGGGCCCGGCCCGCGCACAGCGGCCCACCCTCGTGTGGACAGTAGTTCGCGATGGCGTAGAACGTTCCGTCGACGTTGTAGACGCCGACGCCGTGCCGGCCGATCGGCACCACCTTGGACGAGCCGGGCGGGATCTCGTCGACGGTCGCGACGACGTGCTCGCGCCCCTGCGCCAGCCGTGGCGTCTCGGATTCGTCCGGCACTCAGAACACCCGCCTCTGGCCGTCGATGGCGGGCACCGTTTCCGGCAAGTGATAGGTCTCGATGCCGTTGCGGTACATCACCCGGTCGCGTGCGTGCTGCGGCAGGTGCTTGACCAGCCAGCGGGGATCGTCGAAGGTCCAGTGCGGATAGTCCGAGGAGTAGAGCAGGATCTTGTCCGCCTCCATCCATTCGAACGCCCGGGTGAGTTCGGTCTTGTCGTCGGGATAGTCCAGCGGCTGGGTGGTGAACTTGATGTGCTGCTTGACGTACTCCGAGGGCTTGCGCCGAATTCCGGTCCACGACTTGCGCGCTTCGTAGACGGCGTCCATCCGCCACATCAGCGGCAGGATCCAGGAGAAGGCGTGCTCCACGAACACGATTCGCAGTTCCGGGAATCGGTCGAACACCCCGTCGAAGATCAGGCTCATGATCTGGTTCGCCGCCAGCAACGAGTAGGTGACCATGAAGTCGTGGTTGTAGCTGGGGAATCCGACCGGCGGCATGGGCATCGTCTCGTATGCCCCGCGGCCGAGATGGCAGCTGACCACCAGATCGTGCTTGGTCGCGGTGGACCAGATCGGGTCGTACTTCGGATCGCCCCAGGCCGGACGAGGTTCGGCCTTGATCAGGATCTGCGCCATGTACGGGTGCCCGGCCCAGTGCTCGATCTCGCGGACCGCGCCCTGCGGGTCGTCGATGGCCGCGCAGATCGAGCCGCGCCAGCGCTGGTGCCAGTTGTTCTTCGGGTCCAGCCAGTGGTTGGCCAGCCAGTGGTTGACGCCCGTCGCGAGCGCCTGAGTGGCCTCGGGGAGCCGGGTGGCCTTGACCGTCGGCTCCAGGATCGCGATGTCGGAGCCCGCCTCCACGATCAATTGCCGGAAGGCCAGTTCCGGGTCACTGCCGGGGAATTCGCCGTCCGCGGGAAAGGTGTCCACCCGCATCGCGTAGGAGTGCGCGTAGTCGGGGGCGTCGTAGATGATCGTCTCGCCGACGCGGTGACTGAGAAAGTACGAGCTGCGGTACGGCTCGGGGATGTATTCCACGAGTTCCCGGCGTCGTGGCACGGGGTGCACGTCCGAGTCGACGACCCGGACGGCGACCTGTTCGGGCGCCGGGGCGCGGTGCTGCTGGTGGGCCAGCGTCATGGTCGTCTCCCTTGTTCGCGGCTATTCGGTGACCAACTCGGCCGGGATGTCGATGCCGTAGAGCTGTGACGCATTGCGCCAGCAGAGCTTTTCGCGCTGCCGGGCGCTGAGCGTGGAGGCGAGCCCGTCGACGTCCCCGCAGTGCCAGTGCGGATAACTGGAGCCGAACATCACCATGTCCTCCTTGCCGGTGAAACCGAGCCACTCGGCGGCGAATTCGGTGTCGCCGGGTCCGTCGAGGCTGCCCTGGACGAAGAACACGTGACCGGGCAGGTAGTCGCTGGGCATCCGCGGTGACCAGGGCGTCTGCTCCAGATGCGGCCTGCCGAAGGTGTCCATCCGCCAGGTGAAGGGGGTCAGCAGATCGGCCGCGCCGTCGGCCCAGACGAACCGCAACGACGGCATTCGCTCGAACACGCCTTCGGCGATCATGTTCATCAGGTGGTAGATGTAGTTCAGCGACATGAACCCGAGATACTGCTCGTAGGTCCGGGTGTGCCCCGACGGTGTGGGCGGGAAGCCGATGCTCTCGCCGGTCTCGATGTGCGCCGCCACCGGCAATCCGGCCTCGGCCGCCGCCTCCCACAACGGCCAGAACTGTGGCTTGCCGTAGAGTTCGCGCGACTGCAACGGGATACCGACCTGGACGACACCGGGATGGCCGGCCCACTTGCCGATCTCGCGCAGCGCCCCCGGGATGTCCTCGGGGTTCACCCGGATGGTGCCGCGATACCGGGAGGCGTACGCGCCGGAATCCAGCCACCGCGACACCATCATCTCGTTGTGCGCGGCCAACATCGCGGTGGTCAGGTGCCGGTCCGGCAGGATGCCCCGGGTCATGGGATGCAGGATCGCGACGTCCACGCCACGCGTCTCGAACAGGTGCCCGCCGACCACGTCCGGGTCGGACCCCGGGTACTCGCGGCCGGGCCCCCTGGTGCCCTCGGCGTACTCTCCGCCCGGCGCGCCGTACCAATCCATCTCGGCGTCCGGGATGCCGCGGCTGGCGAACGGCTCGCGCAGGAAGCCGCGCATGTCCTTGTTCGAGGCGAAGAAGATGTGCACGCTGGCGTCGATGACGGGGGTGCTGGTGCCGTCGGAAAGCGTTCTCATCCCATATCTCCCGGTGTGCGCGGGTACACGTCAGCCGATCCGCGCGATGTCGGGGCGCTCGGTCACCGGCGCCGCGAGTTGCTGCTCGTCGCAGATCCGCTGGAGTTTCTCCAGGGTCTCCGCCAGCCCGGCGCCCAGGCGCGGTCCCGGCGTGAAGGTGGCGGGCAGGTGCCGCATGCCCTGGATGACCCCGATGGTCTCGTAGTGCACGGTGCCCTCGGGATCGCAGCGGTAGTCGGGCATCCGGTCGAGCACAGCGGTGAGCATGGACTTGAACACGGTGCGCGCGACGTTCGACCCGATGCAGCGATGCACGCCGAGACCGAAGCTGAAGTGCCGGTTGCCCTTGCGATCCAGGACCACCTCGTTGGGATCGGGAAAGATCGCTGGATCGCGGTTGGCCATCGCCCAGGAAAGCCACAGCCGCTCACCCTCTTCGAAGCGGGTGTCCTCGACGACGCAGTCGGCCGAGATGGTGCGCCCGTCACCCGGCGCGGGCGTGAAGAAACGCAGGAACTCCTCGGTGGCCGAGTCGAGCAGGGTGTCGCGCTCGCGGCTGAGCAACTCGCGCTGGTCGGGGTGGTCGGACAGCCATTCCAGCGAGTGCGCGGTGAGCGCGGTGGTGGTGTCGAATCCGCCACCGATGATCAGCCCGAGCATCCCGAGCAGTTCGATGTCCGGCGCGGGCTCGCCGTCGATGTGCAGCTCGGTCAGCGCGCGCACCAAGCCGGGCCGCGGGTTCTGCTTGATCTCGGCGAGGTTGGTCAACAGGTCGATGCCCATCGCGCGGTGCATCTCGGCCACCCGCGCCGCGTCGGGCGAATCCTCCGGCGTGTACACCGCGGCGTGCACCGGCTCGCTGTAGATGGACCACTGCCGCAACGGAATTCCGAGCATGGCGAGGGTCAGCACGGCCGGGACGATGTTGGCGAGATCATCGACGAAGTCGATCCGCCCGCTCTCGATCTTCTCGTCCAGACTCGCCCGCACGATCTCGTCGATCACCGGCTCCCAGCGCCGGACCGCGGCGGGGGAGAGGTAGGGGTTGAGCACCTGGCGGTAGAGCCGGTGCTCCGGATCGTCCATCTCCAGCATGCCACCGCGGACGACCTGCGCGCGCCGGGCAGGCGGAATGGAGATTCCCTTGTAGCCCTTCCGTTCTCCGTGCAGGTCGTGATCGTTGGAGACGTGCGGGCAGCGGGCGAGCTCGAAGACCGCGTTGCCGCCGCTGGCCACCCAGTGACCGTCGTAGGTGTCGCTCCACGCGATCGGGCACTTCGCGTGCAGTTCCTCGGTGATCTCCTGGAACCGGTGCCGGTATTCCGGTGTGTGCCGGTCGAAGTGGTACCGGTTCTTCTTGCGGTCCTGATCGGCGACTGCGTCGTCAATGCTCACGATGATGTTCCTCTGCTGAGACTCGGGTAGCAGCCGCCGTCACAGAGGTCGACCGCGATGATGTCCGCGCCCTCCTCGGCCAGGCGCACCGCGTGACTGCGGCCCTGCCCGCGCGCCGCGCCGGTGATGAGCGCGACCTTGCCCTCGGCACGTCCCACAGCTGAACCTTCCGTTCTCTTCGATGGCCACGACGGCCACGCGGTGACGACGGATGACGCGTCTGCCGGAACGCCGAGGCGCACGCGCTGCGGTGAGCCAGGGATGGGCAGGCGATCGGTTTGCCGGGCACGGGCTGACGGCCTCGCAGCCGGGGCTGTCCGGGCGAATGGCTCGCTCGCCGACTCTGTGGTCGACCCGCCGCCTCGTTCAGCAAGAATTGTCCTTGCCGTCGATGAGAACGGTACTCTACCAAAAGTTTCCCCGCAAGCTTTCTGCGGTGCCGTGGATCTCGTCGGTGACTGCGGTTCGGCGGTACGCCTTCTGTGTGGAGTGGTGTACTTCCAGCAACTCCTGATCGGCAGCATGAGATGTATTACTTTCAGTTTAGGAGAATGATATTTCCGTCGATCACGGGCGCGGGCTGCTCCGGCCCGTCGGCCGACCCGGTTGTTGCACCGATGTCGAAAAGATCGCGCCGTGCCCGAGTAGTGAGTGAGAGTCGAGATGCGAACGGTCCCAGAGGAATTGCGAGCCCGCTACGAGCGGGAAGGCTGGTGGCGGCAGGAGACGCTGGGTGAGCTGCTGAGCCGAGGGCTCGCGGCCGCTCCCGGCGTCGAGTTCCGGGTCCATTCCGATGTGCGCCCGTGGTCGGGCACCTTCGCCGAGGTCGAGCGGGTGGCTCGCAGGCTGGCCGCGGGCCTGCGAGCGCGCGGAGTGCGTCCGGGCGACGCGATCGCGTTCCAGCTGCCCAACTGGATGGAGGCCGCCGCGACCTTCTGGGCCGCCGCGGTGCTCGGCGCGGTGGTGGTGCCGATCGTCCATTTCTACGGTCGCAAGGAGGTCGCGCACATTCTCGACGTCGTCCGGCCTGCCGTGTTCATCACGGTGCACCGGTTCGGCAAGCTGAGCTTCGACCCCGAGGTGAGCGCCCGGGTGCCGCTGGTCGGTCTGGTGGAGATCGACTTCGAGGAGCTGCTCGCCGACGAGCCGATGGCGGGGATGATCGCGGTGGATCCGGCGAGTCCCGCCCTGATCGCCTTCACCTCGGGAACCACGAGCGCCCCGAAGGGCGTCGTGCACAGCCATCAGACGCTGGGGTGTGAAGCCAGGCAGCTCGCCGAGCAGAACGAAATGGATCGGGGCAAGCAGCTCACGGCCACCCCGGTGGGGCATTTCATCGGCATGGTCGGGGCGTTCCTGATCCCGGTGCTGCACGCCAAACCGGTTCATCTGACCGATGTCTGGGATCCCGGCCGTGCGCTGGCCCTGATGCGCAGCGATGGTCTCTCGATGGGTGGCGGACCGCCCTACTTCGTCACCAGCCTGCTCGATCACCCGGAGTTCACCCCCGATCATCTCCGCCACGTCCGGTACGTCGGACTCGGTGGCTCCGCGGTCCCGGTCTCGGTGACCCGCAGGCTCGCGAATATGGGCCTCATCCCGTTCCGCGCCTACGGCAGCACCGAACACCCGTCGATCACCGCGTCGCGGTACACGGCTCCGGAGTGGGAACGCCTCGCCACCGACGGCAGGCCGATGCCGGGTGTCGAGATCCGGCTGGCCGACGACGGCGAAATCCTCAGCCGCGGGCCGGATCTGTGCCTCGGCTATACCGATGACCTGCTCACCGGCCAGGCTTTCGACGACGAGGGCTGGTATCACACCGGCGACATCGGCGTCCTGGGCGCGGACGGCTGCCTGACGATCACCGACCGCAAATCCGACGTGATCATCCGCGGGGGCGAGAACGTCAGCGCGCTGGAAGTCGAGGAGGTGCTCGCCGAGCTACCCGCGGTCGCCGAGGCGGTGGTCGTCGCCGTGCCCGACGAGCGCTTCGGGGAGGCGGTCGGCGCGGTGCTGCGTATCCGTCCGGGGCACGCGCTGCCGTCCGTGGGCGAGGTGCGAGCGCACTTCGCGGCGGCGGGCATCGCGCGTCAGAAGTGGCCGGAGCGATTGTTCGAGGTCGAGGACTATCCGCGGACGGCCAGCGGCAAGGTGCAGAAACATCTGATCCGCGAAAGGATTGCCACATCCGCCAGATGAGAATACCATTCTTCTCAGATGCAAATGGAGGTCTCGCGAACCTCGGGCGCCGCTGGTAGGCCGCTCGAAGCCTCCGCCCGTCCCGGGCGGATCCGCGGTTCCCCCACCGGTATTCCTCCGGGCGGAAGCTTCGGGGTCGACCACGCCACGCCGAATCCGCGCGGTCTCGGCTCCCGGGGTTCTCGGCCCGGTGAGTGCTTCGAAGCGCCCGCCGCGTTCGGCTCGGATGAGCGGATCCGGGGGCCCGGGGCTTGCCCGTCCAGCCGAAAGGAAATCGCGCAGTGCCTTCGCAGCAGCAGGAAAGATCCGCCACGACGGCGGATGTCGAGGTCGATGTGGTGGTCCTCGGTAGCGGCGCCGCCGGCCTGACCGCCGCACTGAGCGCGGCGGTGCACGGGGCGTCGGTGGCCGTCTTCGAGAAAGCGGCCACTGTCGGCGGAACGAGCGCGGTCTCGGGCGGGATCGCGTGGATCCCCGCCCACGACCGCTGCGCCGACGGACCGCTGAGCGTGGCCGACGCGCTGAGCTACCTGCACGCCCAGTCCTTGAACTCGATGGACGACGAGCTGGTCGAGATCTTCGTGCGCACCGGCGCGGCGATGGTGGACTTCGTCGAGGCGCACAGCGGTGTGCGTTTCGAGATCGCCGAGGGCTTCCCGGATTACAAACCGGAACTGCCCGGCGGCAGGCCGGGCGGCGGACGATCGCTGAGCCCTGTCGCGTTCGACCTGTCCCGGCTCGGCGAATGGCGCGACCGCATCACCGCCTTCCCCGCGGACTGGAGCAACGTGGGGTTCGATGCCGAGACGCGGGCCCGGCTGCACGCGACGATCGCCGACGAGTCGGCCGATCTCTGCGTGGCGGGAGCCGCCCTCATCGCGGGGTTGCTCGCGGGGTTGCTCGACGCCGGAGTCGTACCACGGACCGGGGTCAGGGCGACGGAACTGATCGCCGAGGACGGCGCGATCAGCGGGGTCCGGATCGTCACGGCCGCAGGCGAATCGACGGTCCGGGCGCGCGGCGGTGTCGTCTTGGCCACCGGCGGATTCGAGTGGGACCCGGTCCTGGTCCGCTCCTACCTGCGCGGACCCATGCACGGCGCCGTCTCGCCGCCGAACAACACCGGAGACGGGCTGCGCATGGCGATGGCGCACGGCGCGGACCTCGGCACGATGAGCGAAGCCTGGTGGGTGCCGATCGTCCGGATTCCCGGCGACACCATCGACGGTAAGCCGCGCAGTCGCAGCGTGCGCCTGGAGCGGACGCGCCCGCGCAGCATCATGGTCAATCGCGCGGGTAAGCGGTTCGTCAACGAGGCGTCGGAGTACAACTCGATGGCGGGCGCCTTCCACTATCTCGATCCCAAGGGCGGTTACGTCAACGACCCCGGCTGGATCGTCTTCGACGCCGTCCACCTGCGCAGGTACGGCTTCCTCGGCGTCGCCCCCGGTGATCCGGTGCCCGAATGGTTCTGCGAATCCGCGGATCTCGCCGAACTCGGGGCCAGGACCGGCATCGATCCCGACGGGCTCGCCGCGACCGTCGCCGCGTGGAACCGCCACGTCGCCGCCGAGGCCGACCCCGATTTCGGGCGCGGCTCGAGCGCCTACGACGGCTGGTGGGGCGATGAGCGCGCCGCCACCATCGCCGGTCGCACCCTCGGCCCGATCGACACCGCCCCGTACTACGCCGTGCCGGTCACCGTGGGCGCGATGGGAACGAAAGGCGGCCCGCGAACCGACCGGGACGGCCGGGTCAGGCACGTCAACGGGGCGGTCATCCCCGGCCTGTTCGCGGCGGGCAACGCCATGGCCGGTGTGACCGGCCGGGCCTACGGCGGAGCGGGCGGCACCATCGGTCCCGGGATGGTGTGGGGCTTCCGCGCCGGATACGCCGCGGCGACCGGCAAATCTGTCGAGATCTGAGCACAGCGAAGGCATCGGGCCGCAAACGCCGCGTCGGCGGCGCACCGGCCGGTTCTACGGAGGTAACGAGTTGCCGGAATACGAGAGCATCTGGAGCGATCTCCAGGGTGTCCCTTTCACACAGGGATACCTGGATGTCGGCGGCGTCCGAACCCGCTACCTACATGCGGGCGATCCCACCTACCCGGCTCTCGTTCTGCTGCACGGGTCCGGTGGGCATGCCGAGGCCTATGTCCGTAATCTCGAGTCGCACGCGGCGCACTTCTCGACGTGGTCGATCGACATGCTCGGGCACGGCTACACCGACAAGCCCGGCCATCCGCTGGAGATCTCGCACTACGTCGAGCACGTCATCGGATTTCTCGACGCGATCGGCGTGCGGCGTGCCTCCGTCAGCGGAGAATCGCTGGGCGGCTGGGTGGCCGCCCGCGTAGCGATCGACCATCCGGAGCGCGTCGAGCGCTTGGTGCTCAACACCGCGGGTGGATCGCAGGCCGACCCTGAGGTGATGCGGCGCATCGTCACGCTATCGATGGCGGCCGCCGCCGACCCCACCTGGGAGACGGTGCAAGCCAGGATCAAGTGGCTGATGGCCGACAAGTCGAAGGACTACGACGACGTGGTCGCCAGCAGGCAGCGCATCTACCGGCAGCCCGGCTTCGTCACGGCCATGCGCGACATCATGGCGTTGCAGGACCCGCAGATCCGGCAGCGAAACCTGCTGGGGCCCGCGGAATACGGCCGGATCACCGCGCCGGCGCTCGTGCTGTGGACCAGCGACGACCCGACCGCCGACGTCGGCGAGGGCAGGCGGATCGCGTCGATGATCCCCGGTGCGCGATTCGAGGTTCTGCCCGGCTGCGGGCACTGGCCGCAGTACGAGGACGCCAAGTCTTTCAACGCCCTGCACCTCGATTTCCTGCTGGGCGGCTGACCATGGTCGAGCAGACTTCTCCCACCACGCCGACCGACGTCGACGTGCTCGTGGTCGGTGCGGGCCCGGTGGGACTGACGCTGGCCAACATGCTCGGGATGTACGGGGTGCGCACCCGGGTGGTCGAGGAACGCCCGACGCTCATCGACTATCCGCGCGGTGTGGGCCTGGACGACGAGTCGCTGCGGACGTTCCAGGCGATCGGCTTGGTCGACCGCATCCTGCCGCACACCACGCCGAACCAGATCATGCGGTTCGTCGACAGCCGCCGCAGGCTCCTTGCCGAGATCGCACCGACCGACGAGCAGTTCGGCTGGCCGAAACGCAACGGGTTCGTCCAGCCGATGGTCGACGCCGAACTGCTTGCCGGACTGAACCGTTTCCCGCAGGTCGAGGTGGCCTGGGGGACGGCCATGACCTCGTGCGCGGACTCCGGCGGGCAGGTGACGGTGAAACTGGTCACCGACAGCGGGCCGTCCGCGATGACCGCCCGATACGTGGTGGGCTGCGACGGCGGGCGCAGCGCCACGCGGCGGCAGATGGGGGTCTCGTTCGAAGGGACGACGTCGCCGACTCGCTGGCTGGTGGTCGATCTCGCCTCGGATCCCCTGGGACACCCGAACATCGAGGTCGCCGCCGATCCGGCGCGGCCGAACGTGTCGGTGTCGATCGCGCACGGCATCCGGCGCTTCGAGTTCATGATCCACGACGACGAGCCCGACGAACTGGCCGAGGATCCGGCGTTCGTGGCGAAGATGGTCGCGCCGTTCGTTCCGCATCCCGAGCGGCTCGAGGTCATCCGGCGCCGGGTCTACACCCACCATTCCCGGATCGCGGGCGCCTTCCGGCGCGGCCGCCTGCTGCTGGCCGGCGACGCCGCGCATCTGATGCCGGTGTGGCAGGGGCAGGGCTACAACAGCGGCATCCGGGACGCGGCGAACCTCGGATGGAAACTGGCCGCGGTCGTTCGCGGGCAAGCGGGCGACGCCCTGCTCGACAGCTACGATCTGGAACGGCGCAAGCACGCCAGGGCCATGATCGATCTGTCGACGATGGTCGGCCGGGTGATCTCGCCGACCGATCGCAAGGTCGCGGTGGTGCGCGACGCGCTGGTTCGCGCGGCGGCCGCGATTCCTCCGGTGCGGCGCTACGTGCTCGGCATGCGGTTCAAGCCGATGCCGCGCTACGAGCGCGGCGCGGTGGTGCACGACTGGTCCCGGTCACCGGCGTCGTCGGTCGGCACCCTGTTCGTGCAGCCCCGGGTGGACACCACCGACCGCGCCGACGTCCGGCTCGACGAGGTGCTCGGCCCATGGTTCGCCGTGCTGTGCTGGAACAACCGGCCGCGCGAAGTGCTCGGCTCGACGGCGTTCGAACGGTGGAAAGCCTTGGGAGCGCGGTTCTTCGAAGCTCGGCCGTCCACCCAGCTGCACTGGACCGGCCACGACGACCCGGACGTCGTCGTCGTGGGCGACCGCACCGGAGCGCTGAAACGCTGGTTCGACGGCCAGCGCGACTCGGTGCTGTTCCTGCGGCCCGACCGCTGTGTGGCGGGCGCGTCCATCGCGCAGCTGGCGCCGGAACTGAGCGCCGACCTGCTCGACACTCTCGACTTGCTGCAGGGAGGAAACGATGCCGCTGGCCCTGTGCTGCGTCTCGCACAGCCCTCTTCTTGATCTCCCCGGCCCGGAACGGGAGCTGCTCGACGACATCGAGTCGGCGCTCGACGAGGCGGCGCGGTTCGTGCGCGCCTTCGACCCCGAACTGGTCGTGGTGTTCGCGCCCGATCACTACAACGGGTTCTTCTACAAGCTGATGCCGCCGTTCTGTATCGCGACGGCGGCCAGCGGAGTCGGTGACTACGGCACGCACGCCGGACCGCTCGACGTCCCCGCCGAGCTGGCTACCGAACTGGCCGAGGCGGTGCTGGCGGCCGGGGTCGACGTCGCGGTCTCGCTGACGATGGACGTCGATCACGGGACCGTGCAGCCGTTGCAGCGGCTGCTCGGCGCCGCGACGGCGCGACCGGTCGTCCCGATCTTCGTCAACTCGGTGGCAGTGCCGCTGGGGCCGCTGCGTCGCGCCCGTGCGCTGGGCGCGGCCGTCGGCGCGCACTTGGCGACCCTGGACGAACGGGTGCTGGTGATCGGCTCCGGTGGGCTCTCCCACGACCCGCCCGTGCCCGCACTCGCCACGGCCACCGGACCGGTGCTGGAGCGGATCGTGCACGGCGGGCAGATGACCCCACAGCAGCGGAATGCGCGGCAGGAGAAGGTGATCGAAGCCGGGCGCGAATTCGCCGCCGGGCGTGGCGGGCTGCGGCCGCTCAACCCCGAGTGGGACCGGCGCTTCCTCGACATCCTCGACCAGGGGCGGCTCGGCGAGTTCGACAACTGGTCCAACGCGGGGATCACCGAGGCGGCGGGCAACTCCGGGCACGAGGTCCGCACCTGGGTCGCCGCCTTCGCGGCCCTCGCAGCTCAGGGGCCGTACCGGACATCCGTGCGCTACTACCGCTGCGCTCCCGCGCTGATCGCCGGATTCGCCGTGCGAACCGCCCTGCTGGAACGGGACCAGGACAACGAATCGACCGCCAGGAGACGAGCGTGACATCCGAACCGACCGACCCGCCCGCGTCCGATACCGCCGAGCAGCCCGGAAACACCGGTGCCGGCGCGGCTTTCGACCATTCCGTCGATGTGCTGATCGTCGGCTCCGGCGGTGGCGGGCTGACCGCCGCGCTCGCCGCCGAAGCGGCCGGACTGTCCACCCTGGTGGTGGAGAAAGCGGCGTACTACGGCGGATCCACCGCACTGTCGGGCGGCGGGATCTGGGTGCCCGGCGCACCAGCTCAGAAGCGCGACGGCTACTCGCCCGATCCGGAGGGGGTGGTCGAGTACCTGCGCGCGATCACCGAGGGTCTGGTCAGTGACGCGCGCCTGCGGGCCTACGTCGCCAAGGCGCCGGAGATGATGGAATTCCTGGAGCGGCGCAGCCCGTGGCTGGAGTTCGTGTGGAAGCCAGGCTATGCCGACTACTACCCGGAACTGCCCGGCGGTTCCGCGCAGGGCAGCACCATCAACGTGCCGCCGATCGATCTGCGCGAGCTCGGCGAGGAAGAGCAGAACCTGCTGCGTCCGCTGGCTCTGGCCCCGAAGGGAATTTGGCTGGGGCCCAAGGATCTCCGGTTGTTCTACCAGGTGCGACAGTCCTGGCGCGGCAAGGCCGTGCTGGTGAAACTGGTGTGGCGGATGTTCCGCGCCAGGGTGTTCGGTGACCGGATCGCCGCCATCGGGCAGTCGCTGGTGGCCCGGCTGCGACTGGCGCTGCGGGAGCGCGACATTCCGCTCTGGCTGAGCGCGCCGATGACCTCCCTGATCACCGGAGCGGACGGCCGCGTGGTGGGAGCGGTGATCGAGAAGGGCGGGCAGTCGCTGCGAATCCGCGCCGAGCGCGGGGTGATCCTCGCGTCCGGCGGATTCGATCACGACATGGCCTGGCGCAAAGAGCACCAGCCCGTGGTGGAGCAGGATTGGAGCTTCGGCAACCCGGAGTCCATGGGCGACGGCATCCGCGCCGGGCAGCAGGCCGGCGCGGCCACCGACCTGCTGGACGAGGCGTGGTGGTTCCCCGCCATCCAATGGCCGGACGGCCGGCTGCAATTCATGCTGAACGAGCGCATGATGCCCGCCCAGTTCATCGTCAACGGCGCGGGCGAGCGGTACATCAACGAGGCCGCGCCGTACATGGATTTCGGCCACGCGATGATCGAGGGCCAGAAATCGGGGACCACGCACATCCCGAGCTGGCTGATCACCGACGTGCGGTCCTGGCGCCGATACGTCGTCGCGGGGCATCTGCCGCTGCCGAAGATCCCGTTCGCGCCGGTGCCGACCGGGCGGAAGATCCCGCAGGCGTGGCTGGACTCGGGTGTCGTCGTGGCCGCGAACTCCTGGACGGAACTCGCGGCGAAGATCGGCGTGCCCGAAGAGCGCCTGCGCGCCACCGCGACGCGATTCGACGAACTCGCGCGCAAGTGCCACGACGACGACTTCCAGCGCGGCGACAGCGTTTACGACAACTATTACGGCGATCCCACGCTGCCCAATCCCAATCTGTATCCGCTGGGCAAACCGCCGTACTACGCCTTCCGGATGATCCTCGGCGATCTGGGCACCTCGGGTGGCCTGCGCACCGACGAGCACGCCCGGGTGCTGCGGCCCGACGACACCGTCATCCCGGGTCTCTACGCCGTGGGCAACGCCTCCGCGGCGGTCATGGGCCGCAGCTACGCGGGCGCGGGCGCGACGATCGGGCCCGCGATGACGTTCGGCTACCTCGCGGCCGAGCATCTGGCCGGAAAGGCCGACGGCGCCACCGGGGCAGCGCAGCACACCGAATCAGCCCGCAACGACTCGACGTTCGATTCCATCGGAGGAAGTAAATGAAGATATCCCTGTTCTACGAATTCGCGCTGCCGCGGCCGTGGGTCCCGGACGACGAGCGCCAACTGTTCAAGGAAGGGCTCGCGGAGGTGGAGGCCGCCGACAAGGCCGGGTTCTCCACCGTCTGGTTGACCGAGCACCACTTCCTCGAGGAGTACTGCCACTCGACGGCGCCGGAGATCTTCCTCGCCGCCGCCAGCCAGCGGACCAAGGACATCCGGCTCGGTTTCGGCGTCATGCACCTGCCCCCGGCGATCAACCATCCGGCACGCGTCGCCGAACGCGTCGCCACGCTCGACCTCATCTCCGATGGACGGGTGGAGTTCGGTACCGGTGAGTCGTCGTCGGTGGGTGAACTCGGCGGATTCGCCATCGATCCCGCCGACAAGCGCGGGCAGTGGGAAGAGGCTCTGGAGGTCGCCATCCGCTGCATGGTCGAGGAGCCGTTCACCGGTTTCAAGGGCGAGCACATCGAGATGCCCGCGCGCAACGTGATCCCGAAACCGCACCAGCGCGCGCATCCGCCGGTGTGGGTGGCGTGTACCCGGCCCTCGTCGGTCCAGATGGCGGCGCGGCTGGGCGCGGGGGCGCTGAGCTTCGCCTACACCGGACCGGGGCCGCTGGCGGATCGTGTCCGTGGGTACTACCAGGAGTTCGAGGACAAGGCCGAGCCCTGGTTGCCGGTGCTCAATCCGAACATCCTGGCCATCGGCGGCGACCTGTCGATGATGGTCGCGCCCACCGACGAGCAGGCTCTGCAGCGGCTCGGGCTCGGTGGCGGCTTCTTCTCCTTCGGGATCATGCACTACTACATGACCGGCCAGCACACGCCGGGCCGCACCGGCGTCTGGGAGCGCTATCTCGACGCCGTCAAGGAGGACGAGACGCTGGCCTACGGCCCGGGCCGGGGCGCCATCGGATCGCCGGACACCGTGCGCGAATTCCTGCGCGGCTACGAGGAGAGCGGCGTCGACGAGATCATCCTGCTGCTGAATCCGCGCAGCCACGAGGCCACCATGGAGTCCATCGAACTGATGGGCAAGCAGGTGCTGCCGGAGTTCATCGAGCGCGACGAGAAGGCGGTCGCCGCGAAGGCGAAGCGGCTCGAGCCGGTCATCGAGAAGGTCGAAGCGCGGCGTAAGCCGTTGCCCTCGCCCGCGTTCGACGAGAACTACGCGTTCGGCGGCCTGCCCACCGGCCGCGGCGGCAGCTTCACCGCGAGCGAGATCCCCGAAGCCATGGCCGAGATCAACGAGGGCCGGGTCCAAGCCGCGCAGCGCGCCAAGGAAGAAGCGCAGTGACCACCGGCCCGCGCGGCCGCGCCGCGACCGCGCGGGCGTGGCCGGACGACAGCGGAGAAAGACGAGGTGCCCGAGGTGGAACGAGCCGATGAGCTGTGGCGTTACGACGGCAGGCGGGTCGTCGTGACCGGTTGCTCCTCCGGGATCGGCGCGTGCGTGGCAAGCCAGGTCACCGAACTCGGCGGCCGGGTGATCGGACTGGACCTGGTGGAGCCGACCGGTGCGCTCGATGAGTTCCACCAGGTGGACATGGCCGACGCCGCATCGATCGACCGGGCCGTCGCCGCGCTCGGCGGACCGGTGGACGCCCTGTTCAACGTCGCGGGCGTCTCCTCGGGCATCGGTGACCCGATCCGCGTGGTCACGATCAATTTCCTGGGCCTGCGGCACTGCACCGGAGCGATCGCGCGGTCGATGAACCCCGGCGCCACCATCGCGAGCGTGTCCTCGCTCGCGGCGGCCGGCTATCTCGAGCACCGCGAACAGGTCGGCGGCCTGCTGGACACCGCGGACATCGAGACCGGAATCGCTTGGTGCGAAGACCATCCCGACGCCGTGGCCGACGGCGGTTACCGGCTGTCGAAGGAAGCGATCATCTACTACACGATGCGCAACGCCGTCGCCTTCGGTGCGCGCGGCATCCGGATCAACTGCACCGGCCCGGGGGTGACAGAGACACCCATCCTGGAACAGCTGCGCTCGGCATACGGCTCCGAGTATCTCGACACCATTCCCAAGCCGCTGGGCCGGAACTCCGAACCGGCCGAACAGGCGGCCGCCCTGCTGTTCCTCAACAGCCGGGCGGCGAGCTACGTGACCGGCCAAGTGCTCTGGGTAGACGGCGGAAACGTGGGCGCCCGGATCGCCGGCGTCGACCTCGGCTCATGACCGCGGGCAGACGAGCAATCAGCGTGAAAGGAGAAGCACCGTGGCCGATCTGACGGAATTCCGGCGTGTCGCCGACGGCGTGCGCAATTGGGGCCGATGGGGCGCCGCCGACGAACTCGGCACGCTCAACTTCATCACCCCGGACAAGGTCGCCCAGGCGGCGCGCCTGGTGCGGCACGGGCGGGTGTTCCCGCTCGGCGTCGACTTCGGTTCGTCGGGGCCGCAAGGGGCGTTCAAGTTCCGGCATAACCCGGTGCACGTCATGACCGTGGACGGCGGCGACGCGGCAACTTTGACCGAATACGGCCCGAAGTGGTTGCGCAACAGCGTCGGACGGGAGCTCAGCGGCTTCTTCGAGGACAACCCGTTCCGCTTCAACGACGACCTGATCATCATGCCGCTGCAGGCGGCGACGCAGTGGGACGCGCTGTCGCACGTCTACTACGACGATCACCTGTACAACGGCTTCCCGGCGAGTTCGGTCACCAGCCTCGGCGCATTTCACTGCGGCATCGACAAAGTCGACGGCAAAGGCATCACGACCAGGGGTGTGTTGCTGGATCTGGTCCGCCACCGGGGCGCCGACACCTTCCTGGAAGCGGGCGATCCGATCACCCCGGACGAACTGGACGAGGTCGTCGAGGCGCAGGGGGTCGAGGTGGGCCGCGGCGACATCCTGCTGATCCGCACCGGGTGGTGGGCCCGCTTCCTTGAGGCGGGCGACGGCACGGAGCCGTACTCGGGCCTGGACTGGCGGTGTGCCACCTGGCTGCACGAACGCGAGATCGCGGCCGTGGCCGCGGACAACCTGATGGTCGAGGACCCGGTGTCCGGGGTGGACGGCACGTTCCTGCCGATGCACATGCTCTGCCTGCGGGACATGGGCCTGATGCTCGGCGAGTACTGGGATCTCACCGCGCTCGCGGCCGACTGCGCCGCGGACGGCGTCTACGAATTCCAGCTGATCGCACCGCCGTTGCGCGTCATCGGCGCCGTCGGATCGCCCATCAACCCGATAGCCATCAAGTAGGACCGAGGGAAAGAACGAGGTTTCGGTCATGACCGCAGGTACGACACGTGCGAGCGCCACCGAGGTGGCCGCGGACGGACGACCGTTCGTCGTCGGCATCGGCGGCACGTTGCGGGCGGGTTCGTCCACGGAGCAGGCGCTGCGGCACTGCCTGGCGGCCGTCGAGCGCCACGGCGGGCGCACCGCGCTGTTCTGCGGCGAGGAGATCAACCTGCCGATGTACAACCCGCACGACCCGTCCCGCACCGAGAAGGCCACCGCGCTGGTGGAGGCGCTACGCCGCGCGGACGCCGTGGTGATCGGCTCACCCGGGTACCACGGCGGCGTTTCCGGCCTGGTGAAGAACGCCCTCGACTACATCGAGGACCTTCGCGGGGACGCGACGGTGTACCTGGACAACAAACCGTGGGGCTGCATCACCTGCGCCTACGGATGGCAGGCCGCCGTGGGAACCCTCGGCCAGCTCCGGGTGATCGGTCACGCGTTGCGGGCGTGGCCCACGCCGCTCGGCGTCGCGATCAATTCCGCGGAGCCGATCTGGGATGCCGAGGGCAGACTGACCGACGACGCCGTCAGCGCTCAGCTCGATCTGCTCGCCACACAGGTGCTGACCTTCGCTCCCGCCGGTGGGGCACCGGCATGACGGCCTCGCCCCGGCCGAACGGCCGGACCAGGGTGGCCGAGGCCACGGCCGCCCTCCGGTCCGGGCGGATGATCCTGGTCTTGGACGAGACGGACGGCGCGTGCCGGGGCGATCTGGTGATGGCGGCCGAGTGCATGACGGCCGAGGCCGCGAACATCATGACCACCCTCGGGTGCGGACTGATCCACGTGTCGATGCGCTCGGCGGCGCTCGACGTCCTCGGAATACCCCCGGCCGACCCGACCGCCACCGGCCCGGGCCGCGACCTGTTCCGGGTGTCGGTGGGACTGGCCGGAGCGGGCGGTATCAGTGCTTCCCATCGCGCGCAGACCATTCGCGCACTCGCCGACCCGGCGAGCACACCGGCCAGGTTCACCCGGCCCGGACGCGTCTTCCCGCTCGGCTGCGCCGCAGGCGGTGTGCTGTCGGTGCCCGCGTATCCGGAGGCCGCGGCCGACCTGGTCGAGCTGGCCGGAATGGCGCCGGTCGGCGTGCTGTGTGAGGTCTGCGGCTCCGACGGCGAACAAGCCGGGCGCGCCGAGCTGCTCGAACTCGGTCGCGCACAAGGGTTTCCGGTGGTGTCCGTCGACGATTTGGTGGCTTACCGCCGGCGCGAACTGTGCCGGGTGAAGCGTCGCGGAGTGGCTCGTATCCCGCTGCCGATGGGGGAGTTCCGGGCGATAGGCTTCACCGACGGGCTGGATCGCGAACACGTCGCGTTCGTCCACGGCGACCCGGCCGCGGGCAGCGCGCCGCTGGTGCGCCTGCATTTCGAGTGCCTCGCCGGTGACGTTTTCGGTTCCCGGCACTGCGGTTGCCGCGCGAAACTCGAAGAAGCGCTGGATCGGATCGCGCGCGCCGGGGACGGCGTGCTCGTCTACGTTCGCGCGCGCAGCACCGCCGTGCGGGACACGTTGCGCGCCTGTGCCACCGCGGGTGAAAGCCACTGTGCCGAGGCACATCCGGTCGGCCACAGTGATCTCCAGTCCGCCTTCGACATCCTCGACGAGCTCGCCATGCGCGAGATCCGGTTGCTCAGCGACGTGGCCGAGGCCTCGCTCGAGCCGGAGCGGGTGCGCGTCGTCGAACGGATCCCGCTGTCGGACACCTCGCCCCGCTCCGGCGCGGGAACCTTCGCGCTGCGGCCACCGCACACCGACGACCGGATAGGGAGCATGTCGTGATCGCGCAGCGCAGAACCGTCGTGGTGGACGGCTCGACCACCGCGTACCTGGAAGCGGGATCGGGCGAACCGGTCGTGCTGCTGCACGGCGGCGAGTTCGGCGTGTGCGCGGAACTGGCCTGGGAGCACACCATCGACGCTCTCGCCCGCCACTACCGGGTCCTGGCGCCGGACATGCTGGGCTTCGGCGGGTCGGCGAAAGTGATCGACTTCAACGACGGCCGCGGCCTGCGCATCCGGCATATCGCCCGATTCCTCGCCGTCCTCGGCATCGAGTCGGCGCACTTCGTCGGCAATTCCATGGGCGCGATCAACCTCCTCGTCGACGCGACTTCGGCCGCGCCGAAGCTTCCGGTGCGCAGCCTGGTGGCGATCTGCGGTGGCGGCGAAATCCAGCGCAACGAGCACATGCAGGCGCTCTACGACTACGACGCCACGCTGCCCGGGATGCGCGCCATCGTCTCAGCACTGTTCCACGCCGAGTCTTTCCCCGCCGACGAAGCCTATGTGCGCAGGCGGTACGAATCGAGCATCGCCCCCGGCGCGTGGGAGGCTCTGGCGGCGGCGCGATTTCGCCGCCCGGGCGCCGAAGCGCCGCCCGCCCCGTCGAGCAAGCGCCCCTACGAGCGCATCCGCGTTCCGGCCCTCGTCGTCGAAGGCGCGCGCGACAAGTTGCTGCCCGCCGGGTGGTCGACGCACATCGCCGAGCAGATCCCGGCTGGGCGCGCCGTCGTCGTACCGGACGCGGGGCACTGCCCGCAGATCGAGCAGCCGGAGGTCGTCAACGCCCTGCTGTTGGCCTTCCTGCGCGAGCAGGCCGGCCCGGCCGGGGAGCCGAACGGCGCACGCCCGGGTCTGCTGACCCCAGTCGCGGGTACGGCTGCGGCCGGACCGAAACGAAAGGAATGAACCCATGACCGACGAATTGGCGGGCAAAGTCGCCATCGTCACCGGCGGCGCGTCGGGAATCGGCAGCGCGACGGTGGCGCGGTTCGTCGCCGAAGGCGCACGCGTCGTGGTCGCCGACGTGGATCTCGAGCGCGGCGCGGCCTCGGTGGCCGGTTACGGCGCGGCCGCGGTGTTCCAGCAGACCGACGTCGCCGACCCGGAGCAGGTCGAGCGGCTGGTCGACACCGCGGTGCGGACCTTCGGCGGGCTGCACGTGATGTGCAACAACGCCGGCATCTCGGGCACGATGCACAAGAGCCTGCTGCACGACGATCTCGCCGACTTCCACCGCGTCCTCGGCGTGAACCTGCTCGGCGTCATGGCGGGCACCCGCTTCGCGGCCCGGCACATGGCCGACAACGGAGGCGGATCGATCGTCAACGTGTCCTCGGTCGGCGGCATCCAGGCGGGCGGGGGAGTGCAGAGCTACCGGGCGTCCAAGGCGGCGGTCGTGCACTTCACGAAATCGGCGGCGATCGAACTGGCGCAGTTCGGCATTCGCGTCAACTGCATCGCGCCCGGCAACATACCGACCTCGCTGCTCGCCTCTGCGGCCACGACGATGTCCGCGGAACTCGGCGAGCGGTTCACCAAGGCGATGCGCGAGTCCATGGAGGCCGACCGGCCGTTGCGGCGGGAGGGCACACCCGAGGACGTCGCGGAGGCAGCCGTCTATTTCGGCGGTGACCGATCCCAGTACGTCACCGGAACCATGTTGCCGGTGGACGGCGGCACGGTCGCCGGCAAACCCCTGAGACCGCGCAAGAAATCGGCGGAGCAATCGGTGGCGGCGAGGCCGCGATGATCCGCCGCACCGGAGTTCTCGTCGTCGGGGCCTCGGCCGCGGGTCTGGCCGTCGTGGAAGCGCTGCGCCGAGAAGGATATCGGGACCGCATCACCCTGCTCGGCGGTGAGCCGCACCTGCCCTACGACCGTCCGCCGCTGTCCAAGCAGATCCTCTCCGGCGCCTGGCGGCCCGAGCGGACGCTGTTGCGCGCACCGCGCATGCTGGCCGGACTGGACGCCGACCTCGTGCTCGGCTGCCGCGCCACCGCCCTCGACGTCACCACCCGCACCGTCCACACGACGACCGGCGCCGTGACGGCGGACCACATCGTGATCGCCACCGGGGCCGCCCCGAGGATGCTGCCCGCACCGCCCGGATTGCGCGGGGTCCATGTGCTGCGCACGCTGGACGACGCTCTCGGGCTGCGCGACGACCTGTCGGCCCGTGCGCGCGTGGTCGTGGTGGGCGAGGGTGTGCTCGGCGCGGAGATCGCCGCCACCGCAAGGCAAACCGGTCACGACGTCACGATGACGGGTCCGCAGCGCGCCCCGATGGCGGCTCAGCTCGGCGGTTTCGCCGCCGGGCTGCTCGCCGACCTGCACACCGGCAACGGAGTGCGCCTGCGGCTCGGCGTCGGCGTCTCCGGCCTCAGCGACAGCGGCGGCGAGGTCACCGGAGTCGTCCTGGAGACCTCCGAGACTCTGCCCGCGGATCTGGTGGTGGTCGCGATCGGTGCGGTGCCCGCCACCGACTGGCTGCTCGGCAGCGGGCTCTCGCTGGCCGACGGCATCGTCTGCGACGAGCGCTGCCGCGCCGCCGAGGGCGTCTACGCGGCCGGCGACGTCGCCCGCTGGCATCATCCGGTCCTGGGGACGAAGCTCCGTCTGGAGAACCGCACCAACGCGACCGAACAGGCGGGCGTGGTGGCGGCCAACATTCTCGGCGCCGAGCGGGCGTATCAACCGATTCCGTATTTCTGGACCGACCAATTCACCACCAAGATCCAGGTGTACGGGACCATCACGGCCGACGCGCAGGTCACCGTCGTCGACGGAGACCCGGCCGACGGCCGGTTCGTCGCGCGGTTCGAGCGAGGCGGAGCCGTCACCGCGGTGCTGGGCTGGAACATGCCCAAGCAGGCCAGGATCCAGCGGCAGCAGTTGGCGCAGGCGCATGCGCTGCTCGCCTCGCCCTCTACCCCAGCTCACTCCCCGTAGGAAGAAGGTCCCGATGAAAGTGACTGTCGATCAAGTCAAATGCGTCGCGGCCGGGCATTGCGTCATGCACGCGGCCGATGTGTTCGACCAGCGAGACGAGGACGGCATCGTCGTCCTGCTCGACGAGAACCCGCCGGACGAACTCGCCGAGGACGTGCGCCAGGCCGCGGCCGTCTGCCCGGCCATGGCCATCCACATCGAGGAATGAACCGGCAGCCTGCGGTCCGCCCGCAGCCGATCACCCAGGAGTGCACAGTGTCCGAAGCACTGACCGAAACGACCGCCTCAGCCACGGAGGTTCCCGACTATCCCATGCCCCGCTCGACCGGGTGCCCGTTCGCGCCGCCGCCCGAGGCGTTGCGGCTCGGCAAGACCAAGCCGCTCAACCGCGTGCGGATCTGGGACGGCAGTACACCGTGGCTGATCACCGGATACGCCGAGTTCAAGACCCTGATGTCGGACCCGAGGGTCAGCGTGGACGATCATCGGCCCGGCTTTCCGCACTGGAACGAGGGGATGGCGGCGATCGTGGACAGCAGGCCGAAGTCGCTGTTCACCACCGACGGGGAGGAGCACAGCCGGTATCGGCGGATGCTGACCAAGCCGTTCACCTTCAAGCGGGTGGAGGCGCTGCGGCCGATCATCCAGCAGATCACCGACGAGCACATCGACCGGCTGCTGGCCGGACCGCAACCCGGCGATCTCGTCGAGGCGCTGGCCCTGCCGGTGCCGACGCTGATGATCAGCGAGATGCTCGGCGTGCCGTACGAGGACCACGAGTTCTTCCAGAAGCACGCCACCGTCAACGTCGATCGGTACGCGACCAAGGAGCAGGCCGCCGAGGGCCGCTCCGGGCTGGCGCGATACCTGGTCGAGCTGGTCAAGAAGAAGCTGGAAAGCCCCGCCGAGGACGTGGTGTCGGATATCGCCGAGCGGGTCCGCGCCGGCGAGATCGACATGAAGGAGGCCGCGCAGTTGGGCACCGGCCTGCTGATCGCCGGGCACGAGACGAGCGCCAACATGATCTCGCTCGGAGCCCTGGCCCTGATGCGCAATCCCGATCAGTTCGCCCTGCTGCGCGATAGCGACGATCCGAAGATCGTGGTCAACGCGGTCGAGGAACTGTTGCGCTACCTGAGCATCATCCAGAACGGCCAGCGGCGCGTCGCGATCGAGGACATCGAGATCGCGGGCGAGACCGTCCGGGCGGGTGACGGCCTGATCTTCGACCTCGCTCCGGCCAACTGGGACGAGAAGGCATGGGAGCAGCCGGATCAGCTGGATCTGCGCAGGCCCGCCGCCCAGCATCTCGGGTTCGGATTCGGCCCGCATCAGTGTGTCGGGCAGCAGCTGGCCAGGGCTGAACTGCAGATCGTCTTCCGGACGCTGGTGCGGCGAATTCCCACGCTGCGCTTGGCTATTCCGTTCGAGGAGGTCCAGTTCAAGCACGACCGGCTCGCTTACGGGGTGTACGAGCTGCCGGTGAGCTGGTAGGCCCGCGCGCTGAAACCGCTGCTTCCGCCCATCCGGCGTTGTCACCAGCGACCGCCGGGCACCCGCCGGTATCCGGCGGCCGCCCGGCGGTCGCGCGTTCACTGGGTGCGTCCGGGCTGACCTGTCGGTCCAGTCCGTCGGGCGGTGAACGCTACCCGGCACCGGCGAGAGATCTGAGACCAGTGAGATTCATATCAGCCAGTAATCGTGTTACTCTACGGTAGGTCAGTAGCTGTGACATGTCTCATGTCGAACTGCTATTGAGGCCGAGGACACTCCGGCGACGGCGCCGGGTGGAGTTCATGGAGAGTTATCGATGCAGCGACAGCAGGGGCAGTCTCGGTCGAGGTGGCGGCGATGGGCCGTTCCGGTGGCGGCGGCGATGGCCGTGGCCTGTGCCACCGCGGTAGCGGTGGTGGGGGTGGATACCAGGGAGGCGGCGGCCGCCCCGGTCAGCGATTTCTACCTCCCGCCCGCGCAGATCCCGTCGGAGCCGGGCGCGATCGTCAAGACCGCGCCGATGGCGTTGTTCGCGACCGTGCCCACGGACAAGGGATGGCCGGGCAAGGCGCAGCACGTCATGTACACCACGCGGTTGCAGGACGGGTCGCCGGTGGCGGTGTCGGGAACGTTCATCGACGCCACCGGCCCGTGGCAGGGCCCTGGTCCGCGTCCGACCGTGGTCATCGGTCCCGGCACCTCGGGGCAGGGCGACCGCTGCGCGATGTCGGTGGCGTTCTCCACCGGGATGACGGTGTTCACCGATCCCTCGCCGGGGCTGTCGGCGAACCAGGAACTACCGGCCTCGGCGGTGTGGAGTGGGCTGGGCGCCCGCGTTCTGGTGACCGACTACATCGGACTTGGCACGCCGGGCATCCATACCTACGCCAACCGGATCGAGGCCGCGCACGCCGTTCTCGACGGGGTCCGCGCGGCGCACAAGCTAGCGGGCGCCGGTCCCGAGACCCCGGTGGTGTTGTGGGGTTACTCGCAAGGTGGCGGTGCGGCCGCGGCCGCGGCGGAGATGCAACCGGAGTACGCGCCGGAGTTGAATCTCAAGGGCACCTGGGCGGGTGGGCCGGTCGCGGATCTGGCCGCGATCCTGGA
This sequence comes from Nocardia gipuzkoensis, assembly GCF_021183645.1. NCBI lineage: Bacteria > Bacillati > Actinomycetota > Actinomycetes > Mycobacteriales > Nocardiaceae > Nocardia > Nocardia gipuzkoensis. The sequence goes on along the minus strand of NZ_CP089225.1, from coordinate 7,622,638 downwards.
ACGCATCGACGGCGCGTTGATCGGCGGCGCGATCGGGTTCGCGATCAACGGTTTGCTCGCGCGCTATCCCGAGCGTGCACAAGGCCGTCGACCGGGTGACCAGTCCCGCCGGGCGCGCCACGCTGGAGACGCTCAGCAACGCATGCATCGGCGACATCATCACCCATCATCCCTTCCTGAAGACCAGCTCGCTGACCAACGACGGACGCTCGCTCAGTGAACATCTGGCGGCGATTCCCGAGGCCGCACCCGCCCTGGCCGAACTGCGCGTCGGCAACCTGGCCCCGGCCACGCCGGTGCTGATCACCAGCGGTTTGAACGACGACACCGTCCCCTACGGCCAGGCCCGCCGGCTCGCCGAAGACTGGTGCGCGAAAGGCGCCACGGTCACCTTCCGCACCAACGACCTGCCGCCGATCCTCCCCGGTACAACCATCCCGAACCATTTCGGACCCGAGATGATCGACGGATTCGGCCCCGACAACGCGATCACCTACCTGCTCGATCGCCTCGCGGACAAACCGGTCTCCGGTTGCACTTTCGACTGAATCCGCCTGCGCCAGAACCCGAGCGGGCCCCGCATCCGACGCTGTCGGCATGCGGGGCCCGCTTGCTTTCTGTGCACCGGATTCCCTCCCGTACCGCGTGAGAATGGCAATCTCCTCAGACGAGAAGATTAGTTGCATCAACGTATCGGCGGATTTACACTGGCAGGACTCCGACAACTCGGTCTTCGGCTGAATCTCGTATGCGCCACCGAGGACGATGATGTTTCTGCGAGAGGCGAACCTCAGTGACCACCAGCGCGGCCAGCGACGTGTACTACGACCCGTACGATGTCGAACTCAATGCCGATCCGTACCCGATGTTCAAGCGGCTCCGCGAGGAGATTCCGCTGTACTACAACGAGAAGCACGACTTCTACGCGGTGAGTCGCCACGCGGATGTCAACGCGGCGTTGCTGGACAAGGACACCTACAGTTCCGCGCGCGGCGCGATCATCGAGCTGATCAAGGCCGATATCGAAATCCCCTCCGGCGTGCTGATCTTCGAGGATCCGCCGATCCACGACATCCATCGCAGCCTGCTGTCGCGGATGTTCACCCCCCGCAAGATCCGGGCGCTCGAGGACAAGATCCGCGAGTTCTGCGCGCACAGCCTCGATCCGCACGTCGGAACCGGACGGCTGGACTTCATCGCCGACATCGGTGCGCAGATGCCGATGCGCACCATCGGCATGCTGCTCGGCATCCCGGAACAGGACCAGGAGGCCATTCGCGACTTCGCGAACGAGCAGATGCGCACCGAGGAGGGCAAGCCGATGAAGGCTGCCTCCGAGGGCATGGTGAGCGGCGACATCTTCGCCGCCTACATCGACTGGCGGGCCGAGCATCCCTCCGACGACATCATGACCGAGCTGCTCAACGTCGAGTTCGAGGACGAGACCGGCACCGTGCGACGGCTGACCCGCGCGGAATTGCTGACCTATGTGAACGTGGTGTCCGGCGCGGGCAACGAGACCACGACACGGCTGATCGGATGGGCGGGCAAGGTCCTCGCGGAGCATCCCGATCAGCGCCGAGAGCTAGTGGAGAATCCGCGATTGATTCCGAACGCGGTCGAGGAGTTGCTGCGGTTCGAATCGCCCGCCCCGCATGTGGCGCGGTACGTCACCCGGGACGTCGAGGTGCACGGCCGGACCGTGCCGGAGGGCAGCGCCATGATGATGCTCATCGGCGCGGCCAACCGCGACCACCGGCAGTTCGCGCCGGACGGCGACGTTTTCGACATCCACCGCGACACCCGCCAGCACCTGTCGTTCAGTGTCGGCACGCACTACTGCCTCGGATCGGCGCTGGCCCGCCTGGAAGGGCGGATCGCGCTCGAGGAGATCCTCGCGCGGTTCCCGGAGTGGGAAGTGGACCTGGCGAACGCGAAGCTGTCGCCCACCTCGACCGTTCGCGGCTGGGAAACGTTGCCGGCGTTCACCGCGTGAACCGCTTCCGGTGCCGCCCGGTCGCCGATGCCGTCCGCGTAGGAACCGACGCGTCCGGGCCCACGGCATGCTCGCTCTCTGTGCGAGCCGGATCGGTCCGGATGTGCACATCGTGAACGCTCCTCGGCGACCAGGAAGGGAATTGAGATGTTGACTGCCCGCTCCCGTAGTGAGCTGGCTGCGAACCTTGTCGAGGCGGAGCGCAGCCGCGCACCGCTGTCGCCGCTGACCACCGCGCACCCGCTAATAGACGTCGTCGACGCCTACGCGATCCAGCTGATCAACATCCGCAGGCGCGTCCGCAACGGCGCGCGGGTCGTCGGGCACAAGGTCGGGCTCTCGTCGAAGGCCATGCAGCAGATGATGGGCGTCGACGAGCCCGACTACGGTCACCTGCTCGACGATATGCTGGTCTCCACGGAGGAGCCGGTGCCCGCCGGACGGTACTTGTACCCACGGGTCGAGGTGGAGGTGGCCTTTCTCCTGGGTGCGGATCTGCCCGGGGCGCAGTGCACCGAAGCGGACGTGCTCGCCGCCACGACGGCCTTCGCGCCCGCGATCGAATTGATCGACTCGCGCATCGAGAACTGGGCGATCCGGTTGTGCGACACCATCGCCGACAACGCCTCATCGGCGGGATACGTCCTGGGTACGCAGCGGGTGGCGCCCGCCGATATCGACATCACCGCCATCGACGCGGTGCTCACCCGCAACGGGGAAGTGGTGGCCGAGGGCCGCAGCGACGCGGTGCTCGGCAATCCCGTCACGGCGGTGGCCTGGCTGGCTCGGAAGGTAGCGGGCTTCGGGGTGCGGTTGCGTGCGGGGGACGTCGTCCTTCCCGGATCGTGCACCAAGGCGATCGACGCGCACGCGGGTGACGAGTTCGTGGCCCGGTTCGCGGGCCTGGGCTCGGTCCGCCTCGCCTTCGACTGATCGGAACAAGGAGCGTTATGCCGGCGAAAGCATCCGTAGCCATCGTGGGGTCGGGCAATATCGGCACCGACCTGCTGTACAAGCTGTCGCGGTCGCAGTGGCTCGAGCCGCGCTGGATGGTGGGTATCGACCCGGCCAGCGAGGGTCTGGCGCGGGCCGCCCGGCTCGGGCTGGAAACCACCGACAAGGGGGTCGATCACCTGCTCGCGCAGGCAGAGAAGCCCGATCTGGTGTTCGAGGCCACCTCGGCCGCCGTGCATCGCAGGGCCGCCGCGCGCTACGCCGAAGCGGGGATCCGGGTCATCGACCTCACGCCCGCCGCGGTCGGCCCGGCGGTCGTCCCGCCCGCGAACCTGCGGCAGCATCTGGACGCGCCGAACGTCAACATGATCACCTGCGGCGGGCAGGCGACCATCCCGATCGTGTACGCGGTCTCGCGGGTGGTCGAGGTGCCGATCGCCGAGATCGTCGCGTCGGTCGCGTCGGTGTCGGCCGGGCCGGGAACCCGCGCGAACATCGATGAATTCACCAAGACCACCAGCCGCGGGGTGGAAACCATCGGCGGCGCCGCGCGCGGCAAGGCGATCATCATCCTCAACCCGGCCGACCCGCCGATGATCATGCGCGACACCATCTTCTGTGCCATTCCGGAGGACGCCGACCGCGCCGCGATCGCCGCGTCCATCCACGAGGTCGTCGCCGAGGTGCAGACCTACGTCCCGGGCTACCGGCTGCTCAACGAGCCGCAATTCGACGATCCGTCGGTCAATTCCGGAGGCCGGGCGCTGGTGACGACGTTCCTGGAGGTCGAAGGGGCCGGGGACTACCTGCCGCCCTACGCGGGCAACTTGGACATCATGACGGCCGCGGCCACCGAAGTCGGCGAGGAGATCGCGAAGCGGACCCTCGGCGTCGCGGAGAGCGCCCGGTGAGCGAGACGGCGGCGACCAGCGACCGGACGATCGAAGGACAAGGCAGATGAGCGAATCCGATATCTGGGACGTCCGGATCACCGACACGTCGTTGCGGGACGGTTCACATCACAAACGACACCAGTTCACCCCGGACGAAGTGAGCGCCATCGTCGCCGCGCTGGACGCGGCCGGCGTTCCGGTGATCGAGGTGACCCACGGTGACGGCCTCGGCGGCTCGTCGTTCAACTACGGCTTCTCCAAGACGCCCGAACAGCACCTGATCAAGCTGGCCGCCGAGACGGCCACGGAGGCGAAGATCGCGTTCCTCATGCTGCCCGGCGTCGGCACCAAAGAGGACATCGAGGAGGCCAGGGACAACGGGGGATCGATCTGCCGGATCGCCACTCATTGCACCGAGGCCGACGTGTCGATTCAGCACTTCGGGCTCGCACGGGATCTCGGCCTGGAGACGGTCGGCTTTCTCATGATGGCCCATACCTCCGCGCCGGAGCAGCTCGCGGCACAGGCGCGGATCATGGCCGACGCCGGATGCCAGTGCGTCTACGTGGTCGACTCCGCGGGCGCCCTGGTCATGGAGGGCGTGGCAGACCGGGTGTCGGCGCTGGTCGCGGAACTCGGCGACGACGCGCAGGTCGGCTTCCACGGTCACGAGAATCTCGGCCTCGGCGTGGCGAACTCGGTGGCGGCGGTGCGCGCGGGCGCCCGGCAGATCGACGGCAGTGCCCGCCGGTTCGGCGCGGGCGCGGGAAACGCTCCGGTGGAGGCGCTGATCGGCGTGTTCGACAAGATCGGCGTCAAGACCGGCATCGATTTCTTCGACATCGCCGACGCCGCCGAAGACGTCGTGCGCCCCGCGATGCCCGCCGAGTGCCTGCTCGATCGCAACGCGCTGATCATGGGCTACGCGGGCGTCTACTCGAGCTTCCTGAAACATGCTGTCCGCCAGGCGCAGCGCTACGACGTGCCCGCCGCCCAGCTGCTGCACCGCGCCGGCCTGCGCAAGCTGATCGGCGGCCAAGAGGATCAGCTCATCGACATCGCACTGGAACTCGTTCGCGAACGCGACGCCGAAGCGGCGAGCTAGCGCCGAGCGGTCCCCCCACCGTAGCAATCCCGCCGCGAAATGTGCTCTCGCGGCGGGATTCCGGCGTCGGTCACTCGGATTTCACCGGTGGGCGCGCGACGGCCGGAGTACCTCCGATGACACCGTCGTCCTGCAGCGCGCGGATCTCCGCCTCGCTCAGGCCGAGCTCGGTGAGCAGCTCGGTGTTGTGCTGGCCGAGCAGGGGAGCGGGCTCGCGATGGAAGCGTCGCGGACCGGCGGAGAACCGCACCGGTACCGTGCTGTGCCTGGCCGTCTCGGCGACCGGGTGGGCGACCGGCTCGAAGAAGCCCCGGTACTGCAGCTGGGGCAGTTCGAACTGACGATGCGGTTGCATGACCTGGGCGACCGGGACACCGGCGTCCCAGAGGACGCGGACGATCTCGTCGCTGTCGCGCTCGGCGCACCACGCGGCGAGCCGCTCGTCGATCAGGTCGTGCCTGCGGCGGCGGCCCGCCTCGGTCGAGAGTTCCGGATCCAGTGCCCAGAACGGAGTTCCGAGCGCTTCCCGCAACCGCCGCCACTGCGCGTCGGTGGCTACCGCTATCGCCACCCAGCAATCCTGCGCGCCGAATTCGTTCACCCCCGCCGCGCGGTAGAGGTTCTGCGGCGCGGCGACGGGACCGCGGTTGCCGTCCCGCTCGAGCAGCACGCCGTAGGCCGAGTACTCGATCACCTGCTCGGCGGCCACGTTGAGCGCCGCCTCCACCATCGCGGCCTCCACCAGTACGCCCTGACCGGTGCGCCGACGGTGTTCCAAGGCCAGCAGCAGAGCGTTGAGCGCGTGCACGCCCGCGTTCGGGTCGCCGATCGAATAGGGCTCCACCGGATTCTGGTCGGGGTGGCCGGTCAGCCAGGTCAACCCCGAGGTGTCCTCGATGACGTACGCGAAGGCCGGATGGTCGCGCCAGGGGCCGTCCAATCCGAATCCGGGCATCCGGACCATGATCGCGTCCGGGCGCAGTTTCCGTACGGCGGGGTAATCCAGGCCGATCTGTTCCAGCACCCGCGGCGTGTAGTTCTCGACGATCACGTCGCACGTGGCGGCCAGGCGCTCGAGCAGGTCCTGCCCGCGTTCGGTGCGGAAGTCCAGCGTGAGGCTCTTCTTGTTGGTGTTCAGCCCGGAGAAGATCGGAGACTTCTCCCACCACTGCTCTTCGGTCAGCGGCACGCCCGCGATGAGGCGAGTGCCGTCCGGACGCCCGGCCGACTCCACGTGCACGACCTCCGCGCCCAGCATGGCGAGGAAGTGGGTGCACGACGGCCCTGCCCAGAACGTCGTGAGGTCCAGGACACGAAGATCACGGAACGGCAGGGGATCCCGCTCGGCGAGACCCGCCGCGCCGCGGTGCGCCGGGCGGCGGGCGCGGTATTCCTCGGTGTGCTCGCCGAGGCGCGGAGCAGGCAGCGGATCCCGCAGTAGCGCGGGCCGGGTGCGGTACGGCGGGCCGGGCTGGACGAAACCGTCGCGGGGGTTGACCGTGAAGAACTTCCGGGCCACGTGGTGGTCCATGGTGGTGGCGTCGGCGCCGTTGACCACCGGGCCGTTGGGGATGCGGAAAGCCGTCGCCAGGTCGCGGATCACCTCGGCAGGCTGCTCGGCCAGCCAGGCGAAGATCTCCGGCGCCTTCTCGTTGGCCTTCTGGGTGATCCCCGGAGCGAGGTCCTCTTCGATCCATTCCGGATGGCCCACCATCGCGCACAGGTCGAACCACTGCTGGGCGGTGCCGCATCCCACCGCCACCAAACCGTTGGCGGCGGTGGCGACGCCGGGCACGCTGAGTCGTCGTTCGGTGCGGAACGGACGGCCGAGGGCGTCGAAGAAGGAGACCGGGAAATAGGTGAGCCCGAGGATCTGCGTCTCCAGCACGGACAGGTCGACGAGTTCGCCCCCAGCGGATCCGAGCGTGCGCAACCGCGAGGTCATGGTGGCCGCGCTGGCGTAGGCGCCGGCGAACCACTCACCGACCCGGCCGCCCACGTGCACGGGCGCACGATCCGGTGCACCGCGGCCGAGCCCGACGATGCCACCGGACCAGGCCTGCAAAGTGAACTCGGTAGCCGGGCGATCGTGCCACGGCCCGTCCAAGCCGAAAGGGGTTATCGCGGTGACCACCAGGTGCCGATGGGCGCGGCGCAGCGCGCCCGGGGCGAGCCGGGGATGCTCGGCCAGGCGCGAACCCGGCGACCACACCACCACGTCGGCCGAGGCCAGCAGGCCGTCGACGAAATCCAGATCGGCGGCCACACCGGGGTCGGCGACGACACTTTTCTTCGAACCGGCCAGGAAGGCGAACAGCGCACCGTCGGCGCCGGGCTCGAGTTCGGCTCGGGAGGCCGACCAGCGCCGGAGTGGATCCCCCTCGGGCGCTTCGACTTTGATCACCTCCGCGCCACCGTCGGCCAGTAGTTTGCTGCAATACGCACCGGCGATCCCGCAGGAGAGGTCGACCACGACGCAACCGCGCAGCGGCGGCTCCACGGGGCGTTCGGCGCTGCTTGCGGATTGTTTCGATGCCATGACCCTCACCATTCCGATCACCGGCGCGGGACCGCCGACCACAGCCGCGGCGGACTAGACCTGCTTCTTGCGACCCGACTTGCTCAACCGGAACTCCGGCGGGAACTGCGCGTCGTTGTCCTTGACCGAGTTGTTCAGCCCGCCTTCGAAGGCGTTGTCCAGCATGAGTTCGTCGTCGTCGGCGTGGATATGGCCGCCCATCGACTCGAAGAACCCGCTCAGCAGGCTGCCCATGTACTCGCCCTGGTGCTGCTTCATCACCTCGAAGAAGACCTTCTGCATGAAGACCGTGTCGGTGGGCCGGTTGCGCGCGCAGGCCAGCGCGTATTTCTCGGTCTCGGCTTCGAGGTCTGCCCGGGGCACGACCTTGTTCAGGAAGTTGCACTCGTACATTTCCCGCGCCGTGAACGCCCGGCCGGTGAAGACCATCTCCTGGAACCGGCGCAATCCCATGGTCTGTGCCCACGTCCACATCCGCGGCCCCCAGCCGTAATACCGGAACGACGGGTGACCGAACAGGGCGTCGTCGGAGGAGATCACCAGGTCGGCGTCGGCGGCCTGGTAGAAGTGCCAGCCGTAGCAGTAGCCCTTCACCTCCAGGATGCTGATCTTCTTGAACTCCTGGAGGCTGCGGCAACCGGCCTGGGCGTTGGCGTACCACTGGCTGATCGTGGCACCGTGGCGGAAGGACTCCTTGGGCGGATACCGCACCTCGTCCTCGCCGATCTTGTACTCGCTCAACCGCGGGCCCTGGGTGGGCGCGTTCTGCACCGCCATGAACTCGGGAAGGTCGGCTCCGGTGCCGAGATCGTCGCCCGCGCCGCGCACGACGAGCACTTTCACCTCGTCGTCGACGCTCGCGCGGTGCAACAGATCGGCGTAGCGCAGCCGCGCCGCGATGGTGGGGGCGTTGAGATGGTCGGGCCGGTCGAACGTGATGGTCGCGATCCGGGTCTTGGGGTCCTTCTCGTAGCGGATGATCTCCTCCGCCGAAGGCTGCTCGGGACCGGGCATGGACGGGCTCCTTTGCCGAAGATGAGACGTGTCCGGAACGTTCTGCTGGACACCGTGAACCGGTGCTCCGGCAGCAGCGCCGGAGCACCGATCCCTAGTGCTCCCAGTGCGGAGCGACGGTGAGCACCTCGGCGCCGTCCTCGGTGATCAGCACCGCGTCGCGTCCGAAAACCGCCCCGACACCCGGTTCCCACACGTAACCGGTGACCGCGAGCACCATGCCGGGTTCCATGCGCTCCGCCTCGGCGCTCGCCCGCAGGTGCGAGGTCACCACCGGCGGGTCGAAACCCATGCCGAGGCCCCGCGCTACCGGCATCGGCGGCAGCGGTTCCCCCGCGATCTCGTAGGCGGCCAGCAGATCCGTGCCTGCCGATCCGGGGCGGCATGCCTCGATCAGGCGCGCCCACAACCCGTCCCACCGCCGGTACAGCTTCCGGACGCTGTCGTCGCCCTCACCGCCGACCGGCCAGGTACGGCCGACCTCGCCGATGTAGCCCTCACCGAGGACCCCGGCGGAGAAGGCCACCAGGTCGCCCGGCTGCACGCGCCGATCCGCGCCGGCCCGCCGCCACGGGTGTTCCCGCGAGGTCACCCAAGCCGAGTCCTGTGACGCCGGGGTGCTGACGCCGCCGGCCGCCATGGCTTCGAGCAGCACGCCGATCAGCGCCTGTTCGGTGACGCCCGGCGCGAGCTCGGCCACCGCGGCGGACAGACCTGCCTCGGCGATCCGCAGCGTGCCGCGCAGCACCTGCACTTCCTGGTCGGTCTTGATCCGGCGCGCGGCGCGCATCGCGAGTTCGCCGTCGACCAGCTCGGCGTTGGGGAAGGCGATCGGCAGCAGCTTCGCGAAGGTGGGCGACAACGCGTCGGTGCCGACCCGCCGGGCGGTGGCGGCTCCCTCGATGCCTTGCAGCACACCGATGGTGTTCATCGGATTCCACGCGATCCCGTAGAGGTGATCGTGCGGGATGTCCTCGGGCACGCCTTCGTCCCAGGTGCTCAGCAGATGCACCGCACGTGTTTCCCGCACCACCGTCGCCACCGGCCCGAACGGGCGGGTGCCCGCGACCCACAGTTGCGGTGTGCCAGAGACGTAGCGGGCGTTGGCCTGGCGTCCGAGAACCAGGACGTCCAGGTCATGGGCTTCCATCTGTGCCAGTGCACGATCGCGCCGCCCATGTCGCAGGGCGCGATCGTCCGGCACGACCTCAGTGGCCATACGGGGCATAGGGGTAGTCGGTGAGGGACGTCCAGCCCTCTTCGGTGATCACGATGATTTCCTCGCTTCGGTAGCCGCCGGTGCCGTCCTCCCAGACCACCGGCTCCAGAACCAGCACCATGTTCGGTTCGAACACGAAGTTCTCGTCGAACTCGTCGCCGAGATCGGTGCCGATCATCGGCATCTCGGCGGCGCTCACGCCGATTCCGTGTCCCAGGTAGAAATGCGGCAGCCAGGGTTTGGTGCCGCCGTTGGCGGCGATCGCCGCCCGAGCGAGTTCGGCGGCGGTGGCCCCCGCGCGGGTCACGTCCAGCACCGCGGTGAGAATCTCCCGCCAGCGCTCGAACTGCTTCTGCTGACGAGCGTCGGGCTCGGCGCCGACCGTCCAGGTGCGGCCGAAGTCCGAACAGTAACCGCCGTAGGTGATGCTGACGTCGGTCCAGAGCACGTCGCCGGCAGCCAGTTCCCGCTCTGTGGTCAGTAGCGGGAGGGCGAGATCGCCGTGCGTGGTCCAGACGCCGTCGGCCTTGGTCTCCGGCATCACCTGCCAGATGGCGTCGAGCATGTTGGCGGTGGCGCCCAACTCGAAGGCCCGGCGCACGAAGCTCGCCGACAGATCCATCTGCCTGCGTCCCGGCGCCAGCGCCGCCTGCACGTCGACCATGGCCCGCTCGGTGATCCGGCACGCGGTGCGGATGCAGGCGATCTCGTCCGGTGTCTTGACCAGTTTCGCGGGTCCGATGACGGCCGCGGCGTCCGACGGAGGGCCGCCGGGGAACAGCGTGGACTGCGCTCGCGACATGGCGCCGGTGCACTCGTCCACCGCGATGGTCGCCCCTTCCGGGACGAGATCGGCGATCAGTCGGGCGAAATTCGCCACGCCCTCGTCGAATTCGAGGTAGATGGGCCCGTGCAGGTGATCGGCGGGCAGATCCGATTCCGCCGAGGCTCCCTCCCGGAAAGGCAGGAAGAGGTGTGGCCACGGATCGCCCGCGACGACCACGGCGACCGGTCGCTCGACGTGCGCGAGCCCCGCGTCGCCGAGGGGCCAGTTCGCACCGGTCGCGTACACGACGTTGCTGTTGTTCAGCAGGATCAGCGCGTCGACGCCCTGATCGGCCATGGCCGATCGCAGCCGCGCCCCGGTGGCGCGCCGCATGCGGGCGCGATCCGGTATCTCGGGGATCTCGACGGACGAGGTCGCCGCGACGGGGAACGACGTCATGAGACCAGACCCAGGAATTCCGCCACGTTGCCGCTGACGATGCGGGCGGCGTCCTGTGGGCCCACCGCCTGCACGACGGCTTCCAGAGACTTCTCCGAGTAGCCGAACGTGCTCTCGTTGTGCGGGTAGTCCGACGACCACATGACGCGGTCGCGGCCGATGCGATCGATCAGCGACAGCCCGAGCGGGTCCACCATGAACGACGCGCGCATGTGGTTGTCCCAGTAGTAGCGCACGTCGTGCTCGACCGGGCGGTCGAGCATGTGCTGGAAGGAGGCCAGCATGTGCTCGGCGTCCTGGATCGCCGCGGGCACCCAGTTCACGCCACCTTCGAACCAGCCGATGCTGAGGCCGGGATGCCGGTCGATGATGCCGCTGAAGATGTACTTGGAGAACAGCTCCCGGAACGGCGCGACGTTGTGCATCATGCCGACGGCGACGCTGTTGATTTCGCAGGGGCTCGACAGCGGCGACTCACCGATGTGGTGGGAGACCGGTACGCCGGACTCCTCGATCGCGTCCCACACCGGGATCATCGCGGTGCTCGCGTAGTCGATGACCTTGCCCTCGTCGTCCTTGCCCGCCGACAGCGGCAACAGGAAAGTCTTGAGTCCCAGCGACTTCAGTTCCGTGAGGGTGCGGCGAGCGCCGTCGGCGTCCCACCAGTTGATCAGCCCGACGCCGTAGAAGGTGCCGTCGGATTGTTCCTGCAACTCCGCGATGTAGGCGTTGTACACCCGGAAGGACAGTTCCCGGATCTCTTTGTCCGGGTAGAACAGCAGCGCCAGCAGCGCGTTCGGGAACGCGAGTTCCTTGGCGATGCCGTCGGCGCGCAGATCCGCGATGCGTGCCTCCAAGTTGGCGCTGCCGGAACCGTCCAGCGGGTCGTACTGCATCAGCACGTGGCTGAAGTCTCCGGGCAGGAACGACTTGCCCTTCCGGCCGAGCTGGTAGGCGCCGTCCTCGTACCACACGCGTGGGGCCCGGTCCTTGAGGGATTCCGGGAAACGCTCGTAGAAGATGTCGTGCGCCAGCGAGATGTGGTTGTCGGCGGAGAACACTTCGGTGCCCGCGGGCAGGCCCACCGAACCCTCGGCGTGCCCCCGGCGGTCCTTCGGGGGACCGAAGCCGCCGGGCGGGTACAACGAAGCACTGCTGGTCGGAACCGACATCTTGACCCTCCCATGGATCTGTTGGCTGCACGGAACCGCCGTCCCGCCGGCGTGGGTGGCGAACGCGGAGCCCGGCGGCGGCGTGGGCCGCGACCGGAGATCCGCCTCGACTGTGGTGGCCGGGCTCGCGATGACCCGCGCGGCGGCGATCCTCCTCGGATCGCGGCGGTGTCCGTTGTGGGAATGACGTTATCACAATGGGAGAGGGAGACCTATACCCGTCGTCATATTCCGGCCAGTTAATGCGTCTTGTACAGCGAGAATGTGGTTATCAACAGAATCCGGCAGAACCGGTGTGATCACCCAGGGTGTCGTCGCCGAGGCGGATCTGTTCTTCCAAGGGTCCTATCCGATCGCCGGTGTCAGGTGAAGGTTTCGGAGAGGTTGAATCGATGCGCGTGAGACCCTTGTCACATCGGTAAAACCAACCTACTGTGTGTTCACTAGGTTTGATCGAACAGGGATTTTCGTGACTACTCCTCGTCCTTACGCCTCCCTGCTGGCAAAAGGTGAAGACCGCCGACAGCGCATCCTGGCTGTCGCCCAGCGACTGCTCACCCGAAATGGCTGGCGCAGTACCACGTTGGCTCAGATCGCCCGGGAGGCCGGCGTGAGCCCGGCCGGGCTGCTGCACCATTTCCAGTCCAAGGAGCAACTCCTGCACGCCGTGCTCGACGCCCGCGACGCCGACGACGCCCGCGAAGCCGACGTGACCGGCGATCTGTTCCTGGAGATTCGTAAGGTCGCCGACCGCATCCAGCGCTCACCGGAGCTGGTGGGCACCTTCGTAGTTCTACTGGTGGAGAACCTGCTGCCCGAGGCTCCACTGCACGAGCGCTTGCTCGACCGTTGGAAGGTGGCCGTCGGCATCGTCGCCGACGTCATCCGCCGCAACCAGGAGATCGGACGGTTCCGGCCCGATTTCGATCCTGACATCCGGGCTGTGGAAATCGTCGCTTTCATCAATGGAATGGAGATCTCATGGATGCTCGATCACTCGATCCCGCTGACCGAGGTGTTTCACGAGTACACCAGGTCACTGGCCCGCGACTTCGCTCCGGCTGGGGAACGATGAGATACCGCCTCGACGTCGTCGCGACCAGCGTCGTCGATGTCGTCGAGCACGCGGGCGGATGGCTGTTCGACCGGTCCGTCGCCGGATGGGACGTCACGGTGCTCGTCGCCGATCTGTCGGATACCCGGCCGCTGCGCATCCTCGGCGCGGAAGTGCTGGAACTCGAGCAGGTGCTCGCCTCGCGCGGGCAGGGTCGTCAGCCGCACGCGCTCGCGGTCGCCGCCGACGTGTGCGAATGCGATCGCCGGGCGCGCCGGGGTCTGTTGAAGGCGCTCGACGACGGTGGCGTCCAAGTGGTGGTCTGGGGTGAGGGCTGGCCGTCGCCGCCGGAGCACCGGGTCGATCCGGTGCTGCACCGGCTCAGCGTTGCCGCGCAGGCCTTCAAAGCGCAGGCGCTGACCGCGGCGGCGGTACCGGCCACCGCGGTCGGGACCACGGAGGTCTTCCGCAGCGGACTGTCGTCCTTCCCGCCGATCGGTGCCGACCTCAGTCCCGTCGGCTGACTCTCCCAGCTCCACATCGCTTCGCGCCCGGCTGATCCTCGGCCGTTCGCGCTCGCCTCTTCCCGTCGCGCCGTTCGACCGCTCGTCATCCGGTCGCGGGGCGCAGCCCGCCGCGCCGACCGGTCCCACCCTGTCGAGCGCCTTCGATGTGCGCGCCTTCCTGCGGCATCCGTGTAATCGCCAGTACATCCGCGTATTGAATTCTCATTTCAAGTGTGCAACCGTATGCATATATGAGAATGGCATTTTCCACCACCGAGAGGGTGATTAATGCAATCCCAGGCACAGGCGCCTCCTCCTGCCGCGACCGGGCCATTCGGGCGCGCAGGAACGGGACGCAACCGTCTGCTGCCGGGGCGGGGCCTGCCTGCCACGCTCGCGCGAGCGGCGTCGGGGCCCATGCAGGCCGTCGGCGGGCTGTTCGCGATGTCCGCGGACGCCGTGCGGTTCTTGTTCCGCAGACCGTTCCAGACCAGGGAATTCCTCGAGCAGTCGTGGTTCATCGTGCGTGTCTCGCTGGTGCCGACGCTGCTGGTGGCGATTCCGTTCACGGTGCTGGTCAGTTTCACCCTCAACATCCTGTTGCGGGAACTCGGTGCCGCCGACCTCAGCGGGGCGGGCGCCGCGTTCGGCGCGGTGACGCAGGTGGGCCCGATGGTCACCGTGCTGATCGTGGCCGGGTCCGGCGCGACGGCGATGTGCGCCGACCTCGGCTCGCGCACCATCCGCGAGGAGATCGCGGCGATGCAGGTCCTCGGCATCGATCCGGTGCAACGACTGGTGACGCCACGGATGCTCGCCTCCGGCTTGGTGGCGTTCCTGCTGAACAACCTGGTGTGCATCATCGGCGTGATCGGCGGCTACGTGTTCTCCGTCTATGTGCAGGACGTGAATCCGGGCGCCTTCGCGGCCGGGATCACGCTGCTGACCGGGATCGACGAGGTGATCATCTCCTCGGTCAAGGCTTTGCTGTTCGGGCTCGTGGCCGGACTCGTCGCCTGCTACCGGGGGTTGATCGTGACCGGCGGGGCCAAGGCCGTCGGCAACGCGGTCAACGAGACCGTGGTCTACGCCTTCATGTCCCTGTTCGTGATCAATGTCGTCGTCACGGCGATCGGCATTCAGATGACCGTCCGGTGAAGGAGCGGCGCTCGTGACCCTGATCGCGCGCTATCCCAAGACATTTCGGCGGATCCGGCGGCCGTATCAAGCGTTGGGCCGGCTCGGCGACCACGCCATCTTCTATCTGAAGGCGCTGGTGTACGCGCCGTTCGCCGCCTGGCACTACCGGCGGGAAACGGTCCGGCTCATCGCCGAGATCAGCATGGGCTCCGGGGCGCTGGCGGTGTTCGGCGGGACGGTGGTGATCGTCGGGTTCCTGACCCTGGCCACCGGCGGCACCCTCGCCGTCCAGGGCTACAGCTCGCTGGGCAACATCGGCATCGAGGCACTGACCGGCTTCCTCTCGGCGTTCATCAACGTGCGCATCTCCGCGCCGGTGGTCGCGGGCATCGGGCTGGCGGCCACCTTCGGCGCGGGCGCCACCGCCCAGCTCGGCGCGATGCGGATCAACGAGGAGATCGACGCGCTGGAATCGCTGGCGATCGAACCGATCGCCTACCTGGTCGGCACCAGGATCGTCGCGGGCATGATCGCGATCGTCCCGCTGTACGCCCTGGCGGTCATCGCCTCGTTCATCGCGAGCAGACTGACCACCGTCGTGCTGCTGGGGCAGTCCGCCGGGCTGTACGACCACTACTTCGGGACCTTCCTGAACCCGATCGACCTGGTGTGGTCGTTCGTGCAGGCGATCTTGATGGCCCTGACGGTCCTGCTGATCCACACCTACTTCGGTTTCTTCGCCAGCGGGGGACCGGCGGGTGTCGGCATCGCGGTGGGAAACGCCGTCCGGACCTCGCTCATCGGCGTCGTGTCGGTGACCCTGCTGGTTTCGCTGGCGGTCTACGGCGCCAACGGGAACTTCGACCTGTCCGGCTGAGAGGTGCCGATATGTCATCGACGATGAAGTCGCTCGCAGCGCTGTCGCGCGAGCTGGCGCGTCCCGCGGCCGGGCTTGCGTCCATCGCCCTGGGTATCGCGGTGGTCAGCCTGAGCCTGACCATGTTCAACGGCGGGTTCGCCGACACCGTGCCGGTGACCGTGCTGTCGCCGCGTGCCGGCCTGGTGATGTATCCGGACGCCGACGTCAAGATGCGCGGTGTCACGGTGGGCAAGGTCGAATCGATCGAGGAACACGCCGACGGGCTCGCATCGATCCGGTTGGCCATCGACGCCGGACAGCTGGATCTCATTCCCGCCGACGTGCGGGTGGACATCGCCTCGACGACGGTGTTCGGTGCGAAATTCGTCCAACTCGTCCCGCCGGAACGCCCTGCGCGGCAAGCGATGCGTGCCGGGCAGGTGCTCGAATCCGACCACGTCACCGTGGAGATCAACACCGTCTTCCAGCAGCTGACCTCGGTGCTGGGCCGCATCGAACCGGAGAAGCTGAACGAGACGCTCGGCGCGATCGCCGACGCGACCGGCGGGCGCGGCGACAAACTGGGTCTGATGCTCGGCGACCTGGAGAACTTCCTCGCCCAGCTCGAGCCCGGACTGCCCGCTCTGCAAACGGATCTCGCCATGGCGCCGCAGGTGTTGAACACCTACGCCGACGCGGCGCCCGCCCTGCTGGACACTGCTCGCAACACCGCCGCGATCAGCCGGACGATCGTGGACGAACAGCAGAATCTCGATGCCATGCTGATCGGGCTGATCGGATTGTCCGACATCGGAACCCAGGTGCTCGGCGACAACCGCGCCGCGCTGGACAGCGCGCTGGCGGCCCTGGTGCCCACCACGACGCTGACCAGCGAGTACCACGAGGCCTTGACCTGTGCGCTCGACGGCTTCGGGTGGCTGTCGCGGTCGAAGCCGGTCGACGTGCCCGGCCTCGGGCTGTCGGCGAACTTCCTGTTCGGCACCGAGCCCTACCGGTATCCGCGGCATCTGCCGAAGGTGGCCGCCACGGGCGGTCCGCAATGTTCGGTGATTCCGGTTCCGTACGAGGGACGGCCGCCGTTCGTCGTCGCCGACGTCGGCGCGAACCCGTTCGAGCAGGGCAACCAGACCGTGGAGCTGAACGTGGGCAACCTCCCGCAGGCGCTGTTCGGTCCGTTCGCCGGGGCACCGGGGCAGGGGGCACCCCGATGACGCAACGTAACTCGCCGTTGCTGAAGTTCGGCGTCTTCGCCGCGGTGATGCTCGTGCTGTCCGGATTCCTGCTGCTCGTGTTCGGCGACTATAAGAGCGGGTCGCGGGTCGAATACGCCGCCGTGTTCACCGACTCCTCCGGGCTGCGGTCGGGCAATACCGTGCGGATCGCCGGAGTGGAGGTGGGCACGGTTCGCGCGGTCTCGTTGCGCGACGACCACAAGGTCAGGGTGACCTTCGACGCCGAACGCGGCGTCGCGCTGACGAACGGCACGGCGGCAGCCGTCCGGTATCTCAATCTGGTCGGCGACCGCTACCTGGAATTGTCCGACACCGCCGGATCGACCGGAATCCTGAGGGCGGGCTCGGAAATCCCCGTCGAGCGGACCTCGCCCGCGCTCGACCTCGACCTCCTGCTCGGCGGCCTGAAGCCGGTGATCCAAGGTCTGAACGCGCATGAGGTGAACGCGTTGACCTGGTCACTGCTGGAGATATTCCAGGGCAAGGAGGGCACCCTCGACTCGCTGCTGTCGCGGACCTCCTCGTTCACCACCGCGCTCGCCGGGCACAGCGAGGTGATCGGACAGGTGATCGACCACCTCGGCGCCGTGATGGCGACGCTGGCGAAAGACGGCGAGAAGTTCGCGGGCACCATAGACCGGCTGGAACAGTTGGTCGCCCACCTGTCGCAGGACCGCGACCCGATCGCCGAAGCGATCGTCGCTCTCGACAACGGCACGGCGACCATCGCCGACTTGCTGACCCGGGCCCGTCCGCCGCTGGCGGGCACCGTCGATCAGCTCGCGCGGCTGGCCCCGCTGGTCGACCAGGACAAGCAGCGGCTGGACGACGCCTTGCAGCGGGCGCCGGGCAACTACCGCAAGCTGGTGCGCACCGGCGCCTACGGCAACTTCATCCAGTACTACATCTGCGCGGTGACCGTCCGGGTGACCGACGACGCGGGGCAGGTGGCGGTGCTGCCCTGGATCGAGCAGAAAACCGGAAGGTGTAGCGGGTAGCGATGCTCGAGTACCGCGGAAGTCATCTGGCCCGGCACGGCGTCATCGGCGTCGTGCTCGCGGTCTGCGTCATCCTGGTCGGACTGCAGTCCCAGAAGTTCATCGAATGGGCGACCACCGTGCGGTACCAGGCCGTCTTCAGCGAGGCGGGCGGGCTGGCCGTCGGTGACGACGTGATCGTCTCCGGCCTGAAAGTGGGCCGAGTGTCGGGTGTCTCGCTCCGCGAGGGCGACGCCTGGGTGACGTTCGCGATCGATGAGACGATCCGGCTCGGCGACGAGAGCGCGGCGCAGATCAAGACCGGTTCGCTGCTGGGCAAGCGGGTGCTGACCGTGGTGTCCGCCGGTGGCGACACGCTGCGGCCGTTCGGCATCATCCCGCTGGAGCGGACCTCCTCGCCCTACTCGCTGACCGACGCGGTGGGCGAGCTGGCCACCAATGTCTCGGAGATCGACACCGACTCGCTCAACCGGTCGCTGGACATGCTCTCCTCGACACTGGACCGCGTCGCGCCGCAGCTGGGGCCGGCCTTCGACGGCGTGACTCAGCTGTCCCGCTCGATCAACAGCCGCAACAGCGCACTGCGGGAAATGCTCAGAACCACCGCCGACGTCACCGAGATCCTCTCGCAACGGGGCGGGCAGCTGAACGCGCTGATCCTGAACGCGAATTCGCTGCTGGCCGTATTGGCCGCGCGCCGTCAGGCGATCGTCGAGCTGCTGGCCAACACCGCCGCGGTGGCCAGGCAACTCTCTGGCTTGGTCGCGGACAACGAAGCCGAGCTCGCGCCGACGCTGGATCGGCTGAACTCGGTGGTGGCGATGCTGGAGAAGAATCGCGACAACATCGGCGCGGCGATTCCGGGTCTGGCCAAAGTCGCGCTCACCCAGGGCGAAGCCGTGTCCGGCGGCCCGTTCTACAACGCCTATGTGGCGAATCTGATCCCCGCCCAGCTCATCCAGCCGTTCATCGATCAGGCCTTCGGCATCCAGCCACCCAGCCAGTTCCCCCTCCCGAGCCCGGAGCCGCCCCGATGAAGAAGAGAATTCTCGGCGTCGTCGGTGCGGTGATGGTCGTCTCGCTGATCGTCACCGGTGCCTACCTCGGGTATCGGACAGTGTTCGGCCCGAGGACCATTCGCGCGGTCTTCGCCTCCGCCACCGCGATCTACCAAGGCGACGATGTGCGCGTGGCCGGTGTCGAAGTCGGCCGCATCGCCGCCATCCAACCGCGGGGGACCAGCACCGAGATGGTGCTGGAGGTCGACCGTGACGTCCCGATTCCGGCCGACGTCAAGGCGGTGATCGTCGCCCAGAGCCTGGTCGGCGCCCGCTACGTGCAGCTGACGCCCGCCTACCGCACGCAGGGGCCGACGCTGCCCGACGGCGGGGTGATCCCCTTGGAGCGCACCGCCGTCCCGGTCGAGTGGGACGAGGTGAAGACCCAGCTCACCCGGCTGGCCACCGAACTCGGCCCCGGCATGGACCTGACCGGCAGCGCGACCGGCCGTTTCATCGACAGCGCCGCGAACGCTATGGCGGACAACGGCGCGAAGTTGCGGCAGACGCTGGCTCAGCTGTCCGGCATCGGGCGGGTATTGGCCGACGGCAGCGGCGACATCGTCGGCATCATCGCCGACCTGCAACACTTCGTGACGGTGCTGCGCGACAGCGACGTGCAGATCGTCGAATTCCAGAACCGGCTGGCCAGCCTGTCCAGCGTGCTCGCCGACAGCAGATCGGACCTGGATGCCGCGCTGAGCGAGCTGTCCGTCGCGGTCGGGGAGGTCCAGCGGTTCGTCTCCGCCAACCGGGACGGCGCGTCCGAACAGGTGCAGCGCCTGGTGAACGTGACCCAGAACCTGGTCGATCACCGCGACGACGTCGAGGAACTGCTGCACATTTTCCCCACGAGCATCGCCAACTTCTACAACATCTACAACCCGGACACCGCGACCGAGGCGGGCGTATTCGTGCTGAACAATTTCTCCGATCCCGTGCAATTCGTGTGCTCGTCCATCGCCAGCCTGGAGAAGACGACCACCGCGGAGGCGGCGCGGAAGTGCCGTGACTATCTCGGGCCGGTGCTGGGACTGCTGAACTTCAACTATCTTCCGTTCCCGGTCAACCCCTTGCACGGGCCGAGCGCGCGCCCGGAGAACCTCATCTACACCGAAGACCACCTGATCCCCCAGGTGGTGGCGACCGAGGGGCCGCCACCACCGCCCTTGCCGAGCCTCGCGGACATCCTGTTCCCCGGCGGAAGGCGTTGACCATGAGAACTTTTCCGCGACGCGGCTGTC
The DNA here is from genome assembly GCF_021183645.1 of Nocardia gipuzkoensis. Taxonomy (NCBI): domain Bacteria; kingdom Bacillati; phylum Actinomycetota; class Actinomycetes; order Mycobacteriales; family Nocardiaceae; genus Nocardia; species Nocardia gipuzkoensis. Next base: position 7,602,409 of record NZ_CP089225.1, on the reverse strand, counting down.
GTCCGCTGCTCGCCGTGAGCGCCTGCGCGATCCTGACGCTCACGGGATGCGGATGGCACGGAGTGAACTCGCTGCCGCTGCCCGGCGCCCCTGGACAGGGTGCGGACGCGACCGTCGTCCAGGTGGACATGGCGAATGCCGGCACCTTGGTGGCGAATTCGCCGGTACTCGTGGACGACGTCGTGGTCGGCAGCGTGCGCGGGATCCGGCTCGACGGCTGGCATGCGGTGGTGGAGGCGTCCATCCGCGCGGACGCGGCGGTGCCCGCGAACGTCGTCGCGACAATCGGGCAGACCAGCCTGCTCGGGTCCAGTCACCTCGCGCTGAACGTACCCGCGGGCGCCGAACCGTCCGGGAAGCTGGCCACCGGGGCAAGGATCCCGATGAACCGATCCTCGACCTATCCCTCCACCGAACAAACGCTGGCGTCGCTGTCGGTGGTCGTCAACGGCGGCGGGCTCGGCCAGCTCGGCGAGATCATCGGCAACTTGAACGACGCCTTCGACGGACATCAGGGCCAGATCGGCGCGCTGCTGGTGCGCCTGGACACGATCATGGGCGTCATCGACGGCCAACGCGACGACATCATCGCCTCGATCGACGCGCTCAACCGGCTCACCGGACAGTTCGCCGAGCAGCGCGATGTGGTGACCCAAACCCTCGAGCGGCTTCCGCCCGCGCTGGACGTGCTGCTGGCGCAGCGGCCGAACATCATCGCGGCGCTGGATCGGCTGCGCACCTTCAGCGACACCGCCACCGCCCTGGTCACCGACGTCCAGACGGATGTGGTGACGAATCTGCGCAACCTGGAGCCGACGCTGCGGGCGCTGGCCGACGTCGGCCCGCAGATCGATGCGGCGCTGGCGTACGCGACCGTGTTCCCGTACGGCCAGACGGTCATCGACCGCGCGGTGCAGGGCGACTACCTGAATCTCTTCGCGACAGTCGATCTCACGGTTCCGCGGCTGAAACGGGAATTGCTGCTCGGCACGCCGTGGGGCGATCCGACAGCCGTGGTCCAGGCGGCAATCGGCGACCCGGGCTACGCACAGCAGACCTCGAACCCGCTCGGTGCCGCGATCACACCGCCGACCACCGGAGGCCGCTGATGCTGCTGTCCCGTTTCGTCCGCACCCAGTTGCTGATCTTCGCGGTCCTGTCGGTGATCGGGCTGACGGCGATGGCGACGGTCTATATGCGCTTGCCCCACCTGGCCGGCGTCGGCACCATCAGCGTGTCCGTCGAACTGCCCGCCACCGGCGGGCTCTACCGCTTCGGCAATGTCACCTACCGTGGCGTCGAGATCGGCGAGGTGAGCTCGGTCGAGCTGACCGGCGACGGTGTGCGCGCCACCCTGAAGATCGAAAGCTCCTACGATATTCCCGCCGACCTGACCGCGGAGGTGCGCAGCGTGTCCGCGGTGGGTGAGCAGTACGTCGAACTGCGGCCCCGCATCGACTCGCCGCCCTATCTGCGCGATGGTGCGGTGATCGAGTCGCGGCACACCACCGTCCCGCAGCCGGTCGGCCCCATGCTGGACGCACTCAGCGATCTCGTGGGCAGCATCCCCACCGACAAGCTGCACGAACTGCTCGATGAACTCTTCCAGGGTATGCACGGGGCCCGATACGACCTGGACTCCCTGCTGACCTCGGCGCAGACCCTCGCCGCCGACTTGAACGGAGCCGGTGGCCGGACCCGCACGCTCGTCGAGGACGCTCGACCGCTGCTGGATTCGCAAGTGCGCTCCGCCGACGCCGTCCGGATCTGGACGCGTAGCCTCGCCGGCATCACCGGTCAGGTCGTCGAGAACGATCCGGAGGTCCGCACGTTGCTGCGCTCCGGTCCCGGATTCACCGGGGAGGTCGCGCACCTGTTGGACTCGGTGAAACTCACGCTGCCGATCCTGCTGTCCAACCTGACGACCGTCGGGCAACTCGGCGTGACCTACAACGCCGGACTGGAGCAGATACTCGTCCTGCTGCCACCGGCGATCTCGATGATCCAGGCCGTGCAACCGAATCGGAACGCCTCCGGCCTCGGCCTCGGCGACTTCCGGTTGGGCGGCATCTCCGACCCGCCCGCCTGCACCGTCGGATTCCTGCCGCCGTCGGCGTGGCGATCGCCGGAGCAGACCGACACCATCGACACCCCGGACGGCCTGTACTGCAAACTGCCCCAGGATTCCGACATCGCCGTGCGCGGAGTACGCAACATCCCGTGCGCGAACAACCCCGCCAAGCGGGCGCCGACCGCCGCGCTGTGCAACAGCGACGAGCAGTTCCAGCCACTCGCCGCCGAACAGCCCCTGCTGGGCCCCTATCCGCGCGACCCCGGCCTCGAAGGGCAAGGCGTCCCACCGGACTCCCGCTCGGTTCCGGGCGCGCCACCACCGGCCGCACCGGCGTCAGCACCCGGAGAGCCTGGCGCGCCCTGGATCGGCATCGCGCGATACGACCCGAGAACTGGGAACTATCTCGGCCCGGACGGCCGTCTCTACCAGCAGAGCGACCTGGTCGCCACGACCGGCCGAGCCTGGACCGACATGCTGCCGCACTGACCGCCACGAGGGGGTGATCGGCCGCGGCCGATCCTGCGATCCTGCGACGACGGCGAGTAGGAGCCGATTTCCCAGGGTGGCAGCGTAAATCGGCGTGACTCGCCCGGTGGAATGACCGATACTCGATCTTCACGAGTCGAGGTCCGGAGGTAGAGGACTTGAAGCTGGCGGAGGCGTTGGCGTTGCGCGCGGATTCGGCGCGCCGGATCGAGCAGTTGCGCGCTCGCATTGTGAGCAACGCACGCTTTCAAGAGGGGGAGGAGCCCGCCGAGAACGCGGCCGCTCTGCTCGCCGAGGCGGGCGAGGTGCTCGAGGACTACGAGAAGCTGATCCGGCGCATCAATCGCACCAACGCCGCCGCGCGGATCGGAGACGACGGCACCTTGACCGACGCACTGGCCCGCCGGGATGCGTTGCGCCTGCGGCACTCCCTGGTCACCGCCGCGGCGGACGCGGCGGCGGGCAAGGGGCAGCCGGGGTACGCGCGTCAGTTGCGATCGGAGCTGAAGATGTTCTCCGCGTTGCCGGTCGCCGAACTGCGCGGGCAGGCCGACGACCTGGCCCGGGAACTGCGGGAACTCGACGTCCGCATCCAGCGCTCCAACTGGGAGGTCGAACTGCTGGACTGAGCGGGCAAGTGGAGCAGGTAGTCATCGCGGAGGCGTGCACGAACCCGATGGCCGGCGGGATATTCGGCCACTTTCTCGGCGCACGATGGGCAGTGCGAAGGGTTCGACTCCCTTCCTCACACCGCAGCCCAGCACCGCGCACAAGAGACAGTGCACAGCACACAGCACACCACCATGTGCAGATCCGTGACGGCGAGGGCGGGCAAGGGGCACTCCACTCTTCGCTGATCCCAGAGTTTGCCGCACGGCAGGTGCGGCAAATCGGGGCGAACGTTGTCGTCGACGGTGACGACGAATCCACCGTGGGCGCCCAACTCGGCGACCACGTCCGCTATCTGCGCCGCGCCCGCCTGGTAATCCATTGCGAAAGCCCCGGTTTCGATGCGAATGTGGCGGGTCCGCGCGATCGGGTTCCGAGGGAGATTCCCGGCGAGCACCGTCCGGGCGGGCCGCGACATCAGGGTACCGATCGCGCGAAGCGTTTGCGGAGCAGAAGGGCGAAGAGTAGGACAAGGACGCTGGCGAAGGCCAGCCCGCCCAGCCGCGTGGCGCTACTCGCGCCGGCCGCTTGGAGCAGATCGATCGGCTCGGCAGGCTTGCGTGGCGCGGTGTGGGTGGGAGCGGCGGCCGGTGTGGCGGAGTCCGGAGCCGCCGACAGGATGCGCGGTGGCGCGTCCGGTACCGGCGCGGCCTGCGCCGACGCGGTGATCTCCGCGGCGAGATTGGTGGCGAACTGGCCGATCAGCGTGCCCGCCACGTCGGCGAGCGCGCCGCGCCCGAACTGTGCGGGCTTGCCGGTGATCGCGAGGTCGGTGTCCACGAAGACGTCCGTGGTCGTGCCGGATTCGACGAGGCGGCAGGTGATGGTGGCCTTGGCCGTTCCGTTGCCGCGGGTTTCGCGACCGCGCCCTTCCAGCACGGCGATCCCGGCGGCCTCGTCCTGCGAGACGACCTTGATGACCCCGCTGTAGCTCAGCCCGACAGGACCGAGCTTGACCTTGATCTTGCCGTGGAAGTCGTCGCCCTCCCGGGAGGTGATGGTGGCGCCGGGAACGCAGGGGGCGATGCGTTCCAGATCGAGCAGCACCTGCCAGGCCTGCGCGGCCGGGACGGGAATGGTGAAGGTGTTGTCTAGTTTCATGGAAGTCCTTCGGTGGTCACGCCTGCGGCGCGGTGGGCGTCTCGGCGTTCGCCGAGTCGGCGGCGGCGCGTACCGCTCGGACGATGCCCTGATATCCGGTGCAGCGGCACAGGTTCCCGGAGATGCCCTCGCGGATCTCGGTCTCGGTGGGGTCCGGGTTGTCGCGCAGGAATGCGGTGGCGGACACGATGAAGCCGGGAGTGCAGAATCCGCACTGGAGCCCGTGCTCCGCGCGGAATGCCGCCTGCACCGGCGAGAGTTCGCCGTCGGGTCCGGCGATGCCCTCGACGGTGGTCAGTTCGGCGCCGTCGGCTTGCACGGCGAACACCAGGCAGGCGCGCACCGCCTGCCCGTCGAGCATGATCGTGCAGGCGCCGCACACGCCGTGCTCGCACCCGAGGTGGGTGCCGGTGAGGCCGCACTTCTCGCGCAGGTAGTCGGCCAGGGTCAGCCGGGGCGGCACTCGGTCTCGGCGGAGGGTGCCGTTGATGCGCACCTCGATGTCGACGTCAGTCATTGCGGGCCTCCTCTACGGCGCGTCGCCATGCGTGCGCCACCATCGCCGCTCCGACTCGGCGCCGGTAGTCGGCGGAGCCGTGTACGTCCGACGAGACCGCGTCCAGTCCGGCGGTCGCGCTCCGGCCGATCTCCTCGGCCTGTGTCGCCTCGGCGGGTCGACCGATCAGCTCGGCTTCGGTCTCGGTGGCCCGCACCGGGGTCGGCGCCAGGCCGAACAAGCCGATCGCGCACCGCTCGACGCGCGAGTCCGCATCCAGCCGGACCGCCACGGTGGCGCCCGCCATCGCGAAATCTCCACTGCGGCGGGTGAATTCCTCGATTGCGAAGCCGCACCGCCCGTGCCAGACCGGGAAGACGATCCCGGTGACCATCTCGTCCTGCTCCAGATCGGTGGTCCACATGCCGGTGAAGAACGCCGATGCCGGGATGGTGCGCCGTCCGCGTGGGGAGAGCGTCTCGATGTCGGCGTCGAGCGTCAGCGCAACGACGGGGTATTCGGCCGCGGCGTCGGCGTGCGCGATCGCGCCGCCGATCGTGCCCCGGTTGCGGATCTGGAAGTGCCCGATGAGCGGCGTGGCCCGGGTGAGCAACGGCGCACCCCGGCGGACGTCCTCGGACCGGCCGACCGCGGCGTGCGTCGTCCCGGCGCCGATCCGGACCGCATCCGGACGGGTTTCGATGCCGCGCAGCTCGTCCACGCGCCGGAGGTCGACCAGATGCTCGAACACGGCCAGTCGCAACGCCAGCATCGGCACGAGGCTCTGCCCGCCCGCGATGATCTTGGCCTCCTCGCCCAGTTCGGCCAAGAGGGTGACGGCCTCGGCCGCGGTCGCGGGTGCGTGGTACTCGAAGGCCGCCGGTTTCATGCCGGACCCTTTCCGGCGGCGCGCGCCTCGTCCAGCAGTGCCACGATCGTGGCCGGGGAGAGGGGCAGTTTCGAGATCTCCACCCCGAACGGCGCGAGCGCGTCGATGACGGCGTTGAGCACGGCCGGGGTGGCCCCGATGGCCCCGCCCTCGCCGACGCCCTTGAAATTGCCGGGTCCCGGGCTCGGGGTCTCGATGTGCCCGACCTCGATCGTCGGCGCTTCGGTCGCCGTCGGCAGCAGATAGTCCAAGAAGGTGGTCGCCACCGGATTGCCGCTCTCGTCGTAGGCGAGATGCTCGTAGAGCGCGCCGCCGATGCCCTGCACGGTGCCGCCGTAGATCTGGCCCTCGACGACGCTGGGATTGATCATCGGGCCGCAGTCCTCGCTGACGATGTAGCGCAGCAACTTCACCTCCCCGGTGTCGATGTCGACCTCACAGGTGCACACGTGGGTGGCGTTGGCCCAGATCGCCAGCTGCGGGGTCTTGTACCGTCCGCTGGCCTCCAGCCCGGGCGGCACCCCGGGCGGCAGCGCGTCGGCCTGGAAGTACGCGATCTCGGCGATCTCGGCCAGTGACAGCACCTTGTCGGGCGCCCCGCGGACGGTGGCCCGGCTACGGCTGAACTCGATGTCCTCGGGGCTCGCGCCCAGCCGGTGGGCGGCGATCGCCAGGATGCGTTCCCGCAGGATCGAGGCCGTCCGGTCGATCGCGCCCGCGGTCATCGAGCCGGACCGGCTGCCGCCGGTGCCACCGCCGAACGGCGTGATCGCGGTGTCTCCCTGGATGGTTCGCACATCGGCCAGCTCGACGCCCAGCGCGTCGGCGGTCAGCTGGACGACCGTGGTCTCCAGACTGTTGCCCGCCGAGCCGCCCGCGACGTAGACGTTCACCTTGCCGGACGGCTCGATGCGGATGGTGGCGCCCTCGGTGCTCAGGAACGGGCTGCCGCCGGTGGTCGGCTCCACATAGGTGCAGGTGCCGACGCCGAGGTAGCGGCCATCGGCGCGAGCTTCGCGCTGCTGCTTGCGGAAGCCCTCGTAGTCCAGCAACTCGACCGCCTGCTCCAAGGTCTCCAGAGGCGAGATGTTGTCGAAGGTCATGCCGTTCGGGTTCGCCCAGGGCAACTCGTCGCGGCGCAGCATGTTCCGCCTGCGCAGCTCGATCGGATCGACGCCGATCTGCCGGGCGGCGTGGTCGAGCAGGATTTCGCGGGCCACCGATTCGAACTGCCACGGCCCTCGGTAGGCCAGGCGGCCGACGGTGTTGGAGTACAAGAATTTCGCCGTGAAGGAGGCGTCCCTGATCCGGTACGGTCCGGGGAACAGCAGCCCGACCACGACGCCGCCGGTGAGCGGCGACGGCGTCGGATAGGCGCCCACGTTCTGCACATGGTCGATGGCGGCGGCGAGGATGGTGCCTTCGGCGTCGAACGCCATCCGGACATCGGCGTGCTCGTGTCGCGACATGCCCGCGGCCATCAGGTTCTCTTGCCGGTCCTCGATCCACTTCACCGCGGTGCCGAGTTTGCGGGCGGCCAGCAGGATGCAGGCGTCCTCACGCAGCGGGACCTGCTTGAGGCCGAATCCGCCGCCGGTGTCACGGGCGATGACCCGCACCTGGTGCTCGTCGATGCCGAGCAGCCGGGCACAGAATCCGCGCACTTCGTGCGGTGACTGGGTGGAACTCCAGATCGTCATCTCCGCCGTCGGCGCCGACCAGTCCGCGACGATCCCGCGGGTCTCCAGCGGGACCGGCAGATACGCCTGCTGAAAGATCGTCTGCCGCACCACATGCGCGGCCGAATCGAACAGCGGCGCCAGATCGGCGGCTGGGCGCCCGCCCATCTCGCCCGCGGAATTCCCCGCGAATCCGGCGTGCACCAGGTTCGGCGAATCCGCCGCGGTGACGTAGTCGACCACCGGTTCCAGTGGCTCGTAATCGATGACCACCAGTTCGGCGGCGTCCTCGGCCACGTACCGGTCGACCGCGATCACCAAGGCCACCGGGTCGCCGACGAAGCGGACCTCCTCCTCGGCCAGCGGCGGCCGGGGTACCGGCGGGAAGCCGACGATGTCGAGCGCGTAGGAGATCTCGTGCACGCCCGAATTGAGGTCCGCGGCGGTATAGACGGCGAGCACGCCGTCCAATTCCAGCGCACCGGAGACATCGATCGCACCGATCGCCGCGCGGGGGAGTGGGCTGCGGACGAAGCACGCGTGGGCCATGCCGGGGCGGGTCACGTCGTCGACGAAGGTTCCCGCGCCGGTCACCAAGCGCGCGTCCTCGATCCGTGGCACCCGGGTGCCGACGACGCCGGTCGTGGTGGCGGGTTCGGTCTGGGTCATCGGTGCGCTCGCAGAGAGCGCGGGCCGGACTGGCCGTTGGGCGGCCTGGTCGATGTCATCCGGTTGATCCTCCGTTCACCTCGGGCGCCCGCGGGCATGCCCTCGACTCGGCCGGTCCTCGTGGCCGAGGCCGCGGCCTGCGGCCGGGAGTCGGATCGGCCCGTGTACCAGGGCTCCGGCCGGTGGCCGCTCGCGAATGCTGAGCACGTGTTTAGCATCGAGATTCGCACGCTGTCAATTCCGCCTATGTCGAAAATGAGTATCACGCTAGTATTGGACGAGAATAGCATTCTCGTCGCTGGGTCGGGTGCACACGCCGGGAGCGTCGGGAAGGGCCGCCGAACGGGCCCAGACGATCGCCGAGAGGGTTCATCATGCGAGAACTCGCCGCGCATCTGTTGCGCTGGCATGCCGCCGACACCGTCTACGTGCTCGCCACGGTCGTGCGCGTGACCGGCAGCGCACCCCGGCCGGCCGGGGCGACCATGGCGGTGGACGGATCGGGGAATGTCCGCGGCAGCCTGTCGGGCGGGTGCGTGGAGGGCGCGGTCTACGAGCTGTGCCTGGAGGTGCTCGAATCCGGCGAACCCGTCCGCCGGACGTTCGGCTACAGCGACGCCGACGCCTTCGAAGTCGGTTTGACCTGCGGCGGAGAACTGGAGATCTTCGTGCATCGCATCACGCCCGCGGAGTATCCGGCCGTCGAGGCCGCGCTCGATACGAGCGGTCCGATGACGTTCGTACGTGACCTGGCCTCCGGTGCGGTGGTCGCGCTGGGGCCCGAGACCGCCACCGGCGCGGACTTCGACCGCGCGGTGGTGCGGCAGGCGCGCGCGATGCTCGACACCGGCGTGACCGGTGTTCGCGTCGTGGGCTGCGCGGACCGGGAACGCGCGGTGTTCGTCGAGTCCTTCGCGCCCGCGCCGCGCATGCTCGTCTTCGGCGCAACGGATTTCACCACCGCGCTGTGCAGTGTCGGCCGGCTGCTGGGGTACCGCGTCACCGTGTGCGAGGCGCGCCCGGCCTTCGCCGACCACGCCCGGATGCCGGACGCCGACGAGGTGGTCCGGGACTGGCCGGACCGATACCTGCGGCGCACGCCGGTCGACGCCCGCACGGTGATCTGCGTCCTGACCCACGATCCCAAGTTCGATATCCCGGTGCTCACCGAAGCGCTGCGCCTGCCCGTGGCCTACGTGGGCGCGATGGGGTCACGCCGGGCCGACCGAGACCGCCGGGTCCGGTTGCGCGCCGCCGGGCTAACCGAGGCGGAACTGCGGCGGTTGCATTCGCCGATCGGCTTGGAACTGGGCGGTCGGACTCCGGAGGAGACGGCCGTGGCGATCGGAGCCGAGATCGTCGCCGTCCGGCGCGGGGGCTCCGCGCAGTCGCTGTCCAGCACTGAACGGCCCATCCACCCCGGTGAAATACGGGTCGCCGCCGGTGGAGTCATCGGGATCCGGCTGCGCTGAGACCTTCTCCACCTACTGCATGTGCTGTCGAGTACCGGTCGAACCGCAGCAGCACTCCGTGATGGCTAGCGCCACTCTTGGCCCCGGAGCCGTTTTCGCGCGAAAGGCAGGCTGATAAGGGGCAGCCCGAGAGGCCTGTTCGGCTTGTCCTGGTTGATCAATGCTCGGACAAGTGGCTCCCGGTCGCTCACCGGACCAAAGTACCGCACCGCGGCAGTTTTGAATGCCATCACCGGGACGATCGGGAATTGTCAGAACATCGGGTGGAGACAACCGGAATGGACCGATTGCAGGGCCTAAACCGCAAGAGCAGGCCGCATGCTTGATCGCTGAACGAGTGCTCGGTGCTGTTGCCACACCTCATGGCTCGCCTTGGGGCGAACTTCGCTCTCGAGCATGGCGATCTCGAAGACCTGCTACTGGTGGTTGGAGATCGTGCTCAAGAGCAGATTCGATCATGACCGCGCTTCGCAGTTATCTAGTCGTAGTTCCTACGCTAAGGATATCGAAGGTGCGAATCAATCCGGACTCCCTGGGCATCGGACCAATCGAATTCGCGCGTATTCAGTTGCCGTTGTGCAATCTATCGTGCGAGGTACGACGATTCAAATCGAGCATCAGCCGCCCCCATCTTCCCGTCGATGCTTCCCAACCCAAGGTGGCCGCCGAATTGGCGTCGCCCGCATAGGAGGCCGGATGTCCTGCAACCGCGGCAAAACCTCTGTGTCCTGATCCTCTCGCCACCATCGCCCAGCTTTGGCCTGGGTCGGCACCAGTTCTATCGGGTGGGTGGCGGCTTCCATCTCCGATTGAGTATCGCCCGGATTGCCCTTGCCGACTTCATCTTCTACCCACCGGTCCGGCGTCGAGGCCGGCGAACGAGGCAGCCAGAAACTGTCATCCTCGCTGTTGTCGGCTGAGGCTTCGGTCGGACTTATCGCGTCACTGTGACGCCGGATGAACGTGACAGGGTAATGAGTGTCTGTCTGAACCGCCGCCCACCACCGACCAACCCGGAAGCTCAGCACCGCAGCGACGAAGACTGAGGCGGGCCACAGGACCATGACGAGGTAGGCCGACATTCCGCTCAGCAGTCGTCTTCCCCTATGAGCAGCAGATACGCTGCCTCCACGTGCACGATGCACTCGTCCGGATGGTGGAGCCGGTGGATATACCGCAGTTCTCGGGCGCGTTCGACGGTTAGCTCGATCAACGACACCTGGCACACGAACTCGGCCAGCTTGCCATCGGCTTGAACAAAGGTTCTGTGCTGTCCGGGATGTGACGGCATCAACAGCTCCTTCCTGCGACCCTCACTCCCACAGCTCCGCACACGGCAACGGCGGCAGGTATTCGGGAACGTTGTCGTCGATCGTCACCACTAGCTGCAGGTCGGCATAGCCGCCGCTGGACAACTCGTCCGCCACGCTCTGTGCTTGTTCGGCGCTGGCCTGGTAATCGAGCGTCAGGGCACCGCTTTCGATGTGAATATGACGCGACTTGGTGCCCATTCCGGTTGCCTCCCTGGCGGTTTGACCGTTTCTCCACGTGCTGGATGTGGTCCAGAGTTCGCGTTACCCCTGGTCAAGGGCTATACCGCGTTGGCTCGCCGCGTTATGCGTCCGGCGTATAGGCCAGACGTCACCAAGGGATTAGGCTCGGCGTGACTCACCCCTAAGTTCGGAAAATTACCAGGTCAGCGGCACAATTCAGGATGAAAGGAAACGCGTCGGTATGAGCGTCACGACTGAATCCAATCACGAAACCAAGCCTCCGCGTCACAAGGTCACCGGCGATGTCCATCTGCTGCTGCGCCGCGGCAATGAAGTGCTGTTCGGCCGGCGTCAGAACACCGGATATGAAGATGAGGCATGGCATCTGCCGTCGGGGCACCTCGAGGCCGGCGAATCCGTCATCGACGCTCTGATCCGTGAAGCCGACGAGGAGATCGGCGTGACGATCGCGCCCGCGGATGTGCAGTTCAGCCACATCATGCACAACTCGTCCTCGGGTGGCCGGATGGCGTTCTTCTTCACCGTCCGGTCGTGGCAGGGAGAGCCCACCAACCTGGAACCGGACAAATGCAGCGAGCTTCAGTGGTTCGCGGCAGATGCTCTGCCCGCCCACATGATCGGCTATTGCCGTGAGGCCATGCAGCAGATCGCCAAGAGCACGTCCTTCTCGATCTACGGCTGGTAGTTGTGATGGCGGCGCGCGACGACGGCCCAATTGTCTGTGTCTCGTATCTTGCCCTGGCCGAACTGTGGAGCGTGCCGCTGTTTCCGGTTGTCAACCATGGTGCCGAGGTTCGGACCACGGAGCAGTCCATCGCTGCCGATGGCCCGATGACCGCGGCAGTCCTGGCCGCACGATGTTCCAACCATTATCGTAGTTAACAATATTGGTGACGATCAGGACGGCCGGACGGTCCGCTCCTGGCTGCAACGGAGCAATGTCACAACGACCGTCATGTCCGATCCCGAAGTCGTCACGCCGTGGATCGTGGTGATCGCTGACGGCCACCACACCCGGACGTGGTTCGCGCATCTGCCGGGGGTGGGGGAGCAACTCGCCGCTGTCGACCTGTCGCCGATCGCCGCTGCGTCGTACGTGTACGTCGATGCCTACCAGCTCATCGACGCGGCTGCGGTGCGCGTGATCGAAGCCGCGCGTGCGGTGCAGGTGCCGGTGCTGGTCAACCCCGGCGGATCGCCGCTATCGGATGGGATTCGGTCCGCGGCGGCCGGCTACGAAAAACTGCTCGTGCAAACCAATGTCCCGACCGCGCCCACGCCGAGGCGTTTTCCGTCGCCCGATCGCTTCTGAACGAATGCGGCCTGGGTGGTGGTGACGGCTGGAGCCTATGGGGCGGTAGCGGTGAGCCTCACGGACGAAGTTGCCGCGCCTGCCTTTCCGGTGACGGTACGACATACCCACTGCGCTGGCGCCGCGTTCTCGGGCGGGCTGCTGTATGGCTTGCGGGAAGGGTGGTCGATGGACCGAAGTATGGTGCTCGGGTCGGCGAGTGGGGCACTGCGGTGCGCACGGCACCACGGTTCGACGCTGCCGACGCTGCCGGAGCTGGAGGCCGTCGTCGCCGGCGGTGGACTCGAGCTCCGACAATCACGCCACGCTAGCTGATCCGATGCGTGTCGTGACCACACTCACCAGTAAGGCGCGACATGTCGCAGCCACATAGGCAGTAGTACATCCGGTCGACCCGGGCCGGTTCGCCAGCGCCGTAGCTTTCGATGGGGCTGTCGACGTAGCGGACCGGCCCATTGCAGTATTTGCACTTCTTCGTGCTCACTGTGCTCAGCTCACGGACAGACCGTAAGCCTAGGGACCGACAGTCGATCTTGATCGTTTGCGAAGTTCAGAACAGTTTCCACTCATTCAGCTGCCCGATCAGCCAATCGAGGCGTTCGGGGGTCAGCCGCTTGTGTTCTGCGTCTTTTTCGGATTCCTGCTTGACTCCGTACTGCCACCAGGCTTCGTTCGTCAGTCGGTCCATCACCAGGAAGCGATCCTTGACGGCCGGACCCCGGATGACCAACGAGGCGGTGTAAGGCTCGGCCACCACGGCGTGCACCATCGAGTGGTGCACAGCGTAGCTGGAACCGACAAGTTCCTCCCGCGCCTGCAGCACTGGCAGTTTGGCCGGATCGACATGTTCGTCCACCTCGGCATTGCCGAACAGGAAGTGCCGGTACTGACCGCGCAGGATACGGCTGGCGTAGCTCCACCGGTGGTTGTGTGGCCGGTCGAAGTAGCCGGGCAGGAAGATGTGCAACCGAACTCGAAAGCCGGCCTCGGCATCATCGTGCAGCACCAGCTTGTCCAGGATGTCGTAGTGCTCGCACAGGGTGAACAACTCCGGCCTGGCGGGCAGGACGGTGATCCGATCGCGCACGATGCTCGGGTCCTCGACCAAGATATCGAGTACCTCGATGCAGGCGGTTTCGACGGCGTCAATATCGTTCCAATCCAGGTCGCGGAGACTCTCGACCAAGGTGTCCATGGTGTCCATCAGGCAGGCTCGCTTTCGGGTTTGGCGCTGGACTTCCACAACCGGCAGACCGGCACGATGTCGTCGTAGGTAGCACACGACGCTTTGCCCATCACCAGCTCCTCGGCCGGGCAGCCGCCTTGGCAGGCGCTGGCTTTGCAACCGGCGCAGGAGCTTTCGGCCAGCGCGCTGGTGAACAGGTCGAACTCATTTACTCCGTGGTTCAGTTGCACCTGACCGTCGACCATCTGGGCGAAGTACAGATCGGTGTCGAACAGGTAGGAGCAGACGTAGCAGCGGCCGTCCGGGAAGATCGAGATGCGATCCAGGGTCCGACCGATGCACCCTTGGTAGCCCTCGGCGGCGTAGCGCTCCATTTGGTCACGCCGGGCATAGGTCGGCTGGTACCACACCCGCGTGTCGTACTGCGGCGCCACTTCATTCAGCCGATCGCAGAAGGCCACCCATTCCGGCGGTGTCATGGCTATGTCAGCATTGCCGTGGCCGGTGCCGATGGTCGAGAAGACATGGAACTTCACCAGGCTGACGCCGAGGTGGTCGGCAATGTCCAGTAGCTCCAGCACGTCCTGCTCGTTCGCCTTGTTCACCGTGCAGATGATGCGGGTGTCGAAACCGCGGCGGGTCAGCTCGGCGGTGGTTTCCAGCGCCTGGGTGAAGGTACCCGCCCCACGGATCGCGTCGTGGCTGTCGCCGCTACCTCCGTCCAAACTGACTTGGATGTAGGCGAAATCGTCGGGTTCAAGTTGGCGAAACTTCTTGAGCGCGGGCTTCTGGGCGTTGGTCGTGGTGATGACGTGCTCGTAGCCCAATTTCCGGCTGAGACGAATTGCTTCGCAGTAGTGCGGGTGCAGCGTGGGTTCGCCACCGAGGATGGTCAGCTTGTCACCGCCCATCCGCCGCCAGGTGGTGAGGGTGTCCACAATCTGAGGTAAGGGCATCTTGAGTGCCCGGTCCAACCGTTCGCCCATGTAGCAGTGCTCGCAGCGCAGTTGGCAGGCTTCGGTGATGTAGAGGTAGACGTTGCGGAACCGGCCGTAAGCGACGCGGTCGATCCGGTTCGGTTCGGGAACATCTGCCCCACGGGGCATACGGGCATGGCCATAGCTGTCGTCGTTGGCTCGGATACCAGGGGTGGGCAGATCGACGGTCGTCATCGTGGTGCGCTCCGTGAGATAAGCAGCGGGGCAAGCAAAGTGGCCGCCCCGTCGATGGTGTTGGTGGTGTCGAGCTGGGTGACAGTGACGTCGGCACGGGCGAAGGCATCACGGATACCGACTGCCGTCTGGTGGTAGCGCTGCATCCGCGCTTTGAACAGGCGCGGTGAATCGCCGCGTCTGGGATGCAGCAGGCCCCCGCACCGGCTGCACTGCCACGGGTCGGCATCACTCGGGATCGCTGGCAGGCGGGGATCGTTGATCGGGTCACGCTCGCAGCGATGGCAGACCTTCCGATTCCGAGCCCGCTGCCGGAGCGTCTTGACATCGGTCACCACTTCGATGGCCTCGATGTGGCAGGGCGTCAACGACCACAGGATCGCCGGTAGCTGATCAACCTGCGCCGCGGAACCGGGAAAGTTGTCGAGCAGAACCGCCTGGACCTCCGGATCCGAATTGACGGTCTCGAAGTAGGAGCGGAGTGCCGCGTCGACGGTGTAGTCGTCGATCCAACCCAACTGCTCCGGCGTGACTGCCGTTGCGGCCAGCACTTCCTGAGAGACATGCTCGCGCAGCCGGAACATCCGGCGCCCAGATGACGATCCGAGCTGCATCGTCAGCGTCGTTTTGCCCGCTGCTGGCGGACCAAAGATGGGAACTACTAGGGACAACGCCACGGCCTACCCTTTCCTCGCAAGGTTTTCGTGACCGCCCAAGGGTCGATTGCTGGGGCGAAAAGGGCCACGACAAGGGCGTATTCGGGGTATGTATGAAACGCATAGCGCCACCTGTCAAGCCCTGGTAGGGTCACGCGACCAAAGCGGGGGTGGTCGTTAAGAACCCAGGAGGACCGACCGAACGCGGGAGGGGGACAGCCATGACGCCGGTACCGAAGCCGCAGCGGTACTGCGCCCGCTGCGGTGGCAGGCTCAACAGCTACAACGCCGAAACCCTCTGTAACCCCTGCGGCAGTAACGCCCGCGATGAACGCCATCGTCCGCCGGGCGTGCCACCGGAGTTCTGGCTGACCGATCAAATGCGGGACGCCTGTGCAACCTGGCACATCGGCCGCGTTATTCACGCCTACCGGACTCATCCTTTTCACGGGCGCCAATTGCCCCAAGAGGTGATGGCCAACTGGCTAGATCTCACGCAGGCTCAGCTCAGTCGGATCGAAAAAGGCCCCGCGCCCGAACAGATATCCAAGTTGATTCGGTGGGCCGAGATCCTCGGCATTCCAGGCGAACTGCTGTGGTTCAAGCTGCCGACTGTCGAGGACACCACAGGTGGCGTCATACCAGCCCGACACCACGATGCCGTCGCCTTGGCGCAATGGTTAGTCACTGATGGCACGGGGCCAGCACCGTCAGGCCATACCGATGACCTCCACCAGGTAAGCCAGGCGCTGGAGGACGCCCGCCGCTACTTCGACGGCACTGTCGTGGAATTCTTTCGCCATCAGCTGGCCCGATGTAAGGCGGACGATGGTTCCCTTGGCCCGTCGGAAGCGTTGCCGTTGACGCTCGCGGTGATCGGGGCGATTCGCCGGCACGTCCGAGATGTTCAACCCGCGGTTCGACGAAAACTGCTCGCGCTCGGCTCCGATGGTGCCGAATTTGCTGGTTGGCTCTACCGGGATCTGCACGATCCCGTCACCGCCACCTTCCTCTATGACCGGGCGATGGAGTGGGCACAAGCCGCGGGCAGTCTGCCGATGCAGGGCTACGTGCTGCTGAAGAAATCCCAAATGGCCTACGAGACAAGAGACACCGGCACGCTTATGACGCTGGCTCAAGCCGCCAACGAGGGGCCATGGCAGCTTCCCTCTCAGGTCAAAGCCGAAGCGATGCAGCAAGAAGCACTCGGGATGGCCATGCTCGGCGAACCGGTCAAAGCGGTGAAGCAGCACCTGGATACTGCCGAACAGATGCTGAACGCAGCCGTAACGGCCAATGGTGAGGAGGTGATGAGCTACTTCAACCAGAACACCCTTCGCCTTCGCGCTGCTGTCTGCTACACCGAAGCAGGCAAACCGCAAGTCGCCGCCCAATTGTTCGGCCAGGTGCTCAGCAGCGGTTCCTTGTCGCGGCGCGACACGGGATTCTTCGGCGCACGGCAAGCCAAGGCACTGGCGCTGAGCGGCGAACCGGACGAAGCCGCACGGATCGCGGTCCAGTCGGTCGGCGTTGCCCGCGAAACTCGCTCGGAGCGAACGATGAACGTAGTCATCGAGGTCATGAGATCACTCGACACCTGGCGGCACCGGCCGATGGTGCGCCAACTCCACGACATGCTACTGCCGTGACGGTGATCCGGTCGTCAGCCAGTTGGAAACGATCTCAATGACCTCGGCCTGATACTCCTGGCTCTTGGGGTCCAGGTACTTCGGATCATCGTGCACCGCGAAGCCGTGCTGCGATCCCTCGATCTCGACCAATTCCACCGGCGCGGTGAACTGAGCGACGGCGGCACGCGAGCCGTCGATCGGCACCAAGGTGTCGGCGTTGCCGTGGACGATCAGGGTCGGGGTCGTAACCTCACCGAGAATTTCGTTTGGCTTCAACCAGAACACTTCGTTGAGCAGCGGCCGACCGTGCTTCAGTGTTGGCGTGAACTGAACCGCGCCGGTCTCGTTCAGCTCCTTTGCCCGCTCGTCGCTGATGACGTCGTTCTGCCAGTAGTCGCGAGTGTCGATGGTGCGCTTCTTGTAGTCGAACTGTGGATTGAGCAGCACCAATCGATATGGCTCATCCGGCCGCTTGGCGGCGTAGTAGGCCGTGATCCCACCGCCGAAGCTGGCTCCCAGGAGACTGATCTCCGTCGCACCGGTCCACTTGCGCAACTCAGCCATGGCAACGCGGATGTCGTTGAGGATCGTGGAGAGCGTCAGCTCCTCCTGTCGGCCTTCGCTGTCACCGTGGCCGCGAAGATCGAACCGGAGCGACGCCACGCCAGCGTCAGCGAGGCCGGAGGCCAGCCGGGTGAAGAATCCACCCTCTTCCCTGGTGACGCCACCACCGTGAACGAGGACGACCGCGTGCGCTGCTGGTTGGTCAGGGGTGACAAGGGTGGTCGCCAGATGGAGGCCGTCAAGGGTGCGGATGCGGGTTGTGGTGCTGTGGTTCGACACGGCAACCAGTCAAGCAGACCGGGAGACGGGTTGGCTCGCGCTACCAACAGGACCAAAGACCGAAGCGCCTCTGGATACTGCTACATCGCACCTGAATCGGAAAACACGCCGCAGAGGCAAGCGCATATCAGACGTTTCGGCTATAAATGCTCGCTATGGCGACACTGACGCGCCCCGCGACAGCACCCTGAGACGTCTCTTTGCCATGTCGATGAACCAGTGCGCGTTCCCTGGAGGCTCCACGTCAATCGTCGACACAACCGGGACGATCGTGGGGCCGCGTGTGCCATATTCGCGCAATGAGCGTGGGCGGTCCCCGCTACGACGCTACGTCCGCTCACACCGCAGATTCATCGATGCACCAACCAGATAGCCCTCCGCCAACTCGGCGATCGTCTCAGGCGACAGCCGCCGGTCCAACCGCCGCGGTTTAACCGCACTGCTACCTGCCGTCGAATGCGGGGCGGTGCAGCCTCCACGTTGGCGATAACCGTCTTCAGCCAGTCTGGTTACCACTGTTTCAAATACCGTCCGCTAACCCCGACCGGCCCGGCCTTATCTGAACCGGTGACTGAAAAGACACGAGTGCCGCGTCCGGAAAGCTGATGCCGTAGCTGCCCGAATTGGCGGGTTGATCCGCAGCCGGTGAGCGGTGACACCGTTGACGCGACGGGATTGTTCGCCGTATCGCGCTGCGACGCAGACGTACTCACGTGCCTCCCTTCCTCGGCCACCCCGCACACGCCGACTGCTGGCAGGATGAACGCTATGCGCTTCACCGTCCCCGCCGTGATATTGATGATGGCGGTAGTCCTGCTGACTGGATGTTCTATACCGGTGCAAGGACCCGACCAGGCCGAGCGTGACAGCTGGTCGCAGGTGATCGAGACGGCCATCCAGGCTCTTCCGGGGGTGGTCGATGCGTCACATTGGTTCGATTACGAGGGCAAGTCCCGCACGTACGATTCCCTGCTGGATGTGCAGCTCGAGGATGGCGCCACACCGGACGAGGCCGCGGCCGTGGTGCGTGCCATGGGCGCCCAGCAGCTTCCGCCGCGCTACCAAGGCGACGAGACCGTGGTCGATCTCGACCGGATGACGCACTCTTATTCTGCGAATTGGCGGTTCGGTCGGGACGTGAGCAGGGAAGCGAACTCGGCACACACCTGGGTGAGAGTCTCGGCCCCCGGTACACAGGTGCACTGGTCGTCACGCGGCATCGACGTAGACCAGATGAGCAACGTCATCACCGTCGAAGCGGGCTCCGGGGCGGAGCCCCACCGTGCCACCGCGGCGATGCGCCGAATCATCCAGGACTTTCCCGAACTGGCGCCCAACGATTGGACGGTGTCCACCATTGCTGTGGAGATCGGGTCCAAGAATCGCTCGAGACTGGAACCCGGGTGGCAAAACTCGGGCCGCAAACCCATCTTCCCGCCCGGCCTACTCCGCTTCCCGTCCAATAGCGAACTCGAGATGTGGGAGTGGTTCCTGACCGATCAACCCACCCCATTCTTCGTCGATATTTCCGTATACGACCCGCCCGGCAAAGCAGGCCGCACCCTGGACGTCGCGATATATCCTCCTGTCGGAGAGCAACTCACCGCTGCGCAGGCGACACAACTCGCCGAAAGGCATCTTCCCTACTTGGCCCAACCCGGTGCCGTGGTCAACTACACGATCGAAACACGCAACGGCCCCGTTTTCGCGGTCTTCATCGGTGGTTGCCAGCCATCCTGGCGCGATGTTTCACCGGAGTCGCAGGCCTACGCGCGTCAGTATGAACGCTGCTAGTACCGCGTCAGGCAACCTCCGGTAGGTAATCCGGGTGCCGGATCTTGGAGCTCACGGCGAAGTCACGGACGCGGTGCGCCGCACCGAGACCAGCGACTTCGATCCATCCGCACCGCGGCAGGCGCCGACGTTCGATGAGATCAAGGCGCTGGTGCAGTCGATCATCCCTGGGCCACCGAACGGTCCGCACGGGCCGACGGAACCGGCTGCTGTTGCCTACGATCCGCCTTCTCGTCAGTCCAGAAACAGATCCGGCGTGGGGTTTTCGCCGCCGCCGTACCCGGACAGATCATCGATCCCGGCGTAGAGCGACAACGCGTCCGCGTCGATGAAGCAGTTGCCGGTGACCTGTTTCGCGGGCCGGGTCATGATCGCGAGGGCGGCGTCGGCCATGATCCGCGGACTGCGGGCGGAGGCGAGCTGCCGCTCGCCGTCGGCCAGGTTGGCGACCGCGGAGGTGGCGATGTAGGTCTGCGGCCACAGGCAGTTGAAACCGATTCCAGCGTCGGCGAATTCGGCCGCCCAGCCCTGGGACAGCAGGGTCATCCCGTACTTGGCGAGGGTGTAGGCCGGGTGGGCGCCGAGCCAGCGGGGGTTCAAATTCACCGGCGGCGCGATGGTCAGCACGTGCGGGTTGGCCGAGTCGCGCAGATGTGGCAGGCACGCCTTGGTCAGCAGGAACATGCCGCGGATGTTGATGTCCTGCATCAGGTCGAACTTCTTGATCGACAGGCGCTCGGTCGGATCGGTGGCTATCGCGCTGGCGTTGTGCACGCAGACATCGATGCCGCCGAACCGCTGCACGGCGGTCTCGACTACCCGCCGCACGTCCGCTTCGTCGCGCACGTCCCCGACCACGGCGGCGGCTCGCCCACCCGCGGCTTCCACTTCGGCGGCCGCGGTGTAGACGGTGCCGGGCAGGCGGGGGTGTGGTTCGGCGGTCTTGGCCAGCAGCACCACGTCGGCGCCCGCTTCGGCGGCGGCGATGGCTATCGCCAACCCGATGCCGCGGCTCGCTCCGGACACCACCACGGTGCGATCGGTCAGCTGTCGGTGCTGGTCGGACATCGTTCTCCTCGGTCGTGGCGGGCGGCCGGGCCCGGCCCTGCCACCGAATGGTATTGGCATTCTCCTTTTTCGCAAGTACCGTATTCAACGATGAACAACCAAGTGCAGACCTCGTCCGGCATCCCGCTGGAGCCGAGCTACGGACCGGACGCGCGGCGCGGTGACCCACCCGCACCGGGCGCCTACCCCTTCACCCGCGGCAACTTCGCCACCGGTTACCGGGGACGGTTGTGGACGTTCCGGCAGTACTCCGGCTTCGGTACCGCCGAGGAGTCCAACCGCCGCTACCGCTACCTGCTGGAACAGGGCGGTACCGGGCTCTCGGTCGCGCTCGATCTGCCCACCCAGTGCGGATACGACTCCGACGACCCCGAGGTGAGCGAGGAGGTCGGCCGGGTCGGTGTCGCGGTGGACACCCTCGCCGACGCCGAGGTCCTCTTCGACGGCATCCCGCTGGACCGGATCAGCACCAGCTTCACCATCAACGGCACCGCCGCGATCCTGCTGGCCTTCTACGTGGCCGCCGCGGAGAAGAAGGGCGTGCCGCGCGCGAAGCTCACCGGCACGATCCAGAACGACATCCTCAAGGAGTACGCCTCGCGCGGCACCTGGATCTGGCCGCCGGAGCCGTCGCTGCGCCTGATCGCCGACACCATCGAGTTCTGCGCGGCCGAGGTGCCGCGGTTCAACGCGATCTCGGTGGCGGGTGCGCACTTTCGCGACGCCGGGGCGAATGCCGTGCAGGAGATGGCCTTCACGCTGGCCGACGGCGTCACCTACTGCGACACCGTGATCGAGCGCGGCCGGATGACGATCGATCAGTTCGCCCCGCAGATCTCGTTCTTCTTCTACACGCACGGCGACTTCTTCGAGGAGATCGCGAAATACCGGGCCGGACGCCGCCGCTGGGCCACCATCGTGCGTGAGCGGTACGGCGCGAGCACTGACAAGGCGTCGATGTTCCGCTTCGGCTGTGTGGCCGGCGGCGCCTCGCTCTACGCGCCGCAGGCGCAGAACAACCTGGTGCGCGTCGCCTACGAGGCGCTGGCCTCGGTGCTCGGCGGCGTGCAGTCGATGTTCACCGCCGCGTGGGACGAGCCGTTCGCGCTGCCCAGCGAGGAATCCGCCACGTTGGCGCTGCGCACCCAGCAGGTGCTCGCCTACGAGACCGGGGTGACCCGGGTGGCCGACCCGCTCGGCGGCTCCTACTTCGTCGAGGCGCTCACCGACGCCACCGAGGCCAAGATCGTCGAGATCATGCGCGATCTGGAGCAGCACGGCGGCATGGTGCGCTGCATCGAGGACGGTTACCTGCAGGGCCTGATCGCCGACGAGGCCTACCGGCTGCACCAGGCGGTGGAGTCGGGCGAACGCCCGGTGGTCGGGGTGAACACGTTCGTCTCCGACGAGCCCGCACCGGACATCGGCACCTACGAACTCGACGCCGACGGGCGCGAACGGCAGTTGAAGCGACTGGCGCGAGTGCGATCCGAGCGCGACGCCGCAACCGTCCGCGACAGCCTCGCAGCCCTGTCGCGTGCCGCGGAAGGAGACGAGAACCTCATGCACCGCCTCATCGATTGCGCCAACGCCTACTGCACGGTCGGCGAGATGACCGCCGCGCTGAAGTCGGTGTGGGGCGAGTTCCAGCAGCCGGTGGTCTTCTGATGCCCGCCCGCGTACTGGTCGCCAAACCGGGCCTGGACGGGCACGACCGCGGCGCCAAGATCGTCGCCCGCACGCTGCGCGACGCCGGGTTCGAGGTCATCTACACCGGGATCCGGCAGCGTATCGAGGACATCGTCGCCATCGCGCTGCAAGAGGACGTGGCCGTCGTCGGCCTGAGCATCCTCTCCGGCGCGCACGTCGCGCTCACTACGCGGGTGGTGGGCGCGCTGCGCGCCGCCGACGCGGGCGACATCGCGGTCGTCGTCGGCGGCACCATCCCGCAGGCGGACGTGCCGCGGCTGCTGGAAGCCGGTGCCGCCGCGGTTTTTCCGACGAGCACTCCGCTGGAGACGCTGGTCACCGAGATCCGCGCGTTGACCGAGCACCCGGCCTCATGACCGGCCGTGGGCCGAATCGATACAGCTTGGAGGAATCGTGCGCATCGGAGTGATGATCGGACCGGAGAAAGGGGACTCCGGGCGCAAGCTCGAACGGATGCTGCGCGACATCGAGTGGGCCGAGTCCGCGGGAATGGACACGGCGTGGATCCCGCAGATCCCCACCGATTTCGACGCGCTGATCACGATCGCCGCGATGGGGCTGCGCACCTCGCGGATCGAGCTGGGCACCGCGGTCGTGCCCCTGCAAGCACAGCATCCGATCGCCCTGGCCCGGCAAGCGCTCTCGGCGCACGCCGCGGCTGGGGGCAGGCTGGCGCTGGGAGTCGGGCCGTCGCATCACTGGATCGTGCGCGACATGCTCGGCCTGCCCTACGACAAACCGGCCGCCTACACCCGCGACTATCTCGAGGTGCTGAACGCGGGACTGCGCGGACCGGGTTCGGTGGACGTGG
The DNA here is from genome assembly GCF_021183645.1 of Nocardia gipuzkoensis. Classification (NCBI taxonomy): domain Bacteria; kingdom Bacillati; phylum Actinomycetota; class Actinomycetes; order Mycobacteriales; family Nocardiaceae; genus Nocardia; species Nocardia gipuzkoensis. The sequence continues at coordinate 7,579,177 of NZ_CP089225.1, read as the reverse complement.
AGAACGCGACGTTCACCGTGCACAATCCGCTCGATCTCGGACCGGTGGCCCCGGTGCCGGTGCTGATCGCCGCCCTGGGGCCGGTGATGCTGCGCATCGCGGGCGAGCAGGCCGACGGCACCGTGCTCTGGATGGCCGACGAGCGCGCGATCGCCGACCACGTCGTGCCGAAGATCGCCAAAGCGGCGGCCGACGCGGGCCGGCCCGCTCCGCGTGTGGTCGCCGGGTTGCCGGTGTGCCTGTGCGAGCCCGGCCGCGTGGACGAGGCTCGCGAGCGGGCCAATCGCATCCTGGGCGAGGCGGAGATCTCGCCGAACTATCAACGACTGCTGGACCAGGGCGACGCCCGTGACATCGGCGATCTGTGCCTGGCCGGCGACGAGGCGCAGATCGCGGCCGGGCTCCGCCGCTACGCGGAGGCGGGCGCCACGGACATCTCGGTGCGCCTGCTGCCGATCGGGGAGACCCTCGACGAACTGGTGGCGTCCAAGCGCCGCACCCGGGCGACGATCGCCGAACTGGCCAGGGAGTTGCGGTGAGCGCTGCGGGCTCCGGGCCGCTGGCCGGAATCCGGATCCTGGAGGTCGGCACCATGCTGGCCGGTCCGTACGCCACCATGATGCTCGCCGACTTGGGCGCGGAGGTCACCAAACTGGAACCGGCGGGCGGCGACATCTCCCGTCAGGTGAGCGACAGCTACTTCGCGAGCCTGAACCGTGGCAAACGCAGTATCCGCGTCGAGTTGGGCAGCGAGCACGGCCGGACGCGGCTCGGCGAACTCGTCGCGGGGTCGCACGCGCTGCTGGTGAACCTCAAACCATCGGCGATCCGGCGGCTCGGTCTCACCTACGACGCGCTGCGCCGGTGGAACGAGAAGATCGTGTGTGTCGCGATCACCGGCTACGGCCTGTACGGCGGGGACGATCCGGCCTTCGACTACGTGATCCAGGCGGCGGCCGGGATCGCCGCTCTCACCGGTGATCCCGCGGGCCCGCCGACGTTGCCGGGATACTCCTCGGCGGACAACTCGACCGGTCTGACGGCCGCGCTGGGACTGTTGGCCCAGATCGTCTCCGGTCGTGGCGGCCAGATCGACGTGTCGCTGTACGAGGTCATGCTCTCGCAACTGAACTATCACGCGGCCGCCTACCTCAACGAGGGGAAGCGGCCGCAGCGCCGCCCGTTCGGGGCGCACTCGTACTACGTTCCCGCGCAGATCTTCCCGACCGCCGAAGGCTATCTGGCGCTGTTCGTGACCCACGACGGCTTCTGGAAGACCTTCGCCGCGGAGGCGGGTGTCGACGGGTTCGAGCTGATGGCCGACCGGGTCGCCCGTCGCGTGGAGGTGCTCGCGGCGGTGACCGCCGCCCTCGCGGCCGATACCGCGACCGGATGGGAAGCGCGGCTGCGCCCGCTCGGAATTCCCGCCGCCGCGGTCCGTGACCTGCCGGAGGCGCTGGAGGCCAGCCCGGAGGCCGTGGTGACGGCGGGGGAGTTCCGGCTCGTCGGCAGCCCGATCCGGATCGCGGGCTACGAGCCGCAGTACGCGCCGCCGCCTCGGCTGGGCCAGCACGGGGGCTGAGGAAGCGCGACGCCGGATTCGCTGGGGCGACCGGCACGAGCATCGACACTCCGCGCCCCGGCCGCCCGCGCCCCGGCCGCCCGCGCCCCGGCCGTTATCCCCGTCGGATGTGTGTCGCCCGGGCGCGCGTGCCGGACGTGTAAACCGATCATGGACCGTGTGGACGCGGCCACGAAGCATGCTGTGACGGTGCGTAAATCGCGCACTGTGTCGTGTGTCAGCCGGTCGTCGGAGGTCACCGGGCGAACCGACCCGTTCGGTGGTCGCGATGCTGCCGGTCAGCGATTGCGTCAATCGGAGTCGCCGCTCGGCCAACGCTGCGCATGGGCCCGACCGCGCGCCGCATGCTCGTGGCCGACTCGACGCGGCGCTTGTCCCACGCCGACGGCGCAGCCGCGATGTCGGGCAGCGCAGTCGGGTGCCGCGGCGGCACAGCCGATGCCGAGGCGGAACCCGGCTGCGCGGGACCCGCCTCGTCGCTCACTCGTAGTCGACGGTGATCGAGTCGGTGTCCGGGACGGCCTGGCAGGTGAGCACATAGCCGTCGTCGAGTTCGTCGTCGGTCAGCGCGTTGTTCTGGCGCAGGCTCGCGCTTCCCGCGGTCACCTTGGCGATGCAGGTGGCGCAGTTGCCCGCCTCGCAGGAGAACGGCGGCGTCAGCCCTCCCCGGCGTGCGCTCTCCAGCAGCGTCTCGCCATTCTTGCGTGGCACCGTCTTCTTCCTGCCGTTGAGGATGATCGTCACGGTGCCCGCCCCGTCGGCGGCGGAAGGGGCTGTCGCGGGGCGGGTCACCGGTGCCGGGCTTTCGACCGGGGCGTCGTCCACGGAGGCGGGAATCGGCGCGGGCGCACCGAATCGCTCGCTGAATACCAGGCCGGGGCCCGGCAGCGCCAGTTCGACCATCTCCATGAAAGCCTCGGGCCCGCAGACGTAGTGATCGGCATGGCCGTCGTCGCCGACGAAGGCGCGCACCGCCGCGGGGTCGAGGAAGCCGCCCGCGCTGTCCAGGTGCCGGACCACCTCGAGCCGGCCGGGGTGGCGCCGGGCCAGCTCGGCCAAGGCCGCTGCGAAGATCATCGAATCCGCGTCGCGGTCCGCGCACAGCAGCCGGACCCGCCGCCGCGTGGCGGCCAGGGCGCACTTGGTGAGCGACAGGATCGGCGTGATTCCGCTGCCGCCGCTGAAGCCCAGCAGCGGCACGTCGGTCTCGCGCAGGCAGAATCGGCCCGCGGCCTTCGTCATCTCCACCTCGTCGCCCTCGGACAGGTTGTCGTGCATCCAGTTCGACACCGCCCCGCCCGGCACTCGTTTCACGGTCGTCATCAGCTCGCCGTCGGTCTCCGGCGCGCTGGACATCGAGTACGACCGGAACAGTTCCGTTCCGTTCACGGCGATCTTGAACGTGCAGAACTGCCCGGCGCGGTAGGTGATCGGCGCGTCGTGCGGCGCGAGCACGAACGTGCGCGCGTCGACACTCTCCTTCACGATGCGGGTCACGGTCGCGCGCTGGAACAAAGAGGGTCTCGCCATGAACCGTGTCCTCCTGGTATGAAGATTCTATCCGAATGAGAATTATATTCTCACTCACGAGACGGGATCTCTCAAATGTCCTCGACCACCGCTTCGAGCACGCTCGTCTTCGAGGGGCGGGCCTACACCGGGACCGAGCTCGACGACCTCGCGGCCGGTCTGGCGGCCGAGCTGGCCGACGGCGGCGTGCGCGCGGGCGACCGGGTGGCGCTGATGTCCTCGAACCGGCCGGAATTCGTCGTCGCCGTGCTGGCCATCTGGCGGCTGGGCGCCGCGGCGGTCCTGATCAGCCCGGCGTACAAGCATGACGAAGTAGCCCACGCGGTGGCGGTCACCGGGCCGCGTCACGCGGTCGGCGACAGTCCGGTGCTGGCCGCGTTGCTGCCGATGCGGCACCTGGACGCGCCGATCACCCCCGCGCACGGCAGCGCCGCGGCGCCCGACCCGGCTTCGGACGCCGTGCTGGTGTTCAGCTCCGGCACCACTGGGATGCCGAAGGCGGTGCGGCACACCCACGCGTCGCTGGCGGTCGCGGTGCGCCAGTGGACGCAGGTGCTCGGCCTCACCGCGTCCGACCGCATCCAGATCGCCACGCCGCCCTCGCACATCCTCGGTCTGCTGAACATCGTGACCGCGCTGCGGGCGGGTGCCTGGATGCGGCTGCACCGCCGCTTCGACCTGGAGACCATGCTCGGCTGCATCCAGGACGACCGGATCACCGTCGAGATGGCGGTCGCGCCGATCGCTCTCGCGCTGGCCGGGCACCCCGATCTCGAGTCCTACGATCTGAGTTCGCTGCGCTACATCATGTGGGGCGCCACGCCGGTGACCGTCGCGATGGCCGAGGCCGTCACCCGGCGCACCGGAGTGCGCTGGCTGCCCGCCTACGGCGCGAGCGAGCTGCCGGTGATCGCGTGCAACCCGCTCGCGGGCGCGCGGCTGGACACGGTCGGCAAGGCCGCACCAGGGGTGCAGGTCCGGGTGGTCGCGCTGGACACCGGAGAACCGCTGCCGCCCACGGAGATCGGTGAGATCCAGTGCCGCGCGGAGTCGGTGATGGCCGGCTACCTGCCCACCGAGGAGACCGCCCGCGCCTTCGACGACGGCTGGTACCGCACCGGCGACGTCGGCTACGTCGACGAGGAAGGCTGGATCCGGCTCACCGACCGGGCCAAGGAAATGATCAAGGTCCGCGGGTTCCAAGTGGCGCCCGCCGAGATCGAGGCCGTTCTGCACGGCCACCCGAAGGTGATCGACTGCGCCGTGTTCGGGGTGCCCGACACCGCGGACGGCGAGGCGGTCGTCGCGGCGGTGTCCGGCGCCGAGGCGGTCACCGCGGACGAGTTGATCGCCCTGGTGGGCGAGCGCATGGCCACCTACAAGCGACCGCGTCGCGTCGTGTTCGTGCCCGAGATCCCGCGCCTGCCCTCGGGCAAGGTGCTGCGTCGAGTACTCAAGGAGCGCTATGGACGTCCGTCTGACCAGTGAACAGCGGCAATTGCGCGATGCCGCCGCGAAATTGGCCGACGACCTCGGCCCCGGCTCGGTAGCCGACCTCGACGACGAGAACCGCCGCGCGCGCTTGGAGCGAGCCGTGACAGCTACCGGCTGGCGAGCGCTGCGCACCGACGGCGCCTCCGGTGTGGAGGTCGCGATCGTGACCGAGGAATTCGGCCGCGGGCTGGTGGACGTGGCCTTTCTCGGGCCGGTGCTGGCCGACGACCTGTGCGGGCGGCTCGGCGCCGAGGGCCGCTGGACCCTCGCGGTCGGGGGCCGTGCCATCGACGCACGCGGCAGCGAATCGGCGCTGCTCGTCACCGGCGAGCAGGTCGTGGCCGCACCGGTGGGCGCGACGCTGTCCGGCGCGGACCTGACCCGGCAAACCGCCGCGGTGGCGGACGAACGCCGGCGGATCGGGGAGCTGTCGCCCGACGAGGCCATCCGGTGGCACGCCCTCGCCGTCACCGCGACCACCGCCGATCTGCTCGGCGTCGCCCGCGGCGCCCAGGATCTCGCGGTCGGATACGCGAAGGTGCGCGAGCAGTACGGCCGCCCGATCGGGTCGTACCAGGCGGTGGCGCATCTGCTGGCGGAGAACCAAGCGCTGATCGAAGGGGCGATCAGCGTGCTGCGGCACGCGGCCTGGGCCGTCGACGAACTGGCTGCGGCGCAAGCGCTGCGGGCCGCGCGGATCGCGAAGGTGTACACCGCACGGGCCGCCCGCACCGTCTGCGAGACCTCGGTCCAGGTGCACGGCGGCATCGGCAACACCTGGGAGTGCCTCGCCCACGTCTATCTGCGGCGCGCGCTGGTCTCGACCGAACTGTTCCCCGTTCGTCTGGAGGAGATCGACCTTGGACTTTCGTGACGCACCGCAAGAGGCCGAGTTTCGCTCCCGGCTGCGCGCTTGGCTGGCCGAAACGGCTGGGCAGTTCCCCACGTCGGGCGACGACTACTGGGCGCGTCAGGGCGAGTGGCATCGAGCGCTGTACGCGGCCGGATTCTTCGGAGCGTCCTGGCCGAAGGAGTTCGGCGGCCATGAGCTGCCCCCGGTCTACGACGTGATCGTGGACGAGGAACTCGCGCTCGCCGGGGCGCCGCCGCGGCCCAGCCTCGGATATCTCGTGCAGGGTCTGGGCCGCCACGGCGGTAAGGAATTACAGCAACGCTTCCTGCCCGGCATGATCGACGGCACCCAGCGCTGGTGCCAGGGTTTCAGCGAGCCCGGCGCGGGCTCCGACCTCGCCTCGCTGCGCACCACCGCGACTCGCGACGGCGACCACTACGTGGTGCACGGTCACAAGATCTGGACCAGCTACTCCGACGTCGCCGATTGGTGCCTGCTGCTGGCCCGCACCGACCCGGACGCTCCACGGCACAAAGGCATCTCGGCATTCGTGATCGCGATGGACCAGCCCGGTGTGCAGCAACGGCCGCTGGCCATGATCAGCGGCGTCACCCGGGAGTTCGGGCAGGTGTTCTTCGACGGCGCCACGGTGCCCGCCGATCAGATGGTGGGCGAGCCCGGCGACGGCTGGAAGCTGGCGATGACCGTCGTCGGGCACGAACGCGAGCCGTCGACGCTGGGTTACGCGGCCCGCTACGGAAAGCTGGTGCGGCAGTTGGCCGCCCGGTTCGACGGCCCCGTCCCGGAGGAACTGGCCTGGGCGGCGGTGCAGACCGAGATGCTGCGCCTGCATGTGCGCCGACGGCTGTCCGAACAGCTGGACGGGGTGGTCCACGGCCCGGACGGCTCACTCGACAAACTGCTCATGACCTGGGTCGACCAGTCGGTCGGGCACGCGGCGCTCGCCGTCGGCGGCACGGACGACGCCGAACTGCTCGGCAGCTACTTCTACAGCCGCGCGCAGAGCGTCATGGGCGGCACCTCGCAGATCCAGAAGAACATCATCGCTTCGCGCATCCTCGGATTAGGAGTTTGACCATGTACGACCTGCCGGAAGAGATCCACGTCGAGGCCGACGGACCGCTCCGGATCGTCACGCTCAACCGGCCCGACGCGCTCAACGCCGTCAACGACGACCTGCACACCGGGCTGGCCCGGCTCTGGCCCCGGCTCTCCGACGACCGCGAGGCGCGCGTCGCGGTGCTCACCGGCGCGGGCAAGGCGTTCTCCGCGGGCGGGGATTTCGCCTATCTCGCCGAGCTGGGCCGCGACGCCGATCTACGAGCCAAGACGATCGCGCACGGCCGCGACATCGTGCTCGGTATGGCCCGCTGCCGGGTGCCGGTGATCGCGGCGGTGAACGGCCCCGCGGTCGGACTGGGGTGCAGCCTGGTCGCGCTGAGCGACGTCGCCTACATCGCCGAGACCTCCTACCTGAAGGACCCGCACGTCCAGGTGGGCCTGGTCGCCGCGGACGGTGGACCGCTGACCTGGCCGCTGCACACCAGCTTGCTGCTGGCCAAGGAATACGCGCTCACCGGCGCGAAGATCCCGGCCGAGCGAGCTCGTGAGATGGGTCTGGTCAACCATGTGGTCGCCGACCCGCGCACCGAGGCGCTGGCCTGCGCGAAACGCATTCTCGAACTGCCGCGCCAAGCGGTCGAGAGCACCAAGCGTCTGCTGAACCTGCACCTGGAACGCGCGGTGCTGGCCACCCTGGATTACGCGACGACCGCGGAAGATCTCTCCTTCCAGACCGAGGACTTCCGCGCGGTGATCACCGCCCTCACCGCGGACCGGAACTGACGCCGGATCGCCGATCGCGGGCAGCGGTCCGGCCCGGGGCCGGACTTCGGTGGGCGCCGCTGAGCGGTAGCCGAGGAATAGCCTGTCGAGCGCAAGGGATTGCGGGGAGCACGGTCCGGGTGCGCCCCGGGCCGATGGGATCGCGACATGCGGCGACCGAACCCGCGCAGCCACGGGCCGCGTCCTCGCGAATTCGCGGAAGGTTCTGCCCCGCAGGATATCTCGCAGCAACCGCCCGGGTCGCAAAGTGCTTGGCTAAGTGAACATCCGCAGGGCACACTGTGTGTAACGACGTCCGGCGCCGCCGGTCGAACGCGGGGGCGAGGTCCGAGAACAGATGAGGATTCGGCCGAGGCAACAGCTGCTCGAGCTGTGGCGAGCGGTACTCGCCTGGTCCTATGGCGACGGGACGTGGCGATGGGGCGGGCGCGACGGCGCCAATTCGATCAGCGACGCCGAACAGCTGCTGTGCCTGCTGTATCCGGCGACCGAGATCGAAGCCTTCGCGCTGGACCAGCCGAACGACATGAGCCCCGACGTCAAGTCCGCGCTCGCGCCGCTCGGCGAGGAGACGCGCATCGGTGGCGTCCTGGTCGCCCTGTTGGAAGACTATCTGCGCCGCTATACCGGACCCGACGGCGAACCCGTCTTCGCCGCAGGCTCCTACTTGCGCTCCGGCGACGACAGCCCGCTCACCGACAGCCAACTGGCGGTGGAAATCGTCGACTCGTACTCGATGTCCCTGAGCCTGTGTATCGCGGCGCTGCGGTTCCTGCGCGGATTCGAGCGTTTCGTCAGCGGGGAGGTCCGGCTGGAGGCCCGGCAACTGCGCGAGCGGATTCCGGGGGTGATCGAACAGGCCAGTGCGCGCCTCACCGCGGCGATGGCCGGCCTGGTACGCAGTTTCGTCATCCACACCCCGGAGCCGAGGACCGAGTTCGGGCAGTCGATCGTCTACATGCTCAACCAGACCCGCACGCCGGCCGACGAAATCATCGAACGGCTGTCGGCGCAGCTGGAACGCCTGCGGGTGCAGGCGGCCAACGAGGTCAGGCTCAGTCAGACCGCCGAGGTCGACATCGCCGACGACGGGCGGCTTTTCGAATGCGGGTGGAGCTGGGGCATCGTGCACAGCTCCGAACCCATCCAGATCGTGCCCGGCCGGGTCAGCAGCGCGACAGGCCACGCGGAATCCCGTCCCTACCTGTACTTCACGGCTGTCGCCCTGGACGGCATCATCGACCTGTCGTCGCAGCGAATCCGGGAACTCGACCTGTTGACCGATGAGCAGCGCACCCTCGCCGACGCGCTGCAGCTGCGCTTCGAATTGACCCGGAACTATTGGTCGAAGGTCGCCCGCTTCGGCAGCGGCCGCTGGCCGCTCGAGGACATTCCGTGGCGCACCTCCGACGGCGAGGAATCGGAGTACTTCAGTCTCGTCATCGCCGCCATGCTCATCCAGGACCTGGTCTACCGGGAGAGCACCGAGGATTTGTCGCGCACGCTGGCGGTGCTCGACCAGCTGGCCCGCCGCGGGCGCATCACCAGCCGGTTCACCGTAGGTGATCCGGCCGGGCCGCTGCACTATCCGGGTGTGCGACTGAACCTGGCAGGCAGCGAGGAGGTCGCCGCGGGGCCGCCGCTGGTCTGGTACGTGCCGGATTTCGCGACCATGCTGCTCAAACGCTGCCTGCAGGCGGCGAGCCTGCGCACCGACGTGGACACCCGCGACCAGCTGATGGCCCTGGCCGAAGCGGCGATGGAGCATCTCGACCAGCGAGTGCTGCGGGACGGCCCGGGGAACGGCCTGTGGGACGACATCGGCCGGTTGGTCGGCTCCGCGGACGCGCGACCGGGAGGGCCGTCCTGGTTCGTCACGGAGCGAATGATGGAGTGCCTGGTCATCGCCTACGGCACCTTCGAACAACCCCCACTGGCTCCGCAGGCCATGGTCGCCCGCGCGGTGGATCTGCTCAGCGAGGCCGAGCATCTGCTCAATCAGGAGGAACTGGAAATCGTAGGCCAGGATCTGTCCCCGAAACAGGCCGCGGTCAACCGGATCCGGCAATCGCTCGACCGGGCCCGCCGCGTGCTGCGCGAGCGTCCCGGCACCGCCTACAGTCTGGCCACCCAGGCGCTGGTCCAGCTGGACGAACTGGCGTACGCCCGCCGGGACGCGACACGGTAGGGGGGGCAAGGTGCTGGTGTTCTCCACCTCGGACAAGGGCGGCACCGGGCGCTCGGTGACCAGTTGCAACATCGGCTACCGGCTGTGCCGTTCCGGTCTCAACGTCGCCTACGCCGACTTCGACCTCGGCTCACCCACGGCCGGTGCGCTGTTCGAGATCAGCGCGGCCGAACGCGGCGTGCCGCGCGGCGGCGTGCACTCCTATCTGCTCGGCGAGAGCGGAACCGTGGCACGTGTCGACGTCGGCGCGGCGACCGATCGGCCGGAACTGCGCCGCATCGGTCCGAACTCGGGCAGGCTGGTGCTGCTGCCCGGGGACGAGGGCGGCGCCGAATTCCTCACCGACGACGACGCGGTGGTGCAGCGCTGCGCGGAACTGCTGGTGGCGCTGGATCAGGAGTTCCCGGTCGTGATCGTGGATCTCAGCGCGGGCCGCTCCGCGGCACTGCAGATCGTGCTGCAGGCGACCGCCTTGCCGCAACTGCGCGGGCGCACCGCACGCTGGTTGATCTTCCACCGCTGGACGCGCCAGCACATCCTGGCCGCCGCCGGTCTGGTGTACGGCTCGCACGGATTGCTGAAGGCCGGCGCCGAATGCGGTCACGACCCCGACGAGCTGCTCGGCTCGGTGCGATACGTGCGCACCGCGGTGCCCGATGCCACCTGGCACGGAGTCGCCCAGCGCCCGGCGCAGGCGGCGTGGCTGCAAGAGCAGGACACCGCGCTGCGGCGGCTGGCCACCGCCAAACGGCTCGGCACGACGGCGGTTCTCGGCTCCACACCCATCGAGCCGGTGTTGCAGCGGCGCGAACAGCTCATCCTCGACGCCGACGTGAACGCCCAAATCGCCAACGAGTCGACCGCGTCGGCCTACGCCGAACTGGCTCGCCGTCTGGTCGACATCGCCACCTGGGAGAGGCTGTAGATGCGGGATACACAGGGCTACAGCGAGGCGACCGAACAGCCTCGGATCGCTTCGGTCCCGTTGTCGCACTTGTCGATCGAGGTCGGGCACTTCTACATCAACGACATCACCTCCGATATCGAACGGGTCGGCGCGGAGTTCCGTCGCATCGTCCCTTTGGTGTCGGCTTTCATCGAGTCGGCCAAGGTGCAGTACGGCCCGAACGCCCGGGTGAGCACCTGCTACCTGATCGACGACTACTTCCAGCCCGACACCGATCCCTCCGTCATCCTCGCCAAGCTGCTGGACGCCGCCGAGGAGAACGGATTGGTCATCGATTATCTGGCGCGCGAGTCCGGCTGCTGGCGGGCCCCGAAGTTCGTCGACGGCGTGGCGTTCGGCGAGCCGATTCCGGTGGCGGAGATGGTGGCCGCGCGCATCGTCGCCGAGCCCGCGCCGCCGAGTACCGGGCGCAGGCCGCCGACCGCGGAGTCGGGATGGCTGTGCAACGGGCGCCGGTCCTCCGAGGACGAACGCGGCCAGGCCATGCGTCAGCGAAGCTATCAGCCGCCGGAGGAGTTCGGCCGCCGGGAGCACTCGATCTTCCTCGACGTGGAATTGTGGAGCAGGCACGTCGTCGACGGGGTGACGGTTCGGCGCTGGTCGTGCCCGTTCCTGGCCGCCGTCTGGCATCTGCTGCGGCTCGGCATGCTGCGCTACCACGGTGACGCCGTGGTGGACCCGCACCCGTGGCGCCGCGAGGATCTCACGCCGCGCCGCTGGCAGGACATACCGCCGGTGGTGCAGCTCAATCCGTCCGCCGCGCCGTTCGCCGCCTACAAGACGCTGTCGATGCTGCCCAAGCGGTACATCGGCATCGAGCACGCCGTGCGGCTGGTGCTCGACCACCTCGATCTCGACGACGACGTGGTCGAGCAGATCATCACCCGTGGCGCCGAGGAGGTCCCGCCGGTACCGGTGCCGCGCGAGGTCAGCGAACGGCTCTCCCACCTGCTGCTCGACGGGGCCTGAGATGGCCGCGACCACGCCCCTGGTCGTCCTCGGTGAGGTGCGCACCTGCCTGCTGCCCTCGGCGACCGCGCTGACCGGAGCGGAGGCCTGCGATCTGCTGGCGCTCATGCCCGGCTGCACGGTGCGGTGGCGGGAGCGGCCGGGCACGCTGGCGGTGTCGCCGACCACCGCGGTCGGCGTCGACTGCGATCTGGCCCTGGGTGAGCAGACCGCGCACATCGTGGGAACCGTGGCGACCAGTGCGGTTCTGTCCGGCGGACGCGTGCTGCAATCCACCGCGCGCACCCGGGTGGTGCGCGCCGCGGGACGGCGCAGACAGACTTGGGCGCACTATCTCAGCCAGAAGGGCGTGACCGAGGTCATCAGCCGGATTCCCGAAAGAGCCACCGCCGGTGGGGCTTTGGCCGAGGGATACCTAGCCGGGCCGGTCGACGCCGACACCCTGGACCTGGCCTCGATCAGTGAACGCCTGCTCGCTCGTCTGCGCGCCGATACCAGGCTGGATCAGAAGCCGCCGGTGCGGGCAGGCGCCACCCGGCTGCGCTGGGTCGCCCGGATCGGGGGCAGTGCGGGTCCCTCGGCCGCCCTGCACCTGGACGACGCCACAGTCCGCACGGTCCGGATGATCGTGCGCGACGAGGCGGATCTCGACGCGGCGCAACGATTCTGCGAGGATCTGGCCGCGCACGACTGGCTGCTGACCGTCGTCGCCGACGCGCTGGCCGAGGCCGACCGCTTCCCCTCGCACAGCCGGGAACGCACCGACATCCTGGCGCCGGTGCTCGAAGACCTCACCGGATTGTGGATGCCGGGAGCGCACACCCCGGCCTCGATGCGTGCGTTGTGGCGGGAGCTCCAGGTCGATCCCGGCTTGTCCCGCCAGTGGAACACCCTCGTCGCACGGCTGCGCGACCGTATCGCCGTGGCGACCCTGGATGCGCTGCGGCACAAAGCCTTCGACGCCGAATGGTAGCGGCCGATCCGGCTACATCCGGAACCACTTGCGCACCAGCAGGGCGAAGAACACCGACATCGATACCGTGCCCGTCCACGCTTCCACGGCGAACAGCGGCCGGGCGGCCGGCCGCAGATTCTCGGTGTCACCGGGGCCCAGCGGATTGATGAAGCTGGTCACGCACGTGTAGACGGTGGCGGCCGGTGAGGTATTTCCGCTCAGGACCAAAGCGGCGACGGTGAACAGCACCAACTGCACGGCAACCCAGCCGAGCAGCCAGGACGGCCGGTAGCCGTGGCCGCACAGCACATACGACAGTTGCCCGGTCCAGCGCCGCCGGCCCGGCGGCAGCGCGAGCGTGCGAGCCCGGGCCAGGCGCAGACCGCAGCGATCCTCGGCCTCGTCGTCCTCGTTCATCCGGTACAGCGCGGCGCCTCTGCGATATGCCAGGGCCGCGTGACCGGGCAGTCGTGCCGCCGAGAGCTGTGCCCCCAACTGCTCGTACTCCTCGGCCAACATGGTGTTCTGCCGACTGCTCAGCCGCAGCGGACCGCGGAATTCGATCTCCGCGGCCAGCAGCGCCGCCGGAATCGCGCTCGGCACCCGCCAGCCCGCTTCGTCGGGCCTCGGTTGCCGGGCGGCGGCGTACAGGTGCCGGAACACCAGGGAGTCGGAGTGGCGCCGCGCACTGGGCGGGTCGTAGTCGGCGAGGATCGCCTCGGCATGCGTGGCGAACTGCTCCAGCGCTGCCTGCTCGGTGCGCCCGCCCCGATCGAGCTCGGCCGTGTATTCGCCTGCGCGGCGGCTGATCCGGGTCGATACCGAGGCGACGAAGGGCGAAATCTCCCCCATGTCACGAGTCTAGCGGTCGGCCTCTCAGCCGGTACTCGAAAACGTCCCGGGGCTCGCCCGGCCCGAAATACCGGTGGTCGTGTTCGACGAATTCGAATCCGGCACGCTTGAACAGATTGCTCGCCAGCTGGTTGTCCGGCCGAACGGTCAGATACATCACCTCGGCACCCACGGTCCGGCACGTCTGGAGGGTGCGCTTCAGCAGTGCGCGACCGTAGCCCCCGCCTTGGTACCGCTTGGCCACCGCGAACGTGAACAGCAGCGCCCGGCCGGATTTCTCCAAGGTCAGCGCGTAACCGATCACCGCCCCGTCCACCTCCGCCACCAGCCACTCGGATCCGTGCAGATCGAACAGCTGGCGCAACATCAGATATCGGTACGGCTCGGCGAACACCTCGGCCTCGATGGCCGCGATGTCTTCGATATCGGCGAAGCAGGCCTGCCGGTATTCCGGCTGAGGCGCTGTTGCGATGTCCATGCGCTCCCTACTGCCAGGGCATAGGCCGTATGATTCCAGCTTAGAACGTCGGTCGTCGACCGCGTCAGTGTAGAACTCGCGGAATCGTTCCCCCGGGCAGCAGGGCGTGTCGCATCCGCCTGCGGTGGCGGCGGCTACTTCGGCGGGAAGCGCAGCGCGCCGTCGAGCCGGATGACCTCTCCGTTGAGATAGTCGTTCTCGATGATGGCGGTGGCCAGCTGGGCGTATTCCTCGGAACGGCCCATGCGCTTGGGGAAGGGCACCTGCGGGCCCCAGTAGGCCTCCAGCTGGTCGGCGGCTTTGCCGTAGGCGGGGGTGTTGACGGTGCCCGGAGCGATCGTGACCACGCGGATGCCCACCGGCGACAGGTCGCGAGCGGCCACCAGGGTCATTCCGACCACGCCGCCTTTGGCCGCGGAGTAGGGGAGCTGGCCGATCTGTCCCTCGAACGCGGCGATCGAGGCGGTGTTCACGATGACGCCGCGCCCGCCTTCCTCCAGCGGATCGGTCTTCGCGATGGCGGCCGCCGAGAGGCGCAGGACGTTGAACACGGCGGTCAGGTAGAACTCGATGGTGGTGCGGAAGCCGTCGAGCGACAGCGGCTCGCCGTCCTTGCCGATCAGGCGGCCGCCGGTCGCGGGACCACCGTGGGTGTCGACCGAGATGCGCAGCGGCCCCAGCGATTGCGCCTCCGCGATGGCGGCGCGCACGGAGCCCTCGTCGGTGGCGTCGGTGTGCACATAGCGGATCCCGAGTTCGGTCTCGAGCTGCTTGCCCTTCTCGTCGGCGACGTCGGCGACCACGATCTTCGCCCCCGCGGCGTGCAGGCGCCGCACCGTCGCCTCACCCAGGCCTCCGGTTCCACCGACGACGAGCGCGGAGCTTCCACTGATCTGCATGGCATAATCCTATCTTGCAACTGTGGCTCTCGTTTTGAGAAAATGATGTTCTCAAGACTCTCTCGGCATGATCACCGAAAAGTCGCCGCGCCGCAATCGCGTCGCCCGGAATGGAGGCCTCCAATGCCCGAAGCCGTCATCGTGTCCGCCCTGCGGACGCCCATCGGTACCGCACGGAAGGGAACGCTGCGCGACACCAACGCCTTCGACCTGGCCCACCACGTGGTGGGTGCGGTCGCCGATGGCCTCGACCGGTCCCGCATCGATGACGTCATCCTGGGTGAGGGGCGCTACGGCGGCGGGGTGCTGGCCCGGCACGCGGCCGTGACCACGGGGCTGACCACCGTGCCGGGCCTGGCGCAGAACCGGCACTGCGCGGCGGGAATGTCCGCGGTGCACACCGCGGCGGCCGGGATTCGCGCGGGCATGGACGAGCTGGTGATCGCGGGCGGCGTGAATTCCGAGTCCACCGCACCCAAAGCGCGATTCAGAGTCGGCGAGGACGAGTGGATCGATCCGTGGGTGTCGCCGAGTCACCCGGACCGCCCCGACGCGCCCGCGCTGGACATGTCCATCACTGTGGGCTGGAACGCCGCGGTCAAGGCGGGCATCTCGCGGGCCGATCTGGACGCCTGGGCCTTGCGCTCACATCGCAACGCGATCGCCGCGATCGACGAGGGCCGGTTCAAGGAAGAGATCGTGCCCATCGAGACCCCGCACGGGCTGTTCGACACCGACGAGCATCCTCGCCGCGACACCAGCCCGGAGAAATTGGCCTCGCTCAAAGTGCTGCACCCGGAGATCGAGGGCTTCTCGATCACCGCGGGCAATGCGTCCGGGGCCAACGACGGCGCCGCCGCGCTCGCCATCGCCAGCGACCGCTTGGGGCTGCCCGCGCTGGCCTACATCCGTTCGTGGTCGTCGGTGGGCGTCGATCCGGCCGACACCGGCCTCGCGCCGATCGAGGCGATCACCAAAGCGGTCTTCCGGGCCGGTATCTCGCTGTCCGCGGTACAGCTGATCGAGATCAACGAGGCGTTCACCTCGGTGCCGATCGCGGCCATCCGGGCGTTGGACCTCGATCCGGAGAAGGTGAACGTCAGCGGGAGCGGTTGCTCGCTCGGGCATCCGGTGGCCGCGACGGGAGCCAGGATGATCGTCACGCTGGTGCACGAATTGCGCCGTCGCGGTGGGGGTCTCGGCATCGCGGCGATGTGTGCCGGCGGTGGCATGGGTGCGGCCACGGTCATCGAGGTCCCCGCTCCGTGATCGGATCGGGCAGCGGCGCACAAGGGTGGGCGTGACCCTGGAGCGGGCGTCCGTCGCCGAGTTGCTGGCCCAGGCACGCGCCGGGTCGGCACGGGCGACGGGCCGCTTGCTCAGCCTGATCGAGGGAACCCGCCGCGACGAGGTCCAAGCGGCTCTGGATCCCGGAAGCGTCCGGGTGATCGGCGTGACCGGCCCGCCCGGCGCGGGAAAGTCGACGACGATCGCGGCGCTTGTCGGCGTCTACCGGGCGCGCGGGCTGCGGGTGGCGGTCCTCGCGGTCGACCCGTCCTCGCCGTACAGCGGCGGAGCCCTGCTCGGCGACCGCATCCGCATGGCCCAGCACATCGACGACCCGGGCGTGCTGATCCGGTCGGTGGCGACGCGCGGGCACCTGGGCGGCCTGGCCGCCGCGGTGCCCGCCGCCATCGGCTTGCTCGCGGCACTGGGCTACGACGTCGTGCTGCTGGAGACCGTGGGAGTGGGGCAGTCGGAGATCGAGATCGCCGCCGTCGCGGATTCTACGCTGGTGATCCTGAATCCGGGTGCGGGCGACGCGGTGCAAGCCGCGAAGGCGGGCCTGCTGGAGGTGGCCGACCTGCTGGTGGTGAACAAGGCCGACCGGGAGGGCGCCGAGCAGACCGTGCGCGATCTGCGGGCGGAGTCCCCCGTGCCGATCCTCACCTTGGTCGCCGCGCGTGGCGAGCGGGTCGCCGAACTGGCGGAGGCGATCGAGGCGCACCATCGCGCCGACACCCCCGCGCGGCGCACGGCTCGGGCCCGAGCCCAGATCCTCTCGCTGGCGCAGACCCGGTTGCGCGCGCACGCCGAGCTGGACCGGCTGGCGGCAGCTGTGGCCGCGGGCGAATGCGACGCCTACAGCGCGGCCGAGCGACTGCTGCCATGGTCTGGGTGAGGCCCGTTGTCAGCCCTGGGGGATACGCACCATCGCTTCTTGGGCGTAGGACGCCACCAACGTGCCGTCCTCGGTGAGGATGTCGCCGCGGCCGTAGGCGCGGGCCTGCGCGAGCAGCGGACTGTGCTGGCGCAGCAGCAGCCATTCGTCGGTGCGGAAGCGGCGATGGAACCAGAGGGTGTGCGAGGTGACGGCCGAGACGAACGCCGTGCCGTTACCGCTCTGCGCGTACCCTTCCAGCGGCAGCAGTGCGGTGCCGATGAGCGTGAGGTCGGTGGCATAGGCGGCCAGGGCAGGCGCCAGTGCCGGATCGACCGCCGGAGTGCGCATCCAGAACTCGAAATCCGGTGCGGCGGCGCCGAGATCGTCCAGGTCGACGGCGGCGCGAGTCTCCCAGGGCAGCAGGTCCCACTGCACCTTGTGCTCGGCGGACAGCAACGGGGACGCCACCGCGACGGTCTGCCGGTGCGGCCCCTCCTCCTCGGCGTGCAGCGAGACCGAGGCCGTCGCCACGACTCCACGGGACTGCTCGGCGACCAGCGACAGGGTGGCGAAGGAGCGGCCCGCGTGGTGGCGGTGGACCCGATACCGGATCGGCTCGTCGGTGCGGCCCTCGCGCACGAAGACCGCGTGCAGGGACTTGATCGACTTGTCCGGCACGCCGGCGGCGGCCGCGCGGGCGAACTGGCCCAGCAATTGCCCACCGAACACCCGGCTGTAGGCCAACCGCAGATTGCGGCCCTCGAAGCGGGCGTCGGCGTCGTCGCCGGCCGGCGTCGCGGACAAGTCGAGGCAAGAGACGAGATCACTCCACAGATCGGGCATGAACCCGAGTGTAAGTCAAATTCTCGCTCAGGAGAATACTGTTCTCATCCCCGCGCGAAGCCGTGCGCGCAGAAGTTCCATACTTCGGACGCGGTGATCGGATGCTGCGTCTCGTCGTCGGACGCTCCCGCGGATTGCGCGGTGAACATGACGGTCTGCATGACCATCGCCGCGGTCCGGCGCGAGTTGACCTCGGGCCGCAGCTGCCCCGCCTCCTTGGCGAGATCCATCAGCTCGGTGAACAGTGCCAGCATCGGCGCGTGCGCGACCTTCACGTGGTCGGGGTGTGAGATCAGCAGCTGCGGAGCGAAATCGGTGAACAGCGGACGCTGCGCCGACGGGTCGGGCCGGCACAATTCGAACAGCAGCTCGACAGCGACCTGAAGTTTGTCCAGCGGGTCGGTCTGGCCGTCCGCGGCCGCGCGCAGCTGGTCGGAGGTGCGGCTCAGCGCGTCTTCGAACAGGGCGAGCAGCAGTTCGTGCTTGCCGTCGAACTGCAAATAGAAGCTGCGCAGGGATTGCCGTGAGCGGTCGACGACCTCCTGCACGGTGAAATCCGTGCTGCCCTTCTCGGTGATGATGGCCTGGGCGGCGTCGAGGAACCGCTGAACGCGCTCTTCGGCGCGCAATTTCGCGGTACGTAGGGAGCGCTCGACAGCGCGCTGCTTCCAGGCCGGTTTTTCGCTCGGGCTGGTCACGGGCGCCTCGGTCCTCGGTCATATGAAGAGAACATGAATGCACTGTACCGGAGAACGGTGTGTCATCGGGTTCTCGGGTCACCGTGTCCGCACTCTGTGTGAGACTATCCTTTCCCGTACCGAGAATGTTATTCTCGCACCCGATCACGCGTCGGCGCGGAAGGAGGCAAGCCGTGATGTTCGCACACACCGCTCCGGCCGGCCTGCCCGCTCTTCGGCGTGCCATCGGCGCCGGGCGCGCGCCCGGTCTGTCCCGGACTCGAGGAGCTCGATTTGTACATCCGCTATGAGGTCGCCGACCGGATCGCCACCATCACCCTCGACCGGCCCGAGGCGGCCAACGCGCAGAACGGCGAGCTGCTCGATCAACTCGACGCGGCGTGGGTTCGCGCCGCGGAGGACGACGACGTCGCGGTCATCTTGCTGCGAGCGGAGGGAAAGCACTTCTCGGCCGGACATGATCTGAAGGACAAGTCGTGGCCGGACCCGAGCAAGATCACCCTCGACCGTATCTACGGGCTGGAGTCGCGCCGCTACCTCGAGTACTCGCTGCGCTGGCGCAACGTGCCGAAGCCGTCGATCGCGGCGGTGCAGGGACGGTGCATAGCGGGCGGCCTGTTGCTGTGCTGGCCGTGCGACCTCATCGTAGCCGCCGAGGACGCGCTGTTCTCCGACCCGGTGGTGCTCATGGGCATCGGCGGCGTCGAATACCACGGGCACACCTGGGAACTCGGCCCGCGCAAGGCCAAGGAGATCCTGTTCACCGGCCGGCCGGTGACCGCGGAGGAGGCCAGACAGGTCGGCATGGTGAACAAGGTGGTGCCGCGCGCCGAACTGGACTCCCAGTCGAGGGAACTGGCCGCGCAGATCGCGACGATGCCGCCGTTCGGGCTGCGCCAAGCCAAGCGCGCGGTCAACCAGACGCTGGACGTGCAGGGTTTCTACGCCGCGATCCAGTCCGTCTTCGACGTGCACCAGACCGGTCACGGCAACGCCCTGAGCGTCAACGGCTTCCCGATCCTGGTCCGGCTGGACGAGATGAAGGCCACCATGAAGTAGATCCGGTGTTGCCACCGGCGCCATCGTCTGCCGGAGCGCTCCGGCAGTATTCGCACGGCCCTTGCCGCCTCGAAAAGGGACACCGTGACCGTGCGATCAACCGGCGATCGGGCGCGTGCGCGCCCGGCGCCCTCGCTGTTCCCTTTTCCGAAAACGAGGACTTCCATGCGCGATTCCATCCTTCGCAAGACTGTGGCCTGTTGTGGCCTGGCGGTCGTCGCGGCCGCGGTGCTGACCGGCTGCGGTGACGACGAATCGACGAGCTCCGCGTCGAGCACGTCGGCCGTCGCCGCGGCGACCAGCGCGGCGCCCGGCCCGGCCGACGCGGCGACCACCAAGGCGATCACCGACGTGTACACCAGCTTCTTCAGCGCTTCGACCCCGCCGGACCAGAAGGCCGCGCAGGTGCAGAAGGGCGACGTCTTCCTGCCGATCCTGCAGGCGCAAGCGGGCAACCCGCAGTCCCAGGGCACGTCGGTCACGGTCTCGGCGGTGAAACTCGTGGACGCGAACAACGCCGACGTCACCTACACCCTGCTGCTCGGCGGCAATCCGGTCCTGCCGAACCAGACCGGGCAGGCGGTCAAGGACGGCGGCCAGTGGAAGGTCGCCACGAGCACCTTCTGTGCGCTGATGACACTCCAGGGCGGCACTTCCCCGGCCTGCTGACGCTCGACGTGTGGCCGATGGCTCGGTGTCGGACAGTTCCGGCACCAGGCCATTCGCCGTGTGCGGAGGATTTTCCAGGTCGCGCCATCCCGGCCTGCTGATCGTCGAGGTGCGCCCGAACGGCCCGGTACTGGAGCGGAATCCGGTACCGGGCCAATTCGCGGCGTGCCGTCTACAACTGCGCCAGCCGCGGGGCCGATCCGGTGACGCGGATGTGCGCGCCCGCAGCCCGGGTGAGTTCTCTTGTGCTGCCCAGCAATCCGTCCAGGACCAGGGTGCGGCGCACGTGCCGGTGCAGGTCGTGCTCGGCGGTGAAGCCGATGCCGCCGAGCACCTGCTGGCAGTGCCGCGCCGTGGTGAGCGCCGCCTGCCCCGCGGCGGCCTTGGCGAGCAGGGCCCCGAGTTCGCCCTCGGCGGTGTGCAGCGCGGCCTGCGCGCCCTCGAGGGTCACGAGGGTTTCCGCGAGCCGGTGCCGCACCGCCTGGAACGAAGCGAGCGGGCGGCCGAACTGGATGCGTTCCACGGCATGCCGCCGCGCGAGCGCCAGCATCGCATGGCCGGTGCCGAGCAGCCACCAGCCGAGGGCGCGCCGCCCGAGCGCGAGGGCATGGCGCGACAGCTCCGTCCCGGTCGCGACGGCGCGCAGGGGCAGTTCCGCGTCGACCGTGGCGCCGGGCTCGCCGTCGCGGTCCCACACCACCCAGGTCGCGCCCGCGAACGGCAGCGGCACCGGGCCCGGCCCTGGATGCCCGGCGGCGTGCCGGACGACGTCGTCGAGGACCGCGGCATGCGTGCCGGTCTCGCCGAGCAGCCGGAACACCAGTGGCACAGCGAGGTCGGGCGACTCGGCGAGCAGATCCGGCCAACCGAGTCCGGCCAGCGCGGCGTCGAGTTCGCGCCCGGTGGCGGCCGCCATGGTCTTGCGCAGCGTGTCGGTGAGCAGGTCGAGTTCGGCCCGGTCGAGGTCGGCTCCGGTCACGGTCACTCCTTCCCCAGGTCCAGCAGGCGGCGGGCGATGATGTTGCGCTGGATCTCGGCGGTTCCGCCGTAGATCGTGGCGGCGCGGGAGTAGAGGAACTCGGTGCGCCACGGCGAATCGCCGAGTTCCACCGCGCCGGGCAGCAGATCGCGCGCGGTGTCGAACAGGCGCTGCTCGGCGGTGGCCAGCAGCACTTTGTCCACCGAGGTTTCCGCACCCAGCCGTGCGCCGCCCGCCAGGCGCCGCTGCGTTCCGTGCGAGCGGCACCGCACCGTGTGCAGCGCCAGGTACGCGGCGCCGAGTTCGGCGTCGTCGGCGTTCGTGGTCTGCTCGAGCACCTGGTCGAGCCGGGTGAACAGGTACGCGATCCGGTGCCAGAAGCAGGTGGAGCGTTCGTAGGGCAGCAGATCCATCGCCACCCGCCAGCCGTCGCCGGGGTTACCCAGCATGCGGTCGCCGGGCACCACCACATCGTCGAAGAAGACCTCGGCGAACTCGTCCACGCCGTGCATGGTGCGCAGCGGACGGACGGTGACGCCGGGGGAGTCCATGTCCACGAAGAAGGCGGTGATGCCGTCGTGACCGGGCCCGGTGCGGGTGAGCAGCACACACCGAGCCGCGTACTGGGCCAGACTGGTCCACACTTTCTGGCCGCTGACCACCCAGTCCGCACCCCGCGCCGTCGCCTTGGTGGTCAGCGAGGCCAGGTCGCTGCCCGACCCGGGCTCGGAGAATCCCTGACACCACTGCTCGCGGCCGGACAGCAGCAGCGGCACCATCGCGGCGGCCAATTCCGGTCGCGCGTAGGAGATCATCGTCGGCGCGAGCACCTCGATCATCGAATAGATACCGGGTTCGGCCAAGTCGCGGGAAGCGACCTCCTCACCGAGCACCGCGCGCAGCGCGGCGGGCCCACCGAGCCCGCCCACGGTGGCGGGCCAGCCATAGCGCATCCAGTCCGCGTCGAACAGGGCGCGTCGCACGCGCAGCAATTGTTCGACCTGCCCGTCCAGCGAGTGGTCCGGGGCGGGGGTGAGGTCGTTGCGGTCGAGCCAGGCGCGCAGGTTCGACCGGAAGGTGGCGACATCCCGATTCGGGTCTGCGCCTGCGGTCATGCGATGTCCTTTCCGACCCGGCGGGCCGCGTCCGGCTCAAGCCTTGGAACGCTCGAAGGCGTGCGGGATCCCGGAGTCGTGTTCGCCGTTGCGGCGGATGAAGGTCATCTTGCGCGTCTTCAACCGCCATCCGTCCGTGGTACGCACGAGGGAGTCGGTGTAGTACCCGATGCGCATGTCGTGTGTGCTGTGCTCGACGAAGCACAGTGGCTGCGTGCCGGTGGCGGTGTCACCGTCGATGTCGAGGACCGGTATTCCGGTGAGGAACAGCCCCTTCGGTGCGGCCGCGACCAGTTCCGGGAACAGATCGAGGGTGTAGGTGTCACCGAAGGCGCTGTAGGTGCCGTCGGGGGTGAACACCGCCAGCAGGCCGTCGATGTCGCCCTGGGTGATGGTCACCGCGTACCGGGCCAGCACCTGCTGGATCTCGAGCAGGTCGTCACTTCTGGACATGAATTCTTCCGCCTTTCATCACGAATCGCACGTCCCGGGTGACGGTGATGTCCTGTACCGGGTCGCCGGGAACGCCGATCACGTCGGCCAGCAGCCCCTCCGCGAGCCGGCCGCGGTCGTCCACGCCGACCAGCTCGGCCGCGGCGAGCGTCGCGGCCCGCAGCACCTCCAGCGGCGGCAGCCCGCGCTCGACCAGCGCCACGAGCTCGTCGGCGTTGCGGCCGTGCGGAATCGCCGGGGCGTCGGTGCCGACGGCGATCTTCACGCCCGCTTTGTAAGCGGCCAGCACGGAGGTGCGGGCTTTGGGGAACATCTCGGCCGCCTTGGCCTGCAGCGCGGGATCGGCTTTCGAGACGTCCATGGCGTCGGCCAACCGGGTGGTCGGCACCAACCAGGTGCCGTGCCGCACCATCAGGTCGATCGCCTCGTCGTCGATGAGGAAGCCGTGCTCGATGCAGTCGATGCCCGCCCGCACCGCGTGCTTCACCGCGTCCGCGCCGTGCGTGTGCGCGGCCACCTTGAGGCCGCGCCGATGCGCCTCGTCGACGATCGCGTGCAGCTCCTCGTCCGAATAATGCTGCGCGCCGGGCGCTCCGGTGAGCGACATGACGCCACCCGAGACGCAGATCTTGATCAGCTGCGCGCCGTGCTTGATCTGGTACCGCACCGCCTTGCGCACCTCGTCCACGCCGTTGGCGATGCCCTCCTCGAGAGTCAGCTTCAGCACGTCGGGAGCGAAGGCGGAGAACATGGTCGGGTCCAGATGGCCCCCGGTGGGGGTGATCGCGTGCCCGGCGGGCACGATGCGCGGGCCCTCGATCCAGCCCGCGTCGATCGCCTTGCCCAGCGCGACGTCCAGCAGGTAGCCGCCGGTCTTCACGAACAGCCCGAGATTGCGGACGGTGGTGAAGCCGGCGCGCAGGGTCCGGCGGGCGTTGCCCACCGCGCGCAGCACCCGCAGCGCCGGATCGTCTTTGACGCTGGAGGCAAGACCGGTCTCCCCGCGTCCGCCCATGAGGAGGTTGACCTCCATGTCCATCAGGCCCGGCAGCAGGACGAGATCGCCGAGATCGACGACCTCGCCCGCGACGGCGCCACCGACACCGGCGATCCGATCGTCCTCGATCCGCAGGATGCCGGGACGGACGAGCGCACCGGTGTCGACGTCGAGCAGACCGGCGGCCTTCAGCGTCAGCGCCGCCATCGGTCAGACCACCGGCTCGCGGACGATATCCAGGTACGCCGCGCCGGAATCCGGCACTCGCGGCTGCTTCCACACCTCGATCGGGAACGACACCATCACCAGCGATTGCAGCAGGTGGAACAGATTGCGAGCCTCGTCGGGCAGATCTTTCCAGTCGTACTTGTCGATGTGATCCAGGGCGGACTGCAGACGCGGGAACACCGTGTCGTACAGCTGCTGCATATCGTCCATGGAGGAGGCCATCCGCTTGGCGTAGCGCTCGGGCTCCGTGGCGAGGATCCAATCCGAGAACCGCTCCAGGTCGGCGAACTCGGCGGGCAGCGACGTGGCGTTCGCCTGGTCGGTCTGCTGGTCAGTGGGCGCGGCCATCGCGGTACTCCTCGACGATCTTCTGGGCGGTCTTGTGCAGGTGGCGGAGCAGGATCTCCTGGTCGTTGAGCGGGAACTCGGTGACCTCGCGGGTGGCGATCATGGTCTGGGTGGCCTCCAGGGTGTTCGCGTCCTGCAGCGCGTACTCCTTGAAGGTCACGGCGGCCAGTTCCTGGGCCAGCCGCTGCCTGGCGTTCTCGGCCGGTACGAAGTACAGACTCGCCTCGAAGATGTGCCGGTCCACGGCGGTCGGCCAGTAGTGGTAGGTCAGGTACCAACCCGGCGCCCAGAACAGCAGCGAGAAGTTGGGGAAGAACTCGAATTCGTCGACGCCCCAGGCGCGATGCTTGGCCGGGTTGATGCCCTGCGGCAGCGGTTCCAGGCCATCGATATCGGGCCGGTCCCAGGGGCCGAACAGGCCGCTGCGCAATTCGCGCTCGATCGGCTTGACCATCGTCGGGTCCTTCGGCGGGGCCATCCCGCCCCAGGACGAGATCATCGAGTGTGGCGCCGCTATCTCGTAGTGCAGCGCTTCGTAGCCCACTCCGTACAACTTGTCGGCCTCGTCCTTGACCGCTTGCTTCTGGTGCAGGACCGGTGCGTGGTAGAACTCGGCGAACGCGTCGATGAACAGCTTCCAGTTGCTGCCGATCTCGGCCTTGTAGCTGAAGACCTCGGTCATCTGGTCGAACGGGTACCCCTCGAGACCCTTGGCCAGCGGACCCAGGTATTCGGTGAGCGGCTTGGCGTTGTCGTCGAGGTTGACGAAGATGAAGCCCTCCCACACCTCGCAGCGGACCGGCTTCAAGCCGAACTTGTCCTTGTCCAGGTCGAAGAACTCCTTCTCCTGCTGGACGAAGGTGAGCTCACCCTTGAGGCTGTAGCGCCAGGCGTGGTACTTGCAGGTGAACTGGCGGCAGGTGCCTGCGGTCTCCTCGCCCGGGTAGTCGTCCCAGACCAGCTTGTTGCCGCGATGCCGGCAGATGTTGTGGAACGCGCGTACCACGCTGTCGTTGTCCTTGACGACGATCAGCGAAGTGCCTGCGCAGGCCAGCTCCTTGGTGAAGTAGTTGCCGACGCGGGGCAGCCGGTTGACCCGGCCGACGTTGAGCCAGCTCTTGCGGAAGATCGCCTGACGCTCGTCCTCGTAGAAGGCGGGGTCGATCGAGTCGGTGTAGTCGACCGGCTCGGTACCCAGCTCGGGATAGTTCTGCGTCCAGCTCCCCGCAGCGGGTTTGGTGAAGTGTGCCAAGGGATTACCTTTCATGGTCCGGTGAGGCGCCGGAGGTGCCGAATGCCGTGCCCGGTGGGCCGTACCGGTCGAGGCGGCGGCGGGGTTCCCGGCTGTCGGCCGAGGCGCCCCTCGGGTGACGGGTCGCCGCGGCCGCTCGACAGCCGTTCGAGGTGGCGTGAACCTCCGTTCGTCCGAAATGAGAATAGCATTCTCAAAATCAACTAGTAGATTTCCATGCGGCTGCCGCACTGTCAACGCCGAGCGTGCGGGTTCGATCCCGCGGCGGACGTGGCTGCCGCCGGAGCCTGTGGCCGTTAGTCTGTGTAGATCACACTCTCTAAAAGACAGATATTGATTATCCAAATCTGAGAAGATAGTTTCCCTGACAGCGAGTGTGCCCTCTGGGCACGTGCTGCTCATCGACGAGCGAAGGGCGAGACGTCGGCGACGGCCCTGGCCACCCATCGGGCGCCGAACAGCCCACAGAGGAGGAACTACGGTGAGACCGCAGCGAATGATCGTCGCCGCGCTGGCGATCGCGCTCTTGGTGGCGGGATGCGGCCGCGAGGGCGGGGGGCGTGGAACCGAGGAGGGTCCGGGTCCGACCGCATCGGGCAACTTCGGTGACCTGACCAGCGTCTGTCAGCCCGGGAACGCGAAAAGCGCCTCGGCGCAGGGCGTCACGGCGACGGAGATCGAAATCGGGGTCTTCTCCGACATCGGTTTCACGAAGAATCCCGACCTCGTCGACGCGGCGAAGGTGTTCACCTCCTGGTGTAACGCCGCCGGCGGCATCAACGGACGCAAACTGGTCACCAACCTGCGTGACACCAAGCTCATGGAGGTGCGCCAGCGCATGCTCGAGTCCTGCCGGGAGGATTTCGTCCTCGTCGGCGGGAGCGCGGCGCTGGACGGGCTGGGCGTGAAGGACCGGCTGTCGTGCCTGCTGCCGGAATTCCCCGCCCAGGTCACCCAGACCACCAACACCGGCTCGGACCTGCAGGTAGGCGGCGGTTCCTCCGCATCCGAATCGGTCAACCCGTACACCGGCTTTCAGGACTGGCTGATCGAGGAGGCCTACCCGGCTTCGGCGGGTGCGGTCGGGATGATCAACGGCGACTCGCCGATCACCAAGGTCATGGGCGAGAAGATGACCGAATCCCTGACGGCGGCGGGCGCGAAGATCGTCTACGACGATCTCTATCCGGTCGCGGGCGTCTCGGACTGGACGCCCTACGCGCAGGCGATCAAGGCCAACAACGTCAAGGGCCTGATCTTCTTCGGCGAG
This sequence comes from Nocardia gipuzkoensis, assembly GCF_021183645.1. Taxonomy (NCBI): domain Bacteria; kingdom Bacillati; phylum Actinomycetota; class Actinomycetes; order Mycobacteriales; family Nocardiaceae; genus Nocardia; species Nocardia gipuzkoensis. Next base: position 7,552,469 of record NZ_CP089225.1, on the reverse strand, counting down.
TACCGCTACCTCGCCAAACTGCAGGACGTGCTCACCAGCATGAACTACGAGCTGGACTGGATCGACGCCAACGCCAACTCCTACAACCAGTCGTTCCTCGACGTCACGAAGAGCTCGCTGGCCGCCCAGAACAACTACGCCGATCTGAGCGGGACCGCGCCCTTGGACGCGGCCGCGCAGGTACCCGCGGTGCAGCAGCTGAAGGATCTGTTCAAGCAGTACGCGCCCAGCAGCGCCATCACCTTCCAGGTGCTGCGCGCCTTCCAATCGTGGCTGCTGTTCGCCAAATCGGCGACCAGCTGCGGCGACGCTCTCACCCGTGCGTGCGTGTACAACGCCGCGCACAAGGAAACGGCGTGGACCGGCGGCGGCTTGCAGGCGCCGGTGGATCTGTCCCGGCCACTGTCGGAGCAGACACGGTGTTTCAACGTCCAGCAGGCCACCCCGGACGGTTGGAAGACGGCGGAGTTCAAGCCCAACAACGGCGTATTCCGTTGCGGTTTCACTCCCTACAAGTACACCCAGGATTTCGGCAAGCCGCTGACCCTCGCCGACGTCGGCAAGAGCATGAGCGACCTGAAGTGACGGAGCATTCGCGCTGATGGAGCAGTTCATCGCCTTCGGGATCGTCGGCCTCAGCACCGCGGCGATCTATGCCGTGATCGGCAGCGGGCTGGTGCTCACCTACACCACCACCGGTGTGTTCAACTTCGCGCACGGCGCCGCGGGAATGATCTCGGCGTTCGTCTACTGGCAGCTCACCATCGGCTGGGGCTGGCCCGTGCCGATGGCGATCGTCGCGGTGCTGCTGGTCTTCGCGCCGCTGTTCGGGTTGCTGTTCGGCAAGGCGCTCGCGCCGACCCAAGGATTGGGTGACGCCGAGAAGCTCGTGATGACGATCGCCTTGCTCAGTGGTCTCATCGTGCTGGCGCGCTGGATCTGGAATCCCAACGAGTCGCGCTCGCTCACCAGGTTTTTCGCGGACAAACCGTCGATCGACCTCGGCCCGGTCATCATCACCTGGCATCAGGCCCTCACCATGGCCGTCGCGGTGGCGGTCGCCGTGGGACTGCGCATCCTGCTGTTCCGCACCAGGATCGGTGCGGAGATGCGGGCCACCGTGGACGATCGCGCGCTGGTCGGCCTCACCGGCGCCGATCCCCGGCGGGCCAACCGGATCGCCTGGATCCTCGGCATCGAGCTGGCCGCGATCGGCGGGATCCTGATCGCGCCGACCGTGGCGCTGGACGCCGCGCAACTGTCACTGCTGATCGTCAGCGCCTACACGGCGGCCATTTTCGGGCGGCTGCGCAACCTGCCGATGACGTTCGCCGGCGCGGTGGTCGTCGGCCTACTGGAGAGCTATCTCACCGGGTACCTGCCGCAGAACGACTACCTGCCCGGCCTGCGGCTCGCGGCTCCCGCACTGCTGCTGTTCGTGGCGCTGCTGCTGTTCCCGCACGGCAGGCTGCGCGGGCGCGACCGCAAACTCAGCCCGGTGCCGCTGCCCTCGATCAACGGTTCGGTGGTCTTCGCCGGCGCGGTGGTCGTGCTCGGCCTGATGCTGGCGACCATGCTCAGCGAATCCGACTTGATCACCTACGGCGCGATGTTCGCCTGGGGCGTGATCGCGCTGTCGTATGTGCCGCTGCTCGGTTTCGCGGGCCAGATCTCGCTGTGCCAGCTCAGTCTGGCCGGTGTGGGCGCGGTGGCCTACGCGCACCTGGGGCCGGAGGGCCAATGGTGGGCGCTGCTGGCCGCAATGGGCGTCGCCGGGGTGGTGGGAGCGGTGGTCGCGGTGCCCGCGCTGCGGCTGTCCGGGGTATATCTGGCCCTGGCGACGGCGGCGTTCGCCGTCATCCTGGATCGCTGGATCTTCACCCTGCCCTCCTTCGAGATCCTCGGCATCCGGATCGCGCTGTTCGACCAGGGCTCGGTGTCACTGGTCGGGCCGGATCTGTTCGGGCTGAAGCTGGACACCACCGCCGAGGTGACCGTCTTCGCGGCGGTGTGCCTGGCCGTGGCGGGCCTGGCGGTTGCCCTGTTGCGGCGCAGCCGATTCGGGCGCCGCCTGATCGCCTTACGCGACAGCGAGGCCGCCTACGCGACGCTCGGCGGAAGCCTGCTCGCGGCGCGCGTGCTGGTCTTCGCGCTCGCGGCCGCGATCGCCGGGCTGGGCGGCGCGCTCTACGGCATGCAGTTGCAGGCCGTCGCGCCCGAACAGTTCAATCTGGTGGCCGGATTGCCGATCTTCCTGATCGTGACCATCGCCGGTCTCGGCGCGGTCGGTGCGGGCATGTTCACCGGCGCCGTCTTCGCCGGACCGTTGAACGTGATCCCCGTGTTGTGGCCGGGCCTGCAGAACCTGGCGCAGGTGCTGCCCGCGCTCGGCGGGATCGCCTTCGGCGGCGGCGTATTGAAGGAGGGGGCGATCGCCTCGCTGCGCAAGGACTGGGTGCCGATGCTGCGGGACCGGATCGTCGCCCCGCTGCTGGTGCTGGTGATCCTGGGGCTGTGGGGGCTGCGGCTGATCGACGTCGTCGACGGCTGGGGCTTCACTCTCGGCGTGGTGGTCGCCGCTGTGGCGGCGCGTGTCCGGTACGGGGCGCGTTCGCGGCCCGCGCCGGATCCGGCGGACCTGCCGGTGGAGTGGTGGGGCGTCGAACGGCCGTGGACTTCCGAGGACGAGGAGGTGCTCGACCGTGCCGTCGCTACTGGAAGTTGACGATGTCACCGTCGTCTTCGGCGGCAACCGCGCGCTCGACGGCGCCGGGCTGCGCGCCGAACGCGGCGCGGTGACCGGGCTGATCGGCCCGAACGGCGCGGGCAAGAGCACGCTGTTCGACGTGATCTGCGGGCTGCGCAAGCCGACGAAGGGACGCGTGGCGATCGACGGCGCCGACGTCACCCAGCTCGGCCCGTCCCGCCGGGCCCGGCACGGCCTGGCGCGCACCTTCCAGCGGCTGGAGCTGTTCGGCAGGCTGAGCGTGCGCGACAACCTGCTGGTGGCGGCCGAACTCGGCCCGCAACGCAGAAACGCGGCCCGGATCGTCACCGAGATCATCGATCGGCTCGGCCTGCACGAGATCGCCGACGCCTCCGCCGACGAACTGCCGACCGGCACCGGACGTCTGGTGGAGGTGGGGCGGGCCATCGCGGCACGACCCAGCCTGATCCTGCTCGATGAGCCGGCCGCGGGCCAGGACCACACCGAGACCGAGCGATTCGGTGAACTGCTGCGCTCACTGGCCGACGACGGCACCGCGGTGCTGCTCGTGGAACACGACATGGGCCTGGTGATGAACGTCTGCGACGAGGTGTTCGTGCTCGATCTCGGCAAGGTGATCGCCTCCGGCCCGCCCGCGGTGATCCGTGCGGACGAGACCGTCCTGGCGGCCTATCTGGGAGACCTATGAGCGTGCAGAGCGCAACCGAAACAGCTACGGCGACAACGTCGTCCGGCCCCGCTGAACTCCTCGCGCTGCGCGAGGTGCGCGCCGCATACGACGCCATCACCGTGCTGCACGGCGTCGACCTGGACGTCGCCGCCGGTCAGGTGGTGGCCCTGCTCGGACCCAACGGCGCGGGCAAGACCACCGCGCTGAAGGTGATCGCGGGCATCCACCCGGTCGCCTCGGGGCGGCTGGTGCTCGGCGGGCGCGACGTGACCGGAGCCGACCCGCGCGACCTGGCCCGCGCGGGCGTCTGCTTGATTCCGGAGGGCCGGGGTGTGTTCCCGAATCTCAGCGTGCGCGACAACCTGCTGATGATGACCTTCACCGGGCGGTCGAGGGAGGAGATCGAGGAGATCGCCTTCAGCCGGTTCCCGATCCTCGGCAAACGCGCGGGCCAGATCGCGGGCACCATGTCCGGTGGCGAACAGCAGATGCTGGCGCTGGCCCGCGGCCTGGCGACGAATCCCGCCGTGCTGCTGCTGGACGAACTGTCCATGGGCCTGGCCCCTTTGGTGGTCGGCAAGCTCTACGACGAGGTCGCCGAGATCGCCCGCCAGGGCGTCGCGGTGCTGCTGGTCGAGCAGTTCGCCGCCGCCGTGCTGGACATCGCCGATCACGCCGCCGTCCTGGTGCGCGGCCGGGTGATGCGGCAGGGACATCCCGACAGCGGAATCCGCAACGAATTGGCAGCCCTCTACCTAGGAAGTTCCACATGACCGAATCTCGCGCGGAGCGTTTCGTCCGCGAATTGCAGGAATTGAAGATCCCCGACCCGGCGGCGGGCCGCTCCGGGCTGTGGCTGCGCACCGGCGTCACGCTCATGGTGGCCGGACTGGTCGTCGCGGTCCTGGCGTATTTCATGTCGCACGGCACCACCGACCCACTGGCCCAGCGTGACGCCATCACGCTCGCCCTCGGTGGGGTGGCGGCGAGTGTGGTGGGTTCGGCGCTGTTCCTGCGTTATTCGCTGACCAACTTCTTGCGGTTCTGGCTGGCGCGCCAGTCCTACGACCTGGATGAACTCGGCACTCGAGTGCTCGGCGCGGAGATCGGCTACGACGGGGTGGCAGCAGCGCCCCGGTGAGCCACGCCGCGGGGTCGAACGACTCCTGCGGGGCCGCGAACAACGTCTGTCTGCGGCGGACCCGAAGGAGACGGTGACGCCGTGCCCGGAGAAACCCGAGTCGGGCACGGGAATCGCCTCGGTGCACTGCCGCGCCGAGGGACGGGGATCGGCTCGCGCGTCGTCCGCCTCGACTGGGGAGACGGAGGGCCACACGCGCGGTACCGAGCGGTCGCCCGTCGGATGCCGCCGGTGCGGGAGGGCTGGATCGACCTTCCGCACCGGCGTGCGCCACAGCCGACGGTGAGCGGCCGCGAGACGAGGAAGTGGAGGTGCGGAAGTGTCCGGTGACACCAGCGACGAGGGCATGAACTTCGAGCTGTCCGAGGATCAGGAGCTGATCCGGAAATCGGTGGCCGAGCTGTGCCGCAAGTTCGACGACCAGTACTGGATGGAGAAGGACCAGGCGCACGAGTTCCCCACCGAGTTCTACGACGCCGTCGCGGGCGGCGGCTGGCTCGGCATCACCATCCCGGAGGAGTACGGCGGCCACGGCCTCGGCATCACCGAGGCCACACTGCTGGCCGAGGAGGTGTCGCGCTCCGGCGGCGGGATGAACGCCGCCAGCTCGATCCACATGTCGATCTTCGGCATGCATCCCGTGGTGGTGCACGGTTCCGAGGAGTTGAAGCGGCGCACGTTGCCGCGCATCGCGACCGGCGAGCTGCACGTGTGCTTCGGCGTGACCGAACCCGGTGCGGGACTGGACACTCCGCGCATCACCACCTTCGCCCGCCGCGACGGCGACCACTACGTCGTGAACGGGCGCAAGGTGTGGATCTCCAAAGCGCAGGAGTCGGAGAAGATCCTGCTGCTGACCCGCACCAGCTCCTACGACGACGTCGCCAAGAAGACCGACGGCATGACGCTGTTCCTCACCGACCTCGATCGCGCGCACGTCGACATCCGGCCGATCGCCAAAATGGGCCGCAACGCCGTCACCTCCAACGAGCTGTTCATCGACGACCTGCGCATTCCGGTGGAGGACCGGGTCGGCGCGGAAGGCGAGGGGTTCCGGTATCTGCTCGACGGGCTGAACCCCGAGCGCATGCTGATCGCCGCCGAGGCGCTCGGCCTCGGCCGGGTCGCCTTGGACCGGGCGGTGCGGTACGCGAAGGAACGCGTGGTCTTCGACCGGCCGATCGGCATGAACCAGGGCATCCAGTTCCCGCTCGCCGACTCGCTGGCCCGGCTGGACGCGGCCGAGCTGATGCTGCGCAAGGCCACCTGGCGCTACGACAAGGGGAAATCCTGTGGGCGCGAGGCGAACACCGCGAAATACCTGTGCGCCGACGCCGGCTTCACCGCCGCCGACCGGGCGCTGCAGACGCACGGCGGCATGGGATACGCGGAGGAATACCACGTGGCCCGCTACTTCCGGGAGGCGCGCGTGATGCGCATCGCCCCGGTCAGCCAGGAAATGATCTTGAACTATCTGGGCTCGCACGCCCTGGGATTGCCGAGGAGCTACTGATGACCCAGCAGACACTGTTCGACCTCACCGGGCGTTCGGCGCTGGTCACCGGCGCCGCGGGCGGGATCGGCTCCGCGGTGGCGCGGGCGCTGGCCACCGCGGGCGCGGCCGTGCTGGTCACCGATCGCAACGGCGAGGCGGCCGCCGCCGTCGCCGAGAAGATCGTCGCCGACGGTGGCAGCGCGGCCGCTCGCGCCCTGGACGTGACCGACCGGGACTCCGCCGCGGCGGCCGCCGAGCAGGCCGCCGGGCTCGCCGACGGCGTGCTGCACATCGTCGTGAACAACGCCGGAGTCACCGCACCCGCCATGCTCGCCGACACCACCGCGGAATCGGTCAAGCGCCTGTTCGACATCCACGCCTCGGGCACGATCAACTGCTCGCAGGCCGCGTTGCCGTTCCTGCCCACCGACGGCACCGGGCGGATCATCAACGTCACCTCGGCCGCGGGCATCGTCGGCACCCTCGGCCAGGTGAACTACTCGGCCGCCAAGGCCGCGATCATCGGCATCACCAAATCCATGGCCAAGGAACTGGCGCGCAAGAACGTCCTGGTCAACGCGCTCGCGCCGCTGGCGGCGACGCCGATGACGCACACCATCCGCACCGACGAGCGGTTCTCCGAGCAGATGCTCAACCGAATCCTGCTGCGGCGCTGGGCCGAACCGGAGGAAGTCGCGGGCGCGTTCGTCTTCCTCGCCTCCGACGCCGCCTCCTTCGTCACCGGTCAAGTGCTGCCGGTGGACGGCGGCACGGTGATCTGATGGCGGGCCCCGCGCAGCATTCCGCGCCGGACGCCGATACTGCCGGCCCGAGGACGGCTCAGGGGCCACTGGCCGGTGTCACGGTCGTGGCCTTGGAACAGGCGGTGTCCGCGCCGATGTGCACGCGCACTCTGGCCGATTTCGGCGCCCGGGTGATCAAAGTGGAGCACCCGGGCGGCGGCGACTTCGCCCGGTACTACGACGACGTGGTACACGGGCAGGCCGCGCACTTCGTCTGGGTGAACCGCGGTAAGGAATCGGTCACCCTCGACTTGAAAACGCCTGCCGGGGTGGATGTGCTGCATCGCCTGCTGAGCCGCGCCGACGTGCTGGTGTCCAACCTCGCGCCCGGGGCCACCGCGCGTCTGGGCCTGGCGCCCGCGGACCTGGCGGCGCGCCATCCGGATCTGATCGCGGTGGAGATCGACGGGTTCGGCGCGGGCGGCCCGCTGTCCCACAAACGTGCCTACGACCTGCTCGTGCAGGCCGAGTCGGGCGTCTGCGCGGTGACCGGCACCGCGGACGCCCCGGCCAAACCCGGTCCGCCGGTCGCCGACGTCACCACGGGTCTGTACGCGGCGCTGTCGATCCTGGCCGCGCTGTGCGGACGGGCCAGGGACGCCTCCCACGGCAACACGATCTCGGTCAGCCTGTTCGACACCATGGCCGAGATGATGGGCTACCACCTGACCTACGCCCGGCACGCGGGGGTGGATCAGCAGCCACTCGGGATGAGTTCGCCCGCCGTGGCGCCCTACGGGGCCTATCCCACCGCCGACGGCCGAATCGTGGTGCTGGGCACCACCAATGACCGGGAGTGGCAGCGGCTGGCGACGGAGGTGCTCGACCGACCCGATCTCGCCGCGGACGAACGATTCCGCACCAACCCGGGACGGGTGCGTCACCGCGCCGAAATCGACGACGCGATCGCCGCGTGGTGCCTGCGCCACGACTTGGCGCGCATCCAGAAGATCGCCGACGATGCGGGGATCGGCAACTCCTGCTACAACCGTCCCACCGAGGTGCTCGACCACCCGCAGCTCTCCGCGCGGGACCGCTGGCGCAGCATCGAGACCCCGGCGGGTTCGATTCCGTCCCTGCTGCCACCGGCGATCCTCACCGGTTTCGAGCCGCCGATGGGCCCGGTGCCCGGCCTCGGCGCGCACACCGACGCGGTGCTCACCGAATTGGGCTGCACCGCAGTGGAGCTCGCGGCGCTGCGCGATGCGGGAGTGATCGGGGCCCGCCGATGACCGGCGCGCCCGTGTTGCTCTCCGACGACCTCGACGGTGTGCGCACACTGACGCTGAACCGGCCGCACCGCAAGAACGCGATCGACGGCGAGCTCTGGGCGGCGCTGGCCGACGCGCTGCGCGCCGTCGCGGCCGACCGCACCGTCCGCGCTCTGGTGCTCACCGGTGCGGGCGGCGCGTTCTGTTCCGGCGCGGATATCTCGACGCCGGACAACGCGCACCCGATCTACCGGATGCGTGCCCTCACCGACGTCGCGGTCCTGCTGCACGAACTGCCGCTGCCCACCGTCGCGAAGGTCACCGGCGTGGCGGTCGGCGCGGGCTGGAACCTGGCCCTGGGCTGCGATCTCGTGGTCGCCACCCCGGCATCGACCTTCGCGCAGATCTTCACCCGGCGCGGACTTTCCCTGGATCTCGGTGGCTCCTGGCTGCTGCCGCGGCTGATCGGCCTGCAACAGGCCAAGCGGCTGGCGCTGCTGGCCGAGACGATCGACGCCGCCCACGCCCGGGATCTGGGGCTGGTGACCTGGGTGGTGGCGGAGGAGGAGATCGACGGGTTCGTCACCGATCTCGGCGCGCGCCTGGCCGCCGGACCGCCGGTGGCGCTGGCCCAGACCAAGGCGCTGCTGCACGAGGGCGCGGGCTCGACCCTCCGGGAGGCGCTCGCGGCCGAAGCCAGGGCACAGGGACTGAACTTCGCCACCGCGGACGCCCCTGAGGCTTTCGCGGCTTTCGCGGAACAGCGTGAGCCGCGGTTCACCGGCCACTGGACGGTCCGGCGGCCGCCGATCCGCGCCGCCAGGAATTCCGAGAACGGGAGATGACAGATGCGTGAGGTAGTTATCGCCGGTGCGGTCCGCACCGCGGTGGGCAAACGCAACGGAGGGCTGTCCGGCGTACACCCGGCGGACTTGTCCGCGCTCGTGCTGACCGCGCTGGCCGAGCGCTGCGGCCTCGATCCGGCGCTGGTCGACGACGTGATCTGGGGCTGTGTCTCCCAGGTCGGCGATCAGTCCAGCAATATCGGCCGCTACTCCGTGCTGGCGGCGGGCTGGCCGGAGAGCATTCCGGGCGTCACGGTCAACCGGGCCTGCGGCTCCAGCCAGCAAGCGCTGGACTTCGCGGCGCAAGCTGTGCTGTCGGGGCAGCAGGACGTCGTCGTGGCCGGAGGCGTGGAAGTGATGAGCCGGGTGCCGTTGAACGCGGCGAAGGCCTCCGGCACTCCCTATGGACCGAAAGCATTGGCGCGCTACCAGGATTTCGCCTTCAACCAGGGCATCTCGGCCGAATTGATCGCGCAGAAGTGGGGATTCACCCGGACCCGGCTCGACGAGTACTCCGCGCGCTCGCACGAACGTGCCGCCGCCGCCCAGGACGCGGGCGCGTTCACCGACCAGATCGTGCCCGTCACCACCGAATCGGGCGTGGTGAGCGCGGACGAGGGGATCCGGCGCGGCACCACCGCCGCCAAGCTCGCCGGGCTGAAACCCGCGTTCCAGGACGACGGCGTGATCCACGCGGGCAACGCCTCGCAGATCTCCGACGGCGCGGCCGCCCTGCTGGTGACCACCCCGCGCAAGGCGCGTGAGCTGGGCCTGACGCCGTTGGCGCGCTACCGCGCGGGCGCCGTAGCCGGTTCCGATCCGGTGCTGATGCTCACCGGGCCGATTCCCGCGACGGAAAAGGTACTGCGCAAAGCGGGTCTCGCGCTCGCCGACATCGGTGTCTTCGAGGTGAACGAGGCGTTCGCCCCCGTTCCGCTCGCCTGGCTCGCCGAGACCGGCGCCGACGAGGCCCTGGTCAATCCGCTGGGCGGAGCGATCGCGCTCGGGCATCCGCTGGGCGGGTCCGGAGCCGTGCTGATGACGCGGATGCTGCACCACATGCGGGACAACGGGATCCGCTACGGCTTGCAGACCATGTGCGAAGGCGGCGGCACCGCCAACGCCACCGTCGTCGAACTGATGTCCTGAGCGGAGGCGCGGCGTGCGACGAGAGCTTTTCGGCACCGACCACGAGGCGTTCCGGCAACTGGTCCGGGAATTCGTGGCGAAACAGATCGAGCCCAACTACTCCGCGTGGGAGAAGGACGGCAGAATGCCGCGCGAGATCTTCGCGGCGATGGGCGAACTCGGGCTGCTCGGGTTCGCGCTGCCCGAGGAGCACGGGGGAGCGGGGATTCGTGACTACCGCTACAACGTGATCCTGCAAGAGGAAGCGGCCCGGGCGCTGGTCACGCTCGGGACCGTGCGCACCCAGCTGGATGTGATACTGCCGTATTTCCTCGAGTACGCCGACGCCGCGCAGCGGGACCGATGGTTCCCCGGGCTCGCATCGGGGCAGCTGCTCACCGCCATCGCGATGACCGAGCCGGGTACGGGTTCGGATCTGGCGGGCATGCGAACCAGCGCGGTGCGCGACGGCGACGACTACGTGCTCAACGGCGCCAAGACGTTCATCACCGGCGGCCTGCTCGCGGACCTGGTGATCGTGGTGGCGCGCACGTCTGCCGATCCGGACGACCGGCGCGCCGGGCTCACCCTCCTGGTGGTGGAGGACGGGATGCCCGGCTTCACCCGCGGGCGCGTGCTGGAGAAGATGGGCTGCAAGGTGCAGGACACCATGGAGCTGTCGTTCCAGGACGTCCGGGTGCCGGTGGCCAACCGGCTCGGCGCCGAAGGTGCGGCGTTCGGCTACCTGGGGCACAACCTGCCGCAGGAACGGCTGACCGTCGCGATCGGATCGGTCGCCCAAGCGCGTGCCGCGATCACCGCGACGGTCGAATACACCAAGCAGCGCAAGGCATTCGGCACGCCGGTCGCGTCGTTCCAGAACACCAAGTTCGAACTGGCCGCGATGTCCGCGGAAGTCGAGGCAGCCCAGACCATGGTCGACCGGGCGGTGCTCGACCTGGTCGCGGGGACGCTGTCCGGGGCGGACGCCGCCCGCGTCAAACTGTTCTGCACCGAGGTGCAAGCCCGGGTGGTGGACCGCTGCCTGCAACTGTTCGGTGGCTACGGATACATGATGGAGTACCCGATCGCCCGGTTGTACACCGATGCCCGAGTGGCCCGCATCTACGCGGGCACCAGTGAGGTGATGAAGATGATCGTCGCCCGGGACCTGGGGCTGTCCTGAAATACCCGCCGTCGACGCCGGGGTACTCGAGGCCCATGTTCGGCCGTAGTCCTGGCGGCTACCCTCGCGTGAGGCGCACCGACGACAAAGAACCTCGGCTCGACGTCCGCGTCGCCGAACTCGGACCAGCATGTCGATCTCGTCCGATTTCTAAGTTTCGCGAATTTCGCCGGAACGGAGTACACGACATAGCTGATCGCTATTATTGACATCGCCTGTCGCCTGCCATCGGGGTCGGGCGACGACGATCCGCGAGGTGGTACGTGTCCGACGGAACTCGAGAGGCACCGACCCTTGCCGGTGAGCACTGCCTACGACGGCGCGCCCTTTGCCGGCGCGGGCGTGCTGCCGGTCGGTTTCCATTACTCGAAGTAGCCGTCCGACGGCAGGCCGCCGAGTCGATTCGAACGGTATCGTGATGGTGTGTCGGACCGGGGGCTGGAATTCAAGCCGGATGCGGATGACCCGAAACGGGTGAAGCTGAACAAAGGGTTGCCGAAAGGTGTTTCGCGAGCGGAAATCACCTATCGCGTCGAGGGCGGCATCCGGGGTACCCGGGTGGTGCGTTGTTCGGCAGCGGAGTTCGCGCAACTCCGGACGGCCGTCGACACTGTGTACGAAGGCCCGTGGAGCGAACCACAGCGACTGTCGCTGTCGGAGGCGCGGCACTACATCGATCAGGTGAAGCGTCGGATAACGCTGCAGGAAAACGAGATCCGTCGCAGACAGGAGTCCGTCGACCTGACGTGTCCGTGGTGCGAACGGCGCCGCACCTACCTCGGTGTTGTCGGTTTCATCACCGGACACGCCGGTTTCATGACCGATCACCCGAGTGAGCTGGGCCAGGAGATACTCAAGCAGCACACCTACCGGTGTGATCAGTGCGGTTCCATGATGTACTTCGCCGACGGTTTCCTGCCGCACCCGTTGCCGGGCCGCCCGGCCGCGGCGGGCTGAGCGTCCCGGCCGTCCCTGCGCTGCGCGGTATTTCACCCGTAAGGGGTGAATCGAGTTCGCCTGAATATAGGCAGACTGTGTGGTGAGAACAGGCGAGCTCTCCGAGTCTCGTCTGGTCACTATTCTTCGCGACCTGGTCGGCTGTTTCGTCGTGCGGGAATTCGAGCGCGCCGACGTTGTCGAACCGGGTTCGCGTTCGATTTCTGGCATGCCTGATTCGGACCGAAGGAGAGTCGAATGACCGAGACCACCCGAATGGCGCTCAAGAAGAAGACCGTCACCGTGTCGCCGACGGCCCCGGAGCCCGCAACGCGCAGCTCGCCCGGCTGGTACAAGCTGCACAACGATTCGGGGGGACACGTCTCGGTCTACCGGCAGGAATGGGACGATCCCAAAGAGCTGTTCGTGCTGGCCCCCGGCGCTACCAGTGCCGAGTACGAGGCCGGGCACGAGATCTACATCCTGTTCTCCGAGGCCGGTGAGTGGTCGCCGATCACGTGGACCGGCTCGGACCTCTCGTTCACCATCACCTACCACGTCAGCGGGTACACCACCTCGAACCAGGTGAACAACGTCAGTTCCTTCGAATAGCCGGCGCGACATCCGGTCGGAGGCGCGGCCACCGGCCCGCGTTGACTACGCTGACTCGGTGTCCCAATCCGTGCCACTGACGAGACTTCTCGATGACGCGGGCTTGCTGTCGCTCGAGCACCGACTGCACCTGGAAGAAGTGCTGGGCGCACACGTGTGGGAAGCCGACCTGGAAGGGCGCCGGCTCGAATTCCTCGGCGACGAGCGCTCCATCGTGTGCACCGACGTCCACCTGCTCGGAACGGCCGACGCGGAGTCGTGGCTGTGGGGATGGGTCAATCCCTGGGGCTACCCGCGGTCGCTGCTGCGCTCGGCGCAGACGGTGCGCGAGTTCGGCTTTCGATACGGCGTCGCCGAATTGTGTTCGGCCGAACTGCCCGTGGTGCTCAACGGTGCGGCACCGGAGCCCTATCAGGTGGCCGGGCTGATGGCGGACGCGGCGAAGATCGTCTGTGGCCGCTGGAGCTCCTACTGTGGGGTCATCGATGGCGCCTGCGTCGCGTTTCTCATCGATCATCCGGCATTCGAGCTGCCCGCCCCGACCGCCTCCGGCCTCGCTCGCGTGCTGGCCTATGGATTCGGGGCACTGCCACTGACGGATCACCGGCGTGCCGTGCACAGCTACCTGACCCGGCGCGGGCTGGTCACCGAATTCCTCGACGACTACCGGTGGCTGGAATTCAGCGGCCACGGTATCGCGGGCGATGTCGAGTTCGACGCGTCCGGTGAGGTCGCCAACCTCGACATCCGCATCGTCATGGATCGGATCGAGTCACCCTTCGAGCCGAAGACACAACCGGCCGACTCGCACTGACCGCCGATCACGCGGCGACCTGCCGCTACGGCGCCGTCAGCTCGGCGGAAACTGTTGCTGGAACCAGCTGAGAATCTCCGGAAGGGCAACCCTGGCCGTCCCGGCGTGGTCCACCTCGCCCACGTCGCGCAGCGTGGCGTTGCGGCTGGCGAGGGCTCGCAGGCAGTGCTCGGTATTGGCGTACGGGACGGCGCGGTCGCCGCGGGAGGCGTAGAGCTGGACGGGCACCCGAGGCGTCCAGTCGCAGGTGCCGTCGCTGTCGGCGATCGCCTTCGCGGCGGCGCCGGTCGGATCGGCGGCCAAGCCGAGGAACCGCGCGGTCAGCAGTTGCCCGGGTGTGGTCGCCAGCGAGGTCACGATGGTGATCTCGCTGTGGAAGCCGTCGAAGAGTTCTTCGACTTTGTCGGCGTAGGGCTGCTGGAAAGCTTCGGTCGGGTCGTCGTAGAGCTGGTGGATCCGGTTCATCGAGGTGATCCAATACGAGAGGAAGAGGACCGCCGCGCCCGGCACGACCCGGCCGTCGAGCGCGGCCGGCGCCTGCACCTGCCGTAGGTCGTAGGGGCCGCTGATCGGGGCCAGCGCGGCGACGCCGAAGCCCGGGATCGTTCCGGCCTGTAGCGCCTTGCCCAGCGCCATCGCGGCGTGGCCGCCCTGGGAGAAACCGGTCACCAGCACGTTCGGGTCAAACTCCCGGCGTTGCCGTGCGGCGAGGGATTGCGCCGCGCGCAGCAAGTCGGCCGACGCGCTGACCTCCGACGGTGCGTGGGTGTAGGGGTGCGGTCCTGGGCCGGTCCCCAGGCCCAGATAGTCCGGCGCCGTCGCCGCGTAGCCGGCCGCGGCGAACATCACCGCGCGCAGCCGGTCGGGGAGGTTACGGGTATCGACCGACGGCGCGTCACTTTTCAGCGTCATGGTCCCGTGCTCGTAGCTGACCACCCGCAGGCGCCCGGCCTCGGTGCGCGGCAGCACGACCAGCCCGCTCGCGGTGGTCGGTTCGCCCTCCGGGGTGATCGTGCGGTAGTCGACGCGAAACGCGTCCACACCGTTGCGGACGGGCGTCCGGATTCCGCCGTCGGCCAGCAGCGCGGCGGTCTGTTCGAGCGGCAGGCTCAGCAAGGGGGTCGTCGACACGATCTCGCCCCGGGCAGGCCGCGGTTCGGGCTCGGTGTCCCCGCACCCGACAGCGGCACAGAACAGGACGACGACCGCGACCAGACAGCGACTCGGACGGTACATCGGTCGATCCTCTCGACGGACATCGGCTCGGCTCCATCATCGTGCCCGCGACGGCATGTGCGGACCAACGCCGGTCGGACGGTCTTGGACGTATCCGCCGCGTTCGCTCGCGGCGGCGCCGTGATCTAAGTGAATGACTGTTCTGTGTCATTTCTTCTATCTACCTGCTAAATACTGCGATATGTTATGACCCATTGACGCATATTTGCGGCAAACCTGACCCGGATCGGACCGCCGCGCGATGGCTGCTGATCGAGGGTCTCTACCCGAAGGGAGTGGGCATGGGCACGCTGTCGGCGAGTGCGGGAACGGACATCTACTTCCGTGCGGCGGCCGCGACGCTGGTCGAGGCGGCGACGGTCCTGGCGGATTTCGGTTGCTCGCCGATCGACGCCTCCGGGATTCTCGACCGGTTGCACCGCGTCGAGCACACGGCAAGCGTGGTGATCGCGAACTTGACCACTGCCCTGGGGTCCGGGGCGGGGGCGGCGGAGGGGGCGAGGCTGTCCGAATTGGGCCGGGCGCTCGGCCGCGTCGTCGAACGCACGCGGGTGGCGGCCGCCCTCGCGGACGCCTACGTCATCACGGCGGTGCCGGACGAGGTGCTCGAGGTCGTGATGACGATAGGCCGCTGCGCGCACCTCACCGCCGCAGCACTGGGCGCATGCGACCAACCGCTGCTCGGGTCTTATCGCGCCGAGTTGCTGCGCCTCGCGGTGCATGCCGAGCAAACGTTCACCCGGTGGTCGCTGACGCGGCCGCGGGCCGGTGCGGACCGGACAATGGAACTCGCCGGAGCGCTCGTCTCGGTCGTCCACGCGTTCCTGGCGGTCGGCTGTGCGGCGGCGATCGTCATTCCCGCATGAACCTCCGGCACGAACGGGGCTTCGGCGCGTCACCCGTCCGCCGCCAAGTCCGGCTCGCGCGTCGAAGGTCGCAGTATGTGTCCACTCATTCTTTCCGGTCTGGTAACGATACGACCAGTGCAAACAGTCGTTTAGTTAGTGGTAGTTCACGTCCTGTGATAGAACTCACTCGGCGAAACGAAGGGGACTGTTCGACATGGAACCAACAGCCAAGCAACGCGCGGCGCTGAACCTGATCTGCGACACGTTCAACCCCGGCGACGGGTTGACGCTGCCGTCGGCGAGCGCACTCGGCGCCGTCGACACCGTCTTCCAGATCCTGGGGCGAAACCCGCGCGAGGCCGAGAAGAAGCAATTGGCCACGCTGCTGAACCTGTGGGATTCCCGGCTGACCGGCTTGCTCACCGGCAGCGGTCCGCGCCGCTTCTCCAGCTTGTCGCAGCAGCAACGGGAGCGAGCGCTCCTGCGGCTGGCCGATTCCCGCTTCGAGCCGGTGCGGGTGATCTTCCAAGCGCTCAAACAGGCGTCGCTGCTGTCCTACAACATCACTCCCGGCCCGGCGGGCGCCAATCCGCTGTGGAAGGAGATCGGCTATCCGGCCCCGACCGGTCCGCTGCCGACGGCGCCCGCGCCCGCGCTGACGCCGCTGCGGTGCAGCGAGACCACCGAACTGCGGTGTGATGTCGTGGTCGTCGGATCCGGTGCGGGTGGCGGTGTCGCGGCGGCGGTCCTGGCCGAAGCGGGTCTCGACGTCGTGGTGCTGGAACGCGGAAACTACTACGACGACCGCGATTTCGGTACCGGCGAACTCGGCGGACTGCAGCAGCTGTACGCGCCGGGCCCGCCCGCGTCCACCGAAGGTCAGATCACCCTCGTCGCGGGCACCTGCCTCGGTGGCGGGACGGTCGTGAACTGGAGCACCTCGTTGCCGACGCCGCAGGACGTGCGGGCGGAGTGGGCAGCGCTCGGCGCCGGTCAGTTCGCCGAGACCGAATTCGACGAGGCGCTCGAAGTGGTGCAGCGGCGCCTCGGTGTCACCGATCGGCGTTCGGTGTTGTCCGCACGCGACGGCGTTCTGGAGCGCGGCGCCGAGGCGCTGGGCTGGGAAGTGGATACGTTGCCGCGCAACGTCACCGACGCCTGCGACGCCGGTGTGGAGTGCGGTCGATGCGGATATGGCTGCCGGCTCGGCGCCAAGCAGTCGGTGACCAAGACCTGGCTCGCCGACGCGGCCGACCAGGGCGCCCGCCTCGTCGTGGACGCCGACGTGCGGCGGATCCTCGTGCGCGGCGGCCGGGCCCAGGGAGTTTCGGCGGTCACCTCCGACGGCGTGGCGATCGAGGTGCACGCACGTGCGGTCGTGGTGTCGGCCGGCGCGATCCAGACCCCGGCGTTGCTGCGGCGTTCCGGGTTGCGCAACGACAACATCGGCCGCTACCTGCGCCTGCACCCGGCGGCCGCGGTGTTCGGCGTGTTCTCCGAAGAGATCAGGCCGTGGGAAGGCGGCTTGCAGACCCGGATCTGCCGCAGGCACAGCGACCTGGACGGCAACGGCTACGGCGTGATCTACGAAACCGGTCCGATCCATCCCGGTCTCGCCACCGGGTTCATGAGCTGGCGCGGCGCCGAGAACCATCGCGCCACCATGCTCGACTTCGCGAAATCGAACGCGATCGGCATCATCACGCGCGACCGTGACCCGGGCAGCGTGTCCGTCGACCGCGGCGGTGAGCCGATCGTCGAGTACCGGTTGTCGGACTACGACGCCGCCCATCTGCATACCGGAATCGAGGGTGCGGCGAGCATTCTGGAGGCGGCCGGCGCACACCGCATCTTTTCCGGGCACCAGGCCGGCATCTCCTACGAACCGGGCCGGCGCGGCTCGCACGCCGAGTTCGCCGCCGCATGCCGGGCCGCCGGGTACGGCCCCGGGCAATGTTCCCTCGGCGCGCTCCACATCATGGGTTCGGCCCGGATGGGCGGCTCGCCGGCGAACTCGGCCACCAACCCGGACGGCGCCACCTGGGAAGTGGCGAACATCGTCGTCGCCGACGCGTCTTGCTTCCCCACGGCGTCGGGCGTCAACCCCATGGTGTCGATCGAGGCGATCGCCTACATGAACGCGAAAAGGCTTGCCGCGCAGCTGACCTGAGCATCGGCCGGAGCCGGTGCGGTCACAGCGCGCGAATGCCGTCGAGCACGGCGCGCAGCAGACCGAGATCCGACTCCGCCCCCATCGCGGGCTGGGGCGACCGGCAGATCAGCCGGCCGTCGTCGAGCAGGTCGCCGACGAGGACCTTCGTCATCGTCAGGGGCAGGTGCAGTCGCGCGGACACCTCGGCCACCGACTGCGGAGTGTGGCACAACTGCACGATCGCGGCGTATTCCGGCTCGGTGCGCCGCAGCGCGGTACCGGGCGCGGCATCGACCACCTGGGTGGTCAGGTTAAGTTCCGGTCGCGCGGCACGACCCCGGCCGCGCGTGATGGCGTAGAGCCGGACCAACGGTCCGGCGTCTTCTTCGTACCAGGGATCGTGCGGATAAGTCATGGCTGTGTCGAGGCGGGTGGGTGCGGGCGCGTGTCGACCGACAGATGTGTTCCGACTCGCTGCACCGTTTGGTTCATCTCGTAGGCCACCATACCCATATCGGCGGTCTCGGACGCCAGTAGCGCCAGGCACGCGTTGACGCCCGCCGCGGTGACGAACAGCACCGCCCGGTCGAGTTCCACCACGGTCTGGCAGACGCCACCGGCGTCGAAATGGTGACCGACGCTGCGCGACAGGCTGTGCAGCGCCGAAGCCATGGCGCTGAACCGCTCGGCGTCGGCCTTGTCCAGCTGGTTCGAATGGCCGAGCAGCAGCCCGTCCGAGGACAGCAGCACCGCGGACTGGGCTCCGACCAGTCCGGTGACCAGCTCGTCGAGCAGCCAACCGAAGCCGGTTCCCTGGGAAGTAGTCATCGTCGCCTTCCGATGGTGGGGTGGATCGCGGACTAGTCGAGGTCGGGACGCTTCCGGCGTCCCTGGCGGGTTCCGTTCTCGATGGCACTCATCAGATTGCGTGCTTCGTCGGCGGTCCGCTGCCGCACCGGGGCGGCGGGGGGCGCCGCCTGCTCCTCGGAGGATTGGCGGCGGCGACGTGGCAACGGCGGCCGGTTATCCGGGGCAGGGCCGGAATACGGTGTGGCGTCCGAGCCGAATCCACGGCGTTCGCTGTGCGTGCCCGGCGCGGGGGACTGCTCGGAAGGCGGGGTGAACCATGCCGATCGTTGCACCGGAGACGGCCGAGGCGATGGGTTGTCCGGCATCGGTGTCTCCGGGGATTCGACGAGGCCGCCGTCGTTCTGTTCGTACGGCCGCGTCTGCGTCTGCAAAAGGGCGTTCGGAAGCAGCACCACGGCCCGGACGCCGCCGTAGACCGATTCACCCAGTCGCACCGAAACGCCGTGGCGGTGGGCCAGCTTCGCGACGACGAACAAGCCCAGCCGGGTCTCGCTGGACAAGGTCACCACACTGAAATCGGGTGGGTTGGACAGCAGTTCGTTGCGCGCGCTGAAGTCGGCGTCCGACATGCCCAGACCCTGATCGACGATCTCGACTGCCACACCCCGCCCGACCACGACGCCGGTCACCTCTACGCGCGCCTGCGGGGGTGAGAAGGCTGTCGCATTGTCGGTCAGCTCGGCCATCAAATGGATCAGGTCGGCTACGGCGTTACTGGATACCTGGATATCCGGTAGCCGGCCGATCTGGATGCGGGTGTAGTCGAGGCTTTCCGCGACCGCGGCCCGGACCAAGTCCAGCAGCGGCACCGGCTTGCGCCAGCGCCGACCCGGTTGTTCGCCACCGAGGATGATGAGGTTCTCGGCGTTGCGCCGGGCCCGCGTCGCGAGGTGGTCCAGCTGGAACAGCAGCTCGAGCTGGTCGGCGTTCTCCTCTTTGCGCTCGGCCTGGTCGAGCAGTGCGAGCTGGCGGTGCACCACGACCTGACTGCGATGGGCGATGTTGAGGAACACCGCGTTGACGCCCGCGCGGGTCTTCGCCTCCGCCGCCGCGGCCGCCACGGCCGCGACGTGCGCACGGTTGAAGGCGTCGGCCACCTGACCCAGTTCGTCGGAACCGAAATCGAGGCGGGTGAGCTCCTTCTCGGAGTCCAGGCTCTCGCCTCGGCCGAGCCTGTGCATGAGATCGGGCAGCTGTTGGTCTGCCAGCTCCAACGTGTCGCGCCGCAATCGGCGCATCCGCGCGATGAAGCGATTGGCCAGGACCAGTGCCGCGACGAAGGCGAGGGTCGCGACGAGCAACACCGCCGCGCCGCCGAGCAGGGATTGCCGCGCGGTCCGGTCGCCTTGCTCGCGGGCGATGTCGTGCGCGTCGCGGCTCTGGAAATCCCACAGCTTCAGCAGCGCCGAGCCCACCTGGCCGGAGGCATCCTGCCAGGCCGCGACGCCCATGGGCAATGCCACGGTCGTGGCTGTCGAGCGGGCGCCCTGGGTTCTGCCGGTACCGTCCGTGGAGCGAGTGAAATCCTCGAAATCGGTGCCCGCCTCCACCGGTCCTCGCACCATCACCGCGTCCTGCATCGCGATCACCTTCTGGTAGGCCGCTCCGGCAGTGATCTCCTCGAGCTGGGCGAGCCGGGTGCCCTTCAGTACGCGGCTGGAATAGGCGACCTGGCTGCGGAATTCGCCGACCAGCCGGTTGAACTCGGTCAGTTGCGCGGGAGTGTGTTCGCCGCGGGTCAATGCCACCGCTCCCAGTGTGTCCGCCATCGACAATGCCTCGGCTGCTCGCAGGGGCTCGACGCCATTGCCGAGTTCGATGGCGATGTCGGCTTGCGGCGCTACCCGGGCGGCGAGCATGGACGCGGCGACGATCGTGCCGATGACCTGGCTGAATACTTGGAATACATCGTTCGGTGGCGCCTGCTGCGCGTCGACCCCGGCGCGCAGCGTGGGAACCATGGCGAACAGCTTGTTGTAGCCCTCGATATCCGAGGCCGAGCCGCCGGGATTGAGTTTGCGGGCGGCATCGCCTTTGTCGATCACCGCCGCCAGCGCGGCGTCCGAGCGTTGCCGTGCGGCGGCGAGCCCGGGCAAGACCTCGGCATCACCGGCCAGATACAACAGCGACAACCGGCGTTCCTCCTGGAACGCCTGCACCATGAGAATGGCAGGCGCTGTCGTGCTACTGGCCAGCTCCGCCCATTCCTCTGCCGCACGAGCGGATTTCACCAGATAGCCCGCCGCTCCGACGCCGATAGTGAGCAGTGTGACGCTGGAGATGAGCACGATCGCCAGCAGGCGTACCCGCACACTCACTCGACCACGGACATCGCGCTGACTCGACCGCACCAGTCCCACAGCGGACGTGCGTAGTTCAGACCACTTGCTCACGGCTGGAAACGCCTACCTCCAACACGGCGCCGCCCCGGCCGGCCGACGCCTCACCTGTACCCGTCCGAAGAATAACGAAAGCGTAGCGATCACATCGCAAATCACACGGATTTGTGATACTCCACAAGTGAACCAAAATTATTCCTGAATTATATTGCGCCTTCCGTAGGACCGCTGGGGTGGCGCAGGAGGCCCTGCTCTTTCTTGCTGGGATGCGCCTTCGCTCGGGACCGCGGTCTGCGGCGAGGGACAGCAGGCGATGGTATCGAATCAGTGCAGGTGAGTTGGCGTAGCGATCCTGAGTGAGTGGGCAACGGCGTCGATACCGGACGAGTTCTCCGGTGCCAGGATTCGGGCTCTGCGGGTGAATCCGCAACTGCCCGGAACGGTGGAGACTACCCGCGAACTTACCGGTGATTCTGCTCAATTGTCATCAATCTGCCAACCGCGCAGCTCGACTTGCCGAGTGCACCCGGGTGGGACAGTACCCGAAGTGGACGGATGCGCGAATATGCTTCCCAGTCAGGGGGACTCGGCTGCCGGTTGTCGCTACGGACGGCCGATGCCGGAGGACTTGCGACGCGCTGCCCGGCTCCGGTTTTCCGGACCCGTCGCGGAACGGGAGACCGTGGCGCGCGGACCGCCATCGGTCAGGCAGCCCTCGACTCGAGCGCCGCGATGACACAGTGCAGCGTCTGTGCCGGATCGAGGCCGGGCGCACATTCGAGATGCAAGCCGCCGGGAGCGGTGCCGGTGGCCCGGCAGGTCTGGAAGAACGCGCGAATGCCGTCGATGGCGACCTCGCCGAGCAGGGGTATGCGGCCACGCCGGGTACGCGGGGCGGGCGGCAGCGGATCGAACACCCAGCAGACCGGAGTTCCGCACGCGGTAGCCGCATCCAACAAGGCCGGGAGCTTGTCACGGGTGCAGGCGGCGCTGAGCCGAGGAACGAGGGTGAGTTTGCCGGGTAGCCTTTGCGGATTCAACGTCCGGCACAGGAACTCGACATCGTGCGGTGTGGTGGTGGGACCGAGCGCTACGGCAACCGGGTTGCCGAGGCCGGCCGCGAACCGTAGCTGGGCGCGCGCGGCGGGGCGGGCCTCGTCACCGATCCAGAGCAGGTGTGCCGAACGATCCCACCCGCGCCGGTGGGCGCTGGGCGGGGCAGCGGCGTCCGCGTAGGGCAGGACCGGTTCCCGCGAGACGCGTAGCGGCCCCAGCGAACTGTGCAGCTCGTGAGCGCCCGGCGGTGCGATCGCGGCGAGGGGCAACAGTCCACCGACCTCGCGGAGCAGGTCGCGGCGCACCGGGTCATGGCACCGATCCCCGGCGCGGCGCAGGATGTTCACAGACAGCGTGAGCGGCAGGCGATCGCCGCGCAGGCCGTCCCGAGCCGCGTCAACGGACCTGTTCGGCACCGGGTGCGGCCTGCGGCCGGCCGGATCGCCTCCGTCATCGGTCGCAGCGCCGACGAAAGACGCCGCCGCGGGGCCGAGTACCTCCGGCATCCAGTGGGGTCCGGGACATCGACTGGCCGCTCCTTCGATGGCGACGACCGGTTCACCCGAGCCGTGCGCCATGACCGCCGCCGCGGCGTAGATCAGCGCCCGGCGGGCATCGACGGCGCGGGAACCGCCTGCGGCGGATCGGCCGTCGCCGCCACCGAGGTGCAGCACGAAGCCCTGCCCGCGCGCTGCCCGGGCCAAACCGGCGGTGAGGGAATCGCACTCGTCCGGGTGGACCAGCACAGGCAGGGGGCGCGAGCGCCGCACGCGGCCCCACAGTGTCGTGGGTGGGGTGTCCGTCCGCTCGTCGCCCGTGGGCTCCTGCGTCGCCGGGAGTGCTGTTCGAAGGGTGAACGCCCCCGGCTCCGCGCGTTCGGGTTCGTCGGCCCAGGGCGGATCGTCATCGGTCGCGGTGACGTAGGTGGGTGGAATAACGCTGGGATTGAACGACTCCCGGATGTAGCAGAGAGGCCGATCGCCGAGCAGCATGACGTAGGACCGTGCCGCGCACATCCTGCCGTCCGGCCATCTCGTCACGCCGGTCCGCAGCAGATGCCGGCGCTGTGACATCCCGCGCGCAATCAGGCCGGACCCGATGGGCACCCGCAGATCGTCCACCCCGGACGCGGCCGCGGGTCCGCGCACGGCGACGACGTAGTTGACGGATGCGGTGACCAGATCGGGGTTGACCAGACACGAGCGGCGGACGATGACGCGATCGGCGCCGGATACGCGCAAGGCATCGGTGACGGTGCCCGGCAACCGACCGGCCGCGATGTCGTCCTGGCGCAGTACCCGAATGTCCAGTTCGGTGCCCAGAATCGCCGCGAGCACGGGGGTGGTGAAGCCGACGCTGCCCAGCAGCATCCTGGTCACCGGGTGGCCGAATCGTTCGATCCCGTCCGGTTGACGCAGACCCGAACCACCGGGCGGGCAATCACCCGGTGGTTCGGGGCCGGTGTGCGTGATCGTCACGGCCGGCTCCGTGCGGTGGTTGTCACGAGAAGTCCGAACCGAACCGGCGCTAGTGAGTGGTGGCGCCGGCCGCCGTCGGCGGGAGAACGGGGCGAGCCACGGCGGCGATTTCCGTGTCCGTCCTGGGGCGATCGGTCAGGCCGAGCACCGGGTCGGTCGTGATGCGCAGTTCGCCGGTCGTCGTGTCGGCCAGCGGATCACGCCAATGATCCCACACGACGGACATATCCAGGTGACCCATGTATTCGAGATTCGCCGACTCGTCATGGAGTCGTTCGGCCGCGGAGACGATGGTTTCGGTCGCGGCGCGCTGCTGCGCACCCGAGGACTCGTCCATGTCGGTGAGGCCCGCCATGATCTCGGTGAACTGAGCCTGCTTCGAGTCGCCACTGTGCCCGGTCGTCAGGCTGCCCGCGTGCGCGAAGTATTCCTCCGACCCGACATACTGCTCGTACATCCGGGAAACCAGGACCAGGAACCGGGTGTATGCCCGGCGATAGGCATGTTCGTAGAAGCCGAGGGCGTCGGCCTCGCTCAGCTCGCCGCGCAAGATGGTGGCGATCGCCGCCGACGCGACCAGACCCGAGTAGGTCGCCAGGTGCACGCCGCTGGACAACAGCGGATCGAGGAAGCACGCCGCGTCGCCGACCACGACCCAGCCGGGACCGCAGAACCGGTCCGAGCTGTAGGAGTAGTCCTGCTCCGCCTTGACTTCGGCGACCTGTCGCGCGCCGTCGAGCAGTTCGGTCATGGCCGCGCTGTCGCGGAGGGTGTCCAGGTAGTACGCCTCGCGTCCTTGTTCACGGAGTTTCGGGGCGGCTTTGCGCGCGGAGACGACGTAGCCGACGCTGTGGCGGCCGTTCGAGAGCGGAATGTTCCAGAACCAGCCACCCTCGGGGGTGGACACGACGTTGATCGCACCTTCCGGACTGTCCGGATGTAGGTGTGCGCCTTCCCAATACGACCAGACCGCCACGTTGCGGAAGGCCGGGTGCTGCTGGCGCTCGACGAGTTGCTTTTTGGCCAGCACACCGGCCCGTCCAGAGGCGTCGACGAGGAAGTCGATCTCGACGGTATGGACCTGGTCGTCACCCTCGATGGTCCATTCGACGGCGGTGGGGCGATCACCCTCGAACAGCACATTGGTGACCGTGGCGTGCTCGATCACCGTCGCCCCTTGCTCGGCGGCGTTGCGCAGCAGTATCTCGTCGAAGACGTCGCGCTGGACCTGCCACGACCAGGCCTCCGCGTCGACGAGCTTGGACCAGTCCAGCAGCCAGTTGTCGTTCTGCCACTGGAAATGGCCGCCGCGTTTGATCTGGAAGCCATGGGCGGCGACCGCGTCGTAGGCGCCGGAGAGGCGCAGTGTCGACAGCACTGACGCCAACAGGCTTTCGCCGATGTGATAGCGCGGGAACTTATCTCGTTCCAGGAGGGTCACCCGGACCCCCGACTTGGCGAGCAGGGCTGCGGTGGTCGACCCGGCTGGGCCGCCGCCGATGACCAGAACGTGCGGATTGTCCATAGCAAACTCCCTGGAACTGCCGACAACGGAGCGTGCGCCCGTTTCAGTGACAGCGGAACTCCGGGCGAGCCATGGTGGTGGGCGGGCCGGACAGAGTGTTGCCACTGATTAGCTATGCTAACGGTGCACGTTTTGATTGTAGCAATCGATAGCGAATCCTCAATATTGAGAACGCATTTGGCAACTCGCGGTCTATCGCTCGGAAGATTGCTACGGGGTCGCGAAAATCCCCGCGGGAGACCTTCTGCCGAAGTGGCATCACTCGGGACGGCCTGCGACTCCGAAAGAGACGGACATCACCGGCGATACAGAAACCATTGCGGGGGAGGATAATTCGTCGGCGCGATGGGAACGCGCCGGGGAACGTGGAACTTCGGGTAGGCGGCGATGGCGTATGTCGTCTGCACATCACCCCGCTCTCCGTACCGATTCAGGATACGGCGGGGGCTCGGATCGCACCGGCCGTTCACTCGGAGTTACTCTGCCGGTGACCTCATCGCCGCTCCGGCCAACTCCGGGCGATGCGCCGCGCGGGCGGACGACGTTCCGGCGCGGTCGATTTGCCGAAGATATGGCCTGCACGTGCACTGCACGTCGTGATGTCGGTAGGTGTGACACTCACCGCGAATCCCTCGGCGACGGCGTCGGAGGACGCGACGCCTCCGTGCGCCGCACATGGCAATTCCTCTGTCCCGCTCAGGCTTGCGGGCCTCGAACGGCTGTGCGGTCGTTGCGCCGTAGCTACCGCTCGTCGCGCTGTCGCTGCTCGGCGTCGATCTCGGCCGCGAGCGCCGATCGCTCGGCCCGATGCCGAGCCGGCAGCGCGGCGCCGAAGGCGGTCCACGCGGCCTCTTGGGCGTCCGTCATCGGTGCTGTGCCGACTTCGGATTCGACGTCCGGATGGGCGTCGAGGAACTGGTGGAACAGCGAACCCATCTCCCGGCTGTGCCTGCGGTTGAGCTCGATCCGTCGCGGGTCCATCGGTCGCTGGTCCTCGGAGGGTGTCGGCTGGTCGAAGACGACCAGGCTGGGCTTGTGGAGTCGTCGGGCGGATGCGATCGGGTCCGTGGCTGATTCGCGGACGGGCAACGGCTCATCAGCGGCGCAGAGCTGTCTCCTGCCCGATGCGCGTGAGCTTTTCGGGATTGCGCACGGCGTAGATCCCGGTGATGAGGCCGTCGTCGACCCGCACCGCCAAGACGGAGTCGACGTCCTCGTCGAGGCGGACGATCAGCGCCGGGCAGCCGTTGACTTGCGCCGGCCGCAGAGACACCGCGGCGGCGAACCTGCGCAGCCCGATGGTGAGCGCGCGGCCCACCCGGCCTGCGCCCACGACGGGGCGTGGCAGGGCCTGCACGACGCCGCCGCCGTCACCGAGCAGGACGACATCCGGTGCGAGGATGTCGAGCAGTCGTTGCAGGTCGCCCGTTTCGACCGCCCGCTGGAACGCCTCGAGCGCGTCGCGGGTCTCGGCCGGGGAAGCGACCCCGCGCGGTCGGCGTGCGGCCACGTGCGCCCGCGCCCGATGCGCGATCTGGCGGACCGCCGCCGGGCTCTTGCCGACGGCGTCCGCGATCTCCTCGTACCCGACGTCGAACACTTCGCGCAGCACGAACACCGCCCGCTCGGTCGGCGTGAGCGTCTCCAGCACCAGCAGCATCGCCATCGAGACGCTGTCGGCCAGTTCGACGTCCTCGGCCACGTCGGGTGCGGTGAGCAGCGGTTCGGGTAGCCAGGGCCCGACGTAGGACTCTTTTCGCCGGCCGAGCGTGCGCAGCCGGACCAGTGCTTGGCGAGTGGTGATCCGGACCAGGTACGCGCGGTGATCCCGCACCGTGCCGAGGTCGACGCCCGACCAGCGCAGCCAGGTCTCCTGCAGGACGTCTTCGGCGTCGGCGGCCGAGCCGAGCATCTCGTAGGCGACGGTGAACAGCAGATTGCGGTGAGCGAGAAACGCCTCGGTCGCGGGGTTCGCGTTGTGGCCCTGGCTCGTGCCCCGGTCGTGAGCTCCGGGCGCGTTCTGCGACGTGCCGGTCATAAGTGGCTCCTCTTCACGCTGACTGTGTCACCCACAAGACGCCGGTCCCTGCCGTTTTGTGACACCGGAGGACGGTAGCCGATGCGATTCGGTGCCGAACTACGTCCCGCCGAGGCGGCGTGGCTTCGTGAACCGACAGATCCACCGTGCCGGAATCCGAGCGAGCTGGGACTCGCGGGCGGACCCGGAGGCCTAAAACGCGACGGTGGGTGGGCGGGACACGGACCGGTTGCCCGCCGGGTCGAGTTCAGGCGGATGGCAGCGGGCACTGTATCGGCGACAGGCCAGATAGCCCGGCGGGGCTCCAGAGTTTACCGATTGGTTCAATTGTATGTACTTGTCTGATGACAGTGATGGACCGATGCGTTAGCTTCGATGCTATGAAGCATGTTGTAGTCGCCGGTGGGACCGACGGTATCGGTCGGGCTGTCGCTCTCGAGCGCCTGGCCGAAGGAGACGCGGTTTTGGTCATCGGGCGAAACCCGGTGAAAGGCAAGGAGTTTGTCGACGCCGCCGCAGCGCTGGGCGCGGAAGGCCGGGCGCATTTCGTGTCGGCGGATCTGAGTTCCCTCGGTGACACGCGCAGTGCCATCGAGGCCATCCGGGCCCGGTTCACGACGCTGGACGCCCTGGTGCTGTGTGCCCGGCACTACCGGTCCGATCGGCTCGTCACCGCGGAAGGGTTCGAGTACACCTTCGCGCTGTTCTACCTGAGCCGATTCGTGCTCAGCTACGAACTGATCGACCTGCTGGACCGGGCCGAGAACCCGGTCATCGTGAATGTGGGCGGTCCGGGCAGCGGTACGAGCGAGATCCGCTGGGACGACCTCGGCCACGAACGCGATTACCACGGTTTGCGTGCCCTCAGCCAGGGCGGCCAGCTCAACGATCTGCTCGGCATCGAGTTCGCGCGCCGGCCGGTATCGGCCAGGGTGCGGTACGTGTTGCTGCATCCGGGGGTGGTGAACACCGCGCTGTCCGGCGATTACGACGCCGAGATGGCGGCGCAGATCGAAATACTGCGCCGCACCGCGCAATCGGTGGATACGGCGATCGGCCCGATCCTGGCTGTGCTGGACAACCCGCCGGGCGACGCACTCACCGCGATCGTGCAGGGCGAGCACGTGGACGTGCACGGGCCCGCGTTCGATACCGCGGCGGCGGCGCGACTGTACCGCGAGACGACGCGCCTGCTCGGCCGGCTGCAACCAGCGGCGCTCGGTGTGTCCGAGGCCCGATTGCGGCAGGTCCTCGATTCGCCCGTGTTCGCCACCGTCGCCACGATCCAGCCGGACGGCAGCCCGCATCAGTCGGTGGTGTGGATCCTTCGCGACGGCGACGACGTTCTCTTCGCGGTGGGCGCGGGCAGTCGCAAGGAGCGCAACCTGCGCCGTGACGGGCGAGTCAGCGTGCTGGTCAGCCCGCCCGAGCAGCCCTACACCTATGCCGCGATCCACGGCACCGCCACCCTGGTCGAGGGCGGGCACGAACTGCGAGATCGGCTGTCGCTGAAGTACACCGGCGCGACCTACGCGGAATCCAATCCCGACGCCGCGGCCACCTACGGCGACATCCCGGTGGTCACCGTGCGGGTCACTCCGGAACGGATCGTCGGCCGGCTCTGAACTACCACCCTGGATCCGAATACAATCGGGCCGTTCTGTGCGACCGCCGGAAGCGGGGGAGGTGCCGATGACCGGATCGCGACGGCTGCTCGTCGCATCGCGCTGTCTTGTCACGCTCCTGGCCGCGGCGCTGACGGCGAGCGGATGCGCGACCCTGCTCGGTGAACCCGCCCCGCCGCCTTCCGCGGAGGAAATAGCCGCCGCCACCGCCGAATTGGCCGCCCTGCCGTCCTCCGAGGTGGCGGAACAGCAGATGGCGTCGGTCGTCGAGCGGATCGCGGCCGCCGCCTCGGCGATCGAACCGGCGCTGCGGTGGAGCCGGAGCGAGGACCGCGCGCTCGGGCCCTGTTACGGCCCGTACGGGCATACCGGCGGCATACGCGTCGTCCTACCGCGCTACCGAGCCGATGGTTCGGTGGCCGAGGCGGCGTGGCCCGGGTTTCAGGAGACGGCCCGCGCGCTGGCCGCGTCCGTCGGCGCGACGGACATGCTGCCCGGCAGCAGCTCGTCGCCGGACCGGCACGTCACCTTCGAGGGCGGTGACGGTGCGGAGTGGGACAGCGATACCGAGGTGTCGGTCTTCGCCGATACCCGGTCGATGACGATCACCGCGACCATCGGCTGCCGCTTGCCCGCGGGCGATCGGGCAGGTGGATGAAAAGCCGATTCGGACAAGAAGTCGTACCGGGCCTGGCGGCCGTGGCCCTGTTCGCAGGGCCACGAAGGAAATTGGGCGACTACCGCGGCGATGAGTCCGGCGGCAGCGGCGACGCACGAAGCGCACGGGTGAGCGCGCCGCCGAGTTCCTTGGTGAGCGAACCGGTGTGGCCGATGCCGAGCTCACCGGCCAGGGTGGTGGCATACAGGCGGGTGGTGGCCTCCAGGGCTTGGGCGTAGGCGTCCACCGAGGCACGAATGCGATTGCGCGCCGATGCGGCGACGACGACCGCGATCACGAACGCCGGCCACCAACGCACGCCCAGCGGGAGATACAGCGCTGACCACGCGGTGAGATTCGAGGCCCGCGTGAGGGCGGACCTGGTCTGGGTGACCTGATCGCGGGCCACATCCGGCAGCACGAGCCAGGTGAACGGCCACACCGTGGCGAGGTCGAGGTGATAGTCGCGGTCGAGGCGCAGTGCCGCGGCATGAACTCGGTCACCGCTCCAGGTCGGGCGCTCGGGTTCCTCGACCGAGATCCTGGCCCTGTCGCGGGCCGCTCGATGCCGTACGGCCGGATCGGGACGGTCGGCGGGGTTCGGCGCCAGAGCACGCCGATCCTGCTCGTGGTAGCGCGCGTGCGCCGCTTTCCACCGGCGTTGCCGTCGGTTCACCACGCGGGCGGCCACCGTCGCCAGCGGCCGCGGCCAGCTCCGCCAATCCGCGGCGAGCACGACCCGCTCGACGACCGTGCCGATCGCCTGGGCGAGCAGGCCCGCCATTGTCGCGCCCGCCAATATCGCGACCAGCAGAATGGCCTGACCACCGGCGCTCGACACCGTCGGGTTCGCGGCGGCAGCGCCGATCTTGCGGACGAGGAGGCCGATATCGAGCGCGTGTGCCTGCCCGAGGAATACCGCGATCGCGGCGATCGCCAGGTACAGCGCGCCGGGCAGTACCAGCAACGAGACCCATCGCTCGGCGAGCTTCTTGCCGAGTTCGCTCCACAGGCCGCCCATTCAGCGCTTCGTATCCCTGATCAGTTCCCGGTCTGTGACGGCACACCGGGGAGTTTCCGCACCGACCTCGTCGTCCTGACGGCCGGTGCACAGCGCGTTGGGACACCGGTAGACGATTTCGATCGGGCGCAGCCCGACACCTGCCATACCGCGTAGGTTCCCGAAGATCCCGCGGGCGTCACCGGCCTGCTGAAGCGCGGAGTGCACGGCGTCGAGGAGGGGCGAAATGGCGGGCGAGTCACCGGATCGCGCGCGAGCGAGCAGCCGTTGCAGTGGGGTGGACGGGTCACCGCCGTCGTCTCGGAGCAGGCTGCGGATCTCGGGCAGATTCCGGCACACGTACGCCAAGCCGGCGCCTACCCGAAGGGCATCCCGCTGCGCAGGCTCCACCCCAATCCCTCCCCGTCGTGTGATGCGGCGCGAACTCCACACGCCACTCGGTGCCCGTCTCGTGCACTCCGGTGAACGTCGGGTCCTAACGTAGCATCGCGACCACCCACGGTAGCTGCCGAAGCGGATTATGCTCAGGGAGACGACATTCGGGGGGTGTACGCGTGCTTCCGAACGACATGCCGACCGGAATCCAGCCCGCGCTGTTGGAGGCCGTGGATCAGGCGGTCATCGGACCCGACGGCCGGGCCGCCGAGGAGGCCGTGGCCCGCTACCGCGTGCTGGCGATGCTGGACCCGGCCGCCTACGAATATCCGCTCGCCAAGGCGATGGGCCAACTCGGCAGCAGGTTGGCGCAGGCGGGTCGCCGGGCACAGGCCCTGAGCCATATCGAGGAGGCCGTCGACCGCTATCGACGATTGACGCAAGCGGATTCGGACCGTCGGTCGGAGTTCGTCGACTCGCTCTACAACCTCGGCCTGGTTCTGCTGGAACTGGAGAGTCCCGACCGGGCGCTACCCGTGGTAGCGGAAGCCGTGGCGCTGTATCGGGAACGCGCGCAGGCGGATCCGGCGGCCGACGATCACGATGTCCCGGGGGCGCTCCGTGTGCTCGGCAACGTGCAGACGACTCTGGGTCTGCATCGACAGGCGCTCGCCTCCTTCGAGGAATCGATCGCGCTGTATCGCGAACAGGACCGAGGGCACCCGGGCCGCCGAGCCGAGTTCATCTCGACGCTGATCGCCTACGGCGCCGGACCGCTACGCGAGATGGCCCGATTCGACGACGGTATCGCCGCGGTGGAGGAGGCCATCGGCCTCCTGCGTGAGCTGCTCGCGTCCGACGATGCGGTCTGGGCTCCGGCGCTGGCGAAGGCACTGCACAATCTCGGCGTGCTGATGTCCGAATCCGGACGAGCCGAACGGGCGGTGGCGCTCTACACCGAGGCCGCCGCCCTCCTGCGCTGGGCGGTCCGCTCGGGAGACGACGAGGAAAAGTCCACCCTGGCAGTCTCGTTGAAGCAGCTCGTCGCCGAGCTGTCGAAGTCGGAGAGTGACGAACAGGCTCTCGCACCGGCGATGGAAGCCGCGATGCTCCTGGCCGAGCTGGCCGAGAGCGATGTCGTCACCTACGGCCGTGGCCTGCTCGACGCGCTGATCCTCATCAGCGGTGTGCACGGGCGGTCGGGACACTACGATCTCGTGTACGACTGCGCCGAACGTGCCGCGAGCGTCGGGCTTCGGCTGATGCGGCAGGGTGTGCACGCGGCAGTCCCCGAGTTGGCCGCGGTGTTGGTATTGCGCACATCATCGCTGACGGTGCTGGGGCGACACGACGAAGCACTGAGGTCGAGTTCGGAGGCTGTCGATATCTGTCGCGAACTGGTCCTCGCCGATTCGAGCGCGAACGAGCTCCACTACATCTGGCAGTTGTGGATGTTCGCGAACGCCCGCCTCGAAGCCGGACGGGAATTGCGCGAGGCTATCGGAGCTGCCCAGGAGGCGATAGACCGCCGCCGGGAACTCACCGCGCAGCCTGGGCGGCAACTGCCCGACGAGCTGACCGGCCTCATGCTCAACTTCGTAGCGGGACTCCAGCACCACGGCTATGCCAGGACCGCGCCCGCCTGGATCGACGATACCGAGGGGCTCGGGCTGTGGGGTGCGATGGTGCGGGCGGCCCATGAGCGTGGGGATTCCGCCGAGGTCGAGTTCTGGCTTCGGGCAGCCGCCGAGACCGGCCGCGCTCGCGCGATATTCGGTCTCGGCACCTCGCTCGCCGAGCGAGGTGCCGAGACCGAAGCCGAGGAGTGGCTGACACGCGCCGCCGCGCTGGGCGAAATCGGTGCCATGGCCTATCTCGGTGCGCTCTACGACGGGCGCGACGACCCGGCCCGAGCCATACGGTGGTATCGCGCCGCCGCGGAGAAGGGTGAGACCATTGTGATGAACGAACTCGCAGTGCTGCTCCATAGGCGTGGCGAGGATGCCGAGGCCGAGATGTGGTGGAACTTCGCCGCGGCGGCAGGAGACGAGCGTGCGCGGCGCAATCTGCGCCGGTATCGAAAACACCGGCGCTCGAGACGGGACTGAGCGGTCCCGATCCCGCGCTCGCGCACGAAGGGAGATCTTCCGGGGTGCTATGCGCCCGCGTGGATATAGCCCGCCCAGAGCGTGGGCGTATTGATGCGGTGATCGCGCATCGTGCGCACGGCCCGATGCAGTGCCGCCGCCGCCCGGCCGCAATCGAGCCGTTTCGTGGCGCCGCCGGAAATCAGCTCGTCGTAGAACATTTCGGCGATGTCGACCGTGGTTGTGTCATCGATGGACCACAGTGTGCCGATCACATGGGGGTAACCGCCGAGTTGGAAGGCCGATGTCAGGTGGATCGCTTCATCGATCAAGCCCGCATCGGTGTTGACCGCGGTATCGCATGCGGACAGGAAGGCGAGTTCGGCGCGGTCGAGGCGAAGCGCGGTCAATGACTCGACGGTGAACGGGTTGCGCGCGTGGTCGTGGAGCAGCAGCCTGCTCCGGGCCGGATCGGAGGCCTCGGTCACACCGTGGCACGCGAAGTGCACGATCTCGAATTCGGGAAGCAGCGCAAGGACATTGGCCCTGGTCGGCAGTTCGTCGACCCACTTCGACGACGGCGCCTCGGCTGCCGGATCGGACGCCTTCTGAATGCTCACGGGCTCCGGCTCCATGATCGCGACGGATCCGGGGAGTCGCGCGACGAGCAGTGCGGCTTCGTCACGGACATGGTCGAGGCTGCCCGCGGGCAGGTAGGGCGTCGTGGGCATGGCGACCGTCAGCGCCCGCTGGGTTCGCCCGGCGGCGCCGCGTGATCGTGCGCGGGCATGCCGCAGGGCGGAAACCGTCGGCGTAAAGGAGGAGACGACGCGATCCAGTACCGTGCGGGCGGCGGGATCGCGTGATCCGTCGTGGTACCCGGCGGCGTGGATCGGCAACAGACTCATCAACCCGCCGGACGACCACCACACCCGCGGCCATTCGTGGTCCGCGGTGGGTTCACTCCGGTATCCCAGCGCATCGAGCACGGGCTCGGCGGCGTTGTCCCACAGCCACTCGAGCACCCGCTTCACTTGTTGCTGAGCATCTCGGCGCTCCACGCCGCTGGATCCTTCGTGCGCGCTGATCAGTGCGTTGTTGAAGACACCGATCTGCTCGACGACCGTCTTGAAACTCAGCC
Source organism: Nocardia gipuzkoensis (assembly GCF_021183645.1). NCBI lineage: Bacteria > Bacillati > Actinomycetota > Actinomycetes > Mycobacteriales > Nocardiaceae > Nocardia > Nocardia gipuzkoensis. The sequence continues at coordinate 7,518,451 of NZ_CP089225.1, read as the reverse complement.
CCGGCAGCGGCAGGCTCACGACTCCCTCAGCGGTCAACAGCAGGGCATCGCTGCGCAGCGCGCTGATGTTGAAGGCGACGACGGGTCCGTGCACCGCCTCGGCGACCAGGTCGTCGATCGCGGGCGGCAGTCCGAACGAGGCGAATCCGTCCTGTTCGCGAATCCGATGCCGGACCTTCTCGAACTCGCGGAGCAATCCGGTCCTACTGCGCGGGGAGTGCTCGGCGTCGGCGAGATCGAGCAGATCCCTGATTCGGATGAAGTCCTCGGCCAGCGCCGGATGCCGATCGGCCAGGTCCGTGAGTTCACTTCGCGCGTGCAATATCTCGCTGAGCACGACCATCCGCCCGGCCTCGGACATCTGGAGGGCCAGCGTCGCGGTCTCGCCCGCGGGCGCGGTCGAATCCGCCAATGTCAGGGCCACCGCCCAGGAGACCATGCCGGACCAGTTGCGGAGGGCATGCTGCTGATCCCGCAGGTCGAGTCGACGCGAGGCCAGCTCCGGCAACAATCGCACGGCGGTGCGGAGCAACTCGGCCGCGCGCCCCGGCTGCGAGTGCTCGAGGAGTTCGGCCGCCACCCGAGCGGCCCTGATACGAAGGTGCGCTGCTGCGGTACTGTCGGCCACCGCCGACAGCATCGCGATCGCCCGCTCCGCATCCGGCTGCGCCCCGGTGCGCCCGAATCGGGCGCACAACAGAACACCCTGGTTGTATCGCAGGATGTTTCGCTGCGGAGCGGATACGCCGGCCGACGTCAACGCGTCCTCGGTGAGCTCGAGGGCCTCGTCCAGGTCGGCACGATTCCCTGATCGCTGGAATCTGGCCAACAGCATGGCCCCCAGATTGGACAGTGCGAAGGTATGCCCGCGACTGCCGGTCGGCATGGCGGACAGGGCCTGTCTGCCCACCTCGACCGCACTGTCGAGGTCGGACTGTTCGGAGGTGTGGCCCGACCAGGTCTGCATCGCGGATGCGAGATTCAGCAGGAGCGAACCCCGATCGGGACCGTCGCCGGTGCTGCGCGCCGCGGTGTGCCGCCCGACCTCGATGGCCTCGAGTAGATCGGCCACATCGCCGGTCCGCTCGAAGCGCAGTCGCAGTACCCCGACGAGATTGGCGACCGATCGGACGAAATCCGGCGCATCGATCGGGGTGGCGAGGACGACGTCGCGGGCCAGTCGAATGGATTCGTTCAGGTCCGACACCGCCCCGAAGTTCTCGAAACGGGCCTGAAGAATTCGGCTGAGCGCGCTTTTCGCCTCCAGCGCCGAACTGTCGGCCTCGGCCGCGGTCGTCGCCACGGCCCGCTCGCCCAGATCGGCGGCAGCGTCCAGATCCGCCGCATCACCGCGACCCTCGAACCTGGCGAAACAGGCCAGGGCATACGAGGTCAACGCGGTCGTGTGTGGTGTGTGGCCGGAGGTCAGGGTCGGCTCGGATTCACCTATCACCCGGCCGATTTCCTCGAAGTCGGTGTGTTCGCCGGTGCGTTCGAGCCGGAGCCGCAGGAGGTGGGCAAGGCCTGCCAGGCGTTCGGCTCGCTCGGGGTGGCCGGTCGGCGTCGCGGTCGAGGCGATGCGGGTGGCATCGATCGCGCGATCGAGATCGGCCTGCGCGTCGGTGTGTTCGAACAGCATGCGGAGGGCGAGGGCCCACAGCGCCTGGATCGCGTGCCCATCGGGGTCGTCCGGCAAGACAGTGCGGGCGGATCGCCCGCACACGTCGGCTGCCTCGTCGAGATCCGCTCGGCCACCGTGGTTGTCGGCGCGGTGACGGAGTGTCACCAGGAGATTGGCGAGTACTTCGCGGTGCGAGCTGTGCCCGACCGGCGCCGCCTCCACCGCCCGTCGAGAGATATCGACGGCTTCATCGATATCCTGTGCCGAATGCGTCACCTCGAATCTGGTTCGCAACGAGGTCGCCAGATTGGCCAGAACCACTCCGGACACCGCGTAGTCGTCGACCTCGGCCACCGCGGTGACGGCCAGACGCCCACACTCGACCGCCTCGTCGAGATCGGCCTGCGCTCCCGTGGCGCGGAAGCGGTCCAAGAGCGTGGTCGCCAAACCGGTGTAGGTCGCCTCGTGACGCGGCTGATCGACGGGGGAGACCTCGATGGCGCTGCGGATCAGAGCGACCGCCTCATCGAGGTCGGACAGCGAGTGCGAGCGCGAATATCTGGCTCGGAGGGCGGCGGCCACGTTGTACTGTCGTCCGGTGCGGCTGGGATCATCGGATGCGGTCGCCGCCAACGCCTTTCGACCGAGGTCGATCGCCTCCTCCAGATCCACCGATTCCGGTTGCCGCTGCGCGGCGATCCGCAAAGCGACGCCGAGGCTGTTCACCGCACCCACTCGGAGCGGATGGTCGGCGGGGAGCAGGTCGTCGGTCGACGCCAGGTCGTGCAAGCGCCGCCACAGGTCGACCGTATGGAACACGACGTCATCATCGCGGGAGTTCTGGCTCTCGTGCAGGAGCACGGAACCGACCTGTCCGGCCCGCAGGACCAGGCTGGGCAGCAGCTCACCGGGCATCGACTCCGCGCCGGCGCCCGCGACGAAACACGCGGTGAAAAGCTCGACCGCGTCCTGCCAACTCATCGGATTCGGCCCGTCCGGCCGGGCCAGATACCGATACCACTGCAACCATCCCAGCAGGAACTGAGACGCGACGGCCTCCTCGGCGTCGCAGTCGGGTAGCCCGAGCTGCTCGATCTCGTAGTCCGACTCGCTCGACAGCGCGAGCGAGAAATCGCCGGTGCTGTCAATCCGTTCCAGGCGCCGATCGACCGCATCCCGCGCCGCCGCCCGGCGTCGCGCCCGCACATCCGATTCCCGCCCCATGACTCACACCTCGCCGCCTGCGCCAGTCATCACTACCTACCGCCGAGAATACAATCCGGGCCGCGGTGAGCCGGCCGAATCCGTTGGTACACAGAGAATCCCCGAACACCCCTGTCGAGCGGCCGGAACGGGTCACAGCGGCGGCCGAGAGTACGCGGCCACCGCCCTCGTGACGCGCATCACCTAGCCGATCCGTCACAGGAATCGGTCCGTCGGCATCTCATGCAGGACCCGATCGCGGCTCTGGCTTCGAGACCGGAGTCGCCGACCACCCTGCAAGGAGAGACCTCATGAATCTCAGTCTGTGGATCGCTGCCGGACTGTTGGCCGCAGTCGCCCTGGCCGGCGGCATCACCAAGACATTCGTCCCGAAGAAGAAACTGGCCGAGGCCGCCGGTGGGGGATGGACCGCACACGCAAGCGTCGGCTTCGTCAAGACCCTCGGGGTCGTGGAACTCCTGGCTGCGGTCGGCCTGATCCTGCCTGCCGTGCTCGACATCGCCCCGGTGATGGTCCCGGTGACTGCCGTCTGCTGGATCTTGCTGATGGTCGGCGCGATGGTCACCCATCTCCGCGATGGCGAAGCCAAATTCGTCGTGCTGAACCTGGTCTATCTCGCTCTGGCCGCCTACGTGGCCTGGGGCCGATTCGGACCCGAGTCCTTCACCAGCTGACACAGAAGACGTGTCGGCCGAGGGAGACGTCGGGCTTCGCCCACCCGTCGTACTACTAACCCACAGGATAGAAGACGAACAGCGTGCAGCCGGTGGTGGTCGCGGGCACGTGCCACGATCCGGCCGGGGCGTGCAGGAACGTCCCGGCCGGGTAGTCACGGGCGCCGTCGTTGAACGTGCCCGCGATCACGTAGACCTCCTCCGGGCCTGGCTCGTGGACGTCGCGGTGCGGCCACGAGGTACCCGGGTCCATCTCCAGCACGTTGGCGTGCGCCCCGGACGGACCTTTCCAGAGTGGACGTACCCGGATCCCGGGGAAGAGTTCGCGGACCGGGGATTCCTGGACGGAGACGGAGGTGTAGCCCTCTTGGGCGAGGATCTCGGGGTACATGTCTCCCACGGTGCCGTGCGTGGCCACGCGGAGAAAAGTGTCCGGTAAGACGTCATGGGGTACTTTTCTGCCATGCATCGCGTGGTGGCTCTCGTGCGGCCCGTGCAGTCGACGTTCGAGCTCGCCTGTGCCGTCGAAGTATTCGGCACGCAACGGCCGGGGCTGCCGCAGTACTACGAGTTCGAGGTGTGCACGCAGAGGCCCGGCCCGGTACCGACGACCGCTGGGTATGCGATCTCGGTCGCGAAGGGGCTCTCGGCACTCGATGCCGCGGATACCGTGCTCATCCCGGGCTGGGCGCCGGTGGAGGCACCGCTCTCGGCCCCCGTGCGCCGTGCGCTGCTGCGGGCACACGCCCGTGGGGCGCGGCTGGTCACGATCTGCTCCGGAGTGTTCGCGCTGGCCCGCACGGGGCTGCTGGACGGCCGCTCGGCGACAACGCACTGGGCTCGCGCCGCACAGCTGGAGCGAGAGTTCCCCCAGGTGCGGGTGGAGCCGGACGTGCTCTACGTGGACCACGGCGACGTCGCGACGAGCGCCGGCGCGGGCGCGGGGATCGACCTGTGCCTGCACCTCGTCCGGCGGGACCACGGTGCCGCACATGCCGCGCTCATCGCGCGGCACATGGTTCTGCCACCACACCGTGAGGGCGGGCAGGCGCAGTACGCGCCGCCACCACCGCAGGCGGACGCGCTGGACGGACTGCTCGAGTGGGCGGGCGCGCGCCTCGGGACACCGCTGTCGGTGGACGCTCTCGCCGCGCACCTCAGCGTCTCACCCCGAACGCTGGCCCGGCGCTTCGCCGATCAGCTCGGCACCAGCCCGGGCGCGTGGCTGCTGTCGCGCCGGGTGGCCGAAGCCCGCACCCTGCTGGAGCAGACGGACCTGCCGGTGGAGGCTATCGCGGTCCGCGTCGGCCTCACCTCCGCGGTCAATCTGCGCCGCCGCTTCCGTGACCAGGTGGGCACGACGCCGGGCGCCTACCGGCGAGCGTTCCGGGTGTCGTGACGCACGGAGGCGGCCACCCGGCCGCACCACCGAGCGCGAGGAGCGGTGGGCAACGAGTGCGGCGATCCCGATCGTGCCGCGGTAACCACGACCGGCCGCGAGTCGGCGCCGACTGGCAGGCGGGGAAACATCCCGTCATTCCGCTGATCGCGTTGTCCGAGTTGTCATCCCGGGGTTACCGGCGCCTGGTCGACGGTGCCTGCATCATGTGCGGGTCGGGTGTCGCGGTGGATAGGCTGCGGGCTTGTGCGCTTGCTGTCGTCGGTATCGAGGTTGTGGTTGGTGTGGGTGGTCACCCGGATGCTGATGGTGGTGTTCACGGGGCTGACGGTCCTGCCGCACAGCATCTGGGATGCCTCGGCCGCGGACTTGACCCTGTACCGCGAATGGGCCGAGTTCATCGTGTACCAGAACGCTTTCCCGCTGGACGACGAGCGGTGGCAGTACCCGCCCGGAGCGGGTGCATTGCTGGTGGTGCCTTGGCTGCTCGGCGGCGGGCTCGGCTACAACTGGATATTCTTCGCCCTGGTCGCCGTGGCGGACGCGGGCGTACTGGGCTTGTTGATCCGGGCCGCCCGCCGCACCGGCTGGGAGGCAGCGCAGGACGGGCCGTGGCTGTGGACGGTCGGGGTGGCATTGCTGGGCCGGGTCTGTTACGGCCGATTCGATCTGATCGTGGCCGCGACCGCGGTCGTGGCGCTGCTGTGGTCGATGCGCCGTCCGGCGGTGGCCGGTGCGGCCGCTGCCGCGGGCGCGTTGCTGAAACTGTGGCCGGTGGTGGTCGTGCTGGGATTGCGCCGGCGAGCGCTGTGGCGGATGAGTGCCGCGATGGCGTGTGTCGGTGTGACGGTGACCGTGGGAATGACAGCGTTGGGTCCGGGTGCGTGGTCTTTCCTGCGGTTCCAGTCTCAGCGTGGGTTGCAGATCGAATCTCCCGCTGCCACACCGCTGTTGGTCGCTCGGCTGGTGAACGACGGCTGGACCATCGCGCATCGTTACGGGGCCGAGGAGTTGTCCGGGCCTGCGGTGTCAGCCGTGGCTCGGGCGTGCGTGGCGGCCACGCTCCTCGGCGGCGCGGTGTTGCTGGTCATCTGGTGGCGCATCCGGCCACCGGCAGCGGATCTGGTATTGGCCGCGGTGCTGCTCGCTTTGGTGACCAGCAGGGTACTCAGCCCGCAATATCTGGTGTGGGCGGTGGCGGTGGCTTCGGTCTGCGCGCTCGACTCGCGCACCACGCAGCGGCCGGTGCTGGGACTGGTACTGGCGACAGCGCTGGTGAGCCAGGTGGAATTTCCGTTCCTCTACGACCGGGTGGCCACCGGAAGCTGGCCGGGAGTGATCGTTCTGACAGTGCGCAACGGAATGCTGCTCTGGGCGACGGTGTGGTCGGTTGTGCTGCTGTACCGCAACGGGTCTCGAACCTCTCGCGAATACGCGGAACTGCCGAAGGCCGACGGCGATCGTGAGCGCCACGCTGTCACTCCGGACGCACTACGACTGCGGGCGACAGCGGCCCGTCGCTGAACCTGCCGGTCGAGGCCGGTCCGGTTTCCTGGTTGCCGGGTGAGGTGACCGAGGCAGTGTGGGTGGCCGCTCAGTGCCGCACGGCGCGCCGGAGTATCCACCACGACGACATCGGTCCCGGAAGCCTGCGAGTTCTGCGTGCCGTCGAGCAGCCCTAACCCGTTGTCCAGGTCCGGAGCTTGTCCGGGTTGCGAACTGCCCAGATGCGGGTGATCCGGTCGCCGGAGAAATCGAACGCGATCACCGTCACCGTGACGCCGTCTTGCTGAGCTACCAGTCCGGGCTGGCCGTTGACCGTACGCTCCGAAAACGTCATGTCGGATACCTTTTCGACGACGTCGAGGAGGGTACGCGCGATCTGCTCATTACCTTCGACCGGGCGGAGCTGGGCGCTGACGAGGCCGCCGCCGTCGCCGATCGCCGTGGCATCGGGGTCGAGGAGACCGATCAAGGCATCGATGTCCTTGGCTTCCCATGCTCGCTTGAAATCCCTGACGATTCGGGCCCGCTGAACCTCCGGAACCGCGGGGCCCTGAGACGCGCGAACGCGCCGACGGGCTGAGGAAGCCAGCTGCCGACAGGCCGCCGGGGTACGGCCGACGATTTCGGCCACTTCGGCGAAGGCGAAGCCGAATACATCGTGGAGGATGAACGCGACCCGCTCGGCCGGGGTCATCGATTCGAGCACGACCAGGAATGCCATGTTGATCGACTCGTCGAGGGTGACTCGGTCGGCGGGGTCGTCCGTGGCGCCACGAGACCATCCATTGATCCACTCCGTGCGCTCCGGCAGCGGCTCGGGAATCCATTCGCCCACATATCGCTCTCTGCGGGCGCGTGCCGAGCCGAGCTGGTCCAGGCAGATGCGGCCGGTGACCCTCGTCAGCCAGGCGCCGGGAGATTCGATCGCCTCCTGCCGGCGGCGGGACATGGCGTACCAGCGGGCGTAGGTCTCCTGCACGACATCCTCGGCCTCGGCCAGCGAACCGAGCAGACGGTACGCGAGATTGATCAGCCCGCGCCGCTCGCTCATGATCGCAGCCAGGCTCGGATCGGACTCGTCCTCCGCCGGGGCGGATGGGGTGGTCATGGGTAGCAGGCTCCTCTGGTCGCGTCTGCCGTCATAGGTCCGACGAAACAGCGCACCGAAGTGTGAGATCGGCGCGTCGCCTCACATTCCCGAGGGTTGCGTCGTCGGACTGATCGGAGGAACACCAGCGAAGGAAGGAAACCGGCCATGGAACCCGTGAACGCCGCGATCATCTACTACAGCGCCACCGGCAACGTGCATGCCCTGGCGCAAGCCGCAGTCGAAGGTGCGGAGAAGGCCGGCGCACAAGTGCGGCTGCGCAGAGTTCCCGAATCGGCCCCACCGGCCGCGGTCGACGCCAACCCGGCCTGGAGCCGGCATCTCCGAGACACCGCCGACATCGATGAAGCGGGCCTCGACGATCTGGCTTGGGCCGATGTGGTGCTGTTCGGCACGCCCACCCGCTTCGGCAACCCGGCCAGCCAGCTGAGGGCATTCATCGAAACCACCGGTCCGCTGTGGGCGCAGGGCGGACTCGCCGGGAAGGTGTACTCGGCATTCACCGTCAGCAACACCGCCCACGGCGGACAGGAATCCACTCTCCTGGCGCTCGCGAACACCTTCTACCACTGGGGCGGCATCATCGTGCCCCCCGGCTACACCGACCCTGTCCAATTCGAGTCGGGGAACCCATACGGCGCCTCCCACGTGGCGCGCGATGGCCTGCCCGGCACCGTGGCGTTGCAGGCGGCCGGTTATCAGGCGCGCCGCGCCGTCGACATCGCCGCCGCCCTCGCGACCGGCCGCACCGCCCAGGGCTGATGTCCGACGACATCGGTTTCACGACGCGACTCGTGCGCTCTGCGATGGCGGCTTCACAACGGCGGCTAGCCGAACGGGTCTGACCAAAGGCACCTGGCGCGTTAGCTTTGCGTACGAACGACTTTGGGCTCGGAATGTGTGAAACGCCGCGTGTGGTTCGTTCGATGACACGATTATGTTGCCGGGCGGCCGCGGAGGAAGTTGACATGATCGACGGAATGGTCGTGGCCACATATGTGGCTGCGGCGTTGGGGGCGACGGGCGGACGGACCGCGGACCGATCGCTGGATCAGGGATTGACCGCTCTCACCGGCGCGGTCACGCGCGGGCTCGGACGGCGCGCACTCGACGACCTCGATCAGAACCCGCACAGCATGGCAGCACGCCGCCAACTCGCCGATCAGATCGAACGCGCGGCAGCCGCCGACGCGGAATTCGCCGGCGAACTCGCGGCCCTGCAAGCCACGCTCGGTAGGCTGGACGGCGGAACCGTGATCAACACCGCGACCCACGGCAGCCGGATCGTCACCGGTAGCAGAGGCATCACGGCCGGAGGCAGCATTCACAACACCACATACGACATAGCGTCGGATGAGGATCTGTCCAGGGCGCCGAGCTGGGCCAAGGCACTGTTGTGGATCGGCTTGATGTTCGTCGGTATCGGCTTCGTCGGCGGTCTGATCGGAATGTCCCAAGGCGCGTCGGTGTCGGGACAGTTCAACCTGCTGCCGTTCTTCCTCATCGGCGGTATCCTCATGACTTTCGCCGAGCTCGGCGCAAGAACGTCGACGCCTCGACGCCGCCGGTAGGTCGGAATTCCGCAGGGCAACTTCGAGCTCGTCACACGCGCGGCAGTTCACTGGAAGACAGCTGGGTCGAGGCATTTTCGCTCGGCGGTTGAAACAAGCTGCGGGTATACGCTTTTCGATATCCATGGTGCGCGATCGTGTCCATTCCTGGTAGGTCGTACCCAATCCTCTGAGATCGATCGTCAGTCGGAATGTGTGAAACAACGCCGGTGGCTCATTCGATGAGATGATTATGCTGCCGGGGCGGCTGTGGAGGAGACTGACATGATCGACGGAATGGTCGTTGCCGCATATGTGGCTGCGGCGCTGGGGGCAGCCGGTGGACGATTGGTCGACCGATCACTGGATCAAGGACTGACGGCTCTTACCGGCGCGGTCACGCGCAGACTGGGACGGCGCGCACTCGACGACCTCGACCGAAACCCGGCCAGTATGGCAGCACGCCGCCAACTCGCCGATGAGATCGAACGCGTGGCAGCCGCCGACGCGGAATTCGCCCGCGAACTGGCCGAACTCCGGGCCGGACTCGACCGGATGAACGGCTCGACCATCATCAACACCGCCACCCACGGCAGCCGAATCGTCACCGGCGGAGATGGGATGACCGCTGGTGACGACGTCTATCACACGACTTACGATTCCCCGGCTCCAGGGGATCTGTCGCGGGCGCCTTTGTGGAGCAGGGTCCTGATCTGGATCGGCACGACGATCGGAGTAACCGGCTGGGCGATCGCCGGGATCGCGATTGCCCAGCACACACCGGGACACATGAACGACGCCACAAACGGTTTCGTGGTCTTCATGATCGGAGTCGGTATCGCGCTGGTGGGCCAATATGGTGCGAGCACCTCGACACCCCGACGGCGGCGATGACGCTGAGCCACCACCGACGGCGTGGACACCACTCACCGAGTCCACGCCACTGCCGGTCTGCTGCTCGAGGTCAGGCGTTCCACCACTCATCTGTGCCACAGCCGACCTCGTAACGCCACCATCCTTCGTCCTGTTCTTGCGCGAGAAGAGCTTTGATCCCGGCGAAGCTCGTACCTACCGGCACTGTCCGCTCCACCGGTCCAAAAACGGGTCGATATGGCTGCGTGTGCGGTCCGCGGCACGAGACCAGGGCCGCGCCTGGGCCGCCCTCCCGAGGCCGCCGACGCTCGGCCTGACCACCGACACGACGGCGGAGCCTTTCTGCTGTCGGGCTGGTTGCTGAATCCTCGGGCTTGCGCGGGGCGGCTGAGTGGTTGGCCCGACTTATCTCGGTCGATCAACCAACGACCGGAGACCTCGCCATATCTCAAATCCTCTGTGATGCAAGGTCATTCGATGGAGCTGGTGACAGTGAGGTTACGCGGTGGGCGGAAGAACGGCTCGTTCGGACATCCGAGGCGCGGTATGAGCGGATGTCGCGCTGGTATGCGGCTATCGAACTACGACTTCGGTGGCGCCGTTGCCGTGCATGCTCTTGTGACGACGTCGACCCACACCTGCGGATCGGTCGACCACAGGTTGTGCGCGACTCCGGGTAGCTCCTCGAACCTGCCGTGGGGGACCAAGGCGGCGAGTTGCCGCAGTGGCCAGGACGGGCGGATGTCGTGCTGCGGGGCGATGAACGTCATGGCGACGTCGGAGTCGGCCAGTCGGCGGAGCAGGTCGGGTTCGTGAATCCACCGCACGAACGATGCGCTCAGTGCGGCGTGAACGTCTGCTGCCCAGTCGATCTCGATGTCGGTTTCCAGGTGCCGCGAGGACTCGTATGCCTGGGACCAGGTGCGGTCCTTGTGTAGTCCGTGTCCTGCGATGCCGACCACGGATCCGACTCGGTCGGGATGATCCAACGCGTAACGCACCGCCAGGTCCGAGCCCCAGGAATGGCCGAGCGCCACCCAGCTGTCGATCCCTCCGGCCCGCCGCACCGCTTCGATATCCGCGACTGCCCGGCCGAGGTCGTGCGGGCCACCGCCGGAGCGTCCGACACCTCTCGGCTCCGGGTACCAGGCCCGCATCCCGCGAGGCGCCAGCCGGTCGTCCTCGAGGTAGTGGACGCAGCCCGGTCCACCCGACAGAACCACGACATCCGGACCCTCTCCCGTGACACCGACGTGCAGCAAGGTCCCGTCATCGACGGGCACCGTTGTCGATCGCATTTCACCCCCCTGGTCGCAGCGAAGCCGAGGTCCGTTCTGTGGAGTCGAACATTGTCTTCCCGGACGGCGCAGGGCGCCGATCACAGCTGCACTGCAGCGGATACCATCCAAATCCCCAGTGCCAGTGCGCAGAATACCGAGCCGGTGATCGCCACAGCCTTGCCTTTGCGCGGACCGGCGCAGCCGATAATGCCGAAGACGAGTCCGGGCAGCGCGAACACGTATGCCACGTACTGACGAATCTCCCACAGGTCGATCGGCAGAAAGGGCACGACCAACCCGGCAACACCGAGAATCAAGGCGATCACGGCGAACCCGATTCCCTCGGGGGGCACGACGGAAGCATTCGGCAGATGCTGGGGCCACGCTGCGGGCGGACCGTCGTGGAACTGATGCGGCTGATTCGAGGGCCGCCCGAATTGGTCCAGGTACGGCGGTTGCTGACTCGGCAGGGGTGGTGGGCTCGGTGGACGCGGCCCGAAGCCGGGGCCGGGCACGTGCGGATCGTTCGGCACCGACCGAGCATATCGGTGCCACGATCTCCCGGGCAGCGTTCGAAAGCGGCGTCCCGGACTGTTTCATAGGGCCCGGACGCCTCATTCGTACTCCGCGCCCGCTCTGGCGCAGGTGCGGTGGCTCTCGCGATCACGCGGTGGCACCCGCCCGCTGCAGCGCGCTTCGCCGTGGCTGCGGTGATTGTGTGCTTCCGGCACTATCTGACTCGAGTACTTGCACTCTTCTATGTAAAGTGCTAGATAATATCTATGTCAGATGGCGCAGATTAGCTGAAGTCAGACGCGCGAGAGACAGAGTGAGTGGAGGTGTCGACCATGCTGATGCGTACCGATCCGTTCGGTGATCTGGATCGTTTGACGCAGCAGGTGTTCGGTGCACCCGCCCGCCCGGCGGTGATGCCGATGGACGCCTGGCGAGACGGGGACGAGTTCTTCGTGGAATTGGACCTGCCCGGAATCGACCTGGACTCGCTGGAGCTGGATGTCGAACGCAATGTGGTCACCGTGCGAGCTTCGCGTCCGGAGCTGGACCCTGGGCGGTCGATGATCGCCGCGGAACGCGCCCGCGGTGTGTTCAGCCGCCGGCTGTTCCTGGGTGAGAACCTCGACACCGACCAGATCCGCGCCGACTACCGCGACGGGGTGCTGCGCTTGATCGTCCCGGTCGCGGAGAAGGCCAAACCCCGCAAGATCGAGATCGCCCGCCACGGCCATGAGCGCCAGGCGATCAACGCCTGAGCTGTCCAGGTCGCGCTGCCAGCAGGAGGTCCGGTGATGACCGCCGCAACCGGTATCGGCTCGCCCGAGTTGTCGTGGCTGGATGCCCGGCTGCTCGCGCTGGACCCCGACCTCGAGGAGTTGTTCGCCGAGGTCGACGACATCCTGTGCGAGGCAAGGGCGCGGTGGCGGCGACGCCCCGGCGAGGCGCGCAACCGCGGTAGACCGCGTCCGCGGCAGCCTCCCCGGTTACGGGGACGGCGCCCGCGACCGGTGCCTGCTACCCAGCGCAGCCCACCCGCCCGCATGCTGCGCTGCTGGTAGCCCGCCGCGCTGGCCCCGCCTCGCGCGGGGCTCAGCGGCCCGTCGATCCCTTCCTCCGACGGGTGGGCTCGGTCGGCATGATCCTCCGAGCCCACCCACTCCTTTCCCGACTCCACACACGATCGCGTTCGAGGAGGAATCGCCATGACCACGCTCCCGGCCGGCAGCGACTCCGACGGCGCCGGCCGGAACACCCACGCCCCTCGGTCAACGGGCACCCGAGACCTGGTCGTCGGTGCGTCTCGGGTAGTGGACGCCCGGGTGACGATGAAGGCGGTCGACCTCGGCAACGGCAGTCCTGCGCAGAGTGATGGCAACGGCAGGCAAGGGCTGGAGACCATCGGGAGCTTCCGATTCTGGTTTGCCGACCAGCGGTGGGAGTGGTCCGAACAGGTCGCGAGGTTGCACGGGTACGTACCGGGAACGGTGGAACCGACCACGGAGCTGCTGCTCGCGCACAAGCACCCGGATGACCGTGCCACGGTAGCGGAAACGCTGGCCACGGCGGTGCGGACCGGAGAGCCGTTCTGCAGTCGTCACCGCGTCATCGATCTGGCCGGCCGGGTGCATCACGTGCTGGTCGTAGGGGATCGGTTGCACGACTCGACCGGTGCGACGGTGGGGACCACCGGCTATTACGTCGATCTCACCGGACGGCTGGACGAGAACCGGCAAAAGGTGCTGCAGGAGACCCTGCCGGAAGTCGTGGCCGCGCGGGAGGTCATCGAGCAGGCCAAAGGCATCCTGATGTTCGTCTACGGCGTCAACGCCGAGCAGGCGTTCGGAGTATTGCAGTGGCGCTCCCAGGAAACCAACACCAAACTTCGCGACCTGGCGGCCAAACTCGTCGCCGCGGTCGTTGCCTTGGGCGGCGGGCCGGTTCGGCAGCGCACCCAGTTCGACCATCTGCTGCTGACCGTCCACGAACGGCCGGATCGAACCTAGTCACCGGCCTGATTCGCGCTGTGCGGATGCTCCACCGCAGGTGCGCGGGTCAGGGTGACCGGATTCCCCGGGCTCCGCGGGGCGGCACAGCGTCCGCTCGGCGGTCACGATGAGTCGCTCGATCGCCTCCTCGACGGGCAGGCCGCGACCGGTGATGAGCAGATCGAGGCTTTCGAAGCTGGTCACCATCCATAACACGTCGGTCGCCCATTCTTCCGAGACGTCCTCGCGCAGTACGTTCGCCGCGGCGAGCCGATGGGCCAGGTGGGCGACCCCGCCCCGGCGATCCTCCTCCATAGCCCGCACCGCTTCGGCGGCCGAGGACGGATCGAGGCGGTCCATGGCGTGCAGCACGCGATAGATCTCGGGGTCGCGGGCCTTCATGCGACTCGCGGCGGCTATCGCGCCCCGCAGGTGTGCACGCGCGTCGTCCGAGTCGACGGCCGCGGTGAGTTCCGGCAAGCCGGTGCGGCTGGACAGATCCGCGACGAACGCGTCGAAAAGCCCGGCGCGGGAACCGAAGTCCACATAGATCGTCGACCGTGACACACCGGCGGCCTTGGCGACTTTGTCCAGGCTCAACGGCTCGGTCGGCGCCGCACGGAGCTGGCCTGCGACGGCGTCCAGAATGCGGCGCCGGGTCTGGACCGCGGCTTCCGCCCGTGCGGCCTGGTCGTATTTGCGCTTGGTCATGAGGCTCATCGTCGCATATTTCAATTGACAAGCTGTCCGATGAAAGCGCATTATTTCGTCAGACAGTATGTCTGATGAAATGGAGTGTCGATGAGTGGTCCCTCTCCCTGGCGAGTCGGCTACGGCGTGCTCGCGCTGTGGCCGGTCGGACTGGCGCTTGCGCTGGTGAATACCGCGGTCGCCGTCGTGACCGCCCCGGTGTTCGCGGTGCCGGCCGGGATCTATGTCGCGCTCGCCGCGGTGGCGATCAGGCGTGTCGCCACTCCAGGGTGGTCACCAGCGGTGACGTTGGTGGCGGCCGCGGTCGTGCTGTTCGCGATCGCAGGTTTCACCGGAGAGCCCACAGCGAGCCGGCCGTCGTCGATGGTGATCAACACTGCGGTGTTATTGGTTGTGTCGATCGCTGTCCTGGTCGGCGCGGTCGGATTGCTCTTGCAGTTCCGGCGGTCGCCCCGCGTGGGAGTGGCGGTGCCCGCGGTGGCTGTGTTCGCGCTCGGGACCGGCGGGTTCGTGCTGAACCTGCTGGCGCGCTTGGCGATCGTGCTCACCGGCGCCGAGGACCAACAGCTGGCGGTGGAGGCGACGCACTGGTCGGCCGCGCAGTATCTGCGCGGCACGACCGGGCCGGTCGACTTCGTCGGCTACACCCTGGTCTGGCTGGACCTGGTCCAGATCGCCTACGTCGTCTCCGCCTATACCGCCGCGGCGGCACTGGCCTGGCTGGCGCTTGGGGAAACCGCGGTGCCACGCCGGATCGGAACAGTGCTCACCACGACGGCCTGCCTCCTGGCCGCCACGCTGTCGGTCAGCGTCGCCGCGGCGGTTGCTCTGCCACACGCGGCCGACGCGGTACCGGCCACGATCGCCTTCGTCACCAGCATCCCGTTCATGGCGACGCTGATTCCCTACGCCCTCGGCGCCGCGATCCTCGCGACCGCCGTACCTCGTTCCCGGACTACTCAGGAGTGAAATGAATATCGCGGCAGTATTCGTGACGGGCTGCCTGGCCCTTTCGGTGGCCGGCTCGGGCGTGGCGACCCTTGTCCGCCACCCGAAGATCGTCGACACGGTCGCCGCCGTCGGCTTCCCCGTGCACCATGTGTGGATGCTGGGTGTCGTCAAACTCGCCGCCGCCGCTGGGCTCGCCTGCGGGTTGGTGTGGTGGTGGCCGGTGTCGGTCGCGGCAGCGCTCGGTCTCGTCGTCTACTTCGTCGCGGCGATCGGCATGCATCTGCGTGCGCGCCGGCGTGATGTCGCCGCACCCGCCGTCTTCCTCGCGCTGTCGGCCGCGTCCCTGATGCTCATGGCCGGAGTCGGGCCGTGACCGCCGTCGGCTCGCGTCCAGGCCGAGGCGAACTCGGTCCCATCCGATAAGGAACCCTGTTGATCAACGACAATTTCCCGCGAACCAACGCCTACCACCCCGACTGGATTCGCGCCGGCGTCAGCGGCGGCGCGAACTCGTTGTGGCTCACCGAATGGCTCACCGAGGCCATCGATTTGAAATCCGGCATGCGCGTGCTCGATCTCGGCTGCGGACGTGGTGCTTCGTCGGTGTTTCTGCACCGCGAATTCGGAGTCGAAGTCTGGGCCACCGATCTATGGTTCAGCCCTGACGAACGAGCGGCACGCTTCCGCGACGCCGGAGTCGCGGACTCGGTGTACGCCATCCGCGCGGACGCCCGCGCCTTGCCGTTCGCCGCCGGATTCTTCGACGCGATCGTTTGCATCGACTCCTTCGTCTATTACGGCACCGACGACCTGTACGCCAACTACCTGGCATCGTTCGTCCGCCCCGGCGCCACCATCGCCATCGCCGGAGCCGGGCTGACCCGGGAAATCGACGGCCCGATACCCGAGCACCTGCGGTCCTGGTGGGAACCGAGCATGGCCTGCCTGCACTCCGCGCCGTGGTGGCGGCGCCATTGGCAGCGCAGCGGTGTCCTCGACGTCACGCGCGCCGGCACCATGCCTGACGGATGGCGGCGCTGGCTCGACTGGCAGCACGAGGTCGCACCGGACAACACCACCGAGATTCAGGCCCTCGGACAGGACCGAGGCGACTACCTCGGCTACGTGCGCGTGGTCGCCCAGCGCGCTGACCGCCCCCTCGACCCGCACATCACCACGGTCGACACCACCTACCAGCCCCAGCCGCTGCTGCGTGAGCACTGACGACGAGGCCGCCGACACGGGAGCCGCCCTCAACGGACAGCAGCGCAGAACTCATATTCAGATCGTTCATGCTGAGCCGTAGCGCAGTTCCCGTCGACGGGGCCGTGGCGCAGTGCCGTGGTCGGCACGCGCTGCTCATGCCCAGTGCCGCTACCAGTACTGATGCCGCTTTCCGTCGGTATCGGCGACGAAGATGACCGCGTCGGCGCCGGTCAAGTCCGCCGGGGTGAGCGGGATGTGGCCGGGCACGATCGGTTCGCCCGTGCCGATCGACGGCGGAAGCGCCGCGCGCAGGGCCTGTGCCGCAAACAGGGCGCGGCGATCGGTCGCCTCGGCCAGTACATGCTGGAGGGTGCCCGGATCGCTGTGGGGGCTGGCGTCGGTCGCCAGGAACACGTAGCGCTCGCCGAGGCTGAGTTCGACGAGCGCGCCTGCGCCGCACCAGTTCACGTCGTCCTGGCCGACCGGCATGTGGGACCGCGCACGCTGCAGATGCACGTTGTGCGCGAAAACCAGGCTCGGCCCGCGTCGCCGCTCCTGGGCGACGATCGCGAGCAGGTTCTCGGCCATCATCTCGGTGCGCAGGCTGAGCAAGGTCGCGATGCGATCGGGTGTGCGGGCGGCCATGGCCGCGTGATAGCGCAGCAGGCCCTGGGCGGTGCGCGCGTGCGCGACGGCGTGGTCGTAGCCGGCCGGGTCGGCTCGGCGCAGGCCGGGCGCCGCGCGACGCAGCGCGCTTGCGACGTCGTCCGCGACGATGCGCAGGGCGCGAACTCGGTCGGAGTCGCCGATGGACGCTGCCGGGTCGAACATGGCCGCCTGGTTCGTCCAGTCCGCGTCCTCGCCGAGCAGCGCGTCGAGGTCGCGGACCGATTCGGGCCGCAGCGCCTCGGGCAGGTAGCAGGCGGCCGAGGACAGTGCGCGCCGCGGGCTCGGCGCGCCGGAGTGCTCCACCGGTGCGTCGAAGCCGTGGAAGCGGACCTGCTCTGACGGTGCGCGGCCGGCGTTGTGCGCGCGGAGCCATTCGACGAGTTCGCGGTTGCCCGGCACGGCGCCGAACCCGTGGCTGAACCCGGTCGCGAGCACAGTGTCGACCTCCGCCGTTGCCCCGCCCACGTAGTCGTCGACAACGGACGCGGCGAAGATATCGGTCTCCAACACGATCGACCGGTAGCCCTGTTCGACGAGATGACGGAGGAGTTCGTTGCGCAGCAACGCGAACGCCTCGATCCCGTGTGTCGGCTCGCCGAGCGCGAGCAGGGCCGGCGGCTCGGTTCGTGCCGCGAGCAGTTCGTCGAGGGCGCGGCCCAGGCTTTCCGGGTCGTCGAGTTGGCGGCCGATTCCCCGCAGTGATGTGGCAGTAGACATGAACACACCCTTTCCAGATCGAGTGCCCTCTACGCTATCGTTGAACGTTCGAGTGAAACTTCTTCAGCTTCTAGCTGGCATTCAGAGACAAAAGCCTCAACTGGAGGTGCGAGCTGCGGCCCATCGACCTCGCCCGGGAGCACGGATTGTCCGCACAGGCGATCCGCAACTACGACGACGCGGGCGTCCTCCCGCCGACCGAGCGCAGCGACACCGGCTACCGGCGCTACACGCCCCTGCACGCGCAGGCCCTGCGCGCATTCCTCGCGTTGCGCGGCGGGCACGGGCATCAGCGGGCGATCGAAATCATGCGCGCGGTCAACCGCGGCGACACCGAGTCCGCCTACCGGCTCATCGACGCCGCACACGTCGCGCTGCTGGCCGAACGCGACACCCGCACCGAGGTCGCAACGGCCCTGGGCAGCCTGGCCACCAGGATGCCGACCCCGCTCCACGGTCGACCGCTGACCGTGGGCGAACTGGCGCGCCGGCTCGGCGTCCACCCGGCTACGCTGCGTACCTGGGAGACCCAGGGCATCCTGCGCCCCGAACGCGATCGAGCAACGGGTTATCGCCTGTACGGACCGGACTGCGTGCGCGACGCCGAGATCGCGCGACAGCTGCGCCGAGGCGGGTACCTGCTGTCCCAGGTCGCGCAGTTCATCGATGCGCTGCGCGAGGCGGGCGGGGCGGACGCGTTGAGCGCCTTCCTCGACGCCTGGCACGAGCGGCTGGCCACGCGCAGCCGCAACCTTCTCGCCGGCGCGGCCCGACTCGACACCTACCTCACCATGCTCGACCAGGCGTAGCAGGTTTGTACGTCGGTACGGATCTCGCCATTCGCGCCGCTGTTTGAATAGGGGCAAATACCGACTTCGAATACGAAAAAACCCCCAATAGCGGACACCTATCGACAGCGATAAGTTGAAGTGGTAAATCATACCTGACGGTCAACGTCGCCCGCCCGGGGGAAAGAATCCACACATCGGTCCGATGATTGGACTCCCAATGATTATCAAAAAACTGGTGGCGACCGCTCTGTTGGCCATAGCGTCGACGGGCATAGCAATGGCCACAGCGCATGGTGAGGGCACTCTGGCAAGCCTCACGATGAACGGAGTGGACGGCCCTATCTCCTACACCACAACGCTGGCCGCGGATCACCGCAGCGCAGTAGTCGATCTGGCCTCTGGCAGATTCGAGGTGACGCCGGACGCGGTCAACGTGATCGCGGACGACGGCGCGATCGTCGGCGCGATTCCGACGACATTGCGTATGGAGACCGGCCAGAATTTCAGCGTCACACCCTCGCTCGACCCGTCGGGTAGGACGCTGACGATGACACCGGCGGCAGGCGTTCCGTCACCCGCCGCGGTCTCACCCGAGTTGCAGGGCCTGATGCACGATGCCCTGTTCGGCGGTGCATTGGTGGGCGCGGCAATCGGCTGCGCGATCGGCATCGCCATCGGAATCTGGTTCTTCATCGTCGGCGCCGTCATCGGTTGCGCGGTCGGCGCTGCCGTCGGTGCCTGGTTCGGCTTCTTCTTCACCCCGTTCTGATCCAGCATCCTGAAGAACCGAATCGAGTAGTGGACGCGGCCGGGCGGGTCACAAATCCGCCCGGCCGCGCACTGTCCGAAACGGTCGTTTGGTTCGGCGGGGCGGTAGAAGATCCGGCAGTGCGGCGATTATTACCCCGATGATGCCGGAAATGATATCGATCTGAACATTCGTCCATTTCAGAACTCGTATATAAATCGGTTATCAGGGTGCGGCGCACGTAGCGCGTCTGCCCCTTCGAAAATCAGTCGGCAATATTGCGCATTGCCCGATCCGGCAGGATCCCGGCCTGGACGAGTTCCTCGTAGATCCGCTGCTGCTCATCGTCGAGATTCGAGTACAGCATGTCGTATGCCAGATCTTCCTCGGCGAGCACCGCGACCGGATCCCAGTCGTCACCGAGCGCCGCGACGACGGCGCCGCGCCGTCGTACTTCGTCCAGCGTGAGGTCGTAAGCAAATTCGTGGTCGGCCATGGGGGCATCTCTTTCCGGAAACGATTTGATGACGATGCCCAACTACGCCTGCGCGGGCAATGACGTGCATCACGTTTCATGGCTGGACTTCGTCACAGTCGATGCCCGTGCGGGGGCCGGACCACGACATAGCGCACGAGCACCGAAACCGTGGCATGTTTGCAGCGTGAACGTGTCAGAAGTTGTCTACAACGTCGTAGTCGTCGCGCACCTGCTCGGCATGGCCGCAGTGGTGGGTGGCTATGCCGCGGGGCAGCCCCGCGTCTCGGAACTCATGGTCTGGGGTGCGCGATTGCAGATCGTCACCGGGGTGATGCTGGTCGGCATGGCCGAATCGATCGACTCCCTGGGCAAGGACCCGGACATGGCGAAGATCGGCGTGAAGCTGGTCGTTTCGCTCGCGGTGGCCGCATTCGCCGAGATCGGGCGCGGGCGGGACAAGCGCGGCAAGTCGGTGCCATGGCTGACCCACGCCGCGGGCGTGCTGGCGATCGTCAACGTTCTCGTAGCCGTCCTGTGGACCTGACCTGTTCGGCGCCGGCGGGTGCGTGCTCGTCGGCGCCGAACACGGGTCAGGCCTCGAACAGCGATTGCCCGAGGTAGCCGCCCGGTGCCGGAACTCCGGGCGGGATGACGAACACCGCGGAGCCGATCGGCGTCGTCCAGACATTGAGCGCGTCGAACTCCGCGAGCCGTTGTTGCACCGGAACGAACTGGGCGTCCACGTCGCGCTGGTAAGCGGCGAACAGCAGGCCCGAGTTGGAGAGCCGGCCGGGCGCGGGCGCGTCGTCGTAGTTGTAGCCACGTCGCAGGAAGCGCTCGCCGTCGTGCGTGTGATGAGCGCGCGCGATGTGCGACGACGGAGGGATGACCGGTATCCCGTTCGCGTCCACCGCCGCGAAGTCCGGCTCGTCGAACTCGTCGGCGCCGGTCAGCGGCGCACCGTTGGCGACGGTGCGGCCGACGGTGAGTTCCCTTTCCGCTCGGTCGATTTCGTCCCAGGTGTCCAGTGCCATCGCTATTCGCCGCAGCACGCACGACGTGCCGCCGCCCAGCCACGGCCGGGCCGCGCCGTCATCCCACACCAGACGGGCGAACTCCGGCGTGCCCGGCGCGAGGTTCACCGTGCCGTCGACCTGGCCCATCAGGTTGCGCGGTGTCCTGCCCGGCGCGGCATTCCGGAATCCGCGCTGCACCCAGCGCACCGTGACCAGTGAGGACACGCTGCGGCACAGCACTCGCACCGCGTGCGAGACCGTGGTCACCTCGTCGGCGCAGACCTGCAGGAGCAGGTCGCCGCCGGTCCATGCCGGTTCGAGCCGGTCGACGGCGAACGGCGGCAACGGCCGCAGCCAGGACGGCCGATGCTGCTCGAGCCCGGCCGCCGGGAACACCGCGGGTCCGAAACCCACCGTGACGGTGAGCCGCGCCGGGCGCAGCGCGAGTTCGGGTTCGGTGTCCGCGAGCGCGGGCCTGCCCTGGGTGAGCCGGGCGGCGTCGCCCGTCCAGATCTTCAGCAGTCCGACGAGGTCGTCGCGGCGAGCGCCCGGCTTCAGATCGAAGGCGAGGAACGCCGCGTGCTCCTGCGGGATGGTGTCGATGCCCGCTTGGTGTGGCCCGTAGAACGGCACCGTCGCGTCCCCCGACGACGGATCGGGCCCCCGCCGCCCGGTGCGGGCGGCCGCGCCGAGCCCGATACCGGCGGCGCCTGCCGCGACGGCGCCGCCGCCCAGCAGACGCCGCCGGTTGATCCGTGCCGGTCGCGGTTCGATCCGCTCAGCCACCGTGCGCGGGGGTCTGCGCGCCGGTATGGGACTCGCCGTGGTCGGGCACGTAGTTCTCCTGATTGCCGGAGAAGTCGCGGACCTGGGCGGTGAAGGTGGTGCTCGAGCCGTCGTCGAAGGTCAGCGTGACCGACGTCTCCGACCCGGTGCGCAAGGGTCCGAGCAGGCCCATGAACATGATGTGGTCGCCGCCGGGTCGCAGCTGCATGCGCCCGTGCGCGGGAACGGCGAAGCCGCCGCGTTTGGGCCGCATCGCCTTCGTCCCGTTCGCGTCCGTGACCACTTCGTGCAGTTCGATCCGCTCCGAGGCGGGACTGGTGGCGGAGACGATGATCCGGGGGGTGTCGCCGGAGTTGGTCAGGTCGCCGAACGCGGCCGACATTCCGCTGTCGGCGGCTTTGACCCACTGATCGGAAATGGTCACAGTATCGGCCGAGGCGGCGGCCTGTGTCGGGTCGGCCGACGAGCAGGCGGTCAGGAGGAGCGCCGCGGCGGCGGCCATCGCACCGGGCAGGAAGCGCGCGGTGCGTTGCCGAGTGAAGGTATGCATGAGAACTCCGAAGGTGTGAGATGTGATGTGGCGCATGGCGGGACAGGCGAAGGCCGTGCGGCGCTCGCAACGCCGCAGAGTCGTCGCCCGGATGCGGAACTGCTGATGCGCGGAGCGAGGCGCTGCTCACCGGATCTCGGGACGAATCGTTCGTCGGCCACCATGTCGTGCAGTGCGAGACCGTGGTGGTGATCGACGCCGCCGAAGGCCGCTATGAGTCGCACGGGATCGGCGGGTTCATCCGGATCGGGCGCGGCAGCGCTCAGCGCATCGCGCGCCCGGCGGCGATGAGGCTGCGATGTCCGCCTGCGAGGTGAAGGGTCAGTCCGGCGGCGGGCCACGCAGGCCGGAGCCCGAACTGAGCAGCAGGCGCCGTGGCTGGGGGAGTGCACGACCGAACGCGACCGAGCTGATCCGGACCGGTGCGCCTGGGCGATCGGCGAGGACCCGCACGGCGTGCCGCATCTCGGAAGCCGCACGCAGCACAGCCTGTTCGGCGGCGTGGATGAGCAGCGCGCCGAGCGGCACAGCCGCGAGGTGCGTGCCGAGCATGACGGATGTCGCGCCCGCGTCGTGGTGGTGTGCGGTCGGCAAGGTGGATGCGAGGTGCGCGACAGCCTGCGCGATCGCCAGCGTCGCCATGATCTCGCCGAGCCCGTGGCGGTGTGGTCGCGCGCCGACGAACACGCCCACCGCCGCGCAGGCCGCGATCAGTGTGGCGATCGGCGAGGTGCCCGCAGACATCGCGCCCCCACCGAGTGCGTGCGCGGCGATGCTTACCGCCCCCGCCGCGGATCCGACGAACGCGCCGCGCAGCCGCGCCGCCATCACCGTCGGATTTCGCACCGTCTCATACTACCGTCTGTCGTAGCCGCTGTGGGCATCGGATCGAGCCCCGCCGCGGCATTCCGGTCCGGCCCCGGCCCGAGCCGGGCGGGCGCGGAAACGGAGCGAGACCGCTTTCCGCGCGATACTTTCCGTGTCCGACGCCGATCCGCGGATCCGTTCATCCTGTCGAAGGGGGTCCGCGCGACGTGGAAGCCGAGGTCCGCTCACACCGTGACGGCCGCGTGGACGAGGTTGTGGTCGGATACTCCGCCGACGTCGTCGACCGATGCCCCGGTGACGCTCGCGCCGTGCACGACCACGTGATCGATGTACTGGGATTTCGCGCCCGAGGAACGCGGGCGGGTCGGCAGCGCACCGGCGACGCACTCGGCGACCACGAAGTCGTCGCCGAGCCCGGCGGCGACCGAGGCGCGATCGGTGTTGAAGTCGCCCAGCAGCACCGCGGCGGGCGCCGGTGCGTCCGAGACGAGTTCGGCCAGGCGGGACAGCTGGTCGGCGCGCCGTCGGTCGCCGGTCACATGGGTGGCGATCACCGTCAGCTCGCCCGCGTCGATGACCAGGGCGCCTTTGCCGCCATCGTGGGCGAAGGATTCGGCCGCGAGCTCCCTGCTCGGTTCGGCGGTGAGCACCACGAGGTACTCGCCGCCGTCGAGCAGGGCACTGGGCATGCGCCGCGGCGTCGGCAGCCGCTGATACCGCATCGCGTGGAACGTCCGGTCCGGCAGCGCCATTCGCAGGCTGGCCAGCTGATCACCGCTGACCTCCTGTAACGCGATGATCCGCTCGGTGCGTTCGGCCACCCGCGCGGTGATCGCGGCGATCCGTGCGCCCTCGTCCGGCCAGCGGGTCGCGACGTCCTCGTACCAGTTATCGGCGTGGACGCGATGCAGAACGTTCCAAGTGGCCACCGTGATCACCCTCGCGATCGTAGGCGAACCGGGTGAAACAGGTTGCCGCGCGGGCTGGGCCGAGACCGATGTGCTCACCCGGCGCCCTGGATGTCGATGCCTTGCTGAAGCGACCGGACCGCGCGATCGAGAATGCCGTGCAAGGCCGCGACGGAATGGTCCTCGCCCAGCATCCAGTGATCGAGGCCGACGCCGAACGCGGCGAAACAAGCCGCGGCGGTGAGCTGCGGCCGCAGATCGTCGGCGCGGAGCCCGGCGCGGACGGCGAAGTTCAGCGCCATCGCGCGCTGGCGTCCCAGGGCGCCGATGAAGTTCTCGCGGCGCAGTTCCGGGTTGCCGACCAGCAGCTGCCTGGCCCGCCGCGCCGTCTCGGCTTGGCGGTCGCGGGCCCGCGCGTTCTGTTCGTCGAGGAGAAAGTCGCTCAGCGCCGCACGCAGCGCGGTCAGCACCGACTCGCTGGTGGGGCGCAGGTCGACGGCGGCGAGCAACTGCGCCATCAGGTCTTCCTCATGGCTGAAGACGACCGCGAGTTTCGACGGGAAATGCCGGTGGAAGGTGCGCCGGGAAACGTGCGCCGCGTCGGCGATCTGCTGCACCGTGGTCTGCTCGAACCCGTGCCGCTCGAACAGTCGCAGCGCGGCATCGACCAATTCCCGTCGAACTCGCGCCTTCTCGCGTTCGCGCGGACCGTTCACGCCCGTCATGCCGCAATCCCTCATCCCGATGTCGGCGGACATTGGTGTCTCAAAGTGACACTTTAGGGCAGAGTCGGGCTACAGTGTCGTCGAGACATCGAGCCGAGAACGAGAGGTGGCGCCATGTCGGTGCGACGTGCGGGAATCAGCGTGGCCGTGGCGGCACTGCTCTTCGCGGGGCCGTCGGTCGGTTCGGCGGGGGCCGATCCGGTCGCCGCAGGCGCGGCGCCGGGCACGGTCGCGACCGATGCGGCGCTGCCCGAACAGCTCCGGATCGAGGGCACGGGCACGGCCCGCCGCGTGACGTACTGGACCCGGACCTCCGATGACCGGCCCGCACTTTCCAGCGGCGCCGTGTTCGTTCCCGCGGGCGCACCGCCGAGTGGCGGCTGGCCGGTGTTGTCCTGGGAGCACGGAACGGTCGGCCTCGCCGACGAATGCGCTCCTTCGACCGTGGGTCGCAGCAAGCGCGACCTGGATTACCTGGCGACCTGGCTGCGGCAGGGTTACGCCGTCGTGGCGACCGACTACATCGGGTTGGGCACCCCGGGCCCGCACGCGTACCTGGATGGGCGCGCCGAGGCGCACGCGGCGATCGACATGGTGCGCGCGGCCCGCGCCGTCGACGGTTCGCTGTCGTCGAAGTGGGTCGCGATCGGCCAGTCCCAAGGCGGCGGCGCCGCGCTGTTCACCGCGTCGCTGGCCACGAGGTACGCCCCCGAGCTCGACTATCGCGGCGCTGTCGCCACCGGTCCGGCCGCCAATATCGTCGACGCCGCTTCGTTCCTCGGGCCCAACGCGCCGGCGATCGACAACGCGCACCTCACCGCCTACCTCGCATATGTGATGAACGGACTGAAGGCAGCGCGCCCCGGCTTCGACCTGGACAGCTACCTCAGCCCCGACGGCAAGCAGTTGGCGAACGCCGCGCAGGCGCTGTGTTTTCAACCGCTGGCCGATCGCGCGCGAGGGATTCCGGTCAACCGGTTGTTCTCGCGCCCGCTCGCGGACGGGGATTTCGTCGCCACGGCCCGCCCCGTGATGGACGTTCCCCTCACCGGCTACGACCGCCCGCTTTTCATCGGTCAGGGCACGAACGACACCGACGTCCCCGCCCCGCTGACCGCGAAGTTGGTGACCGACATGGAATCGCACGGCGTGCGGCCCGAAGTCCATGTGTATCCGGGGAAGGATCACAGCGCCACCATGGCCGCTTCATTGGCCGACAGCGTCCCGTTCGTCGCGCGCCTGTTCGCCTGACCCGGGATTCCGGGGCGAGGACTCAGGCGCGTGCGGCCGCCGGTTCGAGGTCGAGGGCGTCCTGCCGCGGCGCGGCCGGGTTGTGGACCGGGATGGCGACCGCGACGAGCGCGGCCAGCACGGAGACGCCGCAGCCGATCAGCAAACCGGTGCGGAACCCGGCTTCGGTGGGGATGGTGTGGGTACCGAGGCGGGTGCTCATCTGCGCGAGCACGACGCCGACGACCGCGGCCGACACGGAGGTGCCGATCGAGCGCATCAAGGTGTTGAAGCTGTTGGCGGAGGCGGTCTCCGACAGCGGGACCGCACCCATGATCAGCGCGGGCATCGAGCCGTAGGCCAAGCCGACGCCACCGCTGCACACGCAGGTGACGACCAGCAGGCCCCAGGTCGAGCCCAGCAGCAGGACCGACGAACCGTACCCGAGGGCGATCACCGCGCTGCCCACGACGAGCGTCACTTTCGGGCCGCGCGCGGCCGAGAGCCGGGCGCCCAGCGGCGAGACCGCCATCATCACCAGCCCAGCGGGGGCCATCCACAGTCCCATCGCGAGCATGGACTGCCCGAGGCCGTAACCGGTGGCCATCGGCAGTTGCAGCAGCTGCGGGATGATCAACGACTGCGCGTACATGGCGAACCCCACCACGATGGAGGCGGCGTTGGTCAGCAGTACCTGCTTGCGCGCGGTCACCCGCAGGTCGACCAGCGGGTCCGCGGTCCGTAGCTCCCACCAGCCCCAGATCACCAGCACCAGAGCACCGGCCGCGAACAGGCCCAGGGTGGTTGCGCCGGCCCACCCCCAGTCGGCGCCCTTGGACACCGCGAGCAGCAGGCACACCAGCGCGGTGCCGAGGCCGAGGGCGCCGAGCGGATCGAAGCCGCCGCCTCCGCGCGCCGGGATGGCGGGCACCAGCAGCCAGATCAGCGTGGCCACGCCCGCGCTCAGCACGGCCGAGCCCCAGAACAGCACCCGCCAGCTGGCGTTCTCGGCGACCGCCGCGGCCAGCGGAAGTCCCAGTGCGCCACCGATGCCCATCGACGCGCTCATCACCGCGATGGAGGTGCCGAGCCGTTCGGTGGGCAGCAGGTCGCGCAACGCGCTGATGCCGAGCGGGACGACGCCCATGCCGATGCCCTGCAGGCCGCGTCCGGCGATCATCGGGACGACCGAACTCGCCACCGCGCACACCAGCGACCCCGCGATGAGCGGAAACGTGCACACCAGCAGCATCCGGCGTTTGCCGTAGAGATCGCCGAGCCTTCCGGTGATCGGAGTGGCCACCGCGCCGGCGAGCAGCGTCGCGGTGATCACCCAGGAGGCATCGGACGGGGTGGTGTGCAGCAGCCGGGGAAGATCCCCGATCAACGGCACCACCAGGGTTTGCATCAGAGCGGCGACGATGCCCGCCGCCGCGAGCACGCCGACGATGCCCTCGGACCGGACTGCGGATGGTGCTGCCACGCGAATCTCCCTTTCTCGAATCGATGTGCACGCTACATATTCATTGCATCATGCACAAGAGTTGTAATATGCAAATTCCCTGAACAGGTGCATGAATGTGGTATAGCTGCGGGGTGATGAGCCCGTGGCTCGCGAGATCGGCAGGAGCGTCGCGTGGACAAGCCCGTACCTTCGGTGGAGTTCGAAACCATGCTGCTGGGGCGGCACAGCCTCAGCGCGAAGACTCGCCGCGGCAGCGGCCACCTCGACCGCAGCGCCTACACCGTGCTGAGCAGGCTGCGAGTGCAGGGTCCCATGTCGGTGGGTGAGCTCAGCGAAGCCTTCGGTCTGGACACCTCCACGCTGCACCGTCAGACGACCGCCATGCGCAAAGCCGGTCTGATCGAACGCATTCCGGATCCGGACGGCGGCATGGCACGCAAGTTCCGCATCACCACCGAGGGTGGGCGGCAGCTCGACGCCGAACGGGCCTACAACGTGCGCGCACTCGAGACCGTGCTGGCGGACTGGACGGCGCAGGACGTCGCCGCGTTCGCGGGATTCCTGAAGCGGTTCAACACCGACATCGAACGCATCGACAAGCGCCCGTGGCCCCGGCCGTGAACGCGGGCCCCCGGATGTACACGAAACCTCCACAATCGCCGCCGGATCTCTCCACGGCCGATGGCTAGGGTTCCGGGCATGGAACACAGCGCACCGGCGCGGGCCGCGCGGCGGATCCTGGTGGTGGACGACGAGCTGACCATCGCCGAATCCGTCGCGGCGCGCCTGCGGGCGGAGGGGTTCACCGTTGATCTGGCGCACGACGGTCCCTCGGCCGTTGCCGCCGCCGAGGCCGTCGAGCCCGATCTGGTGGTCCTCGACGTCATGCTGCCGGGCTTCGACGGGCTGGAAGTGTGCCGGCGCATCCAGGCGCGTCGGCCGGTGCCCGTGCTCATGCTGACTGCGCGGGCCGACGAAACCGACCAGCTGGTCGGCCTGGGCGTAGGCGCGGACGATTATCTGACCAAACCGTTCTCGCTGCGTGTGCTCGCCGCCCGGGTGCACGCGCTGCTGCGCCGGATGGATCGCGCGGCCGACCGCGACGGCGCGACGATCCTGGTGGGCGACCTCCGCATCGACGTCGATCAGCGCCGGGTCTGGCGCGCCGAGGTCGAAGCGCGGCTCACGCCACTGGAATTCGAACTGCTCGCCCGGCTGGCTCGCCGTCCGCGCACGGTGCTCGCCCGCGAGCGGCTGCTCGAGGACGTCTGGGACTGGTCCGACGCGGCGGGCACCCGCGCGGTCGACAGCCACATCAAGGCGTTGCGCCGCAAACTCGGCGCCGACCTGATCCGCACCGTGCGCGGCGTCGGATACGCCCTGGAGGCCCGATGAGCGCCGAGCCGGGCCGGGCGCCGGAGGTGGAACGGATCGGCTCGGACCCGCCCGGCGGCGCCGTTCGCGCCAGGTGGAGCGTGGTGCGCAGGGTCGGCGACCGCGCGGCCGAGCTGTTGCCGCGGCCGCTGGACCCGGTGAAGTCGATCAAGCTGAAGCTGGCGATCCTCATGCTGTGCTCCGGCGGGGTCGCGTTCGGGTTCTTCCGCTTCAAGATCGGGTGGCTGCCGCCGCGCACCACCCTCACCGCGGTGGTGATCGCGCTGGTGACCTCGCAATTCCTCGCCCACGGCATCACCAGGCCGCTGCGCGAGATGACCGCCGCGGCCAAGCGGATGGCCCAGGGCGACTACACCCTGCGAGTGCGGGCGAGCTCCCGCGACGAAGTGGGGCAACTGGCCGAGGCGTTCAACCAGATGGCCGCCGACCTGGCCGCGGCGGACCAGCAGCGCCGTGACCTCATCGCGAACGTCTCGCACGAATTGCGCACCCCCATCACCGCCTTGAACGCGGTACTGGAGAACCTGGTCGACGGCGTCTCCCAACCCGACCCGGCGACTTTGCGCACCGCGCTGGCCCAGACCGAACGGCTGACGCTGCTGGTCTCGGAATTGCTCGACCTCTCCAGCATCGAAGCGGGCGCCTTGCGGCTGGACCGCGAGGATCTGCCGATCGCGCCGCTGCTGGCCGACGTCGTCGCCGAAGCGGAGGTCATGACCGCCGCGCTCGGGCGCGGCGTGCGCTTCCGCACCGACGTGCTGCCCCGCACCGCCCGCGTGTACGCCGACCGCGCGCGTCTGCACCAGGTGCTGCTGAACCTGCTCGACAACGCCGCTCGGCACGGCCCCTCGGGCGGCGAGGTCCGCCTCGCGGTGCGCGTGGTGCCGGGCGAAGTGGTGATCGACGTCGAGGACGACGGCCCCGGCATACCGCCCGCCGAACGCGCCCGGGTTTTCGACCGGTTCACCCGCGGCCGCACCTCGGGTGGCGGCACCGGGCTCGGGCTCGCCATCTCCCGCTGGGTGGTCGACCTGCACGGCGGCACCATCGCCGTCGCCGATCCCGGCTCCCGCATCCGGGTGGTTCTGCCCGGTCGCTGATCTGCCACACGCCATGACCCGGACCGCCAGGACGGACCCCGGGGCCATTCCGCACGCCTATCGAAGGGACGAACCATGCCTCCAGAACCCGAATCCGCCCCGGCGGCCGAGCCGTCGCCCGCGTCCGCACCGCCTGCCTCCAGCGCTGAAACCACGCGGTCGACTACCGATTCCAGGGAGGAGACCGCCGCGCCCACCGCCGCGGTATCGAACGCGTCGGCGGGCCGCGAGCAGGAGGCATCGGGTACCGCCGCTTCCGATTCGCCTGCCCGGGACGACAAGCCCGGCGCGCCGCCCACCGGCGTGTTCGTGCGTGCGCCGCGGCCGCCCAAATGGCGCCGCGTCGCCTGCCCTCCAGGCGTGGCGCTCGCGGCGCTCGGGTCCGGACTCGCCGCGGCGATCCTGATCCACTGGGACCGGCCCGGCATCGGCTGGGTCCTCGCCGCCGCGATCACCGCTTCGGCGGTCTTCCTCGTCGACCGCAATGCCCGCAAGAGTGTGACCGACACGACGGCCGAAGCCTCCGGGGACGCGGAAGTGGGGCCCGAACGGTCGACGGCGGCAGCGAGTTATGTGCGGAACGCGGGCCGTTTGTGGTGGGCGACCGTCGCACTCGCTCTGCTCGCGGTGGGGGCCGTCCGTGCCGCGGGTTGGCTCTTCGCGTTGTGCGTCGTGGCGGCATGCGTCGCCGGTTCGCTCGCGGTGGTCGGACGCCGGTCGGCGAACGGCATCCTCTACGACACCCTCGCGGTCGGGCTGGAGGTGGTGGCCGCTGTGCCGTGGGCGTACGCGGGCACCGCCCGGGTGCGCGCCGGCAACAACGCACGCCGGTTGCGTCTCGGATTGTCGGTGGCGGTGACCCTCGCTCTGCTCGCGGTGTTCGTTCCGCTGCTCGGCAGCGCCGACGCGATGTTCGCCGCGCTGCTCGAGACCGTGACCCCGGACTTGGAGATGCCGTCGGTGGTGCGGTGGGTCGTCCTGTTCGCGGTGGTGGCGCTCGGCGCGCTCGGCGCGATGTACGTGCTCGCGGGCCCGCCGCCGCCCGCGACCGCGGCAGCGGGCGGGCGGACTTTGCGCCGGACGGAATGGGCGCTGCCGGTCGGTGCGCTCGCGATCCTCTTCGCGGCGTTCGTCGCGACGCAATTCGTCGCGCTCTTCGGCGGCGACGACTACGTCCAGGACACGTCGGGTCTGACCTACGCCGAATACGCCCGCACCGGGTTCTGGCAGCTCTCGGCGGTCACCGTGCTGACCCTCGCGGTGCTGCTGATCGTGCTGCGCTGGGCCGCCCAGGACACCGCCGCCGATCGATGGTGGCTGCGCGGGTTGCTCACGGCGGTGAGCCTGCTCGCCCTCGTCATCGTCGCCTCGGCCCTCGGCCGGATGTGGACCTATCAGCAGGCCTACGGCTTCACCGTGCTGCGTCTACTGGTGGAAGCCTGCGAACTGTGGCTGGGCCTGGTCTACATCCTGGTCCTGGTGGCGGTCGTGCGGCTGCGCCGGGCGTGGTTGCCGCGCGCCGTGCTGGGCACCGCGATGGCCACGCTGCTGGTCCTCGCCGTCCTCGACCCGGAACGACTGATCGCGAATGAGAACATCGATCGCTGGCAACGGGGTAAGTCGCTGGACACCGAGTACCTGCTCACCCTCTCGCCCGACATCCTGCCCGCGGTCGATCGGCTTCCCGAACCCCTGCGCGCCGATGTGCGCGCCCGGGTACGCGCCGACCTCGACGAGGACTCCTGGCAGAGCTGGAACCTCTCGCGGGCGAGAGCGCGCTGAGCTCCCGGGCAATACATTTGTATTATTCGCTGATCGTGGGTTATAACTGGCCTGAGTAGGCACTGTTGTCGCTGATGGGGATCAACTAAGCGGAATTGCATCTGCTGCAACATTCCGTCGAGTCGCGGGATCGTCATCCTGGCTGATCGAGGCGTCGGCGGATGAATGCTGGCAATCGGAAGTCGGGGCGCTGACCTGGTGCGCATTGTTGCTGCGCATCAACGTTGCATCTGATACAACAGTGCGGTGACCTTGCAGCCACCTGGTTCTGCGCATCTCGTTCTAGCGGAGAACGTCGTTCACCTCGATCCAGCGCCGGCCCTGTTCGAGGCCATGCTGGAGGGTGGAGGCGGCAGCAGTCCGCTCGCTTCCTCCAGGGTTCGACCACAAATCCGCGCTTGCGGTTGATCCGCCGCGTGGTGGATTTCACCGGGTTGTATCCGTGGCAGTGGACGCCCGCGGAGGGCGAGGCGTTCATCGACCACCTGCGCAGCATGGACAAGCCGCGGGCGGTGCCGACCGCCCGTGGCTACGAAGTTGCGATCAACTTGTTTCTGGAGTTCCTGGTCGATCCGCATTACGGGTGGGCCAAGGCGTGTGAGGAGAGGTTCGGCGAAGTGCCGCAGCTGATCTTCCACGAAAGCAACTCGATCGCGCATCGGGTGGACTACGAGGGCGATCCGCGTCGGCGACCGCTCACCTACGACGAGATTCAGGCCCTGTTCGCTGCTGCCGAGGCGCGGCCCAGCAAGATCACGGGAAAAGGGGTGAAGGGCGCTCTGGGTGCGGCCCGTGACGCTGCGGTGCTGAAGACGATCTACGCTTATGGGCTGCGCCGCACCGAAACATCGAAGCTGGATATGGTCGATCTGCGCCGGAATCCCAAGATGCCGGGGCGTGGCCGGTTCGGCAGCGTGATGGTGCGTTTCGGGAAGTCCTCGAAGGGGGCGCCGCCGAAGCGGCGGTCGGTGCTACTGGTGCCGGAAATGGATCGGGCCACCGATGTTCTGGAGGAGTGGCTGACGGATCTGCGGCCGCGATACTGCCCGGGAAAGCATCCTGCGCTCTGGATAACCGAGCGAGTGGGCAGGCTATCACCGCGCTCGATCAACGAGGCGTTCGTGGCCATCCGCAGGGATGCCGACCTCGGTCCAACCGGCGCGACGAACAGGAGATGAGCGTGCTGTGCCTGCGTATCTGCCAGGCCGCTCTGGTCTATCCCAACGTGCTGATGATCCAGGACATTCTCGCCGACCCCGAATGGGACGGAGTGCTCACCGCCGAGGACGAACGCGGCCTGACCCCACTGTTCTGGTCACACGTGCTGCCGTATGGGGAGGTCAAGCTGAACATGAACAGCCGCCTGGCTCTGGGGGACTAAACGCTTTCACAGTTGCTGATCAAGTCCCAGGGAATGGCCTGGTCGGCGGGACTGACCCCGCGGTCATGGGAGCGACTCCTGTCACACGGGATGTCGAAATGGACCTCACCGGTCAGCCCTGGGAAGCTAGGGCGGGAGGGATACGCTACGCGCCGTGACCGACACAACGATGTCCTTTCGCGAGCAGTTGCTGCACCCCGATCCGGAGGTCAGGCATTGCGTTCTGGGCCCGCTGTACCACCGCGCCGGTGAAGGCCACCAGCAGTGTCGCGAGCGGCTCACGGCGGTGCTGGACCTTCTGAACGAAAAGGTCGGCGAATACCTCCACGAGTACCAGCGCGTGCTCTCCAGGGTTTCCCCCGACGATTTCGCGCTTGTCGTCGATGCGCTCGCACGCACCGGCACCGAGCACCTCGCCGAGTCCCTCGGCATCACCGTCCACAATGGGTACGGCCTGCGGCCGCGCACGGCGGTGCTCGTCGGCATGTTGGCCGGCGGTTGGGCGAGTCAGGCCGCCGACCAGCTGCTTTCGGGTGGACCGGTGGCCCGCGACGCGACACTCGATCGGCCCCTCCTGCATCGTCGCGCGCAGGATCTCGACGCTGTCGAGCCGCTCGAATCCACCTTCGTCGACGAGTGCGCCTGGTACGCGGTCCCGACCAGCGACCAGGCGGCGGTGCTCGACGCTTTCCAGCTCACCGGCGCGGTGCCGGTCGGCTTCCGAGAGGCCGCCCGGCTCTTCGATGCGCAAGGTGACCTGCCGCCCGACAAGGCGGTTGTCGTCACTCCGGCGTTCGACGGCTGGACCCTGCTGGTGCACAAGGGAGTCCTGGAAGCAGACCTCGAAGCGCTCAGTGCCCGCTTCGGTGCGGCACACTCCTATGGCCACGGGTACCAGAGCGGCTGCGGCGACTGGTCGGACTGGACCGTCGCGGAGCAGGGCAAGGTACTGCAATCGTGCTTCTACGATCTGTACGGCAACGACTCCATGGGTCCGGCGAGCCGCGATGAGATGCTTGCGTGGATCAACGAGCGGCGGCGACCGGCGACTCCAAGACTCCTAGCCGCAGACGATCCCGCCTTCGACAACTACAACGACTGGGAATTCGATGCAGAATCCGTTGCACATGGCCTGTCGGTCTCGCTGCACAGGGTGGGATCCCACACCACAGTGAAGGGAACCTCGTTGCTCGCGACGCCGATCACACCATGACGGCCAGACGATTTCAGCGCCGGGCCCACCCCTCAGGAGCCCACCGTCGGCACGGTCCGCCTTCCGGCCCCGAACGCCTGAAGCTGTCATGAAGTGCAGAGTACGGACGGCGTTGCTGACATCGGGTGTTCCGTAAGCCGATCGACCAACGGAACACCACGGCCGGAGAACTCAGGCCATGGTCGCGGTGTTCCGTGTTCGACCGGTTCGCCCGCAATATGGCCGAGGCCGGCCAGATCCTCACCCGCCTGCGCGAGCGAGAGATCCTGTTCGGGCTCGGCAGCCAGACCTATGACTGGGCCGACCCGTTCGGCAAGCTGTTCCTGCAAACCCTCGCCATGGTCGCCGAATTCGAGGCCAACCTCAACCACCTACGCACCCGCGAGGGAATGGCCAAGGCTCGCGCAAAAGGCCGCCTCAAAGGCAAACAGCCCCAACTGCCTCTCTCCGCCCGGAAAACGATCCACCGCCGATACCACGACCCCGACGACAACGCGAGCCTGGCCGACCTCGCCCAGGAATACAGCGTCGGCCGCTCCACCATCCACCGCATCATCAGCGGCCCCGCACCCCGAGCGTAACGCTCATGTACCTGGTGACACGTTTCTTACGGTCACCCGAAGGGTGCGGCCCCAATGAATCGCGGTGATCGGTAGCAGACACGTTCTGCCAACACGACCCCGACCTGCGCGGTCGCCTGAACCATCAACGAGCGAGGAAGGAATAGCGCATGATTCGAATACCTACCGTCCACCGGTTATCCCCGCGAAGTGCTGCAGGTGCTCATGGGCGCCCGCCGATGGCCTCGGCAGGCGCGTGGCCGGAACGAACTCGCGGTCCTGACGGTGTGGGGCCGGACCGAGGCAGGCCGGCCACTCATCGTCGCTGTCCGCCGCACCGAAGGCTGGCAGTGGGACATTCTGGGCGCGGTCGAGATGACCGAGGCCCAGGTGGCCGAACTCGAGCGTTGGGAGCACGCCGATGACTGACTATCCGACGAATCCGAGGGACGTCCAGGACTTCCTGTCCGGTCTCGAATACACTGACGCGCCAGTCGAACCGGCCGAGTTGCCCCCGCCGCTGCGCGCCGAGGACACGGTCACCGTCACCACGTCCCTGCGCATCCCGCTCGACCTGCACCAGCGGGTGAAGAAGGCCGCCGAGCAGCGCAACGTGACCATGTCGGCGCTCATCCGGGACTGGATCGAGCTGGAACTGGCCGCCCTGGAGAACGACCAGCCCATTTCGCGCGCCGACGCCCTGCGGGCGCTGGCCGCCCTGCATCCCCTGCGTCAGTCGGCCTAGCCTGCTGCCGCGACGGCGTCACCCCTATGGCGATCGGACCGGATGCGTAGGCGACGCCGGTGGTGCGCGCCGACCGGTGGCGTCAGGTCGGATCGGGCCGCGCCGCGCCGATGCCGTCGAGCGCCCGGCGCACCGCGTCGACCGGGTCGGCCGCGATCACCGTCGCCGCCAGCGGATGTCCGTTCGCGTCGCGAACCTCCCAACCGCCCAGGGAGACAACCGGAATCCCACCGCGCCGCCGAGCGAGCGCGACCTCCGACAGCGTGCCCCACGAGCCGCCGATGACGATCACCGCGTCCGCCGACTCGACGAGGATCGCATTGCGCGCCTCACCCATATTCGTGAACAGCACCGCCGACAACCCGGCACACGCCACGCTGCGGTCGGTGTCCGGACGCACGCCGATCACCAGTCCACCGGCCTCGGCGGCACCCGCGGCGACCGCGGCCATGACGCCGGTACCGCCACCGCACAGCACGGTCGCCCCCGCTTGCGCCAAGAGCCCGCCGACCGCGCGCCCACTTCGCTTCCTGTTCCGTGCACTCCCTCGGCCCGCAGACCGCGACCTGCCGCACCGGCGTCCTTTCTGTCCTCA
The DNA here is from genome assembly GCF_021183645.1 of Nocardia gipuzkoensis. Classification (NCBI taxonomy): domain Bacteria; kingdom Bacillati; phylum Actinomycetota; class Actinomycetes; order Mycobacteriales; family Nocardiaceae; genus Nocardia; species Nocardia gipuzkoensis. The sequence continues at coordinate 7,482,165 of NZ_CP089225.1, read as the reverse complement.
CCCCGTTGGCCGTGGTGACACGACCGGTTCCAGGCGCTCTCGCAACGCCATGGCATCGCGCGGCGCCTTCACCTTCGCATCGTTGTCGAAATAGGTATAGACGTCGCCGGACCCGGCCCACGAGCGGATCTTCTCCGCCCACATGTCCAAGCCCTCGTCGGTGTATCCGCTGACATAGAGCTCGTCGTGCCCGTGCAACCGGATGTAGACGAAATCGGCGGTGACCTCTTCCAGCAGCGGATATTTGCCCGCCGCGTCGGCCACAACCAGTGCCACGTCGTGGCGGGTGAGCAATTCGGTGCAGGCCGGGGTCGCGAAGCTCTCGTGCCGTATCTCGAGGGCGTGCCGCATCGGCCGGTCGGCGTCGGTGCTCGTGTACGCGGGGTCGACGCGGTGGTCGTGCCGCCGCGCGATCTCGGCGGCCTGCTCGGTGCCGCGGGGGAGCCGGGACAGAAAGGCGTCCAGCACGTCCGCCTCGAATCGGAAGGTCGGCGGCAATTGCCAGAGAATCGGGCCCAGTTTGGGGCCGAGCGCCAGCACGCCGGAGGCGAGGAAGTTGGCCAGCGGCTCGTCACCGTCGCGCAGCCGCTTCATATGGGTGATGAACCGGCTGCCCTTCACCGCGAACACGAAATCGTCCGGGGTCTGCTCCGCCCATTTTTGATAGCTGGACGGACGCTGCAGCGAATAGAACGAGCCGTTGATCTCGACGCTGTCGAGCCGCTCCGACAGGTAAGCCAACTCCCGCTTGTGCGTCAGGCCCTGCGGATAGAAGGTCCCGCGCCACGGCGGGTACACCCATCCCGAGGTGCCGATCCGGATCTGACCCATCCCTCCATGGTGGCAAATTCGCTACGCCGACGCGGTCCTCGCCGCGATCCGCCCCACCAGCCAGGCCGTCGTCAGCGCCGCCAGGAACGACAGCAGCGAGGCGCTCATCCACGCCTGGCCGGTGAAGTGCACGGCCTGTCGGACCCGAACCCAGAACTCGGTCCAGACCCCGGCGTCACCGGGGTTGACCATTTGATACACCACGAACCCGGTCAGCCACGCGACAACCATTCCCCATCGCGCAGGCGCGTCGCTCGCGGTGTTCCACTCGCCACCTCCGCGCAGGAAGAAGTCGGCGACCAGCACCCCCAGCAGCGGCACGAACACCGAGCCGATCAGCCCGAGGAACCCGAAGTAGTTCGCCATGTTCAACCAGAGGGCCGAAACCGTGATCAGGGCGCCGAGGCCGATCGAGAGCACCCGGCGGTCGACGCGCGGTGCGAGATTCTGGATCGACACGGCGGTGGAGTAGACATTGGCGAAGGACTGGTCCGCCTCCCGCAGCACGAAGACGAAGAAGAACAGCGCGCCGAGGCTCACCTGCAGGAACGCCTCGTACGGTCCGCCCGAGCCGGTCGCGAGCGCCAGCGCGAAGAGGCCGAGGACGTAGGCGATGATCTGGGTGAGCGCGTACGCGCCGCCGGCCGCGCCGAACGCCGAGCGGCCGCTGCGGGCGTGCCGGGTGTAGTCGGCCGCGACCGGGACCCAAGAAATCGAGACGGCCAAGGCGGCGTCGGTCGCGATCCAGAAGAGGTTCCAGTCGACGCCGAACGGCCCGCCGCCGGCCGGTCCCGGGTTCGCCCGCAGATCGGGCAGACCGGCGCGGAAGAACTGCACGTAGAACCAGACCAGGGCGATCACGACACCGGCGGTCACGAACCTGCGCAGCAGCCGGACCGATCCGAGCGGCCAGATCGTGAGCACCGTCGTCAGCACACCGGCGGCCACCACGTAGAGCCAGTGCGGGCCGCCGCCGAACAGTTCTTCGGCCGCGTCGCCGATGACGATCAGCTCGAAGGTGCCCCAGCCGAGCAATTGAGCGATGTTGAGCACCGTGGGCAGGTAACTGAGTCTCGCACCGAACAGCCCGCGCAGCAGGACCATCGCGGGTTGCCCGGTGCGCGCGCCGGTCAGCGCCGCCGCTCCGAGCATCAGTCCGCCCACCACCGTGCCGAGGACGGTCGCCAGAATGCCGGCGGCGATCGAGATCTGCGCGGCGCCCTCGGCGCTGGGCGCCAGCACCGTGTACGCACCGGAGAACGCGAAGAGGCTGACGCCCAGGTTGGCCCAGAACGCGCTCTGGTCCCAGAACGAGAGCACCTTCGGTGCGGGCTGCTCGAGGGTCAGCGGGGCTTCCTGCCCCACGGTGGCACGGGTCGACGACGACATGACGGAAACGCTCTCCCTACGCCGGCATTACCCGGACAGGTTCATGCGGTCGGCGAAGCGTGCGGTTCGCCCTCTCAGCCCGGCCGTGCCCGAGCTCCCCCGGTGAAGTGATTCCGGCGAATCGTACACGCACCACTTCCCGTGACCGGGTGCGAGAGCCTGCCGACCGGCGTCTCAGCCCATGAGGAACGAAGCGGCGAACCAGGCGAGCACGACCAGGACGGCGCCGATCAGCGCACCCGGGAACAAGGCCCGCCCTTGCCGGGCCGCCATACCCGACAGCAACGCGCCCACGGCGAATCCGACGATTCCGCCGCCGACCATGATCCAGACGCCGGCGCTGGTGTCGACCCGGCACTCCGGCTTGGAGTCGCAGATCCCGCCCGCCATCAGGAACCACGGCGCGAGGACCGCCGACATGGCGGCCAGCGTCGCGGGCAGCAACCACAACAGTGCGGTGCAGACCAGATCCGCGCTGCGGGGCGGTTCGACCGCGCGTGTCTCGGGCTCGCGCGTGGGATAGCCGGAGGGCGTCGTGCTTTGGGACACCTGGTTCAGGTAACCGTGCATCGTGTCTCGCTATCGCTTGTCGGTGGAGGCGACCGGGCCGATGGAAGTTATACACCAGCCCTCTGCGCGCCGAAGTGCTTGTGTTCCCGTGCATGCGAGCGCACGGTGGCCTGCCGTGCTCCCGCCGGACCTGCGATGCCGTTCCCGCCGCCCACAGTGGATATCCCAGCGCCGTCGAGCATTTCGATGTGTGTCGCGTGCCGGACGTTCACCCGTGGGTGACCGTCACGGGATCGACAGCGGTGGATCGCTCGCGCCGCGGACTCGATTCGGTTGCCGCGCGCCAGGAGTGGTCGCATCGACGCAGGTCGGCCGCCTCTACCGATGTCCGCGACCTACCTACCCGGCCATCCTATGTGTCGATCCGCTGGCGGTCGGGGCGACGGGTCGCATCGGTGCACCGCACGGACCGAACGACAGCGGCGTTGCGACGGTGCGCGTCGAGCTCACCCGAGCGCACTCACCGAAGACGCTTCTACTGTGGGAGTCACACGTTGACCACGCCCCGAGACCTCGACCAGACCGCGCACCAGCACGGCTCGCCCCTCGGCACCCCCGTCGAGCGGGTAGCGCTGTATTCGCCGGGGTTCGCGGCCGATCCGCAGCGCGCCTATCGAGAAATGCGCGCCCGCTACGGTTCGATGGCGCCGGTCGAGCTGGCGCCGGGCGTGCCGGCGACCTTGGTGCTCAGCTATCACACCGCCGTGCGAATCATGCACGACCCGCAGCATTTTCCCGCCGACCCGCGCACCTGGCAGGCGAACGTCCCCGCCGATTGCCCGGTGCTGCCGGTGCTGGAGTGGCGGCCCAACGCCATGCGCAGCACGGGCGAGGAACACGCACGCTACCGCCAGGCGAACACCGCGAGCATCAACGCCGTCGACCTGCACGTCCTGCATGCCACGGTGGAGCGGATCGCGGTTCCGCTGATCAACTCCTTCTGCCAGGCGGGCAGCGCGGATCTGGTCTCGCAGTACGCCTTTCCGCTCGCCTTCGCGGCGATCAACGCCATGCTCGGCTGCCCGCCGGAGATCGGGCAGGAGGTCGCCGCCGCGACCGCCGCCGTGTTCGACGGCGTGGACGCGGAGGAGGGCAATCGGATGTTCGGCAGCGCACTGCTGCGGCTGCTCGAACTCAAGCGCGCCCAGCCGGGCGAGGACATCACCACCCGGCTGCTGCGGCATCCGGCCGGTTTGGACGACGCGGAGATGATCCACCAGCTCGTCGTGCTCTACGGCGCGGGCATCGAACCGCTGCAGAACCTGATCATCAACACCCTGCTGCTGATCCTCACCGATGATCGGTTCGGCGGCGAAGTCCTCGGTGGGAGCCTGTCCACCCGCGACGCGCTGGACGAGGTGTTGTTCACCGACCCGCCGATGGCCAACTTCTCGGTCACCTATCCGCGTCAGCCGATCCTCATCGACCACGTGTGGTTGCCCGCCCACCAGCCGGTCGTCATCAGCTTCGCGGCCTGCAACAACGATCCGGCGATCAGCGCGAACAATCACAGCGGCAACCGGTCGCATCTGGCCTGGGGCGCCGGACCGCACGCCTGCCCGGCCCGCAGCCCGGCATATCTGATCGCTCAGGACGCGGTCGACCAATTGCTGGACGCGTTGCCGGAGTTGCGGACTGCCATGCCGATACACGAATTGAGCTGGCGGCCAGGGCCTTTTCACCGCGCCCTCGCCGAACTCCCGGTGGTGTTCCCCGAAACGCCGCCCTGGCAGCCCTGAAACCCGGGCGGGGCTCGGTCAAGACGGCACGCTCGCGGCGAACCGAGCCAGGTTGGCCGGTCGCGCGAAGGTGTCGGCGAAGGCGTCGGCCAGTGTCGTGTCGTGCTGGGCGGCCAGCATCATCTCCTGCATCGCGGGGGGCGGATCGAGCACCGTCGCCGTCCACCGCGCGGCCGGGTGCGCGACGGCCGTGAGCCAGGGTGCGGCCGCCCACTCCATCCAGGCACTGTCGTAGGGACCGTCCGGATCGTGCAGGATCGCTTCGCCGTAGCGGATCGCGCAGTGCACGGCGTTGTTGGCGCCTTGCGCGCCGCCCGGGTCCATGCGGCAGAGGACGTCGCCGCCGCCCAGCACCGGCCTGCCCGACGGCAGGATGCCCACCGGCCTGCGCATGGCCGGAGTCACCGCGCCCACCAGCGTCGCCCCGGCGTCGGTCGGTTCGGCGTGCCGGTACCGGTCGGCGATCTCGGCGGGCAAGTGCGCCTCGAGCAGCCCTCTGGCCTGCGACCAGCGTTGCGCGGGTGTGCCGTGCTGGTCGAACACGTCCAGCGCGCCGCCCGGCCGCGCCTCGAAAAGAAGCATCTCGCAGCGGCGTTCCTGCCCCGGGCGCCCGGTCAGGCCGGGATAGGAGATCACTTCGCCGTGCTCGGGCAGCGCGGTGTAGGAGCCGAGGCGTTCCGGGTCCGGCTCGACACCGTCCAGGTACAGCACGGCGAGCCGCCGCAGGGGCCCGGCGGGCACCGGCCACGCCGGATCGGGTTCGAAGCATTCGGCGAGCTCGTGCCCGGCGCGGGTCACCACGGTCAACTCGTAGCCCGCGGCGATGCGATCGAGGTCCGGTACCGACGGCGTGGCGACGCGCAGGTCACCGCCCTCGGCCAGGAACTCGGCGAGCCAGCGCGCGAACACCGTCCGCTGATCCACGCTCTGCGCGGGCCGGGTCAATCGTCCGGTCCAGGTGACCACCGCCGCACGATCGACCACCATGGTGAACCGGATGCCCTCGATGTTCGGCGCGGTCGAGCGCCAGAAACCGAGGCCGAGGTCGGCTTCCAGGTCGAGCGTCGCCGGGAACTTGACCTGGGTGCTGGTCACCGTGCCCGCGAGGATCGCCTCGGCGTCGCGATCGGTCACCAGCGTGACGGGACGGCCGCCGCGCAGCAGGCGGTGGGCGAGGGGTAATCCGCATTCGCCCGCGCCGAGTACCAGTATCTGTCCCACCGTGGTGTCCTTTCGGTCGTGAGATCGACTGCCGTGATAGCGAAATGGTCGGCGCATAGGTGGGTTCGGCGCATCGGTAGAGACCCGCGGATCTCCGGATCGTGATCCGACTACGCTGCCCTGTTGTGTCGGTAGGACGTGCGTCGGGCCCGGGGCTGCCGCCCGCGGCCGCCAGCGATTTCGTGGGGCGCGAACGTGAGCTGGAGAAGATCGGGATGGCGCTGCTGGGGGGTAGCCGCCTGGTCACGCTGATCGGAGCGGGCGGTATCGGCAAGACCCGGCTGGCGGCCGAAGCCGTGCACCGGTTCCACAAGGCCCGGCGCGTGCCCGTGCACTGGGTGCGTCTGGCACTGCTGTCCCGGGGCGCAGACGGGGCGGCGGTCGAGGAACAGGTCGCTCGCTCCCTGATCGACGCCGACTTCTCCGGGAGATCGGCGTGGGAGGCGGTGCTGGACACTTTGCGCCGCCGCGACGCGGTCGGGCGCACCCTGCAGACGATCCTGGTGATGGACAACTGTGAACACGTGCTGGAGGGTGCGGGCCGGGTGATCGCCGATCTACTCGACGCCGCGCCCGGGCTCACCGTGCTGGCCACCAGCCGTGAGGCGATCGGATGGGTCGACGAGCAGCTGGTGCCGGTGCCCGCGCTGTCCGGACAGCAGGCACTGACCCTGTTCCGGGCCCGCGCGGGCCTGACCGGGCACACCATCGGCGAGGCCGAGGCCGAGGTGGCCGCGGCGATCTGCCGGCACGTGCACAATCATCCGCTCTACATCCGGCTGGCCGCCGCGCGATTGGTGCGTCAGCCGCTGCCGATGATCCTGCGCGACCTCAGCGGCGAGGCGAGCGACCGGCGGCTGCGCTGGTCGCCCGGCCCCCGGGTCGGGGCCGACACGCGCCACCGAGGCATTCGCGACGTCATCGCGTGGTCGTACGACCTGTGCCGGGACAAGGAGCGGCAGCTGTTCGACCGTCTGTCGGTGTTCGCGGCCGGGTACGACGTCGACCACGAGGCCGCGGACGCGCCGGGGCTGGACGTCGGCGCCGAGCTGGAGGCGATCGAGGCGGTCTGCGCCGACGACGACCCCAGCGGCCCGGACGGTTTGGCCCGCGCCGAGATCGAAGTCCTGCTGGAGCGGCTGGCCGACCAATCGCTGGTGTCGGTCCACCTGACCGCGACCACGGTGCGCTACTCGCTGCTGGAGAGTTTCCGGGTGTTCGCCCAGCAGCGGCTGGACGAACGTGACGGCGAACGCGCCCGGCTGGAGCGCAGGCACCGTCGCTATTACCGCGACAAAATCGTCGCGGCTCGAGCCGGATGGTTCGGCCCGGCCGAGCAGGAGCTGCTGGATTGGGCGCGGGCGGCGTGGGACAACCTGCTGTGTGCCATGGCGGGCAGCCTCGCCACGCCCGAGGAGGCCGCGGTCGGGTTGGAGATCGCGGTCGGGCTGATCGCGCTGCGCAGCCCGTTCTTCACCGGCTCGTTGCGCGAACCGCGCCGGTGGGCCGAGCGCACGCTGGCCGCCAGCCGGGACCTCGGCACCCAGCCGGTGCCGCTGCAGGTCACGGCGATGTCGCTGATCGCCTGGATCAGCCTGTGCCAGGGCATGCACCGCGACGCCGAGCGGATGCTCGACGAGTGCGTCGCGCTGTGCGTGCCGGACGCCGCGGCCCGGTCGAGGTGGCGTGAGCAGCCCGACCGCGACGTCGATCTGCCCGCTCCGGTCGAATTCGCCAGGGGTGCCGAGCTCATGCTGGTGCACCGTGACGTGCGCGCGATCGCGGTCCTGGCCCGTGCCAGGGCACGATTCGCCGTGGAGGGACAACACGGCCCCGCCGCGATGGCCGAGCTGTTCGAGGCGCTGGCCGGAGCATTCCTCGGCACGCCCGCGCAGGCGCTGGAGATCGCCCGGCGGCATCTGGACCACGCGGAGCGCTCCGGGGCGCGGTGGGCGGCGTCATGGGCGGGTCTGGTCTGGGCGATCGCGCTGATCAAACACGGCGACCCGAGCGAAGCGGCGGTCGTGGTGCGGACGTCGCTGACGACTCAGCTCGCGATGCGGGATCAGTGGGGAGTGGTGTGGGCCGTCCACATTCGAGCCTGGACGCTGGCGCGCCTGATCCGCGACGCGCCCGGCGAGCGCTCCGATGCCGTGACGGGTTGGGCGCGCGACATCGCGCGGCTCACCGGCGGCGGCGCCACGTTCCGGGACCGGCTCGGCGTGGACATCGCCAATCTCGGTCCGTTCGCCACCGAGACCGACATCGCGGCCGAGACCGCCCGAGCGGTGCTGGGGGAGACCGCCTTCGCGGAGGCGGAGCGAGAGGGCGCGCTGCTGCGCCCGGAACTGGGCGAGGTGGCGCAGCTGGCGCTGGGGAACCTGTCGCTGGACCGACTGCCCCTGGAGCATCCGGTGCGGCGCAGCCGCCCCTCGCGCTGGCCGGAGCTGTCGGCGGCCGAACAGGACGTGGCCGTGCTGGCGGCGGCGGGCTGGACCAATACCGCCATCGCCGCCCGGCGCGGCAGCTCGTTCAAGACCGTCGACGCCCAGATGGCGGCGATCCTGCAGAAACTGATGATCGGCTCGCGTGAGGACATCCGCCGCCTCGTGCCCGCCGACCGGCAGGCCGAGGTGACCGAGGAGGCGGCGCGTAAACCGCAGCGTGCCCGGCGCCCGTGAGCTGCCGAATCGAGCCGAGACGCTGGGCCTGCGGTGGCCGCCATCCCCCCGCCTCGGCTACCGCGGCGGGGGGATGGCGTCTCGGCCCTGACGCCACCCACCCTCCGGACTCGCCGCTGCGACCGGTGGTTACTCGTCCCGTTTGCGCGCGGTGATCTGAATGCCGGGCTCACCCGCGATGCGGCGCACCGTCGCGTCGGTGACCGGGAGATCGGCGACGAGTTCGCGGCCGTCCTCCAGATCGATGCCGTAGCCGGCGATGTAGGTGCGGAAGAACGGCAGGCACGCCCGCGCCATCGGCTGCGGCAGCTTCCAGCGGTCGACGAAGGAGCGGGCGTCCTCGAAGGTGCAACCGCGGTCGGCCTCGATGACCAGCAGCAGGCCACCGGGCCGCAGCACCCGGAGCATCTCCGCGAGCCCCTTGCGCTGATTCGGCCAGTGCTTGATCGAACCCGAGCTGATCACCGCGTCGTAGGCGGCGTCGGGGAACGGCAGGTCCATCGCCGATCCCTCCCGGAACTGGATGCGGCTGCCCAGGGCGGCACCGCGTTTGCGAGCCCGGCGCACCTGTTGCGGCGAGAGATCGATGCCGGTCAGCCGCAGCGTGGTCCCCGCGGTGGCCAGCCCGACCGCGAGTTGCCCACCGCCGCAACCGACGTCGAGCACCTGCGCGCCGTCGTCGAGCTGGGCGACGATGTCGTCGAACAGGGTCGGGGTCATCTCCCGGACGGCGTCGGAGATGAAATTGTCGTAGAACCACGAGTCGATCGGGTTGTAGCGCTTGGTCTTGTCCAGCAGGACGGTCATGGCGTGCTCCTAAACGCGGGTGGCGAACTTGATCTTGCGGCGGAGAGTGTTCGGCTGTTGCTGGGCGATGATCGTTTCCTGGACGCGCTCACGGCTGCTGCGCACGATCTCCATCGCCTCTTTCACCGCGACGTCGATGTCCATCACGGTGGGGATGTCGAGCATCGCGACGATCGATTCCAGGCGCTGTTGCGGGGTGCCGCGCACCGTCACCACCGGTTGCCCGAGTTCGCTGATCGCGTGCAGCAGTTGCCGATCGGAGATGGCGCGATAGCGCTCGTCGACCGGACGGTGGCCGTCGGGGTCCATCGGCACCTCCACCGGGAGGTGGAAGAAGATGTCGTAGTTCTGCCGGGCCCGCTGCCGGGCCATGTCGCCGTAGGCGTTGAGATAGCGGCGATAGAACGGCCGGCCGGGCAGGGTGATGGTGTTCTTGACGGCCTTGTGCCATCGGCTCGACCCGGGATTGGGGCCGGTGACCAGCCGCGTGGTGCCGTAGATCCACTCGTTGAGCACCGAGCCGTCGGCGATGAATCCGCCTTGCGCGTCGAGGATCGCCTCGGCCTGGATGCGTAACTCCAGCCTGCGGAAACCGAGCGCCATCAGCTCGGTCGTGCTCAGGTCCTGGAATCGCATGCCAGGGTAGAGCTCGGTGACCACCTCGCGGGCCGAGGAGGCGTCCACCCGGGGGATACCGGTCAGCAGCGACAGCGCCGTGGAAGTCGTGGTCTTTCCGGTCGAGTAGGTCCCGGAGATGACGATGCGTCGATAGTTGTTTCCCGACATGGGAATGCCTTTCTGAACGTTCGGGGATGCGCGGGCTAGGCGGGCAGTCGGTGAGCGAGGTCGTACCGGATCTCGCATCCCGCGAAGTCCGATGCCCAGCTGGAGATGCGCCAGTCGCCGCCGCCGAAGGCGAGGACCATCGAGCGCACCATGTGTGTGGTCGCGGTGCCGGCGGTGAACGGCGCCGGGGGAGCGGACGCGCGGGCGGTCATCCGGCGCATCCACAGCGTCTCGCTGTCCTTCCGGGCGATGTTGTCCAGCTCGTAGAGCACGACCTGGGACAGCTGCGCCAGGATCACCGTCGCGTCGACCAGCGTGACGGAGGGTTGGTAGGCGTCGGCCACGCCGTGCCAGGGGCCCGCCGGATCCGGTTCGCTGAGCGCGAAATCGGCGCGGGCCCGGCTGTTGCCGTCGGAGACGACGACATTGCGCAGATACTGCCCGCGGTCATAGACCCCGCCGTGGAAGTATCCTCGCCCGGTCTCGTGCACGATGCGTCGTTCGGCTCGCCACGGTGGCGGCGTCACCGGCAGCGCCACGGTGGCCTCCAGGCTCATCGCGCCGCCCAGCGCTCCGGTGATGCTGATCGTCTTGCCCTCCACCGCGACGACCGTGGCGCTGATGGAGAACTCCGCCAGTGACTCCGTCGCGATGGTTCCGCTGCTGAACTGGACGAAAGGCACCCAGCTGGCACGGATTTCGCTGTCGGTCAGCCCGTAGCACTCGCGCAGGATCACCTCGAGCAGCCGGTAGCCGAGGATCGAGCAGTCGATGCTGCTCACGTGCGGGACCAGCACCCGGGTGCTCTTGCGCGACCAGTCCAGCGGATAGTGCACTCCGGCCTTCGCCGTCAGCCGCGGACGGTCCTGCGGGTCGCGGTCGAGGGTGATGTCGAAGATGCGGTGGGTGATCCGCTTGTATCCCTCGCCGAAGAACCGCCCGTCCCGGTGGCCGAGGACGGCGTCGATATCGGCGTAGGCGATCAGCTCGGTGGACATGTCGGTTCCTTTCATGCCGCGGCCTGCGCGTCGCCGGGCTCGGCGAACTGGCTGACCACCTTGGCGCCGATGCCGCGCAGCGACAGGCCCCTGCTCAGTTCGAGGGCGGAGATCTTCACGTCGAGCTCCTTCTCGGTGCGGGCGCCGAACTCCATCGCCATGAGCGAGTCCATGCCGAGGTCGGTGACCGGCTCGTCGATGTTGACGGTTCCGGTGTCCACGCCGAGCACCACCGCGAGCTGATCGGCGAGGCGCTGGGCGACGAAGTCGGCTCGCTGTTCGGCGGGCAGCGTGAGGATTTCGGCGCGCAGCGTGCCGCCGCCTTCACCGCCGACTCCGATGTCGGCGAGCAGCTCGCGGAAACGCCGGGTGTCGGTGGACGGGCGCGCCACCCGCGACCACACCGTCCAGTCGATATCGGCCACCGCGACCTGAGCGGTGTCGAGGGCCAGGCATTCCCGCAGCAGGGCGGTCGCGCGGTCCATGTCGATGGGCAGGAAGCCGATCGACTTCACGTAGTCCGCCAGTGCCTCGGTCTTGTCGGCCATGCCGCCGCCGCTCATGAAGCCCCAGTTCACCGCGAGCGCCGCCGCACCGCGGGCGCGCCGGTCGGCGGCGAGCGCGTCCAGCGCGGCGTTGGCGGCGGCATACCCGATCTGCGGTGTGATGCAGCCCAGCGCGCTGATCGAGGAGTACAGCACGAACATGTCCAGCTCGAGGCCCGCCGCGTCGACGGCACGGTCCAGATGCTGCGCCCCACGAACTTTGGCGAACAGCTCGTTCAGCGACTCCGGCGTGATCTGCGGGATCGGCAGGTTGTTCACCACCCCCGCCGCGTGGAATATCCCGCGCAGCGGCGCGACGGACCGGATGCGGTCGATGAGGGCGGCCGTCGCGGCGTAGTCGGCGATGTCCACCCGTTCTTCGAGCACCGTCACGCCCGCCGCCGTGAACGCCGCGACCTGCGTCTGGGCCTGCGGGGTGGACGCGCCGCTGCGTCCGGCCAGGACCAGTGTGCGCGCGCCCTCGGCGACCAGCCAGCGGGCGGTGGCCAGGCCGAAGCCGCCGAAGCCGCCGGTCACCAGATAGCAGCCGTCCGGGTCGATGCGCGGGTGGGCGAGTTTCGGGCGCACCATCGGCTGGTGTTCGCGCAGGTCGAGCACGACCCGGCCGATCTGGTCGGATCGTGCGACCGATTCGAACGCCGCGGCCAGTTCGGACACCGGGTAGGCCGAGTACGGCAGATACCGGTAGGTCCCCGCGCGCAACGCCACTTGGCTCGCCCGCATCGGCGTGCGCAGCAGTTCCGGGTCGTGGGCCAGCGCCCGGTCCATGTCGACGGAGAAGAACGTGAGGTTGCGGTCGAAGGGCCCCAGATCGATGACCCCGCCGGTGTAGATGTCGGCCTTGCCGATGTCGACGACGCGGCCGAACTCCGCGGCAACCCGGAAGTTCTGCCGCAGGATCTCGCCGGGAGCCGAACTGTAGACGACGTCGACGCCGCGTCCGCCGGTCAGCTCGGCGATCTCGTCGACGAAATCGGCCGACCGCGAATTCAGCACGTACTGCGCGCCGAGCTCGCGCACCTCCGCACGCCGGTCGGGCGTGCCCGCCGTGGCGATCACCGTGGCACCGATGTCCAGCGCGACCTGCACCGCGGCCATGCCCATGCCGCCCGCCGCGCCGTGCACCAGCACGGTCTCCTCCGGCCGCAATCGCGCCAGCGTCCGCAGCCCGAATTCCGCGGTGAGGAAGGGCAGCCCGGACCCGCAGGTCAGCGGGTCGTAGTCCTCGCCGGGCAGCAGCCGGTGCGGCAGCGTCGCGCCCGCGTCCACGGGCATGGTCACGTACTTGCGCAGGATGTCGCGGGCGCACACCATCATCCGGTCGCCGACCGCGACGTCGGTGACGCCGGGCCCGACACGCACGACCACACCGGAGCCCTCCATGCCGACCGTCGTGCCGAAATAAGTGCCCGCGAGTTCTTTTTCGGTGAGCACGCCGATGACCTTCATCGCGTCCTTGTAGTTGAGCCCGGCCGTCTCCATCCGGACCTCGACCTCGCCCGGGCCGGGCGCCACCCGATCGGCCTCGCGCAGCGCCAGATCCGACAGCAACCGAGACTTCGGAATCTCCACCACGAAGGAGGCGTCCGGGTCCGGCAGCGGCGTGGCCCGGTTGCGCTCGTCGAGATGCGCGGCGAAGTTCCGCTCCAGGCGGACCGCCCAGTGGTCGGCGCCGCGCACGCCGACCTCGTCGGGCACGTCGTCGACGAAGACGAGTGCGGCCTGCGCCGCGGCATCCCGCGCGCCGGCGTCGACCAGCCGCCAGCGGGCGGCGGGCTGTTCGTTGAGCAGGGCGCGCCGTGCACCCACCAGCGCGCCGTGCGATACCTGCGCGGCGGTGTCGGCGGGCGTGCACAGCGCGTTCTCGGTGACGACGACGCCGTGGACCCGGACCTGCGGTGCGTCGGCGAGCAGGTGCTCGATGGCGTTCGCCACGCGCGCGAGCCAGTAGACGTTGCGCGCCCCGTCGAATGCCGCACCGAAAACGCCGACCACCCTGATTCGTTCGGCGAGCGGGGCGCCCTCGGGTGAGCGCAGCGCCAGCCGCAGACGCTCGTCGTTGCCGCCGTGTTCGGGATCGTCGAGCACGACGGTGACGCCGGTCCGGTCGCCCAGCAGCGCCGCCGCACGGGCGGCCGCGTCGGCGCCGACAGCGACGGCGACCACCATTTCCTCCTCGGCGGGACGCTCGCCCGCAGGCGCCTCGACGATCTCCCAGACGGGCTGATAGAAAACGCGTTCCAGCTGATGGGTGACATCGACCGCCGTGCTGACCGGGCGGAACTCGACACCGAGCAGCCGCATGGCGACCTCGCCGTGTTCCCCGACGATCGCGATGTCGGCGCGCAGCGGGTCCACGCCGCGCCGGGTGACGACCACCCGTGGACGCTCCGGCAGCGGGCCCAGCCAGCGCACCCCGGCGATAGCGGCGGGCACGATGGCCACGTCGCTGCCGGAATCCGCGGCCAGCGCGGCGACGCACTGCAGCGCGGCGTCGACCAGTGCCGGGTGGGCCAGATGCCGGACCGGGGCGGCCTCCTCGACCGGTGCGAGCGAGGCGACCACCGCGTCCGCACCGACGACGGCGGAGACGATGCGCTGGAACGCGGGCCCGTAGTCCAGTCCGCGCGTTGCCAGGCCTCGATAGAGATCCGCGCCCGCGACGGCGGCGGCGCGGTCCGGGGCGTCGAGATCGACCACCGCGGCGGTGAAGTCGGCTTCGATGAGCCTGCCGTGCGCGTTGAGCGTCCATGTGGTGGCGGTGGCCGAGCGCGAGTGGATCCGGAAGCGTTTGGTCGACTCCTCGACGCTTACCCGCAGGACCGGGACGTCGTGTTCGTCGATCACCAGCGGCGCGACGAATTCCACCGACTCGAGGCCGACGCTCGTGCGTCCGGTGCGCTCGACGGCGGCGCTGAGCGCGGCGTCGAGGTAGGCCGCCCCGGGCAGCACGACATGTCCGGCCACGACATGGTCGCGCAGCCAGGGCAGCCGGGTAACCGACAGCTGCACTTCCCATTCCGAGTTCGCCGCGGTCGTGGGATCGCCCAGCAGCGCGTAGCCCTCCGGCGTGCCGAGGCGGTCGAGCAGGGTGACCGGCTCGTCGTGCCAGACGCGTTTGCGCTGCCAGGGGTAGGCGGGCAGATCCAGGTGCTCGACGTTCGAGTCCGGTCGGCCCGGCACGGACGAACCGTCCAGCGAGCCGGCGACATACAGGTCCGCGACGGCGCGCAGCACGTTGTTGTGGTCGCGCAGATCCCGGGACAGCGTGGTGACCGCGGCGCCGATCACTCCGCGGTGGATCAGCATCTCGCGGATGTTGCCGCTGAGCACCGGGTGTGGCCCCACCTCGAGGAAGACCCGGTGACCCGCGTCGACCAGCGCGCCGATGGCATCGGCGAACCGGACCGGCTCCCGCACGTTGCGGCACCAGTAGTCCGCGTCCCAGTCGGTGCCGGCGATCTCGTCGGCGGTCACGGTGGAATACGTGGTGAGCTTCGCGTCCCGCGGCGCGAGCTGGGCCAGTGCGCCACGCAGGTCATCGAGGATCGGGTCCATCAGATGGCTGTGGTACGGCACCTCGACTCGTAGGCTGCGCGCGAACGTGCCGGTGGCCGACAGGGTGTCGCGCAGCAGTTCGAGGTCCGCGCTGTCGCCGGCGAGGGTGACCGCGCCGGGGCTGTTCACCGCGGCGATCGAGATGCTGTCGGTGCGGGCGAGCAATTCGCGGGCCTGCTCCTCGGACATACCCAGGGCCAGCATGCCGCCGGTGCCCGCGGTGGTCGCCTGCAGCCGGGCGCGGTGGTAGCTGACGGTCAGCGCGTCGCGCAGCGACAGCGCGCCGGACACGTACGCGGCGGTGACCTCGCCGACGCTGTGCCCGACCACCACGGCGGGATACACGCCGTACTCGGCGAGTTCGGCGGTCAGTGCGGCCTGCAGCACGAAGTTGGCCGGCTGCGCGAACGCGGTGCGCGTGATCCGGGAGCCTGCCTCGTCGGCGAGCATCTCCTCGAGGATCGACCAGCCCGCGATGGAGACGAACTCGCGGTCGATCTCGCTGGCGACCTTGGCGAACGTGCTGTCGGTGGTGAGCAGCTCGCGGCCCATGCCCCACCACTGCGGGCCCATTCCGCTGAAGACGAAGACCGGCTCCACCGCACCGTCGCCGATGATCCGGGACGGGGCCCGTCCCTCGCCCGCGGCGAAGGCCCGCAGCTGGGTGCGCAGATCGTCGGCGTCGTCGTAGGCGAAACCGGCCCGTAGGGGGTGGTGGGCGCGCCTGGTCCACGCGGCCGCGGTCACCGCTTCGGCGGGATGCCGGTCGAGCGCTTGCGCGAGTTCGCCGGCGAGCGTCCGGACCGCGGTCTCGTGGCGCCCGGAGATCGGCAGCACCCGCGGTACCGCGCGTTCGTCGTCGGCCCGCGGGGCCCGCGGTGGCGCTTCGACGAGGATGGCGTGGGCGTTGGTGCCCCCGTAGCCGAAGCCGTTGACCGCGACCACGCCCTTGCCCGGCGCCGCGGACAGCGGCTCGGGCCGCAGCGGGACCCGTAGTCGCAGCTCGTCGAACGCGATCTCCGGATTCGGTGTGGTCAAGTCGAATTGGGGTGCGACCGTGCGATGGTGCAGGGTGAGCGCGGCCTTGATCAGGCTCGCGACCCCGGCCGCGGCCTCGGTGTGCCCGAAATTGTTCTTCACCGAACCGACCGGCACCGGTTCGCCGCGGCCGTCCACCGCGCCGTACACCGCACCCAGCGCCGACATCTCGATCGGATCGCCGACCGCCGTGCCGGTGCCGTGCGCCTCGAGGTAGCTCACCTCGTGCGCGGCGACACCGGCGTCGTCGCGCACCTGACGGGCGAGCTGCTCCTGCGCGACGGGATTCGGCACCGGGATGGCCATGGTGCGGCCGTCCTGGTTCACGCCCGTCGCGCGGATGACGGCATAGACGCGGTCGTTGTCGCGCTGCGCCACGTCCAGGGGCTTGAGCAGCACCGCCCCGGCGCCTTCGGCCCGGCCGTACCCGTCGGCGGCGGCGTCGAAGGTCTTGCAGCGCCCGTCGAAGGACAGGAACCGGCCCTTGCACATCGAGATGAACGTCTCCGGTTGCAGCATCGCGTTCGCTCCGCCGGCCAGCGCGATCTCGCATTCGCCGTTGGCGATGGCCTGTACCGCCAGATGCGTGGCCACCAGCGAGGACGAGCATGCGGTGTCGACGGTGAGGCTGGGCCCGTGCAGGTCGAGCAGGTACGAGATGCGGTTGGACAGCAACGTGTGCGAGGCACTCATCGCGGTGTGGTTGGTGATCGCCGAGCGCACCAGCGGACCGCTGCGTCCGAGCACGTTGTCCAGGATGAACCCGCCGACGTAGACGCCGACGCGGTGGCCGGAGACCCGGCCCGCCATGCCGGCGTCGTCGAGCGCCTCCCACGTCACCTCCAGCAGCAGTCGCTGCTGGGGGTCGAGGATGGCGGCCTCCTTCTGGGCGATGCCGAAGAAGTCGGCGTCGAAATCCCACAGCGGCTGGGTGAGAAAGCCGCCGCGCCGGGTGTACATACGCCCCGGCGCGTCCGGGTCCGGGTCGTAGTACTTCTCGATACTCCACCGGTCCGGCGGGATATCGACGATTCCGTCGCCTTTATCGAGCAGGAAATCCCAGTAACTCTTCGGGTCGAATACACCGCCTGGAAAACGGCAGCCGATACCCACTATTGCAATGTCGACCATTGTTTCTCCTGGCCTGAAATGCGGGACCATGCTGAGCCCCCCGACCGCAGCAGCACAAATATCTGACGAGCTTCTTCGCTCGAATGGCAATGCTATTGCGCTGCCACCGAGCCGTCAATTGTCTTGCGTCAGAGTCTTTTCAATTTCCGCAAAGTCGCCACCAGTGGCGCGTTCGAGAACATCCCGCGCGCGAGGCGCGGGTGAATTGCGCTGAGATTCATGAGGACGGCGTAGCGCAAACCGTGGTCGCGCCAGTCCGCGACCTGCTCGACGATCTCGTCCGGTGTTCCGGTCAAACAGAATTCCCGCACCAGCGACGCCGGGACCTTCTCGATGTAGTCCAGCACGGTGCGCTCGTCGAGGGTCTGTGGCAGGTAGTCCTGCAGGCCGGTGAAGTCCTCGCCCAGCGGGTGGGTGGCACCGTGCCTGGTCCACATCTCTCCGGGCGCGCACAGGGTGAGCGCTCGCGCGCCCACGCTGTCCACGAGAGCGTCCACCTCGGCGGGCCGCGCCGCGGTGAGCACGCTGAACACGGCGGCGGGCGCGACCGCCATGGGGTCCCGGCCCGCGTCCGAGGCCGCGGCGCGCACCCGCTCGAGCCGGTGGCGGTACTCGTGCGGGCGCTGGGCGAAGCCCGGGAACCAGACGTCGGCGTAGCGTCCGGCGGCCCGCAGCATGCGCGGCCCGCCCGCGGCCACCCAGATCTCCGGGCGGGTGCCCCGATAGGGCGGCACGTCGAAGACCGCGTTGCGCAGCGGGAAGTGCGGTGAGTCCCTGGTCACGAGGCTGCCGCGGGAATCCCACAGCGCCCTGATGGTCGCGAGCGCCTCCTCGAACCGTCCGACCGGGGCGGTCCAGTCCACGCCGTAGGGCTCATTGTTGTCCCGGATGCCGGTGCCGATGCCGAGAATGGCCCGGCCCCTGCTCAACTGGTGCAGGGTGGCCGCGGCCTGCGCGGTCACCGCCGGATTGCGGCGGCCCGCGTCGGTGACGCCGACCCCGAGCCGCAGCCGGGCCACGCGGTTCTGCGCGGCCAGATAGCCCAGCGCGGTCCACGGTTCGTAGATGCCGTCGGCGTGCGGCGCGAGCCGGGTGATGCCGACGTGGCGGGGTGTCCAGATCGAGGCAGGCAGGATCGAGGGCAGATGGTCGGTCACCCAGAGCGAGTCCGCTCCGCCCGCCATCGCCACCGAGCGGCTGCCGCGAAATTGCAGATCCGGCGCGAACCGGGTGTAGACACCGGAATCCATCACGCCCGTGCGGAATTTCGCCATGTTGTTCCTCTCGCGCTATTTGGGTACGGGTTCGAGAGCGGCGCTGGTCTCGGGAATTTCGATACGTTCGTGCAGGCGGGCGAGCCGGCGCGGCGCCCACCAATTGGCCGAGCCGAGCAGCCGCATCAACGCGGGCGCGAGGACGCCGCGGATCAACGTGGCGTCGGTGAGCACCGCCAGGGTCAGGCCGAGGCCGAACAGCTGGATGAACGACACGTGCGAGGTCACCATGCCCGCGAAGGCGATCGCCATCAGGCAGGCGGCGGCGGTGAAGATGCGTGCGGTGCGGGCGACGCCGGTGGCCACGGCCCGGGTGTTGTCGCCGGAGGCGAGCCACTCCTCGCGGATGCGGGACAACAGGAACACCTCGTAGTCCATCGAGACGCCGAAGGCGATGCAGAACATCAGGATCGGCATGGTCGGCACGAGGTAGCCGGTCGGGGTGAAGCCGAGCAGGCCGGACAGGTGCCCCTGCTGGAAGACCCAGACCATGGCGCCGAAGGTCGCCGCCAGCGAAAGCGTGTTGAGCAGCAGCGCTTTGACCGGAAGCAGCACGCTGCCGGTGAAGAAGAACAGCACCACCAGGGTCGACAGCGCGATCACGACAACGGCCAGAGGGATTTTGGCTGCGAGCGCGTCCAGCGCGTCGACGCTCTCCGCCGCCGCGCCGCCGAGCAGTGCCCGTCCGGGCGCGGGCACGGCGCGCACCTGGTCGAGCTGGTCGATCGCGGCGGCGGAGTACGGGTCGAGCCGCGTGCCGAGGCGCAGATACGTGCCCGCGTCGTTGCGCATGCCCGGCGGCGCGGCGGCGACTCGCAGACCGCCGATGTAGACGCCCGCCGCGGACAGCACCGACGTGACACCGTCGATCCGCGACAATCGCTCGGCGTAGGCGGTTATTTCGGCGTCGCCGCCCCGGTAACCGGGCAGGGCCACGAGAACTCCGGCCATGGCGTTCTCCCGGAAGCCGGTGCGCAACGCGTCGCCGACCTCGTGGCTGGACGCCCCGCTGATGACCCGGTCGTCGGCGGCTCCGAAGCGGATGGACAGGAACGGTGAACCCAGCACCAGCAGCAGCGCGATCACCGCCAGCGCGGCCGGCACCGGGCGGCGCATGACCAGCCGCACCGTCCGGTACCACCGCGTCTCGGTGACCTCGACCGGACGCGGCGACGGCAGGCGGAATCGGCGGCGCAGCGGAATTCGCAGGTCGAGCGCGTCCACCCGGGGGCCGAGCAGGGCCAGTGCCGCGGGCACCAGCAGCAGCGTGGTGAACACCGCCGCCCCGAGCACGGCCAGTCCCGCATAGGCCAGCGAACGGAGGAAGTACAGCGGGAAGATCAGCAGCGTCGACAGCGACAGCGCGATGACCACACCGGAGAACAGGACGGTGCGCCCCGCGGTCCGCGCCGTGCGCACGACCGCGGCGGCGGTGTCGCTGCCTCCGGCGAGTTCTTCCCGAAACCTGCTGACCATGAACAGGCTCGAATCGATCGCGACCGCGAAACCCAATGCGCTCATCATGTTCAGCGCGAAGATCGACACGTCGCCCACCTCGGTGAGCAGCCGCAGGATCGGCAGCGTCGCGAAGATGTTGAACACGCCGACGGCCAACGGGATCAGCGCGGCCGTCACGCTGCCGAAGACCAGGATCAACGCCAGCCCCGTCAGCGGCACCGCGATCGCCTCGGTGATCAGCAGGTCGGTGACGATTCGATGGCTCATCTCGTCGAAGGCCACCGCCTGGCCGCCCGCCCGCACGGTGACGTCGGCGACCTCGCCGCTCAGCTGTTCGGCGATCGCTCCCGCCCGCTTGGGCGCGTCGGTGTCGTCCCCGGTGACGTGCGCCAGGACCAGACCGGAGCGGCCGTCGTTGCCGCGCAGCGCCTGCCGCAGATCCGGCGGAAGCTCCCAGTAGGACTGGACCGCGTCGATCTCGCCTCGTCCGCGCAGATCCGCGGTCAGACGCTCGCCCGTCGCGCGCGCCGCGGGACTGTCGAGTCCGTCCGGCGCCGTGACCAGCAGCACGAGGTTCGGCGCCGCGCCGGGGAAGTCGCGGTTGAGCAACGCGGCGACCTCGGCGGACTCGGTGTCGGACGGGATGTAGCCGCCGGACTTCAGATGGGCGGGCGCCGACCAGCCCAGCGCGACACAGACGAGCCCGGCGAGCAGCGCACCCCAGAGGATCGATCGTGGGCGCCGGATTGCCAGGCGTGCGAGACCAACGAGCATGATGAGTGACCTTTTCTCGAACTCCGGCCGCGCGAATGCGACGGTGGCTCGGTGCTATTCGGCGGAACCGGAATCGATGTAGCCGGCCAGTGCGCGCCACTCCTTGGCGTTGCGGCTGGCGAGTTCGGCGACGGCTGGAATGCAATGCGGCGGGACCGCGGCGACCAGCGCGGTCCACACCTCGCGCTGCATCGAGTGGGTGTGCAGCCACCGCAGCAGGTCACGGCCCTGCTGGCTGTGCCGCATCGCGGGATCCCGGGTGAGTTGCTGCAGCAGCAGCGCACTGCCCTC
This sequence comes from Nocardia gipuzkoensis, assembly GCF_021183645.1. Classification (NCBI taxonomy): domain Bacteria; kingdom Bacillati; phylum Actinomycetota; class Actinomycetes; order Mycobacteriales; family Nocardiaceae; genus Nocardia; species Nocardia gipuzkoensis. The sequence continues at coordinate 7,461,053 of NZ_CP089225.1, read as the reverse complement.
GGGCTGATCGGCGGCACCGTCGGATTCGGACGATCCCGTCTCGCGCAGACGCTTGCGGATCGCGTGCGCGGTACTGATGGACACCTCGGCGGCGGCGGCCAGCGCGCGCAACGGCATGTCCGGCGAGGCCGCCAGGAGCTCGGCGACGCGGCGGCGGCGTTGCGCGCGGTCCATCGGCCTGCGCCTGCCGTCGGCGCCGATACGAACGTTCGACTGCGGAACTTCCGCACTCGAACGTTTACGCAGCGTGGCCACCGTGCGCGCGGACAACCCCGTGGTGGCCGCGATGGCGCGGTCGGACAATTGGGGCATCGTCTCGATGATCCGCTCGGCCGCCGCTTTACGGTCCGAGAGCGTCAACGGAAGCCCGTGCGTCGTATTCAGTTCGACACCGCGCAGAAAAGCCTCGGCCTGCGTCCCGTCGAAGAACACAACCGCGATCCGCTCGTGACCGAGCCATTGTGCGGCGCGCAACCGATGCATTCCGTCGATGACCCGCATCGTGCTGCGGTGCACCAGTATCGGCGGCAATTCGTTTTCGCTTTCGGCCAGCCGCGCGATATGCCGGCGGTCCTCGCCGTTCGACCGCGGCGAATCCGCGGGCAGCAGTTCGTCGATCGATACCCAATAGTGCGCGTTCGACGCCAGCGGCACCACGTCGCCGCTCACCAATTTACACTCAGCGGACAATTCGAACCCCCAGGGACGCCCGGAATCAGATCGGTCCTCGATGACCCGATGGTCCATCCGGAACCCGGCTAGGCTACGACCGACCGATCGGTCACAGCGTAGGTGCGGCCGGTGCCCGGCACTAGGCTTTCCAGAAAGAGTGGGGAGAATTCGAAAGCATGACAGTCATTGCCGACCCCGGACGCACGGCGCTGCTCATCGCCGGCACCGTGGTGGCGGAACGCGAGGGGCTGCACCGGCTTTCGATCAACGCGGTGGTCGAGGAAGCCGGGATGGCCAAGGGCACCTTCTATCACCACTTCGTCAACCGCCGCAGCTACGTCATCGCGCTGCACCGCCGTTTCTTCGACGCGCTGTCGCAGTCGGTGGCCGCCGCGCTGGACGGAATCCCACCGGGCATCGAACGAATCGGCCCCAGTCTCGACGCGTTCCTGGACGCCTGCCTCGACGCCCGCGGCACCGAGGCGTTCATGGTCCAGGCGCGCACCGATCCGGACCTGCGCGAGGAGATCCGCCACCGCCACGAGCTGTTCATCGCCGTGGGGCGGCCGGACATGGTCGCCGCCGGGTGGCCCGATCCCGATGCCGCCTCCCGGCTGAAGGTCGCCATGGTCGGCGAGATCTGTCTGGCGGAGCTGACCTCCCGCCGTCCCCGCCCGGATCTGCGCGTGGCCGCCGTGCGCATGCTGACCGCCAACCTCGCCGGGCCGGTTGCCGGAGAGTCGCCCGAGGACGCGGACGGGAAGACCTAGGCGACGCTGGGTAACTGGAACGCTTTCCGCACGAGAACCTTTCGTGGCTTGCCGTCGCCCGCAGCCTCGATCGCAGACATGGTGCTGGTGAGCCGGAGGTCTGGTACCGACGCTCGAATCGTGCCACGTCGGCCGACATGCGAAGTGCGCCTACGTCTTCGCGGATCGTTGTCCGTGGCAGCAGGGGCGGAAATGGGCACGGGCGTGCGGTGGGATGGGCCGGTACTCTGGATCGAGAGGGGCCGCGATCAGCATTAAGTTAGTGTGAATTTCCAGGATCTCACCCGCGATGTACTCGGTGTTGTGTACCGTTTGTTATCGCAGGTTCGCACCGCTGGGCGGCGCGGGCCGGGGTCGTGGATGCGGCCAGGCAAGAAGGACTCCGTTGTCCCGTGCGGTTCATCCGTCCCGAGACGCGGACGACGTCGAGGATTGGGTGTGGCCGAATGCGTGTATCTGCTCCGATAACGGTCTCGGCTTTGGTTGTTGCTGGTGTGGTGGTGAGTGGTTCGGGGGTGCAGTCGCCGGTGGGTGCCGGTGCGCCGCAGGCGCCGGAGGTGTTGGCGGCGGCGTCTTCGAGTGGGAGCGCCGGTGATGCGGGCGGCGCGGGCGCCGGCGGTGGGGAGTCGCGGGTGGCGGGGTTGTTGCCGGTGTCGCCGGAGTTGCCGCGGCGGTTGCGGGCGGTGTCGCCGCCGATGGCGGGTGTGGTGCCGTTGCAGGAGGTTACGTTGCCCGCGGTGGGGGGTGCGTTGGGGATTCCGGAGGTGGTGTTGGCGGCGTATCGGAATGCGGAGTTGGCGTTGGGGTCTTCGGCGCCGGGGTGTGGGTTGTCGTGGAATCTGCTGGCGGGGATCGGGCGGATCGAGTCGGGGCATGCGCGGGGTGGGCGTACGGATGCGGCGGGTACGACGGTGTCGCCGATTCTGGGTCCGGCGTTGGATGGGACTTTGCCGGGGAACGAGGTGATCAGGGCTGCTGATGGGGGGTTTGTGCGGGCGTTGGGTCCGATGCAGTTCTTGCCGGGGACGTGGGGGGCTTATGGTGCGGACGGGAACGGGGACGGGGTGGCCGATCCGCACAATGTGTTCGATGCGGCGTTGGCGGCGGGGAAGTATTTGTGTTCGGGGGGTGTGGATCTGCGGGATCGGTCGCAGGAGTTGCGGGCGGTGTTGCGGTACAACAACTCGATGGCGTATGCGGCGAATGTGCTGAGTTGGTCGGCGGCTTATCGCAGTGGGGGGTCGCCGACGCAGGTGCGGATTTCGCCGGATCTGGTGCCGCCGGGGGTGTTGTCGCCGGGTTCGGATATGTCGGCGGTGCGTACCGGTGTGCCGGGTACCGATCCGGGTGAGCAGGCGCGGGCGGCGGGTCAGGCGCCGTTGCCGCGGCCGCGGCCGCAGCCGACGCAGGTGATGATCACGATTCCGGGTCTGCCGCCGATCCCGTGCGGGATCTTCTGCCCACCACCACCTCCGGTGCATCCGTGTGCGGCGCAACCGATCCCCGCGCCCATGCCGCAACCGGGACAGGCCGGCATCGGGCGAACCCCGCTCGCGCCTGGGCAACCCTTCGGCGCGGCCCCCGGCCAGCTACCCGGCCACGACCCGAACAACCCTGCGGCGCAGGCGAATCCGGATTCCGCCGGGCAATCCGCACTGGGCGAGGCCGGAGCGGCCGATTGCGCGCAACCGGGCTCGGACGCCGCCACCGGCCCCGAATCAAGTGCGCCCGAGCAGCACACCGCGCCTGGTGCCCCTGAGCAGGACGCGGCACCTGGTAATCCCGAGCCGGCCACCGCCACACCGCCCGCCCCGGAACCCGAACCGGCGCCCGCCCCCGAACCGGTTCCCACGCCGCCGCCTGGGATCACCCTCCCCTTCGGCATCGTGATTCCACTGCCCGCACCGCCGCCGCCCCCACCGGCGGGCTGACTCGGGAGCTTCTGCCTTGCGCGCGGGGGCCGGCCTCGTGGACGCAGTGATCGTCACGCACTGTCTGCGAGGAGCCGACGAGCCCGCGCAGAAGTGTGCGGGACTTCGGCTGACGTTCGTTTCGGAGCGCCGTGCTGATCCGCGGTGGTGCAGGCGGCCCGCTGCGGGGCGTTCCTCCGGTCAGGGCTGGTCGCTAGTGCCTGTCCACGTCCGGAGCTTCAGGTTCATCGAGCTGATTCGCGCGCATGTGGCCTGTCCGAGCCGACACCTCGGGGCGCGCGATGAGCTGCGATACGACCTTCCCGCGGCCTGCTCGGCGACTGGCCGCAGGCGCCGGCGAGGCACACCGAAGCGTTCTCCGGACCGGACGAACACATTCTGGGCGATGCCCATTGTCGCTTCGGTCAGCGGTATAGAGCAAATATTCAGCGATCATCGTTTCGGAACCTCGACACCGACAAAAGCGCCGCGACGGCGGATGATCGCGGCAAAGGGCGGTCGTGCCGCGTCAACTCGCGTTCTTTGATGAAATGCCCTGGTAAAGGGTGTAGCGTGCGATGTGTCGCAGACGCCGGACGGGACGTTCTCCTGGCTGCGCGAGAATTGCCGTCGTAGTTTTCGCGGCCTGTCATCAGGGGCGTTACGCGACTGTGCACGGTGGGAAAACGAACCTCGGCCAATCGTTGGCGACCGCGGTGACGAACCTCTTCCAAGACCGGTCTCGAGCAGAGGTGATCTCATGAGGGCCACAGTCGGTATTTCAGCGGAACAAGCCGTGGTGCGTGGCGTGATGCTGTCGTCCACGGCGCGACAAGGTACCCGGCCCACGGTGCTGCGGGAGGTCGAACAGCCGGTCGAGCACTCGACCGCCGCGTCGGTCGCCGCCGCCCTCGACGCGTTGACCGCCGACGCCGGATCCGACACCGAAATCGATGACGTCGCGGTGGCGTACCGGACGGTGGCGGAGCGGCGGGCGATCGTGTCACAACTGTCGTCGGCGATGTGGCGCTCGTCGTCGCTCGTGTCGACCAAGACCGCGCTGCAGGCGCTGGTCGAGAACACACCGGGCTTGGCGGAGTACGGAACTCTGCTGGTCCTCGAGCTCGTCGGCTACCACACGTCCTATCTCGTGGTCGGGCCGAATCGGGAGGAAATCCTCGCCTTCGACTCGTGGTCGTCCGGTGTCGTCGACGCCGAGACCGCTGGCTCGGCGATCGACCGGATCCACGTGGCTTCGGAGGCGGCAGGGCTGGTGCCCGACGCTGTCGTCTTGTGCGGCTCGTCGGCGGGAAATCCGGACATTGTCGCGGCGTTGCGGCTGGGCTTCACCGCCCCCGTGATCGTGGCACCCGACTACGCCGAGGCGGCCGCGTACGGTGCCGCTCTGGTCGCCGCCGCTCCGTTCCGAAGCGCGCCGACAGCGCCGCCAGTGGCCGATCGCGGACATGTCGGCCGCGTGGTGCTGGCCGGGGCGGCCGCGGCCGCGCTGCTGGGCGGAGCCGCGATTGCGGTCGTGCAAGCACGCGAGAACCGCCCGGCGAATGCCGAGATCGATGGCCCTATGCAGGTGCCCATCTCCGCGCCCCAGCTTGCCGAGCCGAATCCCGCTGCGGTGCCCCCGGCTCCCGCGCTCGAGCAAATTCCTGTCGCCCCGTCGCCCGACTCGGCTTCCACTCCCGGCCCGTATCCCGGACCGGAGGTGCCGCCGCAACCGGCACCATACCCGGCGAACGCCCAGCCTCTCCCCATCGAACCGGTCCCGCCGGGTCCGCCGCCTGTCGAGCAGCCGCCGACGCCGCATAGGCACCGGCCTACGACGACGACTATCTCCCCGGAACCACCGGCCCCGCCGCCGGCCACCGCCGCAGCCCCTGACGAACCCTTCCTCTTCCCGGGAGAGTCCCCACCGCCACCCTGGAACGCCGACCCCGCAGTGGTACAGGCGTGGTGGGACAACCACTTGAAACTGCGGGAGAGCTGGCTGCAAGGCCGCTGATCCCGGCCCGGCCCAGCCGAATGACGCCGCCCGCCGACTCGTGTCCTCCCGACGGTGCGGCTGCGGTCGCGGGTCCCCGCCGGGTCGAGCCGCTCGAGGCACCAACAGCTCGGTCTCTCGCTCTGTGGGCGGCCGCGCCGGTGCGGAGTGCCTGGGCTCGGCCGGGTAGACGACGCGGTGGCCGGTATTCTGCTCGGTCAGGGAGGAGGGCGCGTCGTGTCTGTGCAGCCTGGCGATGTCTTCGCTGGTTATCGCATCATTCGCCGGATCGGGGCGGGTGGGATGGGTGCGGTGTATCTGGCCGAGCATCCGCGGCTGCCGCGCCTGGACGCGGTGAAAATTCTCGATCCGGATCTGGGGGCGGACGCGGAATTCCGGGCTCGGTTCGAACGGGAGGCGGAATCGGCGGCCCGGCTCGAGCATCCGAATGTCGTCTCCATCTACGACCGGGGCGCCGAAGGCGACCTCCTGTGGATCGGCATGCGGTACGTCGACGGCGTGGACGCCGCGGAGCTGGTGCGCCGCGGTCCGACGGTGCTGCCCGCCCGGCGTGCGGTGCGGATCGTCGCCGCGGCGGCGCGCGGGCTGGACGCGGCGCATCGCAGCGGATTGCTGCACCGCGACGTGAAACCGGCGAACATTCTGGTGTCCACGGCCGACGACGGGTCGGACGCGGTACGCATCACCGACTTCGGGATCGCCCGGCCGCTGGAAGCCACCGCGTCGCTGACCACGACGGGCTCGGTGCTGGCCAGCTTCGCCTACGCCGCGCCGGAACAGCTGACCGGCGGGCCGCTCGACCATCGCGCCGACATCTACTCCCTCGGCTGCACCCTGTACGAAATGCTAACCGGCGCAGTGCCGTTCGGTAAACGTACGCCGGCAGCCAGTCTGCAGGCCCATCTGTACGAGCCGCCGCCGCGCCCTTCGCTGGCCAACCCGGCGCTGCCCGCGGCCATCGACGAGGTGGTCGTGCGGGCGATGGCGAAGAACCCGGCGGCCAGATACGCCAGCTGCGCGGAGTTGGCGGCCGCCGCGATCCGCGCGCTCGAGCCTGCGCCGCGCCCGCCCGCCCCTGCGTTCCCGCCACCACCTCCGCGTGCGGGTGCCGGACGGTCCGCGCTGATCGCGGGGGCGGTCGCGCTGGTCGTGCTCGCGACGCCGGCCGTGGTTCTCCTGCGCGCCGGTGAACGATCCGGCGGAACTCCGGTCGCCGCACCGCCGTCGGTCGTTTCGTCTGCCATGGCCACCACCGCGGCCACCAGCACTCCGGCCACGTCCGCCTGGGGCCCGGCCGCCTACATCGTCGAGGCGTTCCCGAACCTGCTTCCCTCCGACCCCGAAGGTGTGGGCTATCAGGGGATACGCTGCGCCCTCAACGACGATCGCGGCGCCTGGCTGCACTGCCCGGCCGCCACCGACGACGGGATCAACGTCAACATCCGCTGCGACCCGTCCCGCCGCCCGGTGACCTATACCTCCGACACCCTCGGCCGCGCCGACCTGCACGAACAGCCGTGGACGCGGCCGTCCGGCGCGGGCACGGTCCGCTGGGCCACCGACAGCCTCGCCGGCTTCGGCTTGCTGGACGTGGCGTTCACCGATCACCGCAGCTTCTGCACCGTCGGCGCGTCCGGCGGCACCGGCGGCCAGGACGTGTACGACAGATGGTGGAGCGGTGCGCCGATCTGACCCGAGGACGAGAAGAATATGACGCTGCGCCCAGGTTCGGTATTCGCCGGGTATCGCATCGAGCGCACGCTCGGCTCGGGTGGCATGGGGACGGTGTATCTGGCGCGTCATCCACGGCTGCCGCGGTCGGTCGCGCTGAAGGTCCTCGACCCCTCGGCGGGCGCCGACCCCGAATTCCGCGCCCGGTTCCAGCGGGAAGCCGAATTGGCCGCGCGACTGGACCATCCGAACGTCGTGGAGATCTACGACCGCGGCAGCGACGACGACCAGCTGTGGATGTCGATGCGGTATGTAGCGGGTTCGGACGTGGCACAGCTGATCGGGCAGCGGTCGCGTGCGCTGCCGCCGAGCCGGGTGATCGAGATCCTCGCCCAGGCAGCCGAGGGACTCGACGCCGCGCACCGGCGCGGGCTGCTGCACCGGGACGTCAAACCGGCCAACCTGCTGGTCGCCACCGGCGACGACGGGCGCGACCACGTCTTCGTCACCGATTTCGGCATCGCGCGCAGCCGCGACGACACCACCGGGCTGACCGCCGCGGGCGCGCTGATCGCGACGCTCGGTTACGTCGCTCCCGAGCAGATCCGGGGCGAGGCGCTCGACCATCGCTGCGACGTCTACGCCCTCGGCGCGACCCTCTACCAAATGCTCACCGGCGCCATGCCGTTCGCGCGCACGACGCCTGCGGCGGTGCTGCGGGCACATCTGGCCGAACCGCCGCCACTACCCTCGGCGGCCGACCCGATGCTGCCCGCGGCGCTGGACGCCGTCATCGCCACCGCGATGGCGAAGCGTCCGGAAGATCGCTACGAGAATTGCCGCGCACTGGCCGTCGCTGCCGTGGCGGCATTCGCCCCGCCGCCTGCGCCGCCCCGGCCGCACCCCGTCGCCGCACCGCAGCCCGCTCGGCCCGCGCGGATTTCGCCTCGCCTCCTGGTCACCGCGGCCGCGGTGCTGGTGCTGTCGCTCGCGCTCGCCGGTGCGCTGGTCCTCGGCTCGAACACCGTTCCGGGAGTGGGGATTGCGGGTAGCGCACCTCCGTCCACCGCGCCCGATACCACCACGCCGCCGCCGAGTGCGACCACGGCCGCGGGCTCGACGGCATGGGGGCGCAACGCCGAACTGGTCGCGCTGTTGCCAGGTCTGCTCCCGGCCACCCCGGACGGGTCCGGTTATCAGGGCGCACGATGCACCGACATCGACGTGGTCAACAACGGCGGAGCCCCCGCGGTCGAATGCCGTCAGGACAACGGCATCCATTGGTACGTGTGGTCTTTCCGGCGCGGTGACCCCCGGCGCGACTCGACGTTCGACACCAACATCGACAACGACACCACCCGCCGGGACAGCTGGCGCAGGCCGTCCGGTACCGGACGGGTGCGCTGGAGTCACTACCCGGGCGGCAATACCGGACTGCTCACCGTCGGCTTCGACGACCCTGCCCTGGCATGGGTCGTCGTCGACGTGTCCTGGGATCACCACACCGGTCAGGACCTGTTCGACCAGTGGTGGCGGTCGGCGCCGCTGTGAGCGGCACGGCGGCACCCGCCGACGGTGGATAAGCTGGCCGGGTGAGCACAGCAACGGCTGGATCGGTGACGATCGTCGAGGACTTGGACGCGGTGACGACCCGGGGCCCCGAGGACGATCCCGCGGCGGCCGGGCTCAGCCGCTCCGGCGTGGAATCCCTGTGGGAGTCGGTCCAGGCGTGGTATCGCCTGGGCAGTACCCCGGCGATTCAGTTCTGCTTGCGCCGCGACGGCAGAATCGTGCTGAACCGGACCATCGGCCACGGCTGGGGCAACGCGCCGGGCGACGGGCCGGACGCGGTCAAGGTCTTGGCCACCCCGGACACTCCGTTCTGCGGCTTCTCGACCGCGAAGGGCGTGGCCGGTGCGCTGATGTTCATGCTCGTCGAGCAGGGCGCGTTCACTCTGGACGAGCCGGTGTCCGGCTACATCCCGGAGTTCGCGGCGAACGGCAAGGCCGCCATCACGATCGGTGACCTGCTCTCGCACTCCGCCGGGATTCCGTTCGTCACCCCGCCGTATCAGGGCGTCGACCTGGTCCTCGACGAGGAACTGGCCGTGCGCGCGCTGGCCGACCTCGTCCCGAGCTGGAAGCCGGGACGGTTCCGGGTGTACCACGCGCTGACCCTCGGATTGGTTCTGCGCCTGCTGGTGCAGCGCGCGACCGGCAAGCGTCTGCGCGAGCATCTGGCCGAGCAGGTGCTCGAGCCGTTCGGGTTCCGCTGGACCAACTTCGGCGTGCGGCCCGAGGATCTCGACAAGGTCGTGCCCAGCGTGAAGACCGGTCCGGCTCCGTCACGAACCGCGAGCTATCTGGCGCGCAAAGCGATCGGCGGACGAATGGACCGCGCCTCACGCGCGGCCACCGACGCCTTCCTCGCCGCCGAGTTGCCCTCGGGCAATCTGGTCACCACCGCGGCCGAATTGTCCCGGTTCTACGAGATTCTCACGCGCGGCGCACCGGACGGCCGCAGGATCATCCGGCCCGAGACGTTGGCCGAGGCGGTGCGACCGGCCCGCCGGATACCCGGTGTGGCCGGACGGGTCAGCCGAGCCGGCTTCGAGCTCGGCGGGCGCAGGTCGAAGTTCGGCCGCGACACCGGGTCGCATTTCGGCCGAAGTGGATTGACCACGCAGTACGGCTGGGCCGACCCGGCGCGCGGACTGTCCGGTGCGATCCTCACCAGTGGCAAGGCCACGACCGACACCGAGCGGCCGTGGCGGCTGGTCGCGCAGGTCTCCGCCACCGTGCCTGCCGACCGGTAGCCACGCGCGCCGTGCCCGGCCGCGCCGAGCGCCTCCACCAGTGAGAACACCTTAGCGATCCGAACGATTTAGTCTGTTAACTCGCTTGTTGCCAACCCGTGGGGTTGTGCTAGCGCTAGCGGAACAGACTGACCCGTCGGCTCTTTGGCGGTGAAAGCGTTGGTGTTGATGAGGATTGACCACGACGTGGCGGTGAGCGGCTACCGGCACGAGATGTTCCCCGACGAACGCGGGCGGTTCGGCGTGTTCGGCGGCAGATTCGTCCCCGAGGGATTGATGGCGGCGCTGTTGGCTCTGGAGGACGCCTACGGCCTCGCGCGGGCTGACGCCGGGTTCATGGCCGAGTATCGGGAGCTGTTGCGCGATCGGGTGGGCAGGCCCACATTGCTGCATCAGATACGGCGGTTCACGGAGTTGCTGGGTGTGCCGGGCGCCCGGGTGTATCTCAAGCGCGAGGACATGGCCCACACGGGCGCTCACAAGATCAACAATGCGCTCGGGCAGGCGTTGCTGGCCAGGCGGATGGGTAAGCAGCGGATCGTCGCGGAGACCGGAGCGGGCCAGCACGGCGTCGCGGTCGCGACGGTGTCGGCGATGCTCGGACTGACCTGCGTCGTCTACATGGGGACCGAGGACATGCGGCGGCAGGCGTCGAACGTGGTGCGGATGAAGCTGCTCGGCGCCGACGTGCGACCGGTGGACATCGGTTCGCGACGGCTGAAGGAGGCGATCACCGAGTCGGTGCGCGACTGGGTGGCCAACGTGGACACCACCCACTACCTGTTCGGCACCGCTGCCGGGCCCGCGCCGTATCCGCGGATCGTGCGGGATTTCCAGACGGTGATCGGCGCGGAGACCAGGAACCAGATCGTGCGCGCCGAGGGCAAGCTGCCCGATTACGTCCTGGCCTGCGTGGGCGGCGGCAGCAACGCCATCGGGGTCTTCCATCCGTTCGCGGGCGATCAGGGGGTGCGGCTGATCGGTGTCGAAGCCGCCGGCCTCGGGGTCGACACCGGCGAGCACGCGGCGACCCTCTGCATGGGCAGCCCCGGGGAGATCGACGGGTCCTACAGCTATCTGCTGCAGGACGAGGACGGCCAGATCGCGCGCACGCACAGCATCGCGGCGGGGCTGGACTATCCGGGCGTGGGTCCCGAACTCAGCCACCTGAAGGACAGTGGCCGCGTAACCTATCGCGCCGCCACCGACGCCGTCGCGCTGCGCGGCATGCAGGCACTCAGCCATACCGAAGGCATCCTCGCCGCACTCGAATCCGCCCATGCCGTCGGCTACCTGATGGAGATGGCCGGCCGCGGCGAGGTTCCGGAGGACTCGGTGATCGTGCTGTGCCTGTCCGGCCGCGGTGACAAGGATCTCGCCGTCGCCGCGGACCGGCTCGGGGTGGCGTAACCGCTGCTATGGTCGAGAGCGCCCATGGCGCCGGAGAGGGACCGCGCGCTACACCCGCGCACGAGGACGAGCCCTCTTGAAGTTTGTGCCCCGCCTGATCTTGTTCCTGGCGATTCCCGCCGTACTGTTCCTGCTGCCCTGGTGGACTCTGGTAGCGGCGCCGACCCAGGAATCCGGCCCGCTGTTCTGGCTGGGTTCCGTACTGTTCCTGCTCGGGTTCGCCTGCCTGCCCGCGTCGATGTTCCTCGGTCACGGGCCCGCGCAGTCGGATGTCGCGGCGATCGTCGGCGACACCTTGCTCGGCGTGATGTGGGTGTTCTTCAGCTGGTCGGTGCTCGGGAATCTCGCGCGCGCCGGATTGACCGTCGCGGGCGTCGGTGATCCGGCGCGCTCCCGGATCGTCGCGGTGGGCGTGCTCGCGGCCGCGACGGTGCTGGTGGCGTGGGGTGTGTTCGAGGCGCGCCGGGTGCCGCGGGTGCGCACGGTGCAGGTGACCATTCCCGGTCTCGGACCGGCGCTGGACGGACTGCGCATGGTCGTCGTGACCGACACCCATTACGCCGCACTCGACCGGCTGCGCTGGTCGGAACGCGTGGTCGAGGTGGTCAACGCGCAGCACCCCGACATCGCCTGTCACGCTGGTGATCTCGCGGACGGGTCGGTGGCGAAGCGGCACGCGCAGGTGGATCCGCTCGGCAAGGTCGAGGCCGAACTCGGCCGGTTCTACATCACGGGCAACCACGAGTATTTCGGCGACGCCCAGGGCTGGATCGATCACATGGCCTCGCTCGGCTGGCAGCCCTTGCACAACCAGCACGAGACCGTGCGCCGCGGCGACGATCAACTGGTGATCGCGGGCATCGATGACCCGACCGGCATCGGCCTGACCGGTCACGGCCCCGACCTGCCCGCCGCGCTGGCGGGCGCGGACCCGGACGCGCCGGTCGTGCTGCTGGCCCATCAGCCCAGGCAGGTCCGCGAGGCCGCGGCCGCGGGTGTCGCGCTGCAGATCTCCGGCCATACTCACGGCGGCCAGATCTGGCCCTTCCACTATCTCGTCCGGCTCGAACAGCCTGTCGTCGCGGGGCTGAGCCGCCACGGTGACCGCACCCAGCTCTACACCAGCCGGGGCACCGGCTTCTGGGGGCCGCAGCTGCGAGTGTTCGCCCCGAGCGAGATCACCGTGCTCGTCCTGCGTTCGGACTCCGCGCCGGGCTGAGCCCCGGCTCGAGAGCAGGCGGGTCCGCCCGCCTCGTCATCGGTGGCCGCGGTCGGTGTCGGCTCGACTGGCGGTGTCGGCGGAAGGCTCCGGTGGGGCAGGGGTGCCGGGATCCCATGCCTGGACGACACCCGGAATCCCGTTCTGGACGACATAACCGGCGCGCGTGTGGATGGGCGCGCCGGGACGGCGGACGAAGGGAACGACGCGAAAATCGTTGCGCCACAGCTGATGGTCGAGTTCGACCCGGACATACCCGCGCTGGGCGTTGAAGAATTTGATATCCGGGTTCGCGGCGAGCAGTGTGCGGCCTTTGTCGCTCAGATCGGTTCCGTCGCCGTTGCTGGTGATCGAGGTGCCGGTGAATTCCGCCGCCACGACCGGTGAGCTGGGATCGGCGTAGTCGCGCCGCAGATCGGCGGCTTGGTTCTCGTGCCGGTCACCGGTGATCACCACCAGGTTGCCCGCGCCGCGCGCCGCGGCGGCGCCCAGCACGGCGTTGCGATCGGCGACGTAGCCGTCCCAGGAGTCGGTGGAGACGCTGAGCGCCGGGCCCGGGTCGGAGTCGTTCTGGCTCATGCCGACCTGGTTGCCGAGGACCTGCCAGCGGGCCGTCGACCGGGTCAAGCCGTCGATCAGCCACTCCCGCTGTGCCGCACCGAGAATAGTTCGATCCGGCGCGAGCCGCTCGGCGCAGCCGTCGACCACGGCACCGTCACAAGCCTGCGGTGTGCGGTATTGGCGCGTGTCGAGCATCGTGATCTCCGCGAGGTCGCCGAACCGGAAGCGGCGATGCATCCGCATCCCCGCCGCGGTCGGCAGTTGCGCCAGCCGCAGCGGCTGGTGCTCGTACATGGCCTGGAAGGCGGCCGCGCGGCGGCGGCGGAACAGGGCCGGGACGCGCCAGATGTCCAGGCCGATGCCGGGCGAGCCCGCCGCCCAGTTGTTGTCGACCTCGTGATCGTCCATCGTGACCAGCCACGGGAACGCCGCGTGCGCGGCGCGCAGCGGGTGCTCCGATTTGTACAGTGCGTAGCGCAAGCGGTAGCCGGGCAGGTCAACGGCCTCGTCGCGGAAATTCGGCCCCATGTCGACGCCCGCCCGGCCCCGCACCCAGGCCCGCTCGTAGATGTAGTCGCCCAGATGCACCACCAGGTCCAGGTCTTCCTGGCTCATGTGCTCGTAGGCGGTGTAGTAGCCGGAGCTCCACGACTGGCAGGAGGCGAACGCGAAACGCAACCGCGCCATGGCCTGCCCGGGCGCCGGGGCGGTGCGGGTCCTGCCGACCGCCGATACGGCCGAGCCTGCCCGAAACCGGTAGAAATACCAGCGGTCCGGCGCCAATCCGTGCACCTCCGGATGCACGCTGTGGCCGAGTGCGCGCGTGGCCACCGCCGACCCGCGCGCCACCACCTGGCGGAAGTGCTCGTCGTGCGCGACTTCGTAGTCGACGGTGACCGGGCCGCTGGGCATGCCGCCGAGCCCGTCCGGCGCCAGCGGGTCGGGGGCCAGCCGCGTCCACAGCACCACCCCGTCGGGAGCGGGATCGCCGGACGCTATGCCCAAGGCGAACGGGTCGCCGAGCCGGCGTGGGGCGGGGAATCGGGCACTGCTCGCCGCGGCTGTTCCCACCAGCAACGTGGCCGACCCCGCGGCGCCGACTCGCAACAATCTCCGACGTGAAAGGGCCATGACTCAGCGTAAGGCCGTGCACGGCGCCGGGAAGGGGGCATCGACGGGTCACCGCGTCAGAGCAGTCCGCCGCGGCGTGCGTGGTCGAGGGCCTCGACCCGGGAATTCGTCCCCAATTTGCCATAGATCCCGCGCAGGTGGGTCTTCACGGTGTTGACCGAGACGCCGAGGTCCTCGGCGATCTGCTGGGCGGTGCGTCCGGACGGTAACTGCTTGAGCACGGTCATCTCGGTGTGGGTCAAGGCGGGGTAGGCGGGCCTGCGGCGCGCGGCGGGATGACGCCGGATCGACTCCGCGAACGTCTCCGACCGGCCGAAACGGCCCGCGTAGCTGTCCAGCAATCCCATCGCGGCGGGCACGTCGAGGAACGGCCGCAACAGCCGATGCGGTGCGGCGGAACTCAGGGCGTTCTCCAGCGCGGCGAGGGCCTTGGCCGGCGCGCGGGCCTCGTGTTGCGTCGCGGAGTACAACAGCCATCCGGTGATCGCACTGACCGGGCGCAGTTCGCTCGCCGGGTCGAGCAGGGGTTCGAGGATCGCGCAGGTCGCCTTGCGGCGATCGGCCGCGGCGTGCAGAGCCGCGTCGGCCAACCGGACCTCGGGCAGTTCGCCGACGATGCCGCGGGCGCGCTCGACCAGCAGCTGCGCGGTCCTGGCATCGTGTACCCGCAGCAGCGCCCAGACCACCGGCAGGATCAGGCTGCCCGTCGCGGCGGGCACCGCCTTGTGCTCCAGCAGGACCAGCAGGCTGCGGCGCAGTGCGTCGACCGCGGCGGACTGTTCCTCGGCCTGCTCGAGCTGGAGCAGACGGCCCACGACGTGGCCGCGCCACCCCGCGACCGGACCGTAGGACCCGTCGTGATCGACGCGCTCGGTGAGCACGGCGCAGATCTGCGCCGCGTCGGGCGTCTCGCCTTGCAGGTAGGCGCCGTAGGCGGCCATCGCGGCCGCCTGCACGGCGTCCGATGCCTCCGACAGGCCGTGTTCGTCGGCGACCGCCAGCGCGCGCGCCGCCCGGTCGCGCATCGCGGTGGCCGCGTCGACGGTGTCGGCGGCGAATGCCAGCCGGGTCAGCGCACGCAGCACCAGACGGGGGCGGCCCGCGTGCTCGGCCACCGCGAGTCCGGCGTGCAGCAGTTGTTCGCCGTGCGCGACCGCGCCGTCCGCGACGAAGGCGGTGGCGACCTGGATCGCGGCATACGCGTCGAGATCGGGGTCGCCGGTCGGCGCGACCTCGGCCGGGAAACGGGGCAGGACGGCCCCGGTGGTCGCCGCGACGTCGATCGTCGCGGCGAGGGTGAGCGTGTCCAGCCGTTCGGCGGAGGCGAAGGAGAGCATGGCGGCACGTCGCGCGGTCGCGGTGTCCAGGCACGCGACCGCGGCGGCGGTGCTGCCCGCGACGAGCGCGTCCACCACGCGCACCAGCCACAGGAAGGGATCGTCGAGCAAGCCCGGCGCCGAGCGGGCCACCAGTTCGAACAGCGTCGCGCCCTCGCCGTCGAGAACGATGCGCAACGCACACGTGGACAAGAATTCGCACAGCTCCGCCCGGTCCCCGACCGCGAGCTGGTGCGGCAGCGCGGCCGCGGGCAGTCCCGCGCGACGCAACCAGCGGGCCGCCTGGCGATGCAGGTCCGCGCACAGTTGCGGTCCGAGCCGGCGGGCTTCGGCGAGAAAATGGGCACGCAACAGCGGATGACAGGCGAACCACATCTCGCCGCCGTGCACGACGGAATCGATCGGGAAGTCGATCCGATCGAGTTCGTAGAGATGATGGCTCGCGCCGCCGCCGACGAGTTCGTCGGCGAGCTGCTCGGTGAACGACACGGGAATGCTGGTGTAGATGAGGAACTGGCGCAGTGCGGAGGGCAGCGACTCGACGAGTTCGTCGCTCAGGAAATCGGCGACCGCCCGCGCCGGGCGCGCGAGCACGGTCAGCGCGGCGGCGCGGTCGTCGGTTCCGGTACTCAGGTGGGTGGCGGCGATGCGCACGAGCGCGGCCCAGCCGCGGGTCAGCGCGTAGAGCGCGTCGAGTTCGGCGCCGGTGAGTTCGCAGCCGTGATCGCGGCAGAGCGTGTCGACCTGATCCGGTGTGAAGGCCAGTTCGGTCATGCCCCAGCGGGTCAGCCGGGAATGCAGACCGAGGGTGTGCCAGCGGATCGGCGGCGCGAAGCGGGCGCACAGCACTGTCGTGACGGACGGCGGCGCGTGCTGCAGAAGATATTCGAGACCGGCGAGCGCGGGCGGATCGGTGATCAGGTGGGCGTCGTCGAGCACCAGGACGGTCGGCCTCGCCCGTGCGGACAGCGTCTCGACGAGCGCGGCGGCCTGCGCGGTGGGCGGTCCCGAGCGTTCGGTGGCCGCGACGCCGAAGCGTGCGTGCAGCACGGTCCACAGCGCCGCCGCGTCGTCGAGCTGCGCGGTGACGGTCAGCCACGCGACGTCGGAGGTGCCTGTCGCGCGCCGGGCTGCCCAGTCCGCCATCAGCACCGACTTTCCGGTTCCGGCCGGTGCGCACAGCAGCAGCACGTGTCCATCGCGGGTGTTGGTCACCTCGTCGGCGGCGGCCGACAGGTCCGGCCGGGGGATCGGAGTGAACGGCGATACGGGTATTTCGGCAACGGATTCCGCCGCGGCGGGGATGCGGCGTAGAGCGGGGACGTGCGAGGTGGTCACCGTGCCTCCCGGGCCCTGTGCTGACAGATCACTACCGCGCCTCGGTAGCGGAACTTACCCGGTGGAAAGTCCCCTCGATCCCGTCGTGGGTGGTCGTTATGGAATTTTCATCCCCCCGTGCCCGGAAGCGCCGGAGTCACCCGAAACGGGTGAAGTGCCGACCGGTGCGAGTAGTGGAGATTCGGAAGGCGTCCACAAACTTCCCGAGAAAGGGGGCGACCGATGACGCACATGAGCGAACCGGAGGCACACCCCGTCCGCCGTGGCATCGCGGCGGGCACGTCCATAGCGGCAGCGATCCTGCTGCTGACCGTCGGTGTGCTATCGATCTTCGAGGGCATTTCCGCCGTCGCCGAGGACGATCTGTATGTTGTCGGCACCGAATACGTCTACAAGTTCGACACCACCTCGTGGGGTTGGATCCACATCGTGCTCGGCATCCTCCTGGTCATCGCCGCGCTGGGCTTGATGACCGGCGCCACGTGGGCGCGGGTGGTGGCGATCGGCTTGGCGGCCCTATCGATCATCGCGAACTTCATGTGGCTGCCGTACTACCCGGCATGGTCCATCCTGGTGATCGCGCTGAACGTCGTCGTGATCTGGGCGGTGGCGACCTGGCGTCCGGAGGCGGTCTGACCGGGCGAGTCGGTGCGGGCTGATCGGCTCGATGCGGTCGCGGTGTCGAGCAGTGTGGCGATACCGCTCCAGCCGGTCAGCATTGCGCCGGGCAAACGCCGGCGACGGTCGCCGCGATCGACCGGTGAAGTGGGGTTTCCGCTGGCACCGTAGGTGCCGTTGTGGTATCCACCTTCGAGATCGCACTACGAACTCGAAGGGACGCCAATGCCAAGCAAGCCCCCGCTCGTTCTTCTGCACGGTGTCACCATGTCCGAACGGGTGTGGGACGACGTCACGCCCTTGCTCGCCGCGCGGCACGAGGTGATCACGCCGACCGCCGTCGGGCATCGGGGCGGCCCGCCCGCCCTGCGGCGGCCGGCGCGGGTCGAGCATCTGGTGGACGACATCGAGCGGCGGCTGGACGCGCTGGGGCTGCGCCGGGTGCACATCGCGGGCAATTCGCTGGGGGGATGGATGGCGATCGAATTGGCCCGCCGCGGGCGTGCCGAGACCGTCTGCGCCCTCTCGCCCGCGGGCTTCTGGGAATCCGGCGCGAGAAGCCAGAAGGCCGCCACGCGCCGCATCGCCCGCGAGGCGATCACCGGGCGGCTGCTGGGCCTGTTCGCCCCGCTCGCACTGCGCAGTGCGGTGGCCCGGCGAGTGGCGTTACGCAACATCGCCGTGCACGGCGATCGCGCCAGCGCGGCGCAAGCCATGACCTTCTTACGCGACCTGCTGGGCTGCACCGTCACCGCCGATCTGCTCGGCACCGACGAGCAAGTGGCCCGGCTCGATCCGTTGCCGTGCCCGATCACGGTGGCGTGGGCGCAGCACGATCGTGTTCTTCCCGAGGAGATCCACGCGGCGATCGCCCGGGCACGGCTGCCCGAAGCCGTGTTCTCCGTGCTGCCGGGCACCGGTCACGTGCCGATGATCGATGACCCGCGGCTGGTCGCGCGGACGATCCTGGCAACCACGAGCATCACTGCCGCCGAGGCGTCCTAGGCATGCTCGGGCGCGTTCCGGCGCCGCGGCGCCGGAACATCGCGCCGCGGCGTGTTCCGGCCGGTCATATGTCGAGCAGGTGCGGCAAACCGGCACGGTACCGGTCGGCGTCGATGCGTTTCCACGGCTCGAAGATCGGCAGCGACACCAGCGGGTAGACCGGAACCCGGGGTGCGGGGTCGTCTGCGGCGTCCAAGATCGCGTTGGCCGCCGCGCGCCCGGATTCGTTGGCGCCCTCCATTGTGGCGAGATCGATATTGTTGCGCACGTGGTCGCCGCCGAAGAACAGGTTCGGCACAGCGCAGCGGGCCTCCGGCCGGTGGTCGTAGGAACCGACGGTGTTGACCAGCAGCGGGGTTTCGTTGTGGACTCCGTTCGCGGTCCAGGTGACCCCGGGATCGAGATGCCAGGAGCGGATGTCCTCGGGGCGCAGCCACCCCGTCGCGGTGTTGAGCCATTCGGTGAGCTGAGCCCACACCTCTTCGGCGATCTCGGCGGCGGTGCACTGCTTGGCGGGTCGGCGGAAGCGGATGCCGGGGGAGTCCCAGTCGGAGATGTCCACCGACAGGCATTCGCGCACCGTTCCGTCGCCGTACCGGGCAGCGAAGTCACCCACCCACATCGGGGCTTGGCGCAAGGCCGTGAGCGCCCACGGTGACCCGAGCGCGGCGATGTGGCCTTCCGGCAGGTCGGTGGATCGGGTGAGGTAGTACTGGATGCCGACCATCCAGTCGGTCCGCAGCTGCCGCATGCCCGCCAGATGCGGGTCGGCGTCGAGGATTTCGTCGCTGAGCAGCGTGACCGCCTTCTCCACCGGCATGGCGCACAGGTACCAGTCCGCGGTCACCGGGGTCGACCGGCCGTCGGCATCGGTCACCGTCGCCGAAGCGATGCGGCCGGCGCGCAACTCCAGCCCCGCCGCCCGCTGCCCGGGAACGAATCGCACGCCCCGGGACCGCAGATACCTCACCCAGGGATCGATCCACGCTTCGTTGGTGGGGCGGTTGAGAATCCGATCGATCCCGGCGGAGTACTGCGGGATCGCCCCGGTCCCCGCCAGCACCAGCGCCTCACCGATGGTGCCGATCGTGCGGGCCGAACTCACCTGGGGCTTGGCCGCCACGGTGATCCGGGTGAGGGCGCTGACCAAATATTCGCGGTATGCCGCCGACTTGCCCTCGGCGCGCAGGATCCGCTCCCACGTCACGTATTCCCACTGCCCGAAACGCCGTTCGGTACACGAAGTGAACCAGACGGCCATCTGTTTGGCGAAGAACGCGAGCTCGGCCGGTGGCAGTTCCGGAATGAAGCCGAAGGCGCCGATGAGGGTGTTCTGCAACCGGTGCGGAGTGAGCTGATCGATGCCCGCGAGCTCGACCGGCGCGAAGATCGGCGGCCTGCCGCGGAAGCCCGCCACGGTGCCCTCGACCCGGACGAGATTGCCCGCGACGCCATCGGGATTGCCGGGGAAGGGAATTCGGCGCATGGTGTCCGGGAGGTTCTGATAGCAGCCGGGAAAGAACCGGAAGCCGTGCTCGCCGGGCAGATCCATGCGGCCGTCGGTGCCGGTGCCCGGCACGCCCATACTGCGTGCCTTGCCGCCGAGGAAGGCCGGTTCGTAGACGGTGACCTGGTATCCGCGCTCGATCAGTTCGTGGGCCGCCGACAGCCCGGCTACCCCGCCGCCGAGCACCGCGACCGACTTTCCCCCGGTGCGCAGCCCGGGCGTTCGGCGCGCTTCGGGTGCTGCGGCGTGCGCGGGGGCGGCGGCGACGGCAGCTCCGGCCGCGAGCGCGCCGCGCAACAGGTCGCGGCGGGTGAGGTCGATGGTCGGCCGAAGGCGCGGGTCATGCATGTCGATCTCCTGAAGATGCCGCGAGGAAGCCCCGCGGCGGCCGGGACGGGATGACGGTGGCGGGATCGGTGCGCGCGAAGGCGCGGGCCTCCCGTCGTTCGGAGATCGTGTCGCGGCATTCGCCCACGAGATCCGCGAGCACGGGCCACGGGGTGTGCCACGAATCGCGCAGCGCACCCGCCGCCAATGCCGCGCCGCGGGCGGGAGTGAAGACGTCCTCGGGATGTACCGTGCGAGAGAAGATGGCGGTGACCGCGTCGGCCAGCGCCGGGTCGGCGGCGGCCTGCCGATAGAGTTCGATCTCCAGCGGGCGCATCGCGGTGCCCCGGGCCAGCCGGTTGGTCCACTGGTAGACGCCCAGACATTCGCTGTCGCGCAGCCGTTCCCACGCGGCGAGGGCGGTGTCGAGGTGCTCGATGTCGTCGAGCGCCGGAGCGGCGAGTTCGCCGAGCAATCGCCCGTAGCGCAGCGCGTCTCGGATGCCCTGCGCGGTCACCGGGTCCTTGAAATGCCCGGCGTCACCGGGCAGCGCCCAGCCCGGTCCGGTCGAGCGCCGGAAGTAGGACGCCAGGCCGGTGGCCGAACGCACCCGCCCCACCCGGCGGCAGTCGCGCAGCCGCAGTTGCAGTCCCGGCAACCGCTCCACAGCCTCCTGATACCGGCGCTCGGCGCGTCCGGCGCCCGGTGTGCCGGGCCGCGCGGGCGGCTGCACGAGGCTCAGCAGCAACCCGTCGTCGCAGGGAAACGCGGTGCCGAGGTCGGGGCCGCGCCGCCACTGCGCCGCGACGTGCCGCTGGTCGGCCGATCCGTCCTGCCAGTACGCGAAGTAGCAGTCCCGTCCACTCGGTGCGGTCAGCCGGGGCCGCTCGGCGCCGGCCAGCCGGGCCACCGTGCTGCGGCGGCCGTCCGCCCCGACTACCAGGCGGGCGCGCACCTCGTGCACGCCGCCGCGGTCGGTATAGCGGACGCCGGCACAGCGATCGCCGGACCAGAGCAGATCGGTGACCCGCACGCCCTCGCGGACCCGGGCCCCGGCGTCGACGGCGGTCGCCACGAGCGCGGCGTCCAAGCCGGTTCGCCGGATACACATCGCGTAGTCGATGCCGTCCACCGGCGTGAAGGACGACCGGACCTGATAGCCGCCGCCGTCGGCCAAGGCTGTGGTCAGCGCGGGCGCCCCGAGCTGCCGGACACGCTTCAGGGCGCCCGCGCGGCCCAGCTCGGCCAGGCCGCCGGGCCACAGCAGGTGCGTGGAGAGGGTGTCGGAGGGAAAGCGCGCCGCGTCCAGTGCGACGACGTCACGGCCGGCGCGCACGAACGCGATCGCGGCCGCCGAGCCCGCGCATCGCGCGCCGACCACGACCACGTCGGTGTGCTCGATTGCCGGGGCGGCGGATCCGTGCATGCCCGAACACCTCGGTCATATAGTCTCGGACACTGTGTCCGATCGATGGTGGACGGTGCCTGTCCGAATGTCAATATCGGTGCCGTGTCGGCAGAATGGAGGCCGTGGTGCCACGCACCCGACCGGCACAGCCGAACGACGCGGCCGTTTCGCCGCAGAGAGGAGCCGGATGCCCTCGCTGACCCGGATCCCCAGGAACGCGCGCAAACCCGTCGACGACCGGCGTGCGGAGTTCGAGCGACGAGTCCTCGCCGCGGTGGAGGAGCTGCTCGCCGACGGCACGCCCTACACCGAGATCGCCGTCCACCGGATCGCCGCCGCATCCCAATCGGCCAGGTCGACGTTCTACCGGTATTTCCCGGACAAGAGTCAGCTGCTGATCCGCATGGCCGAACTGGCCACGGCGGATCTGTTCGAGGCCGCCGAACGATGGTGGATCGCCGAGCACACCGATCGCCAGGCCGGAGTCGTGACGGCGGTGCGCACCATGATCGCCGGGTTCCGGGAACACCGGTCGCTGCTGCTGGCGCTGAGCGAGGTGGCGGCCTACGACCGTGACGTCGGCGCCTACTGGCGTGGCCGGGTCGCGTCGTTCGTGGAGGTGGTGCGGTCCCGGCTGGAGAACGACCGCGCCGCGGGCCGGATCAGCCCGGCGATCGATCCGCAGGCCACCGCTGTGGTGCTGACCTCGATGGTCGAACGCGCGATCGCCGTCGGCTTCTCCTCCGGTTCCGGGGTCACCGACGACGCGCTGGCCGAGGCGCTGGGCCGGGCGATCTGGCTCACCGTGTACGGTGATGCGCCGTCTGCCTGACGGATCGCCCGGCGGCGCAATCGGATCCATTGCTACAGTCGCGCGCATGACACACTCCGGGCCGCCCCTGCGGATCGGCATCTTGGGCGCCGCCCGCATCGCACCGGCCGCACTGGTGCGTCCCGCCGGGCAGAACCCGGACGTGCTGGTGGCGGCTGTGGCGGCTCGCGATCAGGAACGTGGGAGTGCGTTCGCGCGCAAGCACGGCATCGCGCAGGTCTTCGACAGCTACGCGGCCCTGGTGGCCGCGCCCGACATCGACGCCGTCTACAACCCGCTGCCGAACGGTCTGCACGGCCGGTGGACGAAAGAGGCACTCGCCGCGGGAAAACACGTGCTGTGCGAAAAGCCGTTCACCGCCAACGCCGCCGAGGCCAGGCAGATCGCCGCGCTGGCCGCGACGTCGGACCGGGTGGTGATGGAGGCGTTCCACTACCGCTACCACCCGATGACCCGGCGGGCGGAGCAGATCATCGCCTCCGGCGAACTCGGCAAGCTGGTGCGCGTGGACACCGCCATGTGCTTTCCGCTGCCGCGATTCTCCGATATCCGCTACGACTACACGCTCGCCGGCGGGGCGTTGATGGACGCGGGCTGCTACGCGGTCCACATGGCCAGGGTGTTCGGCGGCGAGGACCCGGAAGTCGTCGCGGCGACCGCGAAGTTGCGCGGCCCGCACATCGACCGCGCGATGAGCGCCCAGTTGCGTTTCCCTTCCGGTCACACCGGGCGGATCCGCTGCTCGATGTGGTCGTCGGATGTGCTGCGCATCGGCGCGCGCGTGGTGGGCGAACGTGGCGAAATGCGGGTGGTCAACCCCGTGGCGCCGCAGCTGCCGCGCAGGCTGTCGGTGCGTTCGGAGCGCGGCAGCCGCACCGAGAAGACCTCGCGCCGCACGACGTACGCCTATCAGCTCGAGGCCTTCGTCGCGGCGGTGCGCCACGGTGAGCCGGTGCTCACTTCGCCGGAGGACGCCGTGGCGACGATGAGCGTCATCGATGCGATCTACACGGCCGCGGGCCTGCCGCTACGCCAACCGAGCTGACGCGGCGGCGGCGATCGCCTCGGTGTAGACCGACACCAGTCGCGCGGTGAACCGCGACTGCAGGGTCCGGTCGGCGTGGCGTGCCAGCACCTCGCGCATGGCGTCGAGCCGGTCCGGATGATCCGCCAGTTCGCGCAGCGCTTCGGCGAGCGCGTCCGTCGAGGCATCGCGGGCGCGGTATTCCCCGCCCGCGGGGACGGTTTCGGTGACGTCCGGGTCGCAGTGCAGCACCGGCAGGCCCGCCGCGACGGCCTCGAGCAGCACCATGCCCTGCGTGTCGCACCCGGCGGACGGGAAAAGCAGCACGTCGTGGGTGCGCATGGCCGCCAGGCACTCCGCCTGGCTCACCTCACCGTGCAGCCGAACCCGCTCGCGCAGCCCGAGGCGGTCGACGGCCGAGCGCAGGCGAGGCTCCAGCGCGCCCGCGCCGTAGACGTCGAGGAGGCAGCCCTCGGCCCGATGCACCGCTTCGATGGCCTCCAGCGGCCGCTTCTCGGCGGAGAAACGACCGCACCACAGAACGCGCAGCAGCCGACCCCGGTCGCTGGAGCGCTGCGGCAGGGCGCGCACCAGATCGTCGTCGACTCCGTTGGACACCACGTGCATCGGACGGTCCACGCCGTGCGCTGCCAACCGCTGAGCGAAATGCCGGGTCGGCACGACAACGTGGTCGGCGGCCTGTGCTTGGGCGACCAGCGGCCGCCAAGCATGGCGCGCCGTCCGGCTTTCGGGCAGGCGCGGCATCGCGGTGCGCAGGCCGACGAACCCGCCGTGCAGGACGCGCATCGTGAGCGCGGCGAGGTAGGGGAACGGGGAATTGCGTTCGATGAAGGAGTCGTCGCGGCTGTGCATCGACTGGACGAGGGGCAGGCCGTGGCGGCGCGCGGCGCGCAATCCGGCCACGCCCGCGCCGTAGGTGGTCTGCGCGTGCACGAGGTCGAAGCCGCGTTCGGCGAACGCCGCATCGATGAGGCGTGCGTTCCTGCGGGTCGGCAGGGCCACGGGGTAGCCGTTCACGGCCAATCCACCCGTGGTCGCGAGAACGACGATTCCCGGGTCCGGCGGTGTGAGTTCCGGTGGCGGGATGGTGAATACGGTGACGCGATGGCCGAGCCGCTCCAACGCCGTGCGTTGCGCGCGCATCGATGTCTGGATCCCACCGAGGGTGGCCGGGTGGAAATCCGCGAACATCGCGATGCGCAGCGAACGGCTGTCGCGGGTGTGTCTGCTCACGCCGTGCCGACCGATCGGGACGCGGGACGCCCGCAGTCGTCGAGGAATTCCAGGATGTGCCCGTACACGTCCAGGGCCGCGCCGCGACCGAGGAAGGTGTCGAGGTGACCGTAGGAGGGGATTTCGGCGTAGCGGATGTCCAGCTGGGGGTTGCGGGTGGTGAGCACGTCGTGGCACAGCTTGTTCGAATCGAGCCAGACCTCGTTGCGGCTGCCCGACAGCAGCAGTACCGGGCAGTCGATCCGGTCGGCGTGGTCCAGGGCGTTCTCCGGCAGCACGCGGTAGCGGTCGTCGTTGTCGTTCCATCGTTGGACGGCGTGCGCCAGCTCCATCCGCCGCAGCTGGGGCAGCACGTGCACCGGGATCGGGCCGAACAGCTCCGCCAGGCGGTCGTGGGTGCGCGGGTCGAGGTGGTCGTGCACGAACAGTTCGGCGCCCATGCCCCAGCTGCCGTGGACCATCCGGCAGGTGGGGTCGGTGCATTCCCCTTTCCGCGTGAGCAGCGCGTACAGCAGCGTTTTCCGCGACCACAGCCCGACTTTGCGGAAGTCGGATTCGAGGTGGTGCAGCCGGGAGCCGAGTAGTTCGCCGCCCACCAGTACCCGCATCCGCACCGCGTTGCTCACCTTCGGCGTGAGGAAGACGCCCTGGGCGACGACTCCGGCCAAACCCGGTACCAGTCCCGCGGTCATGCTCATCGACAGCGCCAAGGCCCCGACACAGTGCGCGACCACGAACAACGGCTGGTCGCCGATGCGCTGCCGGATCTCCCCGACGGCCTCGGGCAGGTCGTAGAGCGCCACGTCGTCGAAGCTGAAGCGCGGCCCGGAGGCGTTGTACGGCAGGCGGCTGCTGCCGCGCCAGTCCAGCAGCCACGGCTGGTATCCGGCGTCGACCAGCGCGTCGACGATCGTGCGGGTTTCGGGGAGCAGGAACATCTCCGAGGACACGCCGTGGCCGTGCACCAGCAGCACCGCGGGCCGGTCGGGATCATCGACGACGACGCGGCGCAGGCCCAACCGGGTGCCGTCGGTGGTCCGGAACGGGATCTCCTGCACCGTCAGCCCGGCGCCCGGCCGGATCGGGGTGAGCATCAGCGGAACTCCTTCGCGTTTCGGCGCAGATCCAGCAGTTCGGTGCCCAAGCGCAGCGCCGGTTCCAGCAGGCCCTTGCCGAGCTGGGACCCGAACCAGCTCAGCCACAACAGTTTCGCGGTCCGTCGCTGACGCTCGGACAACCGCGGATCCACGTGGATGCCGTCGATCTGATCGCGCAGGTAGGTGTCCAGCGGGACGGCGACCTCGCCCGCGAAGCCCGCCGGTTCGCCGTCGCGGCCGAGTTCGACGGTGAGCGTGCGCGCCTGCCGGATCAGGGTGCGCCGCGCCTCGGCGTATTTGTAGCCGGACAACCACCACGTGCCGCCGTCGGCGTCGCGCAGCGACAGCCGGTAGTGCATGAGCGGGTGCTTCAGCCCGTGCCGTATCGGGATGCCGTCGTGCGGGCGGACCGACAGCGCACCGGTCACGGTGAGCGGCGCGTCGTGCAGCAGCGTGCACCGCAGTTCGCCGCTGACGTCGACGGTGCGCCCGGCCACCAGCTGGTGGGTGCTCGCGATGGACAGCCGCAGATTCAGGGTGCAGGACGTGCCGGCCGGTGCGCCTGCGGGCCCGAGCGTCCCCGCCAATGTCTCCGAGAACCACAGATAGGGTGCGTCTTCCGGTTGCGGTAGCCGCGCCGCTCCGGTGCCGGCGAGCATTTCCAGCGTCTTGCGTTGCGACTGCGCGCCGTAGCGGATGGGCGCGGGCAGATGGTGCGCGCGCAGGAAAGCGCGGGTGCGCTCGTCGGTGGCGGCGGGCACCGATGCCATCGTCTCCAGCGGATGGCGCGCGATGGGGCTGCGCAATACCTGTGCCAGCGATTCCAGTTCCGGCACCGGCTCGGTGCGGATCCGTTCCACCACCTCGTCGCACCACGCGGCCCAGTGCTGTACCCGCATGTCCATGCCGATCGCGGCGGATTCGCCGAGCATCTGCTCGAGGGTGGTGGGTGTGCCGGTGAGGTGGTAGTTGTGGCCCCACGCCGTCGGCGCGCACACGATCGCCGCCGCGACCTTGCTCACCCAATCCACCGGCGCGACATGGAGATTGTGTAGTGCGGGGACAGTGCCGAACCGCGACAGCGCCGCGATGATGCCGCTGTTGAGGTCGCGCGGATTGTGTGCGCCGGTCTCGCGGTGGCCGCCGATGCCGCCGGGCCGCAGCACCGTCACGACCAGTCCGTGTTCGCGCGCCCGCCGCATGACCGCCTCGGCCGCCCATTTCGTCCGGTCGTAGCCGATCACCAGCTTGCCGATATTCGCCACCGGATCGTCCTCACCCATGGCGGCGATGCCGAGCTCGTTGAACACCGCGATCGAGGAGACGTGATGCAGTGGTTTGGGTCTCCCGGTCGCCGCCAGCCGGGCCAGGGTGAGCGGACCGAGGACGTTCGCGCGGCGCAGTGACCGGTAGCCACGCAGGAAGTCCACCGCGGCGCCGACATTGACGATGGCGTCGACCTCGTCCGCCAGCGCCGCCCAGCGTTGTTCGGACAGGCCGAGGTTCGGCTCACGCAGGTCACCGGGCAGCACCGTCACCCGCCTGCGCACCTCCGGGGACCACGGCAGCAGGAACCGCGTCAGCGCGGCGGCCAGCCGGTCGAGGGCGTCCGCGTCGTCCTGCGCGCGGACCAGGCAGACCACCTGCGCGTCGCTGCTGCGCAACAGGTCCAGCAGCAGATGGCTGCCCAGGAAACCGGTGGCGCCGGTGAGCAGGATGCACCGCGGGACGACCCGGTCCGGCGGGTCGACCAGAGGGAGCCGGTCGGCTCCGGCGACATCGGACATGAGCTGCGCGAACTCTTCGTCCACCGCAACTGTCTCCGCCACGGGCAGATCGCGTTCGGTGGATGGGGGGTGAGCGCTCAACCAGCGTTGCGCCAGCCTGCGCGGGCGCGCGTCGGCGAAGACGTCGTCCAGGTCGAGATGCACGTCGAGTTCGGTGGCCAGCGCCGCGACGAACTCGACCGCGGCGACGGACGTGCCGCCGCCGTCGAATAAATCCGTCTCCGGCCCGATCGTCTCGGCGGTGAATCGGTTCGCCACCCCGGTCACCGCCGCCGTGAGCGACTCGGGGCTCCACCGGCCGGGACTCTCCATCGCCGTCCGCGTGGTCACCGGCCCACCCGCGCGCGCCAGCAACGCGGACACGTCGAGACCGCCACCGCTTTCGATGGCCTCGGCGAGCGCGCGCCGATCGGCTCGCTCGGCATGCGGTGGGTGCTCGCCGTTCGGACTGCGCACGGAAAACTCCTTGTCGGCCACGGTCATTGCGCCCAGGATCGGAACGTCCGCAGGCGGTCCAGCGGTACTTCGACCTCGAGTCGCTCGGCATCGATGGCGCCGCCGCCGAGCGCGGCGGCCAAGCGGCGGGCGGGCACGTTGCGCGCGGTGCGGTGCACGGTCATCCGCACCGTCGCGCAGCCCAGCGCCGCCGCGCGCTCGGCCAGCCAGCCGAGCAGGCGTTCCTCGACCCCTCGGCCGAGGGCGCGGCAGCTGAGATGCCATCCGCGCAACCGCAACGCGGCGCCGTCGGTGCGCAGCGCGAGCAGCGCGACGGTGCCGTAGTCGCCGAACCGATCGCGCGCCGATGCGGTCCACACCTCGCCGTCCTCCCGCCACCGCTCGACATCCTCCTCGGTGCCGGCACCCAGCACGAATTGGCTGGTCCGCCGGACGAGCTGGACCGCGCGGGGCATGCTCTGCTCGGACAGCGGCTCGACGGTCACCGCCAGCTGCAGGCCGTCGAGGAACTGCGCGAAGTCCAGTTGCTCCCGGGCCAGGTCGCGTTCGCGTTCGCGCCGGTAGAACTCCGCGCGCTCGGAGTCCTCCGCGGTCACGGCCACCGGGGTCACCGGCCACAACCGGGTGAGGAACGCCTCCAGTTCCCGGGCCGGCGGACAGGTCACCGCGAGCACTTCCGGTGCACGCGCTCGTATTTTCGCGATCTCGACCGGGTTGTCGTCGAGACAGACCACGCCGTCGAGGGCGAATCCCACTGTCCGCGCGGCCTTTTCCAGCCGCTCGGGCTTGCTGTCCCATCCGGTGGACACGACGGTGAAGTCGGTGGCGCGCAGCGGGCTGTCCGGGCGGTCGAGCACGGCTCGGACGGATTCCTCGTCGTTGTTGCTGATCAGCACCAGCAGGGTGCCCGCGGCGCGCCATTGCCGCAACCGCCGCGCCAGCGCGAGCCGTGGTGCGTCGAAGGTGACCGCCGTGGGGCCGACCTCGTCCACGACGCCGCTCCACAGGGTGTCGTCACCGTCCACGGCGATGACCTTCGGCGCGGGCAGCAGAGCGACGCGTGCGACGGCCGCGAGCGTCAGCGCCACCGCGGCCTGGAACTCCTCGGTGAACGGCAGATGGGCCAGCGCGTCGGTCTGCGCGTCGAAACGGTGCGCTACCTGATGGTCCCGTGTCCAGTCGGGCTCGGTGAGCACCGCGACGCCGGGGATCTCCCGCAGCCGCCCCGCGGTCCGGTGCTCCCAGTGGCGCAGGCGCTCGTCCAGATCGGGTGCGGGCAGGAAGCCGACGATGATCGGCACCCGGGCACGCTCGGACGCCTCCCGGACGGCGGCGGGGTACTGCTCGGTCAGTTCGGCGAGCGCGTCGTCGGTGAGCGCACCGAATCGCTCTAGGTCCGCCGCCCGCAGCAAGACGATGCCCAGGGCGGTGGACGGCTGCGCGAAGACGCCGGACGGGTCGCGCAATCCGGCCAGGACGTGGTGATAGGGCGCCTCGAGCACGGTCGGTCCGTCCTCGCCGTGGGCGGGCGCCGACGCGGCGTGATACAGATCCGGCAGCTTGCCCAGCGCGAACGTGGCCGCGAACGCGACGCCGCCGGGTACGGCCGGGCTCGGCGCGCGCGACCCCGGGCGCACCGGCAGGCCGGGGTGCTCGATCACCTCGCCGAGCAGCGTGAGGTAGTCGTGGCCGAGGCGGGTGCAGGTCGCGTCATCGATGATGTCCGCGTTGTAGGTGAACCAGACCTGGCCCGCGTCGGCCAGCACGGCCACCATCAGATCGAGATCGGAGTACCCGGTTCCCACGGGGACCAGTTCCGCGCGGTGCACGGCGGAATTGGCCCGCAGATAGTTGAAGTACACCTCGACCAGCGGCGCGTTGTCCCGGTACAGGCCTTCCGCGGCGAGCGCACCGAGGGCGTCGGAGAAGCCGGCTCCCGGTACGAGCAGGCGCCGCAGCCGGTCTCCCGCACGGCGCAGCAGGTCATCGATCGACTCGCCCGGCTCCACGGTCGCCGGATAGGGCACCGGCACGCCGAAGTAGCCGACGCCGGTGGGGGCGTCGGCGTGGATGCGGGTGTCCACCGGGACGGCGAGCGCGAAACGATCGTTGTCCTGCCGCCGGGCCAGCAGCACGGTCAGCGTGCCGAGGAACAACGCCGCGGGCGTGATGCCCAGCTCCCGAGCGCGCCGCGCCACACCGTCCTGAAGCTCGGCGGGCAGTGCCAGCAGCACCTCTCCCGCGCTGTGACTGCGCTGCGCGGGTCTGGGCCGGGCGAGGGTGAGGTCGAGGCGGCGGCACCCGGCGAACTCCCTTCGCCACTCGGCGTCGGGCTCGCCCTGCGGCGCCTGCGCCGCGAGCAGATCGTGAATGTCCTTGTTGGACAGGGTATCCGGGAAGAGCGTCCCGGACAGCTCGGCGTCGATCTCCCCGGCCACCAGCAACATCGACTGGACATCGCACATGCCGTGGTGTGCGCCGAAGATCAGCATCTGCTCGCCGGAACCGGACACCAACAGCTCGAACCGCCACAGCGGTCCCTTCGCCAGGTCGAACGGCTCGCTCATCAGCTCGCGCAACCGTGCTCGCGCGACGGCGTGGTCGAGCTGCTCGACGACCGTCCACCGCAGCAGCGGCCCGCCCGGCGCGGACCGCACCTGGAGCTGGGTGCCGTGCTCGTCGCTCGGCACGATCACCGTGCGCAGCGCCGCGTGGCGTCCGGCGAGGCGGGCCAGCATCGCTTCCAGTTCGGTGCGTTCGACCGCCGTGTGCAGCCGCATGGCCAGTCCGCCGGTCTGGGCGGCACTCGGCACGCCTTGCCGCTGTGTCCGCAGCAGCCGCATCAGGTCCCGGGTGACGGGCAGAGTGACGACATCGGGGACCTTCTGCGCGCCCTCGGCCACGGCGGGCACGCCGCCGTCCGTGCGTGCCGCCTGTTCGACGAGGTAGGTGGCCAGCGCGGCCGGACTCTGGTGGGTGAAGATCTCGCCGAGCGGCACCAGGATTCCGGTGTCGTCGCGCAACCGGTTGCGCAGTTCCACCGCCATGAGCGAGTCCATGCCCAGGCTCTGGAACGACCGGTCCGGCGCGACGGCGTCCGCGCCCGCGTGACCGAGCACGTCGGCGGCCCAGCGCGCCACCACATCCACCGCGACCGCGGCCGCCGCTTCGGGCGGCAATCCGCGCAGCCGCTCGGCGAACCGCGACCGCGCCGACGGGTCGGTGGCCGCGCGGTGGACGGCCGTGCGGCGCGTCGACGGACGGATCAGTCCGCGCAGCATCGGCGCAACGATCGGCGCGCGCCGCATCGCGTCGGCGTCGATCCGCATCGGCGCCAGCACCGGTTCGGTCCGCCGCAGCGCCGCGTCGAACGCGGCCAAGCCGTCGAGCGCGGCGAACGGGCGCACACCGGTGCGTTCCATGCGACGGATGTCCGCCGCCGCCATCACCTCGTGCATATCGAGGCTCCACGGACCCCAGGCCAGCGACTGCGCGGTACGCCCCTGCGCTGCCCGATGGGTGGCGAGGGCATCGAGGTAGGCGTTGGCGGCCGCGTAGTTCGCCTGACCGGGATTGCCCAGGACGCCCGCGACCGAGGAGAACAGCACGAAGCACGCCAGGTCCATGTCCGAGGTCAGCTCGTGCAGGTGATACGCCGCGTCGACCTTCGGTCGAAGGACCGCTCGGAGCCGTTGCGCAGTCAGCGATCCCAGTGTGACGTCATCGAGGACCATGGCCGCGTGCACGACGCCGCTGAGCGTGCGTCCGCGCAGGACCTCGGCCAGCGCGGCTCGATCGGCCACGTCGCACCGGGCGAAGACCACCTGCGCGCCGAGACCGGTGAGTTCGGCGCGCAAGGCGTCCGCACCGGGGCCGTCGGAGCCTCGCCGGCTGGCCAGCAGGAGCTTGGTGACGCCGTGGGCGCGCACCAGATGCGCGGCCAGCAGCGAGCCGAGCCGTCCCGGCGCTCCGGTGACGAGCACGAAACCGTCCCCGAAATCGGGTCCACTCGGCGCGAGCCCGGCCGCGGCAGGCCGCACGAGCCGCGGTGCGAACAGGGCACCGCCACGCACCATGACTTGTGCCGCACCGGAGGCGAGGACCGCCGCGATGTCGACCTCGGCGTCGGCGCTGTCCACCACCACGACGCGGTCCGGGTTCTCCGACTGCGCCGTGCGAGCCAGTCCCCAGACCGCGGCTCCCGCGGTGTTCGGGACGTCCTCCCCGGGCAGCGCCATCGCCTGCCGGGTGCGCACCACGATCGTCGCCGCGCCCAGTCGCGGGTCGTCGAGTGTGGCCTGCAAGGCCTCGAGGGTCTGCCGTGCCGCGGCGTGCACCGCGTCGATCGAATCACCCTCGGCGACTTCGATGACCACCGCGTCCGGCGCCGCGTCGTGCGGTCCGAGCCGCGACCAGGGCACCGCGACGACCGGCCGGACGATCGCAGGGGCGGGAACTGGTGTCCACTCCGGCCGGAACAAGGTGCGGTGCGCGGCGGACAGCGCCCCGTCGAGTACCTGTGCCGCGGGCGCGGGCCGCAGGAGCAGTGATTCCACCGACACGACCGGCTGTCCGGTGTGATCGTTCGCCAGGACACGTACCCCGTCGCCGGCCTGGGTGATCCGCACCCGCAACGCCGTCGCGCCGGAGGCATGCAGAGTCACGCCGGTCCAGGCGAAAGGCAGCAGCGCCGAACCGCTTTCGCCCGCGCCGAGCAGCAGCGCCGCGTGCAGTGCGGAGTCGAACAGGGCGGGATGGATCTCGAACCGCGCGGCATCACCGTGGGCATGCTCCGGAAGCGCCACCTCGGCGAAGACCTCCGCGCCGCGCCGCCACGCCGCCCGCACCGACCGGAACAGCGGGCCGTACCGGTGCCCGCGCTCGGACAACCGCGCGTACATGTCCTCGACGTCGACCGCCGCCGCGTCCGCCGGAGGCCACCGCGTGGTGTCGACGGCGCCCGCATCGGTTCCGGCGGTCGCCGCCAGCACCCCGCGGGCGTGCAGCGTCCACGAGGTGTCGAGATCTCGCTCCCAGCGGGAGTGGATCGAGACGGGCCTGCCGCCGGTGGCGTCGGCGTCGCCCACGACCACCTGGATCTGCACCGCCGCGTCCTGCGGGACGACCAGCGGAGCGTGCAGCACGAGTTCCCGCACGACGTCGGCGGCCACCTCGTCACCGGCGCGGATGGCGAGTTCGACCAGCCCGGTGCCGGGCACGACGACCGCGGCGGGCGCGGCGTGCTCGGCCAGCCACGGATGGGTCCGCAGCGAGAGGCGGCCGGTCAGCGTCACGCCGCCGGAATCCGGTTGCGGCACGACGGCGCCGACGAACGGATGGCCCGCGGCCTGCAACCCCAGCGCGGAGGCGTCCTCGGACACCGATTCGGTCCAGAACCGCCGCCGGTCGAAGGCGTAGGTCGGCAGATCGACGCTGCCCTGGGCGGGCACCAGCCGCGACCAGTCGAGGTCGCGGCCCGCCACCCACAGCGCGGCCTGCGCACGGGCCAGGCTGCGCGGCCCGTCGGCGTCGCGCACCAGCGACCCGACCGCGACGATTTCCCGGCCGGACTCCTCCGCGACTGTCCGCACCGCCGTGGTGAGCAGCGGATGCACCCCGAGTTCCACGAAATAACGGAACCCGTCGCCGATCATGCGCTCGATGGTGCTCGCGAAGCGGACCGGTTCGCGTGCGTTGCGATACCAGTAGGCGGCGTCGGCGCAGGCGTCGGCCAACTGTTCGCCCAGCACGGTCGAGTACCACGCGACGGCCGGTGGGACGGCGGTCACCCCGGCGAGCTCGTCCAGCAGTTGCTCCCGGATCGGTTCCAGCAGAACGGAATGTCCGGCCAGCGCCGGTCCCGCGGCCAGTATCCGCACCTCGACCTGCTCGGCCTCCAGCTCACGCACCAGCGTCTCGACCGCATGGCGGGTCCCCGCCACGATCGTCGAGCGAGGGATGTTGATCGCCGCGATCGACACCGCCGGCTGCAGCGCCGCCAAGCGCTGTTCGAGCCGCTGCGCGGGCAGGCCGACCATCGCCATCGCGCCCTCCTCGGCGATGCCGGCCATGAGGCGGCTGCGGGCCACGACCACCTGGGCGGCCGCGTCGAGGCTCAACGCACCCGAGACATAGGCCGCGGCGATCTCGCCTTGGCTGTGCCCGATCACGGCATCCGGTGTGACACCCGCGTCCCGCCAGGTCGCCGCGAGCGCCGCCATCGTGGCGAACAGCAGCGGTTGCACCACGGTGAAGTCGCCGAGTTGCGCCGCGGTGAGCCCGAACAGCGCGGTCGCCAGCGACCATCCGGTGCGGTGCCGGAACGCTTCGTCGCATCGGGCGAATTCGGCGCGGAAGACCTCCGAGCGGGCCAGCATGTCACGCGCCATTCCGGCCCACTGCACGCCCTGCCCCGGGAAGACGAACGCCGTCTTACCCGCGGTGAGCGCCGCGTCGGCGGCGACCACGACATCGGGCGCCGACCGTTCGCCGACGAGATCGTCCAGCGCCGAGCGCATCTCGGCATCGTCGGCCGCCACGACGACGGCCCGCCATTCGAACGGGGTACGTTGCATGGCGAGGGAGCGGGACACCAGGGCCGGCGGCGGCGTGACGTCTCCGGTGACGTGCTCGAGCAAACGCCGCGCCTGACCGCGCAGCGAAGTCCGGTTCCGGGCCGAGATCGGCAGCAGCGCCAGTTGTCTGTAGTCCGGCTCGTCGTCGAAGTCGTCGGACGGGTCGTCGAGTGCGGGAGCTTCCTCGAGGATCAGGTGGGCGTTGGTGCCGCTGAGCCCGAACGCGCTGACTCCGGCGCGACGCGGACGGGCGGCGCGGGGCCAGGGCGCGGGATCGGTGCGCACGACCAATCCGCTTCCGGCCCAGTCCAGCTGCGGGGTCGGCGGCCCGTCGTAGGCCATTCCCGGTATCCGCTCGTGCTGCAGACCGAGCACCAGCTTGATGACGCCGCCGATTCCGGCCGCCGCTTGCGTGTGCCCCAGATTGGATTTCAGCGAGCCCACCCCGAGCGGGCGATCCGGCGTACGGCCGGGACCGTAGACGCGGGCCAGGGCGCGTGCTTCGATGGGGTCGCCGAGCGCGGTGCCGGTGCCGTGGGCTTCCACGTAGTCCACGTCCTCGGGCGCCACGCCCGCGGCGCGCAACGCCGCCCGCAGGACCTGCTCCTGGGCGAATCCGCTGGGGGCGCTGATCCCTTGGCTGCGGCCATCCTGGTTGACCGCGGAGCCGCGGACCACCGCCAGCACCCGGTCGCCGTCGCGCCGGGCGTCGTCGAGCCGCTTCAGCAGCACCAAGCCGGCGCCTTCGGCCCATACCGTGCCGTCCGCGCCCGCCGAGAACGGCGCGCAGCGTCCCGACGGCGACAGGACACCGAGTTTGCACAGCTCCACGTGCGCGGTCGGGCCCATCAGCAGTGTCGCGCCGCCGGCCAGGGCGAGATCGCACTCGCCCGCGCGCAGCGCCTGGGCGGCCAGGTGCATCGCGACGATCGCCGACGAACACGCTGTGTCGAGAGTGACGGCGGGTCCGTGCAAGCCGAGCGTGTACGCGACCCGGCCGGAGGCCACACTGGGGGAAAGGCCGGTGCCGACCTGTCCGTTCAACTGGTGCGGAGCGGGATCGGCGAGATAGCCGGTGCTGTACACCCCGAAATAGACACCGGTCATGCTGCCCTGCAACTGCCTGGGGTCGCGGCCGGACCGTTCGATCGCCTCCCAGCTCAGTTCCAGCATGAGCCGTTGCTGCGGGTCCATCACCGCCGCCTCACGCGGCCCGATCCCGAAGAACGCGGCGTCGAACTCGTCCACCTGGCCGAGGTATCCGCCGCGGAAGGTGTACGCCTTGCCCTCGGCGGCCGGGTCCGGGTCGTAGAGCCCGTCGACGCTCCAGCGGCCCGGCGGCACGTCCGACAGCCCGTCGCGCCCCTCGTCGAGCAGGCGCCACAGCGATTCCGGGTCGTCGGCGCCGCCCGGGAAACGACAGGCCATCGAGATGATCGCGATGGCGTCGTCGCCGGTGCGTTCCTGGTGCTGGACCGGCGCGGCATCGGCTTCGGTGCGGTGCAGCGCCGCGACCACCTGTGCGATGGTGGGGTGCTCGAAGAACAGATTCGTGTCCAGCGTATGCCCGACGCGGTCGGACAGCTCCACCACGAGTTCGACGAGATCCGCGGAGCCGAGGCCGAATTCGACCAGCGGGCGGTGCACGTCGATCCGGGCGGGATCGAGGTACGCCAACCGGGCGATGATCTCCACCAGCCAGGTCTGCATCTCGTCGGCGGTGATCGCCGCCGACGACGGGTCGGCGGTCGGCGCGTCCTCGAACTCGCCGCGCACGGGCAGCACGGGGGAGAACTCGTCGTCGAGATACGCCGCGCGGCAGGCCTGCCGCTGCACCTTGCCGCTGCTGGTCTTCAGCAGCTCACCGGGACGGATCAAGACCACCGACCGCAGCGTGAGCCCGTGCTCGGCACCGATCGCGGCGCGGATCGCGTCTTCGGCGTCGGCGAGCTCGGCGGGGTTCTCGGTGCGCACCTCCGCGACCACGACGGGCAGTTCCCCGTCGATGCCCTCGTCCACCGAGAACGCCGCCACGCACCCGGGCCGGACGCTGTCGTGCGCGGTTTCGACGGTCAGCTCCAAATCCTGCGGGTAATGGTTCTTGCCGTCGATGATCAGCAGGTCCTTGCGCCGCCCGGTGACGAACAGCTCACCGCCGGACAGGAAACCCAGATCGCCGGTGCGCAGGAACGCGCGGTCGTCGTCGCCGAGCCTGGCATGGAAGGTCTCGGCGGTGGCCTGCTCGTTGCCGAAATATCCGGCGGCGACACTGGTTCCGGACACCCAGATCTCGCCCTCGGCGCCTTCGGCGCACTCCGTGCGTTGCTCCGGATCCACGATGGCGATCGACAATCCCTCGGCGGGGCGCCCCACGCCGACCAGCTCCGACCGGCCGGGCGGCAGGACCACCGTGGGTTGCGCGCCGATTTCGGCGGCGCTGACGATGAGCGTCGCCTCGGCCAAGCCGTAGACCGGCTGGAAGGACTCCGCCCGGAAACCCGCGCTGCGGAAGGTGTCGGCGAACCGGCGCACCGTGGCCGGGCGCACCGTCTCCGCGCCGTTGAAGGCCACTTTCCAGCCGCGCAGGTCGAGCCGGTCGATCTGCGCGGGCGACATCCGGCGCAGGCACAGCTCGTAGCCGAAGTTGGGCCCCCCGCTGGTGTGCGCGCCGAACGCGGCCACCGCCTGCGGCCAGCGCTCGGGGCGCTGCAGAAAATGCTGGGGGGACAACAGCACCGCGTTCGCGCCGACGAACATCGTCTGCAACACGGGCGCGATGAGCCCCATGTCGTGGTACATCGGCAGCCAGCTGACGAACAGCGCGTCGGTGAGCGAGTCCACCACATCCGGCGTATGGCCCAGGGCCGAGGCGATGGCGCGCTCGTTGTGCAGCAGGTTCGCATGCGTCACCACGACGCCGCGCGGCGCGCTGGTCGAACCCGAGGTGTACTGCAGAAAGGCCACCGAGTCGGGGCCGACGGCGGGCCGGCGCCACGCCGCGGCCGCGTCGTCGGGGATCTCGTCGGTCGCCAGCCAGGTCAGCGCGGCCAGTTCCGGCAGTTGCTCGATCGCCGCGCGCGCGTCGGCGCGGACCTGCGCGGTGGTGAGTACCGCGTCGACACCCGCATCGGTGACCATGTGCCGCAGCCGCCGCAGCGACCGGGCATCCAGCTGCGGCAGCGGTGCGGGCACGGCCACCACGTCGGCGGCCAGGCAGCCGAAAAACCCTGCGATGAAAGCCAATCCGGACGGATAGAGCAGCAGGGCCCGGCGCACGCCGCCGTCCTGCAACGCGGCGGCGATCGCCCGCGCGCGGACCGACACGGCGGCGTAGGTGATGTCGTCGACGGCGCCGTCCGCGTCACCGGTGCGCAGGAATCGGTAGGCGGTCCCGGCGTTCAACGTCTCACCACGGGTGAGCAGCACATCGACGAACGAACGGTATTCGGTCATGCGGTACAACCTTCGGAACTCGACTGTCACGGGGGTCGTGCGCTCATCGGACGATGCCGCGATTCCCACGGGCGCCGTCCGGCGTCTCATGGTCAGGTGGCCGCGGTGGCGAGTTTCTCGACGGCGTCGACCACGGCGAGCACACCGTTCTCCGCCCCGACCGTGCGGCCGATCTCCTCGGCTCGCTGCCGCGCCTGCGGCGTGAGGGCTCGGGCCAGCGCCTGGTACAGGCGATCCGGAGTGATCCGGCGATACGGGAACGTTGCTCCGATACCGAGCCCGGCGATGCGCCAGCCGTAGAAGAATTGATCGCTGTGCACCGGGATCACCACGGCCGGAATTCCCGCGCGCACCACGTCGTGGGTGTTTCCGCTGCCGCCGTGGTGCACCACGGCGCGGCAGCGCGGCAGCACTCGGTCGTAGTCGAACGAATCGATGACCAGCAGAGCGCGATCGGCGCTGAATCCCTTCGGAAATCCCTCGCCTTTCACCGTGACGAGGGCCCGCGCGCCCAGTCGCGCACAGACCGTGGCGATCATCCGGTGGCACTCCACCGGGTCGACGACGGGCATTCCGGTCATGCAGAAATAGATCGGTGGTTCGCCTTCGCCGAGCCAGGCGTCGAGTTCCGGGTCGATGACCGCTTCACCCCAGGCGTCCCGCAGCCGCTGCGGCAGTATGGGGGCGCCGACGACCGTCGCGCGTTCCGGCCAATCGTGCGGCTTCGGCAACAGCACCGGGCTCACCATGTGAACCAGCGGTATCCGCTCGTCGCGCAGTCGCCGAAAAGGATTGCGTGGCTTGCCCGGCAGCCCCATCTGCTGACGCAATTGGCGATCGACCTTGCGATACAGGAACGTATAGGACAATTCGAAAAGGCTATAACTCGCGCGCGACAGAATCCGGGACGACGTCATGTTCTTCGCCATGAACGACGACGGGAACTCTCCGGTGCGCTCGAGCGGGTAGGGCAGGCAGCCGATCACCGGCGTACCGGTCTTCTCCCGGAACTCCATCGCCCAGGGCAATGTCGACGCGCAGGCGACGACGACATCCGCGTCCGCGCAGGCTTTCGCGAGCACCTCGTGCATCGCCACCCCGCGCCCACCCTCGATGATCTTCACCGTGTCGAGCATGATGCGAATGAACGGCAGCGTCCTGCCGGAGGCCAATGCCTGTCTGGCCGCGGGCGTCTCGAGCAATTCCGCGGCGTCGAAGGGAATCACATGGGGTTCGAAGCCCGCATTGCGCACGATGTGCGCCTGATTGCGGGTGGCGGTGATTTCCACGTCGTGCCCGCGGGCGCGGAACTCGTCCGCCAACGCGAGATACGGTTGATGATCGCCCCTGGTACCTGCGGGCAACAAGGCCACACGCATACTATCGACTTCCGCTCGTGCACTGGGCTCGTCTGGCCGAATTCCGCGAATCGGCCGACATCTGATTCGTTGCTGGGATCCGCGTCGCGCGGACGTCCCACTCGCTCGACAGAGTTCGGAACGGTACTCGGCCCCCCGCCGTCCTCAACGGGCCGACTGCCTGTCTGCAGAATCGGGAGATGGTCCTTTCTTCCGAGCGGTGAGTCGACCGAATGCGCCATACCCGGGGTGGTCGACTCCGGCGAAACCGGCGCACGCCAGTATTCCGGCTGGACCGGGCGTCGTCCAGACTAAGGCGGCGTCCGCGTCGTCGCCTTCTCAGCTGTGGGGAGGTTTCCGCCTCTCCACCGCGCATGCGGAATGCGGCGGCCCGCTTGCGATTACGTCGGGTGGTCCGAGGCGGCAGGTACTCGGCGCCGACGCATTCGGCGTCCGTGCGGCAGGATTTTCCGAGCGCGCTGGGCTGCCGCCATGGAAGCGTCGAGATCCGGGTGCGGGCCGCGCCGCACCGAGCGTCCGCGCGTCGCCGCGCAACGCCGCCGTCGGAGTACGGCAGGGGCGTTCCGGTAGGTGCCGTTTGCCGGTCGGCCGGTTGCGCGTGCAATATGTGAAGGCTCCACTGTCCCGGCGGTGCACTGTTCGCCGCACGCGTCTCGTGCCGCGGCAGGGACCCCGCTGTTCCCGTGGTGGAACTGATCTGTTATCTACTGGCTACGATTGTTTTTTCGACTGCACGCGCTCGGTAACCGTGAAGGGATTATCTCTATGGCACGCAAGGTCGTCGTGACTCTGGTCGATGACTACGACGGCAAGTCTCAGGCCGAGGAAACTGTGTCTTTCGCCGTGGACGGCGTGGCCTACGAGATGGACTTGTCGGCGGACAATGCCGGTCAGTTGCGCGGATTCTTCGACCAGTGGGTTCCGTACGCCCGCAAAGTCGGTCGCACGCGGCGCGGGCGCGGCGGTGTCCTGCGTTCGGCGAACGATCGGGAGCAGGCCACGGTTATCCGGGAATGGGCGCGCAAAAACGGAATCGACGTCTCGGCGCGCGGCCGGATCTCGGCCGAGGTCGTCGAGGCGTACAAAAAGGCGAACGGGTAGTTCCGGGCGAGTTCCCGCGCCGCCGCGGCGGCGGCGCGGGAGGCGCGCAGGCGGATTCTTTCCGTGCCGGGCCGCGAT
The DNA here is from genome assembly GCF_021183645.1 of Nocardia gipuzkoensis. Taxonomy (NCBI): domain Bacteria; kingdom Bacillati; phylum Actinomycetota; class Actinomycetes; order Mycobacteriales; family Nocardiaceae; genus Nocardia; species Nocardia gipuzkoensis. Next base: position 7,420,300 of record NZ_CP089225.1, on the reverse strand, counting down.
AACGGCGGCGGACCGGGGTAAGCGACCACTATGACGGTCATGACAGGCGCCCAGACACACGAACTGCCCCAGCCCCGCGGCGAGCTGTCCGAGGCGGTAGTGGAGTTGCTGCGCGGCGAACCGGGCGGTTCGGTCCCGGAGCCGGGTCCGGCGGATCCGTACGGCGAGGATCTGCATCTGGCCCTGCACACCTGCTATGAGCTGCACTATCACGGCTTCGCGGCGGTGGACGCGGGATGGGAATGGGACCCGGGCCTGCTCGGTCTGCGCGCCGCGCTGGAACAGCGGTTCCTGGGGGCGTTGCGCGAGGACGTGCCCGGCGGAGCCGATCTCGACGCCGAACTCGATCAGTTGCTGGTCACTCCCGCCGACCCGGCCGGAGTCAGCCGGTTCCTGCGCGACGAGGGCGAGTGGTGGCAGATGCGCGAGTACTTCGTGCATCGTTCGATCTACCACCACAAGGAGGCCGACCCCTACGCCTGGGTGATCCCGCGCTTGCGCGGACAGGCCAAGGCATCGCTGGTGGCGGTGGAGTTCGACGAGTTCGGAGGTGGACGCGGCGAACGCGTGCACGCGCAGCTGTACGCCGATCTGCTGGTCGGCGCCGGGCTGGATCCGGCGTACCTGCACTATCTGGACGTGGTTCCCGCGCCGATGCTGGCGCTGGTGAACATGATGTCGCTGTTCGGTCTGCACCGGTCGTGGCGCGGGGCGCTGGTGGGCCATTTCGCGACGGTGGAGATCACTTCGCCGCCCGGAGCCCAGCGCATGGTGGAGGCGTTGCGGCGTTTGAACGCCGATCCGGCGTGTGTGCTGTTCTATCGCGAGCACGTCGAAGCCGACGCCGTGCACGAGCAGGTCATGCGGACCGGCGTGATCGGCGACCTGCTGCGGCAGGAACCCGGGCTCACCGAGTCGGTGGCGTTCGGCATCCAGGTGACGAACTTGCTGGAAGACCGATTCGCCGATCATGTGCTGGACGCCTGGCGCGCGGGTCGCAGCTCGTTGCGCGCATCCGGGAGCGGAGCCGTCGGCGCGGACGATTAAGCGGCGTTCAGCGGGTTATCCGCGAAAAGTGATGTTGATTCGACCCCCCGGCGTCTATCCGCCGCAGCTGGACACGTGGTTGCTCGTGCGCGCCCTGTCGGAGGCGGGCGTTCCGCGCGGCGGACATGCCCTGGACGTGTGCACCGGCACCGGCGCCTTGGCCGTGGCCGCCGCGCGAACGGGAGCGACGCGAGTGACCGCGGTGGATGTATCCCGCTCCGCGGTGGTGTCGGCCTGGTTGAACTGCCGGCTGCGCGGCATCGACGCCGAGGTGCTGCGCGGTGATTTCGGCGCGGTACTCGGCGGACGCAGCTTCGACCTCGTGCTGGCCAACCCACCCTATGTCCCCGCTCCCGAAGGCACCGACACCCGCGGTATCGCACGTGCGTGGGACGCCGGGACCGGCGGCAGGACGATACTCGACCAGTTGTGCGCGGCGCTGCCCGCCCTGCTGAAACCACGGGGGGTCGCGTTGATCGTGCATTCGGCACTGTGCGATCCCGATACGACCCTGGACCAGTTGCGCGCGCTGGAGTTGAAGGCCGCCGTCGTGGCACGGGCGACCGTGCCGTTCGGGCCGGTGCTGCGCCGCCGCGCGGGGTGGCTGGAGTCGGCCGGGCTGATCGAGCCCGGCCAGCGTATGGAAGATCTGGTGGTGCTCCGTGCCGACCGCATCCGACAATGAGCAGTGGCGCCGCGTGACGCTCACCGCCGACGGTCCCGCGTTGATCGAGGGCCCGGTGGAGCTGGTCACCGCCGACGGCCGGACGATCCGCTGCGACCGGTTCATGGTGGCGCTGTGCTTGTGCCGGCGCTCGAAGAACTATCCGTTCTGCGACACCAGCCACCGCAAGCATCGCCGTTCGTCATGACCGGCGTTCACGCGGGCGAATGATGCGAGCGCAGTACGCGCGCGGTGTCCAGCAGCGACTCGGTCGCGCAGGCAACGGTCTGGGCGACCACGTCGGACGGGTCGCCGTCGAACCGGCGGTGCCATGCGCGCACGGCGTGCTCGGTGGCGATGGCGAACCAGACCGAGCCCGGCGGTTCGCCGTCCTGCGGATCAGGGCCGCCCGCACCGGTGACCGCCACGGCCACAACCGCGTTCAGCAACTCTCGCACGCCGGTGGCCATCGCTTCGGCCGCGGTCTGCGACACCACCGGCACGTCGGGCACCCCGAGCACGGTGTGCTTGACCTCCGAGCTGTAGGCCACGAGGCCGCCGCGGAACCATTCCGACGAGTTCGACGCCGCCCCCAGCGTGGCCGACAACCGGCCCGAGGTGAGCGATTCGGCGACCGCGACGGTGATCTGCGCGCCCCGCGCCAGTTCGGCCAGTTCGTGTGCGTACTCGTCCGCCTGTGGCATCTGCGTCCTTCCTGCGCTGTCTGCTGCCCACCTTACGGCCCGATACCGGTCCGGCCGCACGGCATCCGGTGGTGTTTCGGCGCCGTGGCGCCGGGAATGTCGGCAACAGACCGGCATCCGAGGCGAGGAGAAAGCGATGACGACCGACGCGATCGTACTGCTGCGCGAGGATCACAAGGCGATCCGGAAGCTGTTCCGCGAGTTCGAGAAGGAGGGGGAGGACGCCGTCGAGCGGAAGGGGGAGGTGGTGAACAAGATCATCGAGGCGCTCACCGTGCACACCTATCTGGAGAACGAGTGCATGTATCCGGAGGTGCGCAAACTCGTTCCCGGGCTCCAGGAGGACATCCTGGAGTCCTACGAGGAGCATCACGTCGCCGATGTGCTGGTTACCGAGCTGGCGATGATGAAGCCCGACGACGAGCACTTCACCGCCAAGGCCACCGTGCTGATCGAGAACGTCGACCACCACATCGATGAGGAAGAGAACGACTGGTTCCCCAAGGTGCGAGAGCAGTTGGGGCGCAAGCAACTTCAGGACATCGGGGCCCGGCTGCAGGAACTACGGAAGAAGGCGCCGACCTCGCCCGCCAAGCCTTCGGCGCTGAAGAAGACGGTCGACGCGGTACTGGCCTGAACGCGGCGACCTCCCGCCGGTGGCCGGCGGGAGGTCGCGGGACCGGTCGCCGCGGAATCACCCCGCGGGCGGGTACTGCTGGGTGTCGAGCACCTTGGCCAGGTGGGCGGCGTTCCTGGCCAGCGCCGCGGTCGCCGAGGCCACCGCCTTGGGCACCGAGTCGAGATCCTGGTAGTCGGTACCGCCCATGGCTTGATCGTTCCAATACGTACAGCCCTGCGCGGGGATGGTGAATCCGATGTCGTTGAGCCCTTGATACAGGTCGGCGACGATCTTGTGCGCGCCGTCCTCGTTGCCGACCACCGCGACGGTGGCCACCTTGCCGACCATCGCCGGCCTGCCCTCGTCGTCGGTTTCGGATAATTCGGCGTCCAATCGTTCCAGCACCCGCTGCGCCACCGAGGACATGTGCCCGACCCAGGTGGGTGTGGCGACCAGCAGGATGTCGGCCGCGGCGATCCGTTCGCGAATCGCAGGCCACTGATCGCCGGGGCCCTCGTCGGCGGTGACTCCGGGCAGCACCTCGTAGTCGACCACGCGCAGTACCGAGCCCTGCACGTCGTGCTGGGCCAGCTCATCGAGCACCTGGCGGGCGATGAGGTCGCTGCTGGACTCGGCGGGTGACTTCTTCAGCGTGCACACGAGGGCGACGGCTGTCGGTCCGGCCATAGGGAAAACCTCCTGATCACAGCATGTTCCGGGCTCAACCTTTTGCCACGACACGGATCGTGCGCAGCTGGGGATCGGTGGCGTCCGGCACGTTCATTCCCGCGTCGAGCCCGGTGCGCAAGTAGTCGACGACCGCCGCGTCGATCCGCTCGCCGGGCACGACCACCGGAATGCCCGGCGGGTACGGCGTGAGCTGCTCGGCGGCGACGCGGCCGACGGCGTCGTGGGCGTCCACCGGCTCGACCGGGCCGAAGAACGCGTCGCGCGGCAGCATCACGGTGTCCAATTGCAGGTCTTGCGGTGAGGGCAGGTGGATGGCGGGCGGCTGGGGATCGGTCAGCTGGTCGCGCCATGCCGCGACGCCGTCGACCAAGGTGTCGACGGTGTCCTTGTCGTCGGCGATCGACAGCGTGGCGAGCACATGGCGGTGGTCGCTGAGTCCCACGTCGAGGCGGCGGTGCTCGCGCAACCAGTCCGCGGCTCGGTAGCCACTGGCTCCGGTGCCGGACACGTCCATGAGCACCTGCAGCCGATCGAGGTCGTGCGAGGCTTCGGCGCCGAGCAGCTCGTCTTCCAGCACTCTGATGCCGGGTATCTCGCCCAGCTGCCGCCTGGCCTGTTGGGCGACTCGCAGCGCCGCGGTGAGCAGTTCGTGTCCCTGCTCGACCATCTGCCTGCGCCAGCCGTCGAGCGCGGCGTAGACCAGGACATTCGGGCTGGTGGTCATCAGCAGGTCGGCGCATTCGCTGAGCCGGATCGGATCGATGAGATCGCCTTGCAGGTGAAACACCGAGCCCTGTTCGAAGCCCGCGCCCATCTTGTGCACACTGACCACGCAGACGTCCGCCCCCGCGTCCATCGCCCAGGTCGGCAGGTCTTCGTGAAACGGCAAGTGCGCGCCCCACGCCTCGTCGACGATGAGGGGCTTGCCACGCTCGTGGCACACGTCGGCGATGGCGGAGATGTCCGCGCAGGTGCCGTAGGGGCTCGGGCTCACGATCAGCGCGCCCGCGGCGTCCGGATACTCCTCCCACGCCTCGCGCACCTGCTGGGGCGAGGGCGGATGCGACAGGTGGTGCTCGGCGTCCCATCGAGGCGTGATCCAGTGCGGCTGGACACCGGAGAAGATGAGACCGGCCACGATCGACTTGTGGCTGTCGCGCGGGATGAGCAGGCCGCCCTCGTGTCCGCCCGCGACCGCCATCATGGCGGCCTTGACCGACAGCGAACTGCCACAGGTGGAGAAGAACGCGGATTCCGCGCGCACCGCGTCGGCCATCAGCGCCTCGGCGCGGGTGAGATAGCCGCCGCGCGCGAGCCGGTCGTCCAGGCCGGCGATCGCCAGCACATCGGCGGCGAACGCGTCGCGGCCGATGACGTCCAGGACGCGTTCGTCGGTCCCGCGTCCTTGCCGATGTCCGGGCGGAGTGAAGCCGTACCGGCCCAGCCGGTGATAGTCGGCAAGCGCTTCCAGCAGAGGAGCTCGTGTATGGTCCACGGCTTCCGCCTACCCGAAATCGGCCGCGGCACACGTCCGGCGTGCAGGCCGGTGACGCACGCGGCGAATGCGGGCCCCGCGGGCCCGGCGTCTACCCTGCCGCCGGTCGGGCATACGCCGCCGAAGTTTCGGGCGGAGGTCCCCGGGTAGGACCGGGACGTATCGACCCCGACCCGAGGAGTGCCGGATGAAGGCAGTGACTTGGCAAGGACGACGCAAGATCGCCGTCGAGACGGTGCCCGACCCGCGGATCGAGGCCCCGACGGACGCGATCATCGAGGTCACCTCCACCGGCATCTGCGGATCCGACCTGCATCTGTACGAAGTGCTCGGCGCGTACATGAGCAGCGGCGACGTGCTCGGCCACGAACCGATGGGACGGGTGGTGGAGACCGGTTCGGCCGTCACGGACCTGGCCCGCGGCGACCGCGTCGTGATCCCGTTCCAGATCAGCTGCGGCTCTTGCTACATGTGCCGGACCGGCCTGCCCACCCAGTGCGAGACCACCCAGGTCCGCAAGTACGGCTGCGGGGCGGCGCTGTTCGGCTATTCGAAGCTCTACGGGCAGGTGCCCGGCGGCCAAGCGGAGTATCTGCGCGTGCCGCATGCGGACGCCACCCACGTCAAGGTGCCGGACGGCCCGCCCGATTCGCGGTTCTTGTACTTGTCCGACGTGCTGCCCACCGCCTGGCAGGCGGTGGAGTACGCCGCGGTGCCGGACGGCGGATCGGTGACCGTGCTCGGCCTCGGCCCGATCGGGGACATGGCCTGCCGGGTCGCGGCCCATCGCGGCTATCGCGTGATCGGCGTCGACCGGGTGCCCGAGCGGCTGGCACGGGCGGCCGAGCGCGGCGTCGAGGTGATCGACCTGGAGTCGGTCGACGAGCCGGTCGGCGACATCATCCGCGGCTGGACCGACGGCCGGGGCACCGACTCGGTCATCGACGCGGTCGGGATGGAGGCCCACGGCTCGCCCATCGCCTCGGTGGCGCAGCGCTCGGCGGCGTTCCTGCCGGATGCGGTGGCGCAGAAGGTGATGGATACCGCGGGCATCGATCGGCTCGCGGCGCTGCACTCCGCGATCGACATCGTGCGTCGCGGTGGCACGATCTCGCTGATCGGCGTCTACGGCGGCATGCTCGACCCGCTGCCGATGCGGGTGCTGTTCGACAAGCAGATCCAGGTGCGGATGGGTCAGGCGAACGTCAAACGGTGGGTCGGCGACATCATGCCGCTGCTGCGCGACGGCGACCCGCTGGGTGTGGAGTCCTTCGCGACCCACCGCCTGCCGCTGGCCGACGCCGCGCGGGCCTACGCCATGTTCCAGCAGAAAACCGACGGTGCGGTGAAGATCGTCCTCGACCCGACCGCCACGAACTGACCGGGGCAGCGGGTCCGCACCGGACCCGGCCGCGGTCGTCCGCGACCGCAGGCGGTCCGGTTTGCTCTGTCCGCGCCTGGGTAGCTCGCCGGGTATGAGCTTTTTACTACGCGGAGTCGTCTCACCGTGGTGGCTCGAAGCGCCGACCTCCGTCGCGGCGGAGATGGCCCGCGCGGGTGTGGAGAAGGCCGTCGATCTGGGGACCAAAGCGGCGCAGGCGCCGGTGCAGATGGTGGCCGCGGGCGCGCGAGCGGGTGCGTCGCTGCTGAATCTGCGCCGCGACGAGGAGTTGCGCGACGAACTGGCGGCACTGGTCGATCCGCATGCGCTGCGTTCCCGCCGCCGGGTCGCGCTGTACGAGGACCGCGCCACGGTCGAGGTCCGGGGTTTGGACTCCGGCAAGAGCGGCGATGTCACGCAGGCGCTGCACCAGATTCTGGACAAGCGCCGCGATGTGCGCTGGTGGCGGGTCAACGCGGTGACCGGCCGGGTCGTCGCGGCGCTCGCGCACGGCGCGGCCGACCTGCCCGCCTTGGTCGCGGCCATCGAGTCCGTCGAGGCCGACACCGCGGTGGGCGACCTGGACTGGAGCCGCGGCTGCGAGCATCCCGGGGACCGGGAACCGCTGCTGGCGGCCGGAATCCAGGTCGCGGGCGACGTGTGCGCGATCGGACTGTCCACGGTGAGCGCGGTGCTTCCGCTGCGTGCGCCCGCCCGGGTCCTGCGCGCGGCGGCCGCCTTCGTCGACACCCAGCCCCGGCTGCGTAAACAGCTCGAGGAACAGCTCGGCCGGACACGGACCGACTTGGTGCTCACCACCGCCAACGCCATCGGCAACGCCCTGGGCAACAGCGCCGCCGCGGGGACGGCGAACCTCCTGATCGACGCGGTGCACCGCGGTTTCACCCTGACCGAGTCGCTGACCAGATACGCGCAATGGCGCAACTGGGAGGCCGAGATCGACCGCCGCCCCGCGGAAGTGCGCGAACCGCTGACGCCGCCCACCCGCATCGTGGAGATGCCGCAGGGACCGATCGAACGGGTCGCCGACGAAACGGCCGTGGGCGCCCTCGCGGGCGCGGTCACCTCGGTACTGGGCGGCCGTGGCCTTTTCGGCGCGGCCGACGCGTTGGAGCTCGGCGCGCCCAAGGCGGCGCGGGCGAGCCGGGAGGCCTACGGCGCCATCGTCTCGACGGTGCTGGGCCGCGCGGGAGTGCTGACGATCCACCCGAGAGTATGGCGGCGGCTGGACCGATTGTCGGCACTGGTCGTCGACGGAGAGTCGCTGCTGACCTCGCGCCGGGTGGTGCTGGAAGCCCAATCGACCGACGAGAAATGGTCGCTCGCCGAGGTGTGGAGCGCCGGCCAGCGCCTGCTATGGGATCAGGAGACCGCCGCAGGCCCGGAGGGCGACTTCCGGTCCAACGGCCACGCCCGGTCATCCGACGGCCGGCGGCGGCTGGTGCACCCCGCGACCGGCAAGGTCGATCAGGGTGGGACGCGCCGCCCGGTATGGCGGGAACTGCACGACAACGGGACACCGGTCGGGCGAGTGCTGGTCGGACGCGAACTCGACCGGCGAGCGCACGCCGTCCTGGGCCGGGCCCGCAGCGCGGGCCTGCGCATCACCCTCGTCGCGGGCGAGGACGCCGCCGAGTTGCGGTCGCTGGCGGACGAATGCGTCTCCCCGTCGCGGTCGCTGAGCAAGCTGGTGCGCACCTTGCAGCAAGACGGTCACGTCGTCGCCGTGCTGAGTCCCCGCGCGCACAAGGCACTGGCGTTCGCCGATGTGGCGGTCGGGCTCGCCACCCGGGAGGACAACGCGCTGCAGATACCCTGGACCGCCGACGCGGTCTGCCGCGACCTCGGCCAGGTGCACCGGGTGCTGGCCGCCGTGGCCCCGGCGCGTCAGGTGAGTGAACGCGGCCGCTCGCTGGCCCTGTCCGCGGCTGCGCTGGGCGGGCTGCTGCTGGCCGTCGCGCCGGGCAGCGCAGGCAGGTCCTCACCCATGACCGCCGCCCACTACACCGGTCTGCTCAGCGGCGCCTACACCGGCTGGCGTTCGGCACGGACGCCGCCACCGGTCACGCTCGCCCCGCTGCTGCCCTGGCACGCCCTCGAACCCGACGAGGTGCTGAGCCGGTTGCCCGAGCCCGTCGCGCTGGACGAGCGAGCCCAGCCCAGTGCCGCCGCCCGCATCCCAGGGGCGAACGTCATCGCCTCGGCGGCGTCGTTCGCGGGCCAACTGCGCCGCGAACTGGCCGACCCGCTGACCCCGATCCTCGGGGTCGGCGCGGTCGCCACCGCCGTGCTCGGCGCGCCGTCGGACGCGGTGCTGCTGTCGTCGGTGCTCGCGGTCAACGCGCTGGTCTCCGCCTGGCAGCGCCAGCGCGCCGAGGACGCGCTGCACCGTTTGTTCGAGCGCGAACGGCTCACCGCCCGGGTGATCGATCGCACCGAACTCGACGCGGGTGAACCGGACGAGCGCCGGGTGCCTGCGAACCTGCTGACGCTCGGCGACGTGATCGTGCTGCGCGCCGGGGACGTGGTCCCCGCCGACGCACGGCTGCTGCGCGCCGACGACCTCGAGATGGACGAATCCGGGCTCACCGGCGAGTCGATCACCGTCGAGAAGGAGGTTCCCGCCACCCCGGGCGCGTCGGTCGCCGACCGCGCCTGCATGGTCTTCGACGGCAGCACCGTGGTCAACGGCACCGGCCGGGCCGTCGTCGTGGCCGTCGGCTCCGACACCCAGGCCGGCCGCGCCGCCGCCGGGGCCATCCCGCCGGAGAAAGGCGGCGTGCAAGCGCAGTTGCGCCGCTTGACCGACCGCGCCCTGCCGCTGACCTTGACCGGCGGCGGTGTCGTGACCGGGCTCGGCCTGCTGCGTGGCAGGCCGCTGCGGACCGCGATCGCCGACGGTGTGGCGGTCGCGGTCGCCGCGGTGCCCGAGGGACTGCCGCTGGTGGCCACCGTCGCTCAGCTCGCCGCCGCTCGCAGGCTCTCCCGGCACGGTGTGCTGGTGCGCGCCAGCCGTACCGTGGAGGCGCTGGGCCGGGTGGACACCCTGTGCTTCGACAAGACCGGCACCCTCACCGAGGGGCGGCTGCGCCTGACCACCCTGGCCGGCCTGGACGCGCAGTGGTCGCCGGACGCCGACTCCGAGGACGCCCACCGGCTCCTGCGGGCCGCGGCTCGCGCCTGCCCCGATCCCGCCGAGGGCCCGATCGTGCACGCCACCGACCGTGCGGTGCTGGATGCCGCGGACGAGGTGCTCGGTGACGACGTCCGCCACTGGGACCCGATCGAGGAGATCCCCTTCGAATCCAACCGCGGCTACGCCGCCACGCTCGGGCACACCGCCGACAAGCTGCGGCTGATCGTGAAGGGCGCGCCCGAGGTCGTGCTGTCGCGCTGCACCAAGGTGCGGTCGAACGACACCGATCATCCCTTCGACGACCAGGTGCGTGAGCGCGCCGAACGGGCGGTGCGCGATCTCGCCGAGCAGGGCCTGCGGGTGCTGGTGGTGGCCCGCCGCGACCTGCGCGCCGAACCCGACGACGTCGAGGCGGCGGTCGTCGAACTCACCCTGCTCGGGTTCCTCGGACTCGCCGACGCTCCGCGCCCGCAAACATTGCCCCTGGTCACCGCGTTGCAGCGGAACGGGATCAGCGTGCGCATGATCACCGGCGACCATCCGGTGACCGCGGCGGCGGTGGCCCGCCAGCTCGGCATCGAGGCGCGGGAAGTGGTGACCGGCGCGGATCTGGACGGTCTCGACGAGACCGCGCAGGCGGAGCTGATCGAACACGGCACGGTCTTCGCCCGCGTCGATCCGGAACAGAAGGTGCGCATCGTCGCGGCGCTGCGCCGCGCCGGTCACGTCGTCGGCATGACCGGCGACGGCAGCAACGACGCGGCCGCGATCCGCACCGCCGACGTCGGAATCGGTTTGGCCGCACAGGGTTCGGTCGCCGCCCGCAACGCCGCCGACATGGTGCTCACCCGGCCCGACCCGCTGGTACTGCTGCACGCCCTCGTCGAAGGGCGCGGCATGTGGCAGCGGGTCACCGACGCCGTCGGCGTACTGGTCGGCGGCAACGCGGGCGAAGTGGCGTTCACCCTGTACGGCACCGCCGTCAGCGGCCAGGCGCCGCTGGGTACCAGGCAGTTCCTGCTGGTGAACATGCTCACCGACATGTTCCCGGCGATGGCGCTGGCACTGGCGCGGGACGGCGACGCGGTCGATCCCGACGACACCGACGATCCGCAGTCGCAGGCGCAGCGGGCGGCCGAACGGCTCGCCGAACTCCCGCGGGCGCACCTGGGCACGGACCTGCTGCGCACCCTCGGCGTCCGCGGCGTCGCCACCGCCACCAGCGCGTCGGTCGCCTGGACCCTCGGCCGGATGACCGGCACCCAGCGCCGCGCCGCCACCATCGGCTTGGTCGCGCTCATCGGCACGCAACTCGGCCAGACCCTGGTCTCCGGCTACCGCAGCCCCCTGGTGTGGATCACCACGGCCGCCAGCGGCGCGGTGCTCGGCGCGGTGGTGATGACGCCGGGGCTGTGCACCTACTTCGGTTGCCGCCCGCTGGATCCGGTCGGGTGGGGGATCGCGACCACGTGTTCGGTGACCGCCACCGCGGCCGCGGCGCTGCTTCCCGGGTTGCTGTCCCAGCCGGCCACCCCCTAGGGGCGGCGGCAGGCGCTGATTGGGGTCCGACCGCCCGGGTACCCGCCTGGCGACGGACCCTGCCACCGGCACATGGACAGGAGGAACCCGATGGCTCAACAGGTCGGCGACTACGTGGTGCAGCGTCTGCGGGAATGGGGCGTCGAGCAGGTCTTCGGCTATCCCGGTGACGGGATCAACGGCCTGATCGCCGCTTTCGGCCGCGCGGACGACAAGCCGGCGTTCATCCAAGCCCGCCACGAGGAGATGTCGGCGTTCCAGGCCACCGGATACGCCAAGTTCAGCGGCAAGGTGGGCGTGTGCACCGCGACCTCGGGGCCGGGGGCGATCCATCTGCTCAACGGTTTGTACGACGCGAAGCTCGACCACGTCCCGGTGGTGGCGATCGTCGGGCAGACCGCGCGCAGCGCGATGGGCGGCAGCTACCAGCAGGAAGTCGATCTGCAGAGCCTGTTCAAAGACGTCGCCTCGGACTACCTGGTCGAGGTGAACGTGGCAAGCCAGTTGCCCAACGCGCTGGACCGCGCCTTCCGGGTCGCGGCCGCCCGACGGGCCCCGACCGCCGTGATCGTGCCTGCGGATCTGCAAGAGGAGCAGTACCGGCCACCGCAGCACGCGTTCAAGCAGGTGCCGTCGAGCCCGCCCGGATCGGCTTGGGCGCGAGTGATTCCCGCGCACGAAGACATCCGGCGCGCGGCGGAGGTGCTCGACGCCGGATCGAAGGTCGCGATCCTGATCGGGCAGGGCGCCCGCTCGGCCGCCGAGGAAGTCGTCGAGCTGGCCGAGCGCACCGGCGCGGGCGTGGCGAAGGCGCTGCTGGGCAAGGACGTCCTGCCCGACGATCTGCCTTTCGTCACCGGCGCGATCGGATTGCTCGGCACCAGGCCCAGTTACGAGCTCATGCGTGACTGCGACACGCTGTTGATCGTCGGATCGAACTTCCCCTACAGCCAATTCCTGCCCGAGTTCGGGCAGGCGCGCGCGGTGCAGATCGACATCGACGGCACCATGATCGGCATGCGGTACCCGACCGAGGTGAACCTGGTCGGCGACGCGAGATCCACTTTGGCCGAATTGATTCCGCTGGTGCGGCGCAAGGACGACCGCACATGGCGGGAACGGATCGAGAAGAACGTCGCCCGCTGGTGGCAGACCGTCGAACGCCAATGCCTGCTGGACGCCGAACCGGTCAACCCCATGCGGGTGGTCTGGGAGCTGTCCGAGCGCATCCCCGACGACGCCATCGTCACCGCGGATTCCGGGTCCTCCACCAACTGGTATGCCCGCTGCCTGCGCTTGCGCGGCCGGATGCGCGGGTCGCTGTCGGGCACACTGGCCACCATGGGCCCCGGCGTGCCCTACGCCATCGGAGCGAAGTTCGCCCACCCGGACCGTCCGGTGATCGCGCTGGTCGGCGACGGCGCCATGCAGATGAACGGCCTCGCCGAACTGCTCACCATCGCCCGCTACCGCCCGCGCTGGAGCGACCCGCGCCTGGTCGTGTGCGTCTTCCACAACAACGACCTCAACCAGGTCACCTGGGAGCTGCGCGCCATGGGCGGCGCCCCGAAATTCGAGGAATCACAAACCCTGCCCGACGTCTCCTATGCCGAGTTCGCGCGCACTGCGGGCCTGGCGGGGATCACCGTGCGGACACCCGAGGAACTCGGCCCGGCCTGGGACCGCGCCCTGCACGCCGACGGCCCCGTGCTGCTGGACGTGCACTGCGACCCCGACGTGCCGCCCATTCCGCCGCACGCGACCTGGGACCAGATGAAGGACACCGCCGAAGCCGTGTTGCGCGGCGACCCGGACGCGTGGCACCTCATCGCGCAGGGCGCCAAAACCAAAGTCCAGGAGTTCATTCCGTAGCGACAGAAACGAGTGTGCGATGACCGATCAGGATGTCGTCGAACTGCTGACCGCCCAGCACGAGGAGATCTTCGCGCTGCTGGCGCGACTGAAGGCAGGCAACGGCACGAAGCAGGAGCTGTTCACCGAGCTGGTGCGGTTGCTGGCCGTGCACGAAAGCGCCGAGGAGGAGGTCGTGCACCCCGTCGCCGGGCGAGCCCGCTTCGGTGCCGACGCCGACATCGTGCAGCCGCGGCTGGAGGAGGAGAACGCCGCCAAACGCGCCCTGGCGGACCTGTACGACCTCGGGGTGGACCATCCCGATTTCGACACCGAACTCGCGAAGTTCGCCGACGCCGTGGCCGAGCACGCCGCGCACGAGGAAACCGAAGAGTTCACCCTGCTGCGCGCGCAGTTCCCGACCAGTCAGTTGCGGCGGATGGCGGGCTCGGTGCGCGCCGCCGAGGCCGTGGCGCCCACCCGCCCGCACCCGCACGCGGGGGAGTCCGCGGCCGCGAACCTCCTGGCCGGACCGCCGTTGGCGCTGTTCGACCGGGCCCGCGACGCGGTGCGCGACTGGCGGCAGAAGCAGGACATGTGAAGCACCCGTAACCCCGAAGCGGAGAAGGAGGAGCCCGACATGGGGTTTCCCGACCAGCAGCAGAACGTTCCCGGTGTCCAGGCCAAGATGACCCCGGTGCCGGACTGTGGCGAGGACAGCTACCGCGGGTCCGGCAAACTGACCGGCAAGGCCGCGGTCGTCACCGGCGCCGACAGCGGCATCGGACGGGCGGTGGCGATCGCCTACGCGCGCGAAGGCGCGGACGTGTTGATCTCCTACCTCGACGAGGACGACGACGCGAAGGAAGTCGCCGACCTGGTGACGGCGGCCGGCCGCAAAGCGGTGCTCGTGCCGGGCGACCTGTCCGAGGCCGCCCACTGCCGCGCCGTGATCGATCGGGCGGTGCGGGAATTCGGGAAAGTCGACGTGCTGGTGAGCAACGCGGCCTACCAGATGACGCACGAGACTTTGGAGGAGATCAGTGACGAGGAATTCGAGCACACCGTCAAACTGAACATCAACGCCTACTTCTACCTGGTGAAAGCGGCGCTGCCGCACATGCCCCCGGGGTCATCGATCATCGGCAGCTCCTCGGTGAACTCCGATATGCCCTCGCCCACCCTGGCGCCGTACGCGGCGACGAAAGCCGCCATCGCCAACTTCTCCGCCAGCCTCGCGCAATTGCTGGGCGAGCGGGGAATCCGGGTCAACAGCGTCGCGCCCGGGCCGATCTGGACGCCTTTGATCCCCTCCACCATGCCCGTCGAGAAGGTCACCCACTTCGGTGACGACACGCCGTTGGGCCGTGCCGGTCAGCCCGCCGAACTGGCCTCCACCTACGTGCTGCTGGCCTCCGAGGACGGCAGCTACATCTCCGGCGCCCGCATCGCGGTCACCGGCGGCCGGCCGATTCTGTGACCTTCCGGGCGCGACCACCCGCGCGGTCGGCCGTTGTCTGATCGGCCGGCCGCCAGCGGGGGCAGGTCACAGCATCGACACCACGATCCCGACCGCCGCGGCGACGAACAGCAGGATCACCACCGCCACGATGAGCATCGCCATGATCCCGGTGACCGGGAAATGGTGTCTGGTGCTCGGCTCCGGCGCCGACAGCCCAGAGGTCTGGGGTGTGTCCGGCGGGGTAGCGCCCGGCGGCACCCCGCCGCCCGGCTCCAGATCAGGGGTTTTCGCCGGATCGGGATCCATCGCGCTCATAACCGCTCCCTACTCGCCGTCGTTTCCTGGTACCTCGGGTGCGCCGGGCCGCTTGCCGGTCCTCTTGCGATACAGGATCACCGCGCCGACCAGCACCGCGAGTGCGAGAATCACCAACAGTTCCATGGCAGGGGCCTACCCGCTATCCGCGCGCCCAATCGGCGCGGCCGCGCGGCCTGCCGGTCACTGCCGGGCGATGACGTAGTGACCGGGGTCTCCTGGAACGCGACGGCGTCGGCGATCGCCGCGTCGTCCGGGACGGGGCTGCCGGTCGGGACGACGATCAGCTTGTCGTCATCGTCGTAGCGGCGGTGGATGATCCCGACGCACAGTCCGCGCGCCCACGGTATCGGCTCGGGCGGTCCGAGATAGTAGCCGTCGAGTTCCTCGCCGTCGGGTGCGCGGGTGACCGGAACGTAGCCGTAGTTGAGCAGGTACCGGAATCCGCACCGCGGGTGACGGCTCCCGTAGGGACGGTCGACGACGAGATCCACTGTCCGGCCGAGGAACAGGCGCGCCAGGCGCAGCGACTCGGAGTCCTCGAGCTCCACCAGATCGGGCATCGTCCCAGGCTACGGCGGCGTCGATCGCACCGGCACGGTCGACGGGGGATCACCGGGGCGAACCGTGCACGCGGCTCGGGGAGGGGCGGTCGGCCCGCGCCGCGGTGGCGAGGCGATGCACCCTCCTGCGGGCGACGAGTTCGATGGTGACCGCCACAGCGCAGGACTGCGCCAGCAGCAACCCGGTCAGCACCATGACCTGCACCGCGGCGGCCTGTGCCGCGGAACCGGTCGCGAGCAGAACGCCGACGAAGGCCCCCGGCAGGGTCACCAGCCCCACCGTGCGGGTCTGGTCGACGCCCGGTAGCAGCGCGTCGGCGGCCGTGGGCCGGATGATCTCCAGGCGCGCGTCGCGCTCGCTGAACCCGAGACCGAGCGCGGCTTCCACCTCGCCCCATCGCTGCTCGATCGCGTCCAGGGCGCGCCGCGCCGCGAGCGAGGTCGCCGTCATCGTGCCGCCGAGAACGATGCCGCCGATCGGCACCAGCGCCACGCCGGTGAGCGGCACGACGCCGCTGAGCAGCAGCAGGGGCAGCACCACACCGAGGCCCGAGCCCAGCGCCGCAGTCAGCCACAGCGCCGAGCGCCCCGCGCGGGCCCGCCGCGCCGCGGTCGCCACCGCCGCGCCGAACATCACCGCCAGCACCAGGAAAGACGACCACAGCTGCGCCAGCGCGGCGGTCAGGATCAGCGCCACCGCCGCGAGCTGGGCCGCGCCCCGCACGGCCGCGCCCGGCGCCACCGACACCCGCCCCAGCCCGGCCACCCGGTACACCGCCGCCGCACCCACGACCATGACCGTGCACAGCACCACCAACCCCGCCCCGGGCGTTATGGCCGTAGTCACCCGAGCACTCTCTCACGCCTCGCACGTGCCCGTGCTCACCCTGCTCCGGCTGCGCAAAGGAATCCCGTCGGCCGGAATCGACCGGTCGATTCGCGCACCACGGGGGCATTGCGTGTGGGCGCGGCCTGGAGGAAGGTGAGTTATGTCCGGTGGCGCCACCGGGGCGCCACCCTGACCAGGTGGGAGGTGGCCCGTGTACGCACGTTCCAGCACAATTGCGGCCCAGGCGTCGTCGATCGACGACGGGACCGCATACCTCCGTGATGAAGTGATGCCGAATCTGCCCGAGATCCAAGGGTGGGTCGGAATGTCCTTGATGACCGACCGGTCGACCGGACGCTGCATCGCCACGACGTCGTGGGAGTCCGAGCAGGCACTGCACGCCAGCAGAGGCCGCGTTCAGCAGCTGCGCGAGGGCCTGGCCCGGCAGCTCGGCGGCCGGGTGGAACGGGTCGAGGAATGGGAGATCGCGGTGATGCACCGTGACCATCCGTCCGGCGACAATGCCTGCGCCCGGTGCTCGTGGGTGCAGGTCGACCCGAGCCAGCTCGACCGGCTGGCCGAAACGTTCAAGACCGAAGTGCTGCCGCAGACGGAGATGCTCGACGGATTCTGCAGCGCAAGCCTGTTCATCGACCGGGCGAGCGGCCGCGCGGTGGGCGCGACCGTATGGGAATCCCGGGCGGCGATGGAAGGCAGCCGCGAGCAGACCAATCGGATCAGGGCACAGGCCACCCAACAGGTGGGTGCCAACGTGCTCGAAGTAGGAGAGTTCGACCTGTCGTTCGCGCACCTGCGCGTTCCCGAGATGGCCTGAGATCACCCGACACCCGGCCGGAAGACGGGCTTCCGGCCGGATGCCCCGGTGCCACGACCCGGACGGTTCGTCCCGGGTACGGATGTCGCTTACCCGAGAAGTAATCGCCCTGCCGTAGGGCTGTTCGTAGGATCGGGGCGTGACTACCCCAACGGCCGGTGACCTGCTGCGGCACTGGCGTCTGGAACGCAGACTGAGCCAACTGGAGCTGGCCGGGCGGGCCGATACCTCGGCGCGGCACCTGAGCTTCATCGAGACCGGACGAGCCACACCGAGCCGGACCATGATCGTGCACCTGTCCGAGCATCTGGAGATCCCGTTGCGCGAACGCAACCGCGTGTTGCTGGCCGCGGGCTACGCCCCCGCCTACGCGCAACCCGGCCTGGACACCCCCGCCATGGACGCCGTCCGCGGGGCCATGCGCCAGATCCTCGCCGGGCACGAGCCCTACCCGGCGCTGGCCATCGACCAGAACTGGACGATGATCGACGCCAACAGCGGGGTGGCCGTGCTCATCGCGGGCATCGACCCGGAGCTGACCAGACCGCCGGTGAACGCGCTGCGACTGAGCCTGCACCCCGACGGCATGGCCGGCCGCATCCGCAACCTCGCCGAGTGGCGCGGCCACATCTTCGCCCGCCTGGCGCGCCAGGCCGAGGTGACCGGCTCCCGGGAACTGGCCGACCTGCTCGAGGAGCTGCGGTCCTACCCGGGAGGCGAAGTGGAGCTCGCGGTTCCCGAACCCGACCAGGCGGTGGTCCCGCTGCGGATCGAACACGACGGCGACGAGTTGTCGCTGCTCAGCGTCACGACGGTCTTCGGAACCCCGATGAACGTCACCGTCGCCGAACTGGCCATCGAGTCGTTCTTCCCCGCCGACGAGGACACCATGAAACGCCTCACCGCGGGCGCCCGGTGAGCCGCGCCGCCCAGCTGTCCGCACTGCTCGGCCTGCCCGTGCGCGCCGTCACCGATCTCGGCGCGCGCCATGCGTGGACGCTGCACCGCGCCGAATTGGCCGACGCCCGAACCGTGTTCGTGAAGGCCTCGGCCACCCCGACGTCCGTCTTCACGGCCGAAGCGGCGGGTCTGGCCTGGCTGCGAAACACGGAAACCGGCACACGCGGTGACGGGACCGGCGCTTTGCTGCCGCAGGTGCTCGCCGCCGACGATCGGATGCTGGTGCTGCCCTGGCTGGCGGAAACCGCACCCACGCCCGCTGCCGCCGAGCGACTCGGCCGCGAACTCGCCGCGCTGCACGCCGGTGGCTGCGCCCGGTTCGGTGCGCCGTGGGAAGGCTGGATCGCGAGCCTGCCGCTGCCCAACACCCCGATGGACGGCCCGTGGTCGCAGTGGTACGCCGAACATCGTCTCGCGCCCTATCTTCCTTCTGCCGCCGCGCATCTCGGTGCCGACGGAACCCGCCTGGTCGAGCGCGTCATCGACCGCATCGATGACCTCGCCGGACCCGCCGAACCCCCGGCGCGCATCCACGGCGACCTGTGGTCGGGCAACATCCTGTGGACCGAGCGGCGGGCGATGCTCATCGATCCTGCCGCGCACGCGGGCCACCGCGAGACCGACCTGGCCATGCTCGCCCTCTTCGGCGCCCCGCACCTGGACCGTATCCGCGCGGCCTACCACGAGACCCATCCGCTGGCCGACGGCTGGCGCACCCGCACGCCGCTGCACCAGTTGCATCCGCTGCTGGTGCACGTCGTGCTGTTCGGCGCGGGCTACCGCGCGCAGGCCCTCGCCGCGGCCGGTGCGGCGCTGGCGTCCTGACCGGATCGGCCGGTCACCCGTCGACCCGCGCGATGACCTTCTCCGCGAAGCGGGACAGGTTGGCGATCTTCGTCTCCAGCGGCTCGGTGTCCTGCTCGGTGGTGTAGGGCAGCCGGAAACCGACGATCACGTCGGTGACGCCTTTATCCTCCAGGCGCTTGACGCCGTCCACGGTGAAGCCGTCCAGCGAGATGACGTGCACCTCGAAATCCTTGCGGGTGCCGTACTCCGCGCGCAGTGCGTCCAGTTCGGCCAGCAGCCGGTCGAGTTCGGCGCCGTCGCCACCGGCGTGCATCCACCCGTCGCCGCGCTGGGCGGCCCGGCGCAGCGCGGGCTTGCTGTGGCCGCCGATCAGGATGGGCACCGGTTCGGTCGGCACCGGGCTGATCTTGATCGGCGGAATGTCGTAGAACTGCCCGTGGTATTCGAAGTATCCGCCCGCCGAGAGCCCGCGCACGATGTCGATGCATTCGTCCATCCGCGCACCACGCTTGTCGAACGGCACCCCCATGATCTCGAAATCGTCCGGCCACGGGCTGATGCCGACGCCGAGCCCGAACCGGTTGCCGCTCAGCGCGGCCACCGAGGCGGCCTGTTTGGCCACCAGCACCGGCGGCCGGATCGGCAGCTTCAGCACGAACGGGGTGAAACGCAGGGTGGTGGTGACCGCCGCCATCGCCGCACTGAGCACGAACGCCTCGATGAACGGCTTGTCCTCCAAGAACTCCCGGCTACCGTCGGGGGTGTATGGATATTTCGCGTCGGATTCCTTCGGGTACGCCACGCTGTCGGCGACTGCCATCGAGGTGTAACCGGCCTCCTCGGCGGCCTTGGCCAGAGCGAGGTAATACGACGGATCGGTCATGGTCTCGGCGTAGGTGAAGCGCATAGTGCTCGCCTTCCTGGCGCGTCGTGCGCGCCGCGCGGGTCCCGGCGCCGGTGCCCGCGGACCGGGCCGTCGCCGAGACGTGAGGGGAACTGCCGCAAGCGGCTCGAAGCGGCCTCGATGGTGTCGAGGTCACCCGAGAGGTCACCGCCTACTGCCATGGGTTGGTGAAGCCTTCCGGAATCAAGTGGTCGAACACGGCCTTCATCTCCCGCGACAGCCGCATCAGTTCGATGTGCGACCCGATCGGCCCGCCGTCGAGGTAGGCGAACTCCATCCCGACGCCTTCGAACCTGCCGCGCGCGACGACTTCGATACCTGCCGCGGCGGCCTCGGCGAGCGCGGCGTCATAGTCGGCGGGCACCCAGGCGGCGTGATGCAGCCCGGGGCCGAGACGGTCGAGATGCTCGGCGTACAGGCTCACCCCGCCCCGTGGCTCGATCAATTCCAGCTGCTGGCCGCCCGCGTAGCCGAGCGCCACACTGATCGTGTAATCGGCCGGCGCGCCACGCAGTTCGGCGGCCGAGGGCCCGAAGTGGACATCCGGGATGGTGAACCACTCGCCGACCCCGTACCGGGTGGTGAACCTCTCGCACGCCGCGCCCAGATCTTCCACCACCCAGCACAGTTGAAAGATCGGCCCGCCGGCGATCATCGGCGTCCTCCGGCGCGGCCCAGCAGGCTCGGACACCACCGGTAGGCGGCGACCACCGCCTTGTTGTAGTGGGGGAACACGATGTACGGCTTGTTCTTCCGCATCCCACGCAGGATGTGCGCCGCGGCCCGTTCCGAGCTGATCATCCCGATCGGCATCCGGCGCACGGGTCCGCGAAAGGAGTACCCGGGCAGGTCGATCCCGGAATCGACGATGTCGGTCGCGACCCCTCCCGGCACCGCCACGCTCACCCTGACCCCCGCCGCGGCCGCCTCGACCCGCAGCGCGGTGCTCAGTCCGACCACCGCGTGCTCGGTCATCGCGTAGGCGGCCGAGGGCGACACCGGTGTCAGTCCCGCGATGGACGCCATGTTGACGATGTGACCGGAGCCCTGCGTCCGCATCAGGGGGTAGGCGTGGCGTGTACCGTGCACCACACCCCAGAGGTTCACGTCCACGATCCGCTGCCACTGCGGCAACGGGATGTGCTCGACGGCCCCACCGAGGCGGATACCGGCATTGTTGAACAGGAAGTCGATGCGTCCGAACTCGGCGACGGCGCTGTGGATGAGGCGGCGCACCTGCTCGTCGTCGGAGACATCGATGACCTGTGTGTGGATCGCGGTATCGGCGGCCAGACCCACCAGCCCGGCGGCATCGGTGTCGGCGGCCACGACCGCGACGCCCCGCGCGGCCAGCAGGCGGCACAGCGCGGCGCCGAGCCCGGACGCGGCACCGGTGACCACCGCCACATTATCCACAACGTTTAATTAAGCATCTGTGTTTAACATCGTCAATACTCGTGTTTAGTACAGTGCGGGTATGCCGAGCGCCGCTTCGCGCACCGCCTTGCTCGACGCCGGGGAACGCCTCATCGCCGAACGCGGCGTCGACGTGCCGCTGCGCGACATCGCCGCCGCGGCAGGTCAGCGCAACAACTCCGCCGTGCACTATTACTTCGATTCGCGCACCGGACTGATCGAGGCCATCGTCGAGCGGCGGATGAACTGGCTCGAACACCGGCGCATGCAGTTGCTGGCCGCCCACGAGGCCACGGGCGGCGCCAACGACCTGCCCACCCTCGTCGCCATGCTCGCCACGCCCATCCTGGAACTGCTCGGCCACGACGGAGTGACCCATCTGGGGCGGTTCCTGGAAGTCGTGCGCACCCATCCCGTGGTCGCCGACGCCCGCCGCCTCGCCGGAGCCGACCGGGCGGCGGTCCGGATCATCGCCACCCGGCTCGACGCCGCGCTCGGCCTGCCGGGACGTCTGCGCAGGCAGCGCCTGGAAACCATGACCACCGTCATGCTCGCGCTGATCGCCGACTACGAGCGCACCCTGGAATCGGGCATCCGCACCGCCCGCCCCGGGGACGACGCGGAGATCGTGGACATGATCGTCGCCATGCTCACCGTGCCCGTCCGCGCGCACACAGCCTCCGCGCCGGGACGCTGAGACCCGGCACGGCGCCCCGTCGTGACACGGCATCTCACGGCCGCCCATGGCCGGCGACGCGGCGCCGGCGGCGGATCCTCACCCCAACGTCCGGGGCCACCCGGAACCGTATCCCGGCGCGGTGAGCGGCCGATTACCTTGGGGCGAGGCAATTTCCGGGAATCTACGGTGCAGCCGCTCGATGTAGCGGCGCACGGCGCACAATTCGGTGTGCAACTCGTGCCGTGCGGCGGCGTCGCGATAGGCGAATCCCAGCTCGCGCGCCAGCGTCTGGGCGCGGACGGTCAGCAACTCCAAGAAGACCCGGGCCTGGGCGAGGTCGGCGTCTTGTTCCATGCGGTGGGCCGATCTGTCGTTCGATTCGTTGTCGGTCGCCCAGTGCTCCCCGTGCCGCGGTCCTCGGCCGATCGAAGCAAACCCGATGCTAGCCCAGCCGCCGCCCCAGGGGTGCCGAAATGGGACTGCCCCTTGGCTATCGGCCGGCGACCGGGCGACCAGCAGCACGAACCCGGGCGGCGAGACGGTCCAGCGGCTCGGACACCGCCGACGCGTATCGTGATCGTATGGGCGTCATCGGGGAGCTGTTTCCGGGCAAGAAGCTGACCCATGAGGGCAGCGAGGACAGCGCCGGGCAACCCCACACGCCGCGGTTCGACATCGACCTCGACACCGGAGTGGTGCGAGTGCCGCGAGCGGACCGCCCCACATCAGACGAACGCGACGGCGCCCGGCCGGAGCGGGCATAGAACCGCGAACCTCGGCGTCCGGACACTGCTGGGGTGCCCGCTCTCCGACTCGGGCAGAAAACATCCCGCTGAGCGCAACCCACGACGGCGCCGGCACGCGCCGGTAGCGTCGCCGCAATGGGCCATGCTGGAAGGCGGCGGCGACCGCTGAAGACCGTCACGGGAGTGAGCGGTGCGGTGAGCGTCTACGCCGCGGCCATCGATCCGGCCGCCACCACGGTCGCGTCGTCGATCGAGGTCGCGAAAATCGCCGAACGGCACAAGTTCGACGCCCTCTTCGCCGCCGACCTGCTGAGCTTCGGCGCGCAAGGCGCGATCGGAGCGCAGGAACCCTTGATCTTCCTCTCCGCACTGAGCGCCGTGACCTCGCATGTCGGGCTGATCGCGACGGTGACCACCACCTTCCATCACCCCTACAACCTCGCGCGGCTGTTCGGCACACTCGACCACATCAGCAACGGACGCGCGGCCTGGAACGCGGTGACCTCCTCGGTCGGGGAGGAGAACTACGGCGATCAGGAACTGCCCAGCCCCGAAGAGCGCTACGCACGCGCCACCGAATCCCTCGAAGTGGTCAACGCCCTGTTCGACAGCTGGCAGCCGGGCGCTCTGACCTCCGACGGGCGCGGCGGCGCGATCCTGGATGCCGGCAGGGTCCGCCCGATCGACTACACGGGGCAGTACTACACCGTGCGCGGGCCGCTGAACATCCCGCCGCTGCCGCAGCGCAGGCCGGTCCAGTTCCAGGCAGGGCAATCCGCCGGGGGTATCGAATTGGGCGCGCGGTTCGCCGAAGTCGTGTTCACCTCGCTGCCCACCCTGGAAGACGCGGTCACCTACACCAAGCGCATCCGCGCCCGCGCCGGGGAACTCGGCCGCGCCGAGGGCCTGCCCTTGATCATGAGCTCGTTCCACGCCACCTACGGCGCGACCGAAGCCGCCGCCCGGCGCCTGGCGCGGGAACAAGCGGAGGCGACCGACTTCGAGGCCGGACGCGCCGCCCTGGCCGACATGCTCGGCGGCGGCGTCGACCTGTCCGGCCTGCCGCTGGACAAGCCGCTACCGCAGACCCTGCTTCCCGACGTGACCGCGGTACACCGCAGGCGTGGGCGGGTGGAGATCTTCAGCAACTTCGCGCGGTCGGGAAAGACGCTGCGCGAACTGATCATCGCCGCCAAGGACACCGGCCACTGGGCCGCCGTCGGAACTCCCGAACAGCTCGCCGACGCGATCGAAGAACGCTACGACGCGGGCGTCCTGGATGTGATCTCCCTCGGCGGGCTCGCCGACGACCGCACCCGTGACTTCGTCGTCAACGGGCTGCTGCCGGAACTGCGCCGCCGCCGAATCGTCGGTTCCGACTACGTCGGCGCCACCTTCCGCGAGAACCTCGAACTTCCCCCGCTACCGAGCTGACCGGGACCACTGCGTGCGCATCCTGAAAACCTATGCCAGAGCCTTCGTCGCCGACCTCGACACCGCCCTGCCGATCTACGAACGGCTGGTCGGCGCACCGGCGGACCTGCGTTTCGGCTTCGAGAACGCCGAACTCGCCGCCATCGGGGACTTCCTGCTCATCGCGGGCAAGCCGGAAGACGTCGAGAAGTACCGCAGCACCGTCGGCCCGATCGTCGTCGACGATCTCGACGCACTCCTGCGGACGGTGACCGACTACGGCGCGGAACTCGTCGCCGGACCGTTCACCAGCGCCACCGGAACGTTTGTGTACGTCCGTCACGCCGACGGCGCACAGCTGGAATACGTCCAGTGGTCGGCCGAAACACGTGCGCGCGTGCGCGGGCTGGACGGACCACCGAACGCTAGCGGGTGAGAACCGGCGTCTTGACAGGGGCAGCGGTGGTGTCGTGCTGTGGCGGATTCGTATTCCGCACCCACGTGATGTTGGCGACCAGATCGTCGTCGAAGACGAGTTCGTCCCACAGCACCTGGTCGGTCTCCGGCGCGGGTCGCTCCGCCGGGCGTGGCGCCTCGGTGGCCGCCGCCGGAGCCTGCTGCTGCTCGGCGGGCAGCGGCGTCACGAGCCACGTCAGCGCTCGCATCGGACTGAGACCGTAGCGGCGGGCGCCTTGCGCGACCGCGACCACCGCGGCCGCGGCGGTCATCACGCCGACAGCCAACGCCACGGGCGTCAGCCCGGCTCCGGCCATCCGGCGCTCACCCGACCCGCTCGTCGCCGCCTCGTCGAGCACCCGGTGCAGCAACCCCGCACCGAAGCCTTCGCCCTGGTCGATCAGGACCCGCAATTCCGGCCCCCTGGCATCCAGGTACAGCAACCCGCACAGCACCAGAATCGCCACGGCCACACTGGAGCCCATCACCAGATGGGCCAGCGCACGGGAACGCGACCGCGCCTGCGCCAGCACGGCGAACACGGTGACCACCATCGCGGCGGCGGCCAGCAGACCCCAGGCGCCACTGATGTTCACATCACGGAACTTCGACACCGAAAACTCGTCGAAACCCTCGGTGAAACCGGTGATCCGGCCGAACGCGTCCGAGCGCGCCTCGCCACCCGAGCCCGACGCCGAGAGCCACGGCTGGAACAGCAGGACGAACGCGGCGAGACTCGTGGCCGCGGCGTACAGAAAACCCCAGTCCAACCCCCGTGGTGGTGTCGCGCCGCGTGCCGGATGATCGGAGCCGCCGCTCCCACGGTGTCGCGCTTCGGTTGCCTGCCAGGGGGTGTTTTGTACCATTGCTCCGGTTTCGCCGGTGCCGCGTGAAATTCGCTGCCGCCCAACGCAATAACAGTGAAATTGCCCAGGGGTCGAAATCGCGACACATGAATGAGGTGTAATTCGATACGGGCGTCATCGACCATCGACGAAAATCACCGTATGCACCGCCGCGACCGTGGGCAAGCGTGATCGATGTCCCACACATCACCGCAGCTCCAGCGGCATACGAGCGGAAAGCGACCCAACCGATGAGTAACATTTTGCCCATCGCGTTGGCCTCGGCCTTTGCCGTTTCACCGCACCATTGCCGAACCAGGCCCCCGCCAATTGCTGTGACACGCTTAACATGTGCGCAGTGGGATTTCGGTCACAAATCTCCGCCACACGCGCACGAATCCCGGCCGGATATCCCGAATCCCACCCGTGCAGCCCTGATTTCGACACCCTCAGCGGATCAGTCCTTCGGGCCGGGCGCGAACATATTTCCCCGCTCCGGAAGCCACATCCGACCACACCTTCCGGACCGGCGCAGTACCAGAGGCGGAACCCCGCTGCTCAACGCCCCGCCGACGCACGCGCGTCGACGACGACACGGGCGATCTCCGCCAGACTCTCGTCCGGAACCTCCACCGCACCTTCGGCGTCGACCAGCACCGCGGTCGGGTAGATCTCGCGCAGCAGATCCGGACCGCCCGTCGCGGTATCGTCATCGGCCGCGTCGAACAGCGCCTCCACCGCCAGACGCAGCGCCCCTTGCGCATCGATATCGCGGCGATAGGTCTTCTTCAACGACGACTCCGCGAACACCGACCCCGACCCGACAGCGGTGTAACCGAAACGCTCCTCGTGCCGGCTACCCACCGCGTCGTACGACACGATCCGCCCCGCCCGCCGCGGGTCCGCGGCATCCGGGTCATAGCCGACCAGCAGCGGAACCACCGCCATACCCTGCAGCGCCGCAGGCAGATTGGCGCGCACCATCGCCGACAACTTCGTGGCCTTGCCGTCGAACGTCAGCGCAGCCCCCTCGATCTTCTCGTAGTGCTCGAGCTCCACCGCGAACAACCGGATCATCTCCAACGCCATCCCCACCGTGCCCGCGAAACCGGCCGCCGAATACGTATCGGTGACGAAGACCTTCTGCATATCCCGCGTCGCCACCAGATTCGCCATCGTGCCCCGCCGGTCACCGGCCACCAGCACACCACCGTGATAACTGATCGCGACGATCGTCGTCCCGTGCGGCGCCACGCCACCACCGGCGCCGAAGCCCTGATCGGGCAACAACTGCGGCGCGTAACGGCGCAGATACTCCGAGAAGGACGCCGCCGGGTACTCCAAGCCGAGCGGCAGGTGACTGTCGGTCGTCATGAATCACCTTTCCGGGCGGAGCGTGCACCACCCCGCGAACGACATGCTCTCGAGCCGACGTTACCGGAACACCCCCCCTCGCGGCGGCAACCACCATCGCCCAGCGCCGTCGCTCAGGCCGGGCCATCCCCGGTGCAGATCTCCGGTGCATCGATCTGAACACAGGGGACCGGAGCCCGCGTCGGCTGATAACCGGGCCGCACACCACCCGCGCGGATCAAATCCGCATAGGCCCCGACCGCGTCGGTCGGGCGGCGCCGCAACGTCGGATCGGTCAGCACATCCACCGTGTAGAGCCCGAACCGCGGCGCGTAAGAACCCCACTCGTAATTGTCGGTCAGACTCCAATAGTTGTAGCCGATGACGTTCATCCCGTCCGCCTTCGCCCGCTGCAGCCAATACACCGTGTCCCGCAAGTGATCGGCCCGGGTATAACCATCCGGCCGGACCTGCCCGTTCTCCGTCGGAAGACCGTTCTCCACGACATACAGCGGACGATCCGGGAACTGACGCGCGTAATGCCGCAACGCGTAGTAGATACCCTCCGGATGCACCGGCAGCTCCCACATCGCGGGACCACCCTCCGCACCGCCCTGCGCCGACTCCCCGGCCTGCGGCAGCGGAGCGAAATAGTAATCGACACCGATGAAGTCCAACTTCGCCGAGATCCGATCCACGATCGGCTGATTGACCTCCGTCTCCGCACCCGCCACATAGCCCAGATTGCTCGTCACCTGCGCACCCGGCCGAGCGCTATGAATGACGTCGTAGATCTCGTTGTGCGCCTGCGCGATGTGATCCACCATCACCGGCGCCTCCTCGACACTGATCCCACCGGTGCGCAACTCGGTGCCGACATACGCGGCAGGCTCGTTGAACGTCACCCACAACGGATCACGCGAGGAATACCGGTGCACCACCTTGCGCATGTTCGCCAGCCAATCCGCCACCATGCCCGGATTACGCCACCCGCCACGGTCCAACGCCCACCCCGGATACACCCAATGGTCCAAAGTCAGCATCGGCCGCATCCCCGCCGCGACAATCCGCGCGATCACGTTGTCGTAGAACCCGAACGCCGCCTCGTCCCAGGCATGCGGCGCGGGCTGCAACCGCGCCCACTCGATACCCACCCGGTAGACCCGCACACCCAGACGCGCCGCCAGCTCGACATCACCGATGTAGTGGCGCGCGAAATCCACCGAATCGCGATACGGATCCGCCGTCGCGCCCGACTCGATATAACGCGACCAGTTGCTGTCGGGCGCATGCCCTTCGGACTGAAACCCCGACGACGACACACCCCACAGAAAGTCCGCACCGAACGCAGGCAACTCCCGGCTCGGCTGAGCAGCGGAAACACCCGAAGTCATCAGCATCGCCGCAGCGGCCGACAGCGCGGCGAACCCGCGCCGCCCAGTGCGTATACGCATCGCCGTAGCGTAACTGTCAAATTGCTGGCTTCCCTGGCAGCAGTCCGCGTGTCGCCGGTCGCACCATCGTCACGATTCCGCTCTCACTCCGCCCGCGCCCGCCGCGCCAACTCCACCGTCGCCGCCCGCAACTGCTCGACCCCATCGAGCCGCGCCGCATACCCCACCCTCGTGCGCGCCACACCCCGCGGCGTCACCACCCGCAAATCCAAGCCGTAACGGTCGGCGCGCTCACAACTCGCCTCCGTGGCGTCGGGATATCCACCCAGCCGCCGCGCCATACCCAGCAACGCCTCGGCGTGATCGTCGTTGAGATGCGCCACCGCCCGAGCCGCCACCGGCAACACCGGATCCGGCTCCGCCGCCGCATACTCCTGCGCGCTCGCCGAATCCATCCGCCCATACCCACCCACCCAGCGCACCCGCCGCACCCGCAACACCCACAACGAGAAGTCGCTGTAATCGATGTACATCCGCCCCGCCGCGACCGCCGCCAGATACGCCTCCCGCGCCGCCACCGCCTCCGCACCCACCGGACGCTCCACCACCCCCGCCAGCGTGACCCTGGCACCCGCCAACGGATCCGCAGGCGGATCCGGCGCCACCACCGCCACACTCGCCCGACCGTCCGCGGCCAGATTGCGCCCGTGCTCGGCCAGCCGCGACACACACAACACCGGCTGCCCCTCCAGCAACCCGTACGTCACCAGCGACGCCCACGGCGAACCATCCTCGGCGAGACTGGCCAGCGTCGCGGTATTCGACGCCGCCGCAACGGTTCTCGCCTCCTCCGCCGCCGACGGACGAGCCGGATGCAGCACCGGCGCGAGCGGCGGCGGCACCGAGGGCCCGTCGCCGGGATCACCATGATCGACAGTCATGCCCCCATCCTGCCAGCGCGTCCCCGCGAAACGCCGCACCTCATCACACCTGCGCATCAATTGGCCGAGCGCGGACGCCGCCGATCGACCAGACTGGCCAAGGTGACCAGATACGCATTCGATGCCGACCGCGCCGCCCTCGTCGCCACCTGGGCGACCGGACGAGGCGACCTCGCCCAGACGGTGGCCACCCTGCCTCCGCAGGTGACCACGGACCAGGCAACCGATCTGGCGTCGAACCTCACCACCCTCTCGCGCTTCCAATGGCGCACCTACACCCATCCCGCCAGCGCCGCGGGCGACCCCGACGTCCCCAACAGCGAGGCATGGCGCCGCGCCGAGGAACGCCGCAACTTCAAGGAGGTCGAAACCGGCCTGCGCAGCCCCAACCTGCCCACCGACGAAGGACTGCTCGTCTCCTACAGCGGCGTCGTCGAATCCGCCCACCGCATCGGACGCACCCTGCACGACATCGACGACGACGCCCTGCGCGACACCGTCGCCGCCGAAGTCCGCACCGAACAGGAAGCCATCGAATCCGCCGAACGCGGCGACCTCTCCGGTCGCGCCCGCCAAGCCGTCGAACTGTCCCGCCCCGACGTCTCCCCGGCCCAGGTCCACGCCGCCGACGCGCTCCTGCGCACCGACCCGCTCGGCAGCATCGAACTGTTCACCGAACTCGACCCCGCCTCCGCCTCCGTCGCCGCCGCGCACTGGCTCTACGCCGCCGCCGAAGTCGCCGGAGAAGCCGCCAACGTACCCACCACCGACGTCGTCGCCGAAGCCGACGAGATCGAAGCACTCCAAGTCGAGACACCCACCCTCGTCCTCGAACGCCTCGCCGCGGGCGACACCCCGACCGAAGTCGTCCTCGACCTGATCGCCGAAGCGATGGCCGTGCACGAAGGCCGCATCCCGGCCCCGTGGACCCTCGTCGCCCGCGTCGCCGAAATGGAAGCGCAGGCCCACCGATTCGGCGTCGACGCCGACACCCGCGAGGCCATGCTCGCCGGCTTCCGCATCAGCCGCCTCGACCCCGCCCGCCCCGCCCTCGACCTCCTCGAAGACCTCCTCGACGGCATCCGCGGCTGCCTGCTTCTCTACGCGGCCCACACCGACCACGACGATGCCGAAAGCCGCTTCGCCGAAGACGTCCGCGTCGAAGCCGACGCCGACCCCGAAGACCTCCTCTGAGCCCACGGGCGGGACATGGCCGCGCCCTGTCCCGCCCGCAACAGTTCAGTGGGCGGCCTCCTCGGCGAGGCCGGCCGCTCCGGGAGCCAGCCAGCCGCGCAGGGCGCGGTACACCGCCTCATGATTGAGCAACGTGAAGTGATGCGCCGACGCGAGATGCATGCCGTGATCGACGTCGAAACCGATGCGACGGGCGCGACCACGACCCGAGCCGCTCGGCGTGAGAACCAGCCCGTCACCGACCACGCGGCCCAGCGGATGCCGCGGACTACGCGTGACAATGGCGGTCACGAAATAGTGCTTCGCACCCGCCAGCAGCGGAACCTCGCGGACCACCCGGCGACGCAGCGCGTCCACGTCCAGATCCCGCCAATCCTCGTCCACCAGGGAACCGTCCCGCAGGTCCCGGATACCCGCACTGCGCCGACGCAGCAGACGCCCGAACGGTCGGGTCTCCGGCACCCGCACCAGCGCCGCCGACGCGTAGTGCACCAACTGCTCCAGCGGCGCGCCCAGATGAGGTGAACCGAGGCACACCACCTCTCGCACCAACCGCACCCACGGCAGCCCCGCCTCAGCCGCCTGGAAGCACGCACCGCGCGCGACCAGCCCACCCATCGAATGACCCACCAGCGACACCCGCTCGATCGGCACCGGCCACCGCTCGACCAGACACCGCATCAGCTCACTGAACTGCCCGGCGTTCTCCGAGATGTGCAGACCGGAGTTGTACCGGACGTGCAACGCCGTGCACTCGGTGTCCGACTCCAATCGCTCGGCGTAAGTCGAACCGCCGCCGAAACGCCACGCATGCTCGGTCTCCACCAACCCGTGCAAGAAGACCACGACATGCGAACCGGGCCGCCGGATCCGCGCACCGACCAGCTCGGCGCGCACGGGAGCGCCGTCGACACGAAAGGACATCGGCCCCGCCAGTATCGGTCGGGTCCGCTCGAGATCGTCACCGATCAAACCTTGCAGGGCGGCGAGGATCCCCGAGCCGTACACCGTGCGTGAAGGCACGGCGCCGGGCAGATCCGCGGTTCGCTCCGCGACCATTCCCGCCGCCACCGCCGACCCGCTGACCACCCGGTAGACGCCCTCGGCGATCACATCGTGCATCAGCTCGACCGGAGCCGCCGCCGGTCCCACGCCCCAGCGCGCCGCGGCGAACACGCGGTGCGCGATCGCCCGGTGCACCGCCGCGATCCCTTCGACAGCGCCGCCGAGTTCGTCACCGGCGAGCCGGGCCAGCGCCCTGACCTCCGCCTGCCGTTGGCGTACGTCGTTCGTCATGGGTTCAGTGTACAAGTGTTCACTGAATTGAGTGCGGGAACCCTATGGCACCCGCGATACCGCCACCGCGGACTCGGTGAGGCTGCCCAGATACAGCACACCATCCTGCTCGACCACACCGGTCACCAACGAATAGTCGGTGCCTTCGACTTGAAGGTCGTGCACGATCTCGCCCTCGAAATTCACCGCCAGCACCCACACCGTCCGAGCCGGCTTCGGCTGCACCCACTCCGGCAGCGTCCACACGATGCGCCGGAGAATGCCGGGCAACGGAAGAAGCCGGTCCAGCAACGGATTCCGCGGTGACGGAAGGGTGACCCAGATCAGGCCGTCGCTGCCCAGGCCGAGGTTGTCGGGAAAGCCGGGCAAGTTCTCGATCAGCCGTTCCTGCGTGCCCGCCTCGGGGCCGGTCAGCCAGTAGCGCGTCAGCCGGTACCCGCCGGTTTCCGCGACGACCACGCAGGAACGGTCGGGCGCCACAACAACACCGTTGGCGAACTGCAGATCATCGATCAGCGTCTCCACCTTGCCCGCGGGGTCGCGGCGGAACAGGCGGCCGGTGCCCGAGTGCTCCAGGAGGTCGCCCATGTATTCGTCGAGTGCGTACCGGCGCGACGACGCCGAGAAGTAGATCGTGCCGTCCACGTCGCGCACGACATTACTGGCGAATCGCAGGCGCTCGCCCTCGATCTCGTCGACCAGGACGGCCAGGCGTCCGTCGGTGTCCAGCTCGAGCAGTCCGCGCTCGAAATCGCAGATCAGCACACGTCCGTCGGCGTCCGCGTGCAGGCCGAGCGGGCGGCCGCCGGTGTTCGCGAGCTCGCGTACATCACCGGTCGCCGGATCGATGCTGAGAATCGCGCCACTCTCGATGCCCGCGATGATCCTGCCGTCGGGGGAGAGCACGACATCCTCCGGGCCGTTGCCCGGCAATTCGAGACGCCTGAGCTCGGGAAGGGGTGGGGTGCTGCGAGTTCGGCGAGCGCGGGCAGGGGAGGGCGGTGGCGTCCAACGCTGCGGCCGCATTGTCGAGGCGAGCATGGCCATCAGGGTAGCCGGAGGAGTGCGGAGTTCCGGTGAGAAACGGTGCGGGATAGGCGAGTGGAATACGTCTGAGGCAGGTAGCGGAGCCCGAGCGGGTCATTGATGCTGCCCCTGCCTACCCAGCTACAATACATTGTCTTACGTAGATATGCGCATCTACTCATATATCACCAAATCCACCCGCGATCGCCAATCGACAACATGCCGATTCAACAACAGCATGGAAACCAGGGGAGGGGCTGGCGAGATGGGTCTCGGCGGACGAGCTGGTCGGCGCTGCTGCCGGGTCTGCGAGTCGGCGGTGATCATCTCGCCGGGGCATCGGAGGTCGGCAGCAGCGCGGCGACTGTCAGGGCTGGTGGGTGATGGTGTACCAAAGGATGGCGAGCGTTCCGAGCGTGAACAATGGCGCCACGACAAGTGTTTCGACCAAGTTCCCGGTGCGATCGATGAGGGGGAATCGGACCCGGAGACCGAAGGGCCAGAACAGGCGGCAGCCGCGATCGGTGAGGCAATCACCGATCAGGTGGGCCAAGGCGCCCAGTCCGACGGCGAAGGGAAGCCAGACCGGCTTGTCGGCGATCCAGTGCTCCATCGCGAACGTGCCGGCGGAAGCGAGGACCACGATCGGCCCCCACGCCTTGAAGTTGTTGCCGGAGGGGCACAGGTGCAGGGCGCGCACGGCGAGAGCCAGTAGGAAGAAGACCAGGCTCAGCGTGAACCAGCGCCCGAGCCAGTGCTCGCCTGCCCAGGTGCCGTAGGCCGCGGCCGCGACGAAGGCCAGGGAGTGGGTGGCGCCGCGGTGGCCGCCCGAAGCCCATGAGATGAGCTTGCATGCGGTGTGCGTGATCGGACCCAGCGTGTGCGAGATCGTCCCGTCCGGGTGGTCCGCATCGGGCAGCAGCGCGGCCCCGGCCGTGAGAAAAACTCCCAGCAAAAGATCGACGGTGCCCAGGCGCCCCGTCGCATCCTGTAGAGCCGGATAGGTCAAGATCGTTACCGGCAGCGTCGCCGCTGCCGCAGACCAGGCCAGCGCGCCACTGGTCGCATGTGAATGTCCAAGCACCATTCGAACGTTAGTTCAGCTTCCTATCGGTAGGCGAATACGGTTGTGGGGTGCGAAAACCGAGGAGAACCGGCGGTTGGGTAGGGGAGTGCTCGGGTACCGGCGCGAGCTCGGGGTGCTGTGCGGACGATGAATCTGCGCGCCGATACCAGCCACCGCTGTGCGGTGCTTCTCGGAGGGAGGTCGACTCAGCGGTGTCGCAGATATGGTGTGAATGATTGCGATACGCTGCTGTGCGTATATATGCATCTATACCTCTACTTGAACACTCGCCTACAACGACCCGGACAATACAAAAACCACAAGGACAGCACGGGTGGACCCGGGCTGGAGTACTCGTCATCCGTCGCGAGACGGTGGTGGGACTCGGTGCGCGCCTTGAAACCTAGGGTCGTAGGGATTCCGCGCGATGGGGCGTACAGCTGTGCGCGGCAAATGCTTTGGTCTAGAGAACGTCATCGATTGCGACGGTGGCCGCAGCCATCACCTGCCGCGCGAGTTCCGGGCAGTCGACCGGCACGGTGGTGTCGACGACGACGACCGGTGTGAGGGCGAGCGGCTCGGCCAGTCGCGCCCAGCGGTCCCAGTCGTGGGCGAGGTGGGCGTCGTCGTGGTACAGGGCCGCGCGCGTACGACCGCGGTATCGCGCACGGGCGAGTTCCGAGGGAACCGCACACCAGACCTCCACGGTTCGGGTCGCGCCGGAAGTCGCGATGCCCGCGGCGGCGTACCGGGTGTCCCGGGGTTTGAACCACCACGAGTCTACCAGTACGACACCGGATAGCGCGGCGGCGAGCGCCCATGCCGCTTCCATCGCGATCGCGCCGATATTCGGTGGGACGGAGCCGTGGTCGAGTCCGGCGCTCAGCGCCTCCTTGATGGCATCTTTGGTGATCAAATGCGCGCCCAGTTCTCGCGCCAATGCCGGAGCCAAGGTGGATTTCCCGGAGCCAGGCAGGCCGTTGACGAGGACGAGTAGTTCGCAGATGGTGACTTAACCTCCAGAACAGCCGAGAGCCTCGGGCCGACGAATGGCGTGATTGTTGTTGTCGGTCGCGGTGATCGGCAAGGTGGAGTCGCTGCGACGGAGTCCCTGTCGAAGCGCGGATCCGCTCAGATGGCTACCGCACACACGCAACCAATCGACCGGATCGGCGGCGGGGAGTTCGGTCGCCGCGGCAGCGTCGGCTCGGCCGGTGAACTGGTCGCTGAGGATTTCCCAGTGGTGGGGATCTGGCGCGGTGATTCGCGCCTACGCTGCATCGCGTAACGCGAGCTGATCAATTGCCTGCTGCGCACTCCAGGCTCGACGTGGATACGTGGCAACCGTCTGGTTTCGACCAGGTCGGCTCGACCGGTGATAGGCCATGGGTAGGAGGTTGCGGTGGGTAAGGGGCGTGGAGTTCATCTGTGCGGCAGTGTCCCATTGGCGGATGCGCGGACGGTCTTCTCGGAGGCGGCGCAGCGAATCGGGACGCATCTGAAGCGTATTCCGGACGGTGAGACCGGAGTGCGCGACAACTGGGTGGTGTGGCAGCTGCCCAAGATGCAGGCGCATCCGGACCTGGAAACCGTTCCGCCGCCGAGCCCGGAGTACGGGCCGAGTGAACGGGTGCAACCCAAGCCCGGCGTGGACGCGGCATCGATCGACTTCGGTCCGCTGGGTTACGCGGAGGCCGCCCTCGACTCCTGGCAGGTGTTCCGTGAGCTGCGCGAGGAGGGCACGATCCCGGCGGGCACCCGGTTCCAGGTCAGCTTGCCTACGCCTATCGCGGTGATCGGGGCGTTCGTCGCTGGGCCGCAGGGGGAGTTGGAGCGCAGATACGAAGCGCGGCTGCTCGATGAACTCGGTGTCATCATCGCTGCGATTCCGCCGGATGACCTTGCGGTGCAATGGGATGCCGCGGTCGAGTTCGCCATCTTCGAGGGCATCTTTCCTTCCTGGTTCGGGTCCGACTACCCGACGCAGCTGGAGGAAGTAGGGCAGCGGCTCGTACGGCTGGGCGCTGCGGTGCCCGAGCCCGTCGAACTCGGCTATCACCTCTGCTACGGCGATTTCGGTCATCGTCATTTCGCGGAGCCCTCCGACACCGGCCGGCTCGCGGCTGTCGCCGGTCGCGTTCTGGCGGGGCTGGATCGTCCGGTCAATTGGATTCACCTGCCGGTCCCGCGCTCGCGCACCGACGCCGAATACTTCGCACCGCTTGCCGACCTCGCTCTTCCACCGGAAACGGATCTGCACCTCGGCCTGGTCCACGCCACCGACGGCCGTGCGGGCGCACTCCAGCGCATCGAAACCGCCCGCCGCACGATCGCGGAGTTCGGCATCGCCACCGAGTGCGGCATGGGCCGCCGGCCAGCGGATCAAATCCCCGCCTTGTTCGATCTGCACGCGGAACTCGCCGACACCTTGGCCTGAGTTCGGATGGCTTGGCGCCAGGCCGTGTTTCGGGGATGGGCCTGGCGTCGAGGCGGGAACGTGCGGTTCGGTGACGATATGGTGAGCCGCGAGAGGATCCGGGCCGGGTCTCGGGTAGCGAGCCAAGGGGAGTGGCATGCAGGACCTTTATGTGGTGAGTCACCCGCACGCGGAGCACACCGAACGCGATCTCGTCGGCGGCTGGTACGACTCGAAGCTGACGGCGCGGGGTCGGCGTGACGCCCACCGGATAGCCGAAGAGTTGGCCCGCCGACGTGACGGCGCGTCGCGGCCGATCCGGATCACGACCTCCGATCTCGCCCGTTGTACCGAGACGGCCCGCATTCTGGCGACGGCACTAGGCGTTCCGGTGACGCCGGATCAGCGGCTGCGGGAGATCAGCTTCGGGGAAGCGGGTGGGCGGCCGAACGCGTGGCTTGCCCAGCGTCAAGTACCCGCACCCGATCATGATCGCCTCGATCATCGCGGACCTGTTCCTGGCGCCGAGACACGGCGGGAGGTCGCGACCCGGGTGGGTGGGTGCGTCCACGAATTGATTGCCGACACAGAGCATGACCATATCGTCGTGACGCACGGTTACGCGCTGACGTTCGTCATCACCACATGGATGATGATCCCGGTCGAGGCAGTCGGCTTCGCGTCTTTCGCGACCGAGCCCGGCGCGATCACGCATCTGCGGCACGACGACTACTGGCGCAACCGCACGATGCTCGGTCTCGCCGAGACGTCTCACCTCAGCACTGGGACCGGCTCGCGCGATGAGTGAGCCGCGGGGAAGGGTCCGGCAGCCCGTCCGACGCTCTAGTTGACATAATGTTGATTATCGGCGGAAATTCGGCGCGGGTCGGCGGAGCGGATATGTGCTGTATGTCGTTGCCGCTCTTCGTGTTCGTGGGCCGGCGTGCCGAGCTGGATCGGTTCCGGCTCGACGCCTGGGTGGTGATTCTGTTGTCACGCCTCCAATCGGCGCTTTGTCCGTTTGGTGGAAATTTTTCGGTGTTTCTACCTTCGATTGATCAATCTTGGAATTTTCCTAGACCTCGCTCTCCTGGCTGCGCCTCGGTGGAAGCACGCAAACGTCACTGTGACGAATCATGGGGCACGGGCTCTTGCCTGAGTGGAACTGCGCGCGACCCTGCTGTGACGATCGGTGAACGTCTCGAGCGACCTCCGGCTATCGGGGCATCTGGCCGGTGGCGATCTTATCGGCGCAAACCGCACGGTTCGGTTCGGGGGGCGACTCCCCCGGGTGTGCCCCGCACAGGGGGTGCGTGCGGTGGTCTCGAGCAATATGTTGCTCGCGCACGTGAATTCGTGCTCTATGGTGCTCGGTGATTCTCGGAGACGGTCGATAATTGCCGTCCATAATTCTGTCGTCCGATGCTGCGGGTTCATAGAATTGGCGACATCGACTCGGATGAAGTAGCACCGCCCAGCTCACGGACGGCATCTGACGTTCTTGTCATCATATTCAACTCGCCGTAAAGGTATTTCATGAGCTCGACAGCTGGCAGTGACTCGCAGATCGGTATCGAACTTTTCGGAACGTCGGAAGAAGTGGTAGCGCTCAGCCGGACCTCGTCGGATGGCTATTCCGATGTCGCGCGACATCGAGTGGCGCGGGGCGCCACCGTTGTTGGCGAGGCGGCGGTCCGCATGAGCGGAAAGATCATCGGGAAGACGGTCGCGGAGCTGATCGATCAGGTGGTGGCCGAAGTCGACGACGGACGTGATCCGGGAGATGCTGATGCCCTGCGCTTGTCCACGTTGCAGTTGACCTTCGGCGTGAAGATCACCACCGGGGCGGGAAAAGCTATCGAGGCCTTTGTCACCGCCAATGGTGAAGCATCGGTTCAGGTGGTAGCCACTTTCACGCGGGGTTGATTCAGATGCCCGTCACGTACGACTCCGTCGGACTGGAGCAACTGCTGCGTGCCTGTACCGTGCAAATTGTCGGCCCTGACGGCACATTCGCGGGTTCGGGGTTCTTCGTGGGACCCAACAGCGTGGTCACGGCAGCTCATGTCCTGGCCGGTGTGCGTGACGAGGTGTTCGTGGTCCTGGCGGACGGCAAGAAGGTAGGGCCGGTCACCATCGCGAAGATCGAGCCGTACTGGCCGACGCGCGAGGGTGTCTTCGAGCTCCCGGATCTCGCGCTCCTGTCGCTGTCGGAGGACGACGCGCCCAAACATCCGTGCGTGCAACTGGGCACCTGCACGAGAAGCCCGGACATGTTCGCTGAGGGGTATTCGTCCGGAGCGACCATCGATGTCGCCGCGGATAGCACCCGGTTGCGATTCGAGACCTTTCGCACCGAACCGGGTGGTTCGCTCATCAGTGTTGCCGATGGCCTGATCACCGACGGACAAAGCGGGGGCCCGCTACTGGAATGTGCTACGGGGCGTGTTGTCGGAATCGTCAAGGCCCGCAGAGGCAGGGAAGGGCCGATGGGCGGAGTGGCTGTCTCCGCCACGGAAATTCGTGAGCGCTGGCCCGATGTCTGGCTGGCGAACGAGGAGTTCCACAGAGTCGACCGGCGGTGGGTGTTCGCACGAGACGGTGGCGGTGATGCAGACCTGGTCGGGGTAACTGCCGACGTGCTTCGCGCAATCATCGCCCGCAGTGACATGCGTTCCAGCTTGCTGCCTTCTGATGTCGAGCCCGACCGGATCCATCAACCCCCATGGGTCTATCCGCTGAGTGGCAACGAGTTGGCGAGCGATACCGAGATCACTCGGGTGCGCAGCACGACGCCGAAAGCTGTGGACGAGGCAAGCCCGACACCGGAGGCGGCGTTCAAGTGGAACCCGTTGCGCAGTCCGTGGCCCGCCGTGGTCGTCCACGGCCTGCCGGGCTATGGGAAGAGTTGGCTGCTTCGGACGCACACCACCTCTGTTGCGCGTAATTCACTGACCCGGTTGGAGCAGGAGGATGGGATATTCGCGGCCGTCCAGGTTCCCCTGCTGATCACGTGCCCTGCTTTTGCGCAAGCGCTCAGGCACACGCCCGACTCTCCGGTGGAAGCGGTGATCGAGGCATTCGTCAATGACATGGACAACACGTCGGATGTGCATTCGGATCAAGCGGCCGCCGTGATCAGGGTGGCCCATCAAGCCGGCTTGCTGATCGTCTGCCTGGATGGCTTCGATGAGTTGCCGAGCTCGAGCAAGGAGCCGGTCAAGCAAGCGCTGACGGCCCTGACCGAGGGGCGAAATCAGGTTGTGCTGTCCTCGCGCCCGGATGCCGGTCTGACCGCGGACTTGAAGATTGTGCTGAAGGAGCCGCTACACGTCCGGGTGACCGGCTTCGCCCCGAGTCAGATCACGTCGTTCATCGAGGGCTGGTTCGAGCGTGCGCCGCAGAAGGCTCTGGCGCTCAAGGCCAAGCTTGTCGAATCGCCGGAGCTGCGGATATTGGCTCGTGTGCCATTGTTGTCGAGCTTTTTGTGTCTGCTGACACACGAGGCCGAGGTCAGCGATGTCGAGGATCTGCCGACGTCACAGAACGCTGTCTATCAGGCCGTGCTGCTGGGTATGCTGTCCGGCCGGTGGCGGGACAACGCGGCTCAGCAAGC
Organism: Nocardia gipuzkoensis; assembly: GCF_021183645.1. NCBI lineage: Bacteria > Bacillati > Actinomycetota > Actinomycetes > Mycobacteriales > Nocardiaceae > Nocardia > Nocardia gipuzkoensis. The sequence goes on along the minus strand of NZ_CP089225.1, from coordinate 7,380,621 downwards.
GTTCGACCCGATCAGTCCGCCGGACGCGGCGATGCGGTTGGCCTCGCTGGCTACGGCCATCGGGCAGATCACCGATGAGTGGCGTGCGCGAACCGAGCGATTCGTTCGAGGGGATCTGGAAGATGCACTTCGAGAGACCCCGCGTTACGCGCGCCTGCGGGTGAACGCGGAGGCGCGCTGGAACGCCTATTGTGACCTGCGGCGCGCCAGTAATCTGAAGCCTCCGGGTGACCATGTGATGTGGGAGTACCTGTTCGACGGGCTCCTCGTCGCGGACACTCGACGGTCGGATCGGCCTGGCGTTCGCTTCGCGCATCCCATACTGGGTGAGTACTGCGCGGCCGTGTACCTGAGCGATCTGCCCGCGGAGCGGATGTATTCGATGCTGGGTAAACACCGCTGGTTCGATCCTGCATGGCGTGAGGTCTTTCCGGCGGTCGCCGAGCGCGTCAAAGACGTCGATGCGCTGCTGAGTTGGTTGCTCGTCGACGACGATCCATGGAACGAGCAGACCCTGATTGCCGCGCGATGCTTGGCGGCGGCCCATCGGGGTGCCAATCCGGCTTCGCCGCGAAGTCGAGAAGCGGTAGTTGATCGGGTATGCGGAATGCTCGGGTCACTGCGGATTTTCGACTGGAACCGGGGTGTGGAGGCTCTGGCGGCGTTGGTCCGTAGCAAGGTTCCGGAGGCTGTCAGCCGGGCCAGGGCGGCGGCGATGGATGAGGACACTCCGGCGCTGGTACGTCTCTCACTCATCGCGGCGCTGACCGAGCGGGGTGACGCGAGTGGGTTGAGTCTGACCAAAGCCAACATTCATAATCAAGGACTGACCGGTTCAGCGCGCATTGCTCTGGCGCGCGCTTTCATTCTGAGTGGGGCCGACGACGCGGTTGCCGGCGTGATGGGTTTCATCCGCTCGGTTGGGCCGGCGGACCAGGCTGACATCGCCGCCGGGATACCGGTCGAGGCGCCTGGTGGCCTTGCGTTGGTGCTGGGTGTGCTCAGACAGCAGGACTTACAGCCCGCGCCGCGAATCCGAGCCGGTCAGGCGCTGCTCAATCTGGGGGGCGCCGAGGTGGCGCATGTCCGTGCGGTGGTGGCCGACGCGTTCGGGGATGTGAACGTCCGTGCTCCGTTGCTGGCAGAGCTGATCACCGGCGGTGCGGATGACTTGGTTCCCCTGGGTTTGCGGATGAAGAGCGACCCCAATCTGACGACTGTCCGGCTGGTGCCGCTGGTGCACGCGTTGCTGCGCTGTGGTGAGCTCGCGGTGGTCGACACTGCCCGTGACATCCTGACCAACAACAACGTTGCCTGGACAGATCGCGCTGTGACCGCACGGCTGCTCGCTGAGCTCGGCGAGATCGGTATTCGGGTCCTGCGTGATCAACTGTCGGTCGGCTGGATCTCGATCGGCTACAAGGTTCGGAACTTCATCGAGCTCATCCGTGCCGAGCAGAGCCAGGAGATCGAACAGGCGAGGTCCCTCGTCTTGACGACTGGGTATCCGACTTGGGTTCGATGCCGACTCGCGACCGCGTTGATCCAGAACAAGGTTTCCTTGGACCGCGAGACGTTGGACGCGGTTGTCACCTTGGCGACCGCCCCGAACGAGGACTCGGATGTTTTTCAGGTCGAGTTGCTTGTCGCTCTGGCGTCCGCGCATGTCGACGAGGCCGTCGCGGCTGTTGCCGAATTCTTGACCCGGCTCGACCGGGGGCACGATACGTGGATGTCGTTGTGTACCGGGCTGGCTGCCAGCGGGGCGACCGGTCAGCGAGCGGTCGGGGAAGTGTCGCGTGCCACGGCACTTCGGGTGGAAGGCCGAATGATCGCGGTGATCGCGATGGCGGGAGTCTCCTCGATCAAGGCTGCTAAGCTCGCTGCCCCGATCCTGGAGGAGCGGATACCCGGATATCTTCGCTCGGCGTTTGTCATCCACCTCGCCCAGCGAGGTGTCATCGAGATGGCGGATGAACTTCTCGGACTCGTGGATTCCACTCAGACCTGTTACTCGGCACTGCATGATGCGCTTTCGAGCGCGCGAGCCGAGGCGGACCTCGTCGAGTCGTGTCTCGGTGTGATATCCGGGGCCGCGGAAATGACGATGCGGCGTGACTCTCTGCCGGACGATGAAATCCGAGTCGATGCGGACTGGTTGAAGGCGGCCGGCGTCACCTGGTCCTCGGATGCGGATAGAGGTCGCAAACTGCAGTTCGTCAATAGTCTTTTGACGAAGCGGGTTTGGTCCCGGCTCCGGTGGGTGCTGGCTCCTACTCGCGGGCATCAGAACCGCGAGAGCGTCGAAGAGGCTATGCAGAGCTTGATCCAAGACTGCATGCCGGAAGTGCGTGCGTTGGAGATCGAGCGACTGTCGGAAGATCTGCGCCGAGACAGAGTTCAGCTGCCCGTCTTGGTCCCCGACGACACCACCACCCCGCTACAGCATCTGAGCGCGCTGGCCGAAGTTCTCGACCAGTGGGTCAACAAGACGGTAGCCAGGAAGATCGCGGAATCTGTGCAGTTCCTCCATGAGAACCGGGAGGTCATTCTTTGTGCCGAAGCGCGCGCACTGCTCACTTTCGCCGCGTCCATGGTGAGTACCTGGCCGCCGTATGAGGGCCATGTCTACGTGGTCTCGTACGGGATGGCACGAGGCGCAGATGCTGCGATTCATCTGCTCGGCAACGTATCCGAGGTCGGGGAGCTCGAGAAGGACCATTTGGGTGCGCTGGAAGGAACGCAGCTGTACAACGCCGCCGGGCTCGGAGTGCTCCTCGAACCTCGCAGCGCTGTGCACTGGTTCTATGCCGGCCTGGGTGCCGCCATGGTCGGGAAGCACGGCTTCGCTGTCAGGTTGATGGCTAGATCGCACGGATTGGCCTCCGTCCGGCAGCGAACGCAGGGCCTGCGAACCATCAAGACCACTGGCGAACGCGCGAAATGGCCGAATGATTTGGTCGACGTGCTGTGTAAAGCGTTGGCCGGGGATTCATCCGACGAGCAGGACGCCGACTCCAGCTCGGACGATGGGGAATTGCAGAATCACCACGAGGGTGCGGAGACGAAACGGGATGACTTCGGCGAGACGAACCAGCAAACGGCGTGAAGGCAGCAAGCAGCCGCTCAGTCGGGCGGGCGGTCCCTGCCGGCGGCGCGGCAGCGCCCCGTGCGCTCCATTGAACAAGGTGTTGATTCAGTCGCCGGGACAGGCGATACCGCTGACCTACGCCGCGTGTAGTTGCGGGCGCCGGTTCCCCTTATCGGTGAGCCAGCGAGCAACACTGCGCAGGCAGGTTGTCGCCAGGCGGTGGGAGCTGATCGATGGAGCGTTGACCGGAGCGCGGCTGGCGACCGAACTCATCGACAACCGCTGGCCTTCGACGGCGCAATCGGCGTGGGCGAAACAAGGCGTGGTACCGGTCGGCTACCCGGCCATCCACTGCGCCACCACGCCAGTCGGCGAGTTGACCGAATTGGTAGAGGAGTTCGGTGAGCACTTGCGTCGGATCATGCGGCAGGCGAGCGGTATCGGGCTGGCGGCCAATCAAGTCGGGGTGCGGGTTCGGGCGCTGGCGCATGCACTCCCCCAGATCGCTCCCGACGTGCTGGTCAATCCGGAACTGATTTCTCGCGGTGGCTGCTGGGAGTATCGCGAGGGATGCCTATCGCTCCAGGTGGAAGGCAGCTCGGCCACCGTGGTTCGGCCCCGCAGAATCCTGCTGCGAGCGTGGACTCCCTCGGGCGACTTGGTGGTAATCGCCGCCAGTGAACTGCTGGCGAGAGTTCTCCAGCATGAGTTGGACCACCTCGACGGCATCGAGTATGTCCAGCGCCTCGTTGGCGATGAGCACGACAGAGTGTACCGACTTCTCGAGAAGGAAGGCATCGATACCAGCGTGATGCCCGCTCTGAGCGACTTGCCGACTGGTTGATCGCACGGTGCGTCAGGGCGACGCTGTCGGTGGGTTGCTCGGTATGAAGCTTCGCCGGGGCGGTGTTCGGCTCCCATGTGCGGTCCAGTACCCCGCAAGCGGCCCTTTTTCCGGGACTTCGTTGTGGGCACGCTGGATGGGTGCTGGTTCGTCGGTTGATCGCGTTGTATGTCGGGTTGTGGTTGTACGGGTTGTCGATGGCGGTGATGGTGCGGGCGGGGCTCGGGTTGGATCCGTGGGATGTGTTCCATCAGGGCGTGGCGCGGCATGTGCCGATCAGTTTCGGCGCTGTGACGGCGGTTACCGGCGTCGCGGTGCTGTTGGCGTGGATTCCGCTGCGGCAGGTGCCCGGGTTGGGGACGGTGAGCAATGTCGTGGTGATCGCGTTGTCGGTCGACGCGGGGTTGGCGTGGCTGCCGTCGTGGGATCTGCTGGCGGTGCGGGTCGGCGCCATGATCGCCGCTGTTGTGCTGAACGCGGTGGCGAGTGTGCTGTACATCGGTGCCGGGATGGGGCCGGGGCCGCGGGATGGACTGATGACTGGACTGGTCCGGCGAACCGGCAAGTCGGTGTGGGTGGTGCGCACGGCGATCGAGGTGGCGGTGTTGACGACCGGGTTCGTCCTCGGCGGCAGCGTCGGCATCGGAACGCTGGTGTACGCCTTCGGTATCGGCCCGCTGATCCACCTGATGATTCCCGCGGTCGACCGCTTTCTGCCGGGGTTCGAGTCACCGAGGCCGGAACCCGCGGCCGGTGCCGTCGCCGAGGTTGCGAGCACGTAGCCGGTGGCACGCTCCCCTGCTGGTTCTCCGCGACCGAATGCTGAGTTGTCACCGTGACGAAGTTGTCGCAGATCGGAATGTCGGACCTGATGCATCAAGGGTGGCTGCATCGTCGGTGAAACGGTCGGCAGTCTCGAATATTTCGTGGCGGCGGTCGGCGGGCCCGGGGACAATCCGGGTGTGTCTGCTCTGCTGCCCGAAGTGGTCGCTGCCGAGGTGTTCGCCGCGGGACCTCAGCCCGCACTGCGGAGTGCGGCAGTGCTGTTGCGGCCTTGGTCGAATGCCGACGCTGCTGTCGTTCGCGCCGTCTACCAGGATCCGGACATACAGCGCTGGCATGTTCGCAGTGTGGACTCCGAAGCCGAGGCTCTGGAGTTGATCGCGCGCTGGCGGGCGGGATGGACGAATGGTTCCGGTCCGCAGTGGGCGGTCGTCGTTGATGACGTGGTGGCAGCGCGGGTCGCGTTGCGGAACATGTCGCCGTCCGAGGGGGTCTCGGAGATCGCGTATTGGACCGCTCCGCAGTGGCGGGGCCGCGGTGTGACGCCTGCGGCGGTGGATCGGGTGGCCCGGTGGGCGTTCGAGGTGGGTTTCCATCGGCTGGAGGTGCTGCATTCGGTGCACAATCTGCCGTCATGTCGTGCGGCGGTGAAGGCGGGATTCGCGCTGGAAGGTGTCAAGTGCGGCGCCGCGTTGCACGCGGACGGGTGGCACGACATGCATGTGCACGCCCGGATCCGTCCGACATACAGACCTGTACGGAAGGTGGGCGTCCCGGTTAGCCTGTGGGAAGCGATCCGGCAGAAGGTGAAAATTCATGAGTGCTACCACCATTGCCCGGCAGTGCACCTTGTGCGAGGCACACTGCGGAATTCTCGTCACGGTCTCCGGCGATCAGGTGACGCGGATCGAGGGTAATCCGCAGGACGTGCTGTCGAAGGGGTACATCTGCCCGAAAGCGACGGCGATGGGTGGGTTGCATCATGATCCGGATCGGTTGCGGACGCCGGTGCGGCGGGTGGGTTCGTCGTTCGAGCCGATCGGGTGGGAGGAGGCGTTCCGGGAGATCGGGCAGCGGTTGCGGAAGGTGCGTCGCGAGCACGGGCACAGCGCGATCGGCATGTATCTCGGTAATCCGGCCGCGCACAGTTCGTCGGTGCTGTACGCGGGGATGCTGCGGGCGGTGCTGTTGACCCGGAATTTCTTCTCGGCGTCCTCGATCGATCAGTTCCCGCAGGAGTTCGTCGCTTGGCGGATGTTCGGCTCGAATGTGCTGATGCCGGTGACCGATATCGATCGGACCGATCGTCTGGTGATCCTGGGCGCGAATCCGGCTGTGTCGAACGGGTCGGTGACCACGATGCCGAATGCGAAGCAGCGGATTCGGGACGTGCGGCGGCGCGGTGGGAAGGTCGTGGTGATCGATCCGCGGCGCACGGAGACGGCGCGGCTGGCCGATGAGCATGTCTCGGTGGCTCCGGGTGGCGACGTGTATCTGCTGCTGGGGATGCTGCATGTGCTGGTGGCCGAGGGTTTGTGTGACGAGAACGCGATTCGCGCGTCGAGCACCGGCTGGGAGCGGTTGCGTGCGCTGGTGAGCGAGGCGTCTCCGGAGCGGATGGCGGCGTACGCGGGAGTGGACGCGGAGACGATTCGCGGGCTCGCCCGGGAGCACGCGGCGGCGTCCTCGGCGGTGCTGTACGCGCGGATCGGGGTGTGTCAGCAGGTGACCGGTACGTTGACGCATTGGTTGGTGAACACGATCAACGCCGTGACGGGGAATCTGGATCGGGCGGGTGGTCAGATGTTCGCGACGCCGCCGATCGATGCGCCACGGTATGGGAAGTATCTGCCGATGGGGTACGGGGCGTGGACGGATCGTTCCGGGACCTACAAGTCGTTCCGTTCGGAGTTGCCGGTGGCGGCATTGGCGGAGGACATCCTGGCCGAGGGGCCGGGACGGATCCGCGCGATGATCACGTATGCGGGCAATCCGGTGTTGTCGACGCCGCAGCGGGGCCGGTTGGGGGCGGCGCTGGATTCGCTGGATTTCTATGTGGCCGTGGACATGTACGTCACGGAGACAACGCGGCACGCGGACATCATCCTGCCGCCGATTTCGCCGTTGGAGCGGGAGGACGTCAACATCCTGTTCCCGGTGTTCAGTGTGCGCAACAATCTGCGTTTCGACGCGCGGGTGTTCGAGCCGCCCGCCGACGGGTTGGAGGATTGGCAGATCATGGCGCGGCTGATCACCGAGATGGTGCCGCTGCCGGCTCGCCGGTTCACCGCGCGGGTGCTGAATGGGTTGTTCGATCGGGTCAGTCCGGTGCGGATCGCCGCGCTCGGGGTGGCGGCGGGTCCGTACGGGGTGTTGCGGCGGGGCCGCAAGGGTTTGACCGTGGCGAAGGCGCGTGCGGCGGCCGGTGGCATCGATCTGGGACCGCTGCGGCCGCGGCTGCGTTCGCTGCTCGGTACCAAGGATCGGAAAGTGCATCTGGCGCCGGAGGATTTCGTGGCCGCCGCGCGTGATGTGCTCGCGGACGCGCAGCAGGGGAAGGCGTTGACGACGCCGGCCGAGGGCTACGACTTGAAGTTGATCGGTCGCCGTCATCTGCGCAGCAACAATTCATGGCTGCACAATGTGCCGTCGATGGTGAAGGGGCGCGATCGTTGCACCGCGCTGATGCATCCGGACGATGCGGCGGCGCGGGAATTGCGGGATGGTGAGCCGGTGACGGTGCGTTCCCGGACCGGGTCGATTGTGGTGCCGTTGGAGGTCAGTGACGATATTCGGGCCGGAGCGGTCGCGATCCCGCACGGGTGGGGGCATCAGGAGCCCGGTGTCGGGTGGACGGTGGCGGCGTCGTTGCCGGGGGCGAATGTGAATCTGCTGCACGATCCGGCGTTGACGGACACGTTTTCGGGGACGGCGGCGGTGAACAACACGTGGGTGACGGTGACTCGGGCGGCTGTCGACTCCGGCGAGCAGGTCGAGGTCAGCGAGCGCGAGCCCGCGCCGACTGCTTGACGGTGGCGGAGTGTGCCGGCTTGGCTGGATCACCGGTCTTACTGGGTGCACTGTGGTGTGAGTAGGCGAAGCGGCGTTCTTTGCCGATGTGGGCGGCGCCGCTGAGCGGTGTGCGGGCCGGGCAGGCCGCTCGCCGCAGGTATGGGACGCCGAACGGATGGGCGTGCTCACCGAGTCCCGAACTCCGGCCGCGCTTCTGGCCGGAATTCTTCCGCCCACCTCGATGTGGTTGAGCGCACTCGGTCGGCAGGTCGGGGGACGGCGGGCGGCCGATGCCCTACCGTCTCCCTCGCATCAGCGTCCCGGCAATGGCTGCTGGATTGTGGCGTCGGGATCGGCGTCGGCCGGTCCGGCGGCGATCACGGTGTCGAGGATGCCTTGCGACGCCTGCAGTTGCTCGATCGAGTGGGTGATGCGCTCGCGTTCTCGGCGCAGCTGTGCCACCAGGTCGGAGCATACGGGCGCGAGGTTCGGGCCGTCGTCTCGGACGCATGGCAGGACCTGGGCGATGGTGGCGGTCGACAGACCGGCGGCGAGCAGGGTGCGGATGCGCCGGACGGTGTTCACGTCCGCGTCGCTGTAGACCCGGTAGCCGCTGGGCAGTCTCATCGGCGCCAACAGTGCGTGCTCCTCGTAGTAGCGCAGCAGCCGTTCGCTCACTCCGGTGCGGCGGACCATCTCTCCGATGCGCATGTGACCTCTACCTCGCCGCATTGACTCTCACACTGATGTGAGACTTTAGCGTAGCGGTCATGATCGAGGAAACCACGTCCACTGTTCTGCCCACCTCCAGTCTTGGCCGCGTCGTGCGCGGCAACGGTCCGGGCCTGCTGCTGGCCCATGGCGCCGGCGGTGGCATCGACGCCAACTATGGCCCCATCATGGGCACGCTGGCCGAACACCACACTGTCGTCGGCCCGGACTATCCCGGCACCGGCCGCACCGAGCGCGCCGATGCACCGCTCACCCTGGACGCTTTGGCCGACGAGCTGGTCGCCGCCGCCGTCGAGGAGGGCGTGGAGACCTTCGCCATCGCCGGGTACTCGCTGGGCAGCCCGGTCGCCATCCGTGCCGCCACCCGCTACCCCGACCGCGTCACCGCCCTGGTCCTCACCGCGGGCTTCGCCTATCCCAACCCGCGGTTGCTGCTGGCGGCGCAGCTCTGGCGCGACCTGCTGCGCGCAGGCGACCTGGAGCACCTGGCCGCCTTCATCGCCCTGATCGGCTTCAGCGCATCGGCTCTGGACGTCGTCGCCCAGACCGACCTCGACACCGCCATCGCGACCACTGCGGCCACGATTCCGCCCGGCACGCCGGAGCATCTCGATCTGCTCATCGACCACGTCGACGTCCGGGCCGACCTCGACGCGCTCGCGGTGCCGACCCTCGTCATCTCCACCACGCTCGATCAGCTCGTCACGCCGCATCACCACCGCCAACTCGCCGACGCCATCGCCGGCGCGCGCTACGCGGAGATCGCCACCGGGCATCTGCCCTTCATCGAGCGGCCGGAGGAGTGGGCGGTCCTCATCCGCGACTTCCTCCGCGACAGTCGTCCTTGATTCCGGCAGCACTCACGTCGGCGGCGGTCCCACCCCGCCGGACTGCCGCCGAGTTCCTCCACAGGGCCGCCCGAGGCCCGGGTGTACGGCAACAACGGCCTCGCCGCTGCCTCGAGCCCGTGGACGCGCCGACCGACCGGAAAATCCGAACCCGGTGCGCGACAGGTGCAGCGGGCTCGACATTACGACGAGCAAGACGAGCGAGGCGCGCGCTGTTACAGCGTCGAGCTCATCGCCGCGGAGTTCGACGCTACCCCGCCCCGCTGTTACCGGCACCTCGGCAAGTAGAGCGGTCACCGGTGGTCAGGCGGGTTCGATGCGCGCGGGGACGTGTTTGTGCCAGGGGGTGCCCGCGAAGGCGTCGCGCCAGGTGAGGTCGGTGAGTTCGTTGGCAGCGACGCCGGTGCGGCGGGTGCCGGTGCCTGCGGGCAGGTCCAGGCCGAGGCCGTTGGGCAGGGAGGCGTGGCCGGGTTGCATGCGGTCGTTGGTTTCCACGGTGGCCACGGCGCTGCCGCGGCGGGTGGTGATGCGGGCGCGGTCGCCGGTGGCGAGGCCGAGGCGGGCGGCGTCGCCGGGGTTGAGCCGTAGTGCGCCTTCGGGGTCGCGGCGGCGCCAGGTGTCGTCGCGGAAGATGGTGTTGGCGGTGAAGGAGCGGCGCTCCCCCGCGGCGAGGACGAACGGGAATTCGGTGGTGGTGTGGGTGGCGGGTGTGGTGGGGAGTTCGCGCAGGGTGTGCAGGAGTTCGGGGATGGCCAGCGGGATGCGTTTGTCGGGGTGCGGGAGGTAGTCCCAGGCGTGCTCGTAGTCGTCGAGGGTGAAGGTGACTCCGGAGCGGCCGGTGAGGATGGCGTCGAACAGTGCGTCGGCGTCGCGGTGTCCGGCGCGGCGCATCGCGGCCGGGTAGACCTTGGCGAGGCGCTGGGCCAGTGCCCACAGGACGGCCGCGGAGCGGGCGTTGTCGGGCAGGGTGGGGCCGAGGGTTTCGTACAGCAGATAGGGGGCCAGGCCGCCGAGGGATTTGTCCGTGGCCAGCAGGGCGGCGAAGGTCCAGGCGTAGGCGCGTCGTCCGAGTTTCGCGGCGGTGCGTAGCAGGGCGAGTTTTCCGCGGCCGACGGCGCCGAGTTCGCGCAGCAGCCGGGCGTAGATCTCGGGTTCGGGCAGCGTGCCCGGGAGCGGGTCGAGGACGGGGGCGCGCAGGTGGAAGGTGTTGTGCGGGAATTCGAGGTTGAAGAAGGTGGCTTCCCATTTCTCGAATTGGCTGGCGGCGGGCAGGACGTAGTCGGCGTGGCGCGCGGTTTCGGTGAGGGCGATGTCGATGACGACGACCAGGTCGAGGGCGTGCAGTGCTTCGCGGAATGCGGTGGAGTCGGCCAGTGAGTGGGCGGGGTTGGCGGATTCGATGATCATCGCGCGGAACCGGTCGGGGTGGTCGGTGCGGATTTCTTCGGCGATGGTGTTGCAGGGCAGCATGCCGCCGAGGATGGGTGCGCCGGTGACGGGGCTGCGTTTGATCTGGCGGCTGTAGCCGGCCAGCGGCGCCATCCACGAATGTGGTTGCATGGCACCCGGTTTGGCGAAGTTGCCGGTGAGCAGCCACAGCAGTTTGTTCAGGTAGGAGATGAGGGTGCTGTTGGGGCTCTGCTGGACGCCGAGGTCTTCGTAGGTGGCGACGCTTCCGGCGGCGGCGATGCGGTGGGCGGTGCTGCGCAGCAGGTCTTCGGGGATGCCGCAGATGTCGGCGTAGGCGGGGACGTCGATGTGGGCGAGGTCGGCGCGGAAGGTGTCGGATCCGGTGGTGTGTGTGGTGAGGAAGGCTTGGTCGAGGAGGTCGTCGCGGACGAGGATCGCGAGCAGGGCGGCCAGGCACCAGGCGTCGGTGCCGGGACGTACTTGCAGGTGGATGTCGGCGAGGTCGGCGGTTTCGGTGCGCACCGGGTCGATGACGATCATGGTGCGGGCGGGGTCTTTGGCGATCTGTTGCAGGATGGTGCGGGCGCGGGGGACGCCGTGGGACTGCCAGGGGTTCTTGCCGAGGAATATCGCGACTTCGGCGTGTTCGAAGTCGCCGGTGGTGTGGCCGCCGGTGAGATGGGCGTCGACCCAGCCTTCGCCGGTTTTCTCTTGGGCGAGGGCGCTGGAGCGGTAGCGGCTGCCGAGGGCGCGGCGCAGGGCGGTGCTGTAGGCGCCGCCGAGGTGGTTGCCCTGTCCCCCGCCGCCGTAGTAGAAGATCTTGTCGCCGCCGTAGGTGTCCTTGACTGCGGTGAGTCGGGCGGCGACCTCGGAAATAGCGGTGTCCCAGTCTATTTCGGTGAAGGTGCCGTCCGGTTCGCGGCGCAGCGGGGTGGTGAGCCTGGTTCCGCCGTTCTGGTAGTGGTCCAGGCGCAGCGCCTTGTTGCAGGTGTAGCCGGCGGAGGCGACGTGGTCTTTGTCGCCGCGGATCTTGGCGAAGCGGCGGTCCTCGAGCTGGATGAGCAGTCCGCAGTTGTTCTCGCACAGGATGCAGGCGGTCTTGTGCCACGTTCCGGTGGCCGCGGGGGTGCTCATTCGCTCACCTGGTCGACGCGGGTGCCGTCCAGCCACGGTTGCGGGTCGGCGAGGAAGGGGGTGTCGGCGAGCCGGTCGAGGTCTTCGAAGAAGGCTTTGGTGGTGCGCGCGGCCGCGGCGGTGGTGCCGACGGAGACGAATCCGGCCTGTTCGGCGTCCAGGCCGCGGGAGAGGGATTTGTCGGGGCCGAAGTAGACGGCGCGTTTGAGTTCGGCGACGACGACCGGGTTGCGTGCGGCCAGCCGTGCGGCCGTTGCCTGGGTTTCGGTGAGCAGGTCCTCGGCGGGCAGCACGCGGTGGACCAGGCCGAGGCGCAACGCTTCGCGGGCGGTGAACGGTGTGCCTTCGAGGGTGACCTCGATGGCTTTGGCGGCGCCGAGCAGGCGGGTGAGGCGTTGGGTCGCGCCGCCGCCGGGGATGAGGTTGGCCAGGGTCTCGATCTGGCCGAGGCGCACGTGGTCGGCGTCGGCGGCGTAGCGCAGGTCGCAGGCCAGCGCGATCTCGTGGCCGCCGCCGAGCGCGGGGCCGTTGACGGCGGCGAGGTAGGCGACGCCGGAGCGGTTCATTCGCAGGGTGGTGCGTTTCCAGCGGTGGCCCCAGACCAGGCCGGCGCCGAGGCCTCCGCCGTGGCGTTCGACGAGGTGGGTGGCGCCGGGCACGCGGAGCGCGGCCGCGGCGGCGCGCAGGAACGGCGCCGCGGCGCGGGCGGGGACGAAGGGGTGTGGTCGTTCGATCATGCCGCTGAGGGCGGCGGGGTCGGCGTGGGTGAGGAAGCGGCCGGGTAGTCCTCCGGTGAGCACGACCGCGCCGACCGTGTCGTCGGCGTCGACCGCGGCGGTGAGGATGTCGAGGTCACGGACGACTGCGGTGGTGACGAAGTTCAACGGTGGTGCGACGACGCGCGCGGTGAGTACCCGCCCGGTGCGTTCGAGTCGGATGGTTTCCAGGTGGAGATCGGCGGCGGGCATCGGCGGCTCCTTCGGTGCGCATGTCAGCGGTCGGAAGGCGAGACTGTGTCCGCGCGAGGGTGATTCGGGGGTGGCGCGGCCTGTTCCCGACTATGGCATTCACCATAATGGGTGTGTCAAGGGCGGACGCGGTGCACGTCGGGGGCCTCAGCGCGCGGCGGGCATCAGCTCGCGCAACGCGGCGACCGCGTCGTCGAGCGGTGTGATGTCGCGGTGGACGCGGCTCAGCGCGATGGCGCCCTCGAACGCTGCCACCGTCAGCGTGGCGAGGCGGTCCGCGCGGTCGGCCGGTACGTCGTGGCGGGTCAGCATTCCGGTGAGCGCTTGCTGCCAGCGGCGGAAGATCTCCGCGGCGAGATGGGCGAACTCCGGGGCCTCGTCGTTGGTTTCGACGGCGACAGCGAGGATCGGGCAGCCCGCCCGGAAATCGCTGTCGAGCAGGGTGCGCCGCCACATCGCGGCGAAGCGGTCCAGCGCGGCGGCGGGTTCGTCGTCTCTGGCCAGGCGCTCGATGTAGTCCGACATCAGCTTCCCCGCCGTGCTGACCGCGTCGGTGATCAGTTCGGTGCGTCCGCCGGGGAAGTGGTAGTAGACCGAGCCGCGTGGCGCGCCGGTGGCGGCCAGCACCCGGTCGACGCTGGTGGCGCTGGCGCCGTGCACGCGGAGGGAGTCGATCGCGCCGTCGATCATGCGCTGCCGTGCTTCGCCCCTGGGTGGACGTGGGGTCTGGGCGCTGCGGGATCGACGCGTCGTTGCCATACCGCCATACTATGGCGCCCGCCATAGAAGGTGCTGTCGTCGCGGACCGGCCAGCCGGTCCGCGACGACAGCAAGCGGTCACGCGGTGGGCTTGTGCACCCGGGTGCCGTGGAATTCCAGCAGCGCCGCGAGAGTCTGCTCGGGTGCTTCCAGCTGCGGGTAGTGGCCGATCCTCGGCAACTCCACCACGTCCGGGTCGGTGATCAGCTCGCGGTAGCGGCGCACCATGTGCCCACCGGACACGGGGTCGGCCGTTCCGTCGACCAGCCGGACCGGCACCTGGGCCTGCTGCAGGGCACCCACCCAGCGCTGCCGGTGCTTGCGGCGCTCGGCCATGTAACGGATCAGTTTGTGGCCGTTGCGTTTTCCGTGCTTGCTGCACCACAGCAGCCAGAACTGGTGGAGTTCGGCGCCGGCGGGCCGGGTATCGGGCCCGAACACCGCGGCCAGGCTGCGGTGGAAGGTCTGCTCGGTGCCCAGCACGCCGACGAGCGGGCCGAGCGGGCCGGCCAGCAGCCGCTGCACCAGGCGCGGGCGGTGTGCCTCGGGGAACAGGCCGCCGTTGAGCAGGAACACCGATTCCACCGTCAGTGATTCGTCGCCCGCGGCGCGGCGTTCGGCGTCGCGGGCCAGCAGTTCCTGGGCGACGGTGTCGCCGTAATCGTGAGCGAGGATGTGGTATCGGCTGATGCCCTGTTCCCGCAGCAGGTTCTCGTGGATGTCGGCTTGGTCGGCGATGCCGTAGTCGTAGTGGCGTGGTTTCGCCGACCAGCCGAAACCGATCATGTCCGGCGCGATGACCCGGGCGAATCGCTCGCACAGACCGGGCCAGATCCGATGCCAGTCCCAGGACGCGGTGGGAAATCCGTGGATGCACACCAGCGTCCCGTCGGTGCCACCGCCTCCGTCGCGCCAGAAGATCTGGTGGCCGCGATGAGTGTGGCGTCGTCCGTTCGCCCGCCAGGACGCGAACTCCTCCATGTTCTACCTCCTTGTCGTCGACAAGCATGGCGCGTGATCGCGCCGGGCACAGTAGTTCCGTCGACCGCGCACGTGTCATCTACCGCGCGGGCCGTTTGCCGATCGTGCGCTCTGCGAGAATTCCACCGTGGATGTCGCGATCGGCCTGGTTGTTCTCATCGCGTCGGCGGCCGCCTTGGCGGCGCTGGCGCGTCGGTTCGGGGTCTCCGAACCGTTGGTGCTGACGGTGGGCGGTGTGGCGGCGTCGTATCTGCCGTTCGTGCCGGAGATCCACCTGGAGCCGGAGATCATTCTGCTCGGTTTCCTGCCTCCTTTGCTGTATACCGCCGCGATCCGCACGTCGCTGGTGGATTTCCGGGCGAATGTGCGCACGATCGCGTTGCTTTCGGTCGGTTTGGTCCTGTTCACGACGTTCGCGGTGGCAGTGGTGGTGTGGTGGCTGCTGAAGGTGCCGTTCCCGGTCGCCGTCGCGTTGGGCGCGGTGGTGGCTCCGCCGGACGCGGTGGCCGCGACGGCGGTGGCGCGGCGGATCGGGATGCCGCGGCGGATCGTGACGATCCTCGAGGACGAGTCGCTGTTCAACGACGCGACCGCGCTGGTGGCGTTGCGTACCGCGCTGGCCGCCACGCTGGGCGCGGTGTCGGTGTGGGAGGCCGGTGCGGACTTCCTGCTGGCGGCCGGTGGTGGCGCGGCGATCGGGATCGTCGTGGCGTACGTGCTGGCGATGCTGCGCCGCCGCATCACCGATCCGGTCATGGACACCACGTTGTCGTTCCTCGCGCCGTTCGCGGCGTATCTGCCCGCCGAGGGCATTCACGCCTCGGGAGTGATCGCGGTGGTCACCTGCGGCATGATCCTCGGCCACAACGCGCCGGCCTGGCAGAGCGCCGCGTCCCGCATCGCCGAGCGCATCAACTGGCGCACGATCCAGTTCATCCTGGAAAGTGCCGTGTTCGTCCTGATCGGGCTGCAAGTTCGCGCGATCGTGGAGGGTGCGTGGCACAGCGATCTCGATCACGCCACCCTGGTGCTGACGGCGCTGGCGGTGCTGGCCGCGACGATGCTGGCGCGTCCGATCTGGGTCTTCGGCTCGGCGCTGTTGTCGCGCAGTCTCGGCAACGGCGAGGCGGTGCCGGTGCGGCATCTGGTAGTGGTGTCCTGGGCGGGGATGCGGGGTGTGGTGACGTTGGCGGCGGTGTTGCTGCTACCGCAGGACACCGCGCAGTTGGCCGTGCTGAAACTGCTGGCGCTGGTGGTGGTGGGCGGGACGCTGCTGCTGCAAGGGACGTCGCTGCCGTGGCTGGTGCGATGGCTGCGGTTGCGTGCGCCCAGCCGCGCCGAGGATGCGCTGCAGAAGGCCAACCTGTTGCAGCAGGCCACCGCGGCCGGTCTGGCGGCACTCGAGCAGCAGGTCACGCCCGACACCCCGGACACAGTGGTGCAGACGTTGCGCGATCGGGTCCTGTGGAAGGCCAACGCCGCCTGGGAGCGGCTCGGGCGCGCGGAGTCGGAGCTGGTGACACCCACCGCGGAGTACCGGCGGCTGCGGTTGGCGATGTTGCGCGCCGAACGGGAAACAGTGTTGCGGGTGCGGGATTCGGGCACCGTGGACTACGAGATCCTGCAACACGTGCTGGCGCAGCTGGACTTGGAAGAGTCGATCATCGACCGCTTCGACGAGGCCGAGGAGGAGCGTGTCGAACCGCTGGCCGTCACGGTGGCCGACGACGTCTGCGCGCATCTGCGGGACGCGCCGCTGGTGCGTGCGCACACCGGACCCGACGAATGCGCCGAATGCCTTGCCGAAGGGCTGTCCTGGGTGCATCTGCGGATGTGCCTGTCGTGCGGGCACGTCGCCTGCTGCGACTCTTCGCCGGGCAATCACGCGAGCAAGCATTACGCCGGAAGCGGCCATGCGGTGATGCGCAGTGTGGAGCCGGGTGAGGCGTGGCGCTGGTGCTTCGTCGACGAACTGCTCGGGTAGCGGTGCGGACTCAGCGCTGGGCGTGGGAGTAGATCAGTCGCGCGTATTCAGCCAGCAGCCGGTCCAGCGACAGGTTCTCCCCGCCCGCGGCGATCTGCTGGTAGCCGACGAGCATCGCCATGCCCAGCGAGGTGACCACGGCGGCGGTGTCGTCGTCGCCGACGATCCCTTTGACCGCCTTGTGCACGGTGCGTCTGCGGGATTCGTCGACGCGTTTGAGGGCGAGGTTGACCGATTCGTCGTTGGCCGCCCAAGCCCGGATCGCGGCTTCGGCGGCGTGGTGCAGCCCGGCGGCGAGGTCGGACATCGCGCGGATGTCGTCGTCGGGGTTGCCCTTGTTGAACGGCATGGTGCCCAGGATGCGCACCTGGCGGTTCTCCCAGTGCTCGAGCAGGGCGTCGACGAACCCCTGCCAGCTGCCGAAGTGGTGGTAGAACGACCCGCTGGTGACGCCGAGCTGCCGGCACAGCACACCGATGTTGAGACCTTTGAAGCCGAGTTCGGCGAGCACTGCCAAGCCGGTGTCGAAGTACTGCTCCTTGGTGACCACTCGTGACATACGTGCGCCGTTCTCTTCGTTCGGTCAGGGGGGAGGGACCGAACAGTACCCCATCGTAGCGTCGGCCGGACCGAGCTCGGGAAGTACCGATGCGTACCCCGAGAAGACGCTCCGGTAGCTGTTACCTGCTGCAATACGTAGTGCCCATGACCGATCGGACAGCCGCGTCACATCGTCGGCGCCACCACGCCCGAAGGCGCCGTCACCGAGACCGCCCTCCCCTGCCGGCCCCGCTGGGCGGCAAGGATTCCGGCACCCTCGGCACGGGCAAGAACACCCTGCACGCCACTGCCGTCGCGGCGCCGACCAACCAGGGAATGCGATCGCCACTTCCGAGTCAATTCTCCGGCAAATCGCTGCAGCCCAAGAATTTTCGCTTCATGTGGGTGTGACGATCCGCGACGCCGGATTCCTTTCCGGCCCGGTGATTCGATCGGCGGCGAAACGCAGTCCGATCAGCGGAATAATGCATTCGTCGCACCGCGCTGCCGAACCGGCCCGCACTGGCGTAAACGCCCAGTTCGGACACGGTGGGACGACAATGGTGCGGGTGCTGGCACGGCGAACGAATCCGGGACGCGCACCGCTGAACGAATAGGGCTTGCACCTGATTATTCATTCGTCGTTCACGAGAAAGACCATCGCGTCGTACACGCTGCTGACTTCATGTTTCCGACGAATATGGAGTGATCGTGGAATTACTGACGGTTTTCGCCGATCTTCTGACGGTGGTGTTCCAAGCCGGTAGCGGCAGCGCGGGCTGATTCGCACCCGCGCGGCCGAGTAGCTCGCGACCTGCCCGGGAACTCATCGCCTCCGGGCAGGTAAGCCAGCCGTAACGCCGGACTCCGCGCGACCGGACCCACCGATCCTCTTGCCGGACAAGCGGTTCGGCGGCGGCGTGCTCGTCGAGACGATGAAGCTGCGGCGCGCGCCGATCGCGGCCGAATACGCCGAACAGATCGCGCTGCTCTACGCCGAGGAAACTGCCCCGGACCGTGTACGAACCGCAGTCGCGGGACGTGTCGCAGGCGCGGACGCGCTCACAGCGGGAATGTGAGTCGCTGCGGGCGCACATAGTCGGCGGGGTCGTGCAGGGCGCGCAGTTCCGGGCGGCGCGCCGCGGCGATCTTGTCCAGCTCCGCGCGCAGCGGTGGGTCGTAGCTCGCCGCGCTCGCGGTGAGTCCGGGCAGCCAGTTGTCGTGATGGGACGGGACGAACACCGCCGGGGCGAGGGCCTGGATGTAGGTGCGGGGGTCGCGCAGGCCGTTGCTGATCTGGTTGTAGCCCTGCACCGCGCCGATCTGTACATCGGTGGCCGGTAGCGCGGCCAGCACGTCGAACACGTGCGGTGCGCGCTCGGTGAGCGGCCCGGTCGAGTCGTGCCAGACCAGGGAGAAACCGGGCACCCGGAACTGATACAGCAGCACCCCGCCCTCGGGGTCGCGCAGTCGCGGTAGCCCTTGCAGCAGTCCGCTCAGTGTGGGCGGGTGGGCGAGTACGACGCCCGGTTCCGGGCGGGGGAAGAAGCGGGGTGATCCGCTGACCGGGTCGGGTGGGGTGCGTGCGGAGTGCAGATGCCGGATGACGGTGAGCTCGACCGCGCCGACGGTGCAGTCCGCGCGGGCGCCGATCGCGGTGTCCGCGTCACCGTGCTGCACGGTCGGGAACGCCGCGTCGGTGAGCTGCGCGGTGATCGCCGCGCAGTGCTCGGCGGTGCCGTGCACGGTGGCGCCGCTGGCCTGCGCGATCCGGCCCGCGTCACCGGCATGGTCGAAATGTCCGTGACCGATGAAGATCGCTGCGGGCGCCAGGTCCACCAGCTCCTGCGGCGTCGCCGGGACGTAGCCGGTGCTGGTCAGCCGCGGCACCCACGCGTCGAGCAGGAACACCGAACCGCCGATGGCCATCGCGTAGGTGGTGCAGCCCACCCAGGACAGCACGACCCGGTCCGTGCGCAGCGCACCGGTAGCGGCGTCGACGGTGTCGGGGCCGAAGAAACGCCTGCGGGCCGCGATCGTCCGCGGATCCGCGGGCTCGGCGGCGGGCCGCAATCGTCCGGCCGCGAGGGCCGCCAGTTTGCCGCGGGGACCCGACAGGCCCGGTCCGGGAAGCTTGCACACGCCGCTACCCCATCACGCGCGGCGGATACGGGCAAGAGGCGGGCGGCTACAAGCGGATGCCCAGCAGCGCGTCCACGGCGGTGGCGATCAGCGCGGGCGAGTCGGTGTCCCGTCCGCCGTAGTCGAGGGCCTGGCGGGCCCAGTTGTCGACGGCGTCGAGCGCTTTGGGGGTGTCCAGGTCGTCGGCCAGGTGCTGGCGCAGGCGGGCGACGGTGTCGGTGGCGGAGGGTCCTGCTTGCAGTGCGGCGGCTTCGCGCCACAGCGCCAGGCGACGCTGCGCCTGCTCGAGCTGAGCATCGGTCCACATCCGGTCCTGGCGGTAGTGGCCGGCCAGCAGTCCGAGCCGGATGGCGGCCGGGTCGACGCCCTGGCGGCGCAGGGCCGAGACCAGCACGAGATTGCCGCGCGACTTCGACATCTTCTCCCCGTCCAGCCCGATCAGGCCGGCGTGCACGTAGTGGCGGGCGAAGCGGCGCCCGGCGATCAGCGACTCGGCGTGCGCGGCGGAGTATTCGTGGTGGGGGTAGATCAGGTCGCTGCCGCCGCCCTGGATGTCGAACTCCGGGCCGATGCGGTTCAACGCGATCGCCGAACACTCGATGTGCCAGCCGGGGCGGCCCGCGCCGAACGGGGCAGGCCAGGACGGCTCGCCGGGACGCGCGGAGCGCCACAGCAGCGCGTCGATGCTGTCGCGTTTGCCGGGACGATCCGGGTCGCCGCCGCGTTCGGCGAACAGCCGCTCCATCGTGTCGCGGTCGTAGCCGGATTCGTAGCCGAACTGCTCGGTGGCGTCGGCGCGGAAGTAGATGTCGGGGTAGTCGGCGTCCTCGACGATGTAGGCCGCGCCGGAAGCCAGCAGTTTCTGCACGAACTCGACGACCTCGTCGACGGATTCGACGGCGCCGACGTAGTCGCGAGGCGGCACGATCCGCAGCGCGGACATGTCCTCGCGGAACAGATCGGTCTCCGCGGCGCCCAGGTCGCGCCAGTCGACGCCGTCGCGGGCCGCGCGTTCGAACAGCGGATCGTCGACATCGGTGACGTTCTGCACGTAGTGCACGTCGTGGCCGGCGTCGCGCCAGAGCCGGTTGACCAGATCGAAGGTCAGGTAGGTCGCGGCGTGCCCGAGATGAGTGGCGTCATACGGCGTGATGCCGCAGACGTACATGGTGGCGGTGGCGCCGGGGGTGACCGGACGTACCTGACGGTCGGCGGTGTCGTACAACCGCAACGGCGGTCCTGCTCCAGGGACGGTCGGGAGGGCGGTATCGGACCAGGACTGCATGCTTACGAGGGTAAAGGTGTGGCGGGGATCATCCGTCCCCGGCCCGGTGCCCTCGCCCGCCGCGCGGTGCGCCCGGCCCGCCGCGACCTGCGTTTTCGAGCGATTCGTGGGATGTCAATAATTCGGTTTTCGCTGAATCGGCTGAATCAGCCGCCGGTGCGGCGGGTGGGATCGGCGATCGTGTTGGGCGTGATCGCGAACGTTCCGTCCAGATCCGGGATGTCGGGGTCGGTGTCGGCGAGTGCGATCTGGGTGAATTCGCCGCGCGCGACGTCGAACTCGAGTTCGTGGTATGCGACCGTATCGCCCCAGTCCGGGGAAGGCAACGAGATGAACCGGATGGTGAACCGCCCGGAGTCCACCGAGCCCTCGGTGAGCACGTAGACCCCGAAGTGGTTCTCCCCCTCCGAGCGCAGCCAGTAGACGCCGTTGTCGTAGAGGTGCAGGTCGGCGTCGGGGTACGGCTTCTTGTCATAGAGGTGCACGTAGTGCAACGCGATGCGGTAGGTGGGCGCGCCGACGACGATCCGCACCGTCGGTGCCGCGGGGTCTCCGGGGGCGTGGGTCATCGCGTCCTCCTCGTCGTCGCGCCGAGCGTTTCCCGCTTCCACTGTGCCCGCGATCGCGTGCCGCGGCATCGGTTGTGGTGGCGCTCAGAACGCGGGCCACGGGATGGGGCGCGCGGTGCGCGGCAGCGGCATCACCGGTTCGTCGAGCAGGTGCTGGGTGCGCTCGATCAACGCGTCGATCTCGGTGTCGGTGATGTGCCTGCTGAGCGTGTCGGCGAAGGTGCCGGGCAGCTGCTTGGCGAAGGCGGTGACATCCGCGATCAGCCCGTCGCCGATGGGTTGACCGGCCCAGCCCCACAGCACCGTGCGCAGTTTGTGGTCGGTGTGCAAGCAGATGCCGTGGTCGACGCCGTAGACCTGTCCGTCGAGTCCTTCCAGCGCGTGCCCGCCTTTGCGGTCGGCGTTGTTGAGCAGTACGTCCAGCACCGCCACGCGCTGCAGCCGCGGATCGTCGGCGTGGATGAGGGACACTTCGTTGCCCATGTCGTCCACCGCGCGCAGGACCTCACAGAACCCTTCGGGTACCGCTCCGGCGGGGCACAGATCGATCAGGTCGAGCCGGTTGCCGAGGTCGGTGTGGTTGTCCACGCCGACAACCCAGCGCTGCACCATGCCGGGGCCGAAAGGGCCCTCGCGCACAA
The DNA here is from genome assembly GCF_021183645.1 of Nocardia gipuzkoensis. Taxonomy (NCBI): domain Bacteria; kingdom Bacillati; phylum Actinomycetota; class Actinomycetes; order Mycobacteriales; family Nocardiaceae; genus Nocardia; species Nocardia gipuzkoensis. The sequence goes on along the minus strand of NZ_CP089225.1, from coordinate 7,358,898 downwards.
TGGTTTCGGGGATCACGCCCCAGCCGATCGCTTCGGAGATCAGATACGAGGCCACCTCACGCCCGGCCAGGGTGCCGTCGGGGAAGTCCCACAGCGGTCGTTCGCCGCGGATCGGTTTGTAGACCACCCGCAGCGGGGCGTCGTCGGTGGCGGGGCCGCGTACGTCGCAGACCAGGGTCACGTTGCTGGCGGTGTTCACCCGCCCGATCACCGTCAGCTCGCCGCTGTGGAATCCGTCCCCGGTCTCGGCCACCGAATCACTCCTCTAGTTCGGCCGCGCCGAAGATGTCGCCGCGCTTGTAGCCGTTGGTCCGCACGCACATGTGCCCGCGGGCCGACAGCGGCTCGCCGCACAGCGGGCAGGGCGGGCGGCCCGCCGCGATCACCCGGGTGGAGCGCAGCGCGAATTCCCGGGCCTGGATCGGGGTGAGGAACACCCGCACCGCGTCGGGGCCCTCTTCGGTGTCGTCGAGCACCACCGACTCGTCGACCTCGGTCTCGGTGATCGCCAGCAGTTCCACCACCACCGCGCCCGCGTCGGCGTCCCAGCCCAGGCCCATGGTGCCGACCCGGAATTCCGCGTCGATCGGGGTGACCAGCGGCGCGTTGTCGCTGACATCCTCCGCCTGCGGGGGCACTTCCGCGCCGAAACGGCGCGCGACCTCGTCCAGCAGCAGACCCATCCGGTCGGCGAGCACCTTCACCTGCTGCTTTTCCAGCAGCACGCTGACCACGCGCGGTTCCTGCACGGCCTGCAGGTAGAACGCGCGATCGCCCGGCTCACCGACGGTCCCGGCGACGAAACGATCGGGGGTGCGGAATACATGGATTGCGCGTGACACATGCACCTCCTGATACGTGACCCTGATCGACTACCCGCGGCGCGGGGATTCCATACAACGACCGCTCGGTTGTTTACAAGGAATCTCGGCGCTCCGCATTCCCATTATCCGCACTTCCGGTATTGCCGAGCTCACCACCGGGAACAGGCCCGGAGGCCTCCGGGCCCGGCGCCGCCGAGCCGGCGGGGCGTTGCCGGCCGGTCGCGGCGAGGGCGGACAGGTCGGCGCCGGTGTCGTTGAGCCGCCACACGTAGGGTGCGGTCGGGGTGTAGCGCACGACGCTGATCGAGGCGGGCTCGACGACGATCCGCTGGAAACCGTCGAGATGGATGCCCAGCGCGTCGGCGAGGATCGACTTGATCACGTCCCCGTGCGTGCACGCCACCCACAACGCGTCGCGGCCGTGCTGCTCGGCGAGGGCGCGGTCGTGGTCGCGGATGGCGGCCACCGCGCGCACCTGCACCTGCGCCAAACCCTCACCGGCGGGGAACACCGCGCCGGAGGCGTGCCGCTGCACGACCTTCCACAGCGGTTCCTCCACCAGTTCCGCGAGCGGGCGGCCGGTCCACTCGCCGTAGTCCACCTCGAGCAGGCGGTCGTCGAAAACCGGCTCCAGCCCGAACTTTTCGGCCAGCGGGGCGACCGTGCGCTGACAGCGCAGCAGCGGGGAGTGCACGATCCGTTCGATCGGCAGCCCGGCCAGTCGTTCGGCCACGGTCCTCGCCTGCTCCTCGCCGCGCTCGGTGAGCTCGACGCCGGTGCTGCGACCGGCCAGGGTGCGGGCGGTGTTCGAGGTCGACACACCGTGCCGCAGCAGGATCACCGTCATGCGGTCAGCCTAGCGATCATGTCGCCGAGATTACGCCCGCCGCCAGCAGACCCATGATGATCGCGCCGAGCGCGACGCGGTAGCCGACGAACCAGTACAGCGAATGCCGTGCGACGAAACGCAGCAGCCACGCCACCGACGCGTAGCCGACCACGAACGCCAGCACCGTGGCCACCAGCAGCTGCGGCCCGCTGGCGTTGAGGCCCTCACCTGCGGGTTCGAACGCGTCGGGCAGGCTGAACAGGCCCGAGGCGGTCACCGCGGGGATGGCGAGCAGAAACGAAAACCGCACGGCCGCTTCGCGCTCCAAGCCCAGGAACAGGCCCGCGGTCGAGGTCGCTCCCGAGCGCGAGACACCGGGGATCAAAGCCAGGCACTGCGCGAAACCCATGGCCAGACCGTCGCGGGTGGTGAGTTGCTCGATCGAGCGTTCCTTGCGGCCGAAGTACTCACCGGCGGCGATGACCAGGGCGAAGAAGATCAGCATGAACGACACCAGCCACAGATTGCGGGCGCCGGTGCGGATCTGGTCCTTGAACACGAACCCCAGCACACCGATCGGGATGGTGGCGATGATCACATACCAGCCGATCCGGTAGTCGAGGTCGCGCTGGGCCCGCTGGTCCAGAACGCGCGTGTGGTCGGCGGTGATGACCGGCAGTTTCGTCGTGGGCTGATCGTGCAGAGGGAGCTCCTGGCGACCGCGCGCGCTCACCTGCTCGCGCAGACCCGCGAACCAGGCCAACACGATCCGCCAGATGTCCTTGGCGAAGTACACCAGCACCGCGGCCTCGGTGCCCAGCTGGGTCACCGCGGTGAACGAGGCGCCCGCGTCTTGGCCGAAGAAGACCGACGACACGATGCGCAGATGCGCCGAGGAGGAGATCGGCAGAAACTCCGTGAGCCCCTGCACCAGACCCAGCACCAAGGCCTGCACCCAGGTCATCGACTCACCGATCACGAACCATCCTCCACTTGAAATACATGTTGCTACCTGCGCATTGGTGCGGCGGGCGGTCATGTCCGCGTGACCGCCGCCCCAATCACGCAGCGACAGTACAGTGTCGAGGCCGCCGTGGCGTGCCCGGCCGTGGTGCTGCCGCCGCTGCCGGGTTCGCGAGGGTGGCGCGGTTTCCCCGCTCACCGAAGTGCGCGACCCACGGTGCTGGTGGGCGCCCAGTCGCGTATCCACACTCTAGGCTTGGCGCCGTGACGAAAGCGCGGACACGGTGATGGAACAGCGGACGGTGGGCCGCAGCGGCCTGCGGGTGTCGCGGATGGGCCTGGCGACCCATACCTGGGGTTCGCACACCGACGCCGAGGACGCCGCAGGGCAGCTGGTGGCGTTCGTCGAGGCGGGCGGCACGCTGGTGGACACCTCCCCCGCCTACGCGGGCGGCGCCGCGCAGCGGATCCTGGCCGAGCTGCTCGGGGATCTGGTCTCGCGGGACGACGTGGTGCTCAGCGGGTGTGCCGGCATCGCGCCGTGGGAGTTCTCCGCCGCGGGAGTGCCGGGAGCGGTGCAGGTCACCGTGGACACGTCGCGGCGGGCGCTGCTGCGGCAACTGGATCGTACGCTGCTGGAATTCGGCACCGATCATCTGGACATCTGGAATGTCGGGGTCTGGGATCCGAGGACGCCGCTCGAGGAGGTCGCCTCGACGTTGGAGCAGGCGGTGCGGTCGGGCCGGGTGCGTTACGCGGGGGTGCGCGGGTTCGGGGCTTGGCAGCTGGCCAGCCTGGCGGCGGTCGCGCCGGTGACCGCGGCGCAGACTCCGTATTCGCTGCTGGCGCGGGGCGCGGAGGCCGACGTCGTGCCGGCCGCGCGGTATCACGGAGTCGGGGTGATCGCCTCGGCGCCGCTGGCGGGCGGCATCCTGACCGGTAAGTACCGGGACGGTGTTCCCGCCGATTCGCGGGGCGCCGACGAAGCGACCGCGGCGGAGATCCGCAACGGTCTCGACGACCGCGCCACCCGGGTGGTGGATGCGCTGGTGACCGCCGCGGACGGGTTGGGTACCTCGCCGCTGGCGGTGGCGCTGGCCTGGATCCGCGACCGGCCGGGCATCGCGAGCATGATCGTCGGTGCCCGCGACATCGGGCAGCTCACGGGCGTGCTGGCCGCCGAGACGTTGGAACTGCCGCGGGCGATCGCGGCCGCCTTGGACGACGTCAGTGCACGCGCCGAGTGACGCAGATTAGCCTTGCCTGCATGAGCACTGCAGCGACCGGGGGTGGGCGTGGGAACCGAGTCCGAACCGGGTGGTGGCGTGCCGTCCTGGCCCTGCTCGCGGTGAGCCTGCTGGCCGGGTCGGTGGCGTGTGGCGCCGATGCCGGTTCCTCGCACGGTGGGCACGGCCCTACGACGGCGACGCTGACGGATCTGGATCCGGTGCCGATCGGGCCGGAGCCCACGCCGGCGTTGCCGGTGACGGTGCGTTCGTTCGACGGCGCGGAGGTCACCGTGACCGACGCTTCCCGCATCATCGCCGTGGACCGCTACGGCACCCTCGCCCAGATCGTGTACGCGCTCGGGCTGGGGCCGAAACTGGTGGGGCGCAGTACCTCGGCGGCGTTTCCCGCGGTGCGGGAGGTGCCCAATGTGGCCGGCGGCAACGGGTCGCTGAACATCGAGTCGGTGCTGGCGCTGCGGCCGTCGGTGTTCCTGACCGACACCACCAGCGCCGCGCCCGCGGTGCGCGAACAGCTGCGCGCGGCCGGTGTCACCGTCGTCTACTTCGACCCGGAGCGCACGATGGACGGGGTGGTGCCGCAGATCGAGGCGGTCGCGGGCACGTTGGGTGTGCCGGATCGTGGGCAGGCGCTGGCGCAGCGCACCCGCGACGAGATCACGGCCGCGAGTGCCGCGGTGCCCGCCCAGAATCCCCAGCTGACCATCGCTTTCCTGTACCTGCGTTCCACCGCCATCACCATGCTCGCGGGCCCGGGGTCGGGCGCGGACGCGTTGATCGCGGCGCTGCACGCCCGGGACGCGGGCACCGTGTCCGGGTTGAGCGAGCCGTTCACCGCGATCACCAGTGAGGCCATCATCGGCGCGGCGCCGGATGTGCTGCTGGTGATGTCGGACGGGCTGAAGTCCGTCGGCGGTGTGGAGGGATTGCAGAAGGTGCCCGGCATCGCGCAGACCCCGGCCGGGCGGGACCGGCGGGTGGTGGACATGTCCGATGCGGTGCTGCTGAGTTTCGGGCCCAACACCGGGCGGGTGATCGCGGCGCTGAGCGCGGCGGTGTACGGCACCGGGCACGCATGAGCCTGTCGCAGACCGAGGCGGCGCGGCCGGTGACGCCGGTGCCGAAGTCGCGCAGCCGTTCGCGGCTGGTGCTGGTGTTCGTGGTCGCATTGGCGGGGCTGGTGGCGCTGGCGCTGGCGTCGGCGGCGATCGGGCAGGTGCCGACGACGCCCGCCGAGGTGGCGGGCAGCGTGCTGCACCGGATCGGGCTGGAGATCGGGCCGATGCCCGCGCATCCCGCGGGTGAGGTGACGTTGTGGGAGGTGCGGTTCCCGCGGGTGGTGCTGGCGGTGCTGGTGGGTGCGGCGCTGGCGACAGCGGGTGCGTTGTTGCAGGGTGTGTTCGCCAATCCGCTCGCCGAGCCGGGCGTGATCGGTGTGTCCGCGGGCGCGGCGGTCGGCGCGGGCACGGTCATCGTGGTGGGTGGGGCGTTCGTCGCGGCGTGGTCGGTGGCCGCGGCGGCGTTCGTCGCGGGGCTGGCGACCACGCTGCTGGTGTATCTGCTGGCGCGCTCCGGCGGGCGCACCGAGGTCGTCACGCTCGTGCTCACCGGTGTCGCGATCAACGCTTTCGCGGGTGGGTTGATCGCGCTGCTGCTGTTCGTCGCCTCTCCCGCGGCGCGCGACCAGATCGTGTTCTGGCAGCTGGGCTCGCTCAACGGGGCCAGGTGGGAATCGGTGGGGGTGGTGGCGCCGCTGACCGCGGTCGGTGTCGTCGCGGCGGTGCTGCTGGCGCCGCGACTGGATCTGCTGGCGCTCGGAGAGTCCGCGGCCCGGCATCTCGGTGTCGACGTGGAGCGGCTGCGCCGCAACGTGATCGTGGTGGTCGCGGTCCTGGCCACCGCCGGTGTCGCGTTCACCGGCATCATCCTGTTCGTCGGGCTCATCGTCCCGCACCTGGTGCGGATGCTGGTCGGCCCCGCCCATCGGGTGCTGATCCCGCTGAGCGCCATCGTCGGCGCGGTGGTGCTGCTGGCCGCCGACGTCACCGCCCGGTCCCTGGTCGACAACGCCGACCTCCCCCTCGGCATGCTCACCTCCCTGATCGGCGGCCCCGTCTTCTTCTGGCTGCTGCGCCGCACGAGAGCCCGCTCCGGAGGCTGGGCATGACCCCCTGTTTCGTTCGTCGAGCGGCACATCGTCGTGGCGAACGCCGAGAAGAGCTCTCGATGGTGTGCCACTCGTGGCCGGGAGGTGCGGGGTGAGGTTGTTGCCGACGGTGCATGAGGTGCCGGGGTGGCCGCAGCAGGGGGATGCGACGGTGCGGGCGGTGGGGGTGAGTGTGCAGCGCAGGGGTGGCGGGCAGGCGCGGTTGGTGCTCGAGGGCGTGGACTTCGAGGCGGTCGCGGGGCAGGTCGTGGCTTTGGTCGGGCCGAATGGGGCGGGCAAGTCGACGCTGTTGGCCGCGTTGGCCGGGGAGTTGGCGCTCAGCGCGGGGACGGTCGAGCTCGACGGGCAGCCGTTGTCGCACTGGACGACGCTGGACATGGCCCGGCGGCGGGCGGTGCTGCCGCAGACTCACACTGTCGGCTTTCCCTTCACCGCGCGCGAAGTGGTGGCGATGGGCCGCGCGCCCTGGGTGCGCACCGAGCGCCGCGAACTCGACGAAAAACAGATCGCCGCGGCGATGGCCGCCACCGACGTCGAACACCTCGCCGCCCGGTCGTTCCCGACCCTCTCCGGCGGTGAACGCGCCCGAGTCGCGCTGGCGCGGGTATTGGCGCAGGACACCGCCACGCTGCTGCTGGACGAGCCCACCGCTGCCCTGGACCTGGGGCATCAGGAGGCCGTGCTGCGCTTGGCCGCCGCCCGCGCCGCCGAAGGCGCCGCCGTGGTGGTTGTCCTGCACGATCTCGGTATCGCGGCCGCCTACGCCGACCGCGTCGCGGTCCTCGACGCGGGTCGCATCGCCGCGGACGGGCCACCCCGCGACGTGCTCACCACCGAACTGCTCACGCGCGTCTACCAGCACCCGGTGGAAGTGCTCGACCACCCGGTCACCGGCGCCCAACTGGTCCTGCCCGTACGCCGCTGATCTACGAAACCGCGGTGTGGTGAGTGGTTGTCGCAACTGTGCGGCCGGTTCGGCCAGTGGTGGGTGCCCGGATCAATCGGCGTGCGGCGACGGAAGGCTTGATCGCGATCCGGACCGCGGCTGCGGGCAACTGCCGCAGAGTCATCACATCCGCGCCTCCGCCGGGGATGCGACACGTTCACCGCGCTGGAGACGCCGTCGACCCGCCCGTTCGGCAGTAGCGCCACGTTCGCCCTCGCCTGCTCCGGTCCAGCTCACCGGGGAAGCCTCGAGCGTGCGGCTACCGGTGCCGGGCGAAGCCGCGCCTGTGGTCCTACCGCCAGATCAGTTTCAGCACCGCGGGGGTCAGCAGCAGGCGGATGACAGTAGCGTCCAGGATCAGTGCGGCGATCATGCCGTAGGCGATGTATTTCATCAGCACCAGATCCGAGAACCCGAACGCGCCGGTCACCACGATGAGGATCGCGGCGGCGGAGGTGATCACGCCGCCGGTGTGGGCGATGCCGTAGCGGATCGCCTCGGGCGCGTCCGCGCCGGCGTCGCGGGCCTCCGACACTCGTGACAGCAGGAACACCTCGTAGTCGGTGGACAGCCCGAACACCACCGTCACGATCAGCGCCAGCACCGCGAACATCAACGGTCCCGGCGTGAAGTGGAAGACCCCCGCACCGTGCCCCTGCACGAACATCCAGGTCAGCATGCCGAGGGTGGACACGAGGCTGAGCGCGCTCATCACCACCGCCTTCAGCGCGAGTACCAGCGACCGGAACGCCGCGTACATCAGCGCCAGCGCCGCCGCGACGAGCAGGGCGAGCAGGGTCGGCAGGCCGTCGAGCAGTCCGTTGATGCTGTCGCGTTCCAGCGCGGGCACACCGGCGACCATCACCTGCACTCCGGGTGGTTCGGGAATGGCGCGCAGTGCGGCGATCACCTGGTCGGCGTCGCGTTTGTCGGCCAATCCGGCGGCGAGCACGTTGATGCCGTCCTTGGTGGGCGCCGCGGGTTCGAAGCGTCCGGTCAGGCCGGGAATGTGGTTGGCGGCGTAGCGGATGTCGCTGAGTTGCTGCGGGTCGGCGCCGACCACCACCAGTTTCAGTGGTTCGGTGCGGAAGCTGGGAAACAGCTCGTCGAACCGTTCCTGCGCCACCCGGGCGGGGTTGTCGTCGGACAGATAGCGTTCGCTGAGCCCGCCGAATTCGATGTGCCGGATCGGGAGGGCCAGCGCGAGCAGCGCGAGCACGATCGGCACGGCCACCGCCCACGGTCTGCGCATCGCCCACAGCGCCAGGCGGGAGAAGAATCCGGCATCGATCTGGGCTTCGGTCTTGCTGCGGGAGAACCGTTTCCAGCCCAGGAAGTCGATGCGGCGCCCGACGATGCTCAATGCCGCGGGCAACGCGGTCACCGACAGCACTGCCGCCAGCAGGACCGAGCTGATGCCGCCCAGTGGCACCGAGCGCAGCACCCCGTTGGGGAAGATGAACAGCGCGCCGAGGCTGAGGGCGATGATCGCGGCCGAGAACAGCACGGTGCGCCCGGCGGTGGCGACGGTGCGGGCAGTGGCCTCCTCGACGGTGTGGCCGGCGGCGAGTTCCTCCCGGAAGCGGGTGACGGTGAACAGCCCGTAGTCGATCGCCAAGCCGAGGCTGACCAGGGTCATCACGGCGCTGGCGAAGACGTTGACGTCGATGTGGTCGGTCAGCAGCCGCAGCCCGCCCTGGGTGCCCAGGATCGTCATGCCGCCGATGAGCACCGGCAGCAGTGCCCCGATGACGCCGCCGAACACGAAATACAGCAGGATCGCCACCAGCGGCAGGGCGATCATCTCCGCGCGTTTGATGTCGCGTTGCATGCCGGTGTTGATGCCTTCGACGATCGGCTGCAACCCGGCCAGTTGCACGGTGGTGCCGCCCGGCCCGCCGCCTGCGCGTCCGGCGCCGAGGTGCTCCTTGATCGCCGCGTAGTTCTCCACCGTGGCGGTGCCCGAGCCGCGCAAGCCGACGCTGGCGAAGGCGTGGGTTCGGGTGGCGTCGGTGGCCTGGGCGGAGAACGGGCTGTCCCAGTAGCTGTCGATCTTCTGGATGCGGTCGGGGTAGGTGGCCAGCAGTCCGGCCAGCTGCCGGGTGACCGGGCCGCGTACGGCCGGGTCGTCGACGGTGGCGCCGTCGGGGGCGGTGTAGAGCAGGATCAGGTCGCTGTCGGTGTCGCGGCCGAAGGTGCGGTCGGCCAGTTCGGCGGCGGCCACCGATTCGCTGCTCTCGTCGAACCAGCCCTCCTGGGTCAGCCGCCCGGACAGGTCGCGGCCGTACCAGCCGGAGACCAGCACGAACAGTACGAAGAAGGCCAGGACGAGGTAGCGGTTGCGGTGGACGAACCGTCCCCACCGTAGTGATCCGGAACGGCGCATCGCGTCGCGGGCCCGGTCAGCCGCAGGCCGGGGTGCGGTAGTCGGCCGAGCGCAAGATGCCGCACAGGTCGGTGCGGGAGATCTTCCACTTGCCGTCGACGAGCACGAAGTGCACGACCGTGGTGCGGACCGCGGCGCCGGTGCCGTCCTTGTCCAGGCGCATGGTGGCGGTCAGGGTGCCGTCGTGGTTGTCGAACACCGGGTCGGTGACGCCGTAGACGGCGCGCGGGTTGTCCTGCAGCGCCTTGTACATGTCGGGGATGGCTTGGCGGAAGGAGTCGCCGTCCTCGATGAGGGCGGTGCGTTCGCTGTCGGGCAGCGCCGGGTCCAGTGCCCGCTTGATCTGGGCGTCCAGGTCGGCGGCGGTCGGCAGCGGCGGGTGCGCGGCGCTGGAGGAGACGGCGATCGAGGACGACAGCGACGCGTTCGCCGACGAGCGGGCGGCGTCGACCGCGGCATCGTCGGTTCCGCTGTCGCAGGCGGCGGCCGGTACGGCCAGCAGTAGAACGGCCGCGGTGAGCGCGGTGCGGGCGAGTCGTGTGCGGGTCATCACTTCCTACATACCTTCGATGACGGAGCTGATCCGTCCGAGTAGGGCACGCACGGTCGTGACGTCCCGTTGCGCGGCGGTGTCGATCGTCGCGGTGTCGGGGATCATATCCCGCACCAGCGCGGCGACACTGCGCTCGTCGTCGAGGTCGATGTCGGTGACCGTGGCTTCGGCGACCGCGAGCACGTCCTCCGGGCCGGGGACGGCCTCGCCCAGACCGCGGCGGTAGATCTCCAGCGTCAGCGTGGCGCGGATGGTGCGGAAGGCGAACGGATGCCCGTCGGCGGTGGTGCCGAACCCGTGCGCGTACGCGCCGACGGTGATGTCGTCGAGAACAAACCCCGACGGATGGTCGGCTTTCAACCCGGATCTCCCTATATCGGACGGTGTGGTCTCCACCGTAACGCCGGGTACCGACATTCCGCTCGAGCCGACACCCCGGTCGGTCGGTTGGTTACGCCATCATGGTCAGATGGTGAGATAGCGGAAGATTCGTCGGTAGAAGGAGTTCGGTGGATGCGCCCTCGCGGCTCGGTCGTCTCGGCATTCGCGGGTGCGGCGGTGCTGGTACTGCTGGCCGGATGCTCCGGTGCGGGCGGTCCCGACCTGCCGACCAGGGATCCGGCCACGGCTGCGGTCGCGCCCGCGGTGACCACGCCGCCCGCGGGCCGGGTAGTGCCCGCCGGTCCGATCGCCGCGCTGGAAGTCGACTCCGGCAGTAGGTTGCTGGCCGCGCTGGACGGCGCCGTCCTCACCGTCGTGGACACGGCCGCCGCCGAGCCGGTGGTGCGCACGGTGACCCTGCCCGATCGCGCGAGCGGTCTCACCCCGGGCAGGCCCGGTGAGATGCTGGCGGCCGCGCCGGGCCGGGTGCTGCGGGTGGATCTCGCCTCCGGCGCGGTCACCGCGGTCGCCGTCGACGGCGACGTGCGGTCGGTCCGCGCCCGCGACGACGGCGGGTTGCTGGTCGGCACCGCCGACGGCCGGGTGCTGGAGCTGACGTCCGGCGGCGAGGTGACCCACACCGTGTCCGGGCTGGTGTCGGCCGACGAACTCGCCGAAGCCGACGGCAAGCTGACCGTGCTCGACCGGCATCAGACCGCGATCTTCGAGGTCGATCCTCGCAAGAAACGCCCCGGATTGGCGTTGCGGGCCGGGGACGGGGCCACCGAACTGATCGGTGACGCCCGCGGCCGGTTCGTGGTCACCGACACCGCCGGTGGGGAGCTGCTGGTCTACACTGCCGGACCGCTCGTGCTGCGCCAGCGTTTCCCGGTAGGATCTTCGCCTTACGCACTCGCCTACGATCAGCGGTCGGACACCGTGTGGGTGACGTGCACGCAGCGCAACGAGGTCGTCGGATTCGACCTGTCGACTGGTATACCGAAGGAAGTGGGCCGCTACGCCACCGTCCGGCAACCGAACTCGGTGGCTGTCGAGCAAGGCACCGGTGATCTGTTCGTGGGGTCCGCGACCGGCGACGGTCTGCAACGGATCGGTGCGGACGATCGGAAGAGAGGGCACTGATGGCTCGGACACCACGCGCGGGCGACGATACCGCGGCATCTGCTGATCCGGCAGCGCACCGGGGGCGCGGGCGCGCGCTGCCCGCGGGCTGGGAAACCTCGAGCGACGACTACGAATACGTGCCGCTGCGGCTGCCGCCGGATGTCACGCGGGTGACCGCGTCCATGCGGCTGGCGATCCAGGCCGAGTTCGGTGGCTGGGAACTCTCGCGGGTGCGGGCCTACACCGACGGCAGCAGGCGGGTGCTGCTGCGGCGGCGAAAATCCGCACTACTACCCCAGCCCGAACCCGGAATGTGAGCCGATGTACGCCCTGCTATTGCGACTGATGTTCCTGGTCGCGCCGGAACGCGTCCACCACCTCGTCTTCGCGGTCATCCGCTTCGCCGCATGGGTCGCGCCGCTGCGCTGGGCGATGAGCAAGGTTCTCGTCGCCCGTGATCCGATCCTGCGCGTCGAAGCGTTCGGGGTCGAGTTCCCCGCACCGCTCGGTTTGGCCGCCGGTTTCGACAAGAACGCCGACGGCGTCGATGCCTGGGCCCCGCTGGGGTTCGGTTTCGCCGAGATCGGCACCGTCACCGCCCAGGCGCAGCCGGGCAATCCCGCGCCGCGGCTGTTCCGGCTGCCCGCCGACCGGGCGCTGATCAACCGGATGGGTTTCAACAACGACGGCGCCGCCGCGGTCGCCGACCGGCTGCGCGCACGGCGTGGCGTGGTGCCGATCGGCGCGAACATCGGCAAGACGAAGATCGTCGAACCGGAGGCCGCGGCCGCGGACTACGCCACCAGCGCCGCGCTGCTGGGGCCGCTGGCCGATTTCGTCGTGGTCAACGTCAGCTCGCCCAACACGCCGGGCCTGCGTGATCTGCAGGCGGTCGAATCGCTGCGCCCGCTGCTGCGGGCGGTACTGGACAGTGTGCGGGTGCCGGTGCTGGTGAAGATCGCGCCGGATCTGTCCGACGAGGACATAGACGCGGTGGCCGACCTGGCCGTCGAACTCGGTCTGGCGGGCATCGTGGCCACCAACACCACGATCCGGCGTGATGGGCTGCGCACCGACGCTGCGGAGGTGGACGCCATGGGCGCGGGCGGCCTGTCCGGTCCGCCGGTCGCCGACCGTTCGCTCGAGGTGCTGCGGCGGCTGTATCGGCGCGTCGGCGACCGGCTGGTGCTGATCTCGGTCGGCGGCATCGAAACCGTCGACCAGGCGTGGGAACGCATTCTCGCCGGTGCGACGCTGTTGCAGGGCTACACCGGGTTCATCTACGGCGGGCCGTTCTGGATGCGCAGGATCCATCGGGGCCTGGCGCGGCGGTTGCGCGCCGGGGGGTACGCCCACCTCGGTGAGGCCGTCGGTGCGGAGCACAAAGCGCACGCCTGAATCTGCGGGCCTCAGCCGGGCACGAACGGTGGTTCGGGAGTGCGGGCGCGCCGGGGCCGTGGACCACGCCCCGGCGGCGCTGGATCTCCCTTCGGCCGCAGTTCCTGCCCCAGACGCGCGGCCATTCGCTTCGCCAGCAGGATCACCGCGTGATCGCGCAGGATGCCCAGCTGGTCGGCGTAGACCTCGACGCGGGCCTGAGCCATGCGGTCGTGCACGAGGTGCGGGTCGCTGAGCAGTTCGTCCAGCCGCATGCCGGCCAGCGCCTGGCTGTGGGTCAGCCGCCGGTCCGGTAGCCAGCTCAGCCGCCAGCCGTCGGTCGCGTCGGTGTCACGGCAGGCCGATTCCGGGGTTATGTCACTGGTCATCGTCCATTCGGTGGAGTGGATGGTCATCGCAGTCTCCGGTGCAACAGGTGGAGTGAGGCCGGCTCCAGGGTGCTGAGTTCGATGATCACGAATGCCTCCAGTCGTGCATCCGCTGGTGCGGCGTTGTGGCGTGCCGCACCGTGGTTTCTGCCGGTTGGGCGGGCACGATGCATGTGTGCCCGGGCCGATGAAGTCCGCTGCCCGGCCGGGTGGACCAGGGGGTAGCTCGCGGGTGTGTGGCAACCGCAGCACCGAGTGGTTCGTAGGGTGCGGCTGGGTGTCGAGCGGGGTGTGTGAGTCCCGGTCGACGCGAGGATGGACGCCGTGCGATCCGGCCGGGCAGCGGAGCGCCGAGGCCGCGGGGGCGGGCCGATCGCGGGGCGTGGTCTGCGTGCCGGCGCGGCACGGGCGATGACCGGTGTGTTGTCGCGCGGAGTGTCCGGCGGCTGGTTCAGTCCATCACCGGCTTCGGCACCAGCTCGGTATCTGCTCCGGCGGGGCGGTGTTGCCGTCGCCGTCGAGACTGCCGTATCTGAAGGATCATTCTCATCACCAGCCCTCCCGATGCCTGGTGGTGCGATGGGGATCGCCATATCCAGTGTGTCATTTGCCGTTCCCCGGGCGCAATTGCCGTTGTAATTTGGTAATTGACAATTTGCCCGCTGGTTAAACCCGATTTGCGTGGCCAACTTGCGCACGACGCCCCGGTGTCGTGCCGAAGAGGAGGGTGGCATCGCCATGGTCCCGCAGGATTCGGGAATGGTTGCCGTTCGCAATATCCTCACCCGGCTGTGCAAACGGTCCGGCTTGAGCTCGGATCGGTTGCGCAGCACCGAAATCGACGTACTGCCCCTGCTGGATCTGCTGGCCGTGCGGCAGTACGCGCGGCGCGCGGGCGTCGACCGGGAAGAAGCGGTGCTGCCGCTGGTGCGCGACCTGGCCCGCAGTTTGGAGCCCACCCACCGGCTCGTCGTCGATGCGGAGTTGTCACTGGGGCTGCTGCGCGAAAACCCGCCCGCGGGGATCGATCTCGGCCGACTCTACGCCTCGGATCTGGGCGAACGGCGCGAATATCTCGCCGCGCGGTGGGCGGCGCTGCACGAAGCCCTTGGGGCGCAGCCGATTCCGGGCACGCTGACGGTGCGGTCCCTGCGCGGGGCCCCCGAACGCCGCGCGTTCACCGAGCTGGCCGCGCAGCTGGCCACCGCCTCGGTGTTCGACGGAGCGCACGTCGTCGACTTCCCCGCCTCCGCGGAAACCGCTGTCGCCGAATCGGATCCGGTGGACACCCGGGGGGTGGTCACCGTGATCGGCGACGCGGTCATCGACCACATGTACGCGGTCGACCGTATTCCCGGGCCCGGTGGCACCACCCGCGGCGGCTACGGGGAACATCCCGGCGGCAAGGGGCTCACGCGCGCGGTCGCGGCCGCCCGGCTCGGGCTGCGGGTGCGTCTGATCTCGGCGGTCGGTGACGACGACGCGGGCGACCGCATCCTGGAATACCTGCGCAGCGAACGCGTCGACACCGAACTGGTCAAGGTGGTGCCCTACGCGCCGACACCGGTGACCGCCGTGATCGTGGCGGGCACCGGCGCGGCGAGCACGATCGGCTGCAAGGACGAGCGAATCCGGTTGAGCGCCCAGGACTTGCGCAGCGACGCGATCCGCTCGGCGCTGGCCACCTCGGATGCGGTGCTGCTGACCTTCGAGCAACCCACCGGGGTGATCGAGCAGATCATGGCGGAGTTGCGCAGGCTGCCGCGACGGCCGCTGGTGGTCGTGCATCCGGCGCCGCGGCTGGATCGCCCGCAGTATCTGTATCAGCATCTCGGTGTGGTGGACTACCTCGTCGGCGGCGACAAGGACCTGCAGGCGCTGGCGATGGCCGACGGCGGCGCGTCGTGCGGTGACCAGACCGCGACGCGGCTGCGCGCGCTGGGTGTGGCAGCGGTGTGCGCGATCAAGGATTTCCGGTGCGCGGTGTGGTCTGAGCAGGTCAACGACCATTTTCAGCCGTTCCCGACGGCGCTGGACGACTCGGTCGGCGCTCACGCTGCCTTCTCCGCCGCCCTGGTATATCGTCTCGTTTCGACGCGCCGCCCCGCCGCACGCAACGACTACGTCTGGGCGACCGCCGCAATGGTGGCGACGCAATCGATCGGGGACGTCCCCGGGGCGATGCCACTGGTGGGTGAGGTCGAGCGAATTTTCAGACTCGCTACGGAGGAGCATTGACCAACGTTGTGGATCCTGCCGACACCGAACATCGGTTTCGTCGCAATGGGCATGATCTGCGAGTTCGGGTGGTGGAGTTGAACGGGGACGATGAGCGGGGGCACCTGCTGCTGTTCGGCGAGGTCGCCGACGGTTGCCTGGTCCGGGTGCACTCGCGCTGCCTGTACGGGGAGGCGCTGCGGTCGCAGGACTGCGACTGCGGGCCGGAGCTGGACAAGGCGCTGGATCTCATCCAGGCCGCGGGTTCGGGAGTGCTGGTCTATCTGGAGCAGGAGGGCCGCGGGGCGGGGCTGATCGTCAAGGCGCTGGGCTACCGCGAGAGCGAGCGTTCCGGCACGGACACCTTCACCAGCTACGAAAACTTGGGCTACCCGGCCGATGCCCGCACCTACGTGGCCACCGCGCGTGCGCTGGCGGATCTCGGACTGCGTTCGGTGCAGCTGCTGACGAACAATCCCGCCAAAGTCGAAGCGCTGCGGCAGGAAGGGTTGCAGGTCACCGCGGTGCCGTTGCGAACGAGGGCGCTGAGCGAGCGTGCCCGCGAGTATCTGGAGGCCAAGCGCACCCGGCGCAAGCACTGGATACCGACCGATGCGGTGCCGTGGGCGCTCGAGGAGCGCGACGGTGGCTGTGACCAGCCGTTGGCCGTCGACCCGGTCGTGATCACCCCTGGTGAGAACCTCCGTCCGCGTCCCGGGTCCGGGTCCGCGCCGGATCTGATCGGTGCCTGAAGGATTGTTGAAGTTCGGCCCCCACGATTCCCGCCTCTGGCTACGATGAGTGAGCCGCGCCACACGTGGCGCGCCGACTCGTGAGAGACTGACGATGCATTCGCCGCATCATGTCAGGGTTCGAGTCTCGGATCGGGCGTCGGCGGATACCGGCGGCCGGTTCACCCCAGCGATATCGGGAACAGGGATATGACGACAACAGAAATCGGATACGCGCACCAATCGGGCAAAACGGTGTACACCGTCCCCGCCGCATTCCAGGAAACCGCGCGGCTGCGCCCCGACCAGATCGCACTGCGCAAGGTGGGCGGCACGCAAGAGTACACCTGGCGCGACTACGCCGAACGGGTGCGCTCGATCGCCGCGGGCCTGGCCGGTCTGGGCCTCGGCCACGGCGACACGGTCGGCATCATGCTCACCAACCGCCCCGAGTTCAACCTCGTCGACACCGCCGCCTTGCACTTGGGCGCCACCCCGTTCTCCATCTACAACACCAGCTCCCCCGAACAGATCACCCATCTGTTCACCAACGCGGGCAACAAAGTCGTGGTGACGGAACAGGTGTTCCTCGACCGGATCACCGCGGCCGGGGTGCCGGTCGAGCACATCATCATGGTCGACGGACCCGCCGACGGCGCCATCACCCTGGAAGAGGTGCAAGCCGCACCCGCCGCCGACTTCGATTTCGACGCCGCCTGGCAGGCCGTCGGCCCCGACGACCTGGCCACCCTGATCTACACCTCCGGCACCACCGGCCCGTCCAAGGGCGTGGAGATCACCCACCGCAACGTGCTCGCCCAGATCATCGCCCTGGTCAACGGCCCGCTGCAGGTCGGCCTGGACGACCGCGCGGTGTCCTACCTGCCCGCCGCGCACGTCGCCGACCGGATCTCCGGCCACGCGATCAACCTGCTGACCGGCATCCAGATCACCACCGTGCCCGACCCGCGCGAAGTCGCCGCCGCCCTGCCCGACGCGCGCCCGACGATCTTCTTCGGCGTCCCGCGCGTCTGGCAGAAGATCAAGGCCGGCGTCGAGGGCAAGCTCGCCGAAGAGCCGAGCCCGGTGAAGAAGGCACTGGCCAACTGGGCGATCAGCACCGGAATAGCCGCCGCGCGCGCCGATCTGGCCGGCAAAGGCCGCAGTCCGCTGCTGAGTGCGCAGCACAGGATCGCCGAGACGCTGGTGCTGTCCAAGCTGCGCCACGCCCTCGGGCTCGACCAGCTGCGCGTCGCCTCCTCCGGGGCCGCCCCCATCCCGCCGGAGACCCTGGAACACTTCCTGGGCCTCGGCTTCACCGTCAGCGAGGTGTGGGGCATGTCGGAGACCACCGGCGTGGGCACCTTCACCGAGCTGGACAAGCCCCGCCCCGGTTCGGTCGGGCGCGCGGTGGACGGCATGGAACTGCGGCTGGACGCCGACGGCGAGGTGCTGGTGCGCGGACCGATCGTCACCCGCGGCTACCGCAACATGCCCGACAAGACCGCCGAGGCCATCGACTCCGACGGCTGGCTGCACACCGGCGACATCGGCACCCTCGACGCCGACGGCTACCTGCGGATCGTGGACCGCAAGAAGGAACTGATCATCAACGAGGCGGGCAAGAACATCGCCCCCACCAACATCGAGAACTCGGTGAAGGCCGCCTCCTCGCTGGTCGGTCAAGTCGTCGCCATCGGTGAGGCCAAGCCCTACATCGCCGCCCTGATCGTGCTCGACCCCGACGTCGCCGCGATCCGAGCCAAGGAACTCGACGCCACCGGCGAGGACATCGCCACCCTGGCCACCCGCCGCCAGATCATCGACGAGGTTCTCGCAGCGGTCCAGGCCGGCAACACCAAACTCTCGCGCGTGGAACAGATCAAACGCTTCACCATCCTCGGCGCCGTCTGGGAGCCCGGCGGCGACGAACTCACCCCGAAGATGTCGCTCAAGCGCGCCCCCATCGCGGCCAAATACCAGGCCGACATCGAGGCGCTCTACGCCAAAGAGCCCTCCGACCGGGTGATCAGCGTCAAGTAAGCTCGCCGGAAAAGACTGCGGCCCCGAGCATTACGCCCGGGGTCGCAGTTCATCCGTCGGGACTTTCACGGCTCCAGGTACAGCCGCTCACACGGCAATCGCGGGTACCCGTCGACGTCGTCGGTCGACACTTCGACCGCGTCGTGCCAGTGCCGGGCACGCCACTCCTGTACGAACGAGCACGCGGCGGTGAGGCAGGCGACGAAGTCCATCCGGGCACCGTGCCAGAACACCGACAAGTGGACATCCGGCTCGGACGGGACCGGAGATCCACGGCGCTCATCACCGTTCACCGCTGGCACTTGCTTGCCGTTCGAGCGCCGTCTCCCCGGCGATCGACTTCGCCTATTCCGCAGTGCACCAGGGTGTTCCGTGTATTGCCGCCGCTCTCAGGCATGCGGGAAGCCCTGCCTTCGGCGCGCGATGCGTTCGGCTACGCATCCACGGATGGCGGCCACCACGACGCTCCCGGTGGGACGGAACGTGTTGTCCGGGAGGTTGATCCACGTCCGGAACGTGGTCCCCCGATCGGCCGGACTCGGCAAGGCGACGGTGCCGCCTGCCCGCACCACCGAGACGTTGAGCCGGAACATCTCCGCGAACAGTGTCATGTCGTCCGGCAGATCGGGTTGCGTGAGGTAAGTCCACCGCTTCGACCGGGGATGCGACATGATCGGCCCGACCGCGTGGCCGTGCCGCTGCATCCACACCTTCACGTCCTGACCCAATGTGGCGGGCATGATCACCGCCCACGCCACTCCCATGCGTAGGACTATGCGCCCCACGTAGGGTGGATCGACCTGCGCAGGAAGATCGCACACCTCCCGGTAGTAGGCGCACCGCGACAGCGGCGTGTCTCCAAAAGCTATCTGAACCATCGGAACCCCCTACTGCATCGCACAACTGGTTGAGGCGCGCCCGCTTCGCGTCGGCCAGCTCTTCCATCGCGGAGCGGATTGCCCAGTGGGACTTAGCGTTCCGCTCGGCGCGCCTGGCGCACCCCTAGTAGACGCTGTGCGACCACAGTTTTGGAATATTCCGTGGCGCGAGTAGTCTGAATTTCTCCCCATCTTCCAGACTTGCGGTAAAGAGTCTTCCAAATTCACACACAGCCGTGAGGTTGGCTAATGACTGAAGGTTCGGGCTCCACGGTTCCGCGTCGCATGCTGGGGCGCAGACTGCGTCAGCTACGCGAGGCGTCCGGAGTCACCGTTGCACAGGCATGCAGGGTCATCGAGGTGTCGCCGCAGACCATGTGGCGGTTGGAAGGAGGTCAGGGCGTAAAGCTCAAAGACATCTACATCAAGGCCCTCTGTGAACTGTATGGAGCCGATGAGGACGACATGGCAGCACTGATGGGTCTGGTTCGGGAGACCAAAAAGACCGGATGGTGGCACGCCTACGGCGATGCTGTGCCGACCTACTTCGATCTCTACTTGGGGTTGGAAGAAGCGGCCAGGAGGCTGACTACTTTCCACCTGACCCTCCTTCCTGGTCTGCTCCAGACTCCTGCTTACCGGCGTGCGGTGATCTGGGGCGCGTACCCCGGAATGCCCACGGCCGATGTCGAGCGTCGAATCGAGATCGCAGCCACGCGCCAGAAACGCCTACAGGAGTCACGTGACCGTTTCAGCATGAACGTGTACCTCGGGGAGGCGGGGCTGAGGTACCGGGTCGGTGGGCCACCGGTCATGACGGAACAACTTCACCACCTCCTGGCAGCTTCGCGGTTGCCCACCGTAACGTTGCGCGTAGTGCCGTTGCTCACTGAGCGCGTATTTCCCCTGGTAACAGGGTCGTTCACGCTCATGGAGTTCCCAGCACTGCAGTCTTTCACGGAGCCGCCGGTGGTGTACGTTGAGGGCTACACGGGTGCCCTTTACCTTGACAAGCCCAGTGAGATCGACCAATACAAGACAGCGTGCAACGCGATTCGTACCGCAGCGCTCGATGAGCAAGAAACCAGGGAACTGGTGTTGAAGATCGCTAAGGAGTATGGCGAGTGAGTACCTACCTGGCGAAGGCGGCGTGGTTCAAGAGCAGTCGCAGCGGACCTAACCAGGATTGCGTCGAAGTGGCATACCTGGACAATGGATTGGTCGGTATGCGGGACTCCAAGGATCCGGCCGGTCCGGCCCTCATGTTCACCGGCAGCGCATGGGACGCATTTACCGCTGGATTAGCTCGAGGCGAATTCGGTCGATCCTAGCGCAAGCCCCTCAGGAGGAGCCTTCGCCCGTGGACTGGATCCCACCGAGCTTGGTCGGGTTGACCTGGAAGCGAATGTTTTCGATGCGGCCGTCGACGATGTCGTAGGTGAGGGCGCCGACTCGGTAGTCTCCGATCACGCCGATGATGCTGAGTTCGCCATTGACGATGGCGGATTCGAGGCGGATGCCGGCGGAGACCGGCTTGGTCATGACGCCCAGCATCCAGCGCGCCACGTGGTCGGGGCCGTGCAGTGGGCGGCGGGCCGCGGTGACGATGCCGCCGCCGTCGTTCCACAAGGTCACGTCGGGAGCGAGCAGTTCCATGAGGGCGTTGAGGTCGCCGCCGTGGCAGGCGGCCATGAACTTCTCGGTGATCTCCCTGCGGGATTCGTCGTCGGCGTCGAAGCGCAGGCGGCGGGCCTGCACGTGATTGCGTGCACGGTGCGAGATCTGACGGACGGTCGCCTCGGGACGATCCAGGAACCCGCCGATTTCGGCGTGGGTGTAACCGAACACTTCGCGCAGTACGAAGACAACGCGCTCGGTGGGATCGAGGGTTTCGAGGACGACCAGCATGGCGGTCGACACGGTGTCGGCCATTTCGATCTCCTCGGCGGTGTCGGGTGCGGTGAGCAGCGGTTCGGGAAGCCACGGACCGACATAGGTTTCGCGGGTGGCCCGGGCGGACGTGAGTCGGTTGAGCGAGAGATTGGTGACGGTGCGGACCAGGTAGGACTTGGGGTGCTCGACCGCAGCCCGGTCTGCCGCGTTCCATTTCAGCCAGGCACTCTGCAAGATGTCCTCGGCATCGGCGACGCTGCCGAGCATCTGATAAGCGGTGCCGAAGAGTAGTCGGCGGTGTTCGACGAAGGGGTCGATCGGCGCGTCGGCCCGCTCGGCGGCGGGCGCCTGCCTATCGCTGTGGTCCTGCATGGGACTCATACCTACCGGTCTCGAGGATTTGGGTCCACTGGGAGGCCGGATTCGTCATCCGGCCTCCGACGCGGGGGATCATGCGGTCTCGCGGGTGGCGCGGCCGCCCTTGGACAGCTGCACCTGCGCCTTCATGTACTTGCTCATCTTGAAGGCCAGCGGCGGAGTGCTGCTCACCGACTGCTTGTAGGCGACGGCGGCCTTGCCCTTGAGGTACCAGCGGTTCGGGGTGTCATCGGCATTGGTGAACTGGATGACCGCGTCCTTGCGGCCCAGGCTCACCGGCTGGTGGAAGTAGCCGTAGCGGAACGGCTTCACGGTCTTGCCGCGCAGCAGCCGGGCCAGAGTGTCGGCGGTGTAGGCGGCGGTGGGCAAACCACTCTGGCAGGTGCCGTGGACCTGGCCCCAGTTCTGCTGAACCAGCGCGGCGTCGCCGATGGCGTGGATCTCCGGGTGCGACACCGAGCGCAGGGTGGGATCGGTGATGATGAGGCCTTTCGCGTCCGTCGCGATTCCGGCCTGGGCGGCCAGAGGTGAGACTTTGACGCCGGTGGTCCACAAGGTCAGCTCCGAGTCGATCAGTTCGCCGGTGTCCAATTGCACGGCGTCGGGCAGCACCTTGGTGACCTTCACGCCGACCCGGCGGACCACACCGAGCCGGTCGAGGACTCGGTTCAGGTAGGCGCGGGCCTTGTCTCCCATCATCGAGCCGGGTTCGGCATGGCTGACGAGCGTGACGGTCAGGTCCGGGTGCGCCTCGGCGATCTCGGCGGCGGCTTCGATGCCGGTGAGTCCGCCGCCGCAGACGGTGACGCCGCCACCGGCCACCGCCACTTCGATCAAGCGCTGCGAAAAGCGGTGCGCCAGACGGGGATCATTGAGCGTCCAGGCGTGCTCGCTCGCACCGGGGACGATGCTCGTGTCGGTGCTGCTGCCGAGCGCGTAGACGAGGTTGTCGTAGTGCAGGATCGCGCCGTCGTCGAGGGTGATCAGGCGAGCCTCGGCGTCGATGGCGGTGGCGGTGGCCTGGT
Source organism: Nocardia gipuzkoensis (assembly GCF_021183645.1). Lineage (NCBI taxonomy): Bacteria > Bacillati > Actinomycetota > Actinomycetes > Mycobacteriales > Nocardiaceae > Nocardia > Nocardia gipuzkoensis. The sequence continues at coordinate 7,336,546 of NZ_CP089225.1, read as the reverse complement.
GGAAGTCGATGCCCGAACCGGTCAACAGGGCGGGAATATCGTGGTTGGCCAATTCCTGTCCGGCGGCGACCTGGTGCATGCGCAGCCGCTCGGTGAAGCGGACGGAGGGGTTCACCAAGGTGATGCGCACATCCAGTTTGCGAGTGTTGCGAGCCAGCCGGATGGCGGCCAGCATGCCGGTGTAGCCGGCGCCGAGGACGACGATTTCTCGGGCAGTGGTGTCGGTGTTCATCGCTTGCTCCTTGGGCTTGTTCTGCGTGGTCGGCTATGGGACAAGCCAGCCCGTCCGAACGTGACAACTCGTTGATGTGACCTGCATCACGGTGCTTCAGCTGGGCGGCGGTGGGGTCGGAACTCCGGGTGGCCGGGCGCTCCGTCCTGCACCGGCAGCGCCCGCAGCTGGAACCGGCAACCCGCGAACCAGTGGATCCGCGCGTCCTTTGACTCTCGATTGAACGCGTGTTTAACATATTGAACATGCGTTCAAACGAAGATAGATCCGGAGCGGGAAAGATTCGCGTCGACCTCACCGGAGCACCGCAGACGATGCTCGCGACGCTGTACGCCAAGGCCCTGGATGCGGATGCGGACAAGCCGCTACTCGGTGACGCCTTGGCCAAGGACGCGGTCGCCCGCATCGACTACGACTGGCGCAGCACCAGCATCACGCCGCGCAATGCGTCCGGAGTGACCGTTCGCACCGTTCATTTCGACCACTGGGCGCGCGAGTTCCTCGCCGAGCACGACCGTGCCACGGTGTTGCATCTCGGATGTGGGCTGGATAGCCGAGCGTTTCGGCTGGACCCAAGCCCCGGCGTCGAGTGGTACGACGTCGACTACCCCGAAGTGATCGCGCTGCACGAACGGCTCTACCCGTCCCGCGAACACCATCACCGTGTCGCCGCGTCCGTGACAGACCCGGCATGGCTGGAGAAGATTCCGTCCGACCGCCCCGTGCTGCTCATCGCCGAGGGGCTGACGATGTACCTCACCGAAGCCGACGGCGTGGCTCTACTGCGCGCGGTGGTCGCGCACTTCCCCTCCGGTGAACTGCAATTCGACGCCTTCAACACCCTCGGGATCAAGTCCCAGAAGATCAACGCCGTCGTTCGGCGCTCCGGTTCGACGCTGCACTGGGCCATCAACGGTCCCGACGACATCGTCGCCGCGGTGCCCGGTGTGCGCCCGATCTCCGCCCTGTCGGTGTTCGACGCCGAGTCGTTCAAAACCGGAGTGTCCGGCGGCTACCGGTTGATGGGGAAAGTGATGTCCCTGATCCCGGCGATGCGGATGATCGCCCAGTACCACCGCTACGCATTTCTGAATGATGTGCCGCGGACGGCGATCTCAGAAGAGTTGCTCCACGGCGAAGCCGACCAGTAGCACGCTGAAGCCGCCGATCTCGCCGATGATCAGTGCGGCGAGGACGAAACGCATCGATGACGGCGGGTTGCGCATCTGGTTGTCGGTCTCGCGCTGCAATCCGAGCCGGATGTAGTTCGCGATCGTCACCACGAACAGCGCGATGATCGCCGCGGCCGCGGTGGCGTTCACCGCGGTCGGCCAGCCGGACAGTTCGACGAACCATGCGATCAGCCCGGTCGCGAACGAGTACAGCAAGGCGGCTCGGTGGGCGATGTCGACATAGGGGTGGGCCAGACCGTCCGGCGAGGTGGTCATCGCCTGCCATTTCCACACACCGAGGACCAGTGCCCACAGGAAGATGAGCCCGGCGAAGAAGAGCGCCCAGGCTGTTTCCGTGCGAATGATCAAGTTCGTACCCTCATCAATCCCTCGCGCGCCCACTTGGGCGGCTGTCCAGCCGCAGCGTAACGCCTCCGGTCGGCCAGGGCGCGGCGACAACGAACCATCACTGGGAAGACCGACTGGTCGGATTGAATAGTGGCGTTCATCCGGACCCGAGTTCGCCATACGGCACGAGATGGGCACGATCTGTCTGGCTCCGCCAACCTCGCTCCGTCGGGTCCAGCGCGCGGCCGCGGGCGGCGGGATCCCTCGGCCATGGCTCCCGGATGTGGATCTGGATGTCGTCCTGGAGGACTCGAACCAACTCCATCGCGAACCCTTCGGCAGTCGTGCTGCCCGGCTCGCTGGGGTCCAGAGCTACGGTCGTGCCGACCTCCGGCACCGAGAGGGTCACCCACGCAGTGGGTCGCGGACGCCCCGACAGTTCGCGGAGGCTGCGCCACTGTTCGGTGTACTCGGTGCCGACCTCTGCGGAAAAGCCCAAAGTATGTTCGATATCGCGAGCCAGCAGACGCGCGCCGCGAACTGCCTCATCTATGTCCATGCACTCGATTCTCGACGCTGTGCGACCGCTCCGCGCCTGCGTGACTACGGTTCCGGCGCGTGGTCTCGAGAAAAGCACTGTGGCCCTGAGCATTTCGCTCAGGGCCACAGTCGAGGACCGGGGCTCTACTTCTGCTCGTAGGTGGCGACCAGCGTGGCGCGCGCGAGCGTATGGGAGAACAGGTTGAAGCCGAGGTAGGCCGGGGTGGCGGACTCATCGATGCCGAGGCTTTCGACGTCGACGGCGTGCACGACGATGAAGTAGCGGTGCGGGCCGTGGCCGGGCGGCGGAGCGGCGCCGACGAAGCCGTGGAAACCGCCGTCGTTGCGCAGGGTGATCGCGCCGGTCGGCAGTGCGCCGCCTTCTTCGCCGCTGCCCGCCCCCGCGGGCAGCGAGGTCGCGCTCACGGGGATGTCGGCGACGGCCCAGTGCCAGAAGCCGGAGGCGGTGGGCGCGTCGGGGTCGTACACCGTCACCGCGAAGCTCTTGGTCTCGGCCGGGAAATCAGACCACGACAGCTGCGGGGAGATGTCCTTGCCCCCCGCGCCGAAGATGCCGCTGACCTGCTCGTTGTCGAACTGCTGGCCGTCGGTGACATCGGTGGAGGTGAGGGTGAACGACGGCACCTGCGGAAGTGCGTCGTAGGGGTTGTAGGTCATGAAACCTCTCTTTGCGGATCGGATCAGCTGTGCAGTAGGAAATGTTCCAGCACGCGGGTGCCGAATTCGAGGGCCTCGACCGGCACCCGCTCGTCGACGCCGTGGAACAGGGCGGTGAAGTCCAGCTCCGGCGGCAACTGCAGCGGTGCGAAACCGAAGCAGCGAATGCCCAACCGGGCGAACGCTTTCGCGTCCGTGCCGCCGGAGAGCATGTAGGGCACGGTGCGGCCGCGCGGGTCGTGGGCCAGCACGGCGTTGTTCATCGCGTCGACCAGGTCGCCGTCGAAGGTCGTCTCGTAGGAGTCGAGCTTGGTGATCCACTCGCGTTCGACGTCGGGGCCGATCAGCTCGTCCACCTCACGCTCGAACGCCGCCTGCCGCCCGGGCACCACACGGCAGTCCACCACCGCCTCGGCGGTCTGCGGGATCACGTTGGCCTTGTAGCCGGCCTGCAGCATGGTGGGGTTGGCCGTGTCGCGCAGCGTGGCGCCGATGATGCGGGAGATGGTGCCCAGCTTCGCAAGCTGGCCCTCGATGTCCGGGCTGGACGGATCGAATTGCAGACCCGTCTCCTCGGCGACGGCGGCCAGGAAGGCGGCCACCGACTCCGAGAGCACCACGGGGAAGGTGTGTTTGCCCAGCCGGGCCACCGCGTCGGCGAGGATCGTGACCGCGTTGTCCTCGTGCAGGAACGACCCGTGGCCCGCGCGAGCCTTGGCGCGCAACCGCATCCAGCCCAGACCCTTCTCGGCGGTCTCCACCAGATACAGCCTGCGCTCGGTGCCGTCGGGCCGCGGCACGGTGAGCGAGAACCCGCCGACCTCCCCGACCGCTTCGGTGACGCCGTCGAACAGGTCGGGGCGGTTGTCGACCAGCCACTGCGAACCCCACTTGCCGCCGTTCTCCTCGTCGGCGAGGAATGCGAAGACCAGATCGCGCGGCGGCACCGTGCCCTCGAGCTTGAACTGGCGGGCCACCGCCAATGTCATCCCGACCATGTCCTTCATGTCGATCGCGCCGCGACCCCACACGTAGCCGTCGCGCACCGCGCCGGAGAACGGGTGCACGCTCCAGTCCGCGGCCTCGGCGGGCACCACGTCCAGATGCCCGTGGATCATCAGCGCGCCACGGCTCGGATCCGCGCCTTCCAGCCGTGCGAAGACGTTGCCGCGACCTTCAGCGCCGGACTCGACGTATTCGGTGACGTAACCGGCCTGGTGCAGCTGGTCGGCCACCCACTGCGCACATTCGCGCTCCCCCTTGGTGGTGGCCAGGTCGCCGGTATTGGAGGTGTCGAAGCGGATCAGCGTGCTGACCAGCTCCACCACTTCCGATACCGCGCGCGAGCTTCTGTTCGGGTCGATTCCTTCGCCAGTTGCGGACACGCTCCCTTTCCTACCACCCGCGCGGCGATACAAACGTACGGCCGGGGTATCGCGGGCGGCGTGGTGCGGCCCGCACGGTGCGTGATCGCGCGCGACAGGGTTGTCATCAGGATGAGCGCAACTGTCCGCTCAGGCTGTGCCGGGGCGCTCGACCTCATCCGGGAACACCACCCGCACGAAGGCCCAGAACCGGAACACCATGCCCAACGCGGTGCCGATCAGCTGCGCGGCCACGAAGTCGGCCATGTTCTGGGTGAAGCGGGAGACCTCGGGCACCTCCAGGTGCAGCACATACCGTGACACCCACAGCGGTGCGGTGTTGATCGCGACGGCCAGGAAACTGACCAGGTAGAACAGCGCGGCCTCGTGATGTCCGCGCCGCCCGCCGCGCGCGTCGAAGGACCACTGCTTGTTCAGCACGTACGACAGCGTGATCGCCGCCAGCACCGCGATCACTTTCGCCGTGATCGGGTGCGCCTCGAGCACAGTGCTCTTCAACGTCAGGAAGACCGCGGTGTCCAGCGTGAACGCGGCGACACCCACGGAGGCGAAACGGAGTAGTTCTCGACGCCGTGCCTCGCCCCCCAGCACGGACGTCACCCGAGCGAAAACGGGGCGTTCGGAAAACAGCACAGGTAAAGTCTCCGGCACATGTCCCGACCCCACAACAAGATCGGCAGATTCACCGCACCGCTTGTTCCGCGGGTGCACGGTCGGTGGAATGCGGGCAGGTGAGAAGCGTGAAGAAAGCCAAGCGGCGCACCCGTTCTCAGCAGGAGGTATTCGACGGCTCGGCACGTGCCGAGCCGATTGCCGTGATCGGCATGAGCTGTCGCTTCGCGGGGGGCGCAGATTCTCCGGAAGCATTGTGGCGGTTGCTGATCGATGAGATCGATGCGATCGCCGACGAACCGCCGCCGGGGCGCTGGCCGGGTGACTATCGAGGCTCCGACCGCGCCGCCGCGGGCAAGACGGTGTCGGTCGCCGGTGGGTATCTGGCGGATGTGGCCGGTTTCGACGCCGAATTCTTCGGGGTCACCCCGCGCGAAGCGGCCGATATGGATCCGCAGCAACGCTTGGCGCTGGAACTGGCGTGGGAGGCGTTCGAGGACGCGGGTATCCGGCCCGATCGGGTGCCGCGGACCGGCGTGTATTTCGCCAACAAGTTCAACGACTATCGCGCCGTCAAACTCTCCCGTGGCGCCACCGCCATCACCCCGTTCTCCAGTACCGGAGATGTCGAAGGCGTGATCGCCAACCGGGTGTCGTACTTCCTGGGTTTCGACGGCCCCAGCATGACCGTGAACGCTTCCTGCGCGGGATCGCTGGTCGCGGTGCATCTGGCCTGCCAGGCGCTGCGGGCGGGTGAGAGCACATTGGCGGTCGCGGGCGGGGTGCAGCTGAATCTGATCCCGGAGACCGCGATCGGGCTGTCCGCGCTGGGTGTGCTGTCCGCGCGGGGCCGATCCCGCACCTTCGACGCCTCCGCCGACGGCTACGTGCGCGGCGAAGGCGGCGCGGTCGTGATACTCAAGCCACTGCGCCAGGCGCTGCGCGACGGCGACCGCGTGTACTGCACCCTGCTGGGCAGCGCCACCAACAACAACGGCAGGCACCACTCCATGCCCGCCAGCAGCGCCGACGGGCAGCGGCAACTGATCCGACGTACCTGCGCGCAGGCCGGGGTGGACCCGCTGACTGTCGATTACGTGGAGGCGCACGGCACCGGCACCGCGGTCGGTGATCGCGCCGAATTGTCCGCGCTGGCCGAGGTCTACGGCGGCGGCCGCGCACCGGACTCGCCGCTGAGGGTCGGGTCGATCAAAACGAATATCGGGCACACCGAGGCGGCCGCGGGTCTGGCGGGACTGGTGAAAGTCGCACTTGCCCTGTCGCACCGCCGCATTCCGCGTAGTCTCCATTTCGACCGCGCGCCAGAATATTTCGATCCGGCGACCGCTGGAGTGCGTATCGCCGATACCGCATTGCCGTGGCCGCAGCACGATAGTCCGGCACGCGCCGCGGTGAGCGCTTTCGGGTTCGGCGGCTCCAATGCCCATGTCATCGTCGAAGCGGCCCCTGCGCCCGACCCGCTGACCGCCCCCGGCCCCTCCGAGCGTCTGGTGGTGCTGTCCGCGCGCACCGAAACCGCGCTTCGGGCGCACGCTTTGCGGCTGCGTGCGCATCTGGTGCGCGAACCCGGTCTCCACCTCGGCGATCTCGCGCACACCCTCGCGACGAGAACGCCGTTGCAGCACCGTCTTTCGGTGGTGGCCGACGAGGTGGGTCAGGTTGTCGAGTTTCTCGACGGCTACCTCGACGGGACCGGACCCGGCGACGCCGACGGCGCGGAGAACCAAGCGCTGAGTCTTGTCCTCTCGGCGGCTCTGCGGCCCGGCACCGTCGCCCGTCGCGACTTGCTCACCGCGGCAGGGATCTTGTTTCAGCGTGGCATCGAGCCGGACTGGGCGGCCGTGAACCCGCCCGGACGGCCGATCACGCTACCTACCTATCCGTTCCAGCGAGAACGGCACTGGGTGGTTCCGGATTCGTCCACCGAAGCACAGGGCGTCGCTACGCGCGATTCCGCAGCCGATGTCCTGTCATCCGAGTCCGCGGCGGCCGCTGCTCATCCGGTCCGCGACAGCGAACCCATCGAGCAGGCGAGCGCCCCCGCGCCGGCCGTGTCGTCGGTGCGGACCTCCGCACCGGCCGGAGCCCGCGTTGGGGATTCGGCAACGCAGCCCACGACGATCGAGCCGCCTGCCGCGCCGGAACACACCGCCCAGCGAGATGCCGCGGCGCTCGCCGTGCTGGTCACCCGGGAATTGGCCGAAGTCGTCGGCATCGCCCCCGACCGCGTCGCCGTCCGCCAGAACTTCGACCAGCTCGGCATCGGCTCGGTGCACGCCGTGGAACTGGCCGCCCGCCTCACCGCCCGCCTGGGCATCGACGTGCCCGCCGCCATCATCTGGGGCTGCCCCACGGTCGAGCTACTGGCCGCCGAACTGAGCACTCGACTCGCAGCGCCGTACCCGGCACCTGAGCACCCCTCCCGGTCCCTCACTACTCCGGCGGCCGATCCCCCTCCGGCTCCGGGCGAAGAAGCCCTCACGATCGGCGAATTGGTGGCATTGAGCCGGGAGCTACTGGGCTGAACCGCAACCTGCGAACGCTCGCGCTGACTCACCCCCGAAGCTCACGGGGCCAGCAGCTCGCGGGCCAGCGCTTCGCTCCACCAGCGTTCGACCGCTTCGGGTGACCAGGTGCGTTCGGTGATGAACGTGGTGTAGACGTCGATGTTGCACAGCGCGGCGTAGATGTCGGTGGCGGTGGATATGTCCAGGCCGGGTCGCAGCGTGCCGTCCGGCCACGATGAGAACACCTCGACGCGCGTTCGGTCGGCGATTTCACGCGCCTGCGCGTAGAGGGTCGCCAGTTCGGGTTCGGTGCGCCCGGATTCCCGGACCAGTGCGATGAGGTCTCCGGCGCGTTCGAACAGGCGGCGGTCGTAGCCTGCCATCGCGGCGAGTTGCTGTGCGGGGGTGGGGCAGGCTTCCAATTCCCCGAGCATCCGCGGCATGTCCCCGGACACGTCGGCCGCATCGACCAGGGCCCAGACCAGCCCCTTCTTGCTGCCGTACGCCGCGTACACCGTCGGGACGGACACACCCGCCTCGCGGGCCACATCGGCGATAGTGGTCCCGGCCCATCCTCGGGTGACGAACAGTCGCCCGGCGGCCTCCGCGATGTCGGTGCGGGTGCGCTTGGCCTGCGCCTGCCTGCGCAGCGAGTCGTAGCGTCGCCGCTGCGGCTGTGCGTCCACCATTGCCCTCCGATCCCACTGCTCCTATATTCAATATAGGTCATGTAAAACCAATTGGCTGCCGCACGGCGAAGCCCAGCGAGCAACCTGGTGCGGGAGAGGGCATTTCGATGGAATTCACCACTGTGGCAGGCGTGGGTGGCATCGGGTTCGTGGTGGCCGCGTTGGCAGTCAACCTCCTCTATGCGCGTGCGCGGCTTCCGTTCCCCGTGTCGGCGGCGAAGATCGGCGCGGTCGAGGAAGCCTTCGCCGCCGCCGGGGAGGCGGTGAAGCGCCCTTCGACGCTCGCTCCGGCAATGTGGCTGGGTACCACCGTCTTCGCCGCGGGACTGCTGTCGGTGACGTGGCGCGGCGGCGAAGGATCAGCGGCTTGGGCGCTGGTGGGATTCGGCGGAATCCTGATGCAGAACGCCACGTTCACCGTGATCGAGGCCCTGCGGTTCGGGATGGCCGCGGCCGCCACGCACAGCCATGGCACGACCGCAGGATTGTGGGGAACGAGCAATGTCCTGTTCGGGTTCAACCAGGTCTTCCTCGCCGCGGCGCTGCTGGGTTTCAGCATCGCCGGAGCCGACGCCGGATTCCTCTCCGACTGGCATGCCTGGCTCGGATACGCCAGTGCCGCATTGCTGTTCGTCTCCTCGTCGGCAGGTCCCTACAACGTCGACGGCACCAACCGCATCGCGGTCGTCGGGCTGATCGGCTGGCTGGGCTGGGTGGCCTGGATCATCGCCTGCAGCGTCGCGCTGCTGGGCCGGTAGCGCCCGATGCGGTGCTTCACGGTCGACCCGCTCGTTCGCACTAGGCTTTGGTCATGAAGGTCTTCGTCGCGGGGTCGACCGGCGCGATCGGACGATATGTCGTCGCAGCAGCGGTCGACGCAGGCCACGAGGTGACGGCATTGGTCCGCACCGAGGAGAAGGCGGCTGCGGTGCGCGCCCGAGGTGCGAGGCCGGTCACGGCGTCGTTGTTCGATCGAGACCAGCTGAGCGCCGCGATCGCCGGACACGACGCCGTGGTGAACATGGCCAGCGCTCTTCCCTCGGTCGCACAGTTCATGTCCGACCGCGCTTGGCGCAGAAACGAGCACGTCCGCATCGACGGGTCCACCGCCCTGGTCGATGCCGCACTGTCCGCCGGTGTCGACCGGCTGATCCAGGAATCGATCAGCATGATCTACCCGGACAGCGGATCCGAGTGGATCACCGAGGACGTCCCCGCCGACCGCTACCCCCGCGCCCTGTGCAGCATCGTCGCCGAGGACAACGCCCATCGCCTCACGGCAGCGGGCGGAACCGGAATCGTGCTGCGATTCGGCGTCTTCTGCGGCGTCGGCGCCGCCCACAGCGAACAGATGCTCGCCATGGCCCGCTGCCACATCGCGCCTGTATTGGGCCGCGCCGACGCCTACATCTCGACGATTCACCTGGCCGACGCGTCCGCGGCCGTCATCGCGGCGCTCACCGCCCCGGCGGGCACCTACAACATCGTCGACGACGAACCGCTCACCAAACGCGAGTACGCCACCGCCCTGGCCGCGGCCGCGGGCAAGCGGCCCTGGCTGCGTGTCCCCGGGCGGGCCGCGCTGCTCGGCGGTCACCGGCTTACGTCCCTGACCCGGTCACTCCGGGTGAGCAACAACCGCTTTCGTGCCGCCACGAACTGGTCTCCGCGCTACCCCAGCGCCCGCGAGGCATGGCTCGCGACCGCCGCTCCTGCCGACAGCGGGTCGTCCGAGGTGTAGGAGCCAGGCCGCGGATCGAGCATTCGGCCGCTCCGGAAGCCGCTTCGCCGCCGGGCGTCGCGGGGACATCGACCGGCGGCGCGGTTCCCGGCAGTCCGTCCATGACGTTGCTGAGTGGCTCCGGAGTTCCGTTCCGGCGGCGCCGAGCACACACGGTCGTCAGGTCGTCACAGGCTCGGTGACGCGGCGCACCGGGCGGACGCGGATGCCGAACTCCGGGCGCAGGTTCACCGAGGCCAGCGGCACCACCGGGTGGCTGTCGTCGAGCTCGAGCCGGAAACGCTGCACCGTCATGGCCAGGATCAGCACCATCTCCGTCATGGACATGTCCTTGCCCAGGCAGATGCGTGGGCCGCCGGAGAACGGGAAGAACGCGAACTTGTGCCGCTCGGCCACCGCCGCGTCGGCGAAACGCTCCGGACGGAACTCCTCCGGGTCGTCCCACAGCCGCTTGTCGCGGTGAATGTAGTACATGCACAACGTGACTCGCGCGCCCGCGGGCACATGGTAGCCGCCGATCTCGTCATCGGTGATCGGGGTGCGCTCGACGATCCAGGCCGGCGGATACAGCCGCATGGTCTCCTCGATCACCATGCGGCAGTAGCTCAGCTGCGCCAGATCCGAAAACGCAGGGGTGCGGTCACCGATCGCCGTGCGCACCTCCTCGGCCAGCCGCTCCTGGATCTGCGGGTGGGTGGCCAGCAGGTAGCACGCCCACGACAGCGCGTTGGCCGGGGACTCGTGACCGGCCACGAGCAGGGTCTTGATCTCGTTGAGCAGATCCTCCTCGCGCATGCCCTTCCCGCCTTCGTCGCGGGCGCGCACCAGCGCGGTGAGCACGTCGGTGGTGTCGCCGCCGCGGCGGCGTTCGTCGATGAGATGACGCACCACGTCGTCCAGTTCGCCCACTTTGCGCGCGACCCGGCGGGCCTCGGGGGTCGGGAAGGACTGCGGCAGCTTCACCGGCGCGTTCACCCGCTTCATGATCAACGCGAACGCCGCGCGCATCGCGTCGGTCACCTGACCGGTGTCGGTGGACAAGTCGATGCTGAACAGGATCCGCCCGGTGACCGCGAGCAGCAGCTTGACGTAGTCGTCGTAGATGTCGCGGAACTCCCCGGCCGCGGCGTCCCAGCCGTCGAGCATCGCCGCGGCGCTGTCGGTGATGTCGTCGGCGAAACCCTTCACGTGCGAGTGGGAGAACGCCGGGGAGATGAGCTTGCGCTGCGTGCGCCAGTACTCCAGGTTGTTGGTGGTCAGCTGCCCGTCGCCGAGCAGGATGCTGAACTCGTCGTAGATCGGGCTCTTGCGGTAATTGGTGTAGTTGTCCTTGAGCACGTACTCGGTCATCGCGGGGTCCGCGACGAGGTAGACCAGCATCGGGCCTGCCTTGACCCGCACGACGTCGCCGTAGCCCTCCAGCAGCGCGCCCACCGTCGCCAGCGGGTTCTTCGCCAATTTCGGCAGCATGCGTCCGGTTTCCACCAGACCTGGCCCGGGTGCTTTCATGGTCCGACCTTTCACTTCAAGAGCCTGGCGTGCTTGCGCAGCTGGTTCACGTAGTCCTGTTTCTCCACCACCAGCGGATACTGGTCGGCGTGATAGAGCCGCAGCCCGGCATACAGGTCGGGCTGGCGGCCCTGGGTGGCGCGATCGAAACGCTCGACCCGCCGCGGATCGCTCGCCTTGGCCCGCAGGTACTCGGCGACCAGTTCGGCCTGTTTCTCGTAGACGTCCCAGTGCGAGCCGATCGGCCGCACCATCCCGACCACGAACAGGTCGCGGGTGTGCGGCGGAAAGATGTTCAGATACAAGCCCGGTCGCAAACTGTCCCCGGCCCAGTTGAGATGGGCGCGCTCGACCACGGGATAGTTCGGGACGAACCCTGTGGCCAGCACCACCAGATCGACCTTCTCCTCGGTGCCGTCGGTGAAGGTCACCCGGTCGTCGTCGATCGCGGCGACGTCCGGCTTGGGCGTGATGTCGCCGTGGGTGTAGTGGTGGTGCAGTTGGTCGCCGAGCATCGGGATGACGATGCCCTCGCCGAAATCGGGCACCGGAAGCCCGAACGAGCGAGAGCGGCCACGCAGATACGAGAACAGCCGCTCGAAGGCCCGCTTGCGCAGCGGCCGCCACATCCGGCCCTGTAGCATGCTGTCGGTCGGGCGGCCCAGCATGTACTTGGGCATGCAATAGAACCCGCGCCTGCTGCTGTGCAGGGTCAGCGCGGCGTTGACCGCGCAGTCGGACAGGATGTCGGCCGCCGACTGCCCCGCGCCGATCACCAGCACCCGCTTGCCCAGCACCTGTTCGGGATGCCGGTACTCGCTCGAATGCAGGACGGGCACCGTGCCCGAGCCGGGGATATCGATGCGTCGCGGGCTGCGGTCGTGACCCGTGGCGATGACGACCCCCGCGTACGATCGCTCGGACCCGTCGGCCAGCGTCACCGCCCAGCCGTCCGCGCCGGGCTCGATCCGCTGGACGGAGGTGTTCAACCGGATGTGCGGCCACAGGTCGAAAGCGTCGGCGTAGGAGTGCAGATAGCGCAGCACGAGTTCGTGGCCGGGGTAGTCGGGATAGTCCTCCGGCATCGGGAATCCGGAAAACGCCTGCACGCCTTTGGAGGCGATCACGTGCGTGTTGTGGCTGACCGGCGAGTCCGGCCGTCGCGCGTCCCAGATACCGCCGATCCCGTCGGCCGCCTCGAGCACCTCGAAGTCCAGACCGTGCGCGGCGAACCCGCGTGCGGTGGCCAAACCGGCCGCGCCCGCGCCGATCACGCAATACGTGCTCATCCGTTCCCTCTCCCCTGACCGCTCATGCTGTGTCGTTGGTCGGCATGAGCGGGGCCCTGCGTGGTCACGCTGCGCTGCCGCCTCCGGGCCTGACCGCTCATGCTGTGTCGATCGTCGGCATGAGCGGGGCCCTGCGTGGTCACGCTGCGCTGCCGCCTCCGGGCCTGACCGCTCATGCCGCACCGACTCGTTCGGTCTGCGGCGATTGCGCGGCCGGCGCCGGTTCCGGCTCGGTGCCCGAACTCGCCCGCCAAGCCACGACGAAGCAGGCCACGTAGATGACCGTCTGCGCCACCAGCGTGAAGTAGACGTTCTCGTTGTAGACCGCCACGATCAGCCAGGCCACGGTGAGCAGGGCGACGGTGCGTTTGCCGCCGCGCATCAGCCCGGCGTACACCGCCAGCATCCACACCGCGCCCACGGCGATGTACACCCACGGCCCGAACGGGGCGCGGAACGACGCCAGTGTCAGCACCGCCAGCCAGATCGCCAGCTGCTCGGCGCGCACCCGCGGCCCCTCGGCCCCCGCCGACAGCCGCCGGTGGATGCGGACCGCGGTGACCGCCACCAGGATCAGCAACAGCAGTGTGTAGATATTGGTGATCACTCGTGCGGGCCCGGTGGGATCGCTGATGTCCCAGCCCATGATGTTCGCCTTGTACGGCAGCCCGAACGGCGAATAGTTGACCAGCTGGTTGGCCCGCTCCACGAGCACGAACTGGTGGAACTCGCCGCTGGCCAGCCGCTGCCAGGTGCCGTCGGACAGGAATTGCCGCCACGGTTCCCAGCCGAAGATCGCCAGCGTGGCCAGCGAGTACAGTCCGCAGAACGCCGCGGTCCACACCGCGGGCCGCCAGCGCCGCTGGACCAGCAGATAGACCAGCAGGATCGCCGGGGACACCTTGGCGATGATCGCGAACGCCAGCGCCGCGCCGCCGAAGATGTTGCGCCGCAAATGGAACAGGACCATCGCACCCGCGCCGCCGACATACAGAACCAGCACGTGGATGTTGCCGATCTGCAGGGTCGCCAGCGTGGGCAAGCTGATCCACACCACGGGCGTCAGCGCCGCCAGCACCCCGCCCTGCCTGCCGCCGATCCAGCGGGCGATGGCGAACATGGCCACCAGCACGATCGCCACGTACAGCGAGTACCACAGCGCGCGCAGCGTGGCGAAGTCGTGGCTGAACAGCAGCAGCAACCGCGGCAGCAGCAGGAACGGCGGCGGGTACAGGTAGGCGTCGCGATCCTGCGGGGTCACCGCGGGCAGCACCGAATCCGCCTGGGGCGATGCGTAGCGGTGGCGGTCGTAGAGTCCGGCGGGATCGTGCTCGGCCATGAGCGCACCGCTGATGTAGCCGGACAGGTGGGTCTTCTTCACCAGGAAGTCGTCGTCGGCCGACAGCGAGGCGTCCACGTTGTCGGCGTCGAGGATGAACTGCGTCAACCGGGCCAGCACCGCGACCACGAGCAGGATCGCCACGCTCCACAGCACCCGCACCACGATCGGTTTGCCGCGCACCACCTCCCGCCACTCGGCGGGCACCGCCGGTACGCACAGCACGAACAGCGCCACGGCGCACACCACGCCGAGCACGGCGGTCACCGGCCCGGGTAGCCCGGTGAGCGCGAGCACGATCAGCACGACGGGGACGAGAATGCCGACGACGAACACCGCGTACATCGCGGCGTAGTAGTCGAGCGAACCCCGGAACCTGGTCCAAGTCCTGGATATCATCTGCAACCTACGGCTTTCGGTTCCCGCGCCGCCCGGTTCGGGCCGCGCGGATGGTCTATCTGGTCGCTGCTGCGGCGCGCTCGCCCAGCAGCGGAACGACCTGGTTCACCACGTCGTTCGGTGTGGGCGCGGCGCGCAGGTCGGCGCCGATCTGTTCGGCGGCGGCACGGAAGCGGGGTTCTTGCAGCAGGGTTCGGATCGAGCCGGCGAGCGCGTCGATGTCACCTTGACCGGCCGGTGTCTCGGCGGCCAGTCCGGCGCCGGTGCGCGCCAGGCCCCTGGCGTAGTCGAACTGGTCGAACATCTGCGGCAACACCAGTTGCGGCACGCCGAACCAGCCCGCGGTGAGGCCGGTGGTCGAGCCGCCGTGGTGCACGAGCAGATCGCAGCCGGGCAGGAACAGGTTCAGCGGCACCTCTTCCACGACCCGGACATGCTCGGGCAGTTCGCCGACCGTGGCCCGGTCGCGTGCGGTCAGCGCGACGATGACCTCGGCATCATCGATCTCGCGCAGCGCGGCGAGCACCGACTCCAGCGGCCGCGGTCCGGTCAGGCCGAGCGTGCTGCCGCCCATACAGACCGCGATCCGCTTGCGGCCGCGCTCGTTGCGATGCCACGGCGGCAGCGCGCCGGTGCCGTTGAACGGGACATACCCGAGCGCGGTGCCCGGGGCTGCGTCGGGCGCCTGCAGCCGCCGCGGGCAGATGTCGAGCACGGCGACCGGATCGGCCAGCCGGGTGCCTGCCTCCTCGGCGAGTGCGGTGGTGCGTTCGGTGAAGGGGCCTCCGGTGGGGTCGATCCCCCAGCGGTGCACCAGCACCGGCAGGTCCAGTTCCGCGCCGAGCGCACGGCCGATGGTGGCCAGCGGGTCGGTGAGGATCACCTCCGCCGCCCAGTCGGTGGCCACCGCGGCGAACGTGTCGAGGTACTGACGGGCGTGGTTGTGCCAGTTCTGCGCGGCGACCTGCCACAGGCCCTGCCCGCTGGACTGGTCGCGGTCGGCGAACAGCGGAAGCGGGAACATGGCCGGGTTCACCTGGGTGCGCAGCTGGTCCATCGGCACGTTCAGCGCGGTCAGCTCGACGGCGTTGAGCCCCGAGCGCAGTGCCGTGGCCGTCACGTCGTTGCGTGAGGCGACCAGCACTTCGTGCCCGGCCAGCCGCAGCGCCCAGCAGAACGGCACCATCGCGAGCAGGTGGCCCGACGAGGGCACCGGCACGACAAGAAACTTCATCCGATCACTCCTTCGGCTTCATCCACTCCATCGGATTGGTGTGCCGAGGCACCCATGATGGAGCCGATTGCTCGGCGTTGCGGCGTTTTTCGATGACCACGATGTTGTGGTAGAAGTGCAGCGCTCCGATCCACTCGTCGAAAGCGCCCGCCGCGCGGCCGGATTCCTTCTCGAATTCCTGGTGGTGCAGGGCGTCCACCAGGGTTTTCAGGTAGCCGATGGTGGTGGCCGGATCGTCGGTCGCGGTGCTGCTTCCGCCCCAGCCCGACCAGTAGGAGGTCTGGGTGTCCTCCACCACGTACAGCCCGCCGGGCCGCAGGTGCGCGAACAGCGCCCGGAACGAGGCGATCACGTCACCGCTGATGTGGCTGCCGTCATCGATGATGATGTCGAACGGACCGAGCGAGCGGCCCAGTTCGTCGAGGAACGCCGGATCGCCCTGGTCGCCGCGCAGCGGTTGCAGGCGCGGCTCGGCGATGCCGGACTTGTCGAAGTAGTCCAGTCCGAACACCAGCCCGCGGCGGAAGTACTGTTTCCACATCCGTAGCGACGCGCCGCCGACATCGGGCGCGGTGTATCCGCCGATGCCCAGTTCGAGTACCCGGACCCGGCTGTCGCGCAGCGGTGCGAAGTGCCGCTCGTAGTGCTGGGTGTACCAGTGCCCGCCCCACTTGTCCGAACCGAAGTACAGCGACAGCGCGTCGAGGTCGTAGTGGTGCGGGCGGCACGCGGTGACGATCCGGTCGGCGGCCAGGGCGGCGGCGTCGCGCGCCAGCCGCCACGGGTCGTCGGGGGCGAAACTGCCCGGCCCCGGCTCGTCCTTGATCGCGATGGCGCGAGTGCCGAGGACGGTGTCGGGCGGGCCGTAGACCGCGCGCAGCAGCTCCACCAGATCCTGACGCACCACCAGCCACGGATCCTCCAGGGTGCCGGGCGCGATCGCGGGGTCGTCGGCGCCGAAGGTGACCAGATAGTCCAGCTGTTTGCCCTCGTGGGCCAGCTCGAACACGGCGGTCACCGGCTGCCGCGGCTGGGAGCCGTGGCTCGCGCGCCAGGCGATCTCCTTCAGCACCGCGTCGGCGACGGTCTCGGTGCCGATCTCGCCGATCCGGGCGGCGGTCTCCTCGTAGACGCCGTCGGCGACGGAGATCAACTGGGCGGCAAGGACATTCTCGTCGTTCAGGGTCACGTACATCCATCCGTTCCGCCGGTGGGCACCGGCTCCGATTCCTCCGCCGGGCGCACGCCCTCGGCCACGAGCATGGCCCGTACCATGCCGTGGAAGTCCACCGAAGGGCGCCACCCGGTCCGCTCGCGCAACCTCGTCGCGTCGCCCACCAGCGGCTGCCTGCTGCGGGTGAGCATCGAGGAGCGTTCGCGGACATGGTCTTTCCAGTCCAGTCCGGCCATGCCGAACGCGGCCGCGCAGAACTGCGCGACCGTGTGGTGTTCGCCGGTGGCGACGACGAAGTCGTCCGGCTCGCCGAGGGCCAGGATCCGCGTCATCGCCTCGACGTAATCCGGCGCGTATCCCCAGTCGGCGCCGGCGTCCAACCGGCCCACCTCCAGCGTGCCGATCTCTCCGCGCTGGATCCGCGCGACGGCGCGCACGATCTTGCGCGTGACGAACTTCTCGGCCCGCAAGGGTGATTCGTGGTTGAACATGATGCCCGCGGCCGCGAACACGCCACGGGCACGGTAGGCGCGGCAGGTCAACAGGCCCGCCGCCTTGGTCACTCCATAGATCGAGTCCGGTCGCAGCCCGCTGTTCTCGTCGCACACCGCGGCGCCCTCGGAGCCGAAGACATGCGAGGAGGCCGCGTAGAACAGGCGGGTGCCGGTGCGGTGACGATCGATCGCCTCCGCGAAATGCTGCACCGGCAGCGTGTTCACCCGGTACGAGGCGCGGGCCAGCTCGCGCGGGTCGCCGTGGTCGTCCTGCGAGGAGTGCTGCACCGCCGCCAGCAGGTACACCTGCTCGGGGCGTTCGGCGGCGACCAGCCGCTGCACGGCGGCCGCGTCGGTGATGTCGACCGGGCCGTCGCGGCCGATCCGCAGCACTCGCTCACCGCGCGCGGCGAGCAGGTCCGACAGCAGTGTGCCGTCCTGCCCCGCCGCGCCCGTGACGACGATGGTCATCTCACACCACGTCCAGTTCCGGCAGCGGGAACACCAGCCGTCCGCCCGCCGCGCGGAAGGCGCTCTCCCGCTCCAGCATCATGCTGCGGAAATGCCAGGGCAGCACGAAGAACTGGTCGGGCGCCAGTGCGCGCGCCTGCTCCTCCGACACGATCGGTATCGCGCTTCCCGGTGTGAACTTGCCGAACTTGTCGTCGTTGACCTCCGCGATGCACTCCAGGTCCTCCGGGCCGATCCCGCAATGCTGCAGCACCACATTGCCTTTGGTGGAGGCCCCGTAACCGAGCGTGCGCAGACCGGCCTTGCGGGAGCGGTCGAAGAAATCCCGGACCTGGTCGCGATGCTGGTCGACTCGTTTGGCGAAGTCGGCGTACGGCTGCCCGGTGTGCAGCGCGAGCGTGGACTCCTCCTGACGCATCCGATCCAGTGCCGCGGCATCGGCAGGCGAGGGCGCCCCCCGCTTGCCCAGGGTGAGGGCGAAGCTGCCGCCGTTGACGGTGTTGCGTTCCACCTCGAGCACGACGAAGCCGCACCGTCGCGCCATCCACTCGAGCTGGTCGAGGGTGTAGTACTCCAGATGCTCGTGACAGATGGTGTCGTAGGAGGTCGTGGCCAGCATCGCGGGCAGGTAGCTCTGCTCGAGCACCCAGACGCCGTCGTCGGTGAGGCTGTCGTGCACGGTGCGCATGAAACCCAGCGGATCGGGGACGTCGTAGAACATGGCGATCGAGGTGATCACCTTGGCCCGCCGCCCTTCCAGCGCCGATTCGACCAGCTCGCGAGTGAAGTAGCCGGTCACCAACCGCACGTGCGGCGGATAGAACCGGCGGAACTTCTCCCCGAGCGGGTCGATGCCCACGATCGTCGCCGACCCTTCGGGATAGGCGCGCAGCAGCGTCGCGTCGTTGCTGCCGATGTCGATCACCACATCGTCGGGCGTCAACGGCACCCGCTGCCGGATCCTGGCCACCCGGTGAGCGAGGTGCTCGATCATCGATCGATTCAGTCCGGAGCGGTAGCCGTAACCGGGGGAATACATTTCGTCGAAATCGGCGGTGTGTCGCAACTGCACCAGCCCGCACTCCTCGGGACCGGTGGGCACGCAGCGCACCAGCTCCAAGGGGTAGCGCGGCACCTCGGTCGGGTCGTCGGCCGGGAACACCCCGGTCAACGCCATCGTGCCGAGGTCGACCACCGTCTCGAGCCGGGTGTTCCCGCACACCCGGCAGCACTGCACCGCCACTGCTCGTGTCACACGTTCTCCATATCGTGGGCCACCATCAACTCGACCAGTTCGGTGAAACTCGTGCGGGGCGCCCACCCGAGCTTCTGTCTCGCCTTGGTCGGATCACCGGTGAGATAATGCACCTCGGCGGGCCGGAAATAGGTCGGATCGACCTCGACCAGCACCCGCGAGGTGCGCCGATCGATTCCCTTCTCCTCCAGACCCGTTCCCTCCCAGATCAACTCGACCCCGGTGGCGGAGAACGCGGTCTCGCACAGCTCGCGCACGCTGTGCGTCTCACCGGTGGCGATCACGTAGTCGTCGGGTTCGGGCTGTTGCAGCATCAGCCACATCGCCTCGACGTACTCCTTGGCGTACCCCCAGTCGCGGCGGGCGTCGAGGTTGCCGATGAAAAGCTTCTCCTGCTTGCCCTGCGCGATGCGCACGGCGCCCCTTGTCACCTTGCGAGTAACGAAAACCTCTCCCCTCCTAGGTGATTCGTGATTGAACAGCGTGCCGTTGACGGTGTACATCCCGTAGGCCTCGCGATGGTTCACCGTGATCCAGTACGCGTACAGCTTCGCCACGGCATACGGCGAGCGAGGATGGAACGGTGTGTCCTCGCTGAGCGCGACGTCGTGCAGGCCGCCGTACAGCTCCGAGGACGAGGCCTGGTAGAACCGGGTCGCGATGCCGGTCTTACGGATGGCGTCGAGGATGCGCAGCGTGCCGATCGCGTTGGTCTCGGCGGTGAACTCCGGGATCTGGAACGAGATGTGCACGTGCGACTGCGCACCCAGGTTGTAGATCTCCGCCGGGCGCACGTCCTCCAGGATCCGGTTGAGACTGCTGGAATCCATCAGATCCCCGTAGTGCAGGAACAGCCGGCGTTGGGAATGCGTATCGGAATACAGGTGGTCTATCCGGTCGGTATTGAAATTCGACGCACGCCGGATAATCCCGTGCACCTCATATCCTTGCTGCAACAGGAATTCCGTCAGATATGACCCGTCCTGGCCGGTGATGCCGGTTATCAGCGCCTTTCTCATCAAACCTCCAACCCCGAGACTAACCGGTAGCCAAATGGCGGGCAATACCTATCTTTCGGTCGCCGCCGGTATTAGAATTCGATTGCATGAGCGCGGCCTCCGAAAAAACTCTGGTAATGATTCCGACGTACAACGAGCGTCGCAACGTGGGCCCGTTGCTCGCTCAGATCTTGGAACAGGGCACCGATTTCGATGTCCTCTTCGTCGACGACAACTCCCCGGACGGCACCGGCGATGTACTCGATGACCTGGCCCGACAGCATGCGCCCCGCATCCACGTGCTGCATCGGGCCGGTCGCCAAGGCGTCGGCTCCGCGCACCAGGCCGGTATCCGCTGGGCCTACGCGCAGGGATATCGGCACATCATCACGATGGATTCCGATTTCGCGCATCCGCCGTCGTATCTTCCGGCATTGCGCGCGGCGGCGGACGGTTTCGACATCGTGGTCGGTTCGCGATATCTGAAAGAGGACAGCCTCGCCGACTGGACTCCCTTCCGCAAGGTCCTCACCCGGGTCGGGCATTTTCTCACCGTGACATTGCTGCGAATGCCCTACGATGCCACCGGCGCGTTCAGATACTACCGGCTGGACACGGTTCCGGTGTCCGCTTTCGATCGTGTTCGCTCGACCGGATACTCCTTCTTCTTCGAAAGTCTGTACATCCTCGCCGCCAACGGTTACCGGATCGAGCAGGTGCCGATCCACGTCCTCAACCGCACCGCGGGCGCCTCCAAGATGCGCACCCGGGACGTGGCGACCAGCGTGCGTTTCCTGTTGGTGCTGTGCGCGGAGAAGTACCTGCGCCCCAGCAGGCACCGCATCAGTTCGCCCGCGCATCGCTGACCCTCCGCCCGGCCAGCCAGTCGATCACCGCCGCCGCCTCCGGCCAGTCGGGGCCGGTGGCGGTGATCGGGAACTGGTCGTCCACATAGTCTTTGGCGAACTCCGACCGCGAGCCCACCGCGTCCCGCACCTCGGCCAGCGTCACGGTGGTGCGTGCGCCGACCTCGCGCAGGCCGGTGTCCGTAAGGTGGGCGGCGATCCAGTCGGCGCACCAGTCGACCGGGGCGAAGCTCTGGCGCGAGCAGCCGCTGGCGAACACCGGGCGGTCGGCGGCCATATCCGCCAGCACGCCCTTGCGGTAGTCCCCGCCGTACATCGGGCCGAGGCGGACGACGAGATCATCTGCGCCGGAGCACAATTGCTCGGCTTCCGCGCGGTGGCGTCCGTAGACGGTGTCCAGTTGGGTGCGCGCGGAGATGCTGCTGATCTGCACGAACCGGTCCCAGCGCCACCGCTCGCGCAGCAGGCGCGTCTTGTCCACCGTCTCCTGGCGGTCGGCGTCGGGATTGTGCTCGGCCCAGAAACGTTTCGACGGGCAGGCGGCATTGACCAGCACGTCGTAGCGACCTGCGGTGCGATGCAGCTCATGGTCGGCGCGCACCACCGGCACCACCTCCCACCCTCCGCTCCTGCCGAGCGCTTCGACCAGCGCGGCGCCCACGTATCCCGCGGCGCCGACCACTGCCACCCGTAATCGGCTCACACGGCGTCCTTTCCGGTGTGCGCGTCGCAGCGTGCGGCCGGGCTGCGCCGCGTCCCGGCCACCCACGCCGCGTCGACCTCGGCACGAGAGCGGGCCGCCGTCGACGCCTCCCCGCTGGGGGTTGTTGCGTTCATGCGCCGTTGCCTTCCAAGGTGTGCGGCAGCGGCGCCACCTGCACGATCGGCGGATCGCACTCGTCCCACGGCTTGGTCAGCATGGCGACGAACGTCAGCGGGGTGATCGAGTACACCGTGTGCATCACCCCGATCGGCGTGCGCGTGCAGATGCCCTTGCCCACGTGGATGAATTCCTCCGGGCAGTTCGGGTCCTCGTGGTCGTCCTTGGTCACCAGCACGCCATTGCCCTCGACGAACAGCAGGTACTCGACGAAATGCGGGTGGTAGTGCAGGCCACGCACCTTGCCGGGGTGCATGTAGATCAGGTTGAACTCCAGCAGGGGTTCCGGCGGAACCCAGGTGAAAATGCCGCCGCGCCCGTCGCGGACGGTGTCGAGGTTGCACGAGGGGGTGAGGACTTCGACCTTCATTTACTGCATCCCTTCATCAGGCGGATACCGCGTCGGGGCGGACAGCGGCGAGCTTGTCCGCGAGCGAGCCGAGCAGCGCTGCCCGCTGCTCGGCGAGAAAGAAGTGACCGCCGGGCAGCAGCTCGGTGGAGCGCAGGCCCGGAAGGACGTCGCGCCAAGCCTCCAACTGGGTGGCCGCCACCTGGCGGTCGTCGCGACCGCCGAACAGGTGGGCCGGGCACGACGGGGCGGTGGCGGGGGTGAACCGGTAGTCGTCGAAGATCTCGAAGTCGCTGCGCAACGCGGGGAGGAACAGCGCCATCACCTCCGGGGTCTCGCGCACCTCCGGCGGGATGCCGCCGTAATGGCCCACCGCGGCGACGAACTCGTGATCCGACAGCTCCGACAAGCGCCCTGGCCTGGGCAGGTGCGGGGCCACCGCGCCGCCGAGGAACAGTGCCCGCGGCACGATCGAATCGGGCAGGCGGCGCGCTACCTCGTAGGCGGCCAGCGCGCCCAAGCTGTGGCCGAAGAAGGCGAACGGCAGATCGGTCAGCGGCACAACCCGCGCCAACGCGGCATCGAGGAGATCGGTGAAGCGGCGGATCGGTGTCTGCGCCAGATGCCGCTGCCGGGCAGGCAGTTCGATCACGCACAGCTCCACCCAGTCGGGCAGATCGCGCCGCCACGGGGTGTATGCAGCGGCTTTGCCACCGGCGAACGGCCAGCAGAACAACCGCAGACTCGGCGTTCCCGCTGTCTTGCGGTGGATGGTCAGCCCGCCCGTATCGGTGGGTCGTACCGATTCTGGGGCGGCTGGAGGTGGCGTCGAAGCCGGAATCGTGTCGGCCGCAGTGATCGTCGTTCTGTGGAAGGACTCGGTCGGCACCGGAAGCGGCTCGGCTGCAATGCCTCTCGCATCATCGTGTAGCGCACGGAGATCGCGTACTGTCGCGATGCGAGTCACCGGCGCGCCCAGCGTCGCGAAGAACTTCGACAACGGCGCCGACGGGCCGACCTCGTAGCGGGGTGTGCCCGAGCGCAGCAACGCGCGCATGTTCGCGGTCCAGCGCACCGGAGCCGAGATCTGGCGGACCAGATGCTCGGTGACGGTTTCGGGCCGGTGGAACTCCCCGGTGTAGTTCGAGGTCACCGCGACCGCACGTTCGGCGCGGAGGCGCGGGGCGCACTCGGCGAGATGTCCGGCGAATTCGGATTCGATGCCGCGCATCCACCGCGAGTGGAACGGCGCGCTCACCCGCAGCGGGACGAACCGCAGGTCCGGCAGGCGTTCGGCGAGGATGACGCGCGCGGCCGCGATCGCGTCGCTGCCACCGCTGATGACGAGCTGATCGGTCGAATTGTCGTTGGCCACCTCCGCGCCCGCCTCGGCCACCAGATCGCTCACCCCCGAGCCGGCGATGTCCGGCAGGATCAGCGCGGCCATCGCCCCCGCACCCTCCGGCACGGCGCGCTGCATGAGCGCCCCGCGGGTGCGCACCAGCCGCACCCCGTCGGCGAGGTCGAACACGTCCGCGGCGACCAGCGCGGCGTACTCGCCGAGGCTGTGCCCGCCGAAAGCGACCGGCCGCACACCGAATTCGGCCGACAGCACCCGGTAGGCGGCGATCTCCATGGTAAGCACGCAAGGCTGGGTGTACTCCGTGCGATGCAGCCGCGGATCCCGCTCGGCGCAGATCCGCAGCAGATCCTCGCCCACCGCGTCGCTCGCTTCGGCGAAAGTGTCTCGGGCGAGGGGGAACTCGGCGCAGAAGTCCGCACCCATACCGGTGCGCTGGGCGCCCTGCCCGGGGAAGACGATCGTGCACTCGCCGCTCATCGCAGCGCCTCCGCGGTCGACTCGGCCGCGCGCGGCGCGGGGATGTAGCCCACTTCGGCACAGTGCGCCAGATACACCCGCACCAGGTCCTCGGTGGGCGGGCAGTCGATGCCCGCCGCGCCCAGCACCCGCCGGGTGTAGGCACAGTCGGCGTAGGAGCTCTCCTCGTAGTGGATGGTGCCGAACAGTTCGATGCCGTACTTGAACATCTCCAGGGTCTGGCTGTCGTAGACCTCGTCGGTGCCCAGCCGGTGGATCTGCCGGTCGGTGGCCTTGCGGTGGAATTCCTCCAGCGGCACCAGATCCACCTGGTACCCGGCGCGCTGGACATACCGGACTACGTCGTAATAACGCCGGATGTCGGGGTTGGTGAGGTGGTAGGTCTCCCGGTAAGTCGCGCGGTGCAGCGCGATGTGGGTGATCGCGGCGCTGACGTAGTCGACCGGGGTGATGTCCCAGTGCACCGGCGTCAGCATCGTCTCGCCGGTCTCGATCATCGTCTTGAGGATGTCGTAGTACGCGCCTTTGACGCTGACCTCGGAGAACGGGTACCGGCCGGTGCGGCTGTCGCCCATGATATTGCCGGGGCGCACGATGTCCCAGAGCAGTCCGCGCTCGCTCGCCGCGCGGATCAGCTTCTCGGACTCGTACTTCGTCTGCTGGTAGGGCAGATGATCGTACCCCTGGCCCAGTTCGAGGTCGCGCTCGGTGAACGGCGGGTTGTTGAAGTTCAGCCGGTCACCCAGGGCGCTGAAACTCGACACGTACACCAGGTACTTGCCGCGTGAGCGCAGCGCGAACTCCACCGCACGGCGGGTGCCTTCGACGTTGATCGGGGCCAGCGCGTCGTAGAAGGTCACCAAGGTGGTGCGGCCCGCGGCATGGATGGTCAGGTCCACCTCGTCGGCGATCCGCCGCCAGGTCGCCTCGTCCAGGCCGAGCCGTTCCTCGGCGACGTCGCCGAGCACCGTGGTCACGCGATCGGCGAACACCTGGTCGAGCGATCCGTCCGGATCGTAGGTGCTCAGGAAGTGCTTGACCCGGCGCTCGGCCGCGGCCACGGTCTTGCCGCGCACCAGGCAGGTCACTCGCACGTCGGAGCGCGTGAGCAGATCGTGCAGCAGCTTGCCGCCCAGCACGCCGGTCACGCCCGTGATGAAGACCGATCGCACCGGGATCGGGGCGCCCATGCGCACCAGCGGGATGTCCTGCTGGACTGTCGCGGCCGGGTCCACCGCGGTGGCGCGCGGGGCGTCGTCCCGCGTCGTCCCGGCGATGATGCCGTCGGCCACCAGGTAGTGCGACAGCGACGCGATGGTGGGATACAGCTCGGTCGACTCCGCCGGGATCTTGACGTCGTAGTGCTTCATCAGCCGGTTGAGCATCCGGACGGTGGCCACCGAGTCGAACCCGAAGTCGGTGAAATCCGCGTCGAGATCGAGATCGGCCGGGTCGGACTTGGTCAGATCCGCGAAGATGTCGCGGATGTGCTCGGCGAGCCGATTGCACAGGGCGCTGTCGAATTCGTCGCCGGTCGCGGTTGTGGTGACCGGTTCAGTGCTACTGGTCGGGTCGGTGACCGCTTCGGCGACGGTCGGGTCGATGGTGACTGATTCGGTTCCGCCGGGCGGGGTGGTGGTGACTCGTTCGGTTCCACCGGGCGGCGTGGTGGTGACTGATTCGGTTCCACCGATAGGGGTGTTGGTGACTGGTTCGGCGGCGTCGGCCAGGTCGGTGGTGACCGGTTCGGCGACGCCGGTTGGGTCGGCGGTGACCGGTTCAGCGACGCCGGTCGGAGCGGGCAGGTCGGTGGGCGACCCGATCGGTTCGGTCGACGCCGGTTCGGTTCGGCGCGCGGTGCCATTCGTGGAACGGCCGTTGCGCTGCTCTGCCCGGGATCGCTCGTTTTCCTGCGCGACCACTGTTTTCGCGACCACCTGGGTCGCCGGGTGACTGCGTTTGCGGTAGTCCTCGGGAACGATCCAGTACCTGCGCCGCGCGAACGGGTAGCCGGGCAGGCTCACGGTCCGGCCGAACGGCTGCTCGTACCCCTGTTCCCAGTCCACGGTCCATCCGCCGGCCCACAACTCGGCGACCCGTGGCAGATTGCCCGAGCGCAGCAGCCCACGCACTTCGGCGCGGTCGGCGTCCGACTCGCCGGGCAGTTCGTCGAGTTCGCGGTGGGTGCGGGCCACGCCACGGAAGACCAGCAGCCCTTCGGCCGGTGCCGGGACACTCGGATCGGCGGCGCTGTCGAGCAATTCCACGAGTTCGGCCGTAGAGGTGGCCACCACCGCGAGGCGATGTGCGAACGCGCTCCGCCCGACGGCCAGCGTCCACGCCACATCGGGCAGCGGCAACGGGTGTTCGCGCAGCCGGTCCGCTGTGCGAGCGGCCAGTTCCGCGAGCCGGTCGCCATCGCGCGCCGACAGCACCACGATTCGCGGCTGCCCGTCTTCGGCGGTGGGCACGGTGGGCTCGGCGTCGGTGAGGATCACGTGGGCGTTCGAGCCGCCCGCACCGAACGAGCTGACGGCGGTAATACGGGGCTTGCCGTCGTCGGGTCGCGGCCAGGCCGTGGGTCGGTCGATGACGCGGAACGGTGACGCCGCGAAATCGATGCCCGGATTCGGCGGATCGCCATGCAAGTTCGGCGCGATGGTGTCGTGGCGCAGTTGCAACAGCGCCTTCACCACCCCCGCGGCGCCCGCGGCCGCTTCCAGATGCCCCACACTGGATTTCGCCGAGCCGATGCCGCAGTAGCCGCGCTCGGACGTCGAACGGCGGTAGGCCTTGGTCAGCGCCGCGATCTCGATGGGATCGCCCAGCGCGGTGCCGGTGCCGTGGGCTTCCACGTAGCCGATGTCACCCGCGTCCACGCGGGCCGTGGTCAGCGCTCGGCCGATCAGGTCGGTCTGGGCGACCGGGTTGGGGACGGTGAACCCGTTGGTGCGCCCGCCGTGGTTGATCGTGCTGCCCCGGATCACGCCGTAAACGCGGTCACCATCGGCGCGCGCATGCCGCAGTGGTTTGAGCACGAGGGTCACCACCCCCTCCCCCGGCACGTAGCCGTCGCCGCCCGCGCCGAAAGACCGGCAGCGGCCGTCGGTGGAGGCCCAGCGGCCGTAACCGAGCAGCAGGTACTTGCCCGGGTGGATCGACACGTTCACCCCGCCGGCCAGCGCATAGGCC
The DNA here is from genome assembly GCF_021183645.1 of Nocardia gipuzkoensis. Classification (NCBI taxonomy): domain Bacteria; kingdom Bacillati; phylum Actinomycetota; class Actinomycetes; order Mycobacteriales; family Nocardiaceae; genus Nocardia; species Nocardia gipuzkoensis. Next base: position 7,309,332 of record NZ_CP089225.1, on the reverse strand, counting down.
GACTCGCCGCGGCGCAGGCTCTCACAGGCCAGATGCAGCGCGGTCAGCGACGCCGAGCACGCGGTGTCCACCGCGAGACTCGGTCCGTTGAAGCCGAAGTGGTACGAGACCCTGTTCGCCACCGCGAAATATCCGGAGATCGGCACGCCGACGAACGCCTGGTACTCGGCATAACCCACCCCGGCGAACACTCCGGCATCGGGCAGGCCGCGCGCCGCGGCGCTGCGGCGCACCCGGTCCGGCGAGTAGCCCGCGTCTTCCAGTGCCGCCCACGATGTTTCCAGGAACAGTCGTTGCTGCGGGTCCATCTCCTCGGCGTCCTTGGGGGTGATGCCGAAGAAGCGGGCGTCGAATTTGTCCACGTCGTCGAGGAACCCACCCCAGCGCGCGTAGGTGGTGCCCGGTTCGTCGGGGTCCTCGGACAGGTACTCGCGGTGATCCCAGCGTTGTGGCGGGACCTCCACGATGCAGTCGCGGCCCGCGACCAGGTTGGCCCAGAATTCCTCGACATCTCCCGCCATCGGGAACTTGCCCGCCATGCCGATGACGGCGATGTCGTCGGAATCGTCCGCGTCGCCGGGGACGGACTCGCGCCCGGTGTCATCGAGGGCGACCGTGTGCGCCGCCCCGGAGGGGTGGCCGGTCGCGTCGTCGGCGTTGCCGGCCGACGTGGCCGCGGGCGTCGTGTCGGCGGCGGTATCGCCGGGTGCGATCGCGGCGAGCGTTGCGTCGGCGGCGTTGCTGGGCCGCAGTGCCTCGTTGGTCGCGGCGGCGGCGTTGCCTGGCGATGGTGCCGCGGAGGTCGCGTCGGCGGTGAGCACGGTCAAGCGCGGCGCGTGCTCGTCGGCGAGGTAGCCCGCGATGTCGCGGACGGTCTGGTACTCGAAGAACAGCGTGCTCGGGAGCGGACCGAAATCGGTTTCCAGCCGGTCGTTCATTTTGCTGATCAGCACCGAGTCGATGCCATAGTCCTGCAGCGGGATGCGGGTGCGGATCCGTTGCGGGTCGAGTCGGCAGTACTCGGCGAGCAGACCTTTCAGGTAGGTCTCGGCGGCCTGCCGCAACGGTGCGGAGCCCGGCAACGTGGGCTCGGCTTCAGGCGTGACGAGCGCGCGAGCGTCGGGGGCGGCAGCGTTGCGGACCCTGGTGTCTTCCTGAGGCGCAGCCGCCGTCCGGGCTGCGGGTACTACCGAGCCTTCGTCAGTCCCTCGTGGTGCCGCGGAGCCATCGAGCGACCCCAGTCCAGGCGCGACAGGTGCGGCGACGTTGACGGAGTCAGCCGTAAGCGGCGCTTGCGATACCGCGCCGGTCGATGGCGCCAGAGCGCGCTGCGCCGCGGGGACTCCCTGCGGCTCAGTGACTGTCTGCGGTCCGGCGGCTCGTTGCGGTTCGGCGGCTCCCCGAAGTTCGGCAGATCCCTGAGGTTCGGCGACGCCCCGTGGGTCGGGGAAGCGCTGAGAGGGCAAGCGCGCGGCGTCAACTGCGTGCGTGGACGAAGGCGCATCACTCGTGTCCGGTGCCCAGCACCTTTCACGGTCGAACTCGTAGCCGGGCAGATGAATACGGCGCGCGGCCGGGTCGCTCCAGCCCGCGTATTCGACCTGCCCACCCTCGGCCCACTGCTGTGCCGCCACAACCGGGTCGTCCAGCGCGATGGCTCCGGCCCGGTCCGTGGTGGCGGTGTCGATCGTTCCGGTGAAGACACCTGGCGGACGATCGCCTTCCACGAAAGCGGCCAGCCGCGCCGCGATCGCGTCCACTGAATCTCCGACCACGGCGAGCCGATGTTCGAATCCGCCGCGCCCGAACGCCAGCGTGCGCGCGATGTCCGCGGGCACCAGTTCGGGATGCGCGGTCAGATGTCTGCGCAGCGACCGGGCCATCTGCGTCAGGCTCGTGGCGCTGCGGGCGGAGAGCACGATCAGCTGCGGGCCGCCCGGTACCTCGCGCCGGGCCGTACCCGGCTCAGGTGCGCCGTCGACCACGAGGTGCGCGTTGGTGCCGCTGAAGCCGAAGGAGCTGATCGCGGCCCGGTGCGGGGTACCGGTCCACGGGCGCAGTTCGGTGTTGACGAAGAACGGCGACTCGTCCAACCCGAGCAGCGGGTTCACCGCTGCCACGTGTAGCGAGGGCGGCAGCTGTCCGGCGCGCATGGCCAGCAGCACCTTGAACAGGCTCGCCATGCCCGCGGCATGTGAGGCGTGCCCGATGTTCGATTTCACCGACCCCACCGGGACGGCGCCGACCGCGCCGGTGTAGCGGCGGAAGGCGGCGGTGAGCGCCTCGATCTCGATCGGATCGCCCAAACGTGTTCCGGTGCCGTGCGTTTCGACGTATCCGATGGTGGACGGATCGATCCCGCCGTCGCGATACACCGCCAGTTCCAGTTCGGTCTGCGCCCGGACGCTCGGCGCGGTGATGCCGTTGGTGCGGCCGTCGTGGTTGATCCCGATCCCGCGGATCACACCGTGGATGGGGTCGCCGTCGCGGTGCGCGGCGGCCAGCGGTTTGAGCACCACCACGCCGACGCCCTCGGCGATCACGAAGCCGTCGGCGTCGTCGGCGAAGCTCGCGCACCGGCCCCGCGGCGACAGCATGCCCATCGAGGAGGCGAGCAGGTGGTACTCGGGCGTCACGAACACCGCCACCCCGCCCGCCAGCGCGAGTTCCGACTCGCCCGAGGCGAGGCTGCGGCAGGCTTGGTGCAGCGCGACCAGCGCCGAGGAGCAGGCGGTGTCCAGACCGAGGCACGGACCGGTGAGATCCAGGTGATAGGCCACCCGGGCGGGCAAGATGGCCGGGCTGTTGCCGGTGAACATGTGATGGGAGCCGGCCGTTCCGCGACTGCGCAGGAGGTTGGCGTAGTCCGACCCCGGTGACCCGGCGAACACGCCGCATCGGCTGCGCCGCAGTGACTTCGGGTCGATGGCGGCGTCTTCGAGTGCGAGCCAGCTGTGTTCGAGGAACAACCTCTGCTGCGGGTCCATGTAGTCGGCTTCGGCGGGCACCATGTCGAAGAACGCCGGATCGAACTCCGCTACGCCGTCGAGGAATCCGCCCCACTTGGAGTAGGTCTTGCCCGGTGTCGCCGCTCCCGGCCGGAAGTGGTCGGCGATCGGCCAGCGTGACGCGGGTACCTCGGTCACGGTGTCGCGCCCGGCGGCGAGATTGCCCCAGAACTGCTCGAGGTTCGCCGCGCCCGGGAATTGCCCGGACATGCCGATGATGGCGACGTCCACTGATGCTGGCCTCTCGCTGGGCCGCGCGGCCTGCGCCGCGACGGTTCGGGTGCCGGGCGTCGATGCGCCCGTGATGGGGGATGTTCGAGTGGGCACTCGTGCCGACGACGCGCTCGTCGCCGTGGCGCCTTTCTCGGCCATGTGGGCGCTGAGCAGCCGCACCGACGAATGGTCGAACACCACCGTGGGGCGCAGCGCCAAGCCGTAGCGAGCGTTGACCCGGTCGATGATCTTCACCGCGAGAATGGAATCGACCCCGTACTCCGACAGCGGCAATTCCGCGCGCACCTCGCTGCGCGCCACGCCGAGTCCGTCGGCGACGATGGCGACGAGTTCGGACTCCAGTGCCAGGACACTGCCGGGCCGCGGTGGTGCGCTCACTGCGGCGAGGCGTTCCGCGGCGTCTGCGGGTCCGGCCTGTGCACCGGCAGCTGGTTCGACAGCCACCGCAGGGTGGAGCTGTGTATCGGCGGCTGGCTCGGTAGCCACCGCAGGGTGGAGTTGCGCTGTGGCGGCTGGCTCGGCGGCCACCGTGGGCTGGGGATCGGCGGGCGGCTCCGCGGCCCCGGTAAGCGGGAGCTGCGCGGTGGCGCTGACCGCGGCCAGCAGCCGGAAACTCGGCTCCGCGTCCGCGGACAGACCGGGACCCCACGAACGGACTCCGGTGAATCCCGCCGCGGTCATCGCGGCCTGCCATTGTGGCTCGGACAGCAACGGGGAGTGCGGGATACGCGCCTCGGGATCGCGGTAGGCGTGCCAACCGTCCAGCAGTCCGAAGGTCAGCGCGAGCACCTCGAGGTCGGCGGTCGCCTCGGTGAACGCGAGCGCACCGCCGGGCGCCAGTAGCCGCCGGACGTTGCGCAGAGTCGCGTCGATCGAGCGCGTCGCGTGCAGAACGTTGGCGCAGAGCACCAGGTCGGCCTCGTTCGCGGGGAATCCCTGTGCGACCGGGTCGGTCTCGATGTCCAGCACCGCGAAACGCAGGTTCTCGCGCGTGCCGAAGGTGCGTCGTCCGTGCGCGAGGAAACTGGGCGAGACGTCGGTGTAGTGATAGTCGAACGCGATCCCGCTCGCGGCGAGTGCCTCGAGCACGGCGTGCGTGAAACCGCCGGTTCCCGCGCCGACTTCGACGATCCGCAGCGGCCGCGTGTCGCTGTGCCGCTGGGCGAGCGCCGACACCAGGGCGGCGAGCAACCCGTTGGTGAAGTCGTAGGCGGCGTTGCCGCGATAGATCGAGCCCACCAATCCGAGGTCGCCACCGGGGAACAGCACCTCCGTCGCGGACAGCTCCCCCCGCAGTACACGCGGATACGCGGCCAGGCAGGTGTCCAGCAACGCCACGTAGGGCGCGGTCTCCGGGAAACGGGCGAGCAGGTCGGCGCGCATCCCGCTCGTGCCGGGAGGCGGGCCGGGGACCACGATCCGCTCGTCCTGCCACCGCATCAGCTCGTGGCGCCGCAGGATGTCCAGACAGCTGGTGCGCAGCCGGTCGAATTCCGGTCGCACACCCAGGCGCGCGTCCAGCGACTCCGTGGTCCACTCCCCCGCGGTGAGTCCCATTCCGGCGAGGGTGGCGAACAGCACCATCGCCGCGTAGCGGCCGAGTTCGGCCTTACCGGGCTCCACGATGCCCGTGGGCTGGACGGACGCCTCGAAACGCTCCGCCGCGGCGTCGAAGCCCGAGCGCGGCGGTGCGATGATCCAGTAGCCGGTGCGCTCGAAGGGATACCCGGGCAACGGGATGCGACGCCGCGGACCGCCGCGTGCGCGCCAATCGACTTCGGCGCCCGCGACCCACTGGCGGGCGAGGTCCTGCTCGCTGTGCGCCGCAGCGAACAGCGGTGGCCGAGCCTGCGCGTCGACGGTGCCGGTGACCACGGGGCCGAGCTGGTCGGTGCGGAATTGGTCGAGCGCCTCGGCCACCTCGACCGGCGCGGACGCGACCACCGCCAGCCGGTGTGCCAGCGCGGGCCTGCCCACCTGCAAGGTGCGCACCGCGTCGGTGAAATCCGCGGGATCGAGCGCGCGGAAGTGCCGCGCCATGATTTCGGCGTAGCGGTGCAGCCGCTGCGGTGTGCGAGCCGACAGCACGAAGATCTCCGGCCCACCCGTCGCGGCCGGGCGGGCGCGGTCGTCGAGGAATTCGGCGAGCACGACATGGGCGTTGGCGCCACCCGCGCCGAACGCGCTGATGCCCGCGTGCCGCGCCACCGCGACGCCGTCGACGGTGCGGCGCGGCCAATCCTCCAGTTCCCGCGGCAGGCGGAACGGTACCGAGTTGAACGCGATGGCCGGATTGGCCTGTGCCGCGTGCAACGTCGGCGCGATCCGGCCGTGCCGCATCTGCAGCAGCACCCGGGTCAGGCCCGCGACGCCTGCTGCCGCCTCCAGGTGACCGATGTTCGACTTCGTCGACCCGAGTGCGCGGGAGCGGCCCGTTCCGGTGGACCGGCCGAAGGCCGCGGCCAGACCGGCGATTTCGATCGGATCACCGAGCGGGGTGCCGGTGCCGTGCGCCTCGAGGTAGTCGATCGTGCCGGGATCGACGCCCGCCGCGCGCAGGGCCGCGCTGATCACCTCGGCTTGCGCGCCGGGATGGGGCACGCTGTAGCCGGAGGTCTGCCCGCCGTGGTTGACCGCGCTGCCCAGGATCAAGCCGTGGATGGCGTCGCCGTCGGCGCGGGCGGCCGACAGCGGCTTCAGGTACAGCGCGCCGACGCCTTCGCCGGGAACGTAGCCGTCGGCGGCGGCGGCGAACGGCCGGCACCGGCCGCTGTCGGACATCATGCCCAGGCTGTGCAACAGCAGGAATTTGTCCTCGTGCAGCAGCAGGTTCACCCCGCCCACGATCGCCGCGTCGCATTCGCCGTCGAGCAGGCTGCGCCGCGCCAGATGCAGCGCGGTCAGCGACGCCGAGCACGCGGTGTCCACGGTGAGGCTCGGCCCGCGCAGACCGAGGGTGTAGGAGGTGCGGTTGGCGATGGACGACGGAATCGAGGCCACCGCGACCGGATCGCCGTCGCGGGTGGCCGCGACGCCGAGCAGGCGGTAGTCGCTCCAGGTCGCGCCGACGAACACGCCGACGCGGCGATCCCGCACGGCCGGGTCGCTGTGGTGGTAGCCGGCGTGTTCCAGCGCCGCGTACGCCTGCTGCAGGAACAGACGCTCCTGCGGGTCCAGCAACGGCGCCTGGACTGGCGGAATGCGGAAGAACTGCGGGTCGAAACCGTCCACGTCGCGCAGGAATCCGCCGACCATCGGGGGCGCGCCGGGGCCGCCCTGGGCGGCGGTCAGCCACCAGCGTTCGGCGGGAACCGGGCCGACGGCGTCGTGTCCGTCCCGCAGGTTACGCCAGAACTCCTCGATGTCCTCCGCGTCCGGGTAGCGGCCGCTGATTCCGACGATCGCGATCGGCTCCTCGCCGCCGACGGCCGCATGGTGCTCGTGCACTGTCCCGGGGTCAGCTGCCTGCGCGCTCACCGGTGGGGCCGCCGGTTGCAGTCGTGCCCGCAGAGTTTCGGGCTCGCCCCAGACCGTGGCGAGTTGGGCACGACTCAGCGTCGCGCAGGACAACAGCAGATCGAGTCCGTTCGCGGTGGGCAGCAGTCCGGCGCCGACCCGCCGCAGCGCGGCGATCTGCTCGGCGGGAGGACGCATCCCACCCTCGGCCCACAGCGGCCAGTTGACGCTGATCGTCCGGTGTCCGGCGCGGTCGCGGTGTTCGGCGAAGGCGTCCAGATAGCGGTTGGCCGCCGCGTAATCCGCTTGCCCAGGGTTGCCGAGCACCGCGGAAACCGACGAGAACAACACGGTCAGGCGAGCCTCCGGCAACACGCGGATCAAGTGTCCGACACCGTAGACCTTCGGTGCCAGAACGGATCTCGCGTCGTCGCGGCCCGAGCCCGACAGCAGTCCGTCGCGCAACTGTCCCGCACCGTGGTAGAGCACGTCGACCGGCCCGAAAGTGGCGTGGACGATCGCGGCGACGCGTTCGGCGTCCGCGGCGACCGACACGTCGGCGCGCACGTGCACTGCTTCCGCGCCGAGGTCGTTGAGCTCGGCGAGCAGACCGGCGGCCGCCGCGTCGAGCGGGCGCCGCGACACCAGGACCAGCCGGGCGCCGTACTCGGTGGCGAGGCGGCGCGCCAGATGCCGGGCGATACCGCCGAATCCGCCGGTGACGACGACCACCGATCCCCGGCGCAGCACCGGGTCGCCGGAACCCGTCACGGAGCCGGTGAGCACACGTGGCCTGCGGACCTCGCGTCGTCCGTCGCGGTAGCGGATCTCGGTGTCGGGATCGCGTTCGTCGATGCCCAGTTCGGTGGCCACGATGTCGCCGACCGTCGTGGCTGGGTCGCGCTGTACGGCCTTCAGCAGTGGTAGCGGCTGCTCGAGCCGCAGCGTGCGCGCGAAGCCGCCCAGTAGAGCGCAACTCGATTCCCCTGCGGGGGTCGCGGGTGTGAGAGCGATTACGCGGCGCACCGGCGGCTCGGACGCCTCGGCGGTCGCACGCACCAGATCGCGCAGTGGCAGGTACATCCGCTCGATCAGCGCCTGCGGGTCGTCCTCCGGCACGGCTTCCGGCCACAGATACAACGCCGCGTCGAAGCGCAGCCGCCGGGCCGTCAGCTGGGCGACCAGCAGGCCCATATGCTGTGCGTCCGCCGGGTCGATGACGAAAGTGTCCGCGCTGGAGACGAATTCACTACCGGGCCGCACGCGGATGACCGTGGTGGCGGGGCTGGGCGGGTAGGGGTGGTCGGCGGTGTCGAAGACGAGCAGCCCGGTCGGTTCGCGACGAGGGTGCGCGGTGGTGTCGGTTTCCCAATCGAATCCGAAGGTAACCAGGTCGTCTTCGGTAGTGACGACAGGTTCGGGCGCCGCGATCAGGTCGGATGATCTCCGGTCTGTGCCTGCCTCCGCGGTCGACACGGCCGGTTGCTCGCCCGCGTCGAGCACGGTCGGCTCCGCGGTGGAATCGAAATCCGGGTGGGTCCGCGGCGCAGTGGCTGCGGGACGGTAGTTCGCGCCCGCGGTGTCGGCGAGGTGTCCGGCGAGCGCTTCGATGGTCTGGTACTCGAACAACAGTGTCGGGTAGAGCGGTTCGCCTACCCGCGCCTCCAGTTCGGCGGTCAGCCGCAGCAGGCGACCGGAATCCAAGCCGAGCTCGTAGAACCCCACGTCGGTCGCGATACCGGCGGGATCGGCGCCGAGCTCGGTGGCGACGAGGGCCGCCAGGTCGGCGGTGATCATCGCACGCGGATCGTTCGACGGGAGGTCCGGAGCCGAGCCGGGGTCCGCGGGACGCCGCGGCTCAGGCCGCGCGGAGGCATCCGAGCCGGACTGGGCCAGCAACCGTCGAATGTCCGCGCTGCCACGCACCCGCTTGGACGTCAGCCGGTACCGCACCACCGGCGATCCGTCGCGGTCGTAGAGCGCCACGTCGGCTTCGAGCAGGTCCGCGCCGTGACCGCCGTGCACCGTGGCTCGTACGTACACCTGCTCGGGGGTGGCTCGCCAGGCGCGCACGTCACCGAAGTAGATCGGGATGAACGCGCTGTCGTCGTCCACGCCGAGCCGGTGCGGGTCGACGAACGGCACGATGGTCGAGGCGTCCAGGAACGTGGGATGCAGCAGGAATCCGGGCAGATGCGCGGCCGCTTCGGAGCCCAGCCCCATCGTCGCGGTGACCACGTCGTCGCGGCGGGAGAAATGGCCGGTGGCGCGCATGAAGTCGCGGTGCTCGATGCCGCGGCCACCGCTCTGGGCGTACATCTCGGCCAGCCCGCGCGCCCGCGACGCCACCGGGAACGAATCCACATCGATCCTCGGTGTCTCGCCAGACGAATCAGTCTGTACCACAACACATTCCGCGACCGGCTCGACCGGTCCGTCCGGTGCGCCCGTGGCGTCCAAGCGCTGGACGTCGATGGCGACTCGTCCCGTCGCTCGATCGACCCGGAACGCGATGCGCACCGCGCCGTCGTCACCGAGGGCGACCGGACGCTGGAACAGCGCCTCCCGGATCGTCAGGTCGCCGGGCCGGTAACCGGCCGCCATCGCCGCACGCAGGATCATGTCGAGATACACCACGCCGGGCAGGATCCGGACGCCGTGCACCCGATGGTCACGCACCACCGGATCCTCGGCCCGCACGGTGGTGGCGAAGCTGTCCAGTTCGATCCCGCTCATCGCAGCGGCTCCACGCGGAGGAACGACGGCGCGGGCGCGTTCTGCGGCATCGGGACCACGATTCGCGGCGCGGGCTCCGTCGATGTGCTGGGAACCGTTTTCGGCAGCATGAAGCTCCTCTTGCGGAAGACGGGTGGATCAAGGGGTCGGCGAGTCGGCCGGTGCCCGTCGGGCGCCTGCTCGACGACGAGGTGGGCGTTGGTGCCACCGAAGCCGAACGAGCTGACGCCCGCCGCGCGCGGCCTGCCGTCGGCGGGCCGCCACGGACGCAGTTCGCGGTTCACCTGCAGCGGCGACCCGGTGAACTTGAAGCGCGGATTGAGGTTGTCGCAATGCAGCGACGGCGGCAGTGCCGCGTGGTGCACGGCCAGGATCGTCTTGACGGCCCCGGCGATGCCCGCCGCGGAAAGCAGATGCCCGATATTGGTTTTCACGCTGCCGACCGCGCACGGCTCCGGGCCGCGCGAGCGGTCACCGAGCACGGTCGCCAACCCCTTCAGTTCGATGGGGTCGCCGATCATGGTGCCGGTGCCGTGCGCCTCGATATACGACAGCGCGTCCGGCGACATGCCCGCCATGTCCAGCGCCGCGGTCACCACTTCGATCTGCGCCCGCATATTGGGTGTGGTGATGCCCATGGTGTGCCCGTCGTTGCCGATCGCCGAGCCGCGCAGCACCGCGTAGACCCGATCGCCGTCGGCGAGCGCGTCGTCGAGCCGTTTGAGCATCAGCAGCGCCGCGCCCTCGCCCGGCACGAAACCGTCGGCGTCCTCGGAGAACGTGGCGCACCGGCCGTGCGGCGAGAGCACACCCGCCGCGGACAGGGTGACGAACAGCATCTCGTCCAGCAGCACCTCCACACCACCGGCCAGCGCGGCGTCGACCTCGCCCGCCCGCAGCGCCTGGCAGGCCAGATGCACCGACAGCAGCGACGACGAGCACGCGCTGTCGAGCACGACATTGCCCGCGTGCCAGTCGAAATAGTCGGAGATGCGCGCCGCGATGAAGTTCTGCCCGATGCCGATGATGGTGTGCCGGTCGGCGACCGGAATCCGGTTGAAGTAGTTCGCCGCCCGGCTGCCTGCGTAGACGCCGACCCGCTTGCCCGCCAGCTCGTCGCGCCGGTATCCGGCGTCGGTGGTGGCCAGCACCGACGTTTCGAGCAGCAGCCGCTGCAACGGGTCCATCTGCCAGGCGAGTTCGTCGGTGACCCCGAAATACTCCGGATCGAACAGATCCACGCCGTCGACGAATCCGCCCCACTTGCTGTTGGTCAGACCCGGGCCGCCGCCCGGGCGGTAGAACCGGGCCGGGTCCCAGCGAGCCGGGTCCACCTCGCGGACGCCGGATTCGCCCGCGGCGAGCAGACGCCAGAACGCGTCCGGCGTGTCGCCGCCCGGGAGACGGCAGCCGACGCCGATCACGGCGATGGGCTCGGCCGCCCGGCCGCGGCGGGCGTCGGCCGCCCAGGCGGCCGTGCTGGGACGTGACCTTCCGGTCTCGCCTGTGCTCGGCGGATCGTCCGGTTTCCGCGACGGATTCGGTGCTGGTTCGGACGCGAAGCGTTCGGGGAACTGCTCGGTCAACAGACTCGCCAGCGCGTCCAACGTCGGGAATTCCAGCACCAGCGCCGGGTCGAAGGGCTGCCCGACGACCTGCTCGATCCGGCGCACCGCCGAGGCGATCAGCACCGAGTCCGCGCCGTATTCCTCGAACCGTTTGTCGCCCTCGAAGCGGGCCGGGGCCAGCTTCAACTCGTCGGAGAAGATCCGCAGCAGTTCCTCGTACGCCGCCGCGGACCCGTTCGTCGCCGTGGGAGCGGCAGCCGGTGCAGGCGGCGCCTGCAGCGGCTTACTCGTCCGTGTCGAAAGCCGCAGTGCGGCACCGTAGTACGGCAAGACGACCGGAGCGCCGGGCAATCCGAGTGCGGCGTCGAGCAGCTCGAATCCCTCCGCGGCGGTCAGCGCGGGAAGGCCGGTGGCCCGATAGGCCGTGCTGGTCACCTCGCCGAACCCGGTGCCGCGGAACGACGGCCAGTTGACCGACCGGAACCAGGGCCGCCCGGCGGCGTGCTGGGCTTCGGCGAAGCGGTCCAGGTGCGCGTTGGCCATCGCGTAGTCCGACAGGCCCACCGCCAAGCCGGGCAGCACGGCCGACACCGACGAGAACAACACGAAGAAATCCAGGCGATCGGCGGCCAGCACGTCGGCGAGGACCGCGGTGCCCGCCAGCTTGGGTTCGAGCACGGTCGCGATGGCCGGCCCGCTCTTGCGCACGAACGCCGGACTCTCGGTCGAGACGCTGCCCGCGCAGTGCAGCACACCGCCGATCGGGCCCAGCTCGCGCCGGACCGTGTCGAAAAAGCCGGACAGACCCGTCTCGTCGGTGAGGCTGCCGAAGTAGGTCCGCAGCGCGACACCACGATCCCGCAATTCGACCAGCCGCCGCAGCTTCTCCGCCACGGGCCCGGCCTCGGCCGCCACGCGATCCCATTCCGATTCCGGCGGGAGCGGTTCCCGGCCGAGGATGGCCAACCGGCGCGCACCGCGCTCGACCAGCGCCGCCGCGAACTCCGCACCGAGTCCACGCGTGCCGCCGGTCACCACATAGGTGCGGGCGGGATCGACGACGAGACCGTCGCGTGGCGAAGCGTCCGCCAGTTCGACGGCTTCGCGTATCCCGTCGCGATACCGCACCCGCGGCGCGCTGTCCTCGGCGGCGGAGCATTCCGCGCCCAGGATCGCCAGCAATCGGGCGGGATCGGCGCACACCGTGGCATGCTCGGTGGCGAAGTGCACACTGCGGGTGCGCACGTCACGGATTTCCTCGGCCAGCGCGGCGGCCAATCCGCCCAACGGCGCGGACTCCGGACCGCCTGCGCCGGGATGCCCGGCGGCGACGTGCATCAGTGTGAGCGAACCGGTGCGCGCCTCGAGCACGCCCTGGTACAGGCCCATCCGGCCGAGGTCGCCAGTGGGTCGGCCCGCCGGCGCGGGAACGAGATCGCACACGTCGAGCAAGCAGTCGGTGTCGGGATAGCGCGCCGCCAATGTCCGGCCGAGAGCGGCGGCCGCGTCGAAGTCGTCCCGGTTCAAATCGCCCGGCAGATCCGACAGCCGCACCAAACGGCCCGGATCACCGGCGGCGGCCAGCGCCTCGACCAAGTACTGCGGGGTCCGTGCGTCATAGACAACCAAGGTGCGCGGGAAACGCGCGTCACTCCCGGGCAGTGGAGCTTCCCGCCAAACCGGAACCAGCAACCGGCGTTCGGCTGGTGCGAGTTGCGACAACGATGCGGTTGGGGCTGCCGCTGCCTGGGGCAGCGGCGTGTACTTCTGCGCGAACTGTTCACTAGACGGGGGCTTCGGCAGCGTTTCTTCTGGTTCCGGGCCAGACCACTGGCTCGACGCGAGTTGTGCGGGGGGCGGGATTTCCGGTGCGGATGGTTGCCCCGAGTCGACTTGCGACAGCGGCATGTACTCCGGCATCGGCGCATACTGCCGCCCGGTTACCGGTGGTGACACCGAGCCGGGTTCCGGCACGGACGGATGGGCCGACGAGGGTGGTGCCGGCAGCGTGTTCTCCCGTGCTGACATCGACCGCCTGTTCGTTGGGTGATGTGACACCGGGCTCGATTCCGGCACGGACGGGTGCGATGCGGCGAATGGTGCCAGCGGCGTGTTCTCCTGTGTGGACACCGACTGCGCGTCCGATGTGGACGGCACCGGACCAGTCACGACGTCGGGAATCCAATACCGCTCCCGGGCGAACGGATAGGTCGGGGCGGGGATTCGGCGGCGGGGTCCGGGATCGCGGACGGCTGTCCAATCGATGTCGCCGCCGCCGAGCCAGCGCGCGATCCGGGAATCCTCGGCCGCATCCCGGCACGACCTCGCGCCGGGCACGTCATCGACCCAGGCGCGTACGGCAGTGCGCAATTGGTCGATGTCCCGTGCGACGAACGCGGCGCGCGCACGACCCGCCTGCCGACCCACCTGCATGGTGTAGGCGAGATCGCCGAGGTTCGGCTGCTGCCCGGCGAGGAAACGGTCTAGCGCGGCAACGTAATCCGCGAGTCGCTCCGGGTCGCGAGCCGACACCGGCACGACCTGCCCGCCACTGAACCGCGTCTGCGCTCGGCGGTCCACGTACTCTTCGATCACCACATTGGCGTTGGCCCCGCCCGCGCCGAACGAACTCACCGTCGCACGGCGCGGCCGCGCCGGATCTCCACCGGGCCACCGCAGCGGCCGGCTCGGAATCCGGAACGGTGTCGCCGCGAAGTCGATATTCGGATTCGGTGGTGTGGCGTGCAGCGACGGCACGATGGTCGCGTGGCGCAGTTGCAGGAGCACTTTCGTCAGCGCCGCCACACCGGCAGCCGCTTCGAGGTGTCCGACGTTGGACTTCACCGAGCCGATGGGCAGCCCGGTCACGCCGGAGCCGCCGAAAACCTTGGCCAGACCGGCGATTTCGATCGGGTCGCCCAGGGCGGTGCCGGTGCCGTGCGCCTCGATGTAGGACACCGATGCCGGGTCGACCCCGCCGACGCGCAGCGCCGAGCGGATCACCGCCGCCTGCACGTCGGGATTGGGCACCGTGAATCCGTTGACCCGGCCGCCGTGATTGATCGCGGTCCCCTTGATGACGCCGTAGATGGTGTCGCCGTCGGCTTCGGCGTCGGCCAGCGGCCGCAGCACCATCGCCCCGACGCCCTCACTGGCCACGTATCCGTCGCCGCCCGCGCCGAAGGAACGGCACCGGCCGTCGGTGGAGGCGAACTGCCCCTGGCTGAGCGCGACGAACTTGTAGGGATGCAGCGACAAATTGACGCCGCCGACCACCGCCAGCCGGCATTCGCCGGTGCGGATGCTCTGACAGGCCAGGTGCAGGGCGGTGAGCGAGGACGAACACGCCGTGTCCACCGCCATGCTCGGCCCTTGGAAATCCAAGGCGTGCGACACACGGTTCGGGATGCTCCAGAACGTCGACCCGGGCAGCGTGCCGCGCCCGAGCCGCGATTCCTCCGCCCCGAACATCTGGTAGGTGCCCCACATGACGCCGACGAACACACCGGCTTGCTCCGGCCGCAGACCGCCCCGGGCCAGGTCGGCGCGGGAATGTCCGGCGTCTTCCAACGCGGCCCAAGCGGTTTGCAGGAACAGCCGCTCCTGCGGGTCCAAGATCTCCGCCTCACGCGGCGAGATGGCGAAGAACAGCGGATCGAAACAGTCGACGTCATCGAGGAACCCGCCCCACTTGGTGTAGGAGGTGAACGGGTTGTGCCGGTCCGGGACGAAATAGCGCGTGTGGTCCCAGCGGTGCGGTGGGATCTCGGTGACGCAGTCGCGTCCCTCGACCAGCACGCGCCAATACTCTTCGAGCCCGTCCGCGCCCGGGTAACGCCCGCTGACACCCACGATCGCGATATCCCCTATCGCGTCGGCGTGATAGCCGGAATTCGAGCCGTGCGCTGCGTTGGGCACGGTCGGTGTCGCAACTGAGGCAAACGAGTCGGCAGTTGCTCGTCGCGGCGCGAACTCGTGTGCGGACTCTCCCTCATCGCGCAGGGGGCGTTCGGCAGGGGTCGACGCACTGTAGGTGTCGGGTTCGTTCTCGACTGCGGTGATTTCACCGTCCGACGCCCGCCGCGCGCTGGCGCCTGCGGCTGCGTTCGGTGGGACCGAGGCGACCGCTGATGCCACTGCGGGAGCGGACATCAGCGCCGCCGATCGCACGGATGAATTGCCATGGAACTCGGTCGACTCCCCAGCCGACGCCAACCGCACCAGCAGGCCGACGACCGCGCGCGGTGTGGGGTACTCGAAGGCCAGCGTGGCGGGCAACCGGTGCCCGCTCGAGCGCGACAGTTCGTCGCGGATCTCGAGGGCCGCGACCGAGTCCAGCCCGAGTTCGTGCAGCGGCCGATCGAGATCGGCGTCGGGTGCCAGCCCGAGGCAGCGCCGCACCAGTGCCTCAGTTCGGGCGGACAGGTCCGAGCCATCGCCCGCGGCGGAGACGTTCGCGGCGGGCGATGGCGATGGCGCGACCCGATCCCACAGCACCTCGGGCAGATCGGCGCCGGCCACACCCGACAGTTCCAGTGGCATGGTGGTGAGCGCACCGGCCGCCGTGGCATCGATCAGGTGGGCGAGAGCATCGAGCGCGCGCTCCGGGTACAGCATGCCGTAGCCACGCCGGGCCAGCCGCTGCACCGCACCGCTGCTGAGCCGCTCGACCATTCCGGTCTGCGCCCACGGACCCCACGCGATCGACAGCGCGGGCGAGCCCGACGCACTCCGCAACTCGGCCACCCCGTCGAGGAAGGCATTGGCGGCGCCGTAGCTCGACTGGCCCGGTAAACCGACCACTCCCGCGGCGGAAGAGAACAGCAGGAAGAAACGCAAGGACCGAGACGCGGTCAGCTCGTGAAGATGCCAGGCCCCGAACGTCTTCGGCGCCAGCACCCGCGCGGCCCGCTCGGCTGTCTGCTCGGCGATCACCCCGTCATCGAGTACCCCGGCCAGATGCACCACCCCGGCCAGTGGTGGCAGTTCGCGGTCGATCCAGTCCAGCGTGGCCGCCACGGCAGCGCGATCGGCGACGTCGAGGGACCGCACCCGGATCCGGGCTCCACGCCCTCGCAGTTCGGCGATGACCGACTCTGCCCGGGCGTCGGGTGCCGACCGTGCGGCGAGCACCAGATCCGGCCACCCGCGTTCGACGAACCAGCGAGCCAGCCGCAACCCCACACCACCGAGACCACCGGTGATCAGCACGGTCTGCCCCACGCCGGAACCGGCCGGGGAGCCGCCGGGTACGGTGTCCATCGGCACGAGCCGCGGCACGCGCCGACGTCCCTGGCGCAGCGCGAGCTGACCCGGGGCAGCGGGTGTGACCAGCGCGTCGACCACGGCGTGGATATCGGTCAGGTAATCGAGATCGAGAACGTGGCAACCGATTTCGCGGTGCTCGAGCTGTGCGCTGCGGGCGAAACCCCACAGTGCGGAGTGCTCCGGTGTCACTCGATCGGCGGAATCGACCCGCTGTCCGTGCCGTGTGACCAGCCACACCGCCGGCTCGCCCGCCAGTGCCGCGGCCTGCACCAGATGCAACGCACTCGCCACCAGACGCTCGGCGCGGACCGGCGGGGGCGCATCATCGGCCGACAGCGCGGCCGCGAAGACGATCCCGCGCAGCGGTGTGCGTGCGTCGCCGGCCGCGCCGAGCAGTGCGCGCACCGCCGCGGGCGCGTCCAAGTCGACCTCGAACTCGTTCTCGGCACGAAACCCGAAACCGCGGCCGGGCCGGGCGAGTGCGCAGTCCGCACCGCGTGCCCGTAAGGCGTCGGCGAGCCCGTCGGTGAAGTCTCCGGCCGCTCCGATGATCAGCCAGCGTCCGGTTGCGGCGGTAGGCTGCGCCGATTCGGCTTCCCGCCAGTCGATCCGGTAGGTATCCGCGACGACCCGGTCACTGGACACACGGGCAGAAGGTGGCCCGTCCGGTGTCGGTGTCGGCATCACTCGCAGTCCGTTCGCGACCACCACCGGGTAACCCTCCTCATCGAGCAGTCGAACATCGGCGACGCACAGCTGTGGCGTCTGCTCGACGACGCGCACATGGCCGAATCGAACGGTGCCCGCGGCGGCCGAGACGAAGACCCGGTCCACGGCGAACGGCACCCAGGTCTGCTCGCCTGCTCGCGGCGACATCGCCGCGTATGTGGCTTGGAACGCCGCGTCCAGCAGAACCGGGTGCACCAGGCCCGCACCGCCGTCGATGTCGGGATCCGACAACGTCACCAGGGCTTCGCGCGGGCCGAAGCGCACGTCGACGACACGGCGGAACGCGGGGCCGTAAGGCAGACCCGCCTGGGCCAGCAGTTGATAGAAGTCGCTTCCGGCAAGAGTTTCCGGGCAGCGTGGAAGGACCTGCGCCGGGCTGGGACCGTCCGGAATCCGGTGCGGACCCGCGAGAACGCGGGCGCGCGCGTGGTGACCTGCGCCTTCGGTCGTGACCCGCACCGCCATTCCGTCGGTGGTCGGCTCGAAACTCACCCGCACCTGCCGCGGCCCGGTCAGCGTGAGACCGCTGGTGATCACCAGGTCGTCGATCGCGACGACGTCACCGGCGAGGAGTTCGCGCGCGGTGTCGGCGATGGTCGCGACGAACCAGGCGCCGGGAACGACCACAGTCCGATCCACGACGTGGTCGGCCAGATAACGTGGGGAGTCCGGGGCGAGCGTCACATCGAAATGCGTTGTCACGCCACGAGATTCCGGACTGATTGCGTTGCCCGCGTGGTGATCGAAGGTCAGAGCAGTCCCGGTTCGCATGGGAAGGTTCGCGCGCCCATTGCTCGGTTCGGCGAGCGTGTCCCCCCGTCGCGGACCAAGGCCCGCTTCTCGGACGGGAATGGCACCAGGAGCCGAATGTGCGGCCCGGCCCGGAAGCTCTGCGGAAGTGACGCTCGGATCGGGAAGCACGTCTTCGGGTCCAGCCGGAGCGGTAGGTGTCGCACCCGGCTCCGGCAACGCGCCACCGGAACTCCCATTCGGGTGCCCTGCGGTGAAGACGAGCGCGGCTGCGGTCGTGGCGTCGCCGGATCGATGTGTGTGGTCGGCGTTCCCGGTGGTCATGGAGTTCTGTGTCGAAAGCAGGTCAGCGGTGCGGGCCGAAAGCCCAGGGTGCCCTTCGGAGGCGCTGCCGGGTGCCGCAAGCGCGGCTTCCGACCGGGCCTCGACCCAATAACGTTGCCGCTGGAAGGGGTACGTCGGGGCGAGCACGCGCCGACGGTCGTGCGGGCGGTGGACCTGTTCCCAGTCCACCGGCACGCCACCGACGTACAGGTGGCCGAGGGCCGTCATCATCGTCTCCCGGTCGCCGCGCCCGCGTCGCAACGACGCGACGAACCGTGCCGAATCCCCCAGCACTCGCTTGCCGAGCGCGGACAACGTCGGCTGTGGCCCGATCTCGAGGAACACATCGATTCCCAGCTCGGCCATGGCGCGCATGCCCTGAGCGAAGCGCACGGGCTGACGAGCATGCCGCGCCCAGTACTCCGGGGTGAACTCCCCCGCGCGCAGCGGCGCCCCGGTGAGGTTGGACACCAGCGGAATCGCGGGATCGGTCATCGTGGCGCGCGCCGCCGCCACGGCGAGGTCGTCGAGGATCGGATCCATCGCCGCCGAATGGAAAGCGTGCGAGACGGTCAGGTCCGCGGTCCGGAAACCCTGGGCGGACAGTTCTTCCCGAAGCAGATCGAGCGAACTGTGTGTTCCGGCGACCACCACTTGGGCCGGTCCGTTGTACCCGGCGATCGACGCCGTGGGTTCATACCGCGCGACCAGCGGCGACACCTGCTCGGCGGGAGCGTCGACGGCCAGCATCCCGCCCCCGTCCGGCAGGCGCTGCATCAGTCTGCCGCGCACGGCGACAAGTCGCAGAGCGTCCTCCACGGCCATGCCGCCCGCCGCGCAGGCGGCGACGTACTCGCCGACACTGTGCCCGAGCACCGCGGCCGGGGTGATTCCCCATGACCGCCACAGCTCCCACAACGCCCATTCGACGGCGAACAACACCGGCTGGGTGAACACCGTGCGCCGCAGCAGCTCGGGACCGTGCTCGCCGTACACGGCGTCGATCAGCCCGATGCCGTCCTCGATCGGTCCCAGCACCGCGTCGCAGTGCCGCAGTGCCGCGCGGAAGACCGGTTCGGAGTCGAACAGCTCGCGCGCCATGCCGGGGTACTGCGCTCCCTGTCCGGTGAACAGCAGCGCCACCTTCGCTTTCGATGTCCGCTCCACCCGGCCGCGGAGCAGGGTCGGCGGCCGGTCCCGCAGGTCTCGCGATGCGGCGTCGCCGGTCGCGGCGACGACCGCGAGCCGCTGCTCGAAATGCGTTCGGGCGGTGGCGGCGGTGTAGGCCAGATCCCCCAGAGACACACGCGCCGAGGCGGTTTCGTACGCCCAGAGCTGCGCGAGGTCGGCGAGGGCGGATTCGTCGCGTGCGGAGAGCGCGAGTACCTGCGCGGTCGGCGATTCCGGTCGCGGGGCGGGTGTGGGGTCACCCTCCGACACGATGACGTGCGCGTTGGTACCGCTCATGCCGAACGAGCTGACCCCGATCGCCGGTCGGTGCACGGTCCGGGGCCACTCCCGCGCCTCGCCGACGACTTCGAGCGGCAGTCCTGCCCAATCGATCAGTGGGTTCGGTGTGCGGAAATGCAAGCTCGGCGGAATCCGGCGGTGTTGCAGCATGAGCACGGCCTTGATGACCCCCGCGACACCGGCGGCGCCCTCGGTGTGCCCGATATTGGTCTTGACCGACCCGACGAGCAGGGGCTGTGCGCGCCCCGCGCCGTACACCTCGGCCAGTGCGGTGGCCTCGATCGGGTCGCCGAGCGGGGTGCCGGTGCCGTGTGCCTCGACGTAGTCCACCGCGTCCGGCCGCATGCCCGCCCGGTCCAGTGCGTCGGTGATGACGCGTTGCTGGGCCGGGCCGTTGGGCGCGGTGAGACCGTTGGACCGTCCGTCGTGATTCACCGCGACGCCACGCACCACGGCCAGCACCCGATCGCCGTTGCGGCGGGCTTCCGACAGCCGGGTCAGTACCAGCACGCCGCAACCGTCGGCGCGAACGTAGCCGTTGGCGTCGGCGTCGAACGCCCGCGACCGTCCGTCGGGCGACAGGGAAGCCAGACGGCAGAAGCCGATGGTGGTCTCCGGGGCCAGTTGCAGATTGACACCGCCCACCAGCGCCAGATCGCAGCGACCCGCGCGCAACCCGTCCCAGGCCGATTGCAGCGCCACCAGCGACGAGGAGCACGCCGTGTCCAGCGTCATCGCCGGCCCTTGCAGCCCGAGCACGTAGGCCAGTCGCCCGGCCGCGACGCTCGGCGCCGAACCGATGACGGAGTAGGCGCCGATCGCGGTCGGGTGGGCGGCCCGGGTCGGCGTGCTCGGGTACTCGCTGAAGCACTGGCCGACGTACACGCCGGTGCGGCTGCCCGCCAGACCGCCGGGTGCGCGCCCGGAGCGTTCCAGCGCCTCCCAGCTGGTCTCGAGCAGCAGGCGTTGCTGCGGGTCCATCGCGCGCGCTTCCGCCGCGCCGATGCCGAAGAACGCGGGATCGAATTCGTCCGCACCGTCGACGAAACCGCCCCAGCGGGTGTACATGCGCCCCAAGGCCGCGGGATCGGGGTCGTAGTAGGCGTCGATGTCCCAGCGCTGCGGCGGCACCTCGGTGATCGCGTCGCGGCCCTGCCACAGCAGATCCCAGAAGTCCTCGGGTGTGCGCACGCCGCCGGGAAAGCGGCAGCTCATTCCGACGATGACGATCGGGTCGTCGTCGGAATCGTTCTGGTCGCTCTCCGAGCCGTTCGATACCGACAGTGTCGAACTCTGTTGCTGCACAGGAGGTTCCGGTAACGCCGTCTCCGAGAGTGTCGAGGTGTCTGCCGCGGGGCTGATGCTCACGATGTTGTCGGCCGACCCACCCGCTTCGCCTTCGGTAGGCGCGGGCGCGCCCTTACGGTGCAGGAACCGCGCGATGTCACGCACGGTCGGGTAGTCGAAGACGAGCCCGGCGGGCAGCGGCATTCCGATCTCGGCGGCCAGCGCGGCTCGCAGCTCCATCCCCGTGAGGGAGTCGACTCCGGTGTCGTGCAGCGGCAGATCCGGGTCGAGTTCGCTCGGGCGGTCCAGTACCCGCATCGCGACGCGCTGCACGAGCGCCTCCCAGGGCGCGACGTCGTTCGACGCGGGCCGGGGCTGCCGTGACGTCGGCTGCTCGGTCCGCAGGGGGGCAGACGGCGCCGCGACCTGCGACGAGCGGTTGGCGTACCACCGTTCCGGCACGAAAGCGAACACACCCGGGACAGTGCTGTCGTGGCGAACGAGATGACTCAGCGCCGCGACGGCATCGCCTTCGTACAGCGGCGGCAGACCACGCCGGGTGAGCCGCGCGGTGACCTCGGCGCGACCGGCGGCCATGCCCACATCGGCGAACGGTCCCCACCCGATACTCAGCGCGGGCAATCCCTCGGCCCGCCGTCGCCAAGCCAGCGCGTCCAAGGCCGCGTTCGCGGCGGCATAGTTCGCTTGACCGGGGGTACCGAGCACGCCCGCGACGGACGAATAGGTGACGAACAGTTCCAGCGGCTGGTCGCGGGTGAGCTCATCCAGGTGCAGCGCCGCATGATATTTGGGTCGCAACACGGTCTCGAATCGCGACCAGGTCTGTTCGGTCACCACGCCGTCGTCGAGCACTCCCGCGCAGTGGACCACGCCGTGCAAGGGCGGGAAGCCGGAGTCCGCGATGGCATTCAGCAGTGCCGCGACGGACGCGCGGTCGCCGACATCGGCCTGGTGCGCCGTCACGCGGGCGCCGCCGGTGCGCAGTGATTCCAGCAGCCGCGCACCTGCCGCGTCCGGCGCTCGACGGCCGACCAGCACGAGATGCCGGGCTCCACGGTCCACCAGCCACCGTGCGGCCGCGGCGCCGAGGCCACCGAACCCGCCGGTCACCAGGTAGGTGCCATCGCTCGACGGATCACCGCCCGCGGCGGTCGGGGTGTCTCGGCCGAGCAGGACGATGCGGCCGGGATGGCTCCGGTGCGACATGGCGCGAAACGCTTCGGCGGCACGATCGATGCCGTGCACCGCGTGCGGCAGCGCATCGAGTGCGTGTTGCTCGAACAGCGCCATCACGCCGCGCAGGATCTCCCCGAGCCGCCGCGGGTCGGTAGCGGCCGGATCGAACTCGCGATGGTCGATCTCGCCGCTGCGGTGGGCGGTTTGCCGCTGTACCGGGTCGACGACGTCCACGAGTCGGCCGTCCGCGTGCAATATGCCGACCGCCTGCGCGGCGAAGTCGTCCCCCAAGGTGTGCACGACGACATCCATGCCGTGCCCCGCGGTCGCCGCCCGGACGTGGTCACCCACCTCGTGGTGCCAGGTATCGATCTGCGTGACCGGCAGTCCCGCGCTGCGCGCCCAGCGACACAGCGCGGCGGTCGCGAACACCTGCGCCCCGGCGTGCGCGGCCACCTGCACCGCGGCCATCCCGACGCCGTCGGCCGACCCGTGCACGAGCACACGATCCCCGGCGCGCACGCCGCCGACATCGAACAGCGCGTACCAGGCGGTGGTGAACGCGTATGGCACGGTCGCCCCTTCAGCGAACGTGAGGCGTTCCGGCAGTGGTGCCACCATGCCTTGGTCGACGGTCACGTGACGGGAGAAACAGTCCCTCGCCAAGGCGACGACACGATCACCGACCGCGAAACCACCCACCCCCGCCCCCACCGCGGTGATCCGGCCCGCGCATTCCGCCCCCAGCGGCACCGCACCATCGGGATGCAGGCCCGAGGCCACCCACAAGTCACGGGCATTGAGTCCGGTGGCGGCGACAGCGATCTCGACCTCTCCGGCTCCTGGCGCGCGTCGAGCGGCGGGTTCCCGTCGCATCCGGTCGACATCGCCGGAACGGTGCGCGACCAGCCGGTAGTCGTCCGAAGGTGCGGGGCCGTCGGCGAGCCGAGCCGTCAGCCAACGTCCGTCGCGGATCGCGAACTCGCCGGCGGCGCGCTCGCCGAGCAAGCCCTCGACGATCGGCGCGCTGTCCTGGCCGAGTTCGGCAGGCACGTCCAGCAATCGGCACCCGAACTCCGGGTGCTCGGTGGCCAGTGTGCGACCGAAGCCCCACAGGAGAGCCTGATCGGGATCCGGCCGGTCGGCGGAGGTGACGCGCTGGGCGTTCACGGTCAGTAACCACAGCGCCGCGGGCCGGTGCGCTGCCGCGTCCAGTGCGCGCGTCACCCGCAGGGCAGCTTCGATGCGGGTCTGCGCGGACGCCGCGGTCCACGCGAAGACGATGCCTTGCACCGAGTTCGTGGCAGCGAAGGGCGAGGCCGTATCTTCTGGGCGGACAACCAGGGTCTCAGCTCCGCGTGCGACCAGCCCGCCCGCGACGGCGTCGCCGACCGGCCCGTCAGCGAAGATCAGCCAGCGGCCCGCGGCATTCCCCCGTGCGGGCGCAGCGCTCTCGGCCGAGACCCACTCGACGTGGTGCAGCAGGCCCATGGGCCTGGACGAGTCCTGCTCGGCGGCAACGACTTCCGGAGCGGATTTCGCCGCGATCAAGCTGACCCCGTGCAAGCTGGCGAGCGGGCGCCCCGATGCCGAATACAGTGTGGCGTCACCGACGATGACGCGCGCGCCGCGTTCGGTCACCCGTACCCGGCAGCGGACGATCGTGTCCCCGACAGTCGGGCTGCCGAAGAATCGAGCACGATCTATCCCGGAGGGCAAGAACAACCCCTCCGCGGCATCGGCGGTCAGCACGATGCTGTGCAGACACGCATCGAGCAGGACCGGGTCGAGCGTCGCCGGAAGGTCCTGCGGCAACCGGAAGACGGTCTCCGCGTCGGTGTCGCTGACCCGCCGGAACTCGGTGGCACAGCGGTAATCGGGCCCCAGGTGCAGGCCCAGCCGCGCCACAGTCTCGTAATAGCCGGGCCATATCCCACGCTCCGCAGCGTGTCCCACTGGCTCGTGCGGTGGCGCTGGAGCCGTCTGCGTGGCGGTGAGTTTCGCGTGCGCGTAGCTGGTCCGGGCATCGTCGGAACCGACGAAGCGCACATCGTAGCCGTCCGACCCGCGATCGAGCATGACTCGCACGACCGCTTCGGCCGCGACCTCCAGCGGCGTCACCAGGCGCAGGCCGGTGACCGCCCAGCCGCCCGGCAGCTCAGCGGCGATCTCGTGCAGTTGAGCGCACAGCCAAGCGGCGGGCACCGTTGGCACACCACGTAGCCGATGCCCTGCGAACATCTCGGGCGTGAGTCGCAAGGTGCGCGAGGACGTGGGCCATGTGCGAGGCTCGGCAGCGGAGTCCACTTGCTCGAGTGGTCGCGCCGCAGCCGCCTGGGCGGCGGTGAGTTTCACGGGGCCGCCGGAGCGGGGCTCGAGTTCCAGCCAGTGCCGCTTGCGCTGGAACGGGTAGGTCGGTAGGTCGACTCGGCGCCACGGCCGACCGGAATACGCTGCCGCCCAGTCGATCTCCGCGCCGCCGACGTAGCGACCGGCCAGCTCGGCCGCGCCACTCGACACCCCGACGACCGATCCACTCGCTGTGCTCCCGGTCGCGACGTCCTCCAGCGCGGCACGCAGCTGTGCGCCGGTGTCGAAGCCGATCGCCACCCGCTCGCCGAAATGCGTGCGACCCACCGCCGCCGACGCACACAGATCCACCAGCGCCGTGTCGGGACGGGCGGCCAGCAGATCCCGATACCGAGCCGCCAGTGCCCGCAGGGCATCAGCGTTCTTCGCCGACAGGACCAGCAGGTGAGGTCCGGAATCGTCGGCGGCAGCGGCCTCCGGCGCCTGCGGTGCTTCTTCGATCACCACGTGCGCGTTCGTCCCGCTGATCCCGAACGCGCTCACGCCCGCGCGCCGCGGCCGCTGTGCGTGGCGCCACGGGCGCTCCTCGGCGACCACCCGGATAGCGACCGAATCCCAGTCGATGTGCGGATTACCCGACCGGAAGTGCAGCGAGGCGGGAATGCGCTCGTGCCGCAGGGCCTCGATCACCTTGATGATGTTGGCGATGCCCGCCGCGGCCTGGGTGTGCCCGAGATTCGACTTCACCGAGCCGATCCACAACGGCGCGGCCTCGGTGCGGCCCTCCCCCAGCACGGAGGCGAGCGCGTTCACCTCGATCGGATCGCCGAGCGCGGTGCCGGTGCCGTGCGTCTCGACGTAATCGATGTCCCCGGCCTCGACCGCCGCGTCCGTCAGCGCCGCCCGGATGACCCGTTCCTGCGCCGGACCGTTCGGCGCGCTCAACCCCTGACTGCGGCCATCGGAATTGACCGCAGACCCGCGGACCAGCCCCAGCACACGATCGCCGTCCCGTTGCGCGTCGGCCAGCCGCTTGAGCACGAGCACTCCCGCGCCGTCACTCCAGACCACGCCGTCGGCGCGCGCGTCGAAGCTCTTGCACCGCCCGTCGGCGGCCAGGCCGCGCGCTCGCGCGAAGTAGATGTCCAGCGAGGGGGTGAGCACCACCGTGGCCCCGCCTGCCAGGGCGAGATCGCATTCGCCGCTGCGCAGGCTGCGCACCGCTGTATGCACGGTCACCAGCGAGGACGAGCACGCGGTGTCGATGGTGAGGCTCGGACCGTTCACGCCGAGGAAATACGACAGCCGTCCGGAGGCGACGCTTGCCAGGTTGCCGGTGCCGAACCAGGCGTTGGGGGCGACATCCGCCCGCGCCATCCGTTCGGCGTAGTCGTTGGACATCAACCCGACGAAGACGCCGGTCCGGCTGCCCTCCAGACGGCTCGCGGGATAACCGGCGTGTTCGAGCGCCTCCCACGAGGTTTCCAGCAGCAGCCGCTGCTGAGGGTCCAGCATCCGTGCCTCGCCCACGGAGATGTCGAAGAATCCGGCGTCGAATTCCTCGACACCGTCGACGAAACCACCCCAGCGGGTGTAAGTCTTGCCCTCGGCATCCGGGTCCGGATCGAAGAAGGCTTCCACATCCCAGCGGTGCGTGGGCACCTCGGTTACCGCGTCGGCTTCGGTGGTGAGCAGATGCCAGAGGTCGGCGGGCCCGCGGACGCCTCCGGGGTAGCGGCAGCCCATGCCGATGATCGCGATCGCGTCGGCGTAATCCTCAGGAACGGAGCGAGATTCGGGTCCTGTGAGTTGAGTCACGTCCGGTGTACTAGGTGTAACCGGGAGTTCGGCTGGGTAACCCGCGGGGGTGAGCTGCTCGGAGATGCGCGTGATCGGTCGCTGTTCGGCCTGCTCCCGTGCCGTGCGGCGTGGGGCGGGTGCGGATTTCGCCCCGAGCCTGGCGATCTCCTGCGATACCGCGGCGACGGTCGGATGATCGAACAGCAGGGTGGCCGGAAGCCGTACCCCCAGATCGGCGGAGAGCGCGTTGCGCAATTCCACGGCCATCATCGAATCCAGCCCGAGTTCGCGCAGCGGCGTGCGATCGGCCACGGCGGTGGTGCGGCCCAGCGTCGTCATCGCATGGGCGCGAACCAGCTCCAGCAGTTCGGCCGGGTCGCGCGAGTCGCGCACGTCCTGCTCATCGACCTGACCGACCGTTTCCTGCTCCGCGGCGACATTCGCGACGGCGGGGAACACCGCGACGACTCCTTCCGCGGCCACCAGCGAGCGCAACGCCCGAGCGCCGTCCTCGACAGCCAATTCGGCGACGCCATGGCGCACCCACGCTCGGCGGGCCGCATCGTTCAGTCCCTCAGCCATGCCGGTGCCCGCCCACGGACCCCACGCGATGCTCACCGCGGGCAGCCCTTGCGCCGAACGCAGGCGAGCGAGGGCATCGAGGTAGGCGTTCGCCGCAGCATAGTTGCCTTGGCCGGCGGTGCCCACCACGGCGCTGACCGACGAGAACAGCACGAACAGATCCAGCGACCGGCCTGCGGTCAACTCGTGCAAGTGCCAAGCGCCCGCGACCTTGCCCGCGAACACCCGCTCGAGGTGTCCCGAGGTCTGCTCGATCAGCAGCGCGTCGTCCAGAACGCCCGCGCAATGCACCACTCCGGCCAGCCTCGGAAGCTCGCCGCCGAAACGACCGATCAAACGAGACAGCGCATCCCGATCCGCCACATCGGCCACCGCGGTCTCGACGCGCGCACCCAGGGCGGCGATGCGCGCCACCTCCTGCTCGTCTCCCCCAGCCGGGGCACTGCGACCGGCCAGCACCACCGTGCCCGCACCGGCCTCGGCCAGGACTCGCGCGGCGGTCAACCCGAGCGCTCCGCGTCCGCCGGTGATCAGATACGCCGCAGCGCGATCCAGCCGCGGCACCGTCTCGACGTCCTCGGACGGCCGCAGACGCATCGTGTACCGCTGGCGTCCGCGCAGCGCAACATCGTAATCCACTGCCTCCGACGCGATTTCGTTCACCAGGCGGTGGTCGTCGCAGCCGGCGCCGACGGGCAGATCGATCAGTCGGCAACCCAACTCGGGAAGCTCCGTGCGCACCACCGTGCCCAGCCCCCACAGCGTCGCGGCTGCCGGACGCACAGGTTCTCCGGGCAACGCGCCGGTCGCCCCCACGGTCACCAGATGCAGCGGCCCGTAGGCGACGGTCCGAGCCATCGCCCGCACCACGCCGAGGGCGAACTCCGTTTCCGTGCGCGCCGCGTCGGCACTGTCGTCCGCCTCGACATCGGCGAGGTAGATCACCGCGCGGCCGTCGCCGGGCCAGACGGCCGGATCGACCGTACGCTCCACTGCCACCGCATCGGTGCCGGTAGCGCGCAACGCGGCGGCGAGCCGGTCCGCCTGTCGGCCGACGCCGATCACCAGCACCGGGGCGATGCCTTGTCCGCGCGGCGCCGCCGCGGCAGGCTCCCAGGCCGGACGATGAGTGAAGCGCGACATGCGATCCCGATCCTGCGACTGCCCGGCGGTGCCGGACTCGGCGAACCATACGTCTTCGATATCGCAGATCACCGTGTCGGCGGTATCGAAGACGGTGATGCGAATCGTGCGGCCGGTGCGCTCGGCCAGCGCCCACGCCCGCTCATCGGCCTGCGCCCCGGACAGCCGCAAACGGCCGATACCCACCGGCAACTGGGCCGCGCGATCGCCACGGGTCACCAGCGCGAGCCCGGTCTGCACCGCGGCGTCGAGCAGGCACGGCAGCCAGGCGTCCGGTTCACCGGCGAGTTCCGCCGGGCGCGTCAGTTCGGCGAGCACGCTGTCGGCACCGAGCCGCAGCCGAGTGATCCAGCGGAACCGCGGACCGAACGTCAACCCGGCATCCGCGCAGCGACGGTAGAAATCGTCGGTCTCCCACTCGGTGGACGGCGTGAGCCGCGCCGCGGACAGCCTTCCGGAATCGCGCGGCCGATTCGAGGCGGCTCGAACTACCGCGGACACCGCCGTGACGCTGCCGTTGTCGACCTGGAACCGAACTTCGGTGCGGCCCTCCCCGACCGACACCTGTGGCGCATTCAGTTCATCCAGCGGCACCGGCCGTGCGGCCACGAAGTCGATCAGCTCGTCGTCGGCGCCGCCTGCCGCGCGCAAGGCACGCAGCGCGAGATCCGCCGCGGGCACCACCGCGCGATCCCGAAACCGGTGCTCGGCAAGGTATCCGGTGTCCGCGGACGGCACGGTGATCCGCACACGTTCGAAAGGATAGGTGGGCAGCCCGTTGCGCCGGCGCGCGTCCGGGGGCACCACCGCGCTCCAGTCGATCGCCGCGC
The DNA here is from genome assembly GCF_021183645.1 of Nocardia gipuzkoensis. Taxonomy (NCBI): domain Bacteria; kingdom Bacillati; phylum Actinomycetota; class Actinomycetes; order Mycobacteriales; family Nocardiaceae; genus Nocardia; species Nocardia gipuzkoensis. Next base: position 7,280,640 of record NZ_CP089225.1, on the reverse strand, counting down.
CCGCGCAGTACAGGTCGCCGATACCGCGCAACAGCACCTCGTCATCCACGGACGCACGGCGCATGCTCGGCACCCACAAGGCGTCCGGGTCGGCTTGCCTGCCGAACTCCAGCAGCACCGGATGCGGTCCCACCTCGAGATAAGCATCCACACCGAATTCGGCTACCGAGCGCACACCCTCGGCGAAGCGGACGGTGCCGCGGGCATGCGCACGCCAGTACGCGGCATCCATCGGGGCCTCGATCCGTGCGCCGGTCACGTTCGACACCAGCGCAATCGCCGCCGCACGCGGGGCGGGCACCAACTCGGCGACCCGCGCCTGGAAGTCGTCCAGTATCGGATCCAGCAGAGGCGAGTGAAACGCCGTCGCGCCGGGCAGCCGCACGGTGCGAACCGATCGTTGCTCGGCTGCTCGCAGCACCTGGCCCACCGCGTCCACCGCACCGGAGACGACGAACTGCCCGGGGGCGTTGACCGCGGCCACCGACAGACTCGCCGCGAGATCCGCCAACAGCGCTTCGAATTCCGCGGGCGCGGCGAACACCGCCGCCATCGCCCCTTCCTGTGCCACCGCCTGCATCAACCGACCGCGCTCGGCTGCCAAACGCAACCCGGTAGCGAGGTCCAACGCACCCGCGACGGTCGCGGCCACCAGCTCACCGAGGCTGTGTCCCAGCACGACGTGCGGCCGGATGCCGAATGACGACCACAGTTCGGCGCATGCCCATTCGATAGCGAACAGGGCCGGTTGGGCGTACTCGGTGCGGGCCAGCAACTCCTGGTTCGCATCGAACAGCACCGATCGCAAACCCATCCCGCCGGGAAGCGACCCGAGTAGCTCGTCACAGCGGTCGAGTGCGACGCGGAAAGCCGGATATTTGCGGTCGAGCGCCGCACCCATCCCCGCGTACTGGGCGCCCTGTCCGGTGAACAGCATCGCGACCCGCGGCTCCCCCGAGTCCGGGTCGGTCGACTTACCTGCCGGGGAGGCGAGTTCGCGTGCGGCCTCCTCGGCCGTGCGCGCCACGACCGCGCGCCGATGGGCGAAATGCGTTCGCCCCAGCGCGGCGGTGGCGGCGACATCGCGGAGCGGGATGTCCCGCCGATCGAGATGCTCCGCATAGCGATGACGCAGCGCGTCGAGCGCCGAAGCGGTGCGCGACGAAAGTGTCAGCAGCACAGGGTCTTCCGATTCCGCGCGCGCCGCTGGTTCGGGCGCCTGCTCCAGCACCACGTGCGCGTTGGTGCCCGCGAAGCCGAACGAACTGACCCCGGCCAGCCGCGGTCGGTCGGTTCGCGGCCACTCGACATCGCGGGTCGGCACCGCCAGCGCCGTGCCGTCCAGCGTGATCTTGGGGTTCATCGTGGCGAAATCGTGCTGGCGTGGGATGCGTTCGTGCTCCAGTTGCAGCACCACCTTGATCAGCCCGGCGACGCCCGCGGCCGCCTCGAGGTGACCGATCTGCGACTTGACCGAACCGAGCAGGCACACCGAGCCATCCGCCCGCGGCGCGCCCAGAACTTTGGACAACGCCTCGATCTCGATCGGATCCCCGAGCGGCGTGCCCGTGCCATGCGTCTCGACGTAGCCCACCAGGTCGGCGGCGCAGCCGGCGTCGCTCAGGGCATCGCGCAGCAGTTCCCGCTGCGCCATCGGGTTCGGCGCGGTCAACCCCATGGACCGGCCGTCGTGGTTCACACTCGATCCCCGGATGACCGCCCTGATCGGGTCACCGTCGGCGATCGCCCGCGAAAGTGTCTTCAGGACAACGACACCCGCGCCCTCGCCGCGCACGTACCCGTTCGCCCGCGCGTCGAAGGGACGGCAGTGGCCGTCCGATGAGAGCGCCCCCATCCGGGCCAGCGCCTCCGAGGTGAGTTCGGATTGCAGCAGATTCACCCCGCCCGCCAACGCCACGTCGCACTCCCCCGCGCGCAGACTGCGGCACGCCTGATGCACCGCCACCAGCGACGACGAACACGCCGTGTCGATCGCCACCGCGGGACCGCGCAACCCGAGCACGTAGGACACCCGCCCGGCCACGATGCTCGACATCGTCCCGGTGAGGGTGTGCGCGTCCACCGAGTTCACCCAGTCCGGTGTGATCGTGCGCTGGTATTCCTGCCAGCTGACGCCGAGGAACACGCCGGTGCGCGCCGCGGCCGGGCCGTCCGCGACCAGGGCGGCGTCTTCTATTGCCTCCCAAGCGACTTCCAATACCAGCCGCTGCTGCGGATCCATCGCCGCCGCTTCGCGCGGCGCGATGCCCAGGAACTCCGCGTCCATGGCATCGATCGCACCGGCGAGCAGACCGGCCCGCCGCCGCGCTCGCCGAGGCGCCGAATCCGTTACGGTCCAACGGTTTTCCGGCGCCTCGACGATCGCGTCGCGGCCCGAGGTCAGCAGTTCCCAGTACTGCTGCGGGTTTTCCGCGCCGCCGGGGAAGCGACAGCCGATCCCCACGATGGCGATCGGCTCGCGCTGCGGCCCTGCCTCCAACTCCTGAATTCGGCGGAGTGCCCGCGTCAGCAAGACCCGTAGGTCGTACCCATCATCTGACATCTGCACAGCCACCCACATCTTGCAAAAGTTGTGACGTGGAACATACGGCGGGCCCGGTTATGCGTCAATTACATCCGGTGTGCACAAAAGTAACTAAAGTTACCAACTAGTAGCTTGATCTTCCGCTCAATGATGTTGCCCAGGTGAAACATTCACTTTTGAAGGATTCACTTCAGAGCTGCTGATGCACCCGCTGCGCCCCGATCCGATCGATCCGGGCGCGTCCCCAGTCGCCCAGCGGGGCCAGCGCGGCGTTGAGCGCGCCGCCGATCTCGGTGAGCCGGTACTCCACGCGCGGCGGCACTTCGCGGTAGACGGTCCGGCTGACGATGCCGTCCTCCTCCAGCTCCCGCAGCTGCTGGATCAGCATCTTCTCCGAGATCCCCGGCAGTCCCTTACGTAACTCGCCGAAGCGCCGGACGCGGTGGTTCTCCAGCTCCCAAAGGATCAGCGCCTTCCACTTCCCGCCGACGACATCCATCGCGGCGTCGATGCCGCAGAAGTATGGTCCCGATCGCTTCGCGCCCATGGTCAACCTCTCTAGCTGTTCACAAACCATTCGGTAAGTACCCGACAAAATAGTAGGTACTTGCCTCCACGCCGGGTACCGAGCACTCTTGGTTTCAGCGCGCTGACCAGGACCCTTCTCGACCCCAAGGAGTTGACCCCGCCATGGCGGAAACCACGAAGACCCCGGTGACCATCCTGGGACTCGGCGCGATGGGCCGAGCGCTGGCCGCGACCTTCCTGAAGGCCGGCCTGCCGACCACAGTCTGGAACCGCACCCCCGGCAAGGACGCCGAACTCCTCGCGGCCGGAGCCATCGGCGCCGCGACAGTCACTGAGGCGATCGGCGCCGACGGTCCGATCATCGCCGTCCTGCTGGACCACGCGTCGGTGCACGCCACCCTCGACCCGGTGGCCGACCGGCTCACCGGACGTCAGCTGATCAACCTGACCAGCACCGCTCCCAACGAGGCCCGTGAACTCGCCGCCTGGGCGGCGCGGCACGACTGCCACTACCTCGACGGCGGAATCATGGCGGTGCCCCCGATGATCGGCCAGCCCGGCGCCTCCATCCTCTACAGCGGCTCACAGCAGGTCTTCGACGCTCACCGCGAATCCCTCGAATTGCTCGCCGCCGCCGAGTACTTCGGCGAAGACGCGGGCTTCGCCTCGACCTACGACTTCGCCCTGCTCGCCACCATGTACGCCATGTTCGGCGGCTTCCTGCACGGCGCGGCCATGATGCGCTCCGTCGGCGTCTCCGCCGCCGAATTCGGCCGGCGAGCCGCGGCGTGGGTCAGCGCGATGACCCAGTCCTTGCCGAACCAGGGAGCCGTCATCGACTCGGCGGCCTACACCGACCCGGTCCAATCCATCGCGTTCCACAAGGCCGCGCTCGACGCGATCAACCGCGCCAGCCGCGACGCGAACGTCACCCTCGATTTCGTCGCCCCCCTGAAAACTCTCCTCGACCGCCAGGTAGCGGATGGCCACGGCGCGCTTGGCTTCGAACGCACCTTCGAAGAGCTTGTCTGACCCCTCGCGAGCCCATAGCAAACTTCTGGTTTACCGGGCAATTCGTTCCGAACGCATCTACAAACACGAACGCGGGTGGTTGTGGCCGATCCGGCTCCACAATCACCCGCGCGCGTGATGTCTGCGTTCGCGTTTGCCGCCCAGACCGTCGGAAATCACCATTGTCCGGGTGGGCCCTTCGAGTTCGACAGACCACCTCGAGTTGCCTCGACTGCTCGGCGCCACCACGCCCAGACTGTGCCGACACCGCGCAGTACCTCTCCAGCTATCAGTTTTCGGCACCGTCGCGCGGGTATCACGTGCACGTCGGGAACGGGAACGGATAAGGAATCGATCATGAGCAAACGATCGTTCAGTAAAGGCGACAAAGTCGAATGGGATAGCCACGGCAGTACTACGGAAGGCGAGGTAGAAGAGGTGATCACCTCCGACACCGAGGCGGCCGGCCGTACGGTCCGGGCATCCGAGCAAGATCCACAGTATCGCGTGCGCAGTGCGAAAAGCGGTCGTGATGCGGTGCACAAACCAGACGCTCTACGCCACAAAGATTGACATCGGAAGCGGGATCACCATGACGATGGACAAAGAAGACACCCGCACACAATTCGACGATATCGTCAATATGACGGCAAAAGAACTGCGCCGGTGGCTCGACACCGACGAATCGAAGTCGGTGGGACAGAATCCGAAAGACGGCGGCGAGTCGGCCGGGCATGTCAGCGGACGCCGCATCGTGGACATCCTCGAGAAAAACGAGTTGACCGACGCTGACTACGAGCACATGCGCAAAGTCGTCGGCTACGCGCATCGCCACCTCGAACAACGTCCCTCCGGAGAAATCGAGAACAGTAAATGGCGATACTCGCTGATGAACTGGGGCCACGATCCGATGAAAAGCTGACAGTAACGAACGGGATACGGTGGCGGACGTGGAAACCTCGCCTTAACGGTTGAGCGTTCCGGCGAAAGCTACGATGCCTGCTGCCTTCGGCAGGCGAGAGCGACGGTAGCTGCCGCATCGGCGGCGGTATCGGACAGCGACTCCGCCTGTGCCCCCTTCAACCGCGCCAGCAAATATCTCGCAACGAGATCGGCTCGCCACGGTGAGATCGTCGGCACGGCGAAGCCGAAGCAGTTCTGCGTCCTCCCGGAGCCTCTGCGCCCCGGGGGTCGGCGGTCGCCGTCGCGCGCGGAGTTGCAGCTCGCACCCGGCGTAGTGGAGGGATGCTCGAGGCGTGTGGCGCTGGAAGCCCTCCACCGACCACAAACCCCTCACAGCTTCCCCTTTCGACTCTCGAGAATCCGCAGATCCAGCCGCGATTTGGTCCACGCGGAGTGATCCGATAATCTTGCTGAGCACACCGGTCCGGGTGGCGGAATGGCAGACGCGCTAGCTTGAGGTGCTAGTGCCCTTTATCGGGCGTGGGGGTTCAAGTCCCCCTCCGGACACAGACACTACGCACACGGGTGGTTGTGGAGCAGTTTCCGCCACGACCACCCGTTTTTCGTGGTCGTAGGTGAGCTTCAGACCGAGTTGCCGGTAGACCTCGAGTTTGTCGGTGGGGTCAGCCGCCTTCAGTATGTGAACCAGGCCGCCCAGTGAGGTCACAAGCTGGTGGATCTCCTCCTTGTTCAAGTGGTGATCCGAGCGTTGCTCGGCTTCCAGCGCGGTGAGGTGTGCCGCGGTGGCCTGGCGTTCGCGCTGAACTTGTTGGGTCCAGCCCGCGACAAGGGCCGGGTCGGTGCCCGCTTCCAGCGCTGCTCGGTACCGGGACAGTTTGCGGTCGTGTTCGGCAAGCGATCGTCGCGCACTCTCGATGGCGGGAGTGTTGTCGGTTTGCGCGTCCTCGAGCATGCTCAGCGAATGCTCGATCTGGTCGGGGTGAAAGATGTCGGCCAGCCATGAATCGATCGGGCCGCTGAGCTGGTCTTCGCGCAGGTAGACGGTGGTCGGGTGGTCGATCTTGTTGGCGAGGGCGTATTCGGAGGGATACCGGCAGCGGTAGTGCGGCAGCCCGTGGTTCCAGTTGCCTTGCATGCGGCGTCCGCAGGCGTCGTGGAACAGTAGCCCCTTGAAGGCGTACGGGTGCTGGCTGCGGGTTGTGGTCCTGCCCGTCGATTGCGGGCCTCGGGCGGCGAGCCGTAGTTGTGTCTGCTCGAAGGCGTCCTTGCTGATGAGGGCGCTATGGGCGGGTTTGTCGGAGTAGACCCACTCCGTCTTCGGGTTCCACGCCAGGCGGGTGTGATGGCCCAAGGCGACGTCATCGACGTCGATGAGGGACTCCTGCTTGCGCTGTTTGTTCCACACCTCGTAGCCGGTGTAGCGCGGATTGCCCAGGATCGCGCGCACCGCGCTCTTGGACCACGCGGCGCCGGAGCGATGGCTGTTGCGTCTACGGTCGTAGGCCGACGGGCACAAGATGTTGTCGCTGGTGAGTCGTTGCGCGATGGCGAAAATCCCTATGCCAGAGAGGTACTCGCTGAAGATTCGTTGCACAACCGGCGCGGTGACAGGGTCGGGTTCGAGGGTATGCAGCCGTTTACCATCGGCGGCTTTGCCCGGATTGGGATGAGGCCCGGCGTCGGCGAGACGATACCCGTAGGGTGGTCGGCCGCCGAGGTAGCGGCCCTCGACTTGCGCTTGCGCGGCCATTGCGGCGCGGACACGGATCTTGATGCGGTTGCGTTCGCCTTTGGACATGCCACCGAACACCGACATGATCAGATCGTGCGCTTCGGAGTCCGGGTCGATCGGACCGCCGACCTCCGGCACCCACAGCTGCACGCCGTAGTGAACGAAGACCGGAAACGTCAGCCCGAACTGGTTGCCGTAGAACGCGCGTTGCGGTTCGCTGATCACGACCGCGTCGAACCCTCGCCCGGGTTCTTTGAGCAGCTCGAGCAGCCGCCCGGCTGCGGGGCGGCGCTTCCACGGAATCGACCGCGACTGCCCGATGTCGAAGAACTCCGCGACGATCCGCCCGTGCTGACCGACCAGGGCGTTCGCTCGTCCGAGCTGCCAGTTGCGAGATGCGTCCGGATCTTGCTGGTCTTCGGTGGAGACCCGCCCGGCGAAAGCGAACCTGATCATTGCTGCGATTCCTCCTGCTGGTTGAGAAAGACATCGGCGTTCGGTAGTGACTTGGCCGAATTGCCCCATCCTCGGGAGTTGTGATGGAGGCAGTCGGCCGTGGTGTTGATGCTGGACTCGGTCGGGGACTATCGACGGTCTCGCCACGAGTCTCGCGGACGTGTCGGAGAATGATCTCCAGCAACACTTTAGCGGCCATGGCGTTGAGCTGAGGCGGGTCCTCTGGAACGACGACAGTGACATCGTTCGTGCGGCTTCTGGCAGCCTGATCATGCGCGTTGCTGCCATCAGGGCACACGGCGCACGTCCTCGGCTACGCTGGCCGACTGGTAGCTGACCGATGACGACCGGTACCTCGTTCTGTACCAATCACGAGCCGCGCGCGTTCGGGCGTGGCTATCCCTCCGCCAAGAACGGCAGACCGGTGTGCTGGTGCGAGTAGAGGTGAACGATGAGCGCGCCGCCGCGGGAGACAAAGGCCCAGGACGAGCTCTGGCGCCGAGATGGCCAGTAGAGGGCTCACCGTGGAGATCGAAAGGCATGGTTCCTCCAGGCCTGCCGATTCTCCCGCCTTCCATGAAAGCCGAAACACGGCGATTTCGCCACCACCTGTAGCCGAGGGTCCGTCAGAGCGCCGACAGATGTGAACCCGTGACAGCCGGTCGAACAGCTCCGTGCTCTGTTCGCTCTCAATGGATGCGCGTGGGCGGCGATAAGTGCAGGCTGTGGGTGGGGATTTCGGCCAAGCCTGTGGCGCTGGTGATTTGGGTGATACTGGCGGGGTGAACGGGACGTGGGAGGCGTGGGGTCGGGTCGTGGTGGCCGCGATCGCCGCGATACCGGTAGCCGGTCTCGTGGCCTGGTGGCTGGCTGGGCGGCGCGGGTGGCGGGCGGCGCTGTGCGATGTCGGGATGGTGACGGGTACCGCGCCGTGGTTGTGGATGATCCTCACACCGACCGGAAGAGGTCGTTCGGTGAATCTCGTGCCGCTGCGTGATCTGGCCGAGCAACTGGCCGACGACCGAGTAATCGAGCAGTTCGGCGGGAATCTGCTGGTCTTCGCCGCACTCGGCTTCCTGTTGCCGGTGCGCCCCGCGTGGTTCGCCCGCTCGTACCGCATCCTGTTGGCGGGAGCAGCAGCTTCGATCGCGGTGGAGACTGCACAGTTCGCCCTCGCTATCGGCCGTCACTCATCCGTCGACGACGTACTGTTGAACGCGGCCGGTGCATGCCTGGCGGGCCAGCTCTCACGACATCTGTGGGCGTCGCGCGCAATTACCGACCGGTCCGAGCCGGCATTGCCCGAAGAGCCGACACGGGGCATCGTCTCCGAGCGCGACGGCGTCGGCCAGCCGACCTTCCCGAGTAGGGAGATCATCGAGAAGTGCGTGGCCGCTGGGTCGATCCCAGTCATCCGCGACGAGCTGCCCCGATCGACAGATCCACACTCGAGACCGATCCCGCTGGATGCACGGAAACCGGCATGAGCGGACAACCTGCGCCGCAGTTGATCTCGTGACGCCCGCCGACCGCCCATCGGCACTACCGCGTGTCGCGGCACGTGATGGCTGCTCGGCCGAGTCCTCGACCTGCGCTCTGCCGTCGGCATTCATGAACATTTCCGAAGAGGTGTAGGTCGCGACACGCCGCCAGGATTAGCGAACAACTGACAGTTCGCGGACAGAGCCAACTAGGCCCATGCAACCCTCAATTCATTCGATCTCACAGAATATTCGAATGCTCAACTCGCAACTAGCATGTGCTCCCACCGCTATCCAACCAACCTCTCGCCACCCCTTCCGCTAACTCAAAACCCTCCATTACCAGCACATAGAACAAAAATCTGCCACACCTCATGCTCCCTGGTCGCGGAAACATCACGGTCACTTCGCAGTCGGAGCGCGTACGGTGGATTGTGTGATGTCACTGGCGAAGCTCGGCAGTGGCGACGGCTACACCTATTACCTCCGCTCGATCGCCACGCAGGACGTGAATGATCGCGGTCCGCAGGACCTTTCGACCTACTACAGCGAGCGCGGCGAATCCCCGGGACGCTGGCTGGGTTCCGGTCTGCCGAACGTCGGTATCGAGGTCGGTGAGGTGGTGACCGAAGCGCAGATGCGGGCGTTGTTCGGTCGCGGTATGCATCCGAACGCCGAGGCGATGATCGCCGCCGAAGTAGAGGCCCGCGCTGTGGAGGGCATCTCGCGCCGTACCGCGCGGGCGCACGCGGTACGGCTGGTCCGGCTGGGTGCTCCGTTCACGAAACACGCGGTGGCGGAGTATTCCTACCGCTACGAGCGGGCCCGCGCCTATGCCGCCTACAACGCCGAGCACGGCCGCGTCGACTACGCCCCGATCCCCGCGGAGGAGCGCAGCCGCATCGCCACCGATGTGGCGGGGCGCATGTTCGCCGAGGAATACGGTCGCCCACCCCGCGACGACAGGGAGCTGTCGGGCTGGGTGGCTCGCGCCAGCCGAGCGCCCTCGAAGCGGGTCGCCGGATTCGACCTCACGTTCTCGCCGGTCAAGTCGGTGTCGACGTTGTGGGCGCTGGCCCCACGTGAAGTGTCGGAAAAGATCGAGGCCGCCGTCGATGCCGCCCTACGCGACGCGCTGGCCTATCTCGAGGAGCACGCGGTGTTCACCCGGGTCGGGCGGCACAGCCGCCGCCAAGTCGACGTCGTCGGCGGCCTGATCGCCACCGCCTTCCAGCACCGTGACTCCCGTGCCGGTGACCCGAATCTGCACGTCCACGTAGTGATCTCGAATGCGGTCAAACGCCACGACGGACAGTGGGGTGCACTCGACGGCAGGATGATCTACCAGCACAACGTCGCCGCCTCCGAGCTGTTCAACACCCGGCTGGAGCACTACCTCGAACAGTCGCTCAACGTGCAGTTCGCCGAACGCCACAGCAGCAACCGACGCCGGCGCGGGAAGCGACCAGTACGGGAGATCGTCGGCGTCCAGGAGCGCCTGGCCGAGGAATGGTCGAAGCGATCGGCCGCCGTGGACACCGAGCTGACCATACGCACCACGCAGTTTCAAGCCGAGCGTGGCCGCGAACCCACACCGGGTGAGCTGCACGACCTCGCCCAAGAAGCCACCTTGAAAACCCGCGGCCACAAGGTGGCGGCACGTTCGCGTGCTGAGCAACGCGTTGATTGGCGACGTGATGCCGTGCAGCTGCTGGGTGGTGAGAGCGCGGTCGATGCGATGGTCGCGAGCGCCCTGGGACAGCCGGTCCCGCAGCGGGAGGCCACCGACGCCGCGTGGGTCGCCGCGACCGCCGCACGGGTCGTCGAGGTGGTCTCCGATTCCCGGGCGACCTGGCAGTTCCGCCACATTCGCGCCGAAGCCACCCGCCAGCTGCGCGGCAGCATCAACCCAGTCGACTGGCACACCCTCATCACCCAGGTCACCGACACTGCCTTGAGCGAGCCGCGGTCGATCCCCCGCGGCACACCGGAGGCCGAGGACATCGCACCCACCGTCGAGGCTTTGATCCGCCGCGACGGAAGCAGCGTGTTCACGACCTCCGGCTCCCAGCTCTTCACCAGCCCGCAGATCCTCGCTGCCGAGGAACGACTGATCGCGGCGAGCCTGCTCGAAGGCGGGCGCACTATCGCGGCGGCCGCGGTGGATGCCGCGATCATCGAGCACGCCGCCAACAATAACGGCCAGATGCTCAACGACGGCCAGGTACAGCTGCTGCGCGAGTTCGCCACCTCCGGACGACGGCTACACATCGCCATCGCCCCAGCCGGCACCGGTAAGACCACCGCCATGGCCGCGCTGGTGCGCGCCTGGACCGCCGAAGGCGGCACCGTGCTCGGGCTGGCACCGGAAGGACCGGCCGCCGGCGTCCTCGGCAGCGAGATCGGTGCGGAGTCCAAGACCGTGGACATGCTCGTCACGGTGATCAACGACCTCCGCTCCGGCGAGCGGGCCCTCGACGACGCACCGGACTGGGTGCGAACGATCGGACCCCGCACCGTGGTCGTACTGGACGAGGCCGCGAAAACACCTACTCTCAAACTGGATTCGGCCGTGTCCTGGCTGATCGAACGCGGAGCGAGCGTGCGGGCGGTCGGTGATGACCGGCAACTGTCTTCCGTGCAAGCCGGGGGCGTGATCCGCGACATCGTCCACCACGCCGGAGCCGCCACCCTCACCAGCGTCGTCCGCTTCGACAACCCCAGCGAGCGCGCCGCCAGCCTCGCCCTACGCCACGGTGATACGGCCGCGATCGCGTTCTACACCGACCACGGCCGCGTCCACGTCGGCACCCTCGGCGCCGTGGTGCACGCCGCGTACCGGGCGTGGCGGGTCGACTACGCCCAAGGCCGCGACGTCGCGCTGCTGGCGCCGACCAACGAACTGGTGCGCCAGCTCAACGCCCTCGCCCGAGACGAACGCCTCCGCCGCGAAGGCTTGCACGGACCGGAAACGCTGCTGTCGGACGGGCTTACGGCTTCGGTCGGGGACATCATCACGACCAGGGAGAACAACTATCGGCTGCGGATCTCGCAAACCGATCACGTCCGCAACGGCTACCGCTGGAAGGTCCGTGCCGTCTACCCGGACGGGCGGATCACCGCTACCCACATCGGATCCGGCCGCAAAGTCACCCTGCCCACCGCTTACGTGCGTGAATGCGTCGAACTCGGCTACGCCCGCACGATCAACTCCGCGCAAGGCCTGACCACCGACACCTGCCACGGCGTGCTGACCGGCAGCGAGGACTGCTTCCAACTGTATGTGCTGGCCACCCGCGCCCGCGGCGGCGGACACCTCTACCTCGCCACCGCAGGCGACGGCCAGGACGCACCCGCCGAGACGTGGAACGCGCTGCACCCACCGACCGCGATCGACCTGCTCACCCAGATCCTCGGCCGCGACGGCGGCCAAGTCTCCGCGACCACCCAGGCCCGCCAAGCCGCCGACCCCCAACGCCAGTTCGCCGGAGTCGTCGACGCCTACCTCGAGGCGCTTGGCGCGGCCGCCGACGCAGTGCTCGGCGACGAGCACCACGCCGCCGTCACCGCGGCCGCCGAACGCTTGATGCCCGGTCTCACCGATGAGGATGCATGGCCAGTGCTGCGCCAGCACCTGGCCATGATCGCCCTGGCCGGGCGCGACCCGATAACGACGCTCACCGACGCCATCACCGCGCGGGAACTCGACACCGCCGACGACAAAGCCGCCGTGCTGGTGTGGCGCGTCGGCCGCAACACCGCCGGTTCCGGTCCGCTGGGGTGGGTGCCCGAAGTCCCGCCTGTGCTGCGCGACGATCCGGACTTCGGCGCCCACCTGCGGGAACGCACCGCGCAGATGCTGAATCTGTCCAGCCAGATCCGCACCACCGCCCGCGCCTGGACACCCGAGACCGCGCCGGTGTGGGCGCGGCAACTGGCCGGGCACGACCCCAACCTCACTGCCGCACTCGCGATCTGGCGAGCCAGCCACGCGATCGGCGACCACGACCGACGCCCGACCGGGCTCGTACAGCAGCCGGTCGACGAACGCCGCACCCAGCTCGAGCTGGACTCCGCGGTGCGCTCCCGTCTCGGAGACCTCGACGCCGACACCCGCCGATGGACACCTATCGCCCGGGAAGTCGACGCCCGGATCCCCGCCGACCCGTACTGGCCACAACTGGCCGAGGAACTGTCCCACGCCGCGGACACCGGACTCGACGTACCGACCGCCGTCCGCACCGCCGCCGCGCAGCGCCCGCTACCGGACGAACAGCCCGCCGCCGCGCTGCACTGGCGACTGGTTGAAACGCTCGACGACGCGCAGCGCCGCGACGCCGACCAAGTCGCCCGCGCGGTCTCTGAACTCCGGGTCGACCAGTGGCGCCGCATGAGCGATAGGGAACTAGAAGACGAGATCCAATCTGCTCGGCGCGATTTCGATCTCGACCCGATCCTGGACATGGGTCTCATCATCGAACGTAGCCAGCGATACGAGCGCGGCAGCGACGCCGACGCTGTACGCCGCGCTCACGCCGAACTCGATCAACACGCGGCAGCGATCCGCACCGCCCGCCACGCACAGGCTGCAGTCGTGACCGCCGAACACGCCCTCACCCTCGCTCACCGGCAACAAGCGACCGCACAGAACAACCCGCCAAAGACCCCCTGGTGGCGCACCAACACCGCCTCCGCACGCACCGCACGCGCGGAGCACGCTGCCCGCCTCGAGTACCTACGCCAAGCCCTCAACAATGCCGAACAAGACCTGCTTGCCGCCCGCGAGACCGCCCGCCGCACCCGTGCCGCAGTGCCCCTCGCGCACGACACCTGGGACGCGACGCTTCACCGCGCTGACAACCACGCCGCGCGCGCCGCCGAGCTGGCCGCCGCAGACCACAGCGACAACGCCTTCGCACGCAAACTGGCTCAGGCAGAACAACGCTGGCTTCGCGAGGAACGCCAACTCGACGACGCGTTCACCGAACAACAGCGCCGCACGCAGCTGACACCGCGGCAACGCGACCTCGAAGACCGGGCTCGCCGCCATCTCGACCTCAATACGCACCACGGACCGGTCTCTGCGCAACCAACAGCTTCCACCGAGAACGGGGCGAGCCGCAATGAGCCCTTCGACACTCCGGAAACAGACACTAACTACGTGTACAGCTACGACTACGACTACGGACTGTAGTACTGCTCCTTCGGCGCCAAGCACACCGAGCTGGTACTCGCTCGGACTGACCACTGCGATGGTCGCCGAGAACGACGCACGAGATCACGACACCGCCTGCCAGACTGCGGCTTTGTCCCCTATTCGCAACGATCGGATGCGCTGTCGCAGTTCTTCGGCCGCTGCTGGCTTGGTCGGCGCGAGCCGAATGTAGGCGCCGAGGGAGTGCAGCTCGGTGATGTCGCGCAGCAAGGTCCATCCGGGCCAGTCGAGAAGGTCATAACCGTATGCCGCTGCGAAGCGTTCCCGCTCGTGTTGTGGTTGATGAAAGTGATCGGGCAACCCGTTCACCAGGTCGAGTTCGCGCGGCCCAATGCTGCACTGGTCCCAGTCGATCAGCACCCACCGACCGTGATCGCAGACGGCGTTCTCGCTGTGGACATCGACATGCACCAGGCCCTCCCCGAGCGGGAACTCGGTCTGCGTGAACTGGCCGACCAGTGCTTCGGCGCGGGCGCGCACCCACGCGCGGTCAGAGTCGGTGAGTGCGTGTGTCGTCCGCTCGTCATCAAGAGCCAGGGCTTCGAACAGCCGCCGCAGCGGCCGGTATCGCGGCACCGGGAACGGCGGCCGCGCCACCGAGTGCAGCCGCCGCACCAGTGTGCCGAGGTCGGCCGGACCTGGCCGATCTGGCGAGGGGCGGTAGGGCCAGAACGTAGCGATCGCGCCGTCGGCGGTAACTGGCTGGGTTCCGGCCGTTGGAGTGAGCGCGATGGGTTGGACTTCGGCTGCCAGCCACTGTGTGACGGCGACGGCGGTGTGCGCGCGCTCGCGGCGGTAGGCGGTGTCGGGTGCCAGGCGCACGACGAGATCAGCGTGGGGCAGCAACCACACTGCGTTCGACCGATGATGCAGCAGTTGCGCGTCGCGGTCGTCGACGCCGAACGCTTGACATGCGGCGCGCACGGCTGCGCGACCGGGGAGCTGGCTCTCGGTGGTCATGAGGCCGCAGTGGCGAGGACCGCTCTTAGATCGCTGCGCAATTCAGCAACGATCGGATCGCTGTCGTGCTGAGTGGCGATAGTGTCCAGGTCGCGGAGGCGGACGTAGCAGCGAGGTGACGACAGCTCGGTTATCGCCGTGATCGCCTCACGCCCGTACCGGTTGGCCGACTCGAAATCACCCGCCTGCAAGCAAGCCCCGGCAAGGGTGGGCAAGGCCACGGCGCGGCTGCGCGCATGTTCGCTGGCGTGTCCAGGGATCGCTGTGGACAGACGCTCGACTGCCGAGGGCGCGAATTTGGGGTCGGAGAGCGACAGCAAATACATCGCATGGCCGTGTTGAGCGGCGATTTCCGCGGGGGTCACGAACCATGCCCAGGAGGGAGTGGTGTCGGGTTCGGCTGCGGCGTAACGGTCTTCGCATAGCCCGAGAGCGCGCTGGGTAGCTGCGGAGTCGTTCAGGGATGCCCAGCACCACCCCATTACCGTTGCGATGTACCCGGCGGTGATGGTGCTGATCGGATGGCGTCTGTTGGCGGCGGTCGATGAGGCGAGCTGCACGAATTTCAGTGCTTCTTCAGGTCGTTTCAGGTGCAGGGACTGGTGGGCCATGTCGAGCAGAATGCTGACCGTCAGGTCGGTGCTGCGCGGATGGTCTTGGCCGCGGTGCGCGGTTTGCAGGGCGTATGTCCACAGTTTGCGGGCCGAGTCGTGTTCTTCGATGTCGTAGGCCAGCCAGCCGGCCATGCTCGCCAGGTCGGCCGTAGCGATCCACAGCCGTGTTCGAACGTCGGCGGTGCATGCGGCGCCTTCCAGGGCGCGAACTTGGTGCAATTGGGTGAGTGCCGCGGTCCGGCAGAGTCCGCCGCCGTGTGCGAGGTCCCATCGCCGGAATCCTTCGGTGATGGCTTCGATCGCGTCGATGTCGGCGGATCCGATGTGTGGTCGGCTGACTGGCTCGAGCCGGTCAGGGAGGATGCTGCCCAGCCGGTCGAGTTGCGGGTGAAGGTGGGAACCGAGTGCGGCTGCGGTTGCCAGGGTGATGAAGTCTCTGCGTTCCACCCACGTCACCTCCTCGGGGGCCAGATTACTCGCAGTCCCGGAGCCGAACCCGAGTAGCGAAGCGGGGATCGCGAAGGTATCGGCGATTCTGGCGACCAGCTTGGCGCTGGTGAGGCGGCGTTCTCCGCGTTCGACGGCTGAGATTCTGGACTGTGTGAGGTCGAGTAGCGCGGCCAGCTGAAGTTGTGAGAGGCCGGTTGCTTCGCGAATCAAGGTGAACACGACGCTGAAGTCGTGGTCTGCCAGCGCCGCGCGGATAGTGGGATCGTCGAAGAAGTCGGCGGTGAGCGCGTGCTTGAACCCGGCAGCGCAGGCGCAGTCGGCGCAGAGGTTTCCGGCGTGTTGTGTGGTCAGCGTCGTGCGGCATGTGCGGCAGATACGTCCCCCAGTGTTCATATCTCACCTCAGTCGGTTGACCGCAGTCTGTCTCACAGTATGCGGTCGATGGCTTCTACGTGCACAAATGATCCTTTCGCCTGATCCCAGCCAGTTGTTTGCGATGCGCAAGCCCCAGTGGGGCTAGCCACTGTTTTGAAAGTGGGTGAGGGCGGGCAGTTGCCCGCCCTCACCCGTGTCGGAGCCATTGGTTGATGGCAGCGATGCGGATGGTGGCCTGGTAGCGGACGGCGAGTTTGTCGAATCTGGTTGCCACGGCGCGGTGTTCCTTCAATTGACCGATACCGCACTCCACGGCGTGGCGGAGCTTGTATTCCTCAGCGTCGAACGCATGCGGACGGCCCCCGGCCGAGCCCTTCTTCTTCCGGTTGGCGGTCTGGTCCTTCTTGATCGGGATCGTCGCTTTGATACCCCGTTTACGCAGGTGGGCGCGGTTGGCGGCAGAGCTGTAGGCCTTGTCGGCGCGTACCCGGTCCGGGCGGGTCCGCGGCCGCCCGGCACCCAACCGTGGCACGGTGATGCCGTCGAGTACCGCGGTGAACTGCGGGCTGTCTCCCCGCTGGCCAGCGGTGAGTACGATCGACAGCACTTTGCGGCCCTGCTCTGTAGCCAGGTGGGTTTTCGTGGTCCAGCCACCGCGAGACCGGCCCAGCGCGTGGTCGCCGGGTTCGGTGTCGACCCCACCGGGTGGCTCGACCTGAGCTGCGCCGTGGCGGCGCGCACCAGCAGCGTGCCGGTGCGCGCGGGTGATGGTGGAGTCCACGCTGACGTCCCACACGATCGCCCCGGCCGCGTCGGCGGCCGCTTGCAGCATCTTCAGGATCAACGCCCAAATACCGGTGCGCTGCCAGCGGCGGAACAACCCGTAGACCGTCTGCCACGGCGCATAATGCGCGGGCACGTCCCGCCACGGAGAACCGACCCGGACCCGCCATCGGATCCCGTCGATAAGCTGCCGTTTCGTCCACTTCGACGGTCGTCCCGCCTTCTTCCCGCGAGGCAACAGCGGTGCCAGCCGCGCCCATTCGGCGTCGGTCAGATCCGCGCGCCTCGTCACCGCTACGCTGGGCACGAGGTCTCCGGTATTCAAGGTTTTGCTTGGTCGCTAACCCATCTACCGGAGACCTCCTCTCATCTGCCCACCGACATGCCAACGCGAGCAAGGGATCTCGATCACAACCAGGCTGTTGAGGCCGCCGCGCAGCGACGCCGTCAACAACCCACTTTCAAAACAGTGGCTAGTCCCGTCGGGCGTTGGGATGGCAAGCCGCAGCCGCGAATCTGGGACCAGCACCCGATGCCGGGGCATGCGGTCGAGGCTGTTCCGCCCTCGCAAGGAAACAGCAACGGGCGGAGCCGGATTCGGACGCTGTGCGACTGGGCCCGGCATCGGCGTGCCCACCCACCCACCGACTGTCAGGGAGCTGTCGTGAGAATTTCGCAGAACACACGGGATCTGTGGACCGTGCAATATCGCGACTGCGCGGTCGAACCTATCGATTTGGATCTGGACCGCGCCCGCTTGATTCTCCACGCTCATGCTGCCCACGGCGGCGGATGTCTGCCCTACCTCGCGGCGATGGCCTACTCGTTCGGAACCGAGGCGTAGCCCGAGCATGCCCACCGAACGCCACACACCCATACTCACTCGTTCATCGCAGATGACAACGGCTGCGCGACAGGATGTCTCGCTCCCCAGGTCGGATCCTCGGCTGCCTCGGATTCCGGACTGGCACCAGCTCTGCGCGGCATTCCGCGGCGTGACGGGCCACAACCCGGGCGATCACCTGATCACGCGATGGGCGCAAGCGCTGGCGCATCTGCCTGATCACGCGATGGGCGCAAGCGCTGGCGCATCTGCACCGCACCCGCCGCATCATCCCCGAACGCGCGACCGGAGTCGACCGACGCTGAGACGATGTCGTCACGCTGATCGACAACTGGGTCAGCACCCACATTCAGCAACGACGCGGCACCGAACGCATAGGGCCAGCCATGGATGCCCTGGCCGCCGCGTACGTCGATGCCGAACTGATCCTCGCGACTGCCGAGCACGCCTCCGAACCCGCCGTGCGTGAGGCATGGATCCACGTCAGTGCCCTGGCTGTCGACTGGGCTGACCTGGTCACCGAGGTCGTCGACGGCCAAACGCGCGCACCGCGGCCTGCCGGGCCCACCACTCCGATACAACCATGATCGAAAGGACATACCGAATGTTCGCCCTCGCAACAGATCCCCAGTTCATCGCCACCTGTCAGGCCGAAGACCTCGACCCTGACACCGCCGCCCGCCGGGTCGAAAGCGGCACCCTTGTGTTCCTGCGGTCGCACGCGAGCCGGCACATGACGGCCTTCAAACCGCTGCTCGTTGGTGAGGACACACGCCGCAAAGTCGCCGCTCTCGTCGGACTGGGGCCGCGTGACCGCGACCGGCAGACCATCGTGGAAAACATGGCGGTCATCCTCGCCGCCGGTCCCGACGCTGTCATGGACCTGACCACCAACCCCGAAGGGGTGGCGCTGCGCGCGGATCTGAAGGAAGTCATGGGCGTACCGCTCGGCGCATGCCTGACATACGACCTGTTCGCTGATCCGCGGAAGAAGTTGAGTCGCAACGAATTCCTGGACCGATTCGAGCTCGGGCTGGCGGCTGGCGTCGACTTCGTCCTCATCCACGCAGGCATCAACCCCGCCCTCGCGCAGATGAGCGAAAAATCCGCCCGAATCATGCCCACGACCTCACGAGGCGGCGGGTTGCTGGCCCGCTACATGCGCATCCACCACTGCGACAACCCCCTGATCGAGTACTTCGACGGAATCCTCGACATCTGCCGCCGCCACGAAGTTGTCCTCGACCTCGGCGACATCTTCCGCCCCGGCGCCACCGCCGATGCGGGCGACGAGCTGAAATGGCGCGAGATCCAACTGCTGGCCGAACTTCGCAAAGACGCGTTGAGCGCCGGAGTGCAGGTGTTGTGCGAAAGCGGCGGGCACGTGCCGCTGCACCGCATTCCCGAACTGATCCCCGCCTACAAAGAAGCACTGGGCGGCGCGCCGCTGTGGCTGGCCGGACCGATGGTCATCGACAACGGTGTCACCCTCGACGACACCGTCAACGCCCTCGGTGTGGCGGCGGCCGGACAGTGCGGCGGCGACATGTTCGCTTCCATCACCCACAACGAGCACTACGCCATGCCCACCGCACCCGACACCGCCACCTCCATCCGCATGGTCCGTGTCGCCATCACAGCGCTCGACCTCGTACGCGGCTGGAAACCCGAAATCGCACGACAGCGCGCTATCAGCGTCGCCCGCCGCGCCAACGACTGGGACATCCAACAAGGCCACGCCCTCTACCCCGGCCTGGCAGGCAACGCGTTCATCACCCACGGCCTGCGCAAAGGCGCGCCCTGCACCATATGCGGATCACTGTGCCCGCACATCACCGCGAAAAAGACCCACGAGGAAAAACCCGTCCCCGCCCACCAGCCCGGACCAGTCCTGCTGCCCATGCCCACGCCTACCAGCGAACCGGAGGCATGAAGTGGACACCACCACCTTGGCCCAACGCATCACCTCCCGACTCCCCCACGCCACCGCCGTCGCCCGCGAAGCCCTCGATCTCGCCGAAGACCTCCGCACGCTCGGACACTGCGTACCCGCCGACGACTGGCTGATCGTCGGCGGCTCCCTCGCCCGCGGCGAACCCACCTTCATCCGCCACGACAGCAAGCCGCTGCTGATCAGCGACGTCGACCTCCTCTACGTCCACTACGGAGACCACCCCTCAACCCAAGTCCACGATCTTATGGCCATCGCAGAGAAATACTTCGCCACAGTGGATTTGATGACCATGCCGCTCGGCGACTACCGCGCCATCCAAACCTCCCTCGGGCACGACTTCAAAAACCTCGGCCTGCCCGCCACCGACCGCGGCCTGCCTGACCACCACCCCGTCACAATCGACGCCCGCGACGCCTACGAAATCCTGCTCTACTACACCCAGGCCTACTTCTGGCTCGGCCTCCACGACCAATGGGCGACCCGAGCGGCTTCCACGCACTTCCACCTGCTCATCAGCCGACTGTGCGTGAAGATCCTGCGAGCCACCGCCATGCTCGACGGCGCCTACGCCCACCACGACTTCGATCGCATGGCGCCCCACCTCGCCGAACAGATGCGCGCCGAGCTGCGCTGGCGATCCGACCCCACCCAACCGCCGACGGATCCAGGACGATTCTGGACCTACCTCCACCACGCCTTCACCCGCTTCGACACCGAGTTCGGACAACCACGCCCCGACGCGGTCAACTACACCCGCTACGCCGTCACAAGCAGCGGCCGAATCGTCGCCCGCCACCACCAAACCGTCCACGCCCTCTCACGCGCCATGGCCGAGGCATGGCACACCACCCCCGACTCGACCGCATTGACTACGGTGAAGCAGCGCGCCTGGGAACGCATCACCGGCTGGACCGGCAGCGCACACAGAGAAAGCCCCGAAGACCACTTCCGCGCGCACAAACAGACCATCCACGACCACCTACTCGCCATGAAAGTGCAGGTCAGATGAAAATCCTGGTCACCGGGGGTGCAGGATTCGTTGGAGCCACCGTCACACGACTGCTCCTCGACGCCGGACACCACGTCACCGTCATCGACGACCTCTCCCGCAACGACGACCGCCAAATCCCCCACGACGCCGAATTCATCAATCTGCGCGTCCACGACATCGCCCAAATCCTCACACCGGGCTCCGGCTACGACGCCGTCCTGCACTTCGCCGGCCTCATCGCCGCAGGCGAATCCATGCACCACCCCGAATGGCACTGGGACAACAACACCCGCGCCTCCCTCGCCCTGCTCGACGCCATGCACACCGCCCACGTCGGCAAGCTCGTCTTCTCCTCCACCGCCGCCGTCTACGGCGAACCCACCCAACTCCCCTTGCTCGAAACCTCACCCACCAACCCGGTCAACACCTACGGCGACACCAAACTCGCCATCGACAAAGCCATCACCACCTATACCCGCGCCCACCGGATCGGCGCGATCTCCCTGCGCTACTTCAACGTCGCAGGCGCCCACGACTGCGGCGACGGCACCATGATCGGCGAACGCCACAACCCCGAAACCCACCTTATTCCCCTCGCCCTCGACACCGCCCTCGGCCACCGCGACAAATTCACCCTCTACGGCGACGACTACCCCACCCCCGACGGCACCTGCATCCGCGACTACATCCACATCACCGACCTTGCCCACGCCCACCTCCTCGCCCTCAACAACATCCACCCCGGCGAACACAAGATCTACAATCTCGGCAACGGCATCGGCTACTCCAACCACCGAGTCATCCAAGCAATCCAAGAGGTCACCGGAATACCGTTCGACATCGAGACAGCACCACGACGACCAGGCGACCCCGCAACCCTGTACGCCTCCTCCGAACTCGCACAAAAAGAACTCGGCTGGACACCACAGAAACCAGACATCATCGACATCGTGCATGATGCGTGGAAGTTTCACAGTCAGCGTTCGACGCATTAGCTTCAAGGCATCGCCGCGGCGCGCAGCGGAACCTGCCGTGCCGGTATCACACGCCGCCCGGTTGCCGACTTTGGAAGAAGCGGCGGCCCATGACGGATCCGCTGAGTCGGTCGCTGCTGCCGACCTTGTTGGGGTTGTCGTACTTCGCCGCCAGTTCGCGCACCGTCTCTGGGTCGGGCTCGAGGATGCAGTCGAGGCGGCGCAGAATGGTGAGCGGGATCACGTTGCCGCATTGGCTGGGGCGGTAGGAACCGCGAAGTTGGTCGGCGATCGACCACATGAAACTACCGAGGGTGCTCACACGGCTCTGTACAAGGCTCACTCGACGACGGATGTTGGACGCCCAGCGCGAGCCCGTGCGTGCCGACCGAACAGATGATGCACAGCCTGCAGCAGCCCGGGCGTCACAAGAACATCATCGCACATCACGACACCTTGCATGCCCAACCGGTGCAACGTGATGGTCGAAGCACGGATCACTGGCACTGGCTGAAACCGGCCGGACGCGGAACAGCAAGGCTGGGCTGGTGGCGTCCATCTACGGTCTGCATCGCCAGGAGACACAGGACTATTCATCCACATCATCAAACACGCTGCGATCGCTGGTACCTGCTGTGGAGGAGGTGTCTTTGGACAGCAGCTCGCTCAATCTACTTCTTGCCGTAGGCGGTTCGTCAGGCTCGTCGCCTTGCCAGTAACTAGCCTCCGCTTCCAGGTCATGAACCCTATCGAGAGCTTTGGTGAAAGCTGCTGCGGCTACTTTATTGCCGCGCGCATCGAACGACCTTCGATAGCAGTCCAAGGTCTCTATCAGAGGCGCATAATACTCTTCGGCAGACTCTCCCTGTTCGTTCCATCTCCAGTTTGAAATTTGATTATTTATATCAGGGAGCAATTTTGAGAGTATGCGATCAAATATTACATCGCGCTCTTGGTCGGTTAGCAAGACTGCGAGCCCCTCGTGATCAACCCAACCTCCATCAGGTATCTCTATCGCTAGCTCGCTAACGGTATCCCTCACCGTTCGCCGCGCTTCTTCTGGGAGTTGCCCCAAGGTGTGCAGTCTCGCCAGTACGCCAATTTGAGGCATAGCCGAGAGAAACGGTCCAATAGTAAGAACGCTATCTACAAGCTTGGGGTCAATACGCATGTAAGCGTCGAAGAATCCGCGTGAGCAGCGGTTTGCTAAGAAGCTTGTCCATAGGTACCACTGTTGCCAGCTTTCGCCGTCTCTGCGCGTTGGGCGTGCGTCGGCTACCCTTTGTGCCACCAGTGGATATAAAGAAGGAGGGACTAGCACCAGAGTGCCTCGCTTCTCGCCGCCGCCGCAATCAAGCTGGGTCAGGATTCCGTTATCGTCCAGGCCCTCGATAAAGAGTCGGAGAAGATTCGGTTTGCTAGCCACGTAGGTTGCATAGCCCTCACGTAGGGTTGGGTGCCTGAATGACCAGTACTCTTGAGTATCCTCGGTTCCCATCTTCCGGGCTCGGCGCAAGAACGTTCCCTCAATGATCTCCAGTGCGCTTGCCGCCCCGCCTACACTGCTTCCGATTAGCGATAACAGGTCGCGACGCTCGCTGGACTGAATCTCTAGCGGTACACGAAGATCACCCGATTGGTATACGAGTGCCAATGCTCCGATATAGTCTGGTTCAAGTCCGTTGTAGATGTCTTGCAGAAACCGATTTGGCTTCGACATGAAATCCTCGACGCTGGAAGCCGAGATGGTTAGCCCGCGGGTGAAGGTCTGTTGGCCTAGGCGCCGTGCCACTTCCGGGCGGAACGGCTTCTGGTCTGCAGCAAGGTCGAGGTGCGCTTTTAGCGCGGAGCGGATTTTTTTGGGTTGGTCGCCGCAACGGATGTGATTATATACTATCTGCTGGCGTTCCGGCTTCGATAGTTCGGCTACATCAATGACTACATGCTGTTCGCGGAGGAGGGGGTATGCATACTCCTTGAGGAGGGGGCGTGCTGCGCGGTAAATGTAGTCGCGGGAGGTTATAACTACCCGCGCTCCACCTCTCACTGCTGCCATAACTTTAGGGAGCCGACGCGCCCAGTCATCGGTGAGAGCCTGTTCATGCCTCACCGAGCCGAATGCGTCATCAATCCAGAAGAATTGGTTCGGTTCGTTGGGGTTCCAGTGGGTCACGATGTCTTCCGGGCCATCGGCGCGGATTGTCGGGCACTTCCAGCTATCCAGTGCTGTCATCGCTAGGGTAGCCGCGATGACAGACTTTCCTACCGCCGGCTCACCCAGCAGGAGGCAAAAGCCATGCTTTGATACGGCCTCCGCCGCCCGTTGGTATGCATTGGTCACAACGAAAGTGGCGAGATCTTCTTGCAGATAATCGAGGAGGGCTTTGGCTTGACTGTAGGCTCGTTCATCCAGAATATTTGAAAGATCGCCGAGTCCATAAACTCTTGGCACGAACATACGAAGTCGTTGGTTTAACGCAATCGTTTGGTTTATCCATTGACCACCAAGCACAAGCGCGTCTGCCACTCCTTGTGCCAGGATGGCTTCACGGATTTGCGCTTCTGAGGTGCCAGTTACTCTGGCATTGCTCATCAATATATAGCTCTTACATAAGCCCTTGGACACTAGTTTCCGAATTTTGCCAAGTTCGTCGCGAATACTTGAAAGGGTGAGAGTTTTGTCGCGAATGGCAACGAATTTGCACTGTAGCACGTATGGCGCCTCAGGTAGCTCGGGTGCGGCGGAGCTGTTCTTCCATTTTCCATAGAATGCACCGTCCCGTCCTGCATCTCGGGTATCCGCGAAAGGTTGGGCCGATTCATCCCAAACCTCACGTGCCACAACTGCACAGAGATCTTGGAAGGATCGCCATCCGAGGGTATGCAGTGCGTACGTCGGTGAACCGGGTGCGTGCACGCTACCTGACAACGTCTCCTCATTTATGTGCATTATGTCTAAACCATATGTTCTACGACGATCGAAGGGTATACGGCTGCTTTGCGAATTGTCCTTGGTCGTTGGTTCATTTTTTGACTCTAAACTGCGATCACGACTCTACTACCCTGGCGGGTTGCACCGATCGCTTCCGTCCGTGCGTGTCGTGCATCTGCACCCCACGCCTGATCCTGTCGTTGCGCGACCATGTGATCCACGCCGATTTCTTACCGATCCGCGCGAGCGACCATCCGGCCTCGTACAGCAGCTGTGTCTCCTCGATCTGCTCAGTCAGTACTCAGCCCCTGGTTTCGCATCACCACCCCAGCCTCACGAAGCACCTTGAGCATACTGCCCTTGCTGAGGCCGAACGCTTGCATGAGTGTGGTCGAGCGCTCGCCAGCCTCGAACCGAGCAACGATCTGCCGGATAGTTTCCTGCCCAGCCTCTGTGACAGCTTGAACGGCAGTGCGGCCGACGGTGGCCGCCGCCGACGAGAAGACGCCTGAAAGCCTCCGTTTCCCTCCGCAATAAGGACAGCCTCTGAGCTTCGTAACTCGTTTCTGGAAGGTGTTGAGTTTCGAGATCCCCCGCTACGTCCACAGAAGTAACAGGTCAAGCCCGGTCTTGACCGGGCCTGACCTGTTTGTTTGACCAACCAACACTGACATGACCGAATCAAACGACGTATTGGTAGCCCAGCTCGCGGTCGAAGAGGGCGTGCTCGCTGCCGTGCTCGCCTCGTTCGATAACACCCCCGACCCGCGGCCTCCCGAGCGGGGGCCAGATCAATCCGTCTCATCTATGGGGGACGACCCAGCACCTTTAGGTCGCCGGTGTGACCGCGCTCGCCGCAGTTCGGCGAGCGTGGTGAGCCCAGCCGGGCACCCGCCTCAATGGACCGAACACGCGGCAACACGCGCCTTCTGTAGGAATCTGTCGGAAGACAGCCGTTAGCGAATCGGCTAACCTGCACGGTTTAGGCCCGTCCGGTTTCCGATCTCGGAATGATGTCAGCCGTCATCTCGGATGTACGTCACTCCGAAGGCGCGAACCTGGCGGAACTCCTGACGGGTACTACCGAAGTCGAACCAGCCGCCTTCTTGCTTCTGGAAGATGTCCAGACCACGACCGAGGTTGATGCGCCATCCATTGTTGGTGCGGATCCAGCGGTCGTGACCCCCGGGGTCCTTGGCCACTTCTACCTTTATCCCCTGCTGGGCGGATCCCTGAACGATCTGGTGGAGCATCTGCAACTGCTTCTTCTGTTTGTCAGGATCATCTTCGAGGAGGGTGAACAGCTTGAACAACACCTCGTCAGCAGGGTCCTTCGCCGACGCGATCAACGCCAGCAACTCGACCAGGTTCCGGCCCTGGTGACTCATCCGGATATACGGGTCGTGCAACTCGATCTCCGTCGCACCACGCAGATACGGCATGAGAAGGGTCTCGTAGGAGACTCCGCGCTGGTTCTCGACGAAGTCCCGCTGCCCTTGGTACAACTCCTCCTTGACCGTAGCCGAAGCAGCCGCGGTCGCCGGCGTAGCCGGATCCGCAGCTACCTCATTGACGTCCCCTGTACTCGGTCGTCCACGGTGATAATGCCCCGGGTACTCGTCTTCCTCCAGCGTGGTGACGGCCGTCCATTCGCCGGCCAGCGGCCGGTAACCGAAATTCACCGCGACCATGGTGTCGTCGATACGCAGGATCTGGCCTTTCACACGCTTACGCCCCTCGATCGCGAAGCGCAGGATCTCCTCGATCTCCTCAGCGGTGGCTTTCTCATGCGGGTAGAGCAGCTTCATGAGACCGGAGAAGGTCTTGTGGATGCCGTCGCGGTCGCGGCTCGAGATGTCTGAGCCAAGCGTGAAATGCGGCTGGTAGCGGTCGGAATAGTCGAGGTCCCGCATCGACTTGAGCACCTCGGCGATGTAGTCGACGACGAATCCATACCCGGTGGAGAACATGTCGCCGCGGATCGTGTCGAATTCCCAGCCAGGGATGTAGCAGTGCAGCCGGTCGAGGTAGGCCGGGTCGTGGTAGCTCTCGGGGAGCTCGTCGAAAAGGTCGGAGTGCTTGAGCATGTACGGCACGGTGTGCGAGGTATTGCCCACGAACACCATCGATGCCTCTGCGCCGAGGGTCTCGACTCCACGGGAGAACGACTTGTTCGCCATGTAGTTCTTCATGATGTCGACGAGCGCCCTGTCGGTGCGCTTCTTCTTGCCCGCGAACTCGTCGAAGGCAACTACGTCCCAGTAGCCGACGAGCCCGAGGCGGCCGTTGGCGTTGTTGACGAACAGCTTGGGTACGGTGACCTCACCGCCGGAGATCAGCATGCCGTGAGGCGAGAACTCCGAGTAGATGTGCGACTTGCCGGTTCCCTTCGGGCCGAGCTCGACAAGGTTGTAGTTGCGCTCAACGAACGGGATGAGGCGGATGAGCTGGAGTAGCTTGGCACGACGGCCGAACTTCTCCGGGTCGAAGCCGATCGACTGGATCAGCAGATCCATCCACTCGTCCGTGGTGAACTTCGCCCGCGCATCCAGGTAATTCTGGTAGTCGAAGTTCGACATCTGGATCGGCTTCAAGCTGCCGAGAATCCATGGCACGGCACGGGGGTCGTCGCTGTGGAAGTATTCGATGTCGCACAGGCACCACACGCCACTGACGAGCAGCTTCTGATTCGCGTTGACGGTGCTCGGATCTACGAGAACTCCGCCGATTCCGAGGTTGGCGAAGGATGCCTGGTAGACGTCGTGTTTGTCGTTGAGGGTGACGCTCACCTTGTCGATGATCCGGAAGCGGCCCTTTTCACGAATGCGCGACTTGACCAGTTCGGACTCGTTGCGGTGCACGTAATGCTGGGCCAGGATTTCTCGCACCTTGTCGATGCCTGCCCGGATCGTGGCCCCATCGTCGGAGGCCGCGTACTGACCGAGCAGGTACTCCAACACGTAGGAGGGCACGATCGCGTTGCCCTTGACCGCCTTGACCAGGTCCTTGCGGACCACGGCGCCAGCGAAGTGCTCGTTGATCTTGCGATCCAGATCGCTGGGCTGCCCCGTTGCGTGCGGCGCCTCGGCTTCCAGAACGTCCTCGATGGGCGCGGCCTGGTCCAGGTCGATGTTTTCGCTCACCGTCGCTCCCTTAGAAGTCGAAGTCCGTTGTGAAGGAACGTTTGATCGTGTACGGCACGCTCTTGTACTTCTTCCACTGGTCGGTGCCCTCAATCGGCTCCGACAGGCGGAATTCCACACTCTGGTTGTTCGCATCGTCCGCGTCCTTGCTCAGCAGGAGCCGAACGCTCTGGAATCGGTCACGCCCCTGGTCGCTCGCCGAGTCGAACATCATCTCTTGTTCGTTCGAGATCAGCTGGTCCCCGAAGTACAGCCCGGCACGCAACCGTCGTGCAGTGCGGTGCGGTTCGACCTTCATCGACTGGTAGAGCTTGACAACAATCTGACCCGTAGTGATCTTGTCGGACTCGGGGTGGATGTCGACGTTGACTGGCTCGACTGTGTTGTTGCGTCTCTTGTTGATCGAGACGACCGGCACCACGATCTCCTGGAGCGATGCTCCCCCGTGCACGAACTGGAACCCGGCACCTGGCTTGACGATCCGGTGGATCGAATTCGGAATCTGCACCTCGAGATCGCCGGACAGCCCCAGCTGATCCGGTTGGAAGGTCCGGAATCCGGCATCCTCCTTCAGGCCACGGCCCAGCACGTAACGGCGCTTCTCTGCAACGATCTCATCACCTTGCGGCTCTACGGTGAGGTTGAACTGCGGCGCCAGTTTCGAGCGCTGATAGAGGAAGCCGTGATCCGCAGTGACAAAGATGTTCGTGGCGTTCGCGTTGGCGAGCTTCTTCACGATATCGACCAGCTGATCGAGTGCTTCTGCCACTGCTGAAAAGGTGCGGTGTTCCGATTTCGCGCTGTCGCCCGTGGCGTCGATCGTGTCGTGATAGACGTAGAGCACCTGGTGGGATGAATACAGTTCTCGCCGCTCGGCCGGCTTCATCTCCACGAAGTCTTTCGCTTGGACAGCGACGCCCCCCACTGCCTTCAGAATCTTGTTGCGGTTCGCCGAACCATCGGATTTCCGCCCATCGACCAGAACCGGATCACCAGCCGGAGAATGCGCCAGGGTCTTGTGCGGTAGGAGCGCCGCCATGCCCAGCTGTGTGTAGCTCGGCAGCACACCCAGCAGTGCCTCGATCTTGGCTTCGAACTTGTTCTCACCACGGATCTTCGAGGTCAACTCCTCAGCGATCTCGTAACGCATCGCGTCGGAGATCACGACGACGGCCTTCTTGTGACCACCTTTGGTGAGTTGCGCGACGTACTGGTCGTAGAATGAGGATTGAGAGGTCACGGTGGGCGTACGCCACTGATCGACCGCGTCGACCTGCTGCTGCCAGCTTATGCCGAGCGGAGCCAGGAAGTTCGTGACGTAGGCAGCCTCGACCCGGCCCGCCAACTCATCGAGCGGCTGCTTGAACTCGGCCGTCAGGTAGGCGTAGGTGAACTGGCGGTAGCGCTGATCGATACGGAATAGCTCGTCACGGTACCGCGTGATCCCCTCGTCGAAGCTGGTGAAATCCAGTCGGCCGGTGCGGATCGCGGGCAGAAGCTCGGCGGCGGCCGCCAATGCCTCGTAGAGGGTGGCGTAATCTTCGAACCAGAAGCTGTCACGACGGCGGGCGCCGATGACTTCGAGAACATCGCGCTGCGGCATCGTCTGGTTGACGAGCCCATCGACGAGACGGTGGATTGTCTCCCGCTCAGCGGCTTCGAAGATATCGGCGTCCCTGAGCGCATCCCACGGGATTTCAGCGACTCCCTCCTGGTAGCCGAGGTCCTCCTCGGCCTTGCGGGCGAGTATCTTGATCGCGGTCGCGCTGCGTTTGGAGTCCCGGAAGCTACGGAAGTCGATTGCGAGGTTGCGGGCACGCTTCGACGAGGTGACGTCGAAGCCATCCCGAGCCTGCTGGAACATCCACAGAATGAAGCCCGGCACTGTCGGTGACTCCGAGCGGTACCCATAGATGTGCTTCGCGCCGGTCCAGTGGAAGTCGGCGAGCCCATACTGGGAGAGGGCGTCGAAACCGGCCGAGCGGTCCTGTGCCTGCTGAACCAGCAGGGTACGTGTGAGCTCGGAGAAGCTGTGCTCCTTCTGCCCGATCGCGACGGCGCACATCTTCGCCCGCACCGTCACGAGATCATCGCTCGGAGCGAGCAACGCCTTCAGTTTGTCGACCAACGTGGCGTCAGCGAAGAACGAGGCATGCTCGGCGATGAGCGCGTCGGCACCAGGCTGGGTCAGCCCCAGGCCGGCCCGCATGAGCTCACCACGATCTGCCGTGAACACGGGCCCATAGGCCAACTCAAGGTCGAGCAACCAGTTCCCTGCCCCTTCAGCGACGGGTCCAGAACGGTAGAGCAGAAACCGAGTCGTCGTATCCTCGCGGAGCACACGATGCTTGACGGCGAACTCATTGTCCTCGATGCGCAGCACGGTGACGTCACTCGGCAAGTGGCTGTGGAGGTCAGCCGCGTATCCGCCGTCGGGGTCGTGCCACACGACGATGCGTTGCCCGGCGAAGCGGTCCACGAGATGGCTGGAGATCGTGGGCGTCTTGCTCATTCGTGGTCCTCGTCATCTCGGCGGGAGCCGAATTCGCGACGCGCAACCCCGTACTCCGCGCGCTGCTGGAGCCTCCTCGTGTCGATCAGGTGGCCGATTTGCCAATTCATCAGCGCCAACGCCGCATTCGCTGGCGGGGCAACAGCCGACCCGGCCGTCCCGATCAGCGCAGAGCTCTGCTCGGTCGGGCCCGCCGCGCTCGGTCCGCCGGCGGACTTCAAGTCACCCATCCGATGCCTCCAGACCGGTGATCTTCCTCAAAGCTGGGTAGAACTTCGGGTAGTTCACCCTCACGCCGTTGTCGAGGTCGATTTCTACTCTCTGGATGTCCAACGGGTAGAGGACATCATGCTCGTAGTCGCGCAGCTCGGCGAGGATCGCGCGTAGGCGATCAGCTTCTTTCTGTGCTTTCGCCGATGCGCCACCGGCAGAGGCTTCCTCAGCGCGCTGGAGCGCGACCTCGAGCTTCGCTCGGTATTCACGGAGGTACTCGTTCAGCACCGTCGACACCGTTGACGGGGTGTAGCGGTGCATGTAGACCAGCGCGTTGAATGATCCTTTGGGAGAGGAGAACATCCAATAGATCGGGCGCTTCTTGTAGCGTTGCACGTGATCCTCGTAGAACCTCGACCTCGCGACGTTCTTACCGGATGGGTTCGACTTCACGATAAAGTATTCCCGAATCGTCCTGACACCAAGGGATTCCTCCACGAGACGCAGGTTCTCCTCGAAATGCTTCGCGCCGAACGAGGTACGCAGAAAGTTGCGGAAGCGCTCAACAATGTCGTCCTCAAACCAGCCGTCGTCGACGAACGGGATCACATTGTCGGCGTCTGGATTGAATGTCGGCGACGGCACCTTCGCGAGGTAGTCCTGCAGCGTCGAACCCTGGTCAGCGAGGATCAGTCCAGGCTCGTCAAGGCTGTAGCGACCGAACATGCAGCCAACTGCGTAGGAGATCAACTCGGCAGCAACGTCGGCTCGTTCTAGAGCTTCATATTCTGCGACAGATTTTCCGGGTCCGTACCTGAACTCAACGTTGCGGGTCAGCGAGATCTGGTGCAGCGGCACTTCGATCGGGACTTCATCCCGCAAACCATATGCCGTTGCAACGACGCGATTATTCTTTGTCTCGCGGAACTTCTGTTCCCCGGATACTTCCGCCCATTGGGACGACCACGCCACTACACTTTCCCGGAGCCGCACAGCACATCCGGAAGACCTATCAAGCCATGACGGCGCTGCAAACCCCCATGAGGTCTCAAAGTCGTCCCAATCGCGACGTGCAGTTGCAACAAGGTCGGCGACTGCAGCGGCAACATTCTGCTGGGGAAGATTGAAAATAGGCATCGGCACCAGACTGATCGTGCCGACGTTGAAAGTCAAAGTCGGAGCGGTTGCTGCAAGCATAGCCTGTACTGAGGAAGAGTTCAGCACTCCAACAATTCTGTCCAGTTCCTGAGAATCCCCAGGATAGACGCCATCGCCCGTGCTAGCTGAAGCAATAAACCCGCTGGGGTACTGTCGAAATGCGGGGGCACCCGAGCTTACATTGCTCCAGGATACGGATTTTCTGAAGTAGTAATCTACGTTGCGAACCGCCGACCTAACTCGACCGCCGGTTTCCAAACCAAACGACCGAATCGCTTTTCCGTCATTCTCCCAGTTAACCAGATACTCTTGGTTCCCCCACCACTTTCGGAACTCACCTCCCTTATTGTACGGGAACCAGCGCGCACCAGACTCGACGGCCTCCTCTCGGGAGCCGACTGCGAGAGCGCTGCGCGAGGCACTTACTTCCCACCAGCTCCTGACGAACATGTCATTGTCACCGGTTGAAAGTCCTTGCCTCGGCTCGGCGGTTTCCTTCAGCGGTCGCCCGTTGGCGAAGGCGGCACGCATGGCATCGGAGAGCCAGTACGCGATCGGTGAGCCAGGAATTCCGACGAGTGCATCCTGGGCCACATTAAAACGCTGATACGAAGGGATCCTGAAGAGCGTTTCAATTTTCTCATTCGAGCGCACCTCAACATGCTCCTCGAAGAGCTTCCGGTAGATACCATGCCTTCCTTGGGATGGCTGTCGGTTCTCGACTACGAATCCAACCGAGCCGAAGTCTGATCCAAAGACCCCTCGCCCAAAGTGCAACATCGTGTCAATGGAGGTGCCCTTTAGGAGCCACTCACGGAGCTCTGCAAATGACGACAAAGACATCCACGAGGGTAGGTTGATCATGCCCCACCACCCGCCGTATTTGGTCAGCACATTGGAGCGTTTCATGAACATCGTCATCAAGTCTGACTTTGCGTCCGGATACCGCTCTTTCGCGAAGGCCGTCAGCGACGGGTCCATGTTCTTGCCGCCCATGTAGGGCGGGTTTGCCACCGCAATCGCGTACTCGCGACTGAGGATCGCGGCCTGCGCGACGACTTTGCGTGCCTCGTCCAGCGTCTCGAAAAGGAGCGTCCCTCTCTGCTCCTTCAAATCTTCAAGTACGCCAGCTGCTCGCTTGGCCTCGTCGGCGTCCGGTTGTATCAGTGCACCGAGCCGGTCGGCGTTGCGGAACTGATTCCAGAACGCCTCCTCCGCGTGCCGGTCGCCGTCAGCGGTCACCAGGAAGTCCAGTTCGTCGGGTCCGAACGAGATCGGTTCGATCACGCAGATCTTAGGCTTCACCTGCGAACGAGTGAAGAAGCGCCGATCCTTGTCGCGGGCCTTCATGGTGAGCGCGAAGGCTGCCAGTGATCCTGCGCGGGGATCGATCTCGGTGCCGTGGAGGTTGTGGGCGAGGATCAGACTCGGGATTTCCGAGGGGGCGTGACCTTCTTCTTCGTAGATTGCGTAGAGCAGGTCGAAGGCGTAGGTGAGCATATGGCCCGACCCGCAGGCCGGGTCGATCACCGTCAGCTCCTCGGGGCCGTTGATCTCGAGGAAGTCGGTTATTTCGTCGACCGGGGCTATGTAATAATCCATCCGGTCGACGAGGCGCGAGGTCGGCCGGTTGAGCATCCACAGCCTGCCGAGCGAGTTCTCAACCAGGTAGCGAACAATCCAGTGTGGCGTGAAGAGCTGGGTTGCCGCCGGGATCTCGTCGGCGCCGGCCTTTTTGTTCTTCTTGAAACCGGCGAAGACCTCGTCTTTCCGCTCGGAGATGTAGAACTGGTAGAGCCATCCGATCACCTCGACGTCCTTGCAGACGTCCTCCGTGAGCACCTCGCGGGCACGCGACAGAATCCCACCGTCGGCGAGAAGCCCTGACGGCACGAGGAGTTCGGTGTAATCGCCTTCACGCTCGAACATGAAGGGCATGGCCTTGTTCCAGTACCGGCAGTACTCGGTCAAGAGCAGCGCGTAGGCCTCCCCTTCGGCGTCCGTGCTGCGACGGGTCCCGTCGAGCAGCCCCAGGACCGAATCGGCCATGCGGTCGCTAGTGATGACGTCGGCATCGAAATATCCACGCTTAGCGTCGGCGAGAATCTCTGGCTGGCCGTGGTCGTGGCCGTGCGCTGGCGAGACGATCCCGGCGGTCGTATAGCCGCAGGCATCCATATAGCGTAGTGCGATGAGCCGATTGAACCAGGTGTAGGCGACCTTGTCGATCACGTGCTTGCGACCGTGCTCGGCGATCTCCCTTTCGAGTCGCTTCACCGTCTGGCCACGCTCGCTCCGCGCAACCGAACCAGCGGCGAGGACCGCCGAAGCCTGAGCTTCGACCGCAGCGAGCAGTTCTCGGCGGGCCCGGGTGGCGAATCGCTCCAGGGGCTTGGTATCCATGTGTTTCTCTTCCGCCTCAGAGCGTGATGCGCTTGTTGTTGTTGATCGTGGCGAGCAGCGTCGCACGGAGCCTGTCGAGGTAAACCTCGACGTCGTCCGCGGTTTCGAGGACCTGCCCATTGCCGGGCAGCGTCAGCTTCTTGATCGACACGGTCTGCTTGACCGGCGCCGGAGCGGGCTTCGGGGCTGGGTCTGTACCAGGCTGGGGTTTCGGTTCGGAGCTCGGATCGGGCGCGGCCTTGGCGGCTTCCAGTTCGTCGATGATCTCCGGGTAGATCGTGTCGGCGAAGTGGGCTGCGAGGTTCCTGATGGCCGGGATCTGTGTCTCCTGCCGCACCCGGTCGAGGACGGCCTGCGTTTTGCTCGTCACCGAATGCTGGGCGGTATCGGTTGCGTCGGCGTATGCCCTGCTTTGCGGCACTTGAAGCCAGTAGTCGTTGATCTTGTCGGTGGCGGCGGTACGTTCCGCGTCGATCAGGCTGTGCAACTGCTGTTCCAGGTCCTCCACCGCGGCACCGAGCTGCCGTGTCTTGTTGCCACGGAAGATCTGTGGGTCTTCCAGGGCGGATTCGACGGCGTCGGTGGCGCCGGGGACCAGGTAGGCGATGTTGGACTGGTTATTCTGCATGAAGGCCAGGCCTTTTTCGAATATGCCGCACTGGCTGCCGTTCAGGAAGGCCTTGATCGGGTCGATCACGTTGCCCTTCGCGTCGAGCAGATCATCAGCGTCACTGAAGTCGGTGATGAACCAGTCCGCCTTGTGTTCACACAGCTCGGCGAGCATCTGGATCGGCTCGTCCAGCTGATCGATGAACGCGAACGGTGAAGCTGTACGCAGCGTCTTCAGTTCTGCGAGCCTGGCTTCCAGGCGTTCTTTGCCAGCCCGCGCTAGTTCCAACGGGTCTTTGGTGACCCCTCCGTCATCGGTGAATTCCACGACGAACTTGCGGAACGCATTCACGATCTTGGCATCGAACACCCGCTGCGGCGCGACGACCATGGCCGAGTAGCTTTGTGTGTTCCGCAGCGCACCGGTGATCTCGGTACGAGCCAGGACCTTCCCGTTCAGTTGGATCTCGATCTTCGACTGACCGGCAAGGTATGCGACCACCGCGGCGACAGACCACTGATCCCAGCCGAACGGCTTCGCCGTGTATCGATCGATGAGCTGCCGCATGGTGACCTGCTCATGGCGCTTGCGGCGCAGCTCCAGGTGACCGAGCACGTCTCCGCCGGGAACCTCCAGGATGCTCGCCGTCTGCTGGAACAAGCCGTCACCTGCGGGGTTCACGAATTCACCCAGGCTCTGCTCGTTGAAGGTCTTGCCAGCGAGCATCCCGAGGTTCTTGTACGTCGCGGCGATGACCCGCTGGAACCCCTCGTTGATCCGGGCCTGTGCGTCGAACGAGCTGACATCCAGGACGCCGGCGTTGTGGATCAGCGTCGAGTCGCCGACCGCGGTACGCAACCGTTCGACGATTTCTTTTTCCCGTTCCGCGTTCTGAGTTCCCTTCGCTTGCAGGATCGTCTGCTCGATCGCTGTGCGGCTCGACCCCTGGGCACGCTTGACGTACTTCTCCGTCTTCAGCAGCAGACGCAGGTCGCCGAGGATTCGGTTGGCCTCGGCCGGGAGAACAACGCGCAGTTCGTCGAGCCCGGCGCTGTGGGCCTTGATCTGATCCAGGCTGAATTCGCTTTCAGGGCTGGTGAAGTGGAGCGACAGCTCGTACTGCTTGCCATACGGGGTGCCGTCGAGCTTGTATCCGAAGGGGAAGTTCTGCCCGTTCTTGTAGGTGGTCTTGGTCAGCTTGACCACGGACTCGGCGAGCAGTTTGTTGAGCTTTCCGGAGACCTCGGGGTTGTCGATGTCGACATTCTTGATCTCCTGCTCGATCTTCTGCTCGTCATTGGTCAGATAGTCGTACAGGTCGCCGTTGCGCTGGATATAGGTCTGCGCCTCCAGTGCATTGAGGGCCGCGTTGACGTCCTTGCCCAGCTGGCTGAGATCCGTGCCGAAGTGGTCATAGACGAGCACGGTGAGGTTCCGGGCGGTGGCTTTGAAGGTGTCCACATACTTGACCAGGAACAGGGCCTTCAGCAGCCGGACGGCCAGTGGAGGAAGCGAGGGGCTGCGCTCGGCGTCGTTGATGGCCCGCTGGTTTGCGGACTTCAACGAGGCGCGGATGCCCTCGAACATCTGGTCGAAGGAAGCGAGCGTCCCCAAGGGTTTGTCGGCCAGTTCGGTGGCGACCTGCTGAACAACGCCGAGCATGGAGCGCTCACCGACGGAGCTGTTGCGGCCTTCGAAGATGTTGTGGTCGCTGATGCCTTCGATCGCGGACTGGAACAGCGGGAACTGGTAGCTCACGAATGGGTAAGTGCCCACGAAGTGGGACTCATCCCGGTAGTTCGGGTAGTGACGTCCCTCTACGAAGTTGAAAAGCGTCTTGAAGTTCGCGTGCTCGGCGCTGTAGATCGCCGCGATCTCACCTGCGGCGGACGCGGTCTTGGCGAGTAATCGCTTCCGGATGACTTCTTCGACATCCTGACTGGTGAGCTTGAGCCGGTTCTTGAAGCGGGCCTGGATCTTGGAAAAGTCGTTGGCCTGCTGCTTGGTGCGGTCTCCGCCGACCTTCTCCATGTCCTCCTGCGAGGTGACGAAGATCCACGCGCGCCCCTTGCACTTCGTCGCAAGGGACTCCGCGATGGTCTGGAGGTTCAGCATGAGCTGGGTGTTGGTGCCGATGAACTGGCCGACCTCGTCGACGAAGAAATTCAGTCGGTAGCCCTCGGGCTGCCGACCCAGCCAGGCGGCGACCTCGTCAGCGAAGTCCTCGATCGAGACCTTGTAGGTCTGGCTGTACTGGCGGATGATGCCGGGGCTCTCGGAGCCGTTGACCTCGGCGAATGCCTTGTCGATGTTCCCGGTTTCCAGGGCCGCCTGTTCGCGGCCCTGCGACCACGGAATCCCTGCGATGCGCTCGAAGGAGACCTTGAACTCGGCGTACTGACCACGGGAGTCCAGGTCGCGTTCGAAACGGGCGATGTGCCCTTGATTGCCGTAGTAGCCGCGGGTTTCGTCGAAGACCTTCACGAAAACCTTGAGCAACGCGTCGTTCTGGTCCTTCGAGATCAGCGTGGCCTTCTGGTCGATGTTGAACAGAAGACTCTTGGCCACGATCCGGTCGGCCTTCACGATCAGGGCAGGCAGGAATGCGTCATCGGCCTTGACCCGGAATTGTTCCGAGACCCGGGCCCGTGGATACTCGTGGCCGTCGATATCACCGAGCAGGTGGGCGAGCATCTTCAACAGGTGTGACTTACCGGAGCCGAAGAAGCCGGAGATCCACACGCCGTTGGCGTTCGTGCAGTTGGTGTAGGCCTCCAGCACATGTTCCACGCCCTTGGCGGCCTCGTTCGTGAGGACATACTCCTCCACCTCGGTGGCGAGCTGGGAGGTGTCATCGGCCTTGATGACACCCTCGATTGCTCGGTCGATCCGCTTGGCGAATATCTCGTTGATCGTGCGCACGCTCATGCTTCTTGCTCCAGAATGTCCTTGGCCCGGTAATAGCTGTCGCTGGCACCGAGGTTCAGTGCGCGCAGCTGGTGACCGGCTGTCTGAGTGAACTCATAGGTGCCCGGGAACCAGACGAGCATTGGACGCCCGACCACGACGCTTTGCAGGTTCTCCAGCACCGTGTGGGTGCGGATAAAGGGAAATACCTCGCCGATGCCGGTGAGGAAGACCATGTCGCTGGACTGCTCATCGAGCCGTGCCCGGATGGCGGGTGCGAGGTGGTCATGCGGATCGAGCATGCCCTGCAACACCCCACGGAACTCCGACTTGTCCATCGTTGGCTCGAGGTCGAGGACGCGTTCCCAGACACCGCGGGCCTTCAACAGCTCCACGGCAAGGTCGTAGAGATTGATTTCCACGACACTGCGCCCCTCGTCGCTTTGCAGCTTCGTCTGCACACGGTCACGCATGTCGTCGACGTCGAGTGCCCATGACGGCGGGAAGTGGTAGATGAAGAACGGGACTTCCTTGGACAGGCCTTCCATCTTCAGGAACCGCTCACTGCGCAGCACGTCGTAGACGTGCTTCTCGTCGCTGACGAGGTTCCGTTGGGCGGTCCTCATAGCTGCACCTCGTGGTCGAACTCGCTGATCGGCGCCATGGTCGGGAAGAACCGGAGGTCACTAGGGGTCCGGCGGCCGAGTAGCTCGGCGACACGCGCGGAGAGCACGGCAGGGACGATGTCCCCACTCGTGGTGCGCAGTCCTGCCTCGTGGAGCATCCGGAACAGGGTCTGGCGGAGCTTCTGACTGGTCGAAGATTTCAGCTCGTCGAGTTCCGGGTGCCACAGGCTCTTCCCGGTCAGGAAACGGTCGAAGTCCTCGGTGCTCAAGGTGGGGGCCATCAGCAGGAAACGTTCGCGGAGAACTTCTTCGGCGAAGTCGCCGATGAAGTCGTAGCGACGGCAGGCCGCAACCCACATGAGATGACGCTGCTCGGTGGGGCTTGCGTCGATGAGCAGCTCGAGCTCACTGTCCCTCAGCACGGACAGACGTTGAACGGTCTCGCGGGTGACACGAGTGCTCGATGAGGACGTGCGTGCTTGTAGCCGGTTACCCTCTACGATCCGGGTGCGAGTCTCGTCCCAGGAACGGCAACCCAGATATACCTCGGCGACCACCTCGCCCTCACGGACCAAGAGGCCGCCACTCGTGAACGATAATGCATAGCGTGCTCGTGGCTGGTCGGTCACGGCCACAGGGCGTCCTTCCTGTTTTCGGGCAGTAGATCAGGCTATAGGACCGAGCTTGCATACCGGAATGCTTGGCGCACAAGAGAAGACGCGGAGAACGCGTTGTTCGCGTACATCGACGGATTGGATCGCCGAGCAGCCGGGAACCGACCCCGCCCGAATCGTCATCGCTGGAGCCAGCGCGGGCGGCGACTCGCGGCGGCCTTGGCCCTGCGCGCCCGAGACCACGGGCCCGTCCGGCCAGCGCTGCAACTGGATCGGCCGCAAACCCGGTGACGACAGCCCCGAGATCACCGAATACGGCGCGACGGTGGCCGATTTCGTCATCGACCAGTTCGAAGCCGACCTCCGCATCTGGGCACACCAGCGTTACTCGGACCCACCTGCGTTGTCACGCAAGGAATCCAGGGATTCACCGCGGTGCGCGAATGGGCGAGGCAGTTCTACACCGCCTGGAGGGCCCACCGCGCCCGCACGACCCGGCAGCGGCGCGGTCGCACCCCGGCCGCGGGCGGTCACCGGCACTTACCGGCACACAACAGACGACATCACCCTCCCTCATGACAGGAAGGAGTCTCGCCGTGAGCTCTTCCGGCCAGGTCCGAGTCTTCCAGGTCGCCACCGGCAACATCGGCACCGAAATGATCAGCCGTATCCGCGAGCATCGCGATCTGGATCTCGTTGGGCTGCAATGCTGCTCGCCCGAAATGATCGGGCGGGCGCTGGAGAGATCGTCGGTATCGAGCCGGTCGACTTCGATCACCAACCGACCGCCCGAACCGCAGGTCGTCCCCATTCCCACGTTCACAACGCCCCGCCGAGGGCTCCAACCTGCGACAGTCAGCCACCCACGACCAGAACTTTTCGCTGGTACAGCACGTGTGCGTAGTGGTCCACTCCCCCTCCGGACACGTTCGCCGTCGGCTGCCGGAATGTCGGCCGGGTCGCGGGCCGCTTCGGCGCCGACCTGCACCACGCCGCCGACCACCCGCTGGCCGGGCCCGTCCCGACCGGGATCGCCGACCCACCGATCGGCCCGCGTGAAGGCCTGGAGGGGCTTACCCACCAGTTGGCGACGATCTACTGCCCCGACAGCCCGCCAGGGGCCACGCCGTGGCGCATCAAGACGGCTCTGGAAGCGCTGCGCGCTCTGGCCTGCCTCGACGGTTGCGCCGGTGGCCCGCAGCGGTATGGCGGCCTGGTCGACGACCCTCGGGCGTGTGCGGTGCTGGGCCGCGACGGGGTCGCCGAGCTGGTGCGCGCCCGCGAACACAGCCAGCCGATGCCGCTCACCGACGCCGCCGCCTACGAGCTGGTGATCACTGCGGCCGCGCACCTGTTCGGTGTCGCGGCCACCCACCGCGACCTGCTCGCGGCCTTGCACACGGCTGTGGCTGGTGTGCATCTGCTCGACGGGTTCCAGCGCGCGGTCCTGGCAGCCACCGTCATTCTCTACGGGCCTCCCCGGTTCCGGCAGGCGGCGGCCTCGGCGCTGCACGTCACCATGACCGCGATCGACCGTGACACCGTGCCCACGGCGCTCGACTGCATCGACTCGCTGGCGCGGATCTCACCGGTGGAGTTCGGGCGCGGCATCGACCACCCGAACCGGGTGCTGCGCGCACACCTTCAGAGCTTGCGCGCCGACTACTACCACCACCTGGGCCCGCACAACTTCGGTGCACGGCCGGTGGCGAACTACACCGGCCCCACCCCGGCGGCCGGTCCGACACCAGGAAGGCACAACCGTGGATGACTGGCCGGACTGGGTACGAAAACTGCCCGCCGTCGATACCCCGTTCCCCGGCGGCCGCGGCTACCTGCTGGCCGGCCCCCACGGACAGGTCGTGTTCTGGTCCTTCCCCACCGGGGCGAGTGTGCCGCGCCACCAGCACGGCCCCCAACTCGGGCTGGTGCTCGCCGGACAGGTCGAGCTCACCGCCGCAGACGAGCACCGAACCATTTGCGGCGGAGAACATTTCAGCCTGGCAGACCAGGTGCCGCATGCGGCCCTCGTCGCGCCGGGGACGCTGGTGATCGAAGTCTTCGCCGAGCGCGACCGCCACACCCCAGCGAAGCATCCGGTATGAACGCGCGCATCATCACCGCCGCCCGGGTACTCACCGGCCCCGGCACTGCGCACACTCCGGGCGCCGTCGTCGTCGATGACGGCAAGATCGCCTGGGTCGGGCCGCCAGCTGACGTGCCCGGCGGCTGGAGCGGTGTCGATGTCGAGCGGATCGACCTGCCGGAGGCGAGCGTGCTGCCCGGCCTCATCGACGCGCACGTGCACCTGAGCTTCGGTGGTGCCGCACACCCGCCGGCAGCGATCCAGGCGACAACCCGTCATTCGGTCACCGCGACCATTCGCGCCAGCCTGGCCGCACTCCTCGACGCGGGGGTCATGACGGTGCGCGATCTCGGCGCACCCCGCTACACCGACCTCGACACCCTCACCCGGCTTCACCACAGGCCGCGGGTCCTGACCGCCACCATCCCGCTCACCGTGGCAGGCGGGCACTGCCACGGCCTCGGCGGGGCCGTCGACACCATCACCGAAATCCGGGACCTGGTGGCCGCGAACGCCGCCCGTGGTGCGGACTGGATCAAGATCATGGCCAGCGGCGGGTTCACCACCGGCAGCGCCAGCTCGCCGTATGAGCCGCAGTTCACCGACACCCAGTTCAAGGCGGCTGTCGACGCCGCGCACGACCACGGCCTGCCGGTCGCCGCCCACGCGCACGGCACCACCGCGATCCGGCAGGCCGTCGCCGCAGGGGTCGACTCGATCGAGCACTGCACCTGGATGACCGCCGACGGATTCCATCTCGACCACGGTCTGGTCCGCGAGATCGCCGACCGCGCAATCCTGGTCTGCCCCACGATCAACCACCTCGCCCGCTCGGCGACCGGGCGCCTGCCGTGGCCGGTGCGCCGCGGCCATCTGCGGGTCATGCTCGACGCCGGTGTCCAACTGATCCCCGGCAGCGACTCGGGCATCCCGCACAGCCCGCCGGGCCGCTACCCGCACTCGCTGCTGGCCTACCTAGACCTCGGGTTGTCCCCGGCTCAGGTCATCGACCTGGCCACCCGCCGGGCCGCCGATGCGCTCCGGATCGGGCATCTCACCGGTACGCTCGCCGCCGGGCTCAGCGCCGACCTTATCGCCGTACCCGGCGACCCGACCCGCGATCTCTACCAGCTGACCACACCGATCCTGACCGTGGCAGCCGGACACCTGCACCACCTGAACACGACACCCGAAGCTGAGGAGGACCCCAGCGCATGAGCACCACCGGACCCAGCCTGACCTCGGAATACGCCTCGACCACACCGTTGCAGGTGCGCATCGAGACCCACGCCCGCCACAGCGAACGTCCCGATGACCCGGTTGCCGCGGTCCTGGCCGCGCTCGAGCTGACCGGTAGCGAGGCTCTGGCCGATATCGGTTGCGGCGATGGCCGATTCCTCGCCCACCTCGCCGACCGCGGACACCGCGGTCGTCTCGTCGGCCTGGACAATTCCACCGCCATGGTCGCCGCCGCCGACGCCATCCCCGGCGTCGAAGGCGTCCTGGGCGTCGCCGAGGCGCTGCCGTTCGCCGCCGGT
Organism: Nocardia gipuzkoensis; assembly: GCF_021183645.1. Lineage (NCBI taxonomy): Bacteria > Bacillati > Actinomycetota > Actinomycetes > Mycobacteriales > Nocardiaceae > Nocardia > Nocardia gipuzkoensis. The sequence continues at coordinate 7,238,061 of NZ_CP089225.1, read as the reverse complement.
GAGTTCGACGCCGTCACCGCCCGGCACATGCTCTACCACGTCCCCGACCCGCACCAGGCCCTGCGCGAGCTGCGGCGGATAACCCGCCCCGGTGGCCGTGTCGCCGTGAGCGTCAACCACCCCGCCACCTGCGCCCGCACCCGCCAACTCGTCATCGATCGGGCCGCCCAACACGGCCTGGCCCCGGCCACGGGCATGGTCAACGACGTGAACTCCACGACTCTGCCGACAATGATGGAGACGGTGTTCGGCGACGTCCGAATCCACCAGTGCGACAACGCCCTCGTCTTCGACACCCCCGAACCCGTGATCCGGTTCGCCGAGTCCCTGTTCTCCTTCTGCGGCGTCGACGCCGCCAGCGGTCACCGCGCCGCGATCCTCGACGCGGTGAGCACCGACATCCGCGACTGGTTCGCCGCCCATCCCGGACAGTGCTGGCGCGACCCCAAGGGCTATATCGTCGCCACCACAACTGTCCGATAGCCTTGTCCCAGAAAGGAACCCGAGCTACGTGAAGCTGCTCGTCACCGGCGGTGCCGGATACATCGGTTCTGTCGTCGCCCACCAGCTCGTCGCCGCCGGACACCAGGTGGAGATCATCGACGACCTGTCCACCGGCCACGAAGCCAACCTGCCCGCCGCCGCGACATTCCACCGGATGTCGGTCCACCAGGCCGCTGACGTCCTCACCCCGGCCGCCGGGTTCGACGGGGTGCTCCATTTCGCCGCCAGCATCGAGGTCGCCGAATCCGTGGCCAACCCGGAGAAGTACTGGCACAACAACATCGAGGGCTCCCTGGCCCTGCTGCGCGCGATCCGCGCCGCGGGCGTACCACGGCTGATCTTCTCCTCCACCGGGTCGATGTACACCGGCGACGGCCGCACCGCCTTCGACGAAACCGCCGAAGTCCGGCCCAACAACCCCTACGCCGCGACCAAGGCCACCGTCGACCAGCTCATCGCCGGGGAATGCGGAGCCTCCACCACACTGGGCGCCACGTCACTGCGCTACTTCAACGCCGCCGGAGCCGTCCTCACCGACAACGGCGTGCACCTGGGCGAACGCCACGACCCCGAATCCCACCTGATCCCGATCCTGCTGCAAGCCGCCGCCGGACAACGCCCAGAGTTCACCCTTTACGGCGACGACTACGAAACTCGCGACGGCACCTGTATCCGCGACTACATCCACGTCGCCGACCTCGCGGCCGCGCATCTGCTCGCCCTCGACGCCGTTTCGCCCGGCCGACACGACATCTACAACCTCGGCAACGGCGAGGGCTTCACCAACCGTGAGGTTCTCGACACAGTCCGGACGGTCACCGACGCCGACTTCCCCGTCCGAATCGTGGGTCGCCGACCTGGAGACCCTGCGGTGTGCATCGCTTCCAGTGACAAAGCGAGGCGAGAGTTGGGATGGAAGCCGGAGCACACCGACCTTGCCACCATCGTGGGTGATGCGTGGCGTTTCCACTCCGAGCAGTGCGCGCAGATCCGATGACAGCCCACCGTGCCCTCATAGGGCGAAGGATGGGATAGCAGGCTCGCGCCGCTGCACCCTGACCGCATCACGCCACTGCTGCGGTTCACACTGGTCTGGTGACCGAGATTCCCATGGAAGGAGGGTTCATCAGCCGGGCCGTCCGAGTTGGTGACACCGTTCACCGCCAGCCCGGCCCGCACGCAGAATTCATCCACCAGCTACTTCGTCATCTCGAGGACCGGGGATGGCGTGGCGCACCCCGTTTCCTCGGCATGGACGCACTCGGGCGAGAAATGCTCACCTACCTCGGCGGGCACGTTCCCCACAGCGGTGGACAGCCACCCGTGACCGGGCCCCAGAACCTGGTCGCGGTGGCGAACCTACTGCGCCAGCTCCACGACTTGACCGCGGGAACGCCCTTGGCCCGTGACCAGGAAGTGGTCTGCCACAACGACTTGTCGCCGAAGAACACCGTTTACGACTCCAGTGCCCCGACAGCTCGGCCAGTCGCGTTCATCGACTGGGACCTCGCAGCACCCGGCGCTCGCATCCACGACGTCGCGCACCTGTGTTGGCAGTATCTGAATCTCGGGCCCGGTATCGATGATGTCGCCCAGGCAGCGAGCCAACTACAACTGGTCTGCAACACCTATGGCCTCAACGACCATCACGCCGTCGTCGACACCATTCTTTGGTGGCAGCAGCGCTGCTGGCGCGGTATCGAGTCTCGGGCCGCCGCTGGCGAAGCCGCCATGATCGCACTACGCGGCACTGGAACCGTCGAGGCAATCCGCGCCGCCCATCACTGGGTGCACAGCCACCGCGTCCAGTTGACCTCGGCAGGGGCGCTGGTGCCGATGGCGGGGTGGCCGCGCCGGTAGGGGTCGACGTAGAAGCCGGTGCCGCCGACCAGCGGCACCCGCGTGGGGCCAGGAGACCTGTCGGGACCTCCATCACATGCCAGGAGCCACGGTGGGTTTAGCAAGCAGGGCTTTTACTTGATTGGTTGGCGCTCCTGTCGCCAGGGCGATGTCCCCCAGTGTTGTCGAGGCCAGTGCCAGGGCAGCCACCGCCTCGCGCAAGGCCGTCATGTAGGTGTCCTCGATCGACCGCAGGCTCTCCAGCTCTGGTGTCACTGCGATGACGGTGACCTCTGCGGTCACGCCGACATGCTTGAGCCCGTCCTCGATGCTTTCGCGCACCGCTTTCAGCGTCCGCCCGTACCCGTACACCCCGTGCTCGGGAACGTGGGCCACCCAAATCCGACCGCCAGAGGTGGGGAGAATGCCCCGCGCGTGCGGGAAGCAAGGCAACTGCCGCTACAGGAAAGACACAGGCGGCTCATCCCCGCATGCGCGGGGAACACAATGTCGGGCCCCATATTAACGCATCAGCACCGACAAACTGGAGACGAAGCTAAGTGCCTGTTCTCCTTCACCGCCTCGATCAGACCAGTCCGATTCTCGGTGACAAACGTCAGGGCGACGTGTGGGGTGGTCGCCGCTGCCCTCGCCGAGCGTGCCTCGCGTCGCCGTGCTCGGTAGGAGGCTGCCGCTGCGCCAGGCGACAGTCGCGCCGCACTTTGGCCCGATCGTCCGGGTGCTGAGCGCCACACCAACCGCAGGCCATGGGGAATGTCGCCACGCGCAACGGACGATAGGCCCGCCGCAGCGTGACGGCCGGGCGGTGCGCAGCTGTTCTTCGCACCGGGAGCGCCCGGTGTCGGCGACCATCAGCCGAAGAACGACCGCGGCGGATGGTTTGCGCGCTCGAGGACCACCAGGACCGATACGATCGACACCAACCGCGGCAGCAGCGTATCGAGGGGATGAGTGGATGACCGATCTCGCGTCTGTCTACGACGAAGCAGCCCAAACGGCTCCTGAGTGGGGTGAGTGGGGGGATCTGCGCCGCTGCTTCACCCAGATCGACAGACTGTTCGATGACACACTGCGTGCCATCCCGGTCGCCGAGGACTTCACCATCGGTGAGAGCGTGCCACCCTGCCCGGTCGTCGGACGCTACACACCTGAGATGCTCGAATGGGTGGAATACGGTGCCTTCGCGCTGTTCCCGACCAGGAAGGCGCTGGAAGACAACGCCGAGGTCGCTGACCAACTCGTCTGCTACCTGACCGAATACCTGGTCCGTAACGCCGGCGGGTTGACGGTGAACGTGCCCGCCAACGGCACCCCGGTGTACGAAGGCATCGGGCCGTCGGTCTGCTACGACTACACCTCCGATGTCGACAACCCCGTGGACATGCTGCTGTCGATGATCGAACACGACGCCGGGTTCACCGACGACATCGCCGATCGCATCGACGATTACAGAGACTCGGGAGCATGGCCGCAATAGCGGGCACCGTGTGCGGCGGCGGGGGGACGGTCGAGGATGTCCGAGGAGGACGAGCGACGCCGTCGTAGCGAACGATCCCGCAAAGCGCGCGACCGCGGCCGCCACTTCCATCGAGGGATGGCACAGCAACGCGGCGAAACCCGCCAGAACGGGTGGCGTCACGAAGCGAAGATCGAACTCGGTAAGGGCAAGGGAAACACCCGAATTCATGACACCGCCCGCGTCAACGAGCACGGTGGTCGGGACTTCACCGAGTACAAGAGCGGTGTCGTGGTCCGCGCCACCGCCCACACACTCAATCAACTCCGCCTGGACCGGGAAGTCCTAGCCCGCGACCCGCACGCCACAGGCACGTGGGTGATCCGGGCCAGAGCCGCCGACCCGGCGGTCCGCACGCAGCTCGAGGCGCTGCGACGCGACTTTCCCGAACGCTTCCAGGTGGTGGAGGTCTCCCGCACCGAAGCGGAGAAGGCACGCAAACTCGGACGGGCCCTCGAGCAGCAGGCACGTGGAGTACAACGCGAGCTGCACAACGTGCCGGAGCTGATACGGCAGCAGCAACAACGACAGCAGGACGCGAAAGTGCGAGTGCAACAAGCCGTGCAGCGAGCTGTCGAACGGCAGGAAGCGCAGAAGGCAGCCGAGAACGCCCGCCAGCAACAGCTGGCACGCATCATCGAAGAGCGAGCGCAACTGCTGGCGAAACTGCCGCCCGACGTCGCGCGCATCCTCGCCGTGAGCATGCCGCCACCGGCCGAAGAGCTGGACCGCCCGCCGCCGACACCGGGTACCGGGACAACCCGCGCCGGGCGCGCCGCCCGCGCCCAAGCGCGCGAACACCAGCGGGAAGCGCGCGGACGCTAGCAGGCCGGAGGACCCGGTCGCCGGACACGGCGGCCGGATCCTCGGCGGGGTCGTCACCGCCGCGGTTCGCCCTCGCATTTCAGCAGTTCCGACGTGGACGTGACCCGGGAGTCGAACACCGTCCAGAGCGACCCGTCCGTCAACCGCCGCAGGACGAACCGGTACTTGCCGTAGCACGCCCGTGAGGCCGTCGTCAGGCGAGTCCTGCCCACCACTCGGTAGGGATACCCGTCGATGCGCACTGTCGGGTTCATGGTCTGTTCTCCCCTTTCGCCGTTGTCGATCATCGGCGCCCAGAGTGGCAAGAAGGCCCTGAAGCCACGCTGAAGCGGCCTGAAGGCCGCTTCAGGAAGCAGGGAAGATGCCGCTCGGAAGCGCTGGCGAGGTCACCGGTGGGCCTCCTACCAGCTGTGCTACCCGCCGATCAACGCCGCCGGTGAGATAGTCGACGGCTGGACGACCGAGACGTGGTGGAGCCGAGAACGCATGTACTGGGCCGAGAAAGCCTCTACGGCTGCCCGGTGCGGGCGGCGTCGAGGTCGGCGCGGGCGAAGGTGGTGCCATCAGGCCAGGCGGCCTGCAACAGGTTCTCCAGTCCGGGGCCGCCGCCGTAAAGCTGGTCAGCGGCGGGTGCGGTGATGTCGTCGAGCAGCCGCGCGATGAGCAGCGCGAGGGTGCTGGTGCCGCTGCCCGAATAGCCCCAGCTGATCCCGGGTGCATCCCGCCGCGGAGCCAGGTGCACGGTGCTGTCGGCGAGGCGAACCCAGATCGGTGACCCGACAGTGAGCGCCGCGAGTGGGCTGCTGGCCGGCAGTCGATGCGGCACTGCGGCCAGAAGTTTCCCGGATGCCAGGCGAACGACTGGTGCGTCGGTGGCCGGATCTGTCAGGTAACCGGTGATGGTGTGTTCCTCCTCGGGGCCGAGGTGGTCGTAGAGTACTTCGAAACCCGCGTACGGGCTGGTCGGGCGCAGCCGGGCGGCCCATTCGGCGCCGAGGCCGGTCGTGGGGTCGATGTACTCGGCGGCGGTGTAGGGCAGGAACACGCTGTAGCGGGAGTTGCGGACTTCGCTCACCGCCTGGTGGGCGAGGGTGTCGATACGGGCCGCGACGGCCAGCCACCCGTCGCGCAGCACGACCTCATCGAGGTCATCGGGTTCGGGGACCCGCATGCTGGTGGCAGCCAGATCCACCCACGCCGCCACGTTCGCATCACCGGTGATCATCTCGACCGTGTGCGCGGCGTCCTCGCTGGCGCGGTGCTCGGCGTAGCGGGCCAGCTCGACCAGCACAGCGTGAGCAGTGTCTCCGGCGGGGATGAGGGCCGCCAGCCGCAGCAGCGGCGCCGGGTCCAGGGCGTCGACCGCAGCCGCCACCGGGACCGATTGGTCACCGGGCCGCCAGCGCCGCATCGCCGCAGCATCCCGCAGCCCGTAAGGCCAGTACGGCGCCCGACCACCCAGGACCAGCGCCAGTTCAGGCCACACCGGCTCGTCGGCCTTGATCGTGCGCCCGGACTCGTCGTGCACCGACAGTGACGGGCCACGGAACCCGAAATCGTGATGCACCTTGATCACACGCGGCACCCCGGGGGCGAGTTCCGCCGCGGCGGCGGCCACCCCGCCGGAAGCGAACGCCTCCACCGTCGGCCACACCACCCGCAGCACCACTCCCTGCACTGACCAGTCCTGCACCACCCCGTCTGGAATCGCGCGCGCACTCTGGTAGATCGCCACACCACGCGGCCAGTACCGCAACGGCACGACCGCCGCCGCCTGCGGCTGCTGCGCGGCCAACCACTCCCACACCCGATCCGCCGGCCACCGGGGCACCCCGTCGCTGTCACGTTCGCCGTCAGGGAACCCCGGATCGCGCAGCCACCGCCGATCTGCCCCGAACACCTCGCGCAGCTGGCCCTCGCTCAATTGGTCGATCTCGAACACAGCACCCTCCCTGCTGGATCACCGAACACACGCTCACTCAACGGATCTCGCGTCGCTCCACACTGACACATCGGCGGCGGCCGCGACACCGAAAAGATCACACCGCCGCTCACCGCCAGGCCCCTCAACTCAGCTCAGTCCGCGATGCGCCTAAGGCGGCTGCGTCGATCGTGGTCAGGTCGCGGCAGAACAGATCAGAAGTGCAGTGGCGTACTATCAGGGCGCACTGAAGCGAGGGGGTAGGGTCACCGTGAATCAGCCACAGCCGAGCCCGGAACGGGCCGGTAGCGGAGATGTCGTGCCACCATCACGCGGCGGTGGCCTGCCGCCGGTCGATCCCGGCTCACTCTCGCACGATGTATTGCAGTTCTCGGCTGCTGCGTTCGGCGCGGTCGCGCCCGCGGCGACAGTGTTCGGTAAGGCATTCCTCGAAGCGCTCGGTCAGCGTGCCGCCGACGGCGCGGCAGCGCTTCCGGCCCAGCTGCGCCAACGCTGGTTTCGGAGGGCACGGCGATCACACGGGGATCTGGAGGTGGTCACCGTGCTCGACCTCGAGAACGTGGATGCGGCCGCGATCCTGGTCACCGCCGACCTTCCGGACGAGGCGCGCCTGGCGCTGCTCGACCTCGACCCCACCGAGCCAGCACTGCACCGAAAAGTCTTGGGGTGGGACGCCGACCGGGGACAGTGGGTGACCGTGCAAGCACCTGTCACACAGGTGAATCCGCACCCCGGGGATCCGATCTGATCGAGCCCGGCAGCCACACAGGATACCATGCGGCGTGTGGGGACCCGCTGCCCTGCACGACTGAGATGCGGTGACGGGCATCGGCCCAGACCCGAATCCAGGTCACCAACCGTCTGGATGGCTGTCGGGACGACCCAGCCTCGCGTCTGCCTTCCCGCAGCATTCTCACTGTCCGGCCGGAAGGCCCGCGCCTGGTGCACATGCGGGTGAGGCACTCGCACCACCCCCACAAGTCCATTTCATGAAGCTGCCCGCGAACCCCGGACGTGCGGGCTCCGGTCAGGAACTCGACTCCGACTTCGGCACAGCATCGTTGACGAATCCGGCGAACCAGTCGTCGGGGCGCGTGTAGCCCACGGCTTCCCCGAGATGGTCTCTGGCATACCGCGAGCAGTCACGACCGCGGAATCGGTGGTCAACGCCATCGCCGCCAACGGGGCCCGCTCGGACTCGAAACGACCCACCAGCTCGGCCACCAAGTGCTGCGCCTGCGCCGCCGAGACGCCGATGCCCACCACGAGGATCCGCCCACCCTGCTGGAACCGGTCGGCGAGTACTCGTCCCCACGACCTGACCTTCTCCACATCCAGGTACCCGAGAGCCGCAGTCAGCGCCGCGATGCGATCCACCTCGACGTTCGCTGCAGTTCTGCTGTTGGGCTCCGAACCCACAGTCATCGCTGCTCCCCCACCGATTCAGCGATCGTGCGGCGCACGAGTTCGGCACGCCGCGCGACATAGCGGTTCTGCTTTTGGACCAGCGCGGTGAAGTGCGGCCCGTACATGTGCTGATACCGGTCTGTGGGTCGGCTGCGCAGCGGCACGCCGGAGAGGTCCACCGCGCCCACGCATTCGGGTGAGTCGATGAGGGTTTTGATTCGAGCCCGGTAGCCCTCGTCGAGGGCCGTGGTCGCGATCACCGCATCCCACCGTCGGGTGCCCAGCATTTCTCGGGCGCCGTCGGCCCTCGCCAGCGATATCGGGTGAGTCGGGCCTACGAGCCTCTTGCGCAGCCGACTGGGGCCGCGGGTGACGATCAGCGCCTGCGTGTACCCGGCGGATCCCGCTTGTTCGGCGACTGCTCGGCCGAGCATGCCGCCTCCCACCACCAGCAAAGTTCGGCCCGCCGGTTCCGCGTGCTCTGCCAAGACGGTGAGGGCAGCCGCCGGATAATCGAGCGCCGCGTCGAAGCCGAGTTCGTCGCGCACCCGCCGCGCCAGCGCCACGGAATCCGCGACGACCGGTTTGCACGGATGCCCTTCAGGGAGCGGCTGGCCAGCCGATTCGACCTGGCGCAGCACGAACCCGATCCGAGAACGCAGCCCGGCCGCAATCTCGGCCAGCCTGCGCCGCACGGCGCTCTCACCGGTAATCCAGCCGGCGGTCTCCGGCATCCGCGGATCACGGCCCCCAGCAGGGATGGCTTCGAACGAGACAAGCTCCACCCGTTGGCCCGTACTCAAGACGAATTCTCGGCCGCTGGGCTCGATCCCAGCGGCCAGCCACTCACGGTGAGCGCCGATTCCCTGCGGATCGGTGACCGACGAGTCGAAATACGAGCACCACACGACCGCGATTTGTGACCCGCGGCGGCGTCAGGCGTATGCGCAGACATCGACACCTCGGCCCCCCTTCGCTTCATGTGGGTCGCCGAGAATTCCAGTGTCCGCATATCGCGTACACATAGTCAACACACTGTTTCCTTAAAACTATTGCAGCACTTGATATTTGATACGAGTACGGCACAACGGTGCCGGGTGCCTCAGATCGGACGGGTACCCGGCCGGTCGGCGATCAGTTGGACGACGAAGCAGTTGCACCTGACCGCGGTGCCCGGCCTCGACGACACACCGGCACGGCTCGACATCAGCGAAATCGCGGCGGCCCTGCCCCACGGCCCGGTCGAACCACATCTGCGTGCCGATCGGACCGCGGTCCGAACCCGCGAGCGTCATGCCCAGGTCCACACCCTGATGGCGCAGGGCCACAGCCTGCGCAGCATCGGAGTCGAGTACTGACATGTTCGCGGTCAGTCATATCCGCTCATACTGCTGGTGCTGTTGTGTTCGTGGCGTGCGCTGTGAGGTCGGGATGGATGGCGAGGTGATCGGTCAGAGACCGAAACCACACGGCGATTCAAGGGTTCCGGTCGGCTGCTGGGTTTCGCAGAGGTCTGCGAGTCGTTGCGTGCGAGCTCGATGACGGATTCATTGCATCGAAACGCGGAGACCTTGTCTGCCGATGCCAGCCGCACGATGCGCCACAGTCCGGACAGTCGGGACGTCTGTGGTCGGTGGCGACATCGCCGCGGTGAGCGCCTATTGGGGTGGGGTTGTGCGGGTTGGGATGGTGGCGGGTCCGCGCAGGGTTTCCAGCCGCTTCAGGTACTCGTCTCGGTCGATCTCGCCGCGGGCGAACCGCTCAGCGAGGATTTGTTCCGCGGTGGGAGGTGGTTGTCCTGGTGGCTGGGTGCGGCCGGTTTGGGTGGCGTATTTGACGAGCAGGACGAAGCCGGTGATCAGCACTGCCCAGAACACCACCATCCCGATGCCCATCCAGGCGTATCCCCATCCGCTCATGTCGTGGTCGTACCAGAACATCACCGTTGTCATCTCCTCTGCCGACGTCGAACGTGGAGCACATGGCCCGATTTCTGTCGTGGCTTCAGCGTGCGCTGCGATCTCGTCGGCGCGGTAGGGGCAAACGCCCCGACCAGCGAGTACTAATGGTTAATTCGTGGATTCTGGGTGGCTGGGTCGCGAGCGTGGCGATCGGAGTTGGCGACGACGGTCAAGGCCGCGACCATGATCGTGTAGCCGACGACCTGGGCTGTCGTTGGTCGTTCACCGAGCACGATGACGCCCCGCAGCACACCGACCACAGGGACCAGCAATGTCCACGCTGTCACGGCGGTGACCGATGCGCGGCGCAGTTCGGTGAACCACAGCACGTAGGGCAGCGCGGTGGCGAACCAGCCCAGCGCGAGCAGCGCCACGACGAAGCGGCCCGACCACTCGATCACCGGCGGCCCCTCGAGGGCACCGGCGAGGATCGCGAGGACATCACCGCCGAGCAGAAACTCCGGTGGCGACCAGCAGCATCCGCCAGGGTCGCACCGGCTGGCTCGTGGCGCGGATCGTCATACCCGGACTCCCGGTGTTCGGCGCGATTCTCCAGACTGTAGGGACTTTGGACGCTCAGGTGGATGCCTTCGGCCTATCTAGCGCGGACCTCGGGCCATTGTCCCGGGTGGAGGGAGCGGGCACTGTTGAGCGCGTAGTCGGTGAGGAGGACTCTCATGGCGGACTCCGCGTATGGCCTGTGGCCGTTGGTGATTCTCAATACCGTGTTGTTCGTGGCGTTCGGGTTGAGTTTCTTCCGCCCGCGCACCACGCGGGATTGGCGGGCGATGGGTGCCTACACCGCGTTCCTGGTGGCGTTGTTCACCGAGATGTACGGCATCCCGCTGACGATCTATCTGCTGGGTTCGTGGCTGGGGTCGCGGTTCCCGCTGTTGCGGGACACGCATGCCGGCGGGCATTTGTGGAACGACCTGATCGGCTGGAGCGGTGATCCGCATCTGAGCCCGTTCCACCTGGCCAGCTACCTCGCCATCGGCGGTGGGTTCTGGCTCATCGCCGCAGCGTGGCGCCCGCTGCACGATGCGGCCCGCGCCCACCGGTTGGCGATCACCGGGCTGTATGCGTGGGTGTGGCATCCACAGTACGACGGGTTCTTGCTGGTGATGATCGGGTTCCTGTTGCAGTGGCCGACCATCCCGACGCTGATCATGTTCCCGATCCTGGTTGTGGTCTACCTGCGGCTGGCGCACAACGAGGAACGCGAGGTCGCCGCCGAGTTCGGTGCACAGTGGGCCGAGTACGCCGCGCGGACACCGGCGTTCGTGCCGCGGCTGCCGCATGCCCGGGGACGAGCGGCGGCGGCGCGATGAACCACAGGAGTACTTCATGACCACACAGCACGCCGCCGCGGCCAGTGCCGCCACCGGATCTACCGCCGAGGCGAGGGCCTGCGCGCCGGTGTTGACGGCTACCGGGATCGAGAAGTCCTTCCGTCGTGGGTGGTCTTTCACGTCGAGGCAGACGGTGCTGCATGGGGTGGGTCTGGCGTTGTGTCCCGGTGAGGTGGTGGGGCTGGTCGGGGAGAACGGGTCGGGCAAATCGACGGTGATGAAGATCCTCGTGGGCGAACTGCAGCCGGACGCCGGCACCGTCACCCGATCTGGGCTGCTCGGATACTGCCCGCAGCAGCCCGTGGTCTACGAGCGGTTGACCTGTGACGAGCACATCGAGCTGTTCGCCCGTGCCTACCGGATGACCCGGGAAGATCAACAGCGCGCGCAGCGAGAACTGTATGCGGCGTTGGGTTTCGAGCGTTACGCCCGGACCAGGGCGGATCGCTTGTCCGGCGGGACGCTGGCCAAACTGAATCTCACCCTCGCCCTGCTGGCCGATCCCGCCGTGCTGCTGCTCGATGAGCCCTACGCCGGATTCGACTGGGACACCTATCTGAAATTCTGGGAGCTGGTCGCCCACCGTCGCGCCGCGGGCCGCTCGGTGCTGATCATCAGTCACTTCGTCGCCGACGAGCACCGCTTCGACCGCATCCTGCACCTGGCCGACGGACATCTGACACCGCGAGTCGTCGGCGCGGCACCCTCGGACGGTCCGCCACCGACCAGCGAGCCGCCGTCATGAGCCGATCCGTCATCCCTTATGTGCGGGCCTTCGTCACCGATTACGCCCGCAACCCGGTGAACCTAGTGGTGCTGGTGCTCGTGCCCGCACTGTTCGTGTTCGTCGCCGCGGGAACGATCTCCGATGCTATGGAATTGCTCGGCGGTATCGAGATGTCCGTGGAGACCGCGACGGTCGGCTGGTCGGCGGGGTTCCTGGCGGGCCTGGCGATGTACTTCCAGATCCGCGCTGCCCGCGCGGCCGACCGGCGCTTGGTGATTGCCGGGCTGGCGCCGGGACGGCTGGTCGCCGCCCGCGCCGCCACCGGGCTGCTGCTGGCCGTGCTGGTGTCTGCGGTGTCGCTGGCGGCGTTGGCAGCGCGCACCGGGCTCGACCACCCGCTGCGCACGATCGCCGGGACGCTGATGTTCGCGGTGATCTATCTGGCCATCGGGGCCGTGATCGGTGTGCTGGCCACCAACCCGGTCAACGGTGCGGTGCTGGTGTTGTTCGTGTGGATCATCGACGTGTTCTTCGGGCCCTCCCGCATGGGCACCGACCAAACCTTCATTCGCTGGCTGCCGACACATTTCGTCACCCTGTGGATGATCGACCTACCGTCCGGGCACGGTGGACGGATCACCGACCTGGGCTACGCCCTACTGTGGTTGATCACCGCGGTCGCTGTCGGATCGGTCGTGCTTGTCCGCGCCGCCCGCGCCGCGCCGCCCGCGCACCGCCCGTCCGGGCAGTTGCTCACCGGGATGCGGCTGGGTCTGGTCGATCTGCGCCGCAACCCGGCGCTGCTGGCGTTGCTGGTGGTCGTGCCGGTGGTGTTCATCCTGCTCGCCAAGGTGACCACCCCAGAACGCACCATTGCGATCTCGGTGCGTCACGGGGATCGGACCGTTGCCGACGCGTTCTGGTTCCCGGAGGTGCACGCGGGCACGATGGCACCGATCGCGGTTGCCGCACTGGCCACCCTGGCCGGGCTGTTCGTGGTGGCCGACTCCGAGGCGGGCGATCGCCGACTGCGACTGGCCGGATACCGCAGCAGCGTCCTGCTCGCGGTCCGTTTCGGTGTCCTCACGGTCGCGGTGGCGGTCATCGGTCTCGCCGCCCTCGCGGTCACAGCGACGGTCTTCACGCCCGCGCAGTGGGCCGGATTCATCATCGCCCTCATACTTGCCGCGCTCACCTACGCCCTGATCGGGATGATTCTCGCGCCGGTGTTCGGCCGCGTCGCCGGCGTCTTCGTCGCCTTCCTGATCCCGTTCCTGGACCTCGGCCTCATCCAGAGCCCGATGCTGCGCCCCGAACCCGCCCCGTGGGCGCGGTTCTGGCCCGGATACGCGAGCACCCGGCTGCTGTTCGACACCGGCCTGACCACCGACTTCGACCTGCCCGGAATGCTGCTGCTCGCCCTGGCCTGGCCTGGCGGACTGGTCGTGATCGCAGCCGTGCTCTTCGGTCGCGGCACACGAGCGCGACCACGCCTGGGTATCTGATCTGGCCGCCCCTGGTTGCAGCCACAATGGTTCGTGGAGGATCGGCTCGGGTCCGAATTCCATCGCCGCTCAAGAAGCCCCGCACCAGCGGGGCGAACAGCTCGAGGGCGCAGGTCGAGGTCGCTTCCGCCGGTCCGCCGACATCCGATCTCCGATTGTGGGTGTGGCCCTGCGACCGATGGCAGCAGGGCCGGGACCTATGTCTCTAGTGGCAGAGCCCGGCGGGGACGACGGTGGACATCGACGACCCCGACATCGAGGAAGTGACGAGAAGTGAGCGCGCCGGCTCGGGCTGGTGTATCTGTTCGAACGCGGCACCATCCACCCCTTCGCACCCACCGGTACCCAGCGGCGCGACAGTGCCTTCGAACTACAGGTTCGCACAGCGCTTTCCGGTGAACTGCCCATCGAATCCGATATCGAGCGCCGGTTTCCGATATGGAACGCACCAGTCCCGTGAATCCCCGGCATAAACCGCCGAACGGCCCCGCCCGAGGAGCGCCGGTGAAGATCGCGATATACGAAGTCGAGCAGTGGGAACATACTGCGTGCCTGCGGCTGCTACCGGAACACGAGCTGATCTGCTCACCCGAGCCGCTGGACACACCCCCCGTGCCCGCGGCGGCCGACGCCGACGTGCTCAGCACGTTCATCCGCTCACGGCTCGACGCCGACATGCTGGAACGGTTCCCGAAGCTGCAACTGGTGGCGACCCGCTCCACCGGCTACGACCACATCGACCTCGAGTACTGCGCCGCGCACGGCATCACTGTCAGCAATGTTCCCGACTACGGCGACTCCACGGTCGCCGAACACGTCTTCGCCCTGATCCTCGCGCTGGCCCGGCACCTCGTCGATGCGGCCGAACGCACCCGCCGCGGCCGATTCTCCCAGTCCGGGCTGCGCGGATTCGAACTGCGCGACAAAACCCTGGGCGTGATCGGCACAGGCCGCATCGGCCGCCGCGTCATCGAGATCGCGCACGGGTTCGGCATGACCATCGTCGCGACCGACCTGCACCCCGACCATACGGTCGCCGAGCGCCTCGGGTTCCGATACGCTCCGCTGCACGAAACACTCGCTGCCGCGGATATCCTCACCCTGCACACCCCGGCCACCCCGCAGACGGTCCATCTCATCTCCGACCGGGAGTTCGGCCTGATGAAGGCTGGTGCCGTCCTCATCAACACCGCGCGGGGGCGCATCGTCGACGTGGCCGCGCTGATCCGGGCGCTTTCGAGCGGAAAACTGAAAGCGGCCGGACTGGACGTGCTGCCCGAAGAATCGGTCGTCGGAGAAGAAGCCGAGATCTTCCGCGGTCGCACTCTCGGCCCACTCGAACTGAGAACGCTCGTCGCCGAGCATGTCTTGTTCGGCTTCCCCAACGTCTTGATCACACCGCACAACGCCTACAACACCGACGAGGCAGTGCACCGGATCATCGACACGACGCTGCAGAACATCGAAGCATTCGCTCAGGGGACGCCGCGCAATACCGTACAAACGTGAGCCAGCGATGGATCGCTCTGGACGATCTGCCGTTCCGATCGTGTCCGAACGAGGCAGCGATGGCGACCGCCGCCAGTGCGAATGCGACGACGATCAGACACCGCGTCGATCAGCCCAGCCGACCGACACAAGGTCGCCCACGGCCGATGTCGAGCGACTGTTCGGGCTATGACAGCAGACCCGCCCGGATCGCGACGGCACCGGGCGCGGCCGGTCGAACTCCGAAGGTGGCGAAGGTCGAGCCAGACCCTCCTGGATTGTCGCGCGGGTGGCCCGGACCCGGACTTATCATGGCGGTGTGTCCGGACAGCAGCTGCCGCCACGAGCAACCGGGTCGGCCCGGCTGCTCGGCCTGCTGATCCTGCTGTCCGGTATCGCAGCCATGCATGTCGGCGTCTTCTCGGCCGGCCACGGGGAGCATCGGCTCGCGACCGAGCACACCACCGTCATGGCGACGACGACCGGCGCTCATCACGACGGTGCGGCGTCCGGCGCGAGTGAGCATCACGCCCTCACGCACAAGGCGATGCATGCGTGCGTGTTCATCCTGTCGGCGGTGTCGCTCGCGATCGGCTTGGTCTTGCTGTCCTGGGCGGGTGTCGACCTGCGTACTGCGCACCTTCCCGAGCCAGGTCACCGGCGCACGCACCGCGAGCGGCCGCCACCGTGGACCATGCCGTCCCTGGCCGAATTGTCGATTCTGCGGATCTGACAGCTCCAGCGCGTCCGTGTCCCAGCGACCGGAGGCGAGCCTCGACCTGTCCGACATCGTGTCTCGACACATCAGGGAGATTCTCCATGTCCATCGATCAGTCCCCGCTCTCGACGCCAGTGACTCGGCGCGGTTTCCTCGCCCTCGGCGCCGGCACCGCAGCCGCCACAATGCTGGCCGGCTGCTCGAAGAGCACCCAGAATCCGTCCAATCTCGTGCTGCCCGACTCCGACGCGGTCCGCGCGGCCGAGAACAACCGCCGGTCGGCGACAGCGGCGGTGCGCGAGGTGACGCTGCGTGCCGAGCCCACGACCGTCGATCTGGGCGGCGTACAAGTACAGACCTGGACCTACGCCGGTCGACTACCCGGGCCCGAGATCCGGCTACGCCGGGGCGAGGTCCTGCGGGCCGAGGTCACCAACGCGCTCCCGACTCCGACCACCATCCACTGGCACGGCATCGCGCTGCGCAACGACATGGACGGCGCCCCCGGCATAACCCAGCCCGAAATCGCGCCAGGCAGCACGTTCCGCTACGAGTTCACCGTGCCCGACGCCGGCACCTATTGGTTCCACCCGCACGTGGGTGTGCAGCTCGACCGTGGCCTGTACTCCCCGTTGATCATCGAGGACCCCGCTGACGGGACAGACTACGACACCGAAGCTGTCGTGGTGCTCGACGATTGGCTCGACGGCATCAACGGCCGTGACCCCGACAAGCAATTGCGGCAGCTCGAGGACAAGGGCTTGTCGGGCATGAACATGGGCGGCGGCATGCACATGGGCGACTCGCCGATGTCGATGCCCACCGACCCCAACGCGCCGCTGGGCTCCGACACCGGAGATGTGACCGACTACCCCTACTACCTGGTCAACGGCCGCATCGGCACCGACCCGCACACCTTCACCGCCCGATCCGGGCAGCGGATCCGGTTGCGGATCATCAACGCCGCCGCCGACACCGCCTTCCGCGTCGCGGTCGGCGGCCACCGGTTGCGCATCACCCACACCGACGGCTTCCCTGTGCACCCGGTCACCACCAGCAGTGTGCTCATCGGCATGGGCGAACGCTACGACGCGATCATCGAACTCGGCGACGGCGTGTTCCCACTCGTCGCCGCCGCGGAAGGCAAAACCGGACAAGGGCTCGCGCTGATCCGCACCGGCGGCGGCACCCCTCCCCCAGCCGATGTGCGACCGGCCGAACTGTCTGACGCACCGCTGACCGCGGACAAGCTCACCGCCACCGACTCCGCACGACTGGCCGGGAAAACACCCGACAGGACACTCGAAGTCCAGCTCGGCTCTGACTCGCACAAGTATGTATGGACAATCAACGGTCGGCCCTTCGATCAACACATCCCGCTGGAGGTGACCCAGGGCCAACGGGTGCGGCTGCGTTTCGTCAACCAGACGATGATGTTCCACCCGATGCACCTGCACGGCCACACCTTCCAGGTCGCCCCGCGCCGCGGCACCGGCCCACGCAAGGACACCTCGATCGTGGCGCCCATGCAGACCCTCGAGGCCGACTTCGACACCGACAACCCCGGACAATGGATGATGCACTGCCACAACGCCTACCACGGCGAAGCAGGCATGATGACAATGCTGTCCTACACCCGGTAAAAAGCGCACCTACCGGATAGGATCCCTGCGTAGCGTGCCGGCCGCGCTGGCGGTGACCTTCTGCGGTGGTTCGAGGTGATGGCTTTCGACACGGCGCCGTGACCGGTCTCGCCGATGTGATCGTGGCCAGGCCATGACCGCTGCCGCTGCGGTCGTGACTACCGCTGCCGGTGATTCTCACCGTGCCCCGTCGAGAGCAGGATCGAGCTGGTAGGTCGATGGCGCCGCGCGGTCGCGGGTTCGGTTGCGTCCGGCAGAGTGGTGTACCAGCGATTTCGGAGCGACCGCGTGAGCGTGTCGTAGCCGGATAGTGGGCGGTCACCGCGTGATCCTTCTTGAACCGCCAAGCTCAACGAAGGAGAAGTTCACGCGATGACCTCTGTCGAGCCTATCGACCCGTCGAAGTTGTTGTCCGATCAACTCGCCGTCGCCAGCCCTGACCTGCTGCGCACCATGCTCTCGACGTTCATCCAGTCGCTGATGAGCGCCGAAGCCGACGCGGTGTGCGGTGCCGGCTACGGCGAACGCTCGCCCGAGCGGGTCAACTCCCGCAACGGCTACCGGCATCGTGATTTCGACACCCGGGTCGGCACGATCGACGTCGCGATCCCGAAACTGCGATCGGGCAGCTACTTCCCCGACTGGCTGCTGGAGCGCCGCAAACGCGCCGAACGCGCACTCACCAGCGTGGTCGCCACCTGCTATCTGCTCGGAGTATCCACCCGGCGGATGGAGAAGCTTGTCGAATCCCTCGGGATCACAAGCCTGTCCAAGTCGCAGGTGTCGATGATGGCCCGCGACCTGGACGCCCAGGTCGAAGCGTTCCGCACCCGTCCGCTGGATCAAGGTCCATACACCTTCGTCGCCGCCGACGCCATGGTGCTGAAAGTCCGGGAGAACGGGCGGGTGGTGAACGTGCACTGCCTGATCGCGACCGGCGTCAACGCCGAGGGCTACCGCGAAATCCTCGGTATCCAAGTCACCTCAGGTGAGGACGGAGCCGGTTGGCTGTCGTTCTTCCGGGACCTGGTCGCCCGCGGCCTGACCGGAGTCCGTCTGGTCACCTCCGACGCACACGCCGGACTGGTAGCCGCGATCGGCGCCACCCTGCCCGGCGCGAGCTGGCAGCGCTGCCGCACCCACTACACAGTCAATCTGATGTCGGTGTGTCCGAAAACGTCGTGGCCGTGGGTGCGGACCCTGCTGCACTCGGTATTCGATCAAGCAGACCCGGAATCAGTTGCCGCCCAATACGACCGGATGCTCGACGCGTTGACCGAGAAACTGCCGAAAGTCGCCGACCACCTCGACACCGCCCGCGCCGACCTGCTCGCGTTCACCAGCTTCCCCAAACAGATCTGGCGCCAGATCTGGTCCAACAACCCCCAAGAACGGTTGAACAAGGAGATCCGCCGCCGCACCGACGTCGTCGGCATCTTCCCCGACCGCGCCGCGATCATCCGCCTCGTCGGCGCCGTGCTCGCCGAACAACACGACGAATGGATCGAAGGCCGCCGCTACCTCGGCCTCGACGTCCTGACCCGATCCCGCACCACCACCGACACCAACCCGAATGAACAGGAGGAAACCACCACCCCAGCCCTCACCGCCTGACCACCAACCGGATCAGCGGTGACCGCCCCTCCTACACCACGCCCCTGGACTTGACCGCGGGTTCAGTCAGGGCGGCGCACGGCGACGACCATCCGAAGGGTGGGCCCGTCGGACGATGAGCGCCTGTGGCGAGAAGTGAGTTCAGGCGCCCACCCAGGACGACGCGCAGGTCCGCAAGCACGGCGGACGCCATCGCATGCCGGAAGACGCAACACCCGTCGGTCTGGCACCGGGAGCACCCGGAACTGGAATACACCAGACGCGGCCACTGGCCCACCAAGACACCGGGTAGGCCGCCGATAGGCACCGGCTACTACTCCAGGGCTGCCGCTCACTGCCGCGGTTTTGCCCGGTTCCACTCGGAAACCGGGTTGTCGGTCGGCAATGCGGCTGCACCACGTCACTGCCGGGAAGAATGCCGCGATGCACCCGCTCCAGTGCCGATTCGCAAGCCGAGTCCGGATTCCGGCGTGTTGGCCGGCCTGCGGCGTCGGCGTGTGTCGCCGGGCGAGTTGGCCTGGTCGGCGCTGGCACGGAATGGACCGTTGGTCCCGGCACGGGAGGTATCAAGCCTCTTACCCGGCACGCACCGATGCGTGAGGATTGTCTTACGCGAATGACCCGCGCCTCGATCGTGGTGGAGGTGGATGGCATGGACAGCGCGTATGGCGTGGTCGTCGAGGGTGTGGGCATCGCGACCGGAAGCGGAATCCTGCTGCTCGCTATCTTGTTCGCACCAGGGATCTCCGACATCGTCGCCTACATCGGTCGGTATCGTCGCCGCAGCGGTCCGCGCGAGGACGCAGTGTCCGCGATTCATTTGGCCACCGAGAATGCGGCCCTGCGCGAGTTGCTCGCCGGACGTATGCCCAAGGACTCCTACCGGGCATTGATACGCGACTTGGCTTGCGAACAGCGACCCGACGCGCGCCTTCCACGCAAACGCCGACCCGGCATGTGAGAACTGTGCTGGCTCTGGCTACCAGTGAGGACGCCGATGTCCGCTGAGGCACCATCTCGGGCTTCGACAGTCGGGTCCTTGGTCTTCGATGGTGGGCCGATCGGCCATTCCACGACCCCCGAGTCGGCGGGCATCGTAGAGGTCGCGACGGGACGGGTCGGCCCGGCTTGCGCGATCTGAGGGAGCATCGGGAATGGGTGAGAACACCGGGCGCACGACGGCGGTACTTGATGTCAGGGGAATGTTGCGGGCCAGCGAGAAGAACGTTGTGGAGGCTGTGCTGGGTCGCCAGCCCGGTGTTGTCGAGGTGTCGGCGAACCCGGTGTCGCAGACCGCGACCGTGCTCTACGACCCGGATCGCACCTCGATCGCGGACTTACGCCGGGTGGTCTGTGACTGCGGCTACCACTGTGCGGGCCGATCGGTGCCGGCACACATCTGCGACCCGATGCAGGAACCCGACCCGCCAGCGCCCGACGGCGCACACCTCGGCCACGCCACGACGGCAATGTCGCCGCATGAGCATGCGGCGACGCCGGTCGAGCGCGGCGCCCACGCCGAACATGAGACGACGGCCGAGGTCCTGCGCTCACCGCACGAGGCGATGGGGCACGGCGGGCACGCGGGCAGCTCGATGGCGGCGATGGTGGCCGACATGCGCAACCGGTTCCTGGTGGCGCTGGTGTTCTCGATCCCGATCGTGCTGTGGTCACCGATGGGTTCGCAGATGTTCGGCCGGGATCTGCCGGTACCGTTCGGCATGCGGCAAGACCTGTGGGCGTTGCTGCTGAGTCTGCCGGTGATCTTCTACTCGTGCTGGATCTTCTTCGATGGCGCGATCCGTGCGCTACGTGCCCGGACACTGGACATGATGGTGCTGGTCGCGGTCGCGGTCGGCACGGGCTGGGGCTATTCGCTGGTGATCACCCTGACCGGCGGCGGCGAAGTGTTCTACGAGGCCGCAACCGTACTCGCGTCCTTTGTGCTGCTGGGACATTGGTTCGAGATGCGTGCCCGCGGCGGCGCCAACGACGCTATCCGCGCCCTGCTCGACCTCACCCCACCGAAGGCCCTGGTACTGCGAGACGGTGAACCAGTGGAGATCCCGACCGCTGACGTCGCGGTCGGTGATCTGCTGCTGGTGCGGCCCGGGGCGAAGATCGCCGTCGACGGCGTCGTCGAAGACGGCGACAGCGAGGTCGACGAATCCATGGTCACCGGCGAAAGCCTGCCCGTGCACAAAGCACCGGGCTCGGACGTGATCGGTGCGACCATCAACACCAACGGCACGCTGCGCGTGCGGGCCACCAAGGTCGGCGCAGACACCGCGCTGGCGCAGATCGTCGCACTCGTTCAGCAAGCCCAGAACTCCAAGGCCCCAGGCCAGAAACTGGCCGACCGGGCCGCATTCTGGCTGGTCTTCGTCGCCTTGATCGGTGGAGGGCTCACCCTCGCGGCATGGCTGCTGCTCACCGATCGCCCGTTCAGTGCCGCGATCCTGTTCGCCATCACGGTGATCGTCATCACCTGCCCCGACGCCCTCGGCTTGGCGACCCCGACCGCCATCATGGTCGGCACCGGGCTCGGCGCAAAACGTGGCGTGCTGTTCAAAAACGCTATCGCCCTGGAAACCTCTGCGCATGTCCAGGTTGTGGTGATGGACAAGACCGGCACCCTCACCAAGGGGGAACCCGAAGTCACCGACGTCATCACCGCGGCAGACATGGCGGAAGCAGAATTGCTGCGACTGGTAGCGGCGGTCGAACGTGAGTCCGAACACCCGCTGGCCGTCGCGATCGTCCGCCACGCCGAATCCCGCGGCGGCAACGACACGGCCGCAACGGAATTCGAGAATGTTCCCGGCCACGGCGCGATCGCCACCGTGGACGGACACCAGGTAGTGGTCGGCAACCGGCGACTGCTCGAACGCGAGAACATCCCGTTGGGCGAGTTGGCCGCCGAACGCGACCGGCTCGCCGCGACCGGCCGCACCGCGGTACTCGCCGCGATCGACGGCGCCCCGGCCGCGGTGATCGGCATCGCCGACGCACCCCGCGACACCTCCGCCGCTGCCGTCACGGCACTGCACGACCTCGGCGTGGCAGTCGTCATGCTCACCGGCGACAACCAGGCCACCGCCGAACGCATCGCCGCGGGCATGGGCATCGACACCGTCATCGCCGACGTCCTGCCCGGCGACAAAGCCGCCAAGATCGCCGAACTACAACACGATGGCCGCATAGTCGCCATGGTCGGCGACGGCGTCAACGACGCCCCCGCCCTCGCACAGGCCGACCTCGGCATCGCCATCGGCGCCGGCACCGACGTCGCCATCGAAACCGCCGAGGTCGTGCTCATGCGCTCCGACCCACTCGACGTCCCCACCGCGCTACGCATCGGCCGCGGCACGCTGCGCAAGATGCGCCAAAACCTCGGGTGGGCGATCGGCTACAACACCATCGCGCTGCCGATCGCCGCCGGTGTCTTCGAACCCGCTTTCGGCCTCACCCTCCGCCCGGAGATCGCCGCCATGTCCATGTCCGGCTCCAGCCTCATCGTCGCCGTCAACGCGATAGCCCTCAAACGCCTGCGGCTACCAGCACCCGCGCAGACCCCGACTGCGCCCGCCCCGGTTGGCGCGCCCGCCCCGCCCCGATGATCGCCGCGCGGCCAGCCCTTCGTGCCGCACCTCCCACCACTGTCGACCGCGGCGCAGTGCTGCCGACCGCGATCCTGGACCAGACCGACCACAGGTCGTCTTTCTCCTGCTGTGACGGCGCCGCGACAAAATCCCGCCCCAGAGCTGAGGGAACCTGGTGAAGCGATCCTGCTGTCCACGCCGCGATCTGGGGAAACCGTGCAGGAACTAAGGGCATCACAGGAACTGTCTTTCGGCCCCTGCGGCGATCGGTCGCGGGCAGCAAGGCTGAAAGGGCATCATCCCGCTGCCCGAAGAGGTCTACCATGAACATCCGCCACGCACCCCTGTACCTGATCGCCCTCGCCATCGCGGCGACGGTGCTGATCGCGACCGGAGTACCGGTCACCACACTGTTCCTGCTGCTGATCGTCCTGGCCTGCCCGATCATGATGATGCTGATGATGGGCGGCCACGGCGGGCACTCACCCAACCCCGATCCCCATGACCACGCCGACGACTTCCAACACCACAACCCGACCCGCTGACCATCCCCGACACCGGATCGACACCGCGCCGGCCGAACCGGAGCCCAGCTGCGCGGACATTGGCGGACGGCATGGTCGGCGATGGCCGATGATCTCCGACCGACCGCCGGGGTAGCGCCAGGGATACCGTCACCCGTCGCGGGCATCCCGGGGCAAAGGTGTGCGGGTCGCGGCAAGTCTTGTCCACCACCCGGCTGTCGACTCTCGGCTCGCAGTCACACTCATCGATATCTCGAGGAGGCTCGGATGTGTGCACGATCGATGATGTTCAGGTGCGGTCTCGCCGCCATTGGTGGTTCTATCGGCGCCTGTGACATCACCCATCGGTAGAAGCTGGCGTCACCTCGGATCTAAGCATTTTCGTATCCCCGCCAGAATGCCCACACCCGCCACCGGGTTGTAGAAACCATAGTGAGTCGCCATGAGCCGTCCGCCTACCAGCGACACGACGGTATCCATCTCGAACGGAAATACTGCCGCCGTACCGACGGCCAGCGAGCCGCCGACAACAGCATCGGCAATCGCCCGCCTCTATCGAACGACGATCTCGGTCTCCTCCTTGGTGACCGAGCGGGCTTCCAGCGGCTCGCGCGCGGGTCCGCGCAGTACCGACCCGTCGGCGATGTCGAATTTGCTGCCGTGGCAGGGGCATTCGATGATTCCGTCGGCGACACGACCGACGGTGCACCCCTGGTGGGGGCAGACGGTCGAGAACGCCCGGATTTCCCCGTGGGTCGGCTGGGTCACGACCAGACGCTCGCGTGTGAACACCTGTCCGCCGCCGACGGGGATCTCGGCCAGCGCGACCCGCAGTGGGGTGGATTCCGCGCTGCCGCTTGCGCATCCCGCCGCGGCCGCTGTCGCGGCGGCACCGACCCCGATGAGCACGCTGCGCCGGGTGCAGCCGGAACAAGTGGAATGTGGTGCGAAGGTGTCGGTCATGCGGTCACCAGTAGCCCGGTCGAGTACATAACGAGTACGCCGGCGACGATGCCGCCGAGCGTGGCCGCGGTGACCTTTCCACCCGGCTGTTCCCGCAGGCTCGGCGCGATCTGCACGATGACCTGTACGATCGCACCCACTCCGATACCGAGCAGCAGGGCCGACAGTTCGGCGTTGTTCACCGTCGCACCGAGAACAGCGCCCGCGATAGCGGGGGTTCCGGCAATCAAACCCAGCCCGAGCAGCGTCAGCAGCGGCGGGCGACGTGCGGTCAGCGGGGAGACCACAGCGAGGCCCTCGGTGGTGTTCTGGATCGCGAAACCGATCACCAGGAACGCGCCGAGCGCCAATTCGCCGACCGCATAAGCCGATCCGATCGCGAGACCCTCGCCCAGATTGTGCAGGCCGATGCCGATCGAGATCATCAGGGCCAGCCGGAGCCCGGTGGCGCCCCCGGCCGCGGCGGCCTGTCGACGGCTGCGCAGCCATTGGTCCACCGCGGTCAACGTGACGAACGCCAGCCCGGCCCCGAGCACGACCAATGTCGCGCCGCCGAACGCGCCACCGGAACCGCCCGCGATCTCGAACCCTTCGCTGGTGCCCTCCCACGCCAGAAATGCCAGCAGCCCGACGGTCACCGCGAGCAGAACCCGCACCACACGACTGCCCGCGACCCGCAGCACGGGCAGCAGCAACATGCCGAGCACCACCGGAACGATGCCGACGTAGGTCCCGAGCAGAGCCATCAGCCCGAAGAACGACCCACTCGGCTTCGGTGTGGTGATCGCGACGGGGATATCGTGCTCGATCACCAGACCGGTCGAGGTCAGCATCGAGACCTTGTAGGGCTGTCCGTCCTGCCAGGGATAGTCCAGCCGCAGCTCGGTCGATGTGAGACGGCCGATCGGCTCGGTGGGACCGGTGAAATCGACGTAAGCGTCGTTGACGAAGATCTGCGCGATCGACACCGGGTCGGGACCGGTATTGCGCACCGTCAGCTCGATCGAGCCGGGTTCGAGCACGGTGTGCTCGACCGCGATCTCCTCGACCGGCGGGCCGGTGCGTTCGGGCAGGCTGCGCCCGCCGAGCAGGGCCAGCCCGGCCAGCGCGACGATGAGCAGGGCGACAGAGACGAGTCCGAGCAGCCATGGCCGCCGGGTTTGTGCGGTGTCGGTCATCACGGCTACTCCGTCACCTCGAACATGCCCATCCAGCCGAGTTCGGCGAACTCGGTTTTGTGGGCGTGGAACATGTACTGCCCCGGATGCGGGAACCGCAGCTCGCAGATGCCGCGCTGGCCTTGGCCCTGCACGATGGTGTCGGTGAATTCCGTTGGCTGCAGGCGGGTTCCGGTGGGATAGTAGTCGAAGAAGTTCCCGTGGATGTGGAAGCTGTTGATGGGGTCGTACTCCAGCGCGTTGACCAGGTAGATGCGCACCAGTTCGTTGCGCTTCACCCGGACCGGCTCGTGCATGAAGTGGAACGGGATGCCGTTGACCGCGTAGAGCTGGTTGCCCTCGCCGTCGAACGTGGTGTTGTAGCCGTGCATCACCATCACCAGCTCGTCGGCGTGCGGCCGCGGTTGCGGCGGATCGACGATGAACGTCCCGTACATGCCGCGGGCGATGTGCTCGGCGAGCGGGCCGACATGGCAGTGGAACAGGTGCAGCCCGAACGGTGTCGCGTCGAATTCGTAGGTGAAGCTCTCACCCGGCGCGATGACACCGCGACCGATCCCCGGAATACCGTCCATATCGGCCGGATGGATGCCGTGGAAGTGCAGCGTATGCGGATGCGCCGAGCCGTTGGTGAAATTGACCCGCAGCAGGTCACCTTCACGGCATCGCAACGTCGGGCCGGGAATACGCGAATTCAACGTCCACGCAGGGAATTTCAAGCCCGGCGCGATCTCGATGTCCTCGTCGCTGGCGAAGACATCCCATTCGCGCAGCGTCCGCCCGTCCGGCCGCGTCGAGGTCTTCCCGTAGTCGAAATCACGCAGTACCGCGGTCGGATTGAAACCGTTCGCCACGTGATCGACCACCGCGCCCTTGCGGAAGGTCGGCCCACTGATCCCGCCGCCGTGACCGGTATTCGGCTGGTGCCCGGCATGCGGACCGGACGGTCCCTCTGCCTTGGCCGGTCCGACCTCGCGCAGCGGCAAGGTCCCGAGCGCGAGGCCCGTCGAAGCAGCTACGGCACTGCCGAGCATGAACCGGCGCCGTATCGAAGATGTCATCCCAACCTGTCATAACTTAGAGCGAACTATCACAATAGTTTGGCAGCCCGAAAATAATCTTTCAACAAGGCGAATAGATTTCCGGTCGCGGATACCGACGGTTGCGCCCGCGTACTGATGAGCCAGGACATCCTCGCCGACCCCGAGTGGGACTGTGCCCTCACCGACGAGGACGCGTGGGGCTTGGCCCTGCTGTCCTGGTCGCATGTGCTCCCTTACGGCGGCTCCTGCTCGGCGAAGTCGGCGAGGCCGCCATGCTGGCGTTCCTGTTCTCCATCTGACTGTGAGCAGGTCGGTTACGTGAGGGCGCCCCAGCCGTACGCGGGCGCCACCGCGCAGACGTCGGCTTCAGCCGAGCGAGTCGATGGCCGCCGCCACTTTGGCGGTCGCTTGTTCGGCGATGTGCCGCAGTGCGGCTTCGCCGGTCACCTCGACCAGCAGCTGCGGGTTCATGGCCTCCACGATGACCGAATCCGCAGCGGAAGGATCGGCGCGGACGACGACGTTGCAGGGCAACAAAAGTCCGATCTGCCGATCCACACCCAGGGCCGCATGCGCCGAAGGCGGATTACAGGCCCCAAGAATGAGATAGGGCTCCATCTCCACGCCCAGCTTGGCCCGCATGGTCGCCGCCACATCGATCTCGGTGAGAACGCCGAAACCTTGTTCGGACAGCGCCTTTCGGGTTCGCTCGACGGCGTCGGTGAAGTCGGCGCGCAGAGTGGTCGACAAGGCGAGACTCATCGCTGATCTCTCTCCGCCACCGGACAATTCAGCCGGGGCACTCCGAGTCGTTGCAGCACCAGCGTCACCGGACACCAGCCGAGGGCGCTGTAGAGCAGCAGATTCGCGGCGACAAATGCGGTGAGCAGCAGCCACCAGGGCGATACCGCGAGCACCAGGGCAAGACTGACGAATACCATCGTCCCGCCCAACAGCGGCACGATGCGTTCGATGGTCCAGCCTTGGTGCCGATGTGTCGTAACCATGGGTCCCTTTCCTGCCTCTGCGGATCAGGCCAACGCCAGGAAGAGCTTCTCGAGCTCCTCGACGGTCATCGGCTCCGAGCCCTCGGACTGCTTGGTCAGGCATTCCCGCAGTCTGCTGGCCACAATCTTGAAGCCGGCCCGGTCCAGCGCCCGGGACACGGCGGCGAGTTGGGTGACGACGTCCTTGCAGTCGCGTCCCTGCTCGATCATCGAGATCACGCCGGCGAGCTGACCGTGCGCGCGGCGTAGGCGGTTGAGAACCTGGGCGATGCTGTCGCCGTCTCCAACCATGAGATCTTCTCCTAGTTATTGCTGGGCGGATGATTCCAGTATACCCCTGGGGGTATCTGGGGTGGAGGTGAGTCCCTCCACCCCAGCGGCCGGGCTCAGTGCGAGAACTTGACATCGGGCAGCACCCGGCGCAGCCACGCGGGTGACCACCAGGCGGCATGCCCGGCCAGCCGCAGCAGCACCGGCAGCAGCGCCAGCCGGATCAGCACCGCATCCAGGAGCACCGCGACGCCGAGGATGATGCCCATTTCCTTGGGCGGCAACGGATCGGCCAGAGCGAAGGTGAAGAACACCGCCACCATGACCGCCGCCGCGGCGAGGATCACCCGGCCGGAGTGCGCGACCCCGTCCACATGCGCGACCTTCGGGTCGCCGGACCGCTCGTAGTGCTCTTTCGCCGTAGCCAGCAGGAACACGGTGTAGTCCATGGCGATCGCGAAGATCATGGCGAAGAAGAAGACCGGTCCCCACCCGTCGAGGAAGCCCTGTGGGGTGAACCCGAGCAGGCTCGCGCCGTGGCCGTCCTGGAAGATCAGTTTCGCCACGCCGAAGGCCGCCGCGGTGGACAGCAGGCTCACCACCGTGCCGAGAGCCGCGATCAGCGGAGCCCGCAACGCCACCAGCAGCAACAGGAATCCGAGTACCAGGATGACGCTCACGATGATCGGGAGGTAATCGTCGAGCGCCTGCTGTAGATCGAGATTCTCCGCCGCCGCGCCGCCGGCCAGCGCACCGTCGGGAAGCGCCGCGCGCAGCGTGTCGAGAATCGTGCCCATGGACGGATCCGACGGGTCGACGGTCGGCATGGCTTGCAGCAGAACCAGTCCGCTGCCGTCGGTGGCGAGCTGCGGCGGGGTCACCATGGCGATTCCGTCGGTGGCCATAGCGGCCTGGGAAGCCCGCTCGCCCACCTCGGCCGGAGCGATGATCTGCAGCATGCCGGGCGCACCCGTGCCGAACTCCCGCTGCACGAGCTCATACCCGCGCCGCACCGCCGCGTCCTCCGGCACGACCTCGATCGACGGCATCGCCACTTTCAGCCCGAAGACTGGAATCGACAGCCCGACCAGCACCAGCAACGCGCCGATGGCGAACGGCCAGGGCCGCCGATGCTGCAATTCACCCCAGGCGGCGAAACGCGGGGAGCGATGCTGCTGCCGGCGCACATGCGGCAGCGAAACGGCGTCGACCTTGCGCCCCAGTTTGCCCAGCGTCGCCGGCAACAAGGTCAAGGTGGCCACCAGCACGAACGACACCGCGAACATGATGCCGACCGTCATCGTTCGTACCGCCGGAGCC
Organism: Nocardia gipuzkoensis; assembly: GCF_021183645.1. Taxonomy (NCBI): domain Bacteria; kingdom Bacillati; phylum Actinomycetota; class Actinomycetes; order Mycobacteriales; family Nocardiaceae; genus Nocardia; species Nocardia gipuzkoensis. The sequence goes on along the minus strand of NZ_CP089225.1, from coordinate 7,209,092 downwards.
GGCACGATCAACACCGCCGACAGACTGACCAGCACCGTGAGCCCGGACAGCAGCACCGCCTTTCCCGCGGTGTCCATGGTCTCCGCGACCGCCGCACGCGGATCGCCCGAGCCGCGGATCGCGTCGCGGAAACGGGACACGATGAACAGCGCGTAGTCGATGCCCAGCGCCAGCGCGAACATCATGGCGAAGTTCATCGCCCACACCGAGATCGGCGTGACCTGGTTGAGCAGCACCAGCCCGCCCGCCGAGGCGACCAACCCCGCCATCGTCAGCAACAGCGGCAGACCGGCAGCCACCAAAGACCCGAAAGCGATCACCATGATGCCCAAAGTGACCGGCCAGGAGAACATCTCGGCCTTCATCATGGCGTCGTGATTGGCTTCGTTGAAGTCACTCCACAACGCCGAGGACCCGGTCGGATACACCTCGACACCGTCGCCCGACAGCCCCGTCAACTCGGCCTTGCGATCATCGACCGCGGCGACCATCTCGTCGGTGTCGGCGGTGGCGCCCGCGATGAGAATGCCGGTGTGCCCGTCCGGGCTGATCGTCATCCCGGGCTGCGGCGGGATCACCGTCCCGAACCGCGAGTCCTGGCCCAGCACGTCCGCGATCTCCCCGAGCACCTGCTGCACCTGGGCGCTGTCGACCGAGGCCGCATCGGAGTGGACGACCACTTGGACCGCCGCTGCCGAGTTCCCCCCGAAGTGCCGCTCGGCGAGTTCCCGCACCCGCACCGACTCCGACCCGTTCGCCTGCCACCCCGCGCCGGCGAGCGAATCGAACACCGACGGCGCGGCCGCGCCGAGCACGACCAGCACCAGCAACCACAAACCGAACACCCATCGCGCACGGTCCACCGTCACCGCACCCACCCGGCCGAGCCCGCCAGCGGCTTCACCGGCAGCAGTCACGGCAACGCGGAATTCCGAATCTCGCATATCCAACCCTTTCTATACCCCAGGGGGTATCTGCTACGGACGAGAATACCCCCCGGGGTACCTTCAGGAGGGGTGCGTAGTGCGGATCACTTCGTTCCGGCGCCTACCCGAGGTCGAGGCGTCCTGCGACCGATCACCGCCGGCCGGGGCCCCGGGGTCAGGCCGGAGCCCTGGGCAACTCCCGGTCGTCTGGGTAGATACAAACGACTGCGACCCTTCAACAAGGCCCTGGCCTGCTGGTAGTCAACACCCCAGGCCCTTCGCCCACTGGGCATGGGTCCACACCGCCTGGTGACCAGGGTGACAGGAGCCGGGTAAACGGGAGACTGTTTCGCCCGGATCTGCGGGAGCCCAGAGCAGCAATGCTGTCTGTTTGGCTGGCTCAGGGTCGTTCGCTCAGCTGACGCTGAGCGCACGACCCGGCTCCCGAAGCGAATTCGACGGCGGCGGCTCGCTGCTATACGCCTACCCCGCACTACGCTCGAGCGGTTTCGGGCACGGAGCCCAGCCCTGGCTTGCGCATGGTCACCGCGGCAATGCCCGCTCCGACAAGCGCGATGGCGGCAGCACCTGCGAAGGCCGCGGCGAAACCGCTGGTCAGTTCGGGCAGATCGCCGATGCGATCAGCTCCGGACGCGGTCGCGACGGCGGTCATCGCGGCCAGTCCCAGAGCCGAGCCGACTTGGTAGCTGACGTTGACAATGCCGGAGGCCAGTCCGCCCTCCTCGGGGCGTGCGGCTGAGATAGCCGTACCCAGTGAGGGGATGAAGGCAAGCGACATGCCACCGGCGGCCACCAGGGAGGCAGGCAGGACGTCCACCCAGAAGTTCCCGGTCGGACGGACCAGCGACATGATGCCCAGGCCGAGCGCCAGCACCAGTAGACCGGTCACGATCATCGGTTTGGCGCCGAAGCGCTGCATTGCCCGCGGGGCCAGCACCACCATGCCGAGCATGATGAGCGTGGTCATCGGCAGCAGTGCCGCACCGGACGGGAAGGCGCTGTAGCCGAGCACCTGCTGCAGATACAGGTTCAGGAAGAACCACATGGGCACCCACGCCGCGCCGAGCAGCAACTGAGCGATGTTGGCGGCCGCGAGGTTCGGAGCGCGGAAGATGCCCAGCCGCATCAGCGGTGCACCAACCCGGGATTGAACGAGCACGAAACCGGCGAGCAGCGCGGCCGCGGCGGCGAGGACGGCCCAGGTCTGACCCGATCCCCAGCCGATCTCCGGCGCCCGGACGATGCCGTACACCGCGGCGGCCAGACCCGCGGTCACCGTGACCGCGCCGAGCAGATCCACCGAACCCGATCGCGCGGGTGCGGTCGGCATCAAGGCCGGAACCGCGATCAGCGCGAGCACCGCGATCGGAATGTTGATGTAGAAAACCCAAGGCCAGCTGACGTACTCGGTGATGACGCCACCGAGGAACACGCCCGCGGTGCCACCTGCGGGGGCCGCGGCGCCATACACGGCCAACGCCTTGGTCAATTCCTGCGGTGATGAACCGAACAGCATCATCAGCAGTGTCAACGCGGAGGGCGCGATGAGCGCGGCGCCGCCACCTTGGATTGCCCGGCCCGCCAACTCGGTGCCGACGTTGCCTGCGGCGCCCGCGATGACCGAGCCGACGAACAGCACCAGCCAGCCGGCGGCGAACACTCGGCGGGCGCCGAGCAGATCGGACAGCCGCCCGCCCAGCAGCAGCAGTCCACCGAAGGCGACCACGTAGGCGTTGAACACCCAGGTCAGATTCTCTTGAGAGAAGCCGAGTTCCGCCTGCATCTTCGGCAGCGCTATCCCGATGATCGAGGTGTCCATGATGACCATGAACTGAGCGGCGGCAATAACCGCTAATGCCAACCACTTTCGCGTGGTCGGCTGCGTTTGCGTAGTCATGACATTTTCCGTCCTACCGAAGGGGAATACCGACGTCGCGTACCGTACCCCCCTAGGGTATAAAGATGTCAAGGGGCGACCGCCTGGCGGCCCGCGGATCCTTGGTCCGACCACGTCGCAGATGGGCTATCACTGGTCCATTACGCAAGGCGCCAACCACTCCGGGCGACAATCGGCCAACGTCTGGTGCCCGAGCTTCGGGGGCGCGCTCCTTGACATTCGTTCACGTCGGGCACGACGGCGGCGCGCAAAACTGCGACCGCCAACGGTCGGTGGTTCGCCACCTCCGGCGCATCTCCGCCCCAGCGAGCTCACCGGCGCGCCGCTTACTGCAACCCGCCTCACCGCCACCGACGCCGTCCGGCTTGCACCGCGCACCCCTGATACCGTGCTCGACCTGGCCCCTCGGCGCGGACGACACCCGCTATATCTGGACGATCAACGGCAAGGCCTTCGAGGAACGCACGCCCCTCGATGCGCGCGAGGGTCAACGAGTCCGACTGCGACGGCCCTGGTGGCAGGGTGCTGCGCGATGCCCCCGAATCACTCTCCGCAGCTGCTTGATCGCCTGTCCACCATTCGGGTGAACCTCAGTCTGCACAGCTGCGAACCCATACACCCGACGAAGGGTGCTTCACCGCACGGTGCACGTTCACCGCCTGCGACTATCCAGCAATGCTTGCGTGGCGGTGTCCACATCGAGGGTGGGGTCGAGTTGAGCGGCAGCACGCAGCCCGGCGACCACCATCGGGATCAGGGCATCGATCATGGATTCGATGTCGAAGGGTTCTCCGTTCTGTAACCAGTAGAGGGTCGCCTCATCGATCGCACCCGTGGCAGACCGCATCATCATGCGCAAGGCGGGAATTTGAGGGTCGAGTCCCAACACGGTGGTCCACCCCTCGATCGTCTGCCATCGACCCGCTTCGAAAGCCTCGAACGCCTCGGGATCAGCGCTTCGTCCGCCTAGAACCAACCGGAGCGCGAGCCCACGGTGTGCGGCGAGATAGCTGAGGTGCGCGCGGAACCCCGCGCGGATCTGCTGGACGATCGGAAGCTCGGGATCGAGCCCCTGAACTCGCACGATCCGGTCGGAGGCATCCCGTAAGGCCGCCAGATAGATGCCACGCTTGTTGCCGAAGTAATGGAACAGCAGTCCATGGGCCACCCCGGCGGCTTTAGCGATGTCGGCCACGGCCACCTCGTCGTAGCTGTGTTCGGAGAACGCCTCGACCGCGGCGTCGATGAGGCGCTGGCGGGTCTCGGCGGCCTGCGCAGCACGCATCGTCGTACGTCCCTTCCCGGTTGTCGCGGTCATCGGTGTCCCTCCTGTTGCCTGCCGATCGCCTCCTCCGATACTGGGCCGCCACCGTGGGAAACACAAGTTGATTCCATGTCATTGACACATGGTCAATCAAATGGCTAGCCTGAGATGCAGGCCACAGATCGGCCCGACGATCCAGTGACTCGAGTCCAGTTCGAGGCGGGATTCGGCCGGGGCGATCCGGTGATGAGCCAACGACGGACGATCGTTGGTGTTGAGGAGTTTCGATGCGTAAGACTGCTGGTGTCCCCGTTTACCAGCCGGACCTGTACTCGCGGCACGCGATCATGGACCCGTATCCGCACTACGCCCGGATGCGCGAGTTGGGTCCGGTCGTGTGGTTGGCACGGCAGCGGGCATACGCATTACCGCGCTATGCCGAGTGCAAGACGGCCCTACTCGCTGACGACACCTTCATCTCCGGCGAGGGCGTCGGACTGAATCCTGTCGCCAACCGGCTCTCGCGTGGCACCACCCTCAACAGTGACGGCGAAGACCACAGCCGGCGGCGTGCGCTACTAGGCCGACGATTGACCCCCAAGGCGCTGCGCACGATGCGTGAGACGGTCGAGCGGCAAGCGGTCGCGGCCGTCGAAGCTGCTATAGCGCGGGGCCGGATCGACGGCGTCGAATTGGCTACCACACTGCCGATGTCGGTCGTACCCGATTTGATCGGATGGCCACAGCACGGCCGCGAGCACTTATTGCGTTGGGCTGGAGCCACTTTCGACTCACTCGGGCCGATCAACAACCAATCGATCCGAACCGCTCCGGCCAGCATCGAGATGATGCGGTTTACCCGCCGCCTCGCTCGCGACCGGCAGCTACTGCCCGGCAGCGCGGGTGCGGAGATCCTCCAAGCCGCCGATGAAGGCAAGATCGCGCACAACGAGTGCCCGGCCATGATGATCGACTTTCTCGCACCCTCACTGGACACCACGATCAGCGCGATCTCCAGCGCCCTGTACCTGTTCGCCGCCCATCCGCACCAGTGGCAGCTACTGCGGTCCGACCCCACGATGATCGCCAATGCGGTGAATGAGGTCGTGCGCTACGAGTCACCGCTGCGGGCGTTTTCTCGCAAGACAATTCGTGACGTCGCCCTGGCGGGGGTCACCATTCCGGAGGGCGCACGGGTGGTGGTGATGTATTCCTCGGCGAATCGGGATCCACTCGAGTGGGAGTCTCCCGACACTTTCGACATCCGCCGCGACGCATCCCGCCAACTGGGCTTCGGCCACGGCACCCACGGCTGCGCGGGTCAGGGCTTGGCCCGGCTGGAAACCCAGGCCATCCTTGCCGCACTGCTCGAACGCGTTGAACGCATCGAGATCGCCGGACGACCGCAATGGGCGATGAACAACATCATCCACCGCTTCGAAAACCTTCCCCTGCAACTTTTTCCCGCCTGAAGGACGAATCGCAATGAAGATCTCCGTCGACTACCTTCGCTGCGAAGGCCATGGCATGTGCGCCGAGCAGGCCCCCGCAGTGTTCGAACTCGATGACGCAGGCGAATTGACTTACCGATTCGAGGGCGGTGACGTCCCCGAAGAGCACGTCAACGCCGCCCGCGCGGCCATCAGTTCCTGCCCGGTAGCGATCCTGCGAGAGCAGTCATGACCTCCCCCCGCTCGATCGTCGTCGTCGGCGAGTCCATCGCCGGGATCACCGCGGCGCGTGAATTGCGCACCCTAGGACACACCGGTCGACTAACCATCATCGGCGCCGACGAACTCGGCGGCTACTCGCGACCACCATTGTCCAAAGCGGTCCTGCACGACCCGGCCGCCGAGGGCTCTCTGTCGTATCGGCTCGACGACCTAGAGATAGATCTCCTCCGCGAAGCCGCCGTCAGCACCGATTTCGACGCCCGCACCGTCACCACCGCAACCGGCCGCACCCTCGCATATGACGCGCTCATCGCCGCAACCGGCGCCGACGCACGGCGGCTGGCCGCGCGTGGACAGACCGGGGAACTGGTCCTTCGGACACTCGAGGACGCGCGGACGTTGCGAGCGAGGCTATCGACCGCCACCTCGGCGATCGTGGTCGGCGCCGGGTTCCTGGGAATGGAGGTCGCCAGCGCGTGCGTCGCTCGCGGCGTCGCGGTCACCGTGATCGACGTCGACCCTCCGTTGCGGCGCATCCTCGGGCCTTTCCTCTCCGACGCCGTACGCGCACGGGCCGAAGAACACGGCGTCCGGATAGTGCACACTCCCCGGTTGGTCACACTCGCAGACGATCCGGTCTGCGGTGTCATTCTCGGCGACGGATCGGTATCGACCGCCGACCTCGTGGTCACCTGCGCCGGGGAAGTACCGAATACCTCGTGGCTCGATGGTTCCGGCCCAGCCGACGAACGCGGCATCGGTATCGATCATCTGTGTGCGACAACGACTGCCGGGGTCTACGCGGCCGGCGATGTCGCCTACTCGATCCACGACGGCCGACGGGCCCCGTTCTGGTCCAACGCTGTGGCACAAGGCAAGGTCGCCGCCGCGTCGGCCCTCGGGCTCGCATCTTCAACGTCCGCCACCGACGACTACTTCTGGACCGAAATACTGGGGGTATCTATCAAAATCGTTGGGCCGCTGCCACTGGTCGGCGAACCGACCAATGTAGAGGGCAGCATCGCGGACGGAGCCGCTCTGCTCACCTGGAAGCGGGCTGACATGCGACCGACGGTTGTCGCTTACGGGATCCGGAAATCCGTCGCCGCATTGAGGAAGATGGCTGGCTCCGCGCATCGAGGAAGAGCAGATGAGCTGGCAGATTCGACCGGCCTCGTGGATGTCCCGAACTCGCGCAGCAGGTCCGTGGCCACGTGATCAGCGGAAAGACTGTCGCCGTGGTCAGGACCCTTACGAAGCAATCATGCCGAGCACAGGGCGGTACACGCCACGATCGTCGAAGCCGCCTCGGCATCGCGGACCCGGAACCGGCCCGCGCGGGCCGCGGTGGCGATATCGCGGCGAACCCCCCCGCCCCGAGAAATACCGAAAGCTGGCCCCTACTTGCGCACACCCACGCTGGGAATGGGAGTTCTGCGACACAAGCAGTCTGTCATTCGGACAGCTCCTCGAAGATCTGGGCAGGACCATCCCAGCCCACGGTGAGCCGGCCGAGTGCAGCTCCTTGGTTATGGGGTTCCACCGGAGTTGTTTCGACAAGCAGTGACGCATTCTTCAGTATATGGAGGGAGTGGTCGATGGGCGACCAGCACGACTCGCACGCCGGTTTGCACAGCGAACGCGGCGCTGTGGCGGGCGAGCATCCCGGCCGGGCGCGCGATCCGATCGTGAAAGTGCATGATCTGGCGTGGCTGGAGTTCGAGAAGCCGGATCTGGAGCGCGCGGAGGTCTTCGGGCACGCTTTCGGCTTCTCGACTTCGCTGCGCACGGCCGAGGAGCTGTACTTACGCGGTGCGGACCCGGGGGCGCCGTGTGTGGTGATTCGCCGGGGCGCGCGCTCGCGGTTCGTCGGCCCGGCCTTTCGCGCGGCCGACACCGCCGACCTGCTGCGGTTGGCGCGGGCCGCGAGCAGCACGGTGGTGAACTTGCCCGAGAGCTTGGGCGGATCGACCGTGGATCTGAGCGACCCGAGCGGGTTGCGGGTGCGGGTGGTCGCCGCCACCCACACACTCCCCGCGCTTCCTGCGCAGTCGCCGCACACGCTGAACGTCGGGCACGAACTGGCCCGCGTGAACCGGACGCAGCGGCCGCCGCGCGTGCCGGCGCGGGTGCAGCGGCTCGGGCATGTGGTGGTGCAGACCACCAGGTTCCGCGAAACGCTGGATTGGTACCTGCGGCACCTGGGCCTGATAGTCAGCGACTTCCTCTACTACCCGGGCCAACGCGGGCGCGGCCCGGCGATGAGCTTCATCCGCTGCGATCGCGGCCGGACACCCGCCGATCACCACACATTGGCGTTGGCACTCGGGCCGGTGAACCGGTACGTGCATTCGGCCTATCAAGTCGCCGACTTGGACGCGCTGGCCGCGGGCGGGGAGTTTCTGCGCGATCACGGTTACTACCGGTCGTGGGGGATCGGCAGGCATATCCAGGGCAGTCAGATCTTCGACTACTGGCGCGATCCGGACGGGTTGCTGGTCGAGCATTTCAGCGACGGCGACATGTTCGACTGCACGGTGGAACCCGGCTGGGCGCCGTTCACCGCCTCCGGGCTGGCGCAGTGGGGGCCGCCGGCCAGCAAAGACTTCCTCGGCATCAAACCGGGCCGAGACTCCGTTCGCGAGCTGCGCGCGATGGTCGAGGCGCTGCGCGAGGACAACGAATTCGATTTCCGTCGCTTGCGCGGCCTGTTGAAAGTAGCCAGCTCATGAGTATTTCCGTGCTCCGTACCTCCGACGCCTGGTGGGTGTCCACACCCGCGGGCGCCGCCAAGGTCGACACCGCAGCCACCACCACCGGGGCACTGCTGGCCGACCGGCAGGCGATCCGCGCGGCGTCCGCGAGCGCCGAGGTGGTGCCGGTCGAGAGCCTGTCACTGGTCTCGCCGGTGACCGCGCCGTGCCGGGTGGTGGCGCAGATGACGAACTTCGCCTCGCACGTGAAGGATTCCGGCGGTGACCCGGCCACGGTGCCGCTGACGTTCTTCCGCAAGACATCCGGTTCGATCAGCGGCCCGCACGACGAGGTCATCCGGCCACCGCACGTGCGGTTGCTGGATTACGAAGTGGAGATCGGGCTGGTGTTCGGCCGCGAGATGCCGGTCGGCTCGCAGATCACCGAAGCGAACGTTGCCGACTACATCGCCGGGCTGGTCGTCACCAACGACATCTCCGCCCGCGACGTCCAGTTGCCGAAAACCCAGTTCTACGAGGCGAAGTCGTATCCGACGTTCACTCCGGTCGGGCCCGCGCTGGTGCTGCTGGAGGACGACGAGCTGAAACGGTTCACCGATCTGCGGCTGCGGTTGTGGGTCAACGGCGAACTGCGCCAGGACATGACCGTCGCCGACATGATCTACCAGCCGCTGGAAACCCTGCGCGTGCTGACCGGTTTCCAGCGCATGGACGCCGGTGACCTGCTACTCACCGGAACCCCCGTCGGCACGGCGATCAGCGCCCCACCCAAACCGGTCGAGATCATCGGCTCGCTGCTGCCGCCCGCGACGAAGTGGAAGCTGTTCTTCAAAAGCCAGGCCAAGAATACGAAGTACCTGCACGACGGCGATGTCATCGAGGCAACGGTGTCCACCGACGACGGCGCCATCGACCTGGGCCGCCAGCGCACCACGGTGAGGCACCGGTGACCGAGCGCCCGCTGTGGCCCCGCTACGCCGAACCGGCCGACCTGCCCGAGATCGAATCCGTGCCACTGGCCGAGCGCGGCCTGCCGGAATCGACATACACCCTGCTGACGCGGGCGGCGCAATCCTGGCCGGACCGCACCGCCGTCACCGTGCTCCCGGAAGCCGCCCGTTGGCGAGAACCGCTGCGGCGCACTTATTCACAGCTGCTCGGTGATGTCCACCGGTACGCGAACCTGCTGCACGAAATCGGCGTGTGCCGCACCGACGCGGTGGCCTTGATCGCGCCCAACTGCGCCGAGCTGATCCCGGCGACGCTCGCCGCGCAGCTCGCCGGGGTCGCCGCCCCGATCAACGGCGGGTTGTCCGCTGAGCACCTCGCGGAGCTATTGCGGCGCACCGGGGCGCGAGTTCTCATCGCCGCGGGCCCCGAGTTGTCGGCCCCCGTCTGGGACGGCGCCCGCCGCTTGGCTGCGGACGGCCTGCTGGACGCGCTGCTCGTGCTGCGCCCGACCGGCGTGGCCGAGCCGAAGCCGCTGGAACCCATCGATGGCGTGCGCGTCGGCTACCTCGACGAGCTGGCCGCTGCTCATGCGCATGTCACATTCGTCGGGCAGCCCCCCCTCGGAACCGATCTTGCCGCGTTGTTCCACACCGGGGGCACCACCGGTGTGCCGAAGTTGGCAGCGCACACCCACACGGGCGAGGTCGCCAACGCATGGATGATCGCGGCGAACTCGCTGCTGGATGATGACTCCGTAGTGTTCGCGGCGTTGCCACTGTTCCACGTCAACGCCCTGGTCGTCACGCTGCTCGCGCCTTTGTTCAAAGGCCAATCGGTGGTGTGGGCCGGACCGCTGGGCTACCGGGATCTGGCGATTTACGGCGAGTTCTGGAACATGGTGGCCCACTATCGCCTCGCCGCGATGAGCGCGGTCCCGACGGTATACGCGGTGCTGGCCCAGTGCCCGATCACGGCCGATATCTCCAGCCTGCGGTATGCGATGGTGGGCGCCTCCCCGCTACCACGGGCGGTGCGTGAAAGCTTCGAGACCCACACCGGTATCACGCTGGTCGAAGGTTATGGGCTCACGGAAGCAACCTGCGCCAGCGCACGTAGCTTCCCCGACATGCCGCGGCCGGGTTCGGTTGGTCAGCGCATGCCCTATCAGCAAGTGAAGGTGGTGCGCAGCGACGAGGAGGGAACCTGGACCGAACTGGCGGTCGGCGAGATCGGAGTCCTCGCCATCAGTGGACCAACGGTGTTCGCCGGCTACGTCACCGGTCACGATGGGCACCGGCACGTACTTGATGGCAGGGGCAAACTCGTCGAGGGATGGCTCGACACCGGCGATCTGGCTCACATCGACGCTGACGGGTTCATTTATCTGCATGGACGCGCCAAGGATTTGATCATCCGCGGCGGACACAACATCGATCCGGCCATGATCGAAGACGCTCTGCTGGCACATCCACAGGTCACCGCGGTCGGCGCGGTGGGACGTCCCGACGTCCATGCCGGAGAGGTGCCCGTCGCCTATGTCACCGTCGCGTCGCGGGGTGAGGTCACTGAAGCCGAACTGCTCGACTGGGCGGCCCGCTACGTGCCTGAGCGCGCCGCCGTGCCCAAGATGGTCACGATCCTGGACGTGCTGCCGATCACCGACGTCGGCAAACCCTACAAACTGGGCCTGCGCGCCGACGCGACCCGCCGCGAACTCCTCGACGCCCTCGCTGCGATCAGTGCGGTACACAGCATCAACACCACCGTCGAGGACGGAGCAATCGTAGCGACGGTCGCACTCGATAATCCCGACGCGGAGGGCGACGTCGTGAACGTCTTGGACCGATACACGATGCGATGGAATGTGACGGTGCGCTGATGAACCTCGCTTCGACAGTGCTCGCGGTCACGCTGGCGGCGTTGTTCCTGCTGGTCGGCGGCCCCAAGGTTTTCGCGGTGGGATCGGCACGGGACCGTGCCGCGCACGCCGGGTTGTCTCTCAACGCATTCCGGTGGGTCGGCGGCCTGGAAACCGCTGGCGCGCTGGGCCTGCTGGCTGGCATCGGCTGGCGGCCGATCGGCGCGGCGGCGGGAATCGGGCTGCTGTTGTTGATGATCGGTGCCGTTGTCGTCCACGTACGCGCCCGCGACAAGCCAGCTGCCATGCTTCCCGCCGTCATCACAGCTCTGCTCGTCCTCGCGTATTTGATGACACTGTCCGGCGCCACCCGATGAGTGCCGGATGAATCCCGGTCGCTCGTCGACCGGCGCATGCTTGCCAGATCCGTGAAGAATAGGAAATCAAATGCCTCAGAAGGTGCGCGGCGTAATCGCCCGTGCGAAAGGAGCTCCCGTCGAGCTCACCGATATCATCATTCCCGACCCAGGCGCCGGTGAGGTCGTCGTCGCGATCGCCGCGTGCGGGGTGTGCCATACAGATCTGAGCTACCGGGAGGGCGGGATCAACGATGAGTTCCCGTTCCTGCTCGGGCACGAAGCCGCCGGCATCGTCGAAACCGTCGGGGCGGGTGTGGATTCGGTGCAACCGGGCGACTTCGTCGTCTTGAACTGGCGCGCGACCTGCGGTCGATGCCGCGCCTGCAAACGCGGGCGTCCCCAGTACTGCTTCAGCACGTTCAACGCCGGCCAGCCCATGACGCTCGAGGATGGCACGAAGCTCACCCCAGCGCTCGGGATCGGGGCGTTCGCGCAGAAGACGCTGGTACACGCCGGGCAATGTACGAAAGTCGATCCCACCGCCGACCCTGCCGTCGTCGGACTGCTCGGTTGCGGTGTGATGGCGGGATTGGGTGCCGCGGTGAACACCGGCAACGTAGGCCGTGGCGATTCCGTCACAGTCATCGGCTGCGGCGGCGTAGGCGACGCCGCGATCATGGGGTCACGCCTGGCCGGTGCATCGAAGATCATCGCCGTGGACCGTGATCGACGAAAGCTCGGCTGGGCCAGAGACCTTGGTGCAACACATACCGTTGATGCTTCCCATGTCGACGTAGTCGCCGCCGTGCAGGAACTCACCGACGGGTTCGGCACCGATGTCGTCATCGATGCGGTCGGTCGCCCCGAGACGTGGAAGCAGGCATTCTATGCCCGCGACTTGGCCGGCACCGTGGTGCTCGTCGGTGTGCCGAGCCCCGACATGCGGCTCGATATGCCACTGCTGGACTTGTTCTCTCACGGTGGCGCGTTGAAGTCGTCCTGGTACGGCGACTGCCTACCCGAACGAGACTTTCCGACACTGGTAGATCTCTACCAGCAAGGCAGGTTACCGCTGGAAAAGTTCGTCACCGAGCGCATCAAGATCGACCAGGTCGAGGCGGCCTTCCAGAGGATGCGCACCGGTGATGTGCTCCGTTCGGTGGTCATCCTGTGAGCGGGGGGCTCCGTATCGACCGCGTGGTGACCAGCGGCACCTTCGAACTCGACGGCGGTGTGTGGGAAGTCGACAACAATGTGTGGGTGATCGGTAACGACGAAGAGGTCATCGTCGTCGACGCCGCCCACGATGCCGAAGCGATCATTCAAACAGTCGGCAATCGCAACGTCGTCGCGGTGATCTGTACCCACGGTCACAACGATCACATCACCTTCGCGCCCCTGCTCGGCGAAAAGCTCTGTGCACCAGTGCTTTTGCATCCCGCAGACCAAACCCTCTGGGACATGAGTCACCCCGGACAGCGCTACTGGGCTGCCACCGACTCGCTACGTATCGCGATCGCTGGGACAACCGTCGAGGTAATCCACACTCCCGGACACTCCCCAGGCTCCATCTGCCTGCACCTGCCCGAGGCCCGAGGCCTGTTCTCCGGAGACACTCTCTTCTCCGGAGGGCCAGGCGCGACCGGCAGATCCTTCTCCGATTTCCCCACCATCATCGGTTCGATACAGCAGCGACTGTTGGCCCTACCAGAAGACACTCAGGTGTACACCGGTCACGGAGACGGCACCACCATAGGCATCGAAGCACCGCAACTGCCTCACTGGATCGAGCGGGGGTTCTGAGCTGCGCCGCGACCGGCGCGTCTATCGGGGATGCGAGCATTGCCAGCCAATTCGGAACTTTCGGACACATCGTTGCCGGAACTGTGTACAGTGGCACCGACGACGCCGAGAAAGGCCGGCGTCTTCGCCATATGCCGCGCCGATCGACGGTTTGTAGGCGCAGCCGGGCTTCCAGCTGCCTACTGGTGGCGACAATGCAAGGAAGGTCTCCGATGGAAATCGTTGTCTTACGCGCGTCATTTGCTCGGCGATTGCCGCGCGTCTGATTGCCGCGCCGTCCGAGCGTCGTGCAGCCCGCTGAGACGCGATGAATTGCCGTGGGTGGACGGCATGGCGATAGGTATCGACGACCAGTTTCCGGGAGTCGCAACCAAACCCCGCCCAGCCCACGATCGTAAACCACGTTATTCGTCTGACAGAGAGGTCGCGCATCATGCGAGACCACAGGGGATATCCATGCTGACATTCGCTGCCCGGACAAAGGGCAACGCGGTCAAGGCAGTCGCCATCGGCGTTGCCGCGCTCACGGTGAGCGCCTGCTCGCTGCTGCCGCACGTGGGTAATGAACCAACGCGCATCACCGCCGACTTCGACAATATCGCCGGCGTCTATGTAGGCAATCCCGTGACCGTGCTCGGGCTCGAGGTCGGCAGGGTCGAGAGAATCGTACCGAAGAGCACCGTCATCGAGGTGTATCTGTCGATCAAGTCTGATGTGAAGATCCCAAAAGACGCGATGGCTGTGTTGATCTCGCCGTCCATCGTCACCGACCGCCACATCGAGCTCACCCCTGTCTACACTCACGGCGAGACGCTCGCCGACGGTGCCCACCTGCCGAAGTCGCGTACCAAGACTCCCATCGAGCTCGATACGCTCATCCAAACCATTGATCAGTTCACCGCCGCGCTGAAGCCGCAAGACGAGATGGAAGGGTCCGGCCCGCTGTCGGGCCGAGTGCTGCACCCGCTTCTCGAGGGCAACGGCACGAAGATCCGCGACACTCTCCAGGCGCTGTCGAGCGCGCTGAAGGTCGGCACCGACAACAAGGACGCGGTCTCGAATATCATCATCAGACTGAACGAACTCACCTCGATACTCGCGGAAAACGACCGCGCGGTGCGGGATTTCAGTGACAAAGTGACGCAAATGAACGGGTTGCTCGCCGAGCAGGCGCCCGGCCTGCAGGCTACGCTGGACCAGCTCAGCGCCTTCCTTGCCAACACCTCAGGCGCATTCGGGCAGTACCAGCACCAGTTGGCGGATACCCTGTCCGGGCTGACGAAGGTGACCGATCAGCTCCGCGCCAATGCCCATGGCCTCACCGAGGTCGTCGACCTGACACCCATGGTGTTTCAGAACATCGACAACCTGGTCGACCGAGAGCATGGACATGCCCGTGTAAAAATGATGCTCTTCACAGCCCTCAACGGTGAAATAGTCAGCTTGTTCTGCGAGCGAATCCAGATGAAAGCCGACGGCTGCCGTACCGGAAACATGCAGGACTTCGGTCCCGACTACGGACTTACCGCCGCACTGCTCGGACTGACGAAATAAACGCGTCGCGACCTCAGCCCTTCCGCGTTCGGACATCGATCGAAAGAGTGCTCGATAGTCCACAGCGCGTGCCGAGCGGTATCGCTTTGACTGCGCGTTCGGGTTGTCAACATCGAGTCGGGTACAAAATCTCAGTTCAGCGAACCCCAAGCAGATGTGATGGTGGGTGCACTCCGCGACGGCGTTGGCAGTAGGCCAGGCTGCGCCGCAGCGGGCTCGGACTTATCGACAAACCCTCAGCGGCCGCCGTGGGGTGGCGGGCAGGTGTGCACACCGTTCGTTCTTCGCAACACCAGAAGGTTAAGGCGCGCCCTGCCCGAAGCGCGATAGCAGACAGTGGCCACCCTCTCGCGCCGGGTTCGCGCCGGAATGCCTTCGGCATCTAGGGACTATTCGTATTGAAGGCCGACGAAGCCGAGCTTGCCCTGCGGGGCTGGAGCCTGGCGTCTGACAGTTGTGTGCAGAAGTACCGTCTCACTGGCGGAGCGTCAAACCACCGGGTTGCTCAATGTGCCGAGGCCTTCGATTTCGACGTCCACCGTATCCCCATTTTTCAACCACACGGGAGGCGTGCGTGCGAAGCCGACGCCGTGCGGGGTGCCGGTCAACAGAACCGTTCCGGGGCGCAGCGTCATCGTGCTGCTGAGGTTCTCGATCAGCGTGGGCACATCGAAGATCATGTCGGCAGTCGTCCAGTCTTGCATGACGTGGCTGTTGACCCTCGTCAAGAGCTTCAGTGCATTCGGATTCTCGATCTCGTCGCTGGTCACGATGGTAGGACCCAGCGGGCAGAAACCATCGAAGCTCTTGCCGCGCGCGAACTGTCCGCCGCCCAAACGCTTCTCGCGTTGCCAGTCCCTGGCGGATACGTCATTGGCGATCGTGTAGCCGAAGACGTACTGCAGCGCTCGGTCCTTGCGGACGTCCTTGCACGTCTTGCCGATGACCACTGCCAGTTCGCCCTCGAAATCGATCTGACTGCTCAGCCGAGGGATCCTGATCGGATCGCCCGGATTGTTCAGCGCGTTGCTCGACTTGATGAACAACACCGGCAGTTCAGGGATGGTAGAGCCGCCTTCTTCAGCGTGCTTGCGATAGTTCAAGCCGACGCAGAGGATATCCGTCGGCACAATCGGGGCAAGCAGTTTCTCGACCTCGACCACCCGCCCGGACAGCTCCAAAGCGTTGAACAAATCCCCCTCGATCAACTCTGCTGTAGCGTCGTCGATTTTCCGTCCGTAGCGGATTGTTTCACCGGTGATGAATCGTATGATATGCACGGTGATCAGCTTAACGGATAACGCAAGCAGCGAAGTGCTTCGGGCGCCAAAATATGTTGCCCCGGCGGTTACGACGTAACGAGTATTCGACGAAAGCCAGATTCCCACCCGCGAGCACTCCCCCGCTGTTGACCTGACCCGGCCGCGTCGTTCGCAAGAATGTCGGCGAGCATTGCTTGTGGTATGAGTTGCGCGCCGGCCAATGTGACGGAGATAATTATCTCGATCGGCATGAATACGAAGAGCATGATGCGAAACGGGGTGGTTGTGGCGGGCCCCGATCAACACTTCACGCAGCGATCCGGCCGCCTGTTTCGTCGGCTCGGTCGGTATATGGGTCGACTGGCGTGCACTGTAGAGCGCCCCGCATGTGCCAAGGAGGATCACGCATCCCATGGCGACTGCCATTAGTCGGTACCCCCGGGTGCCGCCGCCTTCGGCGGCCAAGGATAGTGGTGAGGTAGTACAACAGGACGAGCCCGGGAACGTCCGCATAGGTTGCGGTGGCCAGGGATCCGCTCCCGTAGCTGATGCGTTCGGTCATGGAGAGGCCGAACCCCTCCTGGTGCCAGGAACCGGGTGTGTTCACGGCATACCTGCATTGCGCCGGGCGTCGATCATCGTTGAAATCTCAGATCCGGTATCGGGCTCGAGTAAACATGAACCACAGTGGGAAGCGGAACTTGCCGACATGACGCGGCCAGGGCAGGCTGGTACTGCCGACCGGCGCAGTGCCGTTCCGCGGTATTCAACACCGGTCGCGCGGATTCGACGCCCATGTCGGGAGGTAGCCTCAACGGTCCTGTGACGGGCTTTCCTGCGATGTCAGCGCATCGTGCGCCGATCCACGCGCTTGCTTCCGTAACTGCCGACGCACAACGTGCCCCACCACGCGCCGTCGAATGCGCGCGACACGACCGGTCGCGTAGATCTGGTCGACGAAACGCTCACCCGACCGTTGCAATGCCTCCATGATTGCGTCGACAGGACAGTCCACGAGCTGGTGGCGGCGTTTGCGCCAGCGTCCTGCGATCATGACCGCTTCGATGTTGCCGGCGTTGGCATGCAGCGCCGCGGCAATCGGATCGTGGAGCGGCCACAGGTTGAGCGCACGCGTGTCGATCACAACGAGATCGGCTTGCATGCCCACCTCGATGCGACCGATCCGATCGGCCATGCCCAGCGCGCGCGCACCCTCCACGGTCGCCCACGCCAGCGCCTGTTTCACGCCGAGCGAGACCACCGGCGCACCCAGGCCGGTTTTTGCGTGCGCCTGCTCATGCGCGAGGCCACGCTGGCGTGCCAACACCAGCCGCGCGGCGACCAACATTTCCCCCGGCGCGACGATTTCGGTGTCGGTACCCAGCGACGGTGCCGCGCCCAGGCCCAGCAGCTGATCGGTCACTCGCGTGCAATGCCCCTGGCCCAGTTCGTTTTCCGGCGTCGTTGTGAAACTGACCCCGGCCTCGACCAACAGCTTCACCCAAGCAGTGGTCAAACCCGTGCCATGCACGATGTTGGTCAGGGGCCCCCACAAGCCGGCGGCGCTGACGGCCTGCCAGCCCGGACCGGGCGGTCCGGCGCTCTGATGCATCGACGCCAACAGTCCACGTTCGGCGGCCGCACGCAGATCCGCCACCGCCACTTCGGGCTTCGATAATTGCGGGCCCGCCACGGCCATCCCCAGCGAGAGCAACTCGCTCGTGGCGATCACTCCGCCGAGCAGGCGGTCGATCTCCCGGGTGTCGTGCACCCGATCGCGCAGACCGTGCGGAGTGCCATGCAGCAACACCGCCCGAATACCCGCCTGCTGCAACGCGTCGATCGCTGCGTCCGCGTGGTCCGGTGTCACGCAATTGTGGGACCAATCGCCGATGGTCGTCACACCACCGTCGATCTGGTTGAGGGCCCCGGCGAAAGTCCCTATATGGATGTCCTGCGGGCGATAGTGTCGTGCAGCAACTCCATGAGCGTGGACAAGATATTCCGGCAGAGACCAGTCCGCGCCCGCGAAACGCATCGCCGTCTGCCACGAGTGCAGATGAGCGTTGACAAGCCCGGGAATGACGATCCGGCCCGCGAACTCGACGATGTCAGCACCCACAGGATCGAGCCGATCACCGATCTCGATGATCCGGTCGCCCTCGACGAGGATGTCGACGTCCTCGACGTCGGGACGATCCGGCGCCATGGTGATCACCTGCGCACCACGCAACAGTGTGCGGCTCATTCGTTTTCTCCCGTCACCCGCGAGGGCAAATCAGCGGACAGGCCGAACCGGGATGCGGTCGGCGCAGACACCGGTGCGCCCCCGTCGTGGCTCGACAAGGGGTTCGTGCCACGGGCCGACACAGATCGGCAACCAGCGAAGGGCGAACCATCCCTCACGCTCGAAGGTCGAGCGGTCAAGCGAAAAATACGGATACAGTGTGACCGATATTTCATTGCGCTGTCAAGCAACCTGCACCCCCCGCTCTTGACACTCGCTACAATATCGGCAACGCTGTAACCATTATGAGCGCCCAACTCGACCGCGGCATCCAGCCCGACTCGCAATTCGTCGTGCTGGAAGGCATGAAGGTGCACTACAAGCGCACCGGAACGGGTCCGACCGTGCTTCTACTGCACGGCAGCGCGTCCTCCCTGCACGGAGTGGAGGCCGAGGCACTTCGCAACCACCGGCTCTGGAACAGACCCGGCAACCGTTCAGCGTTTGTGGACTTCGTCAACACCGACCAGCCCGACCGCAGCGGCGAGATTCCCGCCATATCGGTGCCCACGTTGGTGCTGCGTAGCGCGGGTATGGGCGGGCAGCATTTCACCCGCGATATCGCAGGCAGTATCGAGAAGGTTCATCCGGAGGGCGGTCACCTGCTCCCGGAGGAAGACCCCCAGTGGGTCGCCGAGACGATCCCCGAAAACCTGACTTCCCTGCCGCAGAGCGGGGTGAGCCGATGAAGTACTTTTCCGCTGCCACAGAAGACCGTCGGCTCGATGCCGCGGCGCGCCGGAGTTTGCGCGGCAGTTATATCCGGTTGTCCGACGGCATCGCGCACTACGAACTGACCGGCCCTGAGGGCGGTGACATCGTCGTCCTCACCGGCGGACTGATGATCCCGTTGTTCTATTGGGACGCGATGGCCGCGGCACTGCACGCCCAAGGATTACGGACCCTGGCCTACAGCGGTTACGGACGCGGATACTCCGACCGCGTCCAAGCCCCCTACGATAGCGTGACTGCACGACCATCGCCGCTTACGATGCCCGAGCAGGCAACGAGGTGACCGCCGAGGCATTCTTCCCACCCGAAGGCGATGTGCGCCTTCGGATCTGGCTGGCCGACACGGTCTTCGACTACACGGCCACCGCAGCAGCGGTGCGCAATCTCGTCCACGACTGGCGACGAAAGCATTGGTGCACAATCGAACTGATCTGCGACGCCATCGAGGATCGCCGGACGCTGGCCCGCCTACCATGCGAACGACTATTCCTCGGGCCGTGATCGCTGCGCCGAAAGGTTGGCGTACAAGGTAGCTCAGCAAGCTTCGATCATGCTTCGGCTGTATCGAGGCCCTCGCCTTTGTCGGTCAATCAACCTTCCGGCAGGAACGCGCGCTCGACACGCTGCGCGTCGCGGTCGGCATCGTAGCGACCATCGAAATAACTGTCATAAGTGACGATATAGTCAGTATTGTCGGTGATGTTGAAGAGATCGAGGAGGAGACGTGAACGAAACCAGGGCGAGTGCGCCTGGCAGTCCGAGCCCAGCGGCCGAGGTTCTGGCCGGGGGCGCGGGTACCAGCGGCATCCTGACGGCAATGTGCACCTGCCTGGTGCTCGTGGTCGCGTCGGTATCGGCGCTCAATCTGGCCATGCCGGAACTCGCGGTGGATCTGTCGGCCTCGACCACATCGCTGACCTGGATCGCGGACGCTTACACGGTCGCGCTGGCCGCGCTGGTATTGCCGATCGGTGCGCTCGGCGACAAGTTCGGCCGACGCGATGTACTGATCGGCGGCACCGTGGTCTTCGCGATCGGTTCGGCTGCCGCCGCGTTCGCCGATTCGACGACCACCCTGATCGCCTGGCGCGCGGTCATGGGCATCGGCGCCGCGATGATCATGCCGGGCACGCTGTCGACCATCACCGCGGCGTTTCCAGCCGAACGCCGCAACCACGGCGTCGCGATCTGGTCCGGATTCGCTGCCGCGGGCGCGATCCTCGGCATGCTCGCCGCCGGATTGTTGCTTGAAGTATGGAGTTGGCGTTCGATCTTCGTGGCCAGCGCGATCATGGCGGTGGTCGGTGGGCTGCTGGCATTGCTCCTGGCGCCCAACACCCGCGACGAGGAAGGCCACCCACTCGACCACCTCGGCGCGTACACGAGCGCCGTCGCGATCGGCGCGCTCGTCTACGGCATCATCGAAGGCAGCGAAGCCGGATGGACCAGCGCTCGGGTGGTGGGAAGCTTCGCTGTTTCCGCAGCGGCGCTGGCGCTGTACGCCGTACTCGGGTTCCGCAACAAGCACGCGCTGCTCGATCCGCGCCTGTTCGGCATTCCCGGGTTTCGCTCCGGAGCGGTCACCGTTCTCGTCCAGTTCCTCGCCATATTCGGCTTCTTTTTCGTCGGGCTGCAATATCTGCAGTTGATCCTCGGCTACAGCGCGTTGCAGAGCGCGATCGCGCTGGTTCCCATCGCGGTGGTGGTCATGCCGGTCAGTGTGCTGACTCCCCTGCTGACCGAGCGGATGGGGATCAAAGCGGTCATGAGCGGAGGCCTGCTGCTCCTCGCTGCCGGCATCTACGCGCTGTCGTTGCTGCACGTGGACTCCGGCTACCTGCCCTTTCTCGGTGGCCTCGTGCTCGCCGGTCTCGGTGTGGGCGTGACCAGCGCCGTGGGCACCTCGGTCATCGTCGGATCATTGCGCGCCGATCAGCAAGGCGTCGCATCCGCCATGAACGACGCCACCCGGGAGGTCGGCGCCGCGATCGGCATCGCCCTCATGGGCTCGGTGTTCTCGAGCCATTACACATCGTCACTGCCCGCGCTGGATCGACTGCCACCCGCAGCCGCGCACGCGGTCGAATCCTCCGCCGCCGCAGGGCTACAGGCCGCCTCACAACTGGGTCAGCAAGGTGAGCCCCTGGCGGCAGCCGTCCGCTCAGCCTTCATCGACGGCTTGTCGGCCTCGCTGATCGTCGTGGCGGCCGTCGTCACGGCCGCCGCCCTCGGCGCCCTGCTCCGCGCACCCCGAATCCAAACCTCCCCGCGTTGAACACTCGAGCAGTCCGTCGGAAGGAGTTGTGATGCATACGCACGGTTCCCGTCGAAGCGTCGAGACTCGCACCGCTCTCGTGCTCCGCGAGGAGGAGACGTGACGCTGACCGCCGTCGACCCACGTAGTGGGTTCGCCCTCTCGGCGCGCCTTCGGATGACCTATGGCCTGGGTTCCCTGGCAACGGCGACGTATGCCATGGTGCCCGGCCTCGTCCTCTTGCACTACCTGACGAACACACTCGGTGTGGCCGCCGCGGCGGCTGGATTCGGCGTCCTCGTACCCAAGCTGCTCGACCTGGTGTACAACCCGGTCATCGGGAGATTGACCGACTCGACCGTGTCACGTCTCGGCCCTCGCAGACCGTGGATGATTGCGGGAGCGGTCGTGCTCCCGCTGGGGTTCGTGGCCATCTTTTCCGCCCCCGTCAGCGGAAACGGTGCTGCCTGGTGGGTAGGCGCCGCGCTGGCCGTGACCGGCCTCGGCTTCTCGGCTTTCGTGATCCCCTACAGTGTCCTGCCCGCCGAGCTCGGGGCGAGTTCGGCGGAACGCACGTCGATGATGGTGTGGCGGACCGCCTGGCTGGGTGCGGCGATGCTTGTCGTGGCAGCGGTGACATCCTCGTTCGCTGGGGCCGACGGCGGCGACCGTCATGACTACCGTGTGCTGGCGCTCGTGATGGGCGGCGTGATCGTTGTCGGCGCGTGCGGCGCGATCTACAGCGCTCGCGGATCCACCCACGCCGTGGTGGCGAGCCGGTCGCTGACAGTCGGATCGCTGCGTGAAACGCTGACCACGGCTCATCGGCACCGCCCGTTTCGCACTCTGCTGGGGGTGTTCGTGCTCATCGAGGTGGTCATCTCCGTCACGTTGGCCGGGCTGCCATACCTGTCGGTCCAGATTCTCGGATCGGACAATGCGATCGCGGCGTTGTTCCTCTCCGCGGTGGGACCGATGTTGCTGACGATGCCGGCGTGGCGTCGTGCTGCGTCGGCCTGGGGTAAGAAGGCCTGCCTGACCGTGGCGCTTTCGATCCTCGGCGCAGGTGCTCTCGCGGTCGCGGCCCTACCACGCGTCGAGCATTCCGTGCGGTTCGAGGTCGCCTGCGCGGCCATCCTGATCGCCGGAATCGGCTTCGCCGGGGCGCAGATCCTGCCGCAAGCGATGCTCGCCGACACCTTGGCGGCCGACGCGAACGAGTCCGGCCGCCGCCGTGCGGGGGTTCTCGCCGGGATCTGGTCGGCCGGCGAGACCATCGGAGCTGCCGCAGGTGCAGGCATCTACGGTTTCGTCCTGGCTGCGAGCGGATTCGTCTCATCGACAGCAGGTGAGGTAGTCAGCCAGCCGCGCAGCGCGCAGTGGGGCATTGTGCTCGGCTACGCTGCCATCGCCTTGGCGAGCGTCCTCGCGGCCCTGAGTCTGCTGAGGCGCTACGAACCTGCGGAGGATCGGCACACCTCCGGTTGACCTCGGCGGTGTGGCAGCGCAGCCGCGAAGGTCTCGGTGGCACGGCCGAACAGGTCGATCACCCCCGATCGGCCATGGAGGTGGCCGAACGGGTGGCGAACCTGTTGATCAGCGGTGATCCGCCTCTGTCTCCGCTTGGGCACGAGCCGCACCGGCAGCGTCTCGAATCGGCAAATGCTGTCCAGACGCGGTTCACCCCAGGGCCTCGGTGTGCGCCTTCGAGATCTGCTGCGCCAACTTCCATACGGTGCTGTCGAGCGCAGTCGACGAGGGATTCGCGCAGACATAATGGTCGGGGCGGAGTACGACGAATGGTTGCCGCCTGAAGTATGGGCGGGCCAGCTCATGGAGGTCTTCGAGGATCTGGGTCGGCGCTCCACGATGGACGGGGCGCTGCCCCGGGAAGGTCAGCGTTACGTAGTTCGCGCCCAGGACGTCTTCGGCGATGCGGCGGCCGTGTGTCGACAGCGCTTCGCGTGGATCGGTGTCCCAGCCGATGATGCGCCAGCCAGAGCCCGCGACATCATCGAGTCGACGCTCCGCTCCACTGAACGTCCGCACGAGCGGCTGGGGAAATAAGCGGCCAACCGGCGAGCGCAGCGACGGTTGTGCCAACAGCAAACCGCGTCGGTATCGGGCTGGCGGGCGCCAGCGTCCTTGGCGAACGTGTTCCCGTAGCGGCGGGAGGCGCAGGAGCGTCACTCCCACCACGTCGCGAATCATTGCCGCCCACCGCGATTGCATAGTGACCAGACGGCCGACCCGGACCGACATTGCGGTAATCGCGTCGGCGTGCGGACGGCGCTCGACCTCGTAGGAGTCGAGTATCTGCAGTGGCGCGCCGGCATTCACCACGGCCGCGATTTTCCAGGTCAGGTTCGTGACATCCCGGATTCCCGAATTCAGACCCTGGCCGATCATCGGAGGCATCAGGTGGGCAGCGTCGCCGCACAGCAAAACCCGTCCGACCCGCCAGTGCTCGGCGCTCTTGGCTCGGAAGGTGTAGATGAGATGGCGCAAGATCTCCGCGGTGTCGGGGTCTGCAACCTCAGCGATCACCCGCCGCGCAGCCTGCGGGGTAAGGATCTCGTCGCGGTCCTCCCAGGGCATCACCTTGCGTTCCCAGCGGTGCCCACCAGCGGCGAGCCGGCCGGTCAGACTGGGCGCCGCCGGGTCCAGTGTCATCTGGAAATACGGAAGATGGGTGACCGGCTCCGGCAGCTTCGCATCGACGATCAGCCAGGTGTCGGTGTATGCGGATCCGACGAGCTGGACGCCGATCGCTTCCCGGGTAGCGCTATTGGCGCCATCGCACCCGACAACGAAGCGTGCACGCGCGTTCCCTGTCCCGCCGTCGACATCACGAAACGTGAGTTCGACGACTTCGTCGTCCTGGGTCAACCCGGTGAGCCGGTGACCTAGTCGGATATCGACATCCGGATACTCCGCGAGGGCCGCCCGAAGGTGCTTGTCCAGCAACGGCTGGTAGATCGCGGACATCCACGGATGCCCTTGGATTTTCTCCGTCGGCAGCGTCGTCGCGACAACCTTGCCGCGAGCCGACACCCACTGGGCGCCAGCTCCGAGGAGCATGTCTGGAACCGTGCGCTCGTACACTCCGGCCTTTTGAAGCGTGCGTAACGCTTCTCCGTCGAGAACGCCGACACGCGGATTGGGATACACATCGGCCTCGCGCTCGAGGACCAACACCGTCAACCCCGCGCGTGCCAGCAGAAGCGCCGCCAGCTCCCCAACCGGACCCAGGCCTATCACGGCAACGTCGAACGTCACGACAGCCTTCCCTAATCCGTGAAAAGGATGTCGGTAACTCTCGAACGACCTACAAGGCCGGCCGCCGGACGTTCGAGTGACCGTGTCCGATCGGATACCTGGGATGAGGTGTGGAGCACATCTATCATAGTGACAACAGTGTTGCCGTTATTCTACCCCGTGTCAACGGCGATCGCCTACGACCCCTGTCCATAGTCAATCATGAGGAAATTCTCAGTGCAGCTTGACTGATGAACTCTTCTTAAGTGACGATACAGTCAGGATATGGAGCGTCTGCTCGACCGAGCGGATCAGACCTCGGTCCTGGGCCGCTCGCGCACCCCGAGTGCGTAGGGATTTCCGTTTCCGTCGCGGATGGCCGCCCCGACCTCTCGAGGAGTCTCGCCGTGTGGATGCGGCCGCGCTGCCAATCGAAGGCCGCACGCATCTGGGAGAAGAAGTCGACAGGTGCGATGCCCACCGTGACCGTGCCGAAACTCTCCGGAATGCGGTGCTCCAGGGCCGTCTGCAAGGCCGACTGACCATGGCGAGCGATTGCTCAGCGCTCGCGGAGACCGACACCTTGCCACCGGTCCGTGCGATAGTTCGCCCCGTGGCGTCTTCGAGACCGAGGCAGTGGATGTAGGTGACCCAGGGCCCGATCAGTCCCTCCTTCTCGAACTGCTCGAGCACATGGCCCCAGCTGGTGTCATTGACATGCGCGAACATGGGCAGACCGAGGTCGCGGGCAAGCTCGAACAAATACTCATCGACGTGATAGCCCAGTGCGAGGCGGACAAGCGATCCGTCGTCGGCTGCACCGGTGGTGTCGATGAGACTATGGATGTCTTCCGGGTGGGCCTACGACGGATCCGGCTCGTGATCGCCGAACGAAGGCGAGAAGCTGAAGACGCACCGCATCCCGGATCGGCGGATTCCTTCAAGCGCGGCGTCGGCGTGCTCGGGTGCCCTCGGCGAGAAACGACTCACGGACACGTTCGGCGGGGGCGCTGCCGCGAATGATCACTCAGATTCGAATCGCAGCCTCGCGTCACGCGTTGTCGCCGGGTCGGGTGACTCGCGGGGCCGGGCGGCGCAGATCGTGCCGAGGAGCGCCACTGTGGCCACGGCAGCGACCACTGCTCCGAAGACGATGCCGATGCGGGACGGGCTCCAGCGCTGGGCGGCGAAGCCGACGCCCAGGATCGGAACGGAAATCGCGAAGTAGGCCACGACGAAATAGGCGGAGGCGATCTCGCCGCGCCGCGATTGAGGAGCCGCTTCCACTACCGCGCCGAGCCCCGTGCCGAAGCTCGCGCCATGCCCGAGGCCGGTAACCAGCGCAGCCGCGCCGAGCATGACCACCGACCGAGTGCTCAACGCTGCGGCGAGCAGCGCGGCGCCGAGTATCAGGGCCACACAACCGAGGATCATGGCCTTGGAGGCAGGTAGCGTCCTGGTGAACGCTTGGGTGGCCGCGGACGCGGCGAACGCTGCGGAAACCAGCAAGCCGACCATGGCCTTGTCGTGAACGTGCAGAGATTCGCGCAGAAACGTCGGCACGACCGACGTGAACAGACCGATTACGCAGAAACCAGCGCATGCGGCGAGTGCCGCGCGGGTGAACACACCCCGCGCCTGAGGCGGAATGGACAGCCGCTGCATAGTGAGCAGAGTTCCAGGCGGCGTCGCAACGGTCTCGTTCACATGCACGATCGCGAGCGCGGCTACACCGATCATCGCCAGATGCACAACGAAGACGCAGTGCAGTGGCCACGGAACGTATTGCGCCAGCACCCCCGACAGTGTTGGCCCAATGCCCAATCCCCCGATATTTGCGACTCCGGCGACGGTAGTGACTCGGCTTTTCCATTTCACCGGTGCGGCTTCGATGATCATGGCGGTTGCGGTACCGGTGAAGATGCCGGCCGACAGTCCCGAGAGCGCCCGTCCGACCAGTAACTGCCACACCGACCCAGCAGTGAGGAAGACCAGGGAACTGGCCGCGGAACAGGCCAGTCCGGCAATGAGCAGCGGTCGACGTCCGAGCGTGTCCGACCATCGGCCGAACAGAATCAGTGCCGCGACGACTCCGGCGGCGTAGGTGGCGAAAATTGTGGTGGACATGCCGATGGAGAACCCGAGCTGGGCGGCATACAGCGTGTACAGCGGCGTCGGCAGGGTCGTGCCGAGCATGACGACGGCGAAGGCGTAACCGATCCGCACCATCGACCTGAAGTGGGGTTCGCGCGCGCTCGGGAGGTGCGGGTATAAGGGGAAGGCGGCGTGCGCCGCTAATCGAGTGACCATAATGGCAACATCGTTGCCGTTATAGATCATTCCGTCCAACTAGATCGGCAACAGTGTGTCCGATATTACTGGGCGGTACCGGCGCCACTGCGGCCGCGAAGACCGAAGCGTCGCACGGCGCGCGCTTCGGTGCCGAAACCACCTCGAGAGCGGAGGGTTCACCACCCTCGACCGAGTGGTCAATCCTGCGCTACCGACCGCGCCGATGGACTTGTCGCCGTAGTCGACGGGATCCTGCATCGCCAGCTCGTTCTCGGTCGGCCCGCGCTGAGCGAGCGCCAACTGCGCATGCTGCTGCAAGCCTGACCGCCCGTACTTTATCCACCGCGCCCAGCCGGGCGTGCGGGAAGCCACTCGATCATGGCTCTGGTGACCTTGAACGCGCGGTCGGCGCGGGCCGCGCAATTGTGCCATTCGATGATGCCTCGCAGCCGGTCCACATCACCGGCTGCGATCGCTTCGACGAGTTCGCGGTGCGCCCTCGGGCCGACGCGCATCGGCCGACGCCGCTCGAACGGCTGCCTGGTGAAGCGCTGCGCCGGGCAGCATCGACCTCCCGGGTATTTCAGAACATGCGCGCGGAATCCGGCCTCGGTGGCGCATACAGGAATTGGCACGGCATCGTCGGGTAGCTGTGATCCACGCGGTCATCGACGGCGGCGGCCCGCGCCCAGCCCTTTTCGATCACCTCCCGCGCGAACGCTACAGCCGCCTCGCGGGAGGCGACGAAATGCAAGGGGGAACCCAGACCGAAGTCGACCATCAGGTGCCACAACATCGCATTTCCGATCTCATGAACGCGCCCTCAGCAACGCCGACGGCGGCAGCCGGACCTTGGTCGGGCCTTCGAAATCCGAACCTCGTCAGGTCGGCGAGGTGTCCGTGCCACACAGGATGTCACCGCAGCGATTACCGTGCACCTCTCGTCCATGGCCGAGCCCACCAGGACGGGTGAACCGCCGCGGTTCACTCCTCCCTCCCGATGGTCTGTGTCACCGGGGATCCGACCGCCGGGGTCATCGCAATGATGGATTTCAGTGTGCGCGCGAGCCGATCGGTGGTGGCGATCGAGCCGATGTAACCGTCGGGGCGGATCAGCAGCAGGGTGGAGTCGGTCAGGCCATAGATCCGAGCAAAGGACTCGGTGATGTCGGCGAGGACCACATCCGCCTGATCACCACTGTCGACGGTGACCCGTTTCAGCTCCGCGCCCTTCGCGGGCCACGGCAGTGCGGCCAGGTCCTCAGCCGCCGCGGAACCGTAGGCGATCGCGGTGAAGTGCGGTCCGGCGAAGAGATCGAACAGCCGTCGCGATCCCCCTGTCGTGCTGAGCAGCCTCGCATCCGGCGCGCGATCGCCCACCCGCAGCGTCGCGGTTCGTTGGGCATCATCCGCCGCCAGGGGTCCGCCGCGGTAATGGAGGCCCAGCTGGCGTTCGTCATCACCGCGTTTGATGGACGACGGGTCGAGCTTGGACAGACCCTGATACTTCTCGATCGACAAGCCCAAGACCCCGGCCGCGATCGGCTGACGCTCGGCTTCGTAGGTGTCGAGCAGGCTGTCGGGCGCACCGGCGAGCACTTGACTGAGTTTCCAGCCCAGGTTGTAGGCGTCCTGCACACCGGTGTTCAGTCCTTGCGCACCCGTGGGGGGATGGACATGAGCGGCGTCACCGGCGACGAACACCCGTCCCGAACGGTAGCGTTCAGCCAGGCGAATGTTGGGGCGGAACACCGACTTCCAGCTGACATGCGACAAGCGGATGTGTTTGTCGCCGGTCTGCTTGCGGATGCGAGCGTTCAGGCTGTCCTCGTCGAGATCGGGCTCCTCATCGGGGCGCAGACGGATCATCACCTGAAACCGATCGGAATGCGGCAGCGGACACGCGCCGACGAACCGGCCACCCGGACGCGGCCACACATGCCAGCGGTCCCGGGAAAGGCCGTCCACCACGGCGTCGGCGATGATCACCCGATCGGCTTCGTCCGTTGTTCCCTCGAAGCCGATGCCCGCGGTTTTCCGGACCGTGCTGGCCCCACCGTCGGCACCGACCAGGTAACGAGCGCCGATCTCGGTCACACCGTCAAGACCGGAAACCGTCGCCACGACCGCATCCGGATACTGTTCGAATCCGACCAGTTCGCAGTTGGATTCGACGGACACGCCCAGCCGCCACAGGCCGGCGCGCAGTGCGGCGTCGGTGCGGAACTGGGGGATCAACCACGTATTCGGATGCGGCACATCCGAGCTCACGTCGGCATGCGAGATCATGCGCCAAGGAATGTTCAACGGACCCGCATGGATACCCAGCAGCGGGTAGTCGGCTCCGCCGGCGCGAATGCCATCGAGGACGCCGAGGTCTTCGAACACTTCCAGGGTGCGCGGCTGGACTCCCTTCGCTCGCGAACCCTCGAAGGCGTGCGCGGCCTTGTCGATGATCCGCACCGTCCGTCCGCGACGGGTCAGATCGATCGCCAAGGCGGTGCCGGTCGGTCCGCCGCCGACGACAAGGACATCGACGATATCGGTGGTGGGCTGGGTCGTCATCGGTGCGTCCCTTTCTTGGCGGCGTCGACGAAAGCGGCGAATCGGGAACTCATTCGGGCGGGTTCCTCGTAGGGGACCATGTGCCCGCACGGCGAGAAGATGTGTGACTCGGTGGGCGCCAGCAGCGCGCACACCTCGTCGTAGTTCGTGATAGGAGTGACCTGGTCTTGGTCGCCCCACAGCAGCATCCGCGGCACGGGCAGGTGTCCGGTTCGCCGGTAGAGGTCCTGGCGGCCGCCGAGCGGAAAGTCGGCGATCGTGGCAGCCAACGCGTAGATCGAGCCTTCGAACTGGTAGCACTCCCGCACCATCGCGGTGAGTGGCGCGGACTGCTGTGGATCGCGCACGTTGTGCGAGAGGTGCCGGTCGAGCATTCTGCTGCCCAGACTCTTGGCCAGGACGGTTCCCACGAAATCGTGGCGCAACAGCCGAGCGGCGGCAGGTGCCGGCTGCAACCCAGCGGGGCCCGCCAATGTCAAGGTAGCCAACCGGTCGACGTGCTGGTCGGCGAACGCCATGCTCACCAGCGCACCCATCGAAGTTCCGACGAGGTGGTATGGCTCGGACAAATCCAGACGCTCGGTCAGGTCGGTGAGTTGCCGCACGAACAGCGCCTCGTCGTAGCGTGCCTCCACGCGATCGGAATAGCCCCGGCCGTAAGCGCTGTAGGTAAGGGTGCGGAATCCGCGCCGGTGCAGTTCGGCCACGAGTTCGTCCCAGTAGAACAGGGGGACAGTGAGACCGCCCGCGAAGACAACGGTCTCTGCCTCGGCGGGCCCGCTCAGCTCGTAGTGAGTGATCCCATCGCCGCATCGGAGGAACTCACCGCGCAGCTCGCCTCTGGTAGGCCCGTCCAAGCGACGTGTCTCGCCGCGGGCCACGAAGTACTTCATCGTTGTTCCTTCGGCTGTGCGGCCACCTCGGTGGTCAAGAAATCCAACACCGCGCCTGCCACCCACGCCGGATCTTCATCGGGGAGCAGGTGGCCGCCACCGGGGTGCACTCGTTCGTGGCTGCCAGGGATATCGCGGGTGAAGTGCTGGCCGTCGATAGACGCGCTACGCAACACGAGGGTGGGCACAGCGATGGTCGGGATCTCGGCTGTGCGGTCGATCTGGTCGGTATTGGCGAAGTCGATGAACGCCTGTTGGTTGCCGGGCCTGGTCAGCATCGCGTAGACCCGGTCGATCATCTCGTCGTCCACCACCGACGATCGTGATCCGACCGCCGAGCGCAGATTGCGTGCAGTGGCCGACCGAGAAGCCAAGCGGGGCAACAACACCCGACCGATCGGATTACGGGCCAGCCGCAGCGCCAGCGGTAGCGACTTGCCCGGGTAGCCGGTGGCGTTGATCAACACGAGCCGATCTACACGCTGGGGGTAATCCAGTGCGAAATTCCAGGCGATGTTGCCGCCGAGGGAGTTGCCCACCACCGAAGCATCGACCACTCCGAGGGCATTCAAGAAGGCGGCGACCGTCTTGGCGTATGTCTGGACCCGGTAGTCGCGGTCGGGGCGCGGACCCGTGAGGCCGAATCCGGGCAGGTCAGGGCGAATCACGTCGAAAGACGACGACAGGGTCGCGGCCACCTGGTCGAAACAGTGCAGCGAGGAGCCGCTGCCGTGCAGGAGCAGCACCGATCGCCCCGTCCCCGACCGCTTGTAATGAACGTTCTGACCTTCGACGCTCACGAAGCGCGAATCAGGATCGATGTAGTCATCGACAGCTACTACTCTACTCATAATGGTTACAGCGTTGCCGATATATGACCTCTGGTCAAGAGTTGCGGCAACATTGTGACTGTTATTGCCGAGGCCGTCTGGACCACCGATCCGGGATAATGCGCGCGCGTGCCCACCACCGATTCCGACGCCACTGAGACCATTGGCCGACGCTCCCCCGGCCGCCCACAGGTTCGTTCGATCGGATCGTGACAACCGCGCTGCGCCTGATCGATGAGGAAGACGCCGACGCGCTGTGTATGCCCCCCGGCCGAGCGCCTCGAAACCGGTACCGGACCGATCCGACTCGGCTACGGTTCAGCAGCGGTCATTTCAACGGCAGAGCGCCCTCCATACCGCCGACATCGGTGATCTTCCATCCCGCGCCCGAATCGACGGTGACGTTGTAGGTCACCGTCGTCTGGCCTCCATCGGGCGTCTGGGCGTTGGTGGAGTTGACGTTCAAGAAGACGTTCACCCTGTACACGCCGCCGTTCTCGGAGGCGACGACGGCACTGATCGGCGTGGCGGTCGAGGACCATTTCAACGGCACCAGGATCTCCTGCAGTTTCGGAGCGGTGGCGTCGAATTTGCTCGCCAGTGGCGCGCTGGTATTCGCCTTGAGTTTGGTGACCCACGCGTTGTAGTCCTGGAAGTTGATGGTGGAAGCGCCGACCGCGTAATCCGTGGCGACCTGCTCGGCACGGCGGTCGGCGGCCGCTGCGGCATCGCGGTCGCTGAGCTGGTCACGAGTCGAAAGCCACAGAGCAGCGAAGACGCCCATCGCCGTTACGACGGCGATGAACGCGGCTGCGAGTGCGATTCCGGACGGCCGTATCGACACCGTCCACGATGCCCGCCCAGCCGCTACGGATCGGTCGCTTGCCTGTGCAGGCCGGTCGATTGTCGTTTCCTCGCCGATTCGGTCGTTGGTCTCGGTGGTCATGTGCACTCCTGCGGTGTTGTTTCGATCTGTGCGGTCCGCTATTTGACGTTGATCTGCAAGCGCACGACGCCGTCCCCGGTTTCGGCGAGTGCTTGCGAAATCAGCGCGCTGAGGTCGACGCGGCTCAGCTGCCCAGTAGCCTGCGCGGCTGCTGGGGTGAGCACGGGCACCAACCGGGCGAGGTCCGGGCCCATCTCATCCAGATACCGGGTGAGTTGACCGGCGAACGGTATGACGCCGTTTCCCTCTACGTACATGTCCGGCACGGTGCCGATCCGGACGTACCTCTCGATGGCTCGCGCGAGGTCGTTCATGGAGGCGCCGATTTGTGTCCAGCCCGGCGCGGCCGCGCTCATCGCCGGACCGGTCCAGTCCATGTCCCCGCCCAATGCCTGAAGGTCGACCAGCATGGCTCGGATCGCATCGGTTCGGGCCAGCAGGGTCGCGGCCAGCAGGGAGGTCGACCGGGCGAGCCGCGGGAGGACGGCGTCGGTGCCGGCCAGCCCCTGGGCGAAAGTCTCGACGATGTCTTCGAGTGCCTGCGGGTCTGATTGTTCCATCAGATGGGTTACTTGGCGAGCGACCTCCGGTATCGAGGTCGGCGTACGGATGGCCGCGGTGTTGATGTGCTGTCCGTCGCGCAGATACGGTCCGTCGCCGCCTTGGACGGGAGTGAATCGGACCTGCGGTTCGCCCAGCGCGGAGAGGTTTTCGATGGTCACCGTGCTGGCGACCGGGATACGGTAGTCGTCCCGCACGCGCATGCCGACCTGGACACCGCTGTTTTCGTTACGCACGGAGACGATCTCGCCGACGCGGACGCCGGACAAAAGGACCGGCGAGCGCGGGCCGAGGCTGCCCGAGTTGGTCAGTGTCATAGTCAGTGTGGAGTATCTGGTGAACCAGTCGACACCGACGACATCGAAGGTGAGGTAGGCGAGGCCGAGGAGTAACACGGCCGCGAGGCTGCCCAGCGACACCGCCGGGCCCCGAACTCGTGATGTCATCGCACGGCTCCGATCATGCGCAGGGTGTCGATGATCCGGCTGGTCTGTTCGTCGGCGGGGATGCCGGTCCCGGCGTCGATGCGGGTGATGTTCACCTTCGCGCCGTGCTCGGCGAACGGAATGATCTGATCTCGGATGAGCGACACGATTCGATTGAGATTCGACGGCGCGTTCAGGTCCAGCGGCCGGTTGGTGAACAGCAGCGGCATCAGGGCTTTTGCGGCGCCATCGCCCGCTGTCATCAGCGAGGTCATCCAGGCGAAGGAGTGGACGAGATCGCCCATGACGCCCGCCACCCCCAGGATGAGGATCAACGACTTCAGTGCTGAGGTGACGTGGGTCGTACCTTGCTCGCTCAGCAGTCCACGCAACGCTCGATCGCGGTCCAGCGCCATCGCCGTATCGGCCTCCATTCCGTCGAGGAAGCGGTCCACCTCATCGAGATGCCGGGCAACGTCTTCGAAGTCGGCACCGATGACCTGCGCGATGCGGGCTGTGTCGGGAGGTTGTTGCGGCAGCACCGCGTTCATGCGGTTCACCAGGTCCTGGAAATGGTGGACCGCACCGCCCTGGACAAACGTCGCAAGGCCGGCCATCACGTCTTCCACTTGCACAGGTGGTTTCGTCTGCGCGATCGGTATGCCGCCGCCGTCGGCCAGAGTGTCGTCGAATCCGTCCGGCGGTGTGGTCAGCTCGATGAAGACGTCCCCCAACAGGGTGTTCTGCCGTAATTGCGCGGTCGTGCGCGCCGGCAGTTCCACCCCTCGGTCGATGTCGAGATCCGCGATCACATGGCCGGGAACCGTTGCCGTGGGGTCGACCACCGTCACTGCCGCCAGATCACCCACCTGTACGCCGTTGGCCATCACCTTCGCCCGTGCGGGCAGGTTGAGGGCATTGGCGAATTCGACATGCACGCGGTATGCCTCGCCGCGGCCCGCGCCGGGGATCGTGATGGCCGACGGATCGAAGGCACAACCGCCGAGCGTGGCAGCTGCGATAACAAGGGCGATCAGTCTCGTCGCGCCTTTCGATCCGCTCCGACCCCTCATCGTGCACCTGCCAGAGCCAGCACCAGCGGTACCAGATCGATTGTGACCAAACCGTTTTCAATGCTTCGGCAGCGGCCGGGGAGTGTCGCGTCGATCGCCGAGCACACTTGTTCGGCATCCGCTCGGTCGAGAGCGACTTTCGGTGGAGCGTAGGAGAGTGCGGCCTGGCCGGTACTCGGATCGACGGACCGCTGGAAGGCATCGGTCAGCGCAGGGATCATGTTGACGAGTTGTTCGAGCGTCGCGACATTGGCGCCGGCCCAGCGGACCAACGGGACCGTCGCGTGCACGACGTTCAGCAGCGGCTGCCCGAACGTGGTGGTGATGTCGTTGAACCAGGGCAGGATCACTCGCAGTCCATCGACGATTTCGATGAACGGTGCGATCACCTCGCTATTGGCCTGATCCAGCATTCCGCCGAGTCGCGTCAGCATATGTTCCAGATCGCCCCAGTTGTTCTTCAGTACCGCGCCGAGTTTGCTGATCGCGTCTATCAGTTCACCGATGCGTCCGATGGCCGCGTCCGGCGATTCCAGCGCATCGCCTAGTTTGAAGATCAACTCGTTGAGCGCGGGGCCGGTGCCCGACACGGCGGTGTCCAGAGCCGACAGTCCTGCGCTCACTGTGTCCCGTTTGCCCGGGTCGTCCGGCGTGCTCAGCTCGGTGGCAAGCTTCGACAAGGCGTTCAACGTCTCGGTCATACTCTTGGGAGTGAGAGACCGGGTGATGCACCGGCCTGCGCCCCACTCGGGCGCCGGTCTCGGCTCGGAGAGAATGGCGAGGTTGCGATCGGCGACGAGTGTGTCGGACAGCGTCACCGCTGATACGTCGCCGCGCAGGGGGTGATCGGCTTCGACCGTGAAATCGACACGAACGCCATCACCGGACGGCTCGATCCGAGTCACCGAGCCGACCGGGATCCCCAGCATTGTGACATGGCTGCCCTGGTATAGGCCCACCGCATCCGGCATCATCGCGCAGTACGAGCGCATCGACTTACCGGCTCCGGTCAGCACGAGGTAGGCGGCGGCGCAGACCCCGAGCAGGACCAGAACGGTCGTGACCGACATGAATCCACGGGACGCGAGAAGTCGTCGCATCAGCACGACCTCCCGGGCACGGGGATGCACAGTGCGGGCGCGGAGACGGTCGCCTTCGATTGATCGACGGCGTATCCGTCTGGTCCGGCGATCTGCTGTAGCTGCTGACCGATGCTCTGGACGGAGTCGATGACCTGATCGAGGCGATCGGTGAGCCGCTCGAGCCCCGGAATCGCCTCCGCGAGTTCGTCCAGCATCGGCTTCATCGTGTGGCCGTAGGCGGGTTCGGCTGCCGCGATGCGCGACAGCAACCGCGCCAGCAGAGCCAACGACACTCGTAGCTCGGCGCGCTTGTCGACGAGGATGTCGGTGGTCAAGTTGAGCTTGCTGTTGAGCCGGCCGTACAACGCGGTATTGCCGCTGATCCTGCTCAGGTATTCCTGGGAAACCGCCAGTGCGCGAGAGACATCCATATTCTGTTGGTGGAGGATGTCGACGACGGAATCCACCGCTCGTCCCAGCTGCCGCAGGCCGTCCGGGCTTTCCACCAATGCTGCCTGCAATTGGCCGAGGTTGTCCCGGAGAACCTCCCCGTCGACCTCCCGCAACGGGGTGATCGCGTCTTGGAATGCCTGACCGAGCGTGTACGGCAGCCGTACGCGGTCTTTGGCGATCACTTTCTTGCCCAGTGGCTTCGATCCCGCGGGCGTCAGTGCGACGAAGTGGCCGCCGGCTATGGTCAACATGCGAATGTCCAGGGTCGACTGATCACCGACGAACACATCGCTGTCCACCGTGAAAACCATGTGCACTCGATCGTCGTGCAATTCCAGCGATTCGACGGTGCCCACGTTGATCCCCGCCACGCGCACGTCCTCACCGGGACGGATGGCTCCGGACTCGCTCAGGTCGGCTCGGTATTCCACCTTGCCCAGCGGTAGCGCGTACAAGATTCCGCAGGCAGCCAGCACCGACACCACCGTTGCCGCGCCGATCAAGCCGAGCCGCAGCTCCCGTCGGCGTAACGTCCGGTCCTCGGCAACGGGTCTATCGCCACGGAATCGAAGTCGTCCGCGCGGCAGTTTGTTCAGCGGTTGCATAGGGCGATCCTTTGGCCGCCGATAAATACCCGCAGTTGCGCTGGCATCGCGGCGACTCCTTTCGAGCAACTGGTGTTCATTTCGGGCCCGGTTTTCGGCAGTAGCACCTCCAGCGACTGCAGGAGGCTGGGAAGTTTGCCCAGCACCTCCACCGCCGACTGTGGGTCGGGAAACGCCGCGCGCAGGGCATTGTCGAGATCCGGATTGGTTTCGGGGGTGAACCCGAGCGTCGCGAGCAAATCGTCGATGGGGCCGAGCACGGGTGGTGCGGCGAGTGCGTAGTCGACCAGACCGTTCAGCTTGTCCTCCAGCACGGAGAACAGGTCGGTCAGGCCCTGGATCAGGTCTTCCAGGTAGGGCGACTTGCCGCCGATACGGTCGTCGATGATGTGCAGGTTGCGGACGAGCGTGGAGATCAGGGTCTGCCTGTCGACGGCGTAACGGCTGAGCTGCTCCACCGCGTCCAGCGCGGGCCCCAACCCGGTGCCGTTGCCCTCGATCACGGCTAGGACGCTCTCGGCGAACTGGTTGAGTGCGCTGGGCGAGAATTCCCGGAGAACCGGTTGCAGTCCGTTGAACAACGTAGTGATGTCGAAAGAGGGGATCGTGCGCTCGGGCGGAACGGTCACGCCGGTCGCCAGTTTCGGGCCCGGCGTGGTCGGCTGGCGCACGTCGACATACCGCTGGCCGGTCAGCGTTTGGTACCGGATCGCGAATGTGCTCGCCTCGTACACCGCGTGGTCGCGTTGGACGGTCACTCGTACCGAGGCCTGCCCCTGATCCAAGGCGATCGCCTCGACCTTGCCAACCTGCACTCCGTACATGCGGACGTCGTCACCGGGTTTCAAGCCGTTGGCATCGGTGAAGATCACTCGGAACGTGTCGGTACTCCCGGCTACCGGGCGCTGGATTGCCGCCACGACGAGGGCCAAGAGGGCCGCCATCACCACCGCGAATGCCGCCAGACGCAGGATTATGTGGGCGATCGATTTCATCGAGTACCTCCCGGAATCGCTGCCGGCTCGGCCGGTGCGGGTGGCGCGAGCGCCGCACCGACCCCAGGGAAGCCAAGCAGCGGGGAGGCTAGTACGGGAAATCCACGCAGGGTGAGTTCGAGCTGGAGAACAGGTCCCTCAGGGGTGTCGACGAACGAATTGTCGATGCGTTCCAGAATGGCTCGCAGCTCCGCACTCGACTTTTGCGGGGTCGGCACCATCTGGGCGGTGATGCTCAGCAATGGCGTCAGCATGTCGCTGTAGCCGGTGTAGTGCCGCTGCCCGACGTGGCCCAAGTTCGTGAGCGCGGGAAACAGGTCGTCGGTGAGCAGGGTGACACCGGCATCGAAGAGCGGCTGGTCGGTGCGCAGAACTTCGATGTTGTTGATGTGGTCGAGCAGGTCGACAGTGGCGCCCGCGAATTCGGCCGTCCCGTACAGGGTCGAAGCATACTGGCCGATCAGGAACGACGGATCGTATCGCTGGGTATCGGCCACCGCTCGCCCCAACATCACGATGGCCTCCAGCATCGGCGTGAATGCCTTGGCATCGGTGGCGAGCTCGGTCAGAACGCCGGTGAGTTCCGGTGTCAGTACCTGGTCGGTGGTCTGTCCCAGTGACCGGATCAGTGTGCCCATCGTGACATCGGTGACTCGGAACGCCGCCGCACCGGTGAGGTCGATGGTCGCTCCCTCCCGCAACGGGGCGCCACCCTGGCCGCGACGCAATTCGATCTCGCTGATACCGAAGAGGTTCGACGGCGCGTAGTCGATGACGAGGGCGTCGGTGAGTCCGGTCAGTTGAGAGCCGTCCAGCCGCAGAGTGATCTGCTGCTGCCCGCCTCCGACACTGCTTATGCCGGTGACCGCGCCGATAGCCACCCCGTCCAGCCGCACCCGAGCTCCGGTGACCACGCCGTCGCCGATCTGCTCGGTGCGCAGCGTGACTGCCATTCGAGCGTCCACACGCACCGCGTGATGCCCAACCCACACCGCAGCGACGACCGCGGCGACGGCGCATGCGAGCACACCTGTCCGTCGTGCTGACTTCGCGGTGATCGCGGTACCCGGCAATCCATATGTTGGCATTCCATTACCCCGTGAACGTGACTGGTGAGCTGAATCCCCAGATGACCAGGCTCAGCAGCATGTCCAAAGTGATGATCGCGACGAAACTGGCACGCACCGCCCGGCCGGAGGCGATTCCCACACCCTCCGGCCCGCCGACGGCGAAAAATCCTTGATAGCAATGGATCAAAATCACCGCGACGCCGAATACCAGTACCTTCAGCACCGCCGCGGCGATATCGGGACCGCTGACGAATTGGTCGAAATAGTGCTGGTACACCCCCGATGCCTGACCGTGGACGCCGACGACGATCGCGGCACAGGCCAGATAGCTGAGGATCAGCGTGACCAGGAAGGTGGGTACGATCGCCACGACGCCGGCGATGACCCGGGTGGTGACCACGAACGGAATCGACCGCAATCCCAAGCATTCCATCGCATCGATCTCTTCGGAGATGCGCATCGATCCGATCTCGGCGGTCATCCGGCACCCGGCCTGCGCCGCGAATCCGACGGCGGCGATGATCGGCGCCAGCTCGCGAGTATTCGCGAACGAAGAGACCACACCGGTCAGTGGGCCGAGCCCGATCATGTTCAAGGTGCCGTAGGACTCGATGCCCACACTGGCGCCGAGCACCATGCCCAGCAGGACGAGCATCGGCACGGTGCCGCCGCCGACGATCAGCGAACCCCTCCCCCAGGTTGTGTCACCGATAGCGCGCAGGGTTTGCATCCGATAGTGCTTCAGCGTCATGGGGATGGCCGAGAGCACCTGCCAGCTGAACGACAGGGCGAATCCGAGGGAGTCCACCGGCAGCAGCATGTTCCGGTCGCGGGCCAATCGATAAGCCCAGCGCAGTCCCTTCGGGGCATACGTAGTCGCGGTCATCAGGCCAACCTCGTCGGTGCGAACATCTGAACCAACTGGGTGGCAGTGAGATTGACGATCATGATGCACACCACCGAGAGCACGACCGAGGCGTTCACTCCGTCTGCCACTCCGCGCGGGCCGCCCTTGGCCTCGAGCCCGCGCTGACAGCTGATGATTGCGACGATCAATCCGAACACCATGGCCTTCAGCAGCGAAATGCCCACATCGGTGACCGTGGTGAAAGAACCGAAAGTAGCCCAGTAACTTCCCGAGGTCACACCCTGTGCCCCGATCGCGACCATGTACCCCGCGACCACGCCGGCGAAGATGATCAGCACATTCAGCAGCGGTGCGACCAGCACCATGGCGACGGTGCGGGGAATGACCAGCCGATGGATCGGGCTGACGCCCATCACCCGCAGCGCGTCCACTTCTTCACGGATCGTGCGCGCGCCGAGGTCCGCGGCGATCGCCGCCGCACCGGCGCCGCCGAGCAGTAGCCCGGTGGCGATGGGAGCGCCCTGCTTGATGACCCCGAGCCCGCTCGCCGCCCCCAGCAGGGAGTCGCCGCCCAGTTCCCGGATCATATTGCCGATCTGCAACGAGACGATCACCCCGAAGGGCACCGCCATGAGTATCGCGGGGAGAGCTGTGACCGTGATCAGGTACCACGCCTGTTGCAGCATCTCGCGCCACTGGAAGCGGCGACGAACCAGATCCGCGAACGCCCCGCCAACGGTCTCCAACGCGATGTCCACGGTCCGTCCGCCGGTGCGCACCCCCGAAACAACGGTATCGGAGAAATTCGCTCGCACGATCCGCAATGCGGAGGCGTCGCGCCGCTGCGGCGGTAATACGTCGGGTGTCAGAGTCAAAACGATCGAACTTTCGCTTGGGACCGGTATACGCCGATCAGCTTTTCGGCGTCCGCGCATGATCGGTCCACGATCACTACGCATTTCCGACTACACGCTCATAAATGATCATGTAGTCGCTCAGTTGGCCCCTCCGCTCGAAGCGGAAGGGATGAACATCAATTCAGTGGACGCTTTCGACGCGTGGACAGCACGCTTCGCGCCCCCGCGTTCGCCGCATCAACTACCTGCGGCTCCCGCGTGCGCTCTTCCGTTGCCACTCGGTCCCGAAGATCGGATCGGGGTCGATCCGGTTATCGACAGCTACTCGTCCAGGCATAGTGGCTACAGTGTGGCCGATATCACGGCAGTCGTCAATATGTTTCAACAACATCGTTGCCGTTATTTTTTTGGAGCCGCCCGGCCACGGCGAAGCGAGGGCGATGTGGAGCACGCTCCCCGCAATATGGCGGAACCTACCCGCTCAACGACGAATAGGTGAAAATCCTTGCTGCACTTCAGAAGACCTGGAGGGAGCGTCGAGCATCGGCCGAAGCGCCGCGTCCACGCCGACAAGTGCTGTCCAGCGCGGCGGCCGAACGCAGCGCCGCCACGGTCAGCTGCATCAGGCACTCGACCGCAGCGTCGAGTCGAACGGTTCGCCGTTCGGCAGCCAATAGAC
Organism: Nocardia gipuzkoensis; assembly: GCF_021183645.1. Taxonomy (NCBI): domain Bacteria; kingdom Bacillati; phylum Actinomycetota; class Actinomycetes; order Mycobacteriales; family Nocardiaceae; genus Nocardia; species Nocardia gipuzkoensis. Next base: position 7,168,085 of record NZ_CP089225.1, on the reverse strand, counting down.
GGCGGCCTCATCGATGGCGCCCGCCCCGCTCGGATCATCATGCGCAGGGCCGAGTTCTGCGGATCGAGCCAGCAGCGAAGTCCAGGCCTCGATGGCCTCGGTTGATCGTGGCGAGGAACGCCTAGCAGCGCAAAGCCCCTGCCGGAAGCTCCGTGGCCGAGGTGAGTGGCAACTCGAGGGACGTGAGCAAGTCTCGGTACCGCTGCGCCAGTTGCGTCGGCGTGCTGCGGCTGTAGGCGACGATCTCGCGGTAAACCCCCGGCCCGATCCTTCTGGCGTGCCGTATCCAGCCGCCCGGTACGGCGTTGTTGGGCACCAGCGCGACTCCCATGCCCTCCATGGCGAACAGCAATGCGGCGGCCACCTGTCCGGTACGCGCGACCGCGCGTGGAGTGAATCCGAGGGCGGTCGCCGTCCGGTCCACGATCTCGCTCATGCCTTGCTCGGGCTCATAAAGGATCCAGTCGGCTGCGGCAAGTTCGTCGAGTTCCACCGTGGAACCCGTGTCCCGCCCCGCCGGGCCGACCAGCACCATCTCCTCATAACCGAGCGACACCACGGGTCCCTCCCACAGTTCGGGCCGCGGACCCACCGCGATGTCGCCCTGTCCGCCGCGAACCGCCTCCTCGAGCGCACGACGGTGCGAGAAGTCGTGCACCCGCAGTACGGCCGTCGGGAACAGGGAGTGCCACCGGACGGCGCTCGAGGGCAGGATGCCGGAGGCGATCGACCGGACGGTCAGCACGTGCACGTCGCCGCTTCGCCCCTCGACCACTTGGTGCACGGCATCCGCGGCTTCGCCGACAGCCCGCAATACCCGCTCGGCGTGCGGCAGGAAGGCCCGTCCTGCGGGCGTGAGGGCCAGGCCGTGGCGGCCGCGTTCGAGCAGTTGCGCGCCGAGTTCCTTCTCCAGTAGACGCATCTGCTGCGACAGCGACGGCTGCGAGACATACAGCCGCGCCGCGGCGGCACTGAACGACCCGCTTTCCCATACGGCGAGAAAGTACTCCAGCTGGCGCAGGCGCATCAGATGAAGTTACCGCCGGCCCCGCCGACCGCAGACACGCAGCGAGCGAGTCACGCGACCCGATTCGCTCGGCGGTCTCGGCGAGCGAGCCGGGCGAGCAGATGGTCGACTTCCGACCGTGCTCGGCTCGAGAGCACGCTGCGGGGTGTGCGCTGGTTGTCGGAGGCGAACAGGCCGCGCCGTTGCATGACGTATTTGCGCACGGCCAGGCCCACACCCGGCTGCTGTTCGTATCGCAGAAGTGGCAGATGCGCATCGAAGATGTCATGGCTTTCCTCGGAGCGGCCCGCTGCGGTATGACCGACCACATCGACCAGCATCTCGGGGAAGCAGTATCCGGTCATGGCGCCGTCGGCGCCCCGCGCGGTCTCGAAGTCGAGGAAGAGTCCCCCGTTGCCGCACAGAATCGACAGTCGTGGCATGTCGCCCTCGGCTTCGAGGTGCCGTAAGGCGCTGATCTTCTCCAGTCCCGGCCAGTCTTCGTGCTTGAGCATGACGCAGCTGGGCACGGCGCGGGCGATACGCGCGATGACCCCGGCGCTCATGACCACCGAGAACGACAAGGGGTAGTCCTGCACGACGAGAGGAACCGAGTCGCCGAGCACAGCCGCGACGCCCTCGTAGTAGCCGACGATCTGGTCGTCGGTGCGCAAGGTGTTCGGCGGTGCGACCATGACGCCCGCCGCTCCCGCCGACATGACCTCACCGGTGAGGGCGCGCATCGCGGCGTAGCCGGGAGCGGAGACACCCACGACGACCGGAAGCCGGGTCCTGCGCAGCACGTGCCGCACGATTCGGGTCGCCTCGTCATGAGTCAGTTTGGGAGCCTCGCCCATCTGGCCGAGCAAGGTGACCCCGGTGACGCCGACCGATTCGTAGAAATCGACCAAACGGTGCAGAGAGTCGAAGTCCACCGCTCCTTGCTCATCGAAGGGAGTGGGCGCGATGGCGAAGATGCCCTTCGCATCTCGGGTGAGCACCGCCATGGTTGAGATCCTTTGTCTGTGAGTATCAGAGGCTGGGAATGAGACCACCGTCGACGCGCACCACCGTGCCGGTGATGTACGACGCCGGAACGCTCGCCAGGAACGCCACCGTCGCCGCGTATTCGTCCGGGTCGCCGTAACGGCCGATGGGGATGGTGGCGACGCTGTCGGCCCTGACCTGTTCGACGGTTCGGCCTTCGGCTTCGGCTTTGATCCGGTCGAGATGCTCGACGCGACGGGTGCCGATCCGACCTGGCACGACGATGTTGCATGTGACACCGTCCGCGGCGACTTCCCGCGCCAGCGTCTTGGACCAGCCGAGCAATGCGGCACGAAGACCGTTCGACAGGCCGAGACCGGGAATCGGAGTGACGACCCCCGAGCTCGTGCTGGTGATGACGCGGCCCCATCCGCGCGTCCGCATACCCGGGACGATTTCGTCGCTGATGGCGATCACCGAAAGCACCATGGAACGGAAATGATCGAGCCACATGGCAGAAGGCCGGCCCAGGATCGGCGAGGGCGGAGGCCCCCCGGTGTTGTTGACCAAGATGTCGACTGGGCCGAGGGTTCGCTCGATCGCAGCGACGTTGCCCTCGATGGCGTCGAGGTCGGCGATATCCCACGCCACCGGGACGGCTCGGCCGCCGGCCGCGACGATCGTGTCGCAGCGGGATTCGGCGGCTTCGCGATGGATGTCGGCGACGGCCACCCCGGCGCCCTCGGCCGCAAGTTTCTCCGCGATGGCGCCACCGAGGCCTCCGCCCGCGCCGAGAACCAGTGCGGTTCGACCGGCAATCTCGAGATCCAAAGTCCACTCCTCGAATGAACGCCGATAATTCCGGCAATTTCCAGATGTTTCGCACCGTAACACCACGACGACGAGCGCGCCCAATACGAATATTCGCGGTGCCCTATAGGCAGGACCTATACGTGCAGGACAGCGAACCATTGGCGAGAGTTCTCCGCCATCGGCCACCCGCCGACCGTTGGACAGAAAAGAATTCGCTCACATAGCCTCCTGTGGACCATAAAAAGCCCTTGAAAGGCAATGTGATGTCCTTTCCGGAAACAATGCTCGCGGCAGTGATAGGCGAGCCGGGAATTATCAAGACCAAAATCATGCCGGTGCCCCGTCCGGGCCCGGACGACGTTCTTGTACGAGTTCACCGGGCGTCACTGTGCGGCACCGATCTCAAGGTCCGCAGCCGTCGCTTCTTCCGCGGCGCCGGACCGGCGCCGGACACCTTCATCCCCGGCCACGAGTACGCCGGCGTCGTGGTCGCGGTCGGCAGCGCCGTCGACGAGTTCGCCGTCGGCGATCGCGTCGTCACCGAGGCGCATCGGGGCTGCATGCGATGCGTCAATTGCCTGTCCGGCTCCTACACGGACTGTCTGAACTACGGCAACCAGGCCAAAGGCCATCGGACACAGGGGATGACGGTCAACGGCGGCTTCGCCGAGTATGTGGTCAACCACGTCTCCACGCTGTACCGGCTTCCCGATCACATCGACTTCGACTCGGCCGTCGTGCTGACCACCGCCGGCACCGTGATGCACGCGTACGACGTGCTCGACTCGCTGCTGGTGGGCGCCCGCGTCGCAGTGATCGGTCCCGGCCCTATCGGATTGATGGCCGTCCAGGTAGCCCGCGAACTCGGAGCCGAGCCGGTAATGCTAGTGGGCACACGCAACAACCGACTGGAGATCGGGAAGCAATTCGGGGCCGACCATCTACTCAACGCCCGCGAGGAGGACGCCGTCGCCGCGGTTCGAGAGATCACCGGCGGACTCGGCCCCGACATCGTCGTGGAGTGCTCCGGAGCTCCCAGCGCCGTCGACGACGCGATCCACATGGTCAAGCGCGGCGGCAGAATCGTCTTGGCGGGCTTCTTCGAACACCCGGTGACGGCCGACCTCAATCACGCTGTCATGAATGGGATCTCGATCAACACCATCCGCGGCGAAGGCGCGAACTCGGTAGCTAGGGCCCTGTCGCTGGCATCGCGGGGACGACTGCACACCAGCGCCCTGGTCACCCATCATTTCCCACTCGAGAACATCGCCGAAGCATTCGATACTTACGCCGAACGGCGAGACAACGCGATCAAGGTCATGCTCGATGTCACCGGATGAGGCCACGCTTGCTCCGGTCCGCGAGCTGGTCGCCACCGACATGGCTGCCTGCGCGGCAGCATGGCTGGAATCGCTCGCCCCGGATCAACTGACGCGAGCGCAGTTCGACTCGCCTCTGGCTCCGGACGCGGAGGCCGAGCGGCTTCGCTGGTTCTACACTCCGACCGACCACGGTGGACTCGCCCTCCGCGACCAGACCGCACGTCAGCAGAGCTTGGCGATGCGACTGGTCGCCTCGGGACTATCCGAGGCCGGATACGCGACCGTCGCCACCGTAATGGGCCTGGAGAACGTCCTCGATCGGGTCGAAGGTTGGCACGTCCACTGGGGACGGCAACGGGGCCGAGACCCCGGCCTGTACTGGCTGAGGTTGTTCGGCCGACCGGGCGACGCGGTCTGGGCATGGCGCTTCGGCGGCCACCACATCTCGCTGAACAACCTCATCATCGGCGGGCGCATCGTCTCGACGACGCCGTGCTTCATCGGCGCCGATCCAGCCAGTGCTGTTTTGCTCGGTGGAACGCTACGGCCGCTGGGCGGGCCGGAGGAGGCGGCGCGGCACCTGGCGCGATCGCTGGACTCCGAGAGGTTCCAAGCGGCCTTGCTGCACACCAACGCCATATCCGACATCGTCTCCGGCAACCGGCCGACAATCGCCCACGGTGACGCGATGATGCACATGCAGGATCTCTGGCGCGGCAGGTTCACCGATCCGGCGCTGCGAAAGCTGGTCGATGATATCGACTTACGCGCCGAAAGCGGTAGCGGATACACCGCAGCCGACCATGCGGCCATGGCGATCTGCATACCACCCAAAGGTTTGGCCGCGCGCGACCTCGACCCGCAGCACCGGCACGTATTACGGCAGCTGATCAGCCTGTACACCGGTCGTGCGCCGAGCGCACTCGCCGATGCCCACGCTGCGCACTACAAGGCCGACGACGTACTCGACGAGGTCTACTTCGGATGGGCGGGCAGCCGCCAGGCGGGCGAACCGCACTATTACCGGATCCAGGGACCCGACCTGCTCATCGAGTACGACAACACCCAACGCCACGCCAACCACGCACACTCGGTCTGGCGCAACCCGCGGTCGGATTTCGGGCTCGACAGTCTGGCTGACCATCGCCGCCGCTCCGCGCATTGAGTTGGTGCGGACAGCGCATCCTATGGTCGAGCCGTCCGCACCAAGCGGTTCGGTGACGGTGGAAAGTCGGTGAGCTGGACTGCTGCCCGGTGGTGTGAGTCACCAGGGCGGACTCCTGCGCGGGGCTCGACCGGCGCGGCGCGACCGAGCCAGGGCATGTTGCCGCATATTTGCGGCATGATCGAACTATAAAGGCCACGTCGTCACCGTTATATGCTGAGCGTATGTCCAGTTCGCCGATCCGGGAGAATGCGAGCGTGCCCACCGCCGATGCAGAGACCGCCGGCCGCCGCTCCCCCGGCCGCCCGCGGGTGCCTTTCGAACGGATCGTGACCACCGCACTGCGCCTGGTCGACGAGGAAGGCGCCGACGCACTGTCGATGCGCACCCTCGCCCAACGCCTCGAAACAGGTACCGCGGTGCTCTACCGAGCCGTCGCCAATCGGGCCGAACTCATCGGCCACGTCGTCGACTGGGTCCTGGGCGAAGTCCACATCGACGACGCAACCGACGACGACTGGCAACGCGCCTGCATCACCGCGGCCGAAGCCATCTTCGCCGCCCTCCACCGCCACCGCGGTGTCGCTCCCCTGCTCATCGAACAGGTGCCCGTCGGACCCAACGCACTGCGCCTGCGCGAGCGAGTCTTGGCGATGCTGCTGGCCAACGGGTTCCCCCCGCAGTCGGCCGCCATGGTGTACGCCACCTTGGCCCGCTACGTCGTCGGCTTCGCCGCACAACTTCAAGGCCACGACACCGAAGCCAATATCGACCCCACCGCCCTCACGGCCCTCTATCGCCAGCTCGACTCGGCGCAATTCCCTGCCACGATCGCCGTCGCCGACTGCCTACCCGCTCAGACCCTGGAAAGCGAATTCCGTTTCGGACTCCAACTCCTCGTCGCGGGCCTCGCACCGATCCGTGCCGCAGCGGCCCATTCGGATTCCACCTGATCCGGTGCCTGCGGCAGTACTCGGATCAATGTATGCCGAGCCCCGCGGACGAAGTCGAGGTTTCGGCTCTGCGCTGACGGCGCCCATCGGAAGCGCGACCGACTGCGCCGAACACGCACGAATGCGCGGCGACGATGCCGACTGGGTCGTGGATACCCGCGATAGTGTTGTCGAAAAATCCACACGAGGTCTTCGATCACCTCGGCGATGACGGTGTCGAAGAATTTGTCTTTGCCCTGCTGCATGGTTGTGGGGTCCGATTGCGCCACCGGCGTCGTGTGCCAGATCGGCGATACCGATCCTTCGGCCGGATCGCTAAGGCTGGCCGTTCCGGACACATCAACGCAGGCGCGTCCGAATGGCGCGAAGTGCCCGCGCACTCGATCGATCGGGGACCTGCGGCAGGGGCGCACTCGCGCATCGTTGTCGACATTGGAGATCCGTGAGCCCGCGGCGTCCGATGTCGCTCCACTGGGCGGCCGTGACCTCGCAGCCAAACGGGATCCAACCTCCGGTTGCGACCCACTTCGCCGGACCGTTTGTCAGCAGCTTGGCGGAGCCCCATTATATCGGCTACGCTGTACCCGAATTAGCTGCACTCCAGTGCTAGGGCCTCCTCGCCGCGAGGTGTTCGCAGGACAGGAGAACCCATGCGTACCGTTCGAACCTGCGCCAGCTTCCAGGCGCGTCCCGAGGAGATCTGGGAGGTCGTGGGCGACCTCTCCCGATGGGGCGAGTGGCTGGTGATTCACAAGTCGTGGAAGAGCGGCATTCCGACCGAGATCGTCAGCGGCGCTACCGCCACGGCGGGCGCCAGCGTCATGAATATGCCGGTGACCATCGAATGGACATTCGAAAACGTCGACGCGCCCCGCACGATCGCCATGAACGGAATCACCAGGGCCGGTGTCAACCTGGCGCTGGCGATCAGCCTGCGAGAGCGAGCCGAGACCACCGACGTCGACGTGACAGCAAGTATCGACGGCGGCATGATCGACGGCCCCATGGGCGGCGTCTTCAAGAACTCCATTGTCGGCGCGCTCGACAAATCGTTGAAGAAGGTGCAAAGCCTCGTCGCCTGACGCCCGATCGACAGCCGCCGACGGTAGAACTCGATCTGTCGTCCCGAGCGGCCAGCCTTCGGCTCCGACGAGCCACTCAACCGTGCGATCCGCAACCGCGATGTATCCAGTGGTATCCCGCGAGATCGCTCCGTCATCCATCCCGGCAACCCAGCAATCTTCATCCCACAAAGGGTGGAGCATCAAGCAAGAAGTGAGGCGTGCCCGTGCCGAAATTCAGTTCGGCGACCGAGTTCTGGCCGGTCAAAGCACTCGCGATCAGCGCGACGGCACTGACGGTGGGCAGCTGCTCGCGACTACCCAACGCGGCGAACGACGCGTGGCGAGATACCACGCAGATCACCGCTGATTTCGACAACATCGCCGGTATCTACGAAGGCAACCCCGTCACCGTCCTCGGACTCGAAGTCGGGAAAGTCGAGAGTGTTACACCGAAAGGCACGCTCGTCGAGGTGCGGCTGTCGATCGAGTCCCGCGTGAAGATCCCGAAAGACGCTGTGGCGGCGATTATCTCGCCGTCCATTGTCACCGATCGTCACATCGAGCTCACCCCGGTCTACACCCAGGGCGACACCCTCTCCGACGGCGCGCACCTGCCGAAATCGCGGACCAAGACCCCGGTCGAACTCGACACCATGATCAAGACCATCGATCACTTTGCGGCGGCGCTGAAACCGCAGGAAGGCGCCGAGAGGCCCGGCCCGATGTCGGGCCGGGTGCTCTACCCCATGCTCGAGGGTAACGGCGCGAAGATCCGCGACACCCTCGAAGCGCTGTCGGCCGCACTCGAGGTCGGGATCGACAACAGGGACGCGGTGTCGAACATCATCCTCAGACTCAACGAGCTCACCACCATTCTCGCCGAAAACGACCAGACCATCCGCGGTTTCAGCGACCGAATGACCCAGATGTCCGGCCTGTTCGCCGAGCAATCTCCCGGTCTGCAGGCGACACTGGACCAGCTCACCACCTTCCTCGCCAATACCTCCGGCACGCTCGGGCAATACCAGGACCAGCTCGCGGGCACCTTGACCGGACTCACAAACGTCACTCGCCAGCTTCGCGACAACGCCTCCGGCCTTACCGAAGTCGCCGACCTCACACCGATGGTGTTTCAGAACGTCGACAACATCATGGACCGCGAGAACGGATGGGTGCGAACCCATGTCATCATCCCCACCGCCCTCAACGGTGAAATCATCAGCCTGTTCTGCGAGCGCATCCAGATGAAAGCCGACGGCTGCCGTACCGGGAACATGCAGGACTTCGGCCCTGACTACGGCCTGACCGCCGCGCTGCTCGGACTGACGAAATAGCACCCCGGTCGGGTGGCTGTCCACCGGCGCGCGTTTGGCCATGGCTAGCAGTTGCGGGACGGGCTTGCTAATTCCATGTACGACCGAAGGTGGATCGCGCATCGCCGAAACTCCAGCTGAGCAAAGCGGCCCCGCCTGCCAGGTTGCCCTCGACGGTGGTCCGGTTCACCGGCCACCGGCGGTGAGCCCACGATCTCGATGGAGGGGCTCAACGACCTAGGGGTTTCCGGGGCGGGCCTGGAGGGGTTCGAGCCTCTGTCCGTAGCACGGAGTCCGGCGCGACCGCGGTGGCACGCCCTGTTTCCCGGGAAGTTCTCGAGCACGATCATGCCGACCCGGCGCTCCTGCAGCCTCCGCCTCAACGGTGCCCCAGCGCGCTGAGTGCCTGCTGGGCGAGGGTGTCCATCCACGCCGCGGTCACTGTGGCCGGATCGCGCTGTGATGTGCGCAGAACCGCCAGGGCGACTCCACCGATCAGGTCGAGAGCGGCGCTCAGGTCGTGGATATGGAAGCACTGCGCTGACATACCGGTACGAATGTTCGCGGCAAGACGCGACTTGATGCTCGGGTCGTCGAGGATCCGGTACCCCATCGCAAGGACAACCGCGCCTATGTCGGGGTGGCAGACACCGACCGTGCCGAGCGCACGCAAGTGCGCGACGACGATGCCGGCTGGGTCGTCGATACCCGCAGTAGCGCTGTCTAGGATCCACGCGAGGTCTTCGATCACCTCGGCGATGACGGTGTCGAAGAACTCGTCTTTGCTACTGAAGTGGTTGTAGAAGGACCCGATCGCGACACCGGCATCCCGTGCCAGATCGGCGACGCCGATCCTTTCGGCAATGTCGCCACCCAGGGCCCACCGTCCCGAACGCATCAGCGCAGCGCGCGTCCGTAGAGCACTGCGCGCCCGCGCGCTCAACTGATCGGAGACCACGGCAGCGGCGCGCTCGTCCTGCTGTCACGAGGCCGGCCACGAAGGGCTGGGCCCTGGTCGATCTGATCAGCTGCAGTAACTTGTCCACTCATAATGGTTACAGTGTCGCCGTTATAGTGAGGTCCGTCAATGGACTCGCGCGCATCACTACCGCCCCACGCAGGTCGCGAGTCCATTGGGCTTTCGCCACGACTCAACCGAGCCTACGGTCGAGCGGCACGTTCGAATGTCGAAGCAGGCCCGGCCGGCAGCATCGCCACCCAGGCATGCCTCGAAGCTGCGGAATCGTTCTCGCGCGCGGAAATGGAACCGGTGCGGTGTCGACCGCCCCGGTTCGATCACCGGATGGTTCGTCGTCCCGGGCCTGCGCTCGGTTCGAGAACGATCACCAGGTCAACCGGACAGTGTGTTGGCCATGGCCCGCAATCTAGGGACGGGCTTGCGAATCCCATAGGCGACAACAGTCGATCTCGCAGCGCCGGCATCCCAGCGAAGCAAAGCGGCCCCGTCGGCCAGGCTGCCCTCGAGGACAGTCGGTTCACCAGCCACCGGCAGTGGGCCCACGATCTTGATCGCGAGGCCGAGGATTTCGGTCCAGAAGTAGTCGTCGGTCGGTGTGCTTCGCAGTGGCAGCCCGAGAGCCGAGGCGGCGGCGACCTTGGCTTGCGCGACAGCGTTGGACCAGAATGGCGAACGGCGCCCATCGAAGCGCCGGTACGCCACGTCGCCGGCCGAGTACACCCCGGGTACGGTCGTCGAACAGTGGTCATCGATGCCGATGCCGAGGTGGTCGGCCACCCCGGAACCGTTCAGCCATGCAGTGTTCGGAATTTCTCCCACACAACTGATCACAAGATCAGCGGATAGCACTTGGCCTTCTACCATGACCACGCCGCACACAGGGTCGCCGGCAAGCGTGACGAAGTGCGGTGTCTGCACGACCTGGACACCGTGCTGCTCGGCGCGGGCGGTGACGGCGGCGGAGAGAAAAGGGCCGAGAATCCGCTGCAGCGGCGGGTCGACGTCGACCACGGTGACCGGGATACCGCGGGCGACACAGGCGGTGGCGACCTCCATCCCGAGGAACCCGGCGCCGATCACGATCGCCGAAGTTGCCGTGGCGAGCCGAGTCCGCAGCAGTCGGGCGTCGGCGAGCGTCCGGAGGACCAGCTCGCCGCTCTGCCCCGGAGCCGCGAGGCGGCGGGCGTTCGCACCGGTCGCGGCGATCAGCGCGTCGTAGCCGACGATTCGGCCGGTGCTGGTGGTAACGGTGCGATCATCCAGGTCCGCGGCTACGGCGGGTTCCCGCACCACGTTGACGTCCGCACCGTCGAGCCGATATTGCAGGGTGTCCTCCGCGGCGGGGTCGTGCAGAACGGCTTTCGACAGCGGCGGCCGGGCGTACGCCCCGTCGTTGTCGCCGCCGACGATCGTGATCGAACCGGTGTAGCCGAGTGCCCGTAGTTCGCGCGCGGCGGTGACGCCCGCGATGGATTCACCGGCGATGACTATCGAGCCGGGCGGCCTCATGGCTGTTCTCGCAGGGCGGCTATCGGGCAGGAGTTGACGGCTGCCCGGGCGGCGGCGATGTGCTCGTCGGGAACGTCGGTGCCTTCGTATTGGTAGGTCAGTTCGGCGTCGTCGTCGAGGCTGAACAGGGTGGGGGCCTGTTCGGCGCACAGGCCATGGCCTTCGCAGCGAGTGTAGTCGACGGAGATTTTCATCGCGGTTGTCTTTCAGGCGGGAACGAGTTGCAGGGGAAGGTGTTCGAAGCGGTGGATGATGTTGTTCATCGCCCATTCGCCTGGGCCGGTGATCTCGATGCGTTCGACGCGGTCGACCAGCGCGCGGAGCATGGCTTGGGTTTCCAGCCGAGCCAGGCCTTGTCCGGCGCAGCCGTGGGTGCCGTGTCCGAAGCCGAGCTGGCGGGAGGCGTCGCGGCGGATGTCGAAGCTGTCCGGGTCGTCCCACTCCCGTGGGTCTCGGTTGGCGGAGGCATAGATGACTACCACCCGCGCACCTTTGGGTATCGTGGTGCCGGACACAGAGGTATCCCGGATTGCTTTGCGGGAGAATGCTCGCAATGGTGACTCGTACCGCACCACCTCGTTCACTGCGTTCGGGATCTTCGCCGGGTCGGATCGCAGCATCTGCCACTGGTAGGGGTGGGTGGCGAAGAGATATAAGGCGCTGGAGATGGCGCCGATCGTGGTGTCCAGTGAGGGCGCGAGGTAGTCGATCAGCAGCGCAGGGCATTCCGAGTGCGGGAGCTTGCCTTCGTCGGCGGCCTGCAGGACCTCCTCCCCCGCGCTGCCGGGTAGGAGGTCTCGGTCGCGGGCGAGCCGCCGGGTGAAGCGCATCATCTCCGCGCTCGCCGGGGCGGTCCGGATCGATTGGCCGTTGAGCGGCCCCATCGAGTCGAAAGTCGCTCCGGCCCAGCGCAAGAGGTGTTCGCGGCCATGCTGTGGCCAGCCGATCAGATCCGGTACGACCGACATCGGCAGCGCGGTTGCGAGCTCGACGCCGTCGATCACATCGCGCGAGACCGCGGCCTCGACCGCCGCCGCTGCCTGCTGCTCGACCGTTTCTCGCAACGCGCGCAGCGCCTTGGGTGTCAGCCGGTGCGCCAGAAGCGCACGCCGACGGCTGTGGTCCGCGCCGTCACTATTGAGGGTGGTACCGCGCGAGAGCCTGTTGGCCACTGGATTCAATGCGACGCCCTCGCCGGAGATGAACGTCTCGTCGTCCAGCAGCACGGCTTTGCATTCGGCGTAACGAGGCAACGCATAGGCACGCTGCTTGACCAGCCATACCACCGGCCCCAGCTCCCGCAACCGCTGGTAGTGCGGATAAGGGTCGAGAATCGCTGTCCGAGAGTACAGGTCGGGCCTATAAGCCGGGGTGGCTGTGCGATTTCGCATCGAAACTCCTCGATCGCTGAACAGGGGCCGGTGGCGACGGATCAGGCTCCGCTCGACGCTTCGCTCGGCGCCGGGGAAACGGCAGGTCACATGGTTGCCGATGGATAGGCTAAACTCGCTCTTGACTGAATGTCAATGACTTGGAGTCAATTTGTTCTTCACCCTAGTGAGCTAGCACTATCGGATTGGTTACCGTCGAGGGAAGGGAAGCCGATGACCGCGGCAGCACCGAAAGGACGCACCACGCGCGCGGCGCAAGCCGCCGAGACCAGGCAGCGCCTCATCGACGCCGCAGTAGAGGCGTTCTCCGCGCAGAGCTACGAGGAGGTGGCCGTAGCCGACATCGCCAAGACGGCCGGTGTCGCCCACGGGCTGCTCTTCCACTATTTCGGCAACAAACGCGGCATCTACCTCGAGGCTATGCGCGACGCCTCGGACCGGATCGTGCGAGTACAGCAGTCGGATCCCCACCTTCCCGCCGCCGAGCAGATCCGCGCAGGATTGAACGCCCACTTTCGTTATCTCGCCGCGCACCGCGGCTTAGCACTGCGCCTCGTTCTGAGCGGGCGCGCCACCGACCCCGAGACAGCGGAGGCGTTCGAAGCCGGGCGCTGGCGCGCAATCGAGAAGTGGACCACGCTGCTCGGACTCGATCCCGAGAACCCTGCCCTGCGGATGATGATGCGGTCGACTATCGGCGCACTCGACGAGGCGACAGTCTACTGGTTGCAGAACGACGAACCGTTCGATGTGAAGCACATGGTCGACTGCATCCTCGAGATGACCGTGGCCGGATTGCGCGCCGCTGCCATGCTCGACCCCGAACTCGATGTCACCGCCGCAGCAAGCATGTTGCTCGAAGCCGGTCGAACTCCGTGAGTGCGCCCGACTGCCGCTTCACCCGAAGCGTGCTCGGTCATCGTCCGTCCTCTGGTGGGCGGCGCGGCGATCAGGATCGTCGGTCTCGTCGTCCGACCCCGAACCGGGAACGCAGCTGCACCAGTGGCTGCGCAATGGTGGGCGCCTCCCCGCTGCCGTTCGCAGTATGGTCAGGCCCTGGCCGCCGGTCTGCGTGGTCGCCGCGATGGCGACCTCGTCGATTCGAGCGGGGACCGCTGTCCCTGGGCTGCCCACCGTCAACACCCGCCGAGGTAGTTCGACGAAGATGCGCGCAACCCTGAGGCTGCTCATGCCGCGGCGGCTCTGGCGCGCTATCCCTCCGAGGATCGTGGCCGCCGGGGCTTGGTCAGACGCTATCACCGCTGCCCTGGACAAGGTGCCGGACGCAGAAGCTCCGTGAGCGTGCGACGGATTGTTCCCCCGGCGGCCTCGCCGCTTTCCTGCTCTACGAACACGCGCTCGAGTACTGTTCGATGCCGCCACTTCACCGGATTCGGCTGGCGGTCAACTCTGGTTGAGCGTGGCCGAGACGTGGACGTGATTGACATCCAGATCGCGAACTCCGTCTCTGCAACTGCGCGAATGGTCTGTTCGCTAGGTGATCTAAGGGTTCCGAACGCTTCCGGCTCCAGGGCAGGCTCCTGACTGCTCGAGCACGAGTCTCCTCGTCGAACTTCCGTGGTGCACCCATGACTGACAGTCTCCCTTGCTAAAACGGGAGCCTCCAACAAGTCCAGGACGGTTCAGGCGGGGTCGTAGGCGGTGCCGGTGTGCCAGCAGCGCCAGATGACGCGGATCCAGGCTCGGGCGAGGATGCGCACCGCGTGGGGTGGTCTTTGCCGGAAGCGCGTGCTCGCTGGTAGATGTGTGCGGCCCAGGGGCTTTCGTGTCGGCTGTTGTCGGCGCAGGTCGTGATGGCTTGCCGGAAGCGTTTGTTGCAGGCCCACCGGAAGTGTGTGGCTTTGTGTTTGCCGGAGGCTTTGGTGACGGGCGTCGCCCGGGGGCCGAACGGCAAATTTCGGCCTCCGGAATAGCGAGCCGGTCGAGCGGGCAGGCTTGACAACCATCGCAAAAGTGTGTGCACTTTAGGGAGCTTATTGATTCCTAAGGGGTTCCATGTCGCAGCAGTGGTGTCTAGTCCAGTTCGTCGGGAGCAACCGAGCGCAGCCGAGTGTCGGCGTGCTCGCCGGCGGCAAAGTCGGTCGAGTGCCGGAGCCGCTGTCAGGTCTCACTGTCTTGGAAGTTCTCGATCGGTGGGCGGAGTTCACGCCGCTGCTCCAGAACCTCCAGCTTTCGGCGCTCGAGGTCGTACCGGACGTCGAGCTCGTCGCACCCCTCACCTACCCCCGCAAGGTCATCTGCGCAGGGGCGAACTACTACGGACACGCGGAGGAGATGGGCACGCAGCGTCCGGATCCGGACGGTGAGCCCTTCTTCTTCCTCAAGCCACCGACCACGACGGTGGTGGGACCGCACGACGACGTGCGCCTGCCGGACCGCGCCGACGTGGACTGGGAGGTCGAGCTGGCCGTCGTCATCGGCGTCGGCGGGCACAATATCGACGAGCGCGCGGCCCTCGATCACGTGGCGGGCTACGCCGTCGCCAACGACCTGTCCGCCCGGGGACTGTTCCCGAGGAAAGACGCGGTCCTGGCACCATTCGGCTGGGACTGGTTCCAGCACAAGGCATTCGACGGGTCGTGCCCATTGGGACCCGGAGTCGTCCCCAGCTGGCAGATCGACGATCCGCAAGACCTCACGCTTCGGCTGACAGTCAATGGGGAGATCAAGCAGGAAGCGTCCACTGCCGACATGGTGATCACAGTGCCGCGGCTCATCGCGGCCGCAAGCCGCGTGCTGACGCTGGAGCCGGGTGACATCATCCTGACCGGTACGCCGGCCGGCGTCGGCATGCCGCGCAAGACTTTCCTGAACGCCGGCGACCTGGTCGTCACCGAGATCGACGGCCTCGGTCGGCTGGAGAACAGGATGGTCGCGGCATGACAAGGGTCGTCGATCGTCGATGAAGGCGGGGACCATGCCATCCCACGAGTCGGTGTCTTCGGCCGAGAACGTGCTCACGCTCCTCGTCGCTCTGCGCGAGAACGGCAAGTTGCGGGTCTCCGACGCCGCGGAGCTGCTCGCGGTGACACCCCCGACCGCACACCGGCTGTTGTCCGCCCTCAAGCGACACCGGTTCGCCGAACAGGACCGCAAACGCGCCTACCTGCCGGGACCACGGCTGACGCAACTTCCGTCGGGCGCCGAGCCACTCCGCGACCTCGGCGTCCTCGCCCACCCCTATCTGGCGGATTTATCGCACAGGTTGGGCTGCACAACTTTTCTGGTGATCTTGCAAGGCAACGGCTGCCGCTTCATCGACGGCGTCGAGAGCAGCCGTGCCCACCGAGTCGGGAGTCGCGTCGGACTCTTGCTGCCCGCACACACCACATCGGGCGGCAAGGTGCTCCTGGCCCAGCTCCCCGACAGCGAACTGGTCGCGCTCTACCCCGACCGCCACGTCCGAATGCGCGATGGCTCGATGCGTGAGCTTGTCGCGCTTCGTCGTGAGTTCGGTGTCGTCCGCCGGCAGGGCTATGCCCTGTGCCTGGAGGCAAGCGAGCAGTGCGTGAACGCCGTCGGCGTCCCGGTCACCACCCAGTCGGGCCGGGTCATCGCCGCGGTCGTGTTGGCGTGCCCGTCGGCGGGCTCCAGCCGCAAGCACCTCGTCGATCTCGTGCCCGAGGTCCAGGCGACCGCGTCCGCGATCGCTGAGAACTTTGCCTGACGGGCGGGGCTCCGCCTCGCGCTGGTCACTCCAGCGTTGACTCACTCCAGTGTTGACCGGACCGCCGGTATGACGGACTCTGCGAGCTGCTCGCCATGGTCGGCTGCCGACTGAGCACCGAGCCAGCTGCCGGCCGCTGCGTGACCTCGCGGGCGAAGGTCCGGCCCGGTCAGGGGCCGGCTGGGACGTTCTGCCCTGCCTTCTCGGCTGCGTGCATGGCGAAGGCTACGAACGAAACCCCGGCCGCCCGCCTTCAGGCGCAGTGTCTCTTCCGCGGAGCCGACGTCGGCGACGGCAACCCCGTGACCGTCGCCTCAGGTGCGCGTGACCGTCGCCTGCCAGGCGCTCGGCGAAGGCCTGCCCGATACCGGCGGCGCCTCCGGTGACGACCGCGACACGCCTGTCGCGTTGCGTGTGGTCATGCAGAGACCGGGGCCACGTCGAAGAAGACCCGGTAGGTGTCGATCAGGCCACTGCCGCCGACAGTCCAGATCGACACCACCGGGATGGAGATCTTTTGACCATCTTTACGCGTGTATGTGACAGCCAGTTCGACGATGGTGTCGTTGCCCACGACCCACTCGTTGACGATGTCGTGATGCATCCCATCGATCGCACCGAAGAAGCCGACAGCGCCCGCCTCGACCGCCTCGCGCCCCTCGAGGGTGGGGCCGTTGCCGTAGATGGCGTTGCCATCGTGGGCGAAAAGCTCCGCAAAGGCCTTGGAGTCGAGGGTGTCGAGCGCGTGGAACACGGCGGCGGTCGAAGCGCTGGTCATGATGGATCCTTTCGACTGAGCTACATACACCTTGACTCGCCGGAGTGACGCCCGTCATATCCCCGGGCGCAAATTTCGCCTTCCGGAATCAGCTCCAGGTAGCGTGGCCGATTCCGCCCCAGGCATGGCGCTGCGATCCGTGAGTGCATACAGTTATCTGTCGTGCACTCCTCCACCGCCCGGTCCCTCGATGTCCAAGTTGCCGACGCAGCGCGAGCCATGGCTGCCCTGGGGCTGGTCGATGCCTTCGGGCATGTGTCCGCCAGGGACGTCGACCACATGGTCATCACCCCGGCCGCAGACCTCGCGACCGTCGAGGTGTCGAACTGCATCCGCGTGCCGTTGAACGCGACGTCTTTGCCATCCGGGTGCCCGGCTGAGGCGTGGGCCCATCTGGCCCTCTACAACCGATTCCCGGCGACCGGAGCGATCGCACGGGCCCAGCCAGCGGCATCGCTGGCCGTCGGCATGCTCGCCGAGCGCATTGCCCCGACCCACGGCCAAGCGTGCTGGCTGGGCGATTCCGTGCCGGTGTACCCCTCCGCGCAACTTGTCCGCGATGCCGACCGCGGCCGTCGACTCGCCGAGGCGATCGGGTCGTCGGACGCGATGATTCTGCGTGGCAACGGCGCGATCGCGATGGCCGTCGACCCCGCCACGGCAGTGGCCACCATGTCGGTGCTCGCCGCCGCGTGCACCGTCTGGCTCCAGACGAGGGACGAGCCCGCCGCCGCCATGTCGGCGGACGAGATCCGCTCATGGCAGGCCGTCAAACATGAGTTACTGCCCCGACTGGGGGCACACTTGCTGCGCAAAGCGGCGACGACGCGCCCCGCTCACTGATCCCACGCGCGTGTGCCGCACGAGGCCGGACTGCTGTCGGAGTTCGATCTCGCCGCCATGTCGGCCGGACTGGATCAGCTTGCGGCGGAAGTGGATTCGGTCGCGTTCGCGCCGGCCGAGGCCGATGAGCAAATGCACCGCGGCCCCGCGCTGGAGCGCGGGGCCGCCGTCGACGGTTCGGTCGCCGGACGTCAGCTCGCGGACAGCTCGACGGGCGCTTCTCCGCGCGCGACCCGACGCATGGCGTTGAGCGTTGCGCCGACGGCCGCTATGTAATGGGTCGTGGTTTCGTCGGCGTACGCCGACTCCTCGAGAGAACCGCTCTGGGCGCTTTCGAGCACCAGCGCGAAGCTGAACCGGAGGAACAGCTCCCCCTCGTCTTCCTCGATGTCATTGACGATCGTGCCGAGGACCGGCCCCGAGAGGCGCGTGAACACTACCCGCCGTTGGGGCTGGAGGCTGATCCGCTCGGTGTAGCGGTCGCCGAACAGCTCGATCTCACGATCGAAAGTCTCGTCGTCGAGGCGGGCGGTGACGTGACAGTGGGTCATGATCGGCACGAAGGGCAGCGCGTTGTTGGCCTTCATGACCAGTCCCTGCCACACGGCAGCCCGATCGAGCGTGGGCTCGCCCGCCTCGTTGACCGGGAGACGATGGGTGACGTAGATCATTTAGTGACTCCTATCATTGGGTGACTCCTTGCGCGAGAGCGCGTCTTCGGTGGAGATCTGGTCGTGCACGCTGGCTATATCGAGCTCTCCCCAGCCGTCGGCCAAGGCCTGGTCGAACACTGCTTTGGCCGCCTCGAACACCGGCCGATGCTCGCCGAGATCGTGCAGGTGCACCTCGATCTGGTCGAGGATCTCGTGCAGCGTCGCGATGGGCCCGGGGGCCGGCAGCCATGAGCGGTGCGCCATGAGGGGACCTCGCTGCTTGAGCAGCGCCGAGCCCGCGATGGACGTCTCCAGGGTGTGCTGGACCATATCCAGGTCCAAGTTGTTGCGGCGGGCCAGCACGATCGCTTCCGCGGCCGCGACCGTATGGGTCGCCACCAGCATGGAGGAGATGTACTTCAGGTGGGTGCCGGTCCCGAAGTCACCGGTTCTGACCCAGGGCCCCGAGATGGCGTCCAGGACGTCGGCCACCCGATCGATCGCCTCCGCCGCTCCGGAGGCGAAGACGGTGGCCAGCCGCGGGCCGACCATTCCGGGGCTGCCGCTGATCGGGCAGTCGAGCATGGTGGCCCCGACGTGTCCGAGCTGACGCATCAGACCGAGTTTGCTCGTTACCGGGATCGTGCTCATCTCGAGGTGGACCGCTCCGGGGCGCATCGTCGACAGCGTGCCCTCGGGCCCGCAGACCACGTGCTCGACGTCATCCGCGGTCGGCAGGATCGACACGATGACTTCGCACGAGGCGGCCAGCTCCGCCGGCGACGACGCAAGGGTGCCACCCGCGGCCTCGAGCTCGGGACATTCGATGCTGCGCCGGTACCCGACGACGCCGAAGCCGCGGCTCAGCAAGTTCTCAGCGATCGGCAGGCCCATTTTGCCCAGGCCGATGACCCCGATAGTTCTCACATTCGTCACGTCCTTCCGGTCTTTTCGTGGGGAGGGGACGACTTCGCAGGCGCCACGACTCTAATACTGTATACACTTTACCTGGCCGTCATGGGAAAGAGAAGGAATATGTATACACATCGCTTACGCTAGGGTCATGAGTCGCAAAGTGCTCGTCCCGCACATCACCAGGGTGGAACTACCCGAGCCACGCCAAGCAATCCCGCACGTACACGCCTACCTGCGCGAGAGGATTCTCGACGGCACGCTGCGACCTGGGACGAAGCTCTCGCAAGTGTCGCTGGCAGAGCAGCTCGGCGTCAGCCGCACGCCGTTGCGCGAGGTACTGCGGATGCTGCAGGAGGAGGGCCTGGTCCAGATCGAGACGAACCAGCGCACCCGCGTCTCCATGCTCGACCCCCGTGAGCTCGACGAAATCTATGCGAGCCGAATCGCGCTCGAGTCGCTGGCCGTGGCCATGACAGTGGGCAGCTTCGACGCCGCAGCCCGAGAGCAGGCGGCTGAGCAGCTGGCGGCCATGCGCGTGGCCGCGGAGGCGGGCGACACCGAGCGCTGGTTCGTCATCCACTCGGCGTTCCATCGCACGATCACCTGTGGCGCCAGCGACACCATGCAGAAGCAGTTGCGTCAGCTGGCCGACCGGTGTGTCCGGTACATCCGGATCTACCAGGGTGGTGAGCCGAACAGCTGGCACACGGCCGGTGATCACGAACACGCGCGGATTCTGTCTGCCCTGGCGGACGGCTCCAAGGCCACGGCGCAAGCCTTCATGGCCAGCCACCTGGCCCACACCGCCCTCAAAGTATTGAGCGACACCTCGCCCGACTACGAGCCGATCGCCGTGCCGGAGGCACTGGAGATGGTCGGCGTCCCGGACTGACGGTGAGCGGCGGCCGCGGACCGGCCCCACCTCACCACTGCCGATGCTGAAGTGGTGCGGCGGGGCCGGTCGGACGGGGCAAGCGGGCTCAGCCCAGCGTGGTGACGTCCAGGTCGCCGTCGGCGTACTGGGCGCGTAACCGCTTCTTGTCGAACTTGCCCACGCTGGTCTTGGGGACCTCCGCGATGAACGTCCAGCGTTCGGGCAACTGCCACTTCGCGAACTTGTCGGCCAGGAACTCGCGCAACTCTTCGGGCTTCGCCTCGGCACCCTCGGCCAGCACCACCGCCACCATCGGACGCTCGTCCCACTTCTCATCCGGCACCCCGATCACCGCGGCCTCGGCCACCGCCGGATGAGCGACCACCGCGTTCTCCAGATCCACCGACGAAATCCATTCACCACCGGACTTGATCACGTCCTTGGACCGATCCACCAGGGTGAGATAGCCATCCGGGCTGATCTTGCCGACATCACCGGTACACAGCCAACCCTCGTCGAACTTCTCCGGATCCACCACCGTGCCATCCGGCGAATAGTAGGAGCCGGTGATCCACGGGCCCCGCACCTGCAGCTCACCCAACGACTGCCCGTCGTTGGCGACCACACCCTCATCACCGACCAGACGCGCCTGCACACCGGCCGGGAACCGGCCCTGGGTCACCCGGTAGGCCCACTGCTGTTCCTCGGTGACCGCGGTCGCCGGCGTATGCGCGACACTGCCCAGCGGCGAGGTCTCGGTCATCCCCCACGCATGCAGCACCCGCACCCCGTGACGGTCCTGGAAGGTCCGCATCATCGACGGCGGAACCGCCGAACCACCCACCACCACCGCACGCAGGTGCGTGATGTCCTGCGGCTGCGCCGCCAACGCCGCCAGCACCCCACCCCAAATGGTGGGCACGGCCGCGGCGAACGACGGCTTTCGCGCGGCCATGCACTCCAGCAACGGACCCGGCTGCAGGAACCGGTCGGGCATCAGCAGATTCGAACCCGACAGCAACGCCGCATACGGCAAACCCCACGCGTTCGCGTGGAACAACGGCACAATCGCCAAAATGGTGTCGGTCTCGAACAGGCCCATCCCGTTGTTCGCGGCCACCTGCATGGCGTGCAGCCAGTTCGACCGATGCGAATACACCACACCCTTCGGATCACCGGTGGTGCCGGAGGTGTAGCACATCGCCGCGGCCGACCGCTCCTCGAGCACCGGGAAGTCGTAGCTGTCCGGCTGCCCGGCCAGCAACTCCGGGTAGGAATGCACCTGCACACCCTCCGGCGCGCTCAGCGTCGAAGCGTCACCGTTGACCACGACGACGTGGCGGACCGTCGTCAGGTGCGGCAAGATCTGACCGAACAACGGCACCAGGCTGCCGTCCACCAGCACCACCCGGTCCTCGGCGTGGTTGGCCACATACACGACCTGCTCGGGGAACAACCGGATGTTCAGCGCGTGCAACACCGCACCCATCGCCGGCACCCCGATATACGCGACCAGATGCTCGTTGTTGTTCCACATGAACGTGCCGACCCGGTCACCGACCCCGACCCTCAACCCGCGCAACGCGTTCGCCAACCGCGCCGACTCCGCACCCACCTCCCGGTAGGTCATCGTGCGCACACCGGTACCGGTCCACGTGGACACGGTCGAATCACCGACGAACGTCGATGCGTAGCGCAGCAACGTCGCCAACGACAACGGCTCGTCCTGCATAGTGCTGAACATCGGAACTCCTCATTTCCTTCAGTGACTTCCGCTCAGAAAGCCAAATCCATTCCAGCCACCTTCGGCGTCCGCGAGGTGCGGGTGTTGCGGCCGGACAGCATCGCGGGATCACCCCGTCGAGTTCGCCACCACGGCGGAAGATCTCGTAGAAACGGGTGAATTCTTGAAGGCCCCGCGAGCGCGCGTGCTCAGCCAGGTCGGGCCTCGGACAGGAACGGTTCCACGACGCCGAGGAACTCGGCGGTCTTCTCGATCATGGTCCAATGGCCGCAGTTGCCCAGCACGTGCAGCCGGACGTCGGGCAGCAGTTCCAACAACGCTCCGGAGGATTCCTTCCACGGCACCACTCGGTCGTCACGCCCGTGGATCATCAGGGTCGGCTGCGCCACCTGCGCCAGCTCGGCCCCCGGCAGTGCCAGGTCGTCGACCCAGCGTTGGCGCGGTTCGGGGAACATCGCTTCCCAGGATTTCGCGACGGCGGGCTCGGCACTTGCCCCGTATCGCATCTCGACCAGCTGATCGGTGATCAGCCGCCGATCGTAGGCGAACAGCGCGATGATCTCGCGCATGTTCTCCATTCCTGGCCGATAGCTCCAGACCGTGTCGAGCCCTTGCGGTAGCGCCATCGCGACACCCATCGATCCCATGAGGACGAGGCGACGAACGGCCGGGGGGCGCTCGGCCGCGAGCGAAAGGGCGATGGCCCCGCCCATCGAGTTGCCGATGATGTCGAAGGTCTCGATGCCGAGTTCGTCCATCAGCGCGAGTGCGTGCCGGGTCCACGCCTGCCGACCCCACGTCCGCGGCTCACCGGTGGCTGTGCCACCGAAGCCCAACTGGTCGGGGGCGATGACGCGCCGGGTCTGCGACAGGGACGGCAGCACGGGACGCCAGTTGGCCGCGGCGCTGACACCAGGACCGGATCCGTGCAGGAGCAGCAGCGGCGGCTGCACGCTCTCGCCGCTGGGCTCCCCGGTGTCGATGACAGCGGTGCGCACCCCATCGACCTCGCGGATCGATGCAGTCAGATTATCGCTGGTGACGGTCACTACCTAGCTCCTCGTTGGGGTGGAATGAGTTCCGGCCACCGGGGCCGGACGCTGCGTCGAGACCCGCTTGACCGGGCCCAGCCACATATCGATCGAACCTGGTTCGTCCGGATCGAACGTGCGCGGTCGCCAGGCCGCCTCGTCTTCGACGCGACGCACCCCATACGAGTACTCGTAGGTGAAACCCTCCGGCCCGAGAAAGTAGAGGAACACCGCTGTCGATTGCGGGTGGCGACCAGGACCCATTTCGATCTGGACGTCGTGCTCTTGCAGGAAGTGCCAGGAACGGAACACGTCGTCGATGGACTCGACCTGGAAATTCATGTGGCACAGACCAGCGCTCTCGCCCTGGAATACGGCGAGCTTGTGGTGCACGGGATCGATCCGCATCAGGCACGCGGCATTTCCGATCCAATCCGATACGCGGGCATTGAAGTGCCCGTTCCAGAACCGGTAGGCCTCGTGCACGTCAGGGGCGTCGAGGCACAGGTGCCCGAACTCCGTGATGCCGGCCGGTCGCGTGAATGCGACCGGCCGGGTGATCGTCTCCTGTTGGCTGACCAGCTCGATGCGATTCCCGAAGGGATCGTCGAAGCCGATGAAATCGGCCACGCGCCGCGAACGAGCCTCTTGCTTCGACCCACGCCGCACCGCGAAACCAGCCCGCTCGAGATGGCTCTCGGCAGCCTCCAGCGCATCCGTGTCGGCAACGGTGAATCCGGAGGCCAGGACCCCCGACACTCCCTCGACCAGAGCCAGACAGTGGTGGCGGGAGTCGGCGCGCAGGTGCGCGACGCCCGGTTCGGTCTCGCCGGCGAGCTGGAGACCGACGATGCGAGTCGCGAAGTCGACAGCGGTCCTGAGATCGGCGACTCCTGACCGCACGTAGGCGATGTCGGTCAGCGTGATCATGGGTTTCCTCTCCTGTGGAACCTTGCCGAACGCGCGCTGTCAGGAGTCGATCGCGTCCGGGATCAGGTTCTTCACCAGCCCCGGCTGCAGATAGCCGGTTTCCCCGTACTGAGCCACCAGCGCCGCGTTGTCGGCCAGCAGCTTCTCGATCGGTTCGGTGAGGTCGATCGCTGCCAGGAACGGCTGGCGGGCCGGCAGCCCGGTCTGCCAGTACACCTCACACCGGTTGCCCTCGGGATCGAAGAAGTAGATGCCGAACGCGTTGCCGTGCGTCACGATCATGTCGAAGTCGACATCGTGCTCGATGAATCTGCGGTGCAACTCGAGCAGCTCGGTCAGATGATTGACCCGGAACGAGACCTGCTGGATGAGCTTGGTGTCCTGGTCGGCTCGCGCCACGGTCCGGCCTTCGACGAGCTGGAACTCGTGGTGCTCGAAGTTCGGTCGGGCGCTGAAGAACCGCATGCCCAGATTCAGATCCTCGTCGGTGACGGTCAGTCCGAGGACATCGCGGTAGAACGCTGTACTGGTCTCCAGGTCATTGCAGAAAACTCCGAAATGACCGAGTTCAG
This sequence comes from Nocardia gipuzkoensis, assembly GCF_021183645.1. Classification (NCBI taxonomy): domain Bacteria; kingdom Bacillati; phylum Actinomycetota; class Actinomycetes; order Mycobacteriales; family Nocardiaceae; genus Nocardia; species Nocardia gipuzkoensis. The sequence continues at coordinate 7,143,552 of NZ_CP089225.1, read as the reverse complement.
CGATCGGCATGGTGAACCTTCCTTCCGATGGGTGGCGGCCGGGTCCTGTGGTGGTCGATGAACTGCACCTCGAACAGCCCGGCCGGAGAGTCCGCATGTGGCTTCACTCCTGTGCGCTATCTCCGACGGTAATGTGTATGCACTTTTGCTGTCAAGGCTCCTCGGGATGTTGACGTCAGGCTCAGATTGCATACAGTTTCGGGATGAATTCATTGCCTTCCGCTGCCGATCACGACACTCCGGATCTCTCCCGGCTCCTGGGCCGCGACTACTGGATGGTGACCTCGACCCCAGTCGACGGGACGACCGCCGAGGACATCGCTGCCGTCGCCCCGGCGCATGTCGCCTGGCTGCTCGACCTCGAGGAACGCAACCTCGTCTTCCTGTCGGGCCCCCTCGTCAGTGGCCCCGGCGTGAGACCGGGAGCGGGCGTCACGGTCCTCCGAGCCTCCGACGAGGCCGAGGCGTCGGCCATCGCGTCAGAGGATCCTTTTGTCGAAGCGCGTCTGCGAACGTTCGTCGTTCAACAGTGGCGCCTCAACGAGGGCAGCGTCTCGATGCGCCTGTCACTCGGTCGCGGCACCTGCGAATGGCATTGAGCGAGAATCCGTTTCAGAGTCGGCATGCACGTCGCGCGAACCATTCTCATGAGGTCAGGGCGGCCGCCAGGTCCAGGGCGACGTCGACGATCATGTCTTCCTGTCCGCCGACAAGCCCTCGCCTGCCGACCTCGAGGAGGATGTCCCGCACGTCGATGCCGTACCGCGCGGAGGCGGCTTCCGCGTGACGCAGGAAACTCGAGTAGACACCCGCGTAGCCGAGCGTGAGAGTCTCGCGGTCCACGCGAACCGGCCGGTCCTGCAACGGTCGCACGAGATCGTCCGCCGCGTCCTGAAGAGCGAAGAGGTCACATCCGCGCTTCCAGCCGTACAGGTCGGCGACGGCGACGAAGGGCTCGATCGGACAGTTGCCTGCGCCCGCGCCGTGGCCCGCCAGGGAGGCGTCGACACGGGTCACACCTTCCTCGACCGCGACCACGGAGTTGGCAACCGACAGCGACAGGTTCTCGTACGCGTGAATGCCGATTTCCGTGGGTAGCGCGTCGCGGTAGGCACGAACACGCTCGCGGACCCCCTCCATCGTGAGCCGGCCTCCGGAGTCGGTGACATACACACAGTTGGCGCCATAGGACTCCATGAGGAGACTCCATGAGGACCGCCTGCTTCGCCAGCTCGCCGGCCGGCGCCATGTGGCTCATCATCAGGAAGCCGGACACGTCCATGCCGAGCTCACGTGCCGTGGCGATGTGCTGCGCCGAGACATCGGCCTCGGTGCAGTGCGTGGCTACGCGGACCGAGCGGACGCCGAGGGAGTACGCCCGCTTCAGGTCGCCGATGCCCGGTAACAGCAAGGTGGTCAAACGAGCGTTCTCGATGTTGTCAGCGGCGGCTTCGATCCACTCCCAGTCGGAATTCGACCCAGGACCGTAGTTCAGGGAGCTGCCGGCCAGGCCATCACCGTGCGCGACCTCGATGCCACCGACACCGGCCGCATCGAGCGCGGCCACAATGGCGGCGACATCCTCCGGCGCGATGCGGTGCCGCACGGCGTGCATGCCGTCACGTAGCGTGACGTCCTGGATGAACAGGTTGGCGGTCATCGGTTTGCTTCCTTCTGCTGGGCGATGCGCTCGGCCATCTGCACTGCGGCAGAGGTCATGATGTCGAGGTTTCCGGCGTACGCGGGCAGGTAGTGGGCAGCGCCCTCGACCTCGAGGAAAACGGACACCTGATGGGTGGGCGCGATGTCAGTGTCGTTGCGAAGCAACGTGTGTACCGGTTGGTCGTCAGGGATCGGACTGATCTGGACCGCCTGTTTGAGCCGGTACCCGGGCACGTAGGCGGCCACGTCGCCGACCATCTTCGCCACCGACGCGGTGATCTCGGTATGGACGGCCTCGTCGGGGGCGTGCACGAGGCACAAGACGGTGTCGCGCATGATCAACGGGGGCTCCGTGGGGTTGAGAATGATGACGGCCTTACCGCGCTCCGCTCCCCCGACGCTGGTGATGGCATGCGAAGTGGTCTCGGTGAACTCGTCGATGTTGGCGCGCGTCCCCGGGCCGGCGGACTTGGATGCGATAGAAGCCACGATCTCCGCATACGCGACCGGTACCACCCGCGCGACCGCCGCAACGACCGGGATCGTCGCCTGACCAACGCCAGGTCACGATATTGACGTTCTCGGCGTCGATGTGCCCCTCGATGTTGACTGCCGGCACCACGAACGGCCCGATCGCCGCCGGGTGAGGTCGATCAGGCGCTTGCGGTGCGGTGCCAGTTTGGCCGCGTTGACCTCATGCGCCTCGGCCGACGTCGCGTCGAACACGATCTCGATGTCCGCGAATCCGGCCATGCCGATAGGCCGTCGACACCGTCGGCCGTGGTGGTACGCCGAAGCGTGCCGCGCGCGCCAGGCCGTCGGAGCCCGCGTCGATGCCCACCATGGCGCCCATCTCCAGGTGCTTCGAGTACCGCAGCACCTTGATCATCAGGTCGGTGCCGATATTCCCGGAACCTATGACGGCGACCTTGGTCTTCCCTATGGTGCTGTGGTTCATGCTGTCTCTCCTGCAGAGGTACTGGTGGCCTGGATGGGGGTTGCGCTGTCCGCGAAGCGGGCCTGGACCACGCCCAAACCGACGATCTCCGCGGTGACGTGGTTGCCGGCGACCACAGGTGCCATCGGGCCCAGCGCGCCCGAGAGGATGACCTGGCCTGCCGATCACGAACAGGCCGCTGGACGCGTTGTCGGCGACGGTGTCTCCGAAGGTGATGTCCCACCCGGCGATGCGGCTGTCGACGATCTCGAGGGCAGGCGCGGCGTACGCGACCGCACGACGGACCGACTCGGTGTCGAGCGATCCATCGTCCAGGTCCCGGTCCAGGATGAACGCGATCTCCGCCTCGACCTTCGGCTGGAGCAGCCGACCCATCTCCACGACCTGCTCCTGCGAGATCTGCATGTCGTCGAAGAGGACGCCGAAGTCCGGCCGGTCGACGCCGAGCTGGGCCTGGACTGCCGGTGAGGTCAGACCGATCTTCCGGCCGACGACAGTGGCGCCGCTGGCGAGACGGTCGGCGGTGAGGCGCGCCTGGACCGCGTAGGCAGCGCCCACATCGGCGCTTCCGATCAGGTCAAGGACCGGCGCGCAGGGCTGCCGGTCAGCCGCGGCCCGAAGGAGGCGGGCGGCAGCAGCCTCGACCATGTCGGCCCCGGGTGCCGGGCTGGTGTTCACGAAGGACATGGGAAATACCGTGACCCATCGTCATGCCGCGTGACGACCGTCGAGTTCCGGCGAGCCGAACTCGACCACAGGCTGACCGCGTGGCCCAGACTTCTGGGCCGCTGGCCCTAGTTGCTGTCCAGGATCGTGAGCGCTTGACGAGCGCAACCTATGCTGGCATGGTGGCTAACACCATATTCATAATGGTTAATTAGGTATCAAGGTGCGGCAGATCTCCACTGTCAGCACTGGTCATCGGCGAGGAGGGCGCAGCGACTGCCATCGACAGCACTGTCGACTCCCCAGCGCCTGCCGACGTGACCGAGGTACACCGTCAACACTCTCGGCACTCCCATTGCTGCGCCGACGAGAACGCGGGGACCTATCCGAGAACTGAAGCAAACGCAAACCCCGGTCCGGAGGAGCTCCAGTGGAACGGTTAGACAAGCGCGTCGAATTCACCTCCGGCGCAGCTCACGGTAAGGGACTCCGCCACGCGGTTCACCTTGCCGAAGAAGCTGCACACGGGAAAGCAACCTTGCTCGGGCCTGATCAGCTGCTGGCGGCGATCGCTGGTCACATTACGCAAGGATCAGCCCTGATCGGGTGGGCAAGAGAGTTGGGCGATCTGCACGCGGCGCTGATCCCAGTGCGCATGGATCGGACGCGCCTTCCCGCCGACTTCGATGAAGCCCGCGTCCACATCGACGTTGCCAAGATCATCAGTGAGATCGATTCGTGGGCGCTCTTCCATGTTCCGAGAGCCCGCGGAGCGCGCAGGCACACCCATTCCCTAGGTGAGGTGATCAGCCATATCGCAAAGACATATGCCGACGCATGGTGGGCGGTTCTGCTCGTCGATGACAAGGACCTGCGGCACGAGGCATGGTTTCACCTCGGTGAGGTCTGCGAAGGCTACGCGCAGTTGATTGACGACGTCCAGGCCCGTGGGGTCCGGTTCCCGGTAGGGCGGCGCGGCATGCGGCACGCGTCGCCAGCCTGACAGGGAGTCACCGTCCGGGCAGGTGCCGCTACGACGCAGGGCGTGCGATGCCGGCGTTGTGCTCGCGCAACACTTCCCGTGCAGTCTCCGAGTCGCGGTCGGCGATGGCGTCGACGAGACGCATATGGACGTTGTAGCGATCCTGGTGGAACCCCGACAGGGAGCGCTCGTTGCTATCGCTGGCGATCGCGACGGTGTGCCCCTCGATCAAGTCGAGCAGACTGACATATAACGCCCTCAGAATCGGACGGGGGCTGACGTCGGCGATAATGGCATGTAACTTCCAGTTGGCGTGCAGGAACTCGATCCCGTCGTCGTCGGAGAGGGCATCGGCCATGCGCTGCAACTGTTGGCGCATCAGACCCACCTGATGCGCAGAGCTGAAGTGGACCGCGTCCTCGAGGAGCATCGGATCGAGGGCATCGCGGATATCCATAGCTTCCGCGATCGTTGCGGCATTGGTGTCCAGATGCAGCACCGCCTGACCGAGTTGCGCCATCGGCAATCGCTCAGCAACGAACAATCCGCCATGGGGACCGCGACGAACGTCAATCAGCCCCCGCGACTGCAGAATGCGCAGAGTTTCATTGATCGTCCCTGCCGAGACGCCCGCCTGCTTCTGAAGTTCGGCCTTGGTGCCAAGGCGATCACCAGGCTTCAGCTTCGCGATCAACTCTCCGATCTGAGCCGCTATCTGATCGGCTCGGCTCGGCGAGGACGCAGGGAAGACCGAGCGGCGCACAAGCGACTCCAAGTTGATCGCCGGCCCCTTGCCGCGGCCAGTTCGGGAATCCGCATCTGCTTCGGATGTGGTCAAGGATGCTCCCCTCGTCTCATTCGCTGCACTTCGCAACCCACTGTCCCTCGCGGCAATTCACCATGATGAATTCTGCCGAGGATTAAAAGGCGCAACCTCGAAACATCATATTCATATTACCATTAATGCAGCGGCAGCTCCGGAGGCATGATCGCCCGCGCTGAGCTCCAAGGTATCCCGCCCTGAGCCAGCTGCTCAGCTACCAGCCGCCCAGCGCAGCGCGTGATTCGGCGAACTTCGTCCATACCACCGCCGCACCCGCCCCGCGGCCACTGCCTTTGGCGGTGTTCGGATAGCTGCGGGCAGCCGACGTGCGGGACTGGGGACTCAATTTCACGGTAAGCTGAAACAGATTTCAGCGTGTGTGGAAACTTCGTCGCAGGCAGTTGGGCGCGCGCGAAACCCGCAAAGGAGATGGCGGAGCATGGTGGCAGGAGCAGGGAGGGGGCCTCGGGGGGAACGTGGCGCGCAGGCGGACCGCATCCTGGCCGCGGCGCGCAAGTCCTTCGCTGAGCGGGGTTACAGCGGGACCTCGTTGCGGGCCGTGGCGCAGACCGCCGACGTGGACCCCACCCTGGTGAACTACTACTTTTCCAACAAGATGGGGCTGCTGAAGGCGGCGCTGGAGCCGCCGAAAGCCTTCGGTGCCGGAATTGCAGAGGCCGCCCAGGCGCCGTTGGAGGAGCGCGGACGGGCCTTTGTCGAGGCGACGCTGCGCATGTGGGACGATCCGGCCACGTCGGAGATCCTGCGCTCGATCATCCTCGCCGCAAGCCATGAGCCCTTCGCCATGGAGCGCCTTCGCGCCGTCTTCTCCACTCTTGCCTTGCAGGGTGTGTCGGCGAGCCTTCCCGACGACGAGGCCGGCCTGCGTGCGGACCTGGTGGCCACACAGATCGTGGGACTGGCCATGACGCGCTACGTCTGGGCCATCGATAGCATCGCCGACATGCTCACAGAGCAGGTCGTCCGCCTGATCGGGCCGACCGTGCAGCACTACCTCACCGGCACCCTGGGTGGCGATGTCTCGGAGGGCAACCTGAGCGGCGGATGACCGCCGGGGCGAACATGGTCCATACCGCTACCAACCTGCGCGGACGACGGGCGCATCCCAGTCCGCGACGGCAGTCGGCCCCTGTCGGCGTTTACCGCCCCGACGTGGACGCCCGGGCAGGCCGCACCCATGGCGGCCTCTCCACTCGGGGGTCAGCGCAGTCTCGACAGCAAAACGGACGGTGGCCGAGCGGGTGAGCATCATGCGGCGTGAGCCGCGGTCCGCGGCCCTGACCCGAGGCATGGTCGCCAAGCGCCTCGCTGCCCATGGACTCACCCGCCTCGCCGATGTCACCGGTTGCTGGTGTCCGAGCTGATCGGCAATGCGATCACGTATGCCGACGGCCGCACCCTGCTCACCACCGTTCACCCCGGCGAGCGCGGCGCCCGGGTCGCCGTCACCGACAGGAAATTCACGCTGTATGGAAATTCTTCTTGCCTGAGGCGGGGCGGCGAGCGTACCGTTGGCTCGTTAATTTCCGTACACGTGGAAATGAGGTGTCATGGCCATCAAGGTAGCTGGCGTGGAGCCCGGACAGCGTCAGCTGAATGGACCGCAGACCACCGGTCGTCAGTATCGCGACCTGTCCCCCGCTCTTCACGGGACGACCCGCGAGGACAATGTGCCCGTCCCGGTCCGGGACGACACCCGGCTGCTGGCCGATATTCACCGCCCCGACGCGGACGGCAGATTCCCCGCGCTCATCTCAGCGGCCCCCTATCCCCGCCAACTCATGGACCTGGGTGCCCCCGCGGCCATCATCGAGGCCGGCGCCAGTGATTTCTGGGTGCCGCGCGGTTACGCCCATGTCATCGCCAACCTTCGCGGCACAGTGGGCTCGGGCGGCACCTACACCTTCTTCGACGAGCAGGAGCGCAAGGACCTGTTCGACCTGATCGAGTGGGTCGCCGGGCAGCCGTGGTGCGACGGGAACGTAGGCATGATCGGCATCAGCTACTACGCCATGACCCAGATGGAGGCGGCCACCCAGCGACCGCCGCACCTCAAGGCCCTGTTTCCCTTCAACGTCACTGTCCAGGCGTGGGAGGCCAGCTACCACAACGGCCTGTTGAGCGACTCTTTCGTCACCCCCTGGTTCCACGCGATGGGCGTCCTGTCCGCCCACGGCGACCGTCTCTACCGCAAGGGCCTGTCCCGTCTCCTGCGCAAGGTTCTCGCCATTCCCGCCGTCCACCACCGGTTCCGCCACGCCGACGTCGTCAAGGTCCACCACGGTCTGCAGGTGGTCAGCCGCTTCCGCCACGATGCCCACCCATGGGGCGACCTGCTGAACACAGTGGTCGAGCACCCCATCCCGGATGCGTGGTGGGACGAGCGTGATCTGACCGAGCTGCTCGCCGGTATCGACATTCCCGTCTACCTCGGCGGCGAGTGGTCCAACGTCGCTCTCCATCTGCCCGGCCTCTTCAAAGCCTGGGAGGCCCTCGCCCGCAACCCGAACGTGCGTATGGCCATGCTCGGAGCGCACGGCTTGCCCTGGCCATGGGAGAGCATGCATATCGAGGCCCTCGCCTGGTTCGACCACTGGCTCAAGGGGCGGGACACCGGCATTCTCGAAGGCCCTGCCATCCGTTACTGGCTGGCCGGGGGCGAACAGTGGCGCACCGCCGACTCCTGGCCTCCGCCGGCCACACACATGGCCCTGTCCCTCAATGCCGACGGCTCCCTCACGGCCGACGAGCGGCCGGGCGAGCGCAGCTACGCCACGGACGGCGCGAATGCCATGCCCGCACAGCTGAGCTGGACCAGCGACCCCCTTCCCAGCGACCTCGACATGGTCGGTCACCCCGAGCTACGGCTCACCGCCACCAGCAGTGCGACCGACACGGGATGGATCCTGCTCCTGCAAGACGTCGGACCGGACGGCGAGTCCATCGACGTCACCCAGGGCTGGCTGCGCGCGAGCATGCGCCACGTCGACGAGGACGCAAGTGAGACGGGCAGGCCCGTCCTCCCGATGATGGCGCGGGATCCCATCCCGGCGGGGATGCCGGTCGACTACCGCATCCCGCTAGTGGCCAACGCCCGCCAGTTCCGCCGCGGGCACCGTATCCGGCTGATCCTCACCAGTGACGACACCCGCAAGGACTTCCGCCCCATGATGCTGTTCAGTCACGCCCCCGTCGGCATCGAGGGCGTCAACACGGTGCACTCCAGCTCACGCCTGCTCCTTCCGATCCTGGAAGGAGAATGAACCGGACTCCCGCGACTCCCCCGGCGGTCCCCTCGTCTACGACCGGACACGGCAAGAGCACACCGTTATCGGGTGGCGCCTCGGCCACGACGATCGCCTGCAACTGGTGGTCCCGGACCTGAAACAGGCCCGCGCCGAACTGCTCGACCGCAGCGTCGACGTCGGCGAGATCCAGGTCGTCGGTGTGAACCCCACCCCCACCTCCGGGCTGAGGGGACCGCGTTCGAACCTCACAAGAGCCGAACAGCGATCAGCTACGCCCATCCCCCTGGGCATCCAGGGCACCAACCTCAGACACCGACAACTAAGGAAATCGCCATGACCGCAACAACCATCCTCGCCGCATTGCTCGCAATCGTTCTCCTAGGGGCCGGTACAACAATGATCCTGGCCATCAGCGTCCAACGCGACACCGCGGCGCACCTCGGATTCAGAGTCAACGCCTTCCGCCGTATCGGCGTCCTGGAGGTGCTCGGCGCGATCGGAGTGCTCCTGGGGCTGAAGATCCCTACTATCGGCGTCCTCGCAGCCGTGGGCGTGGTAGCACTGATGGTCGGCGCCGCCATCTCTCATCTCCGCGTTCGCGACCGGCTCCCCCAGCTGATCCCACCGATGGCGATCGCGGCGGTTGGCGTCGCGTATCTGATTCTGATTGGGCAACAGGCAGTTTCGTGAAGCGCAACCTGGTCCCGCCCACGATGTACCAGCCGGCGGGCCCGGGAGCCTGGCTACGGAGAAGCGGGACGGCACATTGCCGTTCGTAACCTCCATCCGAGACGCGGGCCTTCCAAAAGACGGACGTCCGGGCAACCGACCTGCCCGGACGTCACTACGGCTGGGCCCGCTTCATTCGCAGCCCGGCCATGACCGGTGATCCTCGCACTCAGGCATGGGCCGTGGCCGGCGGCGGCAACCCTGCCGACTGCCGCGGGATGGAACGAGCTGAAGTAGACCGCTCCGATAACGGCAACACCTAGCGCTCCGCCACACTGCTGGGCCGTGGACAAGGCCCCTGACGCGACACCGACCGACTCCGGCTCGACGTGGCTCAGGACTGAGGCTTGCACGAAGTATCCGGTGCCGCGGCGGCGTTCGAGGCTACGTCGGTTCCATGCGACAAAGCATGTCTGAACCGAACACGTTCAGCCCGATGACCTGGTAGAAGTCATCAAAGTAAATCTGCCTCGAAGATCTTGACCGCGCTGTGGCGAGCGTCGGATGATGGGTACCTGACAGTGGTGGTGGTCACCGCGAGTCGTGAACGATCTCCGGTCGATCCGAGTCGGTCGACCAGCCGGTCCAGCGCAGTCGGCACTGGTGCTGTCGGTTTCCCCGATCATCTTCGAGCCGATCAGCAGTGCGGTTTGCTGGCGCCGTCACATCGCCTCGTGTGCAGGAGCATCATGAGTTTCGACGAATCCCCTCTCGCCCCACCTCCGCTCCCCCGCCAGCCGCCGGTGCTCGACCGCAGCGGCGACGATGCAGGGGGCTCAGCGGTTGGATCTCCTCGACTTGGTGAGTACATCGACCAGCTGCGCCGACGACGCTGGCGACCTATGAGTCGTCGTGGCGCGTGATCAGTGAGGTGTGGGGTGACCGGGAGTTGAGTGAGCCGACGACCACCGAGATAGAAGAACTGATGGATGCGCATCAGATTCGTTCTCGCGGTCGCGCGAACTCCCGTGGCGGAGAATCTGCTGTCGGCGTTGCGTCGCCTCTACAAGCACGCCGAGCGCGACCGGCTCATCGATCCCTCCAGCAACCCAGCATCAGCGGCGAGACTTCCCGGCCGGCGTACCGGCAGAGGCGACGTTCTGACCAGCGAGCAGCTACGGGACGTTCATCGCATCGCGTCCAGCACCGGTGATGACCCCGAGTTGGACGAACTGATCGTCATGCTGCACATCCGAACCGCATGCGATCGGCAAGCTGCCATCGATCTCGCGCTTCACGATCTCGACCACGAAAACTGCCTCGTGCGGCTACGGAGGCGGGGCGGTGGATTTCACTGGCATCCGGTTTCTTCCCGCCTCATGGCCGCGCTGGGAAGGCATGCCGATCGACGGGGAGGTCAGGACATCACCCATCGCGTGCTGCGTAAACGCAACGGGCGCCCGATCTCCCGTAGGCGCTACGACGGGTTGTGGGACCGCGTCCGCGACAACCTGTCATGGGCACAGGAATCAGAGGTCACCACTTCCTCGATTACCGAGACCGTCCGCGCCCACGTCCGCCAGTTGTTCGGTGAGACGGTCGAGCGGGTGTATGTCGGGCAGCACCACGAAGACACAGCCGTGCTGACCCACCTGCGCGGGGATGTCATCGAAGTACTCATGACGATCACCGGCGAATCCCACCCACTCGCACGGATCAAACGGGCCCATCACACACCCCTCGGTAGACGAACGCGTCAGACGGCACCAGCGAACAACTCCCCGTGGGATCAAGTCACCGATCCGCGCCTGGCTGAGCACCCACGCGGGCGCGGCGGTGTACGACACCATTGCTCTGGCAAATCACCGAGCTGGTCGACGCCGCCAGCACCGCCGCCCCGCACAGCCGCGAGGCCGCCCCGCACAGCCGCGAGGACCAGCGACTGCGCTTCGAGGTGTCCTCGATGACCGATTCCTGTTCAGCGTGGCCTCCGGAGCGCCGCCAGGCACCAGCGTGGAACTGGACCGACAGCAGTACACGATCAAGCGCACCGAACTGGGCAAGGCGCTGGCCCCCGCGGGCCTGAATCCGGACGTGCAGCAGCGGATCCGAACCCTCGTCGACGACCGCGCCCGCCAGGCCGGGGAATTCAGCCGCAGTGCTGCCGCGCGCCGCCAGCAGTGGAGGGACAAGACCGCCAACATTGTCGCCGGACGACGCGATCGCCCAGCGCCAGGCCGCCTCTGCCGGCCACAGCCCACGGTCGGGACGTTGCACAAGCCGTCCCGAACGTGCGGCGCAGACCGCCTGCCCCAGCACTTCTGCGGGATGGCCGACTCCGGGGGTGGCGCGGTGACCGACATCGTCGACCTGCACGTCATCGCCCGCCTCGACGATCCCACCGGTGCGGTCGCCGATCTCTACGCCTGCGAGTTGTTCTACAGCGACGACGGCAGCGTCTACGGCCGCCACGTCAGCTGCCGGTGGGAATCCGTTCCCGCCGCCCCGGGCGCCCCGTCAGTCTTGACGCGTAAGGCCGTCGCGCTTACCGCCTCCGGATACACCCACACCGGCGAGTGGCGGCGCAAGACCACCAGCTCCGACGACGACCAGCCGATCCGACCCGCCCCCGCTCGGAACCGCCGTCCCGGCGACCCGATGACGCCCGAGCAAACCGACCTCCGTCAACGCCTCCAAGCCCAATTACTCGGCCATCACGACAGCCGGTAGTTCACCAACCCTCTCCCTGACCAGGGAGTGACGCCATATCCGTTGGTTTTCGGCGATTACTATCGGGACCTCCCAAGGCATGGACCAGCTCGGCGCGGTCGGCGAAGCACGAGTACACCACCGGGCGGGTGACCCGCATTCGCTCAACCACCGCGGCCATCGTCACCGCGGTCGATCCTTCATTGATCGCGATGTCGAGGGCGGTGTCGAGCACCTGCGGGCGTCGCCGCCGCGGCCCCAGGTGCCGCGCGCGTTCCCCGAACTGGTCATCCGACTGAGAGCGGGGTGGCGGTCGAGTGCCGCCTGCATCACCCTCAGCGTAACCAATGCTTCACTGCGCCAGCACAAGTCGGCATCTTCATCGGTGGTGCCGCTTTCTACCTCATGGAGTCGTGGACGTACGGGGCAGGCGATGCCCTGCCGGTACACGGCGCGGCCCCTCACCAAGCGACCGGCAATGTCCTGCGACCCCAGAAGTTGAACGGCTCGATCCGGGTGCTGGGCCCGTCGAGCCGCAGCGTCGGCAGCCGGTCGAGGATGGCGTTGATCGCGATCCTGGCTTCGAGGCGCGAGAGCGCGGCTCCTGGGCAGGCGTGAGGTCCTCGACCGAAGGCCAGATGCGCGCGCAGTTCCGCTTTGGCGCGGTCGAGGCGGAACTCGTCGGGGTCGGCGAAGACCTGTGGGTCGCGGTTGGCGGCGCCATAGGCAGCCATGATCTTCGATTTGGCGGGGATCGCCGTACCGCTCAACTCGACATCGCGCTCACTGGTGCGGAACATGCCGAGCACCGGCGCGTCGAAGCGCAGGCTCTCCTCGATCGCCGTCTCGACGAGCGTGCGATCCTCCAGCAGCGCTGCCCATCGGGTCGGTTCTTCCAGCAGGCGCCACACCAAGTTGGTGAGCAAGGAGATCGTCGTCTCGTTGCCCGCGAGGAGCAGGTTCATCAAGGTGTTCGAAATCTCGAAGTCGGTGAGCGGCTCACCCTCCGCGGTCCGAACGATCAGCAGATTCGACATCATGTCGTCCGGCAGAAGTGTTCCGAGGTGCTCGGGACCGGGCTGATCCACGGTCGCCAATGCGGCTTTGCGTGGAGCGAGCTGTTCGACCCAGTACCGATCGAGTTCGGCTAACACCTGGTTGAACCCGCGGGGATCAGTGCTGTTCATCCCCTCGGCCATCAACGCGTCCGACAACTCTTTGAAACGGCCGAGGTCGCCCTCGAGGCCGAGCAGCCGGGCGATGACGATGAGGGGAAGGGGTCCGGCGAACAGATCGTGGAAATCGCCGGGGCCGTGCTCGATCATCTTGTCGAGCAGATCGTCGACGATCGCCTTGATTGCAGGCTCCAGCGCGTCCACGTTACGTGGGCCGAGACCTGCGACGACGGCCTTGCGGAATTTCAGATGCTCGGATCCGTCGGTATTGAAGCCGACGCCCCGCTGAAAGCGCGGCGAGAGGCCGTAACGAGCGGTCCAGTCCTCGCGCTTCATCGCGATCTTGACGACGTCCGCATGGGTGAACGCGGTGTAGAAGCCCGGCTCGTGGTCGGCGAAATAGTGCACCGGGCACTGACCGCGCGCATCGGCGTACGCGGCGAACGGATCGTCGAGCACATCGGCGCTGAACGGGTTGTATGCGGGGCATTCGCCCACGGGACCACCATCCTCATAATTAGGGTGCCAGATTGGCTCCCTAATAGTGCTGTGGATTGGTCTTGCTGTCAACGGGGTGTCATGCTTCGAATGTGACCGCCGAGATGAAGCCGCCCGGCCGGGCCGGCCGCCCGCGCGACGAGTCGCTGACACCTCGCATCCTCGATGCCGCGCGAAAAGAGCTCGCCGCCTCCGGCGTCGAGGGTTTCAGCATCCGACAGGTCGCGCGCAGGGCGGGAGTGACGCGTAAGGCCGTCGCGGGACGCTGGTCCTCCGCCGACGACTTACTCCTGGAGGCGATGGGCGCCATCGACGCTCTGCGTTTCGAGCCCACCGGGGATCTCGAGAAGGATCTCACCACGCTCGGCGAGCTGTTCATCGCCAGTCTCTCGTCAGGCGCACTCGACCTGCAGTTGCGAGTCACCGCCGACTCCTCGCAACATCCCGAGGCCTACGCGCGCCTGCAGAAGCATGTACTCGCACCCATGTCGGACGCTCTGGTCGCGGCGTTCCGCGCCGCGCAGCAAACCGGCCAAGTGCGTGGAGGTTCGGTCTCGTGGTTGGTGCGTGCGTTCGTCGGCGCGTTGCTGTCCCGTGCATTCCAGAGGGCGGGGAGAGCGGCTCCGACCGCCGGTGATCTGGCGGAACTGGTGGCGGAGATTCGGCAGTGGTCCGAGCCGAGATCTCCGGGCAGCTCGTAGACCTCTGCGCGCTCGGATTGTGTTGGTACAGGTCCGCGTCTGCATGACCGGGCTGTCGATGGGCGCGTTCACCACCACCTCGGTCGCCTGCCAGTTCGCCGACCGCCTCGCCGCCGTGGCCCCCGTCGCCGGCATCCAGAACTTCTCCTGGTGCCGGCCCGCACGACCCATCCCCGAGCTCACCTTCCACGGCACCGCCGACACCTTCCTCGACTACCACAGCGGGGCGCTGGGCTCCGCCGGGCAACTCCTGCCCGCCACCGACGACCCCCCGCACCCTGGCTGAGCAACAACGGGCCACCCCCGACGCCGACAACGTCCCCAACCGGGCTCTATCCCCGCCCAGACTGCAGCTGGGCCGCCCGCAGCGGATGCGGAACCGACCCCGCCACCGAACAGGTGAGCACGACCGTCACCCGCACCACCTACCCTCGCGCCCTCGACGCCGCCGTCGAGCTCTACACCCTCGAAGGCGGCGGCCACACCTGGCCCGGCGGCGACCCCACCCTCGTCCCCACCGCCATCACCGGCCCCGCCGATCCCACCATCGACACCAGTCAGATCATCTGGGACTTCTTCGCCGCCCACTCTCACCCCGGCCCGATCCCCACCTGACAAGCACCACCCTCGAAGACTGCGCCGGCGCAAGTGCCCCGCGTCCCGCCACCGGGCGGTGCCGCTTCGCCCGGTGGCGGGAAGCCGTCTTACTGGTACAGCGCCTCGCCGCGGTGGGTGTCGAAGTACTCGCGCACCTCGCAGATCCTGCCCTCGGTGACAACGAAATTCGCGATGTAGGCGTTGTCGTACTCATGGCCGGTCAGCGTGGTCGCCCTCGATCGCCACTCGACGACGGCGTTCGACTCCCCGAGGGTCAGGCTGATCAGTTCAGTGCTGAACGACCCCGGCTGCATCCGAGCCATCGCGATCGGAAAGAACTCCTCCACGATGGCCTTGGGCCCCTGCCAGATTCCGGAGTTGGGCAGACGGCCCGGCGCCAACCATCGCGCGTCATCAGTGAAGCACTCCTTCAACAGCGCAGGGGACCCCGCTTGAAGGGCATCGAAGTAGCGGTGGATAGCGCCCTCGGTGGGGTTCTCGTCGGTCACTCGCAAAGCCTAACCCGTATGGGAACATATGTTCGATAGAGGGCTCGTTGAGCGTCTCTCCGCCCTGCGCACACATTGCCCAACCGCGCCCCCGCCGGGACCCGGACAGCGGTGCGCCATTCCCGCGCCCGAGCACACCCCACGGCTACACCACGAACTCGCGGGCACCGAACTGGCACATCCGCATCCTGATCGTCCTGTGGCCGGCGCTGAACACCACCACCCCATGGGAACCCCGCTCACCCGATACGCGAACAGTGCTCTTGGGTGCTCGCCTCGCCGCGCGCGCCTTCCCGCAGTGGGTGCACAGGCAGGTGCGGCCGGGTTCGTGCACGAACGGGGCTGCCTTGCGGCGTTCGGGGGATTCCTGGGCGCGGTGGCGCGCGAATGCACACTCACGCTACCAACACGCCAGTGCAACAACACTATTCTGGCTAGAGAAAGGATGAGTGGACCAGCACGTGTGATCTGGTTGCCGCCCGTATCCTGCCCGGATTGCGTCAGCCCACGGTACGCCTGGTCGGGTGGCGCGCGCGGGCCCCTCGGCCGCGGACGGCATTGTCGTGTTGTAGGACACCCGGGAACCGGAACGCTTGCATCCCGATCCCGAGAAGTATGGCTTCTACGCGCTCAGCGATGAGCACCGCGCCAACGGCGTGCTGCCCACTCTGGGTGGGAATCGCACGTGCTTTGCCCGTGAGATGCTGATCGGGTTGTGCAACATCGTTCATCCGCACGGACCGGTCGATGAGCTGAAGACCTTCCAGCAGTACGTCACCGTGATCCGCAGGTCCGTGGACGAGTTGGCCGAACGCGGTCACGTCGGAGTGGCAGCGGATACGGCAGGTGTGCGCGACGATCATCCGCGCCGGGTTCGCCGAGCACCAGGCGGCGCTGGCGGCGGTTGAGCGTGGTCGCGATCCGCGTGAGTTCGGGTGGTCGTTCGACAACTTGTGCTGGTTGATCGATCGGGACGGGCCGATGGCGTGAGCCACGTTCGTTCAGCGGCACGGTCACAACGCGGGTCAACGATGTGTTGCGTTTTGCCCAGAGTGGTTGCGGCGCTGTTCGTCGACAGCGACGTCGCGTTGTCGTATCGCCTGTTGTTGGGCACCTATATCGGGATCGTCCCGGACGGCATCGAGGCGCTGGGCGTGGGCGATCTGGACTGGGCCGGTGATGCCACCATCCTGCTCGATTATCTCAAGGGCCGTAACACCACAGAGAGCGTGACTCTCAACCGGCGGTCCGTGCGGCTGCTGGAGCAGTGGCTCGAGCACTCGACGCTCACCCGACGCCTGGCCCCGCCGGACACGCAACCGAGGCTGTGGACCCGATATTCGCCCCGTTACAACCGCGTCACCGCTGAAGCGTTCACCTTCAATCAGGTCACCCGGTGGGTGCAGTGCCGTCATCCGGCGGTGCGCAAGGCCGGTCTGTCGTTGGTCGCCGACGATGGCAGTCCGTTGCAGATAGACCGGCGCCGCATCCGAACCACGTTCCTGTCGCTTCGGGACCGCAAGTCCTGGTTCGGTAGCCCCCGCGCGGCCGTGGACCCCAAACCACACACCCAGGGTCGAGGGCGACAACTACCTCACCGCGACCACCCCCGCGCAGCGCGACGCGGTCGAGGCGATCATCGAAAACAGCCAAGCGGACCTGTTGCGCAAGGCCGTCCCGCCGGTACACCGGCGTTGCCACCGATCCTGGTCGTCAACGACTACATCCACGATCCAGGGTGTTGCCACCTCGACACATCCTGCACTGCGACCGGACTCACCGCTAACCCCAGGGAAGCGCCCGCAGCACCGGCGCCACGACAAGCTCGATCAACACCGAGGGCCGCCACGACCTGGCCCCGGCGAATCTTCCACGGCCGCAAGGGCGAGATGACGCGCACCTACTACAACGGCATGGAAGACCAGCTCGAAGCCCTGGGCCTGGTCCTGAACTGTGTGGTGCTGTGGAACACCGTCTACATGGATCGTGCGCTGAGCGAACGACGCGCCCAGGACTATCCGGTTCTCGATTCCGACGCCGCTCGGCTCTCGCCGTTTATCCGCTCTCACATCGGCATCGACGGCCACTACGGCTTCCACTTACCCGATCTGGGTGGACGACACCGTCCACTGCGCGATCCGGATTGCCGCGACGGCGAATGAATCGACCGGCAGCGGTTGGGGCGGATATGTTCGCGTCTTTCGCGGCGGGTTGATCGTGGTGTCAGGGCTGGGTGGCCTCCAGTGCGGCCAGTGCCGCGCGCAGGCGGGTGGTGGCCTCGTCGGCGACCGGATCGAGGGCGGCCTGGTCGGTGACCTGCACCATGAGTTGGGGGTTCATGGCTTCGATGATGATGGTGTCGGTATCGGTGGGGTCGCGGCGGACCACCACGTTGCAGGGCAGCAGTAGTCCGATCTGGCGGTTGATTTCGACCGCTTGGTGGGCAAGGGGTGGGTTGCAGGCGCCGAGGATGCGGTAGTCCTCCATGTCGTGGCCGAGTTTGGCTTTGAGGGTGGCTTGCATGTCGATCTCGGTGAGGATGCCGAATCCTTGCTCGGCCAGCACGGTGCGGGTGCGTTCGATCGCGTCGTCGAAGGTGGTGTGCAGGGTGGTCGACAGGGCCAGGTCCATCGTGTGCTCCGATCCGAGAAGAGTGGTCAGGCGGTAGGGGTTGGGCAGGTCGTGTCGGTGAGGCCGAGTCGGCGCATCACCAGAGTGGCCGGGCACCAGCCCATCGCGCTGTAGAGCAGCAGGTTCGCTCCGACCAGGGCGGTCAATATCAGCCACCACGGCGAGAGGGTCCTGCTCAGCAATGCGCTGAGCAGGACCAGGATTCCGGCCAGGGCCGGGACGAGCCGGGTGATGGTCCATCCGCGCGGGCGGGGCGGCAGTGCCATCGGCGGGAGTCCTTTCGGTATGCGTACCCGACCCGGTTGTGTCGGGTCAGGCCAGGGCGAGAAAGAGCTTTTCCAGTTCCTCGATGCTCATGGGTGCGCGTTCGCCCTCGCCGGTGTCGATGAGGCATTCGCGCAGTCCGGTGGCGACGATTTTGAATCCGGCGCGGTCGAGTGCTTTGGAGACCGCCGCGAGTTGGGTGACCACGTCCTTGCAGTCGCGCCCGTCCTCGATCATGGCGATCACCCCGGCGAGTTGGCCTTGCGCGCGGCGCAGCCTGTTGAGTACCTGCGCGATAGCGTCGTCGTTGCCGACCATCGATGTGTTCCCTTCTCGGATCCTGCCCCCAATATACCCCGAGGGGTATGTGAGGCGGGGATTCGAGAACGGGAGTTCACCGGTGGGTCAGTGGTGGGAGAAGCTGATGGCGGGCAGGATGCGGCGCAACCCCGCCGGGCTCCACCAGGCAGCGCGCCCGGTCAGCCGCAAGATGACCGGTAGCAGCACCAGTCGCACCAGCAGGGCGTCGAGCAGGACCGCGACACCCAGGATGATGCCCATCTCCTTGGGAGGCAACGGGTCGGCCAGGGCGAAGGTGAAGAACACCGCCACCATCACCGCCGCCGCGGCGAAGATGACCCGCCCCGAATGCGCGAGCCCGTCCAGGTGCGCGGTATGGGGGTCGCCGGTGCGTTCGTAGTGTTCCTTGGCGGTGGCCAGCAGGAACACCGTGTAGTCCATCGCGATGGCGAAGATCATCGCGAAGAAGAACACCGGCCCCCACCCGTCCAGGAACCCTTGCGGGGTGAAACCGAGCAGCCCGGCCCCGTGCCCGTCCTGGAAGATCAGCTTGGCCACCCCGAACGCGGCCGCGGTCGAGAGCAAGCTGACCAGGGTGCCCAGGGCCGCGATCAGCGGGGCCTGCAAAGCGATCAGCAACAGCGCGAACCCGAGGATCAGGATGATCGCCACCACGATCGGCAGGTAGTCGTCCAGGGCTTGTTGCAGGTCGAGGTTCTCCGCCGCCGCACCGCCGACCACCGCGTGCTCGGGCAGGTCGGCGCGCAGGCGGTCCAGGATCTGCGCCATCTGCGGTGCGGACGGATCGACCGCGGGCATCGCCTGCATCATCACCAGGTCGGCGCCGTCTGTGGCGGGCTGGGGCGGAGTGAGCATGAGGATGCCTTCGCTGGCGCGCGCGATGGTCGCGGTGGCCTCTGCCTCGGCGGCGGGAGCGATGATCGAGAGCATGCCCGGGGCTCCGGGACCGAACTGCTGCTGGATCAGGTCATAGCCTTGACGCACAGGCGCGTCGGCGGGCACCACCGCGATCGAGGGCATCGCGGTTTTGAGCCCGAACACCGGTATCGCCAGCCCGATCAGGATGGCCAGCGCCACCGCAGCGAACGGCCACGGGTGGCGGTGCAGGATCTGGCCCCAACGCGCGAACACCGGGGAGCGGTGCTGCTGGCGGCGCGCGTACGGCAACGCCGCAGCGTTGACCTTGCCTCCGAGCGCGCCGAGCGCGGCCGGCAGCAGGGTCAGGGTCGCGGCCAGCACGAACACCACCGCGAGCATGATCCCGACCGCCATGGTCCGCACCGCGGGGGCGGGCACGATCAGCACCGCCGACAAGCTCACCAGCACCGTCAATCCCGAGAGCAGGACCGCCTTGCCGGCGGTGGCCATGGTCTCGGCGACCGCGGCGCGGGGATCGCCGGTGCGGGCCAGGGCGTCACGGAAGCGGGCCACCAGGAACAACGCATAGTCGATCCCCAGGGCCAGGGCGAACATCATGGCGAAGTTCATCGCCCACACCGAGATCGGGGTGATCTGGTTCAACAACACCAGCCCACCCGCGGAGGCGACCAGACCCGCCAGGGTCAGCAGCAGCGGCAGCCCGGCCGCGACCAGTGACCCGAAAGCGAGCACCATGATCGCCAAAGTGACCGGCCACGAGTACATCTCGGCTTTGATCATGGCGTCGTGGTTGGCGACGTTGAAATCGCTCCACAACGCCGAGGCTCCGGTCGGGTAGACCTCGATCCCTTCCCGGGACAGCGCGCTCAACACGTCCTTGTGCTCGTCGACGGCCTTGACCATGTCGTCGGTGGAGGCGTTCGCGCCCGCGATCACGATTCCGGTGTGCGCGTCGGGGCTGATCGTGAATCCCGGCTGCGGGGCGATCACCTGCGCGATCCGCTCGTCACCGGCGAATACCGCGGTGACCTGCTCGACCATGCGGGTCATCGCTGGATCGCCGATCGTGGCGGTGTCGGAATGGATCACCACCTGCACCGCGGCCGAGGAATTGCCGCCGAAGTGCTGCTGGGCCAATTCTCGCGCGCGCACCGATTCCGAGCCGTTGGCCTGCCATCCCGCACCGGCCAGAGAGGTGAACACGCTCGGCGCGGCGGCCCCGAGCGCGATCAGCACCAGCAACCACACCCCGATCACCGCCTTGGTGTGCCCGGCCATGTACGCACCCCACCGGCCCAGCGGGCCCGCTGCGGAGTCGGGGTGGGGTGGATCAGCGGGGGCGGTATCGAGTTTCGTCTCGGTCATTCGACCCTCCTTCAATACCCCTGGGGGTATGGTGAATGTCGATGCCGACCATACCCCATGGGGTATTGTTGGGCGCAACCCCTGTTCCCCGGGCAAAGGAGTTCAGCAGCATGGGCGTCGTCGAGTTCATGGGAAGCACCGCCGGGCGACTGGCCCGCATCGCCGCCGGAATCGCGCTGATTGTGATCGGCCTCGCCATGATCGGTGGCGCCACCGGCATCATCGTGGCCGTGATCGGCCTGATCCCGATCGCGGCGGGAGTGTTCAACTTCTGCCTGCTCTGGCCTGTGTTCGGTGTGGAGCTGCACGGAAAGCCCCGCGCAAGCCACTGATGGCACCCAGCGCCCACGAGGAATCGCACCTCTCACCACGGCGGCGGGTGCGCAGGCTCCGCGCCCACCGCCGCAACCCCGAAGGAGGCTCTCGATGGCCGACATCGACCTGTACCTCGATCCTGTGTGCCCGTTCGCGTGGGTCACCTCCCGATGGCTGCTCGCCGCCGCCACCGACAGCCCGCACACGGTGCGACTGCGGCAGATGAGCCTGGCGGTGCTCAACGACGGTCACGACGTCGACGCCGATCACAAGTCGATGATCGAGCGCTCACGCCACCTGGGACGAGTGTTCGCCGCCGCCACCAATACCGGCGGACCCGAGGCGTTCGCACGCCTCTACGACCACATCGGAACCCGACTGCACGTACACGGCGACGACCTCGGACCCGACGCCCTCACCGCATCACTCGCCGCCGCCGGCCTGGACCCGGACCTGGCCCGGTCCGTGGACGACCCCGGCCTCGACAACGCCGTCACCCGGTCGCACACGGCCAGCCAGAACGCGCTCGGCGCAAGCGGGGGCAGCCCGATCATCGTCATCGACGGCCACGGCTTCAACGGCCCCGTCCTGACCGAAAGCCCCACCACGCAACGCGGTCCGGTCCTGCTCGACGCGCTCGTCACCGCCGCGACCACCCCCGGATTCGCTGCCCTGCACCGCCCTTACCAAGGACCTCCACGCATCGAGACCACCACCGAGGCGGCCCACTGATGTGCTCACCCACCCGATGCCGCACCTGCGGCAAAACCACCTGGTCAGGCTGCGGCGCCCACATCGACCGTGTCCGCGCCGGTGTCGCATCCGAGCAATGGTGCCCCGGGCACCCCAAGCCCGAACCCAGCACACCCTGGTGGCGTCCCGGCAAGAAGTAAGGAACCGCCGCGCCCGGGCAGGCCTGAACAATTCGATGAACCATCACCGACTCGCCGACCGCGCGGCACGAGCCCGGAGACGACCTGCCCGGCCGCACGTGATCAGCGACCTCGACGGCGTCGTGTCGCCGGGTCGCTCTCTGCCTGGAAACGACGAAGTCCTTCGTCCGAAACCCGCGCGTACTTCACCAGACTGCGCACCGATGTGTGCCCGGACAGCTTCATCAACACCGGCGTCGACGCACCATCCTCCGCGGCATGGGTCAGCCGGGAATGTCGCAGCTGATGCAGCGTGCAGGGCCGTTGTCGAACACGGCGGTGTGTTCTTCGAACAACTCGGCCGCACGCCGATACGACAGGCGCGCACGCCCAGACGTCGGGTCGATGTCGTTGACCGCGACCGAGGGGCGGGCCTTGCGGTCGGTGAGAAACACCGGCCCGGACTTGCGCCCGGCCAGCATCCTCGGCAGGAGCCGGGCCGTGCCGGTCTGCCACACTGGTGAGAAAGACCGCGCCGATATAGAAAAAGCCCAGCGTCAGCATCCGGGCAACAGGGGGAAGCAGCAGATGACCCAGGACGAGCAACGACCGGCACCCGCAAGGAGCAACAGGTATGGCTCGACGCACTTCTGGACCGTGGTCGGTAGCTCGGCGGGCGTAGTGAGCGTCGTGGTCGCACTCGTTGTCTTCGGCGTCACCCAGTGCTCAGGACCGAACTCCGCTTCCGAACCGTCGGGCATACCGCCGGTGCCGACCACTGGCCCGACTTCGTCGACCGAGATACCGACCACCGCTGCACCTCTCGCCCAGGGACACGCCAGGCTCATCAACGTCGAGGGCATCGACTTGGACAACGGGCAGGTGCGCGATCAGAACGAACCAGGCGTCGACATGAGCCCGTCGAAGACCGGCGACACACTCAACGCCATGACCAACGGCCGTGCCCGGTTCGCGGTGCCCCGCGAGGACATCGGACCCGATCGCTGCACCAAGATCCCGCCGGTCGCCTGGACGCAGACCCTCGACGATGTCTATCACCTGCCTACCGGCAGCCATCTCTGCGTGCAGACCGACCAGGGCAACCTCGCCGACCTCACGCTCACTCATATCCCCTCCGCCGCAGAGCAATACCTCGAATTCGACTTCACTACTCGGCGCACGGCGTAGGCAACCGTCCGCCGAGAACCTGCAGGAACTGCCGGCCCGAAGGTCGCCACGCCGTCGTCGATGCCACCAGTACGGCGGAATCTGCCCGGTGCCCCTGTCGCACCCGGGTATTCCGAAATCGCTTCTCGCCGTGGCAATCTGTTCTGCTGTGATCTCGATCCGGCGGCAGCGCGGCGGCGGGCAACTCGTCGCGCAGCCCGAGACGCCGGAGAGGTTGCGTGCACTACAGATCGCCGCTGCTCGAGAAGCTGTCAGTCGCCCCGATACGACAGCATGACTGAGGTGATGGCGCGTCACGATCATGGGCGATGAGCCCAAGTGGCGTCCAACGAGCGGTCCTCGTGCTTATCGCATCGACGACGAGGGGTGTGGCTGAATAGCGGCGTTTGCCCGCTACACCACACTGAACTACGTAGAACGACAGTTCGGCAAACCCGTCTTCCGCGCCTACGGCGGCCACCACCGCCACACTGGCAGAAACATGATATGAAGTTGGGGCTGCTGCACGGCATTCAACGTGGTCGAGAAAACCGGCATACCCCAGGATCAGTGGCGGTTGACCGGGCCGACCACCTGGCCCTGCCGCGGGGTTCCGTGGATCCGGAACCGGTCAAGCACGCACTGGCACTCTGTGAGCGCTGCGGGTTCCGCAACGACCGCAGCTACCGCGTCATATGGTGATCCGGTCGTCGCGGTGGCCTGGCGGAGGGCTGACCGGCGGCACTGTCCGGCCAAGAGCACGGTCGCGCCGCTCACTGCTTGTCGCGGTATCCGGATCGTCGCCTCCGGACGCTGTCACCACCGCACGCTCCGAGCGGTCGAGCCGATGCAAGGCCAGCGCGGCGAGCGCGCCGATGGCTATGAGCCCGACCCAGACCGCCCAGTCGGCTCCAGCGTCGTGGGCGGCGCCGACCACTGCGCCGGTGGCGAGGTTGCCGATCAGGATTCCGACGCCGACGACGGTGTTGTAGAACCCGTAATGGGTGGCCACCAGCCTGCCGTTGGCCAGGGAGACCACGGTGTCCATCTCGAACGGGAACACAGCCGCCGTCCCGACCGCCAGCAGCGCGGCCGCCACCAGAATCGCGGCGATCGCGGCCGCTGTCCCGAACCGCTCGGATCCGGGTACGAGAGCCAGCGGCAGGAACGACACGGCCAGCAGACTCATGCCGACGACCAGGCTGCGGCCGGTGCGCCAGCGGGAGCGCAACCACGCGGTGATGCGCAATTGCCCGGCCACCGCGACGACACCGGAGATCACGAACACCGCCGAGGTCACCGCCTGCGATCGCGTGCCTGCCACGTAGTCCGCCTGCAGCGGCAGCGCGAGATAGACCTGGAAAGACAGCACATATGAACCGATCATTGCCACCGCGAAGGCCACGAACCGCCGATTGGAGACCACGGTGCGCCAATCCTCGACCACCGATGTCTTCTCCGGCGGTGTCTCGGCGCGCCGGGTGGGGAGCGCGAACAGTTGCGCGACCGTCAGCGCAGCGAACACGGCTGCCGCTGTGGCTGCGGTCACCCGGAAATCCAACGTCATCAGCGCGAGGCCGACCAGTGGCCCGGCCAGGATGCCCGCCTGGTAGAAGATGTTGAACACCGCGAACGCTTCCAACCGGCGTTCTCCGGTGTCGGCGGCGAGATAGGCGCGCACCGCCGGGTTGAACAGTGCGCCGGCGAAGCCCGTTGCAGCCGAGGCGATCAGCAACCACGGCAGGGAAGTCGCGAACACCAGGAGGGCGAAACCGCCGGTGCGCAGCAGGCATCCGGCGACGATCAGTGGTTTGTAGCCGAGCCGGTCGGCGAGTGTGCCACCGAGGAGGAACATGCCTTGCTGGGAGAAGTTCCGCACACCCAGCACGAGCCCGACCGCCCAGGCAGCCAAGCCGAGTGGTCCGGCCAGGTACCCCGCCAGATACGGCATAAGCATGTAGAAACCGAGATTGATGCCGAACTGGTTCACCATCAGCAGCCGCGCGGCGAGATCGAAGCTGCGGAACTCCACGACTACCGTCACGACGATCGCTTCCTGTCGCGGCTGAGCTGTTGGGGATCGATGACGGTGGTGCAGCGGGTCCAGCTCCGCACGACCTTCTCGGCCGGGTGGGTGATGGTGCCCGGTTCGATCGGTGGGTCGGCGTCGAGCAAACCGTGCTCCTCGCAATAGGTGTCGTTGTAGATGGTGTCGAAGTAGCGGAGCGGCCCGTCGGGGAACACAGCCGCGATCCGCAACTCGGGATCGAAGACCCGGGCGGCCCACCCCGCTACCAGCGCGACCGCACCGACGCTCCAGCCGCCGGTGGCGTGATGGGTCGCCGCCAGCGTGCGGCACGCCCACACCGCCTCCGATGGCGCGACCCAATGGACTTCTTCGAAGGCCTCGTAATCGATGTTGCGCGGGTAGATGCTCGAACCAAGGCCCCGCATCAGTCGCGGACCAGCGGGCTGACCGAAGATCGTCGACGCCACGGTGTCCACCCCGATCAGCTTCAGGTCCGGGTTGAACCGCCGCAGCACCCGCGCCACGCCAGCCGAATGCCCGCCGGTGCCGACCGCGCACACCAGCACATCGACCCCACCGAGCTGCTCGATCAACTCGATCGCCAGCGCTTCGTAGCCGGCGACATTATCCGGATTGTGGTACTGGTCCGGGCACCACGCATCGGGCTCGTGCTCGAGCAGTTCCGCGACTCGAGCGCGGCGCGCCTGCTGCCAGCCGCCGCTGGCGTGAGGTTCGGTCACTATGTCGACGCGCGTTCCATAGGCCGCGAGCATTCGCGCGACGATCGGTTCCAGCCCAGGGTCGGTGACGACAGTGACCGGATGGTGGTAGGTCATTCCCGCCAGCGCCAAGCCCATGCCGAGGGTGCCGCTGGTGGATTCGATGATGCGCGCTCCGGGCACCAGATCGCCGCGTCCTCGCGCTCGCCGCACCATATGCAAGGCGGGGCGGTCCTTCATACCGCCCGGATTGAATCCCTCGAGTTTGGCCCAGAACCCGCGGCCCGCGGGTGCCAGCGGCGCGCCGACCCACAACACCGGAGTGTTGCCGACCAGCGCCTGCGGCTGCCGGGTTGCGTCTGGCGCGACCCCCAGCGCCGCCGGAACCTCGGCACGCCTGCCGAGCACAACGTTGTCCATGAGTGTCGCTTTCTGTATCGAGACCGCCCACAAGGGCGGAGCGTGCACGGGCAGCACACCGGCCGACGGGGACGACACGTCAGCCTGGCGCTGACCGATCAGCGCCGGGCGATACAGATGCGCGTCAGCAGGACTCTGCCGCTGACGACGGGTACGGCCGCGACGGGCGGACCGCGCACTCCACCGGGACAGACCCGGTACACGGCCGCGACAACCATGCCCACGACCAGCACGAACAGGAGCAGTTGCAGCGGCACGAAACTTCCGCCACCTGCCGGTAGCGCGGGCGTGATGGCGCAATGGACGGCATGCGGCGCACCGTGGCGTCCTCCGGCATCGGCGAGGACATGGGAGGTGCCGTCCACCGCCGCGGCCACCAGGGCGGTGATCGGCGTTGCGGCGTCATGGGAGTGCGCAGCGGCTCCATGGTGATGCTCGCCGGCGTCGAGCAGCGTGCAGTGCATCAGCGGCGCCATCAGCAGCGCCGCCGCAAGCAGCGCCAGCGTTAAGCCACCAAGCCGCAACCACCCGATGAGCTTCACAATAAAACCATTCTAGCGACAAGCTCGTGACCAGCGCTCCGGCACAGCCATGTATCCGCACGCGGCAGATTCGCTGTCCGCGACCACGCCGCACGGCAGGTGTTCGTGCGGCAGAGTCCAACCGATGGGTGACATACTGCGCTGCTCAGTATGCAGGCCCGTCTCCTGACTTCTGTGGATTTCCGCCACATCGAGCGATAGGAGCTGAGCGGTGCTTCGACCGTGGAATCCATGACACCACGTGCGTACACGGGACTTCTCTGTGATCGATCTACTATCTGCGGGCGTACTAATCTCGAGTGATGTGATTCGAAACCGTGGTCCCGACGGAGCTCAGGGTCGGCGACGCAACACAGCGTTCCTGAATCGGCACACCCGAGGTGGGGATGCTCGGCATACGGACCATCGCATCGCCCAGTTGACGTCGTTTGCTGGACAGTTCACGTCTAGCAAACAACTGTCGTCAGCGTCGAACCAACGCGCTGCACTCGCCGCGGCGGTATTCGTCCCGGCGGGCTGCGAGTCAGCGCCCACTGGCCACGGTCCAGGGTAGATACTGCAACTTCTACCTCGATGTCACCGGCATCCTCAGGCCCACTGCGAGACATCCGCGGGTGCGGTAGAAGGGTTTCAGGGCTCCCGGTCTCAGGTCGAACACCTGACCCGCCTTTGCGCTGCTCCAGAACGTGCAGTACTGCACCGACAGCGGCCGCCGCGCCGACCAGAATCAGCGTCACGGTCGTGACCGGCTCAATCCCGCGTGCGTGCACTCCTCCACACGAACGCCATGGGCCGCCGGATGTTCCGCGCGGACGCCAACGGCCCGAGAGTGTCTCGGGCCGTTGATCTTCGGACTATCGCATCCGGCCGTCGGCAGGGTGCCGACAGCATCCTCGATCACGGAATCCAGCTGAGACTCCGGATTGCCGCTACTTGACCGAATTGGCCAACTGATCGGCATAGGGGGCAGTGAGTTTTCCGACAATGGGAAGCTCTGCGTGGACACCGCCGGTGTTGTTCGCCTGGACCATGGCCATGATCCAGACGACGACTGCGAAGACCGCGACTGCGAGTCCGGCGAGGCTGAAGATGATCCCCAGGACTCCGAGGAGCGAACCGGGGCACCCGCCGAGTCCGCCGGCGAGCAGACGGTTGGGCACGCGCGACAGAACGGCGCGCGGCCTGTTCGGAACGCTGGCGCTTCCCGGCCGATCGGACTACCTTGCGCCCGTGGAACCGACTGTGCGAAGCGTGGAGCTATTCGGCACGGCGGCGGCTCATGCCACCCGTGACGTGCCGATCGCCGATCCCGGGGAAATGGCCGACGATGTCCTGGCCCGTATGCGCGGTGGCCGATTTGCCAGCGCGGCCGTGATAGCGGTGTGTGACGGCACTCGGCTGGCCGGTCTGATCACGATCGAGAATCTGCTCGCGGCACCCACCGGGACGGCCGTCGGTGCGGTGATGGACCCCGATCCGCCGACGATCGCCGGGCACAAGGACCAGGAGGCGGCGGTATGGGAAGCGTTGCGGCATGAGGAACCGGGGCTGGCGGTCGTCGACGCCGATGGCCGATGGCTCGGGCTCATTCCACCGCGGCGACTGTTGACGGTGCTGCTGCAGGAACACGACGAGGATGTCGCCCGGCTCTCCGGATATCTGAAATCCGCGACCGGCGCCCGGACTGCGACCGTCGAACCGATCGCCCGCCGACTGTGGCACCGCTTGCCGTGGCTGCTGGTGGGGCTCGCCGGTGCGATGCTCGCCGCGGGTGTCGTGGACATCTTCCACGCCGAACTGGAGCGCGAGGTCCTTGTCGCGTTCTTCATTCCCGGCGTGGTCTATCTGGCCGACGCGGTCGGCACCCAGACCGAGGCGCTGGTGATCCGCGGCCTTGCGGTCGGTGTCGGCGTGCGTGGCATCGTCCACCGTGAATCCGTGACCGGCCTGCTCATCGGGCTGCTGATCGCCGTCGTGTCCTACCCGCTCACGCTGATGTTCTGGGGCGCACCGGACGTGTCGCTGGCGGTGGCGATCTCCTTACTGGCCGCATGCTCGGTCGCCGCGGTCGTGGCGATGGGTCTGCCGTGGACGATGTCGAAACTGAAAATCGATCCGGCCTTCGGCGCCGGACCATTGGCGACCGTGATCCAAGACCTCCTTTCGATCCTCATATACCTAGGAGTGACCGCGCTGGTCGTGGCCTGATCGCGGACAGATCCCATCTGTCACTGCGGGGCCGGCCGCAATGCCACCGCGGTCACCTTCTACTCCGGGCAGTCGGTCGTGATCAGCGAGACTCACACGCACGGTGAACCAACTCCCGGGATCCCGTTTCACCCTGAGGCGCTGCGCGAGGAGGATGCTCTATCCTCGCGGTGGCGCGCTACCGCAGGCGCGAACATCAAGGTGCCTACGGCCGCCGCCGTAGCAGCGGTTCCGGCGATGAGCAGGCCGCCGGGGCCTACCGGTCGGCATCCGAACAACTGACTCAGTCCTGGAGTCTCGACGATGCCGAGCAGCGCCGCCGCCGATACGGCGGCCGCGCCGACGACGACCGGGTCGGTCGGCCGCAGCACTGCGGTCTCGCCCAACTGCGCACCGACGATGCTCAGCAGGGTGACCGTGCGAGCTCGCTCGACGGTACCGGTGAGGCGGGCAGCCAGGTAGCCGCCCGCGCCTGCCAGACCGGTGGCGACGCCGTTCACGGTGATCCGTTCGGTGAGCAGTGGGCCGATCGAGCGGTCCGGGCCCTCCGCGAGCAGATGCTCCGGATCGAGGCTGGGCACCGGGCGCATGGCGATGGCCAGCGCGGGGATCGTGTCGGTGAACAAGTTGCACAGCAGCAGCTGGCGGGCGGTGAGCGGGGTCATGCCGGTCAGCAGACTCACGCCGCCGATCACCGCGATCTCGCCGTAGTTGTGACCGAGCAGGTTGGCGACCGCATCGCGGACCGCCACCCATAGGGCACGGCCCTCGATGAGCGCGTCGACGATGCTACCGATGTGGTCCTCGACGAGCACCACGTCGGCGGCGTGGCGGGCTGCTTCGGTACTGCGGCCGCTGCCGAGGGCGATACCGACGTCGGCGAGCCGGATCGCGGCCGCGTCGTTCACACCATCACCGGTCATGGCGACACAGTGCCCAGCCCTGCGGTAGGCAGCCACCAGCCGGACTTTATGGGCCGGCGTGACCCGGGCGCAGACCGACACCCCGGGCAGCAGTGCGTCGAGCGCGTCGTCGTCGAGGCGGTCGAGCTCTGGGCCGGTGACGACACCGGTGCTGCCGTCGGGCGCGGACGGCATCCCGACCTCGGTGGCCAGCCAGCAGGCCGTCGCAGGATGGTCGCCGCTGATCAGCACGGGCCGCACACCCGCTCGGGTGATTCGATTCAGGGCGTCCGCGGCATGGCCGCGTGGCGGGTCGGAGAGGACCAAGAACCCGGCCAGGGTGAGTTCTATGACGGCGTCCTCGGTCAGCTCGCCCTCCGGTGGCGCGCCGAGCCGGCGGGTGGCGACGGCGAGCACTCGGCCGCCGTCTCCGGCCAGTTCCTCGACCAGTCCGTCGAGCTGGCTGCGGCGATCACGGTCCACCTCGACGTGGCCTGCGCTGGGGTGTTCGTGGTCGGCGCAGCGGCTCAGGATCGTCTCGGGAGCCCCGATGACGCTCAGTTGTACACCGTCGTCGTCTGGGACGATGACCGCATGGTAGGCCCGGCCCGATTCGTAGGTCAGCTCGGCCAGTGCGGCCGGGGACTCCGGGAGCCGCGCGGCCGTCGCGGCGGTGACGATGGCGTCGTCGGTGCTGCCCGGGCGACGTCGTCGCGGCAGGGTGGTCGCCGCCACAGCTTGCGCGGTGGCGAGGATCTGCCGGTGCCTGCCCGGGAGCTGATCGGCAGCGGCACCTTGCTGTCCGTCGTGCACGGCGGTGACGCGCAGAATTCCATGGGTAAGGGTGCCGGTCTTGTCCACACACAGCACATCGACCCGGCCCAGTGCCTCCACCGCTCGCTTGTGGCGGACCAGCACACCCCGTTCAGCCAGCCGTCTTGCCCCGGCCAGCTGGGCGGCGGTGGCGAGGATCGGCAGACCCTCGGGGACGGCCGCGACCGTGAGGCTCACCCCGGCGGCCAGCGTCTCGGCCAGTGGGGCGCCCCGGGCGAGGTTGGCAGCCACGGTGACGGCTCCCGCCCCGAGTGCGACCGGTGTGGCGCGCGCCGCCAAGGTCTCGAGGCGGCTCTCCACTCCGGTGCGCGGTGCGGTGACGCCGCGGGCAGCCCGTCCGGCGGCGGTGTCGGCCCCGACCGCTACCACTGCCGCGCTGGCTCGGCCCGTCGCGACGGCGGTGCCGGCGAACAACATGCACGACTGGTCGGCCAGCGCCTCCGCTTCGATCGGCGCGGGAACCTTGTCCACCGGCAGTGACTCACCGGTCAGCGCGGATTCGTCGATCTCCAGGCCCTCGGCCTCGAGCAGGCGGCAGTCGGCGGGCACCCCTTCGCCAGGGCCGAGCCGAATGACGTCGCCGACGACCAGTTCGTCGGCGAGGACGCCACGCTCGGTCCCGTCGCGGCGGACCCGGACCCGCTGGGCGGATACCTGGTCGAGCGCGGCAACGGCCCGGTCGGCCCCGAGCTGTTGCAGAGCGCCGATTCCGGCGTCGGTGAAGACGACGGCCGCCACCATGGCCGCGTCGAGCATGGACCCGACAGCCACCGAAAGTGCGGCGCCTACCGCGAGCACCGGCGTGAGGGGGTTGCGCAGCTCGTTGGCGACATGAATCAGCAACTGCCGAGGCGCGTTCGGTACGGCGACCGGCGGCGGGCGGCGGGCACCCGCCTCGGCGGCGGTCAACCCTTCCGGGCTACTTCCCAAACGAGCGAGCACCTCGGCGGGCGGGACGCGGTGCCAGTCGTCACCCGCCTGCGCCTTCGGGGCCCGCGGGACCAGCCGCAACGCGCTCATGCGCCCGTGTGCCAGAGCGACCAGAGCCGCCGCGTCGACACCCAGCGAGACGGGCCATGCCTGCCGACGTCGCCACGGCACCGGGACGCCGAGCAGGATGAGCGCGCTCGCCGCCGACCCGGCCAGCGCCAACAGCGCACTGTGCCGACTGATGTCCCGGGCGAGCCGGCAGGCGTCGAGCACGGCCGCGACGCCGACCGTCCCGTCGACGGCGATGAGGTCGGCATGCCACGGCACCGGATGCTCCGGATACGGCGCGACCGCGACGCCGCAATCCGCGGCGGCGAGCGCGGCCTCGTCGGCGCCCGCGACGACCGCGACGCCGTGGCCTTCGCGCTGCAGCCGCTCGACGAGTTCGGTGAGATCCTCCAGACCTTCCTCTGGTCCGGACTTGGGTTCGTACCGGATGATCTCGATGTCATGGCCGGCCACCGGCTTCGGCGGTGGCGTGTCACCGAGCAGGTCCATGTCGATCACCAGACGGTCGACATGGTCGAGTATTCGCAGCGGTTCCGGACGCACCACGAGCACATCGCAGCGACCCAGGTACTCCGTCACTCCGGTGGCGAATGCCTCGCGTCCGAGCCGGGCGGCCTTGGCAACCCCCGCGCTGACCACGTCGATCGCACTCCGCGTCTGATGAGAAAGCGGGATGGTGGTCAATGCAGCGGCTATCGTCGCCATCAAGTCGCCCTCGTCATAGCGCTCGATCGGCCCCGGGGGCAGCGGGATCGGCCGCGGCGCGCGGTGCTCCGGTAGCGGCTGGGTCGGCGGGGCGGTCGCGTACAGTACCGGCTCCAGCTGCGCGAAGGTCTGCGCGCGGGAATACTCCTGCCGCAGCAGCAGCACCCGGTGGACGAGGTCGACGACCGGGCTGAGCAGCTGCCGCTCCAGGGCACCGGCCGTGGCGGCCGCGATGCCCAGGGCCAGCTCCACTTCGGTCACCCCGAATCGCCGCTCCAGCGGGACGCGCAGCCGCTCCTGGTTCTGCACGAACGCGATGACGGGTGCGAGTTCGATCGGCGTCGAGCGCCCGGGCAGGCGCAGCAGTGTGCCGAGGGCGGCGACGCCGACCGCGGCCACGTCGGCGACCGCCGCGACGGTGTACCAGGCCGCTGCGCTCCGATCGGTGGGATGTGTGGCCACAGCTGCGGTGAAGGGCCCCTCGACACCGGCGGCGGTCTCCGCTTCCTCCACCGCGGCGACGATGGCGGCCGAGTCGAACGCCTCGGAAGACCTCCTGGCGACCACGAGAAATCCGCACCCGGCGTCGAGGCGTGCCCAGGCCACCCCGGGCAGACGGCCCACCCGCGCGGTCAAGTCCGTAGCGAACGCCTCCAGCCGTTCCGGCGCCGGTCCGCGCACCGCGACATGTACGCGTTCGTCACAGGACCATACGACGCGGGCGTGCCCCACGGCTTCCGACAACACGGTGTGCAACGCGTCCGCAGCGGATGCCGGTGCGCGCAGTGCACAGGCCGCGGCCGTCGGGACCCGCAACGCATTCACCGCGAGCACCGGGACACGCAGCAATCTCTCGAGATAGCCGCCCAACATCAGGGACTCCGCTGTCGGTCGGCCGGTCGGAGCCATCTGCTCGACCGGTAGGGGCTGCCGGGTGCGGGGATGGCTAACGGGCAGCACATCTCGCGGGCACGTGCCGCACTCAACGACCGTTCACACACAGTCACCCTCCGTCGGAGCTGCAGGACTCGATTACGCTCAGCAAACTCGGGGATAACCGAGCGGAATAGGGCACAACGGGGCCGACCGGCGGGGACCTTTGTCTTGCGTGAGGGTGTCGGGCCACGGCGCAGTAGGCGGCGACGACCCGGTATCGCGCCCAGGGCAACACCGCTCCGGCGGATGTGTAGAAGACGGTCGCCACATGATGACCGCGCCCACACCGCGCGGTCGATATGCGCAGTGGCGGTCAGCGATCGACTTCAGTGATAGAGGGCATCGATGCTGGCGGCGAGATTGTCGACGACTATCTTGCGGCGCAGTTTCATGCTCGGTGTGAGATCACCTGCCTCGACTGACAGTTCATGATCGATGATGTCGAATTTCTTGATCTGTTCCCAGCGATTGAGTTGGGTGTTCAGGTGGTCGACGTAGCCGGCGATCACGTCGTGGGTCTTCTCGTCGCGTGCGATGTCGGCGAGCGGTTTGTCCGCCAGGCCGTGCTTACCGGCCCATTCGGTGATGCTCTGGGCGTCCAGGCCGACCAATGCGACGCAATAGGGCCGCGTCTCTCCGTAGACGATGAACTCCGCCGCGTACGGACATATCCCCTTGAATGTGGCGGCAATTGCGGAGGGCGCAACGTACTTGCCCTGCGAGGTTTTGAACAAGTCCTTCTTGCGGTCGGTGATGTGCAGGAAGCCGTCTGCGTCGATCTCGCCGATGTCGCCGGTGCGGAACCAGCCGTACGCGTCGAAAGCCTCGGCGGTGGCGTCGGGACGGTCATGATAGCCGCTCATCACACCCGGGCTTCTGAGCAGGATCTCGCCGTCCTCGGCGATCTTGACCTCGGTGCCGGGGAACGGCTTGCCTACCGTTCCGAACCGGTATGCCTCCGGGCGGTTGATGAACGAGGCGGCTGCGGTCTCGGTCAGGCCGTAACCTTCGAGCACGATGACGCCGATTGCGTCGAACCATTGCGCGACATCGCGGTCCAAGGGGGCCGCAGCCGAAACGAAGTACCGTAATCGACCACCGAAGCGTTCACGAACCTTCGAAAGCACCAGCCTGTCGGCGACTTTGTGCTGCAGTGAAATCAGCAACGACGGATCTTTGCCGGCCTGTCTCGCACGCGAGACTTTCAGGCCGACGCCAACGGCCCAGTCGAAGAGCTTCTTCTTGATCCCGCCTTCTTCGGCCACTATGCCCTCGATACGGGCATGCGCCTTCTCGAAGATGCGCGGGGCGGCCGCCACGATGGTGGGGTGCAGGATCGTGAGGTTGTCCACTATCTTCTCCACCCGGCCGTCGATCGCCGTGGGATAGCCGATCAGTGGTGACAGCGCGAGCATCACCTTGCCGAACGCGTGGGACAGCGGCAGCCACAGGAAGTTCAGATCGTCGGGGCCGAGAACATGCAACGCGTCGATTGCTGCGGCGCTGTAGGTCCAAGCCGAGTGCGGCAGCCTCACCCCCTTCGGGGTGCCGGTCGTCCCAGAGGTGTACATGATGCTGCCCAGGTGCTCGGGCCGGATGCCGCGGATGCGGTCGGCCACCGCGTCGGGCGATTCGGCGAGCAGCGCGCGTCCGCGCTCTTCGAGGTCATCGAGAGCGATCACCCAGTTTCCGTCGCCTTCGCCGTCGAAGATCACCACCTGTCGCACGTCGGGCAACTCGGCGCGGTGCTCGATCAGTTTGTCCACTTGGGCCTGATCCTCGGCGACGACGACACGACTGCCCGAGTTGGCGACGATGAACGCGACGCCGGGGGCGTTGGTGGTGGGGTACACGGTGGTGGTGGCCGCACCGGCGCACATCACGGCGAAATCGGCGAGCACCCATTCGTAGCGCGTGGACGACACGAGGGCGACCCGGTCCTCGGGTTGGATTCCCAGTGCGATCAGCCCGGCGGCGAGGATGTCGACGCGGTCGCCGAACTGCTTCCAGGACACGCTGGTCCAGCGCTCGCCGTCGGGGAATCGGAACGCCTCCGCCTCCGGAGTCGCGGTGACGCGGTCGACAAGCATCTGGGCAACCGAGGATGCCCGGTGCTCGATCTTGCTGAGATCGGGAAGTTCCTCGGATTCCCGAAGGAACGTCATCACTTCATTCTACGGAGTCTTCGGCCGATCGATGAGGCGCTCATACGAGAAACTGCAAAGCCCGGCACGATTCTTGGAACCGGTCCGGACGCGGATAGCGGCGCTCGTCCCTATCGACCTTTTCGGATTGCTCGGCCCGCATTTTCCATACGTGGAAGTACAGGCGTATCCGGATCTTCCTGTTCGTGGGCCTCGAGATCGAGATCGAAGTGCACGGTGGCGCCCTCGTATCGGAGCGCGTCATTCCACCCCTGTTCGGTGATGATCGCGAGCATGAGGGTGTTCTCCGCGAGTATTTCGGCCGTCAGATGTGCCACCCCCTGCAGGTAGGCGGCCGTGCCCAGTCGCCGCACGAGCAATGTGCCGATACCGTGTTGTTGGTCATGCGCGTCGACCGCTAGCGCCATCTCCGCAGTGATGTGTCCCGCGGTGGTGTCGGTGACGACGTAATTGGCGACCCCGACCAGGTCGACACCTTCGAAGGCGCCGAGCGCGAGGTGGGTGGAGTCGTGCTGGCACAATTGTTCCGCGAACTCGTCGATGTGCTTCGGAACGGCACTGAAGAACCGCAGATAGGCGTCGTGCGCCGACATCTGCTCGTGCAGCGACGCGACCGCGTCCCGGTCGTCAGGCGTCAGTGCGCGGACGGTTATCCCGGAGATCAGCGGAGCGGACGGTGCCGGTGCGGTACCAGTGGTTGGTGCGATCGGATCAGCGCCGAGGCCCACCGGGGCTATTCGCGACGGACAGAATATGACGGGGCACCGGCTGCGGCGGAACAAGTACCAACCGAAACCGGGTACTTCCGGAACAGACGCGCGACCATCGATTCCGGTGACCACCAGTTGCGCACCCGTCGCGTGTTCGCTCAACGACCGATATGGGATGTCGGCAAGGGCGGACACGGTGACGTCAGGGAAGGCGTCGCGTGCCACGGCAAGGTGGGCGTCGAGGGAGTGCCGGTTCCTCGACGCAACCGGAGCGGCCGTTTCGAGTTGCTCCGGTCGGGCGTTCACGGCGACGACCGATGCCCCGAACAGGTGTGCGTAGCCGAACGCGGCGAGCGCGGCGTCGGCGCCGTCGTCGTCCACGGCGAGAAGCACGGGGCGCTGGTCTGGAAGTTGGCCGGGCTCTCCCCGCCAGACGGTTACCGGGCAAGTGGCGTGATCGGTAACCATCGTCAGGGCCGTCGGCACGTCGAACTCCCCCACGTCGGGATGACAGAGGACGACCATCCGGGCGTCCTCTCCTACTGTGGCCCACGCCTGCGCAGCCGGTCCGTCGATCGACTCACCACTGATCTCGAGATCGGGGTGATCGCGGCGCACGACCGCGACGGTGTCGTCGACGACGGCTGTCGCGCTGCGTTCCGTCCGAGCCGCCGCTTCGGGGCCCGTCGCTGGGATGTCCGCCGAGACGTCAGCAGTGGCGGTGGCGATGTAGACGACCCGCAGGCTGCAGTGCAGTCGTTCGGCGAGGCGGGCGGACCATAGGGCGGCGTCACGCCCGATCGACGGTCGGTCGACGGTCACCACGATCGGAGGATGCCCGTGTGTGGTCATGCGGTTCCTCCCGTCATCAGAGCCAACCACCTTCCGCGAATCCCCCGGCCGGGCCGCCGATCGGTCAATGGCCGAGTAGGCCGTCCGAGCGCGGATCGCATCGACGTGACAAGGGCAGGACCGAGCGATTTCCCAATGGTCGTCGTGGCGGTGTGCCGCCGATCGGCGATGAGTCGCCGCCCTGCCGACGGCGTGGTCGCCAGCATAGGTGCCCAACGCCGGCCTAGCCACTGTTTTGAAAGTGGGTTGTTGACGGCGTCGCTGCGCGGCGGCCTCAACAGCCTGGTTGTGATCGAGATCCCTTGCTCGCGTTGGCATGTCGGTGGGCAGATGAGAGGAGGTCTCCGGTAGATGGGTTAGCGACCAAGCAAAACCTTGAATACCGGAGACCTCGTGCCCAGCGTAGCGGTGACGAGGCGCGCGGATCTGACCGACGCCGAATGGGCGCGGCTGGCACCGCTGTTGCCTCGCGGGAAGAAGGCGGGACGACCGTCGAAGTGGACGAAACGGCAGCTTATCGACGGGATCCGATGGCGGGTCCGGGTCGGTTCTCCGTGGCGGGACGTGCCCGCGCATTATGCGCCGTGGCAGACGGTCTACGGGTTGTTCCGCCGCTGGCAGCGCACCGGTATTTGGGCGTTGATCCTGAAGATGCTGCAAGCGGCCGCCGACGCGGCCGGGGCGATCGTGTGGGACGTCAGCGTGGACTCCACCATCACCCGCGCGCACCGGCACGCTGCTGGTGCGCGCCGCCACGGCGCAGCTCAGGTCGAGCCACCCGGTGGGGTCGACACCGAACCCGGCGACCACGCGCTGGGCCGGTCTCGCGGTGGCTGGACCACGAAAACCCACCTGGCTACAGAGCAGGGCCGCAAAGTGCTGTCGATCGTACTCACCGCTGGCCAGCGGGGAGACAGCCCGCAGTTCACCGCGGTACTCGACGGCATCACCGTGCCACGGTTGGGTGCCGGGCGGCCGCGGACCCGCCCGGACCGGGTACGCGCCGACAAGGCCTACAGCTCTGCCGCCAACCGCGCCCACCTGCGTAAACGGGGTATCAAAGCGACGATCCCGATCAAGAAGGACCAGACCGCCAACCGGAAGAAGAAGGGCTCGGCCGGGGGCCGTCCGCATGCGTTCGACGCTGAGGAATACAAGCTCCGCCACGCCGTGGAGTGCGGTATCGGTCAATTGAAGGAACACCGCGCCGTGGCAACCAGATTCGACAAACTCGCCGTCCGCTACCAGGCCACCATCCGCATCGCTGCCATCAACCAATGGCTCCGACACGGGTGAGGGCGGGCAACTGCCCGCCCTCACCCACTTTCAAAACAGTGGCTAGGCGGCGATGGCGGAAGCGGCGGTGTTCAGCGTATCCCGGCTATGGCTGGCAGACCCTCCGCATACCTCGAATGACGTCGACCCGCGGCCGCGGTCGGTATGGCGTTGTGCCGGCTGGCCCGTGTGTCTGGGCCATCCCGGGTTCCGCAGCGGTCAGCTGTGTCCGTTTCCGGTCTTCTTGATTTCGATGTGCTTCTCCGGGGTCTCCGACTCGGACACCGGCACGGTCACCGTCAAGATCCCGTCGGTGTAGGACGCGTCGATGTCGTCTTCCTTCGCGCCGACCGGTAGCGGAATCGACCGGTAGAAACTGCCGTAGTGAAATTCCGAGCGGGTGCCTTCTTCCTTCCGTTCCGTGCGTTCGGCCTTGATCGTCAACTGTCCTTCCCGGACGCTGATGTCGACGTCTTTGGCCGGGTCCACCCCGGGCAACTCGGCCCGCAACGTGTACCGGCCCTTCTCGAGATTCTCCTCGACTCGAATCATGTGGCCCTCGAGCGAGGTCCAGGGGGGCGTGACTCCAACCGGGCCATCAGATCGGACCAATCGGGCAGTGCGGGCCAGGTCGGTACCAATGCCCGGCGAGAGGAAAGGATGCTCATAGCGCGACTCCAGCGAAGAGAGTGGTTGATGACTCTTCGATTCCACGCCGGCGCCCGCGCCCAGCAGTAGGGCCTACGGTCCTTCCTCCGAGGACTCCGGTCCCCGAATACGGGCAGTCTTCCGCAAGGCACTCGCGACGGTCTTGGGCGGCCCGGTGTGCCTCGTCAAAGGTGAACGGTGCCATCGTGGGAACTATGTCCGATTCTGGTCACGGAGTACGGGTGGGGTAGGGCAGTATGCCTGTGGAACTCGGGTCTTTCGGACCCGGATGCGTTGCCGCGCGGCATGCGGGCCCGACCGGGTCGCGCTCTCGGCCACGACAGGTGACAGATGACTCTCGTCCCGCCTGAATAGTGCTGTTCGGCCGTATCCCGGTCGGTGTACAGCGCGCACAGTGAAAGAACCGAACACTCCGAAGTGAAGGAGAGCCTGCGGTGATGTTCTGGTACAGCAATGGAATGACCGGATGGGGATACGGTCTGATGGGTATCAGCATGGTGATCTTCTGGGTGCTGGTCATCGCCGGCATCGTGGCACTGGTCCGCTACAGCGCGGCCCCCTCGCAGGGCTGGCCCACGGTGCCGCGCGGGCCAACTCCGCAGCAGGTGCTCGCCGACCGTTACGCCCGTGGCGAGATCGATGACGAGGAATACACCCGTCGATTGAAAACCCTCAACAGCGCCACATCCACCTGAGGCGTGCCGGCGTGGTTCGAAAGCAGCAGACGATGGCCACTCGCGAATCCCACATGTCCCAATCGGACCTGTTCTCCTGGAACATGGAACGTGATCCGGCGCTCCGCTCGACGATCGTCTCGGTCCTGATTCTCGATACCGATCCGGACTGGGAACGTTTGGTGGAGACGATCGATCGCGGCACCCGCATCGTGCCGAGGTTGCGGCATCGGCTGGTCACCGTGCCGTTCGGTCTCGCCCCGCCGCGGTGGGTGCTCGATTCTGATTTCGACCTCTCCTGGCACCTGCGCCGTTCCGCGCTGCCGGAACCGGCGGACCTCTCCGCGGTACTCGAGTTCGCCCGAACCGAAGCGATGACCGCGTTCGATCCGGCCCGGCCACTCTGGCGCTCGACCTTGCTCACCGGCTTGAACGGCGCGGGATGCGCGCTGGTGATGACGGTGCATCACAGCCTCACCGATGGCATCGGCGGTATTCAGATCGCCACAGCGCTGCTCGATTTCGATCGGGCGGGAACCGATCGCGGCCATCCGCCCGAGCCGTCGCAGGACCGTGACGGCGCGGTCCGCGACATCGTGGCGTGGAACTGGCAGGTCGGCTCGGATCTTCTTCGTGGCGGTGTGCGGGTCACGCCGCGGACCGCGTGGCGGGCTGTCAGTCATCCCGCGCGGGCGGCGCGCGATGGTGTGGCGCTGGCGACCTCGTTGGTCCGCTTGGCCCAGCCCGTCACCGCGACGCTGTCGCCGGTGATGATCGAGCGCAGTCTCCGTCGCCGGCTGGCAGTACTCGACGCTCCCGTCGAGCAGCTACGCCGTGCCGCGCGGGCGGTTGGCTGCACCATGAACGATGCGTTCCTGACCGCGTTGGTCATCGGGCTACGTATGTATCACGATCGGCACGGGGCGAGTGTCGACCAGTTGCGGGTGACCATGCCGATCAGTCTTCGCACAGCCGACGATCCGCTCGGCGGCAATCGGATCACCCTCGCTCGTTTCGCGTTGCCGGCCGACGTCCCGGACACCGCAGACTTGATGCGCGCCGTGGCCGCCGCGGTCGCCGGTTGGCGGCGCGAGCCGGCGATACCGCTGTCCGGCGCTGTCGCCGCCGCGTTCAACCGGCTGCCTGCCGGACTGCTCACCGAAATGCTCAAACATATCGACTTCCTCGCGTCCAACGTCCCGGGTTCCCCGGTGCCGCTCTATATCGCCGGGGCGCGGATCGACCGGATGTACGCTTTCGGTCCCACCATCGGCACGGCCGTCAACGTCACCCTGACCTCGCATGCCGGAACCTGCTACATCGCGATCAACGCCGATACCGCCGCGGTCCCCGATGTCGCGATATTGACCGACTGCCTCGCCGCCGGTTTCGCCACTGTGCTTCGTCTCGGCGCCGAAGACGCATCAGAGGGCGTCGCCGACCTCCCCGCCGAAGCACCTCGCTCGACACCCGTGTGATCGGTTGTGTACCGGATCGAGGCGGTCGCACTCCTCTGTCCGGCCGCTCCGACCAGTGTGACAGGGGCGCGGACCGGAGTGATCCGGTTCGAGATCTGCGGCCCGCCGTATCCGCCGAGGTGAGTTCTCCGGGCGCGGTCACACGGAGGCCCGTAGATGCCCGGGCACAAGGATGCGCACAAGAAAGATCCCGGTCGTCACCGCCACTACCGCCGCCATCACAACGCCGCCCAGCGCCCCGATTACGGCAGTGACCATCGTCGACTGCCCTGTCCGCCACAATGGGGTCGTGACCGTGGTGAAGGCGGCCAGCCCCGCGATCCAGCCGACCGCGTTGCCCCAGATCCACAGCACCGCACGCTCCGACCAGCGCCGTAACACGTACCACTGCGCGACGCCGATCGCGAACACGATCACAAGTGCCCCCGCGGCGACCGCCGGTATCTGGACCACGGCCGGCCAATTGCTCAATCGGTCTCCGTACAGTACCGGCGCCAGCCCGACTGTCCACGCGACGACCGCACCAGCCGCCGTGGCCACGATCCAGTCGCGGACAGGGAATTCGGGCAACCACCACCGCAGTACGCGACTCTGGAAAAAGGCGAGCACGCCGCCTTCGACCACGGCCGCGATCAGCAGTGCGGCCGCGATCATGCCAGGCGCCGAGTCGACGGTCAGCGCACCCGCCACAGCCGGTGCGGCGAAGCCGAGAGTTTCACCAGCGGTAACCGCGACGAACCAGCGACGGCTCAGCTCCCGGCGCGACGGCATCGTCTTCTCCGCACTTACGACGATCACCACGTACGGATCATTCGTGTGGATCCGGTGCCGTGGATGCGCCTTCTGATACAACGCCACCACCTCTTCGTGCTCTAGCGATCCCGGCGCCACAACGTGCCCGATACCCGTCGACCAGAACCCGCCGATCCTGATCGACGCCGGATGCGGTGACCGGAAGTTCCGCCACCACGTCTTCGTGGCGGCGTTCGCCACTCGGACGACTACGCTGTCGCCCACCCGCACATACGACACCGGCAGGGCGATATGCCGCCCGGATGATCGCCCTCGGTACCGCAACTCCCCGATCGTCTGCTGTAATCCGACCGGCAGTCGCAATGCCAGCAACAGCGCCGATGCGGCCAGTCCTGGTCTCTCGTACCTGGTGATCGTCACGATTACCTCCCGGGCGCATCGAATCAGCTTCTAGCTCGATCTTTCGCGGCGCACACGCGCTTCCACAGAAGCGAAAGTCACCATCCGGCGGCCGTTCGTGATCTCCGCAACACCCGGAATCGGACCTCGCCACTGAGGACGTTGGTCCCGCGTGCCGAAGGCAGGACGCCTCTCCAGAATCCGCCCGCACCCCGTCACGCTGGGGATATGTCCTCGGAAGGTTCCGCATCGCCGTGCAGCACCCCCCCGAATCCGTGTGAGGTGATGCCGATGTACGCACGTGACGTCCCCAGCAGGCCCGTGGTGACAGTGGGGCCGGAGACACCGCTGCGTGAGGCGTACGACGAGGACGGCATGGCATGATGCGTCGAACATTTCCGCTCGGCCGGATCTCCGGGATCCGCCTCGACGCGCACTGGTCGGCGCTGGTAACGGTCGGACTGTTCACCTGGATCCTGGGCTCTTACCTGACCGGCACGGCCACGACGGCCGCAGTGTGGGCGGCAGCGGTCACCGGCGCCGTCATGCTGTGTGCGGCGCTACTAGCACATGAGCTCGCGCATTCGATCATCGCGCGACGCAACGGGATTCGGGTCGAACGGATTGTTCTGTGGCTGCTCGGTGGTGTTTCCGAATTGGCCGATGAGCCGCGGGACGCGCGGGCCGATCTGCGCATCGCATTGGCCGGACCGGTCACCAGCCTCGCGATCGCGCTCGTCGCTTTCGCCGGGGCCGCTGCCACTGCGGCGGCGGACCCGGACGGGCCGATAACCGCTGTCCTGGTATGGCTGGCTGTCATGAATGCGGTGCTGGGGTTGTTCAACCTGCTCCCCGGCGCCCCTCTCGATGGTGGCCGCGTGTTGCGCGCTGCGATCTGGTGGCGCACCGGCGACCGGTTGCGGGCGGCGACCTGGGCCGCGCGCAGCGGACAGGTCCTCGGCACCTTCCTGCTCATGCTCGGTCTGGCCGAGTTGATCCTGTTCGGACATCTCGGCGGTGTGTGGCTGATGTTGCTCGGCTGGTTCCTGCAGTCTGCGGCATTCGCCGAACTCACTGTCGCCGGACTGCGACATCGGCTGGGCGACAGCAAGGTCCGGGACGTGATGACGGCCCGTCCGATGGCGATTCCGGCAGCATGGTCGATCACCGAGCTGCTGCACTCGAATGCGGTGGCCACCGGCCATCGGGTCTTCCCGGTCGTCGATGACGCCGGTCATCCGACCGCTGTCGTGGCCTGGTCCGATCTGGCCGCGGTCGCCGAGCCCGCGCGCGCTACCACCACGGTCGGACGCGCTGCCCGCGCGCTACCCACCGGTGCGATCGCTCGGGAAGACGAGCCGCTCGCCGATGTCGCGTCTCGGGCGGTGCTGCGGCCCAACTTGGACGCCGTCGCCGTCATCGGCGCCGATGGCAGGCTCACGGGGTTGATCACCGCGAGCGATCTGGTCCTCGCCTGTGATCGCTCCGTCCTCGGCTTGCCGCTGCGAATCGGTGAGCGCCCGCGTCTCGCGTCGGCCATCTACGAAGAAAGGACGCCATGACATCCGCACCGGTCTTCCGGGACGAACCGCAGCCGATCTTCCGCGAACGTCGCGAGGCCGGTCGAGTGCTGGCCGGGCTGCTCGAACACTATCGAGGCGATCCGGACGCGATCGTGCTCGGCCTCGCCCGCGGCGGTGCGCCCGTCGTCTGAAAAATCACCGCCGCGCTCGGCGCACCGCTGGACACACTCATCGTGCGCAAGCTCGGCGCTCCCCGGAATCCGGAGTTCGCACTCGGCGCACTGGCCACCGGCGGCCGGATGGTGGTGAACGACGACGTGGTCCGGGGGTTGGGTCTTACCGCCGAACAGGTGCGCGGTGTCGCCCATGCCGAGGCACGCGAAACGGGCGGTCGGCGCGAACCCGCTCCGCTACAGCGCCGCCGGATGGTGTCCGGCGACATTACCGGTGCGACGTCTGGGTGTGCCAACTGCTCGAGACTTCGAACGTGGCCGATAACCGCAGGGATGCCGGTCCGGGTAAGGGGTCGGCTGCAACAGCTTCGCGGCCGCGCGACTTTGCGACGCGGGACCCGGAAAGAGGCCGCGGACCCGGGCGGAGTGAGCGGCTGATCACCGCCCCGATCCGCCCGAGGTCGGCCGCATCATGCCGCGGGGGGCGTCAACACCGTGTCGATCAAGTACACGGTGGCATTCGCGGTCTGGAGTCCGCCGCAGATCACGCCGGCATCAGCCACTTTGAGATTGTCGCCGCTGCCGGTCACAGTGACCGTGGAACCTTCGACGGTCTTGTGGTCGCCCGCGATCTCGCCCGGCCCCACTCGGCCTGGCACCACGTGATACGTCAGGAGTTTGGTGAGCGCGGCCGAATCGGTCTTCAGCGTTTCGATCGTCGCGGGATCGACCTTGGCGAAGGCCGCGTCGACCGGTGCGAACACGGTGGATTGTCCGCCGTCGAGGGTGCCGACCAGGTTCACCTGCGGATTGAGCTGACCGGACACCGCAGCGACGAGCGTGGTGAGCATCGGGTTGTTCGACGCGGCGACCGACACGGGTTCGGTCGCCATGCCGGTCACCGAACCCGGCCCGGTCGGCACCTGCTCGGC
The DNA here is from genome assembly GCF_021183645.1 of Nocardia gipuzkoensis. NCBI lineage: Bacteria > Bacillati > Actinomycetota > Actinomycetes > Mycobacteriales > Nocardiaceae > Nocardia > Nocardia gipuzkoensis. Next base: position 7,098,623 of record NZ_CP089225.1, on the reverse strand, counting down.
GTATGCGGCGCAGCCCGGGCCGACAGGAGCCGACGCGGGCGTTCCCGTCGAGGGGGGCGATGTCGTCGCCGTCGACGTCGTGACGGCCGGACTGGTTGTCGAGGTCGCGGAGGATGTGTCGTTGTCATCCGTGCAGGCCGACGCCCCTAGGACAGTGGCGGTGAGGGCCGTAGCCAGCAGAAGTGATCGTTTCGCGTTTCGCATCTTGGGTCGCTTCCTTCAGGTTGACCTCAGCGGTCGTAGTTGTCATCACGCGCGAGTACCTAACCGCTGCGGGGCCCAGAACGGCCACCGCCACGTTCACGCGCGCTGTGCGGGTGGTCCGCACGAGCGGATGCTCACTCCACGAAGTCTTGCACCGAACTGCCTCGAATGCATCGTTTATGCGTCGATTTATGCTGAAAATTCGCTGTGAGTTAGCGCGGCCACGTTCGAATCAGTCGTCGGTGTCAGCGGCCATGGCCGCAATGACGCCGACGGCGGTCCAGGTCGCGGGCGCTATCGTGCTGCGCGGGCGCGTTCGCGCTCCAGGGCGCGGGCGCGCTGTTGTTCGAAGCGTGGGATTCGCACCTGTTGCAGGTCGTCGATGAATGCGGCGAGTCTCTCGCGTGCTTGCTCGCCGCGTGCTCCGAAGTCGTTGCGGTCCATGATGTTCCACTGCCTGACCACCGGAAGCAGTACTTCCTCCAAGTGCTGGCGCAGGTCGTAGACGCCGTGCTTGGCCATCAGCACGCCGTTGCGGCGGAAGTCGGGCATGCCAGCGCCCGGCATCCGGAAGTTCTCCACGATGGTGTCTATCGCCTCCATCGCCTGATCGGGCACCAAATCCAGGGCGGCGGCGCAGATGGTGCGGTAGAAGATCATGTGCAGGTTTTCGTCGGCGGCGATGCGCTGCAGCATCCGGTCGGCGATCGGGTCGTCGCATACCCGGCCGGTGTTGCGGTGGGTGACCCGCGTGGCGAGTTCCTGGAAGCTGACGTAGGCGACCGAGTGCAGGAAACCGGCGCCACTCGCGACATCGGTTTCGTTCGCGCCGGAGGAGAATCCGTTGGTCATGTGGACCATCCGGGCCTTCTCGAGGGCAACCGGGTCCACGCCGCGGGTGACCACCAGATAATCGCGGATCACCGTGCTGTGCCGCATCTCCTCGGCTGTCCAGCGGCCGACCCAGGTACCCCATGCACCGTCACGGGAGAAGTTCTCGGAGATCTCGCGATGATAGGAAGGCAGATTGTCCTCGGTCAGCAGATTGGTGATCATCGCGGCTTTCGCCACCTCGCTGAGAGTGGACTGCTCGGGAGACCAGTCCACACCACCGAGCATGGCGAAGTTTCGCCCCTCGTCCCAGGGCACGTAGTCGTGGGGATGCCAGTCCTTGGCCATCGACAGGTGCCGGTGCACGCAGTCCTCGGCGATCGGCTCCAGTTCGGCCAGAATCTCTCGCTGCGTCAGGTCACGCGCCAATGCTGTAGCCTGCCTCTCTTTTTCGCAATCCTTCGAACAGGTCGGCATACACACCACCACCGGCCTCGGGTGGCGCACAGGGCCGAAGGCCCCGGGGAGGCGGGACCGAATACCCGTTCATCCGATGAATTCGGCCGTCCCGTGTCACTGTTCCCGGTTCCATCGACGGACAGCCGCGGTGGTCCGAACGGCAGATACCCGGTGTCGTCCGGGCGATCCGGCGCGGCGGCATTGCGGCCCTTCGGCCTACGAGACCAGGACCAACGACAGCAGTCCATCGACTCGCGAATTCCTACGCTACGAACAACAGCTGATTTCCGAATCCGGAGGGCGACAGACATGGACATGCCATACCGCGAGAACCCTCATCTGCTGGCGTCGGCGCCGGTGGTCGTCGGCGCCGACGGTTCCGAGGGCAGCGAGCGAGCCGTCCGCTGGGCCGCCGAGACAGCGGCACGGCGAGGCCGCACTTTGCTCATCGCCCACGGGCTCGATATCGCAGGCCTGCGCTCCATGACGGGCAGCCACCTGGCCATGCCCCCATCGATCATCGAAGCCGTGCGAACGCGCGGCACGGGAATCGCCGCCAGCGCACACCGGCTGGCCCGTGAGGTCGCGCCGAGCCTGCAGATCACCACCGAAGTCTCCGAGGCGAGTCCGTCCAGGCTGCTGATCCACCTCTCGAAATCCGCGCATCTCGTCGCGCTGGGCGCCACCGGCAACGCCGGCGTCTTCGCCCATCTCGGCTCCACGCTGCTCACGGTCACCAGCCACGGCCGCGGCTCCATCGTCGTGGTCCGCGACACCGGCGCGGAACCGGACGTCAGCAAGCACGGTCCGGTGGTGGTCGGCGTCGACGGCAGCCCGGTCAGCGAGGCCGCTATCGCCGCCGCGTTCACCGAAGCATCAGAGCGCGGCGCCGAGTTGGTGGCCGCCCATTCGTGGAGCGACTTGCACTTCGAGGAATTCGCGGGCGAGGCCGACACCGGTTTCATGGGCTCCGCCTTGGAGACCGCGGAAGACGCCATTCTCGCCGAACGTCTAGCCGGGTGGCAGGAGAAATATCCCGACGTCCGCGTGACCCGCAAGGTGTACTTGACCGGAGCGACCCAACGCCTGGAATATTGGTCGAAGACCGCGCAGTTGATCGTGGTCGGCAGCCGCGGCCGCGGTGGTTTCACCGGCCTACTGCTCGGCTCGACCAGCAATTTCCTCGTCCAGCACGCGCATTGCCCGGTCCTCGTCGCGCACGCGGCGTGAACTCCACGCCAGCGGTCCGCCATCCCAGAGCCGCTCGCTCATGCGGTCAGCCGTCCCCATCTGGACCCGGATACGTCGTAGTGGACGCCCTCCGCTCCCACGCCGTTCTCCGACAGTGCCTCGTGTATGCCGAGCATGAAAGGCATTGGCCTGCAAGCGTAGACTTGCTGCCCTCGCGGCGATTCGAACTCGTGCATGGTGACGTCCGAGCAGCCGACGCGGCCACGGATGCGCTTGGACACCGAACAGACGAATCGGCGTATCGACCTCAACTGCCTATCGGCCCTCCGGTCGAGGACCAAGGCCAGCAGTCGCCGCAGGTGTCGATCCCTACCGTACAGATGACGCATCCGTATACCGAAGGGCACCGACATGGTTGATCAGCACGAGGACAATCCGCACGAGTTCGCGTCCGCTGCGGTAGTGGTCGGCACCGACGGCAGCGAGCACGCCTCGGCGGCTGTCCGCTGGGCGGCCCGGACGGCATCAGATCGCGGGCGCCGCCTGCTGATCGTGCACGGCATGAACCTTCCCGCGGCTCGCGCCACGCTCGGCGTTTACGACGTGATGGTGCCCGCGGTCAGCGAGACGATGCGCGCACGCGGATCGAAAATCCTCACCGAAGCCCGCGCGCTGGCGCATGGCGTCGCCCCCGATCTGCCTGTGGCTACGAAGCTCGGTGAAGAGAACGCCGCCGCGCTGCTCATCACACTGTCGGCGCACGCGCATCTCGTGGTCCTCGGTGCCACACCGGGCACGGGCACGATCGCTCATCTGGGTTCGACCTTGCTCGCGGTAACCGCCCACGCCGACGGCGCCGTCGTGGTGGTGCGCGGCGACCGGCAGCTGACCGGCGACCGCGCACCGGTTGTGGTAGGCGCCGACGGCAGCGAAGTGGGGGAAGCGGCGATAGCCGCCGCGTTCGCCGAAGCGGCAGCACGTGACGTCGATCTGGTCACCGTCCACGCTTGGAGCGACCTCTCCGCCGGTGAATTCGCCGGAACCCGATACCTCGAGATCCCGCTGGAGAACCTGGAGATCGGTGAGCGGGCACTGCTGGCCGAGCGACTCGCGGGCTGGCAGGAGAAGTACCCGGAGGTCACCGTGATCCGCAAGGTCTATCTGTCCGGGCCTCGTGACCATCTGGGCGATTGGTCGCAGCACGCGCAACTCGTCGTCGTGGGCAGCCGCGGCCGGGGCGGATTCCGGAGCCTCCTACTCGGTTCCACCAGCAATTGGCTCGTACAGCACGCCGAGTGCCCCGTCATGGTCGTACATCCGAAGTGAACGCGTCCGCTGTCGCAGGCCGTCGCGGCGACGACCGCTCCGACCGCCGCCGCGGTGGCGCCGGCGTCAGATGACCTTCTGCCCTGTCGATACCTTCGCCGCCGTCGAATGATGATCGAAGTAGCGAGCACGCCGCCCGGAGTAGAAGGAGTCGCCTCATGGCAACCGTGCAGACCATCATGCGGCCCGACGTACAACACATCAGTGTTCGAGAGACCATGGAAGCAGCCGCCCAGCGGATGCGCCAACTCGATATCGGCGCGCTGCCGATCTGCGACGGCGAAGGTCATCCCGTCGGCATTGTCACCGATCGCGATATCGTCGTGCAGGTCGTCGGTGTCGGCGCGAATCCGAAGACCACTACCGCCGGAGAATTGGCACAGGGCGCCGAACGGCTGCACACCGTCGAGATCGACACCGAGGTGGACGACGCGCTGACGCTCATGCGGCAGAACCGGATCCGGCGGCTTCCGGTCACCGACAACGGCGTGCTGGCCGGCATCATCACCGAAGCCGATCTGGCCCGCCATCTGACCGAGAACACCGTCGGCGAATTCGTAGAAGCGGTCTGCGCCGCCAATCTGCCCACCACCGAGGACGTGTGAGAATCCGTCACCTCGCTGCGCCACAGATCAGGCATCCCTACCTTCTTTCGTGGGTGACTCGGGCCAGTCGTAGGGTCCTGGTTGCCGAGGGGTGCCGGGTATGGCTCTCAGGCATCTGCAGTGGATGTGGCTTGCGCCGATTGGCCGCCCGGCACCCCGCGACGACCCGGCTGCTGATTGAGAATTGCGAACCAGTCGCTCAGTAGGGATAGGACAGCGAGGTCGTCTGCGGTGCAATAGTTTCGGTGAACGAGGGAGACGACGTTGGAACGTGTGTGGGCCGGAGTCGACATCGGCAAGCAACACCATCACGCGGTGGTGATCGATACCGACGGCAACCGGCTGCTGTCGCGGCGAGTCCGCAACGACGAACAGGCTTTGCTGGAGCTGGTCGGCCAGGTGGCTGGCCTGGCCGACCGGGTGGACTGGGCCGTTGATATCGTCACAGGCGAATCGGCACTGCTGCTGGCCCTGCTCACAGCCCACGACCAGACGGTTTTCTATATCACTGGCGCCCAGGTCAACCGGGCCGCCGATGGCTACCGCGGCGCGGGGAAAACCGACGCAAAAGACGCTGCCATCATCGCCGACCAGGTCCGCATCCGCCGCGATCTGGCACCGATGCGCATCGATGACGAACTCATCGTGGAACTGCGGATGCTCATCGCCCGCCGCCGTGACCTCGCCGGTGACCGCACACGGCTGGTCAACCGGCTGCACCAGCAGTTGCTCAGCCTCAGCCCCGCACTCGAGCGAGTGCTCGATCTGACCAACCAAGGACCGCTGGTGCTGCTCACCGGCTACCAGATCCCCGAGACGCTGCGCCAAGCCGGTGTCGGCGAGGTCGAAGCATGGCTGCGCTCGCAGAAAGTCAAAGGTGCCGCCGCACTGGCGATGAAGGCTGTCACCGCTGCCTCGAGCCAGCACACCACCCTTCCCGGCCAACGGCTGGCCGCCGAGCTGATCGCCGAGATGGCGAAGGGGGTGATCGCCCTCGATGAGCAGCTCAAACACGTCGGCAAGCTCATCGAGGGCCGATTTCACCGCCACCGTAGCGCCGAGGTCCTGCTGAGCATGCCCGGCATCGGGCCCGTGCTCGGAGCCGAATTCCTGGCCGCGACCGGCGGCGACATGAACGCCTTCGCCTCCTGCGACCACATGGCCGGCTACGGCGGCGTCGCACCGGTGCCGCGAGACTCCGGCCGCATCGCAGGCAACCTGCACCGTCCACGCCGATACCATCGCGGCCTGCAACATGTCTTCTACACATCCGCGCTGATCAGCGTCCAGCGCCATGAGCCGTCGCGGAACTTCTACGACCGCAAGAGGTCCGAGGGTAAGCGACACAACCAGGCCGTCCTCGCTCTCGCACGCCGACGAGTCAACGTCTTGTGGGCGATGCTGCGAGACAACCGCTGCTACACGGCAGTGCCACCCACTCCGGCCGCTACCGCCGCGTGACATCCCAGTGCCCACATGATCTTGAAGAGTTGACATCGTCATTGAGAATCGGCGATGGGGCCCGCGCGCTGCTGAGCGGTATGCCCGGGGCCCGCGTTGCCACTTCGGTCGTTCGATCTCGTCGACGCGGTGGCGACCACGAGCCACCGCGCGCATCGGTGACGCCGACCGCTGCCTCGGTCTGGGTCAGCGTGCGGGGTGAACCACCATGACCGGGCAGGAAGCGTGCTGCACCAGCGTGTTGGCGGTAGAGCCGAGCAGTAGGCCGGTGAAACCACCACGGCCGCGGCTACCGACCACGATCAACTGCGCGACCTTCGACCAATCCAGCAGGTGGGGAGCGGGCGCGGACACCTCGATCTTGCGGGTGACGCGAACCCCCGGGAACTTCTCCTGCCAGCCCGCGATGCGCTCGGCGAGAATCGCCCGCTTGACATTGTCGAATTCGGCCTCGACCACGTTGTGGTGACCGGCGAACCGGCCGGAGTCCCAATCGCTCCAGACATGAACGGCGACGAGTTCGACACCGCGTTCGGCCGCTTCGGTGAAGGCAGCCACGATCGCCGTGTCGGTGACCGGGCTGCCGTCCCCACCCACCACTACCGGGCCCGACGTGCGAACCGCGCCGTCGGCGTCGGGATCGGTGCGCACGACGACCACTGTTCCCTCCGCATGGGCAGTCACGGCCAGCAGCGTGGAACCGAGGTGGGTGAATGTCCCGGCGTCGCCGGTCGCACCGATCACGACCGCGTAGGCCTGCGAGTACCCGCTCGGAGGTATCGGTCACCGCGCCGTCCATATCGAAGATCACCGCGTCGTGCCTGCGCGCATCGATCACCGGTCGAGCGGTGCCACCATGTCCCATCTCTCCAGCCTGAACGGACCGATGGCGGCCGTCCAGGGCCGAGGTCGCGCGGCAGTCGTACAGAGGACCAGCTGCGGTGCGATTGGGGACCTACGACTCATCCGGACATCGCCTCTCGATCCCTACCGTGACGGTATGAACCAGCTACCGTCCGGAGAAACCATCGAGAAGGCCGTCCTGCTCGCCGGCCGGGCGCCGTCGCTGCACAACAGCGTGCTGTCCACCGACCGCGACACACCCGAGGACCTGGTGCGCTGCGGTGAGGTGCTGTCCACGGTGTTACTGGAATGCACACTCGCCGGGTTCGCGACCTGTCCGTTGACTCACCTGACCGAGGTGCCGAGCAGCCGTGCCGTGGTCCGCGAATTGACCGCACACTCCGGCCTCCCTCAGGTCTTGATCCGCGTCGGTATCGCGCCCGAATCGGAGCCGAACGCTCCGGCGACTTCACGCCGCCCGCTCAGCGAGATCCTCGACATAGCCGAGTCCGACCGCAAGCCGGATTGAACTCATCCATACCCCCGTGCTTCATCCGACCCCGCGCGTGTCGGGCATGCCCAGCGGCAAGAAGAGCCGCTCGCGCAGATAGTCGGCGAATGGGACGCCGGTGACGTCGGCGACGATCTGGCCGAGGGTCACCGCGATCGCGGTGAACGTCTTGGTGATAGACGCGATCCGGAAGATCGCGTCCTGGGTGACCGGGCGGTTCGCGGCGATGTCGGCCATCCCGTGCCCAGCGAACTCCATTCGCCCGTCACGTACGACGGCGACCGCGGCACCCACCACTGCCCGCCGATTGAATACGCGTCCGATCCGGTCCGCTAGCCACTGTTTTGAAAGTGGGTGAGGGCGGGCAGTTGCCCGCCCTCACCCGTGTCGGAGCCATTGGTTGATGGCAGCGATGCGGATGGTGGCCTGGTAGCGGACGGCGAGTTTGTCGAATCTGGTTGCCACGGCGCGGTGTTCCTTCAATTGACCGATACCGCACTCCACGGCGTGGCGGAGCTTGTATTCCTCAGCGTCGAACGCATGCGGACGGCCCCCGGCCGAGCCCTTCTTCTTCCGGTTGGCGGTCTGGTCCTTCTTGATCGGGATCGTCGCTTTGATACCCCGTTTACGCAGGTGGGCGCGGTTGGCGGCAGAGCTGTAGGCCTTGTCGGCGCGTACCCGGTCCGGGCGGGTCCGCGGCCGCCCGGCACCCAACCGTGGCACGGTGATGCCGTCGAGTACCGCGGTGAACTGCGGGCTGTCTCCCCGCTGGCCAGCGGTGAGTACGATCGACAGCACTTTGCGGCCCTGCTCTGTAGCCAGGTGGGTTTTCGTGGTCCAGCCACCGCGAGACCGGCCCAGCGCGTGGTCGCCGGGTTCGGTGTCGACCCCACCGGGTGGCTCGACCTGAGCTGCGCCGTGGCGGCGCGCACCAGCAGCGTGCCGGTGCGCGCGGGTGATGGTGGAGTCCACGCTGACGTCCCACACGATCGCCCCGGCCGCGTCGGCGGCCGCTTGCAGCATCTTCAGGATCAACGCCCAAATACCGGTGCGCTGCCAGCGGCGGAACAACCCGTAGACCGTCTGCCACGGCGCATAATGCGCGGGCACGTCCCGCCACGGAGAACCGACCCGGACCCGCCATCGGATCCCGTCGATAAGCTGCCGTTTCGTCCACTTCGACGGTCGTCCCGCCTTCTTCCCGCGAGGCAACAGCGGTGCCAGCCGCGCCCATTCGGCGTCGGTCAGATCCGCGCGCCTCGTCACCGCTACGCTGGGCACGAGGTCTCCGGTATTCAAGGTTTTGCTTGGTCGCTAACCCATCTACCGGAGACCTCCTCTCATCTGCCCACCGACATGCCAACGCGAGCAAGGGATCTCGATCACAACCAGGCTGTTGAGGCCGCCGCGCAGCGACGCCGTCAACAACCCACTTTCAAAACAGTGGCTAGTCGGCGGTCCTCGTTTAACAGCACGGTTTCTCCATTCGCTCGCTGCCGTCGGCGGCACTAATCAGCGTGCGGCTTCGCGGAGGGCACTGGAGGAGGACATCGACTCGAAGGCGGAGGTCGAACGTCCCACACTTTCTCGGAGAGCCGTCGGATGGCGGCCGCGCTGACACCCCTCCGACCCCGTATCGAGTTCGACCCGTCCACGTGCCGCGGCTGGGAGCTGGTGGCGTGGTTACCGCCGCCGCTGGGCCGTCGGTCGTGAGAGGTCATCGGATTCGCTACCGGCGCCGTCGTCGCGCAGAAGTTCTCGGTACAACTCCGCGATGTGCTCGCGGCGCCCCGGGCCGGTCCCAGTGGTGGCCAGGGCTGCTGTCGCGGCGGCGATACCCAGACGCACCGCGTCGGCGAGTTCGTATCCCCGTGTCAGCCCCACCGTGATGCCGCCGACCATCGCGTCGCCTGCACCGATACCGCTGCGCACCCGCGCGGGGATCGACGCGAACCATTCGTGCGATTCACGTGTCACCACGAGCGCTCCGGCGGCGCCGAGGGAGAGCAGGACGACCTCGGTCATCCCGGCGGTGATCAGCCGTCGAGCCTGCGACAGCTGTTCGGTGCGGTCGACCAGCGGATGTCCGACGTAGTCGCCGAGTTCCCGCACGCTGGGCTTGATCAGATAGACGCCACGGTGGACACCGCGCAACGCGATGCCCGAAGTATCGAGCACCACGCGCACACCGAGGTCGTCGGCGAGATCTGTAAGGGTCTGATAGAAGTCCGAGGACACACCCGGCGGCAGAGTCCCGCTGGCGACGAGATAGTTTCCGCCGCGCACCGCACGCTCCACCTCGGCCAGGCAGCGATGCTGTTCCGGGTCGGTGAGCCGGGGGCCTGGAAAGACGAATCGGTACTGCTCGCCGCTGGTGGTTTCGGTGACCGAGAGACTTTCCCGGGTCGATTCGGCCACCTGCACCGGCCGCGGTGGCACTCCGGCGTCGCGCACCAATTGCTCGAGCAGGCGACCGCTCGGGCCACCGACGGGAAAGATCGCTGTCACCTCGACGCCCAGCTCGGCGGCCGTGCGCGCGACGTTGATCCCGCCACCGCCCGGGTCGAAGCGGGGTGTCGCGCAGCGCATCTTGTCGGTCGGTACGACTCGCTCGACCCGAGTCGCGAGATCGATCGCGGGATTCATCGTCAATGTCACGATCCGGCCCACCGAAACCTCCTCGCTCCGTCCTTCCGCACCAGCCCGGTCGGTGTCCGGCGCGCTTGTCCACGGGGTCGTGTCGCTGAAGCCGATCTTTCAGAGCATCGAGTTCTCCGGACCCTGGCCCGCCGCCTGTGGAGGGTGACCGCTGCCCCGTCCACGCGAAGAGTGGTGAACCACTGGACGCCTCCGTCCCGGCGCATCCCTGTATGCCGATTACTCTGCCCAGTGCCGGCTGGCCCGAGCAGAGTCGGCCGCCCCTCACGTACTGGGACTTAGGTCCTGCACTCGACACCCGTTCCGGGCCTGACGGCTATTTGTCGCTACTGGCAAGACCGGCCGGTTGCGCTATCGGATCGACACCACGCCGAGCCGGTCCCGTGATCACCGCACCGGACCATCGTCCGTCTCGGCGAGCAGTAGCGGCGAGGGCCACAGGATCCCGGCGGGCGGGGATCTTCTCCCCGTCGGCCTGCTCGACGGCGAAATATGGCGCGGCAACCGCTCGGGCGAGCGTAGCCGCGCAGGACCGCGACATAGGCGCTCGGCAGGGAGGCGGGCGGGACGACGCTGTAGGTCATTGCGCCGATGACATTCGTACCGCGATAGAGAGGAGTTCGTCCTCCAGAGCGTCGGGTGTGCTTGCTGCGAGACTGGTCGTGCCGGGAGGTCCTGCCTGGCGCGATGGAACCAATCGTCCGGCAAATCAACCAGTCTTCGAGAGGGAGTTGTCATGCTCGATGTCTCGGCTTTGCGCGCCGCGCCCGCTATGTTCAACGCACAGGAACCGTTCGCACAACTACGCGAGACGCATACCGGGCTGGTGGTGCTGTGCGGGGACCGCGCGTACAAGGCGAAGAAACCGGTCGTCACCGACTTCCTCGATTTCGGCACGCCGGAGAACCGGGAGCGCGCGTGCGCCAGAGAGCTGGAGTTGAATCAGCGTCTCGCACCCGACGTCTATCTCGGTCTGGCCCATCTGACAGACCCGGAAGGCGGCGCCGACGAACCGATCATCGTGATGCGCCGGATGCCGGAGGCGTCGCGATTGTCCGCCACGCTCGCGGAACCGGCTCGCGACGCCGTCGAACTGTCAGCACTCGCGGAGACCTTGGCGCGGTTCCATGCGGGCGGACGGCGCGACGCCGACATCGACCGCGCCGGGACACCCGCGCAATTGCGTCGGCGATGGGAGAATCTATTGCGGCCCCTGCAGCAGTATCCGCACGCGCCGAGCGATCCCAGCATTCTCGCGCGCGCCGAATATATGGCCGTGCGCTACATCGACGGCCGAACCAGCCTGCTGACGGAGCGCATCGCCGACGGCCGTATGGTCGACGGTCACGGCGATCTACTCGCCGAGGATATCTTCGTCCTACCGGACGGCTTCCGCATTCTGGACTGCCTCGACTTCGACGATGAACTCCGCTATGTCGACAGCCTCGATGACGCCGCCTTCCTGGCGATGGACCTCGAATTCTTGGGATACCCCGAGCAATCCGATGCGTTCTTGAACTGCTACCTGCGCGCGGCAGGCGACTCACCCCCGCCGTCGCTTCGGCACCACTACATCGCATACCGGGCGATGGTCCGGGCGAAGACCGACCATATACGCGCCGACCAAGGGGATGTCGAAGCCGCCGGACGTGCCGAGCGGCATCTCGACCTTGCCGTCGAACACCTGGAACAGGGCGCCGTCCGTCTCGTGCTCGTCGGCGGCCTGCCCGGCACCGGAAAGTCCACGGTGGCAGCCCGTTTGGCGGCGGCCACCGGCGCGGTCGTGATTTCCAGCGATAGTGTCCGCGCTGAGCTGCGCACCACGGGATCCATCGCCGGTGCGGCAGGCGTCTTCGGGGCCGGTGCCTATCGGTCCGCCGCGAAAGCACTGGTGTATGCCCAGATGTTGGAGCAGGCGCGGCAGCGGCTCGAGCGCGGAGTCTCGGTGATCCTCGACGCCAGCTGGACCGACTCGGACCAGCGCGCCCGAGCCGCCGCCTTAGCCGACGAGACTCGCAGCGATCTGGTACCGCTGCGGTGTGTCTGTCCCCAGCCCCTCGCGGCCGAACGGATCAGCGCAAGGCCGCAGGGTGACTCCGACGCCACACCCGCGATCGCGGCCGCTCTGGCGGCCACGGTGACGCCATGGCCCGAGGCGATCGTGCTCGACACCGCACAGCCGATCGAAGGCTCGATCGGCACGGCGCTGGACGCCTGGCGCGGCGCGGTTGTCCCGGCCGCTGCCGCCGTCAGGCGTGGATGAGCAACACGTACGGCGGCTGATCGAATGGGCAGACGGCGGCGCCCTGCCCAGCACACTGCCTTTCACCGCCCGACATCGACAGTGTGGCAGCGATCACCCCGGGCGCAGAGTCAGCAGTCAGCGCTGCCGGAGGACTACGCAGGCAGCCGTCGGCAGTGGTCCATGGATGTATCCGAGGAAGTGGTCACCGTTCGTGGCATCTTCGGCGATCCCAGCGAACAACGGGTCATCGCCGCTGCCGGCCCGCACCGGCGACAGTGTGCACGACAGCGAGGTGGTGGACGTTTCGACCGGGTGCCTGCTTCCCCGGCAGGGCGTAAAGACCTTCCCTTGTGGTGACCTCCGTCGTTTCCGGCGTCCGATGGCGGTTGGACCCCCAGAGCAGGACTTTCGCCCCTGTGCGGCGGCAGGCCGCAGAGCGCACGCTCATCGCATGACGCGAACCGAGGAGGCTGCGATGGACTACCGGGTGGCCCTGATCGAGTCGGCGCCGGAGGTAGTGCTGCGAGTGCCCCGCGAGATCCGACCGAACTCGAATCTGCTCGGCGAGGACATCTCCGAGGGAATGCGGGAGGTGACCCGGATCGTGCAGAATGCGGGATTGACCGCCAGCGGCGCGCCGACGATCACGTTCCGCGAGGATCTGCCGATCGATGAGGCGATCGTGGTGGAATTCGGCGTTCCGGTGGAGCCTGCGCCCAACCTCGGCCCCAGCTCCGGCGCCCAGGTAGTCCTCATGCCCGGCACCCTGGTCGCCCGCACCAGCCACCGCGGTAGCTATCGCGACCTCGGCGTGGCGTATCGGGCGCTACGGCAGTGGTTGCGTGACGCGGGATATCAGCCGATCGGTCCACCCACCGAGGCGTATCTGATCGGCCCGGACGAGGTCTCGGATGCCCGGCGACTGCTGACCGAGATCCGATTGCCGGTCGCTCCCGCCCCGACCATCGCGGCCAACCTCGACGCGCCGTTCGAACTCGCCGTCGAACGCACCAGGGAGGCGCTGCGACACCACGGGCTCATCGTGACCGCCGAAGTGGACATGCAGGCCACACTGCGCGAGACCATCGGCGAGCACATCGAGAACTACCTGGTTGTGGACGCATGCGATCCTCGGCTGACCTTCCGCGCGCTGACCTCCGACCGGCAGGCCGGTTTGGTGACATCGTGCCGTGTGGTGGTGCGCTCGGTCGACGACGGCACCGTGGTCGAGGCGATCGATCCCGATGTACCGCCTCACGTCATGGCCGGATCGGAGCTACCCCCGGTAGCCGGTGATGTACGGCGGCGGCTCCTCGCCGCCTTGGACAGCCTGCGAGACGCGGCGCCGGCATCCACGTGACCGGCCTGGCCGAGGCCGAATCGGGCCTGCGGATCGATCCCACCGAACGGATCGATCTGCTGCTACGCGATCTACGCGGCAGCCGCTCCGGACTCACCGCTCGCGAGGCCGAACGGCGCCTTGTCCACTACGGACCGAACATGCTGCGGCGGCGGGGCCAACGGAGCTGGCGACGGGATCTGGCTCGTCAGCTCACCCACCCGTTGGCGCTGTTGCTGTGGGCCGCGGCCGGTCTCGCTGGGATGGTCGGCATCGTCCCGGTCGCGATCGCCATCGTCATCGTCATCGTCATCAACGCGGCGTTCGCGTTCGCCCAGGAACGGCACGCCGAGCAGGCTGTGGAGGCACTGGCCGCCTACCTGCCGATACGAGCGCAAGTCGTGCGCGACGGCCAGGTCACCGAGGTCGAGGCGACCGGTGTCGTGCCAGGAGATGTCCTTGTCATCGCCGAAGGCGACCGCATCTGCGCGGACGCGCGCCTGCTCACCGGCGGCATCGAGGTGGATCTGTCGGAACTGACCGGGGAATCGATGCCGGTCTACCGCAGCGCCGACGCTGTCGATGCCGGGGTGCCGCTGGCGCAGGCACGCGAACTGGTCTTCAGCGGCACCTCCTGCACCGAAGGCGAAGCACGCGCGATCGTCTTCGCCACCGGAATGCACACCGAACTCGGCCGCATCGCCGCGCTGTCGGAACGTGTCGAGCGAGACGAGAGTCCCCTCGAACATCAGGTGCGCCGCGTGGCCTGGTTGATCGCGTTGATCTCCGTTCTGCTCGCGGCGGCGTTCATCCCGCTCGCGATGCTCGGGGCCGGGCTGTCCCCGATCAACTCCGTGATCTTCGCGATCGCTCTGCTGGTGAGCAATGTTCCAGAAGGGCTGCTGCCGGTGATCACACTGGCGCTGGCGATCGGGGTTCGGGAGCTGGCGCGCCGCGGCGCCGTGGTCAAACGCCTCAGCGCCGTGGAGACCCTCGGCTCCACCGATGTGATCTGTACCGACAAGACCGGCACCCTCACCGAGAACCGCATGCGGGTCGTCACGATCGACACCACCACCGGAACGCACGACCCTGATGCCGCACCCGGAAAGCGAGATCTCACCCTGGCCCGTGTCGCGGAAGCGATCGCCGCCTGCAACAACGCTCGTCTCGCCGACGACACCGGGCCCGCCGGCGGGGACCCCACCGAGCTGGCGCTGCTCGACGCGGCCTCGGTCCTCGGGCAGCAGGTCCGCGCCGAGGAGCGGGAACGACTCCGGCAGCGCCTGTTCCACTTCGACCCGGTACGCAAACGGATGTCGACTCTCGATGCCGACGAGACCGGTCGGCTGCACGTGCACACCAAAGGAGCGCCGGAATCCCTGCTGCCACTGTGCACCGCCGAACTCGGCGCCGAGGGAGGCATCCGCCCTCTGCATCCGCACCGCCGCGAGCAGCTCACCGAACTCGTCGACGCCCGCGCCCGCCGAGGTCTGCGGATGCTGGCTGTCGCCGCGCGCGACCTCGCTGGTTGCGCAGCACCGCAGAACCGGGAGCAAGCCGAAAGGGATCTGGTCCTGCTCGGCTTGGTAGCGATGGAGGACCCGCCACGGCCGGAGGTCGCCGAGGCGGTGCAGCTGTGCCACGGCGCGGGTATCCGCATCATCGTCATCACCGGTGATCACGGGCTGACCGCGGCAGCCGTCGCCGACCAGATCGGGATAACCCGCGGTACGCCAACTGTGATCAGCGGAGCGGAATTGGAGCGGATGAGCGAGGCCGAACTGGACGAATTGCTTGCTGGACCGACCGAACTCATCTTCGCCCGTACCTCGCCCGAGGCCAAGCTGCGTATCGCCGACGCGCTACGTGCCGCAGGCCACGTCGTCGCTATGACCGGCGACGGCGTCAACGACGCACCAGCCCTACGGCGCGCCGACATCGGTGTCGCGATGGGCCGCTCGGGCACCGACGTGGCCCGTGAGGCCGCCACCATGGTGCTCACCGACGACAACTTCGCCACCATCACCGCGGCCATCCAGGCCGGTAGAAAGGTCTACGACAACATCCGGAAATTCATCTGCTACATCTTCGCTCACACCACACCGGAGGTGACACCGCTGCTGGTGTTCGCACTCTCCGGCGGAGCGGTTCCACTGCCGCTGACCGTGATGCAGCTGCTGGCCTTCGACGTCGGCACCGAGACGCTGCCCGCATTGGCGCTCGGGCGGGAAGCGGCCGAGCCCGGTCTGATGCAAAGGCCGCCCCGCAAACGCAGCGAGTCGGTGATCCGCACGCCCATGCTGCTGCGAGCCTGGCTGTTCCTCGGAGTGATCGCCGCGGTCCTGGCCATGGCAGGGTTCTTCTTCGTGCTGCTGCACGGTGGCTGGCACCTGGGCGACCCCACCGGGCCCGGTACGCCGCTGCACCATACCTACCAGCAGGCGACCACAATGACCTTCTTCGGTATGGTCGCCGGCCAGATCGGCACCGCGTTCGCCGCACGAACCGACCGTGCCTCACTCCGCTCGATCGGCGTCCTGTCCAATCCCTTGCTGTTGTGGGGTATCGCCTTCGAACTCGCCCTCGCCGCGATCATCATCTACGCCCCGGTGATGCAGAACCTGCTCGGGACAGCCGCGCTGACGCCCGCCATGCTCGCGTTCACACTGCCGTACCCGTTCATCGTGTGGGGCGCTGATGAATTACGGCGCTGGCTGGTGCGCCGCCGCGCGGCATCCGCATGACCGTCGTTCCAGTCGAACGCCACTGCGGACGGCGCGAGGCCGCCGCCCGCCAAGAACTGCATGGTTCGCCGATCTGGACGCGCTCACCGGTTCCGCACGACGATGATCGGACACTCCACCGAATGCAGCAGCGCCGCACTGGTAGAACCGAGCAGCATGCCGGTGAACCCACCGCGGCCGTGGCTGCCCACCACCAGCAGCTGGACGTCTTCGGACTGATCGAGCAGCGAGCGAACCGGCCGGTCCCGCACCAGTACGCGCCGCACCGAGACATCCGGGTAGCGTTCACCGAATCCCGCCAGATTCTCCGCGAGCAACGCGTCCTCTCGCTCTCGCACGGCATCCCATCCGGGCACGAGGTCGATGCCGCTGGCATCGCTCCACGCGTGCAACGCGATCAGACCGACCTTGCGCCGCGAGGCTTCCTCGAAGGCGACTTCGATCGCGGGCAGGCTGGTGGCGGTGCCGTCCACCCCGACGAGAACCGGTTTGTCGAAGGAGACGACATCGGGCGCCGAACCCGGGCGTAGGACCGCGACCGGGCAGTGCGCGTGGCGGGTGACCGCCGTACTCACCGAGCCGAGCAGTTCACGGCGCACCGCTCCGAGCCCGCGGCTGCCGACAACCAGCATTCTGGCGTGCCTGGACCTGTTCAGCAGGTCCGGGATGATCGGCTCGAGAGTCAACTCGGTGCTGATGGTCAACGCCTCGCCCGCCGCGGCCGCCCTGGCCAGCCGAGCGGCCTCGGTCAGCACCCGTTCCCCGTCCTTGCGCAGCCACTGCACATCGGATTCGGTCAGCATGGCACCGGGACCGTACCCGGGCTGAATGGCGACGGAGGTGACTATATGCAGCCGGCACCGATGCAACGCGGCGTCGGCCGCCGCCCATGCCGCCGCGTGGTATGACGTTGCGGATCCGTCGACGGCGACCACGATCAGATCGGTCTGCCCAGTGCGTGCGGTCGAGTTCTCGGTCATCGCGTTCTCCTCGGTACCGAATCGGGTTTCCTAGTTCTTGCCGATCGATCGGCTCGTCCGGCGCCGTTCGGCCACCGCGCGAGCGCCTTTCACGAAGCCGAGGGATCCAGCGGTCGTACCACTTCGTCGAGTGGGCGGCGCGGAGTGGCCGGGACCGGATCGGCACTCGGGATCGCGTATCCGATACGGATGACGATCTGCGGATAGCCGGTATCGTCCAAGACGTTGGAGCGGATGCGTTTCCTGGTGTCGGTCAATTCCATCGGCTCGGTCAGCGGACACGTGGCCAAACCGAGGGTCGTGGCGGTCAACAGCACGGCGCTCGCGGCCTCACCGGCCCGCAGCCGGGACAGTCGGTCGTCACTGCTGGTGCTCAACAGCATCATTCGGTCCGCGGCGTCGACATCACGCACCACCGCTTCCGGCAATCCCGGATTCGAGAACGGACGCACCGTCGGATCGGTATCGGTCAACACCGCGTTACGCGCCGGGACCCCCTGCGATGCCGCGTGCCTGCCGCTCCACTGCGCGAGTTCGGCGCCGTAGGCGAGGTCACGGGCATGCTCCCACGCCGCCTGCTCGAACGCTCGCAGCAAACGGGTCCGCGCCGGTTCGGCGTCGACATCACGCACGAGCACTCCTGTCGCCTCTCCGGCCGCCACGATGGCCTCGATGTGAGCGGCCGGCACCTCCCAGGAACTGAACCGGCGACGGTCGGTGCCGCGCCTGCCGATCGCGCGTGCCAACTCGACATCCTCGGCTGTGAATGCGGTGGAATGGAACTCGACGGACGCGAGATGCTCGGGTGCGGCCGGGTCCGGCAGTCGGTGGATCGTCGTCTCCCATCCCTCCGCACGGGCCGCGACCCGCAGATGATGCAGCACCGCACCACAACTCAGCAGCAAGTCGCGACCATCCGGGTCGGTGTGCGGAAGCCTTCGGCTCTCGTCGGCATACAGATGCACGGTCTCGCGCCCGATCCGCCACAGCCACGGCTGGCTGTTGTGCACCGACGGCGCTCGCACCGCCAGCGCCAGCACGGCTCGAAGGGTCTCGGTGTCGGGATGTGTCTTCGGCATGATGCGCCTCTCAGCGGGATCAGTCCGGCAGGCCCAGGACCTGACCGGCGGTGGCGCCACCAGGGTGTATCAATCGAAGGCGGACACGACGGCGGCGCCGATGCCGCGTGCACCGCCGGTGACGACCGCGCTTCTGCCTTGGAGTCCGGCCACGGCCATTAATCACCTTTCAA
Organism: Nocardia gipuzkoensis; assembly: GCF_021183645.1. NCBI lineage: Bacteria > Bacillati > Actinomycetota > Actinomycetes > Mycobacteriales > Nocardiaceae > Nocardia > Nocardia gipuzkoensis. The sequence continues at coordinate 7,079,971 of NZ_CP089225.1, read as the reverse complement.
CTGGTGCACGCTTGTTTCCGACTTCAGCATCGCGCGAACCGACAGGCATCCGTGACGGCCGAAGGTCACCGAACACCGGGCCCTCTGGCCACGATCGGCCCCCGCTGACCACCGACCCTCAGCACGCTGAAGGCCGGTCGGCACCGACTCCGATCAGATTCTGGCGCACCTGGTGGCTCACACCTGCCGGCTCACCGGCTCCGAGCGCACCTTCCTCGCGGTCGTGCCGGACCCCGACGCCGGACCCGCACTGGTCCTGCCCATGCAGACATCCGACGCCACCGTCGGTGTCCTGATCGCGCTGCGCAGCGTGGAGTCGGCGCCCTACGACAACGAGATCTTGAAACTGACCTCGGCCTTCACCGACCAGGCCGCACTGGCGATGCGGTTGGCCGACGCCCAACGGTCCATGCGGGAATCGGTCTCGGTCGAGATCACTGTGGACGACGACTTGACCATCGTCGTCGAGGACGACGGGTGCGGCATTCCCGGCGAGGTCGCACCGAGCGGCCTCACGAATCTCGCCCAGCGTGCCGAACAAACGACCGGGACGTTTGTTGTCACATCAGATGACAGCCCAGAAGGAGAACCCGGCACCCGGCTGCGCTGGAAGGTGCCGCTGCGTTGAACCGATCGCCGCCCGGCGGATGTGCGCCGGACGGCGTACCCCGACTGCCCAGCCGAGTCGGTGGCCGCGATACCGCACAGGTCATCGACAGCCGCGACCAGGGTCGGCGCCGCCAGCCAGCAACACGAATCGAGATCAAGATCGAGTTTCCGTCCGGTTCTCGACCCCCGGCGCGGGCGCCAGCTGAGCGACCAGCCAATCGCGGGCGAGTTCGGCGACCTTCTCCAACGCCCCCGGCTCGGCGAACAAGTGCGTGGCGCCAGGCACCACAGTCAGCGCGGTTTCGCATGACATCTCTTGCGCCGCCAGGCGATTGAGCTCCAGCACCAGATGGTCGTGCCCACCCACGATCAGCAGCGTCGGCGCTCGAACCGCCGCGAGTTGCGCCCCGGCGAGGTCCGGCCGGCCGCCACGCGACACCACCGCGGCGATGTCGACGCTGGGATCGGCCGCGGCCCGTAGCGCAGCGGCGGCGCCCGTACTGGCCCCGAAGTACCCGATCCGCAGCCCGGCGACGTCGGGTCGACCGGTCAGCCATCGGGTGGCATCGAGCAGTCGCCGCGACAGTAGCTCGATATCGAAGACTCGTGACCGGTCGATCTCCTCCTCGGGAGTGAGCAGGTCGAAGACCAAGGTGCCCAGCCCGGCTCGGTTCAGCACCTCGGCAACGAAGCGGTTGCGCGGGCTGCGACGGCTGCTGCCGCTGCCGTGCGCGAACACCACCAGCCCGAGTGGGTCCTCCGGGATGGTGAGATGCCCGCAGAGCTGCCTCCCACCGAGCGGGATCTGAACCTCCTCATCACAGAGCGGTGGATCGTCCACGGGCATTCGGGGAAGTTCGCCGCGGGTTTCCGCAGAACGAAGAAGCAGCTCGACCTCGGCGTCGGCCACTTGGCCGAAATTGTGGTACCAGCCGCCGACCGCGCCGAACCACGTGGGCATCTCCAGACAGACCACCTCGTCGGCCACATCCTGCAATATCGCCACCATGTCACGGGGAGCCACCGGGACGGCCAGCACAACGCGCTGTGCGCCTTGTTCCCACGCCACTTGGCACGCTGCGCGAGCCGTCGCGCCGGTGGCGATGCCGTCATCGATGACGACCACAGTTCGACCCAACAGCGGGATACGCGGATGAGCACGCCGCAGCCGCTCGGTCCGCTGTCTCAGTTCGGCGCGTTCACGATGCTCCACCTCAGCGATCTCCTCGCGGGTGAGCCTTGTGTAGCCGAGGACCACGTCGTTGATCACTTGGACGCCGTCCTCGCCGATCGCGCCGAAAGCGAGCTCCGGCTGGTACGGGACACCGAGTTTCCGGACCACGATCACATCCAGCGGTGCGTCCAGCCCCCGCGCGACCTCGTAGGCCACGGGAACACCGCCACGCGGCAGGCCCACGACGACGACATCCTCGTCCCGCAGGTACTCCAGTCGTTTCGCCAGGCGACGCCCGGCGTCATAGCGATCATCGAAAAGCATCGCCGCCTCCTCTCGAGTCCAGCGTTGCCTTCCTGCCCTCGTGACGGCAGATCCGATCGTCGCCGGGCGAAGAGCCGTTGGTCCTGAAAGTCCGCGTACCACGACCTCAGCGCTGACGCGCGACGATGACGGGGCACTGCACTGCATCGACGAGTGCGGAAGTGGTGGACCAGGGCAGCGCACCGGTCACGCCTCTACGGCCACGGCTGCCCACCACGAGCAGTTGCGCGTCCCGCGCTTCGTCGGCCAGACAGCGAACAGGACTGTCGCGCGTCAATACTCGCCGCACCGGCACCTCCGGGTATCGCTCGCCGAACCCGGCCAGGTTCTGCGCAAGTAGCGCGATCTCCCACTCTCGCACAGCATCCCAGGTCGGAATAAGATTGGCCCCGCGCGTATCGCTCCACGCGTGCAACGCGATCAACTCGACTTCGCGTCGCGAGGCTTCTTCGAACGCCAGTCGTATCGCCGGTATGCAATTGGGCGTTCCGTCCACTCCGACAAGGACCGGCTTGCCCGCGGAGACCGCATCCGTTGCCGGAGCCGAACGGAGGATCGCGACCGGACAGCGCGCGTGCCTGGTCACCGCTGTGCTCACCGATCCGAGCAACCCACGACCGAACGTCCCGAGACCACGGCTGCCGACGACGACCATCCCCGACCATCTCGAGCGGTCGATCAGATACGGAACGATCGGATCGGCGATGAGTGAGGTTTCCATAGGCAGTGTCTCGTCGCGCGCAGCCTTTCGGGCTACCTCGCAGGCCTCGCCGAGCACTTGTTCGCCGTTCCGGCTGCGCGATGCGTCGGTGTCGGCCGAGAGAACTCTCGCGCCGAAGCCGGTCCGAACCGAGGTGACGATACACAGTCTGCGCCGGTACAACGCCGCATCCGCCGCCGCCCACGCCGCGGCGTAGAGGGAGACGGCCGAGCCGTCCACGGCGACGACGTTCGGCCGATCGATGTGCCCACGGGGTGGTGGCGTGTTCTCCGTCATGGTTTCACCTGAGAAACGAGACTGTCCTACATAGTTCTGCCGATCTGCGGCGGCGGTGGGACTCATGGTCGCAACCGGCCGAGACCCGCCGGTAGGGCCATTGGTCGCAGGCAAAGGTCCTTCTCGGCGCAGTGCGAGGCCGATAGGCGGTTCGCGGCGGCCGCCCGCAACCCCACACCGAGGGCGATCGGCGGTTCACGGCCAGGGCCATCGGACCCTAGTCGACCGCGGCCGACGGGACGACGCTGATGCCATGTCCCCGAATAGCGCTTCACCGACAGCGATACTGCGCACCGCGCGCGAACGGCTCGACGCCGTCGCCGAGAAGATCGGCACTGGGATGCCGCGGCATTGCTGCGCACAGTGCTGCGCAGCGAGCCAGGCAGCGGCATAAGAGCAGATCACGCAACCGTCGTGGTCGCCCAGCTCGGCAGCCCACACTGACCGGTGTCGTGCGCCGCTCGTCGATCGGCAATAGGTACCTGCCAGATGCAGGAAGGAGTGCAGACTGATGTCCACTATCAGCGATCCGCCTATCGTCGTCGGCGTCGACGGCTCCTCGGTCGCGCTCGCGGCCTTGCGCTGGGCCGCCCTCGACGCCGCTCACCACCATGTGCCACTACACCTCGTCTACGCGATCGGAGTCTTGGGTGACTTCGGATCGGGTATCGAACTAGGGCGGTTCGACTTCGACAGTTACTGGCAGAGTGTGCACGACGCCCTGGATGCGGCCAGGGCGGCCGCTGTCTCCGTTGCCGCGCCGATCGGCCAACTCGACGTGAGCACCGAATTGGTGGACGCTCCCCCGATCCCGGTCCTGCGGGATCGTTCCGAGACCGCGCGTCTGCTCGTCGTCGGCACTCACGGGCTCGGTGCCGTCAGCCGCGGGCTGCTGGGTTCGGTCAGCACGGCTCTGGCTCGGCACGCCGCGTGTCCGGTCGCCGTCATCCCGGAAACCGCCGCCTCGTCCGACGGCCCGGTTGTCGTCGGAGTCGACGGCTCACCGAGCAGTGTGCATGCCGTCGAGGTCGCCTTCGACCAGGCTGCGTTCCGCGGCGCCGAACTGATCACGGTGCACACGTGGTCGGGTTTCCTGCGCTTCAGTTCACCCGCCGACATGCAAGAGGAAGGCGAGGAACTGCTGTCCCGAAGCCTGGCCGGATACGGAGAGAGGTACCCGGAGGTTCCAGTGCGGCGCATCGTGGTCGAGGACCGCCCCGCCGAGCGGTTACTCGAAGTGGGCCAGAACGCCCAACTCATCGTCGTCGGCAGTCATGGGCGCGGCGGTTTCGCCGGAATGACGCTCGGTTCGGTAGGTCAGGCGGTCCTGCACGCGGCGGAGGTGCCGGTGATCATCGCGAGGTCGGCGAGTTGACCACGCACGCCGCGGGGCTGGTCGGGCTGAACAGCGGTATGGGCCCAGGATGACAGCGACAGTCGCGCCTGATGACGGGCATCGGCGCACGGCGGGTCGGCCGCGGGATGAGACTTTCGGGTGGCCGAAGCGCAAGGAGACGCCGTTGTCCGATGGAAGGCGTCCGCGACCATGCCGTCGGCCACCGTTGGCGTCGACCGATGGCACGAATCACGGCGGGTGAGAACGGTCTGGGGCCTGGCCCCTGGCCGCTGAGCTGAGCATTCGAACGAATCCACGACGGGAGGCAGGAATATGCGATCGACCGTTGTACTACTGGCCACGGTGGCCGCGTTGGTGCTGCGGCACCGGATGCTGCGCTGGGGCGCCACCCCCGCGGAGGCGGCAGCCGGATACCCCGGTGACACACTGGTGCCGGCACCGACTGGCTGCTCGACCATGGCTACAACCCTGGAAGCGCCCCCGGACGCCGTTTGGTCCTGGCTGGTTCAGATGGGCGTTGACCGGGCCGGCTGGTACAGCTGGGACCGGCTGGACAATGGCGGGCGGCCCAGCTCGACGCGAATTGTGCCGGAATGGCAGAACTTACGCGTGGGCGACCGTGTGAATGCGACAGTCGACGGCAGAATGTATTTCACGGTGGCGATCGCCGATCGTCCGACGACCTTGGTGCTGCGGAGTGATCTCGCGTTGCCCACCGGCCGTCCTTTCGACCCTCATGGTCCGCTCCCCCGGGTGTTCACCCAAGGCGTGTGGGGCTTCCATCTCACCGAGCTACCCGGCGGACGCACTCGCCTGGTGGTGCGCACCATCGGGCGGGATGCGCCCCGCCCATTGATGGCGGTCACCGACTTCCTCGTCGGTCAACCCGCTCACCTCATCATGCAAGCGCGGCAGTTCGCCAACCTGCGCCGCCGCCTCGGCGATCACGAGCGCGGCAGCGCCGCCGATCCCGGCCGGCGCGAAAACCGTGATGAGCGCGATCAACCCGGTACGGGAGAGCTGGAATCGCGGTGACGGCTCCGGTTGCGGAGTGGTCGCTGCTGTGCCCGTAATGGGCGCGGTCACCCTCGAGACCAAGATCGGAACGAGCGGACGGTGTGGCGGTCCGCCGACTGCTAGGAGTCACCATGACAACTGGATACGTGTGGAACACCCTCTACGGGTGGGCCGACACGGGCAGCGGAAGCCTGTTCCCGTCCGACGTCACGGTCGGTCTCCAGCCGATCGGCCACCATCTCGCGCACCCCGATACCGAACGACGATTCCACGAACTGGTCGCGGTGTCAGGCCTGTTGGAGAAGTTGCGTCCGATCGAAGCGGTGCCCGCCACCGAGGCCGACATACTGCGAGTACACACGGCGCAACATCTGGAGCGGATCTAAGGCCGAGAGCTTGCAACCGAAGGGCGGAGACGCCGGCGACGGTGTCTCGTCCTTCGGCAGGGGCGGATACGAGATCGCCGCGCTTTCGGCGGGCGGTGCGATCGCGCTCGTCCAGCGAGTGCTCGACGGGACGGTCGACAATGGTTACGCGCTGGTCAATCCCCCGGGGGCACCACGCGACCCGTACAACCGGCATGGGCTTCTGCATTCAACAACGTCTCCGTCGCCGCCGCCTACGCGAAAGACGTTCTCGGTGTGCGTCGCATCGCCGTGGTCGACTGGGACGTTCACCACGGCAACGGCACCCAGGACATCCGGTACGAGGATCCAACGGTGCTGACCATCTCGATCCACCAGCACCTCTGTTTCCCGCCGGAGTCCGGTTATCGGGAGGAGCGTGGCGCCGGCGACGGATTCGGCTACGCGATCAATGTGCCGCTTCCGCCGGGCAGCGGTGACGCCGCGTATTCGCGGCGGCCATCGAAGCCGCGGCGGGCTTGGTCGCCGAGCTCTGATCAGCTGGCGCGGCTCCAGCCGCCGTCGGCCGTGCACCCTGCCGCCCAGGTGGGCAGGAATCACCGTACGGTTCGCTGACCAGGACTGGATACAAGGGCGGCCGCGCACGGCAGCGCGCGGGCCGGGATCGGGTCGGTGACATCGACCGCGATCACCAGGGTGCGGGCACCAGGACACGGCGATACGGTGTCGGGTTTGGGCGGCACCAGGGCTGGTGCGGGTCGGCGCGGTGGGGGCGGGTCTGGGTGGTGGTCATCGCGACCTCCGTGTGGTGGCAGACGCAGCCGCCGCCTCGGTCGGCGGCGAGCTGGTGGCGGGGTGGTCGGCGGTGAGGGTGACATCGCGGACGCCGGGCACGGTGCGTGCCAGAGCGGTGGCGATGCGGCGTTCGGAGTCGTCGGCGAAGACTCCGGTCAGGTGCACGGTGCCGTCGCGGGCGACCGCGCGCCAGCGGCGGGATCGGGTGTAGTCGTCGAGGCGGGCCTGGGCGCTGACGGTGATCGCCTCGTCCGGGCGCAGCATGATCCGCAGCGCGTCGCCGCGGCTGAACATGCCGTGGACGCGCCCCTCGGCGTCGACCACCGGCACCGAGCGGACCCCGTGGCCCAGCAGCATCCGCACCACCTCGGCCAGATCCTGGTAGGCCGCAGCGGCCAGGGCAGGGGTGGTCATTACTTCCCGCACCGTGACATCGCCATCGGGTTCGCCCGCACGCAGGATGTCACCGCTGGTGAGCACCCCGGCCAGCCGCTGTTCGCGATCGAGCACCGGTAACGCCGCGAACCCGCGCTCGCTCAGCGTCACCGCCGCCACCCGCACCGGGGTGTCCTCGTTGACCGTCACCACCGGCCGGACCATCACGTCGTGTACTCGCATCGCATCCTCCTCCACTTGTTCGCAACGATCGCCGGCCGATACCGACATAAGAAGCATAACTAGCGAAAAATAATTCGTCAAACTTGACAGGAGAAATTTATTTCGTGAAATATAGATAGGGAATCGCGGCCAATGCTTCGGTGCGTGTCGAGTCGACCGACCAGGCCGCGGAACCCAACTAGTGCAGGGAGGTCTCGCATGGCGGTGCGTGCGGCGGTGGTCTGGGACGGCGCGCCGGGGGCGAGTGCGGCAATCAATGCAGAGGCGCCTCGTGCGGCTCGGCATCGGACGCGTGCACCGCTTCCACGCTCGTGCGGTCGCCGACGCGCTGATCACCGCCGCGAGCGACCGCGACGCTGCGACGGTCGTGGGATCGCACGGGTGCTCCGCAGCCCGGGGAGATGCCGCTCGGCAGCATCGCCAAAGCTGTCCTGCGTCACAGCCATCGACCGGTCGAGGTGGTGCCCAGCCGCTGGGAGGTCCCCTTGACCAGTGACCAACCATGGCCCCGCGGCCCGGCGCGGGCAACGGCCACTGGCCGAGCCCCGAACCCGCCGCCGCGTCGGCCCGAGCCCAACTCACTCACCGTTTCCGCGCGGTGTGACCGCCGCGCTCCCGGAAAGAAAGGACCCGATCGTGTCGGTTCCGTTGTGGATGTGGCCGGCAGTGCTGGCCGTCATCCTGATCATGCTGGCGGTGGACCTGTTCGCCCACCGCAAAGCCCACATCGTGGGCGTACGCGAAGCCGCGGCCTGGTCGGCGGTCTGGGTTGGCTTGGCCCTCGGCTTCGGCGCGCTGATCTGGTGGCGATGGGGCGGGGAATTCGCCGCTCAGTACTACGCCGGATACGTCATCGAGAAATCCCTGGCCGTGGACAATGTGTTCGTCTTCGCCGTCATCTTCAGCTACTTCGCCGTCCCGCGGGAATACCAGCACCGGGTGCTGTTCTACGGCGTGCTCGGCGCGCTGGTCTTCCGCGGGATCTTCATCGCCGCCGGCTCCATCCTCATCGCCAGCTTCGCCTGGATCCTCTACGTCTTCGGCGCGTTCCTCGTCGCTACCGGCATCAAGATGGCCCGTCACCGCGACGACACCATCGACCCCGACAAATCGGTGGTCCTGCGCGGGTTCCGGCGACTGGTGCCGATGACCGCCGGCTACCGCGGGCAGAAGTTCTGGGTCAGAGAACACGGCCGCTGGCTGGCCACCCCGTTGCTGGCGGTGCTGGTACTGGTCGAGACCACCGACATCATCTTCGCCGTGGACTCCATCCCCGCTATCTTCGCCGTCACCGGCGAACCGTTCCTGGTGTTCACCTCCAACGCCTTCGCCATCCTGGGCCTGCGCGCGATGTATTTCATGCTCGCCGACCTGATGCACCGCTTCATCTACCTCAAACTCGGCCTCGCCGTCGTACTGGTCTGGGTCGGCATCAAGATGCTGCTGCTCGAGATCTACAAAATCCCCACCACACTGTCGCTGGCCGTGGTCATCGCCATCCTCACCATCGCCATCACCGCCAGCTGGACCCGCACTCGCGCCCCAGCCGCCCACGCCACCGGCACTCACACGGACCCGGCCGAGGCCGACACCCCCACCACCAAGAGGTGAGCGACACACACACCAGTTCCGCCACCAGGCCCCATCGACCCACCCGGTAACCACCAACCACCCTCCCGGCCGTCAGCTGCGTCAGGGCCCCCGCGCCACGCGGCTGACGGCATGCGGGACAACACTCCAACACCCGAAGGTAGATACCGGAAATGACAATGGTCTATCGTGCGGGTATGCCCGCCCGCGACACCGCCGACACGCCCACCGGCCGCCCCGCCACCGCTCAGCAGCAGACACCGGCGCGCAGCTGGACCTTCCTCACCAACCACGCCCACGTCCTGCTGTGCCTGTCCCGCGACGGCGACCTCACCATGCGCGAACTCGCCGCGGCCGTCGGCATCACCGAACGCGCCGTGCAGGTCGTGGTCGCCGACCTCGTCGCCGACGGCTACCTCACCCGCGAAAAGAACGGCCGCCGCAACACCTACACCGTCCATGGCCACGGCCGCCTACGCCACCCCCTCGAATCCAGCCACACCATCGACGAACTCATCACCGCCCTACGCTGACCCGCGCCCACAGCGACACAGGCCCGCACCGCGATTCCGGGAGAAGCCGCAGAACAGCGTCGAAGTTCGTGTGTTGCAGCTCGGCGCATAGTGAACGGTACTGCGCTGGGATCGGCGCGAGAAGAATCGAATCGAACGCGCAGTCGACACGCCGGTCCAGGTAGTGTGCCTCGCTCGGCGCCGATGGCGGCGCGGTCGAGGGACTTCTGCGCGGCCCTCGGCGCCGACGAGATCCGGCGCTGGCTGCTGCGCCGCCGACGGTGACTATGGTCCCCTCGCCGCGGGCAGGAGTCCTCTCACCGACCCCGGCGCACCCGAGCAAGATTCCTCGCATGGATAAGGACAAACACCGAATCGCTGTCGTCTACGCGACCGAACAGGGATCCACCCGCGACATCGCCGAATTCATCAGCGCCGAACTATCGGGACGCGACACGATCGTCCAACTCGCCGATATCGAACACGCGCCCGAGCTATCCAACTTCGACACCCTCGTACTCGGCAGCGCAGTCCACAACATGAGACTCCTGCCTCCCCTCACCGACTACGCACACGCCCACCACGACGAGTTGGCGAAGAAGGACGTATGGCTCTTCAGCGTCGGACTCGCCCCGGCACTGCGTGGCCCCATCGGCCGCCGCCTCGGCCGGATCGTCCCGAAGAAGATCGCCGCCCTGCGCGACTCGATCAATGCGCACGACTACCGGGCCTTCGCCGGACGGTACGACAGCGACGGCATCTCACTGCGAACCCGTATCCTCTACCGCCTGCTCGGCAAAGGCCGCTACGGTGACCTGCGCGACTGGGCGACAGTTCGCTCCTGGACCGACACCATCGCCCGCAGTCTTCGGCTGCCACCGGCCCGATCCACCACCATCACTTCGTGAGAGACGCACTCGCCACCCACAGCCCTCTCTCTTGACGAACCACCGACGCCGAAGTTCGCACATACGGGTTCTGCCCACTTCTGATCGAGCTTGCGGTGAACGGCGAGGACGGCGTCCTCTCAGTTGTCGGCGGCCGGTACACAGAGTGCAGTCCGGCGAAGGACTCGGTGCTGCGGGGGTGGTCCGAATCCGCGCGGCTGATGCCCGCCGACCAGGGGCCACGTGCGGTGGCAGTGGGACCTGTCGGCCATCCGAGATGACAAAAGGCCCTGCGCCGCGGACGCATGCCCGTATCCGCAGCGTGACGCACCGGGAAGATCTAGGTATGACAGCAAAGCACCCGCCATCTCGGTACCTGATCGCCGGGTGATGCTCGCGGCGCTGCGGCTGGCCACTCGGGCGCCTTCGGTGCACAATACCCAGCCATGGCGCTGGGTGTTCGACGGCACCCGCCTGCACCTCTACACCGACGCCGACCGGGTGCTGCCCTCCACCGATCCACAGGGCCGCCAACTGGTCATCAGCTGCGGAGCCGTGCTGCACCACCTGCGCACCGCTTTCGCGGACCAGGGCTGGCACACCGACACCACACGCGTGCCCGACCGGCAACGACCCGACCATCTCGCGGTGATCGAATTCCGCCCTTGGCCCGACCCGCCCGAAGGCATCCACTCCCGAGCCGCGGCCATCGTTCGGCGCCGCACCGACCGACTGCCCATGAACGAACCCGACGGCTTCCTCGGCATCCTGCCCTGCCTGCGGATGCTCACCTCCCCGCACGAGGTGGAACTGGACGTCCTCGACGCCCACGTCCGCCCTCGGCTTGCCACCGCCTCCCAGGAGGTTGAAACTCTGCGCCGCCACGATTTGCTGTATCAGACCGAATTGGAATGGTGGGCAGGACATTCGGAGTCTCCAGAAGGTGTACCCGCCTCCGCGCTGGTATCCGATGCCGAGAACGCCCGGGTCGGCGTCGCCCGCGCGTTCCCGCCGGCTCCGCATACGATGCGACGCGCCCGGCTCGACGATCACGCCGCACTGATGGTGCTCGGCACCGAAGGCGACTCGGTCGGCCAATGGCTGCACACGGGCGAGGCACTGTCGGCTGTGCTACTCGAATGCACCGCGGCCGGGCTGGCCACCTGCGCGCTGACCCACATCACCGAACTACCGACCACCCGCAGACTACTCGGCGGCCTGGTCCCCCGCCCGGCGACACCGCAAGTCCTGATCCGCGTCGGGACCGCGCCCGACGACACGGACCTGATCCCCCCGACCCCGCGACGACCGATCACCGACATCTTCACCGTCACCGGGGCCAGCTGAACCCCGCATGCGAACGTAGGGTCACTTCATACGGCGACGATCCCGACACGCTGACCGAGGGCCTTGCCCCGGACGTCGCCGCCGTACTGGATCTCGGCAGCCGGCGCGCATCGGGATCCGGTGACCTATCTGCGGAAGCAGCCTCCCGGTGGTCGTACACGCCCCGCCCGACCGGTGTCTTCGGATCCCTCGGAAGACCTCGGCCCCTGCCCCGGACTGAGGACATTGGTCCCAGGCGGGCAGGGCAGACGCCTCTCCACGCAACCGAGGAAGCCGAGCCATGCTGGATGTATGGGGCGGTGCCGAGACCGACCGCCGCCCGGCCGAACACCCCGAGACGACACACCGCTGTGTCCCCGCCTACCGCGATCGCGCGTCCGCGCGCGGGCACGGCTCCGAACACCGCAGCTACGAGGTGATACCTATGCGTGCACGTGACGTCCTGAGCAGGCCCGTCGTGACGGCACGGCCGGGGACACCGTTGTCGGAGGCCACCGCGCTGCTGACCGCACACGGCTTCGCCGCACTACCTGTCATCGACGAACAAGGCCGCGTGGTCGGAATGCTGTCCGAATCGGACGCTCTGGCAGCAGGTTCCGGCATACCGAACGAGACGGTGGAAGCGGTGATGTCGACTCCGGTGGAGGTGGTCACACCGACCACCTCCACCGCGACGATCGCCTCTCGCATGCTCACCGGGCGGCTTCGCTCGATGCCGGTCGTGGAAGCCGGACTGCTGGTCGGGATCGTGTCGAGGCGTGACCTGCTGCGAGTTCTGCTCAGCGACGACGCGGCCATCGACGCGAAGATCCGCGCACTGCTCGACGACTACGCCGGCAGCCGCCGGCAGTGGGCGATAGATGTCGCCGACGGGGCGGTCACCGTTCGCGGCATCTTCGCCGATTCCCGTGAGCAGCAGGTTGTCGCCGCTCTGGCCCGCACCGTCGACGGTGTTGATTACGTCGATGTGATCGATGACGCCCGGATCCTGCCGGACCGTTGAACGAAAGCCTCGTCGTGTGCGCAGCGGCGGGAACAGGCATCTAGCGAGTGTCGGTGAGGAAGTCGACGCAGGAACGGATCGTCGATAGTCGTGGGTAGTCACTCTCCTCGATCCGGCCGCCGGCGGCGGAGAGCCGTTCGACGAAGGTGAGGAAGTCGATCGAGTCGAGTTCCAGGGTGCTGCGCAAGGGGTCGTCCTGCCCTAGGGCGGAGATGTCGGCTTCGGTGGCGAATCCGCGCAGCGCTGCCCGCACGGAGTCATCCGCCTGCTCACGGGACATAATTGGGGGCATTACGGTTCACATCTCCTCTGGCTGCTGAAGAAGCTCGGCGACAGTGTTGAGAAAGCGGGCCCCGACAGCGCCGTCGCTGGCGCGATGATCCGCCGAGAGGGTGGCGGTGAGCTGGGGACGGACGCCCAGCAAGCCGCGCACCGCGCAGGGACGTGCCGTGACGGCGCCGAAACCGACTATCGCCACCTGCGGCGCGGCGATCACGCCGAAGACCGAGTCCACCCCCAGCTCACCGAGATTCGTCACTGTGATGGTCGCCGGGACGGCATCCGCGGAACGCAGCCGAGCGGTGCGAGCTCGGCCGACAGCGCCGCGTAGGGCGTCCATCATGGCCGGCGGAGCGAGCGTGTGGGCGTCCGGGATGGTGGGCACCATGATGCCGCCGCCACGCAGTGACACCACGACACCGAGATGCACCGCCGAAGCTGGACGGAACTCGTCGTCCAGCCAGTGTCCGTTCAGGTCGGGCACAGTTCGCGCTGCCCGTGCAGAAGCACACAGCACCAGAGCGGACGAGAGGATGCGTGCGCTGACCGGCACGCGGCGGTTCGTCTCTTCCAGCCAGCGCATCGCTGCATCCATGTCGATGGTGCTGGACAAGTAGTAGTGCGGCACAGTCCGCTTCGACCGCGTCATGGCCGCCGCGATGACCTTGCGCACCGCGACGGGGTCGTGCGGCAGGGATTCGGCGCCGATCACATCTGTCGCACCGGCAGGCTGCTCGGGTGCGGACTCCGCCGCCGCCGTCGGGACGGCTTCGGGAACGGCCCCTGCGGTTCGCACATCACGGGCGCGCACCGCGCGGTCCGGGCCGGTCCCCGAGATGTCCCGCAGATCGACTCCCGATTCGCGCGCCAGCCGGCGCGCGTAGCCGGAAGCGCGTGCCACAGCGGTTGGTGGTAGGGGCCGGACTCTCTCGGGAGTTCCCGACTCTCCCCGAGCCTGCCGTCGCTCATCGTGCCCTACCTGCTCCTGCGGACCGGAGGTGACGATTCCGGGTCGCGGCGCAGTGCGCGCACCAGCGGAGATGGCTTCCTCCACGTCCGAACGCACGATTCGCCCACCCGGGCCCGACCCATGCAGAGTCGCCAGGTCGATGCCCGCCTCCTGAGCCAGTCTGCGGATCAGCGGCGTCGCATGATGAGCGATCTCCGTCGCGCCGTCCGGACCGGGAAGGGATTCGCCGCGAACGGATTCCGCCGGTTCCGACGAAGACGGTGGGCGCCCGTCCGGCGCCGCTCGGGCGTCTCCCACTACGACGGCGCGGTCCGACGCCGGTTCGATCGTCGCCAGCGGCGTGCCCACCGGCACTGTCTTTCCTTCCGGCACCAGGATCGTCCCCAGGACGCCGTCGTCGAAGCATTCGACCTCGATCGCCGCTTTCGTGGTATCGACCTCGGCGACCACGTCTCCCTTGTGCACGACATCACCGGGATGCACGAGCCAGTGCAGCAACGTGCCCTCCGTCATGTCGGCTCCGAGTGAAGGCATCCGGAACTCGACCACCTCAGCTCGCCGCCTCACGTACCGCGTCGATGACCGCCTCCGCACTCGGCAGCGCTGCTTCCTCCAGCTGCCGCGCATAGGGAATCGGCACCTCGGCGGTGCAGACCCGGCCGATCGGTGCGTCGAGGTCGTAATAGGCGTGTTCGGCCGCGCGAGCGGCGATCTCCGCCGCTATGCCGACACTGCGCCAGCACTCGTCGACGATCACCAGGCGGTGCGTGTGTGCCACCGACTCGAGCACCGTGGTCTCGTCCAGCGGGCGCAGACTGCGCAGATCGATCACCTCGGCGGAGATTCCTTCGGCGGCGAGCGACTCGGCGGCCGATTCCGCCGTCGGCAGCGTCGCGCCGAAGGCGACTATGGTGACGTCGGTGCCCGCCCGCCGGACCGTCGCGCGGTCGATGTCCACCGGGTCGTCGTCCGTTGCCATCTCCCCCTCGCTGTTGTAGAGCGCGATCGGTTCGAAGATCACGACCGGATCCGGGTCCTGCAACGCGGTCCACAGCATGCCACGCGCATCCGCCACGGTGGCGGGCGAAACCACGCGCAGTCCGGGAATGTGCGCGTAGAAGGCTTCCAGGCTGTGTGAATGCTGCGCAGCCAGCTGGCGGCCCGCGCCCGTCGCCATCCGGATCACCAGGGGCACGCCCAGCTGACCACCCGACATGTGCCGCAACGTCGCGGCGTTGTTGAGGATCTGATCCAACGCGAGCAGGCTGAAGTTGCCGGTCATGATCTCGACGATCGGCCGCATACCGCCCAGCGCCGCACCGATGCCCGCACCGACGAACGCCGATTCGCTCAACGGGGTGTCCCGGATCCGGCGTGGCCCGTATTCCTCGAGCAGGCCGCGGCTGACCCCGAAGCAGCCTCCGTAGGCGCCGACGTCCTCGCCCATCAGGAAGACGCGATCGTCGCGATCCAGCGCTTCTCGCAGTGCTTCGCGCATCGCCTCGCGGTAGGTGATCATGGTCGCTCCGCGTAGACATGACGGCTCAGATTGGCGACGTCCTCCAGCGGTCCCGCCTCGGCCTGTGCGATCGCGTCGTCGAGTTCGGCGTCGACCTCGGCCTGAAGGGCGGACAGGGATTGCTCGTCGAGTGATCCCGATGCCCGCAACTCGGCCGACAGGTGGGGTATCGGGTCGCGGGTCTTCCACTGTTCGATCTCGGCTTTGTCCCGGTAGCGGTCGGCGTCGTAGAGCGAGTGCGCACGGAAGCGGTAGGTCCGCAGCTCGAGGAAGCAGGGGCCGCTGCCGCCGCGAATGGATTCCACCGCCCGCTGGGTGGCCGCAGCGACAGCCTCGGGGTCCATGCCGTCGACCGGCCAAGCCGCCAAACCATAGCTGGAGGCGCGCAACGCCAGATCGGTGACCGCGTGTTCGCGGTGCAGCGCGGTTCCCATCGCGTATCGGTTGTTCTCACACGCGAACAGGACCGGTAGTCGCCACAGTGCGGCCAGGTTCAGGCATTCGTGGAACTCGCCCTCGGCCGCGGCGCCGTCACCGAACAAGCACACTGTCACCGCGGGCCGATCGTGCATGGCGTCGGCCAACGCCAGCCCGACCGCCAGCGGCAACCCGCCGCCGACGATCGCGTTGCCGCCGAAAAAGCGGCGTCCGGCATCGAACAGGTGCATAGAACCACCGCGACCGCCACTGCAACCCGAGGCACGTCCGAACATCTCCGACATGAGCGCCGCCATCGGGATGCCGCGAGCGAGTGCGTGCCCGTGTTCCCGGTAGGTGGACACCACGGCGTCCTCGGGGCCGATCTGGCGCAGCAGCCCGGCCGCGACGGCTTCCTCACCGACGTACAGGTGCAGGAACCCGCGGATCTTCTCGGCGCTGTAGAGCTGCACGCAGCGCTCCTCGAATCGCCGGATACGGATCATCTGCCGCAGTAATTCGATCCGTTCCACGGCAGCGAGCGGCAGCCGATCGCCCACTCGTTCCGGCAGGTCGACTGTGGTCACTGCCCGACCTCCAATGTCGACACGTCGCCTTCGGGCAATCCTTGCTCCCGAGCCTTCAACAGCCGTCGCATCACTTTCCCGCTGCGGGTGTGTGGCAGGCTCTCGGCGAAGGTGATCTGCTTGGGTGCCACCGCGCCGAGGGCCTTGCGGCCGAAGGCGAGCAGCTCGGCCCGCAGCGATTCGGAGGCGGCGTACTGCGGTCGCAGCAGAACGAACGCCTTCACCAACTCCCCCGCGACCGGGTCCGGCTTGCCGATCACTCCCGCCTCCGCCACCGCCGGGTGGGCCATCAGCGCGCTTTCCACCTCGAACGGTCCGACCAGATGCCCGGCCGACTTGATCACGTCGTCGGCGCGTCCGACAAACCAGTAGTAGCCGTCGGTGTCGCGCCGGGCGAGATCACCGGACAGATACCAGCCCGCGGCGAAGGAGCGCGCGTATCTCTCGGGTTGTCCCCAGTAGTCGCGGAACATCGACGGCCAGCCCGCACGCAACGCGAGTTCACCGATCTCGCCGGTTTCGGCGTGCCGGACCTCGCCGTCGGCCATCTCCGCCCGGCCGTCGGGTCCGCGTCGCAGGATCGTGGCTTCGATGCCGGGCAGCGGCCGTCCCATCGAACCGGGCCGCACCTGTTCGGCGGCGAAGTTCGCGATCATGATCGCTCCGGTCTCGGTCTGCCACCAGTTGTCGTGGACCGGCTTGCCGAGAACCTCCTGGCCCCAGATGACGACCTCAGGGTTGAGTGGTTCGCCCACGCTCGACACGAATCGCAGATGCGACAGATCGGTGCCAGGTGGGAGTTCGTCGCCGCGGCGCATCAACATGCGCAACGCGGTCGGCGCGGTGTACCATACGGAGACCTTCTCCGCTGTCAGGACCTCGTACCAGCGCAGCGCGTCGAATTCCGCCTCGTCGGTGATCACGGTGGCGCCCAGGCTCAGTGGCGCGATCACCCCGTAGGACATGCCGGTCACCCATCCCGGGTCCGCCGTGCACCAGAACACGTCACCGGGGCGCAGATCCAGCGCGTAGTGCGCGGTGATCTGGTGGGCGAGGACCGCCTCGTGCACATGAACCGCGCCCTTGGGTTTTCCCGTCGTCCCGCTGGTGAAATGCAGCAGTGCCGGATCGTCGGCCTGGGTTCGCACGATGGGGAATTCGGTATCGGCGGCGACCATTGCCAGCGCCAAGTCGATCGCGCCGCCTTCGAGTTCGCCTTCGGGATCAGCGTCGGTCACGAGGACATGCCGCAGATCCGGCAGCTCACCGCGGATCGGCGCCACCCGACGCCGGTAGAGTTCCCTTGTGGTGACGAGCGTGGTGGCCTGCGAGATCGCCAAGCGCTGCCGCACCGGCTCCGGCCCGAACGCGGAAAACAACGGCGAGACCACGCATCCGGCTTTCCACGCGCCCAGCGCGGCGACGTACAGCTCCGGTGTGCGACCCAGCAGGACGCACACGCGCTCACCGGGGCGTACGTCCAATCCGTGCAGCACGCCCGCGAACCGATTGCTCAGCGCGGCCAACTCGGCGTAGGTCAAGGTGGAGCATTCGCCGGTCGAGCGCAAAGCCCGCAGTGCGGTGACTTCGGCGAGAGGCGTGCCCAGATGCCGGTCCACGGCTTCGTAGGCGATGTTCACTCCCCCGCCGGGTAGCCCGGCCAGCGAGGAGCGCGCCGCCGTCCAATCGAACGCTTCGCAAGACATCCGATAGTCGGTCAGATTCGCACCGACGCGTTGCTCCGGGGACTTCTCGATCGGGTTCCACCGCGTGCGCGCGTAGTTCGATGCGTCGTGGCTCAAAGTTTCCATTTCGGCCTCCGCGATCCAGTCAACGACCCATGAGCGCCACTCCGGCAGGGCGTAAAGACCTCGCTCGCAGGTGACCTCCGTCGTTTCCGGACGAGCCTGCCGCCGGCGACGGTGACCATGGTCCTCTCGGATCGGATCGGATCGGACCGGCACCGCGGCAGCTCCGGCCGCATGGGCCACCGCCGCCGCGGGCGCCTTCGTGTTCTGCGCGACCCTGCTGGCCCACGAGCTGGCCCATTCGATCACCGCTCGGCGCAATGGAGTCCGGGTATGTTCACCTGGTAGCGCGGCTCTACTCAGGCGCCACCCGACTTCGCAGCAGATCGGCTCGCCCGATAGTGCCGGGAGGACAGACGCGCTTCCGCGATTTCCTCCTGCGCGCGTAGTTCATCGCGGGTTACCACATGTGCGTCCGGTCCGGGAAACGTGAGCGCTCGATGGCCGGTATCGGTCCAGTGCACGAGGTAAGGTGGCATTCCGTCGCTGCCGTGCACTTCCTCGATGAGACCGTGCCGGACCGCGCCGCCGAGTGTGCGACCTTCGACTACCAGCCAGTCCCCTACCTTCGCATGCATCGCACAATCTCCTCTGCTCCCCCGTCCGACTCATCGTCGCAATCTGCCGCAAACCGGCGGTAGGGCCATTGGTCGCAGGCCACCCATCGAGTTCGACGCCGATGCGGTGTTCTCCGCCGCCGCCCGGACCGGAACCGCCATGGAGATCAACGCCCACCCCGACCGCCTCGACCTCGACGACCGACTCATCAGGCGGGCACGCGACCTTGGCCTGGTCTTCGCCATCGACACCGACGCGTACGCCGCACCACCGATCGCCCCCCACCGTCGAAGCGGAGGGCGACGAACTCCTCTGGACTGTCACCGCCGAAACCGGCCCCGGCGGCCACACCGCCACAAAGGCCGTCGGACGTCCCCGCGAGGGCCATCCGACCCTAGTGGGCCAGGGCCATCGGGACGACTCTGGTGCCATGTCCCCTCAGAGCGATTCACTCGAAGCGTCTGTGCACTTCGCGCGCCGGATCGTCACCGAGCTGCCGGTGCGCCTGCGCTCGGTGTTGCGCGGCGTAACCGGCGCCGAGGGCGTCCACCGGGTCGCGCTCGAGGATGCCGTCGCCGAACGGCTCGCGGAACTGGAGCACCGAGTGCTGCTGCTCGGCGACGCCATCGCGATTCTCGCCCGCGGGCTCGAACAGTTGCCGAGCAGCGACATCGACGATCGACGCCGAGCCGACGCGGCCCAGCAAGCCCACCGCATCCTCATCGCCGAGCATCTCACCAGCGCATCCGCTCCGCAGTAGCCGGTAGCGGCAGTCCACGGACGCCCGCGGCAGGTTGCCCCGGCCCCTCGCACCTCCGCCGGGGTGGAATCGGAACTTGTTGCCGCCAGTCGGAAAAGAGGCGAACCGGATGTCCAGGATCGGTAATCTTCCCACTCTCGTCGGCGTCGACGGATCGCCCGTCGCGCTCGCGGCGATACGCTGGGCCGCCGTCGACGCCGCTCGCCACAACGTGCCGCTGCACCTCCTCTACGCGATCGGTGACCTCGGTGAATTCGGGTCGGGCTTCGAACTCGGACAGTTCGACTTCGACAATTACCGCCAAGGCGGACTGGACGCGCTCGAAACCGCCCGCGCTACCGCCATCGCCGAATCAGGGTCGATCGCCGAACTCGACATCAGCACCGAACTGGTGGACATGCCTCCGATCCCGGTCCTGAGTGATCGCTCCAAAACCGCGCGACTGCTCGTTGTCGGCACCCACGGGCTCGGCGCGGTCAGCCGGAGACTTCTCGGTTCGGTGAGCACCGCCTTGGCGCGGCACGCCGCCTGCCCGGTCGCGGTCATCCCGGAAACGCCCGCGGCGCCGAACCGCCCGGTAGTGGTCGGCGTCGACGGCTCACGAAGCAGCGCGCACGCCGTCGAGATCGCCTTCGACCAAGCCGCTTTCCGCGGTGTCGAACTGGTCGCAGTGCACACCTGGTCGGAGTTCCTGCGTTTCGAATCATCCGGGCAAATGCAGGAGAAAGGCGAAGAACTGCTCGCCCGGAGCATCGCCGGGTTCAGGGAGAAGTATCCGGAGGTTCCGGTGCACCGCGTCGTAACCGAGGACCGTCCTGCCGATCGCCTTGTCATGCTCGGCGACAAATCCCAGGTCATCGTGGTCGGCAGCCACGGTCGCGGCGGTTTCTCCGGAATGATGCTCGGCTCGGTCGGTAAGGCCGTCCTGCACGCGGCCGAGGTGCCGGTGATCATCGCCAGGTCGGCGAGTTGACCGCGGTTCCTCTTCACGGGAGGATTCTCTTGTAGCTCCAGCAAACAGGCAGCATTCAGCAATGCTGCCGGGACAGGTTCGCGATGACCGAATTGGGCCCGCTGGACACGGGCTTCATGGAAATGGAAGACACCGACCGCCGGGTGAGTCTCGGAATCGGAACCGTTGCGCTCCTGGAGGGGCCGTCGCCGTCCAGGGACGAGCTGCGCGGCTGGCTGGATCGCGGACTGGAACGGCATGCACGGCTGCGACAGCGGGTCCGGCGCGTGCCCTGGGACATCAAGGCGCCGGTGTGGGAAGACGACCCGAATTTCGATCTGCACCATCACATCCGCTGGACAGCCTTACCAGCACCGGGCGGCGAGCAGGAGTTACGGGAGCTTATCGCGACCGAGCTGACCGAGCGGCTGGATCGTGATCATCCGCTGTGGGAAGTGGTCGTTGTCGACCAGTTGACCGAGGACCGCTGGGTGCTGATCCTCAAGGCTCATCACACCATGGTCGACGGCATCTCCGAACTCACGCTGCTCGAAAGCTTCTGCGACCCCGCCGCGATCGACGTCGGCGAGCGTCGAAGGCCGGGTGCGAGACGTTCGGGTGCGGGGATGCTGAACCTACTGAAGAAGGCGCTTCAGGCACCTGTGGCCATCCCGCGTGCCGCCGTGGGAACTGTGCGCACTCTGGCGCCAGTGCTGTACGCGGCGATCGCGCCGGCAAGCGAGTCCTCGCTCAACGGCCCGATCGGGAAACAGCGGCGCTACACGGTGGCGCGAACCATGCTCCCGCAGGTGCGGGAGATAGCGACGGCGTTCGATGTCACCGTCAACGACGTCGCCGTCGCCGCCATCGCCGCCGCCTACCGTCGATTGCTGCTCAGCCGCGGCGAGCATCCCGCCCCTGCCGAACTGCGCGTCGTCGTACCGGTCTCGACACGAACGACCGAGGCGAGACGGGTACTCGACAACCGTGTCTCGGCGGTGATCACTCATCTGCCGATCGAACTCGACCAGCCCGTGGAGCGCCTGCTCGCGGTCCACGAGCAGATCGGGAGGCACCGAGCCCGCGGGGAAGCCGATGCCGAGAAATCGGTGCTCTCCTTCTCCCGGCGGCTGCCGTTCGGGATCGTGGCCGAAGTATTCCGGCTGGCAGTGTCCTTTCCGCAGCGTGGCGTCGTCGCACTGGCGACGAACATCCCCGGCCCCCGGCACCGCTTGACACTCGGCGGCCGGAGGGTGCTCGAGCTGTGGCCCTGCATTCCGATCGCCATGCGGGTTCGCACGACCATCGCGATCCTCAGCTACCTCGACCGGCTGACTTTCGGCATCACCGGTGACTACGACACGACGCCCGACATCGAGACGATGTCATCGAGCATCACGACGGAGATCGCGGTGCTGCTGGCCCATGCCCGCGACCGTCAGCTCTCACGACGACCGCCACCGGCCCTCGGCCGCGCCGCAGGCGCTCGATCACGGCACGTGAAGTGAGTCCGCGACGACAACCGGCACCAGACGGCGATCCGGCGAGCAAGGTAACCAGCCGCGACCTGCCGGTAATACTCGGCCTCGCCTCGGCCTTCACGATCACCGTGCTGGACCCGCTCGTGCTGAGCCTGAACTTGCCGCAAGTCAGCCGGGACCTGCGCGTGCCGCCGCAACTCGCCGGTGTGCTCGGCGGAACGGCGACCCTGGTGATGGCCGCTGCGGTCCTCGCCGCGGGCAATCTCGCAGATGCCTTCGGGCTCAAGCGGTTGTTGATGATCGGTCTGAGCATCGTGACGGTCGCCGACCTGCTCTCCCTGCTGTCACCCGGCTACGTCTACCTCTTCGCGATGCGTGTACTCGGCGGTCTCGGGATGACAGCGCTGCTCGGCGTACCGCTGGCCCTGCTGAAGACGTCGGTACCGGAGAAGAAGCGCCCCGGCGCCATCGGTGTCTTCATGGCGGTGGAAATGATCTTGTGCGGTGTGATCCCGGCACTCACGGGTTGGATGGTGACCGCGGTCGGCTGGCGGTCGCTGTTCTTGGTCGCCCCGTCGCTGTCGTTGCTCGCGCTGTGGCTCACCGCCGTTTATGTGCCGGAGTCACCCGCCCGCCAGCGTCCTCGGCTCGACGTGATCGGCGTGGCCTTGGTCGGATCGGCGTTGCTCGGCCTCGTAGTCGGCATCGCCGCCGCGCAAAAAGGGATGTTGCGACCGGAAACCTGGCTGCCTTTCGTCTTCAGCGCAGCGGCGGCGACTGCGTTCGCGCTTCATGAACGGCGTACACCCGAACCCGCCTTGGACTTGACGCTGTTCCGGAGCGCGACTTTCAGTGTGGCGCTGGCGGCGGCGCTCACCCTCAACTTCCTGTCCGCCGGCCTCGGGGTCGCACTCGGGCAGTTCGGGGGCAAGGTGCTGGCGCTGTCGCCGGAGGCCATCGGCGCGCTGTATCTGCCCGGCACACTGCTCATCGCGGGCGCCGTTGTCCTCGCCGGGCGCCTGGTGGGCGCTTACAGCCCACGACCGGTATTGATCGTCGGGCTGTTGCTGTTATCGGCGAGCGGATTACTGATGGCGGGAACCGTCAGTCCCAGGATGGCGCTGTGGTTGCTGGTACTGGCCACTTGGCTGTGCAATCTCGGCGCGCTGGTCACCGCGACTTCGGTATCCGAAATGGTGCTGTCACAGGCACCGCGCGGACGTGCCGGTACCGTCGCTTCGGTCCAGCTGGCCTCCGGGATGACCGGCTATGCCCTGGGTCCCACCGTGTACCTCCTGCTGCTGAGCATCTTCTTCCGGCAGGAATGGCTGGCGGACGCGCACTCCCGCGCACTGTCGACCGCCGGCGCCGAGCGGGCCGTCGACGCCGCACGCAGCGCGGCGGCACACAGTCCCGGCAGCGCCGGTTACGATCCCAACCTGCTGCGGCAAGCGGCCGGACTGCGGCTCGACGTGGACTTCGCGGACGCCCTCCGGCTCACCATGCTGACCGTCAGCTTCCTACCGATCGTCGTGGCCGTGGCGGCGCTGCTGCTCGTGCGTCGCGGCACCGAACGCGGCGGGTCGGCGTCCGAGCATTCCGCAGCCGATCCCGAGAGCGGAACGGCAGCGGGTCCCGCGATCGAGGTCGATCACTCACGCCGCGCCGGGCCGCCCCAGGAGGGGTCTTGAGCCCGATGTCGGGGCTTCCCCAGCACAATTGATCACGAGATCAGCGGACAATACCGAACCTTCCGCTAGGACCACACCGAAGATCGGATTGCCGGCAAGCGTGACGAAGTGCGGGGTCCGCACGATCTGGACGCCGTGCCGCTCGGCGCGGGCGGAGTGCCACCAGCCTGTTCCGCCATAAACGTGCGGGTTCAAGCGTCTCCGGAGAAACGGAGAGATGGAGCGAAAAAGACCCTCTCCACTGGCAACGGCGTTATCGCCGCAAGGGTTCGTGGCGAGACCGGCGGGAGGCCGAGACGTTCTCGGGTTCCTCGTCGTCGGTGAGGGTGAAGTAGTTCTCCTCTTCTTGCAGGAAGTGCAGCTGCAGCAACGTGTGCAGGCCGTAGAGGCAAGCGAGCAGGTCGTCGATCTGGTCGCCCGCGATGGCGCCGGTGGTGTGCGCGCGGTCGAGGTGGGCGCCGATGCGGGTGACCAGCCGCTGTATTTCGGCGTGGGCGCGGCTCATCGTCACGGTAGCCTCGGCGCTGCCCAGCGGGCCGGCCAGCGCGGGATAGAGGAGGGTTTCCTCGGCCAGTTCGTGGGGCAGCAGATCGGTCACGAGGAAGCGGTGGGCATCCTCGACGGCGGCCAGGGCCGCGGTATCGTTTCTGGTGGCGAGCTGGTCGGCGGCGGCACGCAACAGCGTGAGCATCTCGCGCAGCGCGTCGTGTTCGCCTGCGAAGCGGTGCAGGAGTTTCTCGGTTGCCGCGGCCATCTCTGTTCGGGTGGCCGGACTGCCCCGCAGCGCACGCAACGCGTTGAGGATCACCGCCACGTCGATGCCCTCTTGCAGTAGGGCCCCGGCGGCGGGCGGGAGCAGCCCGGCGGCGGCTACGATCATCGCCAGCAACGACAGGCTCATCCCTGCGACGGCGCTTTGCACGGCGATGTGGCGTGACCAGCGGGCGGTGTCCATGGCGTCGGCGAGCCGGTCTAGCCGGTCGGTGGTGAGCACGATGTCGGCGGCCTCAGAGGAAGCGGTGGACCCGCGTGCGCCCATCGCCACGCCGACGCTGGCGGCGGCCAGGGCGGGAGCATCGTTGACACCGTCGCCGACCATGACCGTCACCGCGCGCTCACGCTCGCCACGCACAGCGGCAACCTTGTCCGCAGGGCTCTGTCCCGCACATACCTCGTCCAGGCCGAGTACGGCGGCGACCTCACGAGCCGGTTCGAGACGGTCACCGGTCAGCATCACCAGCCGGTTCAGCCCCGCCTCACGCAATCTTCGTATCGTGCGCGGCGCGTGCCGCCGCAACGGATCGCGCAGCAGAACCGCCCCGTAGAGCTCATTGTCGACGACGATCCAAGCGATCGCCGCCGAGTCCAACCGCGCTCGGCTGTCCACCGCACGCGCCCACTGGGATCCGGTCGCCGTACGGGGCAGTTTGCCCACCTCGACATGGCGGCCGTCGACGGTGCCGGATATGCCGCGGCCAGGCTGTTCGATCACAGCGGTGGGCAGCGACAGCGCCGAGTCGCGGGCCAGCGCCTCGGTGACGATCGCCTCGGCCAGCACATGAGGCGATAGCTGGTCCACCGACGCGGCCAGGCGCAATACCTCGGAAGCATCACGGCCGGGGGCGGCGATGACCTCCACCACCACGGGGCGACCCGCGGTGAGAGTCCCGGTCTTATCCATCACAAGAGTGGTCGCGCGCCCAAGATTTTCCAGCGCACCGCCGCTGCGGACCACGACTCCTTGGCGGGAGGCTCGCGACAGTCCGGACACGATAGCTACCGGCGCGGCCAGCAACAGCGGACACGGGGTCGCCACCACCAGAACCGCGACCGCGCGCACCAGCGACCCGCTGATCAGCCACGCCGCCCCGGCCACCAGCAGTGTCAGGGGCAGAAACCAGGCCGCGTACCGGTCGGCCAACCGGACCACTGGCGCGTTCTCGGCGCCGGCCTCTCGAGCGAGCCGAACGATTCCGGCGTAGGTGCTCTCCGACGCGGTCGCGGTCGCACGGATCTCGAAGGAGGCGCCGACGTTGACGACGCCACTGCGCACTGGTTCCCCGGTCCCGCGCTCGACCTGCATCGGTTCTCCGGTCAGCACCGACTCGTCCAGCACGGCCACGGTGTCGAGCACCCGCCCGTCGACCGGCACCACCTCACCGGGCACCACAACCAGCACATCGCCGACGGCGACCTCATCCAAGCCGATCACACTGAGTTCGGCGCCGATGCGGCGGCGAGCCGAGCGTGGCGCATGCTCGAGCAGGGCTCGCAGATCGTGCGAGGCGCGGCGCTCGGCTGCCGCGTCCAGCGCACGACCGGTCGCCAACATCACCGCGATCAGCGCACCGGCCAGGTACTCGTGCACCAGCAACGTGCCCACCAGCGACAACACCGCGATCAAGTCGACTCCGGCCCTACCCCGCAGCAGGGTGGCGACCATCCACCACACTGCGGGCACGACCGCTACCACCGTCGCAGCGATCCAGGCTCCCTCAGCCACCCCGTGCAGCCCGAACAGCCACAGAATCAGCCCGAGCAGCAGTGCGGCCACGGTGACCGCCACCAGCACCGGCTCCACCCGACCAGCGACCCGTTGCGACCACCGCCGCACCATCGAATTCTTTCCGGCCACGCCCCGCTCCTTCCCGAACCCAGCCCTGCCGGTGAGCAGATTCACCACCTCAGGACACCCGATCCGCGCAGCCCTGGACAGAGCCGTTATTCCCGGACTCAGGTGCCATTAGCCCCGGTATCGAGCAGTCGCTTCCCCAGGAATCGGACTGGGCTGGCCCTCCTCCCGCCTCTGGCTGCGACCGCAAGTACACCGATGTCGAGTGTGCCTACCCTCGAACTCGACCCGCCGCCCGCCGGAACCCCGCGCATCCTGATCACCCTCGGGACCATCTTCTCCGAACCGCATCTACTGACCGCGATCATCGACGCGGTAAGCGAGCACACGTCGTCGCCACCGAAGGGCTCTCCCTCGACGATCCTGCCCAGGAAGTGAGCCGGCAATCGACCATCGCCGCGAAAAACGCTGTGCTGCAAGGCATCCGTTTCAGGTGGCACGTTGATCGTAGGGATGCCACGCTTGGCTCGAATCTCCGAGCACGAGCCCGCTACCGCAGGCTTTCCATGCCTTGGTGATTCGCACTGTTGCTTTCAAGTCGGTGTCGCGGAACAGCAAGATCGCAGTCGGCGAGTCCTCGGTAACAGGATCCAACGTTCCGATCACTCTGGTCGGCAGCTGAGGAAGTGGACACTTCGAGACATTCATCAGCGACATGACAGCGGAGTGGATCATGACGCCTTCGTTCCGTATCGGCCGGCGCCGTCGTTCGGGTCGTCCGCCGATCGGGTTCAGTGCCTTGGAACGCGGCGCGGCCCGCAGTCCGGGAGGCCCGGCCCGCCGCGGCGCGGACTGCGGGCTCGCGATCGCCGGTGTGGCGGCGACCGCGGCGTTCGCGTGGGCGTGCGGCTCCGGCGTCGTCGATCGTGTCGATCACACGCTATTCCGCGTGATCAACACCCTGCCCGATGGGCTGGCGCGGCCGCTGTGGCTGATGCAACTGGCCGGTGTGGTCGGCGCGCCTGCCGTAGTCTCGGCAATTGCGCTGACTGCGCGCAGGTTTCGGCTGGCGGTAGCGCTGCTGCTGCTTGTTCCGGCAAAACTGGTTGTCGAGCACGACATCCTGAAGTCGCTGGTCACGCACAGCAGGCCGGGCGCCCTCATGCCGGACGCCGTGCTGCGTGATGTGCCGACCGCTGGGCTGGCGTTCCCCTCCGGGCACGCGCTGGTGCTTTTCGGGATCGTGACTTTGCTCGGCCCGTACGCAAGCCGCGTCCAGCGGGCCGCGGCACTGGCGATCGCGATCCTGGCCGCCACGGCACGGATCTACCTCGGCGCCCACACCCCAGTCGACGTGCTGGGTGGCGCCGCTGCCGGCATCGCCCTCGGGGCGCTGCTCAATCTGATCGTGGGCGTCCGGGGTCATGCGACATGATCCGAGGTGAAATCATCTCGGGCACTTGGTCGTCCGTCCCGAAGCCGATATCCCCTCCCCGCGGGCAACATTACCTGGGACCGTTTCTCGCACGAGCTCTCCGCACGGAGAGGATCAGCTCGAAGGATGAGGGCGATGACCATCGAGACAGTCCGGGATTCCACGCCGGTCACCAGCACGGCCGATGACAAGGCATATCCGCTCGTGCTCACCCGCCACGCCGGTGATGTGGTCCGGCTGGTGCTGGGACTTGTGACACTTGGCGTTTCGGCGCTGCTGGCTCGCCGCACGGAGGTCCCGCGGCTCGAGGTGGACCTGTTCCGGGTGATCAACGACCTGCCTTCCTGGGTGGCGCCGGTTGTGCTGGTGGTGATGCAGCTCGGCGCGATCGGCGCTGTCGGTGTTGTCGCCGGTCTCGCGTTGGTCACCCGGCGTTTCAAGCTGGCCCGTGACGTCGCGGCGGCGGGTGTACTGGCCTACGTGCTGGCTGTCGAGGTGAAATCTCTGGTGGGGCGGGCACGTCCGGACGTGCTGCTGCAGGAGTTGATTCTGCGGACTCATCAAGGAGGGCTCGGCTTCGTCTCCGGACACGCGGCGGTCGCGGCGGCGATGGCGGCGGCAGCCGCCCCGTGGCTGCCGCGACCGTGGCGGCGGATCGCTTGGGCGACCGCGGGGGTGGTCGCCGCATCCCGCGTCTTCGTCGGGGCGCATCTGGTGCTCGATGTCGTCGGCGGCGCGGCGCTCGGGTGGACGATTGCCGCCGCGCTGCATCTGATCTGGGGCGCACCGGTGCACCGTGCCGAGGCCCCCGTGCTCCGCGAGGCACTCGCCGCGACCGGATGGAACCCGATCCGGGTGCAGCCCGCCGTACTCGATGCACGTGGCTCACGGCCGTTCTTGGTCACTGCGGATATCTCCGGGCAAACCACCGAATTGTTCGTGAAAGTGATCGGATACCACGAACGCAACTCGGACCTGTTGTTCAAGCTGTTCCGCCACATCATCTATCGCGAGATAGAAGACGAGTCACCCTTCGCGACCCCGAAGCAAGAAGCCGAGCACGAGGCGTTCATCGCCCTGCTCGCACAGCGCGCCGGAGTCCGCACTCCGACAGTTGTTTCGGTTGGTGTTGCCAGCAACGGTGACGCCTGGATCGCCGAAACGCGAATTCCCGGTCGTGATCTCGCGCGCTGTTCGGGTTCCATCTCCGATGAGGTGTTGTGCGAAGTCTGGTCCCAGATCGCGCGACTGCGAGCCGCCCGTATCGCGCACCGCGATCTGCGCTTGGCCAACATCCTGCTCGACGAGCACGCGACCCCGTGGATCGTCGACTTCGGCTTCGGTGAGTCCGCCGCCTCCGACCACCGGCTCGACGCCGACGTCGCCGAAATGCTGGTGTCGATGAGCTTGAAGGTCGGCACCGAGCGGGCGGTGGCAACTGCACAGGAAATTCTCGGCCCGGACGCGCTGAAAGGCGCCGCGCCGCTACTGCAACCACTCGCACTCGCCTCGGCCACCCGCTCCGCCGCCCGGCACCGCCACGGCCTGCTCGACGAGCTGCGCACCGCGGTCGGTGACGCCATCGACGCCGACCCCGCCCGACCGGAGGTGCTGTTGCGGTTCCGCTGGCGCACCCTCGGCTGGATCGCTGCCACCGTATTCGCGACCTATGTGCTGTTGCCCCAGATCGGTCAGCTCGGCCAACTGGTCGCCACCTTGGACGACGCACAGTGGCAATGGCTCGCGGGCGCACTGGCGATGTCGCTGACAACCTACGCCGCAGCATCGCTGACGTTCATGGGCGCCAGCCCCCGCGCCCTCGCCTTCGGTCGCACCATGATCGTTCAGTTGGCGACCTCGTTCGCGAACCGGCTGGCGCCCTATGGCCTAGGCGGCGCCGCCGTCAACGAACGCTATCTGGAGAGCTGCGGGCTGCCGCGGACCACCGCCATCGCCGTGATCGGGCTGACGGTCACTTCGGGCGCGCTGCTGCACGTCCTGGAACTGGCGGGAGTCGGAGTATGGCTCGGTAGCACCCGGATACTGCTGTCGTCGGCACTGCCGAGCCGCTGGAGCGTGCTCATCGGTTTCATCGCGGTCATGACCGCACTCGGCACGGCCATCGCCGTACTGCTGCGCCGCCCGGATTGGCTGACGCAGATCCGCAGTACCGCCCGCTCGATAACCGACGTCTTGCGCACACCCAAACGTGCGGCGCTCCTGCTCGGTGGGCAAGTGGGCGCCAACATCGGTTACATCGCGGCGCTGGGATTCGCGGTGTGCGCTTTCGGCGGAAGCCCTTCCGCCGCCTTGGTTGCGGCAGTCTTTCTCGGCGGGCAAGCACTCGGTGCCGCCAGCCCGACGCCCTCCGGTCTCGGTGTCGTAGAGGCATCCCTGGTCGCGGGACTGATGGTCGGAGGCGTAGCGAGCGCACCCGCCGTAGCGGGCGTCCTCGCCTACCGCATAGCCACGTTCTGGCTCCCAGCCGCCGCCGGCTTCTTCGCCTTCCGCTTCCTCCAGCGCCACCACATCCTGTGACGCCGAGTCGCTCGATGATCGTCCTCCGCAACCCGAGGGACAAACACGACCACCTCCGGTATTGCGCCTGCGGCGTGGCCGCTGGGGCAGCCGACTCCGTTATGCAGCCCCCAGCACCGACGGCGAACCCTTGGCTGTCCGGCGGACCTCTGTGATGAGCAGTGCGGCGGCGGTGACCATCTCCATCGTGGTGACCGCCGCCGCCATCACTCCCTCGGCAGCTCTCGGCGCCGAGACCATGTTGTAGCAGGCGCGCCAGACGGCAACCACGGCCACGCTGCCACCGGTGCGGTTGTACAGCCAGGTCGAGAAGATCGCACTGCAGAACAGCCCGAGCAGCCACCCGATGACGGTAACGGCGATGAACTCGCGGAACGACTCGACCACGGCGAACAACGGCACGTGCCAGATGGCCCATCCAGCCGCGACGATAGCGGTGGAGACCACCGACGCAATCGGACCCGCAGCCGCGTCATCCGCCGAACCAGCGCGACGAGACCAGACCGCCCGTCGAACCAAGCGGCCGTAATGAACGCGGCGACAGCCGGTCCGACCAAGGCTGGGAAATGCGTCGCCCATCCCGCGCCGGGGCGGACGACTTCGCTCGCCAGGAGCATCGGCACCAGCCACAGCCACGACAGCACAAAGGCGAGCAGGAAATACGCTCCCAATCGGCGATACACTCGCGCCGCTACCCGAGGCGACACCGCAGACACCACACGCATGCGTCGACATCAGCACGATCATCGACAGCGACGCCAGGGTCAGAAGTCCATGACCGCGGCTGGTCGAGCGGCTTCCCGGCGCTTGTGACTATCTCGGCGCGATGGCACCCGGCCGCGTCGTCGGCCACTGCCGTCATCGCCGGCGGGGCCGTGGGTGATCCACGCAGGCAGGAAGTGGCCCATCGGCAGACCCGGGACGGGACTTTCGGCCCTCTCGACGCCGCCCGAGCGGTGCCAGAGTCGGTCGCATGAACAAAGCCACCGCGACGAACGCGGCACTACGGATATCGATCGGACACCATGTCTCTGCCGCGGCAGCCGACTACGCGCGCGAGAAGATCGCCCGGGCGCTGGA
Organism: Nocardia gipuzkoensis; assembly: GCF_021183645.1. Classification (NCBI taxonomy): domain Bacteria; kingdom Bacillati; phylum Actinomycetota; class Actinomycetes; order Mycobacteriales; family Nocardiaceae; genus Nocardia; species Nocardia gipuzkoensis. The sequence continues at coordinate 7,048,729 of NZ_CP089225.1, read as the reverse complement.
TTACGCGTCCGAACCGCTGGACGGGGTGCGGGTCCGGCTGACCGGGCACGCCGACCCGGCGGTGGCGCGCCCGATCGTCGCGCAGGCGAACGTGAACATGAACGGCCGACCGGTCCGAGTCCAGGTCGCTGCCGCCACCACTCGGGAGGCCATCGATCTGCTCGCCGCGCGGTTGAAGGCGCGTTTGGAGCGACTTGCGCGGCATTGGGAAGCGGTGCGCGGCGGGCGGCCCGGTCTGCGTCCGCGCGAATGGCGACATGGTGGCGCCCCCGGCGCCGCGTTGCCGCGCGCTCATGGCGCTGCCGAGCAGCGTCAGATCGTGCGGCGCAAATCCTATGCGCTGGTCGGGGAAACCTGCGACGAGGCAGCCTTCGACATGGAGGTCATGGATTACGACTTCCACCTGTTCACCGAATCCGGCACCGGCGCCGACAGCGTGCTGTATCGCGCCGGCGCCACCGGTTACCGACTCGGGCAGGTACAGCCGCGCCCGGAACTCGTGACCATCGGTGCGGTGCCGTTCACCGTCAGCACGACACCCGCTCCGATACTTCCGCTCCAGGACGCTGTCGCGCGTCTCGAGCTGACCGGCCTGCCGTTCGTCTTCTTCTGCGACCGGTCGTCGAATCGAGGCAGCGTGCTCTATCACCGCTACGACGGCGACTACGGCTTGATCACGCCGCCGACACAGCAATGAGAACCGAGTCACGGCAAGGTGTGCTCGACATCCGCCACGCACCGCGGTATGTGCTCGCGGCGGCTGTCGGAGCCGCTGCGCTGGTCTTGGCCGGCCTGCCGGTCGTCACACTCCTGGTACTTCAGGTCGCTGTGGCTTGCCCGCTGCTGGCGATCGCCATGAGCCGACCGCGAGATCGCCGGACGGAGTAGCTCGGCTGCCCGAGCAGGTTTCGACCATCGTCCCTGCTCCCATCGACAGAAAGATGTCCGACCCCACCCTGTGCGCATCCGCGTTCTGGAATTGCTCAGCCAGCGCGAGCACACGGTGTCGGAGATGCTGACCGAGATCGGCGTGGAGGCGGCGAACCTGTCTCAGCAGTTGTCCATTCTGCGGCGTGCGGGGCCTGGTGGCCGCGCGACGCGAGGGCTCGTCGGTCACCTGCGAACTCACCACCCCCGCGGTCGCGGAACTGCTCGCCACCGCCCGCGCGATTCTCACCGGCGTCGTCGCAGGCCAAGTCGAAGCCCTCGAGCAACCCGGGTAACCGGATCGCACCGCACTGGCGAGGGCCGCGCGCGCCCGATGACCATGCGCGCGCTCCTGCCGTCGTGGTCGGACTGGAGCTCTGCCGTCCGCGCACCCGGCGCGATCTGCTGTCGGGGCTCATGGTCGCGCTGGTCGCGCTACCGCTGGGACTGGGGTTCGGCATCAGCTCCGGCCTGGGTGCTGCCGCCGGCCTCGCGACTGCGGTCACCGCGGGCGCGGTGGCGGCGGTATTCGGCGGATCCCGGTTCCAGGTGTCGGGACCGACCGGGGCTATGACCGTGGTCTTGGTGCCGATCTTTCATCAGCACGGCGGCGGCGGGGTTCTGGCCGTGGGGATGATGGCCGGTCTCGTGCTGATAGCCCTCGCACTGGTCGGGGTCGGCTAGGCGGTGCGGTATATGCCTGCCCCAGTGATCGAGGGATTCACCGCCGGGATCGCCATCGTCATCGCCCTGCAACAGTTCCCGTCCGCTCTCGGCATCACGCACGCCGAAGGTGACAAGGTGTGGCAATCGGCCCTCGACGCGGTGCCGCAATACATCGCGCATCCACACACTGTGACGCTCGCGATGACCCTGCTGGACGCGGCGATCGTGCTTTCCGGCGGCCGGTACCTGGCGAAACTGCCGGTCGCGCTGATCGCGGTGGCCGCCGCCACCGCCGCGGCGCATGCGTTCCACCTGGACCTCACCCCGATCGGCGAGATCCCCGCCGGACTGGCCGCCCCCACTCTCGGATTCGTGCAACTCGATCAGATCGACGCCCTGATCTGACCCGCGCTCGCGGTCGCCGCGCTGGAATCGCTGCTGTCGGCCACCGCGGCGGACGCGATGGCCGTCGGCACCCGTCACAAACCCGACCGGGAACTGCTCGGCCAAGGACTGGCCAATCTCACCGGTCCGGTGCCCGCACCAGTCTTGCCGCGCTGACCCATGCTGTCGTACTGGCCGCGATCGTCTACCTGGCCGCGCCCTTGGTTGCCGATATCCCGCTGGCCGCGCTGGCGGGTGTCCTACTGGCCACCACGGTGCGGATGATCGAAACAGCGTCACTGGTGGCCATCGCCCGCGCATCGAAAGGCGACGCGGCGATCATGGCGATCACGTTCTGCGTCACCGTCGCCATGGACCTGGTCACCGCGGTCGCGGTGGGTGTCGGCATCGCGGTAATGCTCGCCCTGCGGGCCGTCGCGAAAGAAGCCCGGCTACAGCAGATCCCGCTCGAACACCTCGCCTTTGGCTCCGACCACCTGGCCGAAGAACACCGGCTGCTGGGCGATCACATCGTGGCCTACCGCATCGACGGGCCCCTGTTCTTCGCCGCCGCCCACCTTTTCCTCCTGGAACTGGCCGAGGTATCCGACGTCCACATCGTCATCCTGCGCATGTCCCATATCACCGCCCTCGACACCACCGGCGCCCTCGTACTCAAAGACGCGATCGGAAAACTCGCACATCGCCACATCACCGTGCTCATGTCCGGGCTGCGCGACGACCATAAGCGGCGGTTGGCCGCGATCGGCGCTCTCCCGGCTGGCCGTGACAGCGAGATCTTCGATCACACCCCCGATGCCATCGCCCACGCCCGCAGCCGCCTACCCAGCGTGGCCGAGAACCACTGCTGATGACACCACCCGGCCCTCACCACCACGGACCCACCGGGCCGCGGTCGGCCGCCTCGGCGGCGAGCAGGTCGGCTGGACGGGGCCGCGCCGAGTTCAGCGGCGGTGGCCACTGCCCCGCTGATCATCGTGTGGATGGACGACCATCACCGGGCACGACGCGTGCTGCACCAGAGTGTTGGCCGTCGAACCCAGGAGCATGCTCGCGAACCCACCGCGTCCGCGGCTGCCCACGACCAGCAACTGCGCCACCTTCGACCAGTCCAGCAGATGCGGCCCCGGCGCGGACACCTCGACCTTCCGGACGACCCGGACTTGCGGGAACTTCTCCTGCCAACCCGCGAGACGCTCGGCGAGAACCGCCCGCTCCACAGTGTCCAAGTCGAGCTCACCCAAGCTGGTGTGCCCGGCGAACCGGCCCAAGTCCCAATCACTCCAGACATGCACGGCGACCAACTCGGCCCCACGCTCGGCCGCTTCGGCGAACGCCGCGGCGATCGCCGCTTCACCGACCGCGCTGCCGTCCACGCCCACAACCACCGGACCCGAGACCCGCGTCGCGTCGCCGGCGTCGGGGCCGGTGCGAACGACCACCACCGTGCCGTGCGCGTGAGCGGTCACCGCCAGCAGCGTGGAACCCAGATGGGTGAATGTGCCCGCGTTGCCGGTCGCACCGATCACGACCGCATACGCCTCCGCGCTGTGCTCGATCAACAGTTCCCTACCGGTGTCGGTGGACACCCGAGTCGAGACACGCAGTCCGGGCGCGGTCTCGCGGGCCAGGCGTTCGGCCCGCGCGACCACGTCCTTACCTTGTTCGCGTACCGCATCGATCACCGAGGGAATGACGACTTCGTAGTCGCCCAGTACCCAACTGGTGCCCACCAGATCCATGCCGTGCAGGATCTCGAGCTGACGTCCGCGCTCGGCCGCGAACCGCGCCGCCCACCGGACAGCGGCCCACGACCCGTCCGAACCGTCCACACCGACGATGACCTTCGCCGTGGCGAGGTGATGCGGATCGTCGAATCGCCGCTGTGTCATGGCATGCCTCCTGAGCCCATGTGATCGTGTAGCGCCCAGCCGGGACGCTCACTTCAACGGTATGAGCCTCACCGCAGCCGCGAATGCGGCTTATCGGCCTCGAAGACAGGGACGAAAGGCCATCAGGCAAACAGAAGAAGGCGACGCGCAGGTCCCTCGACGTCCGGGCCCAAGGACTCTCGCCCGGAAGCGAATTTCCCGCCAGGCTGTCGGTCATGGCCGCTGGCATCCCCTCCGCCATGGTTGACCCGCCAAGTTGTCGTCCTGCGTGCGACTCTGCGGAACTTCCGGTCAGAGAGACACCGAATTCGCGGCAATTCGAACATTCTGTGACGGGCGTCCATTTCGGCGCTCGCCCCATGACGCGATAAGGAGCGTCGACCATGAATCTCGAAAGCACAAGCACGGCCGGGCGGGACTCCGACGCCGCGTCCGCCTATCCGGTATACCTGCGTGGCGACCTGGAAGAGCCGCTGTCGCGCTGGCTTTGGCTGCTGAAGTGGCTGCTGGCGATCCCCCACTACGTCGTCCTGTTCTTCCTGTGGATCGCATTCCTCGTGCTCACCGTGGTAGCTGGAGTGGCGATCTTGCTCACCGGCCGATATCCGCGAAGGATCTTCGACTTCACCGTCGGTGTGATGCGGTGGTCGTGGCGGGTGCAGTTCTACACTTATGCCGCGCTCGGCACCGACCGGTACCCCCCGTTCACTCTGCGCCCCACCGGATATCCCGCTGAAATCCAGGTCGACTATCCGGAACGTTTGTCTCGTGGCCTTGTGCTGGTGAAGTGGTGGCTGCTGGCCATACCGCACTACCTCGTGGTCACAGCGATGTGGGGCGGTTCGATAGTGCTCGCGGGCGACGACGGCGACAGCCCTGCCGCTATCCCGCTGATCGGCGTGCTCGTACTCATCGCCGCGGTCGCCCTGCTGGTCACCGGCCGGTACCCACGCCAGTTGTTCGACTTCGTCGTCGGCATCAACCGCTGGCTGTACCGGGTGCTGGCCTATGCGGCGCTGATGCGAGACGAGTACCCGCCGTTCCGCCTCGATCAGGGCCCACGCGAACCGGTCGATCCGCGTACCTCCCGCAGCTCCGCAGGGCAGAGCAGAGGCTGAGCGGCCCGACGGCCTGGGGCTCGTCCGATAGCGTCGAGTTCGGCAAGTGCACCGGTCAGCTAACGTTCTAGCGCGTGAGAAGGCCTGCGATCCGAGAGGCGGCCTTGTCGTGACCATGCGTGCCGTTCGTCCTATCGTCGTGGGCGTCGACGGTTCAGCGGCCTCGTTCGCCGCGGTCCGTTGGGCAGCCGTGGCAGCCGCTCGGCGTAACGCGCCGTTGCATCTGATCCACGCGATCGGCGTTCCGGCCGATGCTGTGCCGGTGCTCGGCCGACTGTTGTTCGACACGAGCGGATTGCGCAAAGCGGGCGATTCCGTGCTCAGCGCTGGACGCAGCATCGTGCAGGAGGTCGCCGGGTCCGCCGGCGCGATCGTGGTCGAAACCTTCGTCGAGTCGTCATCGCCGGTATCCGCGCTGGTCGGTCGATCCGCGAATGCCCAGCTTCTGGTGGTCGGGGCTCGCGGGCTGGGCGCCTTCGAGCGGGTGGTGCTCGGGTCGGTCGGGATCGGGCTGATCAGACATGCCAGATCTCCGGTGGCTGTCGTACCCGGTGTCGAGGAATCGGTTGCGCGTTCGCCGCAGTGCCCGATCGTGGTGGGCGTGGACGGGTCGCGCTGCGGCGAACTCGCCCTGGGAATGGCATTCGCCGGCAGTGATCTGTACAGCTGCGCCCGAGGGCCGGTTCGGCATCCCGCCTTCGGAACAGTCGGTGACCGCTGACCTGTCGGCGTGGAATCGGTATTCGGCCGCATCACACCACAGGTGGCGTCTTCCCAGCCGTAGCCTGCCGCTCCTCGCTACCGGCCGCCCCCCGAAACTGGCGTCGCTGCCCCAACCGATGCCGTCGGCCATCGTCATTCAGGACCTTGGTCCCTCGCGGTGCGTCCCGCACTCCCACCAGACTCGACACCGGACGGCTACACCCGACCGAACAGAGGGCCGTGAAAATGCCCAACGACACCGCAGTAATTGATCGCGCAGGTCTGGATCGTCTAGTGGACGTGCTGCACGAGCGGGGCTACCGCGTCATCGGTCCGCAGGTGCGTGGAAGCGCGATCGTCCTGGACGAGCTGGACTCCGGCGAACAGCTGCCCGCCGGGTGGGGGGTGCAGACCGCGCCCGGCCGTTATCGGCTGCATCGCCGCGACGACGCGGCGGTGTTCGCGCATTCCGCCGGACCGGGATCCTGGAAGCAGTTCCTGCATCCACCGCGCCGCAGGATAGGGCGATTCGGACCGGATCTCGAGCTGGAACCCGTCGAGGACACCCCACCGCGCTCCGCGTTTCTCGGCGTCCGTGGCTGCGACCTCACCTCCATCGCGATCCTCGGGCGAGTACTCGGCAGTGGCGCGCAACCTGACGCTTCGTTCACCGCCCGAAGGAAAGACCTGTTCGTCGTCGCGGTGAACTGCACAGAGCCGGGCGGGGTGTGTTTCTGCGCATCGATGGGCACCGGCCCGGGGGTGTCGGCCGGATACGACCTCGCTCTCACCGAGCGTATCGACGCCGAAGGCCACCGGTTCCTCGTCGACGTGGGCAGTGAAGACGGTGCCGGAGTTCTCGCCGAACTCACCGCGCGCCCGGCTGACGCGGCGGAGGTCACGAACGCCCGCGCGGCGGTGACGGCGGCCGCGGGCCGGATGGGCCGGTCGATGCCCGAGGTCGACATCCGCGCACTGCTGCGCGACTCTCGGGAGTCCCCGCACTGGCAAGACGTCGCCGGCCGCTGCTTCACGTGCGGGAATTGCACCATGGTGTGCCCGACCTGTTTCTGCACCACCACCGAAGACGTCACCGACCTGACCGGCGACCATGCCGAACGCTGGGAGCACTGGTCGTCGTGCTTCGAACTGGATTTCTCCTACCTGCACGGCGGCAGCGTGCGGCAGTCCGGCGAGAGCCGCTACCGCCAGTGGATCACCCACAAACTCAGCACCTGGTACGACCAGTTCGACAGCTCGGGATGCGTCGGCTGCGGACGGTGCGTCGCCTGGTGCCCGGCCGAGATCGATCTGACCGCGGAGGTTGCCCGGCTGGCCGAACTAGCCGAGGAAACCGACCATGAGCACCGCTGAGGAATTGGCCGCATTCGGGCAGCTTTCGGCACTGAGCGAGGAAGAGTTGCACACGCTGGCCGGTGCCGCTCGTGACGTGACCTTCCCTGCCGGGCACCGGGTGATCGGCGAGGGCCGCCCGGCCGACCGGTGCTGGCTGATCCGCCACGGCCGCATCCTGCTGGACGCGCAGGTGCCGGGTCGAGGCGCCGTCGTGCTCCAGACCCTGGGCAGCGGCGATCTGCTCGGCTGGTCATGGCTTGTGCCGCCGTACCGGTGGCATTTCGGAGCGGTGACCACCGAACCGGTGGAAGCCGTCGAATTCGATGCGCGCACCCTCGCCGAACTCGCCGACCAAGACCCTCGATTCGGCCGTGCGCTGGCCATGATGCTGTTCGAGGCGCTGCTGGACCGCCTACAGGCCACCCGGGCCCGGCTGCTCGACCTCTACCGCAACCCCACTGAAACGTGCACCGCCACCCCATCGCGCAGCACGGCCGGTCGAGGTGTCCGATGAGCGTGGACACGCAGGCACGCGCGGTGCCGTACGGCGACACGATGCTGCCCTACCGCGTGATCGACCGCAGGACACAGACCCCGGACACCGTGACACTGCTCCTGGAACCGGTACGGGACGCGGCGCCACATTTTCGAGCGGGGCAGTTCATGATGCTCTACAGCTTCGGCGTAGGTGAGATCGCGATCTCGATCAGCGGCGATCCCGCCGGCGACGACGGAGCCCTCGAACACACCATCCGGGCCGTGGGCGCGGTGAGCGCGGCGTTGCACGGTACCGACCTCGGCGGTCTCATCGGGGTCCGTGGACCGTTCGGCACCGGATGGGACCTGACGTCCGCGCTCGGAGGAGATCTCGTCATCGTGGGCGGTGGCGTCGGGCTGGCGCCACTGCGCTCAGCCGTGCTCACCGCGCTCGCCGCCCGCACCGACTACCGGCGGATCGTGCTGATCAGCGGAGCCCGCACCCCGGCGGACATGCTTTTCCGCGACGACCAGCGACTGTGGCCGACGGCCGGTCCGATCGAAATCGAGCAAACCGTCGATCGCCCCGCGCCGGACTGGCGAGGCCGCGTCGGCTTCGTCACCGAGCCACTCGCCCACCTGACCGTGGACCCCGGCAAGACCACAGCCCTGCTCTGCGGCCCGGAGATGATGATGCGCTTCTGCGCACAGAGCTTGCTGCGCAAAGGGATTCCCGCGACGGATATCCAACTGTCGCTGGAGCGCAACATGCAGTGCGGTGTCGCGCGATGCGGGCACTGCCAGCTCGGCCCGCTACTACTGTGCCGAGACGGACCCGTCGTCGACTACGCGACCGCCGAACCACTACTGGCGGTGCGCGAATTATGACGAATACACCGACACTCGCGGTGTGGAAGTTCACCTCCTGCGACGGTTGCCAGCTCACCTTGCTCGACTGCGAGGACGAACTGCTCGCTCTCGCGGGACGGGTGCGCATCACCCACTTCGCGGAAGCGTCCAGCGCCATCGAGCCCGGCCCATACGACGTCTCACTGGTCGAGGGCTCGATCACCACCGAAGAAGAGCTGCGCCGGATCATCGAGATCCGCGAGCAATCCAAGATTCTGGTGGCGATCGGGGCGTGCGCCACCCACGGCGGCATCCAGGCGCTGCGCAATTTCGCCGACGTCGCCGAATTCACCTCGGTGGTGTACGCCAGCCCGCAATACATCGCCACCCTGAGCACCTCCACCCCGATTTCGGCGCACGTCCCGGTGGACTTCGAGCTACGTGGCTGCCCGATCGACCGGCGCCAACTGCTCGACACCCTGTGCGCGTTCCTCGCAGGTCGCGCACCCGACATCCCCAACACCAGCGTCTGCACCGAGTGCAAACGCCGCGGCACCACTTGTGTGATGGTCGCCGACGGAATCCCCTGCCTCGGCCCGGTCACGCAGGCAGGATGCGGGGCCCTGTGCCCGGCGTACCACCGCGGGTGTTTCGGTTGTTTCGGCCCTATGGCGAATCCCAACGTCCACGCGCTGCTCCCCATCCTGCGCGTCAACGGCATGGACACCGGCGATATCGACCGCGTCTTCGCCACCTACGCCGCAGCCTCGCCGGACTTCGCGAACAGGAACCGCGATGAGTCGGCGTAGGCAGTTGAAGGTCGGCACGCTGGCTCGCGTCGAAGGCGAGGGCGCGCTGCGTGTGGTCGTCACAGACGGGCAGGTCGAAAGCGCCGAGTTGAACATCTACGAACCACCGCGATTCTTCGAAGCATTCCTGCGTGGACGCGCCTACACCGAACCGCCCGATATCACCTCCCGCATCTGCGGGATCTGCCCGGTGGCCTACCAGACCAGCGCCTGCAACGCCCTCGAGCAACTCTGCGGCGTGGAGCTGGACAGGCCGCTGGGCGACCTGCGCAGGCTTCTGTATTTCGGCGAGTGGATCTCCAGCCACTCCTTACATATTCATCTGCTGCACATGCCGGACTTCCTCGGTTACCCGGACGCGATCACACTCGCCGCCGATCACCGCGAACTCGTCGAGGAGGGATTGGCGACGAAGAGAGCGGGCAACGCGCTGCTGGAACTCCTCGGCGGCCGGGCCATCCATCCGGTCAACGTCCGGCTCGGCGGCTTCTACTCCGTCCCCGAGCGCGCCGAATTCTCCGCCGTCACCGAACAACTGCGCCGGGCGCGAGATCACGCGGTGAACACCGCACGCCGCGCGGCGCGATTCGATTTCCCCGAGCTCGAACTCGAATACGAGCTGCTGGCGGCGACCGACCCGGACCGATACGCCATCGACAACGGTGACGTGCACACCAGCACCGGACTCCACTTCCCGGCGAGCGATTTCCCGAATCACGTACGGGAACATCAAGTTCCACACTCCACCGCTCTGCATGCCACGCTCGACGGCGCGCGATACCTCACCGGGCCGCTGGCGCGGTACACATTGAATCACCACCAGCTGTCACCGATCGCCCGGCAGGTCGCGGCCGAGGTCGGACTCGGCGCGGAATGCCGCAACCCGTTCCGCAGCATCCTGGTTCGAGCGATCGAGGTCGTCCACGCGGCGGATGAGGCGCTGACGATCATCGACGGCTACGAACGCCCCGCTCGCGCCGCGGTTGCGGTCGCGCCCCGGGCCGGTATCGGCCACGGCGTGAGCGAAGCGCCCCGCGGGCTGCTCTACCACCGGTACGAGATCGATGATCTGGGAGTGGTGCGCTCGGCCATGATCGTGCCACCGACGTCCCAGAACCAGGCGGTGATGGAGGACGACCTGCGGCGCGTCGTCTCCGACCACCTCCATCTCGACGACGCCGCGCTGTCCGCGATGTGCGAACGCGCGATTCGCAACTACGATCCGTGCATTTCCTGCTCGGCGCACTTTCTGGACATCGATGTGGTGCGCCGATGACCGAGCCGTGGGCCGTGGTCATCGGCATCGGCAACGAATTCCGCGGCGATGACGGGTTCGGGCCGACCGTCGCCTCCGAGATCGAGAAACTCCACCTCCCCGGAGTCCTCACGATTCTGTCGGATGGCGAGCCCACCAGACTTCTGGAGGTCTGGGCTGATGTCGACCTCGCCATCGTGATCGACGCCGTACGCGGCGAACCATCGATCCCGGGACGGGTTCGCCACGCCGACATCGACCTGCTCCGGCACTTCGGTTCGGCGTCCTCCCACTCCCTTGGGTTGCGGGACGCGCTGGCCTTGGGCCGCATCCTCGGCCGACTTCCTGGCAGGATCGTGGTCATCGCCGTGGATGTCGCGACTGTCGATCCGGGTGTCGGTCTGTCCGAACCGGTCGCCGCCGCCGTTCCGCGCGCGGTCGAGGCCGTTGCTGCACGGTTGCGGCCGGCCGAACCGGCGACTGGACTACGGACCTGAACCCGTCGATCGCCCTTCGAACGCTCCGGAAGCTGCCCCTGATCCGGCACGGCCCGACTTCGATTTCGGCCGCCCGAACACAACGTGGACCGACCTGTTCCTCCCCGCTCCCGCGAACGGACGACGATCATCGGTACTTCCACCGAATGCAGCAACGCGTTGCTGGTCGACCCCAGCACCGTGCTCGCGAAGCCGCCTCGACCGTGCGTGCCCACCACCACCAATTGCGCATCCGCCGACTCCTCCAGCAGCGACCGCGCCGGCCGATCCACCGTGACGACCCGCCGCACGGCGACATCCGGATAGCGGCCACGCTGGAACGCGCCGAGCCCGCGGCTGCCGACCACCAGCATCCGTGCCTGCACGGACCGCTCGATGAGCAGTGGTATGACCAGTTCGAAGCTCACCTCGGTGGTGATCGGCGGCTCCTCCCCGGATGCGGCTGTCCGCGCAACCCGCGCGGCCTCGGTGACTGCGCGTTCGCCGTCCCTGCGCATCCACTCCAGGTCGGCCTCCCCCAGCGACATGCCCGGCCCGAAATCCGGTGGGTATAGCCATGGAGGTGATGATGTGCAGCGCGCAACAGTTCACTGCCGAGTGCGTGACTCGATGTCCGCCGCCCGGGCGGTGGGGACGGGATGCAGTACCGCGAGACGGCGCCGGTATTCGGTTTCGTCCAGATCGCCACTGGCGAACCGTTCGGCCAGCAACGCTTCCGGTGCCAGCCGTGTGGGGTCGGCGGGGCGGACCACCTCGGAGCGCTCAGGTCTGCGAACGGCCACGAGCGCGATGGCCACCGCAATCCACAGAGGTGCGACCAACAAGATCATGAGAACGAACATCCACCACTGCGGCTCGTTCCCGTACCAGTACATCATCGCTTGTCCTCTCCCGTCGCATGACACATCTGTTGCCACTGGCGGTCCCATAGCGCGCTACGCCGCCGCTCCAGCAGCAGGGTGGCCGCGTGCACCAGGCACCACCCGCACAGCCAGACACCCACCAGGACGAACACACCCACGCCGATCCCGGCTACGACCGCGGTGCCCGGGTGGCGCGGCCGTGCCGTGGGAGCGCCGTCGGCGTCGAGCCACAGCTCGACGCGATCACCGGTCCGCGCCCGCTCTCGCACCGGCACGATGGCGTCGCCGATGCGGCCGTCCTCGTCCCACCGCACCCGGGCCTGGTAGCGATGCGCCGCGACTTTGGCGGGCTCATCGATGACCACAGGGTGGATCAGGGTCTTCGTCGCCTTCTCGCTGCGGATTTCGGCGGAGGTGTCGACGTACGCTTCGGTGGCGAAGGCGCCCGCGATAGGAACCGCGACCAGCATCGCGACCGTGGCGAACGCGCGCACCGCCGATTCGAGGCGGTCAGATGGGCGCATCAGTTGGTTCGGGTTACATGGTTGCAGCGACCAGAGGCGGGTCAGGCTGGCCCACCACCCGTTCAGCGGAATGGTCACACTTTCGGACATCGCCTTTTCACCTCTTCCGACGGGTGAACCGTCGACTTCGAGGATCGCGCGCCCGTCGAATCATCGGCAGAGACGAAGGTCATTCATCGTGCGGGACGTCGGACTCCGGATCGCAGTCCGCATGGTAGGCCGCAACGGCGGTCGGCAGCGTTGGGAACAAGTGTCGCTCGCCGATTCTCGATGTCAGCCCGGAAGCGTCCAGGGCGAGGCGCAGGTCGTGTTTGACCTGAGCCATCGCGAAGACGATCCCCGGCCCGACAGTTCGGCTCTGAGTTGTTCCACGGCGTCCAATGCGGTCAAGTCGACCTCCACGTTGGCCTCGGCGTTGAGCACGAAACAGGCCACCGGCATGTCCCCGCGGTCGGAGGTCGAGCCCACGGCAGCCAGAGCCCTGCGGCGGAAATCCTCCGCGTCGGCGAAACACAACGGTGCGTCGTATCGGTAAATGACCAGCCCGGGAACGGGTTTCGCAGTCGGGTAGTCATCGATGTCGTGCATTCCCGCCACACCGGAGACGAAACCCAGGATCGCGTCGTGCGCGCGGGCGATGCTGCGCAGCAGATCGAAGACCACGGCGCGATCGCGACGAGCACGCCGTAGAGCACCCCCAGGCCCAGCACCGCGATCAGGGTGCCGAGCGACAGGATCAATTCGCTGCGCCGGAACCGCGCGATACGACGGAACTCGGTGAGGCTGATCAGCCGCAACGCCGCGTAGATGACCAGCGCCCCCAGCGCAGCGGTCGGGAGGGCTTCGAGGATGTCGCGTGCCGCCGATACGCCGCCCAGTGTGACGAGTGAGTACAGCTGTGTGCGAGCGCCCATGGCGTCGGCAATGGTGGTCCTGCTGCCCGAACAACTCACCGGAAATCCGTGGAGCAGCCCGGCCGTGAGATTCGTCGCGCCGAGAGCCGCGAGTTCGGTGTTCGCCTCCACCCGCTCGCCGTTCCGCGCCGCGAAAGCCCGGGCCGTCAAGACACAGTCGGAGAACCCGACCACCGCGATGCCGACCGCGGGCAGGATCAGAGCGGTCACGTCGGTCATCGTGACCGAGCTCGAACCGGGTGCCGGAATCCCAGTGGGAACCGCGCCGATCAACCGTATACCGAAATGATCCAACGAGAATGCGGTGACCACCGCGGTTGCCAGCAATACCGTGATCAACGGGCCCGGCGCGCGAGGAGCACGCCATGCCAGCAGCAGAAGCCCGGTCAGCACGGTCGCCGCGAGCCAGAAAGTCGGCCAGTGGGAATAGGCCAGGTTATCGATGAACGAACGCGATTCCGCTCCGGTCCCACCGACAGTTGGCGCGACGTCGCCAGCAAGGTGTAGACCGCCAGCGGTCCGATCGCCGCCCACAGGCCGGCCACCGGCGACAGCCCCGCGATGGTCGCATACGCCATGACCTGCGGAATCAGCTAGGCGGCCACAGTGGCACCCGCGAGCAAGTCCGGCCGTAACCATGCCCGCTGGTAACCCTTGAACTGCTTCAGTCCCGGGAGCAAACGTGCCAGCGCTGTTCCAGCATCGCCTACCTATCGCTGCGGAGCCGCCCGAGAATGCACTTGCGAGGGCGACGCCACCAGTACAGGGCGAAGGTCCCATGGCAATGGTCGCTTCGACCCTGTTCCGGACACATCCGCCGTTCTAACGTCGGAGTGCTACCCGGCACAGCGCAGAGGAGAGCTTCGTCATGCGCGCGCGAATAATCTACGAATCGATGTTCGGCAACACCGCGGCAATCGCCGATGCCATCGCCCAGGGACTGCGCGAGCATGCCGAGGTAGAAGTGGTGAACGTGGTGGCCGCCGCCGAATTGGTCACACCGACGGTACACCTGCTCGTGGTCGGCGGCCCCACCCACGCTTTCGGGCTCAGTCGTCGCCAGACACGCCGTGACGCCGCCAAGCTCACCGACGCGCCGATCGCGACCGACCTCGGAGTACGGGAATGGCTCGCCGCGGCAGTCCCGGTGTCGCCGGGCCACCGTGCGTTGGCGTTCGGCACCAAGGTCGACAAACCTCCCTGGTTGTCGGGCTCCGCCGCACGCGGTATCGGGAGACGGCTGTGCCGGTTGGGCTATTCTCTCGCCGATCAGCCGATGGACTTCCTCGTCGAAGACACGACCGGCCCCCTCGCTCCCGGCGAGCTGGACTGCGCGCGCGTCTGGGCAGGGCGGATCGCGCATACCGAACTCGATCGGATCATGCACCGCACGTGACCTGTGAGCGAGTCCGAATCCCCGCACCACAGCGTCCGCCCACCACCGGCCGGGACCAGCGTAGTCGCATGACGGCCCTGCCGCCGCGAGATCGGCTACCCGACACCCGGCCCGCTGTAAGCCAGAGCTTTCGAACTCGCCCCGGGACGTCGACATCGGACCGTCGCCCGAGTGTGTGGCCGAAGGCCCTCGGGATTCAGGACCAACGCCAGGCGTGTGCGACCGCGTCGCTTCCTACTCTTCGAGTACAGAAACAGCACTCTCCGAAGGGTCTACCACCATGTCCGCCTCTTCTCCGGACGATCCGCATCATTCGGCATCGGCTGCGGTCGTGGTCGGCATCGACGGTTCGGAAGCTTCCGACCTGGCTGTGTGCTGGGCCGCCGAGACGGCTGCCCGGCGCGGACGCAGGCTCCTGATCGTGCACGGCCTGGATATGGCGTCCACCCAGGCAGTTTTCGGCATGTACGACCTGATGATCCCCGCTGTCGCCCAGCGACTCCGGGAAGAGGGCGCCACCCGATTGGCCTGTTCGGCACGGTTGGCCCGCCGCATCGATCCGGAACTGCGCGTCGACACCGAATTGTCGCCTGCTCACCCGGCTACGCTGCTCATCGAGCGCTCCGCCTCCGCGCACCTCGTGGTGCTCGGCGCCGGGCGAGGCGGCGAACTCGCCCATATCGGCTCGACACTGCTCGCGGTGACCGCACACGGCCACGGCGGCATCGTGGTCGTGGACGACACCAGCAGTGAGCAACGCACCCGCACCGATGGTCCCGTCGTCGTCGGCGTGGACGGCAGCCCCGCCGCCGAAGCCGCGGTCGGCGCTGCCTTCGCCGAGGCCGACCTGCGCGGGACTTCGCTGGTCGCGGTTCATGTAGCCACCGACTTCGCCGTCCATTCCGGTGCCACCGAGTGCCTTCCGTCTCGCGAGCTGGAAACCGCCGCACAACTTCTGCTCGCCGAGCAACTCGCGGGTTGGCAGGAGAAATATCCGGCGGTCGAGGTCACTCGCGAGGTCACCATCGCCCGGCCACGCGACCTGCTCACCGCATGGTCGAAGTCCGCGCAATTGCTCGTTGTCGGCAGCCGGGGGCGCGGCGGAGTCCGCAGCCTACTGCTGGGCTCGGTCAGCAATTTCCTCGTCCAACATGCCCACTGCCCGGTCATGGTCGCCCACCAGGGCTAGAGAAAGCGAAAAACATGTCTGCCCAGATCAATCCCCCCGTCCTCGTCGGCGTCGACGGGTCGGACTCCGCGCTCGCCGCTGTGCGCTTCGCCGCAGCCGCCGCGGCCCACCGCCACGCACCACTGCACATCATCGACTCGATTCCCGTGCCTGCCGATTTCGGACCGGGCGTCGCACTGGAGCAAATCGACTACGACAGTTACCGCGCGCGGGCAACCGCGGCGCTGGAGGCCGCGCGGGAAGCCGCCACGACAGCGGCCGCTCCGATCGGCGGAATCGAGATCAGCACCGAGCTGGCCGAAGCGCCTCCGATCCCGGTCTTGCGGGACCGATCGAAGTCCGCGCGGTTGCTCGTGGTCGGCGCCCATGGCCTGGGCGCCTTCAGCCGCAGCATCCTGGGTTCGGTGAGCACGGCACTGGCCCGGCACGCCGCATGCCCGGTCGCCGTGGTTCCCGCCGACTGCGAGCATGCGGACGGGCCGGTGGTGGTGGGCGTCGACGGCTCGTCGTGCAGTGCCCGTGCCGTCGAGATCGCCTTCGACGAGGCCGCCCATCGCGGCGTCGAACTGGTCGCGGTGCACACCTGGTCGGAGTTCTTCCGCTACGACTCGCGTGCGGAGATGCAACGGGAAGCGGAGGCGTTGCTCGCCGAGAGTCTGGCCGGGTACGGCGAGAGCTATCCGGAGGTGCCGGTGCGGCGAGTGGTGATCGAAGACCGTCCCGCCAGACGGCTGCTCGAGGTGGGCGCGAACGCGCGGCTGATCGTCGTGGGCAGTCACGGCCGCGGCGGCTTCGCCGGAATGACCCTCGGTTCGGTAAGTCAGGCGGTGCTGCACGGGGCCACGGTGCCCGTCATCATCGCCAGGTCGCAGAGCTGACCGCAGCGATCCACGCGGACCGGGTCATTTCGGGGCCGTTTGGAATCGAGTTCACCAGCCGGACCGTGTCGCCGGCGCCAGGCGTGCGGTCCGGTCCCGGCAGGCAATGCGCGCCGAGCGAGGCGGGCCTAACACCATCACGAAGCCGAGGGATCCAGGGGCTGAACCACTTCGTCGAGTGGGCGGCGCGGAGTGGCCGGGACCGGATCGGCACTCGGGATCGCGTATCCGATACGGATGACGATCTGCGGATAGCCGGTATCGTCCAAGACGTTGGAGCGGATGCGTTTCCTGGTGTCGGTCAATTCCATCGGCTCGGTCAGCGGACACGTGGCCAAACCGAGGGTCGTGGCGGTCAACAGCACGGCGCTCGCGGCCTCACCGGCCCGCAGCCGGGACAGTCGGTCGTCACTGCTGGTGCTCAACAGCATCATTCGGTCCGCGGCGTCGACATCACGCACCACCGCTTCCGGCAATCCCGGATTCGAGAACGGACGCACCGTCGGATCGGTATCGGTCAACACCGCGTTACGCGCCGGGACCCCCTGCGATGCCGCGTGCCTGCCGCTCCACTGCGCGAGTTCGGCGCCGTAGGCGAGGTCACGGGCATGCTCCCACGCCGCCTGCTCGAACGCTCGCAGCAAACGGGTCCGCGCCGGTTCGGCGTCGACATCACGCACGAGCACTCCTGTCGCCTCTCCGGCCGCCACGATGGCCTCGATGTGAGCGGCCGGCACCTCCCAGGAACTGAACCGGCGACGGTCGGTGCCGCGCCTGCCGATCGCGCGTGCCAACTCGACATCCTCGGCTGTGAATGCGGTGGAATGGAACTCGACGGACGCGAGATGCTCGGGTGCGGCCGGGTCCGGCAGTCGGTGGATCGTCGTCTCCCATCCCTCCGCACGGGCCGCGACCCGCAGATGATGCAGCACCGCACCACAACTCAGCAGCAAGTCGCGACCATCCGGGTCGGTGTGCGGAAGCCTTCGGCTCTCGTCGGCATACAGATGCACGGTCTCGCGCCCGATCCGCCACAGCCACGGCTGGCTGTTGTGCACCGACGGCGCTCGCACCGCCAGCGCCAGCACGGCTCGAAGGGTCTCGGTGTCGGGATGTGTCTTCGGCATGATGCGCCTCTCAGCGGGATCAGTCCGGCAGGCCCAGGACCTGACCGGCGGTGGCGCCACCATCGAGCACGAACTCCGAGCCGGTCGAGTAGGTGGCCTCGGTGACCAGGAAACGCACCATCGCCGCGACCTCCTCCGGCTCACCGAAACGGGCCAGCGGCTGACTCGCGGCGACGGATTCGTCCATGGCCGCGGTCATCGGCGTGTGAATAGGACCCGGATGTATCGAACACACCCGCACGTTCGCGGGCCCCAGCTCGAGGGCGGCCGCCTTCGTCAGGCCTCGCAACCCCCATTTGCTCGCCACATAGGCACCGATACCCGCGTACCCGATGAGGCCGGCGGTGGAGGAGATGTTGATGATCACCCCGCCGCCCGCGGCCCGCAGCCGCGGCGCCGCCAGATGCATGCCCAGCCAGGCGCCATAGAGGTTGACATCGATGACATGCCGGAACATCGCCGGAGATTCCGACTCGATGTCCCCGAAGTCGACGATGCCGGCATTGTTGACCAACACCGCCAGCGGACCGAACTCCGCCTCGGCGTCATCGAGCACCGAGTGCCATCGAGTCTCGTCGGTCACATCCAGTCGGCGGAACACCGCGCCCGATCCGAGCGACTCGGCCAACGTGGCACCCTCGTCTTCGAGCAGATCGCCGACAACGACGGAGATGTTCTCCTTCGCGAGAGCTGCCACGACGGCAGCGCCGATACCACGCGCACCGCCGGTGACCACCGCGCTTCTCCCTTCGAGTTCGGCCATGACAATCAATCACCCTTTCAGCTGGCGTGCCCGCTCCCTTTGTCATCAGCATTGCGCGAACCAGCGGCACGCGTGACGGCCGAAGGTCACCGAACAGCGGGTATTCCGGCCACACCGGCCCCGGAAGCGTCGCCGGGAAGGGAGACTGGTCCGCACGGAAACGCTCTTGCTGCGTAACCTCGACGCAAAACCCTTTTACCGGATTGGACAAGCGATGATCACGGTGTTCCTGGTCGACGATCACGAGATCGTCCGCCGCGGCTTGGCTGATCTACTCTCCGCGGATCCGGAGTTGTCGGTCATCGGCGAGGCGGGCGACGTCGCCCAAGCCCTCGCTCGCATCCCAGCACTCCGACCGGACGTCGCCGTGCTCGACGTGCGCCTGCCCGACGGCAACGGCATCGAACTGTGCCGCGACCTGCTTTCGAAGCTCGATGGCCTGCGCTGCTTGATCCTCACCTCGTTCACCGACGAACAAGCCATGCTCGACGCCATACTGGCGGGGGCCAGCGGTTATGTGGTCAAGGACATCAAGGGCATGGAGCTGGCCAAGGCCATCAAAGAAGTCGGCGCGGGTCGCTCCCTGCTGGACAACCGCGCCGCCGCGGCTCTGATGCAACGGCTGCGGATGAATACCCAGCAGGATGGGCCTCTGGCCGGGCTCACAGACCAGGAGCGCAAGCTCCTCGATCTTCTCGGTGAAGGACTGACCAACCGGCAGATCGCCGAACGCATGTTCCTGGCCGAGAAGACGGTCAAGAACTATGTCTCCCGATTGCTGGCCAAACTCGGTCTCGAACGGCGTACCCAGGCGGCCGTCTACGTGTCGAAGCTCCGATCACAGCGGTCCGGGCCTGACGCAGGCTACTGAGCCTCGTCCACTGAAACATCCTGCGGAAATCCGAGATTCGCTGCGCAGATCACCGCGCCGCAGCCGCGACTCTCCCTCCGAAGCGCTAGACGTTCACCCCGCGCAGACAGGTGAGCTACTGTTGCGGTATGGCCGTCTGCCCTGGACAGATCGGTAGCTGGAGCAGCCGCGATGACCGATGACACGGATGACACGCCATCCGGCGCCTATGCGGTGCGGGACACGTTGTCCCAATTGCGGCTGCGTGAGTTGCTGGGCGAGGTCAAGGATCGCATCGAGCAGATCATCGACGCCCGCGACCGGATGGACGGCCTGATCGAGGCCATGCTGACCGTCACCTCCGGCCTGGACCTGGATCGCACTCTGCGCACGATCGTGCACACCACGATCTCCCTGGTCGACGCCCGCTATGGCGCGCTCGGGGTCCGTGGCCACGAGCAGCAACTGACCCAGTTCATCTACGAGGGCATCGATGAACCGACCCGCGAACTGATCGGAGATCTCCCCCAGGGCCACGGGGTGCTCGGCCTGCTGTTCGGCCAACCCACACCGATCCGGCTGGACAACCTCGCCGAGCATCCCTCCTCGGTCGGATTCCCCGCCCACCACCCGCCGATGCGCACCTTCCTCGGCGTGCCCGTCCGCATCCGCGACGAAGTCTTCGGCAACCTCTACCTCACCGAGAAAGCGGGCGGTCAGCCGTTCACCGAAGACGACGAGGTCATCGTGCGGGCCCTCGCCGCCGCGGCCGGTATCGCCATCGACAACGCCCACCTCTACGAATCCGCCCGCACCCGGCAGGCCTGGATCGAAGCCACCCGCGACATCACCACCGAATTCCTCGCCGGAACCGACTCCGATCAGATCCTGGCGCACCTGGTGGATCACACCTGCCGGCTCACCGGCTCCGAGCGCGCCTTCCTCGCGGTCGTGCCGGACCCCGACACCGCACCCGAGGAGATCACCGAACTGCCGATCACCCACGCCGCGGGCATCCACGACAGTCGACCGCCTGCCACGTTGCCCTCCGGCGACACCACCATCACCACCGCCCTCCAGGCACACGCGCCCCAACGACTCGCCGACGCGCGCCGCGCCGATCTCGGCAAAATCTTCCCCGATGCCGGACCCACCCTGGTGTTGCCCATGCAAACTTCCGACTCGACCGTCGGGGTGCTGGTAGCGTTGCGCGCGGCGGATTCGGCGCCCTATGGCGACGAGATTCTCGCATTGACCGCCGCATTCACCAGCCAAGCCGCGTTAGCGATGCGGTTGGCCGACGCCCAGCGGCGCGTGCGGGAGCTGGACATCCTCTCCGACCGCGACCGCATCGCCCGCGATCTGCACGACCACGTCATCCAGCGACTGTTCGCCGTCGGACTGAGCCTGCAGGGAACCGTGCCCCGCACCCGCGTCCCCGAAGTGCGCGAACGCGTCACCGACGCGATAAACGACCTGCAAGACGTGGTGCAAGAGATCCGGACCTCGATCTTCGACCTGCACGGCGGCGACGGCCACAGCGCGCGGGTGCGCCAGCGCATCGAGGAAGCGATCCGGCAGCAAACCGCTCCCAGCGACATCCGAACCACCGTGCGCATCACCGGCCCCCTCTCGGTAATCGACCCGGAGCTGGCCGATCACGCCGAAGCCGTCGTCCGCGAAGGGGTCAGCAACGCCATGCGGCACTCCGGCGCCGACTCGGTCGCCATCGAGATCACCGTGGCCGACGACCTGACCGTCGTCATCGAGGACGACGGACGCGGGATCCCGGAAAACGTTATGACGAGCGGTTTACGGAATCTGGCCGAGCGTGCCGAACAGGCGGCCGGATCTTTCACCGTCGGAGCCGGTACGGGCCCCGAAACAAAACCAGGCGCCCGATTGTGCTGGACGGTGCCTCTGCGCTGAACCGCACACCGGACATCGCGGACCGAACGTGTTCACCGGATACTGGAACAACCCCGCCACGCGCGATTTCCGCACCCTCGACAACGACGGATACCTCACCATCATCGGACGCCGGACGGAAGGTCGCCGCGACGCAAAACGCCGCCGGGCTGCTGTCATTCCGCCTCCTCATAGGGGCCCAATGGCCCTCAACTCTCGTCGAATTGCGATCGATACTCATGAGAAGCCGGAGCAGCGGCTGTTTCGGATCAGAAGTACGGAGGCCAATACATGAAGCTCGCAGATGTTCTCGCCACGGCGAAGGACTCCATGACGGTCACGCGCGTGTATGCGGAGCCGGTGGAACGCGATGGGCTCACGGTGATCGCTGCCGCCGCGATCTCGGGTGGCGGTGGCTCGGGAGAAGGTACCGACAAATCGGGACAGGAGGGTTCCGGTGGCGGTTTCGGTGTAGGCGCCAAACCGGTCGGGGCCCTTGTCGTGAAGGATGGCCAAGTGCGTTGGCTGACGGCCATCGACATCAACCGGCTGATCACGGTGGTGGGGGTGGTAGCCGTGACCGCGCTCATCGTCGGCGCCCGCATCGCGAAACTGCAGGCCCGCTAGGCATCTCGACAGGAACGTTTTCCGTCGACCTCGATCGCGGTCGCAGGGCAGATGACCGGGCCTCGATCACGGTGCCGGACCGCACAGTTCGCGGATGGCGGTCGAACTCGGGTGTCGGAGGTCCCGTCAGCGCCCTGCTGGGACGGCCGGGTTCGATGATTGCCGCAGCGGGAACGGATGTCTCGATCGTGGGAGAATGCGGTCCATGGAGGGCCAGCGGTATACGCCCAGATCGAACGGCCGGGCTTCGGTGACGGAGACTTTGTCGCAGTTGCGGCTTCGTGAACTGCTGATCGAGGTGCAGGACCGGATCGCGCAGATCGTCGATGTCCGCGACCGCATGGACCGGCTCATCGAAGCCATGCTGGTGGTGACCGCCGGGCTCGACCTCGACAACACCTTGCGGACCATCGTGCACACCGCCATCGAACTCGTCGACGCCGGGTACGGCGCCCTCGGTGTCCGCGAAACCGATGAAGCCAGCAATCAGCTGGCCGAGTTCGTCTACGAAGGGATCGATGACCGCACCCGCGTCATGATCGGCGACCTCCCCCGTGGGCACGGCGTACTCGGATTGCTCATCGAAGAACCCAAGCCGCTACGACTGACCAGAATCGCCGACCACCCCGCCTCGGTGGGTTTTCCCACTCACCACCCGCCCATGCACACCTTCCTCGGTGTCCCGGTCAAAGTCCGCGAGGAAGTCTTCGGCAATCTTTACTTGACCGAAAAGGCAGATGGGCAAGAGTTCACCGATGACGACGAGGTAGTGGTTCAAGCGTTGGCCGCCGCGGCAGGCATCGCCATCGAGAACGCTCGTCTCTACGAACAGTCCCGAATCCGGCAACAATGGCTCGAAGCTATTCGCGACGTATCGACCGAGCTCCTGGCCGGGGGCGAACCGGAGGAAGTCCTGCAACTCGTCGCCGAACGCGCACTGACACTGACCGACTCCGCGATCACCTTCCTCGCTTTGCCCGAGGACCCGGACATTCCCCACGACGAAGTGACCGAACTTTTGGTCACCGCCGCCGCCGGGCCGAGCTCGGAAGCGATGAACGGGTTGTTCGTGGGTGTCGAGGGTTCGCATGCGGGCAACGCGTTCCGGACAGGACAGCCCGTCTCCGTCGATGAACTGCGCGATGAGACGTTCGCCGAGATGGTGCCCGAGACCGGACCCGTGTTGATCATCCCGCTGCGTGCGCGTGGCTCGGTGATCGGCGTCCTGGGCTCTCTGCGGCCGGCAGGAGCGGCACCGTTGGATACCGCCACCCAGGCCATGATGGCGGCCTTCGCCGACCAGGCGGCCGTGGCACTGCAATTGGCCGACACCCAGCGCCGGATGCGTGAACTCGACGTCCTCTCCGACCGCGACCGCATCGCCCGCGGCCTGCACGACCATGTGATCCAGCGATTGTTCGCGGTGGGTCTGTCCCTGCAGGGCACAGCGCAGCGGGCACGTGCTCCCGAGGTCAAGTCCCGGCTGACAGACACCATCGATGACGTGCAAAGCATCGTTCAGGACATCCGCCACTCGATCTTCGACCTGCAGAGCAACACGACGGCGGACTCGTCGAAGTACCGGAAATACCTGCACGGCATCGTTGTCGACATGACCGCTGAGACCGGCCTGCGAACCACCATCCGGCTCGCCGGACCAGTCACCGTGCTGACACCACCACTGTCCGACGACGTCGAAGCAGTGCTGCGGGAAGCGGTGAGCAACGTGGTGCGGCATGCGGCCGCGAGCACCGTGGCGGTCGAATTGCAGGTCAACGACGACGTCACGATCGAAGTGACCGACGACGGCGCGGGCATTCCGGAAGACATTGCCCGCCGCAGCGGACTGGCGAACCTGGCGACGCGGGCCCAGAACGCCGGCGGAAGCTTCAGCCTCGCGAACCGGCCCGAAGGCGGCACCGTGCTGCGCTGGGTAGCTCCGCTGCCGTAACGGCCACCAGGCGACTGACCGCTCCCTCGGACTACGGGCTGCCCGCATACGCAGACTCCCCGGGGAGTCACCCGTCCGCGCTCGGCCCGGCGCTCTGGTGTCCCCAGGTAGCGGAGTCGAGCGCTGTACCCATCCCAGCGTTCGATGGTAGTCATCGATTCCGGCACAAGGGCAGGGGCCTGAAGCCATAGTTACAGGACTTATTCCCCTACACCTGTCCTGGCGAACAACCGAAAGTGGATGTACCACTCATCCTATAGAGGAGCCGTCATGGACTGGCCTACCGCCGCCGTCATCATCGCCATCGCGTTCGCGGTGATGGTGATCGTATCCACCTACATTTCGACCAAAAAATCGTAGTAGTCGCGTTCGCTCCAGCCGCGACACGACATCGAAGCCGGTCTCGCGTCAGGGGACCAATGACGGACCAGGGCGGGCACTTCGGCCGTAGCGGCCGGCGCCGGAGGCGAACGACCCTGAGACGAAGACGCTCGAATTGGGAAAAGGAATGGGAGCCGACCTATGGGCGACTACGTGGCGGGATTCGAGGAATTGCGTCTGGCGGATGCGGACCGCGCCGGCGGCAAGGGCGCGAACCTGGGCGAACTGGTGGCGGCGAAGCTCCCGGTCCCCCCGGGATTCGTGATCCTGCGTGCCTGCTATGAGCAGGTGATAGCCGCCGGCCCCAACGGTCCGCAGTTGGATCGGCTACACGACCAGGCGCTTCATGCGGCCGCCGACAACACGCGGGTGACCGAATTGTGCGATCGGATGCGCAGCCTGGTCCATGAAGCCCGGCTGGACAACGGGGTCCGCGCCGCGATCCTGAACGCCTATCACGCACTCGGCGACCAAGTGCCGGTGGCCGTACGCTCCTCCGCGATCGGAGAGGACAGCGCCACCTCGTCGTTCGCCGGCATGAATATCTCCCGCACCAATGTGCACGGTGACGAGAAACTGCTCGAGACCATCATCGACTGCTGGGCGTCGCTGTTCACACCTCGAGTGGTGACTTATCGCGCACGGCGCGGCATGCACGGCCATCCAGTGATGGCCGTCGTGGTCCAGCGCATGGTCACCTCCCGAAGCGCGGGTGTCGCGTTCACCGCCGACCCCGCGA
The DNA here is from genome assembly GCF_021183645.1 of Nocardia gipuzkoensis. NCBI lineage: Bacteria > Bacillati > Actinomycetota > Actinomycetes > Mycobacteriales > Nocardiaceae > Nocardia > Nocardia gipuzkoensis. The sequence goes on along the minus strand of NZ_CP089225.1, from coordinate 7,023,666 downwards.
CCGGGCGCCGAGATCGGATCGTGATCGACGCCGCGCGTGGCCAAGGAGAGGTGGTCGTGTCCGGCAGCACCGAGCCCGACACCTACCTGTTCGACGCCGCCGGCCCCACACTGCTGGAAACACACACGGGTAAACAAGGTTTCGCGATCGTGGCCGGCCCGGACGGCGACCGGAAAGTCGCACTACCCGCCGACGCTGCCGGAACTGCGGTGCTCGACGAGAAGCAGGCGACGGCGGTGGCCCGGCTCGCGCTGGCCGTACAACAACACCACGGCGGCAAACCCCAGGACGTCGAATGGACCTTCGACGACGAGAATCTATGGCTGGTGCAAGCCCGCCCGATCACCGTGCTGGCCGATCAGCCCGCCGATCAGCCCGCGGCGGTCACCAGGCCGCAGGCGGTGCTGGTGCGCGGCCTGGCCGCCGCGCCCGGCCTGGCGACCGGGGCGGTGCGTGTCCTCTCCTCCCCCACTGAAGGGCACACTCTGCGCGACGGTGAGATCCTGGTGGCTCCCATGACCAACCCGGACTGGCTGCCCACCATCACTCGGGCCGCCGCCGTCGTCACCGACAGCGGCGGCATGACCTGCCATGCCGCAATAGTTGCCCGCGAACTCGGCGTACCCTGCGTGGTCGGTGCACGCACCGCGACTACCGCACTCACCGACGGCGCTGTCGTCACCGTTGACGGATCGACGGGCGAAGTCCGCGCGGGAGGTCCGGAAGCACCCGCGATTCGGCTTCCCGCCGCTGCGCGAACCGTCGACGCGAACGTACCGACCGGGACTCATGTCTACGTCAATCTCGCCATTCCCGAGGCCGCCGAGCGCGTCGCGAAAACAGATGTCGACGGCGTGGGCCTGCTGCGCGCGGAAACCCTCCTGACCCAGGCGCTGGATGGCAGACATCCGCGCGATCTGATCGCGCGCGGCGAGGAGAACCGCTTCATCGAGAAGATGACAGACTCCCTGCTGCGCATCACCAGCGCCTTCGCGCCACGCCCGGTGATCTACCGTGCGACCGACCTGCGCAGCAACGAGTTCCGCGCCCTTGTCGGAGGCGCCGAATACGAGCCGGTGGAACACAATCCGATGATCGGCTACCGTGGCTGCTACCGCTATGTCCGCGAACCCGAGGTCTTCGCCCTCGAGCTGACCGCTCTGGCCCGCGTACGCGAACGAACCCCGAATCTGCATTTGATGATTCCGTTCGTGCGTACCCGCTGGGAGCTGGAGGCCTGTCTGCATATCATCGATGGCAGCCCGCTGGGTCGGCAACGCGGCCTGCACCGGTGGGTGATGGCCGAGGTACCGTCGGTTGTCCATTGGCTTCCCGAATACGTCGGCCTCGGCATCGACGGCGTCTCCATCGGCAGCAACGATCTCACCCAGCTGATGCTCGGTGTCGACCGCGACTCCGAACACTGCGCGGAACTCTTCGACGAATCCGACCCCGCCGTATTGGACGCCATCACCCGCATCATCGGCACCGCCCGCCGCCTCGGCATCACCTCGTCTTTATGCGGCCAAGCCCCCTCCAACCATCCGGAGTTCGCCGAACACCTCGTCCGATCGGGTATCACCTCCATCTCGGTCACACCCGACGCAGCTCCTGCCGCTCGGCGCGCTGTCGCCGCCGCTGAACGCCGACTGATCCTCGAGCACGCCCTCGCCGACCGCTGACACACAGCCCGCCACACTCCCGATCACTGATCCCACGCCGTTGGTGGGTCTCGAAAGGGTGCGAGCAGTCGGATCAATAGTCACCCGCATGGGTCACGCCGGAACCGAAGGCGGAGCGGGACGCCGTCGCAAACCGGACGCTGGCGGAGCCGGCCCCGAATCACTCACCTCCGGAGAAAACGATGAACGAAAGACCACAGGTACGACGCGAGTTCGAAGACACCCACGGCCCAGTGGTCTGGCCTGATCCTAGTCCGCTGAGTTCCTGGTGGGTGGCGGTGATGAGCGGTGACGACGTCGCCGTAGCGCGTTCCTCGGGCCATGCCCGCTGAGTCTGGATCCTCCGGTGTCACGGCACTCTGCACACCCTCGCACGGGATTCCCCCGCGAGAAGTCGCTGCGGGCCTTCGACTTCGACGCCAACCCGCACATCGACGCCGTCATAATGCACACCCTCGCCAAATGCGAATGGATCAAGAAAGGGTTGCCGCTCTGGCCGCCACCGGCAACAGAACGAGCCAACAATCCGACCTCCAGTTGCCGAGCGACCGACACGTCGACCTCGGTCACTTCAGGCTGGTCACCATGGGCCGATCGTTCCATTGGATGGACCGCGCACAAGTCCTCACTGCCCTCAACGAGATGGTCGATGACGATGGCAGCCGGGTCATCGCCAACGACAGCTGCCTGGGGCGGCCGACCACGACATGGCAGCACACCATCGACGACCTCCAACGCCGATTCCTTCCACCGGACCGACAGCACGGGCCGACACCCACAGCCGATGCACGCCAAACGCATGAGCAGGTACTGGCCGACTCGCCCTTCCGACACGTGAATCGGCAGGTCTACGAATTCCTACGGCCATGGACCATCGAACAGGCCATCGGGTGTCTCTACTCGACATCCCTGCCACTTCGCCGCCTGCTCGGCGGCCAGCGGACCGCCTTCGAGGACGCAGTCACCAACACACTGCTAGCCATCGATGCCACCGGACACTTCGCCGAACCCGTCGTCCTGGAAGTCCTGACGGATACCAAGAACTAGAGCCCCAGCGCCGTCGATATTCGCGAACAAGTCAGGCCCCTACTGCGGCCGAACGCTGTCGAAGTTCATGGACAACTGCCGTCGCAGAAAATGAACAAAGCCAGACGGTGGTTACGCGAGAAATAGATCCCGCTGCGACACAGCCGCACGCCGTTACGATGTCCACCAATCTCCGTGCCCGAGTCCTGCCTTGGCCTGGTTCACGCGGTGCGCTCAGACGAAGGGACGTCGAGCGCGGTGAATCGTTTTTCGATGAGTCTGATACCGGAGACGATATCGGGCTCGATTGTGATGACGCTGTCCATCACCCCTTCGACCCACGGCCGAAGCAACTGCTCGTATCGCGCGATGCGCTCCACATCGGTCACCGTATGCGCCAGCCCCGTCACCGAGACCGACCATCCGACGCGTCGGATGGGGTCGATGTCGTCGGCGGCGTATGTGACGACCACCGGGGAGTTGCCGCGCACGGCGCCCGCCAGCCGGGAGGTCAGACGAGTACGTATCACGATCAGCCCGCCGTCGACCAGGTGATTCACCGGACGTATCGCAGGCAATGCGTTGCGCGTGTAGACGACTCGGCCGAGCGGAGTGGACGCCAACAGCCGTAGCGCCTCGGCGCGGCCGAGATCCACGACATCACGTGACCCGTCGCCTTTGGTCTCCTGTTCGATCACGATAGCCCTTTCGCCGCACCGCGTGATTCGGACCCTGCAGGTATCACAACCGCCAGATCCCCGTCGTACCTGCGGTACACCAGCCGCCCACGGCGGCCGCGAGGATCGGTGTAGAACAGAAACGGGAGGCCGTATCGGCAGAGCCGAGCGGCGGCTTCCTGATCGGTCAGGTGCGGTGCTGGTCGCGGATGCACGGTGAATGTCGCTGCTGATGTCGGCACTCGAGGCAACATCTGATGTTGCCGGGCCAGCCGTACGCCGGACGGACCTGCCCAGAACACGATGGCGTCCTCGCCGGTGCGGTCGTCCACGAACAGATGAGCGTCGTAGTCCATCGCGTCCATGATCCTCGCGGCCTCGGCCGGGTTGGTGACGATGGGGTCGCATACCTTGCGCCGCACGATCGGCCGCTCGTGCGACACCCGCCCGAGCGGCGGGCGAGCGGGGTCGGGCCAGCACCGCGGTTCTCCTCGCCCGGCCAGCCGGGCCAACTGCCGATCGAGTCGCTCACCTGCGAAACTGGCGACGAACCCGCGCGGGCCGCTGATCTGGACCCGGGCCAGCGCATCGAGAAACCGGACGTTGGCCTGCACGAGAGCCAGCTCGTCTGCGCCTGGCACGGACAGACGAACTCGAGCCGTTGTGGTGATGTGGTGGCGGCGCAGCACCCTGGCCAGCACGCGCGACAACCGAGCCGTTTCGCAATCCAACGCCTTCCCACGCGTCTCCATCGCTATCACCGGATCCACCGGGGGCGATAGCCGCTCGATCACTGACACGGACCGGCCTCACTTTCTCGGGTGAACAAACCTGAGTTCTCATGCCACCAAGGCAACCGATCGGCACGTAGGGCCAAAAGTCCATGACACGGGGGACACATATCCCCGAATCCCGTTCAACCGACGCATTCGTGCGGCACACGGTCGAAAGTCCCTCGGTAAGAGTCGCTTCAGCACTGCCGTGGCTGCCGGCCCCATCCGTAACGTCGGCGGCGGCACCACCGTGCAGATATAAGCGCAGAGGAGATCGAGATGCTCGCCCGGGTCGTCTATGAATCAATGTTCGGCAACACTGCCGCCGTCGCCAGGGCCATCGCCCAGGGCCTCGATGGATACGGCACGGTGGAGGTACTGGACGTCGCTACTGCTGCCGATGCGGCGGCGCCGCAGGTGGATCTGCTGATCGTCGGTGCGCCCACCCACGCCTTCGGCCTGAGCAGACAACGTACCCGGCGCGACGCCGCCAAGCGGACCACAGCACCGGTCGCGGTCGATATCGGTGTCAGGGAATGGCTCGACGCGGCATTCGCCGCCCCAACGGGCAGCAGGGCTGCGGCGTTCGGCACCAAAGCTGCCACTCCCTCCTGGCTGCCCGGGTCAGCCGCGCGCGGCGTGGCGAGACGGCTGCGCCGAGCGGGCTACGAGCTGGCCACCGATCCGATGGATTTCCTTGTCACCGATGTCACCGGCCCCCTCGTCGGCGGCGAGCTCGAACGAGCTCGCACGTGGGCGGAACGGCTGGCGGCCGCTGAACTGCAACGAGTCGCGTCCCGCCCCTGATACCGAATAGGTCGCATTGCCGCGAGCCTGATGCCGGAGTCGCACAGTCACCACCGTTCAGACCTATAGCGGAGGCCGTCCCTACCCGGCGGATTCGCGGACGCGCCGCGAACTCTGTCAAGGGACCTCGGTCCCCAATCTGAGGTTCCAACATCACAGGTGCGCCGGCCGGGGACTCCGTAATCTGTGGGTGACCACATGAAGGGGTTGTCCATGATCAAGGTATTCCTGGTCGACGACCACGAGATCGTCCGCCGTGGTGTTGCGGACCTCGTCGACCTCGAGCCCGATCTGGATGTCGTCGGTGAAGCGGGCAGCTACTCGCAAGCATTGGCCCGCATTCCCGCGCTCTGCCCCGACGTTGCCGTGCTGGACGTGCGGTTGCCCGACGGCAACGGCATCGAACTGTGCCGTGAACTGCTCGCGGCAGATCCGGGCCTGCGCTGCCTGATCCTCACCTCCTTTACCGACGAACAGGCCAAGCTCGATGCCATCCTGGCCGGTGCGAGCGGGTACGTCGTCAAAGACATCAAGAGCCTCGAGCTCATCGATGCCATCCGTGTCGTCGGAGACGGTCGATCGCTGCTGGACAATCGTGCGGCCGCCGCGCTCACGGCCAAGCTCCGTGCCGAAGCAGAGACCAGCCCGCTCGCCGGCCTCACCGTCCAGGAACACACCCTTCTCGCGTTACTCGCAGAAGGATTGACCAACCGGCAGATCGCCGGCCGAATGTTCCTGGCAGAAAAGACCGTCAAGAACTACGTCTCGAGACTGCTCACCAAACTCGGCGTCGAACGCCGCACTCAAGCAGCGGTACTCGCCTCCAGGCTGAAACAGCCAGAAGGGCAAGTTCGACAGCCTCGGCCGTAACCGGCATGAAGCACTACCGGCAGGGGCGCCTCGCAAGGGTCATCGGAGCCTAGGCGAACCACGGCCGCCGGGACGACGCTGATCGCCCAAGCCTGCACCCCGGCCCTGGACGCACCCGTCAGGATGGTGGTGCTGGCCGCGGCTGTGACCGCATCGCCACCGCCTTACTCGCCCGCCACCGGAGGACCCACCCAGAAACGGCGTCGAGCACGACAGACCTGCCGCCCCCGGTGACCGGCTCCACGCCGGCGCAAGCCCCGAGGTCGTGCCGAAGAGCACGATGTCCTCGGTGAGGACATCGGCCTCGCGCGCGGCGTCGAACAACGCGACCAGGTCGCTGGCGGGCTGGGCGTCGTGGCTGCCCGGGATGAGGCCCTCGACCCGGTCCGCGTCCACCGCGAGCCAGCACCTGAACGCGGGTTCGTCGAGGACGAACGGGGCCGGACCGTAGTGGGCGATGACGAAGGCGGTCTCGGGCGCACCACTCACAGCGGTGTCGTCGCGGTCGTCGGTGAGCGGCTCATGTGGACGTGCCAGCAGATCCTTCTGATGCGCGCTGAGGACGTCGTGGGGTCACCGGTAGCAGCCCACAGCTGCGCGGCCTTGCACACCAGGGATTCGATCTCCTCGGCGGTAAACATATTCCTGATCGGGAACACAAGCGTCCTTTCTGCGTGGGGCAACCCACGTCGGCCGTGAGGCGCCTGGACCGCATCCAGAGCGAGAGGGAAAGAGCCCTCGGCACGACACCACCGAGCCGCGCGCCGCGATGATCGGGGCGGTGTGACCGGATGCGGCCCGGCGCCGTGGCTGCGAAACTGGTGACAGGCTGTGGAACCGGTGTTCAGGCGGCGACAGCGGAGTGCGCGTCGTGCAGGGCGGCGTGTTCGAGTGCCAGCAATCGTTGGTCGGCGTGCCCGCCCCAACGGGTTACGAACCCTGAACGTTTCTTCGGGTTGATCGTGTTCGGGGCCGCGACGAAGAACTCCTCCAATCGCGGATAGTTCTCGGTCTCGGTGGTCAGCCAGAGGCGGGCGTGTTCACCGTGCGGTCCGCACAGCGATGCCCAGGCTATCGGCGAGATCGAGGACGAACCGCTCAGCTCCGGCGCGGTCGGCGCGGTGGGTTACCTCGACCGCGCGCCAAGCTTCGCGCGGGCGCTGTAGCAGCGCCGCACCCGATATACGGCCCACTCGCACGCGTCCATCGCCGCCTCGGCCAGGGCGTGGACCTCGTACGCGCCGTCCGCTCTGAGTCTGTCGTGCAACGATTTCCCCGGCCCGAACAGCCCGCTGCGGTGGTTGAGCGCCAGCGCGCAGTATTCGTCGACCAGATGTTTGAAGGCTTCCTCGGGATGAGCGCGGTAGCGGGCGAGTTGGTCGGGCCAACTGGGCACGCTGACGTAGCAGCACTTACTTCGCCGTGACGGCCGCTGTTTCCCTAAAGCATTGGCAACGGCCTCATTTCACTCACACTCGGTGAGATCAGACGTCTCCTGGCACACCTGACGATCCGATCCCGAACCTCACTACAGCACTGCACTGGTCGACCTGGCGCAGACGACACCAGCACCAGGCGAAACAAGCCCACTACCAGCAGCGACACCGATTACATCACGAAGTGATGCTGGATTACTAGCCATTGCGTATGCCACGTCCGTGGAGTCGACGGTTCAAGCGAGGAACCGGTTGAGGACATTGCGAAGGGCCCGGGAGGAGGAGTTGTCACCGTCGTCGGCCATGATCGACGACAGGTACGAGATGGATCCGGCGGAGAACACGGCGCCGCCACCGGGCGTCTCGAACCACACCATGTCAGCGCGCACGTCCGGATCGTTCGGTCCGCTTGCGGAGCCGTGGAACAGCTGCAGCAACTCCTCCGCCGCGCGCTGGATTCCTTCCGGGTGATTACCGGAGGAGGCCAAGACGACGGTTCCCGGCGGAGTGCCCAAGTCGGCGTCGACGCGGTCGAGCTTGTCACCGGCGGCATTGCCATCGATGAACCCGGTGTCCCCGATCACCGACCCGGCGATCCCCTCGAAGAACCACGGTGCGGCCGCCCGGGCATCGTCGTGGATCCGATACAGGCGGGAGTCACCGCCCTGAGCAGCCATGCCGACACCCACGAGTCGCTGCGGCGCGCGCCCCCGGAACCGCCACAACCCACCGGGCTCCCAACTGCTGACCACGTCGGTCTCCCCGGGTTCGGAGGCCCACGTCCGGATGCCGACGTGACCGCGGCGGATCTCGATTACCGGCGCCTCATCATCGAGAACGCCCGTCACCCAGTAGAAACCGTTGCCGCCGAGGTATCCGATCCGGCCGCCGGTGTCGCGGAACTGCTCGAGTGCGTCGAGGATACGACCGGAGTGGTACTCGGGGTGCGATCCCGTCAGAACGACGGTGTGACTCGCGAGTGCGTCGACGCCACCGGTGTGCACGTCGAGGTCGGTGATCACGTCGAACCTGCGAACCGCGCTCACCGACGTATATCTGCCCGGCGTGACTCCACAGCAGCGTGATCGACTGCTCAGCGTCATCCCCGCCGATGTCGACCCCGAACAGAATCACCAACGGTTGCGTGAACTGGCCGGCCTGATGAAGCTGCCACACGCGGTGGTCAGCCACCGCCACCGCGCGGTGGGTCGGTACCGCGCTGCACAATGACCTGGACTACCCGCCGGTGACACCGTCACTGCGCCTCAACGGTCTCCTCGCCGCTCGCGCCCACGAACTGGGGCTGCTGGCGGCGACGGTCTGCAACACGACCGGATTCGACCTGGGCAATCTCGATCGCGACCCTGACCAGCGCACGGTCATCTTGGCGATGTTCGCACGCCTGCGGACTTCTCGCGCTCAGCGTCGATGAGATGCCGCTCGACGACCGCGCCGCCACGCGCCTGGCCGCGCATGATGAGCGCGGCGCCTCAGATCAGTCCGTCGCTGACGCGCACGCGCGGACCTTGCTCGCGGTGCTGGTCAGGGTCGAGTTCCCGCCCTCCCGACCGCTGCGGCAGCGTCTGCCCGGATTCGGGATTCGATGTGCCGGATCAGTTTGGTGAGGTCCGCGCAGTACACCGAGGGGTTGCGGAATCCTTCGCCTTCCTGATATCGGGTGACGTAATGTCCGCCGCCACACACGGTGTGGATCGGACAGCTCCGGCAGGTGTCGCTCAGTGCGTCCACCCCGATCTGGCGGGCCACGATGGCTGGGTGCACCATCGCTTGATCGAGCGGATTGCCGCGACCGGTCGTATTCAGTTTGGTGGCTCCCGCGAAAGCCGACTTCAGATCGTCGATCTGTTCCACGGTCCCGTCGGTTTCGATTACGGCGATCTGGATCGGTTCCAGCCCGAACACTTCCGATCTCGCCGTCCCGCCCAGGAGCAGGTCGATGATGTTCTCGAACATCCTGATTCGAGTCTGCAACTGCGGTGCGCCGTACCAGTGGTCGAAAATCGTGATCAGCCAGTCCGCGTAGGGGGTGCTGTCGGGATCGCCGAAGGAGCCGGGCGGAGGTGCCGTCCAATTGCCGTGTGGTATCTCGAAATTGACCGCAGGCGGCTGGAAGCCGAGCATGCCTTTGTAGGTCTGCAGTGGATCGTTCGCCAGGTCGATCACGCAGAGCAGACCCGCGAACAGGTGGCTCCGATCCCCCGCCATCAGCTTCTCCAGCCCGGCCGTGACCCTCGCGTAGGTCCCGTCGCCGCGTCGATCCCGGCGGTGCCGATCATGGCTTTGCTCATCTCCGTCGAGACTGACGGTCACACAGATGTCCCACTCGTCGCAGATACGTAAGAACTCGTCGTCGAGCAGCACGCCATTGGTCTGCAAGACGATTCGGACTGTGGTGATCGGATCCAGGATCGCTCGGGCGCGGGATGCGAAGTACTCGAAGTTACGGTGGCCGACCAAAAGCGGTTCGCCGCCGAAGAAGTTCAGGCTCATTGCCGGGATTTCGAACCGCCTGGCATGATCGGCGATCATTTGACAGGTGTCGTCGAAGACTTCGTGACTCATCGTCATCGGCTGGTCACGCCAACTCTGGTCGGCCATCTCGTAGAGATAGCAGTAGTCGCAAGCCAGGTTGCATCGACTGTGCAGCTTGATGATGTAATCAAGGAACGGAAGGGGTTCCCAGCCTTTGCTGAGCAGCGCGGCGACATCCACTCCGCTTTCCGGCCAAGTCTTCCGCACCACAGGCAGGCCCAATGACACTGACGTCGGTTTCATGCTGTGTGTTCTCTCGATTGGGGGAACGGCCACGGGTGGTCCGGCCGCCGGCTCCACCGCCCGTGACCGCTCCCAAAACGTTCGGACTACTTGGAGCCGCTGATGAACGACTTGAAGCTGCCCTCGCGGTGGCCGTCGCGGGCAGGTGTCAACTGACGTTCCAGCGCGGAACGCAGAGCTGGGCTGGCATTTTCTACAAGCCGCCCGGCCTCGACATCGGTGATTTCCGAAAGATTGAACATCACGAACTCCTTCGATTTATGTTGCTGCGGACCTAAGACGATCAAGTCACATCAAGAATTTTTCAGTACAGATTTCTGCATAGTCTCCTATTCATGCTCGTGGGAAACCGAACCGGAACCCCATCGGATTTCCGGAACCTGTTTCGACGCCGCTACCAGCGGGGTTTCCGCCCGTCCGGGTTCGTAGCCGGCGCCGATCGCGAGGATGAGCATTGCCGTCAGGGTCAGCCACCCGACCACACTGGACCCGAACATGGCCAGCAGATACCCCGCCGCGAGCGCACCCAGCGCGACCGCACCGCTGCTGACCAGACCCATCGCAGCGAGCGCGCGGCCGAGCATGTGCTCGGGAATGACCGCCGTCCGGTACAAGGTCAACGCGATATTGGATACGACACCGACTGCACCGACTCCACCCCAACACACCGCGAGGACAATCGGGTTGTCGCTCGAGGCGATCGGCAAAAGCAGCCCTGTCCACCCCCACAGTCCGGCGCGGTAGATCCATCGCGCCGACCATCGAGCAGTGAACCAGTGGGAGCAGGCCGCACCCAGGATGCCTCCGATGCCTGCCGATGAAAGCACGACACCGGCGGTCCACGCCGCGTGTCCGGTCGTCTGTAACTCGAACAGAATCAGCAGCAGGACGATCTGGATGATCAGATTGGACATGCCGAGCGCCGCGGTCGTTACTCGCAGCAACGGCTCTCGCCACACGACACGGATGCCGGCGCCGAGGTCGTGCGACCGAGGTCGAGGTGCCGGCGCGACGGGATCTCGGCGGGTCCGGTTCGGGCGAATCAGCGCCAAGGCGATGAGGCAGTACAGATACGTGGCGGCGTCGACGATGAATGGAAGCCAGCGCGCCAGACCGAAGATCGCCCCGCCTGCGGCCCGTCCGAGGAGCAGGGCAATGGGTTGTTCGGCCTCGAGAAATGCGAAGGCCAGGGGGCGCTGCTCCAGGGACACCACATCCGATATCGCACCGAGCTCACACGCCTCGGCAAAGACATTTACCGCACCCTCGACGAATGCCGCCGCGAGGACCAGCGCAGCGAGATGCCGCGCCTCGGCCAGCACCGCGGTGGCTACCACGCAGGCGGCCAGCAGTCCGACAACCTGGCAGATCATCAGGATGCGCAGTCGCTCGAATCGGTCCGCGATTATCCCGGACAGAATCGGAAAGATCAGATTCGGCGCACCGAGGGCGAAGCCGACCCATCCTGCCGCGGCGAGCGAATCCGTCGTGGCCAGGATGAGCAGCGGGTAGGCGATTCGGGCTCCGTGAAATCCGACCAGTGACAACGCATTGCCGGTCCAGAGCAGAAAGAAGCTCCGATTGCCGGTCAGTTGTGAGTTATTCATCGGAGGATCTGGGATTCGACAGCCATCGCACCAGATCCACGACGTCGGTATCTCGATCTACCGCCTGATAGAGGTATGCCGCTATCTCGGCACGCCTGGTGAGGATCTCGAAGTCGCTGTCCGGGAACAATTTGGGAAGCGCCAGTGCCAGCCCGGCCCACAGCTGCGGCCGACGTGGATCTTGTCGCAGCTCTCGGGAGTACCGAGTGCAGGCAGCCGACACATCACCCGCCAGGTACAGGCGGTCGCCTTCGGGCTGGTCCGGGCTCGACAGCTCCGCGAAGTCGGCACTGTCGAGCGACTTCAGCTGAGCCGAAAGACGAAGGCGACGATAGCGATCGGGAATATGGTCCTGATCGGTCCAGGTCGCGGGAGGTAGGCTCCGAGGGCTGGGACGCCCCGAGGCCCACCGCGCCGCGAGCTCGGCGATATCGTCCGCGGACGGCCGCCGGTTTCGCACCTGCCAGAAGGTCCGATGCGCGATCGTCGCCTCGGATACAGCGAGACCGACTTCCGCTGGAATGTCTTCGTCGGCCCATGACCGGATGACGGCGGCGAGCGCGTCGAAGAAGTGTTCCCCTTCGGTGGTGAGCAGTCCTGACGTGACCACCTGTGCCATCGCGGTTTCCAGCTGCATGCGTCCGAGTTCGAAGTCGACGTGCGAGCGCGTGGACCAGTGGCAGCTTGCATGGCGGTGCACTCGCCAGAAATCCGTGACGCCGGCGAACGCGTAGATCCCGTGCAGCAGCCCGAAGATCGGTCGTGGGTCGTCACGCCAAGGCGCGTAGCAGCGAAAGGGGGGATTGGGCTCGGTCAGCAGGAGGACATGATCGGTGAGCAGGGTGAACTTCGTATGCTGGATTTCGTGAATCAGTGTGAGCGCCAGTTGGCACGGATCGGCTGGTGCGGTCGTGTACACGCAACCGACTCCGTCATATGCGGTGTGGCTCATGCTGGCCACGAGTGGCTCGGCACTGAGTGGGACGAGCATCTTCAGGCATTCCCGGATCGGCGCCAGATACCGGTCGAAACTGTGGTGTAGCAGCTCCCAGGACGCCGAGAAGTCCGCTTGCCACTGCTCAACCTGTGCCGTGCTGAGCCGCGGCGCCTCCCGGCGGGCTGCCGATAGCTCACGGAAGGGGTCGAGGTCGTCCAGGACTACCTCGAAGGTCTGACCGGCTCCCCATACCCGGCGCAGCGGCAGCCATTCCGGCGCGGAGTCGTGCTGCACAGACGGGACCCGAACAACGGCGGTTTCCCCGGTGAAGTGCAGCGAACCGTTGCCAGACCAGCGCAGTACGCAGTGTCCGAAATGATCCGGGGCGCCGAGTAGTGCCATGCCGATCCCAGGCAGCATCACGGCGCCGTTGCGCACCACCAGTTTCATCGAGCCCTCCGGCCGACATCTGATGCCGACCGCCGCGGCGAGCCAGCCCAGATATCCGCAGTCCGCCCACAGCGGAACTGTGGCATCATCGGTGATCGCCCGGATTCGACGGAGGACCCGGCTCAGCCAGATCCCGGTATGCGGATAGGAAAATGCGGCAGCCACCTCGCCCTGGTGGGATTTCTGTAAATCCGCCAGGACCCGGTACGCGTCGAGAAGTCCGGCTTTACCTGCCATTTCGGGTGTCGCCGTGGTGACCTCTGCGATAAGGGTACGAAGCAGGATCACACGCGCGGTCGACATTCCGTCGATCAGCGCCGAAAGATTGCCCGCGGTGCTGATGCCGGAGCTGGGATCAATGATGACGTCATCGATCCGATCGGCTGCTACAGCCACTTCGTCCCCTGTCGCTAGCGCTCGAGAACGGGCCTGATCTCGGCCCGGACGCGCGATTCGATGTGTTGGATCAGCTTTTTGAGGTCGGCACAGTACACCGACGGATTGCGGAATCCGGTATCTTCTCGATACCGATGGACGTAGTGTCCACCACCGCACACGGTGTGGACCGAGCACGCCAGGCAGGTGTCGCCGAGGGCGGCGAGGCCGATCTGCCGGGCCGCGATGGCAGGGTCACGCAGCGCCAGTTCGAGCGGATTGCCGCGACCTCCGCGGATCGATAGCTTGGTAGCACCCGCGAATGCTGATTTCAGTTCGTCAACCTGCTCCAGGCTGCCGTCTGTTTCGATGACCACCAACCGAACGGGCGCGAGCCCAACGGCTTCCGACGACGTCCGGCCGCCAAGGAGGAGCTCGATGATCTTTCCGAACAGTCGGACCGTGGTTTCCAATTCCGGTGCGCCGTACCAGCGCTCGAAGACCGCGATGAGCCAGTCGGCGTAGGGTGTGACGGACTCGTCGGCGGTCCTGCCCGGTGGCGGCGTCACCCAGTTGCCGTGCGGCACCATGAAATCTGCCGCCGGCGGCTGGAACCTGGCCACGGCCTCGTAGGTCTCCACCGGATCGTTCTGGAGATCGATCGTGCACAGAATCCCCGAGAACAGATGCCGCCACTGGGGAGCCCGCAGTCGCGTCAGCCCGGCAACGACCTGTCGGTAGCTACCCTCTCCGCGGCGGTCCCGCCTGTGCCGGTCGTGTCCGCGCTCGCTACCGTCCAGACTGACGCCGATTCGGACACCCCACCGATCACAGATGCGGAGGAACTCTTCGTCGATCAGCACACCGTTGGTCTGAAGACCGAGACGCACCTGTATGTCCGGTTCCAATGCGGCTCGGGCCGTCCGCGCAAAGTACTCCAGACTATGTTTCCCGACCAGCAACGGTTCGCCGCCATGGAACACGATGTCGACGGCTGGCAGCGAGTGCCGCAGCGCATGCTCGCGAATCATTCGACAGGTATCGTCGAAAACTCCGCGACTCATGACCTTCGGCTGCTCCAGCCAGCTTTGATCGGCCATCTCGTACATATAGCAGTAATCGCAGGCAAGGTTGCAGCGACTGTGAATCTTGACGACATACTCCGTGAATGCCATCGGCTCCCAGCCGTCGCGAATCAATGCCGCCACATCCAACCCGGGGACCGGCCAGGACAATTGTGCCGCCACGTGTTCCATCGTCACCGACAACCAACTCCTTCTCGGATTCTGCCGCCGGATTCCACCGGTCATTGTGATTACCTGGAAATGCGCGGTCGACAGCGCTATCGACCACGTCTTCGTCGAGGCGGACTGCGGAGTGCCATCTGTGTCGGGCCGATCGAAATTTTGTGCGACGGATACCTTTCTGGTTCTCGGCGACCACGGTCGGCCGCCTACGGATTCGTAGATGATCACCGCCGCCGACGCACCGGGGAAGGACCGAACGCGCCGGACGGGGGGACAGAACGCGCCAGTACCGCACTGGTTTCCGCTCCGAGTGTGAAGTGGGTCATGGCTACCGGCGCGTACCGTGGCCGATCACCGTCACCCCAGGGCTGAGGGGCCCGCGCCGATGTAATGTCGAGTCCGCAATTCCCGGTTGAGAATCACGATGATGGACACAGCAGATCTCATTCTTTTGCCCAAACTTGCCCTCGACTGCACCGGCCTGTCCGGTCCGGTGCGACGGCGGCTCGCGCGCGAGGCGGACATACCCGAATGGATGTTGGACAGCACGCAGGTGGCCGTACCCAGCGATCGGAACATCCGCCTATGGGAGCTGGTCGAGCACGAGATCACCGATCCGCACGTGGCACTGCGTGCGGGGCGATCGTATGTTCCGGGGCGATTGGGATTGAACGACTATCTTTTCATGACCGCGCCGACCGTAGCGGCGGGATTCAGCCGAACAGGTACGCACGTCAACGTTCTCACCACCAATTTCACCTTGTCGATGGCCGATAAGACCGAGGAGATCGTCTTCGATCAGGGCATGGTTGTTGGTGAGGGACGAGGCAGAGAGTTGGCGATGCAGGCCGCGTTCGCCGCCATGGTCGCGCGGACCCGACTGGGAACCGGCGGGGTCGTGAAGCCGGTGCGGGTCAGCTTCCGGCAGGCCGCGCCTCGACGGCACGATCAGTTCGTCGAGACCTTCGGCACGACGCGGATCGAGTTCGGCGCCCCGACTGATCAGCTGGTGTTCCGTGTAGCCGACCTGGCGCGGCCGCTCACAACCGCCGACCCGATGCTGGCCGAAATTTTGCTCCGGCACGCGGAAACCGCCGCGGTGCGGCATCCTGCTGTGACGTGCTCCGAGCAACTTCATCACATACTGCTCGGGATGCTCGGCAACGGTCCGATCCCCGTCGATCACGCAGCACGCCGAATGGCGACGAGTGCCCGCAGCCTGCAGCGAGAACTGGCGGGAGAAGGCACCACCTGGCGCCGCGAACTCGACCGCGCCCGCCGGGTGTGGTCGGAGAAACAGAAGCCGGCTCCGGGCATGTCCCAGGATGACATTGCACGCCGGCTCGGTTATTCCGATGCGCGGGCGTTTCGTCGTGCGCGGCGTCGGTGGTCAGCTGACGAGTTTCCCACTCGTTGAGCGGCGACGGCCCTGCGCTGGCGAACGCGATCGATGCCATTCTCAGCGGCAAACCCGCGGCGCTGATCATCGACCTCGCCTCGGTCAGTTTCCTGGCCTCAGCAGGTATGGCGACGCTCGCGGCGGCTCATCAGCGCGCGGGCTCGACCCCGCCGAACATCTCGGCCACCTCACCGACGGGAAGCAGAATATCGGTCATGATCCGAGTTTGACTCGACTCCTCGATCGACACCTCGCTGTCCGTGCTCAACGGCATCCCCGAGATGCTCGAACTGTCCGTCGGCGGGATCGGCTCGGCGGGCGCCGCGGCCGCGCTCGACGCCGGTGCGCTGCCACGCGTGCTGGCATTGCCCGCGGTGATCAACCCGGTGACGATGAACCTACTCGATCGCCGGGCTGGCCGCCTATCTCGCGCCCGACGCCGAATCCGACTTTGCGCGGTATGTGCCCAGCAGTTTCAGGAACGCACGGCCCGCTCTACACCTGGCGCGACTGCGACGAAACAGCCGCGGCCGCTTCGGACCGGCACGGCGCACCGTTCGCCGACGCGACACATGAGGTCACCGACATAGCCGACCTTTCGCGCAGCCTGGCAGCCCAACCGCTGGACTTCACCGAGTGGTACTTCCCGACGAAACTCTCGCTGGATGTCTTCCAGTCCAGGCGCCCGAGATCACGCGGCACCGCACTCATCCCGGCGGCATATTCGCGAATCCGACAATCAACCTGATCGGCGGCGCCGGGGGCGTCCTCGCGACAGGGTGGCGTGGTCACGGCGAGACCGTCACCGCCCCCGGCTACCACCACCTCGACGTACTCACCGCCGCGGCGAGACAATCCGGCGGGCAACCGGAAATCATCTCCACCCATCTGGCCAGCTTCGCCCCGAACGCGTCGACCGACCCTGACCCGGCGGCCACCGCTCCCCCGGGCAGGCCGATCACGGTCTCATGAGCCGAGCGAGACGGTCGGTCCCACGCCGGGAACGAGGCCAGATGCGGCGCTACGACCTGAACGTCGAGTATTCGGGCAGTCGCCATTGCGCGGGCTTGTCGGCGAGGTACGCGTGCGGTCCGGCGTCTGTTCACCCGCGGCAAGATGCCCGTAACGGCGTGCGAGCGGTCCACCGGGTAGATCGACTGGCCGCTGGGGTGACGTCCTGGTGCGGTCGACCAGGTCGAGTCGATCGTTGAGACGGATGGTGCCGATGCCACCGCAAAGACGCGGCACACTATCGAGGTGCTGCGACTGCGAATGCTGGCTCCGAGCGAGTTGACCGATGACGTGATCCGAATCCTCGAGCAGGACGATGCCGTCAGTGGCCTGGCGGTGATGCGCGGCGCGGCGCTGCGGCCCAAGGGTGACATGCTGGTGGCCGAGGTGGCGCGCGAGGCAGCCAATGACGTGATCGAGCGTTTGCGTGCGATCGGCCTACATAGGGTGGGCACTATCGAGATCGAGTCGGTGCAGACCTGGCTGTCTCGCAGCGGATTCGATTGCGAGGTGCGCGCCCCTGGCAGCAGCGCAGACGCGGTGGTGTCTCAGCCGGGCTCACCGAGGATCACGAACTGTCGACGCGACGGCGTGAGGAAACGCTCGGCCAGCCCGGCGATTCGGCTGCGCTCATACTCAAGGGCAAGAAGCCCGTCGAATACGCCAAGTCAAGGTTTGCTGCGCAAGTGCGCCTTGGCCACCGCGCGGGTTTCGCTCAACTGGCGCGCGGCGCGCTCGGGGTCGCCGTAGGCATGGTCAACGGCAGTGGCCGCGCCTATGCGGGAGGTGCGCGGGGTCACAAGCGAAGTTCTCCCCGCGCGCCGCGCGGCAGGCCCGGCCGAAGTTGTTCGGGTCGCGCAGCGACCCGTTTCGGGGCCGGGTACAACAGCCCCGTCGGGTTGGGACGGTCGCCGACTTCCATGTCTTGATCGCATCCATGGTGTGGGCGGGCAATCCTACGACGACAAGCCGTGGGTGAAAACTTACCCAAGACCCACGGACGTCGCTCTCCTCAACCCTCCGCCACACCCGACGAGAACGATGACAGAGGCAGAAATCCAGGCCGCCGACGACACACTCGTCATACCGTGTGGCGACGGCGCGCCAGTGCTCGGCCTTGTTGAAGGCGCGTTCGATGACATTGCGCCGCTTGTAGGTCTCTCGGTCGAAGTCCGGCGCTCGGCCACCACGGCGACCTCGACGTTGACAGTTGGCCGTCTGGTCGGACCGTTCGGGAATAACGGTGCGGATACGTTTGCGCCGCAACAAGGCCCGGTCGGCGGCCGAGGAATACGCCTTGTCGGCGATCAACACCTGCGGATTGCGCCGTGGAGGGCCGCCCTCGAAGCGAGGTACCGCTACCGCCTCCAACAGCGGCGCGAGTATCGGCGAGTCGCCCGCCTGTCCCGGTGCGAACAGCACCGCCAAGCCCCGGCCGTGACCGTCGGTCACCAGATGCACCTTGGCCGTCAACCCATCACGGGAGTGCCCGATCACATGATCGGCGGGTTTGTAACCCGGACACCGAGTCGCGCCTGGCACCGCCGCCGTGCTGGCGCACCCGCACGACCGTGGAATCGATCGAGGCCACCCAGTCCAGGTCACCGGTCGGATCAGCCAGCGCGAGCAACGCGGTCAGCACCCCGATCCCACGTGCCGTCAGCAGCGTATCAGCGGCGCCGCTTCCATGCCGTCTGCCGCGGCCCGAACACCTCCGGCAGCTCCAGCAACTCCCACTGCCTATCCGTCAACACCGCAAACCACTCACCAACCGACCGCGCTACAGCGGACATAATGCACCACCGGTCCACCTCGAGCTGACTGATCAGGCGATTGGGACACAGAACCTAGCGCGACACCAGCGTCCTGGCCTCGAGCAGGTCGAGGGCTTCGTTGTATTGCGCTCTGAAGGTAGCCACCAGTTCCGCGACGGTCAGGCTGTCGTGGATAGCTCCGATACCCTGTCCCGCGCCCCAGATATCCTTCCACGCCTTCACCTTCATGTTGCCGTTGGAACCGAAGTCCATCGCAGACGCGTCCGACTCCGGGAGGTTGTCCGGATCCAGGCCCGCAGCAATAATGCTGGGACGCAGATAATTTCCATGGACACCGGTGAACAGATTGCTGTAGACGATGTCCCTGGCAGCCGAATCCACGATCATCTTCTTGTAACCGGGGTCGGCGTTCGCCTCAGCGGTGGATATGAACGCCGACCCGATATACGCCAGGTCCGCGCCGGCGGCGAGGGCGGCCAAGATGGACCTGCCGTGCGCGATTGCGCCCGACAGTACGACCGGGCCGTCGAACCACGCGCGAATTTCCTGAACCAGCGCGAACGGGGACTGGGTGCCGGCATGTCCGCCTGCTCCGGCGGCGACGGCGATGATGCCGTCTGCTCCCTTGTCCACCGCCTTGTGGGCGAACTCGTCGCTGATCACATCGTGTAGCACAATGCCTCCGTAGGAGTGCACGGCTTCGTTGATCTCCGGTCGGGCCCCCAGCGATGTGATGACGATCGGAACCCGGTGATCGACAATGACCTGCATATCCAGTTCCAGTCGATCATTGGAGCGATGCACGATCTGGTTCACGGCATACGGAGCGACAACCGCATCCGGGTTCGCGCGCTGGTAGGCCGCGTTCTCATCTTCGATGCGGTCGAGCCAGTCGGACAGCATCGACGCCGGCCTGGCGTTCAGCGCCGGAAACGAGCCGATGATGCCGGCTCGGCATTGCGCCATGACCAGCTCGGGGCCGGAGCAAATGAACAGCGGCGAGCCCAGGACGGGAAGCGCAAGGCGGCCGGCGAGAGTTGGAGGCAGGGTCATGGGAGTCCTTCGGTCGTGGCCAGTGCTCCTGCAGGGCAGGGCTGTCGCAAATTGGCCAGTTGTACAGAGTTTGATGCGGTGCAGCGCCAGTGTTCGCCACAGAGTTGCGGCGCGGTGGTCGGTTGATGCGCAGGATCAAGATTTAGAGGGAGGCATGCCGGAATGCCGGAAATTATTCGTGGTATCTCCGAGTCGTCGTTGTTCGCTCCCGATGGGAACTCACTCGGCGGCGTAATCAACCGGTGGACCCTCGAGCGCTATCGTCGAGGTTCCGTCGGCGCGGCGAATCCCTACTGATCACTTGTTTCCGGAACAACGAGTTGGCGCTTGAGAATCTTTCCGGACGGCCCTTTCGGTAGGGATTCGACAAGCCATATTACCCTCGGGTATTTGTACGCCGCTACGCGCTCCTTGATGAACTCACGCAGCGACTCGACGGTGGCAGAAGCGCCATCTCTCAGAGCTACCGCTGCGGCTATTTCTTCACCATGGGATGGATGAGGAAACCCCAAGACAGCGGCTTCGAGAACGTCCGGGTGTTCGTAGAATACTTCTTCGATCTCGCGCGGAGAGATATTGTATCCGCCACGGATGATGAGGTCCTTGATCCTGTCTACGATGTAGAAGAATCCGTCCTCGTCCTGCTTTGCCAGATCTCCGGTGTGGAACCAACCGCCTCGCATCGCTTCGGCAGTAGCCTGAGGCCTGTTCCAGTAACCGCGCATGACATTGTGTCCGCGGATGACCAGTTCTCCGACAGACCCGGGAGCGACAGGCCTGCCCTCCGGATCGAGTAGCGCCAATTCGACGCCATCGATCCCGTACCCGATCGATCCCGGCTTCTGTTTTTCCAGGCGGTTGAATGTCGCCACAGGCGACGTCTCGGATAAACCGTATCCTTCTAGGATTTGCACACCGAAAGCTTCTGCGAAACCCCTCAATACTTCTACCGGCATGGCAGCACCACCGGATATGCATGTCCTCAGCGACGAGGTGTCGGCAACATGCGGCCCGGCACTGAGAATTGCGACATACATCGTGGGGACGCCTTCCAGCACCGTGACCCGATCGCGCTCGATGATCTCGAGCACGGCAATCGGGTCGAAGCGCGGAATGAGTGTCAGGCAGGCGCCCGCACTGACCGCGGCGTTCAAGCCACAGGTCTGCCCGAAGGAATGAAACAGCGCCAGGCATCCCATGATCACGTCATTCGACTGTAGGTGGAGAATTTCCGACGCTGTCACTTCAGCGTTCTTCCGCAGGTTCGCGTGGGTGAGTTGCGCACCTTTCGGCTTTCCGGTCGTGCCGGAGGTATACAGGATGACCGCAGGCTCGTGGTCACCCCGCGCTTCGATCTGCGGCGACGTAGGCCATTCGGCCATGTCGTGAAGCGTGTCGTCTGCTATGGCCAATACCTCGGCGCCAACCTCCGATGCCGCCTCGACAACCTCGCTCAGCGCGGTGTGCCAGGCGAACACAAGCATGGCGCCTGCGTCGGCCAGGTGATATGCCGCTTCTCGCGACTTCAGAAGTGGATTCATCGGCACGACTACCGCACCTGCCCGGAGGATTCCGTAATAGAGGACAGGGAATGCCAGGACGTTCGGCACGAGCAACGCGACTCGATCGCCCGGCGCGATACCACGTTGGTGTAGCCAGCCGGCCACGCGGGAAGACAAATCGTCCAGTTCGACATAACTCAGGGCGGCATCGTCCAGCCTAACTGCCGTACCGTGCGGATTTGCGGCGCGTGACCGCTCGATATAATGCGCCAAATTAGTCATCTTTTTCCTCCACTCACGTCCCCGCCGTGAACATCAGCGCCTTGCCGCAACGTAATCCGGAAAACGGTTCGGCAGGCTCCTCTGCACGTGCTCGACTCGCGGTTCGCATATCTGTGTCTTGCGATCGGTATTTCATCGCAGTGTGCCGGAATGCTGCGAGTGGCGGCAATTTATTCGGCAAGTATGCCCACTTTCACTTACCGATGTACCTCTGTCTGGGTACTCACGTCCCCGTCGGCGACATATGCTCCATACGCAAGGGATGGCGGTGCGAACTTCCCTCACCGTGGCCCGCCCCCGCCGGGCTCAACGCCTCACCGTGCAGGCTCCCGGGCCCGAGGATCGCCGATTCGGCACGTGTGACGTACTATTATGCGGGTAGAAACACTCGTCGCCGCCGGGTCTCGATGAGATGAGATGAACGTTCCCGATATAGCCATCGACCTGCTCAGCGCCGGGCTGCACGATGCCGAGAAGATCGGTGCCGGCGGGTTCGGAGCGGTGTATCAGTGCACTGAGCCTTCTCTCGGACGGGTCGTGGCCGTGAAGGTGCTTCTGGACGTGAGCGCCTCCGGCGAAGGCCACAACAGATTTATCCGCGAGCAGGAGTCGATGGGGCGGCTGTCGGGACATCCGAATATCATTGATATCTACCGCGTCGGCACCACGCCGGCAGGCCGCTCGTACCTCGTGATGCCGCACTATAGGCGCGGTTCGCTCGACCAATCGATACGCAGGCAAGGCCCATGCTCGACCGAGCAGATCCTGCGCTCCGGTGTGAAATTGTGCGCGGCATTGGAGTTCGCCCACAGGAACGGGATCCTGCATCGCGACGTAAAACCCTCGAATATTTTGCTCAGCCAATTCGACGATCCCGTTCTCGCCGATTTCGGCATCGCGCGGCGCGAGGGCGAACTCCTGACGCGAACTGGCATTGTATTGGGCTCACCAGCTTTCACAGCGCCCGAAGTGATGGAAGGACACGCGGCGACCGCGGCGGCGGACATATACAGCCTCGGTGCCGTCATGTTCTGCATGCTGACCGGGCATGCCGTGGTCGAGCGCCGGACCGGCGAGAGCCTGATCGCCCAATTCATCCGGGTGACGGACACATCGGCGCCTGTCCATCGCGCTTTCGACGCCAGCGGCCGTGTGCAGGCGGTGGTCGAGTTCGCGATGCAGCGCGATCCCTCGGACCGCCCGTCATCCGCGTTCTGTCTCGGCCAGCTAGTGCAGCAACTTCAGGCTGAACTGGGCTTGGAGCCCGACCCGATGTTGATTCCCGGTACCGGGCCCGTCCACGGCCCCAAGGCGTCCATCGCTGCGCACAGAAGCGAGAGGGCGAATCCCGCCCACGAACCTACGCCGCCGACTGTCGTCGCAAAGTATCGCCCAGTTCGAAGCCCCGAGACAGTGGTCATTCGGGATCGGCTACTCGACCGCCTTCGTGCCGGGGGGAGCCGACGACTCACGTTGATCCATGGGCCTGCGGGCTTCGGGAAAACCACACTCGCGGCGCAATGGCAGGCTCGTCTCGCTCGCGAGGGGGTGCGGACCGCCTGGCTCAGCCTGGACAACGACGATGACAATGTTGTCTGGTTTCTCGATCATCTGTCCGAATCACTGTCTCGCCTACGCTCGGGTCTGCGGGAAGTATTCAGCGAAGAGCTCGCGAGCCAGGGACGTTACGGGAGTCGCGCTGTGCTGACGCGGTTATTGGCCGCCGTACACGAGGAAGGTAAGCGAACAGTTCTAATCGTCGACGACTGGCACGCGGTATCCAGCGCTGAGACTACGGAGGCCATGGGCTTCTTGATCGACAAGGGCTGCCACCACCTTCAACTGGTCATCACCAGCCGCAGCCACCAAGGCCTGCCTGTGGCGAGCATGCGGGTTCGTGACGAACTGGTCGAGATCGATTCGTCTGCGTTGCGGTTCAGTCCCTCGGAATCACAGTCATTTCTGCTGAGACGTCCCGATACCGGTTTGTCGGCTGCGGATATCGAGACCCTGCACACAGCGACCGATGGTTGGCCCGCAGCACTGCAACTGGCACTTCTTTCCATACAATCTTCCCGAAACCCGCAGATGGTCTTGGATCGAATCGACGATCATCAACACATTGCCGAGTACTTGGCGGAGAATGTCCTTGCCTCACTCGATCCAGCCATACTCGACTTCATCCTCGTTACGTCGGTAACCGCGCGAACATGCGGTGATCTCGCCTGCGACCTGTCCGGAGCAGGCAACGGCGCCCAACTGCTGGAGGAGATCTGCAGCCGAGGCCTTTTCCTAGGCCGCACCGAGGAAGACCCCGACTGGTATCGATACCATCATCTATTCGGGGAATTTCTTCGGCAACGGCTCCGTCGAACCGCACCCGATCGCTATCGGGCACTGCACCGGTCCGCGTCCGAATGGTTCGCTCGCAACGGCTTTGTCAACGACGCGGTCGAGCACGGTGTCGCTGCAGGCGACACGCAGCACGCGGCCGGACTGATCGAGAGTTGTGGCCGCGAACTGCTCGAGCAATCGAAGATGGCCAGCCTGCTGGCACTGATCGGCAAGCTCCCTTCGAATTTTGCCGAGCGCCAGCCCACGCTTCAGGTATACACAGCGTGGGCGCATACTCTTCTCCATCATCGACCGCACGATGTATCGCTCGCTCTGCGGCTTGCCAAATCCCAGCTGGACGCTGGGCAGAACAACCGAGGTGAATCGAGTCCATTGCATGTCGAGATCTCGGTCGTGCAAGCTGTTGCGGATTGCTTCTCCGATCGCGTCGACCGCGTGAGCTCCCTGGTAGCCGACTGCTTGGCGCGTCCCGATGAGCAACCTCCCCTTGTCACCGCCGCGGCGTCGAACGTTGCGACGTACGCCGCGATGGCCGGCTTCGACTTCGACCGGGCTCGCCGATGGCAGGAATGGGCAGTGCCCTACCACGAGCACACCAACGCGCGGTTCAGCGTGGTGTACGGAACGTGCCTGGCCGGTCTGGCAGCTTGGGAACAACTCGATCTCCACGGCGCTGAAGAGTACTTCCGCAATGCCGTTGCCCTTGCCCAGCAGGGTCTCGACGGGCCCGACTCCTACGCCGCCCGTTTAGCGGGTGGCCTGCTCGGAGACTTGCTGTACCAAGTCGGTGACCTGGATCGAGCCGAAGTGCTTCTCCGTCAAAGCCACGAGCTCGGGGCCGAGGGCGGTATCGTGGAATTCAAATGCGCCACGTACGGAACCGGCGCCCTCCTGTTAGTTGCGCGGGGCGAGACCGATGCGGCTCGCCGGCTTCTGGACGAAGGAACCGACATCGCCCACACGTTGCAGCTTCCCCGCCTCGCAGCACGACTCGACCGCGACCGATACAAATGTGGGTTTCGTCCCGATCCAGCCTCCGACGAAGCGCTCGATACAAAGTTGCCAGGGCATACGGTGCGCGGAACGTCGACAATAGTCTCCGAACTCAGGCTTGAATGCAGGATCCGTCAATTCCTCGCCCAGGGTGAAGCGCGACGGGCATCGGAGGTATCCGAGTTGCTCTGCGCAGCAACCAAGCGCAGTTCGCGCCCCCGGGCCGCATTGGAAGCGAATCTTCTCCGAGCCGTGTCCTCGGAATGCGCCGGCCACGCACGACAGGCGCAATCCATAGTGACGAGCGCACTGCAGGTATGTGCCCCGCGACGACTTTCGCGGTTCGTCGCTGACATCGGTTCGCCCATGCAGAGCATCGCGGTCCGCATTCGAAACGACCTGCTCGATGGGACATGGAAACCTGCTGCCGCGGCCCAGTACGTAGAATTCCTCGACCTCGTCACGGATGTGCCCGGAAAGCCACATGGTGCAGATTCCCGGACACACGCCGATCACCAGCGGTAGAGCACCTTCGTCAGCGCGGCAAGCGCTTGGACCGTCCATTTCGGACGACTGAACGACGTCGGCCTCAGTGTCGCAGGCAAGATCTTACGGGCGACCGACTTCGCCCTGGTGAACTCACGCAGACCGTCGGCACCATGAATTCGGCCGAAGCCGGCGCTGCCGACACCGCCGAACGGCAGGCTCGGCATCGCGACGTAGGGAAGGACCGAGTTCACCCCCACCATCCCGACATTCAGCTCCCGAGCCACCTTCGCTCCGCGCCGCGAAAACACCGTTGCGCCGAGACGGTACTCGTTTGCATTCGCTCTGACGACGGCCTCCTGCATCGACCTGACACGATTGATGATTACCAGCGGCCCGAACGTTTCCTCAGTGACAGCAATCGAATCCTCAGGGACGTCGACCAGCACGACCGGTTCGACGAACGGTGCTCGCACAGAGTCTCTGCCACCCAGGATCGCGCGGCCGCCCCGAGAGATCGCGTTGTCGATATGACTGCGAATGACCTCGATCTGCGAGGGCAGCGTAATGGGTCCCAGATCGCTATCGAGCTCGCCGCCCACTTGCAGCGTAGCCGCCTGTGTGGACACAAGCTCGATGAATCGCTCCGCCACTTGCTCAACAACATAGACGCGCTCGACACCGACGCAAGTCTGCCCGGCGTTCGCGAGAGAACCCCACACGGCCGCGTCGGCTGCGGCGGCTAGGTTGGCGTCGAGGTCCACCAACAACGCGTCCTTGCCGCCACACTCCATCAGCACTGGGGTCAATGAATCTGCACACGCCCTCATGACCGCCTTACCAGTGCGATTGGAGCCTGTGAATGCGACCTTGTCGACGCCGGCCCGACACAGCGCCGCACCTGTCTCACCTGTCCCGGTGACAGTCTGGAAGGGCGACCGCAACTGTGCCTCGTCACCGAGAGCCTCGCTGAAGGTCGATGCCAGCCATTGGCCGACTGCTGGGGTGTACTCGCTCGGCTTGAACACCACCGCATTCCCCGCCGCGAGGGCGTAAGCGATAGAGCCCATCGGAGTAAAGACGGGGTAGTTCCAGGGGCCGATGACGCCGACAACGCCCAAAGGCAGATACTCCACGCTTGCCAGGTGGTTGGACATCAACATCCCTGGCGCGACATGCCGGCGGCCCAGCACGCGTTTGGCGTTCTTTGCTGCCCAATGCAGGTGAGCAACGCCGAGGACGACCTCGATCCGCGCGTCGGCGATCGGTTTGCCTGTCTCGTTGGATATAACGCCGGCAAGTTCGTCGAAACGCTCCAGAATGAGCCGCCTCCACTGCTTCAGCCGTTTTTCCCGGCCGCGAAAGCCAAGGCCGCTCCACCATTCGGCAGCATTGCGTGCTTCGGCCACTGCCTCTTCGACCGCCCGTGCGTCGTGTACCGGGAACTCCTCGATGAGTTCGCCGGTACGCGGGTCGAGAGATTGAAAAACGCTCGACGGCTCGGTCGGAATATTTGTGAATGGTCTGACAGTCATGAGATCGTCTCCATGGAGATGGTTTGTCGGTGATTTGTGCGCTCAAACATCCACTGCCGGCAGCGGAACCAGGCTGGAGAACGTTGCGTCGCAATAGAGAAGGGGGCTTCCGGGCGGCCCGAGGCGCACCTCGTCTATCAGCCCGATGACGATGTAGTGGGTACCGTGTTCAGTCACGCCATCGAGCCGACAGTCGAAAGAGACCAGGCTGTCCCTCAGTGCGGGCGTGCCGCCTATTGATTCGATCCAGCTTCCCTCGGAGAACTTCTCTGTCCCCCGTGCACCTTCCATGCCGGCGAACCGACGCGCGAGAGGGTGTTGCTCGTCCCGAAGCATGTTCAAGCAGAATCTGCCGCTGTGTTGGATCGCCTCACCGAGCATCAGGTTCTTGTTTACGCAGCACAGCAGGCTCGGCGGCGCGGCGGACAGTGACGTCACGGCAGTGGCGGTAATTCCGACAGGCCCCACAGAGCTTTGAGCGGAAATAATGCTTACTCCTGCAGCCAGCCGCCGCATGCCGGCTTTGAACAGATCTTCATCGATTGCGGTCATAGCACTTTCCTAGCGATTGGTCCTACAGTATCCGCTTTGATGGTTGAAAGCCCCTGCGGTACCGTATGAGCGGCGGTAACTACCGATTCGATCCCAGGCGAGAACGGTCCCTGAGCGATCATCTGCGGAAGAAATCTCGTGTGCGAATTCCAACAGGTTCGGGTTCCGCTTCCCTGCCGACCGGGGTTGCGCGGTAGAAGGGGGCACGTTCAGGGCCGAGGTAAAGGCGCTCGTTCGGCAAGCGCGGTAGTCGGTGCAGGGCAGTGGCTCCGAGCGGCAATTCGATTGCGAACCACCGTTCTCGACTCCAGTCGCCGATCAGGTTTCCAACCGCGACCACATTCGCGACATAGTCGAATACAGCACCACGCAGCCAAATGCGCAGATGCACGTCCCTGTTGATCGGTCGCACTGTGGAGGATGCCATGGCTTCGAGCTCCCTTGGCCAATTCGTGCAGAGGTCTTCAGGCTGTCGCTCAGCACGGTTCACTGCGCCGCCACGACTACGCTGGGCTATCACGCCCGCCATTTCACGCCTATGCGGCCGAACGCCAGAGTCGAAGGCCGGCCGTGTGGGGGTAGAACATCGCGGTGCGACCACTGACGCGCATCAACACGTCGGCCAGAATCGGGATCTTGTTGGTCTCGACCCACCACAGGAAGTTGTGCCAGCGGTAGCGCCTCAGTGCGTTCCTGATCGCGGCGTCGGGATCATTTCCGGTCGCAACTGCCTGGGCGCCCACGACACCGCCGATGGCGGAGGAAACCATGCCATCGGCATAGAAACACGGTGCGCCGCCTGAATACATCCTCTTGAGGTCCAAAGTGCCCGGCTGCGACGGCGGGATCTTCCCCCACGGCGATGCCGGAACCAAAGCCTTGGCGAGCGTTTCGTCTGGATCGTCGAGTGTGAGCCCCATCCCGGCCGCCACAGCTTCCAGTTCATCGACCATGATCCGGTGCTCACGCTCCTTGTCGAACCGCGAGTCAGCGTCGACAACCCGGGCGAAGATGCCGTACCACGTCGACCGAGGAGATTCCGGGTCGCTGAACGGAGTGAAGTAGCCGACGTCGATCGTGCCTTCCCTGCGAATCAACGGCGCGAACGCCGTCGCTTCTCGGGCCGGCCCTTTGGGCGATGAGGCAATCAGAGGCGCCTGGACTGCCAGCACCAACCGCTTCGGTTTGTCCGCGCTACCACCCAGCAGGCTCGGGATAGTCGTGGCATTCACCAGCAACGGCTTCTTGCCGGCCGCAAAGGTTCGCAGATGGTCGCTGGAACCGACCTTCTCGTCGACGAAGGTGACCGGACTCCCAGCCAGCAACTCACGAATACCACCGACGAGCCGGCTGTTCCGCACGCCGTAGAGGATGGGCTCAGGACGTCCGTCGCCGCGGCTTCCCTGCCATGTGGCGGGGCGGGTAAACCGCACATCGGCGCCGCGCCTCACCGTCATCGACGCCATTTGACGATGTGCGACCGGCATATTGCCGCGGCCGGCAATCGTGTCGAGGAGGGTGGCGTGATCGATGCCGAGGGCATAGGAGATGAAGTCAGCTGCGACACCCCGCAGGCTCACTCCGTTGATCAGACGCCTGCTCTCGATCAGTGGAGGAGCGACAATCGTCACCTTTCCGGCGAATTGGGGGCTCTTAGCCAGTTGGGCAGCAAAAACTTGAGCGCCGATGCCATTACCCGCAATAACCGCCGAATCATACTGAATCGGTGACGGCGATCCAGGCAAGTGCCGCCCCAAAACCTGGTCGACGTTGTGATCGCGGTATCGAGTCCTGTGGTCCAGGTTGAGCGTCATTGGTCGAACTCCTCCAGAAGTTGAATTCTCGCGGGCAATCCGCGTGGCTGATTGCAATGCCGCGCATCGCAACTATCGTCGGCGCCTTGCGCACCACATGAACTGCTAGCTGATGTTGAAATCCTGATACACCTCAGTCAAGACACCGGTTGATTCTTTACCTATCCCGAGGCACGCAATTACCCCGTTCGAGGTATCGGAAATAAAAAATTTATGCGGCCGTTCGAGCTCGGCTCTGATAATTTTGCCGACATGAGTGGATCACTCAATTCTTCCCGCGCGCCCTGTATCTATTTATGGTTAAAACTGTCCACCGAAGGTCGACTATGGTGTTATCTCCTCCGGTAGCACAACAGTCCAGTGGTATCGTTTCGACGACATCGGACACGAAGTAGGAGCGTCGATTGACCAAGGTAGACATCCGTAGCGATTGGGACTCGTTTATCGTCGAGGTAAGCGACAACGTCGCCACAGTCATCGTGAGCACCGAGAAGCGGGGAAATCTGCTCGGGCCAGATTTTTGGCACGAGGTTCCGCTGCTGTTCGAACAACTGGGCCGCGACGACGAGGTCCGTGCGATCATCCTCGCAGCGGCTGGTCCGCACTTCTCCTACGGCATCGACCTCACTCTCATGACGTCGATGTTCGGGCGCGCTTTTCAAGATGGCGGACTTGCCACTGAACGTCATGCCCTTCGCCGCAACATCGTCGTTGCCCAGAAGGCCGCCTCTGCATTGGCGGATTGCCCCAAACCCGTTATCGCCGCTGTCCATGGATGGTGCATCGGCGCAGCGGTCGATCTCATATCCGGCGCTGATATCCGCTTCGCATCGACCGATGCGATCTTCAGCGTCCGAGAAGTGAAGATAGGTATCGTCGCAGATCTGGGATCCTTGCAGCGCCTTCCGCAATTGATCGGCCAAGGCCACACACGCGAGTTGGCAATGACGGGCGATGATGTGACAGCCGAGCGAGCCAGCGAGCTGGGCCTCGTCAATTTGGTGCTTCCCGATCACAAACGGCTGCTCGATCATGCTCGCGAAGTCGCCGAGCGGATTGCGGCCAATCCCCCTCTGGCAGTGCAAGGAATCAAGCATATTCTCAATGTGGCAGACCACGACTTCGTGTCGAACGGGTTGAACTACGTTGCCACATGGAATGCAGTAACTCTGCCGTCCCACGACGTGAACGAAGCGATATCTGCCGTCACCCAGAAGCGCGCAGCCACCTTCCGCGGACAGTAACCGATAGCTTGATTGCCAGCTCTTCGTGGGGCCCGGCCATTAACTATCCTGGGCCCGACGGCAAAGTTGCTCAGGACCAGCGCAAATCCGCGACGAAAGTAGCGCCTCGATCGAGCACCTCTGGCCTCGCAGACGATAAGCAGCGATTTGCTACGAGGTCAGGGGCGAGTCATGGAGTAGCGCAAGTAGATCGCGGCCGCCTGCCCCCGATTCGAGGCGCGCAGTTTTCGCAGAATTCGCTTGACGTGTGTTTTCACCGTACCTTCTGCCAATACCAGCCGCTGAGCGATGTCTGCGTTGGTAGCCCCGTTTGTCATGAGCTGCAAGACCTCGACCTCTCGCCGGCTTAGGCTCGCTACGAGCCGGTTCGGCAGCTCGACGCCGTCGGCAGCAGCGCCGATTACGGAAGGGGAGGCCGGAACGTGCTTCAGCACCGTCGATGCTCCGGTGGCGATCTCGATTCCGCTGTCTGCCTGGTCGACCAGGTCACGCAGGGCATTGCGCTGGCGACGCAACTGATCGATGGCCATCGACCGTTCCAACGCCCATCCGAGCGACTCCGCGAACACCGATACCACGTCACGATCGGTGGCGTCTACCGGTCTCCCACTGAAATACGCGTCGAGGTGCAACGTTGCGACCACCTTGCCCGTCACCACAATTGGAACGGCGACGTAGCCCGGAGTGCGGATCCTTTCGACGATCGGTTTGAACGCACGCGGATCATGCAGGGTGTCGGTCATGAGCGCTGGCAGCTTGCGGCGAACCATCTCGGTCTCGAGTAGTCCCGTGCTCAGGTCGGCCGGCGTCTCGATGACAGAGCGATGACAGTCCGCTGCCCAGTCGTCGTGGCCGATGAAATGCGTTCCGGCGACGTGTACATAGCCATCGGACACGCGGAATGTCAGCGCGCGATCGAGGCCGCACGCGGTACAGGCAACGGCCGCAGCGTGCTCGAGCAGACGAGCTGGCGGCAGATCGGACGAGAACAGATCTGCCATCCTTCGCGGCGTGGTCGACACTCTGAGCTGCGCTTCAGCCGCGGCTAGCCTCGTATCTCCGTAAATGCGCTGAAGTCTGACCGCCAATTGCGCGACCTCGCTCAACCTCTCAGGTGCGAGAAAAGTTGTCTGAATCCTCTCGAGAAGTTGCGCAATGACGAATTCGACATATTCCAGAAGTTCGGTCGGCTTCCTACCGGTGTCGGGTCGTGTCCAAGTCGGAAGCTCGAGATACTCGGCTGCTTCACCCAAAGCGGCCTTCAGATCAGCTTGAGCCACCCGGGCGCGTATCCGGCGATCCGTTTCGGCGTGTGACGTCGGCGCTGTTCCACGCAGTGCCAGCTCAATCGGCATAGCTCAGTACCTCCTCCGGCGATCGCAGGCACCGCTCGCGCCTTCTCGACCGTCTGCCGGCGCCTCCGTTGGCACCGTCCGTCACCTGCCGACTTTCGGCAGCAACAACGCTACGCGCAGCTTCGAATCGATGGTAGAACTCAGAACTTGGGTTTGATCCAGAAGCCGACCGAGTTGTATTGCTTTCGCGTCGGTTGCGGAAAGCGTATCGCTGATGTGCTCGACGGGCGGCACCGCCGCCGTTGCCGCGCTGCCGGCAGACGAACTGGACGCGACTACCGCACCCAACGGCCCATCGGCCGAGCCGAGAGCAGCTGCCAGGGTATTGAGGTTCGTCGCCATTGCTGCCAGCGAACTGTCGGCCCGGGCCATCGACTGCGATACACCGATGACAGACGGAAGCCCTCGAGTGATCGAATCGACTGTTGCGGGTAGCTGAGCGGCCCCCGCGAGCGCCTTGTCGGTTGTCACTTCAATCGTCTGGCCCTCGTCCACACCGCGCGCGAAGACATCGCGCGTGGTATGGAGGTCGCGAGTAACGATGAGAATCCCCGTCAGGGCCGCGACCGTGAGTGCGAGCGCGAGCGCCCAAGATAGCCGGAACATGGAGTGCACTACTTTCTATCGGAGTTCGATTCCGCGCGGTACGCGGCTCTATTCGGGTAATCCAGGCAGTGGCGGAGCCTCAAATCCCAAAGGCGGGATGCCCAATTGGTTGACCAGCGGCCCGACAATTGCCAGGAGGGGACCGAATTCTCTGACATGCGCAGCTTCTTCCTGGATCGTGGCCAGGGTCGATGCGATCGACGATGTTTTCGCCCCCAGTTCGCTCAGATTCGACTGAACCGTCGAGAGACGGGTGTTGAGCACGGCCAGCCGGTCGGCGAGGGTACCGACGCCGCCGGACAAAGCGTCCACTTGCGGTGTCGCTTGCTGTACTCGGCCGGTGACCGTGCCCACGAGGCCCGGCAACGACATTGCGGCAGCGGCAAGCCCCGTCGTGGTCGTGTTGAGCCTGCTCGCATCACCAGGCAGACGCCCTGCAGCGTCGGTGAGTTCTCCAAGGCTCGTCGACAGCGCAGTCACCACCTGAGCACGTCGGGACAGCTCTGCATGCTTGGGAGCTAGACGTGCGGTGATCTGGTCGAGTTGGTCGGCGGAGTGGATGACGTCCTCGCTCAGTTGCGAGGGCCGCCCCAACGGGTCACTGATGTCGCTCCAGCCCGGCACGAAGCCGTTCGCCGCGCAAAGTGCGACTGCCGGAGCAATTCCGGCTAAGATCGTGTCTCATGTCGCTCTGACTCCCGATCCGGTGTATCGGGATGTGTTGTGTTGCATGATGTCTCGTCGTGGTCGATGAGTTGTCCAGGCGGCTGGTTCCTGATGAGCTGTGGGAGTTGGCCGAGCCGCTGCTGCCGAAGTTCAGCCCTCGCACGCAGGGCGGCGGGACCGCGCCGGTCGACCAGCGAGCGGTGTTCACTGCGGTGGTGTACGTGCTGACCAGCGGTTGCGCGTGGCGGATGCTGCCTGCGTCGTTCGGGGTGACGGTGCCGACAGCTCATCGTCGATTCAGCGTGTGGACCAGGGCCGGTGTCTGGCGGCGGCTACACCGCGCCGTGCTCGATGAGCTGGGCAACCAAGGCTTGATCGACTGGTCGCGAGCGGTGATCGACGCGGCGTCGGTGCGAGCGAAAAAGGGGGCGACATGACCGGTCCGAGCCCGGTCGACCGCGGCAAGCCCGGCTCGAAGTTGCACGTGTTGTCCGATGCGGCGGGTATTCCGCTGGCCGTGGCGGTTTCAGGGGCCAACGTGCACGACTCGCAAGCGTTGAAACCCTTGGTGAAAGCGATCCCCGCGGTGAGGTCGCGCCGCGGCCCGCGGCGGCGCCGGCCGGACAAACTGCACGCCGACAAAGCCTACGACCAGCCCGAACTGCGGCGGTGGGTTCGCCACCGCGGCATGTCGGTGCGCATCGCCCGCAGAGGCATCGAGTCCACCGAACGACTTGGCCGTCACCGCTGGGTGATCGAGAGAACCATCTCGTGGCTGACCGGCTACCACCGGCTCAACCTGCGCTACGACCGCAAAGGAACCCACTTCCTGGGCTTCCTGACGCTTGCCGCCGCGCTGACCTGCTACAAGAAACTGGCCAAAGCGAAATCAGCGACATGAGACACGGTCTAAGGCGAAAACGCCGGCCAAGGTTCGTCCTCTGATGATCATCGTTGGCCTCCTGGCGCGGGAATCAGGGCGCCTTGCGCGGGCA
The DNA here is from genome assembly GCF_021183645.1 of Nocardia gipuzkoensis. NCBI lineage: Bacteria > Bacillati > Actinomycetota > Actinomycetes > Mycobacteriales > Nocardiaceae > Nocardia > Nocardia gipuzkoensis. The sequence goes on along the minus strand of NZ_CP089225.1, from coordinate 6,989,360 downwards.
AGGGCGCCAGCTTGTCGGTTGTCCGTTTCAATTCGGAATTGAGTTGGGTGACGAGTTCGATTGCCTTGGCGAGGGCAGTATCGATCTGAGCCACCGACCCATCTGCCGAGCCAGCTGTCGAGTTGATCTGCTGCGCGGCCCCGGCCAGGCCACTGGTGAGGTCCCGGAGCTGGTGTGCGATGGTGACGTCTCCGCTGCCGGCTGCGACCAGTTTTTTCGCATCCGGCAGCATCTCGGCGACTCGGTCCGCGTTGTGAGCAGTGAGGCGATCCAATTCGCCGAGGACTCCGGCGAGCTCAGCCAGTTCTGCGCGCGCCCTCTGCGGCGCGGTCAAGTCTGCCCGCTTGTCGAAGTAGTTATTGACCGTATGGAGGTTCGTGACGATGTCTGTCGCGCTGTCGCGCACTTCCCGGCCATTGTGTATGGCTGTCACAACCAATACGAGAAGCACCGCGGCCATACCAGCGGACACCCAGCCCAAAGCTCGTGTCGTTCGGGCGAAGCAGTTGACCGGAGCTGCATCGGCGCGCCGGGCCCGCCTGTCAGGAAACGCTGAGGCCGGGATGTCAGTACGCTGTTCGTTGTGGGCCCGCCGGCGAAGTGTCGACACCGCAGCCCGGCTCTTCTGTCTGATGTTCATTTGCCTGGTCCTGTTGGTTGTTGAAATGCCGGAGATCTCATCCCGGTAAGGGCAGCATTTGGTTGATCGTCCGTGCGGACGTGACCGCGTTCTCGAGATCGGACACCAGGGTCTGCACGGTGTTGAGAAGCTGTTTACCCAGGTCACCGAAATGCTGAGTCGCTGCAGCAAGGGGTACTACGGTGTCGCGAACCTGCACGAGGACCGACGAGATCGATGTGAGCTGCTCGTTGGACAGCTGGGTGTTGCTTGCCGCAGAGGACAGCAGGTCCGCCGCGGGCTTGATGGCGGCTTCCAGCTCATCGAGCACCGGCGTCAACGCCGCGGTCGCCTGGAGCGCGCCTTTCGCCGCCGCGGTGATATCGGTCAACTGCTTCAGCTGGCTGGTGAGTCGGTCGTTGACCTGGACCACCGTCACCGAGTTGTGCAGAGTCTGGCGGTTGGCGCTGTACTGGTTGTCGAGCCGGTGATTCAGGCTGAACAGCACGAACAACAGCACCGACAGCACGCCTACCGCGACAACGCTCCAGGCTGCTCGCGCGGGCCCGCCCGGGCGTCCGAAGAAATGCACAGCGCTCACCTTCCCGACAAATCGTTGGCTGTGGCGCCCGCTGACGCACTCGTCGCGTGTACATGCGCGGCCGTACGTTGGACATCGGCGAGCACTGCCCCGAGCATGGCGCTGCTCTTCGCAACCCCCTCGGATGCGCCAGCGACAGGAGAACGCAGCGAATCGACCTGGTCAGCCAGTTCGTTCAGTGAGCCGACGAGGGAATCGACTTCGCCGGCGGATTTCTCCAGCGCACCGCGAATATCGGTTCGCAGCTGATTCACCAGCGTTTCCAGCTCTTTCGCGACAGACGCATCGGACTGTTTGACATCATCGATCGACCTGGTCATTCGGTCCAAGGCGCCGAACGCCTCGACTGTCTCTTTTTCATGCGCGGCGATCTGCGCGAGAGCCGGGTTGTAATTGTTCGCCGACACAACGGCTCGATCCAGCCTGCTGGGCATCGCGATGAGATTGTTGACCCGCGGCGCCAAGTAGAAGACTGTGAGCAGAACAGCAGCCAGGGCGACGCCGGCGCGAAGCATTACCACCCGCCGGGACCTGCTGGCCGTTCGCTGCAGGAGGACAGCTACCGCAGTCATGATTCGATCACCGAGACCACTGCCGGCAACCGGAGCGTAGTGACCGGGTGCGTGGGTGGACCTTCGACCAGCCGACGGTGGGCAAGGATCTGCTTCAAGACTGTGATGCCTCGCTTGGTCAAAAGACTGACGGGAAGCAACCCGCCCGCCGACATGCGCAACTGGGAGACGCCGAGAATCCGATCGAAAGTCGCGAAGACTATGACGCGCGGACTTCCGACAATACTGTGGAACACAGTATTCCCCGGCGTACCGAACATAACAGAGAAAGACGTAACGGTATGGGTACTGTAGATCGCCACGGCGTGACGCATCCTTCGTGCAATAAGAGCACGACCCGGCGTGTTCTGAGTATTCTGCTCAAGTAACGTTGAAACGTTATTAGCCACACCATTGCCGCCCTCCTCGTCGTACTGGTTGACGAGGTATTCCGAGCTCTGGATCCTGGTCAATTCAGCTTCCTCCGATAGCAGCTGGATTGCGTTCGGTATGTCGCAGTCGCGCCGATTGTGAAACCTTGGCATTTTGAACGGCCGCCGCCATCGGGCCTTTTACGAGCTTGACCCTTCCTGCCATCAGCAACTTCGAGCCGGCATAGATTGCCGGGTTGCTGTTTACAGCGTCGAGTGCGGCGTCGCACCATTCTTGGGAGAAAAATTTGAAAAGCTCGCTCATGACCGCCCATCCCATGATTTCTCGATGACTGAGACCAGTGCATTTTCCGATGCAAAGCCGCCCGATCGGGCCGAGGCCAGCCGAAAAGGACTACCTTCTCGACAGTGTCTCGACCACCCGTGCCACGGACGAATTGTCAAGTCGACGGGTCGATCGGTAAGGCGATAATTCCGCCGACATGCGCGGCGACGCAACGAAACGAGCCACTGTTAACCCGGACGGGGTACCTCGATACCCCCAGAGCTGTACACGACGTTAGGTTGTGCCTCACTTCGATGATTCACTATGACCTCAGGCACACAGCAACCCGGCGAACGCCTCGGCCGCGAAGTCTCCATCTGCCCCCGATCCGACCTCACCGGACCGCTCGGCGCAGTCGCGAACCCCGGACTACGCATCCTCAGGCGCGCCACAGCAGACTTCAGCCGGACGCCTTCAACCTCGCCGTCGCCGACACGCACCCGAGGAGAGCGCTGTTGACGTACTTGGTCAGCCACTCGGCCAGCAGCACGGTGCCGGATTGACGTCGTGTTCGGTGTCGAGGACGTTCAGTGCCTCGTTGACCGTGACCGCTGCCGCGCCGTCGGCATCCCTTACGAGGTGGAGTTCACGACCAAGCCACGGCTGGTGATGGCGATGCTGGAACGGGCAGTGTCGGCGATGGTGCCGTTTCGGTGGTTCACCGCGGATGAAGCCTACGGTCAGGTCAAGTATCTGCGGGTCTGGCTCGAACAACACGACATCGCCCACGTGCTGGCCACACGCCGCAACGACACCGTGGTCACCGGCCTGTTCACCAAGGCCCGTGCTGATGAGCTCGTTGCCGCGCTCCCGGCCAAGGCGTGGCAGCGGATCTCCGCTGGTGCCGGTGCGCACGGACCCCGCGACTATGACTGGGCGCGGGTGCCGATCCGTATCGGGTGGGAACCCGGGCACTGGCTGCTGGCGCGACGCAGCATCTCCAATCTCGGCGAGATCGCCTACTACGTCTGCTACGGACCCCGCCGGTCGACCATCGCCGACCTGGCCTGGATCGCGGGGGCTCGGTGGCGGATCGAGAAATGCTTCCAGCATGCTGCGCGAAGGCCTCCCCCCGGCGGTCGTCGCCGCCCGGCTCGGGCAGCAGGCACCCGACCGCGACCGGGTCCGCGTCCTGCACGGCGGCGCGCCCGCGTACCCGCCTCGCGCTCACCGGTAGTGAGCAGCTCGACTTGTTCGGGGACATCGCCATGTAGCCCTGAGCCGCAGGCTCAGGTAACCGTGGTCCAGATCACTCAGAAATTCTGCACGGTGGTGGAACCGACCCGGTCTTGCTGTCCAACCTTATTGACGGACAACGACTTCGAGCTTCCTCATGGACGCTGGACTCGACGGCCGTCGCCATATCAGGACAGATCGCCGTCCGGAGAGGTTTGCGCTGGACGGGGTCGCGAGCAGACGGGGGATGACATGAGAAGTACACGACTGGCATCGGCGATCGCTTTCGCGGTGGCTGTGCCGTTCGGTGTCGTTTCGCGGGCACCGCGGTAGCGGCTGCCGCGCCCGCGGACTACCAGATACCCGCCACGACCGCCGCCACGGTGGTCCAGCCGGTGGCGGAGGGGCTTTACGTGCCCGGCGAGATGTCGAGGCCGGCGTCGGCGCCGATGGCGCGGACGGCGTCGTCGACGGTCCGCACCGCCAGGCGCCGGTGCGGCGCGTGTTCGGTGAGGAACAGCGCGACCTGTTCGGGCTGGCCGCGTAGCAGGCGGCGGCGTTCGGCCAGCCAGGCGACCAGCGCGGCGCGGGTGCCCGGCTGCAACGGCACGGTGCGCGTGCCGCCGGTGGAGTCGGTGATGGCGAGGGTGCCGGGCCAGTCGGCCAGATCCAGCCCGGTCAAGGCTAGGGCAGCGATCTCGGATTTGCGGGGCCCGGCGTCTAGGGCCAGGACGATCATCGCGAACGCGCGCGGCCCGCGCGCCGCGGCGGCGCGCAGCAGTGCGCGCTGTTCGGAGGGGCCGAGGGTGCGGGGGTTGATCGGCTCCACCACCACCCGCGGCGTGGCCGAGGCGCCCAGACCGAGCCAGGTGTAGAAGACGGTGAGCGCGGTGAGGGTCAGATTGACCGTGCGGCCGACGATCCCGCGTTCCTCGACCGCCGCCGCTCAGGTAGGCGTCCACAGCGCGGTCACGGCCGGTGTGGGAGTGCAAGGCGTCGTCGTGACCGCGGTTGGCGGACAGCCAGCCGAGGTAGTGCCCGACCCGCTCGAGGTAGGTCTCCTGCGACCGGGCGGCCAGGTCGTCGCGGTCGGCCAGCGCGGCGGCGAATCCGGCCAGCATCGGGTCCGCGGCGATCTCGATCGAGAACAGCCCTGGCATGTCCTGGGCGTTGTCTTCCACCACCGACCTCCATGCCGAAACTCCTTGTCCACCAGCATCGCAGCAGGCACCGACAACTCCACTCCTGCGGAATTAGCGGCGGGTCAGGTCGCTGAGGTTGCTCCCAATTTTTGGGTGGGCGGTGCTGGGGCGCTTGCATCGAAGCGGAGCCATGTCCGCTGCCGATCTGGCTCGCCTGGAGATGTTGCGCCCGCGGACGATGCGCAATGTCATCGACGGGTTACGAGATCAAGGGCTGCTCGTCGGCGTACGCGACCCGATCGACAGACGCCGCGTGAACCTGATGCTCACCGACGACGGCCTTGCCTGGGCACGGGGTCAACAGGGAGCACTGCACGATGCTTTCGCGCGATTCTGTCGGAGAGCTTGCCGTCCGACGAACTGAACAAGGCGCACGAAGCGCTGGATCTGCTGGAGAAGATCGCCGATGGGTGATCCACCGACGCTGTGCGCTCCCCTGCGCCAGGCGAGCGCACAGCCGATAAAATGCGCTGCGCAGCTCACCAGCCTCTCGGCACATCAGGTCGAGGCTCTAGCCAACCGTCATTGTGAACTATCACCATCGCTGCCTGACGGCTCTCCCGATATTCACGTTACTCGGAGTAAACCATTCTCTACGTGCTTGCGCTAGTTACGCTGGTGCAATAGCACAGTTAACGGGGGTGGAAGGAAGCTCCACCATGTCTCTCACCTTCGCCGGACGGCAAGGACTCACTGTATCCGGTCGGCCCATGTCCCTGCCGCTGAAAGACGTGCGCGCCTTGTCGCGGCAGATGGTCGGGCATTTTGTCGAAACCGTCGCCCCCTGCGGCACCTTGCCTGGTGACGCGATCCATGGCGACATCACCATCATCACCCGCGTGTGCTTGGAGCTGGCAGTCAGCATGCTGGACGGCAGCAATATTTCAGAGAAGACCGGGCAACTCGAGGAGGCTGCATCGCAATGGGCTCGTGAAGGCGTGCCCATCGGTACCATTCACCACGCTATCCATGAGGGCTTCAAGATCGGCTTCGACCTGGTGGTGTCCACGGCCTTGGCCGAGCAGCACGCCTCCGGCTCAGCTGACACCGAGCCGATGCCCACCGTCAGCACGGCTGATTATCGAAGCATCCTCGACGGCGCCAAACTCGTCGTCGAAATGCTCGACACCATGACCACGGCGGTCTCGGCGGCCTATGTGCGTGAACTGCGCGCGGTCGTGTCGGAGCACCACACGGCAGTGCACACGCTCACCTCGGCGCTGCTCGGCGGACACCCCACCTCCACCATGGCCCGAGAGTGTGGCATCGACATCTCCGACCGCTATCGGGTCATAGCGCTCGCCATCCCGTCTCACCCGGACGAGTCCAACCCGATGCTGGACGCGAAAGTCGTTGCCCGTCGCAAACTCCGGCGTGTGCAGGCGGAATTGGCCACCCGCTGCGACGACACCGTGCTGTCGCTGCTCTCGGTCGACGGCGGCACCCTGCTCATTCCCGCCGATCACATCACCAAGGGCAGCCTGAAGGAACTGATCGGGCATCTGTCGCGGGCGGCCCGCGTGCACATCACCGCGACCGAGGTCACTGCCGCTACCGACACCGTGCCCACTGCCGCGGATCAAGCCCACGAACTGCTCGACATGGTCACCCGGCTCGGGTCGGTGCCGGGCCTGTATCACTTCGACGAGTTGGCTCTGGAATACCAGCTCACCCGCCCCGGCCCCGCCCGCGAACAGCTCGGGTCGCTGCTCGATCCACTGGATGAATATCCGGAACTGCTGGAGACTCTGCAAATCCATATAGCGCACAACCTGAACCGCAGGCGCACCGCGCGGCTACTGCACGTACACACCAACACCGTGGATTACCGGCTCAAGCGGATCGATCAGCTAACTGGATTCGATCCCACCATGGCGAGCGGGCTATGGCGTCTCCGCTCGGCATTGGTTGCCCGCACTTACCGAAGGTAAGCAGGTGCGGGCGGGCGCGGATTACTCCGGTCGATCAGCGTCGACCGCTCGCGCCGCGGAACGGCATCGCACGCGCTGGAGAGCGCCGCCGATCGAAGGATTTTACGACCCGGTACGTCTACGCTTTGTGAACGAGGTAACTTTGCGTGTTACCGCACCGGAGCCGGCCGATGGAAAATCGCGCAACAGCATCAACGGAAGGTCGACCTCGACAACGGTCGGGGATCACTCTCGAACAAAGTCGACGAGTTGGAAATAGAAATGGATGATATGCGACGAACCGAAGTCGGCGGATTGCGCGCGACATGGCGCCCGTTCCAGAACCACCTGATCTCCATCGTGGCAGTCCACGAGACATCCGGTGCCACGCCGATCGTATCCTTCGGCCCCGAGGACTTTCCGGATCTCGCACAAGCACGAGAACTCCTTCCGGAAATGGCCAAGTTGTGGGATGCAGTACGCCACGACTTCTGGAGCAAAATCATTCCACCGCAACCACGGTGTCGACAATTGCGATGGAGGTGATATCGACGCCGCGGCACTGATGCGTGCACATCAGGCTGCCAACCGACGACCACCGCGGGTAGAAGCGACGCAGCCTGAAGGGCCAGGGTTCTCAGACCGTGTCTCACGTCGTTGTGGCTGGCTATCGGTGGGTCGCGGTGGGCTGTGATCTGCGATCACCTCGTCCGCGACACCCCCCGGCTCGTAACCGCAACGCCTCCGCATAGGGAAACGGCAACCTATCAACCGACTGCTGCCTTGCTCGTCATCACTCACAACGCCGACGCCACCAAGGCCTGCGCGCGAAGGTCGTCCCTGCCCGGGGGTCTTCTCCCACTGACGGTCATCACGGCGCAGGCATCATCGAGCAACCGCATCAGGTCCAGAAACGACCGCGGCTCGCGAGCATCCGGCTCGGTGATCACGTCGAAGGAGCGGCGCAGCGCTTCCCAATGCCCCTCGTCGCCGGGGCGAGCCGCGAGCGCAGTGACGATCTCATGACCGAACTCACCCATCTTGCCGAGGACGAGCTCCTCTTTGCTGCCGAAGTACCGGAAAAAGGCGGTGCGCGACAAGCCCGCCTCGGCGGCGATCTGTTCGACGGTCAGCTCGCCGTTCATCCGCGCTGTCACGAGTTCCCACCAGATCGGCGCGTGCACGTAGTTCGGGTCCGGCTCCCCGGCATGGACCGGCAACAGATTCAGGGGAATCGGGTGCCGACGCAGCAGGTCCAGCAGTGGCGTGGTGTCCCCGGCCCGCGCCGCGGTGATCTCGGTGGCGATGTCGTATCCCCGCGACAGGTCGGCTCCGCGGGTGAGCAGTACCGTCAGCGCGGGGTGCGCCCTGCGCGCGATCACATCGACAGCGTCGGCCGGTGCCTGCTCCAGCGGGCCGAGGTGACCTCTCTCGGGCATCGGGTGCCCCGGCCAGCATCGAACCTCATCGAGAAGCAGACGCGTTTGTATCCATGCTGGCGGCGGTGTAGCCGAGTACCTGGACAACGCCCGCCGATACCGCGAAACGATGATGGTGGTCTGACATCGCCGCCTGAGACAATGTCTTCCGTGGTGGTGATTCGTTGGCGTTGCGCTGGAACGGGCTGTCCTGCACGATGTTCGAGTCGCCCGAGTTTGATGCCCGCCTTCTTTCTGGGGCAGATCATGCCTGCCGAGCACGACGAAGCGACCAAGGCCGTCGGGCTGGTCATCGAGCACCGTGACGACTACGAAAGTGAACGGGCCGCGATAGGCACAGCAAGCACGGACGGGGTTTTCCATGCAGCGTTCCAACTGGCCGCTCCTAGACGGCCGCACCCGGCCGCTCGAGATGAAGGAGTGGGGCGATTTGGCCGTGATGGACCCCGACGCCGGCAAGCCGCCGCGCGGCCGCGGATTCCTGGCCGCCGAGAAAGACTGGCTGCACATTGATGCCGGAAGCGCCCTGGAGAACCCCATCGTCACCCTCTACGCCGGAGATGATCCGGGAGCAGACAGCGGATGGGACGAGGTCGAAGAGATCACCGTGATCTCCACAACCGGCTTCCTCGCCCTGTGCGACAGCGGATACGCGCCTGTGCGCAAAGAGAATCTCGCCACCGCGGGAGTCGGCCCCTACCTGATCCGCGTCCATGCCAGTGACCGGTCGTCGGACGGCAAGAAGCCCCGCTTCCTCATCCAGGTCATCCCCGGCGAGCGGACGGAGGCCGAGCCCGAGCCGCCCTCCTCCACGATCGAGCAGGCCGCCGGTCCGCTCCTGGTGCGGACGTCCTTCGAGCAGCCATATGAGTGGGCGCGCTTGCTCCAGGCCCTCGAAGGAGACTCAGGGCGATACGAGTCGATCACCGTCATCGACAACCGCGCCTACACGGGCTTCACGGTGGATCAGATCCAGGCGCGGATCGGGCGCGATGACGAGGACTGGCCTGACAGTACTCTCGTCCTGATCGCCGACGAGTGGGCACTGGCCTCCGCAGAGTTCCCGTTGCTGGCCGTGAACAACCTGCCCGACGCTGACGACGATCCGTTCAGGATCACCCTCGCAGCGGCTGGTTCCTTCGTCGTCAACATGGAGCTGGCGAACACTGGCTTCGGTGAGTGGGGCTGTGGCGTCGACGCCAACGTCTACCGCGAAGAGCACTACTGACAGACCATGCATCCCTATGAGACATGGTCTGAGGTTCCGACTTATATCTCCGGTAGCGGTTTCGTGGTCGGGGTAGCTGCCCGTAGCGTGCCGCAGCGGGTCGGGTGGTTTGACTCCTGAGGTTCCTGTCGCCGAATGATTCTCGGCTGACTCTGCGGGGGTATGTCGCGCCACCCGGCCTGCGTTCGCGGCGTGACCGAAGAGAGGCATGACCACAAGTACGGGCAAGGTACTGGAAGTCGGATTGTCCGCCGCGGATCCCCACCCGGACAGCAGAGAGGGACCCGTTACCCATGGTCGTCATCGGTGTCGATCCGCACAAGAGCACTCACACCGCCACCGCGGTGGACCCGAGCACAAACATCGATCTCGGTTCGGTCCGGATAGAGGCCACCTTGGCCGAATACCGGCGACTGATCGCGTGGGCCAGGCGGTGGCCGCGAACTCAACCGCGACGAAGTCGAGAACGATCTCCTCGACTGGATCACCCGCGCCGATTCCTGATCGCCGCTCCACAAGCGACCGGGCTGTGGCGTAGCCGGGTGACAGCATCCCAACCATGCGCCGACTCACCGAGATCCAGGACGTCGAGTACGCAGTTGATACCGGCGCTCGGCGTACGCCAGGTCGTCACGCCACAGCCGCGTCGCGGCGCGAGTCATCAGCGGACGCAACACTGGCAGGGCCCGACGCGCGAACCGGAACCCTGGCCGCTCCGAGTTCGCGATCACGGCCTCGATCACCGCGGTACGCGCTCGGCCATCGGGGCCGGGACCCATTGGGGTCGCGTGAGTTTCGACCACGCTTCCGGTTCCATCGCCGGAGACGATTCGCATGACGATCGTGCGCGGATCCGGACAGATGAACTCGGCCTCGACGGGCACGCCGAGCCGGCGGGTCACACGGAAAGTCACGTTGAGCAGGAACCGATGATTCTCCTCGGTGATGTCGTGCCGCGGTGGGGCCTGCGAGACCTCCAGGTGGGTGAACGAGTATGGATGCAACCATGAACCGTGCCAGGGGTCGAGGCGGTTCGCGATGATGTCTCGGGGTTCGCATACGCCGGTCAAGCGCGTCACCGCGTGCACGGTGGTGTCGACGGGGCGGGGGCCGATGATCGGTGTCTCGGTGGGCGTCTGCTCTCCGATCATGTCCAGCCGCACCCAGGCCAGCACGCCGTCGTCGTAACTGGGGTAGGGACACCATCGAGCGGACCCGGACGCTTCTACCCGCAGGCCGTGCCATCGGCAGATCAGTGCGGCGTCGTCGACCTGCGCCTCGGCAAGCGGTGCTCCCAGGTGCGGACACGCTCCCGGACCGACATGCAGGACGTTCCGCTCGTCTCGCCAGGCAACGACTTCGACCCCACCGATGGTCGTGCTGAACGGACGATCGCGACCGATACTGCGACTGGCGGCGAAGGTGTACCAGTTCCCTGCGGGCCGCTGTTGTGACCATCGCAGTGCGGCCGCGATCAGACCGGGGTTCGCATCCCCGTGGGTCGGCCGCTGCCGGGACCAATCCTCGGGCGAGAATCGCTGTAGCGGGATGCCTTTCGGCCATCTGCCGAGCTCGGGACGATTGCTCACGGCGTCCTCTGGCGAGTGGCGAGCGTACGCAGGATCGCCGAGCGGCCATGGCTGGGGACCGTCTGCAAATCGTGCCCCGCGCCTGCCCACTGACGCAGCAGCGTGTTGGCCGCGATCCAGCCGGTCGTCGCGGCCCGTTCCATCAGAGCTACCGGCAGGTCGACGCGAATGCCATCGCCGGCCAGGACCAACCGGGGGTGTGGAGTCGACACGCCGGGCCGTCGAGCGAAGTCCCCGGGCGCGAACCGTGGACAATCCTGCCGCCACAATATGCTCTCCCCCACGATGCGGGCCTCGGCGGTCTCGGGGTAGATCTCGTACAGCCGGGCAAGCAACCGGTCGCGCACCGCTTGGCGTGCCGCGTCGGGGGGTGTCCCTTCCGCCACGGCATAGGCGTGCAATTCGACAACGCTTCCACCGTTTCTGCGCGCCCAGTCAGCTGCTTGCTTTTCGTACCTGTCCACCACGCTGATGTTGTCGAGCGGATCGAGATTGCCGGTGCCGAGGAAGCCGGGACGGTCGATGCGCACCGGCTGGTCCAGCCACAGACGATGCACGGCGAAGGACGGTGCGGCAGCCATGTGCATCACCTGTGCACGCCATGGGGCACTGCCGAGCGTCGGTGACGCGGCGACGATCCGGCGCAGCCCGGGGACATCAACGGCCAGAACCACGGTGTCGGCGGTCATCTCGGCGTCGGTGTCGTCGACGAGACGGAACCCGGACGCGTCGGCGGTATCGATGCGGTCGATGGACACACCCGTGTGGAAATGGACCGTGCCCGGCCGCTCGGGCGTTCGTGGCGCGGTGAGGTAGTCCGCGAGCGGTGTCCACAGGCTGACATCGAAATTGTCTTCTGCCACATCGAAGATCAGGCCTTCGCTGGAGCCCAGGAAGTAGATGTGGAACATCATCGCCAACTCGGCGGCGGACATGTGCTGGGGCGCGACGAAGAAACTGCGCGAGAAGACCTCGAACGCGAGGTGGCGGGCTGCGTCGGGAAAGTTGACGCGACGCAGGAACGTTTCCGCATCCAGGTGATCGATCCGGTGGTAGATCTCCGGCACCGAGACCGCGGCCAGCGGCGCGGCGGCCCGGGGGTCCATACGGATCAGATCACGCAGTCGAAAGGTCGGGCTGCGCAGCGCGAAGGCGAGCGCGTTCCACGGCGGGGTGGTCGGAAGATCGCGAAAGGTGTCGCGGCGGCCCTCGGCATCGATGAGCGGGTAGTCGTCGAGCCTGCGTAGCCTGCGCAACTGCGGGTCGGTGCGGGCCAGCAGTTTCCGGAGGTTGTAGTACTGCGCGAAGAAAGCGTGGAAGCCACGGTTCATGCCGATCGCGCTGCGGTCGGGAAGCTGTTCGGTCCAGCCGCCGACACGACCACCCAGATACCGCTCGCGTTCGATCACCTCGACGTGGAATCCTCGTTCGGCCAACCCCGTCGCGGCCGCCAAGCCCGCGATCCCGGCACCGACTACGACGGCCCGCGGCTGCCGTCCGTCGCGGCCGACATCCATGTGCCCCGCGGCTGCCGGATAGCGCACTCGCCGGGGATCCCCGCCGCGCCGAAAAGCCGACGCACCGAGCCTCATTGCCGTACATCCCGCTGCCGCTGCCGTGTCCACTCCCAGCCGAGTAGCGCCGATGTCACCAAGGCGAAGCCGAACAGGAAGTCCTCCACCGGGATATCCCATGGAAACCGGAGTCCGAGGACGTGTTTCGGGTTGTACCGCACGATCGGCGCGTCGAGCCTGGTCAACCACCCGTCGACGGGAATCTGGAACCCTAGGACGATCAGCATCGTCAGCCAGTAGCCGGGTCGCCGGAACAGCCCGGTCCGCAACAGCGCGCATTCGACCAGACACGCCACGACGACCGCCACTACGGCGGGCAGCGTGTACCCCGGCCCCACCATGCTCATCGGTGCAGCCCTTTCGTCACGCTTCTGCTGCCGTGGCGGCGGCCCGCGCCGAGCAGCGTTTCGACCGCGACGTAGGTCAGCAGCGCGCACAGCGGGACAACGAGGAAGAACAGCAGCTCTTCCAGGGGAATCCCGCCGGGCAGGAACACACCGAGGAGATAACGGGGATTGAAATCCCACACGCCGGCGGCAATCGCCACCAGGTCCCAGAACACGAACAACGTAACGGTGGGCAGCAGGGCACCGAGCAATAGCCGCGGTCGGCGGTAGACGCCGGGACCGAGGAACTCCAGTGGAGCGGTCAGCACCAGGCAGGCGCCCAGAACGAGGAGATAACGCCAATTGTCCATACCAACACCTCACGTGTGTTCGCGCGGATCGGCGGAATCGAGCGGTGATACGGGATCGTCCGGCGTGGCGCGCGACGTGTTCCGCCGTGCCGGTCCGGCTGGTCGCCGTACCCGCCATGCTCGCAGCTGTCCCGCTGCGCCGACCCGTAGTCGCCGACCTGTTCCGACTCTGGCACGTCGGCCGAAGACTTCGAAATCCATGGATTCGATGCGGTCGAGTATCTCCGCGTACAGCGTCGCCGCGGTTGTCACGCATGGCCGCGAGCGGGGCGCGAGCAATTCTATCCCCTGAAGCGCGTAATCGTAGATCTTCCGGGTTATGGCGTGTTGTGTCGCCAACGCGCTACGCACTCGCGGCTCGGCCCGGCGATGTCGGCGACACCAGGACAGCAACTCCCGGTCCACGCCGTGGGCGGCCAGTTCGTCAGCGGGCAGATAGACGCGGTTACGAGCCAAGTCCTCGTCGACGTCGCGCAGGAAGTTCGTCAGCTGAAATGCCTTCCCGAGGGCGGCCGCGTACGGTGCGGCCGCCGCGGAGTCCGTGGTGCCCAGGATCGGCAGCAGTTGCAGCCCGATCACCTCCGCCGAACCGTAGACGTAGCGGTCCAACGCGGCGCGGTCCGGGTAGTCGGTGACGGAGAGATCCAGACGCATCGAGGCCAGGAACGCACTGAACAGGTGGTTCGGTATGCGATAGGCCTGGGCGGTGTGCAGCACCGCGGCCAGCACCGGATCACCACCGGTGTCACCGGCTTCGAACTGCCGTGCCAGCCTGTCCAGTCGGGCAGCGCGTTCGGCCGTTGACGAATACGGGTCGAATTCGTCCAGGATATCGTCGGCGCGTCGGGCGAATCCGTACAGCGCGTGCACGGCGGGCCGTTGATCGGGTGCGAGCAATCGAGTGGCGAGAAAGAAGGTCTTCCCATTGCGAGCGTTGAGCTCGCGGCAGATCCGATACGACTGCCGGAGTCGGTGTTCCTTTATGCCGGCGGCGTCGAGTTCCGTGCGAATCATTTCCACCTCCTCTCAGCAGCAGGAGCGGCAGGCATCGGCCGAGCGCCGCTGCCGAAAGACGCACCTACTGTCATTCGTCCTTCCTTACCCTCGGATGCCGCTCCTGGACCGCGGGTGCGGAAACGGCGCGCTGGAGGCCCGCGCACACCTCCGACAGAACAGTCGCGATTGCGTCGAAGGGTGACCGATCCGCTGTCTCCGACGCCAAGCGGTTTGCCGCGTCGCGAAAGCTGCCAGAACTCAGTACCCTGTCGACCGCCGCCGCGATGGCAGCGGGCCGCGGCCATGCGGTGCCGAGATCGATGCCTGCTCCGGTGTATGCCACGCGCGCCGAGGTCTCAGGCTTGTCCGCGGTATCGCCGGCGACGATCAATGGCACCCCGTAGCTGAGTGCTTGGTTCACGCCACCGTAGCCACCATTGGTGATCATCACGTCGACGCGTGGCAAAAGCTGGTCATATGGGATGAAGCCGGTGGCATACGCGTTCGCGGGCAGGGGCCCGATCGGTGTGCGCGAGTCGCCGGTACACGCGACGACCAGTACATCGGAGCGTTGGCTCAGCGCAGACAGGGTCGGGCGGAGCAACTGATCGAGACACTGGTTGTCCCATGTGCCCTGAGTGACATGAACGATCTTTTGCGCGCCACCCAGGGCAGGCAACCAACTCGGCATGGCGGCGTTCATGGCCGCAGGGGTGGAAATCGGTCCAGTGAAGACCACCGACGGCGGCAAATCGTTTCGCGGGTATTCGAATCCAGGCACCGTGAACTGCAGGATTCGATCGGCGAGAAGGGGCCAGTCGAGCAGGAAAACCGGCGCGGGCCCCAGGTCGAGCGCGCGCAGGAGCACATTCAGCTCGGCCTGGACACCACGAAAAAGCACTTGCTGCACGAACCGGTTCATGGCCGTGTAATCACGACCCGTTCGCGGCTGCCAGCCGATCCCGAACGGCGGGCAGTCCGCGCTGGACAGCATCAGCGGAACGACGCCGCAGGCGATTACCGGCGGACGTTTCCGCTGCGACAACAGCAGCGGAATGGCCCCGGTGAACATCACATCGACGAGAACGGCGTCGAATTCCGTTCGATCCAGCTCAGAGCATAGTGCCCGGTATTGCGACGATATCGGGGCGAGAAAAGCAGACCGCAGCTCCGCCCGACCGGTCCGCCAGCGCCGAACCAAATCCGAGGCCCGACCGCGCGGCAGCGCAGCGCGCGCCACCCCTGCCTCTCGGGGCAGCTCCGAGAATTCGACACCCAGCGCGCGAGTGGAGGCGCGAAACGCTGCCCCGGTAACCAAGCGCACCTGATCCCCGCGCCGCCGTAGGTCGGCAGCGACGGCCTGCATGGGTGCCACATGCCCAGGTAATGGACTCGCAGCCAACAGGTATCGAGCCATGCCGGGATTCCTTCGCTGATCTCTTGTCTCATCGCAATGGTTTCGAGCGCGCCCGCCGTATTGAGTCGTCGGCTCGATATCGCCGATTCCCGCACCGTAGGTTTTCCCGGTTGAAGGGCCAACGCGGAAACGATCCGGTGCGCATCCATATTGATTGTGTCAAATACCGGCAGGTCATCGGACTGAACGCGCAGAAGACACGCCGATCCGGGTCGAGCGTTGCAGTCACTGCCGGTTGGCGCGGTCAAGCGCTATCACGTCCCTGCCGCGAGCCGCTTGGGCCGAGCTCGCGTGAGTTGGCTCGCTCGCCACCGCCTCGGCGGCAACCGTGCGAGCCGGTGAGAACGGGTGCCGCAGACGAACCAGCGGCGCGGCGCGCGAAAATTTTCGACCGAAAGCGCCTGTCGCAAAGTTGCGGGCAGTGTGCTGGGGCGAGAATGGCGGGCATGCAAGAACTGACCCCGGGCCAGGTGTTCGCGGGTTACGTGATCCAGCGCCGACTCGGCGCCGGCGGCATGGGCTCGGTTTATCTTGCCCGCCACCCGCGCCTGCCGCTGCTCGTCGCGCTCAAACTGCTCGATCGGACCCTGACCCGCGACGACGATATCCGTGCCAGGTTCCTGCGCGAGGCAGACCACGTCGCCCGGCTTCAGCACCCCAACATCGTCACCATCTACGACCGGGGCCGTGAAGCCGACCAGCTGTGGATCTCGATGCAATACATCGATGGCGATGACGCGGCCACGGTGTTAGGCGCACACGGTGCGCTTTCGGCCGACCGGGCGGTCCGGATCCTGTCCGAGGTCGCCAAAGGGCTCGACTTCGCCCACGAGATCGGGGTCCTGCATCGGGACGTCAAACCCGCCAATATCCTGCTCGGCCGACCTCCCCGCGACCAGGACGAGATCGTGGTGCTCGCCGACTTCGGCATCGCGAAGGCGCTCGAGGACACGCAGGGGCTGACCAGAACCGACATGCGGTTGCTGAGCTTCCCCTATGCCGCGCCCGAACAATTCGACCTGGAGGTCGACCTCGATGCTCGCGCGGATGTGTATTCACTCGGCTGCACGTTCTACCACCTGTTGACCGGATCGCCGCCGTATTCTGGCACGCCCAAGCAACTCATGCTCGGTCACCTCGAGGCGTCGATACCCCGGCCGAGCCGGGTGCCCGCAGCGCGCGAAGCGGGGCTGTCCCCGGCATTCGACCAGGTCATCGCCCACGCGTTGGCGAAGGACCGTGGCGATCGTCCACCGAGCTGCCGCGCGCTCGCGATAGCTGCCCAGCGAGCTCTCGCCTCGGTGTCACCGACGCAACACGCCCGCCCCATGCCGCCCCCGACCCAGCGCGGCAGGCCCGAGCCGCCGTCGCGATCATTCACCGCCGCTCCCCACGAGGTGCTTCCACAAAGTGTTCAGGCCGCTTCGAGACCGGCGCATACACCTCGGCGACGTAAGACGTTGGTCATCCTCGGCGCAATCATCGCTGCGTGCGCTATCGTCGTCGGCATGGCGGTGGCCGGGATCAAAGTCTTCGATTCCGTCAACGGAAACGAAACCACGGCCGCGCCCGATGCTCTACCGGGCGATTACGCCGGAGTCTGGAACGGGACCATCCGCGACGCCGCCGGCCTGTCGTTCGACGTCCTTCTCACGTTGCGCGCCGGTCGGGTCGGCGAGGAAGTCGGTACATTGCGGCAAACCGCGAAGTTCGGGTCGAAAGACAGCTGCGACAGCCGGGTGCTGCTCAAATCGGTAACCTCCACCGAGGTGACTTTCCAGGATGAACTTTCCGCGAACTCCGGCAATTGTGTCGACACCGGGTCCACGACGACGCTCGAACTCTTTGCCGATGGCGCGCTCGGATTCCGCATGTCGGGGATCGGCCTCGGTGACATCACCGGGACGTTGCGCCGGCAATGATCCGCCGTCGACGCGCATGAGTGGCCTTCGTCCGCTGGCTAAATCTCCTCGAAGATCATCGTGGTCGCGCCGATTCGGATCACCGCACCGGTCGACAGCGCGACGCCTGCCCCGATCTGTACGCCGTCGACGAATACGCCGTTGATCGAGTCCAAGTCCTTGATCATCAGTCCTCCCCGGCTGGGCAAGATCCGAGCGTGATGGCGACTGACCTTCGGATCATCCAATGGAAGATCGTTGTCGGGCCTCCGCCCGATCCGCAGCCCTTTCGAAGGAACCGCGACGATGCGGCCATCATCGAACCGTAACCGTCCACTGCGAAGGGTCCGGGCGATCTCGGCCACCGTCGAGGTCATCGTCTGGGCCTTCATCTCTGCGGCTCCATCCGTTCCGAGGGCCAGCGGTTCCTGCCGCAGCACCTGCTGCTCCAGTTGGACAAGCGGTGAAGACGGGTCGATCCCCAGCTCGTCGGCCAGGATCTGACGCACCCTGCGGCACGCTTTCAGTGCCTCGGCCTGCTGCTCCGACAGGTACAGCGCAGTGATCAACTGGCCCCATAGCTGTTCCCGAAGTGGATGCTCCGCCGTCAGAGCACGCAGCTCGCCGACGACCTCGGAGGCTCTACCACAGCATAGGTCCGCGCTGATCCGATCCGACACGGTCGCGAGGCGTTCCTCCTCCATCGCGGTGGAGAAATTGTCCGCGTACTGATTGGCGCGCAGATTGGCCAACGCCACGCCGTTCCACTGGTCGAGCGCATGCCGGAAGTATGCGGCCGCGGTGGCCGGGGCACCGGATGCGACGGCCTTCCTGCCTGCCTCGCGAGCGCATTCGAACCGCCCGACATCGCACTCGGCGTCGGAGATGTCCAAGCGGTAGCCAGGAGTGACGGTTCGCAAGATCTTACGGTCGACACCCGCCGAACCCAGGGACCTGCGCAATCTCGCGACGAAGACGTGCAAACCGTTGGCGTATTCCTCGGGCGGATGCCGGTCCCACACCGCATTCGCCAAGACGTCCATCGGCACTACCCGCCGTCGATTGATGGTCAGGACAGCGAGTACGGCAGACGGCCGGGGGCCGCCCACCGAGAGCTCCCGCGCATCTACGAACAGATGTACGGGACCGAGGACACGAATGTCGACCCGCTGCGTGGTCACATCCATCCAACTATCTTCCCACCGGGCTCCCCGGCTGCTGCACAACACCGGTCGACGAGACACACGGCATGGAGTCGAGCCGGGCCTCAGCTCCTTCGCTCTGCGCACAGGCGGCCGGTCACCACCCGCGTGCTGTCCGCTCGGACTGTCGGCGTCGCTGCTTGTTGCAAGGATTCCGCCAGTCGATGGCAACCCAGGGACCCAAGTATCGGTACCAGTCCGGACGACCGGACAGATGGAGCCGGGACCCCGTCTCCACGAACAGAAGGAGACGACATCATGACTCGCGCAACCCTGGATCTGAAGATCGCCCTGAAGAACCTCCACTGCCACGACGAAGGCGATGGCGCGGGGAATGCCGCACCGTATCTGTGGCCGGTCTTCTTCAAGATCGATGGCCACGGCTACGCCGTGCGGTCGGCAGCGGCCGGGCTCGCCGGGTCGCCGGTGATCGAGTCTCGTGAGGGCGGGCACGGCAACCTCGGCCGGTCCGAGGACGGGAAAACCGTGAATGCCGGTCACGACGTGGCCATACCCGCCGGGATCGGTGTGTGGAAAAGCGCCCTGAAACCTATTCCCATCCTCGACAAGACGTTGCGCGCCAGGTTCGGGGATGATCTGCCCGGCTTTGCCGGGGTCGTTGTCGTGCTCATGGAGGAGGACGGCTGGCCTGATGATGTCCCACGCAAGGCCTACGCCGCATTGGTGTCAGCCGTCTCAAAAGGTGTGACCGAGGTGGCCGCCGAGTTCCGGCATGCGATGACCGCTCCGACGAAGGCCGAGATCGAGGCCGATCTCGCTGCGATCAAGGACGCCGCGGCAGGCAAGGTCACGAAAGCGGTGAAAGCCGCGATGTCGGACTCCGAGAAGGTCTGGTTCGCCACGTTCGGTGACAACGACGACCTCATCGGTAGTCAGGGATGGGTGTTCGGCTACGACGACCTGGCCGCGCAGGTCATCGACATCTCCCAGCGGTGGCGCAGAGAAGGCGACTGGACGCTCACCGGCTCGGTCACCAGCACGCCGCGGGAATCGGTCCGCTACACCGCGGCGTGGGGGCAGAACACGAGCGGCGAGTACCAGATCTACGACGCCACGTACGCGCAGTACCGGGCCCGCTACGACGAGTTGTGGCCCCAGAACTGGCGCCTGCACAGCCTCGACGTCCTCACGGTGAACGGGAAACCCCTGTACACCGCGGTGTGGCGTCCCGGCAGTGGCGGTGAAATCCAAATCTACGGCGCCACATTCGCAGAGTACAAAACCCAGTACGACGAACTGTGGCCGCGGAAGTGGCGGCTCAAGCTGCTGACCAGGTACGAAGACCGCGGTCAGACCAGATACACCGCGGCGTGGGTACCCGGCACACATGGCGAGATTCAGATCTATGACGCCACGTACGCGCAGTACCGCGCGCGCTACGACGAACTGTGGCCGCAAGGGTGGCGGCTCGAGCTCATCGACGTCGTCACCAGGAGCGGGCAACCGCGCTACACCGCGGTGTGGAAGCGGTCCACCGTCGCCGAAACCCAGATCTACGGCGCCACGTACGAGCAGTTCGAACAGCGCTACGACGAGCTCTGGCCCGGCGGTTGGCGGCTGAAATTCATTTCCACCTACAACCTGAACGGCCCGCGCATTACAGCGGTGTGGCGCAATACGCGGGAACCGGAGGTATGGGTGCACGGCTGGGAGTACGACGACCTGCGGGCGCGCTACGACGAGCTGTGGCGGCAAGGGTGGCGGTTGAAGATCCTCGACCGATACACCGTCTGATCGCGCTCCGGCCGTCCGGACCCGATGGTCAGCCCGTCACCACGACACGGTGTTCGGGCTGACCCTGATCAGCGGCCGGTGACCCGACGACCGCTGGGCTCGGTGGTCGCGGCACGTTCCGGCGACAAGGGTGGCAAAGCCAACGTCGGCGTTTGGACCGACACTCCGGAACGGTGGTTTCGCGCTGGGTGGAATCAGCTTCTTCGCGTTCGGGGGTCTGGCGCAGATGCTGGGTCTCGACCCAGATCTGCAGACGGTGTCGGAGACCCCACCTCGCTGGTTGATCTCGGCAACCGCGGCACTGCTGATCATTGCCACGCTGCGAAATCGGGCGCCGGCCGGGGAGCCTGGGCCACCATGGATACATGGCGAGTTGCCGTTGGCGCCGATCCTCGCAGCGATCGTGCTGGCAGTGGTCGTGCTGTCGGCCACCGAGTGGCTCGCCGACAGTTCAGCAACGCCCCAGCCGACAGTCACGCGGTGCATATCGGGATAGTCGTGGCTGCGACGATCATCAGTGCGACCGTCGCAGCCGTGCTGCTACCCGGCCGCGACGGCGTCGGGGTGTACCTGGCGGAAAGCCTCACCGCCGCAGCCGACGCAATCGGTTACGCCCCCCGCCCTGGCTGGGCGGTGGCGGTGTTGATCGCTGTGGCCGGAGTCGGCATAGCCGTAGGCAACCGTGCCCCCTCGGCGGCGACAGCCATCACACTCATCACAGATATCACGATCTTCGCTCTCACCGGCGCTGCAGATGCCAGCCGCGCAGGCTTCGTGGCGATCAGTATCGTGATCGCACTGACTGCGGGCTACTGCTGTGGCGTGGCGCGCCCACACGAGACCTCGAGCGGCGCGCTGGCGATTGCCGCGCTCTATCTCCCCACGGTGGTCTCGGTGTCGCCCTACGCGGAGCGGAACTGGCACGGCGAACAACCCCCGCCCAGCGCCTCGCCGGCGCTCGGGGCGCTCGCCCTCACCATCGGCAGCGCCCTCGGACTCGCCGCGCTGTACAGATTGCGGCGCAGCGGGACACCGCACCTGGGAAACGAATCCGACAGCGAACCCCTGCTGATAGGTAAGAGCCACGCGTCAGCGATCACGCGTCACCGCCAAAGCTCAGCGAGCCGATCTACCGACACAGCCATCCCGCCGGTTGTGCGAGGGCCGATGTACCGGGAAGGAAGGGTTGCAGCGGTAAGCCGTTCCCCTCCACGGTCGGCGACCCTGGAACGATCGACACCGTGATTTCGACGTACGCCCACATTGATCGGTATCAAGGTAGCGCCAAGCCGAACAGCCGATGAGTAGCTACCCTGCCTACCGCGCGTCTCGTCCCGCTTCGAAAGGCCACAATCTGTGACCGTGCGTCGTCCTATCGTTGTCGGTGTCGACGGCTCTCCCGCGTCGCTTGCTGCCATCCGCTGGGGTGCGGCGATGGCGGCGCGCCGGGAGGCGCCACTGCATCTTGTGCATGCCATCGGTGTACCGGTGCACGCCCTGCCGGTAATCGGCTCTTTGCTGTTCGATATCAACGCATTCCGTGAGATCGGTGAGTCCGTCCTGGGCCGCGGGCGAAGAATCGTGAGCGAGTTGGATAGTTTCCCCGCCGGTGTCGAGGTTGCGACCTTTCTCGACCTACCGTCACCAGTAGCGGCCTTGGCTGCTCGCTCAGCAGCGGCCCAGTTGCTCGTCATCGGCGCTCGAGGTTTGGATCCGTTGGAGCGCGTGTTATTCGGGTCCGTCGGCGTCGGTCTGATCAGGCACGCCGACTGTCCGGTCGCTGTCATACCGGCTGCCGCGGCGACAATGCCGCCGTCGTCCCACCTTCCGGTACTGGTGGGCGTAGACGGTTCGCGCTGTAGCACTCGCGCGGTCGCGATCGCATTCGACGAAGCGACGAGCAGGAACGTAGGGCTGGTGGCGGTAACGACATGGTCCGCACGAAATGGGGCGACCACGCCGCCCAACACAGCGCAGCAGCGAGCCGAGGCGGTTCTCGACGAAGCCCTGGCGAGCTTCACCGACAAGTATCCGGATGTCTGCGTAGATCGAGTCGTCATCGAAGGCCGCCCGACGCAGCGGCTGCAGGAAGCGTCCCGGCACGCGCAACTGGTCGTACTCGGTAGCCGTGG
The DNA here is from genome assembly GCF_021183645.1 of Nocardia gipuzkoensis. Lineage (NCBI taxonomy): Bacteria > Bacillati > Actinomycetota > Actinomycetes > Mycobacteriales > Nocardiaceae > Nocardia > Nocardia gipuzkoensis. Next base: position 6,966,654 of record NZ_CP089225.1, on the reverse strand, counting down.
ACGTGGCGGAATTACCGGCGCTACGCTCGGTTCGGTCAGTCAAGCGGTACTGCAAGCCAGCCGCATCCCGGTCCTCATCGCTCCATGTCGACAATGACCGCCCTCGTACGCACCACAGTCCGACACACCGGGCACGGGCTCGGGCGAGAGCGAACATGTCGGGTAGTGAACGCCCGCGAGCATCGTCGCAGCAAGCTGCCCCTCCCGCCGCTATGGGTGGTGCTGGTAGACGTCGGGTATTCCGTCGTTGTCGTCGTCGCGGAAGTCTGTTTCTGCGATGCGCCGGTAGGTCCGGTTGCGTAGTCGCAACACCACCGCCGCCAGGAGTGCGGCGGTGAGAGTGCCGATGAGTACCCCGATGCGGACGTGATCCTCCCGCAGCGGTTCGCCTGCGAAGGCGAGTTCGCCGATGAGCAGCGACACGGTGAATCCGATCCCACCCAGCAGCGCGACCCCGGCCACGTCGATCCAGCGCAGGTCGGTATCGAGTTCGGCGCGGGTGAGCTTCGCGGTCAAATAAGTGGTGGCGAGGATGCCGAACGCTTTTCCGCATACCAGCCCGACGGCGATACCGAGTGTGACCCGGTCGGCGAGGGATTCGACCAGCCCGCTCAGCCCCCCGATGGTGACCCCTGCGGCCAGGAACGCGAACACCGGCACCGCGACGGCGGCGGAGATCGGCCGCAGGCGGTGCTCGAACTGTTCGGCGAGTCCTCGGCGTGCCGGGTTTCGCGGATCGTCGTCGCGGGGTTTGTGGAGCACGGGAACGGTGAATCCGAGCAGTACCCCGGCGACGGTGGCGTGGACGCCGGACTGGTGGACCAGCCACCAGGTGAGCAAGGCAAGTGGCGCCAGGATCCAGAACGAGCGGATCCTGCGTTGCACCGCGGCGGCGAACGCGACCAGTGGGATGGTCGCGAGCCCGAGGTAGGGCAGGTGTAGTTCGTCGGTGTAGAAGATCGCGATCACGGTCACCGCGAGCAGATCATCGACCACCGCGAGGGTGAGCAGGAAGGTCCGTAACGCCGTCGGCAGATGCGAACTGACGACCGCGAGGACAGCGAGGGCGAACGCGATATCGGTAGCGGTGGGAATCGCCCATCCGTTCACCGCGCCGTCGTTGCCGAGGTTGAACGCGATGAAGATCAGGGCGGGGCCGGCCATTCCTCCGACAGCCGCCACCACGGGCAGCGCAGCACGCCGCGGATCCCGCAGATCACCGGCCACGAACTCGCGTTTGAGCTCGAGTCCGACCACAAAGAAGAACACCGCGAGCAGCCCGTCGGCCGCCCACGCTTCCAACGGAAGATGCAAATGCAGGCTTTCGGGACCGAGCTGAAAGTCGCGCAGCCTCTCGTACGCATCCGACCACGGCGTATTGGCCCAGATCAAGCCGATGGCCGCAGCCACGATCAGCAGGACGCCACCAGCGGTCTCGGTCCGCAAGATCGCCGCGACCCGCCGCGTCTCAGGCCAGGAACCACGCGCAAACAAACGTAGCCGGGACTCGGGGGCAGTCACTTCGAAGTTCGCCTGTCCTGAATTCCTGCGGCGGCACGTCCGCGCCACTGGGCAACCGGCCGCAGCCCCATACCGCGGCGGGGACCTACAGCAGCACAGGCAGGACCACAGGTACTGCACACGTGGGCAGCGTTCGCCGGTGGACCGGGATCAGAGACGCCACCCGACATCCTCGGACCCGAGGTTCGGCGTCGTATGGCTCTCGCTCGCTGCAGCATCATGGTGCGCCCATCACTGGTCGGCCCGAACCCGAACCCGAACCCGGGCCGGGTTTGCCGACCAGACTTCCCGGCGCTCCGCCTGTAAAGATGCCGTATAGACACCCAGACACGCAAACCGACCCAGTTCCGTCGATCGCGCGACAACCACTGAGATGCGCCACCCCGGCTGCCCAGCTCGAGGTCCGGTGCCGTGTCAGCACAGTCGTGTGTCAGCGCGTACTGGTTCCCACGGCTCAGCGTTGGTACTGGACGTGGTCGAGTATCGCGGTTCGGGCGATGGCCCAGGCCGGTGAGGTGGCGTCGGTGAACTCGGCGTGGCCGGTGCCGGGCAGCACACGCAGTTCGGCGGCATTGCCGGCGCGAGTCGCCGCGCTGACGTAGCGGCGGCTGTGCTCGAGGGCTACCACGCGGTCGGTGTCGCCGTGCACGGCGGTGACGCGCAGGCCGGTCGGCAGGTGAGCGATGGGTGAGGCGAAGTCATAGCGGTCGGGCACCTCGCTGGGTGAGCCGCCCAGCAGTTTCCGCACAAACCCATCACGCCCGTTGGACACGGCGAACTCCAGGTCCAGCACGGCGGCCATGAGGGTGACGCTGCGGATACGTATCTCTGGAGGTGTGCTGGCGGTCTTCACCGACGCTGCGCCGCGCCGGCCGCAGATCCAGGCGGCCAGGTGTCCGCCGGCGGAATACCCGCCCAGGTGGACCCGCTGCAGGTCCAGCAGGTTACCGACGCGGGACTGCGGTAGTACTGCGCGCGCCCACAGGCCCGGGTGCCGGCTGTGGAGTTTCTCGAGTCATCGCGTCCGGCTCCGTCACCCCGAAGTCTCCTGCGTGATCCTCCAGGAGGGGTTCGTTCGGTGGTGTACAAGAGCCGACCATGACATGGCAATTTTCTTATCACGGGCAATGAAACCCGCCGACGCTGGTCATCTACTCGGGTATCAGCCCGCATAGCATTCTCGGGCCCTCCTCGGTGTCGGGCCCCATCGGTCACTGTCGGACGTCGCCGCCAGCGCCCGCCTCGACCGACGGGATGCCATTTGCTTCGGGCGCAGGTTTACGGCATCTTTACTAGTGGTGCGCCGGGAAGTCTGGTCGGCAACTCGACCCTGATCGTGGGTTGAGCCATACGGCGATCAGGAGCTGATTGTGCACCCACCGGAGTCCACATCTTGACTGGACCTGGGTTTCTCGCCGATGAGATTCCCCCGTTTTCCGGAGGGCTCCGATGTGTGGTCCGATAGGACCGGAAGGAGTCATCTGTGGCAGCACCGAGGAAGTACCCCGACGAGTTGAGGGCTCGCGCGGTCCGGTTGTACCGGGAGTCGGATCCCAAGCCGACGATCCGCAAACTCGCCGAGCAGTTGGGGGTGCATCACGACGAGTTCGACGCCGACTACGCCATGGCCAAGACCGTCGCACCGAAGGCCGCGATCGGAAAAACACTCACAGCCAGCGCACTGCGACAGCATTTCGACATCACCGTGGTCGCGATCAAACACCGCGGCGGACAATTCACCTACGCCACCGCCGATACCGTCGTAGCCGAAGGCGACCAGTTGATCGTGTCCGGCCGCATCGAAGAGGTCGAGCGCTTCGCCGACCTGACCTGACAGATCCCTACCGGGACGCGTAATCAACGGTGTGGCCGTGCGCACCGCCATAGACTCGAGCCGGTGGCGGTCGGGAAGGACTCGGCATTCGAGGAATGTCGGGGGTGGGCCGTGCAGGCGTTCGTCGTCGGACTGATATTCGGTGGCATGTTCCTGGCCTGTGCATACATGGCCTCGAAGGGCTACCGAGGCGTTGCTACCAGCCGCGCCGAGGGCTATGGGGCGGACATCTCCGACCATGTCGTAACCGACCCCGACCGCAGGAGAAAAGCCAACTCCCTCGTCGCCGTCTACGGCACCCTCGCCGCGACACTGTGCCTGCCACCGATCGGCTACGCCGCATTTATCGCCCTCGACGCGGCACGCCACATCCCGCTACCAGCGCTTGCGTTGCTGGCCGTCAACTCGATCGCGGTCACTGTCGTGGCCGGCTACCCGCTCGAGGAGATCAAGGATGTGTGAAGCTCCGCATGCTTCCTCGCAGTCGTTTCGCCATCGCAGGGCGCCGAGGGCGCCGCGGTGCGGCGACGCCCTCGCGCGGGGTCAGTTGGCCAGGTCGCGCTGGTTGAAACGAAGGAGCCCGGCCCCGATCAGGACCACCGAGATCACACTCAGGACTGTGGCGTCGGTCCATTGGATCCCGTTGCGCAGCGGTTCTCCGCCGATGTAGTAGTGGAACGGCGAGAGATACTTCAGCCAGTCGGCGCCGATGACACCGGCGAGGCTGTTGGCGGCGTAGGCGAGCACTCCGACGCCCGCGGTTCCGGCGAGGACCGGGCCGCGCCTTCCGGTCACGGCGCCGACCCCGATCGCCAAGGCGCCGAAAACGATTGCCAGCAGTACCAGGTTGAGGCTTTGGGCGGCGAACTCGCCGATGCTGATCGAATCGAGATCGGCTGACGAGCGAATCGCCACCATCCCCAGCAAGACCGTCACCCCGATCGCCACGGCACCAGTGGCCAGGGCGGCGAATCGTTGCAGTGCCAGCCCGGTGCGGCTGACCGGATACGCCAGCAGCAGATCCAGATACCCGGATTCCTCATCGCCGGCGATCGCGCGGGCGCCGAAGGTCACTCCGAAGCACATCGCCAGCAGCGGCAGCAGCAGGCCGAACACGCTCGAACCGAGATAGCCTGCCGCGGAGGTCATATCGTTCAACCGCAACGCCTTGCGCATCGCCTCCGGGTAGCTACCGACCGCATCGGCCATACCGCCCGCGGATACCTGAGGGTAGAACCCGGCGTACATCAGGCCGACCGCGGCCGTGCCGACCGACCAGGCGATCAGCGAGCGACGGTTGTCGATGAGAGTCTGGGTGTAGATGTCAGGCAGCATCGGATTCTCCGGTGTAGTAGCCGTGGAACAGGTCCTCGAGGGCGGGTTCGGTGACCAGCAACCCCGTCACGCGGTGGGCGACCATGGCCAGCAGCAGTGCGTCCGGGCTTCCGGTGACCTGGCAACGCAGGACGGTGCCGTCCACCTGGACGTCGCGGACAGCGGGCAAGGCGGCGAACTCTCCGATGGTCACCGGCTCGGCGAAAGTGACCTCCACATCGCGCACGGTATTGGCCCGTAGCCCGGCCACGGTGTTCAGCGCGACCAGCCGACCTTCGCGGATGATGCCGACCCGGTCGGCGACCGCCTCCACCTCGCTCATGATGTGGCTGGACATGAACACCGTCTGCCCGTTGCCGGCGGCCTCGGCGACCATCTCCAGGAAGATCTGCTGGCCGATCGGATCCAGACCCGAGGTCGGCTCGTCCAGGATCAGCAGCTGCGGGGAATGCATGAACGCCTGGACCAGACCGAGTTTTTGCCGGTTCCCCTTGGACAAACTGCTGACCTGTGCATTCTGGTCCAATTCCAAGCGCTCACACAGCGCATCGATCCGCTGCGGTGTCACTCCACCGCGCAGCGCCGCCAGAAACCGCAACATCGCCCCCACCCGTTGCCGTCCTGGAACAACGAAATCACCTGCGAGATACCCGATCTCCGCGTGTAACCGCACCGCGTCCCGCCGAGGATCCAGACCCAGCACGCGAGCACTACCCGCCGTTGGCCGGATCAGATCCAGCAGCAGCCGGATAGTCGTCGACTTACCGGCCCCGTTCGGGCCGAGAAAGCCGAAGACCTCGCCTTGGCCGACCTCCAGAGACAGATCTACCAGCCCGCGCCGCGAGCCGTAGCTCTTGGTGAGCCCTTGCAGCTCGATCACATTCACCATGGCTCGACGCTAACGAACATTCAGAGATTTGTAAATATTCCGAACTATCTGAGGTTTGATAAGCTTCGGGCGTGGGAACCAACGAGCGATTGCGGGCCGCCGCGGAGAAGCTGGCCTTGACCTTGTCCGACGGCGGCGGGATGCAACGCACCACCGCACGCGTGATGACTGCCCTGCTCTACACCGAACAAGACACGATGACCGCTGCGGACCTGTGCGCCGAGTTGTCGATCAGCTCCGGCGCGGTCTCCACCGCGATCAAACAACTCATCCCCGTCGGCTTGATCGAACGCGTCCCCGCTCCCGGCAGCCGACGCGACCATTACCGTTTCCGCGCAGGAGCCTGGGCGGCATTGATGTCGCAACAGAACACGATGCTGGCGACCATGCGTGACGCCGCCCAAGAAGGCATCGACGCCGCCGCGCCAGACACCGCCACCGCGGCGCGCTTGCACGAAATGCAGGACTTCTATACCTACATGACCAACGAACTGGTCCCCCTCATCGAGCGCTGGCGCGAGCAATACGCCGCCGAACACGACTCGGCCGAGCTTCACCGCCATAAGCTCAGCTAGTCTCGGATCCACCGGGCCAGGGGCGATAAGGCCGCCCCGTCGCGTGGTCGGGAACGGTGATCGAGTCGTGTACTCGCAAGCCCGGTGACGGAGTTCAGCCGCACCACGGTTCAGCACTGCCGGTAGCGCACTTCTCAGCAGAATGCCTCGACTCCGGGGTCGCGGATGGCGACCGTCTCTGCGCACCCGGTGCTGGAGCGGACCCCGGAAGCTCGCCCGCGCGTAGTCTCTACGGTAGTCTGAGTATGTGGCGATCGAGTGGTACCGGGCACTCGCCCAGGTGCTGGCGCGAACAGGGGTCGATCCGGACGACGTCTTCGACTTCGTGGATACGTGGATGAAGGGCACTCGGCCGGTCTGGCTACGGACGGCCGCCGACCCGGCGACCGGGCTGAGGTCCTTGGTGATCTGGGGCCGCGCCGACGACGGCACACCGTTGTCGGTCTTCGCCCGTCGTCTCGGTCGCGACATCGAGGTGTACAGCGCCGCATACCTGACCGCCGACCAGGCTGCGGACTTCGAGAAGTGGGAGGCGACCCGCAATGACTGATCCGTTCTTGACCATGAGCCCCGCCGAAGTAGCGGCGATGACCGAGCGTCTCGAGTTCACCGATGAACCGGTCACCCCGCCGATCGAGACCGGCCCGGGCACTGAACCGGTCCTCATCCCCCGGTCGGTGAAGCTGACCCGGGACCTCGATCAGGCGTGCAAGCGCCGCGCCGCGAACCTCGGCATGTCGCAGTCGGCCTACATCCGCTCGCTGATCGAACGCGACGTCGCCGAGGCCGGAACCTGCGAGCAGCGGCCGGCGTGGGTGCGCGAACTCCTGGCCGTGATCGCTCAGCACGAGAACGACGAGCACCGCAAGGCATCCTGAGCCGAGTTCAGCGGTCGACGTCGACCAGTCGGGATGACCGGTTTCGTGTGAACCTCGCCTGGCTTGGAGCCGCTCACTGTCAGCGAGCGTCTGCTCGCAGAGTGCCGCCGGACACCGAGAAAGTCCTTGAACTTCGCCACTGTCCTGCTCTGAACACAGTTCAGCGCCGCCACCTCGGACCGGACTCGCCTGGTGGCCAAGTCCGGTTGAGCGGCGTCCGAGACGTGGAGCCCGGTCGACATCCAAGATCGCGACCGCGGCCTCTGCAACTGCGCGAATGGCTCTACCAGCTGGCATGACTCTCGACCGAACAACTGCGCCAGGTCGGACCGACCGCTGCGAGCGTGGGAGCACCCGGGAAGGGCGACCTTGTGTGCCCAGAGCTGTCGGCCGCGCAGGTTCTGTCGCGCTTCGCCGACTGGCCGGTACGCGACAACACGGCGAGCCGGTATCACCGGATTCATCATCAAGGGTTTCCAGACGAACGCCGGGCCTGGGCATCTGAGCTGGAGGAATAGCGAGGCTGTCGATCGGTGTCGTGAGCTGTTCACCACTGACCGAACGTTCTCGGCAGGTATTCGGCCAACCTGCGATTCGACTGATCTGGGCAGCGATCGACAGACGCACGACACGCCCGGGATACCTTTTCCCGCGCGCGGGTGAGCGAATTAACGCACGCGCAGCCGAAAGCTCCGTGGTTTCCGATTGTTGGGCGCTGTGCCCGTGTGGGGCTTTGTCGCCGGGGCAGGGCATCAGCACCGATTACACGCCCAACGTTGCTTGACGAGGCACTAACTGTACTCACTAATGAACGACTCTCGTTCACCGTTGATCTGGCCCCGCTTCGGGGTCCGGCAGGAATACCGGGGAACACCCGCCAACCCCACCGGGGGACTCCCCAAAAACAGCTGGCCTCGCGCCGGGCAGCCGCCATCTGGAGCTGGGAGTCGCATCGATGCTGGTTGTGAGTCGGATGTAAGCGTCAGTGGTTTCGGGCGTACCACGAGGGGCCGCGCGTGGCGGCCGAACGGTGGGCAGGTCCTCCAACCCCCGCGTACCACAGGCGCCGCGGCCGGGCATCGCTGATACAGGTGACCAATCCCGATCCGGCACTGCGGGATCGGCGCGTGGAGACCGAACGGGTGACCCGCACGTTCTGAAGGCCACGCCTCCCACCACGGCAGGTCTCGAGATGCCACTCCGTCGGGTTCCGCGAGATCTGTGATATTCGTTACGCCCAAAGAGACGCGACGGTTCGATGATGGAGGGGCTCGATGAAACCGCATTATGTGTATCGCTGGGTCAACAATCACGGGTTGATCCGCCTGTTCAATACGATATTGCTCCGTCGTGGTGATCTGTTCGCTCGGTTGATCGGCGGCGCCGAGGGTATCGAAAATCCGTACGCTCTGATCGAGGAGATGCGCGGGGAAGGTGGGTTGCACCGCGCCCTTCCGGTGTGGATCACCTTCGATCACGATTTGGTCCGGGAGATACTGCGCGACAACCGTTTCCGTGTCGGTATACCAACCGTGTTCGGTATACCGCGGCCCGTGCTGCGCGCGCTGGAGCGTCGCCCCCTCCCACCGAATCCGGTGGATCCGCCGTCGATGCTGGTGATCGACCAGTCCGAGCACACCCGGATGCGCAAACCGGTCTCCGCGGCCTTCACCCCGCGTGCCGTGGCCCGGCTGCGCGACAGGATCGAGACGGTCACCGAGGAACTGCTCGCGGAGCTCCCCGACGACGGCCCCACCGATCTGGTGGCGCGGTACGCGGGACAGGTGCCGATCGCCATCATTTCCGAGATGCTCGGCTTCCCGGACTCCGACCGCGAGATGTTCCTGCGCTGGGGCGACGACATCAGTCCGTTGCTCGACCTCGGGATCTCCTGGCGGACACACCAGCGGGCGATGGAATCCTCGGAGCGGTTGCACCGGTACCTCGTCGAGCACGTCGAGCGCCTCCGCGCCGAACCCGGCGACGATATTCTCAGCAGCCTGGTCACCGCGGGCGATCTTTCCACCTACGAACTGTGCGCGTCGGCGACCCTGCTGATGGCCGCGGGCTTCGAGACCACCGTCAACCTGATCGGCAAGGGCATCATCTGGCTGCTCCGCCACCCCGATCAGTTAGACCGGTTACGTGCCGAGCCGGAACTGTGGCCCAACGCTGTGGAGGAGATCCTCCGGATCGATCCGCCGGTGCAGACCACCGCTCGCACCACCCGGACAGCGCTGGAGATCGGCGGTATCCGGTTACGCGAGGGGTCGACCGTGGTGCTGTCGCTGGCCGGCGCGAACCGCGACCCCGCCGTGTTCACCGACCCGGCCGATTTCGACATCACCCGCGACAACGCCAAGGATCATCTGTCCTTCAGCAGCGGTACCCATGTATGCCTGGGCGCCGCTCTGGCCCGTATGGAAGCGGCGCATGCCCTGCGCGCACTGTTCGACACGTTTCCGGATCTGCGATTGACCGATCCGCCCACCCGGCGGCCGCTGTTCACCCTGCACGGTTACGAGCACCTTCCAGCACACACCGGTCCGCGCGTCCGCAGCCACCAGCCCATCGGCTGACCGGCACCTGCGGCGTGTGTTCGCCGGCCGGAACAGGGGGTTCGCCGCGTCGACGCGGAGCGGCAGTCCCCGGGACTCCGGCAGAATCGACCAGGGCAATACATGTCGATTGCCTTCACCGAACACGTGCTCCCGCGATTACTGGTGCGGCGAGACCGCCGGTCAGGACGCCGAGTCCGAGGCCAGCCCCGCCGAGGAGCGCGTACTTGCTCCGGTTACTCGCCTTTCACAGCTTCTTGATCGCGTCCTTGTATGCGGTTTCCATAGCATGGAGGTCTTCGGGATGTAGTGGATCCATTGATCTATGAGCTGCGATGAGAGCCTCAGCGCGGACGGCCTTCTCCCACTTGCCCTCGACCCACCGCTCGAAGCCATACAAGTCGATGAGCAGAAGCAGAGCGCATGACCTTCTCGCCACGACCGAGAAGATCTCTGGCTCAGCGGATTCGAGCGCCCCGAGATTCGGAGACTCGCCCTCCACCAAGATCTGGTCGACAACCTCCGCAACAGCGGGAGACCAGTCCTTCTGGTTGCGCTACATGATGGCCGCAACCGCTCTGTCACGGAAGGAGTTGCGAATTTCGCGCTTGGAGGGAATGTGCTTGCCCTTCGATGCGGCGATGTCGCGCTGCATCATCCGGTATTGCCACACCGTGAGGATGAAGTCCTCGTCGGGAGAGAGAGCCCGAGCTTCTCCTGCACCTGCACCGCGTCCATGCGCTTGACATCAGCGATATCTGCCGCTGCAGCGCGGGTCGCGACGACCTGGCACAGGTGGGCCCTGGCAACCTTCGACCACGGAAGCCGGGGTGGTGGAACCGGTCAAGTTCGCCAGGAGGGCGTAATCGCGCAGCCGGTTGTTATTGCAGGGAAACCGCATTGACCGAGGCAGGTACTGGAACCGAACTGGCTTTGATCTCAGCGACGGATCGTGGTGCCGCCCGTAGAGCCTTGCCGAGATGTCTCTTCGGCGGGGATGAGACCGAAGCTGCGTGCGCGGATGGCGGCCAGTTTCCTCGTGAACCGGCGGATTACGGGATGATCCACTGTCGTCACCTTTGTCGTCGATCCGAAAACGGACGAAATCGGATTCGAGACTTGTTGCCCAAGTGCTGGTTCAGGAATGTTAATGGAAGTAGCCGGGCCATTGAGCGAGTCGGGCACCCCCCGGTGCAGAAGAGAAATCACCACGGCAACGAGGAGGCAGCACCATGCCTACCATCACTTCCATCTCCCCCACATCAGGGCCCGCCAATACGACTGTGACGATCACGGGTACCGGGTTCGTCCCTATTGTCACGAGCGTGAAGTTCGGCAATGTGGCGACCTCTTTCACGGTGAACTCGCCCACGCAGATTACGGCGATCGCTCCTGCCAATTTGTCCGGGACGGTGTTGGTCACCGTTACCACCTCGACGACTGGCACCAGCAACGGGGTTCCCTTCACCTATGTCGCGGTTCCCTCGTTGAGCAGCGTCACCCCGAGCCAAGGGTCCACCGCGGGCGGGACGACGGTCACGCTCACCGGGTCGGGTCTGACCGGTGTCACCTCGGTGAATTTCGGTGCCACACCGGCGACTTCGTTCACGGTCAACTCGGACAATCAGATCACCGCGGTCTCGCCTCCCGGGTCGGGGATCGTGTCGATCACCGTCACCGGGCCGGGCGGTACCAGCAACCCGGTCACCTTCGTCTACGTCGTGGTGCCGACCATCACCTCGATCTCCCCGACCGCGGGCCCCGCCTCGGGTGGCAACAGCGTCGTCATCACCGGCAGCGGGTTCACCGGTCCATTGACAGTGCGGTTCGGCAACAACGCAACCATTTTCACCGTCAATTCCCCCACCCAGATCACCGCCATCGCGCCTCCGGGATCCGGCACGGTCCAAGTCACCGTCACCGGCTCGGGCGGAACCAGCAACGGCGTCTCCTACACCTACGCCGGAGTTCCCAGCCTGACCAGCGTCTCGCCCAATACCGCCCCCGTGACCGGCGGGACGACAGTGGTGCTCACCGGAACCGGCTTGTCCACGGCCACCGCAGTGAACTTCGGTGCCACACCGGCGACGTCGTTCGTCGTCAACTCCGATACGCAGATCACGGCGGTCGTTCCCGCAGGGACGGGTACCGTGCAGGTCACCGTTACCACCGCCGGAGGAACCACCAACGGCGTCCCCCTCACCTACGTCGGGGTGCCCACCTTGACGACAGCGGTGCCGAATGTCGGTCCGGTGAGCGGCGGCACCACGGTCGTGCTCACCGGAACGAATCTGACCGGAACGACGGCGGTCAATTTCGGTGCCACACCGGCGACATCGTTCACGGTCAACTCGGCTACCCAGATCACCGCGGTGGCTCCGGCAGGTGCGGCTGGGACGGTACAGATCACCGCAACCGGACCAGGTGGAACCAGCAACGGCGTCGGCTTCACGTACGTCGCGGTCCCCACCTTGTCGACGGTGGTGCCCAACGCCGGGCCGGTGACCGGAGGGACTACGGTCGTTCTCACCGGAACAGGACTCACGGGAGCTACGGCAGTGAACTTCGGTGCCACCCCGGCAGCGTCGTTCGTCGTCAACTCCGACACGCAGATCACCGCAGTCACCCCGGCCGGGACCGGGACGGTGCAGGTCACCGTAACCACGGCGGGCGGAACCAGCAATGGTGTCGCCTTCACCTATGTCGCGGTGCCCACACTCACCACCCTGGTGCCGAACGTAGGACCGGTGACCGGTGGCACAACCGTCGTGCTCACCGGTACGGGACTGACCGGAACCAGCGCGGTGAACTTCGGTGCCACGCCGGCAACATCGTTCACCGTCAACTCCGATACCCAGATCACGGCCGTGTCTCCGGCCGGGACCGGGACGGTGCAGGTGACCGCCACCACGCCCGGCGGAACCACCAACGGCTTGGCCTTCACCTACATCCCGGTACCAGCCATCACCACGGTGGTGCCGAATGCGGGCTCGGCGACCGGCGGCACGACAGTAGTGATCACCGGATCGGGTCTGACCGGAGCAACAGCGGTGAACTTCGGTGCCACCCCGGCGGCCTCGTTCACCGTCAACTCCGATACTCAGATCACGGCCGTCTCGCCCGCCGGGACGGGAACCGTGCAACTGACGGTGACCACTGCGGGTGGAACCAGCAACGGCGTCGCGTACACCTTCATCCCGGTGCCCGCCCTCACCTCGCTGGTACCGAATATCGGCCCGACAACCGGCGGCACGACGGTCGTCCTCACCGGAACGAATCTGACCGGAACCACCGCGGTGAACTTCGGCGCGACACCGGCAGCGTCGTTCACCGTCGACTCCGCCACCCAGATCACCGCCGTCTCCCCGGCCGGGACGGGAACGGTGCAGGTCACCGCCACCACCCCGGGTGGAACCAGCAACGGCCTCGCGTTCACCTTCGTCGCGGTACCCACCCTGACGACAGCGGTGCCGAACGTCGGGCCGGTGACCGGCGGCACGACGGTCGTGCTCACCGGCACCGGTCTGACCGGAGCTACAGCGGTGAACTTCGGTGCCACCCCGGCAACCTCGTTCACCGTGAACTCCGACACCCAGATCACCGCCGTCTCCCCGGCGGGGACCGGAACGGTGCAGGTCACCGCCACGACAGCGGGCGGAACCAGTAACGGCGTCGGCTTCGCCTATGTCGCGGTGCCCGCACTCACCACGGTGGTGCCGAACGCCGGGCCGGTGACCGGCGGCACGACGGTCGTGCTCACCGGCACCGGTCTGACCGGAGCTACAGCGGTGAACTTCGGTGCCACCCCGGCAACCTCGTTCACCGTGAACTCCGACACCCAGATCACCGCGGTCACCCCGGCCGGGACCGGAACCGTTCAGGTCACCGCCACGACAGCGGGCGGAACCAGCAATGGTGTCTCCTTCACCTATGTCGCGGTGCCAACCCTGACCACAGTGGTTCCGAGCGCAGGGCCGGTGACCGGCGGCACAACCGTCGTGCTCACCGGCACGGGTCTGACCGGAGCTACAGCGGTGAACTTCGGTGCCACCCCGGCGACCTCGTTCACCGTCGACTCGGCTACCCAGATCACAGCGGTCGCCCCTGCTGGGACCGGGACGGTACAGGTCACGGCCACCACGCCCGGAGGAACCACCAACGGTGTCGCCTACACCTATGTGGCGGTGCCCGCCCTCACCACACTGGTACCGAATTCCGGCGTGGAAGCAGGTGGAACGACGGTCGTGCTCACCGGCACCGGTCTGTCCGGAGCTACAGCGGTGAACTTCGGTGCCGCCCCGGCGACCTCGTTCACCGTCGACTCCGCCACCCAGATCACTGCCGTCTCCCCCGCTGGGACCGGGACCGTGCAGGTCACCGCCACCACCGCGGGCGGAACGACCAACGGCCTTGCCTTCACCTACATTCCGATACCCACCGTCACCACGGCGGTGCCGAATACCGGCCCGGCAACCGGCGGCACGACAGTCATCATCACCGGAACGGGTCTGACCGGAGCCACGGCGGTCAACTTCGGCGCGACACCGGCAGTGTCGTTCACCGTCGACTCCGCCACCCAGATCACTGCCGTCTCCCCGGCCGGGACGGGAACCGTGCAACTCACCGTCACCACACCGGGCGGGACCAGCAGCGGCGTCGCCTTCACCTTCATCCCGGTACCGGCCCTCACCTCGCTGGCACCGAATGTGGGCCCCGCGGCGGGCGGCACGACGGTCGTCCTCACGGGCACGGGTTTGACCGGAACAACCGCGGTGAACTTCGGCGCGACACCGGCAGCGTCGTTCACCGTCGACTCCGCCACCCAGGTCACGGCGGTCGCCCCCGCCGGGACAGGAACCGTGCAGGTCACCGCCACGTCACCGGGTGGAACCAGTAATGGCCTCGCCTACACCTACGTTCCGGCCCCAACCCTCACCACGGTGGTACCGAATCAGGGCCCGGAATCGGGCGGCACGATAGTCACTCTCACCGGGACGGGGCTGTCCACTGCCTCCGCGGTGAACTTCGGTGCCACACCGGCGACCTCGTTCATCGTCGACTCCGACACCCAGATCACGGCCGTCTCCCCGGCGGGAACCGGGACCGTGCAGGTCACTGTCACGACCGCGGGTGGAACCAGTAACGGCGTTGCGTTCACTTACTTCGCGACACCCACCCTGACCACCGCGGCGCCGACTCAGGGCTCGGTATCGGGCGGTACGACAGTCGTGCTCACGGGCACGAACCTGACGGGAGCCACCGCGGTGAGCTTCGGTGCCACTCCGGCTACCTCGTTCACCGTCGACTCCGCCACCCAGATCACCGCCGTCTCCCCGGCGGGAACCGGGATCGTGCAGGTCACCGTCACCACCCCAGGTGGAACCACCGGTGGCGTCCCCTTCATCTTCGTCGACGTGCCCACCCTGACCACGGCGGCCCCGAATCAGGGGCCGGAAGCCGGCGGCACGACAGTGGTCCTCACAGGCACGGCACTGACCGGAGTAACAGCGGTGAACTTCGGTGCCACACCGGCCACGTCGTTCACCGTCAACTCCGCCACCCAGGTCACGGCAGTCGCCCCGGCCGGGACCGGAACCGTGCAGGTCACCGTCACCACCGCGGGTGGAACCAGCAACGGCGTCGCGTACACCTACATCGCGGCTCCCGCCCTGACCACGGCGGCACCCAGCACTGGCCCGGCGGCAGGCGGCACGACCGTGGTCGTCACCGGCACCGACCTGACCGGAGCCACAGCGGTGAACTTCGGTGCCACACCGGCAGCCTCGTTCACCGTCGACTCGCCCACCCAGATCACCGCCGTCTCCCCGGCGGGGACCGGGACCGTGCAAATCACCACTACGACAGCGGGTGGAACCAGCAACGGCGTCGCGTTCACCTTCATCGCGGCGCCCGCGCTCACCACACTCGCACCCACCTCGGGTGCGGAAACTGGCGGTACGACAGTGGTCGTCACCGGCACCGACCTGACGGGAGCTACAGCGGTGAACTTCGGTGCCACACCGGCGACCTCGTTCACCGTCGACTCGCCCACCCAGATCACGGCAGTCTCGCCCGCCGGAACTGGCACTGTGCAAGTCACCGCCGTCACTTCGGGCGGAACCAGTAACGGGTTGGCCTTCACCTACACCCCGGCGCCCGCGCTCACCACACTCGCACCCACCTCGGGTGCGGAAACTGGCGGTACGACAGTGGTCGTCACCGGCACCGACCTGACGGGAGCTACAGCGGTGAACTTCGGTGCCACACCGGCGACCTCGTTCACCGTCGACTCGCCCACCCAGATCACGGCAGTCTCGCCCGCCGGAACTGGCACTGTGCAAGTCACCGCCGTCACTTCGGGCGGAACCAGTAACGGGTTGGCCTTCACCTACACCCCGGCGCCCGCGCTCACCGCAGCGGCACCCAACACCGGACCGGAGGCCGGCGGAACAACCGTCGTCATCACCGGCACCGACCTGACCGGAGCTACAGCGGTGAACTTCGGTGCCACACCGGCGACCTCGTTCACCGTCGACTCGCCCACCCAGATCACGGCAGTCTCACCCGCCGGGACCGGAACCGTGCAAATCACCACCACAACCCCAGGAGGAACGAGTAACGGAATCAGCTTCATCTATGCTTAACGGCTGATCCGGCTGGGCCGTCGGCAACTACTGCCGGCGGCCCAGTTTCGTTGCGACCCATCGCGCTGTTCACCGAACCGCACCAGCAGCGGTCGAACTCTCCGCTCCAGGATCGTACCGGTGGGAGCGGGTGGAGTCGCTGCCGGTGCTGTCGACGGTGACCCCTGGTGCGGTGCGCGCCCAACTGCCGCCGTCCCCGCCCGAGGTCGGCGAGCCGTTCGCCGCTCTGCTCGACGATATGGATCGAATTATCGTGCCCGGCTTGACGCATTGGCAGCATCCGGGTTTCTTCGCCTACTACCCGACGGGTGCGTCTGGTCCTGCGGCGCTGGCCGATCTGCTGGCCTCCGGATTGGGTGTGCAGGGGATGCTCTGGCAGACCGGGCCGGCCTGTACCGAGTTGGAACAGCATGTACTGGACTGGCTTGCCGGGTTGATCGGCCTGCCCGAACGCTTCACCTTCGCGGGCGGCGGTGGCGGTGTGGTTCAGGACGCCGCCTCCAGCGCGATGCTCGTCACGCTGCTCGCGGCGCTGCACCGAGCCTCGGATGGGCAGGTCGCTCGTGACGGTATCGACCGTGGCCGCTATGTCGTCTACACATCGACCGAAGCCAACTGTGGATGCGAAAAAATCGCGCGCATCACGGGTCTCGGCTCCTCGGCCGTGCGTTTCATCGCCACCCGTGCCGACCTGTCGATGGACCCGAAGGCGCTGCGGGCGGCGATGGAACACGATGTGGCCCGCAGCCGAACCCCCGTTCTGGTGACGGCGACGGCGGCACGACGTCCACCGGTGCGGTCGATCCGGTGCAGCTCATCGGTCCGGTCTGCCGCGAATACGGTGCCTGGCTGCATGTGGACGCGGCGTACGCGGGTGTCGCCGCGATATGTCCGGAGCTGCGTTGGATCCACGCGGGTGTGGCCGAGTTCGCCGATTCCTATGCGACCAATCCGCACAAATGGCTGCTCACCGCGCTGGACTTCGACGCCTGCTACGTCGCCGATCGTGGTGCGCTGACCGGTGCGCTGTCGGTGTTGCCGGAATACCTGCGCAACGGTGCGAGCGAATCGGGTGCGGTAGTGGACTACCGGGATTGGCAGGTGCCGGCGGGACGTCGGTTCCGGGCGTTGAAACTATGGGCGGTGATCCGCTGGTACGGCGCGACCGGGCTGCGCGAACATATCCGGCACAGTGTGGCACTGGCCCAGCAGTTCGCCACGTGGGTCGGCGCGGACGATCGTTTCGAAGTGCTTGCACCGCATCCACTATCGCTGGTCTGTTTCCGATTGCGCTGCGGTGACGAGGCGAATAGGGCACTGTTGGACGCGGTCAACGCGACAGGACGAGTTTTCCTGTCAAACACCGAGGTTCGCGGGGTGTTCGCACTCCGGTTGGCGGTCGGCGGCACCGCCACCCGCCAGGAACATGTGGCCACCGCGTGGACGCTGTTGAGCGAGTGGGCGGAAATCGTCGCCGTATCGCGCTGAGCCGACCTAGCCGAGCAGGTCGGTTGCAGCCTCAGCCGAGTGGGTGCAGGACCGCCGCTGCCGAGGGTCGCACTCGAGTAATGCGGCCCTGGATACCGCATGGCAAACGCCGCCGAGCCCGGGCTCGGCGGCGCTCGTACCTGTCTCGGAAAGTCAGTTGACGGTGAATGTGCCGGTGAGCGACGCCTCGGTCACGCCGGGGCAGGACTGCTCGGTGCTCACTGTGTTGTCATCCGACGCGGTATGCCCAGCGTAGGTGCCGGACTCGATGAGGATCGGGAAGGTGGCAGGACCGGACCCCTTGGACTTGCTCTGGTTGCCCGCGGACTTGCTGCTGATCCTGCTGGTGCTGCCATCGGACCAGGTGATGGTGCCCGTGCCCTGATGAACGTTGACCTTCCCGTCGCACGAGGCGACTTCAGTGCCCTCCTCGTCCATGCTGACGGGGTACGGCTCGCCCTGGTCGACCGCGGGTCCCCTGCAGTCGGTGAATTCGGTGGTGGCCGTCCATTCCACCTTCGACGGCGTCTCGCCCGACCCGGAACCCGCCCAGTTGACTGTGCCGTTTTCGGTACAGATGATGATCGGATCCGCGGTGCTGGCACCGGGCGGTGCGGCGATGCCCGGTGCGGCGAACGGGATGAGCCCGAGCGACGCGCTTGTGAGAACAACGGCTCCGGCCAGACGATATCGGATGAGCATGCGTCTCCTTGGTCGTTCCTGCTCAGCTGAGTCCGTTCCAGACATTAATCAGCTAACGACCCCGAATCAGGTTCCCCGACGCACAGCGGCGTTGCGCGGACAACCGGCACCCTGGGTACTGCCGACGATTCGGAGGAGTAACGGCCGTGGCTACGCGCGAGCGTGCCCGACGGCTTCCTCGAGCGGTACGAATTCGATCGCGCGAAGGCCCTTCCGGCGACCCGCCGCCGCGTATTCGACTGTCGACTTATCTGTGCGCTGCGGACGCTGTTTCGCGCAACCTGAGCGTCGATTTGTCCGGTCGACGCTCAGGTTGCCGCGGCCTCGGTCCCTGTGCCCCGGAGACCTATGCTGAGCCCGCCGCCACGGCACTCACCACGACGGCGGCGGTGAGCGCCGCGTCGACCGCCTGCACCGCGTCCCTGGCCGCCTTCGAAGCCCAGTCCCCGGCGGCGATCTCCTTGGCCCGCTGCGTCACCACTCGACGGTCGTGGTCGGGGAAGATTTTCGGCGCAGCGCCGGCCGCCGACAGCAACGAGATCAAGGCGGCGGCGCGAGGGTCGACAGGGGCGTCAGGGTGTGCGAACGGCGGTGTCAGCCGGTCCCGGAGTACCTTGCGGTGCCCCCTCGGCATCCAGGCGGTACGGGGAAAGATACCCAGTGCCCGGTGGTGTTCGACGCGTACCAGGCCCTCGTCCGCCAGCCGATGCAACACCTTCGGCCGCAACCCCTTCGACAGTTTCTCAATCGCAACTCGGGGTTTCATCGGACGCGCCGCCTCGATCCTGGCGAGCGCTTCGCCCAGTATCGGATCGGCACTCTTGTTCGCGCTCACCACGATCCGGCCCGGTTTCGCCGCGTCGCCCGGCCCGGCCAGCCGGATTGCCCCGGCGTCGATCAGGTCCAGCAGCACGGCTCCGGCGAGAACCCTTGGGGTACGGGTGCTGTCGGCCATCGAGTGCCCGGTACGTTCGTCGAGGAGCAGTAGCGTCAGGTCTCCGGCGAGCAGGTTCATCACTCGTGCTCTGGTTCCGCGTCGGGCCGCGTCCAGGCCAGGATCATCGTCGGGGTGCAGCCGCCGACGAGCAGCGCGGTCAGCAGCATCACCCCGCCGGCGTAGGCCGCCTGGATATTGTCGAGGTCGGTGAACCCGCCCACGACGATCAGCCAGATCGCGGGAATCATCGCCAGCGTCTGTGTGAGGGTGAGCCCCACCGAGCGAGCCGCGTTGCGCTGCTCGATCTCCCATTCGTCCAGGGCGCCGACGGGCGCGTCGGCTTGGCGTCCCGAGACGATCTGCAGCGATATCCACAGCGGAAGGAACGCCAGGCACACCGGCGCCCACAGCAGGGGTCCCCGCTCCAGACCGCACGCGATCAGCACTGCGACGACCGCCAGGGCCAGGAACATCGTCGCGAGGGCCACCACCAGCAGCCGGCGGCGGCGACGTGTCCGCCACCGCGGCAACATGTGGGCCCAGCGCTCGGCGTGGAACTCGAACCGGCGTGTCCGGCGAGCCTGATAGCGCTCCAGCAGATTCGGGTGCGTCATCGAATATCCCCTCCCTCGTTCCGGTAGACCGCCGTGGACAGCGGTGCGAATTCCTCCCGCGAGAACACTGCCTCGACCGGCAGCCCGAACACATCGCAGATCCGCAGCGCCAGATCGAGGCTCGGATAGTGATCGCCCCGTTCCAGCGCCCCGACCGTCTGCGGATTCACCTCGATCGCCTCGGCGAGCTGGGCCCGGCTCATTCTCCGCTCGGCACGTAACACGCCGATGCGGTTGTAAATGGGAAGATTCTTCCCACGCCTCACCGGACTCATACAACGAATTGTTGCATTAACCCAACAGTTCGTCAACGGTGGAAGCAGCCCGCTGACGCTGAAGCATGCAGGCGTCGATAGCCGCGCGGCGTCGCGTGATGCTCGCGTATGGTCCCTGACCAGCATTTTCCCGCCGGACGCGTTTTTGGGCCGCCAGGCCACTGAGGACGGTGTCGGCCAGACACCAAGCCTCACCCTGACGCCCTCGGCGGCGAAGGCGCACCGGTCCACCACAGGGGTGCACCGGTGGCGACAGCTCTCGGTGCGCCGAGTGCATCTCCTCTCGCCGCCGTGTATCGGGCGTGGGCGTGTTCGTTGTTGTCGAATTGGATTTGCTTATAACGCCGTTGGTCGAGCCGACGCAAGTTCGGTGTGGCCGGGTCCGGGGCGATCTCATGCATGCCGGCTGCGGCTCGCTGCACCGGTGAGGCCGACCCGATTGTCGATCTTCTGCACATCGACGACAGCTTCCCGGCCGCCGACGCGATCGAACTCGGCAGGCGAGACGTCGCGGAAAGACAGCGGCCGATCGCGCACCGGGTAGGCGGTGAATCCTTCGGGAATCGGCAGTGGGATCGTCGCTGGCTTGGCGCCGGGTTGCAGGCCCCGCGTAGCGACGGGCCTGCGTCACCTGACCGATACGAGCGGGGGCGCATACCAGTCATCTGACGGACGCGACGGCTACCGCGAACTTCGTAGCGTCGGACTATGGCGAAACGATCCGAACCGCGTTCAGCGACCGTGCTGGTGACCGGAGCTTCCACTGGCATCGGACGGGCCACCGTGTTGCTGCTGGCCCACGAGGGCTTCACCGTCTACGCCGGCGTCCGTAAGGAGGCCGACGGGCAGGCGCTGGGCAAGACCGTCATCCCGCTCCAGCTCGACGTCACCGATCCGGCCCGGATCGCCGAGGTCGCTGAAGGTCTGGGCCGCCTCGACGCGCTTGTCAACAACGCCGGAATCGGCGTGACCGGACCGGTCGAGTTCGTTCCGCTGGACGAGTGGCGTCGGCAGTACGAGGTCAATGTGTTCGGCCAGATCGCCGTCACCCAGGCCATGCTGCCGATGCTGCGGATCTCACACGGCCGAGTGGTCACCGTCGGCTCGGTGGGTAGTTGGATTACCCTGCCCTTCGGCGGGCCGCTCTGTTCCTCCAAGCACGCCATCCGCTCGATCAACGACGCCCTGCGCATGGAGCTGAAAGCCTCTGGCGTGCACACAGTCCTCATCGAACCCGGAGCTACCCGAACCGACGCCGTCGACAAACTCGAGGACGAGGTCGAACCCCGCGTGGATTCTCTCGGACCCGAAGGCAAGCGGCTGTACGGCGCGGCCTATCGGACCATGGTCGCCAGCAGTCTCGCAGAGGAACGCACCGGCTCGAGCCCCGACGTGATCGCCCGGGCCGTGCTGCACGCGCTGACCGCACGCAAGCCGCGCGCCCGATATCCGGTCGGCAAGAAGTCGCGGTTGATGAGCACGCTCGGCCGCGTCGTCCCCCAGTACACCCTCGATGCCCTGCGCCTGCGCGCGCTGGGCCTGTCGTGAACGAGGTACATCATGACCCAACTCTCCGGAGCCGACGCGCTGACCGCCCTCGACCCCGTCTTCGCCCAGCTTGCCGTCGGCGCGGGCGAGAACCTATGGGGCCTGATGCATCTGACGGCGCGCGAGAAAGCCTTCGTCTGTTTGACTTCCGACCTGTGCCACCCGCACCTGGACCTGCCCCTGAGCATCCATGTGCGGATGGCCCTCACCAACGGCGTTGAACCCGAGGCCATCAGGGAGCTCTACCGCCACCTCGCCTCGTATGTCGGCTACCCCGTCGTCGTCTCAGCCTTTCAGCGATTGCGCGAACTCGGCCTACCCGAAGCGCAGGACGTCGATCTGGTCGCGCCAGTGCCGCTGACCGATGCGCTGGACCGTACCGTCCGTGCACTGGAGGATGTGGACCCCGGACTGGCCGCCTTCACCGAGGACCAATTGGCCCAGCGCTGGGCCCGCCCGCACCTCAGCGTCCGGGAGCGGGCAATCGCGTGCCTGGCCGTGGACATCTTCTACCAGACGCTGGGCGAATCGATGCGCCTGCACGCCGAGCTGGCGAGGGCAGCCGGGGCCACCGAGGAGACCTTCCGCGACCTGCTCCGTGGGCTGGCCGAGTTCGGGCTGGCCCGAGCCTGGGCCGCCGCACGCGAACTTCTTTCCTGAACCAATCGCCGGCTACCGGCAGCCGGTCTACAGCCGTGGAGATGATCTGCATGCGAACCAGGGTGTCGTTCACCGTTGTCGGCGTTAAGTGCGTCGGCTACCTTTACTTGCCCGCCGAATCCGGACCGGTGCCGTGCGTGGTGCTGTGCCACGGCTTCAGCGGAACGATGGACCGCCTCTTCGATTACGCCGAGCGCTTCGCCGCCGCGGGCTTCGCGGCGCTGGTCTTCGATTACCGAGGATTCGGAGAGAGCGATGGCGAACCGCGCCAGCTCCCCGATATCGACGCCCAGCTTGCCGATATCGCGGCCGCTGTGGACTTCGCTAGAGAACATCAACGGGTCGATCCCGGCAGGGTGCTGCTGTGGGGCAATTCGCTGGGCGGCGCCCACGTAATCACCGTGGCCGCCAGCGATCCCCGCATCGCGGCCATCGTGGCGCAAATCCCGTTCAACGGATTCCCGAAGAAGGTCGAGGGCCGATCGACCGCCGACACACTGAAGCTGCTCACCGCGATCCTCTGGGACGCACTCCGCGGCAAGCTGGGCCTTCGCCCCTACTACATCCCCATGGTGGGCCACCCTGGAGAGCTCGCCGTGACTGCGAGCCCCGAGGCCGAACAACATATCCAGGCTCTGACCGGTGATGATCAGAACACGTTGTGGCGCAATACCGTAGCCCCCAGAGCTCTACTGCAGATGATGCGCTATCGGCCCGCCGAGTCCGCCGCCCGACTGTCCTGCCCGCTACTGGTCTGCGTCGCCGCCGAGGACCGAGAAACACCCCTGGAAAACAGCCGTGAGCTGACCCGCCGAGCCCCCCACGGCGAACTCCGCGTCTATCCCGGCACCCACTTCACTTTTTACACCAACACCGAGTTCCGGGACCGTGTAGTCGCCGACCAGATCGACTTCTACCGCCGCGCATCCACAACGGCATGACGGGCGACACATGAGCGCTCCACACGCCGCATCACGAACCTGAAGAACGGATTCCGGCCAGGACAGGGAGACGGGAACGGCTTCATCGGGCCGGGCACGCGGAACGACGGACAGTCTCGCAATCTCGAGTGCGGCGCCGCGCTCGTAGGACATACAACAAACTACTTTGATTGGAGCACAATGTGATTCCTGAGCAAACCGATGTACTTGTCGTCGGCGGCGGCCCTACCGGGCTGCTGCTGGCCGGTGACCTGGCCCGGGCGGGGGTGGCCGTCACCCTGGTGGAACGGCATCAGCACGGGTCGGACCTGACACGCGCCTTCGGCGTGCACGCCCGGACCCTCGAACAGCTCGACGCGCGCGGGATTGCCGACGAGGTCGTGGCTGCGGGCGCGAAGGTAGGCGAACTCAGACTGTTCGGGTCGGTGAGCATAGATCTGGCAGGGTTGCTCGACAGCCGATTCCCGTACCTGCTCATCGTGCCACAGACCCACGTCGAGAACGTATTGCGTCGTCGGGCAACGGAACTCGGCGCGAATCTGGCAGCAGGGGCGGTGCTGACCGAGTTCACACAGACCGCCGAAGGCGTGGACGCGACTGTGCGGCAGGAGGATTCGGAGCAGCGAGTACGCGCGGATTATCTGGTCGGCGCCGACGGTTACCATAGCCGGGTCCGGGAAGCGCTGGGCCTGGAATTCCCGGGCAGGTCGGTCCTGAAGTCGATCATGCTGGCCGATGTCCGGCTCACCACTGCGCCGGAGGATGTGCTGGCCGTCAACGGTGTCGGGGACTGTTTCGCCTTCATCGCCCCGTTCGGTGACGGCTGGTACCGCGTCTTCGCCTGGAACCGCCGCAATCAGCTGCCCGACACCGAACCCGTGGAACTGGATGAGCTGCGGGAGGTGGCCCGCCGCGCGCTCGGCTCCGATTACGGGATGCACGACCCGCGCTGGATGTCGCGATTCCACAGCGACGAACGGCAGGTGGAGTCGTATCGAGTCGGCCGGGTGTTCCTGGCCGGTGACGCCGCGCACGTGCACTCGCCCGCAGGTGGTCAAGGCATGAACACCGGGCTGCAGGACGCCGCCAATCTGGGCTGGAAACTCGCTGCGGCCATCCAGGGCTGGGCCCCGGACGGGCTGCTGGACAGTTATCACGCCGAACGGCACCCGGTAGGACGGGAAGTGCTGCGCAGCAGCGGCGCGATCATTCGCGGCGCCATGCTGGAATCGCGGATCGGTCAGCTGGCCCGCAATGTCGTCGCGGGAACGGCACTCGAACTACCCCCGATCGCGCGCAAGGCGGCGGGGTCGATCTCGGGTATCGGGTTCGCCTACCCACGCCCCGAGGGTGCGCATCGCCTCGTCGGTAGTCGGGTCGGCGATACTCCGCTGCAGGGCACACCGGTGCGGCTGTACGAGGCGCTGCGGGGTGGGCAGTTCGTACTCGTCGCCAATGTTGAAGTGGCGCAGGAGGGTTGGGTTGACCGCGTGCGTGTCGCCAGGCCCGTCGATCCGGCGCATCCGGCGATGCTGGTCCGCCCGGACGGCTATGTGGCCTGGGCCGGCGACCGTCAGGACGTGGCCGAATGCAAGGCGGCACTGGATAACTGGACCTGACCTGCGGCCCCCGTCCCACCCGTGCGGAGCTGACCACCCATCCGGCGTCGAGAACGCCGGCCACCATCACGCTAATCTGAACCGTGCCGTGTTCCGTGCGGCACGAGGGATAGGCGTTGTTGGATGGGATCCATGCTGTTCGGCCGGCAAGCGGAGCAGTCGGCCATAGACGGGCTGCTGAAGGGCCGGTCCGGCGCTTTGGTGATCCGTGGCGAGGCGGGCGTCGGCAAGTCGGCTCTCCTGGAATACGCGGCCGCAACGGCCGGGGCACGGGTATTGCGGGTGGCCGGTGTCGAGTCTGAGGCCGATCTGCCGTTCGCTGCCCTGCATCGACTGCTGCGCCCGGTGCTCGATCAGGTGGAGGCATTGCCGTCGCAGCAGGCGAATGCGTTGCGCGCCGCCCTGGGTCTGGGTGACGTCGTGCACGGTGACCGATTCCTCGTCGGGCTCGCGACGCTCAGCCTGCTGGTGGAGCTGTCGGTGGCGAGCCCGGTGGTGTGCCTGGTCGACGACACGCAATGGCTGGACGGCGAATCCTCCGACGCCCTGCTGTTCGCCGCGCGCCGCCTGCATACCGAGCCCGTCGCCGTACTGTTCGCCTCGAGGAACGACTGGTGTTCCGGGGAAGATTGTCCCGCACGGGATTTGCCCGAGTTGCGACCAGGTTGCCTGGACGACGAGGCTGCCCGCAAGCTCCTCGAGGACGAAGCCCCGGATCTGCCACCCGCCGTACGTGACCAGATCGTCGTCGAGGCGATGGGAAATCCGCTCGCCCTGATCGAACTGCCCCGCATGCTCACCCGCGAGCAACGCAAGGGCGCTCTGGTCCTACCGCCGTTCTCTCCTAGTGCGGCACAGTCCGTGACGGACCGGGTACTGATGGGGTTCCGCGCGCGGATCGCAGAGCTCCCGGACGACACTCGGTCCTGCATGCTGGTGGCGGTCTTGGAGAACATCGACGAGTTGGACGTGCTCACGCACACGATCGGCCTGCTCGGCGCTTCGCTGGAGGACTTCGCGGTGGCCGAGCGGGCGGGCCTGGTCGGGGTGGGCCCGGACGGCGTCAC
This sequence comes from Nocardia gipuzkoensis, assembly GCF_021183645.1. NCBI lineage: Bacteria > Bacillati > Actinomycetota > Actinomycetes > Mycobacteriales > Nocardiaceae > Nocardia > Nocardia gipuzkoensis. The sequence goes on along the minus strand of NZ_CP089225.1, from coordinate 6,940,569 downwards.
CTTCCGGCATCCGCTGGTACGTACCGCGGTGCTGCTGGCCTGCGACATCGCCACCCGGATGGCCGCGCACCGGGCGCTGGCCGCGGCGGTCGACGCCGACCGGCGCGCCTGGCATCTCGCTGCCGTCGCCCTCCAGCCGGACGAGGAATTGGCCGGGAAGCTCGAAAGGCTGGCGCTGCGTGCGCGGCAACGCGGTGGTCAGGCGGCGGTGTCGGCCACGTACGCGCGTGCGGCCGAGCTGTCCACAGATCCCGCTGAGGCCGTCCGACGGTGGACGGCCGCGGCCGAAGCCGCGACCGAAGCCGGACTGTGGCAGCGCGCGGGTGAACTGGTCGACAGGGCACGGGACCGGGCCGAGGCGGCGACACCAACGGGCGATGTCCTGGCACAGCTCGCCTACGTACGCGCGAAACTGGAACTCCGATCCGCTCGGCCGTTGGCGGCCGTGCGGCTCATGCACGAAGGGGCCGAGGCGGCGGACGATATGCCGGCCAGGCTGTCGCTGATCGCACTGTCGGGCTACTACGCCTGGGCAAGCGCCACACACCCGGATCAGCTCGCGCTGGCTCGCCGCTCCGAGGAGATGTGCCCGGACAGTGCGGGGCTGCCTGCCATGGTGCGCGCGGCCAACCGCGCGCTGCGCCTGCTCGTCGAAGGCAAGCCCGCGACGGCGGCCGACTTCGTGATTCCGGCCGGTCACCTACCGTCGGAGTTGCGTTACCTCATCGCGTTTCAGGACCTGGCCCGCGCCGGCGCGTACGGCATGCTCGATCGCGCGACCGGGCTCGTCGAGGAATGCCGGGCCGAAGGGCGACTAGGACGCATGCCCCAGGCCATGACGCTCCTCGCCATCGCCCAGCTCCTGAACGGACAGCACCCCTCCGCGCGGGCCACAGCGACCGCGGGCATGACCTTGGCATCAGATGTCGGCCAGCCGATGTGGCGCGGCTACCTGGCGGCCGTGCACGCCTGGCTGTCCGCGGTCGCCGGGGCGGAAGCCGAATGTATTGCCTTGGCGGAGCAGGCGATTCAGGACGCGGACCACCGTGCGTGGATGCCGGCGGCCTGCTGGGCCGAGTACGCGCGGGTGATCCTCGATCTCGGGCTGGGCCGCTCCGATGCGGTGCTCGATCGGGTGGACCAGGCGATGACCGGTCCCACCCGCCACGCCTTCCTGTGGTGGTATGCGTGGCCGGACTACATCGAAGCCGCAATCCGGTTGGGCGATTCGCGACGGGGCCACGATCGGCTGCGCCCCCTCGCCGAATGGGTCGAGAGCACGGGCCAGGCGGCGGCACTCGCCATTCTGCATCGGGCACGTGCGCTGCTGGCCCCGGACAACGCGGCCGGGGAGCTCTTCGAGCAGTCCTTGGCGCTGCACGCCCAACACCGGCAGCCCTTCGACGAAGCACGTACTCGCCTAGTATATGGAGAGTGGTTGCGCCGCAATAGGCGCCGCGCCGAGGCTCGCCCGCAACTCCACGCCGCCATGGAGACCTTCGACCGGCTCGGCGCGGCCGTCTGGTCGGACCGCGCTGCCGCCGAACTGCGCGCGACCGGGCTTTCCATGCCCGACCACTCCCGTGCCGGCGATCCGCTCGACGTGCTGACCCCGCAGGAACTCCAGGTGGTTCGGCTGGCCGCCACGGGGGCATCCAACCGCGAAATAGGCGCGCAACTGTTCGTGAGCCCGCGCACGGTGGCCTATCACCTGTACAAGGTGTTCCCCAAGCTGGGCGTCGCCTCGCGCGCGGAGCTGGCCAAGCTGGTGTTGTGACGCTCCAGCCAGCTGAGCCGGGGTGTGATGTCCAAGGTCGACGTCGTCGACGTCGATAAGGGTTTCTTGCTTGCGCTGCTTGTTCCAACCTCGTAGCCGGTGTAGCGGGGGTTGGTCAGGATCGAGCGCACCGCGCTCTTCGACCAGGCGACTGCCGAGCGGTGACAATTGCGATCGCGGTCATAAGCCGACGGGCACGAAATCCTCTCAGTGGTGAGGCGATTCGGAATGCGAAACCGATTGTGTGCCCGCAAGTGTCGACGGACAATACCTTCGACATCCACTGATCCAGGCCCGTTCGCGCGGTGCCTGCTGCTTGGAGGGCAGTCGGAATGTTCGTTGAACCGCTCTCGGCGCATCGCTATTTTCGGACCGCTGACCCCGAGGTGGCCCGGGCGGGGATGAGCGGCATTCTGCGTGAGCACCGGCTCGACCCGGGTGCCTCCTCCATGGAGGCCAGCTGCAATGTGGTCCGGTACGGCGATGTGGGCCTGGTCTACAAGCATTACGGGGTTCAGGTTCGGATCCGGACCGAACCCATCGAAACCTTCCGCCTGGTTCAAATACCGCTGGCCGGGTGGGCCCGAGTGCTCAACGGGACCGCGGATATTGCCTCCGACCCGGCGGTGGCCTCGGTTCCGGACCCGGACGCGCCCCTGGATATGAACTGGCACGAGAGCAGCAGGCAACTCCTTGTCCGATTCGACCGTGCCGCGTTGGACGACCATTTGCGGCGGATGCTGGGCCGGCCGCCGGATCGTCCGCTGCGGATGGCCATCGCCATGCAATTGCGGTCACCGGCCGCCCGGACCTGGTTCGAATCGCTGCGCATGCTGCAGACCGACGCCGAAGGCCCCGGCCTGTTCTTGGATCCGCGCCTGCGGTCGCAGGTCGAGCAGCTGATGATGTCCCAATTCCTGCTGGCCCAGCCGAACAGCTACACCGAACTCCTGCTCGACGGCGCCCCCGGAAAGTCGATGCCGCGTCCCATCCGCCTCGCCGAACAACTCATCACCGACCATGCGCACGAAATGCTCACTGTCACCGATATCGCAGAGGCAGTGGGACTTTCGGTGCGGAGCCTGCAGGAGGGCTTCCGGCGATACCTCGACACCACACCGACGGCGCGATTGCGTGAAGCCCGGCTGGTGGGCGTGCACTCCGCGCTGGCCGCCGCGGACCCCACCATGACCACGGTCGCCGCGGTGGCCGCGGACTGGGGGTTCTGGCATCTGGGCCGTTTTTCGGCCCTGTACCGGCGGCGATGGGGTGTGGCGCCGTCGGTGACGCTGCGCGCCTGACCCGCCGCGCAGCGCCGAGCCTGCCGCGCAGCCCGGACAGAACTCGCGCGAGGTGGATAGTCGCGGGCGGTCCGGTCCACCCATTATTAGTGCGGCGGATTTCCGCCGCACCGATACTCGATCCCATCGGCTTCGAAGGGTCAATCATGTCCTCACTCACACTGTTTCGCCGTCTCAGCGTCGCGGCGGCGGCCACCCTCGCGGTCGCCGGGTACGGCGCAGCCCTCGCGCCGGCGCCGGCGTCGGCGGCCTACGACTGCCCGGGCGGATTGTTCTGCGGCTACGACCACCGCAACGGCACCGGCATGTTCGTGCAGGTCGACAACAACTGTCTGTTGCACGACATCGGCAACGAGGGAAATGGAGACCGACTGAGCTCGTACTGGAACCGCACCGGAAAGACCGTCGGCGTCTACAACTGGACCGGTCAGGAGTGGCAACTGCTCGTCTCGGTCCCCGACAACAGCAAGGGCAATGTGCCCGCCGACGGTGACAACAAGGCCGATGCCCTGTGGGTCTGCGGCTGAGGTTGCACGGCAATACTCGGTAAACCCTCCCGGTGCGCAGCCGGGAGGGTTTACTGTCTGTCGGCGGATTCGATCCTGCGGCTATTCGACGCCCGGATACGGGCCGTACGCAGTGCTTGGGCTGCATCGCGGCGCTGCTTGCAATGCCGACGGCCAGCGGGCTGTTCCGTCGCGCGATAGCCCAGAGCGTCCCCGGTACCTACTTCTCGCCACGACTTGCCGCCGCGATCTCCGCGGCCAAGCCACTGTCGATGAGCTGGCCCGTATCCCCCGCACGCGCTGATCAACGCAACCGACGCAATCGGTCAGAAGATGCCCGAACTCGTCGAATCATGGGGACCTATGGCGAACTTCGCGACCACAGGAACCCCCCCAGCTGGGCGCCTTACGATCCAGACACACGATCCACCCGTGTCCACACGGCCGAGCCAATCACCCAGCCCTACCCGAGGAACACTCGCGCCACATCTGGTCCAACCACCAGTTCGAGACCCTCGACCTACCTGGGCGCGCTCCAGGCCGCCCCACGGGTCGAACCCAGCGCCCCGCAGGCAATTGCCAAGATGAACGAATACGCCCCTACCGGCTCCCCGCGGATGCCGATCCTGACCGTGCACACTACCGGGGACGACGCCGTCTTCACCAGCCTGGAATCGCCCTACGCCGCAAAGGTGCGCACCAACGGTGATGCCGCGCTGCTCAGGCAGACCTACGTGTCCGCCCCGGGGCACTGCAACTTCACCACGGACGAGGTGGTCGCATCGATCAAGGCGATGGACCAGCGCCTGAGCACCGGCGCCTGGCCGAGCACGAGTCCCCAGGACATGAACAAACGCGCGGCCGACAAAGGCACCGACTCCTCGCACTTCGTGGCGTTCCGGCCGGACCCGCTGCCCCGGCCGGAGCTCTATCCGTCGTCCCGCACGCGGTAGGCGCCCGCCGTCCCCCAGGCCTTCCAGGCCACTGACCAAAGAGAGCGCGCGGTGCCGGGGCGGTGCTTCTGGCCCCCAGCACCACGCGCAGGTCCTGCGCGGTCGATCGCCCGGGGCGACTTCATCCGCGCCAGGGCATCGCACAGGTAGGCGTCGGGACCGACCAGGGTCCGAGATTTGCCGTGCTCGACTCCGCGGCAGATGATTTCGGCCTCTTTCTCCGGTGCGGTCAGCACCGGTGTCTCGAACTCCGCGGCCATCGGTTCGTTTGTCCGGTCCCGGCTCGAGGTCCTTGCGACGGCGGCGGGCCAGGAGGAAACCCAGCAAGCCGCGGTCGGCGCGGAGTTCGGAGCGGGCCTGCGCCACATAGTGTCCGCCGCGTGCGCTCCGGAACTGCTGCCAGCACCGAGACCAGCATCGACGCGGGCCTGCTCGGCGGTGGTTTGTCACGCGTCGTGGATTATCGAGCCGGAGAACTGCATGGTGATCGAAGTCGCGTTCGACAAGTCGGTTGTCGACAGGTCGACCATGATGCACCATCCGGCGAAGGGTGTCGGTTCGAAGTAGGCGTAGCTCACCTCCTGGTCGAGGGCGCCGTCGACTTCGACGTAACCGTAAGTTCCGTCGTCGAAGCTCCAGTCGGGTGGTCCGTTCTTCTTGGCGGTGACCCGGTACTCGAAGTCGAGAGCCAAAGGCTTGGAAGTGAATTGATACGTTTTCCCTCGATAGCGATCGAGGTAGTTGCCTTGGTTGCCGAGGGTCAGGTTGATCGAGCTGCCGTTTCGCGGTGCGGCTTTGTCCACCCATATCCGGACGCGGGTGAGCCGGACTCGGCCGAAACCGGCGAACTCGTCGGTGTCCAGGGGTACCTCGAAGCGGGCGGTCCCTGTCTTCTTGAATTGGGCGAGGACGTCGGGGGCGTTTGTGCTGTCGATGGTGTATCTCTTGTCGGCCAGGATCTGCGGCGGCGGGGAGAAGTGTTCCAGCGCAGTCGCGGAGTCCATGGTGATGCTTGTCAGGTTCGTCAGTCCGGCATCGAGTTCGCCGATGCTGTCGAGGATGCGTGGGCGGACTACCGAGGGTGCCAGTGCCCAGTAGAAGTACGAGGCGCGGTAGCCCTGTAGGGCGGTGAACAGTGAGCTCTTGGTGTCGAGGTAGCGCTGGTACAGCTGCTGCATCAGCGCTGCTAGGGGAGCCTCGCCGTGGACCAGGGAGTCCAGGTACTGCTGCAGTTGCTGCTGTTCCTGTTCGGCCAATTGTTTTTGCAGGCTGACCGCGGCGTACTGCTGGCCGGCCGCGACCGCGGCCGCTTGGGCGGCAGCCAATTCCTGCCCGTGGATGGCGACGGCGTCGACGGCTAGTTCGAGCTCGCGTGCGTAGCGGATGCCTTTCTGGACCGGATCGGCGAGCATGGCGTCGGTGTTTTGCTGGTAGATCCGCCACTGGAAGGTCGCGGTGAGATCCGCCCCGCCGGTGTCGAGGTTCATGTCCCGTAGCTTGGCGGCGTATTCCTCGGCGTCGTGGAAGTTCTCGACGGCGTCGACGATCTCCTTCGACAGGTCGTAGACCTTTTTCAGTGCCTCCGCGATTTTTTTGAGCTCGTCCATGCAGTTTTTGAGGCTCGCGGCCAGGTTCGCGATGTCACTGCCGGCCTGGGCGGCGGCTTCCACCGCCTCCGCTCCCTCGATCGCGCTGCCCGCGGCGGCGGCGCCTACGGCAGGGTCGCCGACGAACATGGCGCCGATCCCGACGCCGAAGGTGATGACCGCGGTGCTGAGGTCGATGATCGCCTCGAGGATCTGTTGATTCTTCCATTCGGGTACGCCGATCTCCTCGAAGTCGATCTGGGTCTCCTCGGCAGTGTCCTGAGCCGCCGTCAGCCGTTGCTGCGCGGCGGCGACCGCGGCGCTGGCGTTGTCGAAGTTGTCTTTCGCCTGAGCCAGTAGTTGAGTGGCGTATTGGGTCTCGTAGGTCTTGTTCGCCAGCAGCGTCTTGGCGAGCTGGATGAAGTTGTCGGTGACGACGGTCTGGGTGCTGAGGGCCTGGTAGTCGGCCTCGTACTGTTTGGCTTCGGCGACGAAGGCCTTCGCGAGGTCGGTGTAGACCTGACGACTCAGATACGGGACGAAGACTGTCCCATCGGATTCCGCGTTCAACTGCGCGGTGAGCAGTGCCAGCAGCGAGGAGCTGCGCAGGAGCACGCCCAGCAGCTCGATGTTGTAGCCCGACCAGTTCTTCAGCCATGTCAGCTGGCGTAGCGCCAGGTCCGGATGGGTGTCGTAGAGCAGCGAGGCGAACACGAACTCGGTGCGCAGTGCCTGTTGGAAGTAGTCCGGGGCAGACAGGGCCGCGACCCCCTGGGCCCGGTCCAGAGGGCTTTGGACCGGACCACTGCCCTCGACATACTTGATCAGCACGCCGCCGGAGGGCGGTGGAGCATCGATGACGGGTAGAGCGATGGTCTGCTGGGAGGCGACCACAGCCTGACCCTGCACGCTGCCTGCCAGCTCGTCGCAGAAGAGCACGAATCGGGCACCGTGATCGTTTCGGTAATCGAGGGTCACGGTGAACGGCTCATCGCTCTGCATCCGTCGCGCCTGGATCCACAGAACAGTGCGCTTCAGCTGCCACGAGATTCCGGCAGGTACGTTCACGACGTCGGCTACCAGCGTCACCAGGACAGGATCGAAACCCGAGTTGTGCAACGCGGTCTGTACCTCGCCCAGGTCGAGGTACATGGCCCGGAACACCGCGTAGGTGGCGTCGATCACGGTGGCCGAACAGCAGGGCACGTTGCCCTGCTGTTCGATGTCACCGTAGAGCGTGCGCCAATCGTAGGACTGCGCCGCAACGACATTCATGGCGCGGTCCTACACGCCCGCCAGGACGAGGTTCGGCGTGATAAGGGTCTCCAGCCGCCATGCCTCCACCGTCCACTGGTTGCGCTGCTGCTCAGTGACGTAGGCATTCATGCGGAAGCTGTCGGCCTCCTCGGCCACCGCGGCCCACTTACGGATGGCCGCGTCGACGCCCAGGTCCATGATGAGCGGGGGAACCTGCTCGATGTTCTTGTCGATCATCGTCCGGATCGTCTCGAGGTCGCTCGAGATGGCCCCCCAAACGCCCTCGATCTTCTGGATTACCGGCAGCACCGCGGTGAGGTCCTGCCCGATCGTCGTGGAGCTGTCCTTGGCGGATTCGACGGCGTGCATCAGGTTCGCGTAGGCGGCGTACTTCGCCTCCAGCGAATTGATGAGGTCCTTGGCGGCATTGATCCTGTGCAGGGCCTCCACGGCGCGACTGCCGTAGACGCCTGCCACGACTGATGCCGCGATGAAGCCGGGCAGTCCCAGCCACGCGTAGGTCGGCGTCGTCGCGGCCACCACGACATCGTGGTTGTACTCGTCGTTCGCTGCCTTCAGTACGGCCTTCGCGTCGGCGATCTGCTTCGTGACCTCGGCGACGTCCTTGCTGGCTTTGCCGTACTTGTCGTTGTAGTACGCGACGAGGCCACCGTCACCGCCCGTCCCCACCATCGTCGTCTTGTCCGTCTCGGTGTCCTTCGCGAACTGATGGATTTGGGCGGTGACTGCGGTCGCTTTCTGCACCCGCGTGTCGGCGTCCTTCTTCAACACGTCCAGAATCGCCTTCAGCTTGTCTTTCGCCTGCTGGTCGTTCGGGTTGTCCATCAGTTTTTGCGCCAGGTCCTTGATGGGCGGGTAATAGATGGGCGCTTTGTTCGAACCGTAATCGTTGATGTCGCTGGCCAGGCTGATCGTGGCAGGATAGATCGTCTCGCGCCACGTCGTGACGTGCTTGTTGATCTCCTGGTAGGCGTCGATCAACTTGGTGAAGTCGGACAGGTCGCTGGGCGCGCCCGAGCCCAAGTTGTTCCGGAACTGGGTCTCGGTTGTCGGGAGAACAAGGGCCTCCTGAACGTAGGCCTGGATTCTGACCCACTCGGCCCGGCTCAGCGTAAACGCCGGCCCGCCCTGCTCGCCCGGGTCTGCCAGTTCCCGGGGCCCGATATTCAACTCCGCCATCGCAGAATCTCCTTCCAGGTGGTTGCAGTGACAGTCACCGGAGCGCGCCTGCGAGGACGCGGTTCGGCGTGATGAGGGTCGCCAGCCGCCATCCCTCCACGGTCCACTGCTCGAAACCGTCGGGCTGCTCGCTGACGTGGGCGTTCCTGAGGAATTTCTCGGCCTCCTGGGCCACCGCGGCCCACTTGGCGATGGCCGCGTCGACGCCCAGGTCCATGATGATCGGGGGGACCTGAGCGATGTTGTTGTCGATCAAGTCGAGGATGTACCCGAGGTCGTCGAACAAAGCCCCCCATACTCCCTCGATCTTCTGGACCACCGGGAGAACCGCTGTGATGTCCTGCGCGATCGTCGAGGAACTCTGCTGAGCGGACCGAGCGGCGTTCATCAGATTCGCGTCGGCGGCCAACTCGGCTTCCAGCTTGTTGATCTGCGCCTTGGCGGCTTTCACTCGTTTCAGGGCCTCGACAGCGCGAGCGCCGTATTCACCGGCCACGACCGCTCCGGCGATGAACCCGGGCAATCCCAGCCACGCGTAGGCCGGCGTTGTCGACGCCACCACCACATCGTGGTTGTACTCGTCGTTCGCCGCCTTCAGCACAGTCTTCTCGTCGGCGATCTCCTTCGTGACGTCGGCGACGGCCTGGCTGGCTCGACCGTATTTCTTGTCGTAGTACGCGACCAGGCCACCATTGCCGTCCGTCCCCACCAGCGTTGTTTTGTCGGTTTCGATGTCATACGCGAACTGGAAAGTCGTGCTCGAGACCAAGCGCGCCCACTGTACCTGCTTGTCGGCCTCGCCCCGCAACGTCTTGAGAACCGACTTCAAGTCGTTCTTCGCCTGCTGATCGTTCGGATTGTTCATCAGCCGTTGCGCCAGGTCCTTGATGGGCGGGTAGTAGACCGGGACCTTGTCCCTGCCGTACTGAAGGATGTTGCTGGCCACGCTGATCGCCTTGGGATAGATAGAGTCACGCCAATTCTTGCCGTCATCATTGATCAGCCGATAGACATTGATCAGTTTGGTGAAGTCGGACAGGTCATTGGGCGCGCCCGGGCCCAATGAATTCCTGAACTCGGACTGCGTCGTCGGAAGGACGAGCGCATCCTGGACGAAGACCTGGATCTTGATCCACTCGGGCCGGCTGAGAATGAAATTCGGCCCGCCCTGCACGCCGGGCTCGGACAACTCTCCGGGTCCGATATCCAAACTGGTCATCGATGACCTCCTTGTTGAGGGAAACCGACCGGATAGCACCAGCGGATGTCCTCTGTCGCTTTCGGGCACCGACTGTAGTCAGAGCATCGGTATCAACATGCCCGCAACGCAATGCGCGACCAGTCGACCGATCGGCGGGTGCGATGGGGAAGATGGTTTCCGAACTCGAGCCTCACCAGGTTCGTAGATTTCGCGGCCGACAGTGGCACCAGGTCTGCGGCGGTACGCGATCGCGCGCGCACGCGGATGCTGATTCGACTTGTGCCCTTTGCTGAGAGCCCTGTCCTGGCTCCACTCAGTTTGCGCCGCAAGTACGTGTCGTGTCGACATGATCGCCCCTAACGACTCCGCTACTATTCCACGGTCTGCGGCCGCAGCCATTTTCAGACCTGAGGTCTGCAATGGGCAGAGTTTCGAATGGCCGGCTTCGTTCTCGCGCGCCGTCGAAGAAGGGCGTCACGTCCTGGGCCGGCGACAGATCCCTCGGGGTGGTTTCTTCCCTGATGACTCCGCCTGCAAGTGCAGATGCACAATCGGCGCGCCCCGGATCGGACCCGGCCGTCGAGCAGCAGACAGGGCGTGGGCGATACGCCCTCCGGGCACTTTTGTCATGCATTCTCCGAAAATTTGCAGAGGATGCATTCTTTTTCGGCCCGCGGGGCATTCGGGCAGCGTCGATCTGCAAATATGCGCAGATACCGCTCGAAAGCAGCGGCAGCGGTATGGATGTGGTGATGGGACGTCAGTAGTCTTGATCTTCACCGCATTCAACAGGATGCTTCGAAGTGGTTGGCATGCCGCATGTTTCGTATTGCAACCGCCGGTGATTCGCGCGGGACGGTTCGGTGGCCGATCGGTGATCAAAAGCCTCGGGTGGCAAGTTGGTCAACCGGTGTCGATCGAGCCCAGCCAGGGACTGCTGCGCATCACCCATGCGCCCGAGAGCGAGTCATCCGTGGCGGCGGACGGCTACCTGTTCCTTCCGGTCGTGGCGCGGCGCGACTCTGCGGACCGGACAGCGGGTTCTGATGGCCGGTGGGCTGTTCGGGCCAGGCAAATCGTTGGCCGATCGGCTGCGCCGCGACGGCGCCCACGACGTCCTCATCTTGGCGGAGGCGGAGTTGGATCGCTGCCGGTGGGCGGTGTACAGGGTCCGCCGCTGCTAAACCGCACCCGCCCGCGCCTGGCGCTCGGTCGACATCGTTGCCCGCGGCAGCCGCGCCGAAACCGGGGAGATGCCGGGTCGGATCGCCGCAGGGTTGCGGGTCCGTGCGCGCTCGACGGTGATCACGCCCGGGTCTGGCTGACCGCGCAGGCGACGACGTATCCGCGTGCCGCCAACTTCGGATATTTCGGCACCGGAAGCAGCGGTGGGATCCTGCGCGGGAAGCGTGTCGTTTGCCACCCTTGTGGGACCATCGCGTTGCCAGTCGTGAGGTCAGCGACTGCAAGTGATCCACTGCGAGAACATCCCAGATACGCCAGTACACCGATCATGGCCACGACAGTGACTATCGTTGCCGATCGTCTGCGTGTGGGTGTTCTGGGCAGGCCCTGCCAGTGCGGTGTGATGCTGGATTCGGCGCAGCACCACACCGCACTGGGTAGAGCGGCTTTCGGCATGTTGCCTGGAGGAGTGTTCACCGAAACTCGGCGGAGACCTGGTTCCCAGGAGGTCTTCCAGTGCGAACCTGGGCTGTATGGCGTGAGTCTACGGCCTGCGAGTCTGATGATCCGACCAGCGGGCCGGACCGCGTATGATGACCAGCACGTGGCGTGCGAGTATGCAGAAGATTAACGATCGTGACCGAGGATCAGTCGGACGAGTCCAGCGAGTCGGCAACCTCAACGCAGTCCACACGAGTTTTGTGTTACGCGGGTTCAACAGCTCACCACCATTTTTGCGGTACACGTCGAAGGCTTTCCGCGACGGCGGGTTCGATCTGGCCTGCCCGCCACCTGCACGGCACGGGCACTGAGGTTTCGCTTCGAGTTCGAAATCACAGAATGGAGTGATCATGGCGACTGGTAACGGCGACTGGTCGAAACCAGCGATGATGGCTATCCCCAAGGACGGATACTTCGAACTCGAGCGCGGTCGATACGGCCCGATCTTCCCCAGAACCCCGGCCTGCTATGGGTTTACGATCATCGCAAAAGTCATTCCCGGACGCGAGGACGCCATCCGCGAGCACGGCAAAGCATTGGAGGCTGCGGTAACTGCTGATCCGTGGGTGCTGGCGCCGCTGAAACTGCACTACCTGAAATGGCAACTCTTCGAGATCGAGGGCGCAACGTACTTCCAGTATCAGGGCATCTTCGACACCGACTTCGACAAGTACACCGAGGATGCGGTGATGCTGTTCAGTCAATCGGGTATCGCTACCACCTTCGAGAATCTGGAAGGATTCCCAGAGGATTGGAAGGAACGCCCCGAAAAGTTTGTCGAGTTCGTGCGCACTCACCACGTCCCGAGCTTCGTCGAGTACGGCGAATACCCGTACGTGACATCGGATGAGATCAAAAAGGCGCTGCGACTCAAAGCCGCGTTCTCTGACATGCTGGATCAGATGCAGTAACCGCCCTGACAACTGGCGCAAGGCGCAGGGAACTGCGGAGTCGCCGATATCGCATAGCTGCGGAGCGGCCGGGGTCGCCCGACCAGTCCCGCCGGAGCGCTGCGACGGGTATCCCACCCAGCCAACGTCCGCCCTTGCCGGATATCGTTCATGTGGCTGGCTTGTACCACCGACGAGAGCACCCCCGGATTCATCTCCGCCAAACGCGATTTCGCGATCGGCCTCGGCCGCGACATCGCCTACGCCGAGAAGCTGGTGCATTCGCCGGGGCTGCCGCTGCACCACAACGCCACCGCGGTCCCGATCGGCGGCGGCTGCAAGGTTCACGAGCGTCACGACTGCGCACAGCGGGCGTTCCCGCAGCTCGGACGCGCTAACCGCGTCGACGGCAACCGGGCAGCCAACATCCCCTCCACCCCTGCCGACATTCCCGCGGACGACCGGAACTGATCACCCGGCCGCCTCCCACCGTACGCCAGGGTCGGCGACCACCACCGCATATTCGGCAGTGGCCGCGGACCCCTACGCGCACATCCAGTGAGGTTGCCCCAGTTTCCCGGACGAGTTCGGTGTAATGGCTACGCAGCCAGTTCGGTGGCGGTGTGAGCCCGTTCATACTGTACGTTCATACTGTACGGGGCTGAGCATTCCTATTCTGGAGTGCCGCCGGATCGGGTTGTAGAACGCTTCGATGTAGTCGAATATCGCGTTGGCCAGTTCCTGCCGGGTTGGCCGATGGCGCATATCGAGTAGTTCGAGTTGCATTGTGCCGAAGAAGCTTTCGACCATGCTGTTGTCGAAGCAATCCCCGATCGTTCCCATCGAACCGAGCAGCCCCGCGGTGCGGATACGCTGGCCGAAGGCCCAGCTGGTGTATTGTCCATGCACCACAACCGGTCCGGGCCGTCGGCTGTGAACCGCCGGTTGACCAGGCCCGGGTGCGGATCGGCCAGCGGATCGGTGACCGTGCACCCGCGTCGCCGCCGGAACACGCCCTGCAATCCGGCGCAGCGCATGAGCCGGGCTAGCCGTTTGCGGCCGGTTTGGATACCGAGGCCCAGCCGCAGCCCGGCATGCACTCGTGGAGCGCCGTAGGTGCCGCGTGAGGCGGTGTGGATCTCGGTGATAGTCGCGGTCAGCTCGGCATCAGCGCGTGCTCGCGCCGAAAGGCCACGCTGTTTCCATTCGTAGTACCCGGAGGTCGACACGCCCAGGGCACGGCACGACACCGTGACGGGCACGCCGGCCTCGGCCAGCTCGGCGACCACCGGGAACACTATTTTGGGAGGACGTTCTCCCGGGCGAAGCAGGCTGCCGCTTTGCGCAGGACCTCGTTTTCCAGTTCGAGCTGCCGGTTCTTACGCCGCAACTCGGCCAGTTCCTTACGTTCGGCACTGCTCACGCCCTCACGCTTGCCTTCGTCGACCTCGGCGCGGGCGAGCCAGTTCCGCAGGCACGATTCCGAGATACCCAAGTTCTTGGCGACCCGTCCAACCGACTTGTCACTGGTACGGGCGAGCTCGATCGCGCGCTGCCGGAACTCCGGCGGGTGTGCTGCAGGCATCCAGACTCCTCTCGGAGGCGAGTATCTCGCCTCACCATCGGCGTCCGGGAAACCGGGGCGATCTCAGGCCCGCGAGACCGGCCTCATGGATGCCCTATTCAGCCGCGGCGTCGAACCCTGCCCTCCGCTGCTCCAGAAGGCCGACGCGAACTGGTTGGTTGCCGACCACGAGAACGATGGATTGTTCGAACTAGTCGGTGATGATCGGCCTGATGTAGTCGCGGGCGAACGCGGTGAGCCCCGAGTCCAGGTCGATGGCGCCGATCGGTTGCAGGATCAGCGAGTGCACGATACGGCAGACGACCTCGACGCGTACGTCCAGGTCGGGAACCTCGGGGAAGCCCTTCTCGCGCATCGCGTTTCGCAGGACCTCGGTCGTCGCGGCGACCGACATCATGAAGAAGGCGCCGCCCTCGGTGGTGAGCTGCGGGAGTAGTCGGTCGGGCTCGAGGGTCAGCATCCGTTGCACCAGTGGATGGGTGCGCCAGCGGGTGAGGACGGTGGCGAACACGTCGACAACCAAGCCCTCCAGGGTGTCGTGCCGGGCCGGGAGTTCGCCGAGTTCGGCGAGCAACTTGCGCACCTCCCGCTCGGTGACCGCGCGCACGACATCGTCCCGGGCGCCGACGCGCCGATAGACGGTCACCCGGTCGACACCGGCCTTGCGGGCGATGTCCTCGATGGTCGTCTTCTTCACGCCCACCTGCCCGAACTGGATGAGGGCTGCTTCGAGGATCCGTTCCTCGATGGTTTCGGCTGTGTTTTCCGAGGTGGCGGCAGTGGTGGACACACCTCGACGCTAGCACCGATCACCATCATTGCAACATTGCAAGTCGATTTGTCGCTGCAACATTGCCATAAGAAATGTGGCGATGTACGGTTGGCTGTATGGCTGATCACAGTGCAACGAAGCGCTCCTATCAGGACGAGGCCCACGCGATCCACGCCCGTGACGTCCACTTCGACTTCTCCTCGGTGCCGATGCACTACATCCCGGGCGAGGTCGTCGCGACACACGTCACCAACGTGATGCACCTGGTGCTGCCCGAAGGCGAACGGGCGATGGCGGCCTGCTTGGCCGAGGCCCTCCCCTTCATCAAGGATGAACGCCTGCGTGAAGAGGTGACCGGATTCATCGGCCAGGAGTCGACGCATGCCAGTAGCCATGAGGGTGCCCGTAAGCACCTGCAGTCGCTCGGTCTGGACGTCGAGTCCTACGTAAGCAAGGTCGCCTGGCTGGTTGACCGGGTCCTGGGCGATCACGACCTCAGCGGCAGGGCCAAGGAGCAGTGGCTCAAAGAGCGTCTCGGCCTGTTCGCGGGCATGGAGCATTTCACCGCGGTGATCGGCGAGTGGCTGCTCGAGGCCGAGGCCCTCGAAGCCGCCGGCATGCACCCGACGATGCTGGATCTGGTCCGCTGGCACGGCGCGGAGGAGGTCGAACACCGCAGCGTCGTCTTCGACGCCTACATGTACCTCGACGGCGGTTACGCGCGTCGGGCTCGCACGGGATTGCTCGCCACCGTATTACTCCTGCCGCTCTTCGTGATCTCCACGGCGTACCTGTATCGCAAAGACCCCAGTACGAACAAAGGCAGATTCTGGGGTGCGCAGTTCGTGAGCGCGACCGTGCGGGGGGTGATTCCCAGTTTCACGACCTTCTTCACGGAAATGCCGCGTTACCTGCGGCCGAGTTTCCATCCCTCACAGCTGGGGTCGATGGACAGCGCGCTGCGCTATCTCGCGCACTCTCCGGCGGCGCGCGCATGACCAGCACCGACGACGCCGCCACGCCGAGCCTTCGAGCGTTCGGCGTCGCCATGGACATCTACAAGAAGGTGTTCACAACCCCCGCGCTCTCCCGCCCGAAGCCGGTGCGATTCAACGGATTCGAGCTCGACACCGTGGTCGAGTCAGTGCGCGCCGAGGCCGATGACGTCGCGTCGCTCACTCTGGTGGGCCGGGACGAACAGCCCCTGCCGTCATGGCGGCCGGGTTCGCATCTCGATGTGTTTCTGCCGTCGGGACGACAGCGGCAGTATTCGTTGTGCGGGGATCCCCGGGATCGGCGGCGCTACCGCATCGCCGTGCGCCGCATCGCCGACGGAGACGGCGGATCACTGGAAGTGCATGCGATGCAACCGGGCGACGCGCTGCGAATTCGGGGGCCGCGCAATGCGTTCACTTATATCGAGAACGCGCCGTCCTACCTGTTCCTCGCCGCTGGCATCGGGATCACCCCCATCCTGCCGATGGTCAGGGAGACCGGTGAACGTGGGCGACTGGTGTATCTGGGGCGCTCCCGGTCGACCATGCCGTTCCTGAGCGAACTACCGCTCGACACCGACATCCGTCCCGACGACGAATACGGCGCACCCGATGTCCCCGCCATCCTCGCCCAAGCGGAACCTGGTGCGGCCGTATATGTTTGCGGGCCGCCCCCGGTGCTGGAGGCCGCGCAGCAACACCTGTTCCGGCTCAATCCCACCGCATCGCTGCATACCGAGCGCTTCTCCGCGCTGCCGGTGACCGACGGCCGCGAGTTCGACCTGACTTTGGCGCGAACCGGGGTCGATGTCCGGGTCGGCAGCCAGGAAACGGCTCTCGAAGCACTCCGCCGGGTCAAGCCCGACGTGCTGTACTCCTGCCGTCAAGGGTTCTGCGGCACGTGCAAGACCCGCGTGCTCTCCGGCGACATCGACCACCGCGACCGGTTGCTCAGCGACACCGAACGCCCCGACCACATGTTGACCTGTGTCTCCCGTTCCACCGACGGACCTCTCGTCCTCGATCTCTGACCGTGAAAGGCAATCCGGTCTTATGACTGCACGCTTCGTGCTGGCGAACTCCGACGACGCATTCCTCGCCGGCGCCGCCCGCCGCTACACCCATTTCGTCGACATCTCACAACCGCCGCAGCGCGTCTGGGCGGCATTGACCTCCGACGATGCCCTCGTGTCCTGGTCGCCGCTGATCACCGCGGCTCGCTGGACCTCGCCCCGGCCGTTCGGTGTCGGCACCACCCGCGTGGTCACCCTCGGCGGTGTCGCGCGCCTGGAGGAACGGTTCTACCGCTGGGAGGAAGGCTCACATATGACCTTCACCGTCGACGCCGCCTCGATTCCGGGCTTGAAGCGGTTCGCCGAGGACATCGCCCTACAGCCGACCCCCGACGGGACACGGCTGATCTGGACGTTCGCGCTCGAAGGCAACCCCTTGCTGCGCCCGCTGCTGGCCGCAGCGAGCCCGGTCAACCACTTCGTCACGAAATCGATTGCCCGCGGGATCCGCCGGGCGGTCCCCACTACGGCGCAGGAGGCCGGTCGATGACTGCCACCGAGACGCAGCCCGCCGCGCAGGACAGCATGTTCGAGGTGTGTAACCCGGCGTCCGGCCTGGTCGTCGGCCGGTACCCGAACCGGACTCCGGCGCAGGTCGAGGCCGCGGTCGCGCGCGCTCAGGAAGCCGCGGCCGATTGGGCCGCATTGGGTTTCGCCGACCGCGGGCGGGTGCTGGACCGCTGGCGGGCCGAGATCACGCGCGGCCGTGACGATCTCGCGCGCCTCATGCATCAGGAGATGGGCAAGCCGATCTCCGATGCCAAGCTCGAGATCGTGATGGCGCTCGAGCACCTGAAATGGGCGGCGCGCAATGCTCAGCGCGTGCTCGGCCGCCGTGCGGTGGGATCGAGCTTGCTCACCCTCAACCAGGCGTCCAGTGTCGAGTACCGTCCGTTCGGCGTCGTCGGCATCATCGGGCCCTGGAACTATCCGGTATTCACGCCGCTGAGTTCGATCTCGTTCGCGCTCGCCGCAGGCAACGCGGTGGTGTTCAAACCGAGCGAGTACACCCCGGGGGTCGGGCTCTGGCTCGCCGAAGCATTCACCCGGGTGCTGCCGGCGAGACCGGTGTTACAGGTGGTCACCGGGGCGGGCGAGACAGGCGCGGCACTGTGCCGCAGCCGGGTCGGCAAGATCGGATTCACCGGATCTACCGAGACCGGAAAACGTGTTCTTGCCGCGTGCGCCGAGCACCTCACCCCCGTCCTGATGGAGTGCGGCGGCAAGGACGCGCTGATCGTCGACGCGGACGCCGACCTCGACGCCGCGGCCGACGCGGCGATCTGGGGCGGTATGTCCAATGCGGGCCAAACCTGTCTCGGTGTCGAGCGGGTATATGTCCACACGGCCATTTACGACGAATTCCTCGGCAAACTCCGCACTCTGGCCGGTGACCTGCGCGCCGGAACCGGCACGGCGCAGATCGGCCCGATCACCATGCCCAAGCAACTCGAGGTGATCCGCCGGCACCTGGACGACGCGATCGCCCGCGGCGGGCGCGCGCTACTCGGCGGCTCCGAATCGATCAGCGGTCAGTTCGTGCAGCCGACCATCCTGGTCGATGTCCCCGAGGATGCCGCCGCCGTGGTTGAGGAGACCTTCGGGCCGACACTCACCGTCGCCCGCGTGGCCGACATGGACGAGGCCGTCGAACGGGTCAACGCGAGCGAATACGGCCTCGGCGCCACTGTTTTCGCCCGGCGCGACGGCGTGGCGATCGCGGACCGGATCAACAGCGGCGCTACCTCCATCAACGCCTTCGTCGCTCACGCCACCGTCCCGGCACTTCCGCTGGGCGGAGTCGGGGCGTCCGGATTCGGCCGCGTGCACGGCCCAGATGGCCTGCGCGAATTCACCTATGCCAAAGCGACCACGCGGCAGCGTTTTCCCTCCCCGCTGGCGCTCACGACGTTCAGGCGCAGTGCACGCGTGGACTTCGTGGTCGATGTGCTGACCGCGGCACTGCACGGAAGGATCGGCTGACCCATGACCGCACACGACATCGAGCACCGGCAGATCGTCATTCTCGGCGCGGGCTTCGGTGGGATCGGCCTGGCTATCAAGCTGCGCGCGGCCGGATTCGACGACCTCGTGCTGATCGAACGCGCCGAAGACCTCGGCGGCACCTGGCAGGCCAATACCTACCCGGGCTGTGCGTGCGATGTGCCCTCGCAGCTGTACAGCTACTCCTTCGCACCGAACCCGGATTGGTCGCGTACCTACGGCGGCCAACGCGAAATTCTGGACTACATTCGCTCGGTAGCGACGAAACACGATGTGGTGCGCCATATTCGGCTGAGCACCGAACTCCTCGGCGCGCGATGGGACGAAGCAGCATCGGTCTGGCGGGTCGAAACCTCGCGCGGGCCCCTCACCGCCGACTACTTCATCTCCGCCGCCGGGATCTTCGCCGAAGCGAAGTACCCGGATCTGCCGGGCCTGGACACTTTCGAAGGCAAGGCCTTCCATTCGCTGCACTGGGACCACGACCACGACCTGTCCGGCGAACGGGTAGCCGTGATCGGCACCGGAGCGTCGGCCGTTCAGTTCGTGCCCGAGATTCAGCCGAAGGTCGCGTCGCTGACCGTCTTTCAGCGGTCTGCCCCCTGGATCGTGCCGCGGATGGATCGCCGGACGCGGGCGCTGGAACGCCTGCTGTTGCGTCGGGTTCCCCTGACCCAGAAGGCAGTTCGCGGCACCTGGTACACCCTGATCGAAAGCTTCGGCCTGGTCGGCTTCGTGGACAATCGATTCCGGCACCCGTTCGAACTGCTCGGCCGCTTCCAGCTGCGCCGCCAGATCCGCGACGAGGCGTTACGTGCGCGAGTCACGCCGGACTACATAATCGGCTGCAAACGGGCCATCTTCTCCGATGCCTACCTGCCCGCGCTGGATCAGGACAACGTCGACGTCGTGACCGACGGCATCGAAGAGGTCCGGCCGCACTCGATCCTGACTCGGGCCGGGGTGGAGATTCCGGCGGACACCATCATCTACGGCACCGGATTCACCTCCATCCCGACCGCATACGAACGGATCGTCGGCCGCGAGAACCTGTCCATCGCCGATCTGTATCACAAGCAGCCGCAGACCTACCTCGGCGCGGCCGTCGCGGGCTTCCCGAACTTCTTCTGCACGCTCGGGCCGTTCGGCGCGGCCGGCAATCAGTCCGCCATCTTCATGATCGAGTCGCAGATCGCCTACATCGTCGACGCCCTGTCGACGCTGCGCACCCGGGGCGCGAGGCGGGTCGAGCTGCGACCCATCGTCCAGGAAAGGTTCGTCGAGGAGATGCGGCGGCGCAGCGCCGAAACCGTCTGGCTCACCGGCGGCTGCGAGAGCTACTACACCACCGCCGAGGGCGGCAACGCCGGGCTGTATCCGAGCTGGAGCTTCGAATATCGCAAGCGCACCGAACGGTTCGACGCCGAAGCCTACGAGGTGCTCTGATGACACGCAATCCGCTGAGCCGGTTCGCTGGCTCGAGTTACGACGTCAGCGGAAAGGTCGTGCTGATCACCGGCGCCGGACAGGGCATCGGCCGCGAACTCGCGAACCTCCTGCACGCCCGGGGCGCGACCGTAGTTGTCTGCGACATCGATGAGATCACGGCGCGTGCAACGGCATCCCTGCTCGGCTCCCCCGCGTATCCGATCGCCGCCGATGTCGCCGACCGTACGCGGATGGAACAGGTCGTGGCGGAGGTGGTGCAGCGGTTCGGCCGCCTCGACGTCGTGGTCGCCAATGCCGGTGTCACTCCCGTTCCCGCCACGGTGCGCACGCTGGATCCGGCCGACTTCGACCGGGTCGTCGGCATCAATCTCACCGGGGTTTTCAATACCGTGCACCCCGCACTCGATCACATCGTCCAGGCCAAAGGTCATGTCGTGGTCGTCTCCTCGTGTGCCGCGTTCGCCCCTGGGATGGGCGGTTCGCCGTACATGGTCAGCAAGGCCGCGGTGGAACAGCTCGGGCGCGCCTTACGGGTCGAACTCGCTGCCGTGGGTGCGAGCGCCGGCATCGCCTACTTCGGCATTGTCGAGACCGCCATGACCCACGACATGCTCGATACCGACGAGCTGGGCCGTCGGCTCGACGCCATGCTGCCTTGGCCGCTACGGGTGCGGATCACCGCGAAACAGGCCGCGCGCAGCATCGTAGACGGCATCGCGCGGCGTGCCCCGCGCACGATCGCACCCGCCGGCTGGGAGCCCTACGCGCTGCTGCGGGGTGTGGTCAACGTCGTTCTCGACAACCGCCTCGCGGCGAGTTCGTCCGTGCACGAGGTGCTTCGCACCATCGAGGCGCGCCGATGACCGCCCTCGTCGAGCGCGGATCTTTCCGGGCCCGCGCGGTGCGGCGCTTGTCGACGCACACCATCCGGCGGCTCGGTGCGCTCGCGCCGGTGAACCCGACGACCCTGGCCGCGATCCGGCCCCTGATCGACCGCACCTTGCGGGCCGCGGCGCCCACTCTGCGCGGCACCGCGATCCGGGTCGTGCACGGGCCGGTTCGGGGCGAATGGGTGTACGGCCCGCGCGCCACCCGCACCGACCACGTCGTGCTGTATATCCACGGTGGTGGATTCGTGGCCGGGTCCGCGGCGGGTTATCGCGGCGTTGCCGCACGAATATCCACCGCGACCCGGATGCCGGTCTTCACCCTCGGCTACCGCCTGGCACCCGAACATCCATATCCCGCAGCACCGTTGGATGTCGCGCGCGGCTACCGGTGGCTGCTGAAGCAGGGCTACCGTCCCGAGCAGGTGATCGTCGCGGGTGACTCGGCCGGAGGTTTCCTGGCCGCGGACCTGATACTCGCCATCGGACAGTCGGCGGTGCCGCAGCCCGGCGCACTGGTCCTGTTCTCCCCCATGACCGATCTGAGCCTCACGCTCGCCACCGGCCATGCCAACGCCACGCTCGACGGCTTGTTGACGGTGCCGATGTCGCGCCACGCCATCGCGCAGTTCACCGACCTGCCACTGGAATTACGGCCCGAACCCGGGATGTCGCTTCCGCCCGCGCTGATCCACACCAGCGACACCGAGTTCTTCAGCAACGACGCCACGACGCTGGCGAACCGTTGGACGGCAGCGGGCGCACACTGCGAGCTGCAGGTCTGGCCCGACCAGATGCACGTCTTCCAGGCTCTGCCGGCGCTCATCCCCGAATCCCGCTTCGCCTACCGCGCGGCAGGCCGATTTGTCACCTCGATCCTCGAACCCTCGACCGCCGCCAGTTGATTCAGAAAGGCCAGTTCAGTGAGCCCTGCTCGCTTCGACACGCTGCCCGCAGCGTTCCAGCACACCGCGTCGATCGATCCCGACGCGATCGCACTGCGCACTCCCGGCAATGCCCGCACCCTCACCTGGCGGGACTACGCACGCCAGGTTCGTGAGGTGGCCGCCGGGCTCGCCCGACTCGGCGTCCGGCGCGGTGACACCGTGGCGCTGATGCTGACCAACCGCATCGACTTCTATCCCCTCGAGGTCGGCGCGCAACACCTCGGCGCGACATCGTTCTCGGTGTACAACACGCTGCCCGCCGAGCAGCTCGCCTACGTTCTCGGCAATGCCCGTGCCCGCGTAGTGATCTGCGAACCACAATTCCTACCGCGCCTGCGGGACAGCGGAGTCGAACTCGACCACGTGATCTGCGTCGACGACGCACCGGCGGGCACACTGTCGATCGATCAGCTGATCGGTTCCGGCACAGCCGACTTCGACTTCGACGCGTCCTGGCGAGCGGTCCAGCCCGGCGACGTCGCGACTCTGATCTACACCTCGGGCACCACCGGCAACCCCAAGGGTGTGGAAACCACCCACGCCAACCTCCTGTTCCAGGTGTACGGCATCGACAGCGTGCTGCATTTCGAATTCGGTGACACCATCACCTCGTTCATGCCGACCGCCCACATCGCCGACCGGCTCACCGCCCTGTACGTCCAGGAAGTGCTGGGTACCCAGGTGACGTGTGTGTCAGACGCGAGCAAGATCGCGGCCGCGCTCACCGATCTGCGCCCGACAATCTGGGGAGCAGTGCCGAGGGTGTGGGAAAAGCTGAAGGCCGCCATAGAATTCAAGGTGGCCGGCGAGCAGGACGGGACCCGTCGCAAGGCCATGGAGTGGGCGCTGGGGGTGGCCGGCGAGCGCAGCAAGCACCAGCTGGCCGGCGAGCCGGTACCCAGCGAGCTGGCTGCCGAGTGGAAGCTGGCCGACGAGATGGTGCTGAGCGGCCTGCGCGCCGCCCTCGGATTCGATCGGCTGCGCTGGGCGCTGTCGGGTGCGGCGCCGATTCCGGCGCAGACCCTGGCGTTCTTCGCCGGACTGGGCATCCCGATCGCGGAGATCTGGGGCATGTCCGAGTTGTCGTGCATCTGCAGTGTCAGCCATCCTGACGACGCCAAGCTGGGGACCGTCGGAAAACTGCTGCCCGGCATGGAATCCCGCCGCGCGGCCGACGGCGAACTGCATGTGCGCGGTCCACTGGTCATGAAGGGTTACCGCGGCCTGCCCGAGCAAACCAGCGAGGCGATCGACGCGGACGGCTGGCTGCACACCGGTGACATCGTGGAGATCGACGCCGACGGTTACCTGAAGATCGTCGATCGCAAGAAGGAACTGATCATCAATGCCGCCGGGAAGAACATGTCACCGGCGAACATCGAGAACACCATCAAGGCCAGCACACCGCTCGTCGGGGCCATCGCGGTCATCGGCGACGCGCGCCCCTACAACACAGCGCTGATCGTCCTCGACGTCGAAATCGCCGAACCTTACGCGCGTCAACACGGACTTCCCGACGCGTCCGCGGCCACCTTGGCCGCCGATCCCACCGTCGTGCAGACGATCGCGGCCGGGGTTGCCGCGGGCAATCAGCGGCTTTCGCGCGTGGAGCAGATCAAACGGTTCCGTGTGCTCCCGGTCTTCTGGGAAGCCGGTGGTGACGAAGTCACCCTCACCATGAAGCTCAAGCGGAAAGTCATTGCCGAGAAGTACCTTTCCGATATCGCCGACCTGTACAAACAGGAGATCGCACCAGGGGTGCATGAGCCCCAGCAATTCTGACCTGCCGGTGTTGCACTGTGCCCCCGAAGGATTCGGCACGGCACAGTGTCGGCAAGGGTGACGCGCGAAGGTGCTGTGTATCGTTGCGCCAGGCGTCAACACGGCCAGTGCGGGGCCGTCGGCTCGCCCTCGTCGGACGAAGTTCGAGCACTGTCGCGAGGCGCAATCGGAACGTCCGGACCCTGCATCCATTCCCCTGGGGAACCGTCGTAGACTGCCGTCACGGAACTCGCGGGGATAGGGCTTGGGCACGATGACATCCTTCCAGGCCCGCCTCACGGCAAGCCAGATCGATGTCACCTATCCGTGCAGCAGCCCCAAGTGTTCGTTGATCACCGACCGGGCCGGATTGGACGCGGCCATCGATTACAAGCGCGACGACATCGACCTGCGATTGACCGAGCTGGCCCCGATGGCGTCGACGTGTTCCTCGACGCCATCGGCGGTCGCATCCTCGAGCACGGTCGAGGTATGTAGGATCCGCCTGCGCAACAACATATTCCGTCTCACCGACACGTTCCGGCCCCCGGCTGGGCGCGCGGAGGTCGTGAGCTCGACAAGTGGACCGCGGGTGTCCGCGTGGGTGCAATCATCGGTCGCCGTCCGATCACTGCTCCTCGCGCGGACTACTGAGCCGTCTCGAGGCGTGCGGCCGCCGAGTCCATGACTACTGCCGCCCTGTTCGTGAGATCGTCGTGGACCTCGGTTGCACGCCCTGGTCGAGCTCTCGCCGACATCTCAGTCCTGCGGCGCGGGGTTGATTGTGTCGCCGTCCCAGCTCAGATCCGATACCTCGGTGATCTCGAAGGCCTCGAAACGATCGTCGGCCACAACCGCGTCGATCAGCGTCCGTGAGCCGGCGACGATCGTGGAGTCGAAGTCGATCTCGCTGGCCACGACCCATGCGTGGTCGGCGGGCCAGAGCAGCTGGGGCGTCACTCCGGGGAAGTCGGTCGTCCATCCCAGGCCTGCCGCATGCACCCAGCGGGGGTCGGCGAGTTCGGAGAGACTGGTGTCGAACAGCATGAAGTCGCGTCCCGGCCACTGGAGGAAAGGCCCTGCCTCGACCGCCCGTCTGACCTGCGGCGCGACCGAGGCAGCCAGCTCGGCGTCGATTCGAGCTCGCTCGCGCTCGAGGTTGCGCGGATCGCCGTCGGTGGACGCGACGAACACCGCACCCGAGGATGTGTTCAGTTCGCCGAATCCATTCCACACTCCAGCCGTCACCTCTTCCGGTGTCTCGGTGGCTGCGCGAAGGTGGACAGTGAGCGCGGCCAGCAGGCTCGGGTCGAACCACCCCTCGACGGTCTGGCCGACTTCCCAGCCGTCGTCGAACGACATCGCCGCTTCGTCTTCATCGTCGGTGAGGTTGCGCCACTGCACCAGCGGATGCATCACTCTGCCGTTGCGCACGGCGACCTCGGCCCACGGCCACATCGCCTCCTCCACGATCTCGGGATTGCCCCACTCATCGGTGACCGTGTCGTCGCGGCGGGTCGCCTCGACCGGGTGCAGGATCCGCGCATAAGCCTCGAAGCCGGTACCAGCGACGCCGCCGACCCCGTGCTCACCGACGCGCGCCAGCAGCCACCCACCACGCTCGAAATCCGTTGTGAACTCCACCCAGCCAGCCTAGTGAGCCACGCCCGTCGGGCAGCTCCGCCTCTGGCGTGAGCTCCGTCGGACTGTGTAGCCGTTCGAGGATCCATCATTTCGCACCCGATCGGGGTGCGCACACCGAGGGCTGTTTGACGGCGTCGACGGTTGTGCAAGATCTCGAGGTACTCGAAGATCGTGTTCGCCGGCTCGCGCGGTGGCCGCGAGCTCACCCGCCCATGACGGGGCGGGCTTCGGCGGCGCGAAACGGTTGACGCCCCCGGTGGAGGCCGCGAACGGGACTCCGAGATACTCGACCACCCCATCGACGCGCGCACCGCGGATCACTCCACCGGAAACGCTCGTAGCCGGACCTTCGTCGGCGCCGCCTTATGCCGGTCGCGGTGCAGTCGAGAACCCCGAAGACGAAGGCCACTACAACGACCAACCACCGTAGCGGGCGCACACGCTGGGATAGCGCGACGCTGACCGGCATGAGAACACTCCTGCACACCTGAGGTCAACGCCTGACACATCGCCACGGAGGCGCCGATCCGGAAACAAGTTACTTTTGTGACAAAAGCAAGTTACAGAGCGGACGTCGAGCGCGGGAGGGATTGGACGAATTGGATCGCGGCAGCTACTCGGCGTCGGGACCACTCGTCAAAAGGGCCAGCAACCGCTGCAACGCGGGCAGCGCGGACTCGATCGCGGGTCGATCGGAGGCCGGGAGGCCGTCGAGGGCTTCGCGTAGCATCGCGGCGCTGGCACGGTCGTACCGGTCGAGCAACTGCCGCGCCCGAGCAGAGGCCATCAGTATCGCGCCGCGCCGATCGGAAGGCAGCGGCTTGCGATCGACCAGTCCCGCTTCTGCCATCGTCTTGACAAGGTTGCTGATCGTCGACGGCGCCATCCGGAGTTCGCTCGCGGCGCGGGTGGACGTCAGGCCGCCGGCGGTCACCAGTAACCGCAGTAATTCGATTTGAGGTTCCGGCAGGTCCGGCAAACCTTCGGCGGCGCGCGTGCGGTGCAGCACCGCACGTCGCAACGGCCCGAGCAGGGCACTGAGCTGAGCCTCGAAATCGGGCTCCGGCATCAATCGAGCCCGGACGGCGATGGCATCCATGACCTCATTGTGCCCTTGCATCAGACGGGCGGCCGCGATTACTTTTGCAACAAAAGTATTTGCACCGCGGGTGTTCGCCGCCCCGGCCACCCCAGGGAGCATCACGAGGCATCGAGGGCCGAGTTGGCCGGCCTGGTGGGGCACCGATTCATCTACCGCTATGACAACGGATGGCGGTACGAGATGTACGTGAAGAACCCCCACACCATCGACTACCGCCGACCGGCACCTCCGTCGCCGTGAACATCTCACCCGCGCAGCGCCTTCTGCACGGCGTCATCTTCTTCCCACGGTGGGTGCACGACCACCCTCAGCGAACAGTGCTGTTCCAAACGACTTCCTCGACCGGATGACCTCCTATCGTGACCGAGGCCCGACCTATCCGATCCATGTGGTCAGCGAACTCGCCACCATCACGTGGTATGAACATGTCGGCGAGAACGATGACACCGTCATCGCCTGCTCCCCCAGTGAATTGCCGCCCGGTTACGCGGACCGAGTCAACTGACGCCGAACGCCAAGCATCGCCGGGGCACTCGTCGCCCGATCGGCCGCACTGACGGCGCCGTCGCCGCTTGATAGGCAGCGGCACTCAGGTGAGTGGGTGGCCGCGGCGCCCGCGAGTTCTACACGCCTATCGCCTTGATTGCGCCGATCTAGGTGTACTGACCACAGAGGTTGGTGACGGCGTGTCGGGCTGACATGGCGAAGACCTCCGGGTGAAGTGCGAGCTGTCTAGGAACGCATTCACCAATCGGAGGTCTTCGTGTCCCACCGTAATGCCCCGTTGTCAGAACTGGGCCGACTGCGGCTTGCTCGTTGTGTCGTTGAGGACGGTTGGCCTTTGAGGCGAGCCGCCGAACGATTCCAGGTCTCAGCGACCACGGCGAAACGGTGGGCCGACCGCTATCGGACCGACGGCGCTGCCGGTATGGCCGATCGATCCAGCCGCCCGCACCGCAGTCCGCGACGAACCCCGGTGCGCACCGAGCGGCGCATCATCAAACTCCGCCTTCTGCGCCGGTGGGGACCGGCCCGGATCGCCTACCTGCTCGGCCTGCACCCGGCCACCGTGCATCGGGTCCTGGCCCGCTATCGGCTGGCACGGCTGCGGTGGCTCGATCGCGCCACCGGCCGGGTGATCCGCCGCTACGAACACCCTGAACCCGGCGACCTGGTGCATGTTGACATCAAGAAACTGGGCAACATTCCCGACGGCGGCGGACACCGCGCCGTGGGCCGCCGCACCGGCGGACGCAACCGCGCGCGCACACCCGGAAAAGTATTGCGCCGCAATGGAAGCAGCCATGTCGGCAACAGCTATTTGCACAATGCTGTCGATGACCACTCCCGCCTGGCCTACTCAGAGATCCTGAGCGACGAGCGCAAGGAAACCGCTGTCGCGTTCTGGCGACGCGCACGCAACTACTTCCACACCCACGGAATCACTGTCCGGCGGGTGCTCACCGACAACGGCTCCTGCTACAAATCCCAACTCTGGCGCGACACCCTCATCGAGACCGGCATCACCCACAAACGCACCCGCCCCTACCGGCCACAAACCAACGGCAAGGTCGAACGCTTCAACCGCACCCTGCTCGAGGAATGGGCCTACGCCCGCCCCTACCGCACCGAAACCGAACGCCGCAACACCTTCCCCGACTGGCTACACACCTACAATCACCACCGCGGCCACACCGCACTCGGCGGACACCCACCAGCCAGCCGCGTTCCTAACCTCTCAGGTCAGTACATCTAGGTGGTGGCGGAATGAGTCTTGCCCAGAATTCGTGGCGCACCGCGTCCCACAACCTCGTCAATTCTGGAAAAAGTTCTCGTGCTTGCACGAGATCCGGATAAGTATCGGGGCCGAAGGAGACGATCGGCGATGCGTCGTAGGCGCTATGCACCGCGAGAATCGAAATCAAATGGTCCTGAAGCAAGCGCCACGTGACGCCTAGGCCCTCTGCCTCGGTTCGACGGACGTCATTCATCTCCGGCCCCCATTCGGCTGCCGACGGTACTTCGCGGCGATGTCGAATGCTGTCAAAGCCGACCTCCTGCTCGTCACGATCTGACGAGCATCACAGATCCAGCACTGCGCGGCATGGGTGAAAACACCCACTCGATACCCATTTGCGCAGTTCGCGGACGCCTGCAGCGTCATATGCCGCCGCAACGACAACCCGGTCCGGCACCGATCTCGTTGGTGAGAAGCCGGTGGCAAGGGCTCGTGAGCGCCAACCGGGTGCGCCCGAACAGCAGGGTCAACGCGGACGCGCCGTCCAGGCGGCGACCTGCGCGCGAGAAGAGAAGCCGAGTTTGCAGAGGATGTTCTCGACGTGCCGGTCGACCGTTCGAGGCGACACCACGAGTCGCTCGGCGATCCGCCGGTTACTCAGACCCTGTGCGAGTAGCTCGGCGACCTGCCGCTCACGTGCTGTCAGCACGCCCGCTTGCACCGTCGCAGGTTGCGGGCCGCACGCACTCCGATCGAGGGCGTAGGCGATCGCCTGGCCGTGATCGAGTCCTTCGCCACGCACCCGTTCCGCATGCACCACCGCCTCAGAAAGCGCATCGCTCACGACATGCTCACACGCTGTGTGCTGGTCGGACATGTGAGGCCCGAACGTTGCGATCGAGGTACCGATTCGCCGCCACATCGCGTGGATCGCTCCTAGCAGTCGGGCCGCATGACGATGCTCGCCGCGGGCGGCCGCGGTCCAGGCCAGTAGCTCGATCATCAGCGCTGTACCGACATGGTCGTTGAATTCGCGCTGGATCTCGAGGGCGGCGTGAGCCGAAGCCATCGCCTGGTCATAGTCGCCCCGGACCAGCTGGTCGTAGCCGAGTGCCCACACCGCGTACGACTTCGTCCACTGCTCGCCGCACCGGTCTGCCAGCTCTATCGCTCGGCGAGCCGTCGCGCATGCTCTCGGATCATGCCCGTGCGTATAGGCGACCGCGAGCTGGAAGAGTGTCATCCGGACCAGCTCGTCATCCTCGGAGAAACTCTCGATCACTCGTTCGAAACCTGCCACAGCAGCGGCGAGATCTCCACGGAAGCCCGCCGCAGTGGCGCGCAGGCTACTGGCCCAGCCGAGCGCACGGCGGTCTCCGGCTTCTGCCGCGAGCACCGCGCATTCATCGAGCACCGCCTCGGCTGCGTCGAGGTCGCCCTGCAGAACCATCACCCATCCGGCTACCCACAGTGCGGAGATCCGCCCGGCATCCGAGTCCGCGGCAAGCCGTAGGGCGCGGTCGATCCAGCGTCGCCCGGAGCCGAGGAATCCATCGGCGCACCAGTGATAGCGCAGTGCCGTGACCAAGAACAGCGCCTCGCGGGAACTCGCCGGACTGTTGGTCGCCCATTCCAACGCCCCTCCGAGGTTCCCCCGGTCGGCGCGCAACAGGGCAAGGCCGGTCTCCTGGCCGGGCCCGTTCCACTGTCCGGCGATCCGCTCAGCGAACGCGAGATAGTAGTCGCGGTGCCGGTCACGCAGCGCGGAGCCCTCGCCACGCTCGGTCACCCGCTGCCATCCATACTCACGGATCGTCTCCAGCAACCGATAACGCGTCTGGTCCTCGGCCGGCACAAGCACGACGACCGATTGCGCGACGAGATGATCGATCAGGTCCAGCACCTGCGCACGCGGCAGATCATGACCTGCGCAAACGTCCTCCGCGGCATGCAGGGTGAATCCTCCGACGAACACCGAAAGTCGCGCCCACAGCAGCTGTTCGGTCGGCGAGCACAGCTCATAGCTCCAGTCGATCAGCGCACGCAGAGTTCGCTGTCGTGGCAGCGCAGCTCGCGCACCCCCCGTCAACAACGCGAACCGATCCTCGAGCCGGTCCAGAATCGCTTGCAACGGCAGTGATCGCAGCCGGGACGCGGCCAGCTCGATCGCGAGCGGGATCCCGTCCAGTCGCTCACACACCCGCACCACCGTGCCCGCATTACGCTCGGTGACCGTGAAGTCCGGACGCACCGCCCGAGCACGCTCCATGAGCAGCATCGGAGCGTCGAAACCCGCCATCGCCACGGGTGTGACGGACTCATCCGAAGCAGGCACCGACAGCGGGCTGACCGGATAGACGTGCTCGCCCGCTTCGCCGAGCAGTTCGCGGCTGGTGGTCAAGATCCGCAGCCCCGGGCAGGCACGCAGCAGGTGGTGGCACAGCAAACGGCAGCCGTCCAGCAGGTGCTCGCAGTTGTCCAGGACGAGCAGCACCTGCCGGTCGGCGAGGCGCTCCACGATCTGCTGCTCCGCTGTCCGGTGCGACAGATCCGGCATTCCGAGACTGGTCACCACCGCACGCGCCACCCGTTGCGGATCATCCACGGCAGCCAGGTCGACCAACCACGCCCCGTCCGGAAACGAGCGGCCGGACGCAGCGGCTACCTCCGTGGCCAGGCGAGTCTTCCCCACCCCACCCACTCCGGTCAGAGTGACCAATCGGGCAGTCGCCAGCAGTGCCCGGACCTCACGAATCTCCCGCTGTCGACCCACAAAACTCGTGACCGCCGACGGCAGATTACCGGCTCCGCATACGGGCCTGCGCTGCCCCATGACATGTGAATCCTAACCGGTGCGGCGAGCCCGGCGCATCCCGCGTTCGGCCCTATCGAGCGCGAACTCGCTACAGTGCAGCGCTTGTAGGCCCCGGCATCGAACACTACCGCCGAGGCGCCCTGGCATTTGCGGTTGGCGCGCTGGTCGTTCCGTTCAGGGCCCACCGCCCGGATACGCCCGCGCCGTAGCGGGCTCCGGTTCACTGCGGCCGAGTACGCCCTATCGGCGATCACCACTTTCGGGGTACATCGAGGTGCCCCGCCTTCCAGGCGCGGCACGCTCACCTACTCGGGCACCGCCGGCAGCATCGGTAAGCCGACGGAGTGAGCGGTGCTACCAGCAGGGCCAAGCGGCGGCGGTGACCGCCGGTGGCCAGTTGCGCCTTAGTGGTCAGCCCACCACGCGAGCGTTCGTGCCCTTTCGCCGACCGTTTTCCCATAGGAGATGTAGCCGCAAGCCGTCCGGGCGAGGCAGAAGGACACTCCGATCCGGTCGTCGGCTCGGAACACCTTCGGTGTGGGGGCGACCACCGATGGCGCACCAACTCGACCGGACGGACACGGCAGTCGGGCACTCACACCCACGGCCAGTACCTGTCGTCGATGAAGCACGTGTGCGTAGTGGTCGATACCGCCTCCGGACACGTTTTGTCATGCATCCTCTGCAAATTTGCAGAGAATGCGTTCATCGGAGAAGGGCGCGTACACGCCGGTACTGGTGAACCTGTCCGGGCATACGTCGGTGCGCAGCCTCGCGAAGTACGCGCGAGTGTCCGTGGCCGGGGAGGAACATGATGAGTATTGAGATATCTGTCCGGTTGTGTGAAGCGGCCTTTCATGCCCTGCGCTAGTGGAGTTGGCCCGCTGCCGACGCTGTGACCTGGGGTGTGCCGCCCTCGATGGCAGAACGAGTGCGTGACTTCACCGGTACAGATGGTCCGTTCGGCTTTCCCGTTGTGCGAAGAAGCATTTTATGTCCTCTGCAGCAGGCCAATAGCGTCGGATTCATGGAGTGGAATTTTCAGTCGGCCGAAGAACTCGCGGTTGCCTTGCGTGTCGGGGCGGTGACCTCGGTGGAACTGACCGATGAGGCGATCGCCCGTATCGAGCGCGACGATAAGGTGATCAACGCGATCTGTGTACCGGACTTCGATAATGCGCGGGCCGCCGCGCGTCGTGCCGACCAGGCGCGTGCCCGCGGTGAGGATCGGCCGTTGCTCGGTATTCCGGTGACGGTAAAGGAGTGCTACAACATCGCCGGGCTGCCTACGACCTGGGGCATGTCGGCGCAGCGGGACTATGTGCCTGCCGAGGACGCGGTACAGGTGTCGCGGCTGAAGGCCGCCGGCGCGGTGCTGCTCGGTAAGACCAATGTGCCGTTGATGCTGCGAGATATCCAGAGCTTCAACGAGATCTACGGCACCACAAACAATCCGTGGGATCACGGCCGCACGTCGGGTGGGTCGTCCGGCGGTTCGGCGGCCGCCCTGGCGGCCGGATTCGGCGCGCTGTCCATCGGCTCAGACCTCGCCGGTTCGCTGCGCACCCCCGCGCATTTCTGCGGTGTCTACGCGCACAAGCCCACACTCGGGCTGGCGCCGACCCGCGGCATGGTCGCGCCGCCCGCACCCGCCTTGCCGGTCGACCTCGACCTCGCCGTCGTCGGCCCGATGGCGCGCACCGCCCGCGACCTCACGCTGCTGCTCGACGTGATGGCCGGACCGGACCCGCTGACCCACGGCCTCGCCTACGACGTCGCGCTGCCGCCCGCGCGCCACGAGCGGCTGTCGGACTTCCGTGCCCTGATCATCGAGGACCATCCGCTCATTCCGACCGGATCGGCGGTGCGGGCGGGCGTCGACCGGGTCGCCGAGGCGCTCGTCGACGAGGGCGCCCGCGTCGAACGGCGCAGTCCGCTGCTGCCCGATCCGACCGAAGCGGCGACGCTCTACATGCTGCTGATGCTGTCGAACGCCGCCGCAAGTATTCCCGTCGACGTGTACGAACACCTGCAGACCCACGCCGCCGCCCTGAACACGGACGACCGCAGTCTCGATGCGGCGCGGCTGCGCGGCATGGTGCTCAGCCACCGCGACTGGGTCGAGGCGAACAACCGTCGCGAACTCCACCGCCACGGCTGGCGGCAACTCTTCGCACAGTTCGATGCCGTGGTGTGCCCCATCACGCCCACTACCGCGTTCCCGCACGATCACAACGGAGGTCTGGAGAACCGGCACATCGATATCGACGGCGTCGAGTACCCGTACTTCGACCAGCTCGTCTGGGCCGGTGTGGCCACCATGCCCGGCCTGCCCGCCACCGCCATCCCAGCGGGCCGGTCCCCTGAAGGTCTGCCGGTGGGAGTGCAACTCATCGGTCCGATGTTCGAGGACCGCACCACGTTGCGGCTGGCCGAACTGCTCGAGCAGAAGATCGGCGGCTTCCGGGCACCGAAGTTGGCTCCTCCTTAGTCGGTCATGCTGGAGTCAGTAGTCGTTCCCGAGTGCCCTCCCGGGCTTGCCGCTGGTCAGCGAGCATCCGGTTGTAAACGACGTTCGGGAGGCGCCGCTCGAGCGCCCGCATCGCCTCCATCGACGTCTTTCTTGCCGTCGTAGTGGAACATGGCCGACGGTCGGATGGCGGACCGGCAGGCGCCGACACCCGGCACCGGCATTACCCGTGCCGGGCGGTAAGCCTGCGCTCTCGCGCGAACACCAGCGGGAAACCCGCGGACGCTAGCCGCCCACAAATCAGCCGGACAAGATTCCGATTCAAGGTGCAGCTTCGCGGACTGCGCGGTCCTTGCAATGCGACGTTCAGCAGGTGCCGGGCTCAGGCGACTCAGTGGCACCGTCGGCTCGGCATCGGGGCCGAAATGTACTCGCCGCAGTACTAGCCGAACCGTCTCCAGGTGATATTCAGGCGCGCGAGTTCGGCCGACTCTCTGGTGGACAGCGCGGCGCGGCCGCTGGCTTTGGCCAACGCAGTCCGGCGGTCCCAACCCAGGTGGGTAATGGCGGGCTCGATCCGCAAGAAGTCGCCCACGACCGCAGCGGATTCTGGTGCAGTCCATGCCGACACACCGAGTGCGATGGCGATGTCGAGGCCGTGCAGAACCACTTCCACCACACGGGTGATCATGAACTCGCGCAACAGGATCCCGTCACCCCATCGGGTGGTGATCAGGCGATCGGCGGGTTGCTCCGATATCGCTGTGTCGGTCTGCCGCCAAGTGTCGTCGAATGCCGCGGCGATCGCGGTCGCGTTCGG
This sequence comes from Nocardia gipuzkoensis, assembly GCF_021183645.1. Classification (NCBI taxonomy): domain Bacteria; kingdom Bacillati; phylum Actinomycetota; class Actinomycetes; order Mycobacteriales; family Nocardiaceae; genus Nocardia; species Nocardia gipuzkoensis. The sequence continues at coordinate 6,906,150 of NZ_CP089225.1, read as the reverse complement.
ATAAGTGGCGGCGTCGCGTTGAGCCATGCGCACCCGCTCGGCATTGGCAACGTCGTCGAAGATCGTCGGCCGGTAATAGTCGGCGGCGGCGATGTCCACTCGAGGAGGCGCGGGCGCGGCGAGGCCCGCCACGACACGGGAGACGGCGGAGGTGATGTGCACCGCCAATTCGGCGACATTCCATGGCGGAGTCGCAAGGGCGAATTGCGCCTCGGTCAGCTCCCCGAGCACCTCGGACAGTCGCGCGCTCTCCGCGCGGAACGCCTGCAGCACAACGTCGTCACCGGCGGTGTCGGCGTGAGGCTGTTCAGGGTTCATGATCAACATTGCTCCATCGGAGAAGATGCGCGGTGCGTAGCCCAGTGGGGCCGGGTAAGCACCAGATAGCGCACATTCCTAAGTCTTCTTCAGTCCATCCAGTGCTTTGCGGGCTTGGTTCTCGGCGATCGTCGCGAGTTCCTCCCGGTTCACCGGGGGTTCGCCCTTCGCGCGCAGGACGGCGACTTCTATTCGCACCGAGACATTGCTGTCCTGCGCGGCCACGATGTGGGTCATTCCGTTGCCGGTGTCCGTGGTCGCGGTATGCCAGTAGCCCTGGGTGCCGATTCCGGTGACCTCACCCGAGGCCCGCCCCGATCCGGTGGCGCTGGTGTCGGTCTGTTTCCAACGGTCGTAGGCGGGGGCGGCGTCGGCGCCGGTGAACTGGGCCTGCAGACCGATGCCGGCTTCGTCGACGGTGGCATCGTCGGGGACGGTCGAGGGGCTGGTGTAGCGGATGGCGCAGTACAGGTTGCCGCCGTCGAAGTTGTTCGGCGGGTATTCGCGATGTTGGGGGGCTTCCCTCGGGGTGGACGACCACCTGTGCAGCGGCGTGGGATCGACAAGATCGCAGGCGTTGGTGATGCCACCGATCGAATAGATTCCCGGCGCCGGGTTCCGGTGGGACGTCGTGGTCGGAGCCGCAGTGGACGAGGCCGAGGTTCTGGACGTGGTCGGGCCGGCGGCGGACTCACTGCCTGGGTCGCCGACGACGACACCGATCACTACACCGAGACCCAGCGCTACCGCCAGCGCGAGAACACCGGCAGCGATCAGACCCGTCCTGCCGCTGCCGGTCCGCGGTGGGTACGGTGGCCGCCCGTATCCGGGACCAGGTGGGCCGTACCCGGTAGCGGGGTGACCGGAAGTGGCCCCGGGCGGAGACATGTACGGGACGCTGCCACCGACTCGCGAATCAGAGTGTCGCACAGCAGATTCGGCGATTTCCGGCGTCGGCCGATCATCAGGTCGGTGCCGCGAATCGGTCATCCCCTCAGCCTCCCCGGTTCTGCAACGGGCACCCCGTCGATGTCGACCCGATCGTATTCGAGTCACCGTCGGTCGTCGGCGCCCTCCCCTACTGTCCGCTCGACTCGCCCGGTCGCTACTTCTCGCGCAGACCGTCCTGGATATCAATCGCCATACCGTGTGGGTCACGTCAATCCGTGGCGAGACCCTCGACGGCCTCGCGACCGGCGATGATGACGCGGTCGAGGAAATCGGCCAGTAGTCCGAGTTGGTCGGGGGTGTAGTCGGCGCACAGGTTGTCGACGGCGGTGTTCATTCCCGACAGCAGGCCGTAGACCTCGCCGAGCCGCTCGGGGCGGGAGCGGACGAGGACCGCGCGGCGGTCACCGGTGGCGCGTTCGCGCATGATCCAGCCCGCGCGTTCCAGGCGGTCCAGGATCCCGGTGAGCGTCGCGGGGTGGATACCGGCCTGTTTCGCCAAGGCGCTGGGGCTCAGCGGGCCATTGCTGTTGATCAGGTCCAGGCAGTCGAAGTCGATGTCCTTGAGGTCGAGCTGGGTGCCGACCTGCCGGTTGAGCAGCGCCAATTGGCTGCGCACATCGCGTAGCGAGCCCTTGACGCGGGCGGTCAGCCGTCGTCGGTGACGAGCATCACCCATGTTTTCTACGAAATCCATATCATCTCCAAACCAAATTAAATAATATGACTTTCATATCTTACGACATTCGGTAGGGCCGTATCGGCGACCCACCGGGGAAGAGAAGGTCAACCATGTTCGTCATCATCGGAGCCACCGGAACGATCGGCCGGGAAGTCGTCACGCAGCTACGGGCGACCGGCGCGGCCGTCACCGCCGTGACCCGGGACCCCGGACAGGCACGGATGCCGAGGGGAACAGTTGTGGTGGGGGCCGATCCCTCAGTGCCGAGCATTCCCCCCGAAACCTGGGACGACGTCGAGGGGGTGTTGCTGAGCTCGCGTGCCGTCATCGCCTCGGCACCGGAAATCCTCTCCGCCGCAGCCGATCACGGAGCGCGCCGGGTAGTCGTGATCTCCGCGTCGACGATCGAGTACCCCGCCGGGGAGCCGCGGTTCATGGCCGGATTCCGGGCATTGGAGGCTGCGGCCGAAGCATCGGGGCTGGCGTGGACATCGTTGCGCTGCGCGGATTTCGACGCCAACACCTTGGCCTGGGTACCGCAACTGCGCGCCGGCGACGTGGTACGCGGCGCGTACGGCAAGGCCGCCACCTCGCCTATCCACGAGCGCGATATCGCCGCCGTCGCGGTCCGCGCGCTGACCGAGGACGGCCACGGGGGCCGCCACTACCTGCTGACCGGCCCCGAATCGCTGACCCAGTACGACAAGGTTCGCCTCCTGGGCGAACTCACCGGCCGCGACCTGTCGTTCCTCGAACTCACCGCCGACCAGGTGCGCGCCGGAATGAGGGCACAGGGACTGCCCGACGAGGTCGCGGCCCGGCTGCTCGGCTCACTGTCCGATTACGCCCGCGTCCCAGGGCCCACCACCGGCGCCGTCGCCGAGCTACTCGGCCGCCCCGCCCTCGATTTCGCCACCTGGGCCGCCGAACACGCCGCCGCCTTCACCCGCTGAAAGGGTCGATCATGTCCATCGACTTCACCATCATGTACGCCACCCACGACGCCTTCCGCCGCGACCTGACCCGCCTGTCCACCGCCGCCGCGGCCGGCCGCGCCGACGCCCCCGGCGTCCACGCCGGCTGGGCGAACTTCACCCGCCAACTCCACGTCCATCACACCGTCGAAGACGCCGCCCTCTGGCCCCCGGTGCTGGCGCGCCTGACCGACCGCCCCACCGACACCGCCCTCATGGCCGACGTGGAAGCCGAACACGCCTCCCTCGACCCCGCCCTGCACGCCGTCGACAAGGCGCTGCGCACCCACTCCGCAGACCTCGCCGAACACGTCCACACTCTGACGCGCATCCTCACCGACCACATGGCCCACGAGGAAACCGCCGCCCTCCCCCTCATCGACGACGTCCTGACGCCCAGGGACTGGAACGCATTTCGCGGCGCGATGGCCCGAAAACAAGGCCCCTCCGGCGCGGCGGCCTACGTCCCTTGGGTCCTCGACTCGACTACACCCGAACAGCGCCAACACTTCCTGGCCGCCATGCCCGGCCCGGTCGCGGCGATCAACACGCTGTTCTGGGAACGCCGATACCGCCGGCGGGAGTTGTGGAAGCACTGACCGAGACCTGATGCCCGCACAACCTGATGTGGGTGAATCCGGTGGTTCACCACAAGCTCAGGAGGGTTTCGGATTCCCTATGGGCCGGTTCGGCGAGGTTGCGGACGAAGTAGAGGCCGGTGATGCGGTCTCCGTCGATACCGATCGCCAGGACGCCGTCGAGTTCACCGTCGACATGAATCGCCAACGCCGCGGTGCCGTTGACGGTGACGGGTTCGCCGGTGAGCGATGCCGCACTCGTACCGAGCCCGCCGACGATGAAGCGGGCTACCTTGTCGGCGCCGGTGACCGGCCGTATCGCGGCCCGTTCGACGCCGCCACCGTCACAGACGAGGACGACGTTGGGAGCGAGGACCTCGAGCAGGACCTGCGGCTCTCCGGTTTCGAGTGCACGCCGCAACGATTCCGCCGCCTCACGGGCCCGGTCCGCGGAGACCACCCGATGCGGGCGGCGGACGGTGACATGGCGGCGGGCGCGATACGCGATCTGACGGGCCACGGCAGTGGTGGCGCCGACCGCGTCGGCGATCTCGTCGTAACCGAGGTCGAACGCCTCACGCAGGACGTACACAGCGCGCTCGGTCGGCGAGAGTGTCTCGAGGACCAGCAGCAATGCCCTCGACATGCGCTCGGCGAGTTCGACATGGTGGGCGTTGTCCGCAGTGGTCGGCAGCGGCTCGGGCAGCCACGGGCCGGCGGAGGATTCCCCGCGGCGTTTCATCGACCACAGCCGGTGCAGGGACCGGCGGGTGAGGGTCCGAATCAGGTAGGCGAGCGGGTCGCTGACCTGGCCGGAGTTGATGTTGCGCCAGCACAGCCAGGTTTCCTGCAGGACGTTTTCGGCAGCGGCGGTGGATCCGAGCATTTCGTAGGCGACGGTGAAGAGCAGGTTACGGTGCGCGAGAAACGTTTCGGTCGACTCGATGACGGCGGGGTCACCACCGTTGCGGTCCGCGACCTGCCGCCCACCGGCGTCGGGGGTGGTGTTCATGTAGTCCTCTCCGGTTGTCGTCAGGTCCGGCACCCGGCCACCCTGTGTGGCGTCCGCGTCCACAGGAATCGCCGCACAGGGTGGCCGAGTCACCACCGCCGGGGAGATGACGGCTTTCGGTGCCCTACCCGACCGATACAGTCGTGTTCTCGCGCTGGGCCAGCAGCGCCGGCCGGTGCTTGCCGTCTTTCAACCAGCGGTGTGAGCCGGGCTTGCGTGCCTCGGTCGCCAGGTGCTTGATGCTTGCTTCGCAGGCGATTTCCTTCAGCTTCTTGCCCATGGACCCGCTGAAGTAGAGCCGCATGCCGGTCTCGTTCTTATGACCGAGCTGGTAGATCCCGGCTTCCCGGCCGAAGCTGAGGCACATGGCGATGAACGACAGGTCGATCGCCGAGGGCTGCTCACCCGAGATCCGGTGCAGCAAGGTGTCGGCGGCGTGCGCGCCCAGGCAATAGGCGACGTAGGCGCTCATCCGGAACGGCAGATTCGACGGTGCCGAGGAGTCGCCCGCCGCGACAATGCGTTCGTCGTCGACGCTGGTCAGGGTCTCGTCGGTGAGCAGACGCCCGGCGGCATCGGTGCGCAGCCCGCTACGTTCGGCCAGATCGGGCACCCCGAAGCCCGCCGTCCAGATCGTCACGTCACTCGTCAGCGTCCGGCCATCGCCGAGCTGCACGGCCTCCCGGGTCACCGCGGTGACGGCCGCCTCGGAGCCCTCGATGACGGTCACTCCCAGCTTGGCGAGGTACTTGTGGGCTGTGCGCCGTGCCTTGGGATGCAGGTACGGAACGAGGACGTCACCGCAGACCAAGGTGACCACGCGCCCTTGCTCGGCCAGCTCGGCGGCGGTCTCGACTCCGGTCGGGCCGCCCCCGATCACCGTCACCGCGGCCGTCATGGGCGTGTCGAGGAGTACCGACCGCAACCGCTGTGCCGCCTCCAAAGTCGCTACCGGGTGAGCGAACTCGGGCGCACCGGGCACCCGCGGCGTAGGGGTGCCGCTGCCCACCGCGTAGATCAGGTAGTCGTAGCCGATCGTGCCGCCGTCGGTCAGTATCACCGTGCGTTCGGCCGCGTCGATCCGCTGCACGCTGTCGACCACCAGCTCCACACCCTCGGCCAGGATGTCCTGGTACTCGACGACCGCCTCGTGGGTTTCGCCCACCAACTGGTGCAGCCGCAGCCGCGGGACGAAGACCGGGCGGGGGTTGATCACGGTCACCCTGACGTCGTCGCGCTGCGTCAGGCGATTGGCGGCCATCACGCCGGCGTATCCGCCACCGACTACGACGACTTCGTACTTGTTCATGTTGTCTTTCCTTCGTTGTGTGAGGATTTCGGGCACAGGACACCGTGTGCCCCGTCCCTGTGACTGCCGGTGAGGCGGGGTCGAGGACTTTCGATTTCAGTAGCGGGTGGCCAGCGGCGCACCGGGCAATGGTGTCGAGTCGAGGTAGCGGACCTCGTATACGCGTTCGCTGAGCCTCCACCCGTCCGGGGTTCGCTGGTAGCGGTCGTGGTAGAGCGCGTAGTTGCGGTGCGAGCAACCGTCGAGCATGCGGCCGAACTCCTCGATGTAGACACGACCGACAGCGGTGTCACCGTCGAGCCGGAGGAAGCCGGGGTGGACGTTCTGGACGAAGAACTCCCACAGTCCTTGCCCCCACTCGATCCCCGTGCGGATCTCGTGCCGCCCGACGAACTCCTTGTCGATGTGCGGCCACCGCAACACCGCCTCGGGTGTGAACAGAGATGCGACACGGTCGAAGTCACGCATCATCACCGCGTCGGTGACCTCGCCACACAGGGCGGTGATCTCGACCCGGTCCGCGATCACCAGCGGGTTGCTCATCGGGTGGCCTCTCTGTCGGTCTGTCCACCGGGGCTTGTGCCGCGGTGACAAACTCAGCTTCGCGGCAGACCGACCACCGATCAACGTAAGCTTCGTGGACTGATTGATAACTCTGGAGTTATTCGTGGAGCTGCGCGATATCGAGATCTTCCTGACGCTGGCCGAGGAATTGCACTTCGGCCGCACCGCCGAACGCCTGCACGTGTCCCAGGCCCGCGTCAGCCAGGCCATCCGCACACAAGAACGACGCATCGGCACGGCACTGTTCGAACGCACCAGTCGCCGCGTGCAGCTGACACCGGTCGGCCGGCGCCTGCGCGAAGACCTGCAGCAAGTCCACGACCTGCTCCAAGCCGCACTCGCCCGCGCCGAAGGCGCCGGGCTCAGCGCAGGCCAGACCCTCAAGATCGGAGTGTTCGGGCACGCCGGCCACGAACTGCGGCCCCTGTTCGAGACGTTCCGCACCCGCTATCCGGGTAGCGGCGTCACGTTCGGCGAGGTCAACGGCGCCGACCCGTTCAACGCGCTCCGCAGCGGGGAACACGATGTGAACGTGCTGTGGCTACCCGTCCTCGAACCCGACCTCACCGTCGGCCCCACCGTGCTCACCGGCCGCCGCTTACTGGCGGTCGCCACCGACCATCCACTGGCCCAACGCGGCTTCGCGTCCCTGGAAGATCTCGCCGACAACCGTGTTGTCGACTTCGGTCCCGATGCCCCCGACTACTGGGTTGCGTCCATGGTCCCCACTCATACACCGCAGGGCCGTCGCATCCCACGCGGGCCGATCGCGCGGACCTTCCACGAGATACTTTCCCTGGTCGCGTCCGGCCAGTGCGTCCACCCGCTGGGCGAGCTCGCGGCCCGCTACAACAACCCCCCAGGCATCGCTTTCCTGCCCATGCCCGACGCCCCCGAACTGCAATGGGCCCTGATTTGGCGCTCCACCGCCGACAGCGCCGCGATCCGCGCCCTGGCCCGTACCGCCGCCGACTTCGGCCCAATCCAACTGTGAACCAACGGCTCACCGCACAGCGCGTCGGCGCGATGCCGTCAGTCGCCAGACACCGAGAGCCAGTGCCACCATCGCTGTGATTTCCGCGGCCGCCGGTCCATATGTTCGCAATGCGGCGATCCGCTCGCGTGCCGCCTGCGATTGGCTGCTCATTTCGTCGATGGTCTGTTCATCGAAGCGCAGGTTGCCGTCGAAGACGGTGACAGGTGCGGGATCCGCTATGGCGGTGGCCCCCTGACCACGCGCCACGCGATCAGGGTGGTGGTCGAGTCGGCGAATGCCGCGGCGGCCGAACCTGCGGCGAACACGATGGTGCCCGCGACGAGTACGTTCCGGCGGCCGTACTTGCCACCGAGCTCGCCGAGCGGTAGTACCAGGGCAGCCAGTGCCACGGTGTAGGCGTCGGCGATCCACGTGAGCGAGGTGGTGGCACCGCACATCGACACCGAGAACTGCGTTCCGGTCTACCGAGTCTGTGGCGGTTCGGGGCTCGTTCAGGGAATTCGTGCCGCTGGATCCAACAGCCGAGGCTGACGATCAACATTTGGGCGACCCAGACCGCTCGGTCCGATGATCATCGGGGATTACGGTGAGTATCGGGGTACACGCGGAGCAGGCTACGGCGGCGGAGTCGACGACGAACACCATCCGCCTCCGTCCGAGTAACAGTTGCCACCTACCGGAACGGATGCGCACATGCAGATTCAGATCAACACCGACAGCAACATCGACAGCGGCGAAAAGCTGATCCGGCACGTCGAGGGAGAGATCGCGTCGACGCTCGAGCGCTTCAGCGACCAGATCACCAGCGTGGAAGCCCACCTCAGTGACCAGAACGCGGGCAAAGGCGGACCTGACGACAAGCGATGCGTGCTGCAGGCTCGTCCAACCGGTCAGCAGCCGGTCGCGGTGACCCACAACGCCGCGACGATCGATGACGCCTGCCGGGGCGCGGCCGAGAGCATGGCGCATCTGCTTGCCAGCCGGTTCGGCCGGCTGCACGAGACAAAGGGTGGCGACTCCATCAGGCACCCGCACAAGAACCTCCCGCACACGAACTGAGTCAGCAGCCCCGGGCTGTTCGGTGCTCGGGGTGGCCCATCGATCTATTGACTCGGTTCAGGAATCTGGGCGCACGTGACCGTAGGACGTCAGACCGGTGTGACCGGCGCGAAGGGCCGGATCGCGGCGGTGCCGGGTCCCACCACCGCCGCCGACGATTCCGGCACTTCGTTCCACGCGCCCTCGAGGTCGCGCAGGGGCTCGGACACCACGAAGCGGGTTTCGCCGCCCAGTTCGCGTAGGACCTCGATTTCGGGGTGCAGTGCGCGCAGCTGGGAGAGCTCGGTGGAGAAGAACAATGACCGCGTTTGCCGCTCGCTGGAATACCGGAAAACCCAGAGAAATTCGCCGTCGGTGGTTGCGACGGTCATCTGAACCGGATGCTCGACCCCGTTCGCGCGTCCGACGTCTTCGACGAAGCCGACCGCGCGGGCGACACCCTCGAAGGGGTCATCGACGAGACCGAACGTCAGCGCAAGGTAGAACAAGGCTTCCGTGTCCGTAGAACCCTCGATGTCGGAGAAGAGTACCGGGTCGACGGCCATCAACAGGTCGCGCCTGATCTCACGGAAGCCGCGGAGGACGCCGTTGTGCACCCACAACCATTTCCCGTGCCGAAACGGATGACAATTGCTGCGTTGCACCGCGGTCCCGGTCGAGGATCGCACGTGGGAGAGCAACATCGGTGTTCGTACCTGACCGGCGATCTCCCGTAGGTTGCTGTCGTTCCAGGCCGGTTCGATGCCCTTATAGACCGCCGGTTCAGCGCCCTCGCCGTACCAGCCGACACCGAAGCCGTCACCATTGGTGGTGGTCTCTCCCAGACGCGAGTGCAGACTCTGATCGATCAGGGAATGTTCAGGGCGGAACAACAGATCCTCGACAAGAATCGGCTCACCCGAATACGCCATCCACCGGCACATACAACAATTCAAACAGCATCGACACTATCCGCGCTAGACCTCGCTCGCCGAGAAACCGTATCCGCTCGGTCACGAGTATGAAGATTGCCGGGAATCACTAGTTCTGGCTGAAGTGGCCTGCGCGTTGAATTCTGCCTCGGTCAGAACGCCCTGAGGCTCGGGCTCGCCGAGTTGGGTGCCCACGTGGCGAGGTCGAACTGGTCGATGCACTTCGGGCCCATAACGAAATCATCGTCCTCGGACAACGCCGAAATACCGGGGAACACGGCGAGGGATCCGGCGAGAAGCAGGGGCGCGACCGTCGAGTGCGGGCAGGCCATCGCGCTTCGTCCCTCTACCGCCATCACCTGTTGCGGGTGATGCGCGCACACCCGGCGCCGGAGCAGTCTGTTGTCGATCGAAGTTCCACACCGCCCTGGTTCGGGTAGGAGTGGTCCGACCTCGGTACCTACGGATCGACCGAGATCCATGGCGCCTCGTCGAACCGGAAGACATCTGCGATGGCGACGGAATCCAGAGTCCTCGCGGTGAAGGAGCCTTCGCGGTTCTGCGTCCAGGCAGCCACTGCTGTCTTATCTCGACAACATCTGGACATCCGGCGAGGTTCACCGAACAGGGGTGAGGCGATGTCACAGTGACGTGGGCACTACCCGCGATCGCTGCGATGCTGCTCGCTTTCGCGGCGATCTCCGGGCGTATCTCGGGTACGCCGATCACCGCACCGATCATCTTCACCGCTGGTGGTCTCGTACTCGGAAGCACAGCGATGGGGCTGATCGAGGTGGAAACAACCGCCGAGACCGTCAAACTCCTTGCCGAGATCACGCTCGCGCTGGTGTTGTTCTCCGACGCCTCGCAAGTGGACCTGACCGTGCTCCGGGCCGCGATCTCCTTGCCGGCCCGGTTGCTCGGCATCGGTCTGCCATTGACGATCGTGGCCGGGTTCGGTGCGGCGCTCATCGTGCTGGGCGAGCTCACCTGGGCCGAAGCGCTGCTGCTTGCGGTCGTCCTCGCCCCCACCGACGCTGCCCTCGGGCAGGCCGTGGTCACGCTGCCGGTCCTACCCTGGCGAGTGCGGCAAGGGTTGAACGTCGAAAGCGGCCTCAACGACGGAATCTGCGTGCCCTTGTTCCTGATCGTGCTGGCACTCGCCCAGACCGAAGCGGGCGCCATCGGCCATGGCGCTGCCGCTCGGTTGGTCGGCGAACAAGTCGGGTACGGCATCGCGGCCGGTGTCGGTGCCGGGACAATCGCCGCCGCAATTCTGGTCGCTGCCGAGCGGCACCATACGATCGACCGGGCATGGACGCAGATCGTTCCCCTCGCCGCCTCCGCGCTCGCCTACACCGTCGCCGTACCGGTCGGCGGGTCGGGTTTCATCGCCGCCTTCGTCGGCGGCCTAGCCTTCGGGAGGATCTGTCGCCACAACCTGAACGGCGATGTACCGGCCGACCTACTCGACGACGCCGGTGACCTGTTCAATGCCGTGACCTTCATCGTGTTCGGTGCCGTGCTGCTCGGTCCGGCCCTCGGGCATCTGTCCTGGAGCGTGTTCGGGTACGCCGTGCTGAGCCTGACCGCGGTCCGGATACTCCCCGTCGGATTGTCGATGCTCGGCACACACGCCCGTATCCCAACCATCGCCTTCGTCGGCTGGTTCGGCCCCCGTGGGCTGGCCACCATCGTCTTCGTAATCCTGATCCTGGAAGAACACCAAGAACTACCCCACCAGAATCTGCTCCTCGCCACCGCCGTCGTCACGATCGGGCTCTCGGTCTTGACCCACGGCCTCACCGCCGCACCCTTGGCCCAGCGTTACGCGACCTGGGTACACCGCAACCCACCAGTCGACGACCATCCGGCACCAGACGCAACATACTGACCAACGTGCCCAACGCCGGGCGCTGTCGGTCTCGTTGCCGTCGCCCGAACCAGCCGGTTCCCCAAGGCAAGCGGCTTTCATGCTTCGCGTTGGCCGCGAGCTGTCGCAGCGGCGCGAGACCCTACGGCCGCCGCGTCACTAGCCGGTAGTCGCGTTGGGTGCCGAAGCTGGACGCCCCAACGCCTGAGCCTTCAGTTGCTCGAATTCCGCGTCATTGATGACACCGGAGTCGCGAAGTGCCTTGGCATCGGCGATGCTGTCGGCGGGAGACTTGCCGGCGACCTGCCGGATGTACTGATCGGTGGCCTGCTTCGCCTCGGCCTGCATCTGCTGGCCGCGCACCGCCATGCCCCGTCCGCGGACGATCAGGTACACCAGCGCCGTCAGGTACGGGAACACCACCAGGGCAATCACCCACACGGCTTTGGCGACGCCGGAGACGGTGTGATCGCGGAACAGATCCCCGAGAATCTGGAACAGCACGATCAGATACGCCACGAAGGCGAACACCAGGATCGTGTACCACACGTAATCCCAAAACGAATCCATGTTGTGAACCTCCTCGGGAGGATCTTTCCCGTGTCGTTGCCGGCCGTGGAGTCCGACCGCGGAGTAAATCGGACCGCCGGTCGGCCCCTCGATAGAAAAGCGAACTTTTGTTTTCTTTGCGAGTGCCCACTTCCGCATCCGCTTGGGCGACAGCTTGGGAGTCCGGCATGAAGTGAGCGCGATACGTCTTCGTGCCGGACTCGACGAGAAATCGAGCATATCGTATATGGGTAACGAGCCTATGTCGTGAGGCAGAGTTCGGCTGTAGAAGTGTCGAGTAAACACCGGCAACGAGCATTATCGCGGAGGGGTCGCCTGCTAAACTCGGCGCGTGAGTACCGCCGCGAGGCGGTCTGCGGTATCCGGGCCTCCTCTGCACCGGCTGTCGATACCAGCCGTCACGCCGTCAGCGGCGGTGCACGCGTGTGCGAATCCCGTGACAAATCGGCCGCTATCGGACCAACTCTTCGTGACCGTGCCGCTGGAGCCACACTCAGCTGGAGACGGAGGTGGACAATGACCACAGGCAATGGGGATCGGTCCAGTCCGACAGCGATGACCATTCCGAAGGAAGTCCTGGAAGGGGTTCCCCGAGGACTGGAAGACCGATACCGACGCGGTGGTCAAGTTCTTCCGGGAGCATCAATTCCCGAGCTTCCTTGAGTACGGCGAGTACCCCTGTGTGACCGCGGAAGAGACCAAGAACCACAGCGCGTGAAGGCGGCGTGCTCCGACAGGTCGACCAAATGCAGTAGCAACCACGAGGTCCGTTGATGCTCGAAATCGACGACATCCAGCATATCGTGCTGACTCGCGTCCCCGCGCTGACCGGACGCTACGAGTTCCTGTCGTTCGACAGTGGCGACGGTGGGCGAGCGTGGCTGTCGGCTATGGTCGACCGCGTCGCCTCGGCGGCTGACGCGCAGCGCCGCGTGAGCACCGACCGCCGATGGGTGACAATCGCGTTCACCTGGACCGGTCTGCGCGCACTCGGCGTGCCCGATCAGTCGTTGGCGACGTTTCCCGACGAGTTCCGGCAAGGCATGCCGGCACGGGCGGACATCCTCGGTGACATCGGGCTCGATCATCCCGACCACTGGGTCGGTGGATTGGCCCGCGACGGGCTGCACGCGATCGCCATACTGTTCGCCCGCGACGACGCCGAACGTATTCGCTGCATCCAAGCGCACGACCAACTGGTCGCTCGCTGCGCGGGAGTAACGGTGCTCTCGGCGCTGGACGTTGCGGCCGTTCCGCCCCTGGAGTACGCGCACGACCATTTCGGCTACCGCGACCGGTTGTCGCAGCCGGTGATAGAAGGCTCCGGTGAACAGCCGACGCCGGGCACGGGCGCCCCGATCAAAGCTGGGGAGTTCATCCTGGGATATCCCGACGAGGACGGCCCTCCGGCCGGACTGCCACAACCGGAGGTGTTGTCGCGCAACGGCAGCTACCTGGTCTACCGGCGCCTACAGGAACACGTTGGGCGGTTTCGCGATTTCCTGGCCGAGCACGCCGACACCGCTGAGGAGCGAGAGTTGCTGGCCGCGAAACTGATGGGTCGTTGGCGAAGCGGCGCTCCCTTGGTGCTCGCCCCCGAGGAGGACGATCCCGAGCTCGGTGCTGACATGCAGCGCAACAATGATTTCAACTACAAAGAGATGGACCCCTACGGCTATGCGGCGCCACTGGGTTCGCACATACGCAGGCTGAATCCCCGCGACACCGCGGTGAATATGCAACGCAGGCGCCTGATCCGCCGCGGCGCCACCTACGGACCGCACCTCCCGGAAGGCGTTGCCGAGGACGGCGCCGAGCGCGGAATCGCGGCCTTTGTGCTATGTGCGAGCCTGGTGCGTCAATTCGAGTTCGCCCAGAACGTGTGGATCAACGACAAAAGCTTCCACGAACTCGGCAACGAGCGCGACCCGATCATCGGCAATCAAGACGGAACCCTGGAATACAAAATCCCCAAACGCCCGATTCGCAAAACGATCAAGGGATTACCGGCGTTCACAACCCTCAGGGGTGGCGCGTACTTCTTCTTGCCCGGTCTCAGCGCCCTGCGTTACCTCTGCACTCTCACCGACAACGAGGTAGCGCCATGAGCACGATCGCCCGGGCACGCACCTACAACCAATCCCAGCTGCCACGCACCTACACTCCCGGCAGACGCCGATTGAGCATCTACTGGACTTGGAGCTACCCCTGGGAAGCCCAGCGCGACCCCGCCGCGCTGGACAACCGCTTCTCCACCATGACCGAAGTGCGCCAGGCCACCTGGCCGGCCTACGAGACACCCGAATACGACACCGCCCACTTCCTGCAAGGCATCGCGGGGACGCTGGAGCTGTTCCACCGCTCCACGCTCACCTTCCAGCAGGTCGCCGCAGAGGCCACCGGCCATCCTGTCGCAGTCTTCCAGCGCATTGATCAAGCGGGGTTCGAACTACCCATCGACGAACGAATCCTCGCCGACACCGACACCCTCATGGTCTTCGGCCTCGACCACGTACTCGGTCAGGCAGCAGCCTCCCCCGAGGAGATCGCAGCCATCGATGACTGGCTACGACGCGAAGACACCTGTCTGCTCCTGGCGCCACACCACGACGTCGGCTGCACCGACGACCTCCAGCAACGCCAAGTCGAATACGACCACCACGGCGACAAACTGACACCACGCCAACAACGCTTCAGCGCCTACACCCGCTCACTGATGAGAGCCTTCGACATTCCGGTGCACAACATGTACGGGCTCCGTCCCGCCGTCGTCCAAGACACGAAATCCATTGCGCCATTGACCACATTTCGCGACCTCGACGCCTTGCATCTGCTGGAGAATGTCACCACGTTCAACTTCCACCCCCACCTCCCGCACTATCACCTCACCGCACCCGCAAGCGAATCCGTGCGGCTGCTCGCCCGCCAGCCCATCGACCTCGACCGGCCCCACCCCTTCACCGCCGAGGGCAATACCGAATTCAACACCCTTATCTGGTTGCCGCCCACCGACCGGCGCGCCGGCGACATCGTCATAGTCGACTCGACCAACTTCACCACCCTGTTCGGAGGAACCGAAAGCCTCCTCAACTTCTGGCGCAATGTCGCACTCATGAAGTGACACCGCATCAAACACCCAGCCGAGGCAAACACCCGAATACCGCACGAAATGATGAGAGGCGATTCACCATGTCAGCAACCGAACAGCGCTCCGTCGGGCAGGCGGTCGCGGCCGGTACATCCATCGGCGCCGCCATCCTGCTGATGGCAGTCGGCATCCTATCGATCTTGGAAGGAATCTCCGCCATCAGTAAGGATGAGGTTTTAGATCGTGTCTCATGTCGCTCTGACTCCCGATCCGGTGTATCGGGATGTGTTGTGTTGCATGATGTCTCGTCGTGGTCGATGAGTTGTCCAGGCGGCTGGTTCCTGATGAGCTGTGGGAGTTGGCCGAGCCGCTGCTGCCGAAGTTCAGCCCTCGCACGCAGGGCGGCGGGACCGCGCCGGTCGACCAGCGAGCGGTGTTCACTGCGGTGGTGTACGTGCTGACCAGCGGTTGCGCGTGGCGGATGCTGCCTGCGTCGTTCGGGGTGACGGTGCCGACAGCTCATCGTCGATTCAGCGTGTGGACCAGGGCCGGTGTCTGGCGGCGGCTACACCGCGCCGTGCTCGATGAGCTGGGCAACCAAGGCTTGATCGACTGGTCGCGAGCGGTGATCGACGCGGCGTCGGTGCGAGCGAAAAAGGGGGCGACATGACCGGTCCGAGCCCGGTCGACCGCGGCAAGCCCGGCTCGAAGTTGCACGTGTTGTCCGATGCGGCGGGTATTCCGCTGGCCGTGGCGGTTTCAGGGGCCAACGTGCACGACTCGCAAGCGTTGAAACCCTTGGTGAAAGCGATCCCCGCGGTGAGGTCGCGCCGCGGCCCGCGGCGGCGCCGGCCGGACAAACTGCACGCCGACAAAGCCTACGACCAGCCCGAACTGCGGCGGTGGGTTCGCCACCGCGGCATGTCGGTGCGCATCGCCCGCAGAGGCATCGAGTCCACCGAACGACTTGGCCGTCACCGCTGGGTGATCGAGAGAACCATCTCGTGGCTGACCGGCTACCACCGGCTCAACCTGCGCTACGACCGCAAAGGAACCCACTTCCTGGGCTTCCTGACGCTTGCCGCCGCGCTGACCTGCTACAAGAAACTGGCCAAAGCGAAATCAGCGACATGAGACACGGTCTTAGTGGCCACGTCCGGATATACCTACCAGTTCAACACCACCACCTGGGGTTGGATCCATCTGATTCTCGGGATCCTGCTGGTGATCGCGGCGGCCGGACTCATGTCCGGAGCCATGTGGGCGAGAGTGATCGCTGTGTTCCTCGCAGCGCTGTCCATCCTCGCGAACTTCCTGTGGCTGCCCTACTACCCATGGTGGTCGATCGTGGTAATCGCCTTGAACGTCGTCGTGATCTGGGCCGTGACGACGTGGCATCCCCGCCGCGTCTGAACTCCCAGCCCTCGGCCCCGACATGGAGGGCCGAGGGCTCGCCGAACCCCGCACTTGGAGGGCGAGGACGAGCAGCGTCGGTGTGGGCGTCCGGTCGCCAGTTATGCGCCGACCGGCCTCGGCCGTGTCCCCGCATCGTTGTTCATCTCGGACTCGTCCCGCCAAGCGCGGGCCGGTCGGATCAAGAGTTCCAGCGCGAGCAGCGCAAGCAGCGCACCGAGGGCGATCCACACCACCACCAGTCCGGTGGGGTAGCGCCAGAACATCAGTAGGAGCGCGGCGATACCGATGATCACCCAGCGCAGCGCGGCGCGGGCACGGAAAGCCCCGGCTTCTACCGGGTTCGGTGGACGCGATCGCCGCACGTGCTGCACCGCGTCCATGCCGTGTTCGAACCCACGGCGCACCGCGATGGCCGAGGTAGAGCTGCCGGTCAGGTAAGCCCCCAGCGCGATCGCCAGGCCGAGCACGGCGACCCCGCGCAACGCGGTTCGCAGCGGCACCAGCACCGTGTCGATGATGGCCGTGGCAGCGTCCGGTGACAGCACGTCAGGTGGAATCTTGTCCAGATACAGTGCCCGGGCGACGATCAGCGCGATGGCCAGGATGAGCATGCCCACCGCGATGGCGAGTCCGACGAAGGCCAGGGCGCGGCGTCGACGCCCCGGTGGTGCCGCGGCGATCGCGGCTACCGCGGCCGCGATCGTCACCCACGGCAACACTGCCGAAGCTTTGTCGAGTCTGTCGACCGCCTGTTGCGCCCGCACGAGTTCCGGGGATCGGAATAGAACGAATTGTTTGTCGACCGCGGGGATTTTCTCGGCGAAGGTGAAGCCGCGATCGAGCAGCCGGGCTTTGACGTTCTCGATCACCGTGCGCAGGGAGAGGGTTACGGTGCCGTTCTCGTCGACGGTCACCGACTCTGGGCCGACGTGCCCGGTCGCCGCGGCCACCAAGGCGGTGTGGGCCGCGCGGTTGGCTTGCAGCCACAGGTCCTCGAATTGGTCGCTGCGCACGAATGACTGCACGGTGTCGTTGACGAAGCCGCGGGCCTGCTGGGTGATCACCGGCGCCAACCCTTCGACCGCGCGATCCACCCGCGGCCGGTTCGCGGTCGCGGGGACGGCGTCGGTGAGGGCGGCCAGCGCGTCCGCGGTGAGGCCCTGGATGTCGACGCGGGCGAAGATCTCGTCGGTGATCGTGGTGGAAACCTCGGTCTGCAGTGTCGGATTCGAGCCCAGCGGCGCCACCGTGCTCAAGTACCGGTCGGTGTCGAGAACCTCACCGCGCACGTACCGCGACACCACCGTGGTGATCGCCAAAACGGCGACCAGCACCGTCAAGATCGCCACCGTGGTCCACCGCCACGCATGCCGGGTTGGTCGGCGTACCGGCGGCGCCGCGGCGGGGCCCTCAGCCCGCAGTGCGGCCACTTCTGCCCGCAGCCGTTCGAGTTCGGCGCGTTCGTCGGCGCTCAACTTGCCGCCGGGCGTGTCCTCGGGAGTCATCGGTACCCCTCACTTCGCGAACGAGTACGGGCAGTGGTCCGGCATCCACTGAAACGACGGTGCCGGTTGTCCACCGTGCCCGAGCAATTACTCTTCGTCGGCCACGAGCACTGCGGCAACCGCTATCGTGCGGTCGGGGTTGGCGGCGCCGCCCCGGTCTCGGCGGTGCCGCCCGCCGAGGGCGCGGTGGGCTCGAGATTCGAGGTCGAGACGGACCAGATCGCCGAGACGGCGAGGGCGATGATCTGGGTCGGCCATAGGGGTGGATACAGCGGGAAAGGACCTGCGACCTCACCGCCAGGGCGGTCCCTTTCCATGAGAACTCTGCATAGAAGCAGCATGTGCCGATCAACGCCGGATCTATTAGGGTCAGGGCTTTCGAGATCCGGCCGGAATCAGCGACCTAGTGACTGTCAGGGCGTACGCTAGGACTCAGATTAGCACCACTGACGCCGATGATTTATCGAATCGACGGCACTAGATCTCGCAGTGAACTGGAAGCAGCTTCTGTGAGAGTCGCTGACACGACTCTTATTCGTTACAGAAAGAAGGCTACAGTGACCGAAACCGATATCGACGCACTGGGTCCCGTCGACTATCTCGTGATCGAATTCCCAGCAGATAGGCCTCCGAACGGTTCGGCGCTACCGTTGCTGCGCGACCTCGTCGAGCGCGGCATTATCCGAGTGCTGGACCTGGCATTCGTCCGCAAGGATGTCGACGGCTCCCTCTCCGGAATCGACATAGCAGACGTCGGTCTCGAAGGGGATATCGACATCACCCTCTTCGCGGAGGCGGGATCGGGCCTGCTCGACGAAGCCGACCGCAAGGAGGCGGGCAGGGCTCTCGAGCCGGGATGTTCGGCCGCGATCCTGGTCTACGAGAACAGGTGGGCGGCGCCCTTCGCGTCCGCGCTGCGCCGCAACGGCGCAGAACTCGTGGCCACCGGACGCATCCCAGTGCAGAGCATCCTGTCGTCGCTCGGCGCTATCGAAACGGAAACCCATTAGCAGCAACGCAAGTTCGTGTCGTCAGCTCGACCGATCAAGGAGGGCGTCATGCCCGGTTTGCTTCGCGGCGTAGCCCGCACCGCCATGGTCGCCGGAACTGCGACCGCTGTCTCCAACCGCGTCTCCCGACGGCAGGGAGAGCGGTGGGCCACGCAGGATGCGCAGTACGCTCCTGACGTGCAGTATGCGGCACCGCAACCCGCGCCCGCACCGCAATCGAGCGGCGGTGCGGGGATGGACCGGATCACCGCACTGAAGGAACTCGCCCAGCTCAAAGCCCAAGGTGTGCTCACCGACACCGAGTTCGAAGCCGAGAAGGCCAGAATTCTCCGATCCTGAAGTTACGTCGTTTCCACGCCACTGCTCGACGGCAACGGAATTTCTTCTCGGTCAGGGTGGGGCCGATGCGGTGCGGAGTGCGTCGCGAGATCACAGTTCGAACTCCGAACGGTGTTGGTTCGACGTCAGTGCACCGGAATCGGCGGGTCGGACGGTCGGAAGTTTGTTCAGTCGGAGGTCGCCATGGCAACTGCTGTGTCGATGCATTCGTATCCGCGGTGCGGTAACGGGATCGAGCAATTCACCGTCGGCGTCGAGGAAGAGTTCGTTCTGGTCGATCCTGCCACTGGTCGGCCCTCGTTGACCAGCACCGCTGTCGCAGCCGCAGCTTCGGGCATCGACGTGCAATTGGAGCTCTCCAAGTGCCAGCTCGAGACCTCCACCCCGGTGTGCACGACTATTCCGGCGTTGCGGGACGAGTTGGGCAGGGCGCGGCTTCTGGCTGCGCAGGCGGCGGCGCGGTCCGAATCCCGGCTGCTCGCCCTGGGTGTCCCCCTGTGGCTTCCGCCGACCGGATCCCTGACCGAGACACCACGGTATCGGCGGATGGCGGAGTGGTTCGGAGAACTCACCGAACAGGTGATCTGTGGTTGCCACGTTCACGTCTGCGTACCCGACCGGGAAGTCGCGGTTCAGGTCAGCAACCATCTGCGGCCGTGGCTGCCGACGCTACTGGCGTTGACCGCGAACTCCCCCATCACCGGCGGCTCCGACACGGGATACGCCAGTTGGCGTCACCTTCAATGGTCGCGGTGGCCCAGCGCGGGGCCACCGCCGTATTTCCGGTCGGCCGACCATTATGACGGCGCAGTCGAGATGCTTCGAGAGAGTGGAAGCATCCTCGACACCGCGATGATCTACTGGGACGTGCGATTGTCCGCGCACTTGCCCACGATCGAGATCCGAATCAGCGACGTTCCGGCCACTGTCGCCGAAACCGTACTCTTGGCGACGCTGGTCCGGGCCCTGGTCGTCACGGCCGTGGCCGCAGTGGACAGCGGTCGGCTCGCCGATCCGATCGACCAGGGACAGCTGCGGTCGGCGTGCTGGCGGGCAGCACGCGACGGCCTCGCGGGTTCGGGATTCGACATAGCGACACGGCGCCTGGTACCGGTCGTCCGGCAGTTGAACCGTCTGCTCTCCTACACCCGAGCGTGTCTCGAGGAATCCGGCGACTACGCACACACCCGCGATGCGATGGCTGGGGTCCTCGCCGGTGGCAATGGCGCGATGCGGCAGCGCCGCGCTCTACGCGTCGGCGGCCTCATGGGGGTCATCGATACGGCAACGCACTCGACAACCGAGGGATGCCGAATCACCGCGAGCGGCGAGCCGACGCTCGAACGGTGACGGCAAATGTGGAGCAACTAGGTCAGCCGTCTCCGCCGATACCGGCGAGCGTGGTTCTCAGGCGGTCGTTATCCGCTGCGGTCCAGCCCTCGGGCGAGAGTATCGCGCTCCATGCGTCCGCGATGTCGACGATATAGGTGTGTCCGTGCCCGTCGGGAACGCCGGTCGACACCGCCATATCGGCCGCGACCTGCAGAAACGTCACAAAGGGATACCACTGCGTGTTGTCGAGCACATCCTCGCCCCGTTCCTCTCGAAGCCAATCCGGCTTGCGCAGTACAAGTTCCGGAGTCCACCAGACGATCGGATCGGAGGCGTGCTGCAAGTAGACCATCCGTGGCCGATCCCATGGGGTATCAGGGCGTGCGAGGTCCGCGGGCGCTTGCGCACCGAAACGCACGGTCTGGCCCTGCTCGTAAACCGGCAGCCTTTCGGGGGAGCCCGGATCCCGGTTCGTCGTGACGTCGGTCCATATCCGGTTGGCATTTGGCGGGCCGGTGAACAGCACACCATCGGTCCGCAGCTCGACATCGTCGACATCGCCGAAGGCGCTCTCGCCCCCGAAAGAGCCGAGGCTCTCCCCCGTCACGACGAGCTTCGGACGCGACTCCGGCGGCAGCTTCTTCCACTTGTCGTACACCGCCTCGAACTGCGCCTCACCGGCCTGTCCGGCCCGCTCTTTGTCCACCAGGAACGACAGCCAACTCGGCAGATAGGAATACTGCAGCCCCACGATGGCGGTGTCGCCGTTGTACATGTATTCCAGCGAGGACGCGAGACTTTCGTTGATCCACCCGGTACCGGTGGTCACCGCCACGGCGACCACGGCGCGCTCGAAGCCGCCGGCACGTTCGAGTTCGTCAGCCGCCAACTGGGCATTCTCCCGGATCGAGTCACCACCGCTGGCGAGCCCCGCGTAGGCGCGGATCGGTTCCGTCGCGCGCCGTCCGCCGTGGAACGCGGATAGTTCTTCGACGGTCGGGCCGCGCGAGACGAACGCACGCCCTTGACGCCCGAGCGAATCCCAGCTGACCAGCGAGCCCGGACCGCCCGACCGCAGCGACGAGGCCGGCGGGTCGTCACCGGCCTTGGTCTCTTGGTTCAGTGCTGCGAAGGAATCGTTGAGCCCGGACATGATCACGCGC
The DNA here is from genome assembly GCF_021183645.1 of Nocardia gipuzkoensis. NCBI lineage: Bacteria > Bacillati > Actinomycetota > Actinomycetes > Mycobacteriales > Nocardiaceae > Nocardia > Nocardia gipuzkoensis. The sequence continues at coordinate 6,884,502 of NZ_CP089225.1, read as the reverse complement.
ACCGCCGCCCCGTTGATGAGCGCCACCAGCAGGGCTACCGCCAGAATTCCGATCACCGTCGCCGAGATCCGCCGCGGTATCACCCGGCTGACCTTGTGTTCGACCCACCGCACCGCGTGGAGGAGCAGGCGCCCGAGCGCCACCAACCCGACGTAGAACACGACCGCCAGCACCACCATGAGGACGTAACCCCACCATGGGAAGGGAGCGGCGTTCATGAGTTCTCGCAGCCGCGACTGCCAGTCCCCGAACCACACGAGTAGCACCACGGTTCCGGCCAACGCGATCACCACGGCCGTCCGCCGCACGACAGTTTTCACCCGTGCCGGCAACTCCCGCTGCACCAGGTAGCGGACCAACTTCGAGCCGAGGAACCCGATGCCATAGCCGATTGCTGCCGATACGCCAGTGACCAACCCCTGAAAGAACGGGCCGCGCGGCAGAAGTGTGGGCGTCAACGACAGCCACGCGAACAGCACCGCGACAACCCATCCACCGAACGCATATCGGTCCGGCAGCCAGCGATGATGGCCGCGCGAGCGGACTGAACCGGATTCACGGTCGGCTGCACCGTCGATCACATCGGTCGGCACGCTGACAAGCTTAGCGGCAGAATCAGAATTGCTGACCTATTGCAGGCAAAGTGAATTCTGCCCATCGGCTCGCTCGCGCGATGGGGTAGATCTCACCGCGCCGGGCACTCGACCGGATATTTGGCGTCGCCGGCGAACGTGAGGAGACACTCTGACGCGCACCAGGCGGCGCTTCGTGCTCCCACCGCTACCGTCCCGACCCTCGCGACTCGCAACGCGCGAGCGACCGCATCGGCGCAGACGGTACGGCGCGGCGGCGCTTGTGCACGGAGTGACTCCCTCACCCGGCCCCACGGCTCCCCGCAGCCGCAGTTGCCTGCCGAGGTAGCAACGCTGCGGCGAGGAATCCGGCGGCTCCGATGACAGCCAGAACGATCATCGAGGCGGCGTAGGCGTGGGCGGAGAGCCCGGCGACGAGGATGGTGCCTGCGATGGCTGTGCCGAGCGAGGAGCCGAGATTGGACACGCTGCGCGACAGCCCGGAGATTTCGCCCTGCTGGTCCTCGCCGAAGCTGGACTGAACGACGTTGACCGCCGGGGTCAGCATGACGCCGAGCCCCAAACCGATCAGCAGCAATCCGGGCGCGAACGCCCAGGGATTCACGAAGCGGCCGGCCAGCCCGAGCAGCACGCCGATGCCGGCGATGGTTACCAGAAAGCCCGCCATGATGAGGGTGCGCTGGGCCCGCCGCCGCGCCAGCCGGGCGGCGGCGAGTGATGACGCCAGCAGTCCCAGGGTGGCCGCGGTGAAGATCACGCCGGTCTCGATCGCGTTGTATCCCCGCACAACCTGCAGATACGCCGCCACCACGAACGACGTTCCCATCAGCAGCAGCCACTGAATGTGCTCGGTGACCAGGCCCAGGTTGGAGGTGCGGTTGTGGAACAGGCTGGTCGAGATGAGCGGCTCGCGGCCGGATCGCTCCCGGGCACGAATGTAGAGGTAGAAGCACAGCAGAACCACCGCGCCGAGTAGGAGCAGGGCGAGCATGAGCCAGCCGTTGTCGTCGGCGGCCAGAATGCCTGTCACGAGCAGGATCAGTCCGGCCGCCGAGAGAATCGCGCCACCCACGTCGAAGGTCCGAGTCGGGTCCGGCGGCAACGGGTCGACGATGCGCCGCCCGAGCAGCACGATGACCGCGACCACCAGTGCTTGGAACACGAATGCCGCTCGCCAGCCGAGCGTCGAGGTGATGATTCCGCCGAGCAGCGGGCCCGCCGCGGCGCCGATGCCACCCAGCGCCATGATGGCGCCGAATGCCTTTGCCCGCGAGGTTGTTTCGGTGAACAAGAGGGTTGTGAGAATGTAGACGGGCGGAATCAGCATCGCGGTGCCGATACCCTCGAGGATCGAGTTGCCCAGGATCAGCACACCCAGGCCGGGCGCGAGGGCGCTCAATACGGCGCCGACACCATAGATCATCAGACCCAGCTCGAAACACCGTTTGCGGCCGTAGCGATCGGTGAGCTTGCCGCCGGGAATCATCAGCGCGGCCATGACCAGTAGGAAGATCGTTATGACGATCTGCACGCCCTGCGGGGTGGTGTTCAGGTCGGCGCTGATGTCGTTGATCATCACGTTCATGTTCGAACCGGCGAAGCTACAGATGAACTGCGCGAGCGCCAGCGGGACGAGCGCACCGCGGGGTGGGCTGGACACACCGGTACCGGCCATCCGGCTGTCGACCTATCCTGGCGTCGCCGTCGCCGTCGCCGTCGCCGTCGGCTGGGCCTCGGCCCGGTCGAGTTGCTCGTCGAGGGCCATGGCGGCCGCGACCAGGGCCAGGTGGGTGAATGCCTGAGGAAAGTTGCCCAGTTGCTCACCGGAGGGGCCGATCTCCTCGGCGAAGAGCCCGACGTGATTGGCGTAGGTGAGCATCTTGTCGAAGGCGTAGCGGGCTTGGGTCACCCGGCCCGCACGGGCGAGCGCCTCGACATACAGGAAGCTGCACAGGTTGAAGGTGCCTTCGACGCCGCGCAGACCGTCCGGGGATGCCTCGGGATCGTAGCGGTAGACCAGACTGTCCCTGACCAGCTCGTCGTCCATGGCATCAAGGGTGCTCAGCCACGCCGGATCCCGCGGCGACAGAAATCCCATGCGCGGCATCAGCAGCAGTGACGCATCGAGCACATCAGTGGCGTAGTGCTGCACGAAAGCCTGCCGCTTGGCACTCCAGCCGCGTTCGACGATCTGGGCGAACACCGCGTCCCGCGCCTGAGTCCAGCAGGCCACATCAGCGGGCCGCGAGTACTCGGTAGCCAATCGAATTCCGCGATCGAACGCCACCCATGTCATCAGTCGGCTATAGGTGAATTCCTGCTGGCCGCCGCGCGTTTCCCAGATCCCCTCATCGGGCCGGTCCCAGTGTTCGGCGAGCCAGTCGGTGAGGTTCGCGAAGGCCCGCCACCCCCGGATGCCACCGATGTCCGAGGATTGGGCCAGGGCGTCGGCGGCCTCACCATAGATATCGAGTTGGATCTGCTCGGCCGCCGCGTTCCCGACCCGCACTGGTGCGGAACCGCGATAGCCCTCCAGATGGTCGAGTACTTCCTCGTCCAAATGGGGATCACCATCGATCCGGTACATGATCTGCAGCGGCTCACCTGACGCGGTGTCGCTGGCCTCGAGGCGGTCACGCAGCCAGCGCCGGAAAGCCAATGCCTCGTCGGTGAAGCCGAGATCGATCAAGGCCCGGACCGACAACGAAGCATCCCGGATCCAGGTGTAGCGGTAGTCCCAGTTGCGCTCACCGCCGATTTGTTCCGGCAGCCCCATCGTGGCAGCGGCGATCGGCGCTCCGCTGGGTGCATAGGTGAGCAGTTTCAGCGTAATCGCCGAACGGTTGACCATGTCCCGCCACCGGCCTCGGTAGGTGGACGAACGCAGCCAGGACTGCCAGAAACCCCGACACTGTTCGAAGGCGGTGGTGATATCCTCCCGCGACGGATGCGACGGCGCCGGGCCGTCGCTCGCCATGCTGGTCAACGCGATTACGGCGGTCTCCCCTTCGGAGAGCGTGAAGCGGGCCGTGATGTCTCCGTCCTCGGCATGCAGCAACACCGGGTCGGTGGTCTGCAGATGCAGATCCGTGCCGGGGCCGTGGAAGACCGCAGCTCGGTCGCCGAGCCGTTCCAGAGTGTGCGTGGCGCGTCCGTAGTCGAATCGTGGGCGGCAATCGAGCGTGAGCGGCAGACTCCCCCGGACCACCCGGGCCACGCGCACCAGTCGATGCCGGTCGGTGGGCGCGGAATCGCGGATCGGCTCCATGAAGTCGGCGACTTCCCCGACCCCTTCGGGCGCCATGAACCGAGTGACGAGGATGGCTGTATCCGGCATATACAGCTGGCGGACAGCCATATCTTCCGTCGTGACATCGGCGGCCAGGCGACAATGCCCGCCCCGCTCGCTATCCAACAGCGACGCGAAGAGGCTGGGTGAATCGAACCGCGGTGTGCACCACCAGTCGATCGTGCCCGCAGACGAGACCAATGCCGTAGTCTGCAGATCGCCGACGATGCCGTGCTCGGCGATCGATGGGTAGGCGTTCACAAGTTGCTCCTTCATACCGGGAATCGGGCATGACCGGATGGCCGAACTGGCCCTTCCAAGCGCCTGCACCTCCTCTCCGGAAGCACTGTCCTCCCCAGTGTGCGCCGCGCCGTCGGCGAACGGGAGAAGACTGACGAAGTAGATCTGTTCCAGATGGCAAACCTGTGGCGATCGGACTGACATTCTCGGTAGCCCCGGAAACCGCATCTCGAAAGAACTTTTGATACGGCGGCATCGAACCTCACTCGACTACCGGCCGGATCAGCAACTACTCGACAACCCTCGAAATTCGTCAATGGTGAAGACCGGTGTCGCGCACGAACACTGTGAGGACTGATGGAACGCAGCAGACAATCGCTCTTGCACGGGCCCCTGTTTTCCCGGAACGTTCCGCTCGACCGCCGAAACGCGGCCAGCCGGATCAGCGCGTACATCTACGGCAATGTCCTGATCCTTGCCGCGCTCATACCGGTCGACCCGTCCGCCGAGTACGTCGGCATCTGGGTCGTCCTCGGCACCGCTCTCTCCACGTTCATCGCGCACGCCTTCGCCGAAGGTATCGGTCAATCGGTGCGCCAGAGCCATGCACTCTCTCCACAGGAGCGGTGGGCGGACCTGCGTGACTCCCTACCCATCCTCAGCTCGGCGGTGCTGCCCTGCGCGATCCTCGCGGCCGCGGCGATCGGGTGGATCGATCCACGCACCGCGCAGCTGCTCGCGGAGGCGGCCATGCTGGTGCGGATCGGCGGAATCGTCTTCGTCGTCGCGCGACTCCACGGTGAGCGGCCCAATCGTTGGACGCTGCTCGGAGCGGTGCTGCTGGTCTGCGCGGCCGCCACCGTCGTGGGAATCAAGGTGATCCTCACCCACTGATACGTGTGGGCGACGTGATTTCGGCGGCGTGGTCGGCCCGGCCTCTTGCAGGTGGCAACGGCATATTCCGGGATCCAGCACACCGGCGCGTGCTTTCGGCGGAGAATCGGCGGTATTCGATCGGTCGAGGATAGGAGCGAATATGTCCGAGAATTCGTCGGTCAAACAGGGCGTCGCGGCAGGAACCTCGATAGGGGCCGCGATCATCCTCGTCACTGTGGGCCTTCTCCAGTTGTTCCAGGGGATCTCCGCGGTGGCGGAAGACGAGGTCTTCGTAACGGGTGTCGAGTATGTATATAAGTTCGACTTCACGACCTGGGGTTGGATTCACATCGTGCTCGGCGCGCTACTCATGGTCATCGGCTTCGCGTTGTTCACCGGAGCGGGGTGGGCCCGCGTCTCCGCGATCGTCATCGCCGCAATATCGATACTGGCCAACTTCCTCTGGCTGCCGTACTACCCCTGGTGGTCGATACTGATCATCGCACTCGACATCGTTGTGATCTGGGCGGTCGCTACGTGGAGACCCGAACGCGTTTAGTCGACTTGCTTCTGCGTGAATACTCGATGCCGCGCAAGTCATGACAGCGCAAAACGATCCCTCCGTTGCGCGGTCCACCGGGCGCGCTGACGTGGCCGGCGAACGGACGCGGGCCGACCGCATCGAATACGGTAAGACGGCACGGCGCCGTACACCGTTCGGCGCCATAGCCGAGCACGATGCCAATCGCGACCGCGACCCGATCGAGCTGCTCGAAATCCAGGCGGCGACCAGGATTCCGGAACTCGGCCCGGTGCGATACGGGCGAATGGTCGCTTCGCCGTTCGCCTTCTACCGCGGCGCCGCCCTGGTCATGTCCGACGACTTGTCGCACGCCCCGACCACCGGCCTGTATACCCAACTGTGTGGCGACGCGCACCTGAGCAACTTCGGGCTTTTCGCGACACCGGAACGCAAACTTGCCTTCGACCTCAACGATTTCGACGAAACCTATCCCGGCCCGTTCGAATGGGATGTCAAACGACTGGTCGCAAGCCTCGCAGTCGCCGGGCACGACAACAACCACAGTGGCAAACAACGTAGGCGAAGCACCCGCGCCTGCGCCGCCGAGTACCGCGAAACGATGGCCGACCAAGCCGGACACGGAGAACTGGCGGTCTGGTACTCCCACATCGACGCCGCGACCCAGATGGACGAGCTGCGCGAGGTCCTCGATTCCTCGACCAGAAAACGCATCCAGAAGTCGATCGACAAATCGTGGGGCAGAGACAGCGTCCAGGCGCTGGCAAAGCTGACCACTGTCGTGGACGGGCGGCCGAGGATCGTGAGCATGCCGCCTCTGATCGTCCCGATCGAGGAAATCTTCACCGATGCCGAGGCCGAGCAGCTGGACCGCGTACTCATCGAACGTCTCCGTCACTACCGCGACACGCTGCAATCCAACTGGCGGGTCCTGTTCGATCGATTCGAATACGTCCAGGCGGCACGGAAGGTCGTCGGTGTGGGCAGCGTGGGCACCCGAGCGTGGATCATCCTCCTCCGGGGGCCGAGCGACGACCCGCTGTTCCTGCAGGCCAAGGAAGCCCAACCATCCGTCCTCGCGAGGTACCTCGACGGCCCGACCTTCACCAACCAGGGCGAACGGGTCGTGGCCGGTCAGCGGCTGATGCAGGCCGCCGGTGATATTTTCGTCGGCTGGGAGCAAGGCATCGACACCGACGGAGTGATGCGGGATTTCTATGTCCGCCAGCTCCGCGACGGTAAAGGATCCGCTGTCGTCGAAACCATGTCCCCCGACCTGCTGGCCCGGTACGGCCGCCTGTGCGCACGCGTGCTCGCCCACGCGCACGCACGCGCGGGCGACCGATTCGCGATCGCGAGTTACCTCGACTCCGACGATGGCTTCGATGAAGCAATGTCCGCGTTCGCCGAGGAATACGCCGACCAGAACGCACGCGACCACGCCGCGCTCCGCAAGGCGATCGACGACGGCATCGTCACTGCCCAGTTCGGGGTGTAACCGATGACCAGCAACCGCCCCTCCTCCGACACAGCCACCCGATCTCAGCGCTGGTGGGCACGGGCAGCGTTCGCGTCGGCGTTCCTCGCGGCGGCTATACCTGTTGTGTCCGCAGGCATCCTGAGCACCGTGGGGGTGCTCTGCGTCGGGGTCGGCGGCGTCGTCGTCACCGTCGCCGCGCTGTACTGGTTCCTCAGCAGTCGCGGTTCGCTGCGCTGGATTGCACTGGGCATCGCGGTGCTCGCGCCGATCGTCGTGCTGGTCCTGTTCGTTCGCGCGCAGTTGCTGGCAGAGGTGGTCGCGTCCTACGTCGCAGCGTTCCTCGCGGTGCTCTGCGCGCGCGCCGCTCTGCGCGGAAGACCCGTGGACACCGCCATGCCGGAGGTCCCCGCTACGCCGGCTCGGCACCCGGTCCTGATCATGAACCCGCACTCGGGCGGCGGCAAGGTAGCGAGATTCGACCTGCGGCGAAGGGCGGAGGAACTGGGCGCCGAAGTCGTCCTGCTCGAGGGGCCGGGCATGGTCGATGTCACCGCCCTGGCCCGGCAGGCGGTCGAACGAGGCGCCGACTTGCTCGGCGTGGCCGGCGGAGACGGGACGCAGGCCCTCGTGGCCGCGGTCGCGGCCGAGAACGATCTACCGTTCCTGGTCATCAGCGCCGGCACACGCAACCACTTCGCGATGGATCTCGGCCTCGACCGCACCGACCCCGGGCGGTCGCTCGACGCCTTGCGCGAGGGCGTCGACCTAGCCGTCGACCTCGGCTGGATCAACGGCCGCCCGTTTGTGAACAACGCCTCGTTCGGCGTCTACGCCGAGGTCGTGCGCAGCCCCGCCTACCGCGAGGACAAGGCAGGGACGACATTGCAGCTGCTCCCCGACCTGCTCGCCGGGCACTCGGGTTCGCAACTCGTCGCACGGATCGGCGCCGATGTCATCGTGCGAAACCCCCAGGCAGTCCTGGTGAGCAACAACCCCTACGGCAGTAGTGACCTCGTGGGCCTCGGTCGCCGGGACCGGCTCGACCGCGGCGTCCTCGGTGTCGTGACGGTGTCGGTCGCCAGTACCCGCCAGGCGGTCGGCCTCCTGCGTCGAGCCAACGTCCGCGGACTGGCGCAGCACACGACGGTCGAGGCGGTCATCGACGCCGACGGACCCGACGCCCCGGTCGGCGTCGACGGTGAGTCGCTCGTGCTCTCCACCCCGGTGCGCTGCACGATCGAGCCCGCCGCCCTGCGGGTCCGGGTTCCACGCCACCGTCCAGGGGTCCGTCCCGCAGAACCCACCATCGATTGGGTTCGCCTCCGAACGCTGGCGTGGCACGGCAACCCACAGCGTCATTCGCGGTCGTCGCCATTCGGGCCCCGAAGGTAGCGACCGAGAGGGGTCTCGTCCAGGGCGAGCCCCTTCACGACCGATGCCGCCCCTACGATCACGACCGACATGAGGAAAAGCCAACTGACCGAGGTGAACGCCAGCCCCAGCGGGCCGAAGTGCTCCTTCGCGTTCGCTGTGAGGCGAGGCAAGGCGAAGCGGCCTACCAGGTGTACCGCGGTCAAACCGGCTGCGGTGAGCACGCCGGACACCCACAGCAGACGGCCGGTCAGCGCTCCCTTGGTGAGCACGAAGGGGGCGAGCATCCAGACAAACGCCCAGATGGCCAGCTCGCTCAGCAGGGCCAGCGGCCCACCCACGTAACGGATCTGAGTGAGTTCGCGTGTCTGCCCCACCAGGCCCGCGGCCGAAGCGACGGCCAGCAGCGCGGCCAGCCACCGCCACGCGTCTCGCGCACCGACCACAGGCACCTTCCAGACCGCCTCGTAGACGCGCGCGAGCGCCCGCGCGAACGACGTGCCGCCGAGCAGGACCATCAGAAGTCCGACCACACCGAACGCGGCCACCGACGGATCGGCCAGTGTGGATTCCCCGCCCGCGGCCAGCGATTCGGCATCGAAGCCGAACTGGTCCTTGATCGTGTTCGCCGCCCCGTGCCAGCCACTGAAAACGGACGCGGCGATGATAACCGGCAGCACGGAGGTGAAGATCTGCGCGGCAAGCGCCAGTGACCGATCCACGATCTGGATCTCCACGAGTCCATCGATCACGCGGCGCAACGTGCGACCGTACGGAGTACCTCGCAGCCAGCCGGTCGCGGCGTGCGTTCGCGCGAGCGATACCTCTCGGGCCAACGCCACAGACAACTTCACCGACCGCACCGCGCTTCACTGTCCTTCTGCTCGTTCAGCCGGGGAATGATCGGATTCTTGCGACTGGTCTCGGTTCAGACGGGCCCGCGCGACCAGCAGCCCGATCAACGAAAGGATCGCATCCACCTCGATGCCCGACTCGCCGCAATCGGTCGCCGCCTGACTGGATCACCAGAAGCACGTATCCTGTTGGATCGACGCTACGCCGTCATCTAGGCACGATGTCGACTTGTATCAATTCTGTTGGGAAAGCCCGACTGAACCTTGCCGATATACCGATCGACTGCGAAACGACACCCAGACGGGTGCACCTGGGTGAGGATCACCCTGTCGACATCGCCGATCTACCTACGTGCGCGGACCCATGAGGGCAGGGACTGCGGAAGTGCCGAACTTCGAGCATCACGTCGTATGACCCAAACGGGATTCTCCACCGAACGCAGGAGTAGGCCGATGATATCCAGGAAAAGCGTCAGCGGGATTGCCGCGACGGCGATTGTTTTGATCATGACCGCCGGATGCGGGTCCAATGGCGGATCCGATTCGACGACGTCGCCGGGCGAAAGTACGCGCGGTATGCGCAGTGGCATCGCAACGACCGCGTCCTCTGTCGTGAGTTCGGTCCTGAACACCGCGCAGCAAAAGGTTCAGGACGGGATCAACGCGGCGCTTGCCGCCGTGCCGATCACCTTCGACAGCGGCAGCTCCGATCTCAGCGCGGTGGATGTCGCGACCATCAAGGCGGTCGCGGTCCCGCTGAAAGGGAACGACACCAAGGTAAAGATCACGACCTACGCCCAGGATTCGAATGTTGCTGCCGCCAAATCCCTGGCGAAGGCCCGTGGCGACAACATCGCGTCGCAGCTCGAGTCCGAAGGCATCGATAAGGCGCGGATCACCGTTCAGGCCGAGGCCAACCCGACTGCGGCGGACGTTCAGGTCGATGCGGCGCAGATCGCGGTGGTCCCCGAATAGTGGCCACACCGCAGGTCCAGGCTGCACCTACCTCGCGTCGCCACGATCATCGTCCGCAACACCGGCGACCGCGCAGGAAAACAGGTCATTCAGGCTTACCTTTTCCACCCGGATAGCTCGCTCGACCGCCCTGTCCGCTGGCTGGCCGGATTCGCCACCGTGAACCTCGGGCCCGGCGAATCCCGCCCCGTCGAAGTCACCCCACAACGAGCCTTCGAACACTGGACCGACAACGGCTGGGCAACTGAATCCGGCACCTTCTCCCCGCACGTCGGAACATCGGTCACCGACCTTCGGCACGTCGCATACGTCGACTGACCTCGAACCGCCGCCGATCTCTCAGGCACCCGGCCGTAGACACCGGATTCATTTGCTGTCGATACCCTCAGCTCGAGCGCGTGCGGGCAGCAGTTCGGCGACGAGTTCCTCGATGCGGACCTTGATCTCATCGCGGATCGGGCGCACCGACTCGACACCCTTGCCAGCCGGGTCCTCGAGCACCCAGTCCCGGTAGCTGACCCCAGGGAAGACCGGGCAGGTGTCGCCACAACCCATGGTGATGACCACGTCGGAGGCTTCGACCGCGTCGAAGGTGAGCATTTTGGGCGACTGGTCGGAGATGTCGATGCCGACCTCGCGCATGGCTTCGACCGCAGCCGGGTTGATCGACTCGGCGGGCGCGCTGCCCGCGGAGCGGACTTCGATCGCGTCTCCGGCGAGGTGGGCGAGGAATCCGGCGGCCATCTGAGAGCGTCCGGCGTTGTGCACGCAGACGAACAGCACACTGGGCTTGGATGCCATGAGTGAGTTGGCCTTTCAGCTGGTGGGGATGTCGAGTTCGGTGAGCAGGTGCCGCACACGGGTATTGATGTCGTCGCGGACCAGTCGCATGCGTTCGATGCCGTTGATGCCGCGTTCGGAGGGTTCATCGGTGTCCCAGTTCACGATCCGCACCCCGGCGACGGGATCGACGTGCGCTTCGCGGCCCAAGGTGACGACGAGGTCGCCCGCTCGCAGCAGCCGCGAGTCGATCGGTTTCGGGGTTTCCTCGCGGATGTCGACGCCGACTTCCAGCAGCGACTGCACCGACAACGCGTTGAGGCTCTCGCCGGGGGCGGTGCCCGCGGAGTAGACCTCGAGGCGTCCCCCGGCGGCGTGCCGCATCAGTCCGGCGGCCATCTGGGACTTGCCGCCGTTCTTGACGCACACGAACAGCACAGCAGGGGTCGCGCTCACCGCTCGAGCACCTTTTCCTCCGCCGAGTCGGCAAGTGTGGGCGCGGCCGGAGTGGTGGGGCGGAAGCGTGTGCGTAGCGCCAGGGAGACGTACACCAGCCCGACGAGGACGGGGACTTCGATCAGGGGTCCGACGACTCCGGCGAGGGCTTGGCCGGAGGTCGCGCCGTAGGTGGCGATGGCGACGGCGATGGCGAGTTCGAAGTTGTTGCCCGCCGCGGTGAACGCCAGCGTGGTGGTGCGCTCGTAGCCCAAGCCCATCACAGCGCCGAAGAGGTAGCCGCCGCCCCACATGATGGCGAAGTAGGCCAGCAGCGGGATCGCGATGCGCACGACGTCCAGGGGTTGGGAGGTGATCTGTTTGCCTTGCAGGGCGAACAGGATGACGATCGTGAACAGCAGCCCGTACAGCGCCCACGGCCCGATCCGCGGCAGCAGCGTGGATTCATACCAGTCGCGCCCCTTGGCGCGTTCGCCGAAGCGGCGGGTCAGATAGCCCGCCAGCAGCGGGATGCCGAGAAAGATCAGCACTGACTTCGCGATCTGCCATGGCGAGGTGTCGATCGTGGTCTGCTCCAACCCGAGCCAGCCCGGCAGCACCGACAGGTAGAACCAGCCCAGCACGGCGAACATCAGCACCTGGAACACCGAGTTCAACGCCACCAGCACGGCGGCGGCTTCGCGGTCACCGCACGCCAGGTCGTTCCAGATGATGACCATCGCGATGCACCGTGCCAGGCCGACAATGATCAGTCCGGTTCGGAACTCCGGCAGATTCGGCAGCAGCAGCCACGCCAGGGCGAACATCAGCGCCGGGCCGAGCACCCAGTTCAACACCAGCGACCCGACCAGCAGCTTCCGGTCGCCGGTCACGATGTCGAGCCGGTCGTAACGCACCTTCGCCAGCACCGGGTACATCATGATCAACAACCCGATCGCGATCGGCAGCGAAACGCCATCGATCTCCACCGCGCTCAACCCATCCCCGAGCCCTGGGATCATTCGTCCGAGCAGCAATCCCGCGGCCATCGCGACACCGATCCACACCGGCAGGAACCGATCCAGCGTGGACAGCTTCGCCACAACTCCGCTCTCCGCGACGGCGGTATCCGCGCTCACGCGTTCACCGCCGCGGCGGCGCCACTTTCGACCAGCAACACTTCCGAAAGCCTTTGCAGCGCTTCGGGAATCACCCGGTAGTACACCCAGGAGGCGCGGCGTTCGCTGGCGAGCAGTCCGGCTTCGCGCAGGACCTTCAAGTGATGGGAGATCGTCGGCTGCGTGAGATCGATGCCTTCGGACAGATCGCACACGCACGCTTCCTGGCCGGCGCGCGAAGCGATCGTGCTCAGCAACCGCAGCCGCATCGGGTCCGACAGCGCCTTGAAAACCCCCGCCAGCTCGGCGGCGGTCTGCGCGGTCAACGGTTCACGCACGATCGGCGCGGCCGTGCACGACTGCACGGGAACGATCGGAAGCTGCGACTTCGACATGGACCTATATTGATCGATATCAATACTGGGAGCAAGCAAACACCGGGTGAACAGACTGCCGGGGGGGCAATCTCCATGTTCGGGGTTGCATCTTGTACCTAGGTACAGGCTTACCGTGGCGTCATGACGATGATTACGCCTTCTTCCGGGGATTGGGTGCCGGACTCCTGCACGCTGCCCACCGCCGAGCAACCGGTTCGAGTCGCGGAGTTCGACCGATTCTTCGCCGAGTCCGTGCAACGCACCGATCGCCCGGCGCGCACACGATTGGATCTGCTGTTGGAGACCGGCGCCGAGGCGGTCGGCCGGGATCTGGCCGCCCGCGAGTCCGGCTGCTGCTCGTTCTTCGCCTTCACCTTCGACACCAGTACCGACGGGCCGGCGATGCGCATCGAGGTGCCCGCCAGCCAGGTCGAGGTCCTCGACGCGCTGGCGACCCGAGTGGGCGTCGCGATCGGCGGGGACCGGCGTTGACCGGGTTGCGCACCAGCCAACTCGCCGCGGCCGCGGGGGTGAACACTCAAACGCTGCGCTATTACGAGCGCCGCGGGCTGCTCGCCGAACCGCAGCGATCGTTGGGCGGACACCGGCTGTACCCGGACCAGGCGTTGACGGTGCTGCGGGTGATCAAGGCCGCCCAACGGCTCGGGTTCACCCTCGATGAAGTCGCCGACCTGCTGGATGTCACCGGGCTCGGGCGCCGCCGCGCCGACGCCGGACTGCAGGCCCGGGCGGCGGTGAAGCTGGCGGAGGTCGACGCGAAGCTCGCCGAGCTGACCGCGGTGCGCGACACCCTGCGCGCGGCGATCGCGGCCGGCTGCGACGACCTGATCGCGTGCAGTGAAAGCCCCTGCTGTCCCGTGCCGTTCACCGACGACCACGACAGTGACACGCTCAGCCCGGGAGGCGACTGTGGCTGCTGAACCCGGCACCGGTTCGCGGCGCCGGTGGGCGCCGATCGGGCTGGGCGCGGCCGTCTGCCTGGGCTGCTGCCTGGCCCGATGGGATCCGTTCTTCACCGACGATATGCAGGCGGTTGCCCCGGAACGATCGGATCAGATCACCAACCGGAAGCGGCGCACGCGCACCGGCGGCAGAGCACCCGGCTTCGACCGGGACACCTACATATTTCGACCCGCGTCCACGCTCGACCGCTCGGAGAGGACCGCCGGGTTGCGGCGTCAATCCCTCGTCGTCCGATCACACTTACGAGAAACGCTTCGCGATCGCTGCCGCGATCGCATCCGGTTCGTGTTCCTGAACGAAGTGACGAGCGTGCGGCAACTCGACCACCTCGACATCTGCGAAGGCGGCGCGCATTCGTGGGATACCGGCCTTCGGCCGGAAGACCATGTCCCGCATTCCCCATACCAGCAGGGTCGGCTTGTCGCCGAGCAGGGCAGGCACGTCTCGGGCGAGTCGCTCGAGCAGGGGACGCGCGGCACGAATCTGTCCGGGCGTGGCAGCGAGTCCACGACGGGCCTCGGCGGTGGGTTGCACCGCGCGGTAGTGATCGGCCTCGACCGTGGTGAGCGTGTGCTTCAGTTCAGCGAGTAGCACGCGCTCGATGAGAAAGTTCTGTTCGAGTATCCGCCGCTGCATCGGACGGCTGCTCATGATCATGCTGAACGCCCGGTTGGCGATGGCCTCGATAGGCCAGAACACGGTATTGCCCAGTACGATCCCTCGCACCCGGTCCGCCCGCGCGGTGATCGCGCCCAGACCGATGGGTCCGCCCCAATCGTGTCCCATCACGACGAAGCCATCGAGTTGCAGATGATCGATCAACTCGCCGAGGACCGAGGTGTGCTCGGCGATGGTGTAGCCGAAACCCGTTGGCCGTTCGGACAATCCGAAGCCCAGGTAGTCGACGGCGACACAGCGGTACCGATGGCGCAGGGCCTTCACGATGTGGCGGTAGAGGAAACTCCACGCCGGAGCGCCGTGACAGAACAGGATCGTTGGTCCGGCCCCCTCGTCGATGTAGTGAACGCGGCCGACGGACGAGTCGAACCAGCGCGACGCAAATGGGTACAGCTTCCCGTCGGGAACAAAGTCGATCAGCATTGAGCCCCTCCCTCTGCGCGAGCCTACATTCGCTGCCCACTCAGCACAGAACCCGATCCGGTTGCGCCGAAGCCGCTCTCCCGGCGCTGCCGCTGCCGGGCCAATGGACCTTCAGCTATTTCCACCCACGCGCCAACCGGATGTGGAGGATGCCACCGACACGCCGCTGCCAACGTCCGTGGTCAGTGCACCTAACGACCGGCGACCGACGTAGGTGAGTCCGGTCGGGTACCGAGCCGGGTGACGAAAACCCGTTCCAACAGCGTGTACAGACAGTCCCGGTCCTGGTCGCTGAGCCTGTTCAGGCCGTCTTGGGTGGCGCGCATTCTCGCCCGGATCCTGTCGACTACCTGCTCGCCCTCGGGCGTGATGACGAGATTGGTGACGCGCCGGTCGGATGTGCTGGCCTCCCGGCGCACGAGGCCACGCTTCTCCAGCCGGTTGATGATCCCGGTGACGTTGGAGGCGTCGCAGACCAAGGTCTCGGCCAGGGCGCGCATTGCGACGGGTCTCCGGCGCAGCGCGGTCAGCGTCTTGCCCTGGCTCGCCGTGAGATTCTCCCTCGCCGCTGCGGCTGTGAAGTCGCCGTAGTAGGCACCGAGGGACACCGAGAGCAACTCCATGAGCTGGGCCGTGTCGACGCGGGGAGCTTCTGCCATGCGGACCACCCTATCCGCAGAAACTTGACCATCTCAAATATTTACCTCTACCGTATCGCATTGCTTGAAGTTCTCAACCATCGACTTTCTCAAGTAACTACGAGGAGCATCCAGTGAGCGTCACCGCGTCCCAGGCGTCCCGCACGGCCGAGACCCTGTCACGGCCCGTCACGCTGAACGGCCTGACCGTCCCGAACCGCATCGTGATGGCACCGATGACGCGCATGTTCTCCCCTGGCGGCATTCCCGGTGACGACGTGCGGTCGTACTACGCCCGCCGCGCCGCCGCCGGCGTGGGCCTGATCGTCACCGAGGGCACCTACGTCGGCCACGAGTCTGCCGGGCAGAGTGATCGGGTGCCACGGTTCCACGGTGAAGAGCAGTTGGCGGGGTGGGCGAAGGTCGTCGAGGACGTCCACGCGGCGGGCGGCACGATCGTGCCGCAGCTGTGGCACATCGGCATGGTCCGCAACCAGGGCGACGCGCCCTACCCTGATGCGCCCGCCGTCGGCCCCTCCGGTATTCGCGTCGACGGCACCGAGGGTCTCGGTAAGGCGATGACCCAGCATGACCTGGACGACGTCATCGGCGCCTTTGCCGAGGCCGCGGCGGACGCCGAGCGCATCGGCTTCGACGGCGTCGAACTGCACGGTGCTCACGGCTATCTCCTGGACCAGTTCCTGTGGGCGCGGACGAACCGCCGTGACGATGTCTACGGCGGTGATCCGGTGGCTCGTACGAGGTTCGCGGCCGAGGTCGTGGCCGCGGTTCGGGCGGCCGTCTCGCCCGGCTTCCCGGTGATCTTCCGCTACTCGCAGTGGAAGCAGGAAGCCTACAACGCGCGGCTCGCCGGGACTCCGCAGGAGCTGGAGGCGATCCTGGCTCCGCTCGCCGCGGCCGGTGTAGACGCCTTCCACGCCTCCACCCGTCGCTACTGGCTCCCGGAGTTCGACGGCTCGGACCTGAACCTGGCGGGCTGGACCAAGAAGCTCACCGGCAAGCCCACCATCACCGTCGGCTCGGTCGGCCTCGACGGCGACTTCCTCCGTGCGTTCACGGGCGAGGGCGCCGAGCTCGGCAGCCTCGACAACCTTCTCGATCGCCTGGAGCGCGACGAATTCGACTTGGTCGCCGTCGGGCGCGCCCTGCTCCAGGACCCGGAGTGGGCGTCCAAGGTCCTGGCGGGGCGGATCGACGCGCTGAAGCCGTACGACGCGGCGGCTCTGAACACGCTGAGCTAGGTGGGGCGGTCGGCGATAATGCGCGCATACGCGATGCTGGATCGTCTGCCGCAGCTGACACCGAACTCGAATCAGGAGAACGACATTGGCGAAGCTACACCGGCCCGGGCGCCCTGATGATCTGCCGGACGCGCGGCTGCTGTGGGCCCGGTGGGCGGCCGTAGCGGTCGCTACCTACGATCGCGACGAAGAACTCGAGCCGCAGCGGCATCGTTCGGGATACTGGATCGATGACGACGGCCTGCACTGGGACGACTGCGGTTGTACCTGGTGGGTGCTGAAGTGGTTCGGCGACGGCCGCGCAGTGCTCGTCGGAGAAGACGAATCGAGCAAGGTCAAGGGGTACGAGCCCGCGATCGACCTGCTGGCCGGAGCGCCGGAATGGTTGCCGCGACGCTACCTGCAGGAGCTGATCGATGCCTACATGGTCGGCTGTATCTACTGGTTCGATAAGGGCGCGTGGCACCGGGCGCCCTACCCCGACGATCTGGCCGACGACGGACTCGACTGTGGCATCTCGGCTTTGACGACACGGGCGGACGCGGTCGGCGAGATCGCCGACCGACTGGAGTTCGACGCCACCGACACCGGTATGCCGGAGCTGTGCGAACAACTGCTCTATGACGCCGAGCGTGGCGCCCTCACAGAGACCGTACTTCGATCCTTCGCCGACACGATGGTGCGGTTGAAGGCACAGCACTACCCCGAGGACGATTCCCAACCACGCACCGACAACGACCTCGCCGCCATGTTCGCACTGGCCGCGCGTGCCGGTCTCGACACGGCCACCTGGACCGGCACGCTCGGCATCCGAAGGTGAACCGGACGCCCTTGCTCGGTCAGACGGCGTATATGCGCGGTGGTGTGCGTAGTAATTCGCGCTGATATCTCCGACTTCAATTCGGTATCGGTAGCTCCCACGGCCGGAGGGGGGCCCGCCTGCTCGACAGCGACCGCGCCGCGCTCAGCTGATTGTCGGAAGCCTCGGTTCAGAACTTGCCGGTGTGGTGTTCGGTTCGGTGCCCGAGTCGGGTGGCGAATTCGGTGACGAAGTCATCGGTGAGGGGCGGCCAACCCCAGAAGTCGAAAGCGAGGGCGCCCAGGGCGAAGTCGTCTGCCCATTGCCAGGT
The DNA here is from genome assembly GCF_021183645.1 of Nocardia gipuzkoensis. Taxonomy (NCBI): domain Bacteria; kingdom Bacillati; phylum Actinomycetota; class Actinomycetes; order Mycobacteriales; family Nocardiaceae; genus Nocardia; species Nocardia gipuzkoensis. The sequence continues at coordinate 6,866,458 of NZ_CP089225.1, read as the reverse complement.
GGTGATGGGGCTCGGTGTGGCGCAGGAGGGGCAGATTGCCGAGCCGGTGCCTGTTCGTTTCCAGGTGGCGATCGCGTCCGAGAACGGCTGCCACACAGCGGGATCGGCTTCCCATTGTTGCGGGTAGTCGATGATCACGGTGGTGGCCTGGCAGCGTGGGCATACCGCGGAGGCCGGTTCGATGCCACCCTGGCCGGGATAGTGGTCGTGGCGGCCGACGATGACGGCGACAGGGCCGGGGATCCAGTCGGCGCCCCATTCATGGGTGATCTGCGGCCAGTCGGGGCCTGGCACATAGCCTTCGTCGGCGTGGAGACTGTACATCGCGTCGCGCGAAGTCTCCCGGAGCAGCCATCGCCGCGACACCATCCAGTCCACCATGTGCTCGGCCAGCGTGCTCGCGTCGACCGAGGTCACATCGAGGTCGATGATACGTTCGAAATAATCACCCACACCCGCATCCTGCCACCGAGGACCGACGCCCCTACCAGAGCCAGCTGAGCGCGCGTCTGAGCAAGCGCACCATCGCGCCGGGCAACAGGTCGGTGCGGGCGGGCAGCGTCGTCAGGTGCTCACCGGCCTGGCGCGGCACCTGCGGTGCCGCGCCAACGCGAGGGAAGGGGCGGTTACTACTTGCGTACGACCAATTCCAGCGCGATGTTGTCCGGGTCGCGGAATTCCAGAATGTACATGGCACCGAGGTCTTTCACTCCCGCGTGCGCGATGCCGAGTTCGTCGAGCAAGGCAGCCGCCGAATCGAGATCCGACCGAGTGGCGAGGGCGAAGGCGAGGTGGTCGAGTCCTACTCGATCTTCGTCGAACTCGTCGCTGGCGACGGGGCGAAGTCCGAGCAGTGCATCACCCATCTGGTAGATCACACCACCGAAGAGGAACCCGAATCGCGCACGGGTGGCTTCGTCCGCGTCCGCGGGACATTCCCAGGCGATCGGCCATCCGAAGACGGCGTCATAGAAGGCCCGGGATCTGTCGATGTCGGTCACTGTCAAGCGGGCATGGTCGAACGAACTGGTGGCAATCGGCATGATCGAGATCTTGTCATGATCACCACCGGCTTCGTTCAGGCGACCTGGCCGCGAAGTCTTGTCACCCGATCGCGGCGTGCCAGCGCATCAGCGACCTTCCGGTCAAGCCGCCGTCCGTTACGAGGCCACGATTCGGGCCGCGGCCACTCGCGCTTGGGTGCCGCGACGGACCTTTCGGCTCACGCTCCCTCTACCAGTTGAGTAACACACCGAGAGTGCTCGGCGATTTCGACACAGTACCCAGAGACGCTTTCGCCGAAGGTAACTCGCCATCGGAGAAGACTCACAGATGAGGTCACGTGCCCTACGAATCCGCTCCAATTTTCCGACGTCTCGCCGCAAGGCTCCTCGACCTTGCTTTCTGCCTGCTACTTACGTTCGTGGTCGCAATACCGGTCGGGATTCTGTTGGTCCCGGTCACCTTACTGACAACCGAAGCCTACGAAGCGGTGATCTACGGATCAGCGGCGTGGTTGTGCTATTTCATCGCCTACGTTGGATCGGAGGTCTTTCTATTGATCCGGCGCGACGGACAGACTCTCGGCAAAGGGCTTCTCGGACTTCGGGTAGTACCTGCTGGAGAGTGGGATCGGCCAAGGCTGGAGTTGCTCCCGGCAGGCTCGCGGATGCTGATCATCTTCCTGCCGTTCGTTTTCATGTCCCTATCGGGATCGTATCCCGAATCAGCCATCCTCAATGGAATCGCCGCTTTCGGCTTCCTAGCGCTCATCGTGAGCTTCTTCCTCTCGGCGATTCCCGCGGGAAAACGCCGCGCCCTGCACGATCTGGCAACTGGCAGCCGGGTGGTACGCGCGGCCAAGCGAAAAATCGACTGGAAGAACGACATTCCTATGGTGCTGCCGGGCCGTGTGGACATGCGAAAGCGCCCATAGGCCACACTGTTGTGGCCGCACGACCGCTGAACCGGAGCGCAGGAAAGTGCGCTCCCGGCAAGCGGATCGAGGCGTTGCTTGCGGACTCGGCGGGCATCCACCGCAGCCACGCACCTTCACAAAGCAAAGAATCTGGTTCGCGGCAATCCGGTCCACTAATACCGGTACTCGAACGCACCCCCTCGCTCGGAAAGACAATCATGACATCAACCCGGCGACATGCCGCCGTCCTGCTTTCGTACGCGGCAGTTGCGCTGACAGCGACCGCATGCGGTACCGAAACTGCCTCGACACCTACCACCACAACACCGCTCCCTGCATCGATCACCTCGACCACCCGCACTACGACCCCGCCGCCGACAACTACTGCCGCACCACCTCCCCCCACCACACCGCAATCGACCACCGCACCCGCCCCGCCACCAGTTGCGGTCGCGCCTGCCCCACCTACAGTTGTGGTACCCGAGCCTCCTGCGGCTGACGTACCAGCGCCGCCACGCCCAGCAGCTCCCAGCGTCCACTACCCCAACTGCGCCGCCGCCAAAGCCGCCGGCGCCGCGCCGCTGCGACGCGGGGAACCCAGTTACAGATCAGAGCTGGACCGAGACAAGGATGGCATTGCCTGCGAATAGTGCAACTCAGCGCGGTTCGTCCGCCAGCTCCGGCGGATTCTGCCAGTGCTTCGGTCCGGACCTCCGGCCGATGCCGCCAACTGCGACCAGCTGATTTCGATCGGGCGGGACGACCGGCCGTGCCTACGCCGCGACGGCACCGCTGTCGAGGCCGCGCGGCAACCCCGATCGAGAAGTCCGTCCCCTTGCGCTTCTCGGGTGGCACGGCGTCGCGGCGGTCATTCCATGCCACGAATCCCGCTTTGTATGCATCGCCGTGCGCGACGGCCTGAAAGGTCTGCCGGAAGCAACACCTTCCGGTTTACCTCCCACAAGTCTCGCTGCGGCGCGGGCCTGGCCTCAGTGCTCAGTGGATACCCACTGAGGGAGAATAGGGACGTGAGCGACGCAACCAGCAATAAGTTCATACATCAGCTCGGCGTGCCAGCGGTCGTGGCGCCGGCGAGTGCAGTGGCACTCGTCGGCCGCTAGCTCGATGTCGGAGCGGGAAGTGCCGGGACAGGAATCCTTGCCAGGGCCCGCCGGGAAGAGGTTCGATGAGCTGGAACGGTTGCGCAGGAAGCAGGCAGAAGGAATGAAGGCTGTGGAGATTCCAGCGGGAGACGGCACCTCGAAAGTCACCCGACTACCACGTCGCCCGCGGCGCGTGGCGGAAGAGGCCGACGAGCGTCTCCCGAAGAGTTGGCGCTCGGAACGCGGCTCGGTCTACGACCCCGCACCGACCAAGCCTGTACTGCGATCGGAACTGCAGCGGGAGACAGGGTGGTGGCCGGTCGACCCTGGCGCGGCGCGGCACGCCGCTCCGGAGGATGATCCGGGCAGTGCCGCGCCTGCTGGGAGTGTCGTTGATCTCGACGCGTTGCGGCGGAAACGAGCTGCTGACGAGGTTCCGGCCGCTGGCATCCGGCGCCTGAACAAACCGCGCCGAATCGGAAAAGGTGCAGGCGAGAGACTAGGCACGGAAGGTGAGCCGCACAGTGGTCGCAGCGGTGAATCCGATTCTCCGCGGGTTGACGGACCTGCCGGGCCACACTGACTCTCCGCGAGGCCGTCGCCGCACTCAACACCCGCACATAACCGTCGGGAATCGACACGCATTGCGTGAACTGGTTCGGGAATAGTTCATCCCGTGGGGCCGACTACCTCGGTACCGACGCGCACTCCGCCACCGGCCCGCCGACATCGAAGCGGACTCGCCGCAGATCTCGACATACCATCACGAAATAAGGCCTGACACCTTCTGGGACTTCGATCCCACCAACACGAACTGCAACGCTGCCTGACCGACGAGACCATCCCTCTGAGCGCCGATGAGTTTCGAGCGTGTAGGAGGTCTACCCGGTTATGAGGAAACTGATCTACGGGTTCGGCGTGTCCCTGGACGGCTACATCAACGACCGCGACGGCAGCATCGACTGGACCAACCCGGACGAGGAGCTGCACCAGTTCCACAACGACCGCTACCGCCAGATCGAGATCTCGCTGCACGGCCGTCGCCTGTACGAGCTGATGGCCGAGTACTGGCCGCACGTGCCCGAGGACGCGCCGCGCATCGAGCGTGAGTTCAGCAGGCTCTGGACGGAGAAGCCGAAAGTCGTCTTCTCCCGCACACTCACCGAGGTCCACTGGAACAGCAAGCTGATCAGCGAGAACGCGGTCGAGGAGGTCCGCAGGCTCAAGGCTGGAGGCGATGGCGTCATGGAGGTAGGTGGCGCGAGCCTTGCGGCCTCGCTGATCCCACACGGGCTCATCGATGAGTATCAGCTGTTCCTCATGCCCGTGGCGCTCGGCGGCGGCACACCGATGTTCCCGCCGCTGGACAAGCGCATCGGGCTCCGATTGGTCGAGACGAGGCATTTCGACACCGCGGTGATGCTGCGCTATCTCGTCGACTGAGGTCCGTCCAACCGCAGCAGCCCCGCTACCAGGCACGCCCGACGCCACCGCGTTGACCATTTGTCAGGACCAGTAGGCGAGTGGTTCCGTGGCATCCGGCCCCGGAGTCTCCGCAAAAACCCGTTGGCGGACCACGGCGACCACTGCTACCGTTCCGGAGGCCGTGCGAGAGAACGAGGAGGTGGTACCCGTGAACGCAGTATCTACATGGGTGCTCCCCTCTGGGGTCACGGTCGGGCGATAGGTCGTCCGGGAGCGCCGCTCGAGAGCACTCCCGAAAGGCACGACCATGCAATTCATTTCCGAACAGCGCTTCGACGACGGCGTCCTCGAACGTGAATTCACCCTCGGCGAGATTCCCGGCATCCTGTGGACGCCCGAGTCCGCATCCGTACCGGCGCCGCTGATCCTGGTCGGGCACCCCGGCGGACTGCGCCATATGTACCCCCGCCTGGCAGCCCGTGCCCGGCACGCCGTGGCGGAGGGCTACGCCGCGGCCACCATCGAGCTCCCCGGCAGCGGTGACCGGCCCCGTTCGGCCGCCGCCGAGCAGGCCCGCGCCGACCTGCGCCGGGCCGTGGAGGCCGGCGCGCCGGTCGATGACGAGATCGTCGACCGGCTCGTCCTCCCGCTGGTCGAAAAGGCGGTCCCGGAATGGCGGGCCGCCTTGGACGACCTCCTTGCGCTGCCCGAGATCGGTGGCCCGGTCGGGTACTCGGGAGGGGTGATCGCGATCGGCATCCGGCTGGCGGTGGTCGAGCCACGCATCTCGGCCGCCCTTCTGTTCGCCGGAAGTTACGTGCCCCGCACCATGTTCGAGGAGGCTCGGCAGATCACCATTCCGCTGCAGGTCCTGCTGCAGTGGGACGACGAAGGAAACGACCGGCAACTGGCCCTGGACCTGTTCGACGCCTTCGGCTCCGAGGAGAAGACGCTGCACGCCAATATGGGCGGGCACACCGGCGTCCCGCAGTTCGAGGGCGACGACGCGAACCGGTTCTTCGCCCGGCACCTGAAGTGAGGCCGGCGGATAGGAGCTGTCGGCCAAGACGCCGTTCATCGAGGACAGCTCCCGGCCTTCCTCGATGACGGTGGCCAGTAGATGCACAACCGCCCCGACCGGGCGGTACCTGCCGTCGGCGGTACCGGCCGGTCGGGACGGCGCTTCTCGGGATTGCTCGGCGAGCGCGGCCATCAGCACCAGAAGCCGACGAGCTGGATGGCGGCGACCACCTGCCGCAGCTCACCAGCGCCCGGCGCCTGCAAGGCCAGTCCACGCCGCGGGCACGTAGCGCGGCCTGGCTGCACGCGGAGTCCCGGGTGGTGCGGCTCTACGGAATCCGGCGCAAAGGCAATACAGCAGGGGGTCCGAAAATTTCTCGCGGACAGCGATGAGTCTTCGGCCGGTGCTCCGTCCTCTCTGTTGAACGCGCTACCAATCCGGCGCGACCGACCAGAAGGACCAGAAATGACCACCGCCAACCCCTCCGCCACCATCTCCACCGACCGTCCGGGCAAGGTCCGCAACCGCGTCCTGTGGACCCTGCAGATCGTGCTCGGCCTGTTCTTCATCATCGCCTCCGGCGGGCCGAAGCTCGTGATCCCGAACACCTTGGCGGACAACGCCCCCGAGAATCTGACCATCCCCCTCGGGCTGCTCATCGTCATCGGAGTCGCGGAGGTCGCCGGCGGTATCGGGCTGATGGTGCCACGGGTCAGCGCCCTTGCTGCCGCGGGCCTGTCCGTTCTCACCGTGCTCGCCGCCGGGACGCAGGCTTTCATCGCCGACAAGCCCGTGATGGGGATCTTCCCGCTGGTGCTGGCCGCGATCTTCGCCTGGATCGCCTACGAGCGCCGCGCCACCATCACCGATCTGCGTAATTCGCTGTCGCGATGACCAATCCATGAGCACGACCGGCGATCGGTGGCCGAACCCACCGATCGCCGCTCGTGCGTTCCCGGATCGATCGCCTGTCGGGTTGGCGGCGATCGATCCAGCGGCCATCTGGTCCGCGACGCCCCGGCCCGGGCGCCGCACCAGGTGGCCCGCGTCGCGTCCGGGCATAAACGACTCGTGTACCGGTAACGAACGGTTGAATTCGTGATCCGGATGGTGCCGGTCCTACTCGCGCCGGTGCGGTAGGTGCGCAGGTTGACCGGCCAAGCCCTCGAACGGCGCGATCCGCAGCGGCGGTGCCCGATCCTTTGACCGTGCTCGCGCAGTCGGTCACCGATATCGTCGATGAGGTGGTGGGGTTATTCCGTCGCTGACGCGGTCCATTCCGCTGACCGACCGGACGGTCGATGACGGCCCTTCTTGTGGGACCGCCCCCGATGCCTGACTACTCGGCGCTGCGACTCGTGAACTCGAAGGACCCGCCGTCGATGCCCCAGGAGATGACCCGTTCGGGATGAATTCGGATGACCGCGCGTTCCTGGGGTGGGAACGGCGGCTCCTCGTCATCCAGCGCCTCGGCCGTGCCGCGTACCTCGATGCCGCGAATCACGTACGGCTCCAATGAGACCTGTTGGTCGATGACGAACGACACCCGGCTGCCCGCCTCGACGTTGCGGTACTTTCGACTCGCACGCATCCGCATGCCCCCGATGTCGATCGTGCCGTCGGCGTTCACCCGATAGCTGGTCGGGTTGTTCTGCACGACACCGTCGGGCGACACCGTGGCCAGCCGACCGATCCCGGCCTCCGCGAGAAACTGCTGTTCATTGATGGTGAAGATCATGTCAGTTACTCCTCAGTAAATTCGATATCAGGTGTGCCCCCGGCGATCAGCCGGAAGTTGTTGCGGTGCGGGAAGCGCAAGCTGTTGCCTGCCCTTGCCGCGCGTCTTGCGTCGACGGTTCAGCGGACCGCACCGACCACCTACTCACGGACGACACCGCCTACCCCGTGCTATGAGATCAGAACAGAATCAGCGCGGCGCACAGTCCGGCAATGGCAATGAACTGCAGGGTGACCCGGTACTTCAGAATGCTGTCCCACTTATCTTGCAGCGCACGGGCATTGGCGGGAATGATGCCGCTCTGCGCAGCGGCGGTCTGCTGGGAATTGATCGGCTTGGCGATGCGGACGTAGAAGGCGAGCCAGGTGAGCAGTGCCGCCACCGTGATACCCGCCGCGACAGCGGCGCCGAACTGCCCGGCCGACAGCGCGATCAGCAGCGTCAGCACGGCGGTGACCACACCGCCCACACCGATAACCGGCATTCGCTTATCGCCGTAATAGTGCCCCCATCCCGCACTCATGGTCATGGTGGCGTCATCGAGCTTGCGGTACACCGATCGGGTGATCACGGCCACGCTGACATCGGTGCCATAGACGATGGCATTGGAGAGAACGGCGACGGCGGCGATGACCTGGCCGGTGACAATGAGCATTTCGGCTTCCCTTCCCAAATTCTAGCGCAGTTAGAAACTGGAGCAACGTTAGCATTGCCCTGCTATCTTGTCTAGCCTTGCTAGATTTCAGACCGCTACCGTGGGATCGCGTTGGGAATTCCCGCCTTGACGCCGGTGAGCTGACCGGCTGCCCAGTGATGCCCCACAACTCAGGCGGCGGCATCACTGCCACACACCAAGCCCGCCCGCACAGAGACACACTCATCTGCCCCATACCGGGCGATGCGGGGGGTCAGAAATGGCCGTTTCTTGCCAAACTTGATTCGGCGCACCGGAATCGCCGCGGCGGACGGTGCGTCGACCCCCGGCGCCGATGGGCTGTCGGGGCATACCTCGGTGCGCAGCCTCGCGAAGTGACGCGAGGGTGACCGACGACGGGCTATGGCGCTATCAGGCCGACAGCGACTCTGCCACGCGGCGGCGCTGGTGGCGATCGCGACAGCGTCCGCGTCCATGCGGGAGACCAGCGGCCGCATCGGCTCGGGAACCATGGACTCGGCAGAGGTCTACCGGGTCCACTGGTCGATCAACACCGCCAGGCGAGCGTCCCGCTGAGCCGGCCGCAAACGTCCACCTCGGTCCAGGGTCGCCAGGCCGTGCAGGGCGCTCCAGCCGACCTCGGTGAAGGTCTCCGGATCGTGCTCGCCCGCGAACGGTGAGAAGGCGGCGAACATGACGGCGAACGCGTCCCGCAGTGGCTGGGAGGCGTTCTCGCCGAACGCGAGGTTCACCTTCATCAGGAACATCGCGTCGTAGAGCGCGGGCCGCGCGGTCGCGAAGTCGAGGTAGGACCGCGCCACCGCCGCCAACGCTGCACGCGGCTCGCCGCCCGCGGACTCCAACGCCGCGCGGCTCCACGCGGCCATCTCCGCGATGCCTTCCTCGGCGACCGCCGTGACGATCTCGTCCTTGCCCGCGAAGTGCGAATACAGCACAGGCTGGCTGTATTCGATCCGTTCCGCCAGCCTGCGCACAGTCACCGCGTCCCAGCCCTGCGACTCGGCCAGTTCCCGAGCGGTGTCGATGATCAACCGGTGCCGTTCGGCGCGTTCCCGTTCCCGTCGCGTCTGGGGCGTCATAGGCCGACTATAGCATCGCTCGACAATCTAGTGTTACTAGAACACAAACCCCGTGTACGACGAGACTTCGGCGCGATCCTTGGACTCGACAACGGATTCGACTGGGCGCTTGCCGCGGTGTTCCGCGTGCTCACCCTTCGAACTTTTGCTGCTGCGCCCGGCTGTCAACCCACGAAGACCTCCGGTAGGTGAGCGCGTTCCTCGCCAGCTCGCACTTCACTCGGAGCGGTGAGCACGACGATCAGGCTCATCACCTTGTTCAGGATGACCGCGTGCAAGGCAGCGAACCCGAATATGCCGATCAACAGTGGCAGCCGGAACTCGGCCCCGCCCAAGCCGATCAACACACCGAGGATCCCGATGGCGGCTCCGGCGGCGAACACCGCCACCGGCGAGGGCGTCAGGCGGCGGCGGCAGTGTTGTCGGGTTGAGGCTCGGTCACGAATTCACCTGGATCCGAACTGACGGCGGCGGCTCGGGCGAGGTGCGAAGTAGGGGCGTTCGCTCCCTGACGTCCACGGTGTCGCTACCGGTTGTCATCAGAATGCGGCCCGTCTTGAACGGATTTGGTGGTGAGCGGCCGGGGTGTGGCATGCTGGCTGGCGAGCACGGGCTGTTGAAGTGATCGCTCGGCTTACTACAGAAAGTAATACAAAGTAAATGACACAAGGCAGTGTGAAGTGGTTCAACGGCGAAAAGGGCTTCGGGTTCATCGCGCAAGACGGTGGCGGTCCTGACGTTTTCGTTCACTACTCCGAGATTTCCGGCTCTGGGTTCAAGTCCCTCGACGAGGGGCAGCGTGTCGAGTTCGAGATCGGGCAGGGCCAGAAGGGCCCGCAGGCTCAGAGCGTCCGCGCCATCTAGCAGCTGACAGACCGGAAACCCGCGCCACGGCGCGGGTTTTCTTGTTTTCCGGCCGGACTGGCCCCCGCAGTCGACGCGGCCAGTCAGCCGAGACCTGCGGCACGCCCCTGCGCGACGGGACAGACCGCCGCCGTTGCTGCCGGGTGACGATCGACCGAGTGAGCAGTGTCATGGTGCCCGACGGGAACTCGCGGCGTAAGTTCGTTAATTAGCGAAATATCGAAGGATGGTGAGCGTGCTCGACGAGTGCAAGGCACTGGCGAACGAGACCCGGTTGCGCATCCTGGAGTGGCTCAAGGACCCGGAGTCGAACTTCCCTGGGCGGGAGGGGGATACGGCCGAACTCGGTGTGTGCGTCGGCCTCATCCAGCAGAAGGCCGGGACCTCGGCCTCGACCATGTCGGTGCATCTGGCGATCCTGCAGCGCGCCGGATTCCTCCACGCCACGCGGCGCGGGCAGTGGACGTATTACCGCCGCGACGATGCCCGCATTCGCGCTTTCACCGAACAACTCCATCGCGTTCTCTGAATCCGAAAGGCAGCGTCATATGCCCATCGCACTGTCCATCCTCGACCTGGCATCGATCGCACCCGGCCAGACCCCACGTGACAGCTTCGACAACAGCGTCGAATTGGCAAGAGCCGCCGAACGCAGCAGCTACCGGCGGGTCTGGTACGCCGAGCACCACAACATGGCCTCCATCGCATCGAGCGCCACGAGTGTTCTCATCGGCTATGTCGCGGCGCATACCGACACCATTCGGCTCGGCGCGGGCGGCATCATGCTGCCCAATCACTCACCGCTGGTCATCGCGGAGCAGTTCGGCACGCTGGAAACGTTGTTTCCGGGCCGGATCGACCTCGGGCTCGGACGCGCACCGGGCAGCGACCAGAAAACCATGCACGCGCTGCGCCGTAACCCGTCGTCCGCGGACTCCTTCCCGCAGGATGTGCTGGAACTGCAGGGCTACCTGTCAGGGCAGTCGCGAGTGCCGGGCGTGCGCGCGGTTCCGCGCGCGGAAGGTGTTGTGCCGCTCTACATTCTGGGTTCGTCGCTATTCGGTGCTCAGCTCGCCGCGCAGCTCGGCCTGCCGTATGCCTTCGCATCTCATTTCGCACCGGCCGCCCTGCATCAAGCGGTCGCCGTCTACCGCGACACTTTCCGGCCGTCGGAGCAATTGGCTGAACCATACGTCATGGCCGGAGTCAACGTATTCGCCGCCGAGGACCACGACGAGGCGGCCGAGCAGAAGGTGACCGCCTACCGTGCCCGGACCCGGATGATGATCTCGCGAGGTGCGGCGGGCCCCGACTTCACCGACGCGGAGATCGACGCATTCCTCGCCTCCTCGAACGGCCGCCAACTCGCCTCGATGACCCAGTACACCGCCGTGGGCACGTCCACCGAAGTCCGCGAATACCTCGACGATTTCGCCACCTCCACCCACGCCGACGAACTCATCCTCGCCCACCAAGCCACCCGAATCGACGACCGAGTGCGGTCTGTCGAACTCACCGGCGCCGCCATGGCGGCCGCGACGGCCCGCTAGTTCGCCGGCCGGGCCCGGACGCTACCCCGGTCGATCAGCGGTCGCCGGGCCGCATCCTCGGCGTGCCTGACAGCGACGCTTTTCGTGCCGTGCGCCGCGGACACCGAAAGGCGGCTTTCTATCCACCGGACCGGACCGGCCCCGCCTTCCTCCTCGACGGCATCGAGGCCCAATGCGGCGATACGCGGGGCCCTACCCGATCGGATGTACACATCGCGCCGACAAGCAGGATGCCGACGCGTTTCGAGTAGCCGACTACTCATGCTGAAGCGCGGTGAGGGGCGCAGCATTCGAGTCGTACGTGTGCAGTTCTATCGAGTGAGTGCTTCTTCTATATGCCGCCGCGCATCGTGCGTCGCGCATTCAGGTAGGTGAGAGAAAATGAAGCATCTTCCCATTATCTATGTCCGCGGGTATGCCGGTGCCACGAGTGGAATCGACAGCCAAGTCGACGATCCCTTCTACGGGTTCAACGAAGGCGCTACTCATATTCGGGTCGGAGGCGATGGCGACCCGATGTTCTATCAGTTCGAGGGTCCGATGCTTCGGCTGATGATCGACGAAGGATACAAATTACTCGTCCAAGGTGATCAACGCACCTACCTCGAGAATGCGGAGGACAACGGCCTCGACGCGGCATCGATCTGGGTGTACCGATTCTACGACCAGGCTGCGACGACCTTCGCGGCCCCGCGGCGCCAAAATACCTGGCAGCGACTTCAGCGGCGTTTCCGCGCCGATGGCTTCGATCTCGAAGAGGCCGCTGAAGGGCTTTATGATCTGATCGAACTCGTCTTACGTAAGACCGAATCGCCAGGAGGGTCGGCGGAGTCCGAGAAGGTGATTCTGGTTGCGCACTCCATGGGCGGATTGGTCGCTCGCTGCATGATGCAGAAAGTCTGCCGAACGCCCGATGCGAGGAACGGCGCTGACCACGAGAAGCCGCGACGGAAAGCAAATGAGATAGTCGACAAGTTCTTCACGTACGGGACACCACACGGCGGCATAGTCTTTCAGAGCAACGCGTTGAACTGGTTCGAGGAGGTAGTCGGTCCAGCAGGTTCGGACATCTTCGCTCCCGAGAAGATGTACGGATATCTGACTCCGGGGGCCAGCTTCGGTGCTACGCCGCAAGACGAGGAATGGGATCCACGGTCACTTCCAGAAAGCGTCCTCGACGTGGACAATGTCTTCTGCCTCGTCGGTACAGACCCGAAAGACTATGGCCCGTCGAAGATGGTTGTCGGACCAAAGAGCGACGGGCTTGTATGCATCGAGAACGCCTACGTTCGAGGAGCGCACCGGGCCTTTGTCTACAAGTCGCACTCCGGCCGGTACGGCGAGGTGAACTCCGAGGAGGGCTACCAAAATTTGCGTCGGTTCCTCTTCGCAAGGTGGCAGGTCCGAGTCGACTTCACGGGGTTGCCGACATATCCGGTCCATATGGACGAACTACCCGCAGCGGAACAATGGCCCATCTGGCAGGCCGACGTACGGCTGTCCGTCCGCGGTCTTCCCGTCATCATCAGCGAGCAGCGAATAGATCAGTACTGCCCCATTCAACTCAATGAAGAATTGAAGCGGAATCGAGCCGACAACCTCGACACGCCCGACCGTCCGGTCCCGCTCCTGACCACCTTTCTGTTCGATCCCGCCGACCTGCACTCACCCCGCGACAAGAAAGTCGCGGAACAGCACGGTGGCAGAGCGAGATACAGCATCACTCTGCGCGTAGGGAAGTTGATCGAGCGTGAACGCGGTTTCGAGTTCGCGGACCACATGGAGCAAGTCTTCGACTGGGCCGACTCATTGATCGTGGACGTCGGCCCAGAAGATTCCGGAGAAGGATTGCAGGCATGGATGGCATGGAACACTGAAATCAACGGGGCGATCGACGACTTCGACCCCATTGCAAAATTCCCGATCCGGCCCACCTCTATCGATGGCGGACGATGGAAATGTCAGGTTGCACTACCGTATGCTGCGCGCAAACTGCCGATCTTCGGCGATGCGGCAGCGCTCGATATAACGATCACGGACCGCAAGTTTGTCGAGTCGAGCAAGGCAGACCGGACTGACATCGCAGTACCGGCTTGAACCAGCGACGGGAGATTCGTATCCGGCACAGTCCGGGCCGGACCGTTGTCCTTCGATTGTGATCGGGTCGGCGTGCGTCAGCGCAGTGCCGCGGTGACGGTGCTGTACATGGTGGTTTTGATGGCGGCGAGCGTTTCGGGGTTTTTGCCGACGATGGGGGTGAGCCTGTCGACGGCAGTGGTGAGAAGCTCGTCTTCGGAAGCGGTGGCGTCGACGAGTCCGGCGGCCAGGGCGTCCGGGCCGCTGAAACGGTGGCCGGTGGTCATGGCGGTCACCGCGGCCTGGGAGCTGAGCTTGGCTTGGATGAGGGCGGCCATGCCGGGGGTGAAGGGGATGTTGATGTCGACCTCGGGGAAACAGTAGTAGCCGCGGTCCTCGCGCATGACGCGGTAATCGTGGGCGGTGGCCAGCATGGCGCCGGCGCCGAAGGTGTGGCCGTTGACCGCGGCGATGGTGGGCAGCGGGAAGGTGAGGATTCGGGCGAACAGTTCCTGGACGCGGGAGACATACCACTCGGCGCGGTCGCCGTTGGCCATCAGCCAGTCCAGGTCCAGGCCGTTGGAGTAGAACTTGCCGCTGCCGATGGTGATCAGGCCCTGAGCGTCTCGCTCGATGGCGTCGAGGTGGGCATCGACAGTGTCGAGCCAGTCCGGTGAGAACCGGTTCTCGTCGTCTCCGAGAGTCAGCACGGCGATCTTGTCCTGGTAGTGCAGGTTCGCGGTCATGGTGTTGCCTTTCACTTCGTTGGGGTCGGGGTGGTGCCACTGCTGAGCTGCGGTGGCGGTAGGGGTAGGGCCAGTACCGCACGGACGGCAGCCGCGAGGCGTTGACGCACCGCGGGATCGGGGTTTCGTCGGCCTCGTAGCAGCAGTGCGGTGGGCAGTTCCACCACGCAATCGCGGATGACTGCGACGGCCTCGCGATCGCCCCGGTCGAACACGCCGCGCGCCAAAACGATGAACAGCTCGACCAGGAACTGATCGAGTCGGCGCAGTTCCTCGGCGATGTCGTCCGGGATCTCGCTGGAACCGAGCAGTTCCTGCCGGGAGACGGTCAGCAGGAAGCGGCCCGATGCCGGTTGCTGTAGCAGGAATTCGGCGGGAGTGTCGGCCGCGGCGACGACTGCGTCTTCGGGTGCGGACCCTGCGGCCGATACACGGTCGACAGCCTCGCGTTGCAGGGCGAGAAACCGCTGCGCGGCGCGCAGCCAGACCCGGCCCATCAGCCCGGCGCGGGAGCCGAACGCGTGATAGATCGCCCCGTTGGACACCGAGGTGGCCTCCGAAAGCGCACGAACGGTCACCGCGGCCGGTCCGGAGTCCACGGCCATTTGCTCGGCGGCATCCATCAGGTGATCGAGGTCGTGTGTTCGAGGGCGGGGCATATCCGGAGAATAACAGAGCGTCTGCTCTGTAACCAGCCGGGCCGGTGCTCTTAGGCAGTTCTCACAGGTAGAACGCGTTTCGGCGGGTCCGGGAGCTGGGATCGTTTGGACTATCGGTATGTCGTCTTTGTGGGTCAGGTGGTGAGAATGGTCTTTCCGATCGCCGTGCGCGACGCTTCAGTCGATTCGCGGAAAGTGGCGATCGAGGCGCCGTTCGATCGAGCCCACGTGGTCAGGGCTGCGATCGGCTCCCGAAGCGTGTTCCCGAGTTCGGTCAAGCTGTACTCGACGCGCGGCGGCGCTTCTGCGTACACCCGCCGCTCTACGAGGCCGTGTTCTTGAAGTCGGCGCAACGTCTGGGTCAGCACCTTGCGCGAGACCCCACCGATCAGTTCGACGAGCTCGCCGTGCCGCCGCGGACCTTCGCTCAACGCAAACAGTGTCACCACAGCCCATTTGCTGGCGATGATCTCGATGGCCGACCTGGCGGGGCAGTCGGCGAGGAAGACGGTTCCGGGACGGAGACTCATGGCCGAAGGGTACCTTTTGGTACCTAACGGCTCCCTAGCGTCGACGGCATGCAGTGCACCGCGCTGCCCGTCATCTAGTGGAGGCTCGCAATGTTCATCACCTACGTCGTCGTCGCCGTGGTCATGTCGGTCGTGCTCGTGGTCTCGGCCGGCGCAAAATTCACACGGCCACGACGGATGGTCGAGCAGATGTCGACTCTCGAATTGTCGTTCGCCATGCTGCCGTTTCTGGGCGTCGCTCAGATCGCCGGAGCGGGTGGCCTCATCATCGGAGTTCGGTGGGGACCGCTGGGTGTCGCCGCTGCCATATGCTTGACGCTCTACTTCATCGGCGCGGTTGCCGCGCACGTGCGCGTCGGGGACACCAAGGGCGCTCCCCCCGCCGCAGTCCTTGCGATCGTGGCCGCTGTTCTCATCGGCTTGCGCGTCGGCGCCGCTTGACCGCGCGTCCGCTCCGAGAGTCGACGGAACTGTTCGGCGTCACCGGTAATGGCCGAGATCAAGGCAGCCGACAGCCCCGGCGATCGCCAGGGCTGTCGGCTGCCTTGATCCGGCCGTCGCCGGTGCCGCTCAGGAGATTTTGCGGCGGTAGGTGGTCATGGCGAAGAGATAGGCGACAGCGAGGATGCCGACACACCAGCCGAGCGCGATCCAGATGTCGCTGCCGACCGGCTGCTCGGTGAACAGATTTCGGATGGCATCGATGATGGAGGTCACCGGCTGGTTTTCGGCGAAGGCGCGGAGCGGGCCGGGCATGGTGTCGGTGGGCACGAAGGCCGAGCTGATGAACGGCAGGAAGATCAGGGGGTAGGAGAAGGCGCTCGCGCCGTCGGGGGTCTTCGCGGACAGGCCGGGGATGACCGCGATCCACGTCAGCGCGAGGGTGAACAGGATCAGGATGCCGGCGACGGCGAGCCAGGCCAATATTCCGGCCCCTGATCGGAAACCCATGAGCAGGGCGACGAGCACGACGACCACCAGCGAGATCAGGTTGGCGACCAGCGAGGTGAGCACGTGCGCCCAAAGAACCGACGATCGGGCGATGGGCATGGATTGGAATCGCTCGAAGATGCCGCTCTTCATGTCCAGGAAGAGCCGGAACGCGGTGTAGGCGATGCCCGAAGCGATGGTGATGAGCAGGATTCCGGGCAGCAGGTACTGCACATAGGAATCCGACCCCGAGTCGATCGCGCCGCCGAAGACGTAGACGAACAGCAGCATGAACGCGATCGGCATGATCGTGGTCGTGATGATGGTGTCGGCGCTGCGCGCGATGTGGCGCAGGGACCGTCCCAGCAGCAGGGCGGTGTCGGCGAAGAAATGCGTGGTCATCGTTTGTTCCTTACTTCGTCCGTACCGCGCTGCGGTTGTTGCCGGGGGCGCCGTCTTCTCCGACGAGGGCGAAGAAGACGTCTTCGAGGCTCGGCTGTTTCTCGACGTATTCGACCTCGGCGGGCGGGAGTAGCTGTTTGAGCTCGGCGAGAGTGCCGTTGACGATGATCCGGCCCTTGTGCAGGATCGCGATCCGGTCCGCCAGTTGTTCGGCCTCGTCCAGGTATTGCGTCGTGAGCAGCACCGTGGTGCCGTGCTCGGCGAGTTCCTCGACCGCCTGCCACACCTCGATCCGCGCCTGGGGATCGAGCCCGGTCGTCGGCTCATCGAGGAAGATGACCGGCGGATTGCCGATGAGGCTCATGGCGATGTCGAGGCGGCGGCGCATGCCACCGGAGTACGTCGAGACCTTCCGGGTGGCCGCGTCGGTCAGCGAGAAACGCTCGAGTAGGTCGTCGGCGATCGTGTCCGCGTCCTTCAGGTGCCGCAGCTTGGCGATGAGCACGAGATTCTCCCGGCCGCTGAGGATTTCGTCGACGGCGGCGAACTGCCCGGTGAGGCTGATGGACTCCCGCACGTTGCCCGGTTGGGTGGCGACGTCGAAGCCGTTGACCCGGGCTGTGCCCGCGTCGGCTTTCAGCAGCGTGGACAAAATTTTCACGACGGTGGTCTTGCCGGCTCCGTTCGAGCCGAGAAGGGCGAAGATGCTGCCCCGCTCGACGTCGAAGTCGACGCCGCGCAGCACCTCCAGCTTGTTGTAGGACTTCTCCAGACCTTGCACACGGATCGCCGGAACTTGCTGTGTCGTCATCGGACGGGTCTACTTTCCTTCTCCGGCGACGCGGCACTGAGGAGTGGCCTTGTAAGCCCCTTCGCTCACGAGTTGTATAAGTATATGTGTACGTACATGCGCCATGGGCTAACTATAAGTAGACATATACGTATATGCAAGTCATGGTGATGTGCTGGAACGGCTCAGTGCTGCCGGCCTGGTCTCGACCCGCACCAGCTGCCGATTCGGCGCTAACCGATCGGCAGCACGCTCAGGATCGGGTCGTAGGCCCAGTTCAACATGCGCTCGGCGTCGTCCTTGGCGGCGACGTCGCTGTTGGGCGCGCTGTGCAGGACTACACCGATCAGCGGTATTCCCGCCCTGACCGTCTCGAACAGCAGGCAGGTTCCCGCAGCGTCGGTCCATCCGGTTTTGATGCCGATCGCGCCGGGATAGTCGTGCAGCAGCAGGTTCGTGGTCTGCCAGAGGTGAGCGCGGTTGCCCGGACCGGCGGGCACGTGATAGCTCTTCGACCTGGCGATGTCGCGGAACTCCGGCGCGCTCATCGCGCGCAGGCCGAGGGTCACCAGGTCCGCCGGTGTGGAATAGGTGGAGTGGTCGGTGGGGGCGGGCAGCCCGCTGGGGTCGGTGAAATGCGTTCCCGCCAGGCCCATCTGATGCGCAGTGTCGTTCATTCTGGCGATGAAGCCGTCATGGCCGGGACCGTAGGCGTCGGCGAGGGCATAGGCCGCGTCGCAGCCGGACGGCAGCACCATCGCGTATAGGAGCTGTCGCGCGGTGAGCACCTCGCCGGGTGCCAGGCCCGCGGTGCTCCCGTCGTACTCGGTGCAGTAGGCGATGATTTCCCTCGGCACGGCAATGGCCCGGTCGAGGTCGCCGGAGTTGATCACGACCAGTGCCGTCATCACCTTCGCGATGCTGGCGATCGGGACCGGAGTGTTCGGCTGCCGCGACCACAGCACCGTGCCGGTGATTCCCTCTGCCAGCGCCGCTCCCGACGCCCGCACTGCGTCCGGCTCGGTCGTCATCCAAGGCAACTGAATTTGGGCGCCGCTCGCGGCGGGGGCAACCACGATTCCATGCCAGGCTACCACGATCAACGCCACAGCAATACTCGCCCGCAACAATCTAGCAAATGTCCGCATGGGCCACATTCTGCTGCGCGACCCCATCAACCAGTGGGATTTCATCGACGGAATCGCCGCGCCGCACCGGCGACAGCCAGGGGCGTCGCGTCGGTCGGAGGTGTTGAACGCCGTTCGGAGTGGACGGACCCGCGCCTGATACGATACGGAACGTGGCGTATCTAAATACTGGCAGTGCTCCTGCCTCCGAAGCTGAGCAGACACGTCGCGGAGGACGTCCTCGCGACGACGAACGCGAGGGCGAGATTCTCGCGGTGGTGGCCGCGCTGCTGGCAGAGCGCGGCTATGAGGGTGTCACCTTCGAGGAGGTAGCGCGTCGGGCCGCCTCGTCGAAAGCCACCCTCTACCGACGGTGGAAGTCCAAGAGGGACATGGTCGTCGCTGCGCTGAAGGCAGGCCCCGCCCGTCGAGAAGGGGCGGACGACATCGACACAGGCAGTCTGCGTGGTGACTTGATGGGCTTGTGTCAACGGCTCGTCACGACAATGCGTTCGACTGACGGCAAGACCGCACTGCTACTTCTTCAGGCAGGCATTGAAGACCCGGAGCTATGCGAGGAGATCGAACGGACCGTCGGCCCGACCGGAGCCCGGTTGCCCACCTCGGTGGTGGACGCCGCCGTCCGTCGCGGAGAGTTGCCTGAGGTCGTAGATCCCTTCCCCTTCGAAGAAGTGGCCGGGGCAGTGCTGCTGCTCCGGCGGCTCAATGGACTGAATACCGACGATGTTTATCTCGCAGCGCTCGTGGATTCGATCCTCATACCCGCCCTGCGGGCCACATCCGCTCGGTCGGCCGAGCTACCCGCCGGAATCTTCTCCGGACGACCGTCCGCGCAATCCACCACGAGCAGTGCAGGAAACCGATGACTACGCCGACCATCGACGGATTTCGTTACCAGACCCTGCCCGGCGAGGAGGGCGTCGAACTCCACGTCGCGGTTGGAGGGACCGGGCCGGCCGTCGTCCTGCTCCACGGTTTCCCTCAAACCCACTACATGTGGCGCGACGTTGCGCCACAACTCGCCGCGGAGTACACGGTCATCGTTCCGGACCTTCGAGGTTACGGCGAAAGCGGGAAGCCGCCAGAGGACGGTCCCGGCACATATTCCAAGCGCACCATGGCCAATGACATCGTGCGGGTGGTCGGCGCGCTCGGGCATGAGCGCTTCGGGCTGATCGGTCACGACCGCGGCGCCCTCGTCGGTGTCCGCGCCGGACTCGACCACCCGGGCGCGGTTCAGTACCTCGGGGTGCTCGATGTCCTCCCAACTCTTGACACTTGGGATGTCCTGCAGGGAGTGAACGCGAAAGTCGCCTGGCACCTGTATCTGATGGCGCAGCCCATCGGGCTGCCGGAGAAGATGATCAAGGCCGTGGCAGCGGAGTTCTTCGCTTCATTCCTCGACGCCTGGGACACGGACGGCGCAACATTCGCCCCGGAGGTGCGGCAGCACTACATCGATAGCTCGGTCGGAGCCGTCGACTCGATCGTCGCCGACTACCGTGCCACCTCGAGCATCGACCTGAGCATGGACCGTGCGGACCGCCAGGCCGGAAAGACGCTTTCCATGCCCGTCGGCGTGATCTCCCAGGACTGGGGTGCCCAGTTGGGCTTCGACGCGGCAGCGCTCTGGCGAGCCTGGGCGCCGGACCTGACCTACGAGCCGATCAAGGCGGGGCACTTCATGGCCGAGGAGAAGCCCACCGAGATCGCGCGCTTCATCCGTAAGCTCGCCGCCCGGAACCGAACCTGATCATCGACGGCGCGGCCGCCGTCTCCGGCTACGAGATTCTGGACCGGGTGTAGGCGACGAACGGCGCCAGCGCGTTCGGGTCGGTGAGTGTGCTGAGGTTCAGCACGGTGTGGGGTTCGGCTCCCGCGAGCACCCTTTTCACCCGGGCCGCCGAGTCACTGTCGACAGCGGCAAGCGTGGGTGTGACGGCGTATGTGGGGAATCGGGGATTCGTCGTGTGGCGCGGTCGGGACCGGTGGAGAATTCCGCTGGTGGCCAACCGGTCACAGTGCCGACGAGGTCAGGATCGGATTCGAGTAGATGGGGCAGGCCATGGAGATCAGCGAGTTCTTGACGCGGAAGCTGGAGCGGCGGTTCGCGACGTTCGATTTCGACGGGGACGGCCGGATCGAGCGCAGCGACTTCGACAGCTCGGCGCGCGCGGTGGCCGCGGAGTTCGGCCACGAACCGGATTCGCCTGCCGCGCACCAGTTGCTGCAACTGAGTCTGCAGCTGTGGGGGCGCCTGGCATCGGTGGGTGATGTAGACATCGACGGATCGGTCGATCTCTCCGAGTACAAGCAGGCTTTCGCGGAGGGTCTGCTGGTGACCGAGGAATCATTCGAACAGGGCTACCGGCCGTTCCTCTCGGCGATCATGGCGATCGCCGATGTCGACGGCGACGGCAAACTGACCGTCGAGGATTACGTCCGCTGGACGGGGGCACTCATGCACCTGCCTGCCGACGATGCCCGCGAAATCCACCGAAGGCTCGACACCGACGGCGACGGCTTCGTCACCACTGACGATCTGCTGCAAGCCATCTACGACTATTACTTCGACGAGAATCCAGAAGGTGTCGGCAGCTGGCTGCTCGGCAAACTACCCGGCTGACGCCGATCTCGTCGATCGCCGTTGGCCTCCGTCGATGATCGGACTCGCACGCCGAGGAAGTGTCCGGCTCTCGGATCCGTTCTCCGGCAGGCACAACGGCGGCGAAGAGTTTCAGCGGTCAGTTCAAGGTCCGCGTCGGCCGCAGAGGGTGAGTGCCGGGCGGATCCATCTACGCTGCTGACGTGATCGAAATCGGTTCGAGGGCAGGTACGCTGCCTGCGCCTCCCAGGGTCGTCTGGGAGTCTCTCGCCGAGCCGCGCAGGCCGGGCGCTCGACCGTGGCTCGAACTGCTTTCAGATGAAGTCGAACCCAGAGTCCTCGACGCGGAGCGCCCTAACCGACTCATCTGGTCGTCGCTGTGGCCGAGCAGACCCGATGACCAGGTGCACTTCGAGTTGACGGCTGTTCGGGGCGGGGAGACTTCGCTGCGGTTCATCTTGCTCACTCCCGGCGAGGCCCCCGACCCGAGTAAGGCTGGACACCTTCGGCGGCGGCTCAACCAACTGCTCTTCGCTGATCTCCGTTACTCCTACGGCCAGTGAGCGTGCGCCATCACGTCTTTCAGGCGGGATAGTCTTGTATTCGATGATTCGGCCGTGAGTCGTCGGCACCGCAGGGGGTGTGATCATTGTGGGTAGATGGTTCAAGCGCAGACGCGAGCCCGACGGCGAGGCGCCACGGCAACCGACGAGGCTGACCCTGGAAGTCAGTATCGAAAGGGACGGCCGGACTGTCGCCAGCGAAGACCTGGGTACGACGATGGCTGCCGCGTTGCAGTATTTCGCCTACGGGAATCAATACGGCGCGACCGACGAACGCACCCTGGAGATGGGATCCCGCTATGCGCAGGAGTTGATGCGGGACAACCAAATCGACGATGCTGTGACGGTCTATCGGGAGCTCGTGGGGCTGCGCAGCTCGGCGCTGGGGCCAGAGCATCCCGACACCTTGCGCAGCAAGCACAGTCTGGCCTTCGCGCTGTGGCAAGGTGGCTCCTTCGCGGAAGCGGAGCGTGTTCAGCGAGCGACTTATGGGGCGCGCTGCCGTGTGCTGGGGGAATCGCACGTGGACACGTTGAACAGCGGCAACAATCTGGGCTGGTTGTTGATAGAGCTGGGTCGGATCACCGAGGCCGAGCCGCTCTTGCGGCGAGTCGCCGATGGCATGACGCGAACGTTGGGAAAGGCCGCCGCGAACACCTTGATTTGCCAGATGAAACTGGCGGGACTCGACCACTTGCAGGGCAGGACTGATCAGGCTGAGCGCGCTATGCGGACTGTGATCAAGCGGATGGGTAAGACACTGGGCGCCACCGATCCCGTGACGCTTCAAGCCCGCAGCAACCTTCTGGTCATTCTGCTCGATTCGGGCCGGGCCGCGGAGGCGATCGACGCGGCTCGAGCGCTGGTCGCCGATGTGGGGCGCGTGCTCGATGACATGGACGAAACGAGCCTGCATGCTCGGCACTCCCTGGCAAGAGCGCTGGCCGGAGTAGACAGGCGCGCCGAGGCGATTCGGTTGCTGGCGACCACGGTGCCGGATAGTGAACGGGGCAGGGGGCCCGATCATCCCGCGACGTTGGATATGCGCAGCTTGTTCGCCGAGTTGCTGATCGAGGCTGGTGACCGCCGGGCGGGCAGCGAGGCGCGAGCCGCGCTGGCGGGGTGGGAGCGCGTGGCCGGACCTGGTCATCCCAAGACCGAAGAGGCTCGTGCTGTGCTGCGGCGTGCCCGCTGAGGGCTGTGGTCACCCGCCGCTGTGGATGTGGGCGGCCCACAGTGTCGGTGTGCGGGGATAGCGGTCGCGAAGTTCGCGTACGGCCGAGTGCAGCGCGTACGCCGCCGCGTCGCCCGGATTGCCTGCGCGGTAGAAGGCAGCGGTCAGCTCGAGGGAGATCGCGTCATCGATCTCCCACAGGGTGCCGATGACATGCCGGAATCCGGCGAGTTGGAAAGCGCCGGTGATGTGCAGTGATTCGTCGATCAAGTTCAGTGGGGCTTGCGAGGTCGCGCAGGCCGACAGGAATCCGAGTTCGGCGTCGAGATCGAGTTCGGACACGTCGGCCACGGTGAGCGGGTTGTCCTGATGGTCGTGGATGAGCAGCCTGCCTTGCGCAGGGTCCTGCAGATCGGCCACCGCGTGACACGCGAAGTGCGCGTAGACCGATCCAGCGAGCCGTTCCAAGACCTGGTGCCGGGAAGCCGTCTCGTCCATCCCGGTCCACGCGTCGGGCAGCGCCTCCCCTGCCAGCGCTGCTTCGCGCCCGGCGGCGGGCAGGGCACTTGGCCCGCCGGGAGTGTGACGCATCGCCACGATGCAGGACTGGGCACCGGGGCGAGCCACCCGTGGCCGGTTACGCAGCCGGGCGAGCGCTGTTACGGTCGGAATGTAGGAGGAGACCACCCGGTCGAGCGCTGATTCTCCGGTGCTGGATTGGGCGGCGTGCAACGGGAAAAAGCCTAGCGGCCCGACCGGGCACCACCACACGCGCGGCAATTGACCGGCCCCACCGTGCGCGCAGAGCCGGTCCAGCACCGGCCCCACGACCGAGCGCCACAGCCAGTCCAGCACCTCGGTGAGCACCGACTGCGCCTGCATCCGAACCCGCGCTCCGACCGAGGGGTCATGAGCTGTGGTGGTGGCATCCTGCAGTAACCGCAGATTCGCTATCGCGTCGGTGAGTGACAGATCGGGCAGTGGCAGCACCTCGGCGCGATGGTCGCGCAAGATGAGCGCGTCGCAGCGCACCTCGCTCGGAATCGGGATCACCACGGTCTCGGCCAACTGGTCGAGCAACCGCCGTGCGCTGGGCGGGCGCAGGAAGTCACTCATGCCGGGCACCGCACGGATAGTGTCGAGCAAGATCATCCATTCGGTTTCCCGGTCCCGGCCGAAGGTGGTGGGCCTCGGCAGCTCGGGCGGCGGCGTTTCGAAGTCCCGGCGCATCCGCTGGAATTCCGCCGCCAGATCTTCATCGGCGCGCTGGAGCGCGGTCAGCTCACCACCCGGTGTCAGCCGCTGGTTCAGCAACAACCCCCGGCCCCGCTCCAACAGCTCCAGCGCCCGCTCCGGCTGCCCGGCATTCACCGCGCAGGACGCGGCATCCGCTGCCAGTCCGGCCGTGGAGCCGAGGTCGGCGTACTGGTCGAGGCGGGTGCGTCCCCGGGAGGCCAGGCGTGGTAGCAGCGCGATGGCTTCACCGAAACCGTCCGCGGCGGCCGCCCAGCGGCCCAGTGTGGCCAGCGCGTGGCCTGCCTTGCCGAAAGCCCGGATTCGCATCGGCACAGAGCCGGACTCGATCCGTCCGGCGGCGAGGGCGAACTGGGCGGCATCGGTCAGGCAGACCGGGTCGCCCGTGCGCAGGTGGGTCGCACGCAATGCCTGAGCGAGGGACAGCCCGGTGGCGACCCGCTGGGGATCGCGAGGATGCATGGTGTCGTTCGCCAACCGGAACAGAGCGATCGCCTCCTCCAGATAGGCGTGCTCCTGCGTGATGTCGTAGAGCTTGCGGAGGCTATAGCCCAGCTGGTCCAGGTCCCGGCCAAGAACGGTGGCGGTTTGGGGGGACAGGGCGAGGGCCCTGCGACGAAACCCGACCGCCGTCTCCAGCGGTTCGACCTCACCGGTCAGCTGATGAGCCGTCAAGGCCACTGTGGACAGATAGCCGAGCGCGGTCCGATGGTCCGGATGCTGCTTCGGTGTGGACTCCAACGCCGCGGAGAAGGCTCGCCAGGCCTGGTCCAGCAGGTCGCCCCGCCCGGTGCGCTGGAACAGGATGAGCAATGCTTGCCCGGCCATGAACCGCGGCCCATTGGTCTGCGGCGTATGCTGCCGCAGCAGCGCGAGGGCCCGTTCGACATCGGCCGTGTGCGTGGTCTCTTTCGCCCTCGCCAGCAGGCACTGGGCCATCAGCACGACGATCTGGTCATGGTTTGCCCCGGACGCGGTCACCGAGGACAGCAGACCTATGGCCTCATCGACGTAGTCCTCGACAGCGGTGAGTCGGTAGGCGCTGAGCAGGGCCTGGGCATGGACACCGTGCAAAACAGCCCGGTTCTCCTCGCTGATCCCGTGCTCGGCGCGGTTGGCATAAGCCATGGCTTCGTAGAGCGTTTCCACCGACCCGTCGAACTCGTGTTTGCCCTGATACACCTGGCAGGTCTTGAGCAGCAGCAGCGCGCTGAGCGCTCGGTCGGTGGAGACGTCCTCCGCGAACTGCAGGTACTGCTCAGCGATTTCGAGGTCTCGCGGGTCGCCGCTCACTTCGGCTCGGGCCAGCAACGCGTCGGCGAAGGAGAGCACCGCACCGACGCCTTCCGGAGTGTCCAAGCCCATGGCCAGAGGGCTGTCCGCCAGAGCGCGTATGGCGGTCTCCAGCACGACAATGGCCTCGATCAGGTCCTCCTGGGCTTGGACCACGCGGTACCGGTCGAGCAGCGCCGCGCCCAGCTCCGCCTGCGCCGCGACCCGTCGCTGATCACTGGCCGGCGATCCGGCCACGACGTGGCGCCAGTAGCCGACCATGTCCCCCGAGTATTGGTTCACCGACACTCCTCCCGCTACTACTCTCCCCCGAGACTGCCGGCGATGCGAATCAGGGTGGCGCCCATGGGCGTTCGTCCGGTGTGAACATCAGCCGGGCACCTTGCGGCTGAGGTGCTCCCAGGCGCGATACTTCGCCATACGGTCCTGAAGGTCCTGCTGGACCATGTCGAACGACCCGGTGCCGACGATGAGACGCCGCGGCGGGTCGGGCAGGTCCACCAGCTCCATGATCACGGGAGCAGCGGTGTCCGGGGCAGGACCGGCGTCGTCGCCCCACATCTCGATCAGCTTGTCGCGCAACTGCTGGTAGTGCGGGTCGGGCGTCGTCATCGTGGTACCCGTGGTGAACAGGCCGGTGTCGTAGCCGCCCATCTGGACGATGGTGAGCTTGACGCCGAACTGCTCGGCCTCCATCGCCACGGCCTCGCTCACCGAGTCGAGCGCCGACTTGCCGGCCGCGTACAGGCCGACCATGGGGAAGCCGCCACCGGTGCCCATCGTCGTGACCTGCAGGATGCGCCCGCCGCCCTGTGCGCGCAGGTAGGGCAGCACGGCCTGGGTCACCCAGACCGCGCCGAACAGGTTGACGTCGAAGTGGGCTCGGATCTGCGCCTCGGTCGCCTCCTCCACCATGCCCAGGAGCATGGCGCCGGCGTTGTTGACCACGATGTCGAGCCTGCCGAAGGCCGCGAACGCCTGCTCAGCTGCCGCGAACACGGCCACGCGGTCGGTGACGTCGAGCGGCAGCCGTACCAGGTCGTCGGGATATTGCTCCGCGAGTTCGGCGAGAGGCTCGATGTTGCGCGCGGCCCCGACCACCCGGTCGCCCGCCTGCAGCGCCGCCTCCGCGAATGCCCGACCCAGTCCTCGTGACGCACCCGTGATGAACCACACGCGATCCATGGGCTCCCACCTCCTCTTGCTCGATCCGTAAGCGACGAGACAAGACGGTACGTCTCGACTCGTACTCTTGTCAAGACGGTCCGTCTCGTCTTGCGCACGTGTTAGTATCCGGGCATGGTCAAACAGCCCGATCCCGCGCGCCGCAGCCAGCGCTCCCGGCAGGCCATCCTCACCGCGACCCGCGAGCTGATCTCCGAGATGGGATACGCCAAGCTGTCCATCGAGGCCATCGCGGCCAGGGCCGGAGTGGGCAAACAGACCATCTACCGCTGGTGGCCCTCCAAGGGCGCGGTGGTCTTGGACGCCTTTCTGGCGCTCAGTGAGGACGGTCCGGAGCAGAGCATGGCACTGCCCGACACCGGCGACTTGGAGGCCGACCTCAAGGTGGTGATGCGAGCAACGGTGGCCGAGTTCGCCGACCCCGCGTTCGAGAGCCCGATCCGCGCGCTCAACACCGAGATCATCAATGACCCCACCCTGGCCGCCCACTACCGCGCCAAACTGGCCGGCCCCGTGGACGAGGCCAAGAAGGACCGGCTGCGCAGCGCGCAACGAGCCGGGCAACTCGCCGCCGACGCCGACCTCGACCTGGCACTCGAACTGCTGTACGCCCCCCTCTACCAGCGCTGGCTGCTCCGCTCCGGCCCGCTCACCCCCGAGTACGCCGACGCCCTCGTCGAAGTCTTTCTCAAAGCCATGCGCCCGGATATCACCGGGTAAGGCACCTCGAATTATTCGATGTGCCACTACCAATGGCGCAGGACGGAGTCGGTGGGCTGGATCGGCGCGGCCGACACCTGATGAATCGCGGTGCCCGCAGGATCATCACGCGAACAGTCCACGGAGGCACCTCCGTGGACTGTCGCGATTCGAACTCACTCCGGTCGGCTACCTGCCCGCGGGCAAGGGCAGGTTACTGCGCGTCGCCGAACGCCAGCCAATCGACATTGACGCTGTACAAGACGGTGTTGCTCCACGCCTTGACCACCAGATCGAAACTCTGGCCCGTGACGTTTTCCGCTTCGACCATCACCCGAGAATTAGCGCCGTTCCCGATGTCGACCATAGAAAGCCCCACCGTGACTTCCGGTGGCGAGTTGAACGATTTGGCGAATGTGATGGGCTCTCGCCACTCCCGCCATCCGGTACCGCTCGTGAGGCCCCATCCCGGCGAGACCAGGTAGCCCACATAGGCTTTGCCCTTTTCGAAGTGGTTGGGGGCGGTCTCGTTCACTGTGACAGTGAAATAGTCGTTTTGGTCGATGTTTGTGCCGCTGCCCGGCGTGGGTGCGACGGTGAAGGTGTGCTGCCCGGCGGCCGCCGGAATGACGATGGCGACCGGGACCAGCGCTTTGTGCGAACTGGCTTCGTTCGTGTAGACCGACGCGGTGGCGATGACGGCCCCGTCCATCAGCAAATCGACGCTGATTTTCCCCGCGGCGCCGCGCCAGCCCGAGCCCGCGAACTGTATGTAGAGCGTCCCCCCGTTGCTGGTCATCGTTTGGCTGAAAGAAGATTGTGCGTTATTTACCACAGGCGTGATTTGCATGGTTCCTACTCCCCTGAACGTGACGTTATACCCGCATATCCCCGGCGAGGGACTGCGTAGTTTCGAAACGCTTGTAGAACCTGAGTCATGCGTGGATCAAAGAAAAGCCGAACCAGCACTCGAGTGGCCACCAACTGCGGTGGAGGATCCCAGCTACCAGGTTAGCGCGAGAGGTGCTGTCTCGCAGTAGGTTTCACTACATCGCGAGTCTCGATCGCCGCGGCACACATGGTAGATCCTCGCGCCGCCGACTGCCTGAAACCGGAACTCACACTTGTCTTTCAGCGTGTCGGCTGTAACAGACGGCACGGTGGTCCCGAAAACCTGGTGGGTACAACTGTTTCGGTCGCCAACGGTGGCCGGTACCCGACTCGGATACGGACGCTGCCGCCGAACCAAGCACACCAATTCCCCCTGCCCGGCGGCAGCGTCCCGTGTGGCATCGGTCGAGCGCGCGGCCGTCGAAGTGCTGCGCTTGGACGACCGATCGGGCGCTGGCCCTGTCGAAACGAGGCTCAGCTACGAGGCGTGCTATCTCGCGGGGATCGCGCTCTGGAGACCGCCCCCGACCTCGGTGATCTTCCAGTCCGAGTTGCGGTCGATGGTCAGCGAGTAGGTGACGGTCGTCTGAGCGCCCTCTGGGGTCTGCGCACTGGTCGAGACCACGGTGAGGTAGGCGTTGACCTTGTAGATTCCGCCGGACTCGGAAATCACGGCCGCGGACAGTGGTGTCGCGGTCGAGGTCCATTGCAAGGGTAGGCGGGAGCGTCCGGCGGTTCTCAGGCCGAGGCCGCGACAACCCCGGGGCGGGTGATCAGCGGCAGATCGAGGGTCGTCCGAATCCCCGGCGGTGCGGCGACCACTGCGGGTATCGAGTTCACGATGCGCCCGGCGGCGGCGACGATCGCCGCGTGGTTGTGGTCGCCCTTGCGGCTCGCGGGACGGATATCGACGTGATATGAAGGCTCGCCGACGATCTCGACGCGGTAAGATCCGCCGCTCTGCGCCGGCTGCGGCCACTCCGGGCAGAGATCCTCCCGAAGTCGGGTGATGTGCTCGATCACGATCAGGGGCTCGCCCGCCACGATCCCGCGCACCTCGAAACGGAGAGCGGCCAGACCTCCTGCGGGGATGTGCCCCGCCGCGATATCGAAAGCCTCAGGCGCCGGGACCCGTTCGTAGCTCTCGGTGACGGCATCGACGGTGACGCCGAGTCCGGCGCCCAACTGCCGGATCGCGGGCCCCCACGCGAGACCGAGGATTCCCGGCCGCAGCAGCATCGGCACCTCGTCGAGCGACTTCCCGAAGCCCATGACGTCGAACATCACCGTCGCCCCGTCGTAGGTGGCGTAGTCGGCGATCTCCATACAACGCACACGCTCGACGGTCTGACAGGTTCCCGCCAGCGCCAGCGGCAGCAGGTCGTTGGCGAATCCCGGGTCGACACCGGTGATGAACAGGCTCGAATTACCTTGCTCCGCGGCAGCTTCCACCGCGTCGATGTACTTGGCGGGCAGGGCCTGCCACGGATACTGCAACATCCCCGGCGCCGAGCCCACCACATCCACACCAGCGGCGAGCAGCCGCCTGCAGTCCTCCATCGCGCCCTGCAGCCGGGTATCCCCCATCGCGCAGTACACAACACAGTCGGGTCCGGTCGCCAGCAGCGCATCGAGATCTCCCACGGCGGCGATCCCGGTGACGGTGTCGAGCCCGGCGAGTTCGCCCGCATCCCGGCCCACCTTGTTCTCCGCCGACACGCACACTCCGGTCAACTCGTATGTCGGGCTGTCGATCAGACCTGCCAGGGCCAGGCGGCCGACGTTTCCGGTGCCCACTTGGGCGACACGAAAAGACATTGGTACTCCTCCAGGTGCGCGGGCAGAGTGGGACATGTGGTCACTCGCCAGTCTGTTCATCATTCCAGACATATGTCTGGATTTGATTACAGTCGGATGCTAGCGTGACCGGCATGGGACGTGTAGACGGCAAAGTCGCGCTGATCAGCGGTGGCGCGCGTGGAATGGGCGCCGAGCACGCCCGGCTGCTGGTTTCCGAGGGCGCCAAGGTGGTCATCGGTGACATCCTCGACGACGATGGCGCGGCGCTGGCCGCATCCCTCGGCGACGCAGCGGTTTTCGTACATCTCGACGTCGCCGAGCCCGACCACTGGGACGTCGCGGTGGCCCGGGCGGTCGAGGAATTCGGGACACTGAATGTCCTGGTGAACAATGCGGGCATCGTCAACGGTGGACCGATCCACAAGTTCGATCTCGACAAGTGGCGCCGGATCATCGACGTCAACCTCACCGGAACGTTCCTGGGCATGCGAGCCTCGGCGGCGGCGATGATCAATGCCGGCGGTGGCGGTTCGATCATCAATGTCTCATCGATCGAGGGCCTGCGCGGTGCACCCTGGGCGCACGGCTACGTGGCATCGAAGTGGGCTGTGCGCGGCCTGGCGAAATCGGCGGCACTCGAACTGGCACCGCATAATATTCGCGTCAACTCCATCCACCCCGGCCTGATCCGCACCCCGATGACCGCGGGCCTGCCCGAGGACCTGGTGACCATCCCCCTCGGGCGCCCAGCCGAGTCGAGGGAGGTCTCCACCTTCGTACTGTTCCTGGCCAGCGACGAGTCCTCGTATGCGACCGGATCGGAATTCGTGATGGACGGCGGCCTGGTGACTGCGGTACCGCACAAATCCTCTTGAATCCCGGCATCCCGACCCGTGGTCGGAGGTGGGCCGCCCGGCCGCGGTGTCAGGCAAGCAGGCGCCGGGCGGACCTCTCCAGTCGGTCGGCGACTTCCGCGTAGGTCAGGTGCCCCATCCCGGCCTGCAGCATCGCTCCGCAGTACAGCATTTCGAGGCTTTCCAGGTCCTCGGCGTTCTCGCCACCCAGGGCCTCGGCCAGGCGCGAGCGGATCTCGCCGCCGATGCGTAGGCGCAGGTGTGCGACATCGGGGTCGTCGCCGAGCAGCGCTTGGCTCATCGCGGCGGCCAACGCGGGTTCATCGGCTATCAGCATGGCCGCCTGTCGCAGCACCGCGATCGCACGGGTAGCCGAATCGGCGTCGGGCGGGTCGGTGGGCGGCGTCGCGACCAGTTGTCGCCAGTACACCTCCGCGATCAGATGCTCTTTCGAGGAGAAGTAGGTGTATGCGGTGGCCGTGCCGACCCCGGCTTCGGTGGCGATCAACCGCATCGTCGTACCGGCGTAGCCCTGGCGAGTCAGCACCTGCACCGCCGTCTTGGTGAGTCGGTCGACCGTCTCGGCCTGTTTGCCGCTCAGACGGCGGCGCGTGGCTTCGATTTGGGTCGCCATGGGTGCGGACATGTGTCCGAATGCTACACCGACAGTTGTCCAGAACAATTCGACGCGCACCGCTGCGGCCTTCTTCCGTGACAGTTGGCCAGCTCGGTGGCGAACGTGGGCGTCACCGAGTTCGGCGGAGTCGTTCGTCATAGATCGCGCGCGCGTCCCGGTCCACATCCTCCAGGAAGATGTGATCGATCCCGAGCCGGCGGGTCATGAACTCGCCGATCGGCCGGGGGGTCACTTTGTTCGCGGCTGCCAGCCAGCCGGCCAATCGGGTGACCGTGATCCTGCGGCGCGGGCGCGCCACCAGGTCCGCCACAGCACGAGCGACATTCTCCGGCTGCGCCAGCAACCCGAACGGGGCCCGGGTTCCGGCAATCATCTCGGTGCGCGTGAATGTGGGCAGCACCGCCGAGAAATGCACACCGCGGCCGCGGTATTCGCGCCGCAAAGATTCGGTGAAACTCAAAACCGCTTGCTTGCTGGCGCAGTAGGTGACCATACCCGGAGTCGGATTCTCACCGGCCAGCGACGAGATATTCACGCAGTGCCCGCTGCCGCGCGAGAGCATGTGCGGCAGAACCAGTTTCGTACCGAGCATTACCCCGTAGACGTTGATGTCCAGTATCCGGCGAGTGATGTCGTCGGGCTCCTCGGCGAATGCCCCGATCGGCATGACCCCGGCGTTACTGATCAGCACGTCGACCGAGCCGATCAGCTCCAGCGCCCGAGCCAGGAACGCCTCGAACGAGGCGGGATCGGTGACGTCGAGCGCGAAACCGCCCGCGAGACCCAACGCGGTGGCGGTGTGCGCAGCGGCCTCGGCGTCGATATCTCCGATGACAACCACCGCGCCACGTCGGCGCAACTCCGCGGCGATCGCTCGCCCGATCCCGCGTGCGCCGCCGGTGATCACGACGGTGCGTCCCGCTACCGATTGTGTGCTCATCGAACTTCGATACCTCCTGCAAGCCGGAGCCGGCGGCCGCGCGGATATCTCCGAAGGACCCACTATGGCCTTGATCTCACTGCTGAAACTGGCTTTGTACTCTTGTCCAGAATATCATCCATACATGTGTCCGATATGATGTCCATATCTGGTGGCCGAGTTCGAAGTTCCCGGCAACGGCGCCGAAACCTTTGAACGACTCCCGATTCGGCGCCGCAGGCACTGTCTCGACCGGGCTTTCCGAAGTTCCACTTGGTGCGCGCTCGCCGCCGACGCCGGCATCGCGACAGCCACCGTCTACACCTACCAAGACTCCAAGGAGCAACTCGTGGCCGAAATCGTCTGGCGGACGGCGTCTTCATCCGAGGGCCTCGATGCCGTCGAAAGCATCGAATCCATCGCAACACCTGACAGGACCGCGACCGGCTGGGAGCGGGACGCCGAAGCCCACGGCACGTTCACAACGCCGACGAAGTCATCCGCCGCCGGCGCAGCGGCCGAGCCGGGCGATTCCCCCGGCATCGCTCGACTCCGTGATCGCATCACCGACGAGATAAACCGCCGTGTGCGTGCGGCACTGGGACCCGACGCCGACCCCGCCGCGGTACGGATCCTCGAAGATCTGTACGCGGGAGCGCTGATCGACGCCGAAGTCGGCTACGCCTCTCACGCTAGTGGCGCGGAGGACGCCGGATCTCTCGTCTTGCGCATCCTGCGCAGGTGACCACAGACGGGTACGGGCGGCGGCGACGCGGCCGGACTAGATGTCGAGTTGCCGCGTGGTCGACCGGTTACCCGTAGCTGACCTGCCAGTGTTTGACGCCGTTGATCCAGCCCGAACGCAAGCGCTCGGGCTCGGCGAGCTGGGTCAGGTTCGGCATGACGTCGGCGATGGCGTTGAACATCGGATCAATTTCCAGGCGGGCCAGATTCGCGCCGACACAGAAGTGCGCCCCGGTGCCGCCGAAGGCCAGATGCGGATTGGGGTCGCGGAGCACATCGAAGGAGAACGGGTCGGTGAAGGCTTCCTCATCGAAATTGGCGGAGCTGTAGAACAGTCCGACGCGTTGCCCCTCGCGGATGAGCTTTCCCCCGAGTTCGGTATCGGCGGTGGCGGTGCGCTGGAAGGCGGTGACGGGCGTGGCCCAGCGGATAATTTCGTCGGGGGCGGTCCGGGGGCGCTGCTGTTTGTACAGTTCCCACTGGTCCGGGTTGTCGATGAACGCTTTCATGCCGTGGGTGATGGCATTGCGGGTGGTCTCGTTGCCCGCGACGGCGAGCAGAATCACGAAGAAGCCGAATTCGTCGGAGCCGAGGGCTTCGCCGTCCAAGTCGGCATTGACCAGTTGGGTCACGATGTCGTCGCCCGGCTGGGCGCGACGCTGCTCGGCCATGCTCCAGGAGTAGCCGAGGATCTCCATCGACGCGTTGGTCGAGGCGTCGGTGGTGACGGCGTCGCCGTATTCGGGATCGTCGTAGTTGAGCATCTGGTTGGACCACTCGAACAGTTTGCGCCGGTCCTCCTGCGGCACCCCGAGCAGTTCGGCGATGGCCTGTAGCGGTAGCTCGCAGGCGACCTGTTCGACGAAGTCGCCGCCACCTTGCTGTTTGGCGCTGCGCACGATGCGTTCGGCACGGTCGGCCAGTGCCGCGCGGAGCCCTTCCACGGCGCGCGGGCTGAAGCCCTTGGAGATGATGCGCCGGATCTTGGTGTGTTTGGGTGGGTCCATATTCACCAGCAACGCGCCGGTGAGTTCGATCTGATCGAGGGTGATCTGTCCGGGTAGGCGGATGACCGCACCCTTACGCTGCGAGGAGAACAGCCCGGGTTTGCGTGAGATCTCCTTGATGTCCTCATGTCTGCTCACCACCCAGTAGCCGCCGTCGCGGAAACCACCGGAACTCTCATCGGACTGCTCGTTCCACCACACGGGCGCGGTACGGCGCAGTTGCGCGAATTCTTCGACGGGGTTGCGGGTTTCCCACAGTGCCGGATCGGTGAAATCGAATCCGTTGGGTAGCGATGGCGCTGACACAGCGTCCTCCTGGAGGGCCGACGTCGATGTGAACAGAGGGTGTGTGAGGGGGGATCACCGCCGCCGACGGCGGTAACGGACGCGGCACGGCTGGGCCAGCTGCACCACCATCTTGGAATGGTCGTTGCGGTAGGTGTCCGATGGCTGCGCCAACTCGAACTCCCAGTCCCGCAGCAGGATCGAGAAGATCGCCTTCAACTGCATGAGCGCGAATGCCGCGCCGACGCAGCGGTGGCGGCCGGCACCGAAGGGAATCCAGGTCCAACGGTTGACCAGATCCTCCTGCCGCGGATCGAGATAGCGACCGGGATCGAAGGTGTCGGGATCCGGGAAATCCTCGGGAATCCGGTTCGACACCGCAGGGGTCGCGGCCACCATCTCACCGGCGGCGATGCGGTGTCCACACACCTCGAATTCGTCACGCGCGATTCGCATCAGGATGATCAGCGGCGGATGAAGCCGCAGCACCTCCTTCAGCGTCGCCTCCAGATTCGGGATTTGGCGCAGCGCACCGTGACTGACCTCGGAGCCGTCGGCATACAGCTCGTCCAGCTCGGCCACGACGGTGGCCATCACCTCCGGATGGCGCAGTAGCTCGATGATCGTCCACGCGGCGGTGCCGGAGGTGGTGTGGTGCCCGGCGAACATCATCGAGATGAAGATGCCGGTGATCTCACTGGCCGAGAATCGCGGGGTGCCGTGCTCGTCCTCGACCGAGATCAGGATGTCGAGCATGTCGCGGTCGTCCTTGCCCGTGGCTGGGTCGGCTTCGCGCTGATTCATGATGCCCTGCACCAGTTCCACCAGCTGCGCGCGCGCCTCGTCCCGGCGGCGGAAGCTGTCGATCGGTGCGTAGGGATCGACGTACGCCAGGGCGTCGGTGCCCTGCTCGAGCTCGTGGTACAGGTGCGCGAAGCGGGAATCGAGCTGGTTGCGGAACTTTACGCCGATCAGGCAGGCCGAGGACGTGTAGATGGTCAGCTCGGCGAAGAAGTCGAGCAGGTCGATCTCCCCCTCCTCGCCCCAGTGCGCGAGCATCTGATCCACTTCGCGCGCGATGGTGCTCGCGTGCCCGCGCATGTGCTCGGCGCGCAGCGCCTGGTTGTGCAGCATTTCCTTGCGACGTTCCGGCGGGGCGTCGAAGACCACGCCCTCACCGAAGATCGGCTTCATGAACGGGTAGGCGGCCCCCTGGTCGAGGTCCTCATCGCCGGCGCGGAAGAAGAACTCGTTGGCTTCGGCGCCCGACAGCATGATTACGTCGCGACCGGCCAGTTCGAAGGAGCCGACATCGCCGCATTCGGCGCGCACGCGGCGCATCAAGGCGATCGGATCGGTGCGGAACTCCTCGAGGTGACCGTGCTCGCCCCCACCTCCGGACACTTGTTGCGGCTTGACCAGTGCCATGGGAATCCTTTCAGGGATATCTGTCCAGACATAATATGGACACATGTCCGGACGGTACTACAGTCAGCAATCCGCGACAAGCGCCGCGGACACTCAGGCCAGAATCCAGGTGCACGCGGCTATCGGGCGCGTGCGGTGTCGACCATGTCCCGGGTGATCGTCTGCCAGGCGATGATGGTCACCGCCCCTCCGGGGAGAACATCACATTGTCGATGCGCAGGTCACCATGGATGAGCGCGAAGTGGCGCAGCGGGGCTACCAGCCACACGCCTGCCCCGGCGACCAGCCACCCGACTGCCCCGCTTTTCCAATGCTGACGTCGACCCAAGATCGTCCGGGCTCGCCCCGGCAACCCAGTGCTCCCGCGATACCCGATCGGCCCGCATGCGCATCTCGGCATCGGGCTGGTGTAGGTGGGCGGCGCGGCACGCGCGTCGACCGGCCCGATGAGCTCGGTGGGGCATCCGCTCCGGCGCGCCCCGGCTCCCGCGCACGCACCGGATCCGTCGGCGCCTCATCTCCGGGCCGGCTGCCGATGAATCCCTCAGGGCCCGGCGCTTCGTCGCTCGTCGGCTCGCGCTCCGGCTCCCCAGCCGGGATAGAAGCGACTCATGAACGCCGTGGCGATATCGCCCGGAGTGTCCAGTCCGGCGAGGAGACGCAGCGCGTAATCCGGGCTGATGGCGAATTCGCCCTGGGGGTTGTTCGCGCGCTCTTTCTGACTCAAACCGGTCAGGCCCACACCTGCGCGCACCGCCAGCTCCGTGCGTGACAGTCCCTTGCTCGTGCGAGCGGCGATGATCCAGTCCTTGGGATGGCGAAATCGGTCGGACCCGGGATCGGGAAACTCGCTGTCTTCGTCCGGGAAATACTCTCGGAGAACTGCCTCGGCCACCTCGCCGGGAGCAGCCAGACCTTCCAGCAGACGCACCGCCATATCCCGCGTGATCGTCACGCCACGCTCCAGCGAACCGATATAGGTCGCCGAATTCGGCACGCCGATGCGAGCGGCCAATCCGGCCTGAGTCAGTCCGTGAGCCAGGCGAGCTGCCTTCAACCACAGCCGGAACGGCTGCGTGCCGTTCGGGGTCGGCCACGCTGCGGATGGAGCCGAGCCGTCGGGCGGATCGTGTGTCTCACTGTCGGACAGGCGCGACCATGGCGTCGCCCGCGGCGTCTCCTCCGGTGCCTGCGTACGTGAAGACTCACCCGGTTCGGGTGGCCTGCTTCCGATGAATCCGTCCGGCCCGGTCATGCCCTCGCCTGGAACGGAATCACCGTGCGAACCCGATGGATTCGGCGGCTGATCCGGCTCCGCCCGCGCCTTGCTCCACGGCGTCGGCCGGTTCTGCTCACTCGCGGCGACATCGGCGGGTTCACGATGGTCGAACGCCGTGCGCAATCGGGCGATCGCTTCGGCGAGAACGTCCGCCGCGGCCGCGGTCGGCAACCCCAGCCGCTCGGCGGTGCGCGCCAAAGACATGGCCTCGACCAGATGAAGCATGACCAGCCGCTCCGCGGTTGCGGGGTCGGCCATGTCGGCGAGTGCGGCGCGGACAGTCATCGCGAAGTCGGTGTCGGAGAACCCCGCGGGAACCGGATCGGCTACGTCCCGGTGCATCGACCCGTCGTTGCCGCTGATCGGCGCGTCCAGCCGTAGCGTCGGTCGAGCCAGGATTTCCCGAGCCAGCGCGACATCGGCCACCTTCAATCCCGCTCCCCGAGCGATCTCGGTGTCCTCGAGCGCCGCACCGGCGGAGACCATCCGGTGGATCTGCGCTTCCACCGTGCTCACGAGCTTCCGTGTGCGATTGTCGAGATCGGGGAAGCGGAGCGCTAGACGGTACCGGAACACCGCCGCGCGGCAACTGGCCCACGCATGAGCAGCGAACGACGCAGACGGCACGTGGTTGGCGATCGCACTCAGCATCCCGATCCAGGCGGCCTGTACCGCATCGTCACGAATATCCGGCGGCTCCCGACGCGCCACCGCCTTCGGAACCCACGCGAACCTCTGGAGAATCTCGTCCTGGACCTCTCTTTCCTCGGGCGAACCCACCCGGGTCACGAGATACCGTTTGAACAGTTCTTCTTCGTCTCGATAGCCGGACCGCTCGTATCGACCCGCATAGAATCGCTCGACGATCTCCAGCGAGAACTCGCCACCGACGCCCTGCGCTCGACACAGTTGCCGCAGTTTGCTCAGCCGCGGAAGATAGCGATTGTTCTCGATACTGGAAAGAGTGCTGCGAGGTATCCGCGCCAGCCGAGCGAGCTCGGTCGCCGACATTCCTTCGTCGGTACGTAGCGCCGCGATCCAACGCCCCAGCGATTCGTGTGAAGCGGGATCGATATCCGCGGTGATATCCGGGTAGAAGTCCCGCACCGCCTGGATCAGCAGGCTACCCGAGACTCCCAGCGCCCGGCAGATTCGCCGGAACGTGCCGAACCGCGGTCGTCGATTCTCGGTCTCGACCTGAGCCAGGTACTTCGTGGACAGCCCGGTCACTCGGGCGAGTTCGGCGCGGCTCATGTCCCGGTCGTGACGCAGTGCGGTGATCCACCTGCCGAGGTCTTGTGCCACCGGCTCGAGGTCGAGATCGATGTGCGGATAGAAGTGCCGGGTGGCCGCCCGCAGCAGTTCGTCATCGATACCCGATACCGCACAGATTCGCCGGAAGACCGCGAACCTCGGCACGTAATTTCCGGTCTCGATATGGGCTAGATGACCCCAGCCGGGCCCGATCGCTTTCGCGAGTTCGGTCCTGGTCCAATCCCGGTCGTGACGCAGAGCCACGATCCAGCTACCGGGCGACGCGGGATCATGCGCGCCCGGATCGAGTTCGAGTTCGAGATCCGGATAGAAATGGCGGGTGGCCACCCCCAGCAGTTCCGGCGCGACTTCGAGGGCCCGGCAGATCCGCCGGAAGATAATCGAGTTCGGAGTGTATTCACCGCCCTCGATTCCGGCGATGTACCCTGCCGATGTGCCCGCGGTTCGCGCCACCTCGGCCTGGGTCATGTCCTGGCTGTGCCGCTGTGTCATGATCCAGTTGCCGGGTGAGGCTGGATCGTGCGCAGTCGGTTCGAGATCGAGCACGATATCCGGATAAAGGCTTCGCGCAGCCTGCCCCAGCGCCTGCTGCCCCACGCCCAATGCTCGAGCAATCCGGAAGAAGAGGTTCGGTGGCGGGCGATCCCCGTTCTCGATCTCCCAGATCCGCGTCGGCGTCACTCCGACCGTGCGTGCGAGGTCCGCTTTGGTCATCCCCCGGCTGTTGCGCTGCGCGGCGACCCAG
This sequence comes from Nocardia gipuzkoensis, assembly GCF_021183645.1. NCBI lineage: Bacteria > Bacillati > Actinomycetota > Actinomycetes > Mycobacteriales > Nocardiaceae > Nocardia > Nocardia gipuzkoensis. Next base: position 6,827,166 of record NZ_CP089225.1, on the reverse strand, counting down.
CTACCCGGCGAATTGTGCGCAGCAACATCGGTTTCGAGTTCGACACCCGGGTAGAACCGCCGAGTGGCTTCGGTCAGCGCCTCGCCCTCTACTCCCAGTACGCGGCAGACCTGCTGAAAAGTGCCGAGGGAGGTCCGTCGCCCGTTCTCGATATTGGACAGGGCCGCATTCGTCAGACCAGCCGCTTGCGCAACGTCCTTCTGCTTCATCCCCTGTTCGAGCCGCAACGCCTTGAGCCACGCGCCCCGCGAGGCGTCCAACGACGGATCGGACTGCTCCTGGGGACGGCTGCCGATGAATCCGGGCGGACGGTCCCACGCGACCGTCTCCGGCAGCGCGTCCGGGCGACCCGCCGCGTCGGATTCGTCGGGCTTGCGCAGACCGCGCTCGAGCGCTCCGGTGCACCACTCGACGAAATCCGGCTGCCGTCTCGACATGGCCTGCAGATCGATGTCGTGCGGCAGGCGAAGCGGCCGGCCGAAGGCGAAGGTGAACACCGTCGCCGCGAATGTCCGGATCGTCGCGTCGCTGCCCCGCGTCATCAGCGGCGCCTGGAACAGCAGGTAGACCGCGTCGGCGAGACGCCGCAGCACGTCGACAGACGGTTGTGGCGACCGCTGGTCGAGAGCTGCGGCCAGTTCGGCCATGGCGGCATCGAAGATCGTCCGCTGATCGCCTGCCCGCGCGGTCTCGATCACGAACCGGCCACGCTCGAGCGCGTACAGGACGTTCCCGTCGACACGGGCGCCACCGGGCAGCTCCACGACGTTCTGCAACACCTCGGTGCCCGGTGCGTCGACGTCCATCCGGCTTCTGACGAGCCGGCCGATCGCGAGCGTGGTCCAGAACGCCGGTGTCCCGACGCCGCCGTGCCACTTCCCGGTCTGCGGATCGCGGCGAACCCCGGCACGCAGACCGGCCAGGTGACCCACCATGTCCATATTGGGCGCGTCGTCGCCCAGTCTGGTGCGGAAATAGTCGGGATGGCTTTCTCCGTGTTCTCCCGCCACGCTCGGGTCGCGCCCGACGGCCCAAACCTGCCGCATGTAGCGCTGTTGCGATACCCAGAAGTACAGTTCCGCCAGCACCCTGCGACGCATGGCCGGAGTCGCCGCCGAATCCCACCGGCTGACAAGCTTTCCCAATCCGCGATTGGCCACATATGCCTGCCAGAGCGAGAACATCCGCAAGGCCGCGTTCCGGCCCGGATCGTTGCTCCTCATCCGCAACCCCGGCACCGGGAAATGCTCGCTACGAAGCGGTCCCCGCCCGGCCCGCACCTCCTCGTTGAGCAGACGCGCATCGCTCGTCAACGCCGCATCCGGCCACGAGTCGAGCGGCGCGGGCGTGCGCTCCGGCGGTCTGCTGCCGATGAATCCGTGGTGGCCGGTGCCCGGCCGGCTCCCTACGACAGTCACGGGTCCCGGCCACAGCCGCAGCACGGTGCCGTGCCGGTCGATGGCCAGTATCTCGCGCAGGGTCGGGATCGGGTGCCGACGCAACGCCAGACTCAACCCGCCCGGGTCCGCCGTCGAGTCGGCCAGGTTCACCACGATCCGCTCGGCCTGGCGTTTCACATACACCTTGCGGCGGATTTCGAAGCAGATATTGCTGACCTTGCCGGTAGCTGGCGAGTAGCAGTCGAAGAGGCGTCCCTCGATACGGAAGTCGGGCAGACGCGCGCCGGATTCGACAGGGTGCTGCTCTACCCGGAAGCCGGCCCGGGCCAGGACAACCGCCGCCTCGTTCTGTCGCCGCAAGCCCCGCTGTTCTTGCAGGAAGCCGGGCGGCCCCTGGCCGGGGCCGAGGTCCGGGACGACGGCCTCCGATCCGGATGGCACCGCGTCGGGATCGGGATCACGAGACGGCCGGGTCAGGTCGGCGTCGCCCGTGCCCTCCGGGTGCGGGGCCGAGGCCGAGATGGGATGGTTCCCCTGCGCCTGGAGATCGCCGAGGACGTCGGGGGTGATCTGCGGTGGCCGACCGGCGGTGACGTACTCGTGGATCGCCCACTGCGGCGTGCCGACCGCCGCGCCGTGGATGTCCGTCTCGGCGAATCCGACCGCGAGCGCCTCGTGTTCCCGCAGCTGCGCCTTGGTTTCGTCGGCGAAGGCGTACACGGGCAGTCGCGCGAGCCAGGTCTGCTCGGGTTCTCGGAGGCCCAGTTCGTGGAGCCGGGACCAGGTCTCGTGAAGCACCTGCCGCAGGGGCACCGACAGGAGTTCCACGGCATCGATCGCGTGGACGAATTCGTGGACAGCATCGTGGTGGAACGGCCTGTCACCGATCGGATTGAAACCGCGCTCCCGCATCGCGATTCCACGTTCGACAGTCCACGCCGGCCTGCTCGCATTGCGCAGGCTGAACTGTATCCCCAGGGTTCGGAAAGTCGATTCGGAGTCGCGCTGGGCGAAAGACGCGGCGCTCGCGTTCTCGTCACCCAGGTAATCGATCCACAGTCCCCGGATGTTGGTACGGCCCGGGAATCTGGTCAGCATCTCGTCCAGTGCGCCGAGGATCTCCTCGACGACGTGGGCGGGAACATCCGGATGTTCGAACCCCGCGATCGTGATGTGCGGGTAGTCGAGGTTGAACGTCTCGACCAGCCGCGCCTTGGCCTGCGCTTCGACGTGGAGCCCGGCGCGACGCGATATCTCGTCCGGCGTGCGCGCGGCGCGCCACTCCACCTCCGCCAACGCGTCCATGTACCGGCCATGTACGCGATGCAGCGCGGGCTTGTACTCCTTGGGTACCGGAAGATTCGAAATCCACGATTGCAGGTACGCCACACGCTCCCGAATGGTCGAGAGTTCCGTCCTCGGCATGCCGTGGTGCTGCCACACCTCGCGGCCGTCGATTTGCCGCACGAACCTCGCGGCGAATGCACCGGTCGGCGTCGCGTCGATCGCGGATGCGGCGCGACCACCTCTCACCTCGTTGTCCGGCCCCGCACTCCACTCTCGCGCGGCGCGGTTCGTCCTGGTCACCGCGTCGAAGAGACCGAGTCGCGTGGCCGAGCGGGAGCCGAGAATCCCCCGGTCCAGTGCCACGCTGTCGCCCGGGCGCCCGGGGACGATCTCCCGATAGACGGTGTCGTCCTCCAGGATCAGGCAGGTGCGCCCGACCGGCGCGTCCATGATCTCCGCGACTTTCCGCTGCAGCACCTGCTCGAGAGCGGCGACAGGGTCGGTGTACGTCTCCGCGAACACTCGGGTGCCATTGCCGAATGTCACCGACTCGACCCGCACCCCCGGCGCATCCTCGACCAGCGAACGTTCCGCTGGTCCGGACCCCCTGCCTGCGAGCACCAAGTCCTGGAAGTCGGGACCGGCGGACGCGCGGTCGCCGGAGGAGCTCTCTTCCCGTGGCCGGCTGCCTATGTAACCACCGGGCCCGCGCGTCCCGCCGACACGGCCCGTTCCGAGGTCCTCCGCTCGCACGGCAGGATTTCCCGACACTCCGTAGTCGACAATGGGTTTCAGCCGTCGCACGTCGTAGCCCGCGATACCGAGTTCGTCGCGCAGCTCGAGATTGCGCAGCAGCATATCGGTCAGGGCGTCGTCGTGACGGCCCTCCTCCGCGATCACCACGACGGTACGACTCGGCAGCAGGACGGTATTCGGCGTCACCCACCGGGCACCGGGGTGGCGCCGCACCACATCGGCGGCGACGGCGGCGTGATCCTGCGTGTCCTGCTCGGCCCACCACCGCTCGACCCACTCGGCCAGCTGCTCGACCCGCGCGACCTTCGCTTCGATCGCCTGCTGCCAGCTCGACCAGTCCGCGGGGACCTCGGCGTCGCCCGGACGGTGCGAGCGCATACGTCGCATCGACGCATGCTGCCGGGCAGCGTGCTCGCGCAGGCGGGCGATTTCGGAGGACCAGCCCACCCGATTCAACAGCTCCGGAAACTGGACTCCGGTCTGGTGCGCCAGCGTGCGGCAGCGCACCTCCCAGAAGCGGCTCGGCCGAACGAAGGTCACCTCGACTTTCTGATAGTCGCCGGGTTCGCCGTCCAGGTCGCCGACGATGACCTCGGTGAACCCTTTGCGGTCGGCCATCTTTCCGGTGAACGTGGCGCGCGCCGCCTCCTCCTGTGACAGTCCGCTCCGGATGCCCGCGTTGAAGGTGTCGAGATTGTCGGTGAGATGCAGGCGATCCCGCACCCAGTAACCCTCGATCCCGTGGACGATATCGCCGAGTTCATCCCACATTTCGTCGAACATCACCCCACCGCCCGGTGTGCCCTGGGAGGTCTTCAACACAGCGTGCAGGTTTCCTGCCAGACCGACCTCGCCCGACGCGCCGAGAGGGACACGCCTGTCATCGACACCGCCATGTTCGGCCGCGTAGAAGTTCCGGTACCGCTGTACCGGCGTCGATACCACCCAGCTGGTCAGCCGCAGCATGGTGCGCTCGTACCACTGCCCGAAGCCCCGGTTCTCGAATTCGGCGGCCAGTGCGCCGAGGCGATGCCACAACGACAGGATGTCGGCCGCGAGCGCGTCTTCGGGGCGTTCGCCGAGCACGGTCATACCGACCGGCGAATCGAAATACGTAGTCGGCACACCCAACACGGACGTCAGCCAGCCCAGTTCGGGCGTGCCGCCTTGCGTGGCCCGACCTGTCCTCTCGGCATCGGCCGCAGTGAAACCCGCCGCAATGCGCTCGTACCAGGTCGGCTCGCGGTCGCGTCCCGCCGGTGGCCTGCTACCGATGCGGCCTTCCATGGAGCCGACATTCGAAGGCTCCGTGTCCGGTTCACTCGTATCGGCCGGCACGGAGATGTCCGGTAAGGCGCCGTCGCCGGGCGGGCGATGACCGGCGAGGTCGAACTCGTTCCGCCGCAGCGGTGGGGCCCGGCTCGACCAAAGAGATGGTGGGGGAAGTCCGGGATTCTGGGAGGTGACAGCAGAACGCTGTGGTGCGGAGACGCGCGCGAGTGGTTGGCCCTTGTGGTCGAACTCGATGGCGAAAACGCCGCGATCGGACTCCTTCAGTCGTTCGATGAGCTCTTGCTGCGCACGCCGCCACTGCTGGAACGGGACTGCCTTGTTCAGCAGCGCGGGCCGGCCCGCCAGATCCGCCGGAGTGATCGGCACCTGGCCCGGAGCGGCCGCAATGTCCACGACGACCAGATTCGGGGCGTCACGCCGGTCGCTGTCGTTCACCAGCAGCACCAAATGGCTCTCGACCTGTCCCTTGTTCATCCACTTGTAGACCAGCGCCTGGCTCCCCCTGGGCCGGTCCTTCAGCGATTCGGCCGCCGCGTCGAGCGACCGGAATGCCCGGAAGGCACCGCCGAAGGCCCGCTCCGTGTCTTCGGCGTCGTGGCCCCGCAGTGGCAGGTCGTCGGGCATGTGGTAGGCGTGCGCGTTATCGGGGTACAGCACCCGCATCACCGTCACGCCGTTGTTGACGCAGCTCTTCGGGCTGCGCTGGTGGATGGCGACGGTGAGGTCGAGCAGGGCGGTGACGGCCAGGTAAGTGGAAGCGGCGAAAGCGAGGAGTTCGGTGGCCGGGTCGTCGGCAGTTTCGGTGGGGGCCAGCAGACGGGCGACCGCGTCGGCGAGCCCGGCGCGGGCGGTGGCGGCGTTCACGTCGGTGGCGGTCACGTCCAGTAAGTCCGCCAGCTCTTTGCGGGCCGTGTCGACGGCGGCGCCGACCTGCCGCACGCCCTCCGCGCCGGCGACCTGGGCAGGTTCCCAGCCGAGTTCGGCAGCGAGCCGGTTGCGCTGCGGCGTCAAATGATTCAGCGCTTGCTCATCGGTGAGGGCGTCCGCCTGCATCACCGCCACGGGCGGGGCGTAGTCGAGATGCTGGTTCAGCGCTTCCACAGCAGCGGAGGAGATGCCTGCTCGTTGCAGCAGTCGGCTCAACGGGTCGTCGTCATCGCCGGTGTCGAACATCGCCGCGGCGGCCTGGACCGATGCGGGAATCCCCAGCCACCCGGCCAGCCGCGCGAACCGGTCCCCCCGCAGGTGCGGTTGAACGGCGTCAGGCCCGGCGTGCACGGCCTCCATCGCGGCACGGTCCATCCGCGCCCCGGCGTGGCCGGTGTCCGACGTCTCGCCAACGCCCGCCGGAGTATGGGCAGCGCCCGGCTCGGTGTGCAAGAGGCTCGCGGCGATGGTGCTCTGGGGCGCGGCGACTGAGGTGGCAGCGAGATCTCCTGTGGCCGGGGGCGCGTGGGCCTGGTTGGCGCGGCGCATCGCACGCTGCAGATACGTGCGGTCGGCCGCGTCGTTCTGCAGGGGGGAGGTCAGGCTGCGCATCTCCCGTTCGGCCGCGGCGACATCGGCCGCGGCGGCCGCGACCTTCGTCCGCGCCGCCTGCACGGACTTCCCAGGTTGTGCCGCATCCGTATCACCTGCCTGACGGGCGGTTTCGGTGTATTCGGCGGTGGCCTCGGCGTGCTTGGCCACCGCGGCGCGGTAGTGGGTGACCGCGACCCGCGCACCGTGCTGCTGCGCCTCGCTGTAGAGGCGATCGGAGGCGGCGACGTTGAAACAGAAGCTGCCGTTGCGGCCGTTGCGGCCTGCGCGCGCCGACCACTGATGGTCCTCGTCCGGATTGGTCGGCGAGCGCCCCAGCATGTGCGCGTGCACCCCGCCCAGCCGGTCGATCTCGTCGCTGATCGACACGTCGAAACCCCGGCCCAGCATCCCCGTGCCGACGGTCACCGCGCCCCGAACACCCGCGGTGTCCTTGACCGACAGCAGGTGCTCCTCGGCGGCATTGTTGTCGCGGTGCTCGGCGAACCACCGGGCATCGATCGCGTTGTGCTCCACGTCCGCCTTGGTCAGCATCAGCGAGAACTTCCGAGCCAGATCGTTGAACGGGCAGATCACCAGCACCGGCCGACCCTCAGCTTGCAACTGCTGCACCCGGGTCACCGCATCCCGCAATTTCTCCGGCTCGGTGAGGAATATCCGATCCTCCTCCCCCGCCAGTTTCGACCGGCCGAAGTCCTCCACCTTCGCCAAACCACCCTCGACCGGGAAATTCTCCTTGATCTCCGCCGCGGTCCGCTCCAGCGTGCCCGACATCAGATGCAGATGTTCGTACCCGCCCAGAACGTCTTCCACGGTGACCTGTTTCGATCCCGTCCCATCGGAATACACCGGGGCACCGAACATTGCCTCCACCATTTTGTGGCGTCCTCCGAACCACCGGCTCTCGGTGCCGATCTTCGGATCGCTTCGCGGCTTCCCGTACTCGTCGAGAATCTGGACCTTCTTCTCGATACCCTCTCCGAACACCTGGAAATCCCGATTCAGTTTCAACCGGCCCGCCTTGACGTCCAGGAAAGCTCGGGCCATCTCGGTTTCCTCGGCGGTGAATTTCCGCCCGGCGTAGCTTTCCCACAACCGGCTCACCGTGTCGAGGCACTCCTCGGGTTGCTCGCGCAGCAACCGCGCCGTCAGCGTCCGTGCCGCCTCGACCTCCTCCGCCGGCATCGCCCGTACCGCTCCGGCCTCCTCCGCCGTCAACGGCCCATCGTGGAGTGCCTCTTCCAGATGCACCGACAGGTCCTTCGCCGCCGTGATTCTGCTGCGCAAGACGGCTTTCAAGAAGTCACGCACCCGGTACACCCCGGCGGCCTCCACCTCCGAGGCGATCTCCCGCTGCCCCTCGGACTGATAGTGCACCGTCTGGTTGTGCACCAGCACCGCGTCCGCCTCATCGATGGTCGCGGTCTTCCCCGGCGGCGGCCGGTCGAACAGCTCCGCGGTCGCACGCTCGTCGTAGGTCATGTAGTACACGGTCGGGCGTTGCGCCTCACCCGGCGGATTGTGCGGATCCCAGCGCTCGATCTCGTACCCGAGACTGCGCAGCACCGGCGCGAATTCCCGGACCCCCTCGTTGGCCAGCACTTCGGTCGTAGTGATCACATGATGCACCCGCACCGATTCACCGCTCGCCAGCTCCACCGGCTCCCCGCGCGACAACTGCCACAACGTATCCAGCGCACCAACCATGGACTTGCCCTGCCCCGTGCCCATCTGACGCATGAACCCGTGCTCGCCGAGCAGGAACGCCTTGATCTGATTCCACCGCGGCGTCTTCCCGGTCCCCTCGCGCATCGCATCGATGTACCGCAGCAGCGATTCCACTCGATCGCCATGCTCCATCGCGTGCCTGCGCTGCTCCCACGACTCACCGGCCAGCTCCTCCTGCCGCAGCCGATACAACGCCAGCGCCTTCTTCGCCGCAGCCTTGAACTGTGCCTGCCGCTCGGCGGTAAGGTCTTGCTTCGTCGCCGGATCCGCCGAAGGCAACCCCAGGAGTTCCTGTGCCAGCTGCTCCGCCGGGCGGTCGGGTCCGTCCTGCACGGACGGGCGAGCGTCAGCGGGCACCGCATCCTCGGAGCGCCCCACAGACGGCTCCTGCGCCGGTGGTAGGTCCGCCTGCTTCGGCGCCGTAACCCGGGCCGGGCCCTCTCCACCCGCACCATGGCGGCCGGACGCATTGCCGACCTCCGCCGGCGGATCGACCTTCGCCGGTCCCGGCTTCGGCCGCGCAACCGCCGGCTCGTGCCCAGCCGCACCGTCGCCGACCGGAGCTCGGGCGCCGCGGCTGCCACCGACCGCGTGCGCGTCGTCCTCACCCTGTTCCGCCGATCGCTGCGGTTCCGAACCGGACTGGGCGCCGCCCGCGCCCGACAGGACCGCGCCGGAAGCCACGCCACTCCCGCCCTGCGCACCACCACCAGCACCGGGAACACCACCGGCCTGCGCATTGCCACCCCCGCCGGCACCGCCACCGGCCTGCCCATTGCGAGCTTGCGTGCCGCCGCCATTACCGGCCTGCCCACCGTCCCCGGCTTGCGCATCGCCAGCGCCACCATCCTGCGCACTGCCGCGCGCAGGATCACTCGTCTGCGCAGCGCCACTACCGTCCTGCGCATTTCCACCGGTCCGTGCGGCACCACCGGAGGGCTCATCACCACCGGTGGGGAGGTCTGCAGGAGGCGCTCCATCACCGGCGCGATCTGCTGATGCCCCATGGCCTTGCCGCGCAGCTGGGGTGGGGTCCGTCGGTTGCCCGTCCGCCCCCGCTCGACCGTTCGTGTGTCCATCCAGGGCCGGGGACTGCTCACCCGATCCCGATCCCGAATCGGCGAGGCGCCGCAGGTCTCCCGACTCGTCCGGCTCGTGCTGTCCATCGCCGGTAGCTCCCGGCGGACCCGCCGAAACGAGCTTCTCTCCAGGCTGCAATGCTCCGGTAGCCATAGCGTGGCCGGGCAAGGCCGAGTTCGCGGGCCGCAGGGTGGTGTCGGCGTTGCTGTCCACCGGAGCAGGCGAAGCGGGCGTCAGCGATTTCGTACCTAGAGGAGCCCCCGCCAGACGCAGCACGGCGTCCTTGCTGAGATTCACCGTGGAAGGATCCGGAGGGACGTAGGCCCCACTGCCGTCGACCACTTTTGCGAGGGGGGAACCGAGAGTCGAGTGGGGGCCACCATGGACGTCCACGACTCCGCCGAATCCGCCGCTGAGCAGCGACGCCAGCACGTCTTCGAAGTGTTCCGGCCAGCCCGTGATCAATGCCGCCGCACCCAGACCGGACACCGCGCCCGCGACGCCCTGCACCAGCCCGAGCGCCGAACGGCTGGTCTCCAGACGAGGAAAGACCCTGGGCGCGATCGTGCCCGCGGCTATGCCGCCCATCGCGCCTCCGGCGCCCGACACTGCCGCGGCTTCGACCGACTTCAGATCGATACCCCTCGGGTTCTCCCCGTTCGGGCCCTTGACGGTCGTATTCCGGTCACCGGAACCGACTTGCATGAGCTGTACCCCGAGATCCACGCCCGCGGGCAGCGCGGCGGCCTTGGCTACAGTGAACGCGAACTGGTGCGGTCCCAGCGCCGACAGCCGGGCCGCCGTCTTCGCCGCGCCCACCTTGTAGGCCTGCTCCAGACCCGCGCGCATCAGCGCGACCTTGCCTCGGCCCTCGATCAGCATCGACTCCACCACGGGAGCCGCGGCAAGCTCTCCAGCCGGACCCGCCGCGGCGGCTGCCGACAGCGTCGCGATGATGCGCCAGGCCAGCTCGACGCCGAACGCGAACATCACGCACAGTGTCTTCTCCGCGTCGTTGGCGGCCGCGTGTGCTTGATCGGCCAAGGCCAGCGCTTCCTCCCGCAGCCTGGCGGCGCCCTCGTGGTGCAGACGCAAGATCTCGCGCACGCGGTCACCCAGCGCACCGAGCGAATCCTCTTGCGCCAGTAGCTTTTCCGCATCCTCCGCGTGACCGTTCATGGCGGCGGCCTTGGACCGCAGCTCCCCGGCCATCCACCGCATACCGGACACGTCGGCGCGCGGCAGGTCGCCCCCGAACACCACCAGTTCGATCGGGCGCCGCACCACAGGGGGCAAACCCTCGAACAAGGTACGCAGTTCCACGACCGGGTTCAGCGACAACGAACCGTCCACCGCCTACCCCCGCTGCGACGTCGCGTCGACCAGCGCCGCGTGCAGGGCTCGCGCCTGGAAGCTCGCCTCGTCGCCGCGCAGCACGACATCGGCGAACGCGGCACCGAGAGCCCGGCTCACGTCGAAACCGCCTACGTCCCCGGTCAACTCGGCCCGCCAGCGCCGGTAACCGCTCACCACCTCGGCGAGTGTGCTGTTCGGTCCCCCCTCCAGGCGCAGGTACTCCGCGATCAGGACGCGCTGTGCCCGTCTGCGTGCGAGACCGCCACCGGCAAAGTCGAGTGCCCGGCCGAACTCGCCGAGCGTGGCCAGGTAGGTGCCCGGCTCGGCCGACTCGGCGTCGGACTCCGCCGTTCCGGTCGCTGGGCTCGACTCCTGCGCGGTCCGCTGGTCGAGGGTGATCGACCGCCCGGCGCCCGTGCCCCGTGTATCGCGTGGTTCGACACTCCACCACACCGGCGCCGATTCGGGATCGAGCTCCCTCACCGCGACGACGTCGAGGGAGATCATCGGGTAGTCGGTGAGCACCCGGTCCACAGCGGCAACGAATGCTCGTATGACCGCCACCTGCAAGCCGGGGGTATCGAATCCGGTCACCCGCACGCCGTGGTGCTCGGCCAGCGTCCGCGCCAGCCAGCCGACCATGGGATGGGCGACCGGGCGCGCGCCGGAACGGCGCCGATCGCGCCCGGGCGGCAATTTGTCGGCGGGCTTCTGCTTCCGCGGCGGAGAATCGAACCGAGGACTCGACGGTCTCGGCTGGGCACCGGCGGGTGGTCCGGCCGTTCGGGGCGGCTGCCCGGACCACGGGGTGTCTCGCCGTCCGACACCGCCCGGTGGGCCGACCGCTGCCTGCTGCCCGGCTGGGGCACGGGGTGCATCCCGGGTGGCAGCCGGGGGGAACACCGCCGCAGGCCGGCGACCGGATTCTCCGGCAGGCTTGCCGGGGTGACCGCTGCCCGGTCCGTCTACTCCCCGGGCCCCATCTCGGCCCGCTGCCCGATCCGAAGAATCCCGCTGCGGACCGCCCTCCGGCGTGGAGGGTGAGCGCCCCGGGGACGCGTCCGGTGTCTGCGACCCCCCGGGAACGGATCGTTCGGTGGAGTCAGCGCGGTTCGCCGAGTACGCCGGATTCGGGGGATACGCCGGGTCTGCCGCTGCGGGAAAGGTCGTCACGGGATCGGACGTCACGGGCTGTGCGTCCGCGAGCGGGGACGTGCCGACGCTGCCGTCCGGCCAGGGCGCCGCCGGCTCGCCGATCGGCGTCAGGCCGTCGGCAGTAGTGCCGACCCGGGTGGCGCCGAACCTGTCCTGCACTTCGAATTGGCCTGCCGCATCCACCATTCCGGCGGCCACGCTGTGCAGGCTCTCCTGCATCGCCCGCAGATTGGCCAGCAACTGGTCGGCATGCGGCTTGAACTCCCTGGCGAACGCGACACCCAGATCGTCGTCGCCCCAGCTGCCTTCGGCATGCGCCAGGGAATCGCGCAACCCCGCATGAGTTTGCCCCACGCGATCCCCGAGTTCGGCCAGCCGCGCTCCTCGATCCCGCAGGCGGTCGGGATCCAACCGAACTTCACCGTTCACGCCGCGATCCCCCTCCGGTCAGGCTCGGTCGTCGCCGCGCAGCCGGAACCGTCGCTCGAAACCGGTGACGAACACCGACAATGGCACAGACGTGGTCGAGCGCTCCACAACGCCATCGTCGGCGACATAGAAAACCGCACGGTCCAAGGCAATTCCACCGTCCGGCACCGGCGAACGCACCACCCAGCCCACGCTGATGCGATCGGCCCGCAACGTCGACAGCGGGTATCCCGTGGTGTCATACCCCTGTCGTCGGATGTGATCCCGGACGAGGTCGAGCGCGTCCGCATCGCCGATCCCCTCCGCGTGGTTCGCGTCCAGATCCGCCAGCACGAACTGGAACATCGCACCATCGATGTCGACGTCGATGCCGTCACCGAAGACCTGCACGAGCGCCTCGCGAGTCACCGCACCGGCCTGTGCGGCCGACACCAGCAACTCGACCACGTCCGACCTACCACCCAATCGGTCGTCCAGCAGATTGCCGACAACGGCCGCCACGGTGCCGACCGTCCACACTGCGGGCAGCGCCGGCGCGCACTCCGGTATCGGCGCGGACTCACCCCGGTACCACTGACCGGCCTCCCACCAGTAACAAAACGACAGCAAACCAGTCGCCGCCCGCGGATTCAGCACCGGGTCGGCCACCCAATCCGGCGCTCCCGCAAACAATTCCGGCATCGCCGCGCCCGTGTTGTACGCGGCGTCCAGTATCGACGCGTCCCACACACCACCCGACAGCACGGCCCGGTCCCCGGGCAGGAGCGTCAGGGTCGAACCGCTGCGTCCCGCGCCTTCGAAGAGGCCCACCGACGGGCCGATCCGCGGCCCCTGCCCCGACCCGACCGCCACGAAGGCCGCCGCCAGCACCGCCCACCGGGCCCACAACACGGCCAGCTCCGGCAGTTCGTTGTCCACGGCCACCGCCCGCAAACCCGCACGCCGGTCCGCACGCATCGCGTCGGCGGCGGCGCGCGGCGGCCGCGTCCGACGTTCGCCACGCCCGAGGTAGGCCGCCAGCCACACCGGCAGCCGATCCCGCGGATAGCGTTCCAAATCGGCGAGATAGGCCTCGGGTGCGAACAATTGCTCGCCGGGGAACGGCACCGCACCGTGATCGGCGGTGGCCTCGACATCTTCTGCATCGATGCGCACCAGCAACCGCCACCACGGCCCGCCGTCGGCCCGTGCCGACACCTGCCGATGCCTGCGCACCGCATCCCACACCGCGTCCGGTACCGGGCACCGGACCGACCGGATACCGTCGTCGGCCACCAGCACCGCCGATTCTGCGACCACGGTCATCGCGAACCACGCCTCCAGCCGCTGCGACCCGGGCGGCGCCACTTCACGCAGCCCGTCCGCGATCCGATCAGCCAACCCGGCGAGATCCTCATCCCCCGCCTGCGTCACGGCACTCTCCGTGCTCCGGGAACGACAGACGGGCCGAAGCCCCGGAGGCGCGTACGCGCGACCTCGACCGCGAGCAGTTCACGAGCAGTTCCCCCAAATCGCCTGAATCGGTCCGTCGTCAGGATTCGGAATGTCCCAGGCTGAAGATTTCGCACTTCGCGTCCCGGCGCAATGCCGGTATTTACCAGCCATGGTAAGCCCGCCGGGTCGGTGATCCTCCCCACAGTCGATCCCGACTGTTCGGCCGCCATTCCCCAGGCTCGGGTCTCAACCTCGGTCGGGCGCGAAGACTCGGCCGCGACGGCACCCCTCACCAAGAGTACGGGCTATCCCTTGGTGCCTATACCGAACAGATCTTCGCGCAGCTGGGCCGGGGTTTGCCCGAACTGCCGTTGGAATGCCTCCCGGAACCTACGTGTCGTGGTGAAGCCGACCTCGGAGGCGATCCTGTCCATGTCGATGGGCAGTGGAGTGGACAGTCGCTGACGTGCGAGGTCGAGGCGGACCTTGCGCAGCATCGCGCCCGGTGTGCGGCCTTCGGTCGCCTTCAGCACGGTGTGCAGCGTCTTCAGGGACATTCCGCACATTTCGGCGATGACTTCCGGCGTCACCGTGGGGTCGCTCGCCTTCTGTTCTATGAGGATACGTGCGCGCTGAGCGTCCTTCGCGCGTTCGATATCCTTCTCGGTTCCTCTCAGCGCGACGGCCCGGTTCGGGGTGAGTCCCCCCTCGAGCAGCGTCAGCGCACTGGAAAATGTGTAAGTGAAATCTGCTGTGGTCCACTGTTCTCGACTGTCGGCGAGTTGACGGACCACTCTATCCAGCGCGCGCACCACGGGGCGCGTCTCATCCAGCGCGAGCGGGGCGTCACCGGGGCGGACGAGGCGGATCGATTTTTCGGGGACGGTCATGATCAACGCACGAATTGTCTCGTCGTGTGTCATGTACACAGGGCTGCCCCAGTGAAAAAGGCAGATTTTGCCAGGGCGGAATATTTCCTTGCAATCATCCTGTGCGAGTTTGAAACTCCCTTCCAGCGGAATGATGAGCCGGTAGCCGTAGTCGCCGTCACCGCGCACATCTCGTCGCGAGCGCTGGTAGTCGAGGGCGCCGGACTCGAATCCGACGATCTGGAATTCACCGACGCTCTGGCCGAGCGCCGATGAGCTGAAGTCGTCGTCGTGGAAGGCGAGCCCGACCGTCCCCTGCCAGGTATGGAGCCAGTCGTGCCAGCGTGCGGTCCGGTCGGCCTGCGACTCGTCTCGGCGCATGTCGAAAGGGACCTGCCGGTATTCCGGATCGGTCATGCGGAAACCCCTTTCGCACACCGCCGCAAGCTACGAAACCGACCACAAACCTACAAGAAGGTCATCGGGGTGCGATCGCCTGATCTACGGATTGCCGCCCGGACCGATCGGCGGGCTCTTGGGGAAAACGACCGGGAGCGAGGACAACGCCCGGTGGAACGGCCCCGGTCGCCACTGCAACCGGGACGCCGGTACTGCCAACTTCATCTCGGGGAGGGCATCCAGCAACTGGTCGATCGCGTCCTGCACGATCACCTCAGCGACCGAGCGGGCGGGGCAGGCGTGCGGGCCCGTACCGAACGCCAGATGCGACCGGTTGTCGGTGACATCGCCCGTCCGGATGGCCAGGTCGTTGTTGCAAGCGGCCATGCTGATCAGGACCGGCTGATGAGCCGGCAACCACGAACTGTCGACGAAAACCGGCTGCCGCGGATAACTGATGCAGTAGTTCGACATCGGCGGATCGTTGTACAACACCTCGTCCAGCGCATCCCGCGTCGGCGTGCTCCCGTCGAGCACCTGGCCCGCGAACCGCTCGTCGGTCAAGAGCAGCAGCATGGTGTTCACGATCAGATTCAGCGGCGGTTCGATTCCGGCGGCGTACAGCAGCACCAGCTGGTGCAGTACCTCGTCGTCGTTCAGCCCTACCGGATGCTCGATCAGCCAGCTGGTGACATCCGCGCCCGGATAGATGCGTTTGAACCGAGTCAGTTCCACCAACGCCTCGGCCAGCATCTGATTGCCGCGCTCGGCATCGACGGTGTCGAAGATCGCCGCCAGCCCGATCGCCGCGCGTTGGCTTATCAGGGAAGGGCTGCCGAGCAGCGCATTGAGTGTGCCGAAGATGACGGGCAGCGCGTACTGGCTTACCACATCGCAGTGCCCGTCCTCGCAAAACGAGTTGATCTGCGGGATCGCGATCTGCTCGATGGTTGTGCGCAGCCGGTGCGGATCGACCTTGCCGAGCGCGCCCGCTGCCGCGGACCGGTACCGCGTATGGTCTTCGCCCGCGCTGCGAATGGGGTTGGGCCGCCACTCCATCATGGGCCGGATCGGACAGTCGGCGGGAATGTCGCGTTCCCAGACGCGCGGATCGGCGGGGAAGCGCTCCGGGTCGTGGAGGATTCGCACCGCAGCCTGATATCCGATCACCAGGGTGGCCGGGACACCCGGCGCCAGGTCTACTGGGGCCAGCGAGCCGAAACGGCGGCGCATCTGCTCGTAGAACCTGTGCGGATCGGCCGCGAATTCTTCGGAGTAGAGACGCACTCGCGGACCGCCGAGGTCGCTGGGCGACGCCATCGGAAGGGTTTCGGTGTCGGAAATCATCACTGGTCCTATGGGGTTGTCGAGGTTGCCGCCGACCGCCGGGCCGTGAACCGGCGGGCCAGCGGTTGCTCACGAACGTGAGTCCACCGATGGCGCGTAGGCTTACCCAAGCCCGGACAGGTCGACGTCCCGTTGTGTGGCGACTGCCGAAATCGTCTCTCGCACAATAGGTTCCGATACGCAAAGGTCTCTACCGTTTTCTTGTAAGTTTGCGGACATTTTTTGTAAGGCGCGTGCTCGGGCTGAGACCGTCGGCGTGCCGCTGGTCGCGGAGCAGCGAACTCGCGCTCGCCGACGACCCACAGCGGGCACGCGAGGTCGGCGGGCAGAGGGTGGATATGAGGGCGCCGACCACGTCGCGCTGCGGACGTTGGGCGAGGAGTACCTCGGCTCGCTGCGCCAACTCGCGCCGCTGCTGACGGCGGCCGACTGAATCACCTGAGGGCGGTGCGGCAGTACGCCCTGCGAGATGGACAGGTAGCGCCGTTGTGCCAGAGTGGCGACCGTTCCGGCGAATACGCTACCGAAACGGCCCTTTCACTTGCCGCTGGTCAGCGCGGATGTCGTGAGGGAGGTGAGACCCAGGATGCGGTGCAGCTCTTCGTGACGTGGCCGCTTGACGGTTCGAAATGTCTCTGTGGTCGGGGCTGAGCCGGCGTCGGGATCGATCGCGAGCATTGCCCGTTCCTTGAAAGCCGCGCCCGCCAGACTGACTCGGTGCTGCGCCGGGTGCAGGGGGTCGGCAGATCCGTGCCGCCGACAGCCGGATGCGCGCCCTCGCGGATTCCGATGTCGATGTAGCCGCGCACCCGGGTCTGCTGGCGCCCGGACACCATCCCGAGCTCGCCGCCGCGTGGCTCACCTACAACAGCCTGCTCCTGGAGCGCGCGACCCTGGACCCACGGTGCCGTGAACTGGTCATCCTGCGCGTGGCTTGGCGCAGCGGCTCGCGCTACGAATGGGAACAGCACGTGCGTATCGGTCTGCGAGCTGGCCTGTCCCCCGCGCAGATCGCCGCGGTCCGGCAAGACCCGAGCGCCGAACTCTGGACGCAACTGGAGCGGCTGCTACTGACCGCCGCCGACCAGTTGATGGACCGGCACCGCATCGACGGCGACACCTGGACCGAACTGGGCGCGCACCTCGATACCCGGCAGCTCATGGAGCTCATGTTCGTCACCGGCTCCTATCTGTGCCTGGCCATGGTCTTCAACAGCGCCGATCTGCAGCCCGACCCGGGTGCCGAATCGCTGCCCGCCGCACTCGAATTCGCCCCTCGAGACGCGCGCGTCGCGGCCCCGCCGGCGCCGCGGGGATCGTCAGCAGGCGGGTGATCGGGAGGCGCCGAGCAGGGCGAGGTCGATCGTCTCGGCCATCGCCCGATAGCCCGCGAGGCTGGGGTGCAGGCGATCCGGGCTCGAATAGACCTCTCGGAGCACGGACGGGTTGGCAGGATCGCGCAGGGCGGCATCGAAGTCGACGACGCCGTCCGCGAGGTTCTGATTGCGTATCCAGGCGTTGATCTGCTGCCGGGCGGTCTCGCTGCGGGGCGCCAGGCGTTCGCCGTCGACGAGGGCGTCGGAGGCGGGAAGCAGTGTACCCAGCCAGATTTTCTTGCCGTGCCGGTGCGCTGTGGTGATGAGTTTCTCGTATCCCGCAATCATCGACGCGGCATCGGCGGGCGGCGGAAGTCCGAGGTCGTTGATACCCTCCTGCACCAGAACTCCACCGACACCGGCTTGTCCGAGTGCGTCGCGTTCGAAGCGCGACAGCCCGCTCGGACCGAGAAGCAGCGGCTCGCCACTGGCGAGCAGGCGATTGCTGCCGATTCCGGCGTTGACCACCGAGATCGGAATGCCCGCGGTGTCCAGACGCCGCTGCAGAACGTCGGGATAACGTCCGTTGGTGTCGGCGACCCCGCGATCGACCGGCACGCTCAAAGCGTTGGCGCCCACGAAACCATCGGTGATGGAGTCCCCGAACGCCACCACCGCACGGGTGTCGGCGGATGCGAGCACGTCCAGAGCGGTGACATACAACCAGGAACCGGTCGTGGCGGAGAATCCGTCGGCGCCCGGCTGCCCGGTGAGATCACCGCTACCGGCAGGAGAGTAGAACGAGGTGGCGTTGGCATTCCAGTGTTTGGTCGGCGGTCCCGCCGGATCGGGAACGTGAATACTGACCGCCAACGGGGCGAATGCTGCCACAGTGAACGGCACCGGATCGCTGACCGCATCGGCTCCTGCGGGCAGGGTGACGGTTGCTTGCCCGCCGAACAGCACCGGCGCCGGATCGCCCACCGCCGCGCCCGATGACTGGTTGGCGATGCTCACCCGTGCGAAGGTGACCGGCGTCAGCCCGAACCGGTTGGTCAGATGCACGCGCAGTCGTGATCCACCCAGATGCGGAGTGATGACCATCCGAAAAGTCTGGTCGTCGACCGAGAGCGGAATCGGCCCTCCGGCCGCATCGACGGGAGTCACCGAATCGGTGGGGCTCGCCGTCCACGACGCCACGAAATGTTCCCCGCCGCACCCGGAAGGCTGCGCCCGAGCCACCGCGGTATCCCCCGGGCCCACGACCGCGGCAGAGCCGGCCGCGAGCACGAGGGCGGCGGCCAACGCTGCCCCGCGACCACGAGCACGCCGCCGAATTCGCTTGCGGGAAACTCCATAGACAGAACTCTCGGGAGCCATTGCAGAAGGCTTCACAATCATCACCTCTCGGTCGACGGAATTGCGCGAGTCAGATCAGGGAGCTGATGTCGTGGGTGACAATGTTGTCGAGTGCGCGTTCGGCGACCGCGGCGATGGTCATCGATGGGTTGCATGCGGCGGTATTGCCCGGCATGAGTGCTCCGTCGAGGACGTAGAGTCCGGGTTGTTCGTGGACGCGGCCGTCGAGGTCGCAGACCGCGCCCATACTCGCTCCGCCGAGGGGATGCCAGGTGGAGGGGAACAAGGCGTTGGTATCCAGCAGCATGCCATCGGGACCGGCGATCCTGTGCACGGCCGGGCCGATGTGGTTGTCCTGAATGTAGCTGTCACCATCGGCGGGCCAGTGCAGGATCGCGTCGTCGCGCGCCGCGTCGTAATGGAACATGCCGCGTCCGTCGCTGACACCGTATCCGACCATCATGGTGCTGCGGGCGTCCAGCGACAGTGGCGGGATAGACGCCTGGATCACGGTGTGAGCGGCGTGCGGATCGGCCCAGTTCTTGCTGCCGTAGACCACCGGGCCGCCTTGTGGCGCACCGAATTCGGCCGATGGATCGGTCCAGACATAGATGCGGTCGGCGTTGGTGCCCCAGCCCTGTCCCAATCCGTCCGGCAGATCGCGGATCAGTCCCTTCGCTCCGGCCCGCACGAGCAACCGGGTGGTGTTGAGGCTACCCGCGGCCAGGATCAGCGCGCCGGTGGTGAGGACCTTGTTCTCGACCACCGCACCGGTGGTGTCCAGCCGTTGTACATGCACGATCCACCGGCCGTCGGATGCCCGTTCGACGTCGGTGACCTCGTGCAGGGTTTCCACCCGTACCAGGCCGGTGGCTTCGGCGGCGGCGATGTAGGTGACGTCGACGGAATGTTTACCACCGTTGTTGACACCCATGGCGCCATCGCCGTTGGTGTAGGAAGCCTTCATCTCCCCGCGCAGCTCGGCGAGCGCGAAATCCCAGTCGATGGGCATGGGGATCTTCGACAATGGCATTCCGGCCCGTCGGACGCGGTCGGCGAACACCCTTGCCGCTCGATAGTTCTCGCTCGCGATCAATTCGTCCGGCGCTTCGGCCAAACCGAGCATCCGGGCCACGCGCGGGTAGTGCACCCGGTTCATCAATGCCCAGTCGAGTGCCTGCGGGAAGTGGGTGTCGAACACCTCCTGGGTGGGTTGCAGCGACATTCCCTGGTAGACGAGGGAACCGCCGCCGACACCCGCCGCGCACAGGGCGGTCATGTTCACCCCTGGAACCGCTTCGACCAGGCCGGTGTAACGGTCGAACACCATCGGACGGCCGAACAGATTGGGGCTGGACCGACACCACAGCAGGCGCTTATCGGGCGAGGAAGCGCGGGGGAAGGTTTCGGCGTTCGGTCCTGTCGTCCAGCGCAGTCCCCGTTCGAGCACGGTCACCGGCACGCCGGCCTGCGCCAAACGCAGAGCGCTGACACCACCACCGAAACCCGAACCGACCACGACTACCCGGTGCTCTTCACGGATCAGTGGAACGTTGTTCACCTGCGCGGCGGCGGGGGCGGGCGCGCCGAACGTGCGGGCGGCCAAGGCCACGGCACCGGTCGCGGCGACACCGGTCAACAGCGACCGGCGCGAAACTGCAGTCATCACAAATCCTTCGGGGATATTCGGCATGTCGAAAAGTCCTGAACGCCGTACCAGTCGGGCTTCGACCGCCGGATCAGGTGGTGTGCGCGTGGCACGACATCTCCGCCGCGAGCCGTGAAGGGATGGCTCGGTGGCCGGAGACCTTGGTCAGCGCCGATTCGATCGGGCGCAGGGGTTTCAGTCGAATGTGCAGCCGGTGACGGGTTTGTCGGCGAGGCGGTCGAGCAGGTAGGTGATCGCGTTGTCGGGGCCGAACCCGTCGATCATCTCGGGCCCGAAATGGTTGGGGATGGTAGCGCCGGGAAAGATCGGTGGCAGGTCGTTGGTGCGGAAGGTGACCGTGGCGCCTTTCGCGCACCAGTCCTCGGCCAACCGGCGAGCCTGACCATAGGGAACGGTGTCGTCGTTCAAACCACTGGTGATCAGCACCGGCGTCGCCGGAAGCAGGCTCCCCACCCGCAATTCGGCCAGAGCGGGAGCGGCTTCGGGGATCGCGGCGAGATGCTCGGTGAGCGAGCGGCCGTCATTGGTCAGCGAACCGGTCTTCACGAAGGGATGGCGGGTGATGACGTCACCGATGCATTCGTCGCTGAGGGTTTCCAGCATGGCCCGCCCGGCGGGACTGGTCACCCGGTCGACGGCCTTGTGCAGCTCGGGATAACGCGCGAGCAATCCGTTGATCGCGAACCCGATCGCACCACCGATCAACGCCCCATCGATACGTTCGAGGATCGCGGCCAGATCCGCGACCGGCCCACCCGCCCACGCGCCTTTGAGATTCAACTCCGGCGCATACTCCGGCGCCATCTCCGCCGCCGCGGCGGTCGCACCGCCACCTTGGGAATAACCCCACAACACCACCGGAGTCCCGGCACCCGCACCGGACAGATTATGCGCCGCGCGCACCCCGTCCAGCACCGCGTGCGCGGCCTCGATCCGGTTGGCGTAAGTATGCATACCCGGCGTGCCCAACCCGATGTAATCGGTCACCAGCACCCGCGCACCCAACCCACTCCACACCGCCGAGGCCGGCAATTCCTGATTCGCCGACAAACTCGGCGAGGGATCGGTGAACACCGTCATCCCGGTGGAGAACGCCACCGACATCGCACACCGATCACCCTGACCCGACGTGCCCGGAGCGATCACCACCGTCGGACGCGGACCCGGCCCCCGCCACGGCCCGGTCGCGTCGATGAACGTACCCGACACCGCCACCGGCGACCCGTCCTGCAACCGACTGGTGTACATGACATGCTGCGCCTTACCCGGCCACCCCCTATCCGTCGGCACCGTCGCGAACAACGCCATCGGCGCCGTCTTCACGATCGCACCCGGCTCCACCGGAATCCGCGCCGGCGGAAGATAGAAATCACTCACCGGTGCCGCAGCCGCCTCCCCGGAATCCACCCCCACCACCGCTACCGCGGTAGCACACGCCACGACCGAAACCACCGCCACCGCAACGGCCCACCGCCGCCACCCCGACAAAGACCGACCCTGCTGTCGCTGCATCGATAACTCTCCATGAACTCCACCCGGCACCGTCGCCGAAGTGTCCTGCGTCGCTATAGCCGCAAGACATGAAGTACGTCACAGCTTGCGACCTACGGAACGGTAACACGGTTACCGAGAAGTTGGAATCGCGCGATGGCAACTTCTGGTGACTGGACAAGCCCGTCCAAAAAGGTCGGCGCTTACCGGGCAAGGCCAGAGCAATCCTCCTCGCAGCCTTCTGCGCGGTCGGCGCGGCAGCGACTTCGACGGGTTCAGCCGCGGCGATGCGCACCGCGTCGCGACACGGGCACAGGTGATCCGCCGCAGGCCGAACGGATGAGGCGTGTGGAACCCGCGCGGCGGCCGACGCTACCGGGGCGGTACGCAAGATGGGCGCGGCCTGCCGAGCGGGCTGAGATCGGCAACGGCCAGGGGATACGGCCAGAGCCCGCCACGGAAGATCTCGATCGCGCCGACCGAGACTCCCGGGGTCGCCGCGGCAATCAGCGCCTGCGCCTTGAACGCCTGCGCGGCGACACTCAACCGGTGCAGCACCGGATCGATCCGATACCCGGACGGAGACGGCCAACCCTCACCCCACACGACCACTTCGACACCGCCGTCGTTCAGCGCCTCGAGCAGGCCACTGCGCGCCCGGTGATCGCGTTCGCAAACGTTCGCGGCAACAGCCAATGCGTCCGGTCGACGCCCATCGCCCCATGCGGCGAGCGCCGACCCGAATTCCGCCACCTCCGCGCCCAAGATGCGCAGCGGCCGGGTATCCGACATCTCCGCAACGAGCACCGTCACATCCCAGCCCGCGACAGCTCGATCGAACAGCCAGCCACCGGCGTGCTCGACGGCATCGGGAATACTGCTGGCAACCACGTAGAGGCGATACCTCATCGACTCCCCCTCTGCCCGGTGAGGTCACCCCAGGCGGCTGCCGACTCGCGGGTGTCGATCCTCATTCCCGAACGGCCACGGCGCACGATCGCAGGACCACCGCGGCCGCGCTCCGATCGGCACGTGCTCGCCCTCCCGATCGGACGTTGTCGATGCATCGAAACCTCCACACGAACTCCACCCATCGCGACATCGGCGTGATCCGAATCGCACAAAGATGAACATGACGTCCATCACAGGAAACCACCGAACGGTAACACAGTTACTCTTTTTTTCCGGCCAGAGCCGCTGCACTGCCGACCGAGGCGACCGCCGTGGTCGCCCACAGCTTTCGTGGCGGGGAATCCCGGCGAGCCGGGCGAACAGCATGGCACCGGTATGGTCCGAGCTTCCCCTCGGCGTTACCGTAGGCGGGTGGGTCCGGGACCGAGAGCCGCTTCCACCCGGCAAGTCATCATCGGCGTTGTGCTCGAGCTGCTGGAATCCGACGGCTACGACGCCGTCCAGCTCAGGGAGGTCGCGCGCCGGGCGCATGTCTCGCTGACCACCGTCTACAAGCACTTCACCGATCGCGACGACTTGATCGTCACCGCTGTCGAGCGCTGGATGGCGAGACACAGTTACTCGGCGATGGAGCGACCGCCCGCGGATGAGACATTGCACGATGGGCTGATGCGAGTCCTGCGGTACGTATTCGAACCGTGGGAGCGCAACCCCAGGATGCTCGAGGCATACCACCGCGCCCGCACCGGCGCGGGCGGACATCGCTTGGACACCCAGGGCATTCACGCATTGCTGCCGATCGCCGCTGCGCTGTTCAAGGGTGCCGACTCGTCCTACGTCGAGGATGTCGCACTGGTCCTGTCCAATATGACCTACGCACTGATCGGACAGTTCGTCGACCGAAGCCTCGAGATCACCGAGATCTTACCCATCCTCGAACGAGCTGTGCACCGGCTGACCAGCGACAATCGCGCAGCGGCCGGCATAGCCGGAAGCATGATGCCCCAGCACGATACGCCCACCTGGAGCGTGAACCCTACCCTCGCGGCACCTTTCCAGCCGGTGGCCGATGAACTGCAGCACGGGCAGCGGACGCGCCACGAATGAAAACGCTTTCGCTGCAAGCCCCGAGCGAGGTGCGGGCGTGAAAGCCATCAGGAGTAAACGGTGATGGCGAGCAGCACGCTCGCAATCTGTCATCGTGGGATCGGTACCGGGGCGTGGGGACCGCCGTAGGGAGTGGGGATGGACAGTGGTCCGACCGGTGTGGGGTCGGCGGTCTGGAAGGGATCGTTGTGCTGGGGGCGTGGCACCGGGTCGTCGGGTGGTCGTGGAGCGTTGCGGGCGCCGCGAGGCATGAGTGTGGTGTCGGGCTCGGTGCAGTCCACGTGGAGGTAGGGCTCGGCGTAGTCGGGCACGGAACCGGGGCGTCGTGGCACGTTGTAGTCGCAGGCGTACCGGGGGTAGACGCTCGCCAAGGCCCAGACACCGCCGTCGTGAAACGCCGAGGTCACGGCATCGAGTGCCGACCCGGCACGCTGCTGGGGGAAGAAGAACTCGTTGAAGGCGGGGATTCTGGAGTAGGAGACCTGGGAGGCGGTGACGAGGTTGCCCAGCAACTGGACCATGGTCGGTGCGTTCTCGACGATGATCGTGTCGAGGGTGGTGAGCATCGGCGAAGTCTGTGTGACGAATTGTTCGAAGCCGCCGGTCATCGAAGATATGCCGCCGAGTGTGGCCGCCAGGTTTGCCGAGGTGGATTGCAGTGCGTTCTGGCCGTCGCGCAAGGCGGCGAAGACGACTCTGCTGTTGCGGAGCAGGCCAACCGTGTGCGGCAGTGCCGTGTCCAGCGTCGAGATGAGGAACGTACCGCCGTCGATGATTGTCGCCAGTTTGTCGGGGCCCGCCTGGCTGACACCCAGTTCCTGGGAAATGGCCGCGAGCCGGGCGGGATCGATTTGGGCGAGTGTGCCGCTGAGGCTTTCGAGCACGTCCGACAGCGGCACGGGGGTGGAAGTGCGGTCGGCGCCTCGAGCACACCCGCTCGCTTCTCGTCGACGCCGCGGAGCAGGTGTTCGCCGAGAAAGGCTTCACGCTGGCAAGTCTCGACGACATCGCACGGGCGGCCGGCTACACGAAAGGTGCCATCTACAAGCACTTCTCCACGAAGGAAGAACTTTTCCTGGCGGTGAGCGACCGGTACTGGCAGCGCTACTTCGATACGTTCAGCGAACTGCTATCGGCGGCAACCGAGGTGGGAGCGCATGAACTCGACCAAGTAGCCCAGCGGTGGCGCCAACTCAGTGAAGACCGCGGGGCGGAGCCCGCCGCGTTGGGCTACGAATTCACTCTGTATCTGCTGCGCAACCCCGAGGCGCGGGAGCGGGTAGCGGCCAAACGAGCAGAGGTCGTCGAAGCGCTGGGACGGTTCATCGTCGAGGGCCTCGACCGAATCGGCGCCACCCTGCTGATCCCCCCACTCACGTTCGCGCGCGTGCTCATCGCCACCACCGACTCCGTCGCGCTGGGAACCCAACTCGATGACGTCGACCTCTACAGACCAACCCTCGAGATGTACATGTCGGCAATCAAGCTGCCCGGGCGGTAGTTCCCGCTTTGCGCTCCGCATGATCGGTGCCTTGCGCCGGGAGCCAGGCCTGCGCGACCCGCGCGTGGGTTCCGCGGTCGAGTACACGTGGCGACAGCTATTTCGGCATGCTCCGGCCGGTGCGACCCGGCCGGGCGTGCCGAGGTCTAGATGATCTTGGCGGTGATCAGCAGGTTCCAGATCTCGCCCTGATCGATGACCTCGACGCCGAGCTTCTCCGCCTTGGTCAGCTTGCTCGCACCGACTCCCGCACCGGTGATGAGCAGGTCGGTGTTCGCCGAGACCGACGTCGCTGCCGTCGCGCCCGCCTTCTCACACAGGCGTTGGAATGTGGGGCGGGCGACCTTCTCGCCGGAGCGCGGGTCGCTGAGGGCGCCGGTGATCACCACCGTCTTGCCTGCCAGGGGCGCGCCGGCCGCGACGACCGGAGGAAGGTCTTCCTCGCGCACGTCCAGACAGACGCCCGCGGCTCGCAGCCGCTCCAATTCCGGACGCAGGCGGGCGAGGTGCGCGACCAGGGAGGCGGCGACCTTCGGTCCGATATCCTCCACCGCCACGAGCCGTTCCTCGCCCGCGTCGGCGACCTCCTCCAGGGAGCCGAATCCCGCTCGGGCCAGGCGAGCGGCGGTGCCGTCGGAGGCCATCGGGATCGCCAGGCCGATCAGCGCGCGGCGCAGGCCGACCCGGCGGCTGGCATCGATCGAGTCGATCATGCGCGCGGCCGAGACCTCGCCGATGCGGTCGAACTCGAGCAGGCGCTCCTTCGTCAGGGTGTAGAAGTCCGACGGGCGCTCCAGGATGCCCGCCTCGGCCAGGCGCTCGATCCACACCTGCCCGATGGCGTCGATGTCGGCCGCCGCCCGCGACGCCCAGTGGATCAGTCTGCGCACCGTCTGTGCGGGGCAGGAGACGTTGGTGCAGAACAGCTCCCGGCTGTTGCCCTGCTCGGTCACCGGCTCTTCGCACGACGGGCACGCGGTGGGCGGCACGATCTCGCGCTCCTCGCCCGTGCGCTTGGCGGCGTCGAGCACGCCGGCCACGAACGGGATCACGTCGCCCGCGCGGCGCACCAGCACGGTGTCACCGACCTTGATGTCGCGGGCACGGATCACCTCTTGGTTGGCCAGCGTCGCCTTCGTGACCGTCGTGCCGCCCACGAACACCGGCTCCAGCCACGCGACCGGGACGATCTTGCCCGTCTTGCCGACGTCCCAGACCACGTCGGCCAGCAACGTGGTCTTCTCCTCGGCCGCGAACTTGAACGCCAGCGCGCCACGTGGGGAGTTCGACCGAGTCCCCGCCGCCGCGTAGGCATCGCGGTCGGCCAGCCGCAGCACCGCGCCGTCGAGGTCGTAGTCCAGCTCGTTGCGGCCTTGCTCGATCGCGGCGATCGCCGCCTGCGCCTGCTCGGCGTCGGCGCACAGCCGCATCTGCGCCCCCGCGACCCCCAGCGCTCGCAGGCCCTCCCCCAGGTCGACCGCAGCGCCGCCGGCGGAGGTGTCCAAGTCGAAACCGAAGAACCGCAGGCGGCGCTCGGCGACTGTGGCCGGGTCCTTCGCCCGCAGCGTGCCCGCCGCGGCATTGCGCGGATTGATCAGCGGCTTGTCCGGATGCGCTGTGTTGTAGGCGAGGAAGGTCGAACGCAGCATCACCGCCTCGCCACGCACCTCCACCCGCCCCGGGACGTCGATCCGCTCGGGGACGCCATCGACCAGCGCGCGGACCAGCACCGTCACGTCGTCACCGGTGGTGCCATCACCCCGGGTCACGGCACGCACCAGCCGCCCGTTCTCGAAGACCAGGGCCAGCGACAAGCCGTCGAGCTTCGGCATCACCACCACCGGCTGGCCGGGGAAGCGGTCGAAGAACGCCGCGACCTGCTCGGGCGTGGTCGCCTTCTCGAGTGACAGCATCGGACGCGAGTGCCGGATCGGGGCGTGCAGCACGGCGGGCGCGCCGACCTGCTCCAGCGGATTCGGGTCGGGCGTGAGGTCGGGGCGCGCCTCGATCAGGCCACGTAGCTCGTCCTCGATCGCGTCGTACTCGGCGTCCGCGACCAGCGGCGCGCCCTGATAGTAGGCGTCACGCAGCGCCACAATGCGCCCTGCGAGCTCTTGGATACGTTCCCCGGTTTCCACAGCACCCGACGCTACCGATACACACCGACACCCAGTGCGCGCCGGCGGCACACCCAGTGACGGCACTATGAACCCTCAGTCGGCCGCCGGTAGATTCCGGCGGTCAGCACCGCGCATCCGGTTGTTCGGTTGCACCCGGGGGCACCGGTACCGGCGAGTTGGACGCGGGTGGTGCGCGCGGGCGCCGCATCATTCGATCGTCACGGAAATCCCAGTCCTGACAGCTAGCGTTTCGGCTTCCAGATCACGCCGGTCACACCCCCCGCCTCGAGCGCCGCGAGAGCGGCTACCCACCAGTGCGAGCGCGCGGACAGCGTGGCGGCGTTCAGGACGGGCGAGATCGGCGTGGCGATGTCGGCGTTTCGCGAGGACACTGAGGACGTAGCGCCCAACTCGTCCCCAGGAGCACATGCGATGGCAACCAACGGGCCTTTCGGCATCGATCCGGAAGATTTCGAACGCGCACTGCGCGGGGCGGGAACCGAACTCCGCGACCTGCTCGGGAAAGCCGGTGTATACCTGGATCGCGTAGATCACGCGAGCGTCAGTTCACTGGCGTCGCTGCTCGGTCAGTTCGTCCAACCGGATCGACCGCGTCCCCCCGAACCCGAGGGCGAGACCACCGGTGCGACCGGCAGCGGGGTGTGGGCGATCTACACCCTCGATGACGTCGGCGAGGCCAGGGTCGACCAGGTCTTCCCGAGCGAACTCGAAGCCTTACGCGCGCATCGCGACAACACCGATGATCGCCGTCGGGTGCGGTTTCTGCCCTATGGGGTTCCGGCGAGTGTGTTGGATGCGCCCTGACGGCACTGACTCGCTGAATAGCAGCGAACGACAGTCGCACGTGAGATCGAGCGCCGGACGGCCGCTTACCACGATTCGATCAGCGGGACATCATGCTCCTGCCGCTGCCATTCCTCGGTGAGGCGACCGAGTCGCTCCGGGGCGGCGATGCCACGCACGCCTGCGATCTTGTCGTCACGGATCTCCAAGATCGCGACGCCCACGACCCGGCCGTCGAGCGTGAGAAGCATCGCCGGGCAGCCGTTGACCACGCCCGCATGGACCGAGGGCGAGCCACCGGCGAGTCTCCGCTTGGCCGCGGACGGTTTGAAGCCGGCCCGCACCGCCCTGGCGATCCGCTCCGGGGTCGAGTACCGGATCAGCTTCTCGGCCGTCCCCAGCCCGGCGCCGTCGGAGATGCCGGTCGCGTCGTCGGTCAGCAGCGCAACCAGCCGTTCGGTCCGGCCCGAAGAGGCGGCATCGACGAACGCCTCGACGATCCGCCGCGCGGAGGCACGGTCGATATCCCGGGAGTTGCGCTCGGCGGTGATACGGCGCCGGGCCCGGTGGGCGTGCTGTTGGCTCGCGGATTCGGTGATGTCGAGGATCTCGGCTATCTCGGCGTGGCTGTAGGAGAACGCCTCGCGCAGGACGTACACGGCCCGCTCGACCGGCGAGAGGCGCTCCATGAGCGTCAGCACCGCCAGGGTCACCGATTCGCGCTGCTCGACGGTGTCGGCCGGGCCCAGCAGCGGGTCGCCGTCGAGCAGCGGTTCGGGCATCCAGGCGCCGACCGCGCGTTCGCGCCGCACCTTCGCCGAACGGAGCCGGTCGAGCGCCAGGTTGGTGACGATCTTGGTCAGCCATGCCTCGGGCACCTCGACGTACTCCGGGTCGGCGGCCTGCCATCGCAGGAACGCGTCCTGCACCGTGTCCTCGGCATCGGCGGCCGAGCCGAGCAGACGGTAGGCGAGGGAGGCCAGCCGATTCCGGCTGGCCTCGAAACGCGCCACGGTGGCAGTGTCCATGAGTACGAATCTATCCGGCGACCAAGTCGGGCGAGTGCTCTCGGATGGTAGCCAAGCGGTACTTGTGATTCGGCTTCCCGAAGGTCGGACGGCTGATGGCCCAGCCGCTGGTTGCCACGATCGCCGACTTGACTCGGGCCGCCGACCGGCCGCACAGGGCCCCGGGCTTCGATCGCGCGTCACCGTCGACCAGCTGGAAGATCCCGTCCTTGCGTCCGAGGCTGATGTGGTTGCCGAAATAGGTCAGCGCGGTCGCCTTGCTCTTGCGCCCGGTCAGGTCCCCGATGATCGCGGTCGTCGCCTGCGTGCCGGTGTATCCCGCGGAAGCGCACGACATCGGCAACGGCCGACCGTTATCCCCGATGACGAAGGCGCTGTCACCGGCGACGTAGACATCCGGGTGCGAAACCGACCGCATCTGACGGTCGACCGTGATTTGGCCGTTGGCTACCACCTCGAGGCCGCTGGCGGCGGCGATCGGATGGACGGCGAAGCCGGCGGCCCACACGGTCGCGTCGGAGGCGAAAACGGTGCCGTCGGCGGCGACCGCGGACGCCTCCTCGACGCGCTCGATGGTGGTGTGCTCGTGGACCGTGATACCCAACCGGTCGAAGGCGCGCAGCAGGTGACGGCGGGCCTTCGTGCCCAGCCAGCCGCCCAGTTCACCGCTGGTGGCGAGGCTGACCCGAAGTCCTGGACGGGATTCGGCGATCTCGGTGGCGGCCTCGATCGCGGTCAGGTTGCCGCCGACTACCAGGACGTTCCCGTCCTCGCCCAGCTCATCCAGGCGTGCGCGCAGGCGCAGCGCGGACGGCCGCGCGGCCACGTGGAAGGCGTGCTCGTGGACGCCAGGAACGCCGTGGTCGGCGGCGGTGCTGCCGAGCGTGTAGAGGAGGGTGTCGTATTCGAGCCGGTCGATGCCCTCGCCGTCGATGACTGTGACGGTCCGGTACTCGGCGTCGAGTTGGGTTACCCGCGCCACTCGGAGCCGGATGCCGGTGCCCGCGAACACCTCTGCCAGCGGCCGGTGACGGAGATCCTGCCCGGCGGCGAGCTGATGCAAACGCAGCCGCTCGACGAAATCGGGTTCGGCGTTGACGACGGTGATCTCGAAGTCGTCGGAGTGCAGTTGGCGGGCCAAGTATCCGGCCGAGAAGGCTCCGGCGTATCCGGCCCCGAGGACGACGATGCGGTGCTGCATGTTTCGCTCCTGTCTGGTTCGCGTGCTCCCTGAACGAGACAGCCCCCGAATTCCTGACAGGATCAACAAGTGACATGGATCACCCCATAGAGCACTGGAGTCGCCGGTCGGCGCAGAGGCTCCGCCGGGCACCCCCTGCGGTCAGAAGAGCCTCAGGTTTCCGACATAGACCTTGCCACCGATCGCGACCGGTTTGCTCTCGCTCGTGATCTCCCAGACTTCACCGTCGCTGCTCCACACTTCGAGTGAGTGACCCGAACGGACCGAGTCGGTGCCGACGGCGATCCGGCTACCGTCGGTGCCGAGTTCGGTGCCTTTCGCTACGAGGCCGGAGATCACATACTCACCGGTATAGGCGTCGACCACACGGCCCGATTCCGAGGTGAGAATCAGGCTTCCGGTGCCGCGCAACAGGAGTCGCTCGGAACTGTCACCGGCGCCGAATGACTCGTTCTGCCACAAGACGGTCCCGTTGCGCGGGCTGATCCCCGCGTAGGTCGTCCGATTACCCTGTGTCCGAATGGCGGTGGGCACCGAAGTCTCCGCCGGCCCCGGCCCGACCAGCCTGGTCGGGCGCTCGCTCGGCCGCCAGCCCTTCGGTAGATCCGCTGTCTTGGTGCCGTTCCGATCGTAGATCCCGGCCGGTGACCGGCCGTCGGCGACGACGAATCCGTCGATGAAGACGTTCCAGTCCTTGTCACCGATCTCTTCGACGGAGTCGCGCCGGAACACCTCGTTGCCGTCTTCGAGCCGGATCACGCGAAACTCCCACTTCGACAAGGGTTCCGAGGGGTCTGGTGCGGACTTGACCACGGCCAGCCGGACCGAGCCGAAGACTTCGATCGAATGGCGCGGTTGCGTCGACCCCGACCGCGGGTAGGCATCGGCCCAGCGGATCGCCGGAAGTTCCCGGCCGTCCGCACCGATCGTCCGCAGTGACGGCAGTTGATCCTGAACCGTCCGGTCCACGAAGACGAAACGCCCACCCGCGGCGGTCAGGCTGTCGATTTGCCCCACAGCGGGAAAGGTGTCGATTATCCGGCTCGCCTCGAGGTCGATGACCACCACAGCATCGGAGGGTGCCGACGAGCCGTCGAGGTGACAGGCCGCTGCCGAATGACTTGCGCTGACGACACAGCGGCTGAGGCTGCGTTGGCTCGTGTCCACCAGGATGGGCTCGGTGCCGGCCCGGAGCCGACCGGTGTTCGCGTCGACGATGTCGAGGTACTTGATGCGGTTCGCGTCGGCTAGGCGGACTCTGCGGCTGAAGATGACGACGTCGGAATCTCCGCCGAGCGCTGACGCGCCGTCCGACTGGGAGCCGGGAGGGCCAGGAATATCCTGCAACGTCCAGATCGCGGTATCGGGCCGCTTGTCGAGCGACGGCAGAATCGGCGTCACGGGTCGACGGGGCAACCGCGCGGCTTCCTCCGCTCCCGCGTCGTGCATGAATGCCCGGACGCCGAGCAAGCCGACGACAACCAGCGCCACCGTGACCACCATCGCTCCGATAAGGCGAGGCATGCTGCGGCGCGGCATCGGCGGGGCGGGATGCTGCGGTCCACGGCTGACCGGGGCCGAGCGGACGACGGTTTCCGCGTAGCGGTCGGCCACCGCCGCGGTGGGCGTCGCCGTTCCGGCTGACGATTGCCGGTGCGTCCCGGACACGGCCAGGGCGTGACCGAGCGCGGTCGCGAAATCCTTGCTGGTGGGAAAGCGATGCACCGGACTCTTCGCCATCGCCCGTTCGATCACCGAATCGACGTGCGGCGCGAGATCGGGCCGATGCGCTCGCACGCTGGGGACGGGCTGTTGGGCATGAGCCATGATCACCGCGACCGGGTTGGCGCCGGTGAACGGCTGCGCACCGGTGAGAAGATGAAAGGCGGTGGCGGCCAGTGAGTACTGGTCGGATCGCGGCTCGACGGGCAGTCCCTGCATCTGTTCAGGGGAGGCGTACGCGATGGTGCCGATGGTCAGGCCGGTTCCGGTGAGGTCGGAGGTCTCCGGTCCCATTCGTGCGATCCCGAAGTCGGTGAGCAGGTAGTGGCCGGTGCTGGCGAGCAGGATGTTGGCGGGTTTGACGTCTCGATGGACCAACCCGCGAGCACCCGCGTAGTCGAGCGCATCGGCGACCTCCATGATCGCGCGAGCCACGTCGGTGCCGGGCAACCCGCCCGGCGAGCAGGCGAGCGACGCCGATAGATCGATGCCGTCGATCAGCTCCAACGCGATCCACAACCGCCCCTCGGATTCTCCACGGTCGTGGACGCTGACGATGCCGGGATGCGACAGGGATGCGGCGAGGTCGGCCTCGCGCTCGAAACGGCGTCGGTACGAGTCGTCGCGGGTGAACTGCGCGGCAAGCACTTTCACCGCGTCGGAACGGGGTAGCCGTGGATGCCGGGCGACGTAGACCTCGCCCATGCCGCCGACACCGAGAAGGCGTTCGATGGTGTATCCGGCGAACGCCGACCCCGGCTCCAATGCGGCCAACGTTCGATCCCTCCGATCCGCGATGGTGGGTCGATCACACCGCATCCCGGACTCATCGGCAACTCTGCGAATCGAGACTCGACGGCACCGCTGCGACCGAATCCGCACCTGCCGCAAGTGCTGCCACGACCGAAGTCCTCAGGCGTCCGGTCGGAACCGTTGGGGTGGATCGATGCTGAGCAACACCTGGCTGCGTCCGGGATTCGCCCGACCCACTTGACACCACTCCAGATGTAGCACTACGGTTCAATCACTTCACACAGAGTACTACGACTGACACGGTGAGGGATCGGCTTCTGCCCCCGCCGACGGCCCGGACTCCACCGGTTTCACGAAAGGCACGACCGATATGCGAAAGCAGCGCGGCACCTACCCGATTCGAAACAACCAGCAACGATCCGTGGCTCGACCCGTGCCTCCGCAGGCTGCCGCCACGGCCAAGAACGGATGGCCCCGGCACGGCAGACGTGGAGCGCGGTAGCGCCCGGCCGGAACAGTCCCTCGCACCCGGTGATCCGGGTTGGTGACACGAACTCGCATCCCGGGATTCCGGCAATGCCCGGTGGTGCCGTGAATATTTCGATGAGGCCGCAATCGGCCGGAAGGAATGCTCTGAAATATGCGTGACGTGAACATATGGAGTGAAGAGTTCGGCGCCGCGACGGATGCGCCGATCCTGTTGATCATGGGGTCGATGTCCCAGGGCATCCTGTGGCCGGACGAGTTCGTCGGCCGCCTTGTCGCCGGAGGCCGCCGGGTGATCCGATACGACCACCGCGACACCGGCATGTCGGACACGGTCGACTTCGCGGCGGAGCCGTACACGTGGGACGACATCAAGAACGACGTGTACCGCGTGATGGACGCCCACGGTCTGGACAGCGCGCACCTGGTAGGCCACTCGGCGGGCGGGCTGCTCGCCCAGTTCGTCGCCGTGGAGCGGCCGGAGCGGGTGCTCTCACTGACCGTCATCGGCTCCTCACCGCTCGGCGGCGGCGAAGGTCAGGTGATCATGCGGGCTCTGATGGGGCAGCCGCAACCCGAGGGGAGCCTGCCCGAGCCGGCACCTGAGTTCACGTCTTTCTACCGCGAACTGATCGCCACCCCACCGCCAGAGGACCGGCGCGCCCGGATCGACGGCATGATCGCCGAGCAGCGCCTGCTGCACGGCACCGGCCTGCCGTTCGACGAGGACGCGGCGCGTCGGCTACAGAAACGGATCTACGACCGGGCCCGCGACCTGTCCGCGGTGGCCAACCACCGGCTCGCGGCAGCGGCCGAGCCGGACTTCGAGCCGGTGGACGTACTGCACCAGGTGAAAGCGCCCACGCTGGTCATCGAGGGCAGCCACGAGCCGGCCAAGCCCGGCCACGGCGCGATCATCGCCGAGCAGATCCCGGGCGCCCGGCTGATGATCGTGGCGGGCATGGGCCACACGCTGCCGCTGGAAGTGCACGAGGAGTTGGCCGCCGCCATCCTCGCGCATACGACCGGG
This sequence comes from Nocardia gipuzkoensis, assembly GCF_021183645.1. Taxonomy (NCBI): domain Bacteria; kingdom Bacillati; phylum Actinomycetota; class Actinomycetes; order Mycobacteriales; family Nocardiaceae; genus Nocardia; species Nocardia gipuzkoensis. The sequence goes on along the minus strand of NZ_CP089225.1, from coordinate 6,792,595 downwards.
TGACGTCTGCCCGGCCTCCAGCCGGACCACTGCTGTGGCGGCAGGCGCTCGCTTCCTATTGCCACTGCGGGGATTTCGTGTTTGCGAGTCGCCGAGCAACGGGTCGAGGATGGCTACATGTCGCATGCCCCGATATCTCTGCGAGAACTCCCTCGGCTACGCAACCGCCACATCGCGCAGATCGGTGGGCTGATGCGCCCCGGCACGCACCGTTCCCCCTTGCTGGAAATGGGCGAACGGTTCGTGGTCTCGCCGCCAGGGTTTCCGACCATGCTGGTCACCTACAACATGGACGATGTGCGAGAACTGTTCGCCAACCATGACGACTTCTCGGTCGGGCAGGTTTTGAGCCGCTTCTCCAGCCACGACATGATGTTCGGCAAACAGACGTTGATCTTCCTCGACGGTGACGAACACCGCCGCGAGCGCAAGCTGTTCGCGCCGCCGTTCCAGAGCAAGGCCCTCCGGTCCTACGAAGATCTCATGGTGGAGGTGGTTCAGCGCGAACTGCCGAACTGGCCTGTCGCTGAACCGTTCGAGTTCCTGAAGGTCGGCTACGACCTGGCCATCGGCGTGCTGCTCGGCGTCGTCTTCGGCGAGGTGGCCGCGCCCCGCAAGGACCGGCTGAAACAGGCGGTGAGCCGGTGGTTCGGGGAAATCGAGAGCCGCGGTTTTCTCGCCGTCACCTTGCTCACCCCGCTGGTCGGTGGCTACACACTGCCCTACCCGCCGCTCAGCCGCCGCCAGTCCGAGGTGGACGCCATCATCATCGAGGAAATCGCCGCGCGCCGGACCACGCCCGGCGACGGCGACGGCCGGAAAGATGTGCTGTCCCGGTATGTCGGCACCGAATTGGATCAGCACGACGACGCCGCATTAGCCCGCAACATGCGTGGCATCCTGCTGGGAGCCTACGAGACCACCGCGATCACGCTCGGCTGGATCGCCGCCATGCTGGCCGTCCACCCGGCAGCCAGGGCCGAGCTCGACGCGGCGGTCGACGCGGGCGACGGTGCCAGGCTCGACACATACCTCGACGCCGTGGTCGCCGAAACGATGCGGGTCCGCCCGGTGTCACCGTTCACCGGGCGGCGAGCACTGCGCGACACCGTGGTCAACGGTGTCCGCGTCCCCAAGGGCGCCATCGTCATAGTCCCGATCCTTCTCATTCACGAATCACCGCGGCATCACCCGGACCCGATGGTCTTCCGCCCCGAACGCTTCCTCGGCGAGCCACCGAACGGCCGCACCTGGCTGACCTTCGGCGCCGGCGCGCATCGCTGTCTGGGTGCCCAATTCGCCCTGGCGGAAGCGCGCATCCTCTTCCGCACCATCCTCGAGCATCGCCGCATCGGTGCAGCCACCGGCCCCGTCGAACCCCCACGGCGCTATCACACCGGCCTCAGCCCCGCCCACAACGCCCGGATCACCCTGCTTCCACGCTGAACGAGATCCGCACCGCGGCAAGTTGATTCGCCGTCGCTGGACATCCCAAGCGCCCCATCGGACAGCGGATCTCATCTGCATGCGGCATGAGGAGATGTTGCGGGAGCGGAGCGGTTGCCGACTGCCCCCGCCGGTCTGCCGAGTCAGTTCCGTTTCAGGGTGCCGACACTCAGCGATCCGCTCGCAGCGGTCCGCAGCTTCTTCTCTGCCGCGCGGACATAGCTGACGGGATCCTTGTCGACGGATTGGACGCCGGCGTAGTTCCGCGCCTCGTAAGCGGCGAAGGCGACGGCCAGCTGATGGCGGCGCGGCAGCCCGGCCAGGCGGCGGAAGTCAGTGAGGCCCTCGCGTTCTTCCTCGGCCATATGATCGCTGTTGGCCGAGTTCGCTGCCGCGACGGCGACGTACCAGTTATCGGTGCCGACCTGATGACGCGCCACTTCGGCGATCGCGTCCCTGATCTCGTTGTGGTCGTGGATCGCGTCGAGCGTCTCGTCTTCCACCCCGCCCGCGCGCCGGGCCGCGATACCCACCTGCAGCAGCGCGGGGTAGAAGTGCTCATGGTGGTCATCGAGGATCAGCTCGGTAATGTCCACAATTCCTCCCTGATACCGCACTTCAGGTCAGCGCTGAACGCCAGGGCAGACTGTCTCTCGGGGCAGCTGGCATGTCCTTCAGGTAGCCGACGATAACGCATCGCCGAGCCGCCCCGTTGCTGACGCACCGCTCAGCCACCCTGCTGCCCACGTCCGCTTCACCGTCCAGGAGCCGAGCACCCAGCGGGATTTCTACCGGTCCGGGCACGGGTGGCCGATCATGCGGAATCGGCTAGAGGCGTGTAGCAGTCCGGACGAGGTCGGCGACAGCTTTGGATCGGCTGTGCGGTGGCCACGCGATTACCGTTGTGACGGCCGGCGCGTCCAGTACCGGCACGGCGGCGTGGTCGCGGCGCAGATGGGCTCGGACCGACTCCGGCAGGATCGCCGAAGCCCGTCCGAGCGCGATCAGCTGGAGCAGTTGGGTATGGTCGCGAACCTGCGGACCGGGGCCGTCCGGGTATGTACCGTCTCGTCGGGGCCAGCGCGGCAGCGGTAGGCCGGGCAGCTCGGCGACCTCGGCCATCCGCACGTGCGTCCGGTCGGCGAGGGGATGCCCGGCCGGCAGGAGCACGACCTGTTCCTCGGTGTGCAGCTCCTCGATGTCGAATCCGGCCATCGCGTCGAACGGCCGGTGCAACAACGCCACGTCGGCGCGTCCGTCGCGTAGTAGTCGTTCCTGCTCGCCGATCCCGCACAGGAGCACCTCGACGGTGACCGAGCCGGGCTCGGCGGCGTAGGCGTCGAGGAGTTTGGACAGCAGTTCGATGGACGCTCCGGCCTTCGTGGCCAGGACCACTCCAGCGCGGCCGGTGGCGGCGAGGGCAGCGCGGCGGGTGCGTCGCTCAGCGGCCTCGACCGCGTCCAGCGCCGCCCTGGCCTCCCCCAGGAGCACCAACCCGGCCTCGGTCAGGGTGACGGCGCGACTGGTGCGTTGCAGCAGGACCACCCCGAGCCGCCGTTCGAGTTGCCCGATCGCCCGGGACAGTGGGGGCTGCGCGATCCCGAGCCGCTGCGCCGCCCGCCCGAAGTGCAGCTCCTCAGCGACGGTGACGAAGTATCGCAGCTCCCGCGTCTCCACGATCCTCAGCGTATCCGGCGCCCACCGGGATCGATACCCGAGCGGTATCGCTGTCCACCCAGTCGGTCTTGGACGCCTCGCCGGACTCCGAACAGGATCGACCCTATGAGTGAACAGACGATCGCGCTGGTGACCGGCGCGAACAAGGGCATCGGGTACCAGATCGCGGCCGGCTTGGGCGCCCTCGGTTGGAGTGTCGGTGTCGGCGCCCGGGATGAACAGCGCCGTGAAGCCGCTGTGCAGAAGCTGCGAGCGGCCGGTGCCGACGCCTTCGGCGTGCCGCTCGACGTGACCGACGACGCGAGCGTGGCCGCCGCCGCCGAGCTGATCGAGGACCGCATCGGACGCCTCGACGTGCTCGTCAACAACGCTGGGATAACCGGCGGCATGCCACAGACGCCCACCGCCGTCGACCCCGCTACAGTGCGGGCCGCCGTGGAAACCAACGTGATCGGCGTCATCCGCGTGACCAACGCGGTGCTACCGCTGCTGCGGCGCTCGGCATCACCACGCATCGTGAACATGTCCAGCACGGTCGGCTCCCTTACTCTGCAGACCACTCCCGGTACCGAGACGGGCCCGATTTCCGCTGCGTACACGGCGTCGAAGACGTTCCTGAACGCCGTCACTGTCCAATACGTCAAGGAGCTGCGCGACACCGACATCCTCATCAACGCAGCCTGCCCCGGCTTCACCGCAACCGACCTCAACGGTTTTCGTGGCGTCCGCACACCGGAGCAAGGCGCGGCAATCGCAATCAAGCTCGCGACGCTGCCCGACGGAGGACCGACCGGCGGGTTCTTCGATGACGCAGGGGTAGTGCCGTGGTGACATGCTCGGCGCGCGGGTTCGCCGATCAGGGGCAGCCGCAGTCCTTCGAGTCGGCGCGCGGTGGCCGCTGGTCGTTGGGGTTGTCCGGGTCGGGGTCACCGAACCACCGTGAGGGCTTGTGCTCGCCGTATGTGTCGTGCCAGTCCCACCACTCGTAGGGTGGGGTCTGGGGGTAATCCTCCGGCGAGTCCTCCCACTGCTCCTGGCGTCCCAGCGCGGTCATGTCGAGGAAGCTCCACGTGGTCCCCAGCGCCTCGTCGCCGCGATTGTTGATGAAGTAGGTGCGGAACACGCGGTCGCCGTCGTGGATGAATGCGTTCGTGCCGTGCCATTCGTCCACGCCGAAGTCGGCATCGAAGTCGTCGGTGATGGTGTACCACGGCATCTTCCAGCCCATCCGCGCCTTCACGCGGTCGATGTCGGGCTGCGGCGCACGGGAGGCGAATACGAGTGTGGTGTCGCGAGCGTTCAGGTGGGCGAGGTCGGCGACATGATCGGCCATCATGGAGCAGCCACGGCAGGCATGGTGGGGCCAGCCGCCCACGCCGGGCTCGAAGAAGGCGCGATAGAGGATCAGCTGACGTCGGCCGTGAAACAGGTCGAGCAGCGTTGCTTTGCCCTCGGGTCCCTCGAACACGTACTCCTTGTCCACGGCCAGCCATGGCATTCGTCGTCGCCAGGCGGCCAGCGCGTCGCGGGCTCGGGTCACCTCCTTCTCCTTCACCAGCAGCTGCTGCCACGCTGCCTCCCACTCCTGTGGCGAGACGATCGGCGGTGTGCTCATTGCGCATGTCCTTTCTTCGGTTCAGGTGATTCAGGCCAGTGGTGATATGCCTGCGGCGGTGAGCGTGTTCGCGTAGTGGACGGGGTGTTCAGCGGTCGCGATCTCGAGAACCGCGTCGCCCACCTGCTCCGGGGTGAGAGGAGGTCCCAAGGCCCGCACGAACGTGTCGACATCGACACCTTGCCGCTCGGCGTAGGCAGCGACTGCCGCTGCCCCCAGGTCGGTGGCGGGCGTCAACTGAGGGAGAACGGACACGAACCTGATTCCCAGCTCGGCCCGTTCCGACTCGACGGCGGCATAGCTCGTGATGAGCTTGACAGTGCCCTTCGCCCCTGCGTAACCGCCGCTGAGCGGCGATCCGTTGATCGCCGCCCCGCTGGAGATCGTGATCACCGAGCTACCCGGCGCCAGCGGGCGCCGCAGCGCTTCGCGGATCCAATAGAACGCCTGCGCGACGTCGACATTCCAGTTTTGGCTGAAGGTTTCCCAGGTTTGGTCCTGTAAAGCGCTCATGCGCGGAGCGGCTCCCGCGCAGAGGACCACCGTGTGCGGTCGATGCTCGTCGAGGAGTCGGCCCGCCGTCGCGGCATCGGCGGCGTCGGCGCTGACCGCGGTGAAGGTGCCGCCGAGTTCCTCGCGCACCGCATCCAGATGCGCGCCGACCCGGGCGACGCCGACGACATGGGCGCCCGCGGCCGACAGCGCCCGGGCGATGCCGCGGCCGAATCCACGGCTGGCTCCGGTCACGATCGACGTCGTGCCGCCGAGGGCGCCGGAGTGGGTTGTCTGGTTCATGGTCGTATTCGCTTTCGTCGGGGATGTGGCTCGTACTGATTCAGATACGTCGCGCCGCGGCGATTCATCGGTGCGGCGCCGCTGTCATTCGCGGCGAGCTGACCGATGAATTTCGGTTGCCGGACGTATCTGTACTGGTATGGGGCTCGCGTCCCCGTCACGTCGAGACTTAGGAGTACGGCTGTGCCGGTCCAGGAAGATTTCATCGAGCATGCGGCGCCGTTTCGCGCCGAATTGATCGCCCACTGCTACCGCATGCTCGGTTCGGTGCACGACGCCGAGGATCTCGTCCAGGAGACCTACCTGCGCGGCTGGCGCGGCTATCCGGCGTTCGAGGAGCGCGCGGCGCTGCGGACCTGGCTGTACCGCATCGCGACCACCGCGTGCCTGCGCGCGCTGGAGAATCGCGCCCGCCGGGTGTTACCGGCTGGACTCGGCGCCGGCTCGGTCGACCCCGATACGGGTCTCGACAGCGACACCGGCGCTCACCAATGGCTGGAGCCGCTGCCCGACGCGTTGACACCGGAAACCACAGTCGTCGCCAAGGAAAGCGTCCGGCTGGCCGTGATGACGGCCATGCAGGAGTTGCCCGCACGCCAGCGAGCTGTGTTGATCCTGCGCGACGTCGTCCAGTTCAGCGCCGCCGAAGTCGCGGAACTCCTCGAAACCACGCCATCCGCGGTCAACAGCGCACTCCAGCGGGCACGCGCCCGGCTCGCCGAGGTCGCTCCCGCCGACGACCGTGTGACCGAACCGGAGGACGTCCAACGCCGTGCCTTGCTCGACCGCTATTGCGCGGCATTCGAGAAAGCCGACCTCGCAGCTCTCACCGAGCTATTGACCGCCGACGTCAGGCTCGAAATGCCCCCGGTGCCAGTATGGTTCACCGGGCGCGATGCGGTGACCCGGTTTCTTGCCAAGCGTGCTTTCGCGAAGCCCGGCGATCTCCTGCTGGTCCCGACGGCCGCGAACGGACAGCCCGCCGTCGCCGAATACCGTCGTGGCGCCAACGGCATCCTGGAAGCCCACTCGATACACGTCATCACCACCGGCCACGGCGCGGTTGCGGCCATCACCGTTTTTCTTCAACCAACTCTGTTCGCCGCGTTCGGCATGCCATTGACCCGGTAGGACCTTCGTGCCCGGACGATCAAAGAAGGCGCGTGATCGGCCGCCGAGCCATACCCCAGAACAGAGCGTTGAGCGCATGGACGACAGGACGGGCATGCAGGTGCCGGGCGACTGACAACGGCGGTCACACTCCCCATGCCGGGAATCGCATGGTCGTCAACTCCCCGATCAGCGCGGGTCCGCATGTACGGTCGCCGAGGCGAGGCCGAAGATGGAGTTGTCGGCGCTGTGGGCGGTCAGCGATATCACGGCCTGCCGGGTGGCCGGATCGACGGATCGGACCGCGCCGTCGAAAGTGATTTCGGCGGGGCGATGGGCGGCGATGAGAACCGGTCTGGCGAACTGTACGTAGTAGTTGACGACGCTGTCCGGGACACCGAGCCATTGGGTCAAGCAGGCCGCGCCGAGTCCCATCGTCAGCATCCCATGGGCAGCGACCGCGTCCAGGCCGGCATGCCGGGCGGCGGCGTCGTGCCAGTGGATGGGGTTGATGTCGCCGGAGACACCAGCGTAGTGAACGAGTTCGCCACGGGAGAGCCTGATCGTGCGAGGCGGGAAGCGCTGTCCGACTGCGAGCTTCGCAGCGGCGGTGTACTGGTCGAGCCGTGTCGGGGGTGGGTCGGTGATCGTCTGTGCAAGCGCAGCCCGTGATGGCGTCGGGACGCGTTCGAGCAGGTCGAGCATGGCGAGCGCTTCCACGGTCGGCGAGGTGTCGTGGTGGCGACCGGCGAGCGTGGTGTGCACGGTCTGCACCACGGCATCCGTGTGATCGCGGATGGTCATGGTGACGGCGATCAGGTCGCCGCCCGGCGTGGGGCGGCGGGAGTCCACGGTGATCTCGTGTGTCAGCCGGTTGCCGGCGGTCACCGGGCGATGGCAGTGGATGTCCTGTTCTACGTGGAGCAGATGCGCTGGATCGTATCCGTTGAGGGCGGCGCGCATCAGCGCCCGTTGCGTGAGCGAGCCGACCGCGGAGGCGAAGGTGACCGGAGTGAGCAGACCGGAGTGGCCGAGCTCGCGGGCCGCGCCGTCGTCCCAGTGGGCGGGATGGAAGTCCTGGACAGCGCGGGCGAAGTCGCGAATCTTCTCCCGGCCGACCTCGTAGTGGTCGGCGGCGGTGTATCGACGGCCGACGGTGGGGTGCGGGTGCATGGCGCGGGTACCTCGGGTCACCGGGATGTCCGCGCGGCGAAGACCCGTTGCCCGTGCGCGGCCAACGGCTGCTCCGGACCGGGCAGCACCAGCCAGGCAGGCAGATCCGCCGCGACGAGTTCGGCCCGCCATTGGGACTCCGTCAAGAAGATGCGGTCGGTCCCCGCACGCACATCGTCGTGGCCGGGTCGGACGCCGCCGGGGCGGGGGGACATCAGAAAGTGCATGGAGGTCAGCAACTGGAAGTGTTCGCGGCAGGACTCGATGACGACGAGCTGGCCACCCGGGCGCAGCAGTTCGCGCAGCCGCCGCAGCGCGACGCCGCAGTGGTGGGCATTGTGCAGCACATTCGCGGCCAGGATGATGTCGACCGACTGTGGCGGCGGCAGTTCGGCATTCAGGTCGACCAGGTCGAACCGCAGCCAGGGGTAATGCGAGAAGCGGGTTCGGGCGGCGTCGAGGAAGAACGACGACACATCGGTGAAGTGATATTCGACGGGCAGACCGTCGAGCATCGGCAGCAGGTCGGCGGTGGTGCCGCCCACGCCCGCGCCCAGTTCCAGGATGCGCACGGGATGACGGTCGAGGGCCAGTGCGTCCACCGCGCGGGTGACGATCGCACCGGCGGCGGCGTTCAGGTACCGGTTGACCGGATTGTCCCGGTATGCGGCCTCGGCGGTGAGCAGGTCCCCATCCGGGAACAGCAGTTCCTGAGCGAGCACCTTGTCCTGTAACAGCTCGAGGGCTTGCCGGTTGGCGGCCGTGAAGAAACGCGCGAGCTGTGCGGAGAACCCGAGGTCGGCGCAGACCTGGTCGAGATCGGCGCGAACCGGTGTGGTAGCCGCCTGCAGAGATGAAAATCCTTGATATGAGTCATATTTCAGCAATCCGCGCGCGGTGAGCAGGCCGAGCCAGCGACGCAGCAGCCAGCGATGCCGCGGCGCGACCTCGAGCGTGGACACGAGGTCGTCCTCGGTACGCGCCGCACCACCGGACAAAGCCCGTCCCAGCGCCGCGGCCATGGCCCGCAACCCGAACAGATCGAGGTCATCGCGCGCCGACAGACACTGCCGCGCATCGAAATCCGCGACGGCGTTCGAGGCGCGTGCGGTTATATCGAGCGTCTCGTCGGTGGTCATCGCGCCCCGTCCAGCGGCGGGATGTTGTGATTGCAGCGGAACAGGTTGTCGGGATCATAGGCGGCCTTGAGCCGTTGCAGCCGCGGGTAGGAATCGGGATGGTAGGCGCGGCGTACCCGTTCCGCGGACGCGGTGTCGTCGAGGATGCCGATATAGGGCCCGCCCGCGGAACAGCCCTGGAGCGCGGCCACGACCTCGGCGATCCATCGGCGTGACGGATCCAGGTCGGTTCCGGCGGGTCCGCCGGAGAACATAACGGCATGGTAGGCGGCGTCGTGGTAGCCGAAGGCGGTCGCGCCCACCGGCACGCGCCGCAGCGCGCCGCCGAGCTGATGGACCGAGACGAGCGAATACGGGGTGGGCATCCGCCCCGCGAGGTCGATGAGTGCGTCGATCGCGTCGTCATCGAACGCGCGCAGCCATTCGGTGCCGGTGGCAGTGCCGTGGCCTTCGTGGAAAGCCTGCTCGGTATTGCGTTGCAATTCAGGGTATTCCAGGGGCCGGATGAGGTCGAGCTCGGGTTCGCCCAGACGCTTCAGCCTCGCCAATTCCGTTCGAGCACGATCACGGGGCCCGAAATAGGCGACGGTGACCGCCGCCATCGGCGGCCCCTCGGGTGCGGTGGGGGGCCAGTGCAGCAGGGTGGCGCGCAGCGCCAACTCGTCCGGGGAATCGGCACAGAGTTCACGGAACTCGCGGAAGACTCTGCGCCCCTCCTCGAGCCGGAACAACAGTGTGCCCGCGTGCAGCGAGCCGATCGGATGCAGCTCGAACTCCAGGGCCACAACGATCCCGAAATTGCCGCCGCCGCCACGCAACGCCCACAGCAGGTCGGGGTGATGGTCGGGGGTGGCGTGCACCAGCCGGCCGTCGGCCAGGACGACCTGCGCGGAACGCACACTGTCGCAGGTGAATCCGGCCATACGCTGCAACCAGCCGCTGCCGCCGCACAGGGTGGACCCGATCACGCCGACGGTCGACACGTCCGCTCCGGTCACGGCCAGACCGTGCCGGTGACAGGCACGGTCGAATTCGGCCCAGGTGACTCCCGCTCCGACGGTGGCGCGGCGGGCGATCGGGTCTACGGTGATCGTCCGCAGTCCCGACAGATCGAGCAGCAGGGAGCCGTCGGCCGCCGCATGCCGCGCGACTTCGTGTCCGCCGCCGCGCACCGATACGGCCAGCCGGTGCCGCTGCGCCGTCGTGACGGCGGCCCGCACATCGGGGACCCGGGCGCACTGCACGACGGCCACCGGACGCTGGTCGACGGCCGTATTCCAGCGCCGCCGTGCCCGGTCGTAGCCCGGATCGCCCGGTGCCAGGACGGCGCCCCGGCAGGCCGTGCGCAGGTCGGTGAGGTAGTCGGTGGTCGGTCGTGTGGTGGTCATACGGCGGCGAACTCCTCGGAGACGACGATGGGAGGGTGTGCCGTGGCGGACAGCAGTTCGAGATAGTCGGTCAGGACCTCCGGCATCCGGCGGCGCAGGTAGCGGGTGAACGGGTCGTTGCAGGCGGCGTGCGGCGGGTCGGCGCGTACGGCCTCCAGGTCCGTCTGATGTTCGGGGCGGCCGACCGCGAGGTACCGGCTGTCTGCCGAGTCGAGCAGGACCGCGCACTCCGGCGGCAGTGCGGCCGCGAGCACAGCCGGCGTGACGGCATCCGTGGCGTCGCGATCGAACAGCGCGTTCGGGATACCGGCGACCACGGTCGCGTCCCGGCGTACGGTGTCGGCGAGCGCGGCAAGCCGTTCGGTGGTGCCGCGAGCGGGCAGATCACGCCACGGAACGACGCGGCTCGGGCCGGGTGCGGGCGCGTCGACGGTCAGCACGACGTCATAGCGGTAGCGGGTCAGCTCGGTGTCGGCTCGCATCGGCTTGGCGTAGCAGGCGACCCGCACCGACCGGGGATGCCGCCGCGCGATGTGGGCGAAGACTCGGGGATCGCACAGGAGTTCTTCGTCGGTGTCCATCCGGGCGGCCGCCCGTCGGGCCAGATCGTCGGCGTTGAGCCCCGGAGTGCGTGCCTGTTCCAACCAGTGGGCGAAATCCTGTGCGTTGGCGAGGTTGCGGATATCTCCGACGACGACGGTGCCGCCCGGTGCGACCATGTCGAGTGCGTCATCGAGTACGGCGGTGAGATAGCGCTCGTCCGGAAAGCACTGCGTCACGCTGTTGAGCACCACGCAGTCCGGTCGCCCGGCCGGGTCGAGTGCGCGCAACGCCGCCGTCACCCGGTCGCCGGCGAGTTCGTGCGCGGCGGCCCGCAGTACCGCCACCGTCGGAAGTCGGCGTGCGCGCAGTCTTTCCACTACGGGTTCGGCCGGATCGACCCCGAGGTAGCCGCGTGTCGACGAGTGCAGGCGGTGAACGAGGAGTCCACTGCCGCAGCCGATTTCCAGCACGGTTCCGGGGCGTCCGCGCCGCACCAGGCCGACAGCATGGTCGATCCACTCCAGCATGTGCTCGCGGGGGAACGCCGCACCGGTGTCGGAGGCGCGCCAACCGGACAGGTCGAGATCATCGCCGTGGCGCAGTTCGTCCGATGAGTACACGTACTCATATACGTGTCGCCAGTGCTCGAGGTACTCGGTGAGCAGCTCCCCGGGAACGGGCCGCACCGTGACGGCCGCGGCGGCCGGCCGCACTACGATCACGTCGCGGCGCTCGTCCCGCCGTGCCGAGTCCACCCACGGGTGCCGATCGAGCATGGACACCAGCTGATCGGTCACGGGTTCCGCGCCTCCGATATCGCGGCGAGTTCGGCCGCGGCGAACATGCGGTACACGCGTTCCGGGTCGTTGGCCGCGTGTGCTCGTCCGCCGTGCACATCACGCCAGAAACGCTGAACGGTATTGTCCGCCCGCAGTGCGCGACCGCCGGAGTTCTCGAACAGCCGGTCCATGGCGGCCACGGCGCGTTCGGTGCCGCGGACCTGGTCGCGACGCAGCCTCAACCGATCGCCCGGTCCGATGGGTTTCTCGGCCTCCGCCAGCGCGTACAGTTCATCGATATTGTGCGTGAGCTGCCGCCACGCGGCGTCGATCTCGGTGGCGGCCAGGGCGATCCGCTCCAGTGTGGCCGGATCGTGGCGGAACGCGTCGCCGCTGTAGCCGGTGTCTTTGCGGGCGTCGCCGGGCAGGGCCGCGCGCACCCGGTCACGCTGCTGTTCGAGGTGTGCGCGGTAGCCGCCGCGCGCCATGCCGACGATGGCCGCGGTAATGGCGCTGGTGTGCAGGCAGCCGAACGGAATCCGGTACAGCGCGCCGTCGTTGACCTGCTGTCCGGGTGTGCGGCAGGCGGTCACCGCGTCGGCGCCGAGCACCCGGTGCGCGGGCACGAATACCTCCTCGACATGGATATCGTTGCTTCCGGTGCCGCGCAGGCCGATCGCCTGCCACACGTCGGTGACGGTGTAGTCGTCGGCGGGCACGAGGAAGGTGCACGAATCGACCGGTTCGCCGTCGACGACGACCTTCGCGCCCAGTAACGCCCAGCGGGCGTGGTCGCATCCGGAGGCGAACCCCCAGGTGCCGCTGAGCCGATAGCCGCCCTCGACGGGAACGGCGGTGCCGGTCATGGCGTACGAGGAGCAGATGAGGGTGTCGGTGTCGGCACCCCACACTTCGTCCTGGGCGCGACTGTCGAACAGCCCGATATTCCAGGGGGATACGCCGAGAACGGAGGCGACCCATCCGGTGGAGCCGCACGCCGAGGCCAGTTCGGCCACGGCCTTGTAGAAGACGGCGGGGTGCGCCTCGTATCCGCCGTAGCGCCGCGGGCGCAGCAGGCCGAAGAACCCTGTGGCGGTGAGTTCGGTGAGGGACTCCACCGGGATCCGCCGAGCGTGTTCGGTGTCCGGGGCACGTTTGCTCAGCGTCGGGAGCAGTTCACCGACCGCGGCGAGTACCGCGGTAGTGGCGTCGTCGGTCATTGCGTTGTCCTCCATAGCGGGTCGGGTGGTCCGGGAAGCGGGCGTCGGCCGCACCAGCGGCTGCGGCGAATCGTCAGCGGGTGAAGCGCAACAACCCGGTCGCCGGGTCGGCGTCGGCAGGCCGCAGCCCGGCCGCACGGGCCTCGGCGGTGAGCCGGTCGGCGTCGGCAGGCCAGACGTGGTGTTCGGTGCGTACCTCCTGCACCAGCCGGTCGTCCTGGTAGGTGCGATAGGTCATCCGCCATATCAGGGAGTCCGCGTCCACCGGGTCGGCCCGGCTCCAGCCCTCGTAACGCAGGTCACCGGCGCGGGCGGTGGTGTAGCGCCGTTCCGCTGAGGGTTCGACGCGACCGGGACGCTGCACTTCCACCACGGCGTCGCCGCCCGGGGCCAGTGCCTCGGCGATGGACGCCCACACCCGCGGGCGGGTGGCGGCGTCGAAGTGCCCGATCACCCCGAGAGCGACCACCGCGGCACACCGCGCGGGCAGTCGGGTATCGAGGAAGCCGGTGGGCAGCACGGTGATTCGCTCGCGCAGGTCCTTGCGGGCCGCCAGTCTCGACAGCAGTACCGCGCGCATGGCGGCGGCCGGTTCCACCGCCACGATCCGCGCGTCGGGTAGGGCGTCGGCGACCAGCATGGTGGACAGTCCGGTGCCCGCCCCGATATCGGCGACCGGTCCGGCGATGGTGTCCACCCCGGCGAGCAGCTTCGTCAGCACCGGTTCCACTCCGGCCACATACGGTGTGGCCATGAGGTCGTAGAACTCCGCCGCGGCGGCGTAGTCGTCGGTCACGGATTCTCCGAATCTTTCAGGCTCGCAAGCAGTTCCGATACCAGATGAGCAACCGTGACGACCGCAGGCGGTCGCAACAGGGCATAGTGATGCGCGGCGACGGGCCGGGAATCGATCACGACGTCGGTGTGCGCGGCCCATCCGAGGTCCGAGAGATCGCCGCAGTCGTCGACTCCCATACCGACCCCGGAATTGTGCGGCGCGGGCAGCTCGGCCCGCACCAACAGCACCTCGAGTCCCGCACCGTCGAGATCACCGGTCTGGTGCGCGCCGAGCGCGCGCAGATGACGCCGGAAGACGTCCTCCTTGAGCCGCTGATCGGCGGGAGCGCCGCGTTCGACGAGGCCCGCGTCCGCGAGTCGGCGCCGGACCTCGGCGCGCTGCAGGTCATCCGGCGCCCGATCGAAGTCGGGTCCGAACATGCCGGTGTCGATATCCAACTCGAGGAACGCCGCCAGCGATCCGAGGTAGCGCGTCCAGAATCCGCGCCCGTCGACATGGTGAATGCGGTCGGCGATATTCGAGTCGAGCAGGACCAGTGCCTGCACGGTCTCACCGGCCGCGCGCAGCCGCCGGGCCACCTCGTGCGCGATGATCCCGCCCATCGACCAGCCACCGATCCGGTACGGACCGGTGGGCTGGTGGGCGCGCACCACGCCTTCGTACACCCGTGCCAGATCGGTGATCGTCTCCGGACCGGGCACGCCGACCAGTTCCGGGTCCTGAATGCCGATGATCGGTGCGCGGGTATCGAGTGTCCGCGCCAGATCGACGTAACAGAGTATGTCGCCACCGGTCGGGTGGATCAGGAACAGTGGTCGGCCGGTGCCGTCGCGCAGCGGGACCAGGCAGTCGAGTGGAATCGACTGTTCCGGAGCCTCGGACCGCGCGGCGGTGGCAATCGCGGCCAGGGTTGGGTCGGCGAGGAACTCCCGTGGCGTCACCACCAGGCCGAGTTCGCCGCGCAGCCGGTTGAGCATCCTGATGGCGAGTACGGAATCTCCCCCGGCGGTGAAGAAGTCGGTACCCCGGTCGATATCGAGCGGGGCATCCACCATCCGCTCCCACAGTTCGGCGATGGCGCGCTCGGTGGCGGTGGCGGGTGGGCCGCTCACCGCGGCGGGGCTCGGCGCACCGGCTGTGGGCGCGGGCTTTTCGGTATCGGGCAACTCGACCGTCGCCGTCCAGGTCTCGGGCCGGTCCACGAGCGCGGTGACGGTATCGCACACCTCCGCGAACAGGGTGTCGAGTACGCCCGGCGGGAACAGTTCCGCGACGGCGTCCAGATTCACGGCCACCGAGTCGTCCCAGTCCCACTGGAACACCTGCATGTCCAGGGCCACCTGCGGCGTGCGTACGCGCTGGTAGAAGTCGCGAACTCCCACCGTGTCGGGGGTGCCGCCCGGCGGATGCAGCCCGAGGGTGCTGTGGAAGACGACCGGGGCCTGGGGGGCGGTGTCACGCCGGCGCCGGGCCAGTTCGCGCACCACCTCCACGCCGGTGACCTGTCCGTGGTCGAGCATGGTGGCGGTGGCCTCCTGCACATG
The DNA here is from genome assembly GCF_021183645.1 of Nocardia gipuzkoensis. NCBI lineage: Bacteria > Bacillati > Actinomycetota > Actinomycetes > Mycobacteriales > Nocardiaceae > Nocardia > Nocardia gipuzkoensis. Next base: position 6,777,367 of record NZ_CP089225.1, on the reverse strand, counting down.
CCGCGCGGCGGTCAGGAACGTCGGCCGGACAGGCAGGGCGATATCGAGCAGCACCGTGCCCGCGTAGGGGCCGATGGCGTGATCGAGATCGCGGGGAAGGTGTAACCGGTTGAGGTACAGCACATTCAGCAGGAAGCGGCGATGTCCGGCCAGCCGGGCCAACGCCAATGCCCAGCAGGTGGCGAACGCGGCGGTCGGCGTGATGTTGTACTCGGCACAGCGATCGCGCAGGACCGCCATGCGATCACCGGGCACCCGGAATTCGCGACGTTCCAGAGTATCGGGGCGCACTTGGTCGAACGGCACCGCCAGGGGCAGCGCCGGGGCGGGCGGCAGATCGTCGATCCGTTCCCACCACCAGTCGCGCTGTGCCTGCCATTCGGGTTCGCCACGCTGCCGGGAGATGGTCTCCACATAGTCGCCGAAGTGGGCGGTGAGCGCCGGAAGCACCGTATTCGGGTCGTCGAGGTAGGTGAACAGCTCGGTGAACATCAGCTGGACGGACCATCCGTCGGCCACGAGCAGGCTGCACACGATGTGCAGGCTCAGTTCGTCGCCCGGCAGTCGCACGGCGGTGATGGTGAACGGCCACGGATCCATTCGCGGGCCGGTGCGCTGTAGTTCGGCGCGGATGGCGGCCAGCCGCCGATCGATCTCACCGGCGTCGGCCCTCCGCAGGTCGAGGTGGGTGATGGGGAGGGCGGCCAATCGCGGATCGTCGGCGAGCAGCACCTGCTGGGTGCCGTCCGGCAGGAAGATCGCCCGCAGCATGGGTTGGCGTTCCACTTGCCGCCGCACCACCGTGTCGAGGACCGTCGGGTCGATCCCCGTGAGCCGGAAGTCGACATAGTTGTGCGCTGAGTCGTAACTCAGCGCGTACCCGTGCTGCTGTCCCACCCAATACGCCTGCTGCAGCGGGGTGAGCGGGAACGGCGCGGTGGGGTCGGCCTGCCGCACCAGTTCGACGGCGGTTACCGCGATACCGGTGCGGCGTTCCTCGATCAGCGCGATGAGGTCGGCGAACGAGAGGTCCCCGACCAGCTCGGCCACGGGCACGGCGACACCGAGTCGCTGGCGCACCATAGTGGCCATGCGCACCGCCAGCACCGAATCGCCGCCCAGACCCACGAATGTGGAATCGAGTCGCACGACACCGGCGTCGAGGTTGAGCACCTGGGTCCAGATGGCGGCCACGGCGTCGGTCACATCCTCGTCCCCCTCCGCCCGGCTCATCGCGGCGTCCGGGGCGGTCCACGCCTCCGGGGTGGAGGCGAGGCGGCGCAGCCACTCCACATAGGAGGCGAACGCCGTATCCGCGGCCGCGGAATCGAGCACGGTTTCGAGGACATCCCACTGCAGTTGCAGACCGCCGGCGTGGACGAATGCCTGGTGGTCGAGCCACACCTGCGGGGTCTGGCTCACTCCGTGCACGATCGGGCCCGCCCATTCCAGATCCGGAGCGCCGCCGACCAGCTGGGCGACATCGAGCGCACTGGTGAACACCACCGGCAGCAGCCTGCGCTGCCCGGTGCGGGTGGACAGTTCGGCGAGCAGATCCAGCGCGGAGTACTCGCGGTGGTCGATGTCGTCGAAGAGGCGCCGTTGGGTTTGTGCGGCCCGTTCGGCGAAGTTGCCTCCGCCGGTGCGGTCGACCTCATGGGCGAGCAGCGTGGTGAAATCGCCGATCGCGGAGTCTATGCCTGGCAGGGCCACCGGCCGGTCGACCAGGGTCAGCGACAGGGTGAACCGGTCGTCGCCGGACCAGGCGGCGAGCACGTCCGCATACGCGGTGAGCAGGACCGCCGAGGGTGTGACGCCGTGATCGGCGGCCAGCCGCCGCAGCTGCTGCCATTCCTCGGGTGCGAGCCGGGCATCGCGGCGTCCGAACCAGGGCTGGGCCTGGGTGCGGGTGTGTGTCGGCAGGTCGGGCGGACCGGCCAGGTCCTCCATCCGGCTGTGCCAATAGTCGATCGCCCGCCGCCGGGCCGCGGAGTCCGAGCGGGACTCGGTGTATGCCACGTAGTCGGCGAACCGAGTCGGCAGCGGCGGCAATACGGCCGATCGGTCGGTGTAGAGCAGACGCAGGTCGCGGTCGAGGACCAGGAAACTCCCGGCGTCACAGATGAGGGCGTCGATTCCGATGAACAGCCGGGTGGTGGTGTCGTCCAGTACCGCGGCACGCACATCGAACAGCGGCCAGCGGTCGGGGCGGTGCACCCGATGAGACAACCGTCGTCGCAACTCGATGAGGGTGTCCTCGCGCGCCTGTCCGGCGGAGGCGGTGAGGTCGTGGCGACGAATACGGAACTCCGGCACCTCGGTGAGGATCTGGTTGCGTCCGTCCTCGGTGATGACGGCGCGCAGCATCTCGTGCCGCCGGATCGCCAGGTTCCACGCCTGCTCGTAGCGTTCCAGATCCAGTTTGTCGCAGTCGTATTCGAGATAGATGTGACAGGACACATCGCTCAGGCCGAACGCGCCCGATCGGCCCACCCAGTACGCGTGCTGTACCCGGGTCAGCGGGAACACGACGGGATCCGCCTCGACGACCGGTATCTCGTCCCGACGAACGGATTGGATGTCGGCGACGGGAGACGCGGGCGAATCGACGCTCGCCGCGGGCGTCGGCGGGCGGCGATCGCGCAGCAGTGTGGCGAAGGCTGCCACGGTGGAGTGCGAGAGTAGCTCGCGCATGCGGATATCGGTGCGCTCCCGCTCGTTGACGACGTCCAACATGCGCGTCGCCAGCATGGAGGTTCCGCCGAGCGCGAAGAAGTCGGCTTCGGCGTCGTCGACCTGCTCGCCCAGCGTCTCCGCCCAGAGGGCGGCGATCGTCTCCTCTTCCGGAACGGCGAATCGCGGGGGTTCGCGACGTTCCGTCATATCGTTCGGCGCCGCAGCAACGAGAGCACCGTTGGACAGCGCGGGTGCGGCGAACGACGCGACCGGCTCGAAGACCGCCGCCGGGGACTCGGTCGGTGCGCTCACCACCGATACGAGCTCCGGTCGCCCCTCTGGTACGAGCTCGGTACGCGCCTCTGGTTCGACGACGGTCGCGAACCCGTTCGTCTCCGCAGCGCGATCAGATACCACGCGGTCCGGTTCGGCAGGTGGCACTACACCGACGGCAGGCGGATCGATCCAGATCCGGCGGCGCTGGAAGGGGTGGACGGGTAGACGGACACGTCGGCGACGGCGGTGCAGGGCCGCCACATCGATATCCGCACCGCCGCACCAGAGGTGGCCTACAGCGGTGAGCAGCGCGGCACGGTCGGCGGTGGCGCCCTCCGTCCGTTCCTCGGCCTCGGGCAGGGTGCTCAGCGCGGCAGTGAGGCCCTCGGGTGCGTTGCGGCGCGCGAGCGTGGCGAGGGTGCTGCCCGGTCCTACCTGGACGAGGGTGGTGGGGGCCGCCGCCGTCGCGGTCCGCAGGGCAGAGGCGAAGAGTACCGGTTCACGCAGGTGCCGCGCCCAGTGCTCGGCGTCCAGGGATCGGGTCCTGCGGCCGGTGAGAGTGCTGTAGAGCGGCAGAGCCGCCGGTGCGAACGGGACGCTCGCCGCCGCGGCGCGCAACGGCGGGACCGCGGCCGCCACGGCAGGCGAGTGCAGGGCCGCTGCGACGTGCAGCCTGCTCGAGCGGATTCCGGCTCGACCGAGGGCGGCCGCGAACGCCTCGACAGCCGTGGCGGGTCCGGAGACCACACAGGCATCCGGGCCGTTGACCGCTGCCAACGCTATCTCCGGGTAGCGTGCCAGCGCCGCGCGCGCGTCCTCCTCGGCGAGTGAGACCGCCAGCATCGCGCCAGGCGCGGCATCGGCCAGCGCCGCCGATCGGACTGCCACCAAGCGCGCGGCGTCGGGCAGGCCGAGTACTCCCGCGACCACCGCGGCCGCGTACTCGCCGAGGCTGTGGCCGATAACACCGTCGGGTTCGATGCCGTAGCCGCGCAGAGTCGCCGCGGTGGCGAGCGACACCGCGAACAGGGCAGGCTGCCCGTAGCGCACGTCGTCGACGTCCTGTTGCGGGGCGCGGCCGGTGACGATTCCGCGGATGTCGTAGTCCAGCAAAGGGATCAGAGCTTCGGCGCATTGGTCGATGCAGGCGGTGAACACCGGCTCATCGCGGTAGAGCCCGGCACCCATCCCCGAATACTGCGCACCCGCTCCCGGGAAGGCGAAGACGATGTCCGATCGCCTCGGCGGTACCTGCGCGAGGGCGATCGGGCGCGGGCGCGGGTCCTGATCGGTCAATAGTGCGGTGGCACGCCATCCGGAGTCCGAATGCCGGCCGCTCGAGACGGTGTAGGCGTAGTCGGCCCTCGCGTCGGCCGTCACGACGGTCGCGGCCTGCGCGAGTTGGTCTCGGCATCCGGACTCCGCTGCGGCCGAGATCAACAGCAGCTGTGCGCGCGGGTCGGGATCCGGGTCGTTCGACTCACCGTGCGGGGGCGCCTGTTCGAGCAGCACGTGGCAGTTGGTGCCGCCGATGCCGATCGAGCTCACGCCGGCGATCCTGGTCCCGTCGCGCTCCGGCCAGTCCCGGGTGTGCTCGACGGCCTCGAACAGGCCGCGCCTGCGTTCCAGATCGGGATGGGCGGGACGCGCGTGCAGGGTTGCCGGGATGCGGCGATGCCACAGGGCGAGTGCGGTCTTGATCAGCGACGCGATTCCGGCCCCGCTGTTGGTATGGCCGATATTGCTCTTCACCGAGCCCAAGGCGATCGGCTCGGGCGCCGTGCGGTCGGCGAAGACCGCGGTCAGCGCAGACAATTCGATCTGGTCACCGAGGGCGGTCGCCGTGCCGTGTGCCTCGATCAGGTCGACGGCGTCGATCCCGATATCCGCCACGGCGAGCGCCTCACTGATCACACGCGCGTGCCCGGCAGCCGATGGGGCGGTGAAACCGGCCTTACCGCCGCCGTCGTGGTTCAGCGCGCTGCCGCGCAGCACCGCGTAGATCGGGTCGCCGTCGGCCAGCGCGTCCGCGAGCCGCCGCAGGACCACCATGCCCACGCCCTGGCTGTGCACCATACCGGTGGCGTCCGCGCCGAACGACCGGGTATGTCCGTCCGCGGAGAAGATCGCGTCGGGCACGTGCAGGTAACCGCGGCCCTGGGGGACGATCAATGACGCACCGCCTGCGAGTGCCGCGTCGCACTCCTCCGACAGGAGGGCCTGCGCGGCCAGGTGCACCGCGACCAATGAGGTGGCGCAGGCGGCCTGCACCGCTACCGCCGGGCCGGTGAGGTCGAGCCGATAGGCGATCTGCTGGGGGAAGTAGTCGGTGAGCGTGCCCGTTTCCGCCTGCAGCCGACCGAGCGGATCCCGTTGCGCGCCTTGGCGGTAGGCGATGAGGTTGTGCTCCAGATAGTCGCTGTGCGAGGCTCCGGTGAACACGCCGACCGCGTCCAGTCCGGTGCCACCGCGGTGCCCGGCGTCGCCGAGGGCGTCCCACGCGCATTCCAGCAACAGCCGCAGCTGCGGATCCATCAGGGCGGCATCGCGTGCGACGATGCCGAAATGCTCCGGGTCGAATCGGTCCTGTCCGTCGATGACCGCCCCGACCGGCACATAGTTGCGGTGCTCGCGCAGTTCGGCGGGCACCCCGCTCGCGGCGAGCTCCGCGTCGTCGAACCGGGTCAGACCTTCCCGGCCCGAGGCGATCAGGTCCCAGTAGGCGGCAAGGTCCGGTGCGCCCGGGAATCTACAGGCCATCCCGACGATGGCGACGGCATTGTCGTCGTTCACGATTCGATCTCCAATTCCGAGTGCACCGCCAGGTGGCCGCGCATCATGGCCAGCACCGGACAGGACGCCTCCACGAGCTGGTGCAGCTCGCGATACCGGGCTGCTTCGTCCGGACCGCCCACCCGGGCCCGGACTCGGATACGACCCGGTTGCACCGGCTCGGCGAGCCCGAAAACGGGCCCGAGGTCCACGTCGGCGTCGACGTCCACCGACAGCGAGTGGATAGCGATACCCAGCCGTGCCGCGTGGAAGCGGTACGTGACCGCCTGACAGGTGCCCAGCGCGGCCAGCGCCATCCCGATCGGGTCTGGACCGGCGTCGCCGCCGCCCGCGGCCACGGGTTCGTCGACCACGAGGGTGTGCTTACCGATGCGCACCCGCATCTCGGTGGGTGTATCCGGACGGTGTTCGGTACGGACGGTGAACCGCTGTCTGCGGTCGGCCGCGCGGCTCGCGGCGGTGCGCAGCCGGAACACGGTGTCAGCGAACGACATCCGCGAGCCTCGCTTTCGATCGGTGGGCGCGTCGACGGTGGCCGCGCGCTATGGCGTCGGTGAGATCGATCGACACGGCTCCGGATTCGCGGGTCGAGGTCTCCTGGTCGGTGTGGTCGACGATCCAGTCCGTCAACCGCCGGACGGTGCCGAGCCGGAAGATGTCCGGCACAGTGAGCACCGAAGTGAGATGCCGCAGCTTGCGATGGGCACGGACCAGGGTCAAGGAGGTCGCGCCGAGATCGTTGAACGGGGTGGTCGCCGCGATACCTGGGCCGAGCAGGTCGGTGAAGACCTCGACGACCGCGGATTCGATCCGCGCGCGGGTGGCCGTGATGGTCGGCAACGCGGCGGTGAGGACGAGTTCGGCCGCGTCGCCGTAGTGCGCCTCGGCGACGAGGCCGCGGGCCGTGGCCGCCGTATGCAGACGACGGACCCACTCGTCGGCGTTGTTCCCGGTGACGCCGTCGAGGGGTTGTGCACGCAGTGTCAGCGTCAGTCCCAGCGCCTCGGCTTGTCGTGCCGCGTGCAGCAGCCAGTCGTCGGCCGGTGTGCTCGCCTGTTCCTCCGCCGCAACCGATCTCTCGGCGAGATCGCCTGCTGAGGCGGCCGTCCGCCGGGCGGGCGCTAGAGCGGCCACCGGGGCGATTCGGCCGGGATCCGGTCGTCCGTTTTCGGTCGGAAATCCATTGGTCACCGGGCTGTATTCGGCCGGTGCGGTGGTTCCCGTCTCGGCTTCCTCGCGACGGAACGGGTTCGGCAATCGGGAATGGTCGACCTTGCCGTTGGATGTCAACGGCACGGCGTCCAGAAGCACCCACCGGGACGGCACCATGTACTGCGGCAGGTGACGCGCCGCGTGGGTGGTGAGTTCCGCGGTGTCCGCCGGTATGTCACCGGCCACCACGTAGACCACGAGCTGCGGCCGGTCGTCCGCCCCCGGTACCGCCGCCGCCACACACCGGCGCACGGCCGGATGCCGGTCGAGTACGGCCTCGATCTCCCCCAGCTCGATGCGGTGGCCGCGGACCTTGACCTGCCGGTCGACGCGGCCGAGGAACTCGATGGCTCCGTCGGGCCGCCACTTGCCCAGGTCACCGGTTCGGTACAGCCGCTCCCCCAGCCGGTCGTGCCGGATGAAACGACGGGCGGTCTGCTCGTCGTCCCCGACATACCCGCGTGCCAGACCGGCCCCACCGATGTGCAGTTCACCCGGTACGCCGACCGGACAGGGCAGGCCGTCCTCGTCGAGCACGAGGAAGAACTGCTCGCGCAGCGCCCTGCCGTACGGGATGCTGGTCCACTCGGGCCGCACCTCCTGAACGGGATGGCAGATCGACCAGATGGCGGCCTCGGTCGCGCCGCCCAAACTGATCACCCGCACCTGCTCGCCGATCACCGCGCGCAGGCGGCCGGGCAGCGACAACGGGATCCAGTCACCGGACAGCAGCAGTACGCGCAGCGACCGCAGCCGTGCGGCCGCCGCCGGGTCGGCCTCGGCGTATTCGACGAGCATCTCCGCGAGCGCGGGTGCCGTGTTCCACACCGTCACCCGGTGAGCGGCGACGAGTTCGCACCAGTGGCCCGGATCGCGCAGCCGGTGGACGTCCGGGAGTACCAGCGCCCCGCCCGCGCCGAGCACACCGAAGATGTCGTAAACAGACAGATCGAAACTCAGCGCCGACAGCGCGAGTACCCGATCGCCCGGACCGATGCCGAAGCGATCGTTGATGTCGTCGATCGTGGTGCGGGCGGCGCGGTGCTCGACGGCCACCCCCTTGGGTTCACCGGTCGATCCGGAGGTGAAGATGACGTAGGCAAGGTCGTCGTCCGCGGTGGCGATCGGCTCGCCGACGGTGACGGCACCGCCAGGGGCGTCGAGCGGGTGTGCGGTGACGTTCTCGGGCAGCTCCACATCGGCTACGGCGAGGGCATGTCCGATCCCCGCGCGGCGACACACCGAGGCAATGCGCGAGGCGGGCCATTCCGGCTCGATCGGAACGAATGTCGCTCCGGCCCAGAGAACTCCGTAGACGGCGACGATCTGTTCCGCCGACTTGGGAGCGAGCACCGCAACCCGATCGCGCGGGCGGACACCGGCCGCGATCAACCGCCCGGCGATGTCGCGCGCCCGCGCAGACACCTCGCTGTGCGTGAGGAGTCCCGCGGTGGAGAGCACGGCTGCCGACTCCGGCCGCTCGCCCACCTGCTGGCGCTGCAGGTCGGTAAGCAAACCGGCGCCGAGTCCGGATGGAAGTGGCTGCGCCGTCTCGAAATACGGATTCCAACCCAGTTCCGCGGTGTCCCAGGTGTTCTCGTCCTCGGCCAGCCGTCGAAGCAGGCGAGTGTGGGCGGCGAGCATCCGATCCACGAAGCCGGTCGGGAAGATGTCCTCGACAGCATCCCACGCCAGCCGCAATCCGCCGGCCTCGTCCCAGACGATGTGGTCGAGTGTCACCTGCGGTGTCTGTGAGACGCCGAACACCTCGTCGCCCAACCAGCCCGCGGCCGGGCCGTCTGCCTGGCCGAGCCCGACGCCGCTGGTGAACACCACCGGGTAACGCGGCGCGAGGTCGGCGGTCTGCTCGCGCTGCACCTCGACACCGCTGTAGGAGCGGTGTTCCAGGTCGGCCCAGAACCGCGTGTTGACGCGGCGAGCGTAGTCGGCGAACCCGAGCCAATCGCCCGGGTTCGGGGTCGGCATCTCGACCAGCGCGGTGGTACTGAAATCCCCGACCACGCCCTCGTTGTCCCCGCCTTCGTCGGATCGGTCGAACAGGGTGGCATTGAGACAGAACGCGTCGGTGGCCCCCCACCGCGACAAGGTGAGTCCAAAAGCCGCGAGCAGCACCGCGGTAGGACTGAGGCCATGCTGTGCGGCACGAGAGCCGAGGGCCGTCCAGTGCTCCGGCGCGAGCCGCGCCTCGTGACGCCGGAATCGGGCGGTGCGAATCGTTTCGGGAGCCACCGCATAGGGCAGCCCAGGGCCGGGCGGCAGGGTGGCCAGCCGCTCCTGCCAGTAGGCGCGATCCCGTTCCCGGCGGCCGGCCTCGGTCGCCCGGCGGGCGCGCACGATACTCAGGAACGAGGTCGGCGGCGGTGGCAGTGCCGCGTCCGGATTCGCGACCAACTCCCCCCACTCCCGCATGAGCTGAATCCAGCTCGCCATATCCAGCACGATGATGTCGAATCCGACGAAAAGCCGCAGCGCGCCGGACGGCAGAAGCGCGGCGTGGATGTCGAACAACGGTCCTGTGGCGGTATCGCGCACCTGATGCGACTTCTCGTGGCGCAGCCGCGCCAAGGTCGCGGCGGCATCGCCTGCGGCATCCCGCAGGTCGGTGACCTCGATGCGGTAGCGCCGCCCCTGCGGCAGTACCCGCTGACGGCCGTCGTCGGTCACGATGGCCCGCAGCATGTCGTGGCGTGCCACCACCGCGTTCCACGCCGTCTCCAGCGCGCCCACTTCGGCCCGCGCGTCGGCTGCCACGAATCGTTCCGGATCGCGGTCGAATTCGAAGTAGTAGAACGTGGCCACCCCACCGAGCGGCATGCCGGCCTCGCGGCCCACCCAGTAGGACGCCTGGATGGGGGTCAGGTCCTCTTCGATGACGATCTCGGACGCCGCGACGGGCGGCGACGGCGAGACGGTCTCACGATGCGTCGAATCGACCGATTCTCCGCGCTTTTCGATCTCGGCGACCAGCGAGTCGAGCGTGGCTCCGACGAAGGCTTCCAGGGGAACGCGCACCCCTGTGCGTTCGGCCAGACGCAGGTGCAGACGGGCGGCGAGAAAGGAATCCAGCCCGTGTTCCTGCAAGGGGCGCTGTGCGTCGATCCCGCCCGCATCGATTCCGAGAACCGTTGCGGCGCAACGCCGCACTTCTGTATCGATTGTTGCCATCTCCAGCCCTTGCTCGGAAAACTCAGCGGGCCTACACTAAGCGATAATGACAACGTTTTTCAACAATGCTCTGGACTGCTACCGATTGCTGGGACGGTCGGGACTGCGTGTTTCGCCGATGGCCTTGGGCACCATGACCTTCGGAACCGACTGGGGATGGGGGGCCGACAAGAACGAGGCCCGGCGCATCTTCGACGCCTACCTCACACGCGGCGGCAACTTCCTCGACACGGCAGGAAACTACACCAACGGCACCGCCGAGGAATGGCTCGGCGAGTTCGCCGGGGCCGACCGCGAGGCGCTCGTCCTGTCGACGAAGTACACGCTGCTGCGAAGGCTCACCGATCCGAATTCCGGCGGCAACCATCGCAAGAACATGGTCGCCTCGGTCGAGGCGAGCCTACGCCGACTGCGCACCGACTATCTCGACCTGCTCTACCTGCACATGTGGGACGACCTCACGCCGCCCGAGGAGATCCTGCGCTCCATGGACGATCTGGTGCGCGCGGGCAAGGTGCTGTACCTCGGCATTTCGAATACCCCCGTCTGGCAGATCGCACGCATGCAGACGATTGCCGACTTGCGGGGGTGGACCCCGCTCATCGCGGTGCAACTGGAGTACAACCTGACCGAGCGCACGGCCGAACACGACATGCTGCCGATGGCCCGCGAACTGGGTCTCGGCGTGGTTGCCTGGTCGCCACTGGCGGGAGGCGTGCTCGCCGGTAAGTACACCGATGCGGATCTCCCCTCGGAGGCACGGCGTCCCGTGGTGGGAACCACCCGCAAAGACCTCATCGTCGCCAACGACGGTCTCAGCGAGCGGTCGCTGACCATCGCCGAGGCCGTACGCCAGGTGGCCCGGCAACTCGGCCGGTCACCGGCGCAGGTGGCCCTAGCCTGGCTGTTGCGCCGACCCGGCGTCACCGCACCCGTGCTCGGTGCCCGAACTCGCGCGCAACTCGAGGACAACCTCGACGCCCTGGACCTCACGCTCGACGACCACCATCTCGAGCGCCTCAGCAGTGCATCCGCCATCACGCCGGGATATCCGCACACCGTACTCGCACGCCCATTGGCTCGCCGAAGCGTGCACGGAGACATGCGGATTCAGCCGAGCGCTCACACCTGAACCACCTTGGGACGATCACGACAGGAATTCGCCTTGGCTCTTTTCGATCTGTTCACCGACCGACTGCTGCGCAGACCTCGCGGACCACTGGCACGGTTGATGTGGCGGGACATGAAATCCCACCACGAAATCTTCCGCGACACGCTGGCAGAACTTCACCTCACCGACAGCGACCACCTCCTCGAGGTGGGCTGCGGCGGCGGCACCTTCGCCGCTCGTGCGCTCGAAACCGGCTGCCGTGTGACCGCCGTGGATCACAGCGCCGACATGGTGGCGCTCACCAGATCGAGGAACGAGACCGCTGTACGAGAGGGCAGGCTCGAGGTCATCGAGGCCGCAGCGGAAACATTGCCCCTGCCGGACGGGCGCTTCAGCAGCGCGACCGCGATGAACATACTGTTCTTCGTCGACGCGCCCGCCATGCTGTCCGAACTCCACCGCGTCCTCGAACCGAACGGCCGCCTGGTCCTGCACACCGTCGCACCCGATCCCCCGCGGTCGCTCATGCCGCCGCCGGTCGCCAAGCTCGCCCGCTTCCACTCCGACGCCGAACTCGTCGCCATGCTCGAAGGCGCCGGCCTGCAGGAGCCGAAAATCAGGCGCGTAGACAGCGCCTTCCAGATCGCCACCGCCACGCGGCCGGCCTGATCGCCACGCGGCCGGCCCGATCGATACGGGGCCACACCATCGATCAGGGTCGGCCGACGGGTTCGGTGGCTTCTGCTGACAGGATGTGAGCGTGCTCGCGCAGAACACTCTGACCTCGATCCGGACGAAGGTGCCCTCGACGTATGTACTGGTCGCGCTGATCGCCCTCGGGCTGGCCATGCAGGCGCCGCTGGTGCGCGCGGTCGGTGCGTCGGCACGATTGCAGACCGCGGTGACGATATTCTCGGGTGTCTTTGTGCAGGCGGTTCCCTTCCTGGTACTGGGGGTACTGGTCAGTGGCGGCATCGCGGCGTTGGTCTCCCCCGCCGTGCTGCGAAAGGTACTGCCGCGCAACGAGACTGCGGCGATCGGCGTAGCCGGGCTGGCGGGTATGGCGTTGCCGGGATGTGAGTGCGGTGTCGTGCCGGTGGCGCGGCGGTTGACCGATCAGGGGGCGCCGGGCTCGGTGGCGCTGGCTTTCATGCTGTCCGCGCCCGCGATCAACCCGGTCGTGCTGATCTCCACCGCAGTGGCGTTTCCAGGCGAGCCAGGGATGGTCGCGGCGCGATTCACCGGTTCGCTGGCCACCGCCGTCGCGATGGGCTTCGTCTGGTCGAAGTTCGGGCGTCCGGCGTGGCTGTTGCCCAAGGCCGGGCATGGCCACTGCGTGGTGGGCCGCACCCGCTGGGAGGTCTTCACCGAGGCCGCGCGCCACGATCTATTGCAGGCCAGCGCGTTTCTCGTACTCGGCGCGATGGCTGCCGCCGCACTTCATGTGCTGGTTCCGCCCTCCTGGTACGAACATCTGGCCGGCCAGATGGTGATAGCCATCGTCGTTCTGGCGGTCTTGGCGATCGTGCTCGCGCTGTGCTCGGAGGCCGACGCGTTCGTCGCGGCGAGCATGTCGGCGCTGCCGCTGCTGCCGCGGCTGGTGTTCCTGGTGGTCGGACCCGCGGTCGATGTGAAACTGTTCGCCATGCAGGCCGGTACATTCGGTCGGGCGTTCGCAATGCGGTTCGCGCCGTTGACGTTCGTAGTGGCCGTGATGTGCGGCGCCCTCGCCGGATACGTCTTTCTCGGAGGTGCCCGGTGAGACGGGAGACCCAGAATCTGCTGTTGCTGCTGATCGGCGGCGCGGTTTCGTGGATCGCGCTCGATGGCTCCTACCTGCGCTACGTGAAACCCGGCCTCTTTCCGTTTCTGCTGATCAGCGGCGCAGGTTTCGTCCTGCTGGGACTGATCGCGATCGTGCGCGACATCCGGCGCGGCGCGGCCACCCCGGCCGACGAGCACGACCATGCGCACGGCACCGGCCGGGCCCAGTGGTTACTGCTGCTTCCGGCCGCGGCGCTGCTGCTGATCGCCCCGCCCGCACTGGGCGCCGACGCCGCCGTGACGAGCCCCCGAGTACAGGTCGTGCCCCGCGATTCGCCCTCCGCGCAACCGGAGCGATGGCCGTTTCCACCACTGCCGACGGATCCCGCACCGACTTTGCGGGTTGTCGATCTGGTGGATCGGGCGCTGTTCGACTCGAACCGCTCCCTGGACGGCCGGGAGGTGACCGTCAGCGGATTCGCGATGCGGCCAGTGGGTTTGGGGTCACAGCATCCCGACACCACCGACACAGATCTCGCGCGAGTGGTCATCACCTGCTGCGTCGCCGATGCCCGCTATGTCCTCGTGCACCTTGCGGAGATGCCGGAACTGATCGAGGACGACACGTGGCTCGAAGTCCGCGGCATCGTCGAACCGGACAGCGCCCAGCATGACCCCGACCACACACCAACCCTCCGCGTCACCGGCTATCAGCGGATCCCGGCTCCGGAACACACATACGAACGCAGCCGCTAGTGTTCCGCCGTCACTGCGGCGAGATAGGCGGGAGACTGGTCCTGTACGCCGGTGCCCGAAACGACGGGGCCGGATTCTGTTGCGGCAGAGACGACTCGGCGCGAGCGTTACCCAACAGCGAGGCTCAGCGGCGGGAGGTGCTCGCCCGGCCGGCCGCGCACGGGCCACTGCTGATCGTGGTCGACCAACCGAACACGATCGGCGCGCTGCCGGTGACCGTGGCCCGCGCCTGTGGCCACGACGTGGCTCACGTCGAACACCCGATACGCGGCATTGCCGGGCAGCCAGAGCCCGCTGACCGCCCACCTCCCGCATAGAACCCAGACCGCGCCGGATCGACTTGACGTCAGAGATAGGGACACCCCCGGACAGACCGCGACGATTGGCAGCCACTCCCGAAGTGGCGACGGCGATTCGGGACTTCAGCCCCCGGAACCGGTTCACCGAGATGGGCCGCTCCAGCTGAGCCTTGCCGGTTCGGCACTGCGGGATGGCTCGAAAAGCGCTGCCAGTCGCAGGAATTCGCGGCAGCGAGAGGCTCGTAGCACCGGCCCGGATTCCAGGCTTGCCGGGCACCGCTGTACATTGTCGTCGCCCGTTTCGAATATGAATTTCGTTACCCATAGAGAGGAAGTGTGGCGGTGAAGATCGCCTTCGTCGGAAAAGGTGGCAGCGGCAAGACAACTCTGTCCTCGTTGTTCATCCGTCATCTGGTCGAGCAGGGTGCGCCGACCCTGGCGATCGATGCCGACATCAACCAGCACTTGGCCGCGGCTCTCGGCGTCAGCGAGGAGGAATCGGTGACGCTGCCGACCCTCGCCGAGCACCTGCCGTTGATCAAGGACTACCTGCGTGGCACGAATCCGCGAATTCCCTCGGCCGAGGCGATGATCAAGACCACGCCGCCGGGAACCGGGTCACGGCTGCTCGGTGTCGTGGAGGACAACCCGATCTACGCCGCCTGCGTCCGGCAGGCCGGCGGAGCGCGGCTGATGGTGACCGGACCGTTCGCCGACGAGGATCTGGGGGTGGCGTGCTATCACTCCAAGGTCGGCGCCGCCGAGATGCTGCTCAACCATATGGTCGACGGCGCAGGCGAGTATGTGGTGGTCGATATGACGGCCGGCGCCGACTCGTTCGCATCGGGATTGTTCACCCGCTTCGATCTGACCGCCCTGGTGTGCGAACCGACTTTGCGCAGCGTCGGCGTCTATCGCCAGTATCTGGGCTATGCCAAAGATTTCGGCATCCGTGTCGCCGTGATCGGCAACAAGGTCTGCGACGAGGAAGATCTCGCGTTCCTGCGCGAGCAGGTGGGAGATGATCTGCTGTGCTGGATAGGCCGCTCGACGCATGTGCGTGCCGCCGAGCGCGGTGATATCCGGCCGATCACCGACCTCGAGCCCGACAACCACGACGCCCTGACCACACTCCGGTCGGCGCTCGACGCGGTCGACCGCGACTGGGAAACTTACCAGCGCCAAGCCGTCGAATTCCATGTGCGCAACGCCGAGGCATGGGCGGGCAAGGACCTCGTGGCGCAAGTCGATCCAGGCTTCACGCTGCGACCCGACGTGCATCTCGAACAGCTCAGCGCAGGGGCGATCCGCTAAGACCGGGCCGGCGGGGCCCATCTGATCGCGACGTCGATTGCCTCGCCAGGGAGATACGAGCAACGAGGGGCCGGGTGTCGGCACCCGGCCCCTACCGGCTCGGGAGCCAAGGGAGGTATCGAGAAGAGCCACGAGCGTGCGCCGCAAGATTTGACCTTGACCCTGCGTCAGGGTTGGAGCATTTGTCGCATGACAAACAACAGCACGCCCTCGGCTCGGCTCGCGCCGCCGGTCGGAGGGTTCCAGGCGATCGACGGCCGCCGTATCTTCGTGCATCGGTCGGGCAGCGGCGGGCCGGCCGTCGTGTTCCTGCCGGGAGCCAGCGCGGTCGGTTTGGACTATTTCGGTGTCCAGCAACAGGTTTCGCAGTTCACCACCGCCGTAGTGTACGACCGCGGTGGCACGGGCTATAGCGATCCTCTCCCGTTGCCGCGCACCGCCGCCGCGGTTGCCACAGAACTACACGAGCTGCTGCGCGCCCAGAACATCGCCGCACCGTATGTTCTCGCGGCCCACTCTCTCGGCGGCTTCTACGCGCATCGGTTCACGCAGCTGTACCCGCGAGACGTAGCCGGGCTGGTCTGGTTGGACGGACTGCACCGCGACTGGGACGACTTCATGCCGCCCGAGATGCATCTGGCCGCGGCCGAGCAGATGGCGCCTGATCTGGAGCAGCTCGACCAGCTGCGCTCGGCCATGCGTGAGATGCGCACCGAGTTGCTCGCGGACTACCCGGAGCACGTCCGGGGGCCGTTGATCGATGCCAAGGCGAGTGACGAATGGATCAAGATCGGCATCGCCGAGCGCAGCAGGTTGACCGAAGTGGCCACCGAATTGCGGGCCGGGCCGAACCTTCCTGATGTCCCGGTGGTCGCTCTCAGCGTGCTGGGCCCCGACCCCGCCCAGCAGGCGGAGACGCTGCAGAAGATGCATGACGGCAGGAGGCGAATGGACGCGGCCCTGCTCAGCGCCGTCTCGCACGGGGAACAACGCATCCTCTCCGACACCGCGCACCACCGGCTCTGCTTCGACCGCCCGGATGCCGTGGTCCAGGCGATCCGCGACGTCGTCGACCGGGCGGCTCGCCCGTAGACGGGGTGCCGGTGGGAACCCGCTGACCGCTGAGATCACCGATCACCGCCTCGCTCGCTGCCGATCTGCCCGGCAACCGATACTGCCGAACACAAACGGTGGCAGCGTCGAACCACCCCGACTGCGCGCAGCCCCCACCTTCGGCTGGTGACACGATCCTCACGAGCACCCCTAGACTCGGCAGAATCACTTCTGAAGACGAGGAGGACGGTGCTCACGATCAGTCAGCTCGCGGCGACCGCCGGCGTGACCGTGCGCACCGTTCGCCACTACCATCACGTCGGCCTGTTGCCCGAGCCCGAGCGTGATGCCTCCGGCTACCGCCGCTACAGCGCGCAAGCGGCGGTGGATCTCATCCGGATCAGGACACTCGCCGATGCCGGTGTTCCGCTGGCCCGAATCGACGCGCTGCTGCACGCGCAGCCAGCCGAATTCGCCTCGGCCGTCACCGACATCGACGCCGGATTGCGGCGCAAGATCGACCAGCTCGCCGAGAATCGCCGTCGGATCGCCGAATTGGCCAGCGGCGAACGGCTTGTCCTGCCTGCCGAAGTGGTCGCCATCCTGGACCGGATGCGCAGTCTCGGGGTCAGTGAATTGAGGGTACGACTCGAGCGCGACTCCTGGATCCTGATGCAAGCACTGGATCCAGGGACAATGCCGCAGCGGATCCGGGAAAAGAACGCCGGCCTCGACGACCCCGAGACGACGCGCCTGTATCTCGCCTGTGATCAATCAGTCGACTGGGATCCGCACGATCCACGCCTGGACCAGCTCATCGACGACCTGGACGCCTGGGAGATCGAACACGAACGAGACAGCAGCCGGCCGGGCTACCTGAAGCTGGTCTCTTCCCGGATCTCCGAGGCATCACCGGCGTGGCAACGCATCCTCGACGCACTCGCCCACCGCGCCGGGCGGCGGCGCACCGCAGCTGAAGCCGGCACTGCGGTCATGTCCGACAGCTGACGAACGCAGCTCCGAGGAGAAATGGGCCGATCCCGGCGCGCCGGTGCTGAGATGCGGCAGAACCAGCGACTGGCCTGCACGAGTGCCGACCCCGGACGAGACTAGGCCGGAATGACGCCGAGTTGCCGCATTTGTGCGAAGACGTCGACGACACCCCAAATCTCAGCGATTCGGCCGTCGGCGAAGCGGACGATGAAAATCTCGTTGTAAGTGACGGATTTGCCGGTTGGCGGCAGGCCCCTGTACTCGCCCTGATGGGTCCCGGTGACCGTGTTCCTGAAGACGACCTTGTCCCCCTCGGCAATCACATCCTCGACCGCGACGTGAATGTCTGGGAAGGCGCGCAGGAGCACGGCCCATACTTGCTGTAGCGCCTGCGCCCCCGTCGCATCCATCGGCACTGGCGCGTGGAACAGCATGTCCGGCGCGACGACCTCGTCGATCGTCTTCGAGATGATCTCCGCATCGCCGCTGTTGACGGCGTCATGAAGGCGGCTGAACGTCGCTATGTTGCTTGTTGCTCGAGCTGTCGACATATCGTTGCTCCTCGGTTCGACATGATATTCACTTCCTGCGGCTTGCCGGCTTCCTACCGGCTGATCTGGCGCGGTACCGCCGCCGTGAGGAGTTTGTCCGGGTTGCGGATGGCGTAGAAGTTGGTGATCTTGCCCTCGCGGATCTCGATCAGGAAGACGCCTTCCAGATGGTCGTCGCCGTAGACAGCCATCGCGGGTGCGCTGTTGCAGTTGACCCGCTCGATCCGCAGGTTCGGTGTCTTCCTCGCCCGGTGGAACAGGTCCATCAGGAATGCGGCCACCTTCTCGGCGCCCACCACCGGCCGGCGCGCGGCGAGGGCCTTGCCGCCACTGTCGGCGGTCCAGATGGCGTCCGGAGCGAGTAGCGACAGCAGCGCCTGCGTGTCACCGGTGGACGCCGCGGTCATGAACTGCTCGGTGATCTGCGCGATCTTCGCCGCGTCGACGGGTTCGAAGCGTTTGCGGCGCGCCCGCACGTGCGAGCGGGCGCGGTGTGCCACCTGGCGCACCGTCATCACGGATTTGCCCACCGCCGCGGCGATGTCGCCGTAGTCGAAGCCGAACACCTCGCGCAGCACGAACACCGCCCGCTCGTCGGGGGTGAGTGTTTCCAGCAGCACGAGCATCGCCATCGACACCGACTCGGCGAGCACCAGGTCAGCCGCCGCGTCGTGCTCGTCGAGCAGTAGCGGCTCGGGCAGCCACGGGCCGATGTAGTCCTCGCGACGGCGCGCACCGGCCCGCAGGGCGTTGAGCGCCTGACGGGTCACCAGCCGGGCCAGATACGACTTGGTGTCCCGCACCGTCGCCAGGTCCACTTCCGCCCACCGCAGATAGCTGTCCTGCAGCACGTCGTCGGATTCGATTGCCGAGCCGAGGATTTCGTAGGCGATCGTGAACAGCAGCGGCCGCAGCACCGTGAATCGCTCGGCATGCTCGTCGGTTGTCATGAGGACGTGACCACCGGCGCGGCGCCGGCCGGCTGCGCGGGCCGCGGGCCTCCCTTGGGCCAGCTCGGAGAACCCGGCTCACGGGCCTCGCGACGGATCTTTCCTACCCCGATCTTGCAGGTCACCTCCTTGATCCTCGCACCGATGCGGCCGCCGACGTAGAGGCTCACCGCGGTGTCGTCTTTGCGGGCGAGCTGTCGGATGCCGGCGTGCCGGCCGAGGCTGATGCACGTCCCGATGAGGGCCAGGTCGATTACCGCGGGTTCGGTCCCCGCGATGTTACTCAGCACTGTGTTGGCGGCCTGCGCCCCGAGCGCCCCCGCAGCCTGGGCGCTCATCCGAAGCGGATGGCCCGACGGTGCGGCTGCGTCGCCGGTCGCGACGATGCGGTCGTCGTCGATACTGGTCAGCGTCTCGTCGGTGAGCAGTCGGCCGAGCGCGTCGGTCTGCAGCCCACTCGCAGCCGCCAACTCCGGCACGCCGAAGCCTGTCGTCCAGATGGTGAGGGCGCTCGGACGCACCGCACCACCGGCGAAGACGACCGCGTCCGGCCGGACCTCGCTCACCATGCCGGCCTCGAGCACGGTCACGCCCTGCCGGGACAGCCATTTGGCGACGTACCGGCGGCCCGGCGCGCTCAGAGACGGCATCAGGGTTCCGCCGCACACCAGCGTGACCGTGCGTCCTTGTTCGGCCAGTTCGGCGGCCGTCTCGATGCCGGTCGGTCCGCCGCCGACAACGGTGACCGGAGCATCGAGAGGCGACTTGTACAGCTCGGCGCGCAGCCGCTGCGCGAACTCGAATTCGGCGATAGGGAAAGCGAACTCGGCCGCGCCGGGCACGGACGGTATCGCCGCTGTGCTGCCGACCGCGTAGATGACGTGGTCGTAGTCCAGCGCGCCACCCGACGCCAGCTGCACCATACGGCCGCCGGTGTCGATGCGGGCGGCGCTGTCGACAATCAACTCGATGCCCTCGCCGAGCAGCGTGCCGTAGTCGACTGTCGCATCGCCGGTTCCGGACACGAACTGGTGCAGCCGGATTCGATCGATGAACGTCGGGCGGGGGTTGACCAGCGTGATATCGATATCGGTGCGTATTCGCAGATGGTTGGCTGCCAGTGTTCCGGCATATCCACCGCCGATGACGACGACCTTGTGGCGTGTGTCGTGCTCAGTCATGCCCTCGAGACACCGGGGGTCGCGGAAACATGACACGATTCGCTGTGACGTACGTCACTCTGCCACCTTTTGCCCGGCCGAAGGGGTCGGCTGGTTTCCCGTATAGCAGGAAGGCGGCGGACTGGCGCTGCTCTCCATTTCAAAGACCTTCTTCCGCGAGGGGCACCGACCTGTCAGACGAACAGCCCGGTCCTGCGGCCATCGCTCGCAGGCCGCAGCGAAGGCGCGACACCTCTAGCACCACGTCGCCGGGCGTGCGGTCGTCCTGGCGCCGGATCGCCTCCCGCCAACGGCCGCCGAGCGCGTCGTCGGCTCGAGTTGCGCCATGTCGGGATCGAAGATTTGCCGCGAGATCGGCACTGCCGCATGCCGATACGCGGCACCGCCGTAGAAACAACCGAATTTGATCATCGAATCCGTGACCGGAGTAAAGATCAAATTGTGTTACCTCGGCACAATACGTCGTTAGCCCACTATTAACCGTGATCATTCCCACAATAAGAGAAGTGGCTTTGCCGATTTCTTTTTCTTAACGTTGCTGGTGCGCGCCGTGATGGTGTCGTTATCCAACTGTGGAAGGAAACCCCTACATGTTCTCTCGCAAGATCCTTGTCGCCGCCGGCACCGTCTCCGCCGCCGCCATGTTCTTCGGCCCGGTCGCAGTGGCCTCCGCCGATCCCGCCACCGGCTCCGCAGCCACCGGCTCCGCAGCCCTGGCCTCGGGTTCGGCCGGCGGCGGCTCGTCCACGGGCTCGGCCGGCTCGTCCTCCGGCTCCGCCATGCTCGACTCGGGCAGCTCGGCCCTCGACGGCGGCACCTCCGCCATTGTCAACATCATCGATGCGATCACCGGCGTCAGGGACCTGAACCAGCCCCAGCCGGCTGCCTGATTCAGTCTCGGCAGATCACTGCTTCGTCCGTGTCGCCCCACTGCCCATCATCCGGTGCGCACAATTGCAGTGAATTTGCCATAAAGTAGACAGCCCCGATTTTGCGCGGATCTGGGCACTGGGAGACCTTCCTGATCTCTCAGTTGGCGTAAAGGATGCGAAAACGATCGGGTTCCGCCGGATCTCGATCGACGACTTGGATGGGCGTCCGAGCCCATTGCCATACGCTGATGCCTGGCGTGCGGGAGAACTGAATCTGCCCGCGGGTGCCTTCGACCGCAACGCACGACCAGGCTTCAGCAATGCGCGCCCGATCCGCGCCGTGAGAACGCAGCACATCGGCGAGGACGGCAACGGTGTCGTAGCCCTCGAAGGCGACGAAGGACGGCGCTTCGGCCAGCCGCGCTCGGAGGGCAGTCTCGACTCGTGCACCGAGTGAGCTGAGACGCTCGGGCAGGTAGCGCAAGAACGGGATCGCGGCGCTGTCGTCGCCCAGCAACGTCGCCCATTCGGCGAACTCCGGTTGTCCGGCCGGAGCACCGATCATGATCTCGGCGAGGCGCTGGTCGCGGCGGACGGACCTGACGATCGACACTGCCGGCTCCGGGTGGCCGACCAGAAGAATCAGGGCCGTCGCGCGATTGTCGACGAGTTCGTCGCACACAGCGGTGGGGGCGAGCGCATGCATATCGAGTTCGATGACGGTGCCGCCGCGTGCCGCGAGGTGATCCCGCAGGATGCGGGCCCCGGATGCCCAGTAGACACTCGACTCGACTGCCACGGCGATTCGACTGTGGCCCGCGCGGAGGAGGAAGTCCGCGTAGATCTGCCATCCGTGGGACTGCGCCGGGGCGAGGCGCGCGACCCATTCCGTTGGCTGTTCGGTGAGCGCGTCGAGAACCGCTGACGAGCAGAGGTACGGCAGGCCGAGGGCGTCGGCCCTGGCGGCAGCGGCGCGAGCGACGACGCTGTGATACTCCCCCGCCAAGGCAGCCACGCCCAGGTGAGCCAATTCGTCCACGGCCGCCGCGGCCCGCTGTGGATCAGCCGCGGTATCCCGGACCACCAGCTCGAGTGGTCTTCCGGCGATCCCGCCGGCCTCATTGACTTCGCGCACGGCCAGCTCGAGTCCTGCGAGCAAGTGCCGGCCTGCCTCGACCCAGCCGGGCCGGGTCAGCGGAACCAGAGCACCGATCCGGACGGATGATCCGTCAGTCCGCTCCGCGTTCCTCTCATCTCGCCATGGCGTGCGCACCTGGGTGACCATGCCGGACATTGCATCCACCACCGTCGCCGACAGGCAACCGATTATCTGTTCGCTGTCAGCACACCGACACTACGCGGGGCGTGCTGTGCTCGGGTTGCCTGGCGGCGATGGTGGCGGATGACCTGGACGCCTGAGGTCGGAGTGCGGTTCGCAGCTCACCGCGCCGACCTCGGCTCAACTCCGAGGTGCCGCGTCTGGAGCGTTACTGCTGCAGGACGGACAGGACGTTGCCCGCGGGGTCGGTGAACCACGCGATCAGCGGGCCGCCGCCGCGGTGGATGCCCTTCTCGTCCTGCTCGGCGAATTCGTAGCGTTCGAAGCGCACGTTGCGGCGGTTGAGTTCATCGACGGCCGCCTCGATGTCGGGGACCGGGAAGTTCAACACGGTGAAGGTCGCGGGTGTGTGGTCCGGTTTCGGGTACACCAGGACCGTGCCTCCACCGCCGAGGTGCAGCTGGAGCATCCCATTCTCCTCGGAGACCTGTATCCCCAGCGTCTCGGCGTAGAACGTCTTGGCCGCCTCGATGTCGTCTACCGAGAATCCACTGAACGCGTTGCTGTCGGTGAGCATCCACTAGCCCCTCTCGGTCATCGCAGCCCGATGCTGCGGGCTCAGCTGAATGAGTTGAACGTAGTTGCCATCAGGGTCGATCGCGGTGGCGAACAGGCTGCCGTCTCGATCGTCGAGCTCGGCCAGCCATCGCCCGCCGAGGTCATCGATGCGACCGGCCACCGCCCGGGCGTCGTCCACATCGACGTTCAGGATCATTCGGCCCGGTTCGGGGTTCGCCGCCCCGACGTCGTCGCGGCTGTCGATCATCACGTAGAAACCGCCGAAGTCCAGCACATCGTAGCCGGGCTCGCCGGGCGTACGGTCGACCTTCGGCACGAAGACCGCCGCATACCAATCACGCAGACGGGCCGGATCGGTGCTGGACAACAACAGACTGCCGATTGTGGGTGTAGTCATACTCGGTAAGACGACACGAGGCCGACGAACTCATCGGTGCGGCGCATCCCCGACAGAGGTCCGTCCGGCTGGAACGGCTCCCCGAAACCTTGCTTCCTCCTGGTCCGGGCGCAACGAGTCCCGAACGATCACCGTCCATCGGTTTCGTTCCGCGAAATTCCGTTCTGGGGCAGAGGATTCCGGTTCGGTCGAAGCAGCGCAGATCCGTGGTCCACACTCACTTCGCACCGCAGCCGACCGGGCTGCGTGCGCGCCACCCGTTCGCGATTTTGGGAGACGACATGACCGAAGCCGTGATCCAACTGCCCACCGCTGGAGAATCCATCTTCGACACCTATGAGCGCATCCGCCACCGGGGGCAGGTGGTCCCGATCGAGTTGCCCGGCGCGGTCGCGGCCTGGCTCGCGGTCGGTCACCAGGCCGTGCGCGAAGTCCTCGCCGGCGACGGCACACTGTTCAGCAAGAACGCCCGCAACTGCCCAGCGTTGCACGATGGAACCATCCCGGCGGACTGGCCCCTACGTGCGTTGACCGATATCGATCACATGCTCAACAGGGACGGGGAGGATCACCGCCGGTTGCGCAGAACGATCGGCCAGGCGTTCACCCCCGGCCGGGTAGCCGCGCTCGAACCACGAATTCGGCAGATCACCGGCGAACTCCTCGACGACCTCCGCGATCGCGATACCGAAGTCGATCTGGTGTCCCACTTCACGACACCTCTACCGGTGCGCGTGATCTGCGAACTGTTCGGGGTGCCCGCGGCCGAACGAGCACAGATCCGGCGCTGGACCACGGCGGTCGTGTCCCACACCAGCACAGGCGACGAAACGAAAACCGCGGTGGAGGAAATGCTGGCCTACCTCGCCGAACTGCTCGACCGCAAGCGGCGCGCACCCGGTGATGACCTGACCTCGGCCCTGCTGCGGGCCAACGCCGAGAACCGTTTCAGCGACGAGGAACTGGTGCAAACGTTGTGGCTGGTCATCATCGCCGGACACGAGACGACAGTGCACCTGCTGGGCACTGCGGTCATCGCGTTGTGCACCCATCCCGAGCAACTCGCCAAGGCCCGCGCCGAGGACCGGTGGACGGATGTGGTGGAGGAGGCACTGCGTTTCCGTTCGTCAGCCTGCGTGATGTTCAACCGCTACGCGCTGCGGGATGTCAGCATCGCCGGGGTCGACATCCCCGCCGGCGCCATCGTCGGATGGTTCGCCGGGGTCGGACGGGATTTACGACGGTATCCCGACGCCGATGTCTTCGACATCGGTCACGATCACCACGACCAACTGGCTTTCGGTCACGGACCGCATTTCTGCCTCGGCGCACCGCTGGCTCGGCTGGAAACCCGAATCGCGTTGTCCGCGCTGTTCGACGCGTTCCCTCGCGTGCGCCTCGCCTGTGACCCCGCCCTGATCCCGCACAGCCCGCAGTTCATCACCAGCGGACCCCTCACTCTTCCCGTGCTGCTCGAGCCTCCCGCGAACTGACCCCGGCGCACACCCATCCCCCGACCTTTTCTCGCGCCCTGACGCGGGCCACAATCGCCAGGGCCCGGTACGACCCGTTCCCTTGCCGTCCGCGTGATCCGGAGACGAGTCGCCGGGTGCTGGTGACGGGGTCGCGGCCGCAGCGGCCATATGTTCTACGGCTCTTCGTCCGCCCGGCGCTGTTCCGCCTCGGCCTGACGTTGCTGCTCCTGCCGCCGCGCTTCGCGCCGCTGTTGTTCTGCTCGCTCCCGCAATCCTCGCAGAAACTCCTCATCGGCAGCCGGATTCTGCGGCACGTAACGACCCGGGCGATCGTACTCCGGGTATCGGCTGGTCCCCGGCCGTCCGGGCACACTCGGCGGTCGGCCCAGCACCAGCCACAGAATCGCTCCGATCGTGGGGACAAAGAGCACGATCACCAACCACAGGCCCTTGGGCAGCTGCCGGATCTCCGCTTCGGGTGCCATGATCACGTCGATCAGGCAGTAGACCCACAGCACGAGGGTGATCAAACCCACTACGGCGTATGGCATTTGGATTGTCTCCTCGCGTTCCCCACCCGGTATATCAACCCGTCATTCTCGAGCTCGGACGCCCGATCCGCAAGCCGCACGGTCGTTCTCACATCATGCCCAACGAACAGCTGGCGACCGAGGCCGATGGATTGTCGTCGGCGTTCATAGTCCCCGAGCGGCGGGCACCTACCCGATATCGACTACTCGGGCCCATGCGGGCGGTGCGTCCGGAACGTAATCGGGATCGTGTTCGCGCCACGAAGCGGCGTGCTGCCGACGGAACAGCCCCACCACTGTCCGGCACGGTGGCCGTCTGGTCGGCCAGGGTGTCTGGCCGTCGGTCAGAATCACGAGGACATCGGGCCGGGGTTGGGCTCGCAGCGCCTTGGCGATGCCCGTCCGCAAGTCCGTGCCCCCGCCGCCCACCAGCGGTATCCGCTCGGCTCGACACAGCGGGTGCACGATCCGCGCCGCCGCGTCGCACGGCAGCACGGTGACCAGGTCGCGGCGGCCGCCCACGGCGCGGGAGATGGCGGCCACTTCGAGGAGCGCGCTGCCCAGTTCGGTGTCACTGACCGACCCCGAGGTGTCGATGAGCACCGAGACCCGAGGTGGCGTTCGCCGCAGACTCGGCAGCACCACGCCGGGCACCCCTGCGGAGCGCCGGGCCGGCCGGCCATAGGTGTAGTCCTCGCCCGCACCGGCGCCGGAGAACGCCGAGCGCATGGCCGCTCCCAGCAGATCGCGCCATGGCTGAGGCGGGTGGAACGCCTCTTCCGCCCAGCGCTGCCACCCTTTGGACGCGTTGCCCGGACGGCCGATGATGCCCTGCGCCACCCGGAACCGGACGGCGTCTCGTTCCTGTTCGCTGAGGCCGTCGGCGCCGTCCGGTCCCAGCTCCCACTCGCGTTCCAATCCGTCGGCGCCGCTGCCGCAGTCGAGCCAGGCGATGCCCTGGGTATTCGGTCCGAGCCGGAATTTACGCAGGTAGTCCTCCATGAGCTCCCCTTCGGGCAGCCCCAAGGACGCGGGCGTGACAGCGTCGTCGGGCTGAGCCAGCCCGTCACCGAATGCGTCGTCGTTGATTTCGCAGTCTGCGGCGATGTTCATCCGCAGTCGTTCCGCCGGGCCGGTCAGGTCGTGTTGCCGGGCGAATCGGTCACTGCGACCGTGATGGTCGCGCAGCAGATGTGACACCTCGTGCACCCACACTCCGGCCAGGTCCTCCACCGAAGTCCGGTCCACGAACACCGGCGAAACGTAGCACCGCCAGTGCCGGTCGACGCCCATCGTCGGTACCCGGCGCGACTCGACCACGCACAGGGCGAACAGCGCGGTCGCCAAGTAGGGGCGGGCTCTGGCGGCATGCAATCGGGCGGCGAAGAGCTTGTCGCGGTCCAGCGTCCTTGGTGCGGTCGCGGTCATCGGCCTGCCTTCGCGGCGACACGGTCGGCTGCCTGATCCGCTTCCTGGGACACCGACACCACTCCGGCGAGTTGCTCGATCACCGCAGGCACGTCCCAGTGGTCCTGGCGCAGCGTGGCGAGAGTGGTTGCTGGAACGACGATCAGATCCGGGGCTCCGGTTTCCAAAGCCTTCACCAAAAGCGCCCATGCCGCATCCCAGCGGGATTTCTCCGGGCGTTTACGCACCGCCGCTACAACACCGTCGAGCACGGCTTGGCGCAGATCCCCTCGCTCGGGCAAGGCAGCGCTCGCCGGGTCGGCGAGCAGCGCCTCCGGGTCAGGGAGGTCCATCCGGTCCAGGCCGGCCAGCAGTTCGAAGCCCGGCCCATCGCCCACCGTGCCTCGGACCAGCAGGGAAAGCACCTCGCGGGATGAGCCGGCCGCGGTGGCGAAGGCGATCAGCCGCAGTGTCATCTCCCAGCTTCGAGGCGACGGCCAGGGACCGCCCCGGCGCGTCTCAGCGCTGGGGAGTTGGTGCACCAGAGCGGGACGGGCCGCGAGGAGCACACACACCGCGCGGCGTGCGAAAGCTACTGCCTCGCTCAATTTCTCCGGAGCCAGCCGCGGCAGGGTCGCGTGGGGCCAGGTCCCGCCGAGGCCGCGAACGACGACGTCGTGCTCGTGGGTCCATTGCAGGTGCACGAACCGGTTGGCCAGCGGCGGGCTCAACTCCCAGCCATCGGCCGCCGAAGATCGCGGGTTGGCCGCGGCCACGATCCGGACACCGCGCGGCAGTCGGATGTTGCCGATCCGCCGCTCCAGCACCAGACGGAGCAGGGCGGCTTGCACAGCGGGCGGCGCGGTGGACAGCTCGTCCAGGAATAGCAGTCCGCGGCCGGCCCGGACGAGTCGTACGGCCCAGTCCGGCGGAGCCATCGGGACGCCGTTTTCCGCGGGATCGTCTCCGATGATGGGCAGGCCCGAGAAGTCCGACGGCTCATGCACACTCGCGATCACCGTGGTCAGCGGAAGGTCCAGGTCGGCGGCGAGCTGGGTCAGGGCCGCGGTCTTCCCGATCCCCGGTTCACCCCACAGGAGAACCGGCAGGTCGGCGGCCACGGCCAGTGCCAGGGCTTCCAGTTGGGTGTCGGGACGTGGTTCGGTGGTTACCTCGCGCAGCAGAGTCAGCAACTCGTCGGCGACGTCGAGCTGGGAGGGGTGGGCTGAGGGGGACGTGCGGACAGCAGCAAGCATGTGTGATCACCTCGGGGGTCGAGTGGATGTGGGACGAAAGTCGCCGGGTCAGTGCGAGGCCGCGTGGCGCGGGTGCGCGCGGCGATCGCGTGGACGGCGAACCGGGGGAATGTGGCCGATTCCGGGTTCGGACAGGCCTGCTCTGAACAGTCCGTAGGTGATTCGCCGTCGTGCGGACGTTTCGAGTTCGTCGCGCAGAGCACCGTCGCGCAGTATTGCGTCGGTACCGAGCAGTCCCTCTACGATTGCCAGCGCGCCGGCGGTGTCGCCATGGTCCAAACGCTCCCGGACGCCGACAAGACAGTCCGGGCGACGATGCGCCTCATCAATAGCCCGCAGGCAAGGCAGCGGAGTGCCGGTCAGGGCGACCAGCAGTTCCTCCCGCCGGATCTCGGCCCGGTCGTGGTCCAGCGCGGACAAGACCCCGTCGACCAGTCCGATCCGGTGCTGTTCTCCCCTGCATTGCACGACGCGCGGTTGACCTGCCCGGTCCGGGAGGCAGGATGCCTCGGTCGGCGAGCAGTCGGGTACCAGTGCCGAGGCGACCAGCGGATGCAGCCGATCGGCCGCTATCGCGCCGGTGCGGATCAGTTCCAGATCAGGCAGCACCCAGGTCGCCGCGTCGGGCAGGACCGGCAGCGCGGAGACGTCGCCGATCGGGTATCCCGACGCGATCCGCACGACAGGCGGCCCGTCACCGTCGACGTCCACGTCCAGAATCAGCCGTTGCCGGGCCCCGAACCGCACGACAAAAGTACTGCTACGCCGTCCCTCTGCGTGGCGCAGGATCTCCGCCTCGGCCGCCCATCGGTCAACCGCGCAGCGGTGGACCTGCGGCACCATGGCGAGCAACTCGGAGTCGAGCATCGGGCGATCGTCCGCGGGCGGCTCGGCCCCGCACCGTGTCCCCAGCTCATCGACCCTGCGCGCATCCCACAGGTGGCGATGGAGATCCAGGCGGAAACGCCGGTTGGGACGAGGATGCGGATGGAGGCCGGCTCCGGGCCCGGTGGCGGATCCGTCCCACAGCGCGAGGCTGACTCGCTGACCGCCATCCGCCCAAGCCGGCGCGGTCCGGACGACGAGCTGCATGGGATGCGCGCCGCCGCGCTGGTCCGGTGCCACGTCGTACCGCGCCAAGGCGATGGTCAGACCTGGTCGCAACAACCCGTCCGGAGCAACCCTGGGCAGATGCCAGCGCAACAGGTCAGGAGCCAGATGGCGGAGATCGGTCCGGATTCGAGCCGCGAGTTCGTGCCCGTGGCTACGCGCCACCGACCGCAAACTGAAATCGACATCGAAGCCTGCCGCGGCGCACGCGCCTGCCCAGTCCCCCACGCGACGGCGGGCGGTAGCGGTCTCGATCATGGAGGGCGGCACGGCGAATTCACGCACACGCAGCCAGAAGGAAAAACGGGAGTCGTCCCCATTCGCGATGTGAGTGAGCATCAGCACTCACCTTGCACGAATGGAACCCCCAATCTTTGAACAGAATGAGTCGTCATCGCGTTGATCATAACGTCCCGCACCGACACCGGCCAGCCGAGGGAGCCCGGCGGCAGCTTCGCCGGGCCGCCCCCTCGTTTCGAGCTGCTGATGGATTTCTCCCAGACATGCTGTTGCAGTTGATGATCGGTGGACCGCTCAACAAAGCGGAAGCTCGTTCGGGCGGTGGGTGGCCAACGGCAGCTCTTCGTTGGAGGCCAGGGCTCCCGGCGCTCGTGGCGTGGCGGGGAAATCCATGCGGCGCCGAAATCCTCGATGTCCCTGGACATACCGCGGGCAGTCTGGCGTTGCATCTGCCACATCACCGCGTGCTGTTCACCGGTGACACACTGGCCGACGTTCACGGTGTCACCATGCCGGGCGTATTCAACCTCGACAGCACGGCGGTCGACGCAGCCGCGCATCGGTTGACCGCACTGGACGTCGATATCGTCTGCGTCGGCCACGGTGACGTACTGATGGGCGAGCCGCTGCGCGCGTGGCGGAGTCAGCGGTCGGCACGCTGACGCCCGCAGGCCACGACCGCGGACAACACCAGCTTCCTTCCGCTTGCCGACCCGTCAGCACCCTCGAGCGCCAGTCGGCGGCATGGTCGAAATGCCCCATGACGCACAGTCCGAGCCAGCGGGAGCGGAGGTGAACCCGCTGACATCCCGTCCCGCGATCACGCAGGATGCCCTGAACTGGGGATGTCAACGATGTAGGTCTACACTCGTCACACCATCGGAGATTCTGATGACGAGGGAGGCATCCGAGATGGCCGAGGTTCCGATCGATCGCCCGAGCTCTCGCTCTGGGAACCGGCGGCCCGACCGCGCCGCCACCGGCCGGGGCAACGGTCCGATCACCAGGACGACCGTGCTGTCCGCGGCGCTCGGGATCATCGATCGGGACGGTGTCGACGGGCTGTCGATGCGGCGGTTGGCCGAGGCGGTCGGGCGGGATCCGATGGTGATCTACCGGCATGTGCCGAACAAGGCGGCTGTGCTCGACGGTGTCGCCGAACTGGTGCTGGCGCAGCTGTCGGTCGATCCCGCCGCCCCGGACTGGGCGGCGCAACTGCGGGCCCTCGCCCGGGATTTCCGGCGACTGGCGCTGGCGCATCCGCAGGTGGTGCCGTTGCTGGTGACCCGGCCGTTGGCCACGCCGTTGGGGCTGCGGCCGTATGCGGTGATCCGTCCCTTGGAGGACATTCTCCAGTTGCTCACCCGTGCCGGGTTCTCGGGCGCCGACGCGCTGCACGTCTACCGTGCGGTGTTCGGCTTCCTGTACGGGCATGTTCTCAACGAGTTGCAGGAGATCGTGGAGCGTCCCGAGGAGACCGACGACGTACTACGGCTCGGCCTACATCGGCTACCGATAGCGGAGTTTCCTCTGCTGCGCGAACTCGCGCCCTTCCTGGCCGCCTACGACGGCGAAGCAGAACTCGAACGCGGCCTGGACATCCTGCTCACCGGCCTCACCGCCGCGCTGCCTGGATCAGGGTGATGGCGTGGCGCTCAGTCCGCGTCGACAGTTCCGCCTTCGGAATCCCAACATTGCTGTGCGGCAATCATTTCGCCGTTGTCGGTGAACGGGAAGCGCACTCGCAGAGTGAGTTTGGCACCGCTGACCCCGAGGACATCGACGGTGTGCGCGGGCTTGTGCAGGTAACCGTCGAGCCGGACCTGACGCCCACCGTTGGCGAGTTTGCGGGGTGGGGTGGTCCATTCATCGAGGTGATAGATCACTCGATGAATCGGGCCGATCCGGACTCCGAGTGCTGTGAGCAAATCCGGTAGCTCGCTCACGAGGTCGTTGCCGCGTGGCCGCCACACCCCGCCGGTGCCCGCTGCGTCGAACTCGAGCCGCGGGCGAGAGATGGACGGCACCGGCCGCCCCGGGGTGGTTGTGGTCAATTGTGGCGTCATGGTCGACGCTCCTATCTCGGCCGCGTGGCGGCTGGTGTCATGGTCTCGGTGAGACCACTGATCAAAATGTCGAGGCCGCGTTCGAGTTCGGCTCCGCCTTCGTAGGCGGCCAGATCCGAGGCGAGGCCGCGAAGTAAGGGAAATTCGCCGACGGGTAGGCGATACAAGCCGAGACGCAGCACGTCGTCGGTCTCTTCGGGGCGTTCGATGATTTCCTGGAGCTCGTTGAGGACGTGACCATAGAGGAATCCGAACAGCGCGCGGTAGATGTGCAGGGCGTCGGCACTGCTGAAGTCGGCCCGGGTGAGCAGGTCGAGGGTGCGTTCCAGCGGCCGCAGGATGCTGAGCGGCCGCAGCCCGAGCGGGGTGGACAGCGGGTGGGTGACCAGCAGGGGAACCACGTTCGGGTGGGCTACGGCCAGTCGGCGGAAGTCGCGGGCGATGATGCGCAGTTGACGGCGCCAGTCCGGGTCGGTGGGGTCGACGGTGAGTTGTTCGAGCACGATTTCGGCGACTCCATCGAGAAGTGCGGCTTTGTTGGCCGCGTGCCGGTAGAGCACCATCGGGTCGCGGTCGAGCGCCTGGCCGAGGCGCCGCATCGACAGGTGCTCGACACTATCGCGATCGATGATCTCGAGGGCGGCCGCCAGCATCGCGGACCGGGTCAGCGGGCTGCCCGTGTGGCCGTCGCGGGTGGCGCGGTCCGCTGAGGCGTCCGCGGACCCGCTTGGTCCGGCCTTGACACGGCTCATCGGCTCGACGCCTCCTCTCGGTCGGAACTCTGACCTGTTACCGTTGTAAGTCTACGCCGTAGACATACAATGTATCTAGCCCTTGAGCTGGGGCGACCGGTTTCGCGCAGCGGCCGGGTAGGAGATACCCGAGGAGTGAACGACTTCGGTCCTGCCGAGCGAAGTCGCCGCCTATGACCACGGACTGTCCAGGAAGCTCTTCACGCCGTTTCCGTCAACCGCCCAACAGGCGTTCCGGCGGCCGACGCTCACTTTTCCGTCGGTGGCTGCGGCCTGGAGATTATTGACACCTATGGATCGGCTACGTTCAGGCGACCTGATGTCCGTGTGGGTCGGTGGCCGGTTCAGTCCGCGAGATGCCGATGGGGCGTTCGAGTAGTGTGCTCTCGCCGACGAGGGCATCCTCGCGGACGAGCACGCCCAGAGGTGTGAAGTTCACGCCACGCCACCGGTTCTTGGCGGCGGCGGCCGTTCTGGATCAGCCCCGCGTGGCGTCTCACCTGCCTTCGAGTCCGGATCGACCTTATCCGCGCGCTCCCACTCCTTGTCCAGCTCGGTTCGCGATTCCGCCGCTACACCGCGATGCACGTGCGCCTGCTGGGCAAGCTGCTCGGCCTGCGCCGCCTTGGCCTCGGCTTCGGCTTTTGCCGCCCGGCTCTTGGCGGCAGTCTCCTTCGCCCGCGCCTCCCGCTGACCGACCTCGAGTTCTTGTTCCGCCGCGCGGCTACGAATGCCTTCGGCTTCGACCCGCCGGTGTTGGCGACGTTTGCGCATCAACACCCACACACCGGCCAAAAGCAAAATGACGACAACCGCGACGACGATCACGATCACAATGGTGGTGCTCATCTTTCGACTCCTCGCACTCTCCCCCCTCTACCCTAACGCCGATGCACTAGCCCTGAACTGGAAAAATGACCGATGGACGCTTATGCGGAACCTGCCCCGCATTCGACCTCCGGCCGGTAAAGGCGGGGCTGCGCTGACAGCGCGGCACAGCCACACAACGGATACTCTTCGATAACCGTTCAAGCGGGTTCCGGCGGAGCCTCACCCCCACTGATGCCGGGCGAGCCTCGTGCCTGACGACAATCCGTCCTCGACGTCCGCTGGCGCATCGTTGTCGGCCTCGTACGACAACTCGCCGTCCATGGCGGGCCGGCCGGGCCGGCCCAGAACAGCGTTTCGAACGATTCGCCCGCGGGACGATCCGACCTGCTGGTCGAACAGGCCGGATGCGTACACTCCCCCGGGCCTCATCGGCCGGGTTCCCAGGCCTTCCAATGTTTTCGAGCAGGCTGCTCAGTCGCGTAATGCCTTCTTGTGCAACGAATTCAGCGTCTTGGCCAGGATGCGTGAGACATGCATCTGGGAGACGCCGAGGTGCTCGGCGATCTGGGTTTGGGGTTGGAATTCGAAGAAGCGCATGAACAGCACTTCGCGTTCACGCTCGGGCAACGCGGCGATGAGAGGTTTCACCGTCAGGCAGTCCTCGATGGTGCAGTAGTCCGGTTCCACGGCGCCGAGAATGTCCAGCAACGACAGCGGCGCGTTCTCGTTGTCGTAGTCGGCGGTCGCGTTGATCGAAGAGGTCTGGTAACCGTTGTGGGCGATCATTGCCTGGGTGACATCGCCGACGCCGACGCCGAGCTGCTCGGCGATCTCGCCGGCTTTGGGCATGCGGCCCAGTCGTTGCGACAGCATGTCGCTCGTGGGCCCGAGGCTCTGCTGAATTTCCTTGATTCGCCGCGGTACTCGCAGCGCCCAGGTGAAGTCACGGAAATGGCGTCGGATCTCGCCCATGATGGTCGGTACCGCGAAAGACAGGAACGTCGCCCCGTAATCGGGGTCGAACCGGTCGACGGCGGTCACCATACCCAGCCGGGCGGTCTGCAGGAGATCATCGAAGTTCTCGCCGCGGCCGGCGTACTTGCGGGCGATGTGTTCGGCCAGTGGCAGGCATCGCCCGATCAGCACCTCCCGCAGGGTAACTCGGCGCGGGTCGTCCACATCCAGCTCGGCGAGCTGCGCGAACAGCGGTTCGAGATGGTCGTAGTCGTCGGTGCCGCGGCGTGTGTGTGGCGTCCTCGCAGGGAGAGTCCGTGTCGACTTATCGGTCATCGGTACTGCCTCGGATCCAGCTGAATCGACGGAAGGTGGACACCCGGACAACCACGGTGGTGAACGGGGTGCGCAGCGGCAACCGAGGTTGACGAAGGTCACCAGGTCGCGATACGACGCCAGGCGGGAATCGCCTCGGCCTGGCACGGGTACAGGGATGCCGGCAGCGGTAGGGCCGGGGCATCCGTCTCGGTGTCGTGTTACGGGCTGGGTTGGGGCAGATCGCAGTCGTTCACTTTGGGATTGACGCCTGCATAGTTCAGCGGGCCCGCGATGACGGTGACCGCGATGGTTGCCGCGCTGGCGCAGTTCTGGTCACGCTCGGTGAAGTATCCGCGTTGACCGGCGGCGATGACACCGATGATCAACCAGATGAGCAGAAGCAACGGCACTAAACGGCGCATCATGCACCTCCACTGGATTCCGGCGGGTCGGGCACAGCGCTTGCCTGACCGCGGCATCGAGTTCGTTTGTCGCGGATCGACGTTGTCTTGATCGTGTTGTGATCAGCGCAGTGTCGCATCGTGTTCTCCTTGCATCGCTTGCCGCGTAGGCGAATCTCGGCGCAGCCGGAACTCGGCCCGGCTACCGCGGAACGTGGGCCATTTTTCGGCCGCTGCCCGGCGGCATTTGCCGGACGCACCGGCGGCGGTGCCGGAGTGTCCGGGTCGAGCGAAGGTGCCTCGTGAGTCGAAGGGCTGCTGCCCGCCGCGGGCTGAACCGACCGGTCCGAGGTCGTAGTGTCGGCGTCGCGTCCGCGGCGGTGTTCGCCGGACGTCGAGTGGTGACGCTCGAGCCGACTTGCAGATGCCTCGACTCGGCCGGCCTGACAGTGATGATCATGGCGATCCTCGAAGCCTTGAGCCGGATCGGTGGGTCCCTTCAGTAGACGCCGTCCGGACCGTTATGTCAACAGTGTAGGTCTACACTTGGTATCTACGGTGCTTTCGTCGCGGTCTGCATGCCGAGCACGCGCCGGAGGAACCGCGCTATCCACCACCCCGCGCCGGGTGACACCTCGCCGAATTCTGCTGCGGCGGAGGCGATCCTGAGATCGGCGGTGAGGATCATCGTCGCGCCGATACCGGCGGCGGGGCCGTTCACGGTGGCGATGAGCGGTTTGCGGCGCTCATACATGCGCAGGACCATCGCCGCATATCGGGTGGTCTGGGCCCCTGGATGTGGTACCGGGCGCGATTGCGAGGTTCCGGGGGCCTGGGTGGGCTGAGGGCGCCTCGCCGAGATCACCTTGCGCTGGAGGCGGAACCTCCGTGGCGGCCCATACAGGACTGAGCGTCTGTGAGCCGATGTGGTCATCGCGAGAGAGCCGCACCCGATGTACCCGATCGGTACTATCGCAATTTCGGTGAACTTGGCGAATAGGGGGTGCTCATGGTCACAACGGTGCGCCAAATCGTGTGGGATGTCGTAGGAAGCAAGGTGCCGGAAGAGCGGTGGCTACTGGAAAATCTGGATTCCTTGGACGATGAGCAGGTGAGCCGATCGCTGCGCCGCGCCGGTGCGCGATGGCGGGGGCCGGTGCGTTTCGGGCTTGCCGATGTCGCGCCGTTCGTGCTGCCGCTGGTCTGGATGGTGGTCGAGCAACTTTCCGACCATGCGACCGGAAAGGCGGTCGATGCCGCCACGACCAGGATCAGCACTCGTGTGCGCGCCATGGTCGGCAGGCGGCGAGCGGCCGATCCGGTTGTGGCTCCGGTGGATTCGGAGACGCTGCGGCGCGTGCGGAGCCAGGTCGTCGATGGCGCGGTCGCGCGGGGATTCGACAACGCCCGGGCCGAGGAACTGGCCGAGGAGGTCGTCGCCCGGCTCCGGGCGATCGAACCGGATATCGGACAGTGACCAGGAACGCCGACAGTGCGCGGCGGCATCGCGGCTTTCTCTCCTGGGGCACTCGCCGCCGTTGCGTACTACTGCTGGCGGTGATCCCTGCGTGGTCGCTCATACTGTCCAGCCGGATGCTGCTGGCCTTGCGGGGCGATGCCGCGTACCGACGCTGTCTGGACGCGGCCGGATTCGATCCGGCCGACCCATGGGACGTCGAGATGCTGCGACTTCCCGCCGGATTCGGCCGGTATTCTCATTGCCTTCCGGCAACCGTGTCCCAGGCGGTGCGGCCGGCGCTTTGGTGGACCGCTGCGGTGCTGGTCGTGGCGTTGGTCGTCTACTGGATCGGGCCGCTGTGGGCCCGGCGTACGACGCTGGGGACGGTGCCCACCCAGCTTCGGGCCACGGTCGAGGACCTCATCGAGATCGCCGGACTCACCTCGCGCCCACCGAAGTTCGTTGTCGCGATCTTCGATGACAGCACGGATGCTGTCACCCTCCGCCGTCGGGGCCGACCGACGATCTGCCTCGGCGCGGGTCTGGTCAAAATGGAGTTGAGCAGGACCGGACAGAGCAGGCAGCAGCGACAGCCCGATATCTTCCGGGCGGTGGTGCTGCATGAACTGGCCCACGTCCACAACCGGGACGTCCTGATCGGATACGGTGCCCGTGCACTATGGCTGACGTTCGTCGTCGGTGTCGCCGTACCTGCCGCGGCAGTGCATCTCTGGTTGTCGACCGGCCTGGTCCCGGCGGATACCTACTCCCTGAACTGGCCGAGCGTTGCCGCGAACCCGTTGCGTGAGTTGGTTTTTCTCGGATCGCTGATCGTCACGGGCCATCTGATCTACGCGGGCCTGCAACGCACCCGCGAGCAGGTAGCCGATCACGATGCGCGTGTATGGGGAGCCGACCCCGAGGTGTGGGCGGCGCTCGAGGGCGGCACCGAGGCGCTGGCGGAGATCCGTCGCGCCCGCTGGTTGCCTCCCCTGCGCTGGACCGATGGAATTCGCCGCCCGATCGCTCTGATCGCCGAGGTCATGGACCGGATCCTCACCCGGCTCGCCGAGAACTGGCAGACACATCCGATGAGCGCCCGGAGATGCCGATGGCTGGCGGAATCCGGGTTCATCGATGACAATCATGGCAAGATCATGCCCAGCTTCCTCGCAGTGGGAGCGTGCACGCTGACCTGGGTCGGGATGAATCGCGTCTGGCCCGGGATCGAAGGCGTCCTGCGCGTCATATTGATTATTCTGGTCGTGCTGACACTCGCCATACTGTTGTCACTGAGCGACGGCATTTCCAAGGGAAAGACCCATCAGTGGAAACACTCCGCCGCCCGCGACCGTCACGATTTCCCCGATCTGCCGAACCTCGCGGACCCCGGCCGGCTCGATATGCCCTGGCGGTACCGCGACGAGGACAATAGATGGTTGCTCTAGGTTCGGCGGTGTCGTCAATCGAGGAAGCGCTGTAGTTCCGCGGTGACGAACCGGGGATTCTCCTCGATGAGCCAGTGCCCCGCGCGCGGCACGTCCACAGCTCGCACGATATTGGTCAGGCGTGAGGACACGGTGGCTCGAACCGCCTCGAGTTGCCCTTGGGCGGTCATCAGCAGGGTCGGGACATGGGTCGGTGCTGCCGCCATGGTGTCGCGGACGTCTTTGTCGAGGGCGCGGTAGAGCTCGAAGCCGCCCGCCAGGGCCTCGGGCCTGCTGTAAGTGCGTGCGAATTCGGTGATCTCGGCGTCGGTGAAGGGGGCCCGGTCCGAGGTGCCGCCGAATGCCGTTCCGCCGAAGGAGACTTGTGGGTAGAACAGGGCCAGGTACTCGCGGACGTCGTCGCCGATCACCATTTCGGGGACCCGCCGCTGAGTGTGGAAGGCGATGTGCCAGCTCAGTGAGCGGTATGTGGGCGCATCGATCGCGGGCCCGGGCAACGGCAGGTCGAGATAGCCGAGACGTGCGGTGTCGGCGGGGAACTGAGCGGCGTACTGGAATGCGACGGCGGCGCCGAAGTCATGGCCGATGACGCGGGCGTCGCGCACTCCGAGCCGGTCGGCGATGAGGGCGTGTATGTATCGCGCGAGGGTGGCCTTGTCGTAGCCGGTCGGTGAGCCGGTGCTGTCGCCGAGTCCGGGGAGATCGACGGCGTAGACGGTGTGGTGTTCGGCGAGTGCGGGCATGATCGGCCACCAGCCGTACCAGGTCTGTGGCCAGCCGTGGATCAGGACGACCGGCGTGCCGCTACCGCCGGTCACATAGTGCATACCGACACCGTCGACGTCGGCGAACTCGTGCCGAAAAGTCTCCTCGAACGCGGGGTCGCCCCGGGTGACGGCGGCGTAGGGGGCGACCTCGGGAGTGGTGGCGGAGCAGGCTGTGGCGCCGATCGTAACCAAGAGGGTGAGCGCGACGGTAGCCATCGCGCGTGCGAGTCGGAGGAGGCCGCGCGTCGGCGGCCGGGTCATGGTGATCATGTGGTCTTTCCTGGACAAGAGGTCAGCGGCCGGTCGCGCCGTCGATCAGTTCGCGGAGGATGTCCGCATGGCCGGCGTGGCGGGCGGTTTCCTCGATCATGTGAGTGAGTGCCCAGCGCAGGCTGGGAGCGGGGCTGTTCGGCCACGGCCGCGGGACAGGTGCGCCGAGGTCGGTGCACTCATCGAGGACTTTGTTTGCGCTTTCGACCGTTTGCCGGTAGCGGGCGACGACGTCGGCGACGCTGTCGGCTGGTGCGGCCTGGAAGGTCGCCTGCCAGCTGGTGACTGTGTCCCCCAGGAACGTCGAGCGCTCGACGAAAGTGAGGTGCTCGAGCAGTCCGAGCAGGTTCGTGCCCGACGGCACTGCGGCGGTTCGAACCTCCGGTTCGGCGGCGCCTTCGACCTTCGCTGTGATCGAGGTCCGTAGGTAGTCGAGGAAACCGCGCAGAGTTGCGGTCTCGCTGCTTCCGGTCCGGGGCGGTGGGTTGTCGCCACGGCGGTTGCGCTGGGAGGCGGTGGGCATGGTGACTCCTTCCGGAGAGCGGCTTCGGCGGCTGGTCAGGCGGTGCGGCGGATGAGCAGGACGTGGTCGGTGACCTCGGCGGTGCGCCCGTCCGGACCGGTCGCGATCCGGCGGGGTGCGTCAGCCCGCTCGACCGTCCACGTCGCCGGATCGAGCCCGATTCCTGCGGCGACCTCGTGCGGGGTCGGGTAACGCAGGTCGGGAGCCTGGTTCCATGACCACGGCGCGGTGGATCCGTGGTCGACGACCAGCAGCCGCCCACCCGAACGCAGCACCCGCGCGGCCGCGCGCAGGACGGTTGCTCGATCCATGGCGAAAGGGGTGTGCAGGTAGTGGGCGCAGATCAGGTCGAACCAGCCCTGCGGGAAGGACTCGCGCAGGTCATGCCGCTCGGCGACGATGCGGTCGCCGAGTCCGTGTGAGATGGCGAGGCGGCCGAGCCGCTCGACCGCGACGGCCGAGATGTCGATGGCGGTGACGTGCCACCCCTGGTGGGCGAGCCACAGTGCGTCGCCGCCGTCGCCGCACCCCAGGTCCAACGTGTTTCCGGGCGGCAGGCTCGAAATCATCTCGGCGAGACGGCAATTCGGCTGCGGGGTGGTGGCTTCCGGGCGGGCGGCGTAGACGCCGTCCCAGAATGTGACCGCATCGGTGGTGCTCATCGAGGCTCCTTGTGTCGGGACCCGCTCAGTCTCTCCGCGCCGGCCCCGATCTGGCACGAAATCTTGCGGTTCCGGCAAGATGAGTGCGTGGACCCCGAAACAAACGATGTGCTCGACTCGGTGGGGCCGCGGCTGCGTGCCCTGCGGCGCGACCGCGGCATCACCCTCGCCGATCTCGCGGTGCGGACCGGGGTGTCGGAGAGCACCCTGTCGCGGCTGGAGAGCGGGCAGCGCCGGGCGAGTCTGGAGTTGCTGCTGCCACTGGCCCGCACCTACGACGTTCCGCTGGACGAGCTCGTCGGCGCCCCGCGCACCGGCGACCCCCGGATCCACCTGAAGCCGATCCGGCGGTTCGGGATGATCTTCGTCCCGCTTTCCCGCCGGCCCGGCGATACCCAGGCGTTCAAGATGATCATCCCCGCTCGGCCGGAACCGCTGGAACCGACGCCGCAGACGCACGAAGGCTTCGAGTGGCTGTACGTGCTCAACGGTCGCCTGCGGCTGGTGGTCGGCGAACGCGACCTGACGTTGTCGGCCGGTGAGGCAGCCGAATTCGACACCTCCTTGCCGCACTGGCTGGGCAGCGCCGACGGCGGCGTGGTCGAGCTTCTCATCCTGTTCGGCCCGCAAGGGATGCGGGCGCACGTGCGGCCCGACTCCCCGCTGGCGCCGCACGGAGGTACTCAGCGGTGAGCTGCGCCCGCAACCGCGTGAGGTAATAGATCGACCGGCCGCAGCGCACGTGCACGCCTGCCACCTGTCGACGACCGTCGACCCAGACGGCGTTCGGCAGGTAATTCGGCGGTTCAGAACGCGTAGCGCACCGTCAACCAGGGCGTCCGCTGGGCAATGAGGCCGGTCAGCGTCTCGACCCCGGCGGCCTTGACGTTATTGCGGTAGCGCACGTTCCACATGCCCGACTGGGAGCGCTTGGCCTGCTGGATCTGCGGGCGCCACAACAGGTCCTCGGACTTCGGGTGCCAGCCCAGGTTGAGTTCGTGCAATTGCTCGTTGTGCGTGAGCATGATGATCTCCGCAGCGGCCTGGGCCTTGAAGGCGGAGCCCGTGCCGTCCGAGAGCCGCTCCAGCAGCTCCGTCCAGTCCTCGTCCCAACCGGGGCGGACGACCACAGGGGAAAAGTTGACGTGCACCTCGTAGCCCGCTGCCACGAAGTCGTCGATCGCGGCGATCCTTTGCCGAATCGGCGTGGTGCGCAGGTCGAGCAGCTGGGAGTCGGCCTCGGGCATGAGCGAGAACCTGATCCGGGTACGCCCGCGAGGGTCGAGGTCGAGCAGGTCGCGGTTGACGTACTTGGTGGCGAACGACGCCTTCGCGGTGGGCCACGCGCCGAACGCGGTGATCAGGTCGGCGACGTTGTCGCTGACCAGGGCGTCGACCGAGCAGTCGCTGTTCTCACCCAGGTCGTAGACCCACGCGTGGGGGTCGCACTGGTTCGGCACGGTTTTGGGCCCCTGCCTGCGCACGTGGCCTCCGAGGTAGCCGATGATCTTGTCGATGTTCGTGAACACCGTGATGGGGTTGGCGTAGCCCTTGCGGCGAGGCACGTAGCAGTACGCGCACGCCATCGCGCAGCCGTTGGACGTCGAGGGCGCGATCCAGTCGGCCGAGCGACCGTTCTCCCGGGCCGTCAGCGACTTCTTGACTCCGAGCACGAGGTCCTCGGTCTTGACCCGGATCCAGCGGTCGATGTTGCCCGCGTTGCCGTGCAGCTCGTCGATCTTCCAGTGCGAGGCGACGGTGATGACCTCGGCATCGGGGAAGCGCGCGCACACCTGCCTGCCGCGCGGGCTCGCCAGCGCGTCCGGTTCGGCCCACAGACGACGGACGTCCAGCAGACGAGGGCCCGAGGTGGGCCGGAAGGAGTCGGGAGCTCTGGCGGATCGAGTCATGACCTCTGCCTACTCCACCCCACCGACAGACAGGTGGGTGGCGCGACCCGGCGTGGGCAGAGCCACCACCCAGGCCGGTCGGTCGCGTCCGGGGTGGCTCATCGGTACTGACCGCAGCCCGGGAGGACCGATCTGTACCACCCGCGATCGGTGGCTCCTGCGCAAGGCTGTTCCCCACGCCGACGAACCGATCAGGAATCGAGAAGCGCCGTGCACCGGGCCCCAAATAGCGTGACTGCTGTGTGCATCACAGGTTTCTACGAACTTAGGAGACAAGGAATGAAATCGAATATTAGTTCGGTCCTCCTCGGGGTTCAGGACATGGACCGATCCAAGCGTTTCTATGTGGAGGGGCTCGGTTGGAAAATTGATCGGGACTATGGCGTATCGGTGTTCTTTTCCTCAGAAGGCGGTCCGCTGATCGGTTTCTACGGTCGCGACGGTCTGGCCGCCGAGATGGGCACGAATCCCGAGGGCAGCGGTTTCAGTGGGCTGGCCCTGACCTACGTGGTCCGCAGCGAGGCGCGGGTCGATGAGATTCTCAACGAAGCCGAGAAGGCCGGCGCCACGGTCCTCAAGCCCGCCGCAGCCACGCAGTGGGGTGGATACGGCGGCACCTTCGCGGACCCGGACGGCTACATCTGGAGCATCGGCTACAGCGCCCAGGCGGCAGATCAGCCGTACGCGGAATAGTCCGCCGAGATGCGCCGTCAGGCCCTGGCGGTACCGGCGAAAAGCCCACGGAAGAAGGTGGCCGACGCGACGGACAACAGCCTGTCATCCGTGGCGCGGCAGCGCTGACCAAGGCTCTACGGTGGAGAGATGACCGCCTTGGAATATCGGCATCTGCTGGTCGCGCGGGACGGTGACACGGTGCGCATCACCATGAACCGGCCGCAGCGGCGCAATGCGCTGTCGGGCGAGCATCTGGCCGAACTGCTCGCCTCCTTCCGGGACGCCGGCGAGACCGACGCCACCGGGATAGTGCTCGGGGCGCACGGCCCGGTGTTCTCCGCAGGACATGACTTCGCCGACGTCGCCGCGCGCGACCTGCTCGGTGTGCGAGAACTGCTCACGCTGTGCACCGAGCTGATGTCCACCATCGAGTCGGTGCCGCAGGTAGTGATCGCCCGGGTGCAAGGGCTGGCCACGGCCGCAGGCTGCCAGCTGGTGGCCTCGTGTGATCTCGCTGTCGCCGCCGAATCGGCCGGTTTCGCGCTCCCCGGCGGCAAGGGTGGCTGGTTCTGCCACACTCCTGCGGTGCCGGTGGCCCGCGCCGTGGGCCGTAAACGCCTGATGGAGCTGGCTCTCACCGGCGACCCGATCGATGCCCGCACCGCCGAACAGTGGGGCCTGATCAACCGAGCGGTGCCGGACGCCGAGCTGGACGCCGCGGTGGACGAGTTGCTCGCGCGCGCTACCCGCGGCAGCCGCGCCAGCAAGGCACTCGGCAAACGCACTGTCTACGGCCAACTCGACCGCCCGGAAGCAGATGCCTACGCTCTGGCCCTGGAAGTCATGGCCGCCGCCGCTCAACTTCCCGGCGCGCGCGAGGGGATGGCGGCGTTCCTGGCGAAGCGCCCGCCCGTCTGGCCGGATTAGCGCCCGCTGAAGCTTCCACCGGTTCGCCTGGAACGGTGGTCTGGCGGACAGCGTGATCACCGGCGAACGACGTCGAAGACGAAGCCCTCGATCGTGATTCCCGGGGCGAACGAGAACGCGACGCCCGTCGAGATCGGCTTGTTCGCCCCGGTCTCACCGGCTATCCGTT
The DNA here is from genome assembly GCF_021183645.1 of Nocardia gipuzkoensis. Lineage (NCBI taxonomy): Bacteria > Bacillati > Actinomycetota > Actinomycetes > Mycobacteriales > Nocardiaceae > Nocardia > Nocardia gipuzkoensis. The sequence continues at coordinate 6,733,975 of NZ_CP089225.1, read as the reverse complement.
CGAGTACGAAGACCAGTGAGACGCTCGACATGTTTCCGTACTCACCGAGAACCTCCCAGCTCGTCGGCGAGGCTTCCGGCGGGAGGCCGAGCGATCGCGCGGACTCGAGCAAGACCTTCGGCCCGCCCGGGTGGATCGCCCACACATCGACGTCCGGTTGTCGCAATTCATTGCGGCGCAGAATGTCTCCGACGACGGGAGCAACGCCGTTGTAGATGTACTCGGGTACGTTCTCGGACAGCTCGCACGTGATGGCGTCGGAGTTGACGCCGACCGCGATGCCGTCTTGGGTGCCCTCGAACAGGTGGGTGAAGTTGTCACGGATGACGATCGTTCCGGCTTCGGCACGCTCTTCCCCTTGGTGCGCCCCGATGACGACCGCGCCGCAGCCGTCTCCGAACAGGCTGTAGCTCACCGCGTCATCGACGTCTTCGATGGGGACGGCATGCACCGAGTTGAGCTCGATGCACAGGACCATCGCCTTCTTGCCCGGGTTGGCCCGGACGAAGTCCGAGGCGGTGCGAATTCCGTTCATCGCCGCCGCGCAGCCCATGAAGTTGACCACCAGTCGGGCGACCGACCGGGGCAGTCCGAGGTCCTCGACGACCGCGACGTCGACGCCGGGCGCGATGACGCCGGTGCTCGTGGCGAACACGAGAAGCCCGAGGTCGGCCGGGTCGACACCGTCGAGCGCCCGCCGCGCCACATCCACCGCCAGTGGAACGGCGTGGCGGTAGAACAGCTGCATGCGATCCTGGATCGTCGCTGGTTCGCCGCTGGGCGCGTGATGTCGAGGATCCAGCGGGTCTACCGCGAATCGCCGGGTGTCGATCATGGTCTTGCGGAAGATGCGTCTGATCCGGGTCTGCTGCTCCGGATCGGTGAATCGACCAGCTATCCAGTCGGCTGCGACGGTTTGGTCGAGGACCTGGCTGGGCGCACCGGTCGCGATTGCTTCGATGACGGGTACGGTCGTCCGCGGCGCCGAGGGACTTCTGTGCTCGCGCGCGTGCGCAGCCGTGTGGGTGAGACGTGGCTGTTCGAGAGCGATTGACATAGGGCTCGTTCTTCCTCGCCTGAGCGATTGGGGATGAGTACTCCAATCATCGGTTAGCGAATGTCTGGCAAATAGACACCCAAGGGGTCCGTCTCCCCCACCCCCGGCGTCCGAGTTGCTCTCGAGTGCTATTCGAGCGCGCGCGGTCGAGCCCCGCTGACGGGGTATTCGCCGGGTGCGAATCTTCCTACTTGCCGTGCTGTCGGCGCACCATCTCGGTGATCCAGATGGGCGCGAACGGAGAGGTGCAGTTCGGTGGAGTCGGGTAGTCCTCGAGGACCTTCAAGCGCTCACCGATGTCGATCGCACGGGCGCGATGCTCAGCGTGCTCGATCCCGATCTCAGCCAAGCAGTGGTTCATCGCCCACTGCAGACGATCCGGGGCATCTTTCATCTCCGCCTCGATGACGTCGAGCAATCCCGCGAGGTCGAGGCCCTCGGGCTGCTTCGCAACGCGGTCGGTGGTCAGCGCCCACCCGGCACTCGCGACGACTGGATCCGGATCGGCGGACCAGGCCCGGCGCAGCTCCTCGGCATGCGGGTTCTTCTTCACCACGTAGTTCACCAGCCAGTCGTGCACCTTGGGTGTGCGCGCCTCGCGCAACATGACGTCCAACTCGTCACGCTCGAACGCTTTCGGGCGGCAGATCAGGATCGCCAGCAGTCTCGCCGCGGTGTCGTCGGTCTCCCAGAGCTCGCGCGCGAGATCCTGCCGCGTTTTCAGCTGCTTCGCGAGTGCGCGCAGTTTGCCGAGGTTCACACCGTGGTCGTCACCGTGTTTCTCGTTCACCGCGTGTGTCCTCGGGTCCTCGAGAGCGGCCAGCTCGGCCATCACCTCGGCCATCGTCGTCTCGGCCACCTCAGCCTCCTGTCCGTCGCGTGGGAGATTCAGCCTGGACAAAACCCTATCCGCCGCCTCGACCGCGGCGGCCACTCCGCTCGGCTCGCGGTGGCCCTCTGAGTGTGCTGCGGTCGCCGCAGACGCTGCGGCGAGACATGGATCGGCATGGCGTTTGCCATTCCGTGTGAGAATCAGCGGGAGAACGGCCGGTCTCTTCCGGGAACCACAGCGGCCGGACCTGCGGTGTCGCCGACGCCGCGGCTGAGCGACACAGGTAGTTCGATGCCCGAAACACATTCCGAGTTCACCCGCAGACAGTCCTGGGAGCGGATGACCGGCATTCCACTGATGGTGCTGGCCGTCGCGTTCCTCGGCGTCTACGCCTGGCAGGTGCTCGATACCGGTGCCTCACCGCGTCTCGACGCCTGGCTCACCCGGGTCGACGTGGTGATCTGGGCGGCGTTCGCGCTGGACTTCGTGGTGCGGCTGTGGCTGTCCGGGAATCGGTCACGGTTCCTGCGCACCCACCCGGTCGACCTGTTGATCGTGGTGCTGCCGCCGCTTCGCCCCCTGCGGCTGCTGCGGGCCGCCATGCTCGTGATCGGCACATTGAACCGGAACACGACGACCAGAGCCAGGCTCGCGGTGTTCGTCGGGGCCAGTTCGATACTCCTGCTGCTGCTGTGCAGTCTGGCGTTCTTCGACGCCGAGTACGGGGCCGCCGACAGCAAGATCCACAATTTCGGTGACGCGCTGTGGTGGTCGATGGTGTCGGTGACCACCGTCGGCTACGGCGACGTGTACCCGGTCACGACCGAAGGTCGTTTGATCTCGCTGATCCTGATGACCTTGGGCATCGGCCTGATCAGTTTCGCGATCGGCACCACCACCAGTTGGGTGATGGATCAGCTGAAGAGTGTCGAGGCGAACGTGGAGAATGCCGACCGGGAGCTCACCGAACTCGTCGCCGAGATCAGAGCCCTGCGCGCCGAAGTGGCCGCGCTGCGTTCCACTGGGGTGGCGCCGGATACCGTGCCGACCGAATGACCAGCGGATCACCGTGCCCTTGCTCACGGGTGTGTTCGTCCGACCGCCCGGACGCTCAGCGTGGTGTGTCGAGCGGCCTGTCCTGATCGCACAGAATTGTTCGGCACGGCAGGTCGAACGGTCGGCCGGTCAGATGGCGTCATCGACTTTACGTACCCGGGTTTCGTATGCCTGGACGGCTCGGCCGTCGGGGGTCGTGTAGGTCAGTACGGGCACGGGAAGGTCGGTGGTGGCATCCACCAGCTGGGAATGGGGTTCCCCTGGGGCGAATGCGTGGCCCTGCCCCCATTGGCGCAGACTCACGACGAGATCGAAGAGTTCCTGCCCGGCCTCGGTGAGGATGTATTCCTGGAACCTGCTGCCGTCGGAGGCGGGTTCGACGCGAAGTACGCCGATCTCGACGAGGCCGCGCAACCGGTCGCTGAGGATGTTCTTGGCCACACCTAGGTTGCGGTGGAACTGACCGAACCGAGTGACCCCGTCGAAGGCATCGCGAATGATCAGCAGCGACCACTTGTCGCCGATCAGATCGATCGTCCGCGCGACCGGACACGGCGGATCGGTCCATACCCGCTCACGCGCGCCGGTGTCACTCATCTCATCTCCCGACTTCCGTCCGCTACGTTCGGCCCTCGAACCCATGGTTGCATAAAACTACCAACATCGACATTATGGTTTTAAATTGAAACCATGATGTCCCGGCGAGTCGCTGCGGACCGGAATGTGAAGGCATGCGATGAGTCCGAGCGCCGACGTCGATACGGGCACGGTGGGGTCGAGCACGCGTCTGGCGACGGTGCTCGCGGTGGCCTGCGGAATGTCGGTGGCCAATGTGTACTACGCGCAACCACTGGTGGAACGGATCGGCGCGGAACTCGAGGTCGGGACCCGTGAGCTCGGCCTGGTGACCACCCTGACCCAAGCGGGCTACCTGCTCGGTCTGGTGTTGCTCGTGCCCCTGGGCGACTTGGTCGATCGACGACGCCTCATCGTGGGCCTCACCGCGGCTGCGGCCTGTGGCCTGGTGGGTGTCGCGGTGTCGCGGGACGCGGTCTGGTTCTTCGCGGCGAGTGCGCTGGCCGGGTCGGCGTCGGTCGTGGTGCAAGTCATCGTCGCCTACGGTGCGGCCGTGAGCGCGCCACAGCAACGGGGCCGGGTCGTCGGCATTGCGACCGGCGGGGTGGTGATCGGTATCCTGCTGGCCCGCACCGTATCCGGGCTCATCGCCGAGGTGGCGGGGTGGCGGGCGGTATTCACGGTGTCGGCCGCACTGATGCTGGGGTCGGCAGGGGCGCTGGCGCGGCTGTTACCGCGTGATCATGTCGCGCGGGCCCGGGTGTCCTATGCCTACCTGGTTACTTCCGTGGTGCGGCTGAGCGTACGCGAGCCGGTGTTTCGTATCCGCGGCCTGATCGGGTTGCTGATGTTCGCCGGGTTCGGTGCGCTATGGGGTTCGATGGCGCTGCCGTTGGCGGCGGCACCGTGGCATCTGTCCACCGGCGAGATCGGTATGTTCGCGATCGCCGGCGCGGCCGGTGCGCTAGGGGCGACCCGAGCCGGACAACTGGCCGACCGCGGCAAAGGGCAAACAGTCAGCGCGATCGCGCTGGTGCTGCTGACGCTGCCGTGGGCGGCGATCGCGGTGACGCCACACTCCCTGGCGCTGCTGGCAGTCGGGGTGATCGTCTTCGATCTGGCCGTGCAAGCGCTGCACGTGACCAACCAGCACCTGATCGTGAACATCGACCCCGCCAAAAGCAGCCGTCTGATCGGCAGCTACATGGTCTATTACTCGCTCGGCACCGGCGGCGGAGCCGTGGCCGCCACCACGCTCTACAGCATCGCCGGGTGGGGCGCCGTCTGCGCCCTCGGCGCAACCCTGTCCATATCGGCTGCGACCGTCTGGGCCGTCGACAGGCTGCGCCACCACCGGGCCTCCGCTTCGTGCGGTGTGGCCCCACCACACCCGGCTGTGGCCTGCGACTGACATGCGGGCCGGGTACGCCCCCGAAATCGGCTCCGCGCCGAATTCCGCGCATCCGTCACAGCAGTAGCGGAGGTGACGGTACTACCGCTTGGCGTAGTCGGCGAAGCCCTGCCAGTCGAGCATCACGCAGGGTTCATCTCCCACGGTCCATGCGTCGTGGCCGGGTGGGACGATCATGAAGTCGCCGGGCCCGTACTCCTGTTGCTCGCCGTCGTCCATGGCCACCACCATCCGACCCGAGATGCAGTAGCCGATGTGGGCCGCCTGACAGCTGTCGGTCTGGGCTATCGGCTTGACATGAACCGACCACCGCCAACCTGGTTCGAAGATCGCCCGACCTACCGGGCCGTGGTCCAGGTTGACGAGATCGACTCTGCCTTTGTCCTGCTCGAAAGGCCGGGTCTCCTCGGGTGATTCGAAACTCTGACGCACCAGATCGGACATGACCGTCCTCCTTCGAATGCGATCCTCCGATGGTGAAGATGTCGATCAGCCCGACAGCTGTGACGGGCCAGAGGATCATCGGACCCCCCGTCTTTTGCCGCAGTTACCGAGTAGCACTCATTGCCAGCGGCAAACGTCACGTTCGCACATACTCTGCGCATCCAGCGGTGCTCTGCCGAGCGGCCCGGTCACGGACACCGTCGAGCACGGCGTCGAGCATCCGGCCGAATTCCGCCACGGATCCGAAACCGGCCAGCCCGGGGGTGTGCGGGGCAGCCATCATCGGGCACTGCGTGGCGTCGATCGCACGCACGTCGCCGATCCTGTCGGATGCAGGGCGCGGCGCGTTGTACGCGCTACCGGCCGCGCGACTGCGTGAGCTGATCGAGGAGGTGCTCGCCGAGTTGGGCTTCCCCGGACTCGATACGCCGACACAACCATCCATGTACACGAATGGCTTCCCACCGAGACCGCACCCCGCGGCGTCGTCCGAATAGCGCATGGCATGGGCGAATACGCCGAGCGCTACAGCCACCTCGCCGAACGCCTGGCCGCGCGCGGGTACACCGTCTACGCCAACGACCACCGCCTCCACGGCCACAGCATGACGGGCATCCCCGGCGATCTCGGTGACAGCGGCTGGAATCTGCTTGTCGAGGACATGGCCGCAATGGGTGACTGCATCCGAGGCTTTGCGTCGACCGCCGCTGACTCGATCGGCGATTCACTGACGGGGCTCGGCCGCCTCGATCGACGGGACCTCTGGACGAGGCATGCGTCGGCTGGCCCCTCTGTTGTAGCCGCACCGCACCGGCCGGGGCTAGGGCCGCCGGGAATCATGCACTTGACGTTGACACCGTGACAAGGTCTTCACTGAGTGCAGGAGGTGGTCCCCATCAACTCGCCACACAGGAATTCACCGGACACGCGCCTGCTCGACGCGTTGGGCGCCGGAAACTCGTCGACGCGGCTCCAGGCAGCGCTGGCCGCTGGTACGCACCCCGACCCCGAGCTCATCGATACCCTCGTAGCACGGTGCGCGATCGAGCCGGACTTCTTCGTGCGCGACATGCTCACCTGGGCGTTGACTCGCTTCCCGGCGGAGATCACGGTGCCCAGACTCCGCGCGGAGCTGCGTTCCGAGCGCGCTCAGGCCCGAAGCCAGGCGTTGCATACGCTGTCGAAGATCGGGGACGCGACTGCGTGGCCCGCGATCACGCGGTCGTTGTTGCACGACGCCGACGACGAGGTCGCGCGCAGCGCGTGGCGTGCTGCGGTCGTCCTCGTGCCCGCCGAGGAACAGAAATGGCTGGCCGCGGAACTGGCCGCACAGCTCGGTCGCGGCGACCGGAATCTGCGATTGAGTCTCAGCCGAGCGCTCGTCGCACTCGGCGACGTGATCGAGCCTGTCCTGCAGACGCGACTGGCGAGCCTGGACCCGACGGTGCGTGCGCATGCCCGCGCCACCCAGCGACTGTCACTCGACCCGGATGCCGGTTTCGACCCAGACGTCGACGAGGCGAAGCGGATCGTCGCGCTGGGCCCGGAACGGGTCGAGGGAACAGCGTGCTGATCGGCGAGGTGGCGCGCCGCTCGGGGGTGAGCACCCGGATGCTCAGGCACTACGACAACCTCGGGCTGGTGCGACCGACAGGCCGTACCGTGGGTGGCTACCGCGAGTACTCCGCCGAGGACATTCGCCGGATCTTCCACGTGGAATGCCTACGGTCCCTGGGATTGTCGCTGCGACAGATCGGACGCGCTCTGGAGGATCCCGCCTTCACGCCGTCCGCGCTGGTCGGTGACCTCATCCGGCGCACCGAAGAGCGACTGAATCGGGAGCAGGAACTACTCGAGCGACTCCGGACGGTCGACGCCTCGGCACCCTCCGGCTGGCAGGACGTCCTGCGCATCGTCGAGCTGCTGCACGGGCTCAACTCGCCCGATGCCGCGCGCCGGCAGCAAACCGTCCTGGCTCCGGCCGAGGACGTGCCGGTTCCCATCGAGCTGCTGGCCGGAGCGGTCCTCGCCGAATCGGATCCGAATGTCGCCGGCGCCCTCCGGTGGGCCCTCGCGCGGGCAGGCGGTGACGGTGCGGCGAGCGTGGCGTCCGGCCTGTACTCGGAGAACGTCGACATCCGACGGCGCGCCGTCCTGGCGATCGCCGAGATGTCCGGTGCCGAAGCGACCGCGTTGCTCGCGGACGCACTCGGGGACTCCGACCCGACGGTGCGCGGGCATGCTGGTCTGGCGCTGGGTAAGCGCGGCGCGACCGCGGCCGTGCCGACACTCGTCGGCATGGTGGTGGAGGGGACGAGCGACGTCGAGGCGGCCGAGGTCCTGGGAACATTGGCACTGGATCCCGGGCTCGCGGACCGGATCATGAGTGCGCTGGTCGACGAGCTCGCCGCACACGCAGCGGACTCCACAGTGCGGATACGCCTGGCCCAGGCCTTCGCCGAGATGCCGGGAACCATCGCGCTGAGCGTCCTGCGGCAATTGGCCCACGACGATGATCGGGCTGTCGCCCTCATCGCGGCGGCCCTCGCGGGAGTGATCGAAGAACGGTCCGACCACTGAACCCCGTGCGCAGCAGATCAGGGTGCCCGCCTCAGCCGGATGTGACCGCGGCCCGGCGCTCGGTCACGGTGTCGTCTGCCTCTGGTCGGATACGGAACACGTTGTCCCAGTGGGAGTCCAGCCGCTGTTTCGCCTCATCGAGCGGCAGCGCGCCGAGTGTGCCGTGCTCGTGCTCGAGGAGAAGTTCCCATTCCCGGAGTCTCCGAAGCCCATCGCGGATCTGGAAGTCGAAGGTGGTCCCCCACCGTCGGCGGAACCAGTCCTCCACTCGTTGATCGAGTTCGGCCGCGGTGAGCGGGCGGTCGGCCGTGCGCAGGAAGTGGTAGGCCAGGACGGCTTCCTTCACCTCGGATTCCTCGGCAGCACCGAGCAGATGGTGGAACACTCCCGCATCGTTGTCGAGATTGCGGAAGTAGAGGTGTTCCGACAGCGTCTTCATCAACTTGATCTTGCGATTTTTGAACTTGGAGAACTGCCGCACCAGGTAACCGCCGAAGGCGGCCAACCCGGCGCCGAGGGTGATCAGCGTGGCCTGGTCCAGCCGCACGGATTCCTCGCGCAGCCCGATCCAGAACGCCAGCATCAGTACCAGCGGCCCCAACGACGCGACCAGCTTGGTGACGACCACGACGATTCCGGAGACCACCGCGGGCACCCCGATCAGCAGCTTGTCCAATGGCCGCATCCGCACCCGGACGCTCGGATACAGCATCTCGAGGTCGTTCTTCGGAACGTTCTGGAACAGCTTCAGCAGCACACCGCCGTTGGGCCGATCCGCGACCGCCCCCGGACGCGCGGTGAATGCGATGTACACCAAAACCTTGCCGTAGCTGGTGAATTCGATGCTGCGCCGCCGCAAACCGAACAGCCACCGCACCTGTTCGGTGCGCTGCGACACCCCGCGACGGAAGAACATCGCGGTATCGATGTCTTCCTCGTCGATCTCCAAACGCACCTTCACCAGGGAGTACTCGGCGAACGCGCGCTCGATCTCAGCGGCATCGATACGCCTGAAATCCGCCGCCTCGGCCAGCGCGACCAACTCACCTTCCACCCTCGCCCGCGCCGCCGCGCGGTCCTCGGCCGTAGCGGCACGCAGCGTCCGCTCATCCTCCGCGGGATCGACCAGCTGATAGGCATCGAGCGCAGCCTCACCGCGCACATGGAACTCGTAGTGCACCACCGCCGCCAGCAGACGCGCGAACTCCACAAACGACTCGCGTTCCGAGTCGGGGAGTTCATCGGCACACAGAGAGATCACCGCGCTCTTGCGGAACGGCAAGAAGTGTTCGGCATCCATCGGCAACTCCTCTCGACGGACCTGCCCGTCGGCCATAACCATAGGAGGAAACGGCACCGTACATTCTTGCCGCCTGGTGGGATCTACTTCACGGTGATGGTGATCGTCTTCGTCCGCGTCTCGGCGGGCAGCTCGGTGGTGTCGACCATCAGCACCTCACCCGAGTCCTGCACGCCGTTGGCGAAGAGCTTGGCCTTCAGTCCGAACGGCGGCTGGTCGCCGGTGGCGGCCGCGATGCCGAAGTCGCTGTCGTCGGCGATGTAGAGGGTCCTGCCGCCGTCGCGGGTGGCGACGCCCTCGATCTTGTCGTGGCCGAAGAACTCACCGTCGGCGTCGAGGCCGTCCAGCAGGCCGCCGAGGTCCAGGCTGGACTTCTTGGCGACAGGGGTGATGCCCGCCTTCCGGAGCGTGGCGACGCCGTCGGCGGTGGGCACGGCGCCGACGAGGAGTTCCAGCGGCTTGCCGTCCACCAGCAGGCCCAACTCCGGATCGTATCGCGCGCCCTGGACCTTCGCCTGCGGGCCGACATCGGTGGCGCCGGTGATGTCGATGGTCCACAGCTTCTTGTTCGCCTTGGGCGGTTTGTTGCCGTCGCGTTCATCGACCAGGAAGGTGGTGTCGCTCAGCGCCGTGATCTCGGAGACCGCGAGTTTCTGCTTCGGATCCTCGAGCGGATACACGAATTCTCCGACATTCCGGGTCTTCAGATCCACGGTGACGATCCGCGTCATGGGCACCTCACGCGCCGACGCGACACCCGGCTCGCTCAGTGCGCTCTGCACGATGCCGACCAGCGTGTTGCCGTCCGGCGTGACGGTGAGCCCCTCCATCCCCTGGTTGGGGGTGCGCAACGAAAGCTCCTTGGGCAGCCCGCGGCCCGGCGCCAGCCGCTCCAGCTCGGTGCCGTTGGCATCGAAGTGCACGAGGAACGGGCCATACTCGTCGGACACCCAGAAGCTACCGTCGGGCATCGCCACCAGGCCCTCGCTGTCGATGCCGTGATCTGTGGGCGGCAGGATGGCGCCGTCGAGGGCGCGGATGGTCTCGCCGGTGCCTGCGGAGGTGTCGACCAGGCCGTTGAACGGCAGGCCCGCCGAATTCTTCAGAGGGATGGTGTTTTCCAGCACCGCCTTGGTGCCGACCAGCTTGAACTTCGCGATCGTGGGCGTGAAAGACGGTACCGGCGTGAGCTTCTCGTTCTTGCCCTTGCCGTCCACATTCGGCCCACGGTCGGTGAGACCGTAGAACTCGTCGGTCGATCCGGGCACCGGGGTGAACGCCGACCCGTACCCGCTGCCCTGCAGGCTCACCCCGCCGAAGTCACCGAGCGGTGGAATATCGGTGGTGAACAGCTTCACGGCGTCGGTGGTGGTCACGGTGATGCTGTCGGACCCGGTGTACCCGGCCGCCGGCGTGTACACCACCGCACCGTCGGTGCGCCGGGTGATCGTGCCGTGCTGCGGATCGGCGATCCCGACCGCCGCGCTGCCGCCGGTCTGGGCGAGCAGATCGTCCAGCGAGATCACCAAGGGCTGATCCCTGGTTGCCGTGAAGTCCCTCTCCGAACTCGACGACGAGCATGCGGACAGAACGGCGCTCGCGCATACGGCCACCATGACGACTGCGCTTCGGGTACGGCGGTGCATTCTCACCAGCGTTGCGTACCGACCGCGCCCGACCACCAGCCGGCATCGAGCTGAACTCGAGCCGTCCATCCCCACAACCATCCGATCATTCTGCCGTGTCCCCGGCCGTGAAACGTGGCCCCCGCCAGTGCCACGTCCGGTCTCCGAAACCGGTGCGCTCGCGCAGATCCTCACCCACGGCTGGCCCGGTTCGCTCCTGGAATTCCTCGACGTGATCGAGCCGCTGTCGCGTCACTTCCACCTGATGATTCTGTCCATCCCAGGTTCCGGCTTCTCCGGTCCGACCCACGAGCGCGGCTGGGACATCGTCCGGGTCGCGAGGGCCTAGGCCGAGCTGATGCGCCGCCTCGGGTACGAGCGCCCCTGCACTCGCGTGGGTCCCGTGGCAGTTCGCAGGCACCCACGCGAGTGACGGATTCAGCTGAGGCGCGGGTAACGGTCGCCGACGAGTGCTTGTCCGGGCTCCCGGTCCGGCACCTTGTCCTGATACCACGAATCCGGGTTGGGGCGATAGACCGCCTCTGCGTCCATGTACACCGATGCCAGTGAAATCCGCGTCGCCTCCGTATGATTCGCACCGGCCGAGTGGACCAGCCGAGAGTGGTGGAAAGTGCAGTCACCGGCCCGCAGCGGAACTGTCACTCGGGGCCACCACCGCAATTCCGGTCGCACGTCGAACGGCTCACCGTCCGCGGGGACCGTGTCGCCGGGCCAGCGGTGTGATCCCGGAAGGAACGTCAGGCATCCGCGCTCCACGGGCACGTCGACCAGCGCCACCCAGGCGGTGAGGGTGACCGGCGCCGCCGCGATGGGGAAGGCGGGTTCGTCGATGTGCAAGGGTGTGGGGGCGCTTCCCGACGAATGCTTGCGCAGCAGTTCGGATTTGAACATGCGTAACGGCCTCCCGGCCAGACGCTCGGCGATGGCGGTGATCTCGGGGTGCAGTGCGAGCGTTCGCATCCGCACACTGGCGTTCTCCGGTTCGGCGACCCAATCCATCACGTTCCCACCCTCGGGCGCATCCCAGGAGACCGTGGGCTGCTGGTGCAGTTGGGAAAGGGCTTCGGCCAGGAACTCGTCCACTTCCGTCGCATCGAGTACTCGTGGAATGTGGACGTAGCCGTCTCGGCGGTACCGCTCGACGAGATCGGCCGGAAGGTTCTGTGCTGCCGTGATTTCGCCGCCGCTGCGACCGGGATGCTCGGTTGTTTCAGTCACGAAACGTACGATAGGACCGGCTTAGGGCGAGTCACGTCCTAAGCGGATACCGCTCCGCGCCTCGCCCCATACCGTAATACCTGCGTACCATTCGCTCATAGACACGGGCCGGGACCAGCCTGCGAGTCCAGAAGGACAAGCGGACGTCTCGGCCACAGAGGTAGGACTGCCGTGGCCGGTCCGCCGCCAGGATCATCGCGACCTTCCGGGCCACTGCCGCGGCGGGCTGCCCGGCGGCCAGATAGCCGCGCACGAGGTCGAGTACAGCGGCGCGGTCGTGGTCGTACACGGCGATCGGGGTAGCCACGTGCACCGCCGTGTCGATGATCGGAGTGACCGTCCAACCGGGAATGAGCACCGAGACGTGCACGCCGGACCCAGCCATCTCCATTCGCGCGGCCTCGCCGATCCGTTCCACGGCCGCCTTGGTGGCCGAATACCACCCGCCGTACGGCTCGGCGATAGCGCCCGCTCCCGAGCTCACGACGATCACCCGGCCTTCGCCCTGGTCGCGGAGGAATGGAAGCACTGCTCGCAGCACGCGGTGGGTGCCGAGCACGTTGGTGTCGTACAGCGCCGCGGCCTCCTCCGGTGTGGTCTCCTCGACCGCGCCGACGACGCCGTATGCCGCGAACGTGACGACCGCGTCGATCCGGCCCCGCCGGTTGTGCGCGTCGCGTACCCAGCGGTCCACCGCCTCGGCGTCACCCACGTCGACCTGAGCGATGCCCGGCGCGGCCGTCCGATCGCATCCGTCAACCGTATATCCCAGCGCGGCAAGATGTTCCGCCGTAGCCGCGCCCATTCCGTTGGCGGCGCCGGTGATGAGCACGACTGTCACGCCGCACACACCTTCAGCACCCGCGGCAGAACCTCCAGCCGCGCCGACTCCACCATCGTGATCTCACCGTCCAGTTCCAGTGGCGCCGGACGATCGGGCCGCAGGTCCACCACCGCGTCCCGGTAGCACACCGCCAGCCGCGACCGCCGGAATCGCCCGGCGTACAGCCCGGCGACCAGGCCGAGGGTCCGCAGCCTGCCCGCTTCGGCCCAGATGTTCACGTCGAACCGGCCGTCGGTACGGGTGACCGCGGTGTCGTAGTGCATGCCGCCGGCGAAGTGCACGCTCTTGAGCACGCCGATGTTCGTGATGGGGGCGGCGTGCATCCAGTCGCCGCCGCGCACCGCGACCGGCAGCGGCCGATGCGTGGCGATGGTGGCCAGCGCCGTGGCGAGAATGGCGGCATCCACGCTGCGCGACTTGAGCCAGCCGATCAGCCCGGCGGCCTGGTTGAACGAATGATTGCCCGCCGCGACCAGTCCCATACTGGCGTTGAGCAAGAAGTAGCGCACGGCGCGGGTGCCGTCGGCCAGCAGCACGCTGGCCTTGCCCACGTCCACCAGGTCGGCGCGCGCCGCGTCGATCCGCACCGGAACGGACCCCACGCGTGCGCTGTCGGGCACCGGTTTGTGGAAATCGTTCGAGCTGCCCAGCCCCACCGCGCCCAATGCTGAGCCGACGGCGCGCGGGCGGTCGGTGGCAGGGTCCATGAGGGCGTTCAGCACCAGGTTCACCATGCCGTCGCCGCCCGCGGCGACCAGCACCGCCGGCGGGTCCGGACGGGTGACGGCCGCTCGCACGAGTTCCGTGGCGTGCCGCGCGTCGGCGGGCAGTTCGACCGACAGGTCCGGGTGCTGTGCGCGCAGCACGGATTCCACCGGCTTCCAGCGCCATAGTGCGGTGCCCGCGTTCGATCGCGGGTTCAGGACGACGAGCACGAATCCTCCTCGATGCCGAGCCATCGGCGTAGTGCGCGCTGGTCTCCGGTCGTGATCAGTCCGGTCCGGGCCACAGCGAGTGGAATATCGGTTGTCCGCGCGCCCAGCAGGAACACCGGGATCCCCAGTAGCGCGGCGGGTCCGTCGTCGGCCGGGTCGTTGCCGACCATCACGCAGTCACCCGCCGCCGCGCCCAGCCGATCGAGCAACTCGCGATAGAAATCGGGCCGTGGCTTGGCGCGGCGCATCGTCTCGCCGCTGGTAATGAAGGCGAACGAGGTGAGATCGTGTCCACCCCAGCGGATCCTGGCTTCGACGGTGCTGCGCGGCCACAGCGGGTTGGTCGCGACCACCTGACGCGCACCCGCCTCCGCCAGCTCGCGCACCGCCGCCACCGCTGCCGGTCGCGCCGGGAAGCACGCTCGCAACCGAGCGAATTCGACCTCTGCCAGCCGGGCCAGGCGGGCTTCCACCACGTCGCGGCCGGTGCCGACGCGCTCGGCGAGCAGCCGCAGCATCAGCTCCGTGTTCGTATGTTCGGTGTCGTTGACGCGTACGTCGCGCAGCGTGCGACCCAACAGCGGCAGGAAACGGTGCGGTGGCACGAGATCGCGGAATACCCAGGCCGCTCCCGCGGGCATCAGCGTCGCGAAGGTGCGCCGCCGCTGCCCGATCAACGTACCGTCCAGATCCCACAGCACGGTCGGTCGTGGGCTCATTCCTGGCTGTCCAGTACTGCTTGCAGGTCCGCTCTGGTCAACCCGAGGCGGGCGGCGTACTCGTCGACGCCGAGCGGCGCGGGCTGCGCACCGCCGAGCCCGGTGCGGGAGCGGAACTCGCCCGCGTATGCCGCGCCGAGATCGTAGACCGTTTTGGCCAGCGCGGCCGGAAACAGCCACCGGCCTAGGTCGCGCTGGAACACCCGGGTCAGGCGGTAGGGCGCGATCAGGCGGGCGCCGACGGCGGAAAGAGCCCCCGGGTCGCGCATCGAGTTCATCCGGGCCGCCTCCGCGCCGGGGACCAGCAGCAGCCCGGACCACAACCGCCGGAAGCCGTCCAGTTTCTCCCACGGGTCGGCGGTCATGTTGAACTCGGTGTAGGCCTTCTCGATTCGGGAGGTGTGCGTGGAGCGGCTGCGCAGCAGCGTATGCACGTCAGCGATCTTGCGCGCGGTGTCGGCGCGGGTGAATCGGTCCACGCGCGGCGCGATCCGGTCCAGCAGCATGGCGAAGTGCGGGTCGGGCACCAGCCGGTGGGCCAATGCGAGGGCGTGATACATCAAGCCTTCGCTGCCTGCCGCCGCGATCTGCGCGGCCAGCAGGTCGTAGTCCAGGTCGGCGCCCGCATAACGGGCCAGGTTCCAGATGTCACCGAGCTCGCGTACACCCGTCTTGTAATAGGGCAGGTGGATGCCCAGATGGTGCAGGTTGTCCTCGTGCGCCATCGCCCAGGCGGGGACGCCGTGGAAGTCGATGGGTCGCACGCGTTTCCAGATCGCGGCGTAGTCGACGGTGTAGGGCGCCAGCGGCGTGATCAATCCCCAGTGCGTGCCCACCACGAGCGCGCCGTCGCGGGAGACGAACGACGGCAGGTGGTGGGATCGCTCGGTCCGCGCCTTGGGCGCCTTCCCCAGCAGCTCCGAGGTCGCGAAAAGACCCAGCTCACGGTAGATCTCGACGGCCACGTCGATCTGGTCCGGTTCCAGCAGGATGTCCAGGTCGTTCATGCGTTTGTAGCGCGGGTCGTGGTAGATCTCGGTGGCGAAAAGCATGCCTTTGAGCACCACGCAGCGCACGCCGCGTTCGTCGAAGCGCCGCAGCAGGCGCATCGCACCGGCCAGGCGGCGGTCGTTCGCGGTCGCGATCCGCTCGGTCGCGGCGTCGAACCGTACCCGAACCAGTAGCGGGACGAGCGGATACACCTCGGCGGCGATCAGCGAGCGCCGCACCAGCGGGACAGTCGCGTTCAGCTGAGCCAGCTCGAAGAAGGCCGCCCAATCGGTGACCCGGTGGGCCAGCTCGACCAGCGCGGCACGTTCCTGTTCGGTGGGTGTGGCCAGCGCGGCGTGCACCAGCAGCCGATCCGCCTCCGACCCACCCGCGGCGATCATGATGTCGGTCATGTCAAGCGATCCCTTCCTGTTCGGGATGGAAGCCGAAGCGGCGGGCGACGACGTCGATACGGTCCAGCGCGTGGTCGAGGTGGTCGCGGGTGAGGGTGGCCATCATGCTGATGCGCAGGCGCTGCTGGTCGCGGGGCACGGCCGGGAACTCGACGCCGTTGACGAACACACCTTCTCGGTGCAGGGCGGTGACCACGTCGGCGACGGCGAGACGCTGCGGCACGAGGAGCGGGATGATCGCGGTCTGGGGGTCGACGGCGAAGCCCATGGCCCGCAGACCGCGCACGAAATATCCGACGTTGTCGTGCAGTCGCGCCACCCGCTCGGGATGGGCGGCGAGGAAGTCGATCCCCGCCAGCACCGCCGCGACCACCGAGGGTGCGAGCGCGGCGGAGAACATGTAGGAGCGGGCGAAGAAGCGCAGGGTGTCCACCAGGTCTCGGGATCCGGCGACGAAACCACCGGTGCCCGCGAAGACCTTCGAGAACGTGCCCATGGTCAGTTCCACCGCTCCCGGGCCGAGCCCGAAGTGCTCAGCGGTGCCGTGCCCGCGCGCGCCGAGCACTCCGGTGCCGTGCGCGTCGTCCACGGCCAGCCACGCGCCGAACGCGTCGCACAGCGCGCGGATCTCGGCCAGCGGCGCGATGTCGCCGTCCATCGAGTACACGCCCTCGACGGCCACCACGACGTTCGCACCCGGGTTGCGCCAGCGGATCTGCATCAGCCGGTGGCGCAGGTGCCGCAAGTCGTTGTGCGCGAAGGCCATCGAACGCACGCGACCGAGCTGGATGCCGTCGTAGAGGCTGGCGTGGTTCTGCTCGTCGTAGAGCAGCACATCGCCTTTGCGCAGCAGACCTGTCACCCAGCCGACATTGGCGGCATAGCCCGAGGAGAAGACCATGGCGTCCTCGCAGCCCTTCAGCTCCGCCAGCCGTTCCTCGAGCCGTCGGTGCAAGGTGGTGGTGCCGTTGAGCAAGGGCGGGCCGCCGTGTCCCACACCGTATTCGCGGATCGCGGCGATGGCCGCCTCGACGATGGACGGTTCGTTGCCGAGGCCGAGATAGTTGTTGGACCCGAGCATGATCAACGCGTCGGTCGAGCCGGTCGCCGGATCGCGCACCGGCACGACCGCGCCGGACGGCCCGGCCACTTCCCGCAACACGAACCCGCTGTCGCGAGCGTGCTGGGCATACGGCCGGAATTCCGCGAAACGCTGTTCGAACGTGTGCGCGGCGGGGTCGAGGTAGTGCTCCAGGCTGAAGTTCTCGCCGTGGGCCAGATCAGGTGCGGTCATCGTGGTTGCTCCTGCCCGAGTGTCACGGTTCCGGCGCGGCCGTCCAGCACCAGTACGTCACCGCTTTCGATCAGGCCGGTGACTCCCGGAACGCCGACGACCGTGGGGATACCGAGTTCGCGTCCGATGATGGCGGTATGGGAAAGGAGGCTGCCCCGTTCGCTGACCAGGCCGCCCGCGGCGACCATGAGGAACACCCAGCCCGGGTCGGTGGTCGAGGCGACCAGGATCTGTCCGTCGATCGTGACGTCCGGATCCGGGGTGCGCAGAACCAGCGCGGGCGCCTCGACGCGGCCGGGGGCACAACCGATTCCGTGCAGTACTCGCGCTCCGGCGGCCACACTCTCGCCCGGTTCCTCCAGCGCCACATCCGCTATTCCCGCCGCGGCGATCCCCGTCGTGACGATGCGGGAGGGCAGTCGTTCGGCGCGCCAGCGCTCGTAATCTGCCTTGCGCACGGCGACGGTACGGGTGGTGTCGGCGTCCACCGCCGTTCCGCGGGTGAGGGCCGCGATCTCCTCGTAGGTGAGCCAGAAGATATCGCGTGGATCGCTCAGCAGGCCGTCGGTGTGCAGTCGCCTGCCGTACTCCCGGAACACCCGCTTGACCAGACCGAAGGAGCGGCTTCGGCCCAGCCGCATGTTCTCCCGCTGCTTCACGTGCTCGCGCGCGAGCCGGAGGGCGAATCGAAACCCCCAGCGCCGCAGTTTCTGACCTGCGAACAGGTCGTCCGCCGCGCGCTCGGCGGCGTGGCGGATCGCCTGCTCGCGCGCGATCATGTCGTCGGCGTTCTGTCCACCGCGCAGATAGTTGCGCAGCATGGGCACCAGTCGTTCCGGATGCTCGCCCAGTGGATCGGTCTCCAGCTTGAGTTCGTCCACGGTGCGGTCGCCGAACTCCGTGATGTGGCGCAGGCAAGCCGCGTGGAAGTTCGCGAACCGGTCCTCCGACAGAGCCGTCCAGACCTCGTACGGGGTGGCCGGGCCGTCGAACAGCGCGCGCAACGCCGAGTCGGCGCGCACCTGCGCGGTCAGCGCCAGTGCCGACCGCACCGGATCGACGCTGTCCACACCGTCTTCGCCGCAGAACAACTCGTTACGCAGGGTGAGCGCCGCGTCCTCGGCAAGGCCGGCTTGTCGCAACTGCAGTCCGACCACATGGAACATCTGCTGAGCGAGGAAGTCGTTGAAGATCTGCACCGAGTACGCGGGCACGAGCTCGTCGAAGAAGCGTTCCGTCCAGGCCAGCAGCGCGTGTGCGTCGCGTTCGCGCTCCGGTGTTTCCTGGTCCAGTCTGCGCTCGAGGTCGGCCGTGGCCGCCGCCAGCGCGGTGAAGAACGCGCGCAACCGCCGTGGCAGACGCAGCCAACCGAGCAAAATGATCGCGAACACCCGCAACCGAAGCGCGGTCGCGCGTAGCCGGGCGATGCCACGGGCCGGTGGGGGCGGCCGCTGGTATCGGTTCTCGATATTGAGCGCCGCCTCCCACCCTTCGATGGCGAAGTCCATACCGGGTATCTCGAGGAACAGCCGATACCAGTTGCTGATGTTGTAGTAGATGCGGCCGCGTGCGGTGGCGACCAGATACGGATACAGATCTGCGGCGTTGCGGTCCACGATCCGCGCGGTGGCTCCGAAATCGCGATGACAGGCGCGGAAGACCCGCTCGTAGGCGGCCCGCAGCACGGAGAAGGTCAGCGGGCTCGACAGCCCCGGATACGATTCGGCGACATTGACGTTGTCGAAGACGGTTTCGCGCGCACCGGTCGCCGTGACCGGTCTGGCCTGCAACAGGTGCAATCGCCCGTCGGCCGTGTAGGCGAACTCGATGTCCTGCGGCGCGCCGAAGTGGCCGGCGAGTTCGCCTGCTACCTTCGCCAATTCGCGAATTCTCGGGTCGGAGAGTGCCGCGTCGGTCACCGGGACGGCGAGTTCCTCGACGGCGGTCCCCGGGCCATTACGCGAGGGCACCACGCGGCTGCGCTTCTCGGCGACGATCCGAGAGGTGATGGCGCCGGTGTCGTGGTCGATGAAGTAGGTGTCGCAGTCCACCGTGCCCGCCACCACGCCCTCGCCCAGTCCGAGCGCGGCCGCTACGACCGCTTCGGACGGGTCTCCGGTCTGCGGATTGCAGCTGAACACCACCCCGGAGACGACGCTGTCGAGCAGCACCTGAACCACCACGGCGCAGGCGACCGGCGCGTCGTCCAGACCACGACGCGCCCGGTAGAACAGTGCGCGCTCCGACCATGCGGAGGCGAGCACCGTGCCGATCGCGGCGGGCAGACCGGCCGCCGGGACATTGAGCACGGTGTCGAGCTGTCCGGCGAAGGAGTCGGTGGCCGAATCCTCGCCGCGCACCGACGAGCGCACGGCGAATCGCACGTCGGCCGCGGCAGCTGATCCGGCGCCGGACAGTTCGGCGACCGCGGTGTCGAATTCGGCCGCGATGTCCCCGGGCAGCGGTTGTCCCTCGACGAGTGCACGAATCCTGGTCGAGACGGACCGCAGTGCGGCCGGATCGTGGGGGTCGAGCCCAACCAGCAAGTCGGCGACGGCAGCGGCGGACGGGGCCAGTAGCCGTGCGCACGTGTCGGTGCCCAGCACGACGAACGGCGGCACATGATGCCCGGCAGCCCGCAGCCTGGCGAGGTTGGCGGCCTTGGCGCCCGCATGCGCGGCGGCCGCCGGGTCGGCTGCGAGCGTTTCGGCGCGCTGGATCGCGCCGGTGGTGGTACTGGTCATCGTGCGGCCTCCTGTCTGGCCCGGGTCGCCGGGACGGCGCGCTCGCGCCGGGTCAACCGGACCAGGACCGGGTCGGGGGTGTTGGAGATCTCGGGGCGCTCACGCACCCGCATCCCGTTCACCAATTCGATGTCGTAGCGCGACAGCAGCATCGCGAGACCTACCCGGATCTCGATCAGCGCCATCTGCTGGCCGACGCACAGATGCGCGCCCCAGCCGAAGGGGAAGTACCGGAACGGCGGGCGTGCCCGGTTCCGCTCCTTCGTGAACCGGTCGGGATCGAAGGTCAGCGGCGCATCCCAGAACCGCGGCAGCCGATGGTTGACGAACGGGCTGATCACCACGATCGCGCCGGGCCGCAGGTCGAACCGGTCGAATCGGTCCGGCTCGAGTGCGGTGCGGCTGAACGCCCACGCCGGAGGATGCAGGCGCATCGCCTCATCGATCACGCGGCCGGTGAACTCCAATCGGGGCAGCGCGGCCCGCACGGCGTCCGGATCGTCCGGCGCGTCCGGCAGCGCGTCGATCTCCGCGCGCACCCGCTCGAGCACCGCCGGGTGGCGGCCCAGTTCGTAGATCGTCCAGGCCAGTGCCCCTCCGGTGGTCTCGTGACCGGCGAGCAGGAAGGTCAGCACCTCGTGCCGCAGTTGCTCGTCGTCCATCGCGTGCCCGGCGTCGTCGCGGGCGGCGAGCAACCGGGCGAGCAGGGAGTGGGCGTCGTCGGTCTGCCGGTGCCGCCCGATCACCTCGTCCACCACTCGGTGCAACCGCCGCCGCACCGCATGCAGGCGCCGGTTACCCGGCGTCGGGAGCCGCGGCGGCACCTGGACCGGTGCGGCCATGTGCCGCATGACCCACGAAACTCCTTGACGCACATCGTCTTCGATTTGCGGGAGCACACCGTCGAGGTCCGCTCCGAGTACCGCGCGGCACACGACGTCGGCGGCGAACCCCATCAACTCGGGCACCAGGTCGAAGACCGCGCCGTCGTCGGCCCGCGCGTCCAAGCGGGTCCGCAACCGTTGCCCGCATTCGACCATGAGCGGGATCTCGGTCTCCACGTGACGGCGCGCGAAGACCGGCTTGATCAAGGCGCGCTGCCGTTTCCACAGTTCGCCGCCGCTGGTCAGCAGGCCGGGGCCGAGCAAATGGTTGAGGCTTCGGTAGCTGATTCCTTTCTCGTAGCGCCCCGCGTGGGTGACCAGCACCTGTTCGATGTGCTCGGGTTCGACCAGCAGGTGTACGTGCTGGTGCGCCAGCCGCAGCCGGACGCTGCCGTAGCCGAGCGCGGACTCGTAGAACAGGCTGAGCGGGTCGGCCCGGTAGCGGGCGTAGGCGCCCAGTGGATGTCGGAGGGCCGGCCCGTCGAGGCGGCGATCGCCGGTTCTCGGCGGCGGTGTCATCGCGCCTCGCCTCCCCCGCGCCCGGCGCCGACCAACTCGTCCGCATCGTCGTTCAGCAGAGTCCGCGCCGCGGCACGCTGAACCTTGCCACTGGTGGTTTTGGGGATGCTGCGCGGCGCGACGATCCGAACACCCGCGGCCAGCACTCCGGTGCGTTTGCTCACCGCGGCGCGCACCGCGCGGGCCAGCGCGCCGTGACCGGTCGGCGCCTCGGCGGATTCGACGATCAGATGCAGCTCTTCCGATCCGCTCCCGGCATCGGTTCGCCCCACCGCGACCACGCCACCCGGTCGCACGCCCGGCACCTGCTCGGCGGCTATCTCGAAGTCGGTGGGCAGGTAGTTCGCGCCGCGGATGATGATCAGGTCCTTGCGTCGCCCGGTGATCCGCAATCGTCCATCCCGCAGGTAGCCGATGTCGCCGGTGTCCCACCAGCCGTCCACGCGGGTGGCGGCGGTGGCTTCGGGCAACCGGAAATAGCCCGGTGTGGTGGATGGTCCACGGAATTGCACGCGGCCGATCAGATTCGCGCCGCGCGGTGAACCGTGCTCGTCCACCACGCGGACCTCGGTGCCCACCACGGGCGCACCACAGTCCACGATGTCGAGCGCGTCGCCGTCACCGGCCGGAACGTCCACTGCTATACCGTCTTCGGCGAGTGTTCGACGGGAGACCGCGTCGAACGCGATCGGCGCGCGGGGATCGGACACGGTCACCGCGAGTGATGCCTCGGCCAGCCCGTAGCACGGCACGAGCGCGTCGGCGGGAAGTCCCCAGGCGCCGAACCGGTCGACGAACCGCCGCACCGTGGGCGGGTGGATCGGTTCGGCGCCGCAGAACAGGAAGCGCCATCCGGACAGATCCACTCCGTCGAGTTCGCTGTCGGCGATCCGCGCGGCGGCGTAGCCGTAGGCGAAGTTCGGTGCGGCTGTCAGGGTTCCGCGATGCCCGCTGACCGCGCGCAGCCAGTCCGCCGGGTGGCGCAGAAATCGGTTCGGCGGGATCAGCACCGCGTCGATGCCGCGGAACAGCGGTGTGAGGAATCCGCCGATCAGGCCCATGTCATGGTGCAGCGGCAGCCAGCCGACCCAGGTGTCGCCGGGCCCGATCGCGGCGGCGCGGGCGATCTGCTCGCAATTGGCGGCCAGATTCGCGTGAGTGACCTGAACCCCCTTCGGCGTACCGGTCGAGCCGGAGGTCGCTTGGATGAACGCGAGATCGTCCGGTGCGGGCAGGTGGGGCGCGAGCGCCGGAGCGTCCGGTGTGCGAGCCAGCGCATGTAGCGACGAGGCGTCGATCGCCGCCACCGACGCGGGCAGCGGCAGCGTGGTGACCACCGCTGAGTTGCTCACCACGGCCGTCGGCTCCAGATAGGCCAGCAGCCGCTCGAATCGGTCCAGGAATAACTCCGCGGCCCCGAAGCCACCCGGGGTGGCGATCGCGGTGGGCACCGCACCGAGCAGCAGTGCGCCGAAGAATGCTGTGACGAACTCCGCCGAGGTGGGCAGGCACAGCAGTACCCGGTCGCCCCGGCGTACCCCACCGGCGGCCAGACCCGCCGCCGCGCGGCTCGCGACGGTCAAGAGATCATCGTGCCGCCAATGGATCTCGTCGTCCTGGTGCGCCGTGGCGCGCTCGGCGAGGATGATCGTCGATGCCGCCGCCACACCTCGCTCGCCGGCCGCCAGCAGCGCGTGCACGATGCTCGGATGTTCGGGGCGCAGTTCCCCGGATGGTGTGGTCATGTCTGGTCCTTGACGTAGCGCACGATCGTGGCGACCGTGGTCAGCCGGACGGCGACGTCCTCCGGGATGCTCACGGAGAAGGCTTGTTCCAGCTGAATGGTGAGTTCGATGGCGGTCGGCGAGTCGAGTCCGTAGTCGATCAGCGGCGCCACCGGGTCCAGGTCGGCCGCGGGCACCCACAGCACCTCCCCGACGATCGCGCGGACCCGCGCCTCCAGATCGGCCGAGCCGATGTCGTCGCGTGTGCTCATCTGAGCAACTTCCCTTCCGTCACGCAGGCGCGCACCGATTCCTCGAGGTCGACGTCGTCGCCGGTGTCGATGCGGTGGAATGCCACCTCCGGGAACGCGCTCGCGAGGGTCTCGCGCACCTGTTCGTAGCCTGCGCGCAGAGCGGTCAGCCGCTCGGTGGTCTCGTGGGCCTCGACGGGTCCGCGGCCCGACCGCTGCACACAGCGCGCCGCGGCCTGCTCGGGCGGGGCGTCCAGCCACAGCACGGCATCCGGCAGCGTGGTGCGGAACCGTTCGGCGAACCCGGACACCGCGCCCGCGATGTCGCGACTCACCAGCTCCGCGATCTCCGACAGCAGCAGCCACGGGTCCGGCGAGCTGCCCAGCCGTGCGGCCTGGGCGTGCTGCCACGCCAGGATGTCGGCGAAAGTGCCGGGCCGGTGGCGCTCCAGCACCGCGGCGATCTCGTCCTGCCGCTCGCGGCAGCGCCCGTCGGTGCCCGCCAGCGCGACGTACAGCGGGCCGTAGACGAGCAGTTCGATCAGCGGATGCCGTTCGCACACCAGCACATCCGGTGACCAGGTGCGCAGAAAGTGCTGTTCCACCGGCCCGAACAGGGTCATCTGCAGGTACATCGCGGTGGCCTTCATCGCCACGTCGCCGATCTCGTCGCAGCCGACACTGAATGCCCTGAGCTGCCGGGACAGCTCGGTGAGCGGAACGTTGCCGGTGTCGTGGAAATCGGGACAGGTCATCGAGGCGAACCCGCCGCCCTCGGATTCCTCCGCCAGCCCGCGGAGCGCGGCCAGGACCGACGACTTGCCCGCCCCGTCGATGCCGACCAGGGCCACCCGGCGGGTGTGCCCGCTCATCGGTCGTCCTCGCGCAACTGGTTGAGCACGGCCGCGGTGATCTCGGCCTGCTCCGCCGTGCCGTCGAGCCGGATCCACCCGAACTCGTCCGACAACGCGTCGAGCGCCTCGTGGCTGCGCTGCTGGAAGGCCAGGAACGACTCCTCGTCGCCGTAGCCGCTTTCGTAGTCGCTGCGCAACCGTTTGCGGCCCAGCGCGTCCTGCGGCCGCACGGCGAGGTAGAAAGTGCGGTCGGGTTCCGGGAATCCTGCCGCCAAGTTGCGCAGTACGACCGGATCGCCGCCGTGGGCGACTTCGGTGGCGTAGTACTTGTACCAGTACGCGTTGGCGAGCAAGATGTCCGCGCCGCGTTCGGCGGCCAGGTCCAGTGACAGCTGCATGGCGTGGAACAGGAAGTGCGCGCGGCTGAGCGGGGTCAGCAGCTGGAGGTAGCCGTAGATCTCGGCGGGATCGCGCCAGGGCAGTTTCGAGGAGATCTTCGGATCGAGGAACGCGTCCCAGATCGTCACCGCGGCGACGCTGTGTCCCTGCGCCTCGAATTCGGCGGCGATCCTGGCCACCTGGGTGGTTTTGCCCGAGCCGTCACCACCCGCGAGGCAGATGAGACGTTTACGTGCGGTCAGTGTCGTGTCCTTTCCCGTACCGCGTGGGACGCGGGGTGCTGCGGCAAGATCTGATGGGGTCGTGCCTGTTTCCCGGATCACGCGATCCGGCGGCGAGACCGCTTCGGGCTCGGCGCGCGTGGCGATGTCCGCACGCGGCTGGTCGGCGACCGACTCGGCCGGGGCGGCGTGGTCCGTCGCGGGAGCCGCGACGAGGTCGGCGTCCAGGATCCGCACCACTCCCGCGCTGCCGTCGATCCGGATGCGCTGACCCGATTTCACGGCGTTCGTCGCACCCGCCACATTCAGCACGGCGGGAATGCCGTACTCGCGTCCGATCACGGCGGCGTGCGACAGCATGCCGCCCACCTCGGTGACCACACCGGCAACCAAACCCAACGCGGGAGTCCAGCCCGGGTCGGTGAAGCGCGTGACGAGGATGTCACCCTCGCGCAATTGGTCGATGCCGGAAAGCGCGGTGATCACCCGGGCCGTTCCCTCGGCAACTCCGGGACTGCACCCGAGGCCGGTCAGGTCACCGTCGGCGACGGCGCGCACCGCCGCGACGGTCACGCCGCCACCGAGTTCGTGCGGTGGCGTCAGATCGCGGTATCCGGCGTACATCGCACGGCGATAGGCGAGCACGGCCGCGAGGGCAGCGGCGTCCACTCGGCCGGCGACCAGATCGGTCAGCTCGTGGATGGTCAGCTGGAACGCGTCGTCGGCGCGTTCCAGCGCACCCGCGGTGGCCAAACGGGTGCCCGCTTCCACCACGTAGGCGCGCACGACGGCGTAGCACTGCGAGGAGAATTCGCGCATCCGCTCGCGGGCGACGAGATACCGTCGCATCCGCTCGATCTGCTTGTCCAGCGCCTTGGCGTACCGCACCCGCGTGGTCGGCCGGGCACGGACCCGGGCGCGGACCGCGGCCAGTTCGGACTCGTAGCGTTTGCGCTGCTCCACCAGCGTGGTCGCGGGATCGGCAGGCGCGGTACCGTGCTCGAGCATCACCGCGATCATCGATCGCACCCGCTGCGGGTCCTCCGACCAGCGCGGGCAGGTGAGGTCGAGTTCGGCGTCGGCGTGGAAGCCTTGCTCGGCGAGGAAAGCCGCGAGCGCGTCGTCCCACGCCGGGCCGTCCAGCCCGGATTCCTGTGCCACCCGGTGCAATTCGACGATGCCGCGTTGCAGCGCCATGTGGCTGATCTCGGCGAGACCACCCATCAGGTCGATGGCCGAGCTGGTCGCGCCGGTGGCTGCGTCGACCTTGTCCAGCAGCTGTTTGAAATCGGTCTGCACGCTGGAGTTGTGATAGATCGTCGTGAAGTAGGTGCGCTCGGTCGCGGCGTGCAGCGTGAGCAGGCAGTCGGCGAGATCGGCGGCGAAGGTCGCCTCGTCGGTGTGCGGTAGCGCGCGCACCCGCTCCTGCCATGCCTCGTACTTGGCGGGCCAGCTCGCGGCGAACCTGTCGACGGCGGCGAGCTGTTCGCGATAGCTGCGCTGCACCGCCAGCGCCACGGGCAGGGCGCGGGCGATGGTCAACGGCGTGTTCGGCGTGCGAATCGGCCCGTCGGGGCCGTATTCGTTGAGGACGCCGAGGTCGTCGTCGAAATGCTGCTCGTCGAAACCCGGAATGCGCTGGAAGCATTTCTTCACCGCGCTCACGTTCCAGTAGGCCCGGCCGTAGTACATGGCCATCCAGTCCGGCTCCGCACCCGGACCGGCCAGGCCGAGCCCTTCGAAGAACCGTTGCATCGAGTATTGGAAGGCGTTGTCGTACAGCGAGAACATCATCGGTGTGCACACCCGGGCCGAGACGCCGCCGTCCCGCAGGTCCGCGTCGGAGAACTGGTCGATGTCGGTGCGCCAGCTGATCGCGGTCACCGCACGGGATTGCAGCAACCACAGCGCGCCGTCGCCGTCGATCGCCCATTCGATGTCCTGCGGCCGATGGCGGCGGGCCTGCACCGCGAGCAGCAGCGCCGCCAGCGCTGTGGTGTCGGCGGCGGTGAGCTGGACGTCCTCGTCGCCCGCGTCGCGGCTCACCACCCCGCCGTCGGCCAGACGCAGTGTGTAGCGAGTCGGTGTGACCTGCCCGGAGACCAGGCGCTCACCCACACCGTGGCAGGTCTCCAGCACGGCGTGCTCCTCGACGCCGGTGAGCACATCAATGCTGAAACCGACTCCGGCGCAGCGGGCCTCGACCATGCGTTGCACAAGGACGGCCACCGTCGCGTCCGTATCGGCCATTCCACGCCGGGACAGATACGCCCGCACGCGCTCGTTCCGCACCGATGCGCGGCATCGCTCGATGTGCGTCCGCAGTGCGGCCGGGTCGGCGATGTCCAGATAGGACTCGTACTGGCCCGCGAAACTGGCATCATCGAGATCCTCGAGTACGCCGCTGGAGCGCACGGCTACCGGGAACCCGCCGATGGCCCGCACCCAGTCGGCCAGCTCGTCGTCGGAGACGCCGTCCAAGTCCAGGTCGGCGGGCACGGCGAATCCGGGTGGGACCGCGAAGCCGTCGGCCAGGAGTTCGTGCAGTGTGGCGGCTTTACCGCCCGCGCGGGCCGGGGAGAAGTCGGCCGCGCCCAGGAACATCGGGGCGGACGCGGTGGCGGGAGTGATCACGGTGGTGGCTCCTGTCGGAAGCAGAACCGGGCGTACGTCGTGGCGAGCGGCCAGACTCCGCGCCGAACGGACGCCGGCCACGGTGAGCGCTCCGTAGGACGGGCTCGCGGTGCGCGGCTCGAAGCCGAGCAGCAGCGTCTCGGCCATGCACGCGTACACGATTCCCGCGGGCAACCCGGTTTCGGGAAAGGGAGGGGTCTGGCCCAGCGGCAGCGCCATGCGGCCGCCGTCGAGCAGGGTGAGGTGCGGATGCTCGGCGACCGCCGGGTCCACGTCCCCCGGTACGGCCAGATCGCAGATCAGCACCGGGTGATCGGCGGCGAGATGCCGTGCGGTGATCAGCGGCTCCGCCGAGTTGGTGGCGGCCACCACGACCCGGCAGTCCCGCAGGTCGGCCAGATCCTCGCTCACGACGATCTCGCCGGGCAGTCCGGCGGCCACGCGACGCAGGCGTGCCCCGGCGCCGGACCTGCCCACCAGGACCAGCGAGTCGGCGAGCGGGGCGAGCAGTTCGGCCATGACCGCGCCGATGTTGCCGAGTGCGCCGAGGACGCCGACCCGCCGCTGTCCCGGCGGAAGTGCGGTCAGTTCGGCGCTGAGCACCTCGTAGGCGCAGGCCGCGGTCAGCGAATTGCCGGAGGTGACCGTGACGGTGTCTTCGGCCACCTCGCGAGCGGCATCGGTGACGATCGAGGTGTAACCGCCCAGACCGATCACCGTGGCCCCGGCCGCGACGGCCTGTTCCACCGCGTGCCACACCAGTTCGCGCAGATAGGTCCGCTCGCCGGCCCGCTGGTGCGCCACGATCTGCCCGGCCGTCAGCGGCAGTGCGAGCAACAGCATCTCGACCTCGGCGCCGGTCGGTGAGCAGATCGTCTGCCTGGTCAGCTCGAACGGATCGGCGACGGCGCGCAGACGTTCGAACAGGGCAGCGAATTCCGGGTCGGTCCAGCTCGCCAGCTCGGGGGCCAACCGGCGTAGATCCGCGGTCTCGGGCAGGTTCGCCAGGAACGCCACGCGCAGCGGTGCGCGTGGATCCCGCGCCGGTGGGGTGTCGGCCCGCCGCGGCAGCGGAGCGCGGTCCGGCGCAGTGGTCTTCGTGCTGACCGGGGCCGCCAGGTGCGCCAGGAGCCGGTCGTAGCGGCCGCGGTGCAGCAGTGCGGCGACGTCGTCCAACGCTTCCGTCAGCCGCGCCATGCCGGCTTCGGTGACGAAGGCCGAGGGCTGGACCCGCAGCGTCGTAGGCGCCGAGAGCGTGGGCAACATGCGGATCGCGTGCCGGTGCAGCAGATATCCGGCCACCACGTAACCGAACATGTCGGGCGCGCAGATCTCGTGCAGCAGGGCCGAATCCGGCTCCGGCACCCGCAGCTGCACGCCCTGGAGGAGACCGCGCCCACGCACCGCGACGATCTCTCGCGGCCAGCGGCGGGCCACCTCGTCCAGCCGTGACCGTAGCCGCGCTCCCGCATCGCTGATCCGGATCTGATTGTCGCGCAACAAGTCCAGCGCGGCATCCGCGACCGTGGCCGACAGTTCGTCGTCGGCGAAGGTGGAGGTGTGGTAGCGACCGAAGTCGGCGACGGCGTGCGTGCGGTCGACCAGCAGCGCGGCGATCTTGACCAGCCCGCCGCCGAGCGATTTCGACATCAGGTAGTAGTCCGCCCGCACACCGGACGGCGCCGACGCCAGGAACGTGCCGGTTCGGCCCATGCCGCATTGGATCTCGTCGAAGACCAGCGCCGCCGCGTGCCGATCCGCGAGTTGGCGCAGGGCCAGCAGGGTTTCGGCGGGAACTTCACGCACGCCGCCTTCGCCCTGGACGGGCTCGGCGAACACCGCCGCGACGGGCGACAGACGCCGCCAGGTGCGTACGGGCGCGCCGTCGGCACCGAAGCCGATGACGCCCACCGTGCACAGCTCGTCCGCGAACGCGCCGGCCACCTCGTCCGGCGCCCAGGTAGCGAGCCGTCGCCGCTCCGGGCCGGGCACGACGAAGTCGGTCGGCGTATCGGCGTGTTCGGTGAGCGCGAAGGCGCCGACGCTTTTTCCGTGGAACGCGCCCGCGAGCGAGACGAACACCGGTCCGCGCTCGCGCAGCCGCGCGATTCGGTCCAGCGACTCGATGAGCACCGCCGCGGCGGTCCGCATCTCCGGGTCTCCGGCGGGCGTGGTCGGGCGCACGTCGTGCAGGCGGTCGCGCCGGAGCCGACGCAGCGTCCGCCGTATCTCGGCGTCCAACTCGGACAGGGCGCGTGCGTGCGCGACCGCGGCGTGCCGTATCGCCGCCTCGACCGCGTCGGCCCCGGTGGAACCGAAGGTCACCACATACTCCCGGCCGGTGCCCACGCCGACCGACTCGGACAGCCGCCGCGCCAACCGCGCGACACCGGGCCGGACACTGCCCTGCGCCACGAATGGCACCTGCTGGTTCAGCGTCGCCGTCGCCGCCCGCACCAGCGCCGGATGGTTGTGCCCGAACAGGGCGGCGCCGAAGCCGCCGACCAGATCCAGAACCCGGGTGCCGTCCGCGCGGACGAGATAATCGCCCTCCGCGGCGGTATAGACCACGTCCAGGTGACAGGCCCGTAGCAATCGGGCGAGGCCAGGGCGGTTGTACTCGGCGAAATCGCCGAAGGCGTCCGATTCGGTGGGCGGGATCTGTTCCTGCCGCCCGGTACGCGCGTTCACGCTCGCGCCCCGGCCCGCGTGACGCGGGCCGTCTTCGCTGTCACACACGCGATCACCTCGCGCGCGGTGTGCAGCGCCGCAGCCTCCTCGTCGGAGATCGCGATTTCGAACTCCCGCTCGAGCTCGACCACCAACTCCACCGACCGCACCGAGTCCAAGCCATAATCCAGCAAGGGTGTGTCGGGAGCTATTTCGGTCGTGCGCAGGCCGCGCGAGAATATCGCGAGCACCCGTTGCGTCAGAGCATCGGATTCATTCATTCAGCGCCTCCTCCACCGTCGCGGCGGTCCTTTCTGCACGCACGGGACATATGTTCCGATCGAGGTTCATACGACCGTTTCGAACCAGATCTACCCAGTTCAGTGCAGGTTTCTTGGCCTGCCGAGTCCGCGATCACTTACCCTCCGATATCCGCGAACGGGACAGCCGAATCTCACTGTCCCGCCTTCCGCGTGTCGGGTCCTACGACGCCGCCACTCGTTCCCACATCTGTACACCCGCACTATGTGAGCTGCAATCCGAAACGCACTGCACAACAGCATGTTTCATTGGAAAGCAATTCTTCGGCTAATTTTCTCGACTATGTTTCCGGAGACAAAGCCGAACAGCACGGGGACCACGACGGGAAACGCGCTGTCCCAGACGATTTGACAGCAGGGCCTCCCATAGGGAGGCGCATCAGCTGTCACCGCGCGACACAATAATTTGTCCACTTTCGGAAACTCCGCTGTTCACGCGGCGTTAAACCAGCAGTCGAGCCGAAATAGATACCAACCCATCGGTATTTGTCACTTGAATCAGCCCTACCGCATCGCGGCAAGAATATGAAGTCACGTAACGCGGTTTGTGCCGTGCACGCCGGGACGTTCTGCCCATCCGGAGACCAGCTAACTCCTGGACCCACGGAAGCGTGTGACGCCTCTCATTACTTGTCGGTAGTATGCGGAAATGCTGTGACTGTCCATAGTTCGCGCTGACGTTGATGGGGAGGATTCATAAAGCCTGCGGACAGGGCTTCAGAACTTCGGTACTCCAGCGAAGAGCCGGGCGGCTTCGCGAACCCCTGGCCTACCGCTACCGCCAGCCGGTGGCGAATTGCAATGCCAGGCTGGACGTTCCGAGGGCGAGCCCGAGAATGCCGCCGAAGAGCAGCGGGCGGTACCCCGCACTGCGTAGACGCTGCGGCGTGAGAGTGGTTCCGATAGCAGCCAGCACTGCGGCGATGAGCCAGGAGCTGAGGTAGCTCAGGGGTGGCGTCCATGAGGGTGGGACGACGCCGGTGGCGGCGAGGGCCGACGCGGCGAGGAACAGCACGACGAAAAGCGGGATGGTGCGCCACAGGGTCGCGGCGGCGCCCGCGTTGTGACGCGCTCCCAGATACAGCCCGACGCACATCGGGATGATCGCCAGGCTGCGTACCAGCTTGACGACGAGGGCGAATTGCGCCGCACCGGAACCGAACGCCACCCCGGCGGCGAGCACCGAGGACGTGTCGTTGATGGCGGTTCCCGCCCACAGGCCGAACGCCTCCTGAGACATGCCGAGCAGGTGGCCGAGCGGCGGATAGACCAGCACGGCAACGACATTGAAGACGAAGATGGTGCCGAGCGCGTAGGCGACACGCTCGCGGTCGGGCTTGAGGACGGCGGTGGCGGCCGCGATCGCGGAGGCCCCGCAGATGGTGGTGCCCACTGCCACCAGGATGGCCGACTCCCGGTCCAGAGCCAGCAGTCTGCCGGCGAGGAGCGCGGCCACCGCACCGATGATCAGCGTGCCGACCAGCACGATCATCGTGCTCCGGCCCACGCTGACCACCGCGCCGACGGGCAGGCCGAGACCGAGCAGGACGATGGCGGCACCCAGCAGTCGCTGCTGAGCCGAGGCCAGGCCGGGAGCGAACCGTTCGTCCCGGGCCCGGCGCGCGAACACGCCGAATATCGCACCACCGGCCAGCGCGAGCACGGGTGCGCCGAGTACGGGCCACACCGTGCCCGCGAATGTCGCGGCGGTGGCGAGCACGGCCGCTGCCGAGAGGCCGGGACCATGCCGGCGAATAAATGTCATCTCCACACGATTGCGACCGGCACGCGGTCCGGGTAGCCGTCGCGAGGACAGCACCTCATAAGCCACGGTGATGGGTGCGGGATGCCCGCAGCTGATCACCCTTCATAATCTGCCCATGACGTTGCCGCCCGGGACACCTGATCTGACGGTGCTCGACTTGCTCGTCTCCGTGGCGGAGCTCGGCAGCCTCGGCGCGGCCGCACGCAGGCACGGCATCAGCCAGCCTGCGGCGAGCATGCGGATCAGCGCCCTGGAACGGCGGCTGCGGCTGCGCCTGCTGGATCGTGGCCCCACCGGGTCGGCGCTCACCGACGCGGGGCGCTCGGTGGTGGAGTATGCGCGAGCCGTGCTCGACGCGGCGCGGGCCTTCGGTGCGGGCGTGGCCGCCCTGCACGCCGCTCAGGTTCCGCACTTGCGCATCGCGGCGTCGAAAACCCTCGCGGATCATCGGATCCCGCAGTGGCTCGAGGTCCTGCGCGAATCGTATCCGGAGGTGGCCGTGTCCCTCGAAGTCGACAACACCAGGCAGGTCGAGGACATGGTCCGTAACGGTCGAGCGGACGTCGGTTTCGTCGAGGGACCGCACCCGCCGCCCGGCCTGGGCAGTCGGGTGCTCGGTGCGGACGAACTGGTCGTCGTCGTCGCGCCCGGCCATCCGTGGGCCAGGCGGCGGCGTCCGGTGACGTTGCGTGAACTCGCCACCACTCCCCTGCTGTGGCGCGAGCCGGGCTCCGGGACTCGCGACGCGGTCTGGGAGATCCTGGGTGCGGAATGTCAGCCCGCCCGCCCGGCCGCCGAACTGGGCTCGGCGACGGCCATCGTCGCGTCGGCCCGAGCAGGGGTCGCACCCGCGGTGCTGAGCCGGTTGATCGCGGCGCCCCACCTGGACAGCGGAACCATCACGGAAGTGAGAACGGCCGACTCCATCGTTCTCACACGAAACTTCCGCGCCATCTGGCGCCGTCAAGCGCCTCCGTCGGGACCGGCGGAAGTTCTGGTCCGGTGTGCCGCGGGCGGCGCCTGACGTAGCCGCGGTCGGTACGGCGCTTCGACCTCATGACCCGGCAGCCGTATCAACGGCATGCGAGGGATTCCGGTTCCGCCGACAAGTCACGTCGGGGTGTTCGGGAGGCTGCGCGAGGCATCTGTTCGCGCGTCGGGCTGGAATCGCCGGAGGAAGGGAGATGCCGTCGGCAATTCAGGCACCACTGTGAAGTGGGAATGGTCTGCAGTAGGTGGATCGGGATCTCGGTGTGACAGCCGCGGCAGCGGCCATAGCGGCCTGTGGTGATGAGCGTGAGGGTTTCATCGATGTCGGCCAACGCTTGCCGTGCGGCTGAGACCAATGTGATGGTGACCTCGTGCCTGGCCGTATCGGCCGGGTCGATGGGTGCGGTGGCGTCGTCGATCTCGGCTTCGAGTTCGGCCAGCTGCTGCAGGCGGAAGCGGCGTTGCTGGCTCAGTGCGGCTCGCAGTGCGGGTAGGTGGTCGGTGAGGCGTGCGTGTGAGATGGGGTGTGCGCGGGTCATCCTGTTCTCCGTGGTTGGAATGCGGTTCGCGATGCGGTCTAGTGAGGAGGGATGGGCCGCCCTGCCAGCGGCCCCTTGTACGACCACCTCCACGCCATCCGGATATTCGCTGACAAGGCCACGATCGTTTACACGGAACGGCTGCGCTTGTCCGACCGCGACAATCAGTGGTGCGCCACTTGTCCGATTTCTCCACTCCAGGCGCCGTTCGACTGCATCCGCGCACCGCGCTCAGCTGCCTGATCCAGACGATCGTGCGCGCGAGCGCATCGTCGGGCGCGAGCATGATTCGCCACACGGCGCCGCGGCCGAACATGCCGACCGCTCGAAGACCACCAGCAGCGCCGCGTGCCGCTCGTCCGCGATCCGGGCCCGCAGCGAAATCACCCGCAAACTCTCCGGTGCCAACCCCAATCTGCTCGCCACCGTCGCCGCGTCCGCAGCACCCTCCAGCAAGCGGATCACCAGGTCGGATTCCACCTGACGTTCCAGGTCCGCGCTTGCCCGCGACCGCACACCCCTCGGCGGCCGCCGTCCTGCAACCTCCGCGATGATCAGTGCGGCCGGTGGAAACCGGGTGATGCGACAGAGAGGCGCAACGTGTCGTCGCGGTGGGTCAGCGTGAGTTCGTACCGGTCGGAGGTGCGCGCGTGCGCGAGGATGCCCTCGGCGTCGGTGGACAGCGTCACTGTCCAGCCGCGCTGCTCCCAGATCCGGACGATCACGGGCGGATAGATGTCTGCGCGGTCCGGGGCCGGTGGGTCGAGGAAGTAGCGGGTCTCGAGCCGGTCGACCTGGTAGATGTTGCCCGCGTCGTCGTCGAACGGAAGTATGGTCTCGCCGTTCGGACCGTCTTGCGGGCGGATGCGCATCTGCCCGTCCAGTGCGTCGAGGAGCTCGGCGACGAGGTCGCGGATTCGGTCGCGCGCGATGTCTTCGGTGAGTTCGCGGTTCCATACGACCGCCCGTGCCGCCCGCGGCACGGACATGCTCGCCTGCCGGAGTTCTTGCGGTGTCGGCGATTCCACGGGTGCGGCGGCCGCGGGCGGGCGATCGCGCTCGAGCTGGAAGCCATAGCTCATCAGTTCGTCGAAGGTCTGGGCGAAGTCCAGGGGCCGATCCAGGTGGCCGTCTGCCTCCCAGCCAAGGGTGCCGCCGGGCAGATCGGGCGAGACGAAGTAGCGTGTCTCGCCCAGGCCCTTGGCGATGAGCATCGCCCGGTCTCCCGGGATGTCCTCGGCCGCTTCCCAATTGCGCACCGGCTCGTCCAGGTTCAGCGCGTGATATGTCCGCATATCCCGGGGACGGGTGGGGCCGAAGGAGATCCCATCCAGATCGGTGAACCCCGCGTGCACCGTGCCGAGGAACACCCGCAGCGACTCGGGCAGGGCATCCCAGTACGGCGGCTGGTCGGCGCCGAACGTCTCGGGGTCCCATCCGATACGGAACTCGTGCGCCTGAAACGGCTTTCGCAGCGCGTACAGCAGCACCCAGTCACCGCGCAGCAGGCAGACCCGCACGTCGTCGAGGCATTCCTCCAGCACAGCCCCGAATCGCGGCAGCAGGTCGGCGAACATGTCGAGGTTCCACAAAGCCACGGCGGCGGCGCGCCGGGCACGGGGATCACCGCCGCCGGCGATCCCCGCCCACCGCGGCGGTACATGGGCCGCGGCCGACGAGCCCGGTTCGACAAGCAGCGCGGAACTGGGACCGAATTCCGCCACGACGCGCGCGAAGTCCACAGTATCCACGACGCCTATCCAACACGATCCCCACTGCTGAGACAGCGTGTATCTGCTACGGCAACTCGGGGCCAGGTGCTCTGGTGGCCGCGTGGGTTACCGCGCGTCGGTCGCTGTCAGCACGGGCGCGTCGGCGGCGCGGTCCAGCGGCGCGCCGACCTGCGGGTAGGTCGGATACTCGATGCCCGAGATGTACTGCACCGTGCGCACCACCTGGCACGAGTAGCCGAATTCGTTGTCGTACCAGACATACAGAATCGCGGTGTCACCCTCGACGATCGTGGCATTGGCATCGATGATCGACGCCGCGCGCGATCCGATGAAATCGCTGGAAACCACGTCCGTGGCGGCGGTGTAATCGAGGTTTCGGCTCAACGGCCCGGCGAGGGAAACCTGACGCAGGTACGCGAGCACATCGCGCTTCGTCGTCTCCCGCTCGAGCTGCAAGTTCAGAATCGCGACCGATACGTCGGGGGTGGGAACGCGAATCGAGTTGCCGGTGATCTTGGCCTTGAAGTCCGGCATCGCCTTCGCGACCGCCGACGCGGCACCCGTTTCGGTGAGCACGAGATTGAACGGCGCGGACCGGCCGCGACGGTCCGCTTTGTGATAGTTGTCCAGCAGGTTCTGGTCGTTGGTGAACGAGTGAACCGTCTCCACGTGCCCGCGGACGATGCCGTACTCGTCGTCCATGGCCTTGAGCGGTGGAACGATCGCGTTGGTCGTGCACGAGGCGCACGAGAAGATCTGCTGCGAGAGGTCCAGGCCGCGGTGGTTGACGCCGTGCACGATATTCGGAACGTCGCCCTTGCCGGGCGCGGTGAGAACGACCTTCGCGATACCGGGGCGCAGATGCTGCGACAGTCCGTCACGATCCCGCCACCTGCCGGTGTTGTCGATCAGGATCGCGTCCTTGATCCCGTACGCGGTGTAATCGATCGTCGTCGGATCATCGCTGTAGATGAACTTGATCAGGTTCCCATTCGCGGTGATCGTGTCATTGCCGGTGTCGACCTTGATCGTGCCGTTGAAGGCGCCGTGCACGGAATCCCTGCGAAGCAACGATGCCCGCTTGGCCAGATCGTCGTCGCCGCCTTTACGTACCACCACGGCACGCAGGTTCAAGCCGTTGCCGGACCCGGCCTTCTCGATGAGCAGGCGGGTGACCAGACGACCGATGCGGCCGAAGCCGTAGAGGACGACATCCCTGGGACCCGGTGACTGAGCCTTGTTGCCGTTGGTCACCTCGGCCAGCACCGCGGCGGTGAACTCGCGGATCGACAGGCCGCGATCGTCGGCGCGATAGGTCATGACCAACTGGCCGATATCGATCTTGCAGGGCCCCAGATCCAGCTCGCTGAGCACTTGCAGGAAGGGAAGGGTCTCGTCCACCGACAACTCTTCGCCCTCGATCTGCCGCGCGAAACGGTGCGTCCGCAGGATGCTGATCACCGACTTGTTCACCAGCGAACGGCTGTGCAGCAGGATCGTCACGCCCTTCCCCCGATACAACGTGCCGATGATGGGAATCATCGCCTCGGCGGCGGCTTCCTGGGCGTTCCAGCGGTCAAGTTGTTCGGTAGTCAACGCAGATCCTCGGATTTCCTCGATTTATTCGCCGTATCGATGCTAATGAGGGCCGCGATATCACCGAGGCCGGATACCCCCTGGTGAGGTCGCCAGGTGGTGACGCCGATCGAGCACCATCGGCCACCGTCCCCAAGTCACCTTCGCGGGCACCGCGCCGGGGACCGTGACCACGACCGCGCACAACCCCAACGGCACCGGCCGGTGCCGGGCCGAAGCCGGTGTCGGCCCCGAGAACAACCACCGCTTCTTCGGCAACGGCACCCCGGAGTCGATGGCCGGCCCCGGTCAGACCGTGACCACAACGCTGGAAGGGCTCGACCCGGGCACGACCATCAGCGCCCGGGGCGGCTGTTTCGATGACACCGCTACCGGCGGGATGCCGTTCAGCAAGCTGGTGACGGTTGCCGGCCCCTGACATGCACCGGCGACGGCCGACACCGTCGCGGCCCGGTTCGGTTCGGCCGAGCCTTGCGTGGCTCGGC
Source organism: Nocardia gipuzkoensis (assembly GCF_021183645.1). Classification (NCBI taxonomy): domain Bacteria; kingdom Bacillati; phylum Actinomycetota; class Actinomycetes; order Mycobacteriales; family Nocardiaceae; genus Nocardia; species Nocardia gipuzkoensis. The sequence goes on along the minus strand of NZ_CP089225.1, from coordinate 6,696,332 downwards.
CGAACCTCAGCATTGATGCTGCTGCCACAGTGCATGATTTGCCTGCCCTCGTCATGCGAGATTTCCGTCTCTTGCGCTGCTGCTGAGAAGTTGGTTCAGTTGTTGAGCCTGGATCGGTTACCGAGTGGGAGGTTCAGCGGGGTGGAACCGGTGACGTTGGTGGCGGCAGCGGTGGCTGCCGGCGCAAGTGCTGGATTGTCCGAAACGGCCAAGGAAGCGGTGTCGGATGCGTATGCGACACTGAAGAATTGGATCACCACCCGTTATCGCGACGTGGATGTGGATGTGGTCGAGAAGCAGCCAGAATCCACGGCCCGGCAGGCTGTGCTCGCTGAGGAACTGCAGCAGGCCGGCGCCGGTGCCGATCACGAACTGCTCGTCCTGGCCCGCCGCCTGCTCGAGCTCGTGCAGCAGTCCGTCCCGGAAACGGTCGTGGGTGTACAGCTGCTGCATACCCACGCCGAGGGAGACGTCGATGTAGACAACGTCTCCTCCACTGGTCACGGCGTCGTTGCGGATGACACGCGCGTCCGCTCATTGCGGATCAGCCGGGTGCAGGCCGGAGTTCAGCCATCCCACCCTCCCGTAGCGCGGTAGACGACCTCTCCGCCGCGCACCACCCCCCATTTTCGGTCTATCTGTCGAACGTCAACGCGGGTCGCGACATCGTCCTCGACCTGCCACAGGCGCCGACCGATCTCATCGATCTGGTCGAGCAGCTCGGCGCCGATGGCGGCCTTCCTCTCATCGAGGAACTCGACCCCTACATGTTGGGTGCGACCCCGACGCGGTTCGGGGAAGTGGGCCGCTTCGGAATCGATGATCCGTACGTCCCGCGCACCGCCGAGGATGTCGATCGCCGCCTGTCTGCGGCGTTGACCGGTGGCCGGCTGGTGCTGCTGATGGGACCGTCGAAGGTCGGCAAGACTCGCACACTGTTCGAGGCAGTGCGTGCACAACTGCCTGCAGCACGGGTGTTGGTGCCCGCCGTGGACGGACTGCACCGGGTTCCCTCCTGCGCCGAGATAATGAACAGCTCGGACACGGTCGTCGTGTGGCTCGACGACCTGGACCGGTTCTTCACCGCCCACCATCCCCTCACTCCAGCGCTGATGACCCGGATCACCAACCGCTGGGCAACCACAGTGGTCGTGGCGACGTTGCGCAGTGAAGCTCGAAATCGGCTGCGTGGCAACAGCGGTGACATCACCCGCGACATCCGCGCCCTACTGCAACAAGCGGCCGGGATCGAGTTGGCTTCCACCAACGCCGAGCCCACCGAACACGCCGACGCCGCGAGAACCTACCCGTCTTTGCAGCTTGACCGGTATCAGGAGCAGGGCTACGGGCTGGCCGAAGTCCTAGCGGGTGCGCCGGAGTTGCTGGACCGCTACGACGCCGCAGAGCCCGCCCTGCGATCGGTCATCCAGGTCGCTGTCGACTGGAGCCGCATCGGCCGCTCGGACCTCATCCCGGACCCCCTCCTGGCCGACCTCGCCCTCGAAGCCGTCAGGAAGCAGCGACCGGATCTCGACACCGACCGGGACGATATCGCCGCCGCCATAGCCATCGCACGGAAACCGATAGAAGACGCGGGCCGGATCGCCGCCTTGCGCACCGATTGGCACGACGACCAGGTCCGCGGTTACCGAGCTTTCGACTACCTCGTCGCGGCCGACGACGGCCACCATGGCCGTGAACCGCGCCCCATCCCCGATACCTTCTGGCACGCCGCGACTCGTGACGCCACCCCAGAGACGTTGACCGCAGTCGGCGTCGCCGCCCACCTCCGAAACCGCAGCGACCACGCCATCGCGATGACCCGTCGAGCCGCCGGCACCGGCGACCCGATTGCCATCCTCAACCTAGGGACCTTCCTCGCGGAAGCGGGTGACACCGCCGAAGCCGAAACCTGGTTGCGCCGCGCTGCCTCCATTGGCTATCAGGATGCGATGACCTACCTCGGCGTCGTGCTCTACATGCGAGGTGAGACCGCCGAGGCCGAAATTTGGTGGCGGCGCCTGGCCGAGGCCGGTAACCCGACCGGCATGTGCAACCTCGGCGCCGCGCTTCAGAGGCGGGGCGAGCTCGCCGAGGCCGAAACCTGGTGGCGCCACGCCGCCGAAGCCGACTTCGAGGGTGGGATGTACAACCTCGCGGCCATGCTGCACGCCCGCGGCGACGTGGCCGAAGCCGAAACCTGGTTCCGCCGCGCCGCCGACGCGGGCTACCCGCCCGCAATTGTCCACCTCGCGATCACGCTCTACCGCCGGGGCGAGATCGCCGAGTCCGAGTCCGTGCTGCGCCGCATCGCCGAAGCCGGTGACCCACTCGCGATGTTTTACCTGGGAGCGATGCTCCTCGTGCGAAGCGAGTTCGCCGAGGCCGAAATCTGGTGGCGCCGCGCCGCCGAAGCCGGCGACCGGGATGCGACGACCCAGCTCGGAGTCATGCTTCGGGAGCAGGGTGCGACCGCCGAGGCCCAAACCTGGCTACGCCGCGCTGCTGAAGCCGGCGATCGAGACGCGATGGCGCAGCTCGCGTTCATCCTGCGGGAGCGAGGTGAGACCGCCGAGGCCCAAACCTGGCTGCACCGCTCCAGCGAAGCCGAGATCGCGGACAAGGTCTACAAGTTCGGGTTCGAGGCGCGTGAGGGTTCGATTACCGAGGCATTCGGGCTCATGCTCCAGGACCGAAAGGGGGAAGCAACCAAGGCTGAAACCTCGTTACGGCGCGCCGCCGAGGCCGGTGACCGAAACGCGATGTCGAATCTCGGGCTCATGCTCTGGAATCGGGGTGAGACCGCCGAGGCCGAGACCTGGCTGCGCCGCTCCGCCGAAGCCGCGAACGAGGGCGGGATGACCAACCTCGGTCTCCTGCTGCAGAAAAGGGGGGAGACCGCCGAGGCGGAAACTTGGCTGCGCCGTTCCGCCCAAGACGGTTATCCGGGCGGGATGTACAACCTTGGGGTCATGCTTCACGACCGGGGTGATGTCGCCGACGCTGGAACGTGGTATCGGCGTGCTGCCGAAGCAGGCAATGAAAGTGCTATGTATCAACTCGCCGTCCTGTGCCGGGAAGCGGGTGAGACTGTCGAGGCAGACATCTGGTTGCGTCGGGCAGGCGATGCCGGGCACCCCGGCGCGGCCAGCGATCTCGGGGTCATGCTGCGAGAACGGGGCGACAGCGCGGAAGCCGAGATCTGGTTGCGGCGCGCGGCCGCGAGCGGCAGCGACCCCGAGGTGATGTACAACCTCGGAGCTTTGCTGTACGAGCGGGGTGAAACCGCCGAGGCCGAGACCTGGTTGCGGCGCGCGGGCGAGGCCGGCCACATCGAGGCGATGTCCGACCTCGGGATCACACTCTACGAGCAGGGCCAGATCACCGAGGCCACGACCTGGTTGCAGCGTGCCGTCGAAGCCGCTGCCCCCGACGGATCGAAGCCCGATATCGTGCACTTCACGCGGGGCGAAACCGTGATCACGTGGGTCTACGACCGCGAAGCCGAGCAGCCGGGCTCGGCACGCAGTGCCGAAGCGCCGTCCCCGAAAAGCTGGTGGCGTTGGCGACGAGGTGAGCGGCGCCGAGGCTAGGATCGACAAGCGCGCGTCGGTCACGGCCGCGCGGTAGACGCTTTGGGGCATGGCAGGCGCCGGGCCTGTCGACCTTGCCGAGGTGACCGAGGCCGTCACGACCGGTCGACGGGTGTCTGGAGCAGCCGTGCTTGCAGCGCCAAATACAGCAGCGCCGCGTCGGCCGGCACTGCGAACGCTGAACCGGTGAGCTGCTCGATCCGCTTGAGGCGGTGTAAGACAGTGTTGCGGTGCAAGTGCAGCCGCTCCCCTACCGCCGACGTCGAGCCGCCGAGCTCGTACCAGGCCAGGGCGGTCCGCACGAGAGCACCGGCGTCGTCGGGGTGGAGTCGGTTGAATGCGGCGAGCACATCCGCGAGGACGTCTGCGGCGAGTTCTGGATGGGCGGCGATCAAGGCACGCGCCGGTGATGAGGCATACCTGTGGATTCCGGTGTCTGCCGGGCTCAAACACCGGAACGCGAGGCGCGCCTGGTCGAGCGCGGCAGGCGCGGATACGAGGTCGGCGAACGGCTTGCTGGCGCCGGCACGCGTGGGCGCGTCGTGCAGCGCTCGGTCGAGCGTGCCCGGCGAGGGCGCGGCCGCGAGGGTTACCCAGTCGCTGGAGATACGGGTGCGGACGGTGGTCACTCCGATCGCGGCGAGGCGAATGTCGCCGACCAGGACCACGAACGTGGCTCGGGCGGGCAGGCGCATCCTCCTGCCCAGATCCTCGCGCTGCGTCGATGGGAAGTCGGGATCGAGCAGCGCCCGCAACCACCGTTGATCGGGTTGTTCGTCCCCGGTGACGGCTACGTGCCGGTATGCGTCGGCCGCCGCGACCGAGTACTCGTCCACAGTGGCCCAGACCAGCGTCGACAGTTGGGGCAGCGCAGGACGGTCGTGCTGGTCGGCGCGTTCGACGATGACCTCCCAGAACGCCATGCCCGCGACGCGGAAGGCGTGCAGCAGACTGTCCAGCGGGATCCCTCGCTCGGCTTTCAGGCGTCCGGCTCGGCGAGCAGGCTCGAGCGAGTACGGGGCCTCGGCGATGGCATCGAGCAATGCTGCGAGGCTGTCGGCTACGAGAGTGGCCAATTCATGGTGACCGAGCGCGGCATCGTCGTAGTCCTGCTCATCCTGTTCGATTCTCGCGGTGACCATTTCGGAGATCGCAGGCAAATCGGCCCACAGCTCGCGAAGGAGGCGCGGGCGCTCGATATGCGCGTCCTGGGTCACCGACGTCAACCTAGCGCCCATTGTGCGTGCGCACAACGGCGGTCTCCGAAGTGGCGGCATGCGCCCGTGGCCACCACGGGCGGCCTTCGGCGACACTGCAAATCGTTGGTCTTCGCCACACGCCTCAGAGTGATCTCACGATCGGAATCCGTCATCATGACTACTGCCACCCGCGAACTGTTCGAGCGCTACCACGCCTGCTGGGTAGACCGCGACCCGGACCGAATCGCCGCGCTCCACACCGTCGACTCGGTGTTCCACTTGCACTCGGGCCAGGAGCCCGCGCGAGGTCGAGACGCCATCCGCGAAGCCGCGGCGGGCACGTTCGCCCTGGTTCCCGACCTGACGTTTCACCTGGTCTCGCTGCGCGCCGGCGAGGACTTCTGGGTCGTGCAGTGGCAACTGACGGGGACGTCGGCAACCGGAAACCGCGTGTGCGTCGACCTCGCGGACTACGTCCTGGTCGAGGGCGGCGCGGTCAAGGAGAAGCACTCCTACGTCGACGGCGTCGCCATGCAGGCCGCCCTGAGTTGAGCGCGCTCCACTACGTCGCGGCGGCTACAGCCGACGGTGGGGAGTAGCTGAGCCCGTTGATACGCCGTCTGCCCGATGTTTCCCGCGGCGCGCGGATGCGAGCACCCCTGCGTTGCCAGTTCCAGATAGGTACGAGGTCGGTGTTCTCATCGAGAACTCGTACGAGGATGCGTATCTGATCGAGGTCGATACCCGCCGGGGTGAGGTGTTGGAATCGCTGGCATGCCGGTTCCGCGGGGCTGCGGGGGTCGACTTGGCTGGGCGGGAAGGCGATGAGCAGGTCGGTTGCCGTTCGGATACCGAGTTGGCGGAGTTTTACGCGGGTCTTGGTGCCGGCGCGAACGCCCGAGCCGAGACCTCCGAGAACGCCCGGTCCGCGCCTGGCCTGATCCACCCACTTCAGGCACTTCGGGCCTACTGTGGTTTGTGTTCGTCCCGATGGTGGCCAGCCCCTGCTCGGGAGCCGCTCGCATCGGGCCCGCCGGGCCACGGCGGACGCGGCTGCAACGGCTCCACCACATATACGGGCGAGTAATACATGTCTACGGGCGAGTAATACCCGGACGCTGTGTATATATCAACACTCGAGGTGCACACTACGCAGAGCCGCGATCGGCAAGACTGTCGACCGGGCCACGCATCGGAGAGAAAGGAGCCAGGCGAGTGTTCAATCGGATCGCCATTGTGAACCGGGGAGAGGCGGCAATGCGCCTTATCCACGCTGTCCGGGATCTGGCGGCAGAGACCGCGCGACCGATCGAAACCGTCGCTCTCTACACCGATGTGGACCGGACCGCGACCTTCGTGCGGGAAGCCGACATCGCCTACGATCTCGGTCCCGCGTCCGCACGCCCCTACCTGGACCTGAAGGCACTCGAACGCGCGCTGGTGGCAACCGGATCGGATGCCGCCTGGGTCGGCTGGGGTTTCGTCGCGGAAGACCCGGCGTTCGCGGAGTTGTGCGAGCAGATCGGGATCACTTTCATCGGCCCCTCCCCGGAGGCGATGCGCAAGCTCGGCGACAAGATCGGCGCCAAGCTGATCGCCGAGGAGGTCGGGGTGCCGGTCGCGCCCTGGAGCCGGGGCGCGGTCGAATCCGTGGACGCCGCCCTGACCGCCGCGGCCGAGATCGGCTACCCGCTGATGCTCAAGGCGACCGCGGGTGGCGGTGGTCGCGGTATCCGGGTGATCACCAACGAAGCCGAACTCGTCGACGCCTACGAGCGCACCCGCCAGGAAGCCGCGCGGGCCTTCGGCAGCGGCGTCGTCTTCCTGGAACGGCTGGTCACCGGGGCCCGCCACGTCGAGGTGCAGGTGATCGCGGACGGACAGGGCACCGCCTGGGCCCTCGGTGTGCGCGACTGCTCGGTGCAGCGACGCAACCAGAAGATCATCGAAGAGTCGGCGTCGCCGGTGCTGAGCCCCGAGCAGACCGCCGAGCTCAAGGCGTCGGCCGAGCGGCTGGCGATCGCGGTCGGATACCGCGGCGCGGCGACCGTCGAGTTCCTGTACCACCCCGGCGACCAGCTGTTCGCCTTCCTCGAGGTCAACACCCGGCTGCAGGTCGAACACCCGATCACCGAATCCACCACCGGCTTCGACCTGGTCCGGGCGCAGCTGCACGTGGCCTCCGGCGGCAGGCTCGAGGGTGAGCCACCGGCCGAGCGTGGCCACGCCATCGAAGCGCGGCTCAACGCCGAGGATCCGGATCGCGACTTCGCGCCCGCCCCGGGCCGTATCGCCCGTTTGGACCTGCCCGCGGGCCCCGGCATCCGCGTGGACACCGGCGTCAGCGAGGGGGACACCATCCCCGCCGACTTCGACTCCATGATCGCCAAGATCATCGCTTACGGCCGCAACCGCGACGAGGCGCTGGGCCGGCTGCGCCGGGCGGTCTCGCAGACCCGAGTGGTCATCGAGGGCGGCGCCACCAACAAGAGTTTCGTACTCGACCTGCTCGCTCAGCCCGAGGTGATCGATGCGGTCGCCGATACCGGCTGGATCGACCGGGTGCGCGGCGAGGGCCGTCTCGTGTCGCACCGCCACTCCACCGTCGCGGTGGCCGCGGCCGCCATCGACGCCTACGAGGAGGAAGAGCGGGTCGAGCGGGACCGGCTGCTGTCCACCGCCGCAGGCGGACGCCCGCAGGTGCAGCACCAGAGCGGGCGGCCGCACGACCTGAAGCTGCGCGGTGTCGGCTACCGGGTGCGCGTCGCGCGCGTCGGTGCCCATCGGTTCCGGGTCGGTGTGGAGGCGGGCGGGGATCTCCGCATCGCCGACGTCGATCTGGAACGCTTCGACCACCACACCGGGCAGATCGTGGTCAACGGAACCCGGTACCGCCTCACCACCGGCACGCACGGACCGATCCACCTGGTCGATGTCGACGGGGTGACGCACCGGATCAGCCGGGACGAGGGGGGTGTCGTCCGCTCCCCCGCGCCCGCGCTGGTCGTCGCCACTCCGCTTCAAGTCGGCGCCGAGGTCGAGGCGGGCGCGCCCGTGCTGGTGCTGGAGAGCATGAAGATGGAGACGGTGCTGCGCGCGCCGTTCCGGGCCCGCTTGAAGGAGTGCGCGGTTTCCGTCGGCACCCAGGTGGAGACGGGCGCGCCGCTGCTGCGGCTGGAGCCCCTCGCCGAGGACGGCGAGGAGGCCGAAGGCGCGGCCGCGGAGGCGGTCGAACTGGATCTGCCGGTCGAGCCCGCGCCCGCGCAGCCGCACGAGCGGGTGGCGCGCACTCTGCAAGACCTGCGCAGCCTGCTGCTCGGCTTCGATGTCGACCCGCATGACGACCGCCGCGTCCTCGGCGACTATCTCACCCTGCGCCGGGCGGCCGTGGCGGACAACCGCAGGCCGCTGGCCGAGGAAGTCGAACTCGTTGAGGTGTTCGCCGACCTCGCCGAACTGAGCCACAACCGCTCGTGGGACGAGGACGGCGGCGGACAGAGCCATGTGCACAGCGCGCGCGAGTACTTCCACACCTACATGCGAAGTCTCGACGTGGAGCGGGCCGGGCTGCCGGAGTCCTACCGCGCCAAGCTCGCCAAGGCGCTCGGTCACTACGGCGTCACGGATCTGGAACGCACTCCCGACCTCGAGGCCGCGGTCTTCCGGATCTTCCTCGCCCAGCAACGGCCGTCCGACACCGTCGAGGTCATCACCACGCTGCTGCGCGAGTGGCTGCGCGAGCCGGTGCCGGAGCGGGCGCTGAGCGAGCCCGTCGGTTTGGCGCTGGAGCGGCTGGTCGGCGCGACACAGGTGCGCTTCCCGGTGATCGCCGACCTCGCCCGCGGCCTGGTGTACGCCTGGTACGGCCAGCCGCTGCTGCGGCGCAATCGCGCCGAGGTGTACAACACCGTCCGCAAGCACCTGCGTCATCTGGACGCGCATCCGGACACTGCCGACCGCGATGACCGCATCGCCGAGATGGTGCGCAGCACCGAGCCGCTGGTGCGGCTGCTCGGCCAGCGCCTGGTACAGGGCGGCGTGGACAACACCGTCATGCTGGAGGTGCTCACCCGCCGCTACTACGGCAACAAAGGGCTCACCGGCGTCCGTACCGAGCAGGCGGGCGGCTGCACCTTCGTGATCGCCGAACGCAAGGGCACCAGCCTGGTTTCGGCCGCAGTGCGGTTCGACGCCCTCGACACGGTGCTGAACGGTCTCGCCGAACTGGCAGGCGGCACCGCGTCCATCGAGGCCGACATCTACCTGAGCTGGGAGAACCAGCCCGAGGGCTTCGACGCGATGGCCGCCGTGCTGCACGAGGCGCTCGCCGCGCGGCCCCTGCCGAACCAGGTGCACCGGATCACCGCCACCGTGGCCGGCAGCAATGGCGCGGTGATGCACCACCACTTCACGTTCCGCCCGTCGGTGACCGGCATGGCCGAGGAGCGGCTGATCCGGGGCCTGCACCCGTACATCGCGCAGCGCATGCAGATGACGCGGCTGCACAAGTTCGACCTCACCCGGCAGCCGTCCTCGGACGAGGAGGTCTACCTCTTCCGCTGCGTGGCGAAGGAGAACCCCGCCGACGAGCGCCTCATCGCGTTCACGCAGGTACGTGACCTGGCCGCGCTGCGCGACCACGACGGCCGGTTGCTCGCGCTGCCGACGGCGGAGAACACCATCGCCGCGTGCCTGGACTCGATCCGCCGAGCGCGGTCGCTGCGGTCCTCGGCCGCCCGTTTCCACACCAACCGCATCGTGATGTACATCTGGCCGCCGCTCGACATCACCCGTGCGGAGCTGGACGCCCTTGTCGAGCGCATCCAGCCGACCACTCTGGGCGCAGGGCTGGAGGAGATCCTGCTCATCGCCCGGCATCGCACCCCGGAGACCGGCGAGCTGGTCAAGGTCGCCGTGCGTATCTCCTTCGACGCCACCGGCACGCAGGTCACGATCGGTGAGCGCACCGACAACCCGGTCGAGCCTCTCGACGAGTACCGGCAGAAAGTGCTCGGGGCGGCGAGCCGCAACACCGTCTACCCCTACGAACTGACCGGTCTCCTCGGCGAGTTCACCGAATACGACCTGGACGCCGACCACGCCCTGGTGCCGGTCGACCGGCCCAAGGGGCGCAACAAGGCGGCGATCGTCGCCGGTGTGGTCACCACGCCGACCCAGCAGCACCCGCAGGGCGTCACCCGGGTGGTACTGCTCGGCGATCCGACCAAATCGCTCGGCGCGCTGTCCGAAGCCGAGTGCCGCCGCGTGATCGCCGCCCTGGACCTGGCCGAGACGATGCGGGTACCGCTGGAGTGGTACGCGCTGTCTTCCGGCGCCCGGATCTCGATGCAGTCGGGCACCGAGAACATGGACTGGGTGGCCGCAGCGCTCAAGCGAATCGTCGAGTTCACCCAGGACGGCGGCGAGATCAACATCGTCGTAGCGGGCATCAACGTCGGCGCGCAGCCGTACTGGAACGCCGAGGCGACAATGCTCATGCACACCAAGGGCATTCTGGTGATGACCCCGGATTCGGCGATGGTGCTCACCGGCAAGCAGGCGCTGGACTTCTCCGGCGGCGTCTCGGCCGAGGACAATTTCGGCATCGGCGGCTACGACCGGGTGATGGGCCCGAACGGGCAGGCACAGTACTGGGCGCCGAACTTGGCCGCGGCGCGCGATGTGCTGATGTCGCACTACGACCACACCTACATCGCTCCCGGGGAGCAGGCGCCGCGGCGGTCGCAAACCAGCGACCCGGTCGATCGCGACGTCTCCGATTTCCCGCATGTCTCGGCGGACAGCGACTTCACCACTGTCGGCGAGATCTTCTCCGCCACCGCCAACCCGGATCGGAAGAAGCCCTTCGACATCCGGACGGTGATGCGGGCGCTGTCCGATCAGGACCACCCGGTCCTGGAACGGTGGGCGGGCATGGCCGACGCCGATACCGCCGTAGTGCAGGACGCACGGCTCGGCGGTATCCCGGTGTGCCTGCTCGGCATCGAGTCACGCAATGTGCCGCGCCGCGGGTTCCCGTCCACCGACGGCCCCGACGCCTACACCGCGGGCACGCTGTTCCCGCTGTCGTCCAAGAAGGCCGCCCGGGCGATCAACGCCGCCAGCGGCAACCGGCCGCTGGTCGTGCTGGCGAACCTGTCCGGATTCGACGGTTCGCCGGAGTCGATGCGGAAACTGCAGTTGGAGTACGGCGCCGAGATCGGCCGCGCCATCGTGAACTTCGACGGTCCCATCGTGTTCTGCGTCATCTCCCGATACCACGGCGGCGCGTTCGTGGTGTTCTCGAAGGCGCTGAACCCGAACATGACCGTGCTCGCGTTGGAAGGCTCGTTCGCCTCGGTACTCGGCGGCGCCCCGGCCGCTGCGGTGGTGTTCTCCCATGAGGTCAACAAGCGCACCGCGGTCGACCCGCGAGTGCGGGAACTGGAGACACGCGCCGGGAGCGCAAGCGGCACCGACCGCGCGGCCCTGACCGCGGAACTCGACGAGATCCGGTCGTCGGTTCGCACGGAAAAGCTCGGCGAGGTAGCCGCGGAATTCGACCGCGTGCACAATATTCAGCGCGCGGTCGAGGTCGGCTCGGTCGACGCCATCATTCACCCCTCCGAACTCCGCCCCCGCATCATCGAGGCCATCGAAGCACACCTGACCGACCAACCCGCCCGGACTTCGTGATCGGAGAGGCACGGATACACCCGCCGACCACCCTGATGGAATTCGGCCGCCCTCGGTTTTTTTGACAGGCGAGGGCGGCGGCGAGGTGGATGGGAGATTCCAGTGTGGGCTCGCCGGTCTGCGGATGAGCCCACACTGGGTCACTTCGGTGCTGAGATGCTCGGCGATCGGCCACTGCTTCTGATGAATCAGGGCCATCGTCCAACTCGGGCGCGGTAGCACGCCCGAAACATTCTGGTGGACAGGTCGATTCGTCATCGGCGGGCCAGCTGAAGCCGGGTCGCACCGGCATCGATCGAGCTCGCGAAGGCGCCGGTGTGCTCAGCGCTGGCGCCAGCTCAGCGGACCCGGCAGGTCGACACTGTTCTTCTTGCTGCGGGAGTTCCACGACCACGGGCCGATTTTGATACTCCAGGAAGACAGACCCGATTGGGTGAAATTGAGCTTCAGCGGCCCGAATGATCTGCGCTGACGGTATTTGATGGGCATGAGTAGCCTCCCTGACTTGCCTCGGGATACCCGATCGGGTTATCCCCCATGGCTTTCCCTGGTCAGGGGCCACCAAACAACACCGTCCGACTCATACCCGCCGTGCCGGTGCCAGAGCAGCGAACGCTCTCTCGGCCGGTCGGACGGCCTGCACGGCCGGACCCGCAACTGCTGATGAGCAGCGAGATCGACCGACTGATTACGCTCACCGCGCGCCGGATAGCCATCTTCGGACGCCCCCGAGTCCAGAATTCTCGCGCCGTCGCGTTCGACGGACCGGTTCGAACCAGCCGGGCAACGGTTCTCGCGCGGCAAACCACGTCTGCGGCACTCCGACGATCGGACCGGGGCGAGCTCCGGCACCGGCATAGGCGGCGACGATCCCGCCGACGATGGCGCTCGTTGTGTCGATATCCCCCTCTGCCGCAATACATGTGGTGATCGCGGCCGGGAAGTCGTCCAGATGCTTCGCCGCTACTCATATCGTGAACGGCACCGTGTTCTGCGCGGTGACCAGAGACCCGTTGCCGAGTTCATCCGCCGCCTCCTGCGCGGAGGCTCCGAGCATGGTGCGAGCACGGCCGATCAGTCGGCTCGTGTCACCGTCGTCCAGGCGGTCGAGGACGGCGGTGATGAATTCCTGCGGTGTGGGCCGAATCCCGGTCAGGCGAGCATGAGCAGCCCGACCGGCCGCGAGTGCGACCGCGACCGCGTCGAGCACTCCTTCGGGATGGATGTGTGTCACCTGCGCCGATCGAACTGCTTCGGCGGCAACTCTTTCCGGATCGCCGACCTAAAAGGCACCCAGCGGGGCGACCCGCATGGCCGCGCCGTTGCCACAGGAACCTTGGTGATCGAACGCGGCTCCGGCCACCTTCCGCCAGTGCACCCCGTCGCGGATTCGACGTAACGTGTCGACCGCTAGGAAGCCGTAGGCGAGATTGCCTCTCCGAAGGTCCGGACGCGACCGGCCCATGATGGGGAATCCCGCGCCCAGCGCATCCCCACCGATAACCCATCGAGTGAATCGAGCATCGAGTCAATATGCATCGCGTCCGATGCTAGCCATGCCGGATATGCGGCGGTCGGCCCTGACCTCACTCGACTCGGCGACTCGACGCTCGTTCGGCGCCGATGCCCGGAGTCGTCCGCGTACGGCGGTCACGAGCATGTTGGGGTTACCCGTGGAGCCGACGACCGGTGCAGGTACAAACTCCGGTATTTCCACCGCATTGTTACGGGAAGTAGAAATAGCTTGCGATCGGCGTAGGCACGGCCGACGCGAATGTAGAACGTAACAAAACCGGTGCGGATGGAAACGAATTGGGAAAAATTCAGCCTCGATCATGCGTCCGGCCGTACCGACCTCGGATTTTCAATTCCGCCGCGATTTTCTCGGTCCGGGGCGCCGGGTGACCCCTTCAGCGGATGAGCGGGGATTTCCGAACGATCGGATGAGGTTTGCCTGCAGCTAGATGAGCCGCATTGAGGCTGGTCAGCAGCGTGCTGTCGCGAACGTGAGGCCGGAGCAGGGCAGACACCGCGGCGGGACAACGGATGCCCGACTATTGCGGGCACACTGCGGCACGGTCGTATACTCCGGATATGGCGGATCATTCGTCCTCCGCGGAATTCCCCGGGGCGCCGGTTCTTGTGGTGCAGACCAGGGAACGCGTCTATCGGCTGCGCGCCGGAGGCGCATACAATGTCGGTCGCGATCCGGAAGCCGATATTGTCGTGACCGATCCCCGGGTGTCTTCGCTGCACGCCGTTCTGGAAGGCAGATCGGACGGCTGGGAGATCGAGGACGCAGGCAGCCTCAACGGCACCTTTTTCGACGGTCACCGCGTCGAGCGGATGGTGATCGACCATGACGAGACGTTCCAGCTCGGTCACGCCGTAGACGGCGAACAGTTGGCCTGCTCGGTGGAAGCAACGGACCACGAGTCCGATGTCGATGTCGTTGCCGATGCCGCCGGAGACACGATGGTCGTCCCCGATCCCGGATACATCCTCGATGATGAAGCGACGGTCACGAAGTTCCAACCAGGTCTGCCCCGGCGAGTATCGCGATCGTCGTCTCCGGTGACCCATCCCCTCGCGGTTGTCCGGATCACATCGCCCAAGCTCCGGATCGGGCGCGCCGCCGACAACGACATCGTCGTGCCCGACCTCATGGTCTCGCGCCATCACGCCGAAGTGCAGGTGATCGCCGAAGGCAGCTATCGGGTGGTCGACCTCGACAGCCACAACGGCACCTACGTCAACGGCTCGCGGGTCGACACCGCGGACCTCGCCGAATCCGACTTGCTCGGTATGGGGCACGCCACCTTCCGGTTGATCGGCGACGAACTGCGGGAGTCCGTCGACACCGGCGACGTGTCGGTCTCGGTCCAGAACCTCACCGTCCGGACGCCGGAAGGCAAGGTGATCCTCGACGAGATGAGTTTCCCGATCCCGGAACGGTCGCTCGTCGGCGTCATCGGGCCCAGCGGAGCGGGCAAATCGACGCTGCTCGGCGCGGTCACCGGGTTGCAGCCTGCGACGGAGGGGACGGTCCGCTACGACGGACGCGACCTGTACACCGAGTACGACGAACTCAGGCACCGGATCGGACTGGTGCCGCAGGAGGACATCCTGCACAACCAGCTCCCCACGCGGCGCGCCCTGCTCTACGCGGCCGAACTGCGCTTCCCCGGTGATACGCGCAGCGATGAGCGCGAGCAGCGGGTCGATGAGGTCCTCGAGGAACTCGGCTTGACGCGGCACGCCGACACCCGGATCGACAGGCTCTCGGGCGGACAACGCAAACGCGTGAGCGTGGCGCTGGAGCTGCTGACCAAGCCATCCATGCTGTTCCTCGACGAACCGACCTCCGGCCTCGACCCGGGCCTGGACAAAACGGTCATGGAAATGCTGTCCGAACTGGCCCACGACGGGCGGACCGTCATCGTGGTCACGCACAGCGTGGCGAATCTCGATGCCTGCGACCGCCTGCTGGTTCTGGTGCCCGGCGGTCGGCTGGCCTATTACGGGCCCCCGGCAGAGGGGTTGCAGCAGTTCGGGCAGCGCAGCTGGGCCGAGGTGTTCCAGGCATTCGACCGCGAGCCCGATCGCGACTGGGCCGGCGAGTTCCGGACCTCACCGCGATACGAGAACTACGTGGCGGTCGGACTGACCGACGATGTCGGCCCAGCGAAAGTTCGACCACCGGCTCCTCCGCCCGCGCCGCAGTCCAAGTTCAGCCAGCTCAGCACGTTGTGCCGGCGATACCTGGCGGTGATCGCATCGGACCGGAGCTACTTGGCGCTCCTCGGCGTGATGCCGCTGCTACTAGGCGCTCTCATCGCCCTGGTGCCGTCCGGCGACGGGTTCGTCGGGGCGCCGGGAACCAATGTGGATGCCGAGACCAAACTCATGGTTCTGGCATTCGCCGCATGCTTCGTCGGTACCGGTAACTCGATTCGCGAGATCGTCAAGGAGCAGACGATCTACCGCAGAGAACGCGCGGCCGGGCTGTCGGCGGGCGTCTATCTGATGTCGAAACTATTGGTCCTGGGCGTGATCACCACCCTCCAGGCGGTGGTTCTGGTCTTGATCGGCACCATCGGTGTGAGTATGCCGCCGAAGGGGATATTCATGTCGGTCGAGCTCGAGCTGATGCTGGCGATGGCGCTGCTCGGCATCGCATCACTGGCGCTGGGCCTGCTGGTATCGGTGTCGGTGAACACCTCGGAGAAGACGCTGCCGCTGCTGATCGTGCTCTCGATGGCGCAACTGGTGCTCACGGGTGGGATGGTGCGACTCCCTGGCACACCCGTCCTCGGGCAACTGTCCTACATAGCGCCGGCCCGTTGGGGGTTCGGCGCGGGAGCCGCCACTCTCGACCTCGACACTCTCTCACCGCACGAGGGCGGACCCGACCCGCTGTGGAAACACACCATCGGCGCGTGGCTCATCGATATGGGCGTGGTCGCCGGCCTAGGGGCCCTCTTCCTCGCGCTGGCCTGGTACCGCCTCTACCAGCTGCGCCCACGGCGCCGCGGTGCCCGCCCGGCGCCGATTTGAGGCCGACCGGCACGGACCGGTCCGCGGTAGCGGCGGCGGCGCCTGATCAGCAGGTTACGTCCACGACGGCAGACCTCTCGAACGACACGTGCACGTGGTCGTAATGATTGGCGGTCGGGCTTCCGCGGTCTTCCAGGTACGACCAACCGTGACCGTCGTTGTACCGCTGCCGCCAAATCACGTAGGTCACACCGAAACGCTGCTTATTGGCCAGCACGAAATCGGCGATCGCGTCGCCGCGCGCGGAATCGGATGTCATGAGATCGAGCGCCAAGCCGGCACCGTGGTCACCGTCGCCACGGCCGATGGCGCCGCCGATGTCGATGACGCCGAAGGTCTTCTTGAGCAGGTTTCCCACCTGTGCCACGTGCGGCCGTGTGCCGGCGAGTTCAGTCGAACACGGCACGAAAGGAGGCGGAGGGGGTGGGTGTTGTACGGCTTGCTTGGCCGATGGTGGTGGTTGTGCGGCGGCTACCGGTGCGGCCTGAGACGTCGGCGGCACGGTGGTCGGAGCCGGTACGGCTTCGACGATGGACGCCGGAGGCGAATCGACCGCCGCGGCGTTCTGAGTAGCCGTGCTCGGTCGCATCGCCGCCCACAGCACGACTGCGACAGTCGCCGCGATGACACCCGCGGCCAAGGAAGTGAACTTCCGGCCCGCGGTCCGTTTGCGGTGTTGACCAGGCATGATGTGGGTTACCGATAGCAGTCGAGGATAGGTCACCGATACATTACGAAATGGTCGCGAAAAAGTCACGCCCTACTGTCAGTGGGCTACCCCATTGGTCCCAGCACCTCTCGTCTCACTGGCGGTCAGTGCGGTAAGCTGCGCGGTCGCGGCGGAGCGACGACACGGACGCCGGGCCGCAGCGGCGATCTTCGGTGCAGTCGAGGGCGGGCGAGACCGGGTGCCTGACGGTAGCGACGCAGCCCTATCGGCAGCCCCGTTCATGGGTGAACTTCTTCGCCCGGGCGCCGTAGCAGTCGGGCCGCGTCAGCAGTTGGTGGGGGCGGGCTCCGCGCGAACCCGGGCGTCGAGCCACTGCATGACCGCGGGTGCGCCCAGGACCGCCGGGGCCAGATGCTCAACCGCGGGCCCCTGTCCAACCGTGGGCACCCGAAGCGTCTGCACCCGCACCCCTGCCGCGCACCAACGGCGGACGGTGTTCTCGATGGCAGCGACCGGAATTTGCTGGTCGTCCGGCGAATGCCATTCGAGGATCGGTGTATCCGGCACCCCGGCGTAGAGTTCCAGGCTGTTCTCCTCCACCACCGATCGGGCTTCGCGGCTGTCGAAGATCGAGGTGCTGGTGAGGTACTCGCCGGCGCTGCCGCCGATGCCGGCGGTGAGGATATCGTTGCTGCAGCTGTTCGCCATGGCCTCACCGACCTCGAGGCCGCGCGGGTTGAGATACGAGCTGATCGGCAGCCGGTCCGGGTACTCCCGCTCCAGACCGATCGCCGCCGCCATGGCCAACCCGAACGAGGGGTGCGGGTTCAGACCCAGCGCCTCCGCCATCGACAACAAGTTCATCGGGGCACCGCCGATGGCCGCGCCCGCCAGCTTCAGCTCCGGTGCGTACGTCGGCTGCAACGCGGCAGCCCATGCGGTGGCCAGGCCGCCGCCGGAGTAGCCGGCCATCACCGTTGGGCTGTGCTCCAGGTCGAGTGCGGGCAGCCGCTTCAACGCCCGGATGCCGTCCAATACGATCTGTCCACCCAAACGCGCGGCTCCGAGCGCGACCTGCGGTCCGAGGTGATCCGGCAGCGCGACTTGCCAGCCCTGCGCCAGCGCTACGTTCAAGATCGGCGTGGTCGCCAGCAGATTCGGATCGTCGCCGTACAGCTCGTGCGATACCGCGCAGCTGGTACCGAGCGCGTTGATGAAGTGCTGATACGACAGCAGCGGCCCGCCGGGACGTCGGCCGAAGGGGGTGAGAACCGTGGTCGTGGCCGCGATCGGCGCCCCACGCGAATTGGAGGACCGGAATTTGACCAGCGTGACGGTGGAGCCGGGGAAGATCGGCAGCGGTGGCATTGCCCGCACGCCGAGCACATCCCCTGGCCGATGGGCCGCCAGATCCGCCGGGGCGGCATAGAACGGGTCCGGATCGGGCCGTGGATACAGCGGTTCCGCGGTTGCCGTCGCCGCCAGGAGCAGCCCGAGTGCCACACCGCCGATCGCACTACCGGCCCGACCTGAACCACTGCGCCTGCTACTGCGGGAAAGAAGAAATTGCCGGATCACGACCTTGACCTCCACGGGTAGTTCGCGGCATTCGTCGACCAGCCAGCTTGCATTCAAATCCGAGATCGTGAGCGAGCCTTCAGCGACACGCCGGACGGAGAGCCGAAGCGCCAGGAAAAGGTGGACTACCGGTACTTCGCCAGCCGCGCCGAGTTGCTCACCGAGCTCATCCGCGACGCCTACCGAAGCCTCGCCGACGCCCTGCGCGTGGCCCGGGACTCCGGCGCCGACCTGACCGGGCTTGCCGACGCCCTCCGGACATGGGCCCTGGCCGACCCACACCGATACTTCCTCATCTACGGCACACCCGTGCCCGGCTACCACGCGCCCGATGACACCACCGAGATCTCGAACGAGATCATGACGATGCTGATCGCGGCCGTCTCCGCGCTGCCGTCGCAACCACCGGCGACACCGTTCGACGCCACCTCGAACCCCATCGCCGATGGGCCGGGGACCTCTCGGTACCGACCACAGCGCTGCACCGCGCCGTGTCCTTCTGGACCCGGCTCCACGGCGTTCTCTCCGTCGAACTCGCCGGGCACTTCACCGGAATGGAGTTCGACCCCGCCCTACTGTTCTCCGACGAACCGAATAGACCGACCGCCACGCCGAACTGAACCCGGCGCCGTTCAAAGCTTGAAACGCCCGGCGAATCCACGCAGTGGCAGATCGGCACTGGTGATGATGCCGGGCCGGGCGGCGACGACGGACCGGAGCGAGTTGAGGGCGGGTAGCCCGGTCACGGTCATGCCGATCGAGGCGAAGTTCTCCGGGTTGGACAGATCTGTGCCCTTGCGCGGGATGACCATGTGTTTGCTATAGATGTTCGGGTCGCCGGTGATCTGGGTGATGTAGCAGCCCTTGACATTCCAGGCCGGCGCGGTCAACGGGGTCATCTGCCATTCGAGGTGGGTTTCCACGCGCGGCACGCCCGCTACGATCCCCTGATATTTGATGTAGTTGGCGCCGAGCGAGCCCTTCGGGAGGAAGTACCAGCCGAGGTCGACGTCTTCGGTGCAGGCGCCGAGTTCGTAGCTGAAACGCACCTCGTCGAGTTCCAAGGCGAAGGCGTCGGCCATGAGGTAAACCGAGTCGGCGAACACCGCGGTGTATTTGTAGAGCGAGTCCGGGATGGTCGGGTCGTCGATCGGACGACCGTAGCCGACGGCTTTCCAGGTGTCGACGGAGTGGTGGCAAGAGACGTCGACCGATTCGGTGACGGTGATGTTCTCGATATCGGCCACGTCGGCGGTGTGCACGATGCCGAGGACCTGGCACAGTCCGGGATTCATGCCGGTGCCGTAGAAGGTCGCGTTGCCGCGCTCGCAGGCGGCCTGGATGACCTCGCTGACCTTCCGGCCTGCGGGATGCGGGTGGTTGGCGTCGCGGTGGTATCCCGTGATCCAGTCCGCGGTGGTCACGACATTGATGCCCGCCTCGAGGACTTTCTCGTAAAGGTCCTCGTCGGGGAACACCCCGTGGAAAGTGAGCACGTCCGGTTTCGCGGCGATGATCTGTTCGACCGAGCCGGTGGCGGTCACGCCGATGGTGCCGATGCCGACGATCTCGCCCGCGTCCCGGCCGATCTTGTCGGGCGAATAGCAGTGCAGTCCGACGAGTTCGAGGTCGGGATGGTTCTGGATGCGGCTGATCATCTCGGTGCCGAGGTTGCCGGTCGCGACCTGGAATACCCGAACCTTGTCGGAGGTGCTCATTGCGTAGGCCTTTCGATTTGCGGTTCGACCGTTGACGCTTGCGCCGGAACGGCGAACGGGCTCATGAGGTCGGCTTGCCGTCCGCGCGCCGCTTGGGTTCGATGGCGACGCTGTATGGCTGGTAGGGGGCGGTGCCGGCCCGGCCGTCGTCGGGGTAGAACTGCATCGCCCATTCGCGTAGGGCCTTGAAGCCCGCGAATTCCTTGCGCGAGAACGCGGGTGGATCCGAATAGCGCTGATGAGCCCAGATGTGGATGTCGGCTTCGAACTGCTCGATGACGAAACCGGCCATGGTCTTTCCGTATCGGGTGATCTCGGGGCTGTCGTCCCCGGGTCTGCGTCCGATCCACACGGTGAAGCGGACGTCGGAGGTGTATTCGTCCACGGGAGTCACCGCGGGCATGGTGCGATTGTCGACCATGCCCCAGCTCTTGGTGATGGAGCATCCCAAGCCCGCGTTGATCGATTCGACGCCGCTGTCGACCTGGTCCTCGGCCACCCCCTCGTCGAAGGCGATGGTGAAGTCGACATAGGAAACGGGACCGGAGAAGTCGTGACGAGTGAACTCCGGGACGAACGGTGTCTTGTGCACGAACTTGAAGTGCGCGAAATCGACACCGTTCTCCATCACATACTGCGGGTGCAGCTCCAACCCCGGCCGATACAGCGTGGCCGCAGGCACCGGAGGGTAGTAGTCGGCGGCGGTCTTGCCGTCGCCGAATGCCTCGAACATGTCCGGAACCTCGAAATACGGAGCGCGGCCCTCGACGTCGTACCAGATCCACACCGCTTCGTTCCGCTCCACCACGGGGTAGCTGCGAATCCGGCGCCCCTTGTTCGGATGACTCTCGTACGGAATGCAGACGTTGCGCCCCGCATGGTTCCATTCCCAGCCGTGGAATGGGCACACGAGATTCTCACCCACCACATGACCGCCGTAACCGAGGTGAGCGCCGAGGTGCTCACAATAGGCGTCGAACACCGCGACCCGGCCCGACGCCGAACGCCAGGCGACCATCTCACGCCCGAAGTACTTCATCCTGTGCACGGCGCCGGGCGCGATCTCGCCGCACCAGGCCACTTGGAACCAACCCGTCGGCTCCATCGGCAGTGGTGGTTTCGCCATATCGATCCTCCACGCTCCCGCGGGCTGCTGGTCTCCTAGACCCCACGCGGCGATCTGAGCGTAGAACCGTCTGTGAAAGAATTCAAGAGGGTTCTACGAAACTGGGTTTCGCTGTTCAGGGCCGATAGACTCGAGCCTCGTGACGGAACTGACGGCGAGCGGGCGACGCGCCAACCGGCGCGGGATCCAATCCCGGGAGAGCATGCTCGAGGCGGCGATCGCAACGCTGGCGACCGGCGACCCCGCCGCGGTGTCCGGCAACCGGATCGCCCGCGACATCGGCGCCACCTGGAGCGTCGTCAAATACCAGTTCGGCGACATCGACGGCCTGTGGGCAGCAGTCCTGCGCTACACCGCCGACAAACGCGGCGACCTTCCCGCCGGAATCAGATCCGACGGCACACTCCACGAACGAGTGACTGCCATGATCACGGCGATGGCCGTAGGACTGCGCAAACCCGAATCACTCGCCATCGAAACCCTCCGCGCCGCCCTCCCCCGCGACCACACCGAACTCGAACGCGACTACCCGCTCACCGCCGCCGAACTCGCGTCGTGGAAGCCGAACTGGGACAAGGCTTGTCAGAAAGCCTTCGCAGATCTCGAACTCGACCCGGTCAAAGTGCGGCAGGTAGCCGCACTCATCCCGGCAGCCATGCGCGGAATCACCTCCGAACGCACCCTCGGCACCTATGGCAACCTCGATGACGCCATCCAGGCACTGATCGGCGGAATCGTCACCTACCTCGAAACCTGACCACAGCCCCACACTTGCTTGCCATACCCCTAAGGGGTATAAATGCAGGCGTGTCGGGAGAATTGCGGTCGAGATGACGGGACAGGAACGAGGTCGCCTGTCGGGCTCATCGGTGCGACACCTCCACGACTCGGGCCGGGCGCGCCTGATCGGCTACGGCCGTGCCATGGTGACACTCGCCGGTCGATTTCCGGCTTCCGGCTCTGTGCTCGGGCTGCTCGCGGCGGTGCTGCTCGTCGTGTCGATGGTCGATTGCTCGATGGCCCAAGGGCACGTGCATATCCACAGCACCTCGGCGGGCGTCGAGCATGTCACGCTCTCGCTCGCGGACGGGCACGGACATGCCGTGACCCACGATGTCATCGACGGCCATTGCGTGGCCCATTTCGATCACTGCCTCGCCAAGGCGGTGCCGCGTGGCGCCGCCGAGAATCTCGCATCGCAGCTGCTGATCTTCACGCTGACATTGACTTTTCTCGCTGCCGTCGGCCTTCGCGGGATCACTCCGTCAGGAGTGCGTGGCCCACCGGTCTCGAGGCTGCCCGTTGCTGATGGCCGGGTCATGCTCACGCAATTCTGTATCGCTCGCTGCTGATCGGTCAGCGCCAGGTCGACGTTGTTGTGCCGTCGGCCGGTGTCCGCTGCCTGCTCACGTCTGCGCTGCCTTCGGGCAGTTCGATACAGAAAGCGACAGTCATGGACAAGGTCGTGCTCGATGCACTTACCGATCGCTCGGCGGCTCTGGTGGGCGCGCCGGGACCTGCCCAGCACCCGCACACGCTGATCGGCAACACTCCCGTGTTGTGGGTCGGTGCGCCGCTGGCGCCGCAGGGGCGGGGGTTCTGGGCCAAGCTCGAAGGGTTCAATCCGGGCGGTATGAAGGACCGGCCCGCGCTGCACATGGTGCGCCGGGCGGAGGAGCGCGGTGATCTGGCTCCGGGGGCGCGGATCATCGAATCGACCAGCGGCACCCTCGGCTTGGGGTTGGCACTGGCGGGGATCGTCACCCACCATCCGGTGACCGTGGTGACGGACCCCGGTCTGGAGCCGATCGTCGCTCGGATGCTCACCGCGTACGGGACGCGGGTCGATGTCGTGACCGAGCCCCATCCGACGGGCGGTTGGCAGCAGGCCCGCCGTGATCGGGTGCGGGAGTTGCTCGCAGGCGAGCCCGATGCATGGTGCCCGGATCAATACAGCAACCCGGACAATGTCGACGGCTACGAGTCGCTGGCGCTCGAGTTGATCGAGCAGCTCGGCGGGGTGGACGTGCTGGTGTGCGCGGTCGGCACCGGCGGGCACTCCTCCGGCGTCGCGCGGGTGTTGCGCCGGTTCCATCCGGATATGCAGCTGATCGGAGTCGATACCGTGGCGTCCACGATCTTCGGACAGCCCGCGGGTCCGCGATTGATGCGGGGGCTCGGATCGAGCATCCATCCGGTCAATGTCGACTACGACGCCTTCGACGAGGTGCATTGGGTCGCGCCGTCGGAGGCGGTATGGGCGTGCCGGACGTTGGCTGCCACCCATCACGCGACGGGAGGGTGGAGCGTCGGCGCCGTCGGGCTCGTCGCGGGCTGGGCGGCGCGGACCTACGACGCCGACGCGCGGATCGTCGCGATCTTCCCCGACGGGCCCCACCGCTACTTCGACACCGTCTACAACGACGCCTACTGCGAGGAGCACGGCCTGCTCGACCCGCCGCCTCCGCCGGCACCGGACACGATCGCTCATCCCGCAGAACGCGTAGTGCGGTCCTGGACCCGGTCCACCACCGTCATCGACCCCAGGCAGTTCATCCACGATCGAGAGTGGGCACAGTGACCGTCTTCGCGAAGTTCCGCAGCTTCGACTCGGCCGCCCGGCTGTTGATGATCAACCAGTTCGGCATCAACCTCGGCTTCTACATGCTGATGCCCTACCTCGCCGGTTACCTCGCCGGGCCGCTCGGTCTGGCGGCGTGGGCGGTGGGGCTGGTGCTGGGGGTCCGGAACTTCTCTCAGCAGGGCATGTTCCTGATCGGCGGCACGTTGGCCGATCGGTTGGGCTACAAGCCGCTGATCGTCGCGGGCTGTCTGCTGCGAACAGGTGGGTTCGCGCTGCTGATATTCGCGACTTCGCTGCCGGGCCTGTTGATCGCCTCGGCAGCGACCGGGTTCGCCGGTGCGCTGTTCAACCCGGCCGTGCGAGCCTATCTGGCGGCGGATACGGGCGAGCGGCGAGTCGAGGCCTTCGCGGTATTCAATATCTTCTATCAGGCGGGCATCCTGGCCGGGCCGCTGGTCGGTCTGGCGTTGATGGCAGTCGACTTCCGGGTGACCGCCGGTGTCGCCGCGATCGTGTTCGCGATCCTGACGGCGGCGCAGTTGTTCGCGCTGCCGACGCGACGCGTGGACGGGTCCGGCGAGCAGAGTTCGGTGCTCGAGGATTGGCGAACAGTGATCGTCAATCGCCGATTCCTGTGGTTCGCGCTGGCGATGGTCGGTTCCTATGTGCTGTCGTTCCAGGTCTATCTCGCACTGCCACTGCAGGCGGAGTTCGTCGCGGGCGCGCGGGCGCAGACACTGGTGTCGGCGCTGTTCGTGATCTCCGGTGTGGTGGCGGTCACTGGTCAGCTACGCATCACCGCGTGGTTGCGGGCAAGGTGCGGTACCGGGCGGAGCCTGGTCGTCGGGATGGGGATTCTCGCGGCCTCGTTCGTGCCGCTGGTGGCCGTTCCCGGTCCCGACCGGTTCGGTGCACCGGTCGCGGCCGTCGCGCTGCTGGTCACCGCGGCGTTACTGGCGGTCGGGACAGCGGCTGTGTTCCCCTTCGAGATGGACACCGTCGTGGCCCTCTCGAACGGGAGGCTCGTCGCCACCCACTACGGGTTCTACAACACCGTCGTCGGTGTCGGCATTCTCGTCGGCAATCTGGCCACCGGAGCCGTGGTCGGCGCCGCGCGCGACGCCGGGTCGGACTGGGCGGTGTGGGCCGGCCTGAGTGTTATCGGTGTGGTCGCGGCGGCGGCGCTACATCGTCTGGATCGTCACCCGATGCCGTCATCGTCGACCCGCTGCCATGAGTCGCCCCCGGTCAGCGCAGCAGTGCGATGACCGGGGCGAACTTCTCCATGCTGTCCTCGAGGACAGTGATGTAGGTGATGCCGTACCGGTCGCGCCGCTCCCGCAGGCGGTCGGCCATTTCCTGCGGAGTGCCCATGAGCAGGATCGGGTGTTCCTCCGGGGAGTCGGCGACGTCCGGCGGCAGCGCCGGGCCGAAGACCTCCAGCACGCTCGCGCGCTCGGCGGGCGGGACGACCCGCTGCACCAGGATGTTGAACTCGACCTTGTCCAGCCGCGGGCCGAGCAGTTCCCGGACGTAGGCGACACGCTCCTCGGTCTCGGCGAGCCCGGCCATCTGCAGCGGGCCCCCGTTGCGTGCGGCCGCCGCGCCGGTGAAGGCGATGATATCGGCGTGCCGCGCGGCGACGGCGAGCAACCGATCACCCCATCCGCCGATCAGCACCGGCGGCCCCGACGGCTGGGCGGGTTGCGGCTGATACTCCGGATCGGCGAACAGTCGGCGGAGCGTGATCACCGTTTGCTCGAGGTGGTCGACACGCTTGCTCCCGCTTTCGAACGGGATGCCCGCGGCCTCGAATTCCGCCTGCACGTAGCCCGCGCCGAGCCCGAGTTCGACACGCCCGTCGGTGAACTGGTCGGCGCCGGCCACGTCGCGAGCCAGCAGTACGGGGTTGTAGAACGCGGTGTTCAGCACGAAGGTGTTCAAGCGCACCCGCTCGGTCGCCTCGGCGGCCAGGATCATCGCCGGGAACGGCGCGGGCAGGCCGAGATGGTCGGCCACGCCGATCACGTCGAAACCGAGTTCCTCGGCCCGACGGCACTTTTCGATCCAATTCGACCGGAACTCGGGGACCACCATGTTGACACCGAACCGGAAGGGGCGCTGCGCAGTCACGTGTCCTGTCTAGCGAACCGGGCCGGACCCGCTCGCATCGGGGCCCGTTCAGCACTGGGTGAGCGTGCCCGCCGCCAGCGCGATGCCCAGCAGCGTGACGAGGGCGGCGGCGACCGGCAGCGGCCTGCGCAGGGTCCGCCGGACCGGGCCGGGGGCCGGTAGCCCGGCGGAACTGCCGCTCGGGGACCGACGTGCGAACGCGCGCCGCACCATGGCGATCGTGGTGATGATCAAGGTCGCGATCAGCATGACGACATCCCTCAGACGCTCACGGCCGCCCGCGGCCCGGCTTTACGCCGCGGCGACGCCACGATCCCGTGCTGCAGCAGGCTTTCGGCGGTGTCCAGCAGTGTTTCGCGCACCGGGCGCATGGTCCAACCCAGCTCACGCCGCGCCTTCTCGGCGCTGAGCGACTCGGTACGTCCCAGCGTCGGCAGGGTCAGCCGGACGCCTTTGTCGAAGATCGCGACCGAACGCACGACCCAGTTCGGCAGGGCCCTGGTCGGCACCCGGAACCCGCGCGGCCCGTATTCCTCGGCGAGAACGCGCGCCATCTCGCCCATCCACAAGTGCTCGCCCACGCAGATGTAGCGGTTGCCCGCCGCCTCCGGCGTCTCCAGGGCGAGCCGGTGCGCCACGGCGAGATCGCGCACGTCCACCGGGGCCCAGCCGACTCGGGGCGTCCCCGGGAGGTCCCCGGCGAGCAGTCTGCGCACCGGCTCGTGCGAGGTGCTCGTCGCCGCGGACAGCACCGGTCCGAGCACCATGCCGGGATTGACGACGACCAGTTCGAATCCCGCGCCGGCCGGAAGTTTCGCGACGAAATCCCAAGCCGCCCGCTCGGCCAGCGTCTTGCTCTTCGGGTAGGCCGGGCTGCGCTCGACCACCGTCCAGTCCGCCTCGGTGCGCAGGGCATCGTCGGCGTGACCGTATGCGATCGCCGCGATCGACGAGGTCAGCACCACCCGGCGCACCGTACCCGCGGCGGCGCAGGCCCGCAGCACGCGCAGGGTTCCTTCGACCGCGGTGTCGATGAGCTCGTTCTCGTCGTCCGGCGGGGTCGAAGGGAACGGAGACGCCACGTGCAGGACCTCGGCGCAGCCCGCGACGGCGGCCACCCAGCCGTCGTCGCCGTTCAGGTCGGCCCGCGCGAACTCCAGCTCGCCCCCGGTCCGGCGCGCGAGCTCGACCAGGTGGGCTCGTTTGCCGGTGTCGGCGAGGTCGCGGACCGTCGCGCGCACGGCGTAGCCGTGCTCCAGCAACTCTGCGATGACGTGACCGGCGACGAATCCCGTTGCGCCGGTGACCAATACCCGTGTGCTCATTTCTTCACCCGTCTCGTGGAGTGGCTGTCGCAGCGCTCATCTGAGCGCCGCTCAGATAATCTAAGCACCGCATAGTTAGGTTGTCCAGGAGGCGTCGCATACGCTCGGACGGTGACGCGGACCAGTTACCACCACGGCGCCTTACGCGACGCACTGCTGGCCGCTGCCTGTGTTTGATGGAGGCGGCCGTGAAAGATTCGCCGCCCCAGGTCGTGGCGGACCTCGGTCAGGTTCGACCGGGGCCTTGCCCTCCCGCCGGTAGGGTTCGCCATCGGCCAGGCGCAGGATGTGCAGCGTCTTGAAGATCCGTCCGTAGTGGGCGGGCCATGCAGCCCGAGATGGGTGGGTTGCCGTCGCGCGACAGCATCCGGGTGATCACGTGCCCGGATACCTCTCCGGCGTGCATCGGCACCGCGATCCGGTACATGTCTTCCCAGTGCGACCCGATCCGGGTGGTGCCGATCCGGCCTCGCGCTGCCTTGTCCAGCGGACCGTAGTCGGCGGCGGTGTCGACACGCCACAGAGGGCACCACCGCCGACAGACCGGCGGCCTGATCGTTGAGCATGTTCAGCCAGGTAGCGCCCTGACCGGTGACGGACCGACGGCGGATCCGGCACCGCGGTCAGGGCGGCCACGCTGGACCAGGCGCGGAGTTCAGCTGGTTGCTGGTTGTGCCACGGGGGCTGGCGTCGGTGACGTGGTGATGCGGAAGTGCAGGAAGCCGGATCTGAAGCACGGGACGAGTGCCAGCACCGCCAGGGCGGCGGCAGCGACGAAGAGCAGCACCTCGGGTCGGGTGAGGGTGGTTGCCAGTCCGGCGACGAGCAATCCGACCGGCGAGAGCAGCGAGCCGGAGCCTTGCTGGGCGCCGAAGACTTTGCCGCGCTCGGCGGAGGGGAATCCTTCGGCGATGGTATTGGCCAGGCGTGGTCCGTTGACCGCGTCGGTGAACGAGGATCCCGAGGCGAGCGCGGCGGGGACTGGGGCCGGCAGGTGCAGTCCGATGGCGATGTAGGACAGAGGCTTGGTGATCAAGCTTGCTGCCAGCCATGCGCCGGGCATCGGCGGGTCGCCGATACGGGCGGCGAGGTTGCCCGCGAACAGCAACACGACCGGCAGCGATTGGATCAGCGCGATCTCGGTGCCGCTGTAGTGCTCGACGAGCACCAGTGGTGCGGCAACCTGGCAGATCGACAAGAATAGTGAGCTCATGATGCTGGTCGAGATGACTGCCCGCAGCCAGGGGTAGGTCGCCAGGGTCGTGTAGATCGTGCGCCAGTTGGCCAGCAGGTCGAACTCCTTGGTTCGCCGGATCCGGAACAGACGCAGGTCCATCATCTTCTGATCCGAACGCTCGGCGACTTCGGCCAGCCCGATGCAGATCAGCGCGCCGAAGGCGAACGTCACCGCGTCCAGCACCAGCACCCATGCCGAGATGTGCGCGGCGACGAAGACACCGGCTGTCGCGGCGCCGATGGCCAGACCGGTCCGGTTGATCAGTGCGTTGGATGCCAGACCGGCCCGGCGGGTTTCCGGATCGAGCACGTCGGTCCAGTAGGCGGCCAGCGCGGGCCGGTAGAAGCCCACGCTCACGCCGTTGATCAGGGCGCAGACCGCCGTCGGCATCCAACCGGTGGAGGTGGGCAGCAGAGTCGCTGCCGCGATGGCCGCGGTGGCGACCGCGCGCAGGACATCAAAGAAGATCATCTGGTGTACGCGGTGGCTGCGGTCGGACTCGACGCCGCCGCGGGCGAAGCTGTACATCATGCCCATTCCGAGGGCGGCCAGGACCACGCCGACCTGCCAGCCGGTGAACGTCAGGGCCAACACGATCGGCAGCGCCACTCCGGTGGCGCCGTTGCCGAACGCCGAGGTGAAACCGGCTATCCGTAGCCGGGCGATGGTCCCGCCCCAGCGTTGCATCGCTATTGCCCCTCCTGTCGCATGCGGCGCAGCCGCCCGATATACTCGCGTGCCATCACACATTGGCGCCCCACGTGATCCGGGCCCAGACCGGTGATTACCGAGATCGACACCGCCGCCGGGCTTCTCACCACTTTGGCCACTGGATTCCACTGATCGCGCACCCTCTCGGACGCGGTGTCGATCATAAACATCGGAACGTCACCCGCGGCCAATTGACGCGCTTCGGAACGGATCACGGCATCGGTGACGTACGGGCGAGCGATGGCGTGCAACTCACCGGCCAAGCGGTCTTCGAGGTCGGCGATGGTGATGTCGGGTGGTGAGGTCGCGACCATCGCCGACAGGCGCCGGTAGTTCGCGGTGGCGTCGACGATCACCCGGGAGCGCAGACTCCTGGCGTGAGAGGCGATGACCTCGACAGCAGCGGTGCGGTGGGCGCGGATGTGGTCGTAGCCGGAGCGCAGACCGTCGACGAAGCTGTCCTCGTGGGCGCAGATGCTGCCGTAGCGCGCGCCAATCGCCGTGGGACTGCGCCGACTTTCGCCGATGAACCCGACGCTCAGCTCCCCGCCGTCGGTCGGCTCGGTGATCCGCGGGAAGTTTCTCGACATTCCCGTGGTGTGGTCGGCCATCAGTCCCGCCACGACACCGATACGCGCCTGCGCCGGATCCTGCAGTAACAACGTCGTGAGGATGCTGCGCGGCCGCAGCGCCAACGCCGTCGTCAGGACGGTCTCGTCATCGATCACCGCAACTTTCCCGCCGGTGGTGGCGATATTCTCGTAATGCAAATCGGTAATCGACAGCATCTCCGCCACCGCGGCGAATCTACCCGCCCGGAACCAGAATTCTTCCCTGCCGACAGGGCTGATGGATAAGTCGATTCCGTCTTGGACGTAGCCGTCGGACCAACACCGATCACTCGGTGCGAAAAAGCACTCCGATAAATTTGTGACATTGGTGAAATCTTCGAGCAGCTGCCGTTTCGATACCCGGTTGGGTTTGAAATATTGGGCACCATGCTCGGTGGTGATTTCGGTAGCGGTTCGACCCCCACCGTGTGGGTCTCCGACCGCCGGGCGCACGATCGCCGACTCGCGGACGCATTCGGGCACCTCGTCATGTAAGGCCACCGCGGCGGCCAGCGTCTCGGCGAGCCGCGGCGCCACGATGAGTTCCCACACCGCACTCGAACCTGCCATGACCTGCTCCGAGAGCGAGCCCAGGACCTCGGAGTTCGAGTGGGTGACGTGCAGTCCAGCGTGCTGGGCAGCGATGGCGACCTGAGGGATGAGATACCTCATCACGTCGCGTTTGACGTGGTGCAGGTCCAGATATTCCGGCACCGAATAGTTGTCCGTAAGCCAATTCTCGAACGACTTCAGAACGATGAGATCAAACTCGGAATAAATAGCTCTCTCCGCTACTCGTGTCGGCTACAGAAGGCGAACGATGACGGGGAGCCGAATATCTCGAGCTACCCAACCCCCCACCATCGAATCAATTAATCACAGGTACCGCTCGCGTCGTCCACCGTCCCCAGAACCGAGGAAACGACAGCATCCCGAGCGATGTCAGCGAAATTGATCGACATTTCAAACCTCTTTCATGGGCCATACAGACGAACACTGCAAGAGGAGCTCCCCCGAAAAAGAAGCTATCCGCAATCTCGAACGCGGCGCAACGGCGCCGATCGGGTAGTGATGAGCATCACACTGTGCGCAGCTCGTGGCGGCGGGCTCTTGCAGTGCCCCGACCAGGGGCAATCGGGCAATAATGGTCAATCACACTGGGCTGCTGAAGATTTCGGTACAGTCGAGGGGGCGAGCTGATCGCGCCGATAGCGAGTGCGACGGTGCGGGAACAACGTCAAGGGGGATGTGTGAAACAAATTGCAAGAGTGAGTATTTCGATGCGTCGGCTGGGGGCGCCGTCGCTGACCGCGGCAGCGGCGGGTAGCTTCTCCGCTTCCGCATGAGGTATGGATGCCGGTTTCCGTTGGCAGCGCCCGTCGCTGCTCGTTCCCAGTATGTGGGCCTGGCCTGGATCGGTGAGACCGTTCCAACACCGCTCACCGAGCGACTGCCCCCAGTCCGCCTCGGTGCGCAGGGCATCGTCGGCGTGACCGTATGCGATCGCCGCGATCGACGAGGTCAGCACCACCCGGCGCACCGTACCCGCGGCGGCACAGACCCGCAGCACGCGCAGGGTTCCTTCGACCGCGGTGTCGATGAGCTCGTTCTCGTCGTCCGGCGGGGTCGAAGGGAACGGAGACGCCACGTGCAGGACCTCGGCGCAGCCCGCGACGGCGGCCACCCAGCCGTCGCAATCTAAGCACCGCATAGTTAGGATGTCCAGGAGGCGTCGCATACGCTCGGACGGTGACGCGGACCAGTTACCACCACGGCGCCCTACGCGACGCACTGCTGGCCGCATGCCTGCGTTTGATCGAGACAGAGGGGCTCGGGGCGGTCAGCCTCCGCAGGGTGGCGCGCGAGGCGGGGGTGAGCACAGCGGCGCCGTACCACCACTTCCCCGACCGTTCCGCGCTGCTCGCGACGCTGTCCACCCAGGGTTTCCAGTTGCTCGGCGCGCAACTGGCGGCGACCCGCGCCGAAGCGGAGACGCCCTTGGCCGCCTTGACCGCACTGGCGAACACCTATGTGCGGTTCTCCCGCGAGCAACCGGCCTACTTCCGCTTGATGTTCCGGCCCGAACTCTCCCAGCCCGACAAGCACCCGGACACGATGGCCGCGGGCGACGCGGCGTTCGGGGTGCTGGCCGACACGATCGCGGAATGTGTGCGTGCCGGAGTGTTGCCCGCCGACAAAGCCGACACCATGGCGGTCATGTTCTGGGGACTCGGCCACGGGCTGGCCTCGCTGTGGCTGGACGGACAGCTGGAAAAGCGCGCGGTACAGTTCGGCACCACCGCCCCGGCGCTGGTGGAAGACGTCATGCGGACGTTCGCGACAGTGATCGAGCCCAGCACGCCACCGCTGGCCTAGAGTGAACGCCAGACATTTGCTATCCGATGCTTCTCACACCGATCCGAGAGGACGACACGGATGACCGCGCAGCTGGATCCGACGGTGCAGGAGTTCGTCGACGCGCTCAACGCCAACGACCAGGATCGGTTCTACGCGGTCCTCACCGACGATGCCACGATGTCCGACGACGGCGTCGAGCGCAACCTCGTCCAGTGGACCGAAGCGGAGATCTTCGACAGCAACGCCCGTATGCGGGTCGAGTCCGTCGGCGACGACGGCATCGAACTGGTTGCCGACTACACCAATTCGCGGTGGGGTTCGATGCGGACCACCTGGCGGTTCGTCCTGCGCGACGGCAAGGTGAGCCGTTTCGAGACGGGCCAAGCCTGAACGCCCTTGCCATGCCCCCGTCGACGTTGACATTCTGACTTCGTGTTCGTCGCGCCGCGTTACGGTACGGGTTCTCTGGCCGATCTGTTTCCCTCTGTCCTCGCCGGTCTCGGCGTCCCCGGCGAGCAGGACCGGCTCGGACTCGGGCTCGATATCGACCGCGTCTGCGTCCTGCTGGTGGACGGGCTCGGCTACGAGCACCTCGTCGCGAATCCCGCTGCGGCGCCGTTCCTGTCCGGTCTGGCACCGGTCCGGCTCACGGCAGGCTTCCCGACGACGACCGCCACCAGCCTCACCTCGCTCGGGGTGGGCGTTCCGCCCGGCGAACACGGAATCGTCGGTTACCTGTTCCACGTCCCCGGCTACGACCGGCTGTTCACCCCGCTGTCCTGGCGGCTGCACGGCGTTCCCAAGTCCGATCTGCGAAGCGAACTCGTCCCGGAGGAGTTCCAGCCTCGCACAACAGTTTTCGAGCGCGCCGCCGCCGACGGCATCGCCGTGGCCCAGGTATCACCGCGCGATCAGGCAGGGTCGGGACTGACCAAAGCGGTTCTGCGCGGATGCGAGTTCCGGCCCCAGCTGTCCTTCGGCGATCTCGTCGCCGGTGTCGGCGACGCGCTGCGCGCCGGGCCGCGCGCACTGGTCTACACCTACCACGGCGACCTCGACATGACCGGACACGTGCGCGGGCCCGAGTCACGGTCGTGGGAATTGGAACTCGCCAACGCCGACCGGCTCGCCGCCACCCTCGCCGAGGAGTTGCCACCCGGCGCGGCGCTGCTGGTCACCGCGGACCACGGCATGGTGCAACTGGAGGACCGCATCGATTTCGACACCACACCAGCCTTGCAAGAAGGCGTCCGAGCGCTCGGCGGTGAGCCCCGCGCCCGGCACGTCTACACGGTGCCGGGCGCCGCATCCGACGTCGCGGCGGCCTGGCAGGCCACCCTCGGCCCGGACTTCGATGTGCTCGGCAAGGACGACATCGTGGCCCGCGGCTGGTTCGGTCCCACGGTCGAGCACGCGATCGCGCGGCGCATCGGCGATCTGGTCGTGGTCGCGAGTGGGCGGCGTGGCGTCATCCGCACCGGCGCCGAACCGCTGCAGTCCTGGCTGATCGGTCACCACGGTTCGCTCACCGCGGCGGAGATGAACGTCCCGCTGTGCGTCTACCGCGCCTAGCCGGACCGGCCGGTCGGCGAACATCAGCGCGCGCGGGCTCTAGTCTGGAGCCGATCGCGGCGGCATCGCCGTGCCCGAACCTCAGGAGGAGACCATGAACGCCACGCTGTCACGGACCGGCCGAACCGGCCTCGGGATCGCGATGGTCGCCATGGCGCTCGCGGGCTGCACCGACATCGAACGCGCCCTCAACCGCGGCGGTGACACCCCGTGCAGCGAGTACGTCAAGCAGGACCAGGACACCAAGCGCACGACGATCACCAAGTTCGTCAAGCAGCAGAGCCAGGACGACCGCGAGCCCGCGGGCACCGCCGTGGACGCGACGATGGTGTCCGTCGATCTGCTGTGCGGCGCCCAGGCCAATACCGACACCCCGATCAAGAACGCCGACGTCGCAGGCATTTTCATCCGGAAGTGACCGCTCAGCGCGGCGGATGGGCGGCCAGCCAGTCCGCCGCGCGCTTGCGCGAGGCCCTGGCCAGCCAGGCGTCCTGGATGACCTCGGTGAGTTCGCGACGGCTCAGCTCGCCGAGCCGGGCCGCGCGCACCAGGACCGACGGATGCCCGTCGAAATGCCGGGTCGTGAAGAACGGCGAGCCCGGGTCCTGGACCAGCGCCTGTTTGTCCGACTCCGAGGGCACCCAGATCACGATGACATCGGCGTAGCGCTCACCGGTCCGCGGGTCGACGGCATCCGGACGGGGATTGCGGAAGAACACGAACGACTTACCCCCGACCTGATAGATCGGGTTACCGCGCGGTCCGTCGACGCGCGTCACGTGGGGCATGCCCGCGGCCACCTCGTGCATATCGGCGAGGCATGCCCGCTGGAAACCGGTCGCCATGCCGGCAGCCTATGGCGTCGTGACTCCACTCGCACCGAATCCTCCCCGACCGGCCGGTAGGACTCGAACCGCTCGCCACTCCACTCGGCGTCCGCCAGAATGAGAGAGCGATCATGAACTCACACGACGACGGGTCTTCCACGTGGCGCAGTTCCACACCCTCACCCAACAGCGGGTCGACCTGCAAAGAGAATGGGAGCGCTGGGCGACAGCTCCCCAGACCACCGCCCCGCCCCGGCATACCGTGCTGCGCAGGGAAGTAGCGCAATCCTGGCGGCGGTCACTGCACACTGTCGATCCCGCCACCACCGAAGCGCCCGGCGTGGACGATATCGGCGACCTATGGGCCGCGTCCCCACTGCGTGGGCCGGTGTCTGCGCTCGCGGGTGAGCTGAAGGCCGTCACCGAGGACTCCGGGTATCTGGCCGTGGTCACCGATCCGGCGGGCACCGTCCTGTGGTCCTGCGGCGACCGCGCACTGCGCAGGCAGGCCGAGCAGGTGAACCTCGCGCCCGGCGGCTGCTGGGACGAAAGCCACATGGGCACCAACGGTCTGGCGCTCGCGTTGCACTCCGATCGCGCCGCCACGGTGTTCTCCGCCGAGCACCTGGTGGCCGCCCTGCACGGCTGGGTCTGCTATTCCGCGCCGATCCACGGACCCGACGGAAGACAGGTCGGCGCGCTGGATCTGTCCAGTTCCTGGGACCGCTCCCATCCCGCGGTGCTCACCTCGGTACGCGCGCTGGTGACGGCGGTGGAGACGATGCTGCGTACCACCGCGCCCGCGCCCGCGCCGGGGATCCGGCTGGAATGCCTCGGCGCCGCACGTCTGCTCTGTGACGGTGTGCCGCTTTCCCTTCCGCCGCGACAGCTGGAGATCCTCGCACTGCTGACCCTCCAGCCGGACGGCTTCACCCCGGAGCAGCTGCACGCCGCCCTGTACGGCGACCGCGCGGTCTCCACCAGCACGCTCAAGGCCGACGTCTCGCACCTGCGTCGCGCGATCGGCGGCGAAATCAGCAATCGCCGTTACGTTCTGACCGGTCCGGTCGCCTGCGACGCCGTCGAACTGTTCGCCGCCATCACCGCGGGCGACACCACCTCGGCGGTCTGGCTGTACCAGGGACCGCTGCTACCCGGTTCGGAGGCGCCCGGCGTGCTGCGGTGGCGCGACTACCTCGACGTCGGGGTGCGGACGGCCGTGCTCGCCGGCGACCGAGCCGAGCACGCCGTGGCGTTCGGCGAACGCGCACCCCGCGATATCGCGGTGCACGAGCACGCGTTGCGTTTGCTCCCGCCGGACGACCTGCGTCGTGCGACGGTGGCGGCTCGGCTGCATACGGCATTGCGCGACTGAGGATTTCCGCACCAACCTCGCACCAACCTCCGCCGACCATAGTGGGGCCGGTCCGAGATATCTGCGAGGGATCATGAGCTACACCAGACCGGGGGCGGGACTCCGGGATCGCCGACTACCCGACGCGCTCCGGCCGCGCCGGCCACGCCGGCCGGGCGGTGCGGTGGCGGCGCATCGAACGCACCGGGTGGACATCACCGACCGCGCCAGGGCCGTCTTGCGCCGAGTGATCGACCAGCACGGAGCGGTGCTGCTGCACGAGTCCGGCGGACGCCGCGACGGTGGCCGGCCACGGTGGCTGCCCATCCGGGAATCCCGGATCGACGGCGAAGACGTCCTGCTGGGAAACCTTCCCTGGCACACCGAATTATGGATCAGCGGCGAACAGTACGAGCACTGGAAGCACACCCACCTGACCGTGGATGTGGCCGACGAGCCCGGCGGCTCGGCCGCGGACGCGCTCGAGAACATGCGCTTCGTCCTCAGATCACGGCTGCTCACCGATGACGAAGCGGCGGCGCTGGCGGCCGGAGGACCGCCGCGCACCGGAGCCGACCGGTTGGCGTGACCCCTGCACGAGCCGACCGGCGGATTGTCCGCCCGGGTGGGCACGACCACCCGGGCGGACGTCATGGCTCAGCGTCCCGGCAGGAAACGCAAGCTGCGGGCGACGGACATCAGGAACGGCTGCCACTTGCCCTTCGGGAACAGCCTCGGCGGGTCGAGATTCATGAACCTGGTGACCACGATCGATTGCGGTTCGGTGAACTTGAGCAGGCCGTCCGGGCCGTGGCGGCGCCCCACACCGGAAATGCCCATGCCGCCCATCGGCGCCGCAGTGGAGCCCCAGGCCGGTGCGTAACCTTCGTCCACACAGACCGTCCCGGCGTGCAATCGCGCCGCGATCCGCTCGCCTTCGGACTTGCTGCCCGCCCACACCGAGGCATTGAGGCCGTAGTCGGTGTCGTTGGCCAGGCGAACGGCCTCCTCGACGTTGTCGACGGGGTAGATGGAGACCAGCGGACCGAAGGTCTCGTCGCGACCGCATTCCATCTCGTCGGTCACCTCGCTCAGCACGGTCGGCTCGAAGAACAGCGGACCGAGATCCGGGCGCGCCTTGCCGCCGGTCAGCACCTTCGCTCCCTTCGACGTGGCGTCCGCGACGTGCTTGGACACCGTTTCCAGTTGCGCTTCGGAGATGAGGCTGCCGATATCGGCCGAATAGTCGTAGGCGGCGCCGAGTTTCGCGGCGTTCACGGCGGCGACGAACTTCTCGGTGAAGGCCGCGGCGACTTGTCGTTCGACGTAGAGCCGCTCGATCGAGATGCACAGCTGTCCGGCGTTGGAGAAGCAGGCGCGCACGGCCGCCTTGGCGGCCTTGTCCAGGTCGGCGCCCGCGGCGACGATCATGGGGTTCTTCCCGCCGAGTTCGGCGGAGAAGCCGATCAGCCGGCGTCCGCACTGCTCGGCCAGGGTGCGGCCGGTGGCCGAGGAACCGGTGAACATCAGGTAGTCGCACGCCTCGACGATCGCGGTGCCGACCACGCCGCCCGGCCCGGGAACGACCGCGAGCAGCTCACGCGGCAGGCCCGCCCGGTACAGCAGTTCGGCGCCTGCCAGCGTGGAGAACGGGGTCTGGCTGTCGGGCTTGACCACCACGGCGTTGCCCGCGATGAGTGCGGGAATCGAATCGCCGATCGACAGCAGCAGTGGGTAGTTCCACGGCGCGATGACGCCGACCACGCCTTTCGGCTGATACCGGACGGAAGCGCGGTTGAGCACGGGGAAGGCGCCTGGTACCCGGCGGGCGCCGAGCAGGCCGGGTGCGGTCTTCGCGAAGTAGCGGGCCGCGAACATCAGGCCCATGATCTCTTCCTGGGCGGCCCAGCGCGCTTTGCCGGTCTCGGCCTGCACCACATCCATCAGGAACTCGCGGTGCTCCACCACCAGCGCACGGTAACGATCCAATACCGCCGCGCGTTCGGATACCGGCCGGGCCGCCCAGCGCTGCTGCGCGACTCGGGCCCGGTCCACGGCGGCCGCGACATCGGCCGCGGTGCCCACCGGCACGCTGCCCAGCGGATCTCCGGTGAACGTCTCCGCGATCGTCCTGCGCTGACGATCCGCGGGCGCCTCGATCGCGGCAAGCGCGCTGAGGCGATCGAATACATCGGCTTTCGGCGCGGGCATCGTTGCCTCCTACTTGTGAGTAACTTCGAGATACACACAATCTACGCCCCGTGCCGCCCGCTATGAACCTGCCGTGGGCGGAATTCGCGACGGGGGCGTCCACAGCGGAATCCGTGCCGAATATCAGGTAGCTCAGTGCTGCGTCCGGGCAGTACTCATCGGCGACGCACGACGCTGCCGCTCTGGTCAAATCCAGTCCCACTCACCGGGACCGGACGTCCGGATAGCCGGGTTCGTGGTTTACGTTATGCCGATGTTCAGAGCGAGGCTCGGGGTCCGCACCCGGATTCTGGCTATCGCGCTCATTCCGAGTCTGACTCTGCTGTTGGCCGGTTTGGGCGGCGCGGGCTACCTGGTAGCCGAAGGAACGAAAGCCAAGGACTGGGCCGCGGAGAGTCAGAACGCCATCCCGGTGACCAGTGAGGTCATGGACGCGGTCCAGCAGGAACGCCAGCTGACGCTCTCCCAGCTATCCGGCGACGACACCCTCGCCGCCGCGCTCGGCACCGCTCGCATGCGCGTGGACGCGGCGGTACGGCGTCTGCTCGCGGCCTCGGCGAACCTGCGCGACGTCGATGAGTCCAAGATCACCGAAGACGACGCCGACCTGGTCATGCTGACGCAGAGCTTGACCACGGTCCGCTCCGCCGCCGACGCGGGCGCACTGCCCATCCCGGACGCGTACATGTTCTACAACCGGCTGCTCGACCCGATCCCCACCGGCGCCAAGTCCACCGTGCAGAGCGCGCCGGACAGCGAGATCGCCGTGGGCACCGTAGCCGGCATCCGCCTGTTCTACGTGAGCGAGGCCATGGCGCGCAGCGACGCCCTCGGTGCGGTCTACGTCCACGGCGCCACTCCCCCGCTCATCCCGATCGACGAGTACACCCGCCAGACCGGCTTCTATCACACCGAAATCGCCACCCTCATCACCGAACTGGACGGCCCGATCAAAGCCCGCCTGCAGGCGCTGTCCACCGGCACGGCTTGGCAACAGCTGACCGCGATGGAGAACGCCATCGTCCAGCGCGTCAGCGCCGCGACGGCTGCCGCGACCACATCGCCCTCCTCGGCGAATCCGAGCACACGGCAATCGACCTTGCCTGCGCTTCCGCTGAACACCGACGAATGGCGTCGTGCGGCGGCCGAGGTCAGCCGCGGGTTGCTCGATGCCTGGTCGGTGTACAACAAGGATGTCCAGCAGATCGCCGAAGACAAGGCCGTCGTGACGGCGACCAGATCCGCCGTCACGGGTGGCGGCATGCTGCTGGTCGGCTTTCTGGTGCTCGTCGTCGCGGTCGTCCTGGCCAACCGCGTCATCCGCAGGCTCAAGCGGCTGCGCGGAGAAACGCTCGCGCTGGCCGACGAGCGACTGCCCGACATGTTGCGCAGGCTGCGCGACGGTGAAGCCGTCGATCCCGCCGCCGAATCCCCGAACCTGGACTACGGCAGCGACGAGATCGGCCAGGTGGCCAAGGCGTTCCAGCACGCGCACTCCGCGGCAGTCTCCGCGGCGGTGGCCGAAGCCCGCACCCGCGAGGGAGTGAAAGCGGTGTTCCTGAACATCGCGCACCGCAGCCAGATCGTGGTGCACCGGCAGCTGGAAATTCTCGACGAAGCCGAGCAGCGCCAGGAAGATCCGGTCCTGCTCGACACGCTGTTCCGGCTCGACCACCTCGCCACCCGCGAGCGGCGCAACGCCGAGAATCTGACCATCCTCGGCGGCGGCAAGCCGGGCAGGCAGTGGCGCAACCCGGTCCCGCTCGTCGACCTGGTGCGCAGCGCTGTCGGCGAGACCCTCGACTACACCCGGGTCCGGGTGGCGCGGTTGCCCGAAATCCACGTCCTCGGCACGGTGGTCGCCGACCTCATCCACCTGCTCGCCGAGCTGGTGGACAACGCGACCTCCTTCTCCCCGCCGCAGTCGCGGGTGGAGGTGGCAGGCAACGTGGTCGGCAAAGGCGTCGTGGTCGAGATCGCCGACCAGGGCATGGGCATGTCCGAGGCCGACCTGGCCAGGATGAACGAGACGCTGCGCAATCCACCGGATTTCGGGGTGGCGGCACTGTCGGCCGACTCCCGGCTGGGACTGTTCGTGGTCGCGCAGCTCGCCGCGCGCCACAGTATCTCGGTGCGGCTGTCGGAGTCCGAC
The DNA here is from genome assembly GCF_021183645.1 of Nocardia gipuzkoensis. Taxonomy (NCBI): domain Bacteria; kingdom Bacillati; phylum Actinomycetota; class Actinomycetes; order Mycobacteriales; family Nocardiaceae; genus Nocardia; species Nocardia gipuzkoensis. Next base: position 6,656,120 of record NZ_CP089225.1, on the reverse strand, counting down.
TACGGCGGCATCAAGGCCATCGTGATCATTCCGTCCGCCCTGGTCGTCGGTGATTCGGGCGTGCCGCAGCGACCGGCGGAACTCACCGATCCCGGCAGCCGCCGCAGTCTCATCGCCGCACCGGTAGCCACCCATGAGGCGGGTGACTCCGCGCAGACCACCGCGTCCTCGGTCGCGACGCTGGCGACCGAATCCGCCACGCCCCCGCGCTACGCACCGCGGCCGTACACCGAAGCGCCGACGAACCCGGGCCCGGACGGCCGTCCCCCGCTGCCCCGGCGCAACCGGCAGACCAATCTCGCACCGCAATTGACGCAGCCGGTTCAGGAACAGGCCGCCGCCGCGCAATCCGTACGCTCCGCCGAACAAGCCCGTGATCTGATGTCCGCCATCGAGAACGGGACCAGACAGGGCCGCCGCGCCACCATCCCCGACGAACAGGAAGGCTAGGGGTGTCCGCTTCTCCCGCAGGTGATCTGAATTGGCTGCTCGACGATCTCGTCGACCGGCTGGCCGGCGTGCGCCACGCGGTGGTGCTGTCCACCGACGGGCTACTACTCGGCCGGTCCAGCGGTATGAGCAGAGAGGACGCCGAACACTTCGGCGCGATGTCCTCGGCGCTCTACGGACTGGCGCGCAGCGCGGGCAACCGATTCGACGGCGGCGGCGTCCGGCAGGCGGTCATCGAGCTCGACCGCGCGGTACTGTTCGTGACCTCCGCGGGCGACAACGCCTGCCTGGCCCTGCAAGCCGCCGAGTCCGCCAACCTCGGCATGGTGGCCTATGAGATGAATCTGACCGTTCAGCGCGTCGGCAGCTACCTGTCCACCACCCCGCGCCAGGACCTCGTCGGACAGGTCGAGCAGAACCGGCCATGACCGACCCACGTGAGCCCTGGTTCGACGAGGCGGCAGGCCCGCTGGTCCGTCCGTACGCGCTCACGCGCGGCCGCACCAGCTTCACCGGACCCGAACTGGATATGCTCACCACCGTGGTCGTGGACAACTCCGCGTCCACACTGCGGCGGAGCGAACCCGAGTACACAGATATTCTTCGGCTGTGCCGGGTTTCGCAGACCGTCGCCGAACTCTCCGCGCAGTTGCACTTGCCGCTGGCGGTGACGAAGATCCTCGTCGGTGACCTGATCGGCGACGGGCAACTGATCTTCCGCGCTCCCGTTCCGACGGAGGCCGGACCCGATGACCTCAACATATTGCGAGCGGTACTGGATGGAATCCGAAAACTTTGACCCGAGCGGCACACCGCAATTGGCCGCGTCGGTCAAGATCCTCGTCGCCGGCGGGTTCGGCGTCGGCAAGACCACCATGGTCTCGGCGATCAGCGAAGTCGCGCCACTGCGCACCGAGGAGCTGATCACCGAGGTGAGCACCGGCATCGATGATCTGTCGGGCGTGGAGCAGAAGTCCACGACCACGGTCGCACTGGATTTCGGCAGACTGACCATCGACCGCGACCTGGTGCTCTACCTGTTCGGCACGCCGGGCCAGGACCGGTTCTGGTTCCTGTGGGACGAACTGGCGCGCGGCGCGCTCGGCGCCGTCGTGCTCGCCGATACGCGCAGGCTGGGCAACTCCTTTGCCGCCGTGGACTTCTTCGAACGGCGCGGCCTGCCGTTCATGGTCGGTGTGAACTGTTTCGACGGCGCCCCCCACTACACCATCGACGAAGTACGCGACGCCCTCGACCTGGACTCGGTCACCCCCGTCATGCTCTGCGACGCCCGTGACCGCGGATCTTGCAAAGACGTTCTGCTCACTCTCGTCGAGCACCTCATCCAGCGGGCACAGCGGGCGCACGCGACCACCTGATCAGAACCGGGCGGTCGCCTAATTGCCTGCATGGGCAAACCTTTCGGCGCGACGACCGATCGGCTTGCTCGAACATCCTGTCCCATATAAAGATTGGCGCATGGGAACCGGGATGAGGATATTGATCGCCTCTCCACTGGGCAAGGTCATCGCTCCGGCTTTGACACAGGCGCTGCACGAGGCGGTGGTCATCGTCGCGCCGGACCGGCGCACGGTTCAGGAGGCGATCACCGCAACCTTCCGTTTCGATGTCGTGGTGGCCGACCTGGTCTGGAACAACCCGGCCCTGGAATTTTCCTTCGACGGTCTCGATGTCGTGAACATGCTGGCGAAAGCCAACCGACTGGCACCGGTCCTGATGGCGACTCAGGGCCACAGCATGGAGCAGGACTTGCTGGACGAGGCTCGATTGCGTCCCGAGGTCGCCGGGGTGTGCGCCAAGTCCTCCGGCGTCGAGGACTTGCTCGAGGCCATCCGGTCCGCCGCGGTCGGCGCGAAGGCCGGCGTCGATGTGGCACCGGGTTCCGGCACCCCGCTCTACACCTTCTTCAGCGGTCAGCGCGGCTCCACGGCGGGTCGGCTCGCGGGAGCGATCGCCGCGGGCCGTGCTTCGGACGCACCGTCCCTGGCTCGTGCGGCCCAGGTCGGGGTGAACACCGCGAACAAGGTGACCAGCACCTATCTCGGCCCGATCATCGTGCAGCGCGGCGAGCACGAAGCCGGATTGCCGATGACCTTGGGCGCCGTCTACCGATGGTGCGGCCTGCACGCTCGGTACCTGACCAGCTGGTGCCGCAGGAATGGTCACGCCGACGTCTTACGTCCGATGTATCGGTCGCCGGACGAACCGGCGACCGATACCTGACGCGGTGCTAGCCGAACTCGAGCTTCGCCAGGAATTCTTCTTCCCCCAACTCGTTCCAGCTGTGCTCGGCGATTTCCCGGCGGCCGAACAGCGACTCGTCCAGATCGATGCGGTACCTCCCGGAAGGCAACTCCTTGCCGCAGACGATCGCCCTCGCCGCCACACCCGCCAGCGCGCCCGCCAGCGACACCGCTGTTCCCAGCTGCGGCCAGGAAGCCAGGCTGTGCCCTACCTGGGTGAGCGAATAGCGCGTGCGGGGGCTGATGCGGCTGCCGACGATCGCGACAGCCAACTCGATCCGGCGGCGCGGGTCACGAAGGTCGTTCGGCGACAGTTCGGTCACCTCACCCGCCTTTCCGTGGAACAGCGGATAGTCCGGTTGGAGGTCATAGCGTTCCACGTCCAGGAAAGCGTTGTCCCCGTGATCGGTGACCATCAGCACCGGGATTCCCGCCGCACGGGCCCTGCGCCGGATGTCGACTTTCATCGCGAAGTCGTCCATCTCCTCGATCACCACCGACAGCCGCTCCCCCGGCCCCGGCACTCCGAGATAACCCGCGGCCGTCTCGGGCTGGTAGCCGGCCGGGAAGCCCGTGATCTCGCAGTACGGATCCAGCTCGAAGGTGCGGCGTTGCGCGAGGGTGAGTTTCGGCTCGCCCACGTCGCACACCGATCCTTGCAGCCGGTTCAGATTGCTGCATCCGAGGGTGTCGCGTTCGGCGAGACGGAATCGCCGCGCACCGGTCAGTGCGCACACGGCCAGCGCCGAGGCGCCGACGCTCAGCCCCGCGACGCCGATCAAGGCCCGCGACCACGCCTCCTGCTCGTCACCGGTGAGCAAGTGCCGATTGCGGGCAGTGCGAAGACGCCAGAAATGCTCCGCATCGGGAAGTTTGACGATGGTTCTGCGCCACGGGAAGACGACGAAGCGGCTGATCCGATCGATCGAACCGTCATCCAGGGCGGATGCCATATAGGTGGCCAGTGCGTGTCCGGCCGCCGCTGTCCCGGCGGCGAACTCGGGGCGATCGATGACGGCCAGTTCCGGCAGTGCGCTGGTCCAGCAATCGACGAATCGGTATTCCGATCGGGGTGCGAGCAGCTCGGCGATGCGCCCGCGGTCGGCGACGGGATGCAAGATCTCGATCATGCCCGCACCTGCGTCCAGCGGTGCTTGATACCGGCCTCGAAGCCCGCGCTGCCGAAGTGGTGCAGACTGATCACCGGTTCGACCGCGGCGCCGAGCGTCGCGTGCAGGCGCCGGTACTCGTCATTGGTGCGCCGCAGCGCCTCGGTGACCGTGCCTTGCAGCATCGGCCCGAACCCGCCTGCCGGGCAGGCGCCCTCGCGCAGCTCGACACGCAGATGCAGCCTCTGCTCGAACCGGTCGTCGTGTTCGACCGCCAGCACGAACTTGCCACTGACCGTGCGGGCGACCACCGGGTCCTCCAGAGCGGCGCGAATGTTCTCCGGATAGATCTCCAGTGCGTAGAACGATGCCGCGACATCGGTGCGCCGGTGCAGCGCCAGGAAACCGCAGGAGTCCGTCGAGGTGACGACCGGCAACCGGTGGCCGTGCTCGCGCAGCGTGTCCGCGAGACGCGCGGCGGACATGACCTCTCCGACATCGTTGACCCGATAGCGCACCAGGGGAATAGCGGTGTCGGCGGAGAACAGGAACCGGCCCTCGCTGTCCACCTCGGTGTATCGCAAGTCGGCGTCGTACTCCACGAAGGTGGGCTGGTGATGCCCGGCGCCGAACAGAGCTTCCCGCAGCGCGGGATCCCGCTGCGCCGCTCGCCGGACCGCGATGGTGGTCCGGGTCTCGCAGCCCATGATGCCCGCGTCGGCCGTGCCGTAGACGACGCAGATGTCGTCGGGGCGCCCGGCTTTGCCGATCCGTTCGAGAACGTAGTCGCGCCACTGCTCGGTGATGGCCTCGCCCGCGAGCAGCACCCGCAGATCCCGCCGCAGTACCTCCTCGGGCGCATGATCGAGCACGTCTTTGACGAACGGCGGATATCCGGCGATAACGACCTGGTCGTAGCGCGGACCCAGCTCGGCGATGTTCGCCAGGATCGTCTCGAGTTCGATACCCGGGGTGATGACCGACAGTTTGTGTCCACGGCCGCGCAATGCCAGCGCCGCCGTGTAGGTGTACGTGCCGCCGATCCAGTTGCCCATGGCGAAGCAGATCACCAGCAGCGTCGAACGCCGGTGGGTCTGGAAGTGCCCGCGGAACATCCGGCTGTAGAGCTCGATCGCCTCCTCGTGGGCGACGAGGTCGCGCGGCCAATAGGTCGGCCGGCCGGAGGATCCGGAGCTGCACGACCAGGTGCCCGCCTGCGTGACGTCGCCGTGCCACAGCAATGTCTCGAGCGGATAGTGCCGCAGGTAGTTCCCTTTCGTCATCGGCGGCACAGCGGCGAATTCCGCCGCAGTCCGGACGTTTGCCGGGTCGATTTCATGCCGGGCGAGGAACTCGCGGTAGGCCGGCACATGATGCGCCGCGCGGTGAAAGACATCCAATGCCCGGTCGAATCCGGGAGTGGTGTCGACGGGTAACAACAGTGGAGCGGACATATTCGGTGATTCCTTCCCACCCGCCGCTGTGCGTGCCACGGTCGGCGTCGGCGAACTGCGGGCTGAGAAGATCGTCTGAGCAGCGTGGACGCGGCAGAAAGTAGTCAATACAAGGTCCGTACGACACGCGGCGGCCGCACCCCGCGGCCGATAGAATCCCCTCATGGCACACGGGGGAGGAACGGGGCCGGAATCGCTGCCGGTCTCCAATCGGGAGGAATTCGCGGTCGCGTTCCGGCGCCTGCGCACCGACGCCGGGCTCACCGTGCGGCAGGTGGTCGAACGGTCGGGATGCCTGCACGGCACTGTTAGCGGATGGTTCGCCGGTCATCATGTGCCCACTGAGCAGAACGAGCGGATGTTTCGTGATGTGCTGGCCGCGTGCGGCGTTCACGATGCCCAGGCGCAGCAGCGGTGGCTGGCCGCCGTCCGGCAGGTCCGCCCGACCACCGGCCGCAAACGTCACCAGGGCCCGATCCCCTACCTCGGCCTGGAGGCCTTTCAACCGGACGACGCCGAATGGCTGTTCGGTCGCACGCAATTGACGGAGGAGTTGCACCAGCGCATCGCGGCGCTGACCGGGTCGCCACACCGGATTCTCGTCGTGATCGGCGCGTCGGGCTCCGGGAAGTCGTCGCTGTTGCGTGCCGGACTGCTGCCCGCGCTGCGGCAGGCGGGCAGGACGGTGTCGGTGATCACGCCGGGGGCCCATCCAGCCCGCGCGCTCGCGGCGGTGACAGCGGCCGAGGTCGTGATCATCGATCAATTCGAAGAGACCTGGACGCTGTGCCCGGACCCTGCCGAGCGAGCCGAATTCCTCACGGCGCTCACCACCGCCGCTCCGGAGCGGACCTACGTGCTCGGGTTGCGAGCCGACTTCTACCACCATGCGGCCGAGCAGCCAGTCCTGCACGACGCGCTGGCCCACCAGTCGGTGCTGGTCGGCCCGCTCACCAAGGAAGCACTGCGGGAAGCGATCGTCGAACCGGCTCGCAAAGCCAATTGGACGGTCGAGGACGAGCTGGTTCACCTGCTCGTGGTCGAGCTCGCGCCGCGCGGATCGACGGCCGCCCATGACACCGGCGCGCTTCCGTTGCTGTCGCACGCGCTGCTCGAGACCTGGCAGCGCTCCACCCGTCGGCGGATGACGGTGGCGGACTACAACGCCGTCGGCGGCATCGCCGGCGCGGTCGAGCAGACCGCCGAGACGGTGCTGCGAGGACTCACCGAGCCGCAACGGCAGATCGCGCGCCGGACGTTCTTGCGGCTGCTCAACGTGGACGAGGAGGCGATCACCCGGCGGCGGGTGCAGCGCCCGGAGTTGTTCTTCGACGACGACTCCGTGTCGGATGTCAACATCGTGATCGAGCGGTTCGCCTCGCACCGGCTGCTGACGGTCGAGGAGGAAACCGTCGAGATCACGCACGAGGCGCTGGTGGGCGCGTGGTCGCGGATGACGCGATGGGTGAACCAGGATCGCGAGACCCTCACGGTGCACCGCCGGTTGACCGAGGCCACCCACGTCTGGCTCGACAACGACCACGACCCGAGTCTGCTGCTCGGCCCGGCCAGACTGGAATTCGTCCAGGACTGGGCGAACACCGACGGCCACGATCGCGATCTCAACCAGAGCGAGCGCGAGTACATCGCCGCGAGCGTCGCGCACCAGGCCGAGGTGCGCGCACGGGAACGACGCCGTACCCGTATCCTGCAGGAAATGGTCGTCGGCTTGGCGATCGCCTTGGTCGCGGCGATCGTGCTGACCGTCGTGGCGTTGGTCGCGCGCTCCAACGCGGCGCAGGCCCGTGACGAGGCGATGTCGCGTCAGATCGCCGCGCAGGCAGAACGATTGCGCGGCACGGATCCCGCCCTGTCGGCTCAGCTCGCCCTCGCCGCGTTCCGGCTCGAGCCGACCCTCGAGGCGCGTTCGGCACTGCTGGACAGTTCCGCGGTGCACACCCCGAACCGTCTGCTCGGCCCCGACGGCGGCGCGCTGGTCGCCACCGACCAGGCCGGAGGCGTTCTCGCCGTCGGCAGGAGCGACTCCTCCATCGACATCCTGCGTCTGGCCCCGGGCGGCACGGCCCAGCATGCCGGTCACATCACGGCGGCGAAGCCCGGCGACGTACTCGGCGCCATATCGATGACCGCGAGCGGATCGCTGCTCGCCGCCTCGTTCAACGACCACATCGATCTCTGGGATCTCAGCGATCCCGCGGCTCCGCAGCGCCGGTCCACCTTGGGAGCCGCCGCCGCGGTGTATCGCAACCTCGCCATCGGTGCCGACGGACGTTCGCTCGCCGCGGGCACCGCCTCGTCGGCCATCGCGCGCTGGGACATCACCGATCCCCGGGCCCCGGTGCCACTGGGCGCACTCGAACTACCCGCGGGTGCGCCGGTGGTCGCGTTCAGCCCGGACGGCCGGTTCGTCGCCGCTGCCGGAATGGCGGGCTCGCTGCGCATTTGGGCCGGCAGCGGCGCTTCGCCACCGCTGCTGGCCGACGTTGCTCCCGACGGGTCGACGGCACAGGCGCACGCACTGAAGTTCGGACCGGACGGCACCGTCCTCGCCGCCCCCGGACGCGGCAACGAGGTCCGCCGCTGGGATGTGCGCGATCCGGCGCGCCCGGCCGCCCAAGCACCGCTGCGTGGGTTCACCAGCTACGTCAACGACGTGGCGTTCAGTCCGGACGGCAGCCGGCTGGCCGCGGGCAGCTCGGACAACAAGACCCGGGTATGGCGGCTGGACTCCGGGCAATTGGAGATGGAACTGCCCAATCCGGTCATCGTGGTCTCGGTTCGATTCGCCTTGGACGGCCGTGCGGTGATCACCGGAAGCCTGGACGGCGCGGTGCGGATCTGGCCGTTGCCCGGCCCGATCCTGCGCGGGGCGCAGAGTGTCGTCTTCCAGACGCCGATCGACCGCAGGGGTGAACTCGTGCTGGTCGGCGCGGGCGCCGGCGACGGCACCGCCCACCTGTGGAACGTCGGCGCCCCGGCCACCCCGGTCGAGTACCCGGCACTTCCCGTGGGCCCGGAGGAGAAGACCTGCGGCGCGGTGGCCCTGTCGCTCGACGGCTCCTCCGCCGCGGTCGCCACCAGATCCGGTCGCGTGCTGCTCTGGGATGTTCGCGATCCGTGGCAGCCCCGGCTGACATCGACCATAAGCGCCGTCAACGGCATCGTCGCCAGCCTGACCTACTCCCCGGACGCCACGATACTGGTGGTCGCGGGTCAGGACGATCCCGTCGTGACCGCGTGGGACACCACCGATCCCGCCGCGCCGCAACGGCTGGCCGACCTCGATGCGGGACCAGGGCTGCCCGGCATCGTGGCCATCGACAGCACCGGGGACAACCTGGCGGTCGCCACCTCCGACGAGTCGGTGCGCCGCTGGGACATCCGTGATCGCGCCCGCCCGGTAGAACTGCCGAGACTGTCCGGGTTCACCAACGACCTGACCTCCGTGGCATTCAGCCCGACGGCTCAGGTCCTCGCCGCGGGCAGCATGGACCATACCGTGCAGCTGTTCGATGTCTCCGAATCAGGCGCGCCGCGACCGCTGTCCACGCTCGCCGGGGCCGCCGACGCGATCATCAGCGTCAGCTTCGGTCCGGACGGCACGCGCCTCGTCGGCGGCGCCAGCGACAACGGAATCTGGGTGTGGGACATCTCCGATCCCCGCCGGCCGCGACGATCCGCCGTGCTCAGCGCCTACACCGGCAGAGTCAACGACGCCGTCTACGGTCTGCGCGGAGACCTCTTGCTCGCGGCCGGGCCGGACAAGGTGGTACGGCTGTGGGCAACCGAACCCGAGCACGTCGCCGCCGCCCTGTGCCGCAGTGGAAGCACGCTCCTGACCGCTACGGAATGGCAGCGTTACCTGCCCGGCGTCCCACGGTACGACCTGTGCGCAGGCTAGTTCCGCAAGGGAGCCTCGACGTTCATCGCCGTCGCCACAGCAGCGCCACGAAGCACGCCGACACCGTGCACACGAGTCCAGCGACGAAAACGGCGTACTCCCACCACAACATCGTCTCCGAAGCCGACACCCCGCGCTCGTCGGCCTCGATCGCTGAGTTGTACAAGAGCACCGCACCGACGCATACCGACACCAATCCGGCGACCGCGAAGGCACTGCTCCAGATTCGCGGAAGCCGGGCTCGGGGCCCACGGAGGAGAACGAATCCCGCGGCGCCCGCGAGTATCAGCATCACCGGAAGCAGCAACACGACGGCCCGACCCTTCTACGGATTGCAACCCTTGAACACGGTGTTCCAATAGCCGACATTGGGCCGCACCTGCTCCAGGTTCCATTCGTTCTTGAGATAGGGCGGCGCCCAGTCCGCGTGGCAAGTCCACTGATTGTGCATGCTCCAGTAGACATTGTCGGCCCAGTTGGCGCGAACCTTGTGGTACAGCTCGTCGAACGACGCCTGCTTGTTGACAAACGCGGTCAAGCGTCCGCAGTCGGTCGGCACCACGCTCAGCGATTCGACGCCGTCTCGCTTGATCCACTTGAACGAGGCCACGTAGTCCCCGCAGACCGAGCGAGTCGCCTTTTCGACTTCGGCTCGGTCGGCCGAGCGATCCTGGGTGTTCGCCGGTGCCTTCTTCGCGAGTTCGTCGCACCGGGGAACGCCGGGCGTCCAGCCGTCGACACCGGTCTTGATGAAGGCGTTCGGCAACCACGCGCCCGTGTCGAGCCGCTCCCAGATATCGGTGGTGTTCAAGCCGTTCGACACCGACTGCCCCCGTTGCTCGCACACGATCGTCACCACAGCGCCGTCCGGTAGCGCCTTTCCGATCTGCCCCGAACCCATGGAGGGAGCGCTTTGCGGGTAGATTCCGATTTTGGTCCACGCCACGGGGTATCGCGCGTCCGCCTGCGCCGGGGCAGGCAACACCGCGCCGAACACGAGCGCACAGAGGACGGTCGCGAGCGCCGCGCCACGGAAGCGCGCAGAGCGCAGGGACTCATGGAACATGAAGTACTCCAGCGTAGGTGCGGGGGAATGCCGCCAGTTATCGGCAGGCACACTTCGATGGAAGCACGAGAAATCGAGGAAGAACGGTCATCGAAGCACGGAGGACAGGATTGACCGCCACCTTGTGGCAATCGGCAAGGAACAGCCGATTCTCGGCGTGCCGGGCAAGATCTTGCCGCAGCGCTGGAACTGCCGACGCTGGGGCGGCGCGGGGCGTCAGACGAATCGCGGGCCGAGTACATCCGCGTGCCCGTTGCGTCGGCACCAGCTGATCAGATAGTGCGCGTGCTCACCGCACCATCGGAAGACCGCGCCCTGGGTCAGCGGCGTATCGTCGGGTAGCTCTCCGCGTTCCCGAATGATCGGTCCGATGTAGGCGTTCGTCGCCTTGTTCGCGGTGTGCCCGCCCACTTTGGCCACCCGCGCCAGTGACGGGTAGTCCCATGCCGATCCGGCGGCGATCGCGCCGGCCAGTCGTGCGGCGGTGCGGCCATGCGGATCGCCGAAGAGCGTGCACAACGACGGTGGTCCCTCCCGCGGAGGCGACAGGGGCGTACTCCCGCCGGTGGCCGCCCGCCGCACGGCCTCGAGCAAGGCGGGCACGCCCGAGGATTTGTCGTAGTACTCGGCGATCTCGCCGGACCGATCCCGGGCCTCGTCGAGGTGGTCACGCTCCATGCTGTGGCCCTGGGCCGCGAGCAGAACCGCGGTATGGCGGTTGCTGTCGCGTAGCAGGTCGATGACGTCCAAGCCATCGAAGCGATACTCCGAGTCCGGATGGTTCCAGATCAGGTCACAGAGCACGACGTCGAAGCGGAAACGCCCGACCACCTCGCCGCGGACGGCGTCTCCGTCGCCGGCCACGCAGACATTCGACGCCGGAAACGCCTGCGACAGAGTCGGAGCGATGATCTGACCCAGCGGTGAGGCGACCAGCAGCCGCAAGCTTGATTCCATAGCGCGATATTCGACGGTGGATGCCGATCAACGCAAGAGCCCGAATGCGGTGCTTCGCAACAGATTTCGCTCCGGAATGCCTCCGTCGAGCAACATGTTGCTCGTCACCGGGCGCGCCGGGCGGAAACGATCCGAACGCGCCCGCGAGCGGGTGACCGGTGACCCAGGCGACGGCGGACCTGCCTCACACCTGCCGCAGCCACGCGCGCAACAGCAGGGCGCCGCCCACGGCCAGCGCCACCGCGACCGGAACCGGCCACCACGGTCCGTTCCGGCCGAGCAGCCCGCGGGCCAGCCGCAACTGGAACGCGCCGAGCCCGGCCAGGACGAGCAGCCAGACCGGCAGCAGCCCGATGCCGAGCGCCGCGTGCACCGCCCATGCGCCCGCCAAGGTGGGCCCGCCCCAGGAGCCCGCGAGATCGTCTTCTCCTGTGACGAGCGGATAGCAGATGCCCCGGAACGCGGCGATGACCGCCAGCACCGCCAGGAACCAGGTCAGCAAACCGACCGCGCCACTGAGCAGGGAGTGCGACACCGATCGCGCCGCCGAGAACTTGTGCGGGAGAACCGATTCGCCGAGCATTCGCCGCGGCACGCGCAGCCGGGTCGGAATCCGCCGCACGGCCAGCGGCAGTACCCGTAGCGCGTAGGCGGCGTAACGCAGGAGTGCCCGAAGCCACGACATACCGCCGACGGTAGCGCTGTTCGGCCCGCGATTCACCGCAGCAGGCCCGCGTGCACCAGATCGTCGAACAGCAACTGGTCGACCGGCGGGACCAGGGCGCGGTCAGCGTAGCGGAACCACGCGACTTCCTCGATCTCGCTGCTGGCGGCGAGGGTGCCGCGATAGTCGGCGGTATAGCAACTCATCCGCACCACCGCACCGTCCGCCGGGCCGTGCACCGCCTCGTAGGTGCCGACGTGCGCGGCGGTCTCCGGCAGCAGTGCGACGGTGAGTTCCTCCTCGATCTCGCGCAGCAGCGTCTGCAGATCGGTTTCGCCGCCTTCGCGCTTGCCGCCGGGAATATAAAAGACGTCCTTACCCCGCGGCCTGGCGCAGAGGATCCGCCCCTCCTCGATGCGCACCCACGCCACCGTGTCGATCAACTGCCGCACTCGCCCGTCCGCCACCGCCGCAGCCTAACGCCGCGCCGCGCCGGACGCGGGACGGGCGTCGCCGCTCGCCTCAGCGGGACGGGAGCAGGGAGGCGTCCTTGGCTCCGGGGCCGAGAACCGGACGCAGGTCGCGCGGGGCGATGTGTTCGCCGCACTCGGAGCACACCGGCTCGACGGTCGCGAGGTGTCCGCAACCGGTGTGCCTCGTCTGCACCGGCGGGCCGTCCGGCGCGGCCCATTCGTCCCCCCATTGACGCATCGCGGTGACGACCAACCACAGCGAGCGGCCTTTCGGGGTGAGCCGGTAGTCATGGCGCACCGGGTTGTCCTGGTAGGGCTCCTTGGTCAGCACTCCGTGCTCGACGAGGTGCTCGAGGCGCTGGGTGAGCACGTTGCGGGCGATCCCGAGGCGCGCGCGGAAGTCGTCGAAGCGCGTTACGCCGAACAGGGCGTCGCGCACGATCAGCAGCGTCCACCACTCCCCGACCACCTCCAGGCACTGGGCCAGCGAGCAGTTCATGTTCTCGAAGCTCGTCCTGCGCATATCCACCAGCATAGTCAGTTGCTTCATAGAACTCACCACCTTATGGTTCGTTGCATGAAGCAACTCACTACGCGGACTCTCGCCGAGGAATTCGCGCTCACCGAGACCGGTTCCGGCGGTTGGGCAGCGCGGGTCGACCGCTCCTGGCGGGGATGGACCGGACCGCACGGCGGCGTGATCGCGGCACTGCTCATCGAGGTCGCACGCGCGGCGGCCACCGAACCGCTGCCGGTACGGGCCGTGGATCTCCGGTTCTCGGGCCGCCCCACAGAGGGCGTGCTGACCTTCGACGCGACCGAGCACGTCGTCGGCCGCAGCACCGTCGCGCTGGAGGTGCGCGCCGACCAGGACGGCAGTCCGATCGCCGCGGCGTCGGTCACACTCGGACGCACCGTGGAAACCGGCGTCGAGGAGTACGCGGGCCCGCCCGCACCACGGGTACCCGATCCCCAAGCCTGTGCGCCGTTCGCCCTCCCACCCGAAATCGTGCCGGCGGGAGCTCATTTCGACATCCGCCCCGCCGCCGGACCACTGCCGCTCACCGGCGCGGACGAACGGATGATGTGCGCGTGGATCGGACTCGTTCCCGAGATCCCCGCGGACGCGGCGGCGCTGGCCATCCTCGCCGACGCCTTGCCGCCCGCCGTCTTTCCCACCTTGCGCGCACCCGTCGCGATCCCCACCGTCGCGCTGTCGATGCACCTGCACGCCGAACCCACCGGCGGGCTGCCGGTGCTGGTGCGCACGGTGAACGCGTCGACCGGCGGCGGCTGGTCGGTGGACGACACCTCGATCTGGGACCGGAGTGGCTTGCTGCTCGCCTCGGCCCGGCAGACCCGCCGTGTGCTCGGCTGAAACGGAGACGATCGTGCATTCCTCCGCTACGAAGCCGAGCCGGGCCGCCGCCGACTTCCGGGCCGTGCTCGCCGTCGTCTCGATCGGCGTGCTGCTGTCGAGCCTGGACCTGTTCATCGTCAATGTCGCCCTGCCGGATATGGCCGCCGATTTCGGCGGAGCGCGGATCTCGGGGCTGTCCTGGGTGCTCAACGCCTACGCGATCGTGTTCGCCGCCCTGCTGGTCCCGGCGGGACGACTCGGCGACCGCCGCAGCATCCGCACCACCTTCCTGCTCGGGCTCGTGGTGTTCGTCGCCGGGTCGGCACTGTGCGCGACGGCGTGGGACGTCGGGTCACTGGTCGTGTTCCGCGTCGTGCAGGCCGTGGGCGGCGCGCTGCTGACGCCCGCCTCGCTCGGCTTGGTGCTGGCGGCCAGCCCGCCGCAGCGCCGCGCGGCGGCGGTCCGGCTGTGGGTCGCCTTCGGCGGGCTCGGCGCCGCGCTCGGTCCCGTGCTCGGCGGCGTTCTCGTCGAATTCGGCTGGCGCTGGGTATTTCTGGTGAACGTGCCGATCGGCCTGATCGCCGTAGTCGCCGGAGTGCGGATGCTGCCCGATCCGCCGGGCGACGGGGGGCGGCTGCCCGACCTGCTGGGTGCGGCGCTGCTGGTCGGCGCGATCGCCGGACTGGTGCTCGGACTGGTCAAGGGCGCGGACTGGGGGTGGTCCTCGGCGGGCGTGCTGGTCGCTTTCGCGGTGGCGGCGATACTGGCGGTCGCGTTCGTCTTCTCCTCGGCCCGCCACCACAGTCCGGTGGTGGATCCGGCGCTGCTGCGCGCACCCAACTTCGCATGGATGACCGCCAACGCGGTGTTCTTCAACGTCGCCTTCGGCGCGATGCTGCTGTCGGTGGTGCTGTGGGCGCAGAACGTCTGGGGCTGGTCGGCCTTGCGCACCGGTCTGGCCATCGCGCCCGGCCCGCTGATGGTGCCGGTGATCGCCGTCCTGGCGGGGCGGCTGATCGGCCGGATCGGGGCGGGGCCGGTCATCGCCGCGGGCGGTGTCGTCTTCGGCGCGGGCATGCTGTGGTGGGCGCGGGCGATCACCCTGACGCCCGACTACCTCGGCGGTCTGCTCGGCGGGATGGTGGTCAGCGGTATCGGCGTCGGCCTCACCCTGCCGACCGCCTTCGCGGCGGGCACGAGCGGACTGCCGCCGCAGCGGTTCGCGACCGGATCGGCCGTGTTGAGCATGGCGCGCCAGATCGGTCTGGCGGTCGGGGTCGCGGTCCTGGTCGCCGTGCTCGGCACACCCACCGGTCCGGAGGCGGCACTCGACGCGTTCCGGCGCGGGTGGTACGCGACGGCCGCGGTGGCGGTCATCGCGGGTCTGGTCGGCATGGCCGCCCGCATGCCGAAAACCGCTGCCGTGCAATCCGCGTCGGTCACCGAGTCGGTCGTCGCCTGAGCCCGGACGCGGCCGACGCCCGGCATCAGCAGATGCCGGGCGTCGACCGGGGTTTCACACGGCGACGGATCAGCGGCTCAGGCGCTGGAATCGCCGGACCGCGAGCGGCAGGAAGATCGCGGTGATGATCAGCGGCCACACCACGGCCATCAGCAACGCGTGCTGTTCCACCCAGGAATCTCCGCTGCCGACCGGCGTGCCGAACAGCTCCCGGGTCGCGGCCACCGTGGAGGAGATCGGGTTCCACGCCGCGATGACGCCCAGCCAGTCCGGCATCAGCTGGGGTGCGACGAAGATGCTGGAGATCATGGTGAGCGGGAAGGCGACCGCGAACAGCCCGCCCGCGGCCTCCGGGTTCGGCACCAGTAACCCGAGCCACACACCCACCCAGATCAGCGCGAATCGCAGCAACAGCAGCAGACCGAAGGCCGCGGCGCCACGCAGTACTCCTCCGTCCGGCCGCCACCCGATGACCAGGGCGGTCAGCATCAGAATCGCCAACTCGGCGCAGGCCACGATCAGATCGGTGACGCCGCGCCCGGACACCACCGCGGAAGAGGCCATCGGCATCGAGCGGAAGCGGTCGATCACGCCGTTGGTGGCGTCGTAGACGACCACCGTCGCGGTGTTGATGAAGCCGAACGCCATCGTCATGGCGAACATGCCCGGCATCAGGAAGCTGCGGTAGTCACCGCCGCCGGGCACGCTCATCGCGCTGCCGAAGACATAGCCGTACAGCAGTACCGACAGGATCGGGAAGCCGAGTTGCCAGGCGATGTTGATCGGCTGACGCTGATAGTGGGTCAGCCCGCGGCGCACGATATTCCAGCAATCGGCGATCGCCCAGTAGGCGCGGGAACGCGTACGGCTCGGGGTGAGGTCCACGGTGCTCATCGGGTCGCCTCCTCGGTGGTCGTGCGGTGGCCGGTCAACTGCAGGAAGACGTCGTCGAGACTGGGTCTGCGCAAACCGATGTCCTCCACGTCCACACCTTCGTCCTGGAGTGTGCGCGCAACCTCGGTGAGCGCCGCGACGCGCTCGGTGACCGCCGCGGATACCCGTCGTTCGGCGTCGTCGGTCTCCGGTTCGCCGTCGCACACCCGGGCTACCACTTTGGCGACGGCGGGCAGGTCGGCCACGTCCGCGGCCACGACCTCGATGCGGTCGCCGCCCACGGTGCTCTTCAATCCGTCCGGGGTGTCCTCGGCGATGGCGTGTCCTTGATCGATGACGGTGATCCGGGAGGCGAGCTTGTCCGCCTCCTCCAGATACTGCGTTGTCAGCAGCACCGTGGTGCCGTCGGCGACCAAGGCGCGCACCGACTCCCAGACCTCGCCGCGGCTGCGCGGATCGAGTCCGGTGGTGGGCTCGTCGAGGAACAGCACGTCCGGCGCGAGGATCATCGACGCCGCCAGATCGAGCCTGCGGCGCATGCCGCCGCTGTACTTGCCGACGCCGCGGTCACCGGCCTCGGTCAGGTCGAAACGCTCGAGCAGTTCGGTGGCCCGCCGCTTGGCCCGGCGTCCGCCGAGGTGGAACAACCGGCCGAACATCTCCAGGTTCTGCCGCCCAGTGAGCACTTCGTCGACGGCGGCGTACTGGCCGGTCAGCCCGATGCGGGCGCGCACCTCCCGCGGCCGGTGGGCGACGTCGATGCCGGCCACGCTCGCCCGGCCGCCGTCCAGCCGGATCAGCGTGGACAGGATGCGCACCGCGGTGGTCTTGCCCGCGCCGTTGGGCCCGAGCAGCCCGTGCACCGTGCCGCGCCGCACGGTCAGATCGAATCCGTCCAGGGCTCGCTTGTCCCCGTATCTCTTCTCCAGTCCCTCGGCCAGGACCGCGAAATCGTTCACTACTCACCTTCCCGTGGTGTACCCGAAAACTGGGTACAACGTACTCGAATTAGAGTACTGCGTACCCAGTTTTCTGCCAAGCGGATAAGCTGACGATCATGACCGGCACGGAGACCAGCGGCAGCGGCGACATCGCCCGCACCCTCGACCTGCTCTGGGGTGCGGGCCCCCGGCCGAGCCGTGGGCCGAAACCCGGTCTGTCGCTGGACCGGATCGTCGACGCGGCGATCGCGGTGGCCGACGGCGAGGGCCTCGCCGCGGTGACGATGCGCCGGGTCGCGACCGAGCTCGGCACCGGAACCATGTCGCTGTACCGGTACCTGCCCGGCAAGGCCGAACTGCTGGATCTGATGCTCGACCGGGTGCAGGCCCCGATCGACGGCCTCGGCGATCGTCTCGACGGATGGCGTGGCGCACTGGAAACCCTCGCCTACGAATCCCTCGCCATGTACCGGCGCCACCCATGGCTGATCGGAGTGAACCAGTCACGCCCGGTGCTCGGCCCCGGGGCGATGGAAGGCATGGAGAATGTGCTCGGCGCGATCCGGCCGATGGGTTTGCCCGATCGCGAACTCGTGTCGGTGGTGATCATGGTCTCCGGCTACGTGCTGGGCGCGGCCCGCACGCAGCTGTACGAGCAAGAGGCCGAACGCGTCTCGGGCCTGACCGACGCGGAATTCTGGCAGGCGCAGGTCCCCAAGCTGGAACAAGCCATGGCCAGCGGCCGCTACCCGGTCATGGCCGCGCTGTCGGACGACGCGTTCGGCCCGGATTTCGACCACTTCGGTTTCGGGCTACAGCGCATCCTCGACGGCCTGGAACACTATGTGACCCACCGCGACCGCGCTACGCCGCTCGCACCGTGAGCTTCTCGCGCCCGGCCGCCAGCGCAACGTGCGCGACAGCCGCGTCCAGCCCGCGCTTCGGCAGCGGCGCACCGTCGAACATCGTGATCGTGACGGCGTCCTCGGTGAGTTCCCAGATGCCCGCGATGCGTCCGCCGACGACGACGATCGGTGAGATCCAGCCCGCGGTGCGGCTCACCTTCCCGCGGTGGGCGGCGGGCAGCACGACGGTGTCACCGGTGCCGGGCCCCAGCACGTACTGGTCGAAGGCGCCGAGCAGGTGCACCGACGCGCTCGGCGCGGCGTCGGCCACCGCGTCGACCTGATCGGTCGGCAGGAAGGCGCGCCGGCCCTCCACCTCGACTTCGGTGAGTAACTCACCCAGCTCGGCGAACCAGCGCCGGACCGTGGTCTTGCGCAGACTGTTGCGGCTGAGCCAGGCGTCGAAGGTCTCCGGCGTCGCCGGGCCGTAGGCGCGCAGATAGCCGAGCACCGCCACGTGCGCCGCGGCATCCGGTTCGGGCAGTCCGGGCCAGTCGCGCACCAGATGCGCGGGACTGGTGAAGGTCACCTTGGTGCCCCGCGCCGGACCGTGGCACAGCACCCCCTGCCAGGCCAGGGGTTTGAGCAGCGCGCCCCAGCCGGAGCGCAATTCCTCGCCGAGCCGGTGGAATCCCGGCTCGGACACAAGAGCCTCGACCAGTTCCTCGCGGGTGAGCACCGCGCCGTCGAGCACCTCCGCGACCGCCTCGGTCAGCGCCGCCACCTCCGCGGGCGAGGCGCCGAAGTTCTTCTGCCAGGACGGCTTCTCCCAGGTGCGTGCCGAGCCGATCAGCGCCAGGCAGGCCGCGGCCAGGTCCGGAGTGAGCGCGTGCAGGGTGCCGCGCATCGCCCAGGTCTTCAGCAACGTGCCGTCCTCGAGCGCGCGAACCAGTCCGCCCGGTTCCGGTTGCAGGCTGCGCAATGCGACCGCCAGTTCCGCCGCGGAGGTGACCTGGGCCTGCACGCCACACAGACGTTCGGCGATCGCCGCCACCCCCTCGTCCGCACGAGACCGCACATACTGACGATGCAGCCGCCAGGCGAAGACCTGATCCCAGGTGACCTGCAACTGGTGTTCCCCTATCACTCAGCTCAGCAGTGCGCCGAGACCCGCCACCATCGCCACGGCCAGCGCCGACCCGGTCACCGTCATCGCGATCACACCGAGCAGGGCGGTGCGGGTGGTGGCTCGCCGGATCGAGCCGACCGGGTCGGCCAGCCGTTCGGCACGGGCCAGCACCGCGGTGCCCGCCGCGGCCAGCGCACCCGGCGGCGCGGGCTCGACGATGCCGACGATCGCCAGCAGTCCCCCCAGCAGCGACAGCGACCCGTGCTCGTCGGCGGCCTTGTCGTCGGCGCACATCTCCAGCAGGCGCGCGATCTCTGCCGCGCCGACGGGGAACAACCGCAGGCCCGGCAGCGTGGTGGCCACCGCACGCAGCACCGCGGTCAACACCGCGTGCCTGCCGGACAGGTGCGCGCGTTCGTGCGCGAGGACCGCGGCCAGCTGATCGTCGTCCAGCGCGTCCAGGGCGGCGGTGGTGACCACGATGGTGTCGGGCCGTCCCGGCACGCAGTAGACCTGACGCTCCGGCGAATCGAGCACCACCGCCCCGATACCCGGCACCGGCCTGCCGACCAGCCGGACCGCCCGCGCATGGACGCTGGTCCGCCTGCGCATGTCCACTACGACGCCCACCGCGCGCGCCACCAGCGCGGCCGTACCGGTGGCGACCAGCGCCGCCACCGCGAACGTGGCCGCTCGGGTGGCCGCGGCGCCGTGCACGTGCATCGGGGACCACAGGAACGAAACGCAGGCGCGCAACGCGTCCTTCGGATGTCCCCAGTAGGTGGCGAACTCGACGGTCACCAGGGTCGCCGCGATTCCCCACGCGCTCAGCGCACCGACGATCGCGACGACCCAGGCGATCACACCCAGCCGCGGCGCGATACCGCGATGGGTCAGACCGCGCAGCACGGGCGGACCGAAGGTCGCCACGACGCTGCCGTACAGCATCAGAGCTATGGCAAGGCTCACGGCACTTCTGGTGACTTGCGCGCCGCCAGTCTGCGCAGCGCGGCACGCAGTCCGGCCGACTCCTCGGCGCTGATCCGGTCGACGAAATGACTCAGCACCAGATCCGAGCGGCCACCGGAACCCAATGCCTCCAGCATGAGCCGGGCGCTGTGCTCTTCCCTGGTGAGCGTCGGCCAATATCGATAGGCCTTGCCCGCGCGTTCGCGTGCCAGCCAGCCCTTGCGATGCAGGTTGTCCATGGTGGACATCACCGTTGTATAGGCGATGTCCCGCCGAGCCGACAGTTCGTCGAAGATCTCGCGCACCGTTGTGTCCTCTGCGTCCTGATCCCAGATGCGGTCCATGATCACCGCCTCCAGATCCCCGAATCCACGCACCGTACCGACTCCCTCATCCGCGCTGTGCCCCGTCGTGGGAACAGGTTACCGGCAGAGGCGGGTTACTACTGAGGCAACCAGTAGATCGACCCGGCTCGACGGCGCATGTCGGAGCCTTGTGCGAACATATGTTCGTGTCCGAAGCGCCCGTCCCCCGATCCGGCAGGCCCCGGATACTCGCGCGGGCGGACGCATCGATCCTGCACGCGGATCTCGATTCCTTCTATGCCTCGGTCGAGCAGCGTGACGACCCACGGCTGCGCGGTAAGCCGGTGATCGTCGGCGGCGGGGTGGTACTGGCCGCCAGCTACGAGGCGAAGGCGTTCGGCGTGCGCACCCCGATGAACGGCGGGCAGGCGCGCCGGTTGTGCCCGCACGCGATCGTGGTGCCCCCGCGCATGTCCGCCTACGCCGAGGCCAGCAAAGCCGTCTTCGACATTTTCCGCGACACCACTCCCGTCGTGGAGGGCGTCTCCATCGACGAGGCGTTTCTCGACGTCGGCGGGCTGCGCCGGATCTCGGGTGAGCCGGTCGCCATCGCGACGCGGCTGCGCGCCCAAGTGCGCGAGCGCGTCGGCTTGCCGATCTCGGTAGGGATCGCCCGTACCAAGTTCCTGGCCAAGGTGGCCAGTGCGGTCGCCAAACCCGACGGGTTGCGGCTGGTGCCGCCGGGGGGCGAACTGGACTTCCTGCATCCGCTGCCGGTCGAAAGGCTATGGGGTGTAGGCGATGTCACCGCACGCACGTTGCACGAGCACGGTATCACCCGGGTCGGTCAGCTGGCCGAGCTGGGTGAGAGCCCGCTGCGGGCGATACTCGGCCCCGCCGCGGCCCGCCATCTCCACGCCTTGTCCTGGGCGCGTGACCCGCGCCGCGTCGAGACCGGTCGGCGGCGGCGCTCGATCGGCGCCCAGCGCGCCCTCGGTCGCAGGCGTCGTCCCCCCGACGAGATCGAGGCCTACCTGCACGGACTCACCGATCGGCTCGGCAGACGCCTGCGCGCGGCCAACCGCGTGTGCCGAACCGTGGTGCTTCGCCTGCGTTTCGACGATTTCACCCGGGCCACCCGGTCCCACACCCTGGCCGAGGCCACCGACCACACCGCGACGATCCTGAGTGCGTCCCGCGCGCTGCTCACCGCGGCGATGCCGCTGATCCAGGAACGCGGTCTCACTCTGATCGGTCTCGCGCTGACCAACCTCGACGACGCCGACGCCGTGCAGCTCACCCTGCCCTTCGAGCCCCGCGCCGCCAACACCCTCGACACGACCCTCGACGACCTGCGCAAGCGCTTCGGCTCCGCCGCCGTCACCCGCGCCGCCCTCCTGCACCGCGGCGAGGGCCTTTCGGTACCCCTGCTGCCCGATTGACCAGCTCAGCCGCACGCGAACGCCCGTCCAGCCCTTGCGCAGCCGACCAGGACCGGACCCGCGCATGCTCAGTACGACCGCTTCGGCCGCTTGTCCATCAGCCGCAGGATCAGCGGGGTGAAGATCAGCTGCATGGCCAGCTCCATCTTGCCGCCGGGCACCACGATGCAATTGGTCCGCGACATGAACGAGTCGTGCAGCATCGACAGCAGATACGGGAAGTCGATGACCTTCGGATCCGCGAACCGGATCACCACGAAGCTCTCGTCGGCGGTCGGAATGGTCCGCGCGATAAAAGGATTCGAGGTGTCCACGGTCGGCACCCGCTGGAAGTTGACGTAGGTGCGGGAGAACTGCGGGCAGATGTAGGTGACGTAGTCCGGCATCCGCCGCAGGATCGTGTCGATCACGGCCTCACTGGAGTATCCGCGCTCGGTCTTGTCCCGGATCACCTTCTGAATCCACTCCAGGTTGATGATCGGCACGACGCCGACCAGCAGATCGGTGTGCCGAGCCACATCCACCGTGGAGGTGACCGCCGCGCCGTGCAGACCTTCGTAGAACAGCAGGTCACTGCCGGGCGCCAGTTCCTCCCACGGCGTGAAGGTCCCTGGTGGCTGCCCGTAGGGCTTGGCCTCGGTCTCGTCGTGCAGATATCGGCGCACGGTCCCGACACCGGTCTCGCCGTAGTCGCGAAACAGCGTCTCCAATTCCTTCAGCAGATTCGCCTCCTCACCGAAGTGCGAGAACCGCAGATTGCGGTTCTGCTCGGCTTCGGCCATGGCCGATTTCATCTCGTTGCGGTCGTAGCGGTGGAACGAATCGCCCTCGACGATCGCGGCGTTGATCCCTTCGCGGCGGAAGATCTCCTGGAAGGTCCGGGTCACGCTGGAGGTCCCCGCGCCGGAGGACCCGGTGATCGCGACGACGGGGTGCTTGACCGACATGGTTCTCCTCTTCAGCGCTGGGCCGGGCGAAACAGCGAGCGCGTGCCGAACAGCGAGCTGTCGAAGCTGGGTCCCTCGTCGGGTTCGCGGTGATACCGCTCGATGCGCTCGACTTCGTTGCGGGAGCCGAAGATCAGCGGCACCCGCTGGTGGACCTCGCCCGGCGTCACCTCCAGCACCCGCTCGCTGCCGGTGGTCGCCGCACCGCCGGCCTGTTCGACGATGAACGCGATCGGATTGGCGCCGTAGAGCAACGCGACCCGGCCCGGGCGGGTGGGCGGGCGGGTGTCGCGCGGATACAGGTAGACCCCGCCACGGGTGAGGATGTGGAAGGTGTCGGCGACCAGCGAGGCCACCCAGCGCATATTGAAATCGCGCTCGCGCGGGCCGTCCACGCCGTCCAGGCACTCGTGCACGTAGCGGCGCACCGGCCGTTCCCAGAATCGCTCGTTGGCCGCGTTGATCGCGAAGCCGGAGGTGTCCTCCGGGATGCGCATCCGGGGGTGGGTCAGCACGAACGCGCCGATCTCCCGGTCCAGGGTGAATCCGTCCACCCCGCTACCGGTCGTCAGCACCAGCATGGTCGCGGGCCCGTACAGGGTGAACCCCGCGCACACCTGCTCGACGCCCGGCTGCAGGAAATCCTTCGCGCTCGGAGTGCTGGTGGCGCCGCCGCCCCGCGCGGGCGCACGCAGCACGCTGAAGATCGTGCCCACCGGCAGGTTGACGTCGATGTTGGACGAACCGTCCAGGGGATCGAACGCCAACAGGTACTTGCCGCGCCGATGCGTGTCGGGCACCGGATGGATGTCGCTGATCTGCTCGGACAGCAACGCCGAAAGATGACCCGTCCACTGAGTTTCGGCGACCATGATGTCGTTGCTGATCGCGTCCAGCTCGCGATGCACGGTCGGTGGCGGATTGTCCGGATTCACGGGTGGGAGTCGGGCGGGATTGATCACCGCACCGATCGATCCGGCGATCGCGCCCCGGGTGACCTGATTCGCGACGATCTTCGTCGCCGTCGCGATCACGTTCACCAAGGCGGAGAACTCACCGGAGGATCCGGGATGCCGGTGCTCCTGCTCGATCGTGTAGCGGGTGAGGGTTTTCAGTCCTTCTGGCATCGCGCCTCGATCTCGTCACCGGAGGGCTCGCACGGCCGGCCCGCCGGGTGGCTCGGGTTCGGTGAACACGCTGCTGCCGTAGACATCCCGGTCGGTCAGCGTGATCAGATCGGTCTTGGTCAGCGGTCTGCGCAGCTCGACGAGACGTTTGGCCTGGCGCAGCCGGCACCGGTCGAGGGCGTTGCGCACGCTGCGCGCGTTGGAGAAGCGCGGACGGGCCATCCGTCGTTCCAGGTATTCGCCGAACGCCGTCCGCGCCGCGTCCTCGAAGCGGAAGTTCTCCGCGGCCACCATGAGTTCGGCGATGCCGAGCAGTTCCGCGTGGGTGTAGTCGGCGAACTCCAGGTGATGGGCCACCCGCGAGGACAGTCCCGGATTGGCGGAGAAGAAGCGGTCCATCCGATCCGGGTACCCGGCGAAGATCACCACCAGGCTGGCGCGCTCGTTCTCCATCTCCTGCAACAGGATCTCGATCACCTCCTGCCCGTAGTCGCGTTCGTTCTCCGGCCGGAACAGGTAGTAGGCCTCGTCGATGAACAGCACGCCACCCGCCGCCTTGGCCAGCGCCTCCTTCGTCTTCGGCGCGGTGTGCCCGATGAACTGGCCCACCAGGTCGTCCCGGGTGACGGTGTGCACCTTCGGTTTCCGGATGTAGCCGAGGGCGTGCAGCATCTGCGCCATCCGCAACGCCACCGTGGTCTTGCCGGTGCCGGGCCCGCCGGTGAAGCTCATGTGCATGGTGGGCCGCGACGAGCTCAGCCCGAACCGCTGACGGGCGCGATCGATCAGCAGCAGCGCCGCGATCTCGCGCACCCGCCGCTTCACCGGCGCCAGCCCGATCAGTTCCGCGTCCAGCCTGCGCAGCGTCTCCTCCACGTCGTGGCCCGCGATGTCGGTGGACAGATCCAGCACCGCGTCCTCGTCCAGGATCTCCGGCGCCTCGGGTTCGGCGGGCGCCGTCCGCACCGCGCCGGGGACCTCGGCCCCCGGACGGTGCAGACGGAATCCCGAGCCGTTGCGCTCAGCCGCCATACCGGTCTCCCGGGCGGACGGTCGTGGCGTACGAGTGCAGGCCGTAGGTTTGCCGGCGGTCCGGGCCCTCGGTGCGGGTGAGCACGAAGCCGGGCTCGTCGGGCGGGCGCTGCACCAGGAAGCTCAGCGCCGTGCTCTGCCTGGTGTAGCGCGCGTCGTAGGCCAGCACCCGCACGTAGTGGCGCGGGAAAGTCGCCCGGCAGGCGTTGATCTCGGCCAGCACGCCGTCGGGCTCGTCCAGATCGAACAGCGGCAACCCCCACATCTCCCAGTAGGCGTTGCGCGGATGCGGATCGTCGGTGTACTCGATGGAGACCGGCCAGCTGTTGAGCAGCGCGTAGCGCACCTGCGCGGCGATCTGCTCGTCGGTCAGCGGCGGGAGGTAGCAGAACGTTCCGTGCCGGAGATACATGGCTTGTCCTTCCTGGTTGCTCAGCGACTGACCGTCGGCACGGCGTCCGGCGCGTCGGTGGAGGTGTAGTCGAAGGTGACATCGCCCCAGGTGGCCAGCGCGACGTCGAGCGGGCGGCAGATCTCGGCAGCCTTCCGCAACACCTCCGGCCCTTCCTTCAGTAGGTCACGGCCTTCGTTGCGGGCCTGCACGACCGCCTCCAGCGCCACCCGGTTCGCCTCCGCGCCCGCGGCGATGCCGAGCGGATGCCCGATCGTGCCGCCGCCGAACTGCAGCACCACGTCGTCGCCGAACAGGTCGAGCAGCTGATGCATCTGCCCGGCGTGGATGCCGCCGGAGGCCACCGGCATCACACCCGGCAGGCTCGCCCAGTGCTGGTCGAAGAAGATCCCGTTGGCCGGCTCGGTCCGAATGTGGTTCTCCCGCAATGTGTCGTAGAACCCCTTCGTCGTCGCCGGGTCGCCCTCGAGCTTCCCGACCACGGTGCCCGCGTGCAGATGGTCGACGCCGATCAGCCTGCACCACTTGGCCAGCACACGGAAGCTGACACCGTGGGTCTTCTGCCGGGTGTAGGTGGAATGCCCCGCGCGATGCAGATGCAGCAGCACCCCGTTGCGGCGCGCCCAGTGCGACATCGACTGCATCGCGGTGAATCCGACGGTGAGGTCCATCATGATGACGACGCTGCCGAGCTCCTTGGCGAACTCCGCGCGCTCGTACATCTCCTCCATCGATGCCGCGGTCACGTTCAGGTAGTGGCCTTTGATCTCGCCGGTCTCGGCCATCGCCCGGTTCACGCCCTCCATCGCGAACAGGTACCGGTCACGCCAGCGCATGAACGGCTGCGAGTTGATGTTCTCGTCGTCCTTGGTGAAATCCAGGCCGCCCTTGCACGCCTCGTAGATCACCCGGCCGTAATTGCGCGCCGATAGCCCGAGTTTCGGTTTCACCGTCGCACCGAGCAGCGGCCTGCCGTATTTGTTGAGATATTCGCGTTCCATCACCGTGCCGTGCGGCGGCCCCTGGAACGTCTTCACGTACGCCACCGGAATGCGCATGTCCTCCAGCCGCAGCGCGAGCAGCGGCTTGAATCCGAACACGTTGCCGATGATCGAGGAGGTCAAGTTCGTGATCGACCCTTCCTCGAACAGGTCGAGATCGTAGGCGATATAGGCGAAGTACTCTCCCGGTCGCCCGGGAACCTCATCGATCCGGTAACACTTCGCCTGATAGCGCGAGTGCGCGGTGAGCCGGTCGGTCCACACCACCGTCCACGTCGCCGTGGAGGATTCACCCGCCACCGCGGCAGCGGCCTCGATCGGATCGACGCCACGTTGCGGGGTCACCCGGAACACGGCGAGCACGTCGGTTTCCGACGGCTGGTAGTCGGGGGCGTAATAGCCCATCGACGCATAGGATTGGACACCCGGATCCCAGCGGTCACGTTCGATTTCTTCGGCCATCGTTCCTCCTGCTGTGCCACTGGGGGGACACCCGCACCCGGGTGAACGGGCGTGCCTTGGGATTTCCAGGATGACGGGCCGGATACCGACAAACAATTTGATTGTTCCTCGCGACACCCAACATATTCATTGAGTTTGTTACCGTTCTTCGGTGGGTATGGTGAGTGCGGCTCGGATGGAAACCTTCCTGGCCGTGTCCCGCCAAGGCAGCATCCGCCGGGCCGCCACGCAGCTGCACATCACCGAGGCCGCCGTCTCCGCGGCCGTCGCGCACATCGAGAAACAGCTGGGCGCCAAGCTCGTCGCGAAAGCCGGGCGCGGGAT
Source organism: Nocardia gipuzkoensis (assembly GCF_021183645.1). Taxonomy (NCBI): domain Bacteria; kingdom Bacillati; phylum Actinomycetota; class Actinomycetes; order Mycobacteriales; family Nocardiaceae; genus Nocardia; species Nocardia gipuzkoensis. Next base: position 6,629,109 of record NZ_CP089225.1, on the reverse strand, counting down.
CGCGCTCACCGAGGCGGGTCGCGTCTACGCCGAGTACTGCCGCGGAATTCTCGGGCTGATGAAAGAGGCCCAGGCCGCCGTGCGCCGTGCCGAGACCGGACGGCTGCGGATCGGCGTGGTCGCCACCGCGGGCGAATACGTCCTGCTGCGGCCGCTGGCCTCGTTCCGCCGCCGGTTCCCCGATATCGAGCTGAGCCTGTCGGTGCACCCGCGCGACGCGCTGTTCCTGGAATTGCAGCACCACGAAACGGATCTCGTCATCGCGGGGCGTCCGCCACGGGGCACGGGGCTGGTGGTGCGCGCGCGGCGATCGAGCCGCCTGGTCGTGGTCGGCCTGCCGGAACTGGACCCGCTGCACACCACCTGGTTGCTGCGCGGCCGCGGCTCGGGCACCCGCGAAGCCACCCTCGCGCTGCTCGACCAGCTTCGGATCGAACCGCCCACGCTCACCCTCGGCTCACACGGCGCTGCCCTGGCCGCCGCGCGAGAAGGTCTGGGCGTCACGCTGATCCACAGCGACGCGATATCCCAGGATCTGGAGAACGGCGTGCTGCGCGTCCTCCCGGTGGAGGGCACCCCGCTGGACCGTCCGTGGCATGCCGTCACCACCCGCACCCCGACCCCGACCACCCGCCTGTTCCTCACCCATCTGCTCGACCCCGCCGAGGTCGGCTCCGACGCCTTCCACCCGCACTGACCTGCCCGCCCCTCCCGGCACGGGACGAAACCACCGGCCGCGGCTATGACAAACTGGCCGCATGACCGGAGGGGATATACCGTCCAACGTGTCGGACACCGCACGCTGGGTCGCCGCGTACCGGGCGCGGGAGACGGCGCGTTCCGACGCGCTCTTTCGCGACCCGCTGGCCGACCGGCTCGCCGGTGAACGCGGCCACGCCATCGCCGCCGCCGCGCCCTCGGTGATGCGCAACGGTTGGCCGATCGTCACGCGGACCAAACTGATCGACGACCTGATCGCCAAGGCGATCGGCGAGGGCTGCGACCGTGTGCTGAACCTCGCCGCCGGTCTGGACACCCGCCCCTATCGGCTCGAGCTACCGGCGGATCTGCTGTGGATCGAAGCCGACCTGCCCGGGATCGTCGCGGAGAAGGACGAGGCGCTCGCCGATGCGGCGCCGCACTGCGTGCTCGTCCGCCGAGCAGTGGATCTCGCCGATCCCGATGCCAGGGCGAAGTTCCTCGACGAGGCGCTCGGCGCGATCGGCCCGGTCACCGCTCCCGCGTCGAAGGCCCTGGTGCTCACCGAAGGGTTGCTGATGTATCTCGACCCGGAGACCGTCACCGATCTGGCGAACGCCCTGGCCCGCCCCGAGATCGCCTGGTGGCTGCTCGACCTCAGCCTCGGTATGAAGAAGATGCGCTCCGGCGACACCTTCGCCAACGCGCCGATGAAGTTCGAACCGCCCGAGGGCGTCCGCTTCTTCGAAGAACTCGGCTGGCAGCCGATCGAGCTGGAGAGCCTCCTGCTGCACGCCCGCAAGTTCCGCCGCGCGCCGTGGTACCTGCGCCCGTTCACCTACCTGCCCCAGCCCGACCCACGGAAACCCATGCGCAATCCCTGGTCGGGAATCATCCGCTTCCGCCACGCCTGAGCGCGGTGCGCCGCATCGGCCGGCGCGGCTACAGCTGCCCGTGCTGGGAGTCGAAGGTCAGGACGCGGCCACCCAGTTGGATCTGGGCGCCGGGTGCGAGGGTGACCGGATGGCCCGGCACCGCGCGAACCCAGTCTTGGCGTCCGGGATGACGAATGTGGGTGCCGTTGGTGGAGCCGCCGTCCACGACCGTCACGTCCCAGTCGACGAGGCGGATCTCCGCGTGCGCTCGCGACATGCCCCCCGAGCTGTCCTCCAGCCGCACCGGGCGCGCCCCGCGCGCGACGGCCTCCGAGTGCTCCGGCTCGCGGCCCAGGACACAGTCGTTGTCCAGGACGAACGACGTGCCGTCGTCCAGCAGCAGCACACCCAGCGGGGGGCGCACCCCCTCGCTCAGCACGCAGGTGAGCTGGTCCATCCGGATCCCGCACACCGCGCAGAACGACACCCGCGGATCGTTGTGATGATGCCGGGCACATTGGAATCCGTGCACGATCACCCGATGCCCGAGTGTGTTCGAGCCGGTCGACCCGAGCGCGTCCGCGACTACCTCGGCGGAGGGCACCATCGTCTCGGCGAGGTTCGCATCGTTGGCGATCGCGTAGTCCCGATCGGTGCGGTGCGCGGGCCGCGCCTGCTCCGGGCTGGGCGGAAGCGGTTGCGCCACCGACGGTGTCATGCCTTGGCGCGGCGTCGCCTGCCGCGCGGAGGCCTGCAGGTCGACTTCGGTCGCGGCGTCGGCGGCTTCCTCGTCCTTGCGCAGGCTCGGCGCCCGCTGGGGCGGCGGCGCGGACGCCTGCTCGGACTCCGGCCGTGCTTCGCGTCGGTGCGGTTCCGGCAGCGCCTGCGGTCCGGCGGCGACCTGTGATTGCGACCCGGCGGCGAGCGGCTGTTGCGCGGCGGGCCGCGATTCGGGAGCCGATCGGGGCTCGACGCGCGGCGGCTCCGCTGCCCGCTGCGGTCCGGGGGTCGGCTCCGGCGCCGATGCCGCGTGGGGCTCGGCGAGGGGCGGTGGGGGCGCGGAACCCGCCCGTGGTCGGCCCAGGGACTCGGTGACGCCGTCGATCGCCGGTTCGCCGCCGATCACCCCCGGTGCCGCCACCGACCACAGCACCGCGCCCGACCCCGGTACCGTCCCCGCGCCGAGCGCGAAGATCCCGCGCTCCGGCAGGGACTGGGCGGTCCACCCGGCCTCGTCCACGAACAATCCCGCGCCGCTGCCCGGCGCCGGCGTCACCATACGGTCGACGGTGAATCCGGCGTCCCGGCCGCGAAGCACCTCCGTGTGGCCGGACCCTGCGAGCACCGCGGTGACCCCACCGTGCAGGAACACCGCCAGGCCATTGTCCACGGGCGTGATCACCCCGAATTCGACCTCGTCCTCTTCACCGTTGGACAGGCTCATCAGCCAGGTCGTGGCCAGCCGCGCCACCGCGCGCCCGCTGCGGCGCCGGTCGCGCGCGACGGCTTCGCGCACGATGTCCAGCAGCGCCGTCATCGTCCGGGCCGCCACCGTGTCCGCCGTGACGGCGCCGGCGCCACGGTGCGCGACGACCACGACCGCGCCGCCCGCGCTCGCCACCAGATGGGCGCCGGGCAACGCCTCGATCTGCCCGCTCACAGGAACCGGCCGCCTTGGAATCGCCACCGGTGGAACACCACCCGCATCGGCCCGTTCACGGTGAGCCAGAAGACGACCCACGTGACGACGAACTGGATTCCGAACGCCGTGAGCGACGGACGCAGATGCTCGGGCAGCACCACGGTGGTGTGACGCACGAGGACCCACATCAGCGCTCCCTCGTTGAGGATGGTGACGAAACCGAACAGGGTCGGCCAGTCCTTTTCCCAGCGGAACTGCTGCAGGAAATGGTAGAGCAATTCCCACAGCACACCGACCAGAACGGTCGCCAGCAGGACCGACAATGTCACCCGGTAGGCCTGACCGATGCTCAACGAACCGGTCGGCAGAACCGGGGTGATGATCAGCGCGACGACGAAGCCGATCACGCTCAGCGCGAGAAGCCGGGTCTGGATTCGCCCGTTCAAAGTAGGAAGCATCGCTCAGATCTTCTCGTTTGTAACCCACAACCACCATTGCCGCGTCGAGCGCAGCGGCCCCATCCTGCGGCAGAATCCGACCGCGGCCAGATCGTCGGCGATCTCCTGCGCGGCGATCTGCAGCCCGAGGAAGGTGTCCACGCCGACGAACGGCCCGCCGAGCGTGGCGCTGCCGGAGGCATACATCCGTCCGGGGCCGCTGCGGGTGCCGATCAGCTCGAATGTGGTGTCCACGTCGAGCCGTCCGAGCGGATTGCGCCCGGCGCCGGTGTGGTCGAGCAGGTCGGCCAGCAGCCGGTGCTCGCGGATGTCGGCTTCCAAGCCCGTGCAGTCGATGATGTAGTCGACGGTCGTGTCGAACGGTTGCGCAGGCGGCGGAAACGGCAGCGGCGCACCGGTGTCCGGAAGAATCGTCGCGACCACGCCTTGCCGTCCCCCGGCCGGGCGCGGAGCCCGCATCGTGCCCGCCATCACCTGGTACCACCCCTCTCGGCGGCCACGGCGCAGCTGTTCCTGCCAGTTGTCCCGGATCGGGGTGTTGGTACCCGAGATCTCCTTGTATGCCCGCGCCCGTTCCTCACCCTGCAGATTGCGCACCTTCTGCTTGAGCTGACCCCCCCACACCGACTTCGGATAGTTGAACCCCTGGTAGGCCCATCCGTCGCCGCCCTTGCGTCTGCTGAAGATGTTCTTGCCGTGCGGGCCGGCGATGTAGGTGCGAAACAGGTGCAGGATCCGGGTGTCGAGCCGGTGCTTGTCCCGGTCGTCGATGAGCCGTTGCAGGACGCGGCTCGCGACGATTCCGCTGCCGCGGATCAGCACGGTGCCGGGCCGCCGCTGCAGCGCCTGGTAGACGTGCTCGTGCGGCTCGTAGGCGTTGACCACGCGCGTCGGATCACGATGGGTTTCGCGATACTCCTGCAGGTCCGGCAACAGCTTCAAGCCCGGATAACCCACCGCCACATGGACATATGTGCTGCGGAAGGCGACGCGCTTGGTCGGCGTCGACCCGGCGGGCGGGGTGAGGATGGTGAAGTATCCGCCGCCGTGGCGCTTGCGCACCATGCGCACGTGGCCGCGATGCAGGGAGCGCGCGTAACCGATGCGGTGGAACTCGCGCTCCATGGCGTCGAACGCCTGACCGGCGCGCGGGGTGTAGTAATTGGCGAAGATCGGCTCGACGAAGACGTTCCACAGCGCTTTGAGCGACTTGTCGGCGATGGCCTCGCGCACCGCGTACGAGGGGAAGCCCCAGATGTTGTCCGGCGTCGAGGCCGAGTCGCTGCGCAGGCGCTCGCCGCGGGGAATCTGGGAGACCCTCGTCAGATACTCATAGGAGGCCCAGGGGTGCTCCTGCGGACCGAGTACCGCCATCGCCTCGGCGGGCACACCGAAGATCCGGAGCGTGTCATAGGTGACGAACGATCCGATCCCACTGCCGATGGTCACGAACGGAACGTCGATCACCGGAATCCCGGCGTTGCCCAGCATTTCATCGGTCCACACGTCGGTGTCGACGAGGGCCTGCGTGATATCTCCCCGCATTGGGCGGACTCTACCGGCAGATTCTTGTCAACTGCTTGTCATCGGCTTTCGACCCGCGACCACACCGGTGACGCGCGGTGGACGACGCGCGGCAACAAACTGCGCCGAACCTGCCACGCGCCCCGCCCTCTCGGACGTACCATGCCGATCGTGGCCGATTCCACTCGTTCCACCCCTCTGCGGGTTCTCGTGTACAGCAACGACGCCGACACCAGGCGTCAGGTGATCCAGGCCTTGGGCAAGCACCCGCACCCGGAACTACCGGCGTTCGAGTACCTCGAGGTGGCCACCGCCCCCGTGGTGATCGCGCAGCTGGACGCGGGCGGCATAGACCTGGCCGTGCTCGACGGCGAGGCGGCCCCTGTGGGCGGGCTCGGCATCGCCAAGCAGTTGAAGGACGAAGTCGATCCGTGCCCGCCGCTGCTGGTGCTCACCGGCCGTCCGGATGACGCCTGGCTGGCCAGCTGGTCGCGCGCGGAGGCCGCGGTGGCGCACCCCATCGACCCGCTCCGGCTCACCGAGGCCGTCGTGGCACTGCTGCGCGGCCGTTCCGCGGCCTGATCGTCGCCTACTCCCCTCCGCCCGCGTCAGCTATTCATAGCGATCTTGAATTAGTGCTCCTCCGCGCACGACCGTGCCGCGCTCCCGGTCGAACGGGTCCCGAACCCCGGTGCGGTCGAGGCTCCCGGCCTTCGCGTCGCTGTCGCCGTTGCCGACTCCGAACCCGCTCGGGACCACATTCGACGTCGCGATACCCGGCATTTCCGGCCGCCAACTGACCGTTCAGCCAAGAGTTCGGGCCCGCCGCGCGGATTACCACCGTTTCGGTCATAAATGCTTGTACCGAATTCGATGAAACGACGTCGCCAAACCCGGTGCGGGCCGCCCGTTCGGTTGTAGGCTGTGCCGTACCTCACATGGAAGCGGAACTGGTAATGACCGCTCCCAGGTGAAGCCGAGGGGCGAGTCTGGCCGAGGCGGACAACGACGTCAGCCCGCCTCGGACGCTGTTGTCAGCTGCCGCTCGCAAGGAGGGGAAGTGCAGTCGTGAATATCGAGATGCCGACGCTTGTGCTCGGCGCGATCGCGGCGGCGTTCGCGCTGTTCTCCATCGCCCTATCGGCCCTGGTCGGCCCGAAACGGCACAACCGGGCGAAACTGGAACCCTACGAATGCGGTATCGAACCCACGCCGCATGCCGTGGCCGGTGGGCCAGGAAACGTTACGGGACAACGCTTTCCGGTGAAGTACTACCTCACCGCGATGTTGTTCATCATCTTCGACATCGAGATCGTGTTCCTCTACCCGTGGGCAGTGCACTTCGATGCGCTCGGTCTCTTCGGTCTCGCCGCGATGGCGTTGTTCATCTTCAACGTCTCGGTGGCCTACGCCTACGAATGGCGGCGCGGCGGCCTCAGCTGGGACTGAATGCCGCGCAGCCGAATTCGTAGCCGACGAATGGAAGCGAGTCAGTAGAACATGGGTCTCGAGGAAAAACTGCCCAGCGGCTTCCTGCTGAGCACGGTCGAGGATTTCGCCGGATTCCTGCGCAAGGGCTCCCTATGGCCGGCGACCTTCGGGCTCGCCTGCTGCGCCATCGAGATGATGGCCACCGGCGGGGGACGTTTCGACATCGCCCGCTTCGGCATGGAAGCGTTCCGCGCCTCGCCGCGGCAGGCCGATCTGATGATCGTCGCCGGCCGGGTGAGCCAGAAGATGGCCCCGGTGCTGCGCCAGGTCTACGACCAGATGACCGAACCGAAATGGGTGCTGGCGATGGGCGTCTGCGCGTCCTCGGGCGGGATGTTCAACAACTACGCCATCGTGCAGGGCGTCGACCACGTCGTTCCGGTCGACATCTACCTGCCCGGCTGCCCACCCCGGCCGGAGATGCTGCTCAACGCGATCCTGGCACTGCACGCCAAGATTCAGCAGATGCCGCTCGGGGTCAACCGTGAGGAGGCCATCCGCGCCGCCGAACAGGCCGCGCTCGCCTCGACCCCGACCATCCGGATGGAGGGTCTGCTCCGATGACCTTCGACACCCCCGACGACACCGACGCCCCGCCCGCGCACGACGCGATCGATGCCGCTGCCACCGCGGGCCCGGAGGGCACCCTGCCCGAAGAGGATTCCGCGCAGCCCGGCGCCGAGGTGATCGGCGTGCGCCGCGGCATGTTCGGCGTGTCCGGCACCGGCGACACCTCCGGCTACGGCGGCCTGGTCCGCCCGGTCATCCTGCCGGGCAGCACTCCCGCCCCGTACGGCGGGTACTTCGACGAGGTGGTCGACGCGCTGCATGCCGCGCTCACCGCCATCGGCACCCGCTTGGACACGGCGCTGGAGAAGGTGATCGTCTTCCGCGGCGAACTCACCCTGCACGTGCACCGGGAGCATCTGCCGTCGGTCGCCCGCGCGTTGCGGGACGATCCCGCACTGCGTTTCGAGCTCTGCCTGGGCGTCAACGGCGTGCACTATCCGGAGGATTCCGGCCGCGAACTCCACGCCGTCTATCACCTCATGTCGATCACGCACAACCGCCGCCTGCGGGTGGAGGTCTCCGCCCCCGACGCCGACCCGCACATCCCTTCGCTCTACGAGGTGTACCCGACCACCGACTGGCACGAGCGCGAGACCTACGACTTCTTCGGCATCCGGTTCGACGGGCACCCCTCGCTGACCCGGATCACCATGCCGGACGACTGGCGCGGCCACCCCCAGCGCAAGGACTACCCGCTCGGCGGGATCCCGGTCGAATACAAGGGCGCGCGCATCCCGCCGCCCGACGAGCGGAGGGCATACAGCTGATGAACGACACCGACACCGAGCCCGGCCTCGCCGAGGGCACCGCGCCCGAGCCCACCACGATCACCGTGGCGGGGCAGGACTGGGACCAGGTGGCCGACACGCTGGCCGGCGCGGGCGAGGAACGCATCGTCGTCAACATGGGCCCGCAGCACCCGTCCACGCACGGTGTGCTGCGGCTGATCCTGGAGATCGAAGGCGAAACCGTCACCGAAGCCCGCTGCGGAATCGGCTACCTGCACACAGGGATCGAGAAGAACCTCGAATTCCGCAACTGGACCCAGGGCGTCACCTTCGTCACCCGCATGGACTACCTGTCGCCGTTCTTCAACGAGACGGCGTACTGCCTGGGCGTGGAGCGATTGCTCGACATCACCGAGCAGATTCCGGAGCGCGCCACGATCATCCGCGTGCTGCTGATGGAGCTCAACCGCATCTCCTCCCACCTGGTCGCCCTGGCCACCGGCGGCATGGAACTCGGCGCGCTGACCCCGATGCTGTTCGGCTTCCGGGAACGCGAACTGATCCTCGACGTCTTCGAGACGATCACCGGGCTGCGCATGAACCACGCGTTCATCCGCCCCGGCGGCCTGGCGCAGGATCTGCCCGACGACGGCGTCACGAAGGTCCGTGAACTGCTCGCCCTGCTGCCCAAACGGCTGCGCGACATGGAACACCTGCTCACCGCCAACCCGATCTGGAAGTCCCGCACGCAGGACATCGGCTACCTCGACCTGCAGGGGTGCATGGCGCTCGGCATCACCGGCCCGGTGCTGCGCGCCACCGGCCTGCCGCACGACATGCGCCGAGCCCAGCCCTACTGCGGCTACGAGAACTACGAATTCGACGTCCCCACCACCACCGGATGCGACTGCTACGGCCGCTACGTCATCCGCGTGGAGGAGATGAAGGAGTCGCTGAAGATCGTCGAGCAGTGCCTGGACCGGCTACGGCCCGGCCCCGTGATGATCGACGACAAGAAGATCGCCTGGCCCGCCGACCTGCAGATCGGGGCGGACGGCCTCGGCAACTCCCCCAGGCACATCGGCAAGATCATGGGCACCTCCATGGAGGGGCTGATCCACCACTTCAAACTGGTCACCGAAGGCATCCGCGTTCCGGCGGGCCAGGTGTACGTGGCCGTGGAGTCGCCGCGCGGCGAGCTGGGGGTACACATGGTCAGCGACGGCGGCACCCGGCCCTACCGTGTGCACTACCGCGACCCCTCGTTCACCAATCTGCAAGCGGTCGCGGCGATGTGCGAGGGCGGCATGGTCGCCGACGTCATCGCCTCGGTCGCCAGCATCGACCCGGTCATGGGCGGAGTGGACCGATGAACCCGACATCGCACAGCGAATCCACCGACGGCGGTGGCCGCGTGGCAGGTAGCACGCCAGTCTTGCTGAAGCTCGAAACCCGGCCCGAGCCCTACCAGCCCTTCGTGCGCGAGCGGCTGGAAACCGACGCCAAGGAGATCATCGCGCGCTACCCGCACCCGCGCTCCGCACTGCTGCCGCTGCTGCACCTGGTGCAGTCCGAGGAGGGCTACGTCACCGGCACCGGAATCGAGTTCTGCGCGGAACAACTAGGGCTGACCGGCGCCGAAGTCACCGCCGTCGCCACCTTCTATTCGATGTTCCGGCGCACACCCACCGGCGACTACCACGTCGGCGTCTGCACCAACACGCTGTGCGCGGTGATGGGCGGCGACGCCATCCTCGCCGCGCTCGAACGCCACCTCGGCATCGGGCACGGCCAGACCACGGCGGACGGGTCGATCACGCTCGAACACGTCGAGTGCAACGCGGCCTGCGACTTCGCGCCGGTGGTCATGGTCAACTGGGAGTTCTTCGACAACCAGACCCCCGAATCCGCGCGTGCCCTGGTGGACGCCCTGCGTGCCGGAGCGCAGGTCACCCCCACCCGCGGCGCGCCGCTGTGCACGTTCAAGCAGACCGCGCGCATCCTGGCCGGGTTCCCGGACGAGCGCCCCGGCGTCCTCGACGGCGCCGCGGGCGAGGCGACACTCGCCGGTCTGCGCGTCGCTCGGGAGCGGGGCATGAAAGCGCCCGCACCGCACCAGGATCCGGAGGTCTCGCGATGACGCTCACTCCGGTGTTGAGCACCTACTGGGACGACCCGCAGTCCTGGACGATGGACACCTACCTGCGCCACGAGGGCTACCAGGCGCTGCGCACCGCCCTGCGGATGGAACCGGACCAGGTGATCCAGACCGTCAAGGACGCGGGCCTGCGCGGCCGCGGCGGCGCGGGCTTCCCCACCGGCATGAAGTGGAGTTTCATCCCGCAGGGCGCCGGACCCGACGGCGTCACCAAACCGCACTACCTGGTGGTGAACGCCGACGAGTCGGAACCGGGCACCTGCAAAGACATTCCGCTCATGCTCGCCGCGCCGCACGCGCTGATCGAAGGCGTCGTCATCGCCGCCTACGCCATCCGCGCCGCACACGCGTTCATCTACGTGCGCGGCGAGGTAGTTCCGGTGCTGCGGCGGCTGCAAGCCGCGGTGGCCCAGGCCTACGAAGCGGGTTTCCTCGGTCACGACATCCTCGGCTCCGGCTACGACCTCGAACTCCTCGTGCACGCGGGCGCGGGCGCCTACATCTGCGGCGAGGAGACCGCGCTGCTGGACTCGCTGGAAGGCCGCCGCGGCCAACCCCGCCTGCGCCCGCCGTTCCCCGCCGTCGCGGGCCTCTACGCCTGCCCGACCGTGGTGAACAACGTGGAATCCATCGCCAGCGTGCCTCCCATCATCCGCAACGGCATCACCTGGTTCCGCTCGATGGGCAGCGAGAGGTCCCCCGGTTTCACCCTCTACTCGCTGTCGGGTCACGTAACCCGGCCGGGGCAGTACGAGGCGCCGCTGGGCATCACACTGCGCGAACTCCTCGGCTACGCGGGCGGCGTGCGCGCCGGGCACCGGGTGAAATTCTGGACTCCGGGCGGCTCGTCCACGCCGCTGTTCACCGAGGAACACCTCGACGTGCCCCTCGACTACGAGGGCGTCGCGAGCGCGGGATCCATGCTCGGCACCAAGGCGCTGCAGATCTTCGACGACACCACCTGCGTGGTGCGAGCGGTACTGCGCTGGACGGAGTTCTACGCGCACGAATCCTGCGGCAAGTGCACCCCGTGCCGGGAGGGCACCTACTGGCTGGTGCAGCTGCTGGAACGGATCGAAACGGGCACCGGCGCCGAGTCCGACCTGGACAAGCTGCTCGATATCAGCGACACCATCAACGGCAAGTCGTTCTGCGCCCTCGGTGACGGCGCGGCCAGCCCGATCATCTCCTCGCTGAAGTACTTCCGCGAGGAGTACGCCGAACACCTGCGGCTCGGCGGATGTCCATTCGACCCGGCGCGCGCCACCGCATGGGCCGAGTCAGGAGAAGAGGTCCGATGAAACCGGTCTCGCGCAGCGATTCGATCACCGGCGGCGGCCGGGCCACGGTGAGCGGCAAGACCAGCGCGCCTGCTCCCGCCGATCTGGTCACCGTGACCATCGACGACACCACGGTCAGCGTGCCGCCCGGCACCTTGCTGATCCGGGCCGCCGAACTGATCGGCATCCAGATCCCCCGTTTCTGCGACCATCCGCTGCTCGACCCGGTCGGCGCCTGCCGCCAGTGCCTGGTCGAGGTGGAAGGGCAGCGCAAACCGGTCGCCTCCTGCACCATGGCCGTCGCCGACGGCATGGTGGTCCGCACCCAGCTCACCTCCCCTGCCGCCGACAAGGCGCAGGAGGGCGTGATGGAGCTGCTGCTGATCAACCATCCGCTCGACTGCCCGGTCTGCGACAAGGGCGGCGAGTGCCCGTTGCAGAACCAGGCGATGTCCACCGGACGCGCCGAATCCCGGTTCGAGGGACGCAAACGCACCTATCCCAAACCGATTCCGCTGTCGACAGCGGTGCTGCTGGACCGGGAACGCTGCGTGCTCTGCGCCCGCTGCACCCGTTTCTCCCAGCAGATCGCCGGCGACCCGTTCATCGAGCTGATGGACCGCGGTGCGCTGCAACAGGTCGGCACCGCGCAGGCCGAACCGCTGGACTCCTACTTCTCCGGCAACACCGTGCAGATCTGCCCCGTCGGCGCGCTCACCGGGACCGCCTACCGATTCCGCGCCCGCCCGTTCGACCTGGTGTCCAGCCCGAACGTCTGTGAACACTGCGCTTCCGGTTGCGCACAGCGCACCGACCACCGGCGCGGCAAGGTGCTGCGCAGGCTGGCCGGTGACGACCCGCAGGTCAACGAGGAGTGGAACTGCGACAAGGGCCGCTGGGCCTTCGCCTACGCCACCGAACCCGATCGGCTCACCACCCCGCTGGTGCGCGGCTGGGACGGCGAACTCGCCCCGGCCTCCTGGTCGGCGGCACTGGCCGCGGCCGCGGAGGGGCTGGCCGCCTCCTTCGGCAACGCGGGCGTGCTCGTCGGCGGCCGGGTCACCGAGGAGGACGCCTACGCCTACGCCAAATTCGCGCGGGTCGCCCTCGGCACCAACGACATCGACTTCCGCTCCCGCGCGCATTCGGCGGAGGAAGCCGACTTCCTCGCATCCCGCGTCGCCGGTCAGGACGGCACGGTGACCTACGACAGCATGGAGGCCGCGCCGGTCGTCCTGCTCGTCGGATTCGAACCCGAAGAAGAGTCACCGATCGTCTACCTGCGACTGCGCAAGGCCGCCCGCAAACGCCGCCTGCCCATCTACTCGCTCGCGCCGTACTCCTCGCGCGGGCTCGACCGCATGTCCGGGCGGCTGATGCGGGCCGTGCCGGGCGCCGAACCGCATCTGCTCGACGCCATCCGCACCGGCGAGATCACCACGCCCGGCGCAGATCCGGCGCAGCTCGCGGATCTGGCCCGACTGCTGCGCGAACCCGGCGCGGTGATCATGGTCGGTGAGCGGATGGCGGGCGTGGCGGGCACGCTGTCGGCCGCCGTACGTCTCGCCGACGAGACCGGAGCCGCCCTCGCCTGGGTGCCGCGCCGGGCAGGCGAACGCGGCGCGGTCGAAGCGGGCGCCCTGCCCTGCCTGCTGCCCGGTGGCAGGCCGGTGGCCGATCCCCGCGCCCGCCAACAGGTTCGGGCGGTCTGGAACGTGCCGGAGCTGCCGGTCGGCGCAGGCCGTGACACGACGGCCATCCTGGAGGCGGCCTCCGGCCTCGGCGCGCTGGTCATCGGCGGCGTCGACGTGGCCGACCTGCCCGACCCGGCCGCCGCGCTGGCCGCCATCGACGCGGCCAGGTTCGTGGTGAGCCTGGAACTGCGGCGCAGCCCGGTCACCGAACGCGCCGACGTGGTGTTCCCGGTGGCCGCGGCCATGGAGAAACCCGGCACCTTCCGCACCTGGGAGGGGCGGCCGCGCCCGTTCGCCGCCGCGCTCGGCGACGACATGGTCCGCCGTCAGACCGCGCCACTGTCGGACCAGCGGGTACTGCACGCCATCGCCGGTGAGATGTCGGTGCGCCTGAACCTGCCGGACGTCGAATCCGCCCGCGCCGAACTCGCCGAACTCGGCGTGTGGGACGGCGCGCCCGTTACCGCGCCCACGCACCGGCCGCATCCGCTGCCACGCCCCGAACCGGGCACCGCGGTGCTCGCCAGCTGGCGGATGCTGCTGGACGAGGGCCGCATGCAGGACGGCGAACCGAATCTGGCGGGCATCGCCCGTCCCCCGGTGGTGCGCCTGTCGGCCGCCACCGCCGCCGAGCTCGGCGCGCAACCCGACGATCCGGTCACCGTCGCCACCAGCCGCGGCGCCGTCACGCTCCCCCTGATGATCAGCGACCTGCCCGACCGCGTGGTATGGCTGCCGCAGCACTCCCCCGGCTGCTCCATCGCCGAGCAGCTCGCCGTCCAGCCCGGCGCGATCGTGCACCTGCGGCACGCCGACGAGAGGATGAAGGAGCACCGCCATGAGTGATCTCGCCGCGCTCGTCACGGCGTCCGCGGTGACACCCGCCGCCTCCGCCGCCCCGTACACCCCGACCGGCTTCGGACACGACCCACTGTGGCTCGTGATCGCCAAAGCCGTCGCCGTGTTCGTCTATCTGATGCTGATTCCGCTGGTCGCGGTGCTCGCGGAGCGAAAGATCGTGGCCCGCATGCAGATGCGGATCGGCCCGAACCGCACCGGGCCGTTCGGCTCGCTGCAGAGCATCGCCGACGGCGTGAAGATGGCCCTCAAGGAGGACATCGTCCCGGCGATCGTGGACAAGCCGATCTACATTCTGGCCCCGGTCATCTCGGTGGTCCCCGCGTTCATGGCGTTCGCGGTGATCCCCTTCGGGCCGGAAGTGTCCGTCTTCGGTGTCACCACCCCGCTGCAGCTCACCGACCTTCCGGTGGCGGTGCTGTACATCCTCGCGATCACCTCCATCGGCGTCTACGGCATCGTGCTGGCCGGATGGTCCTCCGGCTCCACCTATCCGCTGCTGGGCGGATTGCGCTCGACCGCGCAGGTCATCTCCTACGAGATCGCGATGGCGCTGTGCTTCGCCACCGTCTTCCTGCTCGGCGGCACCATGGCCACCTCCGGCATCGTGTCCGCGCAGGAAGGCACCTGGTATGTGTTCCTGCTGCTGCCGTCGTTCCTGATCTATTGCGTCTCGATGGTCGGCGAGACCAACCGGGCACCGTTCGACCTGCCCGAGGCCGAGGGCGAACTGGTCGGCGGCTTCCACACCGAGTACTCCTCGCTCAAGTTCGCCATGTTCATGCTGGCCGAGTACGTCAACATGGCGACGGTCTCCGCGCTGGCCACCACACTGTTCCTCGGCGGCTGGCGGGCGCCGTGGCCGCTGAACATGTGGGACGGCGCGAACTCCGGGTGGTGGCCGGTGCTGTGGTTCACCGCCAAGGTCTGGACATTCCTGTTCGTGTTCATCTGGCTGCGCGGCACACTGCCCCGGCTGCGCTACGACCAGTTCATGAATCTCGGCTGGAAACTGCTGATCCCGACCTCGCTGGCCTGGGTCATGGTGGTGGCCGCGGCACGGGTGCTGCAAGCGGAGGGCTACCCGGTGCAGACCCCGATCCTGGTGATCGGCGGCCTGGCGGTCACCGGACTGCTGGTGCTGCGGTTCCTGCGGGCGGGCCGGGCGGCGGGCACACCGCCACCGGTCGAGGAACCCGTGGACGCGGACTCCGCCGATTCGACGGTGTTCCTCGGCTTCCCGGTGCCGCCACTGCCCGCCGACGCGCACGCCCGCGACGCCACCCGCGCCAAGAGCAGCCTGTTCGAGCCGCTGTCCGGCTTCGCGGTCACCGCCGCGACCATGTTCAAGAAGCCCAACACGGAGTTCTACCCCGAGCAGAAAACGCCGACCGCGCCGCGCTACCACGGCAGGCACCAGCTCAACCGGCATCCCGACGGCTTGGAGAAGTGCATCGGCTGCGAACTGTGCGCATGGGCCTGCCCCGCCGACGCGATCTACGTCGAAGGCGCCGACAACACCGAGACCGAACGCTATTCGCCCGGTGAACGATACGGCCAGGTCTACCAGATCAACTACCTGCGCTGCATCGGCTGCGGACTGTGCATCGAGGCCTGCCCCACCCGGGCGCTCACGATGACCAACGACTACGAGATGGCCGACGACAACCGGGCCGACCTGATCTACGAGAAGGACCGGTTGCTCGCCCCGCTGCAGCCCGGGATGACCGCACCGCCGCACGCCATGCATCCCGGCACCGACGAGGCGGACTACTACCTCGGACGGGTCCCCGGCGACGCACCGGCCACCAGCGGCGCCACGGCCACCGACGCGCCCAGGCAACCCGCCACCGCCGGCGTGGAAGGAGCACCACGGTGACCGATTTGATCCTGGCCGCGGAGCCGCTGACCCGCGCCTCCACCGGTGAGGCCGTCCAGTTCTGGATCCTCGCCCCGCTGGCCGTGCTCGGCGCGCTCGGCATGGTCTTCGCCCCCAAGGCGGTGCACTCCGCCCTGTGCCTGGCGGCCACCATGATCGCGCTGGCCGCGTTCTACATCGCCGAGGACGCGCTGTTCCTCGGCGTCGTGCAAATCGTGGTCTACACCGGCGCGGTGATGATGCTGTTCCTGTTCGTGCTGATGCTCGTCGGCGTCGACTCCGCGGAGTCGCTGAAGGAAACCATCCGCGGCCAGCGCCTCGCCGCCGCCGCGGTCGGCCTCGGCTTCGGGCTGCTGCTCAGCGGCGGCATCGCTCACGGCGTCCGCGAATCCGGAATCACCTTCCCCGCATCCGGATTCGCCGGCCGCGATGTGATCGGCGAACTGGCCGAGCTGATCTTCCTGCGCTACGTGTGGGCCTTCGAACTCACCGGCGCCCTGCTGATCACCGCCACCATCGGCGCCATGGTGCTGGCCCATCGCGAGCAGTTCGGGCCCCGCACCGACCAGCGCGAGCTGTCGCGCCGCCGGTTCCGCGAGAAGGGGCATCGCGCGACACCGCTGCCCACCCCCGGCGTCTACGCCAGGCACAACGCGGTGGACGTCCCCGCGCGGTTGCCCGACGGGTCGTTCGAGGAGCTGTCGGTCAGCACCATCCTGCGGCACCGCCGCACCAGGGCGCTGACCGAAGCGGCCGTCATCTCGGTCGGCACCACGCCCGCATCGGACGGGACCGACACCCCCAGCGACGAGGAAGGCAACCGGTGAATCCCGAGAACTACCTGTTCCTGTCCGCCCTGCTGTTCACGATCGGCGCGGCCGGCGTGCTGCTGCGGCGCAACGCCATCGTGGTGTTCATGTGCATCGAGCTGATGCTCAACGCGGTGAACCTCGCGTTCGTCACCTTCGCCCGGATGCACGCCAACCTCGACGGGCAGGTGTTCGCGTTCTTCACGATGGTGGTCGCCGCGGCCGAGGTGGTCGTCGGCCTGGCCATCATCATGACCATCTTCCGCGCCCGCCGCTCGACCTCGGTCGACGACGCCAACCTGCTGAAGTTCTGACGTGGACACCGCAACGCTCTGGCTGCTGCCCGCCCTCCCCCTGGCGGGTGCGATCGTCCTGCTGCTGACCGGACGCTACGCCGACAAGTGGGGTCATCTGCTCGGCACCGCGACGGCGCTGACCTCGTTCGGGATCGCCGTGCTCGCTTTCACCGACATGCTCGGCCGCGACACCGCCGACCGCGCGGTACACGTGGACCTGTTCAGCTGGGTTCCGGTGGCCGGCCTCCAGGCCGACTTCGCGCTGCAACTCGACCAGCTCTCGATGTGCTTCGCACTGCTGATCACCGGCGTCGGCTCGCTGATCCACGTCTACTCGATCGGCTACATGAGCCACGACCCGGCGCGGCGGCGGTTCTTCGCCTACCTCAACCTGTTCCTCGCGGCCATGCTGCTGCTGGTCCTGGCGAACAACTACCTCGTGCTCTACCTCGGCTGGGAGGGCGTCGGCCTGGCCTCCTACCTGCTGATCGGGTTCTGGCACGAAAAGCCCTCCGCGGCAACGGCCGCCAAGAAGGCGTTCGTGGTGAACCGGGTCGGCGACATGGGCCTGGCGATCGCGATGATGGTCATGTTCGCGACGTTCGGATCGGTCGACTTCGCGGTCGTCTTCGGCGGTGCGCCCGCCGCCGGCGAGGGCACGCTCACCGCGATCGGCCTGTTGCTGCTGCTGGCCGCGTGCGGCAAGTCCGCCCAGGTGCCGCTGCAATCCTGGCTCGGTGACGCCATGGAGGGCCCCACCCCGGTGTCGGCGCTCATCCACGCCGCCACCATGGTCACCGCCGGTGTGTACCTGATCGCGCGCTCCAACGCGATCTTCGACCTCGCCCCGGACGCCCGGCTCGGGGTGGTGCTGGTCGGCGCGGTCACCCTGTTGTTCGGCGCAATCATCGGCTGCGCCAAGGACGACATCAAGAAGGCACTGGCCGCCTCCACCATGAGCCAGATCGGCTACATGGTGCTGGCCGCCGGACTCGGCCCCGCCGGATACGCCTTCGCCATCATGCATCTGCTCACCCACGGGTTCTTCAAGGCCGGACTGTTCCTCGGCGCCGGTTCGGTGATGCACGCGATGAACGACGAAACCGACATGCGCCGCTACGGCGGCCTGCGCACCCTGCTGCCGATCACCTACGTCACCTTCGGCCTCGGCTACCTCGCCATCATCGGGGTCCCGCCGTTCGCCGGGTTCTTCTCCAAGGACCGGATCATCGAGGCGGCGTTCAACCAAGGCGGCGTCGGCGGGATCGCGCTGGGTCTGGTCGCGCTGCTCGGCGCGGGTCTCACCGCGTTCTACATGACGCGCGTCATGCTGATGACGTTCTTCGGCGAGCGCCGCTGGGAACCGGACACCCACCCGCACGAGTCCCCCGCGGTGATGACCGGTCCCATGATCCTGCTCGCCCTCGGCTCGGTCGGCGCGGGCGCGGTGTTCGTCTTCGGCTCCTCGCTGCAGAACTGGCTCGAACCGGTCGTCGGCGCCCACCACGGCACCGAAACCGTGCCCGCGGCGCTGGTCACGATACTCGCGCTCGGCGTGGTCGCCGTCGGTGTCGCGGTGGCCTACTCGCAGTACGCGCAGCGCGACATCCCCGAGACCGCCCCCGAAGCCGTCTCCGGGCTGACCGTCGCGGCACGCCACGACCTCTACGGCGACACGGTCAACGAAGCCGCGTTCATGCGGCCCGGACAGCACCTGACCCGGGCGCTGGTCTTCCTCGACAACCGTGGCATCGACGGCGTCGTCAACGGCACCGCGGCGCTGATCGGCGGGTTGTCCGCGCGCGCCCGGCGAGTGCAATCCGGGTTCGTGCGGTCCTATGCCCTGTCCATGTTCACCGGCGCGGCCCTGGTGGCCGCTGCCCTGCTGGCGGTGAGGTTGTGGTGAGCGAGTTCCCCTGGTTGACGACGCTGTGGCTGGTTCCGGTCGCCGGTGCCGCGATCGTGCTCGTACTGCCCGCCGCGCGACGCACCCTCGCACGCGCCGTGGCACTGGGCATCTCGGTGCTGGTGCTGGGTCTCGGCATCGGGCTCGCCGTGCGGTTCGACACCGCAGGTGACCGATACCAGTTCGTCGAATCCCATCAGTGGATTCCGACGTTCGGCGCCGGATACACCCTCGGGCTGGACGGCATCGCGCTGGTGCTGGTGCTGCTGACCGCGGGCCTGGTTCCCCTGCTGATCCTGGCGGGCTGGCACGACGAACGTGAAGTCGGCGGTGGAAAGCGGGTGGCGCACACCTACGTCGCGCTCATCCTGCTCGTCGAGGCGATGGTGCTGATCTCCTTCCTCGCCCTGGACATCCTGCTGTTCTACGTGTTCTTCGAGGCGATGCTCATCCCGATGTACTTCCTCATCGGCGGATTCGGGCCACGCACCGGGGACGCGCTGCAGCGCAGGCAGCGCTCGCGCGCGGCGGTGAAGTTCCTGCTGTACAACCTGTTCGGCGGGCTGATCATGCTGGCCGCGGTCATCGGGTTGTATGTGCTCACCGCCCGGGAAGGACTGGGCGAGGGTTCCTCGGGCACCTTCGATCTCCGCACCGTGGTCGCGGCGGCCAACGCCGGAGAGCTCGGCGCCGGACCCGCGGTGCTCAATGCTCTGTTCCTCGGGTTCATGTTCGCCTTCGCGGTCAAAGCGCCGCTGTGGCCATTGCACACCTGGCTGCCGGATGCCGCTGTCGCGGCCACTCCCTCCAGCGCGGTGCTGATGATGGCGGTGGTCGACAAGGTGGGCACCTTCGGCATGCTGCGTTACTGCCTGCCGCTGTTCCCCGACGCGTCCGACACCTATGCGCCGTTGGTGATCACGCTCGCGGTGATCGGCATCGTGTACGGCGCCCTGCTGGCCATCGGGCAGACCGACGTGATGCGCCTGATCGCCTACACCTCGATCTCCCACTTCGGGTTCATCATCCTCGGCGTCTTCGCCATGACCAGCCAGGGCCAGACCGGCGCGACGCTGTACATGGTCAATCACGGCATTTCGACCGCCGCGCTGTTCCTGGTGGCCGGATTTCTGGTGTCGCGAAGGGGAACCCGGCTCATCGCCGCGTACGGCGGCGTTCAGAAGGTGGCCCCGGTGCTCGCGGGCACGTTCTTCATCGCCGGTCTGGCGACGCTGTCGCTGCCCGGCCTCGCCCCGTTCGTGAGCGAATTCCTCGTGCTGATCGGGACATTCGCCCGCTACCAGTTCGCCGCCGTGGTCGCCGCCGTCGCGCTGGTGCTCGCCGCACTGTACGTGCTGTGGCTCTACCAGCGGATGATGACCGGGCCGGTGAAGGAAGGCAACGAGCGGATCTACGACTTGGCGCCGCGCGAACTCGCCGTGGTGGTCCCGCTGATCGCCGCGCTGCTGTTCCTCGGCATCTACCCGAAAGTCCTCACCGACTTCATCAATCCCGCGGTGAGCCAAACGCTCACCACCATCGGCCGGACCGATCCCGCACCCTCGGCACCCCCACGGCCCGAAGCGGGACCGGCCCAGCATCCCGGAGGTGCCCACAAGTGAACGTCCTCGCCTCCACCACGACGCTCGCCGCGAGCATTCCCGCGCCGAGCATCGAATACGGCGCCCTGTCCCCCATGCTCATCGTGTTCGGCGTCGCCGTGTTCGGCGTCCTCGCCGAAGCGTTCGTCGCCCGGCACTACCGCTACGCCACTCATCTGGTGCTGAGCCTTGCCGGGTTGGCCGCCGCGCTGGCCGCCGTCGTGGCGCTCGCGGGCACCGAAAGCACCGCTGTCGCGGGCGCCGTGGCCATCGACGGCGTCACATTGTTCCTGCAGGGCACGATCCTGGTCGTGTCGATCCTCGGTGTGCTGTTCATCGCCGAGCGTGGCGCCGAACCACGTCAGCAGGCTCGATCCGGCCCGGGAACGTGGAGCCGGGCCGCCGCCACCCTCGAACGCGGTGTGGACGCGTTCACACCGCAGGCTTCGGCGGTGCCCGGAAGCGCGGCCGAAGCAGCGGCGCTGCGCGCGGGTATCGCGACCACCGAGGTGTTTCCCCTGACGCTGCTCGCCGTCGGCGGCCTGTTGCTGTTCCCGGCGTCCAACGACCTGCTGACCATGTTCGTCGCCCTCGAAGTACTGTCGCTGCCGCTGTATCTGCTGTGCGGGCTGGCCCGGCGCAAGCGGTTGCTGTCGCAGGAGGCAGCGCTGAAGTACTTCCTGCTCGGCGCGTTCTCCTCGGCGTTCTTCCTCTACGGCGTCGCGCTGCTGTACGGCCAGGCGGGCACGGTGCGGCTCGGCGGCATCGCGGACGCGATCGCACAGCATCCGGACAACGCGACGCTGGCGGTGCTCGGCGTCGCGATGCTCGCGGTCGGTCTGCTGTTCAAGATCGGTGCGGTGCCGTTCCAGTCCTGGGTGCCGGATGTGTACCAGGGCGCCCCCACCGCGATCACCGGCTTCATGGCAGCGGCCACCAAGATCGCCGCGATCGGTGCGCTGGTGCGCGTGCTGCAGGTCGCCGTGCCGGGTCTGCGCGACGACTGGCGACCGATCCTCGCGGCCGTCGCGATCGCGACCATGGCCGTCGGCGCGGTCATGGCGATCACCCAGACCGACGTCAAACGGATGCTCGCGTATTCCTCGGTGGCCCATGCCGGTTTCCTGCTGATCGGCCCGGTGGCCGCCAACGACCGCGGCGTCGCGGCGGTGCTGTTCTATCTGCCGGCCTACGGCATCGGCACGCTCGGCGCGTTCGCCGTGGTCAGCCTGGTCCGCGAAGCGGACGGGGACGAGGCCACCGGCCTGGCGCGGTGGGCCGGCCTCGGCCGCCGTTCTCCATGGCTGGCAACGGTTTTCGCGCTGTTCCTGCTTTCCTTCGCCGGGTTGCCGCTCACCAGCGGCTTCGTCAGCAAGTTCACCGTGTTCGAGGCCGCCGCCTCGGGTGGCGCGACACCGCTGGTCATCATCGGCGTGATCTGCAGTGCCGTCGCGGCGTTCTTCTACCTGCGGGTCATCGTGCTGATGTTCTTCACCGACCCGCCCGCTGACGCTCCGGTGCTGGTCAGCCCGCCGCTGACCACGACGATCGTGGCGATCACCGCCGCGGTCACCATCGTGCTCGGCGTCTATCCGCAGCCACTGCTGGATCTGGCCGACCACGCGGCGACATTCGTGCGCTGACCGAGCCGCAGGTGCTCTGGTGCCGCCGCCGCGCGACAGCGGGGCGGCACCGCTGTCTCCCCGGCGTGCCGGGCCAGGGAAGTTCCGTGCCTACCGAGCCACCGGTCCACGCCGTGCGGACCGGCGGTTCGGCACGCGGCCGCGTGCGACCGCGGCGCCGCGTCACGACCCAGCGGAGTGGTTCTCCGCTTCGGCGGGCGTCGCATCCCACCGCAGAAACGCCTCCTGCACCGCGTCCTCGGCGTCACCGGCCGAGCCCAGCAGCCGGTAGGCGATCGCCTCCGCGCGAGCTCGGAAGCCCTCGAACAGATCGCCCTCGCGCGTACTGAGCGACATCAGCCAATGGGGGGCCATGTCCGCAGGCCGCGTCCAAACGCCCTAGCCGCCGCGCCGGCGTTCCAGCGCGTTCGCGATCAGCAATCGGGCACGGTCGCCGTACTCGGCCTGGTCGGCGAGGATCGCGAAGGTCTTCTCGTGCAGTGCGATCTCCGACGGCCGGGTGATGGTCAGCTCGGCCGAGACCGTTTCGGTCAGCACCTGCGCGCGGTCGTAGATGACGAAGTTCGTCGCGGGGGCGCGGTAGTCGGCGCAGATCGGGATGAGGCCCAGCCGGACCCTCGGGTTGGCCATCACCGCGAGCAGGTAGGCGAGTTGCTCGGCCATGGTGGCGGCGTCGCCGACCGTGCGCCACAGCGCGGTCTCGTTGACCACGAAGTGGAATCGGTGTTTCACCCGGAAGAGCACCTGCTTGCGGGCCATGCGCGCGGCCACCGCGTCCTCCAGGTCGTCGCGTCCGCCGGTGACGGCGATGCAGGCGGTCAGGATCGCGCGTGCGTAACCCTCGGTTTGCAGCAGTCCCGGCAGCGTGTCGGGAGCGTACCAGCGGATCTGTGTGGTCTGCGCCTCCAGGTCGATCGATTGCCGTTGCCTGTGCGCGTGTCCGGAGGCGACGCTGCGTTGCCATTCCAGATACATCGACTGCAGATTGCGCGCGTTGGCGACCAAGTCGTCCAGCACGGCGGTATTGCCGCAGGCCTCGCACCACGCGGCGAGGTCGGCTTCCGAAGGCGTCTGCTTGCCGCCCTCGATCCGGGAGACCTTGCTCGAATGCCAGCCGCACCTCGCGGCCAGTTCCAGGCCGGTCAGGTGGGCGGCGCGACGCAGTTCACGCAGGCGCGCACCCAGCACCTCGCGTGCGTCCGACACTCCGTTCATCGGGTACGTGCTCGCTCTCGCAATATCGCTGATGATCAATGCCCTTGGGCCACAGCCGTTCCCGCACCTGCAGGCAGCGGGCGACCAGCGCCGGGTCAGTAGTGATCGACAGACCCACGAACGCCCCGCTCTCGGCGAAGGTGTTGAACGCGATCGTGTTCGTGTCGAAAAGCCAGTAGTCGTCGTGCGGCAGGTCCGCCGGCTCGACCAGATGCCGCGGCAGCCAGCGCACTATTTCGCCGGTGGCGATGTTGTCGTCGGTCGCCGACAACAGCCACCGGGTGTAGTCGGAGTGCGGGACCGTCACGACCCTTAGTCGTTCGAGCACCACCCCGCGACCGGCGGACTCGACCATCAGAGCATCCCAGGCTTTCCATGACTCGGGCTGTTCCTCTCGTTCGTACGCTACTCCGGCGCCGAAGCGGCGCAGCGCTTCCTGCTCGTCCTCCAGCACGTAGTTGTCTCGAACCTCCAGATGGAAGGCGCGCCATCGAGCCGCCCGGAACAGCGGCTCGAAACAGCGGTCGCCTACCACGTGCAGCATCAGCGCACCACCACGGCGGTTTCGTGACAGTCGAGAGTCAACTGGGCGAGCAGTTCGGGATCGGTGACCGGCTCACCGGCCACCAGCACCGCTCCACACGTCCCGCTCGCCTCGACCCGTAGCCGCATCCCTGGTTCCAGCCAGTCCAACAACTGGTGTGGCACGAGAACCGTCCCGGTCCGGTCGGTGGCATCGCCCTGCACCACGAGCACGCCCGTGTCGGTGGCGTACACGGCGGGACAAGCTCCATGGTCGGATCCGGATCCGAGAAGTCGCAGGTTCATAGCTGATCCTTTGCGAGAGCTAGCGGACGATGTCGTGCAATCGTCCCCACCGCAGGCGTTGCCGGTCAACGTGGTTCGCAAAGTCGCGCAAAATCGTGGCGGGCGCATACGTGCGCCTTCTACCGTCGATTCGGCAACTCGGGGCCATCGCGGCGATGTCGTTCCCCCGGTTGTCCTTCTCCCCGAAGGAAAGGCTCCGACATGATGAGACGACCCAGGACTGCCGCCGATTTCGCGGTGCTGGGTGTGCTGGCGCCGGGCGGATTGCTCACCGTCGAGCAACTGGCTCAGCAGGCGCGACTGACCGCATGGTCGGTGCGCAGCGCGTTGCTGCGTCTACAGTCGCGCGGTTTGATCATGGATTGCCGGCACCGGGGCCGCTGGGCCATCACGCCGAGGGGCCGGGGCGAGTGGGCCGCGAAGGGACGCCGATTCACTTTGTGAGCTGAATCGGCGCCATGGTCACGGTGATTCGGCGCCTTCCGGTGTCATGACGTGCTCGAGATCTCGCGCAGCCGGACGGCGAAGGTGGCCGGATCGTCGGCGAACCCGGTGTGTCCGCCGGGAAACATCGTGGGCGCCACGTCGAGCGCCGCGGCCAGCGCGCGCGAGGTGCGATCACAGAACTGCCCGGCCGAATCCGCGCCGATGCCCACCACCAGACGGACAGGCACAGCCTGCAGGGTGAGGAGGTCGGGCTCCCAGGTGGTGGTGCCACGGATCTCGTGGGCGAACCAATAGCGCTCGCTTGCCATCTGCTGCGGGTCGCGCTGCGGGCCGAACATATGCGCGAGCACCTCCTCCGGCATAGGAATGTTCGCCGACGCGAAGAATTTGCGCCACGCGCCGAGCACGTCGCCTGCGGCATAGGCCGCGATGATGTCCTCGGTCGCGGCGCGGTGCGCGTCCCGGTCGGCGAGCAGCGCGTTGATCGGGGGTTCGTGCGCGATCACGGTGGTGGCCAGATCCGGACGCGCCTGCGCCAGCGCGAGTGCGGTCACCGCGCCACCGCTGGAACCGAAGACCGTAGCGGGCCCGGCGTGCACCTGCGTGATCAACCGGGCGAGGTCCTCGGCGCGCAGTTCCGGAGTCGAGTCCCGGGTGGGATCGTCGAGTGTGCTGCTGCGGTGTCCGCGCGGGTCGGTGGTGAGCACGGTGTGGTCGGCGGCGAGCAGTTCGGCCGCGGGGGCGAACGCGGCGGCGTCCATCGGCGCGCCGACCAGCACCAGCAGCGGACCCGTGCCGCGCAGCTCGTAGTACAGGTGCGCGCCTGGGACGTCGAGCGTTGCGGCGGTGACCGCCGGCGGTATCCGGGTCATGAATTCTCCTCGTGCGATCGGTTTTCCCGTCCGCGAATGCAGACGGTGCGCACGAGCGCGATTCATCGCCGGGCCTCGCCGCGATTGCTAAACCTATGTTGCCTAGGTTATAAACTAATCATCCTAGTTTTCTGGAGGTGGGCACATGATGGCGCGAGCAGGGCTCACCGCGGAGCGGGTCACGCGGGCCGCGGCCGATCTCGCCGACGAGATCGGGCTGGACAACCTCACCATGTCGGCGGTGGCCAAGAAGTTCGGCGTTCAGGACGCGAGCCTGTATTCGCACGTCAAGAATCTCCGCGAGCTGCGCGCCCGAGTGGCCGTGCTGGCGGCCACGGAGAAGACCGAGCTGATCGCCGCCGCGATCGCCGGTCGCGCCGGTCGCGACGCGCTCGTCGCCTACGCCCATGCCTGGCGGGACTTCGCACTGCGTTTCCCCGGCCGCTACGCCGCGACCCAGCTCCCGTTCGACCCCGAGGTGGCGCGCACCGCGACCGGCGCGTTGCGCGCCGTCGAGCTGACCTACGGGATGCTGCGCGCCTACGGATTGGCCGAACCCGACCGAACCGACGCGGTCCGCCTGCTGCGCAGCACCTTCCACGGATACAGCGTGCTCGAGGCGACCGGCGGTTTCGGGCATGCGCGCCCCACCGCCGAGTCCTGGGAACGCATCATCGAGGCCCTGCACATCACGCTCGAGCAGTGGCCGTCCGACGACAAGGAGAAATCATGAGATCCGAGACGGTGAAAGTCCCCGGGGCCACGCTGTACTACGAGGTCAGCGGTGCCGGGCCGGTGCTGCTGTTGCTGCCCGGCAGCGGAGGCGACGCGGCGGTTTTCGATCCCGTCATCGAGCCGCTCGCCGAGCATTTCACCGTGGTGGCCGTGGATCCGCGCGGCTACTCCCGCAGTGTGCTCGACCCCGGACCACCGGCCGACATCGAGGTCGAAGTGCAGAGCGAGGACGCCCACCTGCTGCTGGAACACCTCACGCCCGAGGGCGAAGAGGCGTATGTATTCGGCGGCAGCGGCGGTGCGGTGGTCGCGCTGGACCTGCTCGCCCGGCGTCCGCGGCGGTTGCGGCTGGTGATCGCGCACGAACCGCCGTCGTTCGGCGTGCTGCCCGACGCCGCCGAGCACAAGGCGTTCGTCGAGGAGGTGTGCGCACTGTTCGCCACCGAGGGTCTGGCCGCCGCGGGCGCGCGCTTCCTCGAGGGCATCGGTGGTGGCGTCGACATGCCGGATCCGGCCGGCCTGTCGCCGCGCGCCGCCGCGATGATCGAACGGCTGCACGCCAACGCCCCGCGCAGCATGGCGCACGAACTGCGTCCGATCACCTCCTATCTGCCGAACGTGGCGGCTTTGGCGCCGGTCACCGACCGTCTGGTGCTGGGCGCGGGCCGCGACAGCAAGGGCAAACTTCCCCACCGTCCCGCGGAGGCACTCGCCGCGCAACTGAACATCCCGCTGACCGAGTTCCCCGGCGGGCACAGCGGATTCACCGACGCGCCCGCCGAATTCGCCCAGCAGCTGCTGGAACTGCTGCTGGCCGCACGCGTGGGCTGACCGTCGCTCGGCAACGGGCGCGAAAGTTCCCTTGCCAGTGTGCGAAGCCGAAAGCCGCTGCGAACGCCGCTCGAGCACGCCGATTCCACTATGCACAACTATGCCTCGGGCTGATTGACTTGTGCGAAATCGGAACCGCGGATGGCCGAACAAACGCCGTGCTGTTCCGCGAGAGTTTCGGCTTACCGGGGCAGGATCATCGACTTCAGATCCGGGAGGTTGCCGATGCGCTGGGTGGCGGGCCGTTCCGGCGCATCGGTTTGCGGCGAGCCGGTTTCGCGGAGCCTGGCGCGCACCTCGGCGGGTTTCTTGCGCCCGGCCGCGGCCGCGCTCATTCCTTGGTAACTGGTGACAGCGCCGGCCACGATCGGGGATGCGCTGGAGGTTCCGCTGAACACGTCGGTGTACCAGAGGTCCTCGTCCGGACCGCCCTGCAGGTCGCCGTACCCGGTGGTGGTGACTTCCAGGCCCCATCCCTGCACGTCGACTCGCTCACCGTAGTTGGAGAATTCCAATCGGGAGCGAGCCGGGCCGTGGTCTCGGCCGTGGAATCCGGGCGGGGGTGCGCCGGCTCCGACGATGATCGCTCCGGAGTCGGCCTCGCCGCCGCGGAACGGATTGCGCCAGGTGCTGGGGAACTCCGCGGGCCGGGTGTCATAGAGCGCGGCGTCGAGGTCCTCGCCGCCGTTTCCGCCGGCCTCCACCACGATGACGCCTTTAGCGACCGCGTACCGGATCGCCGCCGCATCGTCGGGCCACCATTCGATCGCGATGTAGCCGCGTTGATCCACCCGGTTGGCATAGGAGAAACGCGGTCCGGGACGGTGCACTTCGAGCAGTATCACATCGCCGGGCTTCAGCACGTCCGCGGCCGAGCGGATGGCGGCCGCCGACCCGGATCCGAAGATCGACACCGCGCGAATGTATGCCTCCGGCACGATGCCGGTGATGCCGTAGGCGTTCACGTCGCCGCTGATCGCACCGGCGACGGCGGTGCCGTGGTCGCGCCAGCCCAGCTGTGGCGCGGGGCTGCCGCCGATCACGCCGCCCTGGTCGACCCGCAAGTCCTCGTGGGTGAACCGCCACGCGCCCTCGATGTCCACCACGCGCACGCCGGACCCGCGGCCACCCTTCACCGTCCAGGCCCAGCGGGCGTCGATTCCCTGCGGGGCGGGGTCCAGGTAGCCCTGCCGTTCGCCGAAATCCGGCGTCACCGGGGGCGCTTCGTCGGTCGAGCGATCGGTGACAGCCACCGCGGCGTCCGGCGCGATCGGCGGTTCGGCGGGTGGCTTCACATACGCCGCCGCCACCTCGTCGGCGGCCCGCAACCGCGTGGCCAGCTCATCGAGCTCGCCGGCGACGCCCTGGACGGAGAAGTAATTGAGGTACTCCGCACCGGCATCCTCGTGCGCAGTGCCTGCGAGCCTGCGCTCCAAGCGGTTGGCCGGTCCGAAGACGCGCACCAGTTCGCCTCCGGCGGGGAGCAATTCACCCAGATGAGCCTGCACGCTGCGGCTTTCGCGCAGCGCGATGGGCGTGATCGCGGTGTCGGCGCCATGGGTGACCACGATCAGCTCCGCGGGCGACCGGAGCTCTGAATGCTGGGATGCCATGGCATCCAGTCAACCTGGGTTGCGGATGGCCCGCCACCGGATGCGCTGTGCGGCTCAGCCGTGCAGATGCACCGTCGGCGCGACGCCAGGCGCCGCGACCGGGTCACGCCGGGTGCCCGCGGCGAAGAACGCTTCGGTGGCACCGAGTGCGAGCAGGCAGGTACCGGCCACCCAGCCGAGTGCGTCCAGGGACTCGAACGGCAGCGCACCGACCAGCACGCCGAACGTCAGTGTGGCCAGGCCGAACAGCTCCTGCCGCCCGCGGCCGGGCAGGTCGTCGACCCACACCGCCACGGTGGCATGACAGATCCCGCGGATCGCCCACGCCAACCCGATCCAGAACGACAGCAACAGCGTCGAATTCCCGCCCGCGAAGCACAACATCGCCAGCAAGGCCGACAGGACGCCACTCACGACCACCAGCACTCGCAGCGGTGTGGCGAAACGAGCGCCGACCGCGACGACCAGCTGAACAGTTCCGTTGAGCAGCAGATAGCCGCCGGACAGCAGTTCGGCCGTCAGCAACGACTTGTGCGGCCACACCGCCAGGGCCACACCCATGATCATCGAACAGGCACCGGCCACCAGTACCGCCTGCCGGGCTTCGCCGGCCAGTGGTTGCGTACGCCCTTCGACTCCGGTTTCGGGCATAGCTACATGATATGACCGAGACCGGGGTTAGCGCTCTATTTGCCCCGCCCGGGCGCCTATTCGTCGCAAGCGGATCGAGTCAGAAGCGAATCGGCTTTCCCGAATCACGCCGCCATCCAGAGGAATAGGCCGCGTGCGGTGGTCGCCTCGTCGACACGCCACGGGGCACTGACCTTGCCGGCGGTCGCCACTTCGTCCGGCGCGGCAGTGGGTTCCAACAGTCGGCCGACCCGAACGATCCGCTCGCCTACCGGGATGTCGGTGTAGGACGATCCGTCGTGCGGAACTCCGAATCCATGTGTGAGAGACAGCGTCTCTGTGATCTGCACCGACACCGACAAGTCGGGGGTGTCGCTTTCGCTTTGGGCCTGAGGCAACGCATTCCCGGTGAGCAGCGCGACGATCCGCGACACCGCGACCGGATCACGGGTGGCGTCGTACACCCAGCGGGTGCCGAGGACGCCGTGCTCAGAGGTTCCCACGAGTCCTTCCTCCGCGCCCGGCAGGGGCGAGCCGCGGTAGGTCAGCGGGACGTGATAGGTCTGCGACTGCTCGCCGGAGTGATCAGTGAGCACCATGAATTCGATCCCGACTTCCCCGTCCGGGTCATCGAGCCGGAAACCGCCGGCTTTCCGCAGATCCGGATCTTGTCCACCGCGGTACCAGGTGCGGCCGGGCAACCAAGCGGCCAGCAGCTGCAGTTTGGTCGGGACCATGGTGGTTCGATAGATGACAGACATGCCCGCGTCCTCCTCCAAGTCGCCCACGGCGGTACCGGGAGTCTAGATCGGGCATTTCGTTCGTCAGCCGTCGTGGCGAGCATCCGGTCCGGTAGCGGCCGATTTGCGGCGCGTCTCGGCGAGCAGTTCGTCGAGTTGGGCTTCGGCACGTTCGGCGCGAGCGAGGGTCTGGGCGCGGGCCTCGTCGAGCGCTTGGAGACGCTCGGCTGCTTCGGCGCGTGCCTTCTCGACGGCGGCGGCGGCCTCGGCTCGGGCGGCGGCGAGCTCGGCCGCTGCGGCGCGACGGGTTTCGGTGAGTTCGGCTCGGGCGGCGTCGAGTTCGGCGCGGACCCGGCGCCATTCGGCGCGCGCCTCCTCGGCGGCTTCGGCGCGCTCGGCGGCGGCTCGTTCGGCGCGCTCGGTCGCCCGTTCGGCGTCGGCCGCGCGCTGCGCGGCGAGATCGCGTTCGGAGTGGGCGGCCGCGACCCGCGCCGCCGCTTCCTGCTGGGCGTGCGCGATCTCGGATTCGGCGCGGCGCTCGGCGCGCTGGACTTGTTCCGCGGCGTGCTGTTCGATGCGTTCGATCTGCTCGGCGGCCTCGCGGCGCACGGCGCGGACCTCGGCTTCGGCGTCGCTGCGAGCGGCGAACACCTCGTCGGCGGCCTGTTTGGTGACGCGTTCGACCTCACGCAGCGCGTCGTCGCGCGCCGAGTTCGCCTCGGCGATCAGCGCTTCCGCCCGCTCGGCGGCGCCTGCCGCGTCCTCGGCGGCGGATTCGGCCAGTTGCCTGGCCTCCTGCGCCTCCCGCCGCGCCTGCTCGGCCGCCACGGTGGCGCCTTCCGCCTCGGCGATCCGCCGTGCCGCCTCGACCTGAACTGCCTGCACCTGGGCCTCGGCGACCGACGGGTCGGCGAGTGTGGACAACTCCGCGACCGCGGCATGCAGCGTGGTGTTCAGCTGTTCAGCGAGCCCGCGGAACTGGGTGAGCAACTCATCGGCGCGCAAGCGGGCAACGGTCACCGGGCCCGGTTGCGTCACAGTGACGGTAGTGGTCGCCTCTTCCGCTTCCTGTTGTTGCCGTTGCCGTTCCCGCCATGCACGCCAGCGCGTGTGATCGGCGCGGTCGCAGTACTCCGAGGGACGGCCGGGCCCAGCTCCTCGCGTGATGGGACGGGAACAGCCCGGATAGTTGCACACGTTCGACACCACGGAATCGTAGCGTTTGTTTCGTTATCTACGACGAATTACCACGAAACGAAAGGCATGAAGGGACTCGCCCGGACTGGATCGTCGCGTACGCCCTGACACCCGATAAGTGAACCTTATCGGGGGCTAGAGATTCCACCGGAGGGTCGACATCCACGGAAATATTTCGTTACGTAGCGTTGTGAACTACGAAACGTAATTGCAACGGAATCATCCGAAAACTGGGCACCCCTGATCGGAGACCTGTCAGGTCGGCATCTGATCTGTCGGAGTCTCCTGCGGTCTGACGGAAACGCTCGTCGTCCATGCCGCCTTGGTCCCCGCGCACGGCCAGGGCCGCGGGTTGCCGTGGGCGATCGTGTCTGTTCGATACTGTCGGTGATGGGTGTTGTGGTCGGAAAGCGGGAGTGTTCGTCGAGCCGGCCATCTTCTTGGGCGGTTACGCACTCTTCACTCGCGGGGGGCGGTGACTACTGCGACAGGTCTTTTGGGCATTTCTTGAACGACGGCCCGCCCGGCGCCGGTAAGGCATTACGCGATACGGAATTCAGAGCTGCTCAAGTCTTTCGGGTCTCCAGCGCCGGAGTCATGCTGGCCGCCGGAGTTCTCCTGCCGGCGTGTTTTTGGACGTATCGCCATCGGATCGGCCGGACCTGGCGTGCCGTGAGCAGCATGGGGATTCTCGTGATGATGGCCGGATATTGGCTGGTCATCGCCCTATCAGGGGGTGAAGGTCAGGGCTGCTAGGCCACCGGCCGACGTCGACGCCAACCCTTTGCGCGACACGGGGGAAGCCCTTCCGTCAACGTCACTGTGACGCTTGCTGATTGCGTGGGTCGAAGACGAATGGCGCGGCGTCCGGTGACGACCGTCGGCTTCCGCCGCGCATCGCCCCTTCTGATCGCGGGCGCGCGCCCACGGTGCCGTAGGCTGAATTCTCGCGCCGAGTGATCTGGCGCGGACAGTCAGTCGCCGAGGTGAACGCGGGAGCCATGGACGATCGATCCAGCGTGGTGGTGGTCCCGGAGTCGGTGCGCACCGAGTTGCGTCGCGGGGTGCGCAGCGTGCTGGTCGATGCCGCGGCCTTGCGGCTGGTGCGGGACCGTTTCGACGACGACCAAGCCGGTTCGCTGCGCCGGTATCTCGAAGCGTCCCAATCGGCGAACACGCTGCGCGCCTACCGGTCCGACTGGGTGGCCTGGTCGGCGTGGTGCGGCACCGAAGGCAGGCAAGCGCTGCCCGCCGATGCGCTCGATGTCGCGGTCTACCTCGCCGCGGCCGCCGACGCCCGCCGCGACACCGGCGGATGGGCGTTCAGCCCAGCGACATTGGAGCGCAAGTCGGCCGCCATCGCGGCGGTGCACGCGGCGAACGGCCTGCCGTCACCGACGCGGTCGGACGTGGTGCGCCTGACCTTGCGCGGTATCCGCCGCACCCGGCGCAGCCAGCCCAAACGCAAACGCCCCGTCCTACTGCACACCCTCGATCAGCTCTTGAGCGGGCTTCCCGAACCGGGCTGGCCCACCGAACCCGCTCGCCGTAGGGACGCGCTCGTGCTGCTCATCGGTTTCGCCGGTGCGTTGCGCCGCAGCGAACTGGCCGGATTGCGGGTCGGCGATGTCGAAGTCGGCCTCGACCACACCACCGGAGAACCGATCCTGTTGATCCGGCTGCCCGCGACGAAAACCGACCCGACCGGTGCCGCGGAACAGCGGGTGGCTCTGCCGCGCGGCCGCCGACCCGCCACCTGCCCCGTCTGCGCTTTCGCCGACTGGCTGCGGATGCGCGAAATCCACGCCGCGACCGGCACTTCCGGATTGCGAGCCTGGCTGACCGACGCGCAGCCGACGGCACCCGAGATCCACCGCTGCCACGGCTTCACCGGTACCACGCTCACCGACGCGGACCTGCCCCTGTGCCCCACCATCAACCGCCACGGCGTGATCGGCGACCACGCCATGTCGGGGCGCGCGGTCGCCGAGCTGGTCAAGCGCTATGCCGCCCGGGCCGGGCTCGACCCCGCCCTGTTCTCCGGTCATTCGCTGCGCGCCGGGTTCGCCACGCAGGCTGCCCTCGGCGGCGCCAGCGACCGCGAGATCATGCGCCAAGGCCGCTGGTCCAACCCGCGCACCGTCCACGGCTACATTCGCACCGCCAACCCGCTGGAAGACAACGCGGTCACCAAACTCGGCCTGTAGGCGATACGAGCGTGCGGCCACCACCCACACTCCCCGGTTTCCCGGCACCCCTCCTTCGGTGACGAAGAGAGTGGCCTCGGGTTGCGCGGAAGAGCAACGAGATCGCGGCTAGCCGCGCAGTTCATCGGCGAGTTCCGCCTGAACCGCCAGATCATCCAGGAATCGATCGATGCTGTCGGATCTGGCTCGGGGCAGTTGGAGGCGCTCGCGCACCACGGACTCGGCACGGTCGAGCACCGCGACGGTGAGGGCGTGCCCGAGTTGCTCGCGCAACTGCCTGCGCACCTGTTCGACGCGGTCCATGCCGTGTCGGCGCACCCGCTCGATCTCCGCGGCAGTCGCTCCCCGCAGTTCCGCGATGATCCGCTCCGCGTCGGCGCTCGCTTGCTCATGAATTTCGGCCAGCTCGGCGCGGGCTGTCACGGCCGTCTCGGCGAAAGCCTGCTCGGCCGCGGCCAATCGAGCTGTGGCCTGCGAACTCTCCTCGAGCTGTCGCTGAATCGTCTGCTGCGCGCGCAGCATCATCGCCCGCACCTGCGGAACAACCCATCTGACCAGTGCGCCCACGATGACGGCGAAGCCGAACAGCTGACTGAGGAATACCGGCCAGTTCCAGGTGATGTCGTAGATGCCGTCACGTTCGTTCACCGTCTCCTCCGATCACTCGCTCGGCCAGTTCCCCGGCAAGCGGGTCGATGTGTTCGCGCAGCCCCGCCGCCACCGCGTCGGCCTGGGCTCGCAGCTGGATCGTGGCCGCTGCCACCATCTCGTCGGACTGTTCCTGCACCTGCTCGCGGGTCGAGATCAGGGTCGCCCGGCCGTCGAACCGGGCTTGGGCACGCAGCCGCGCCGCCTCGCCGCGTGCCTGTGCCACCGAGGACCGATACCGGTGCTCGGCCGCCCCGAAGAGCTCACGTGCCCGCTGCTCATCGGTGGCGGTCTTGGTCACGCGGGCTTCCCGTTCGGCGAGCACGTCGCGGATCGGCGGCACGACGAACAGCCAGATCACGGCGAGCACGAGCAGAAATATCGCCAGTTCGGCGAAGAAGGTGCCGTTGGGGATCAGGAAATTCTGCTCGGCCCGGTTGTCGGTGGCCATGGCGCTATTTTCCTGGCGCCGCGAACGCGAACAGGGCCATGAACGTCAGGTTGATGAAGTAGACGGCGTCGACCAGGCTGACCGCCATCAGGTAGTTGCCGCGCAGCCTGCCTTCGGCCTCCGGTTGCCGGGAAATGCCGTTGATCAGCGCCGAGCCCGCCATCCCGTTGCCGTAGCCCGCGCCGATCGCGCCGCCGACCATCATCAGTCCGCCCGCCAGCAGGGCCGCCGCCTGGACGATCGTCCTTGTTCACGACTCCTCACCCGCATCGATTGCTGAAGATATGCTGAGGCGGTGCTGTCAGTGCCGGCGCCGATGCTGGCCGTCTCCGGACGGCCACCGCAGGAGCGCGGACGGTGGGCGTTCGAGATGAAGTGGGACGGCATCCGAGCCATCGCGCGGTGCCGAGACGAGGACTGCCGGTTCTACAGTCGCAACAATCGAGATCTCAGTGGCTCGTTTCCCGAGCTCACGGCCGTGCTGCAAGATCTCGGTGAGCACGGTGGAATACTTCTCGACGGGGAGATCGTCGCGCCCGATCCCGCGACGGGGGTACCGTCGTTCGGTCGCTTACAGCGGCGTATGCATGTGGTCTCGCCCAGCGCGGAGTTGCTGCGCGGATTCCCGGCGCAGTATCTCGCCTTCGATTTGCTGGCTGTGCGCGGTAACTCCATCATGGAGCTGCCCTATACCGAGCGCCGCGAGCGCTTGGCGGCACTCGCGCTCGACCGGCCGCTTGCCCGCACTCCGCCGTACTACTCGGATGTCGATCCCGGCACCCTGACGGACGTCGCCCGCGAGCACGATCTGGAGGGAATCGTCGCCAAGCGCCTCGATTCGGCCTACTACCCCGGCCGCCGCTCCCCGTTGTGGATCAAAACACCGCTGCGCAAGACGACGGAGGTCGTCGTCGCGGGTTGGCTGCCCGGCTCGGGTCGTTTCTCCGCGACGTTCGGCTCGCTCGCGCTCGGCGCTTACGACGACCACGACCGGCTGGTGCACGTGGGTAATGTCGGTACCGGCTGGACCATGCGCGACCGGCGCTCCCTGCAAGCCCGCCTGAACGAGCTGTCGCGTCCGGACACCCCCTTCGACATTCCGCCGCCGCGCGCGGTCGCCGCGGCCGCCCATTGGGTGGAGCCCGTCCTCGTCGCAGACATCGAGTATCGCGAGGCGACCTCCGAGGGGCTGCGCCACCCCAGCTGGCGGGGGTTGCGCCCCGACAAGTCCCCGCACGAAGCGAAATGGGGATTATTCAGTTAGATGCCACATGACGTTCTTGGTGAGTTGGGGCATCGTAGCTGGCCGACGGGGTCGCCTACGGAGACAGCTTCAGTGGCGCATGTCACGTCGTATCGTGTCATATTTCAGTGCTCGGCGGTGTCTCGAGGGCATGACCGAACAAGACGCCCTCCACACTATGAAGACCACAACCGCGACGACGGAGAAGTCGGGCCCCGTCACGCGAAGCGACCGAACCCGGATCCGAGCCCTCGCATACTGGGCCACCACATTTGTCATCGTCTTCGAGCTGGTTTCCGGATCGGTGTGGAACCTGCTGACGATCGAATGGATAGAAATCCAGTTACAACACCTGGGATACCCGCACTTCTTCGCCTATATTCTGGGTGCGTGGCAGGTCGGTGCGGCCGTCGCGATCATTGCGCCCGGATTCGCGCTGATCAAGGAATGGGCGTACACGGGTGCCTTTCTCCTGTGGTCGGGTGCCGTGGTGTCACACCTGGCAGTCGGCGACAGTGTCGAGTCGTGGTCGGTGCCATTGATGTTCGCGATCTGCGCCATCGCGTCGTGGAAGCTCAGGCCCGCTTACCGTCGGCTCCCGCAGATGGGGCTGCGTCCGGCCCGCACCGCTGCCGTCCGACACGACGGCGCCGGTCTGCCGACGACCCGCCCTCGCGACTGGGCCGTTGCCATCGGGATGCTCGTTGTCCTGTATGCCGTTTCCTTCCTCACGCTGCCCACGGTCGAAGACTTCATGCACAACAACGCAGTTGAGCTCGGTTGGACTGCCGAATAGCAATTCGCCGCGAGATACATTGCAGCCCAATTGTGTCCGCCGATTCGAACGCGCAAACCGCGCTGAGGCGGGCCTCGAGCTTCACCGACGCCGCGTTCGATATCGGCGACTTCTACAAGCCACTTCTCGTTCTCGGCGCCGCCGGTGGCAGGCCCGGCCCCCTGGCTCGAACGATTTCGTCTTCGAAGTCCAGCCGGTAGACCGCGGGCATCGGCATCTCCCGGTGGAAGGTCCAGCCCACGTCGTGGCGACCGAAGCCGACCAGCGCGCGGGAGATGAAGGTTCCGTGGCTGCCGATCACGATGGTGTGCCCGCGGTGCCGCTGAGCCAACTTTGTCAGGATCGCCGTGGCGCGGTCGGAGAGCTGTCGCAGACTCTCGCCGCCGGGTCTGGCGGACGAGGGCTCGGCCCAGCTCGCGGAGTAGTGACGGGCGTAGTCGGGTGTCGGACCGATGCCGGAGTCCCATTCCCGCAATGCGTTGTCGGTCTCGACCGGGATGCCGGTGAAACGGGCCAGCGGCGCGACCGTTCGGATGGCGCGCAGGAAGGGACTGGAGTAGATCGCGGCGGGATCCGCGGCGGCCAGCTCGGTGACAAGTCGCTGGGCTTGGTGTTCGCCTTCGTCGGTCAGCGAGCGCTCATAGTCATCGGGGCCGCCTGGGTGGGGGATGAAAGGCTGCGCGTGACGAATCAGAAGGACGGTGGATCGCGTCATCACCGCTGCGCGTTTTCGACGTTCGCCGCCGAGGCGGCGGGCACCTGCCGCTGGGGGACGGTTCGGCAGGCGTGCTGCCTGCTGTCGCGGCGGGCCGAGCGCATGTCGGTGGGGTGATCGTTCACAGGTGGGCTCGGGTGGGCGGGCGCGCGGCCGAGTCGTGGGCGATCTGCCGCACCACGTCGGGAAGCAAGGTGTGCTCGGCTTCGAGGACCCGCGCACCGAGCGTCTCGGCGGTATCGCCCGATCGCACCGGCACTTCGACCTGGGCGATGACCTGTCCGGCGTCGTATTCGCCGGAGACGTGATGGACCGATACGCCGCTGACGAGGTCTCCGGACTCCAGCACGGCTTGGTGCACGTGCCTGCCGTACATGCCGGGGCCGCCGTGGCGGGGCAGCAACGCGGGGTGGACGTTGATGATCCGGGTGGCGAATTCGCTCCTGGTTCGCGGCCCGATCTTCTTCAGGTATCCGGCGGTCACCACCAGGTCGACCGAGTGCTCCACGAGTGCGGCGCGGATGGCTTCGTCCGGGTCGTGATGGGTGCGCCCGGACAGGTGGCGGGCGGGGATCCGGTTGTCCCGGGCGTAGCGCAGCGCGCCGGAGTCGCTGTTGTTGCTGATGACCAGCTCGATGCGGAACTGTGCGTCCGCGACGAGCGAAGCTCGGTGCAGCGCACGCAGATTCGACCCGTTGTGGGAGGCGATCACAGCGACACGAAGCTCCGGCATGATTGGGTAGTCTCGCACACACGCTCGTTCACCGGCGACGGCACACGCGCCGCCGAGGACGGGCCCGACCGAGTGCCGCGCCGACGGCCGGACTCGACGGTCACCGACGCACCACGGCGCGGTCAGCGAGGGGCGTCGTCTTCGACGGCCGCGGGCCATCGGTCGATGTGGGACAGCGGGGCGCGGGACGAGAGCAGGTCGCGGAATCCCCGGTCGGCGCGCAGAGCCGAACGAGCCTGTGCGGTATACCTTTCGGCGTGGCGAGCCGCCGGGTGCCTGCGGCGGGCTTCGGCGAGCCATCCGGTGGCTTGACGCAGGGCCTCGACGCGGGTGAGGGACGGGTCCGGCAGCAGCAGGGTGGCGTGGTCGGGCGCGACGATCACGGCGGAGCCGAGATGTTGCAGGCAGCGGCCGATACCGGGGTCGTCGTCGAGGGCGCGGTACGCGGTGAGGGCGAGCTGCCAGCAGCGCAGGGCGCGGCGGGGTTCGCCGCGGGCCCACCACAGGACGCCCATCGTCTCGTGGGTCTGGGCGCGGCCGTCGGGATCGATGCCGGCGCGGGTGAGGGATTCGGCCAGCTCCAGCCGATCCTGCGCGGCGTCGAGGCGTCCCTGCCGGATGTGCACGACGGCGAGGTTGATCAGCGCGCACACCTCGCCCGCGACATCGTCGCGGGGCAACAGCCACCACGCGGTTTCGAGCCGGTCGGCGACTCCGTCCAGATCCAGCGGCGCGGCGCCCAGTCCGGCCAGCGCGGTGTGGTGTTCCCAGCGGGCGGCCAGGCTCGTGGACAGCCGCCGGGGCCGATAGCCCCGCGGCCGTTCGGCCAGCCGGTCTGCCCGCAGCTTCACCAGATCCCGGTTCAGTTCATCGAGCCCGGGTAGCGAACACAGATCCTCGGGCACACCACGCTCGTTGGCTCGCAATCCGATGCGCGCATACCACACGTCCAGTGCGTCGCCGATGCCGATCAGGTGCGCGAGCGCCGCGGCGGGAAAATCCGCGCCCGGATTCGCGCACGCCGACACCAGAGTGCGCAGATACGGCTCCTCGACCTCGAACCACCGGCGCGCGCCCACGGCGAAGCGCCGCGATTCCAGCGCGATCGCCCACCGTCCTGCTCGGTCCGCGTAGTGGTGCAGCAGCGCGGTGAGCGCCGCACCCCACTGCGGGCCCGCCGTGACCGTCGCGCGATCCGGCAGCCTGGGCACCTGCCGCACACTGAACCGCTGGGCGCCGGCCTGCGCGAGAACACCGCGGCGGCACAGGCCCTGCAGCAGCATCGGCGCGGTGCGGGCCGAGGGTTCCCGCGCCACTGGCAGCCGGCCGGGTGTGTCGCGAATGGCGTTGAGCACGGCCAACAGCGCGACCGTCTCGTAGTCGTGCACCGGCAGGTCGCGCAGTACCGCGGCGATCAGATGCCCGTCGAGGGCGGCGACCCGGCGCGGCCGCGGCACGGCTGCCCGTGGTCTCGGGTCGGCCAGTGCGGGCCCCGGTTCGACCAGACCCGCGATCAGATCCATCTCGCGGGCGGTGCGCAGCTTGGTGCGATATCCGCCGGCGAACCGGGACAGCGCGTACGTCGCCGCCGCGGCGATGAACAGCACCGACAACCATCGCAGCGGGCCGTTGAAGAACTGCACCACGCTGTTCTCGCCGAACGAATTCACCACCAGGGTGCGCACCAATTCGAACAGCACCGTGTAGGCCACCACCGACGCGGTGCCCACAAACCCCAGCCAGACCGTCGATCTCGGCGTGGCGGTCTGCCCGGCCGGCTCGGTGCGTTCGGTCGGCGCGCTCACCGCGGCTCCTTCCTCGCCGCGCCGCGCGACCGCGCCCGCACGGCCCGCCTCATCGCAGCACTCCCCCGGTCAGTCCCGGCACCACCCAGCGCCGCCAGGTCGCCAGCAGCAGCGCCACCGGCAGCACCGCCGAGACCAGCGATCCGGCGGCCACTTGTGCGGCGTTCTCACCGAACTGGCGCGCCTCGCCCCACAGCAGCAGCGACCACGGGCTGGCTCCTGCCCCGCTGACGACGAGCCCGATGAAGAAGTCGTTCCACACCTGGACGAATTCGAGCACCGCCACCGCTCCCAGCGCGGGCCCGGAGGTCGCCAGCAACCGCCGCGCGATGGTGCCGGGACTGGCCAGACCGTGCAGGGCGTCGGCCGCGCCGCTGCCCGGCGGGGCGAGCATCGCGCCGCGCAGCACGAGGATGGCGATCGGCAAACCGGCGGCGGCGTGCACGAGGATCAGCGGAATCCGCGTCCCGGACAGTTCATAGGTATCGACGAGACCATCGATCGGCCCGAGGTAGGTCTGCGCGGGGATCACGGCCAGCACCACCAGCGCCACCACGGCCACTCGCGCGGCGGTGCCGTCGGGGCGCAGCGCGGCCAGCCGGTAGGCCACCGGAGCCGCCGCGGTCACCACGACCACCGTCACGATCCCCGCGACCCACGCGGTGGTCTGCAGCGAACGCCACAGTCCGTCGTCGCCCCACACCAGAGCGACGGCCGCGAATCCGAATCCGTCGTGTCCGCGCACGCCGGTGTAGGCGAGCACGCCGATCGGGAACAGCACCAGCACCGAGACCAGCCCGATGCCCGCCGCCCGCACCGCGCCGATGCGACGCCGCCCCGGCACCGTCATCGCGCGCACCGCCGACCAGCTCGCGCGATGTCTGCGCACGTCCACCTGCAGTAGCCAGGCGACCGCGCCCACGAGCACCGCCAGCGGTAGCGCGTAGGCCGCCGCGGCGCCGGAGCCGGTGTCGGCGGACAGGCGCCACCAGTGCACGGTGGCGCTGTCCACCTGGTACTCCAGTGCACCGGGGACGCCGATCAGCACGACGTCGAAGACTCGCGCGGCCGCGACCCCTACCGCGAGCCCGGCGATCAGCAGCACCGGCCGCAGCAATTCGTACAGCCGCAACACCAGCGGCCGGCCGTCGTCGCGATACAGGTACCCCGCGCGCGCCGGATCGGCTTCTATCGCATGGATTCCGGCTCGGAACAGCGCGGTGAGGAAACCCAGCCAGGTCCACAGGAACGCCGAGCCCAGCATCGCCGCGAGCCACCATCGGTAGATCCCGGCGTCCTCGATGTGCAGCCATCGTGCGCCGGAACCGAAGATCACCCGGAACGCCACGCCGGACACGAACGCCGACACTCCGAAGGGCACGATCAGCGGAAGCCACAGCCAGCGCGCCGCACGCCCCCACCAGGCGATCGCCAACGCCAGCAGCAGGAGCCCGACTGCGAACCCCACCCACACCAGTGTGCGCAGGTAGGCGCCTCTCCCGTCGGGGCTCATCGTGCCGACGAGCAGCCATAGCCCGCCGGCCGTACCACCGATCGCCGTCAGCCAGAGCGGGATTCGGCTCCGTGGCAGCGCGGTCCGTCTGCGCAGCACGACCGGCAGTAGCGCGCTCGCCGCGACGATCGCGCACGCGAGCACCTCCGCCGGGCGGGCCCGGGTGGCGATGACCACGGTCCACGCGGCGGGCAGGACCAGCAGGGCTACCGTCAGGACCGCCGCGGGCAGTCCGGTGAGCCGCCCGAGCCAGCGCCGCGGCCGGCCGCCGGGGACCAGCGGTCCGCGCATGCGGCGGGTGGCCAGCTCGATGCGCAGCCCGTTGACTTCGAAATCCGGCGGCAGCGTCATCGGCGCCGCCGCTCGAAGTCGTCCAGCGCGGCGATAGCGCGGTCGGTGGCCTCGGCCACCGGTGTCGGCGCTCCGTCGCCGATGGCGATCAGGAACTCGGTCAGCGCCCGCCACAATCCGGCCCGTCCGCCCACGGCGCCGATCCGGTCGGACAGGTCGAAGGCGCTGCGGGCGTTCAATTCACGCGCCGAGGACGCCAGCAGCGGCGAGTACTCCGCCTCGGTGCGCAGGTTCGGGGCGAGGAAGCCGCCGTTGCGCTCGATCCAGGGCAGTGGGGCGCGGGCACCGGCCAGTTTCTCGACCAGGTCTTCGGCGCGACGGTTCGCTTCGTGGGTCACGACGAGCACGTCGCCGCCGACGATCTTCGGCCGCCCCGACGCGGGGGTGACCGCGGGGAAGGGCGCCACACCGACGACGTCCCGGACCTGGCGGCCGGACGCGCGTACCCCGCTGCGTACGATCGGTTCCGCGAAATCGGGGGCGACGACGGCCGCGGCGCGGCGATGCTGGAACACATCCCGCACGGCGTCGGAGAACTGCCGCGTCAACGCGACTCCGACGCCTCCGGGGAACGCGTGCCGATGTCCCCACAGAATGCCCAGATGTTTCAGGGCGGCCCGCACCGCCGGGTTGTCCCATTCTCGCCTGTTCTTCGATGCCAATTCGTCGTAGAACCTCGGGGATTCGGCGAGCAGGACGTTTTCGAAGAAGTCGGTCAGCACCCATCCGTCGGCGGCGGCCAAGGCGAGCAGGCGAATCGGGGACTGCGCGAGGACCTCCATCCGGTCCACCCAGTCGGGCAGGGTCCATCCCGTCGGATCGCCCAAACCGTAGGTGGCGAACTGCTGACGATCGAACCACACCAGTGATTTGTCGGCGGCTTTGAACGGCACGCCGAACGCACGGCCCTCGTGGCGCAGCAACAGTTGCCAGTGCTGGGCGTAGCGGGCACCGCGTTCATCGGTCCACACCGTCTCGGGGATCGGCCGCAGTTCGCCGCGCCGGGCCAGCTCCCGCACCCGCCCCGCCTGCGGCAGCAACACCACGTCGGGGGCGGACCGGCCGCCTGCGGTGAAGGCGGTGTCGGTGTTGTCCCCGAGGGGGATCACTTCGACGTCGAAGGCTACCTCCAGTCCCTTCAGTACGGCGTGGAAGGCGGCCAGTTCCGATCCGCTCCAGGACACGCCGACGCGCACCGCCTCCGAGCTGCCCAGCAGCAGGTCCGGCGCGCACGCGGCAGTCAGCGGGAGCACCACTCCCGCTCGCAGCACCGCTCTGCGCGTCCCCATCGTCCCCCGATGCCTTTGCGTGCCAATCGAACTCGATTATGCGTCAAATCCGTCGCGCCGGTGGGCACTCGGCGATCTTCGCGACCGGTTCGCCGCCCGCCGAAATTCCCCGTGCCTCGCGGCTGCCGCGTCTGCTAACGTCGCCGGCGTGAAGCGCGCTGCTGTGACGACGACGCCGGAATCCGTCCCGGTGCGCTGATCGACGCTTTCATCGAAGCCCGGGGCGAGTGCCCCGGGGCTTCGTCTTGTGGTCACTCGCCCGCTGTTCACGAGGAGACCACCATGCCCGACCATCACGCACTCGGCCGCGCGCTGAATCTGTTCGACACCGACCCGCTGATCGGCGCGGGACTACCGTTCTGGCTGCCCGACGGCGCGGCCGTGCGCCAAGCGCTGGAGGACTACATCAGCGCCGCCGAACGCCGCGCGGGCTACCGCCATGTGTATTCGCCGGTGCTCGGCAAGCGCGAGCTCTACGAAACCTCCGGACACTGGCAGCATTACCGCGACGACATGTTCCCGCCGATGGACCTCGGCGGCGAGCAGATGGTGTTGCGCCCCAGTCTGTGCCCGCACCACGCGCTGCTGTTCCGCTCCCGCCCGCACAGTTATCGCGAGCTGCCGCTGCGGATCGCCGAGCTGGGCGGCATGTACCGCTGCGAACTCTCGGGCGTGCTGGGCGGGTTGACCCGGGTGCGCGCGATCCAGCTCAACGACGCGCACATCTTCTGCACCCTCGATCAGGTCACCGCCGAGGTCGCCGCGGCGCTGGCCATGATCGGTGACGCCTACGCCGCGCTGGGTATCCGCGCGGCCCGCTACCGGTTGTCCCTGCCCGGACCGGGTGGGAAATACGTTGCCGCACCGGACTTGTGGGAGCGCTCGATCGCGGTGCTCACCGAGGTCCTGGACGCCTCGGGCCTGGCCTACGAGGCA
This sequence comes from Nocardia gipuzkoensis, assembly GCF_021183645.1. Taxonomy (NCBI): domain Bacteria; kingdom Bacillati; phylum Actinomycetota; class Actinomycetes; order Mycobacteriales; family Nocardiaceae; genus Nocardia; species Nocardia gipuzkoensis. The sequence continues at coordinate 6,585,203 of NZ_CP089225.1, read as the reverse complement.
GTGGAAGGCGAAGCGGCGTTCTACGGCCCGAAGATCGACGTGCAGGTCCGCGACAGCGCGGGACGGGAGTCCACCCTGTCCACCGTGCAGGTCGATTTCCATCAGCCCGAGCAGTTCGACCTGCACTACACCGGCGCCGACGGCGCGGCGCACCGGCCGGTCATGGTGCACCGCAGCATCATCGGCAGCGTCGAGCGAGCCGTGGCCCATCTGATCGAATGTCACGGCGGCCGGTTCCCGGCATGGCTGGCGCCGATCCAGCTGGCCGTGCTGCCGGTGACCGATGTCCAGGAGGCGGCGGGCGCGGAGTTCGAGCGGCGCTGCCGCGATCTCGGGCTGCGCGTGGTGGTCTCGCCACCGGATCGCGGCAGCCTCGGGGCACGCATCCGCGACCATCGCCTCGTGCCGTATCAGGCGGTCATCGGCGCCGAGGAGGCCGCTGCCGACGGTGTGGCGCTGCGGCTGCGCGACGGCCGCCGGCTCGGCCCGCTGCCCGTCGCCGAGGCGCTGGCCCGCATCGGGAACCTTCTCGCCGCGCACAGCGGCGAACTGTGGGATACCGCGGGCGAAGAAGTGTCGGTGTAACCCTTGTCACACCGCGGTACGTGAGCGTACCGTACCAGTGGTACATCGAAGTACCACGCGAGGAGGTGGGCTTATGCCCGCTGTGCGACTGCCCGACGGTCCATCCACCCCGCCGATCGTGCAGAACCTGCAGATCTTGACCGGCCGCACCCGCACGTGGCGGCGCATGCACGACCGCTACGGCTCGGCCTTCACCATCCAGATGCCCAGATTCGGACGGTCGGTCGTGCTCGCCGACCCCGCCGAGATCAAAGCGCTGTTCACCGCGGGAACCGACGTCGTCGACAACATCGACGTCAACCTCGGCGAATTCCTCGGGCCGGGGTCGCTGTTCGCGCTGACCGGCGCCGAACACCGCAAGCAGCGCAAACTGCTGACCCCACCGTTCCACGGCCGCCGATTGACCGTGTACGAATCGCTGATCGAGGAGGAAACGGTCCGCGAGATGGCGACGTGGCCCACGGGGCAGGAGTTCGCCACGATGGACTCGATGATGCGGATCACGCTGAACGTGATCCTGCGCGCGGTGTTCGGCGCCGAGGGCGCCGAGTTCGAGCAACTGCGCGAGCTGCTGCCCAAACTGGTCCTGATCGGATCGGCCCTCGCCGCGATTCCGGTGCCCAAACGGACACTCGGCCGATTCGGCCCCTGGGCCCGGTTCGCGGCCTACCGCCGCAGCTACGACGCCATCGTCGGCCGGCTCATCGACCGCGCGGCCGACGACCGCATCGACGAGCGCGACGACGTGCTGGCCATGCTGCTGCAAGCCCGCTACGACGACGGCTCGGCCATGTCGCGCGGTGAGATCGCCGACGAACTGCTGACCCTGCTCACCGCCGGGCACGAGACGACGGCGACGACCCTGTCATGGACGATCGAGCGACTACGCAGGCACCCGGATGTGCTGCGCCGCTTGGTCGCCGAAGCCGACGCCGGTGGATCGCAGCTGCGCGAGGCGACGCTGCTGGAGGTGCAGCGGGTACGGCCGGTCATCGACGCGACGGCCCGTCAGGTGCGGGCGGAGTCGCTGCGGCTGGGCCGGTGGACGCTGCCGAAGGGGCAGAAGATCGTCGTCAGCATCCGGCTCATGCACGACAACGAGGACCTGTTCCCGAACGCCCGCGATTTCGACCCCGATCGATTCGTCGGTGTCCGGCCCGGCACGTTCACCTGGATCCCCTTCGGCGGCGGCAGCCGCCGCTGCATCGGCGCCGCGTTCGCCACGATGGAGATGAACGTCGTGCTGCGCACGCTGCTGCGTGACTTCACCCTCGAACCGACCGACGCCCGCGACGAACGCGCACACTTCCGCGGCGTCGCCCTCGTCCCAGCGAAGAAAGGCCGCGCCGTGGTGCGTCGTCGCGCACCACGCAACACCGCGTCTACCCTGGAGCGCGCCGCCGAGGTGACGGCATGACCGAGCAGTTCGCCGAAGTCGGCCGCGGCATCACCCTCGCCTACACCCAGCACGGCGACGGCGTCCCGCTGCTGCTGATCTCCGGGCTGGGGCAGCAATTCCACGACTGGCCGCAGGGGTTGTGCGAGCTGCTGGCGGCACGCGGCTACCACGTCATCCGTTTCGACAATCGCGACGTCGGCCGCTCGACGCACGGCCGCTTCCCGCCACCGGGACCGCTGGGCATGCTGGGCGGGCGCTGGCATCCCGACCAGTACACGCTGGCCGATCTGGCCGCCGACACCGTCGGCCTGCTCGACGCGCTCGACCTGCCTTCGGCGCATCTGGCCGGCATGTCGATGGGCGGAATGATCGCCCAGACCGTCGCCGCCCGGCACCCCGACCGGGTCGCGTCCCTGACCTCGCTCATGTCCACCACCGGCGCCGCCGGGGTCGGCCGCCCCGCCTGGTCCACCTGGCGGTTGATGTTCAGCCGCCCGGCCCGCACCCGCGACGAGCACATCGATCGGACCGTGCGCATATACCGGCACATCCGCTCGGCCGGATACCCGTTCGACGAGCCCGCGGTGCGCGCGACCGCGGCCATGACCTGGGACCGTGACCCCGCCCCCGCCGCGGGCGTCGCCCGGCAGCTCGCGGGCATCCTCAAATCCGGCGACCGGACCGGCGAACTGCGCGCGGTCACCGCGCCGACACTGGTCCTGCACGGCGACCGGGACCTGATGGTCGCCCCGACCGGCGCGGCCGCGACCGCTCGCGCCATCGCGGGCGCTCGCCTGCGCACTCTGGCGGGCATGGGCCACGACCTGCCCGCCGCGGTGTGGCCCATGCTCGTCGACCTCATCCACGAACACATCCGCACGTCCGAAAGCAGGAGCACCGATGCCCCGCACCCGTAGACCGCTGTCCGGCCGCCCGGTCATGATCACCGGCGCGGCCTCCGGAATCGGCCGCAGCCTCGCCCACTTGTTGTCCCGCCGCGGCTCGCCCGTCGCGATCGCCGATATCGACGGGGTCGGGTTGAAGGAGACGGCGGCCGCGCTGACCGGCCCGGTGCTCACCCGCGTCCTGGACGTGCGCGACGCCGCCGACCAGCTCGCCTTCGCCGACGAAGTCCGCGACTGGCTGACCGCGCCGCTGGCCGCGGTGTTCAACAACGCCGGCGTCGCGACGTCTTCCTCGGTGCTCGACGCGGTCCCCGAAGACGACGAATGGCTGCGGCGGATCAATTTCGACGGCGTCGTCAACGGCACCCGCGCGTTCCTGCCCCTCCTGGTCGAGCAGGATCACGGCGTCGTGGTCAACACCTCGAGTGTGTTCGGGCTGCTCGGCATGCCCAACCAGAGCGCCTACTGCGCGGCAAAATTCGCCGTGCGCGGGTTCACCGACGCCCTGCGGCAGGAACTGCGCGGCACCGGGGTGTCCGCGGTCAACGTCCACCCCGGCGGCATCAGGACCAACATCGCCCGCAACGCCCGCGTCCGCAAGGACCCCGAAGGCCGGGGGCGCACGCACGAGCAGATGGCGGCGGAATTCGAGGCGGTCACCCTGACCACGCCGCAGAAAGCGGCCGAAATCATCTGCCGCGGCGTCGAACACGGCAAGTCCCGCATCCTGGTCGGACCCGACGCCTACCTGTTCGACCTCTTGGCCCGGGTGACCCCCACCCACTACTACGGCGTGGTCGCGCTGCTGGAACGCAGCCTGCGCACCCGCGACACGACGGGAGCGCGAGCATGAGCGAACACCTCGACGTCCTGATCGTCGGCGCCGGGCTGTCCGGCATCGGCGCGGCCCACCACCTGCAGGCGGCATTCCCCCACCGCACCTACGCGATCCTCGAGGCACGTGACACTCTCGGCGGCACCTGGGATCTGTTCCGCTACCCCGGCGTCCGCTCCGACTCCGACATGCACACCCTCGGTTACCGATTCCGCCCGTGGACCCAGGCCCGAGCCATCGCCGACGGTCCCGCGATCCTGCGCTACATCCGCGACACCGCCGCCGACGCCGGAATCGACCGATTCATCCGGTACGGGCATCGGGTGACGGCGGCGTCGTGGTCCAGCAGCGAATCACGCTGGACCGTGCTCGTCGAACACGACGGCGCCACCCGCGAGATCACCTGCGATTTCCTGCTCGTGTGCAGCGGTTACTACCGCTACGACGAGGGGTACACGCCGGAATTCGCCGGACTCGGCGAATACGGCGGCCAACTGGTGCATCCGCAGCACTGGCCCGAACAGCTGGACTACGCGGGCAAACGGGTGGTCGTCATCGGCAGCGGCGCCACCGCGGTGACCCTGGTCCCGGCCATGGCCGAGACCGCCGCACAAGTGACCATGCTGCAGCGATCACCGACCTACATCTTCCCCGTCCCCGCCGAGGACACGGTCGCGAACCGGCTGCGGCGACTACTGGGACCACGGCGGGCATACACCATCGTCCGCTGGAAGAACGTGCTGATCAGCACCCTCATCTACCAATTCAGCAGACGACGGCCCCAGCGCATGCGGAAATTCATCCGCGACCTGACCGTCAGGCAACTGCCCGACGGCTATGACGTCGACACCCATTTCAAACCGGTCTACCAGCCGTGGGATCAACGACTGTGCCTGGTGCCGGACGGCGACCTGTTCCGCGCGATCCGCGAGGGCCGCGCCACCGTGGTCACCGACCACATCGACAGATTCACCGCGACCGGAATGCGCCTGAGGTCCGGACGCGAACTCGAGGCCGACGTGGTCGTCACCGCGACCGGTCTGCGTCTGCTCGCACTCGGCGGTATCCAGCTCACCGTCGACGGACGGGAAGTCGAGCTGCCGGACACCATGGCCTACAAGGGAATGATGCTGAGCGGCGTGCCGAACTTCGCTTTCACCATCGGCTACACCAACGCGTCCTGGACGCTGAAAGCCGACCTGGTCAGCGAATTCGTCTGCCGCCTGCTGCGGCACATGGACGCAGGCGGCTACCAGCAAACCACCCCGTGGCCCGACCCCGCCGTGTCACCCACGCCGCTGCTGGACTTCCAGGCCGGTTACGTGCTGCGCGCCATCGACCGATTCCCCAAGGCAGGCTCCCGGGCCCCGTGGCGGCTGGGGATGAGCTACGGCCACGACGTGATCGCGCTGCGCTACGGCCGCATCGATGACGGCACCATCCGCTTCACCCGCCGAGGCGCCCCGGCCGCCGACGCCACCGGCAGCGGGCACGCGCAACCGGGACACAATTCCGAGCAGGTCACGGCTTGACAGCGCTGCGACGCGGGGCCGCGGCCCGGTGCGGGATTCGGGCGGGAGGCGAGGAGCCGACCGGAGTAACTAACCTGATTCTCGTGACACGCGCCGAGCCCGTACCCCGCAGCTCCGCCGACGACGGCCCGGATTCAGGGTTTCGCCGTCGCCTCCTCGACGGCATGGCCGTCGCGGTGCGCGAACGCGGTTACCAGGACTCGACCGTCGCCGACGTGGTCCGCCACGCCCGCACCTCCCGACGCACCTTCTACGAGCACTTCACCAGCAAACAAGACTGCTTCATCGCGCTGCTGACCGAGCGGAACAAGGAGACGATCCAGCAGATCGATGCCGCGGTCGACCCGCACATGCCGTGGCGCACCCAGGTGCGCCAAGCCATCGAGGCCTGGATCCGCACGTCACAGGACGATCTGTCCATCACCCTCAGCTGGATCCGCGTCGTACCCGCCCTCGGTGACGACGCCCGCCAGTTGCAGCGCGAGGTCGGCGAGACGTTCGTCGCGCTGATCCAGAAGCTCGCCGACACCACGGAATTCGCCGCCGCCGGACTGCGCCCGCCGTCGCGCCAGGTGGCGACGATCCTGTTCGGCGGCTTCCGGGAACTCATCGCCACCACCGTGGAAGACGGCGAGGACATCGCCGGCATCGTCGACGTCGCGGTCGAATCCGCGATCGCGCTGGTCGGCCCGCACATCTAGGTGCCGCGGCGCGCAAGGTCATCCGGCGGCGTCGGCGAACGCTCCCTCGGCCAACACCGGCACCACCGAACTCACGTCCAGTTCGGTGGCCACCGCGACATCCTGCGCGAACCCGCCGTCGGCCAGTTCCCGGCCGGAAGCGCAATCGCGGATCAGCGCCGCGACGTCGGTGATCCCCTGCTGGGTCGCCGCGGCGGCGCCGGCCTCCGGCGACAGCGGTCCGGCTCCCTCGCGCGCCAGCGCCGCCGCGACCGCGCCTGCTCCGAGCCAGTCCTCGACCGCGGGCCGCAGTACGTCGCGACCGGGCCAATGCTCGCCCGCGGCGATCACCGCGACCGGCCGCTGCGCGGTGCCCCATCCCCGCGCCACGATCCAGCGGGCGACGGCGCTCGCGTTGCGCAGGCACGCCGCGACCACGGGCACCCCGCTGACGGCCGCGGCGATGGCCGAACCATTGGGTGAGGGCAGCACCAGCCGCGCCGCGACCGGCGCGGCCCGCAACGCCGCCGGAGACAGCGACCACGGCTGCCGCTCGGAGACAGCGCGCCGCCCCACCGCCAGCGCCGCACCACGGCGGGCCGCGAACTCCGCGGCCCCACCGTCGCGCCACGGATAGGGCAGCACGCGTGTCCCAGCTTCCACCGCCACCGACACCGACGTCGTGAACGACAGGACGTCGACCACGACCACGCACGCGCTGCCCGGCCCGAGCGCCATCGCCCCCGCCGAGCCCCACTCCAGCCCCACACCCCAAGGCCGCTGCCGCGCCCACTCGGCGATCTCCTGCACGCACATCCCTCCCACAACCGGCCGTTCCGATCATCTGGAAAATCTATGGCGTCCCCGCTACCCGATGGGAAGGATGACGGTCACACCGGACACCCTCCTTCGAAGGGAAAGGAACGCATGGAGGACGCCGACCTCGTCGTCGACCGGATCATCGAGTTCGCCGCCGCGCACCCCGGCATCTCGGCGGTGATCCAGACCGGATCGCGGGCGCGAGGAACCCGCGTCGACGAGTTCTCCGATCTCGACATCGAACTCATCGGCCCCGGCACCGGCGAGCTCGTCGGCGCCGACGACTGGTTGCGCGCGATCGGCCCGGTCCTGGTGAACATCCACCTGGACAACGACGAGCCGCACTGGCCGACCTGCCTGGTGGTCCTGGCCGAGGGCCGCAAAGTCGACTTCACCCTGGCCGGTCCCGGCCGACTCGACGACCTGATCGCCGAGGGTCTGGACGAGCTGTATCAGCGCGGCTACCGCGTGCTGCTGGACAAGGACGGCAGTACCACCGCCCTTCCGCCCGCCACCGGCAGCCACACCCCCGCCCGGCCCACCGCCGCCGAAATCGAGTCCACCCAGCGCGAATTCTGGTTCGAGGCCACGCAGATCCCCGTCTACGTCGCGCGCGGCGATCTGTGGCCCGCGATGCTGCGCCTCGCCGAGCTGCGCGAATCGCTGCTGACGATGGCCGAATGGCACACCACCGCCCGCTCCGGCGGCCGCATCGACCACTGGCACAACGGCCATCACCTGCACGAGTGGCTCGACCCCCGATTCCGCGACGCCCCATCGGACTTCTTCCCCCGCTACACCGGCCGCGAGATCCTCACCGCAGTCCACGCCCTCGCCCACACGTTCAGCGCACTCGCCGCCGATGTCTGCCGCGAAAACAACTGTCCGGCATTGGATCTGCGCGATAGGGTGCTCGCCAACACCGAGCGGATCAGCACCGCCCGGCCCGACGCATCCATCGACTGACCCGCGCCCTCAGCTCTGCTCGGGCCGATCCGGCCGGTAGAACCACTCCTCCAGGCTGAAGTCCTCCCGGATTTTCTTCTGATCCACCAGGAACTGCTTGGTGCCCGTCAGCAACTGGATGCCGATCGGCGCGAAGATCTCATCGGGAATGTACCCCGGACGCGCTGTGGCACGCACCGCCGCTTCCGGCGACTTCGACTGGGAAACTTCGTAATTCACGTAGTCGTCCCAATGCTCTTTCGCATACCGGTTGGCCTCCACCAGCACCGACTGCCAAGCGCGGCCGAAATCGGGATGGCTGTCGAGGAACTCCTGGCTGCTCACCGACGAGCTGGTCCCCGCGAGATCGGGATGGTTGTCGTGAATCGAGTCGACCTGGTGGAAGCCCTTGGCCAGGAACGACTGGAAGAACGACGACGGGTTCACATCCGGCAGCGCGACCGCCGCGATATCACCACCGTTGAGCGGAGCTTCGGCGTCGGTGGCGAGCAGATGAACCAGCTGCGCCTGAATTCCCTCCGCCTTCAACGCACCTTGCGGCCGCCGAAGGCGCGCGCCGCCCCGCGAATACGGACACCGGTCCCGACGGTGGCGGTCATCTACTTCCCCTCGTATCCGGTGCGCCAGGACAGGAACCGGTGTTCCAGCATGCGCACGAACAGATCGGTGAGCAAACCCAGAACCGCGTAGATCACCAGAACCAGGAAGATCTGGTCGGTCCGCAGGAACTCCTTCGCATCGTTCATCAAGAAGCCCAGACCCACCGGCGTCGTCTGCATCTCCGCGACGACCAAGGTGAGCCAGCCGATGCCCAGCGCCTGCCGCAGTCCGACCAAGATCTGCGGCAGCGCGCCAGGCAGGATGATCGTCGTGGTCAGCTCGAACCGATTGAGTCCCAATGATTCCGCCGCCTCCACCAGACGCCGGTCCACGCCACGGATACCGGCCAGCACGTTCAGGTAGATCGGGAAGATGGGCGCCACGATGATCAGCGCGATCTTGAACGAATCACCGATGCCGAACCAGATGATGAACACCGGCACCAGCGCCAGCGTCGGCAGCATCCGCAACGCCTGCAGCGGGCCGTTCACCAGATCCTCGGCGATCCGGAACAAACCGGCCGCCACGCCACACACCAGGCCGATGCCGATACCGATCGCCAGCCCGACCGCCACCCGCCGCCCGGAGGCGGCCAGATGCTGCCACAGCTCACCCGAGCGGATCAGCTCCCACCCGGCCTCGAGCACCTCCGTCGGCGCGGGCGTGGTCGTGCCGAGCCAGGACCTGGCGCCCAGCTGCCAGATGATCACCGCCAGAATCAGTCCAGAGGAGGCCCTGGCCAGGCCGAACAACCTGCGGGTGAACGGAGCCGAGCTTTCGGCGGTCGCCCCGGCCGGAGGGGAAGGGGGCGCAGATGTGGTCGGATCCAACTGCAACGTCATCGGACACGGTCCTCACACGAGAAGTACTGTCCGGAACAGTAAGGCGCGCGACCGGTTCACAGAATGATTGCGATCAGCACGATCCTGAACTCGTGCGCGGCACCGCCTCTGTGCTCATCACCGCCCCCATCAGCAACGATGCGGGCTACGCGCAGTCGCTGCCTGGGCTCGGATTTTGCCCGGCCGGTCGTCCCGGTCGAGTGCATCGCACCGAGCGGATTCGGCCATCCCGGCTTCGCGGCCCGGAGCCGTTGCGTTGATGCCAGTTTCGTCCAGCCGCTCGGCGAGGGCGGGCAGCACGGTCGAGCACCCCGCGTCCAGCGTGAGCGCCGCCAGCTCGTCGCCGCGCGTGCGACCGCGATTGACGATGACCACGGGACGGCCGCGTTGCGCGGCGCGCCGCACGAATCGCAGCCCGGACATCACGGTCAGCGACGACCCCGCGACCAACAGCGCGTCCGCGGCGTCGACGAGCTCGTACGCCGCAGCGACGCGCTCCTTGGGCACGTTCTCCCCGAAATAGACGATGTCCGGTTTCAGCATCCCACCGCAGTGCACGCAGTCGACCATCCGGAAACCGCCGGTGTCGGTGACCACCGCGTCGGCGTCGGGCGCCACCTCCAGCCCGTCGGTCATCGCGGCCGCCGCGAAGCCCGGATTGACCGCCTCCAGCCGATCGGCCAGCGACATCCGCGAGACCAGGGCCGCGCAGCCCAGGCAACGCACCCGCGCGTAGGTACCGTGCAGGTCGATTACCCGCCGATGCCCCGCCTTGGTGTGCAGCAAGTCCACGTTCTGGGTGATCAGCCCGGTGACCACGCCCATGCGTTCCAGCCGCGCCAGAGCGAAATGCCCGGGATTGGGGCGCGACCCGTCCATGCGCCGCCAGCCGACGTGATTACGCGCCCAGTACCGCTGCCGGAACACCGGATCGCCGACGAACTGCTGATAGGTCATCGGGTTGCGCGGCGGCGAGGACGGACCGCGATAGTCCGGGATCCCGCTGTCGGTCGAAATCCCCGCGCCGGTCAGCGCGACGACCCGGCGCCCGCTGAGCAAGCGCACCAGCTGCTCGAACCCGGCCCCGGGAGGCGTCCGCGCGACGTCCGACATGGTGTTCAGGGTACGGCGCTCGCCGCGGGAAGGCCGCGCCGGGCACTCCGCGCCGCGCGGGTCCACCCAGGTCAGACCCGCCGCATCACCGACACGACCTTGCCGAGCACGATCGCTTCGTCGCCGTCGAGCACCTCATAGGCCGGGTTGCGCGGCTCCAGAAACACATGACCGTTGCGCCGCCGATACACCTTCACGGTCGCCTCCCCGTCGATCATCGCCGCCACGATCTCGCCCGAATGCGCCTCGTGCTGCTTGCGCACCACCACGATGTCGCCGTCGCAGATAGCCGCCTCGATCATCGAATCACCGCGCACCCGCAGCCCGAACACCGTGCCCCGCCCGACCAGCTCACGCGGCAACGTCATCGTGTCCTCGGCATGCTCCTCGGCCAGGATCGGAGCGCCCGCCGCGATATCGCCGACCACCGGCACCGCCACCGCGTCGTCCGCGGTCTCCCGCCGCGCGGGCGGCTGCAGGAACATCCGCACGTCGATCGGACGCGACACCGTCCGGCTGCGCCGCAGAAAACCGCGCTCCTCCAGGCTCTTCAGATGCTTGGACACCGACGACGCCGACCGCAGACCCACCGCGTCACCGATCTCGCGCGTATTCGGCGGATACCCGTGCCGGAGAACCCAGTCCCGAATCGTAGCGAGAATCCGCTGCTGTCGCGGCGGCAACGTCGAGGTGTCGAGGTGCTCGAACGCGTCGAGCTGGTCGTATCCGGTCACCTGGGGAATGGTAGAGGCACCGGCCGACGATCCATGCCCGGCGCGACAGGCACCGCGAACAGTTCCCGATCACATTCGGGAACCCAGCAGGCGGCGGCGGTGTCCCGGTTGTAGTTGTCGGCGACGTGCGTGATCAGATGCCGCAGCCCCGGATGCCGATTGCCCGCCGACCACAGCAGCGCCAGCGGATAAGCCGGTGTCGGATCGACGATCATCAAGCGGCGCACGTTCGGATGCCACGGCGTCTGGCCCCCGTCTCCGGTGAAGGTCGTCAGCGACGACGAATGCGCGATGCGTTCGACGATCTCCGCCATATTCACCAACGGGCCGGTGGTGTCGACGGGAATCCCGCTGAACGCGCTGAGATCTCGATAGAAGTCCGCCCACTCCGACGGCACCGCCGCCCCCGGCACCCACACCGGCTGCCCGGCGATCTCCCGCAACGCGATAGTCGACCGTCCCGCGAACGGATGATCCTTGCCCACCAGCAGATACAACGGTTCCAGATACGCCGGAGCGGCGACAATGTCATCGGGCAACGTCACCGGGCCGCCGTACGCGCGAGCGAGGGCCGCGTCGACGATGCCGCTGCGCAACGCCTCCCGCGAGGTCGTGATCATGTTCGAGATCACCACCTCGGTGTCGGAATGCGGATGACGCGCGAGATAGAACTCCATCAATTCGGTCGCGGCCATACGTTTGCCCAGCACCGCTACCCGCAACGGCCGCACCTCCGCGCGCACCGCCCGCACCGCGGCCTCCGCGCCCGCGAGCAGCGACCGCGCATGCGGCAACAACCGACGACCGGCGCCGGTCGGCACACTGCTACCGGGCCCGCGGTCGAGAAGTTCCGCCCCCAACTGCGATTCGAGCTTCGCGATGCGCTTGGACACCGCCTGCTGACTGATTCCCAGCACAGCCGCGGCGTGACCGAACTGCTCCTCCTCCACCACCACGACGAACGCGCGCAACGCCGCGAGATCCAGCTCCACAGGAGACCTCCATCGACAACCAACCGTTGTCCATATTGCCGTGCCCTTATGCGACCTCCGCGAACTTCCCTGCTCATATGAACCAGAAATCGCGATCAGGCGAGGATCAACCTACAACCGTTCGATGTTCATCCGATCGGTAGGTACCGAGCTGGCCGACCAACGGCGACCGCGGTGAACGGCGCCTACAGTTCGGGCACATCCGCTGTCCGTGGCGGGCGGATCACGTCCACCTCGGTGATCGGACCCGCATAGCGCTCGACCTCCACCAGCGTGAGTTGCCCTGCGCAGCCTTGACTGAGCGTGGAGGAGGGACGGTCGGCGATGAGCACATTCGGATTGCCGTGACGGCAGAACGTCGGGTCGGCCGGGTCGGGGTCGTACCACGCCCCGGTGGACAGCTGCGCGACACCCGCCCGCACACCGTCGTCCACCACCAGTCCGGCCAGACAACTACCCCGCTCGTTGAACACCCGCACGACCGCACCGGCACGCAGACCACGGGCCGCGGCGTCCGAAGGATGCATCCGAATCGGCTCCCGTCCCTGGATTTTGACCGACCGGCTGTAGGCCCCCACATCGAGCTGGCTGTGCAGCTTGGTCCGCGGCTGATTCGCCACCAACTGCAACGGGTACCGCTCTGCCGCCGGACCACCGAGCCACTCCTCCGGCTCCGACCACACCGGATGCCCCGGGCAATCGGCGTATCCGAAACCGGCGATGGTCTCGGAGAATATCTCGATCTTCCCGCTGGGCGTGGTGAGCGGGTACCGGTCCGGGGCGGCCCGGAAATCCGCGGCGAGCACCTGCCGCGGGTCCGGCACCGGGAGCTCGAGACTCTCGCCCGCCCAGAACGTGTCGAAATCCGGCAGCTCGTGGCCCGCACGTGATTGCGTGACGCGCCACTGCTCGTACAGCTGCCGCAACCACTCACCGGCGGAGCGTCCCTCGGTGAACTCCTTACCGACACCGAGCCGATCGGCCGCCGCGGCGAAAATCGAATAGTCGTCGCGCGCCTGCGCACGCGGGCTGGTCAGCGCCTTCATGGGAAAGAACACACTGTCGCCCTCGCCCACGCCGTAGTCGTCACGCTCGATGGACATCGTCGACGGCAGCACGATATCGGCGTGCCGCGCGGTAGCCGTCCAGAACGCATCGTGCACCACGACCGTGTCCGGACGCGCGAACGCGGCACGCAAACGGGCCAGATCCTGGTGGTGATGGAACGGATTTCCACCGCACCAATACACCAACCGCACATCCGGATACACCAATTCACGGCCGTTGTACCGGTAGGCCATACCGGGATTCAGCAGCATATCTGCGATCCGCGCGACCGGTATGAAGACGTCGATGCCGTTGCGCCCCTGCGGAAGCCGCGGCACCGGCACACGCGCCGGTTCCCCCACGCTCGCCGCCGAGCCGTAGCCGTGCCCGAACCCGCCGCCGGGGAGCCCGATCTGCCCCAGCATCGCCGCGAGCGCCACACCCGCCCACAACGGCTGCTCACCATGCCGCGCACGCTGTAGCGACCAGCTCACCGTCACCAGCGTCCGCGCGGCAGCCATCTCACGCGCCAACGCCCGGATACGGCCCGCGGGCACACCGGTGATCGCCGCGGCCCACTCCGGATCCTTCGCGACGCCGTCCACCGCGCCACGCAGGTACGCCACGAAGCGGTCGTAGCCGACCGTGCACTCGCGCAGGAACTCCTGGTTCGTCCACCCTTCCGCGTCCAGCACCTGCGCCAGCGCCAGCATCATCGCGACGTCGGTTCCCGGCAACGGGGCGATCCATTCGGCGTCACCCTCGGGCGGGGTGTCGTCGCGCAGCGGGCTGATCGACACGAACCGGCAGCCCCGCGCCCGCGCCGCCGCGATCCAGCCGCGCGTGTTGTGCCGCGAGACGCCGCCCGGCGACACGGCCGCGTTCTTCGGCGACAGACCGCCGAAGGCCACCACCAGCTCGGAATGTTCGGCCAGCACGGCCTTCGCTGTCGCCTGTTGCGTCACCCAGCCGATATCGCCGATGACATAGGGCAGGAACACCGTCGACGTGCCCAGACTGTAGCTGTTCACGTGGCGCACATAGCCGCCCAAACAGTTGAGGAACCGGTGCAGCTGACTCTGGGCATGATGAAAACGCCCCGCGCTGGCCCAGCCGTACGAGCCGCCGTAAACCGCCTCCGCGCCATATTGCTGATACACCCGACCGAGTTCGCCGGCCAGCAGGTCCAACGCCCGCTCCCACGACACCGGGACAAAGGCTTCCGACCCGCGCGGACCGGGACCCGGCCCGTTCTCCAGCCAACCACGGCGAACGTACGGCTGGTCGATCCGAGTCGGATGATGCTGCGCCGAAGCCACGTTGTCGATCAATGGCGTCGGTTCCGGATCACCACGCCACGGCCGTACCTCTGTGAGCCGCTCGCCGTCGCTGTCCGCCTCGAAGGCACCCCAGTGAGTCAGATGCGTGGTCACCTGCCCACCGTAACCGCCCCCACCGACACCGGGCCGCCGCTCGATTCCCGATCCCACACCGGCTCAGAGAGATTGCCGACGCAGCTCGAAGATTCGGAACACCCGGCCGCCGGACAGTTCGTACTCCATCGCGTAGCCCGGCCAGAACGCGACCGCTAGATCCCAGAACGGCTTTCGCTCCACACCGGTGATCTCCCGTACCGTGACCGGGAACTGCTCCCCCTTGTGCCGGACCGAAGCGGTCCGCGCGGCACGCAGATTCGCCGACCACACCGGATGCGCGGGACTTCCCCAATTCGACCCCAGAACGATGAAGTCCGCACCGCGCGGGACGTAGAGCAGTGACGTGGTGCGCGGGAGCCCGGTCCTGCGCCCCGCCACGGTGACTTCGATCGACGGCAACCCGGCCAAGTCCAGGACGCCCATCCGCCCACCGCTCACCCGCCGCAGCAACCGCTCCACCCGGAGCACGAGCGGCGCCGACCGCATCACCCAGCGCCGCTGGGCGAGCCGCCGCGCCACTCGCGGCAACGGATTCGCGACCATGCACGAATCCTGACACGGCCCTCGTGCCGAGATGAATCAGCGCGCCGTACAGAGGGTCATGTCACACCGAGCATTCGTCCTGCCCCTCTCCTTCCTTGCTGGTTTTGTTTTTGTGCGGTTACAAGGAAGTGAGGTGGGATAAATTGTTAGATGCGCATATCTATGTATCCACATGCTTAAAGTAGGTTGACCGGCCCTCATTCCCCCATCGGGCCACAGCTTCCGACCATCACCGGGCACGTCGACAACCCGTCCGACCCACACTTCCCTCCCCCGACACCGAGAAAACGGACAAGTGACCAATTACCCTCTCCCCCGTGGACTCCACCCCCACCCGATCGCGTGCCGGAGGTCCACGAGCGCCGTCATCCATCTCGGAACAGGAGTTCGATGCGTTTCCACCACCGCCGCGTCTCGGCCGCTCTCGCGGCCGTCACCGCGGTCCTGCTCGGAGCCGCCGCCCCGGCAGCTGCCCGGCCTGCGCCGCCCGCTGTCGTCACGCCGATGGGCCCGGACTTTCTCTGGGGCGTCGCCGCGTCGGGGTACCAATCGGAGGGTCATGCCCCGGACAGCAACTGGTCCCGCTACGTCGCGTCCGGGAAAACGACGGACCCCTATAGGGATTCGATCGACTTCTACACGCGCTACCGCTCGGACATCGCCTTGGCCGCCGACCTGGGCGTCAAGGTCTATCGGGTCGGCATCGAGTGGGCTCGACTGCAGCCCGAGCCGGGTAAGTGGGACCCGGACGGGCTGAAGTTCTACGACGGCGTCGTCGCCGCGATCACGGCCGCCGGGATGCGCCCCATGCTCACCATCGACCACTGGGTCTACCCAGGCTGGGCGGTGGACCGCGGCGGCTGGAACAACCCGGGCATCGTCGCGGACTGGCTGGCCAACGCACGCGCCGTCGTGGATCGGTACGCCCAGTACAAACCGTTGTGGGTCACGTTCAACGAGCCGACCTTCTACCTGGTGAACGAATTGCGGCACGGCGGCCTGGCACCGACGGCCGCGCCGGCGATGCAGGAACGGATCGCCGAGGCGCACAACAGCATCTACGACCACATTCACCGCGTGCAGCCGGATGCGATGGTGACCAGCAATGTCGCCTACATTCCCGGTGGCGAGGACGTGGTGAACAAGCCGTTGGTGGACAAGATCGGCGCCAAGCTCGACTACATCGGCATCGACTACTACTACGGCCTCTCCCCCGACACCCTCTCCAGCTCGGCGAGTTTCACCGAACTGTGGAAGAACCCGCTGCAGCCGGAAGGTATCTATTATGCGCTGCAACACTATTCGCGCCAGTTCCCCGGCAAGCCGCTCTACATCGTCGAGAACGGAATGCCCACCGAGAACGGTATGCCGCGCGCGGACGGATATGCGCGAGCCGACTCCCTGCGGGACACCGTCTACTGGCTCCAGCGCGCCAAGGCCGACGGCATCAACCTGATCGGCTACAACTACTGGAGTCTCACCGACAATTACGAGTGGGGTTCCTACACTCCCCGTTTCGGCCTGTACACCGTCGACGTCCTGACCGATCCGGCACTGACGCGCAAGCCGACGGACGCGGTGGCCGCATACACGGCTATCACCCGATCGGGTGGCGTGGCGCCCGATTATCGGCCGACCCGTGCGCCGCAGGATTGCTCGTTCGTCGACGTGCCCGCCAGCTGCGCCGACCCGGTCACCGTGCCCCGGTGACATCGAGGCCGCTTGCGGGTACGCCACCGAATGGAGGTACACGATGACCGACGATCCCGTCGCGGTCCTCCGGCGCTGGGCCGATTCGGGCGGGATCTGGCGGGTGGCCGCACGCAGATCCGATTCGGTGACCGTCGCGCTCTACCAGTGCACCGGTGGTGAGGAAGTGGATCGGCTGGTCTCCACCGATCCGGAGCTGCTGCGCTACCTCGGCGATCGCACCAGCAGCGAGGACTGAAGTTCAGCCCGCGACCGGCCCCGTCACGCCTCGCCAGAGCCGTTCGAGTACCCGCGCGGCCGGCTCGACCGCGGTGACCAGACCGACGCCCTGTCCCGCGTCGATCGGCGCGACCGCCGGATCGTCCGCCTCGATCGCGCCGGCGAGTGCGTGCTTGGCGGACGGATCCGCAGCGAGTTCGTCTTCCCGTCCGGTCCACCGGTCGGTGAACTCGGTGCGCAGCACCCGCGCGGGAAACCGGGACGGCCAAGGCAATCCCATTCCCACGTCGTAGGCGCGGGTGAGCACGGCATCCGCACCGCGTGCGTCGAGCAGGGCTCGTCGGCCCGCCTCCGACAGCAGCGATTCCGAACAGGCGGCCAGGCAGGTGCCCAGCCACGCGCCACTCGCGCCTGCCCGGAGTACGGCGGCCAGGTCCTCCGGTGCGCCGATGCCGCCTGCCGCGAGCACCGGGACCGACGCCACGTCCAGCACCTCGTCCAGCAGGGGCAGCAGCGCCGCGTTCTCCGCGCCGTGTCCGCCGCCCTCCACGCCACGCGCCACGAGGACGCCTATCCCGGCGTCTTGTGCACGCCGCGCGTCCTGCGCGCTGTACACCTGGGTGGCCGGGACGATCCCGGCGTCCGCGACGCGGGCCGCCCAGTCCAGATCCTCGCCGAAGCTCACCGAGATCAATGCGGGACGGGCCTCGACCGCGGCGTCCAGCAGTCGCGGCTCTCCGGCGACGACCCAGTCGACGAGGCCGATGCCGAACGGGCCGTCGATACCGCGAACATGCGGCAACTCCCGTTCCAGCGCCAGGACCGACCCGGCGCTGCCCATCCCGATCATGCCGAGTCCACCGGCTGCGGTGACCGCTGCGGCGAGCCGTCCGCCTGCTACGCCGCCCATCGGCGCGTTGACCAGTGGGATTCGCGCCCCCATCCGGTGCGCCCATGCTGTCGCGGCAGTCAGGTCGGGTGCGGAAGAGTGTTCGCCGGGCGTCGTCACGCTCTTCATCGCAGCACACGCCATGCCGATCGGGCGCGGGCTCCCCCATTCCGGCGGATGATCACCCGCGGTGCCCCAGCATGTCCAGCAAAGTGTCGAGCTGGAGTTCGAACAATTCGTCACGGTCGGCGAAGGTGTCGGCGCCGTACATATCGAAGACGTCCGCGCTCACCGCGCCGAACAGGCCGACCCAGAATGTCACGCCGCGCACGACCAGCCAGTCGGGCAGCTCGAGCTGGAACTGCTCCCGGATCGACGCGAAACTGCCCGCCAGCGGTGCGGATATCCGCGGCTCCCGGGCAGGCGCGGCGAGCAGGCCGGCGTGGTGAGCGCGCGCGAACAGCGTCAGCATCGTCGCGATCACGCGCGTGCCCGGTGCGACGGTCTCGGCCGCCGGCGCGTCGTAGCCGGGGACCGGAGTGCCGAACAGCAACCCGTAGCGGGCGGGCTCGGCCAGCGCCCAGCGCCGCACCGTGCGCCCCAGGCAACGCAGCTGATCGATCGGGTCGTCCGGGGCGTCGGACAGTGTGTCGTCGACCGCGTCGCCGAGGGCGTTGTAACCGTCCACCACGAGCAGCGTGAGCAGTTCCTCACGACTGCGGACATACCGATAGACGGCCGAGGACACCACGCCGAGGTCTCGCGCCACCGCGCGCAGCGACAGCGCCGCGGCGCCGTCGGTCGCCAGGTGTTCCCGCCCGATCCGGACGATGTCGTTCATGGTCTGGGCCCGGGCTCGGGCGCGAGGTGTCGTCGGCATACCAAAACATTGCGCGGTTCAGAGAGCGATGTCAACTATTGAGAGCATCGCTCTCGTCTAGTCGAGATCTGCCGCTCGCCGTGGGCTCCGAGGGCGATCGGCCGGTTCCGGGCGAGTTGCGAACCGTTACTTACCCGGGAGTAGTGTTAGCCGAGTCACTGGCGACAGATCGAGGAGTTCCACATGGACCAGCGGACGACGGATTTCGACGTGCTGATCGTCGGGTCGGGGTTCGGCGGCAGCGTCACCGCGCTTCGGCTGGTGGAGAAAGGGTACAAAGTCGGCGTAGTGGAGGCGGGACGGCGCTTCGCCGACGACGAGCTGCCCAAGACCAGCTGGGAGCTGAAGAAGTTCCTCTGGGCGCCCGCCCTCGGTTGCTACGGCATTCAGCGCATCCACCCGTTGCGCAACGTCCTCATCCTCGGCGGCGCCGGGGTCGGCGGCGGGTCGCTGAACTACGCGAACACCCTGTACGTGCCGCCGGAGCCGTTCTTCCGCGACGCGCAGTGGCGTGACATCACCGACTGGCGTGACGAGCTGACCCCGTACTACGAGCGAGCGCAGCAAATGCTCGGCGTGGTGCGCAACCCGCACATGACGCCCGCGGACGAGGTCTTCAAGGCCGTCGCCGACGACATGGGTGTGGGCGACACCTTCGTGCAGACTCCGGTCGGCGTGTTCTTCGGCGAGCCGGGAAAGACCGTGCCGGACCCGTACTTCGGCGGTGTGGGGCCTGAGCGGACCGGTTGCGTCGAGTGCGGCGACTGCATGGTCGGCTGCAAGTACGGCGCGAAGAACACCCTCGTGAAGAACTACCTTTACCTGGCCGAGCAGGCAGGCGTCGAGGTCATTCCGATGACGACCGTCACTGAACTGCGCCCGCATCCCGACGGCACCTGGGACGTGTCCACCGCCCGTACCGGCGCTTGGATACGCAAGCAACCGCGGACGCTCACCGCCGCACACGTCGTGCTCGCCGCGGGCACCCGCGGAACCCAGAAGCTGCTGTTCGCCATGCGAGACAAGGGCGTGCTGCCCGATCTGTCCGACCGGCTCGGCGTGCTGACGCGCACCAACTC
Source organism: Nocardia gipuzkoensis (assembly GCF_021183645.1). NCBI lineage: Bacteria > Bacillati > Actinomycetota > Actinomycetes > Mycobacteriales > Nocardiaceae > Nocardia > Nocardia gipuzkoensis. Next base: position 6,565,398 of record NZ_CP089225.1, on the reverse strand, counting down.
CGAATCGATCGTCGGCGCGGCCACCAAGAAGCTGGGCCCGGGCGTCGACTTCACCAAGGGTGTCGCGATCACCTCGTCCATCCATCCCACTCCGGATACGCACATCGAGCCGGTCCGCTACGGCAAGGGCTCCAATGCCATGGGCCTGCTCCAGACGCTGATGGTCGACGGCGGTGGCCGGATACCGCGCTGGCTGCGCTTCCTCGGCATGGTGCTGCGGCATCCGATGGATCTGCTCAGCTTCCTGAGCACCAAGAATTGGAGCGAACGGACCATCATCTCGTTGGTCATGCAGCACTTGGACAACTCGATCACCACGTACACCAAGCGGGGCCTGTTCGGCCGCAAACTCACCAGCAAACAAGGCCACGGCGAGCCCAATCCGACCTGGATCCCGGTGGGCAACGACGTGACCAGGCGGGTCGCGCAGCGGATCGGCGGTATCGCGGGCGGCAGCTGGGGCGAGATCTTCAACATCCCGCTCACTGCCCACTTCCTGGGCGGGGCGGCGATCGGAGCCGACGCCGAGCACGGCGTGATCGACGCCTACCACCGGGTGTACGGCTATCCCACACTCAGCGTCGTCGACGGTGCGGCGGTCTCGGCCAACCTCGGCGTCAACCCCTCGCTGACGATCACCGCGCAGGCCGAGCGCGCGGCGGCGTACTGGCCGAACAAAGGCGAAGTGGACAGCCGGCCGCCGGTGGGTACGGGATACCGGCGTATCGCACCGGTCGCGCCCGTGCATCCGGTCGTTCCGGCAGGCTCGCCTGCCGCGCTCGTGCTTCCGATCGTGGAGATCCGTAAGACTTCCGCCGCCGGGTAGCTCCCGCCCGAACGTCGCCCGGTTTCGACGGTGGGCGAGCGCGTCCACGCCTCGCCTACCACCCCGGAGACCGCTGAACACACCCCTAGCAATCTCATTTGAACTAGCCTTTATCTGGTCTTTTGTCGCTACGACAGCCAGGAGGCGACCCGTGAGCACACTGCGGCGCGCACTGCTCGGTCCCATGGCCATGGCGACGGCCACCCTTCTCGCCGTGACGGGATGCGGCGGCGACGAATCGGAGCCCACCGGGGCCGGGTCGCCCTCCAGTTCCGCGGCGATGCCCAACCAGGTCGCGGGCGTGCCGATCCCGGACGGACGGATCGATGACGCCGTGGGCGAACTGGACCAGCTCGCCGAAGATCTGCTCGCCTCCTCCGGCATCCCCGGCATGGCGGTCGCCGTCGTTCACGGCGGAAAGGTCGTGTACAGCAAGGGCTTCGGCGTCCGTAGCGTCGTCACCAAGGAGAAGGTCGACGCGGATACGGTCTTCCAGCTGGCGTCGGTCTCCAAGCCCATCGGAGCGACCGTCGTCGCTCGCCGGATCGCCGCCGGAGGCGTCGAATGGGACACTCCGGTGCGTCGGCTGCTGCCGTCTTTCGCGCTCGCCGATCCCTACGTCACCGAACACGTCACGGTCGGCGACCTGTACGCGCACCGCTCCGGGCTGCCCGAGCACGCGGGCGACCTACTGGAGGACCTCGGTTACGACCGTCAGCAGGTACTCGACCGGCTTCGGCAGTTGCCGCTGAGCGCCTTCCGGGATTCTTACGAATACACCAATTTCGGACTGACCGCGGCCGCCGTCGCCGTGGCCGCCGCGGCCGGGACCGACTGGGAGACGTTGTCCGAGCGAACGATCTATGGCCCGCTCGGCATGAAATCGACCAGTTCGCGCTACGCCGACTTCGCGTCCCGCCCTGACCGGGCCGACGGGCACGTCCTCATCGACGGGAAGTACGAGGTCGCGAACCCGCAGCGGCAACCGGACGCGCAGTCCCCGGCGGGAGGGGTCAGTTCCTCGGTGGCGGACATGACCAAATGGATGATGATGGTGCTCGCGAACGGCTCCGCGGGTGGCTCCGTCCTGGTGCCACCGGAGGATCTGCTGCCCGCCGTCTCCCCGCAAGCCATGTCGTCGCCGCCGAGAACGCCCGACGCGCGAGCCGGGTTCTACGGATTCGGCTTCAACGTGAGCGATTCCGCGTCGGGCCGCGTCGTCCTCGGTCACTCGGGCGCGTTCGGCCTCGGTGCGGGTACCGCGTTCACCCTGATCCCCTCGGCGGACGTCGGCATCGTGACACTGACCAACGCCGCGCCGATCGGGGTGCCCGAAACGCTCAACGCGGAGTTCGCCGACTTGGTCCAGTTCGGAAAGATCCAGCAGGACTGGCGCTCGCTGTATCGCACGGCGTTCGAGCCGCTCGGCGCCCCGGCGGGCGCACTGGCAGGCAAACAGCCACCCGCCGACCCGGCTCCCGCGCGAGCTTCCGCGTCGTACACGGGCACCTACGACAACGCCTACTACGGACCGGCGACAGTCAGCGCCACCGGTGGTTCCCTGACACTCAGCCTGGGCCCGCACAATATGACCTTCCCTCTGGAACATTGGAGCGGCGATACTTTCGTCTTCACTCCCCCAGGCGAGAACGCCAACCATGGTTCGGTCTCACAAGCGACCTTCGAGGGCGAGAAGCTCATCCTCGAGTACTACGACACCGAGCATCTGGGCGTATTCACCCGGAAGTGACCATCTCCGCCGTACCGGACACGCGGCCCACTTCCAGTAGGTGATCGCACCCATTGCCCGAGGGTTTGCCGAGGAGAGTTGCGGGAAGTCGCTGAGTGCAGGAAAGGAGGCAGCGATGACCGAACCGAACGAGACCTACGACCCGCCCCAGGACACGGGCGCACCGGACGCGGTCGAAACCGATCCGGCGGCCCTGAGCAGCGCCGAGGACCTCGATGAGGACCGGCTGCGTTCCGACCCGCTCGAGGCAGGCATGGACCCGCCGGAACACTGGACCGGGGCTACGAAGTACGGCGTGACGGCGTGGGAGCAAGCTCATCCTCGGCCGATCGGAGAGCGGCTCGCCGAAGAGGAGCCCGACGTCGATCCGAACCGAGCGCCGGAGGCCGAGGAGACCCGGCCCGGTAGGACCGAGAGGCTCGAGGACATCACCTCCGACAGCGACGGGATCCAGGTCGACCACCGCTACGAGGAGGAGACCGGCGTCGCGGCCGACATCGCGGGTGGTTCGGTGGCCGACGAGATCCGGCGACCGGCCCCGCCCGAATGAGCTGAGCGGCCGTTACCCGCCATAACCCGGCCCGTCATCCCTGCACGGCAATCGCGCGAATCCGGCGCGATCGCCGTGCGGGCGACGGGCTGAACTCACTCCGGGAGCCACACCAAACAGAAAGTGTGTCCTACCGGATCGGCGTAAACGCGGAACGCGCCGTCGGTTTCGGCTTGCACGAGCGTCGCACCCAGGGCGAGCGCCACGGGCTCGGCTTCCGCGATGTCGTCCACCAGCACGTCGAAATGGATCTGCTGGGATGCCTCCGGATCGGGGAATCGCGGCGGTTTGTATTGCGGCGCTGTTTGAAACGCGATGCGTCTACCGGAGGTCTCGACCAGCACCACCCAGTCGTCGTCATCGTCTTCGAGTAGTTCTCCGCCGAGCAGCTCGCGATAGAACCTGGCGAGTTTGCGCGGTTCGGGGCAGTCCAGCACAACGCTGCGCAACTGCCCGACCCTGTTGTTCGCTGCCATACTCCGACCTCCTGACATACGCCACTCGTCGTTGCCTACCCGCGCCGGTCGGCGACAAACACTTCAGCACACGTGTTGCGCGACAAGGATTCCTGGTGCGGCGACGATCCCCCGCTGTGACTCGCGGGGCAGACCCGTCGGGCGGCTCGAATGCAACGGCCCGCCCGGCGTTGGATTACGCCGGGCGGGCCGCTTCCCCGTTCGCCGTGCAGCGCCGCCACGTCGCACAGCGTGATCATGGTAGGCGCTCGCGCGGGCAGTTTCCGGCAGCCACGCCGAACCGACGGACGCCCCGATCGGGGCCGTCGCTCCGAGGGCCACGGATCGCCGGGCGGCTCCTATCCGATGGTCACCGGTGGGGACTTGGGGAAGACGACCGGCAAAGCCATCAGCGCCCGATGGAACGGACCCGGCCGCCACTGCAGTTCGTTCGCCGGCTTGGCCAACTGTATTTCGGGCAGGGCGTCGAGCAGCTGGTCGATGGCGTTCTGCACCGTCATGTACGCGACGGACTTCGCCGGGCAGGCGTGCGGGCCCGCGCTCCATGCCAGATGCGAGCGGTTGCCGATCCGGCTGCCGCCGGGTTCGTCGGTTCCGCGGATCTGCGGGTCGTTGTTGCAGCCGGCGAGACTGATGACGACCGGCTGGTCCGCGGGCAACCAGACACCGTCGACCATGATCGGCTGGCGCGGGTACGTCGTGCAGAAGTTCGCCATCGGCGGGTCGTTGAACAGGACTTCGTCGAGTGCGTCGGTGGTGGACAGATTCCGCCCGAGCACGTCGCCGAACCGGAACCTGTCGTCGGTGATCATCAGCAGCAAGGCATTGGTGATCAGATTGCGCTGCGCTTCGAAGCCTGCCCCGTAGAAGCTCATGAGCTGGGCGAAGATCTCGACGTCGTCGAGGTCGGTCGAATGATGCGCCAGGCGCGAGGTGACATCGTTGCCGGGCTGTTGGCGCTTGATCCGGATCAGCTGCATCAACGCCTCTTTGACCATCTTCATGCCCTCGGGACCCCGGACAGTGTCGAAGCGCGCGGCCATACCGGTCGCGACCCGCTCGCCGATCTCGGCCGGGCAGCCGACCATCTGGTTGAGGACCTCGAGGACGAGCGGAAATGCGTATTGCGTCACCAGGTCGGCGGAACCGGCTTCGCAGAAGGCATTGATCAGCGGGACAGCGATCCGCTCGACCACGGACGGCACGTCGAACAAGTCGATCCCGTCGATGGCGTCGACGGAGGCGCTCCGATAGCGATCGTGCGCCAGTCCGGTGTTGTACCGGGCGGCCGGATACCACTCCATCATCGGCCGCACGGGTGAGTCCGGTGCGATGGACTTCTGCCATGTTCGCGGATCGGCCGGGAAGTGATCGGGGTCACTGAGGATTCGCACCGCGGTCTGGTAGCCGATCACGAGGGTGGCCGGCACACCGGGCGCCAGTTCGATCGGCACAAGCGAGCCGTACTGGCGACGCATCTCGCGGTATGCGTGATGCGGGTCGGCGACGAACTCCTTCGTGTACAGCAGAACTCGTAGGACATCCGCGTCGGCGGGAGATCCGTGCTGGACGGGGCACGCTCCGGATCCAGTGGCGTGTGGCGCGGACATCGGGGACTGTGGTGTGGTCAAGGATGTGACTCCAAGTGCTGGAACAGGATTCGGCGGATACGGGTGGGTGAGCGGGTACACGTGCCTTCCAAGTCCTGTCGTCCAGAGCTTGGCGACCCGCTTACGCTAGCAACATAGCAACGCTCCGATCGTGGTGCCGACCTAGGCGGCGACGTCCTCGGTCCGAGAGGGAGGTCCGGACAAGGCAATTCGCCCTCCGGCGGATCGTCACCGGCCGCCGTCGGGCAGATTACGGTTCGCGACCGGCGGCGGCTGTCGAGACCGTGTTCGTGACCGCCCGCCGCGCATCGTCGACAGTGCATCGGCCGAGTCCGCACGCGGTGGCGACACCGTACGCCTCGCGACCGGCCGCTTGTTCGAAGAGAGCAAGCGCACCGGCACTGCCCTCGCCGGAGTCCGGCGAAACCACGCCGGCGATCACTCTCCAGTCCGGATCCAGCTTGCGCAACGGTGCATAGAATCGCGGGTCCAGCGGAGCGGGCTCGGCCCCGTAAGCGCAGGGAATATGGACCGGAGGTAGTGGCGTCCCCCGCTTGTTCAGCAGCCGTGCGGTGTGGCCGAGCAGTTTCACCGCAGGGGCGAGACTGCGCGGCGTCAGCAGGCTCTTGTGCTGGTAGTCGCCGTAGCACAGGTGCACGATGACCTCGGCCCCGAGCTCGTGCGTCCGTCCGAGGAACCCGGCGAGCTGCCGTGCGACGAGCGGGGCGAGCGCCCACTGCGACCACAGTTGCTCGGCTTTGACCATACTCAACAGCGCGATGGGCGACTCCAGTTGCCAGACGACCCGGTCGCCGTACCGGTCGACGATCTCGGTCATCTCTTGCATCACCGCTTCGGTGAACACCGGTAGCTGCCGGATCGCGTCCACAACGACACCGAAGCGACGCAGAGCGTGCCCGACGGGAAGCCCGCCCGAGACCGCGGCCCCGGCGAAGACGAACATCGCCAGATCCAGTGGATTGGGTTGACTGATCTGGACTTTCGCCTCCGCCAGCTCCGGCCGCTCACTCCGGAGCGACTCGAACGCCTCCACGACTCGGCCGATTCGCTCGACCCGGTCCATCGATACATGCCGCGGCTGCAACGTACGGCCCGCTCGCAGACCATAGCTGGGGAAATCGCCGTAGTCGGCGTACTCGCCTGCCCGGACGACCTCGAAGACGTCGGTATGGTGCTTGCGCGTGCGCAGATACTCGAGAATCCAGTCCGGGTCGAGGTCGCACGGCACGGCGGTGACCGGCCATCCCTCGCTGTGGTCGGTGAACCACTGCAGGACGGCACGATCGCCCGTCGTCAGTTCCGCGGGCAGGGTGCCGACATAATGCGCGTGTCTGGTCATCTGTGGCTCTTCTGTTGTCTGGATGCGGGTTTCGCGATCCAGGGCCTTCCCATTACGCCGATCGGTAGCTGTCCAAGCGTACAACGGCACGCTCGGATCCGGCACCCCCTGATGTTCCCCCGCTATCGCGGAGCGGAGGGAAGTTCTCGGCGGACTTGTCCGCGACGCAGGACGCGCGCCGGTCGACCGCCTTTCGTCGCGATTGTCGACCAGAGCTGTTGTCCGCCAGCGGTATAGCGATAGCTTCGCACCGGAGCGAGACCCTGAGGCGCTGTTCGAAACCGCCGTCACCGATGAGCCGAGCCGCCTGCGGTGCCCGCTCAACGGTGCCGGGTCGCGCCTGAACACATCGGTGCCCGGCCGATGCACTATGTGTGCTGGCATCCTGCGGTTGGCGGCGAAGTCATGAATCGCGCTCTTCCGTGGGCGCCCAGCTCGCATCACCCACTGGTCCACCACGATTCGGGCGGCCGCGTTCCGCGCACGCGACCTGCCGGCAAGGGAGATGGCGGAGCCGGAGGTTGCTCGACCAGCGGTATGGGCCACCGGAGGTCGATCATGGTCGCGGTGTGCAGTGTCCGCTCGCGCTTGATGATCGGACCGAGTTCCGGCGCGCCGATCGATACCGTCACGGTGCAGTCGCCGGGGCCCACTGCCACCAGCATGCCGGTGCGGACCGTCGCGGCCAGCGGCTGGAGCAGCATCGCCACGCAGAGCTCTACCGTGAACTCACCGACCGGGTTTCCGTCGACGGTGACATCGAGGCACGGCCGGTAGTTCTGGGTGATCTCGTGTTCGAACAGCGTGACTTGCTCGACTCCGCCCGAGCGGGTACGTATCGCCGCTCTGCGCAGCCGGTCGTAGCGGCGCCAACCTCCGATCGCGACACTGCCGAGGTCGACCTCGAGCAGCCCGTCGATCGTCTCGGCCACCTCGTGCAGCGCGGCGGACCGCAGTATCGCGGCGGCACCCGGCACCCGGCGCAGGGCCAAGTGTTCGACACCCCTTTCATGCAGGCGCTCGGCCAGCTCGCCCACACCGGCATCGTGCGGAGCGTTCTGGAACAGTACTGCCCGAGCCCTGATCGACGCTGGACTTGTCATCCGAGCACCTCCTCGACGTGCAGCCACGGCTCGCCGGCGCGCAGCCGAACCCGAACGGCGGGAGCGCGGACGACCTGGCGAATCTGGATCGATGGGGCGGAGTCCGCGACCACCTGCACGTGTACCTGGGGCGGATGCGGATCACCGTTGGGCGGGCGCGGCCTACCGCCCTGACTCTTGCGCAGGCCGCGCACCAGAAGCAGTGCGGCGGCGAGGGCGAGGAGGAAGCCGCCGAGGCCGAGCACATCGCCGAGGCCGGTCTCCTGGGAGCGGTCATCGACTTGTTGCGCCGTGTTCGGCCGCCCACTGGTCGGCACGGTGGCCGAGGGGGCGTCCGTGCTGGTCGTGAGGTCGTCGGTGGTGGTCGTGACGACCGGCGCGGGGACTATCTCGACCGAGGTTCGCACGACGATTCGCTGGGACGTCCCGAGGCAGGCGACGGGAAGGGGGTGCGAACCGAGTTCGGCTCGGTCGGGCACACCGACGCGGGCATCGAACGAACCGTCTTGCACCTGGGCGGTCACCGATTCCGACCAGTCCGGGAAGGTTCGCACCGTGTCGCAGGGCCAGTTCTCGCCGTGCACCGTGATCATGGTGCCGCGTCGGGCGGTGGCAGGCGCGTCGAGGGTGGGTGCGGGCAGCACGGCGGAACTTTCGGACGTCACCGAGGACGGACCGGAGCTCTGTGACGGTGTAGTCGTCGGGACCGGTGGCGACGTAGTCGTCGGGACGGGTGGCGACGTGACAGGCGCTTTCGCCGTGGTCGTCGACAAAGCAGCCGTAGTCGCGGGCGTCGAGACCTCTGGTGGCGCGGTAGTCGGCAACACCGGTTCCGACGTGGCTACCGGCGGGGCAGGCACGGTTGTCACCGGGTCCGCCGCCGCGATCGGTACCGATATGGCGCCGAGCAGTCCCGCGATGGCCGCGGAGACAGGGAATGCTCGCGAGTCGTTTCTCATCACCACCTCCTCCGAGATCGCAGTTCCCGGGGATCCAGTCGAGTGTGCGCCGTCTCCCGACCTGGTGACGCGAGTAGCTAACTACTCGTTTCGGCTGTCGGCGCACGCGGCACTGCACTCGCGATGATCGAGGCACTAGGGATGACTCTGGCCGGAAAACACCTCTTCGAGCAGCTCAGCGATCTTTCAACGATCACATCCCCGTCCGAACACCCGATGGACCACAGCACTGCCATCGGCCCATCCTCGCCGAGCTCTCCCCTCACAGCAATCAATAGGCATTCAACAAAGTCGCTTGCGCCCGCCTGGACCGCACGGTTGCCTGACCGGCCGGTGCGCTCTCGGCGGCGACGCGGTCGGCGAGCGGCGAACATCTTCGCGCCGCGCCGATGCCCCGCCCGTCGCGTCGTCCCCTTTCGGCGGCACAATCCGAAATTTCGCCACGTGCAGGCGTATTCGCCGTCTACTATCGGTCTCGTCCAGATCGGCTTGCCGTCCAGGACGATTCAACACCGCCTGGTTCGTGCAGGCGCGTCGCGTACCGATTTGCTGTGCACCACTGATCAGATCCGAACAACGCAGGCTGTCGAGAGCGCCATCATCGATCGTCTCGGTATTCATCTCGGGGGTGAGGACCACGCATGACAAACGAAATGCCCGTCCGGACAACGCCGGCGTACCCGGGACTACGTCGCAGCTCCCGACGGCTACCGAACCGGCACCACAATAGCCGCAACGACCTGCATTGAGGGGCCTCGTGGGCTGCTGATCTCGGTTCGACGCGAATCGGCCCACGGTACTCGACTGGACACACAGTCTTCCGGAGAGCCGTTCGGATCCGGGACAGTGAAATACCCAACGCTACAGCGCGATCGAAGTTCGAAGAATTGATCGACCTGGGATGGCGCGCGCCGAGCGCTCCCTGTGACCAGCACCCGTAGTGCGACACGCGCTGCGGTCGGTCACCGAGGCCGCGATCGCGAGAACCATCCGGACAGAACGGAGGCCCCGTATGGCCTTGGAATTTCTCGTGCCTGCTCTGACCGCGCTTGTCGCGGTAGTCGTCTTCGTGGCCGGGGATCGCCTGCATCCGAAAGCGTGGCGGCACACCGACGACGACGCTGTCGGCTCATTGGTGCTCAATCTGATCAACACGATCTTCATGGCGGTGGTCGCGTTCATCGTGGTGATCGCCTGGCAGCAGTACGACAACGCCCGCAATCACACCATCGCCGAAGCCAAGGCGCTCATCGATACCTACTGGGCCGCGCACGGCATGCCCGAGCCCGACCATGCCCGTATCCAAGGCCTGGTACGCGACTACACCGAGCAGGTCCTCAACGAGGAGTGGACCGTCATGGCCGACCACAGCCGGCTCAGCCAGTCCACCCAGGACACCCTCGACACGCTGCGTGACGCGGTGGCCGCGGTGAACGCGGCGGAGCCCGAGGTCGACACGCTCCGGAGCAACGCGCTGACCAGCCTGGACGCGGTCGCCCAGGCGCGCGCCGACCGTGCGCTGGACGCCGGTTACCGCGTACCCGGCTTCCTCTACCTGGCGATGTGGATCTGCACGGTCCTGCTGCTGCTCAGCGTGGTCCTCTCCGGCGTCCAGGTCAGCAAACGCAGTGTCGTGACCACAGCGCTGCTCGGCGCCATCGTCGGCGTGGTGATCCGGGCGATCTACAACCTCGACGAACCGTTCTCCGGCGGGAACCTGGTGCCGAAGGACGCCTTCGAACTCGCACTCTCCCGCTACCAGCACACGACCTGACCGTTCCGGCCCAGTTTCGACAACGACGAGGCGACTGTCCATGCAACGCAACCGAGGCGCGATTCGACCAGGCAGGATGACCCGAGGATTCGCCACTGTGCTGCTCCCCCTGACCATAGCGACGCTCGCGGCCGGGCCTCCGGAAGCATCCGCGGAGGCGCCGCCATGGCTGCCGCTCGGCGACCTCGCCACCGGGAGTTCGGGCACCGGCGCAGCGGATGCTGTCCCGGGCAGTGGTTCGAGCCTCGGTCCGTCCGGCAGCGCCGTCGCCCCTGCCACCGAGGGCGGGTCCTTGCGTCTGGGCCCGATCCGAATCCCCTCCGGCAGCGCCGATCTCGGTCACCGGCCCACCGACAGGCCCGGCAGCGGCCTCCGTGTCACCGGCGATGGGGAACTCGGCGGTGGTAGGCCCGGCCCAGCGAACGATGCCGCCGACCCGAACGTCACCGCGGACAGCCCAGGCGAGACACCGAAGCTCGATACGGGAAGCGTCCAAATGGCGTGTACCGGCAGCGCGGCGACGGGTAGCGCTCTACTGCTGCTCGGGCTGGCGACCGGTAGCGGCTTCGGCTCCCTCGTGCCGGGCCTGATCGGCCCGGGATCGAGTGGCTCCGGCCTCGGCAGCGCTGCCGTGGGCAGTGCCGCTACCGGCAGCGCGGTACTGACGTGTTTACTCCTGCTTCCCACCGCACCGCCGCCGGTGCCGATGAGCCCTCTCCAACTCGGCCCGCCCGCCCCTGAGTCTCCCGCCGTTACGTTTTCGCCGTTGGTCACCACGCCGCTACAGACCCTGCCGGAGCACCCCCGCACCGAGTTCTCCCCGCCCGCGCGGAACCGCCCACGGGCAAGGGACCTGCCGGTCGCCGAACCGATTCCCGACCCGGAGACCTGGAACCTCATGAAGCTGATGACGGTATTGATGGTCACGGTCATCACTGTCGTGGGCGTCCGTTCCTCGACCGGCCCGAGACGAATCCGCTGAGCGGGGTGCGGATGCACTCCGCCTCGCCTCTCATCGCCGCGAAGCAGTCCGGCAGGTGGCCGGTCGATCGCACTCCGAATTCGTTCTCGCGCCGTAGAATTCAGTGCCTGCACACTGGGAGGTAACGCATGCCACTGCGGTTCTTCGGGTGGGTCGCCGTCGTCCTGATGATTTCGGCTGTCGTCGCGTGCGACCACACCGACCAGACGGATGAGTCCGGACGCGACGGTCCTGCGGTTCCGGGTCGGAGCAACCTACCGGATGTTGCCACCGGGCCCTTCGACATCCCGTGGGACGACGTGAATACAGCCGGTGATTCGATTTCCAATGTCAAGGCGAAAGCTGTCCGCTTGATAGCCGCGGAGTGCGGCGGCTGTGTGCAGGTTGTGCAAGAAGTCGACGAAGAAGGCGTCGCGGATCGGTGCACCTACAGCCATTCGAACCCAAGGCATCAGAACGGCCGCGTTCGCCTGACGCCTGGCGGCAAGTTCACGTTGTACACCGGCCCCGAGCCTTGCACGACCGAAAGCCCGGAAACCCAGGTACCCACCGGAACCGGCAAGCCCACTACCACCACCAAGGCGCCGACCAAAACGGTACCCACCGGTCCGACGAATGTCCGACCCACCGGCTGACGCCGAACGCACCGCGGCTTCCCCGTTCGACGGTGCGAGCCGCGCGGCGCGGATCATCGGCGAATTCGTGGCGCCGACCACCCTGCTCACCGCGTTGCTGTTCTACTTCGGACGCAACCACGCCAACTGGTTCTTTCTCTACTTCGGCGTGGATCCCTCGGTGCTCGGCCTGACCGTCACCGACTACCTGGTGCGCAGCGTGGACGCGCTCTGGGTGCCGCTGATGACCTTTGCCGTGATCGTGGTCGCACTCATGTGGGGATATCTCCTGCTACCGCAGTGGATTCGCACGCACGGCCGGTCCCGCTGGGCGCGAATCGGCATCGCGGTACCGGCCGTGGTCGTCGTCCTCAACGGGCTCAGCGGGATATTCTGGACCACCCCGCTCAACCGCGGCTTTCTCGTTGCCCACCTGTGCACTTTGATCGGCACCGTGGTGCTGTGGAGCGTGGTGGTCGCGTTACGGCGTGACCGGCGGGAACGGGACCCGTCGGCGCCGGTGCGTTCGGAAGCCGCGTTGCTCACCGAGTGGGCCGTGCTGTTCGGCATCGTCGGGCTGACGTTGTTCGCCTTGGCCACGGACTATTCGGCGGCGGTGGGCAAGACGCAGGCGCGGCGGGTCGCCGCCCATCTCGGCAAGGAACCGAACGTCGTCGTCTACAGCGACAAGGATCTGTTTCTCGCGTCGAACGACGTCCGCAAGGTGGAATGCGGTAACCGCGCCGGCTCGGAGCCTGCGTATCGCTTCCGCTACGACGGGCTCGTGTTGCTCCTCCACGTGGGCAATCAGCACGTCCTGTTGCCGCGCACCTGGACGCCGCGAAGCGGCGCCGCGATCGTGTTGCCCGGGTCGAGCGGGGTTCGCTTCGAGTTCCGCGCACCCACCGACCCGCCGCCCGCGACGTGTTAGATCGCCCAGCGGAGGAGTGACCGCGACGCCGCTCTGTCGTGCGACCGGCTCAGCGGGGCGCCATCCGGATCGCGCCGTCGAGACGGATGGTCTCGCCGTTGAGCATCGGGTTCTCGACGATATGACGGGCGAGCGCGGCGTATTCGGCGGGATCGCCGAGTCGCGAGGGATGCGGCACCTGCGCGCCCAGCGATGCGATGGCCTCGTCGGGCAAGGTGGCGAACAGCGGAGTGTGGAAAAGTCCGGGGGCGATGGTCACCACGCGGATCTTCAGCCCCGCGAGGTCGCGGGCCACCGGCAGCGTCAGGCCGACGATTCCGCCCTTGGATGCCGAATAAGCCGCCTGCCCGACCTGGCCGTCGAACGCCGCCACCGACGCGGTGTTGATGATGACGCCCCGCTCTTCGCCGACCGGATCGGCTCGGGAGATCCGTTCGGCGGCCAACCGGATCACGTTGAAGGTGCCGATCAGGTTGACGTTGACCACCCGGGTGAAGTCCGCGAGCGGAAACGCCCCGTTCTTGCCCACGGTCTTGATGGCATTGCCGATACCCGCGCAGTTCACCGCGATCCGCAACTCGCCCAGTTCCTGCGCGGCATCGAGCGCAGCCGTGATCTGGTCCTCGTCGGTGACGTCGGCCGCCGCGAAGACCACGCCGTCGCCGAGTTCCTTGGCGACGGCCTCACCGGAGGACGACGGCAGGTCGATGATGACGACCTTCGCTCCTTTGCCGTGCAGTTCCCGCACGGTTGCCAGACCGAGTCCCGACGCACCGCCGGTCACCGCCGCGACCGCGTTGCTGATCTCCATCCCACTCCCTTTCTCCGGGTTGCCGACCGACAGCGCGAAACGCCGGCCGACCGATTTGCGCTGCCACCCCGGGGCGGGGAGTCAGATGCCGTGACCAATCGAGGCACGGCGACAGGCTAACCGTCCAGCGCAGACTAAGTAAACAGCCATTCTTCTTCGAATCAGTCGCACGATCGCTCACTCTCGCGCGAACCCCCTGCAAGAGCGGCGATATCGGCATGGTGGCAAGCTGTCGGTTATGGCCGATATTCGCCTGGACGTCTCCGACACCATCGCCACAATCACCCTCGACCGCCCCGAGCAGCTCAACGCGTTCACCACCGCGATGGGACGCGAGCTGATCGAAGCCTTCGACACCTGCGACCGCGACGATCGGATCCGAGCGGTGGTGATCACGGGTGCCGGACGCGCCTTCTGCGCCGGGGCGGACTTGTCGGCGGGCGCGGAGACGTTCGCCGCGGGCGACCAGGACTCCGCGGCGCCCTTTCGCGACGGTGGCAGCGAAGTCGCCTTGCGTATGTTAGGACACCTTTCCGTAGCGAACTCGCAACCTGGCAGGCGCTTTACAACAGATCTGACACCTCGTACCTAGGGCTGTTCACTCTCGGTCAGCGGTCCGCCGGTGGGAGGTGGCCATCGTGAGCCACGTCTTGCCGCCGATCTTGCCCGGTGGAAGTCCGCCGGTTGCCGCGGCTCCCGCACTGACCACCCACCGCAACGACCGCCCTGGCCGAGGACATGGGCGCCTTCGCGCGCCGAGGGCGCTGTAGTCGAGTTCGAGCGGGACACGGTCACCGCGGAGCAGGTCCGCACCTATCGATTGCCGACCGCACCGGCCAAGGCAAGCGACCACTGCTCCAGTCAAAAACATCGCGCTAGCTTGCGGACACATCAACAAATTTGCGGAGGGGCCTCGTCACCGCCTAGCCATCATGGCGCTGAGCAGCGAGGAGGCGCTCGAGCAGGCGGGTCAGCGTCGCCTGCTCGCGCTCGGAGAGGTGGTCGAAGAAGTGGCGGCGGACGGTGGCGACGTGTTCGGGAGCGGCTGCCTCGATCGCTTCGCGGCCGGCAGGGGTGATGCGCACCATCGCGCCCCGCGCGTCGTCGGCGCAGTCCTCCCGCGCGACCAGGCCGCGCTTCTGCATCCGCTTGACCTGATGGGACAGCCTGCTGCGGTCCCAGCCCACCTCGTGGCCGAGCTCGCGCATGCGGATCACGCCGTCTTCGGCCTCGGAAACGGGTGCCAGCACGGCGTAATCGGCGCCGGAGAGCCCGGCGTCGCGTTCCAGCTGGCGCTCGAAGGTGCGCTGCAGTTCGCGAGTCAGTTCCCGGTAGACCCGCCACAGCCGGGCTTCCCGCTCATCGAGCCATCGGACGTCGGCCATGCGAGCAGCATACCTTTTGTTGACACATCAGCAAAGCGCTGCTATTTGTAGACACATCATCAAACTGGAGAGGCGGACATGACACGCATCGCGATCATCCTGGGCAGCACCCGCCCGGGCCGGAACGGGGAAGCGGTGGCGCTCTGGGTCCACGAGCTAGCCGCGGCGCGCGCCGACGCCGAGTTCGAGCTGGTCGACATCGCCGAGTACCACCTTCCACACCTGGACGAGGCCACTCCCCCGTCGCTCGGGCACTACGCGCACGAGCACACCAAGGCGTGGGCGGAAAAGATCGCCTCCTTCGACGGGTACGTCTTCGTCACCCCCGAGTACAACCACTCGACCTCGGGCGCGCTGAAGAACGCCATCGACTTCCTCTACGGCGAGTGGAACAACAAGGCCGCCGGGTTCGTCAGCTACGGCAGCGCGGGCGGCACCCGAGCGGTGGAGCACCTGCGGCTGGTCATGGGCGAGCTGCAGGTGGCCGACGTCCGCAACCAGGTCGCGCTGTCGCTGTTCACCGACTTCGAGGACTTCAGCGTCTTCGCGCCCGCCGAGCGGCACACCGCCGCGGTCGGCACGCTGCTGGACCAGGTGGTCGCCTGGAGCCGGACGCTGGCCTCGCTGCGCACCGATGCCAAGGACGTCGTGCGCCGCAACACCGAGCGCGTGCAGTCCGGTGGTGATTTCACCCTGTTCGAGAAGCTGTTCGCGGACGACTTCGTCGACCACACCCCGCAACCGGGCACCACGCCGGACAAGGACGGCGTCCGCGTCCTCTACCACGCGCTGCGCACGGCGTTCCCCGACTTCTCGGCGAAGATCCACTGGCAGACCGTCGACGGCGACGTCGTGACCACCTACAAGACGTATTCGGGCACCCACCGGGGCGAGTTCCTCGGCTTGGCCCCGACCGGCGAGCACGTCGAGTTCGAAACCGTCGACGCGATGCGTGTGCGCGGCGGGCAGATCACCGAACACTGGGGCGTAGCCAACCTGTACTCGGTCCTGCAACAGCTCGGGGCGCTGCCCGCTCGCACGGGGAAGTGACGACGATGCCCAGAGCAGTACGGTTCTCCCGCTACGGCGGACCCGACGTCCTCGAGATCGCGGAGGTCGACCAGCCCCGCGCAGAGCCCGGCCGAGTGGTCGTCGACGTCGTCGCCGCGGCCCTCAACCCCGGAGAGATCGGTATCCGCGAAGGCGCGTTCGCCGCGATCTGGCCCGCCCGGTTCCCCGAGGGCCAAGGCAACGACTTCGCCGGACGGGTCGCCGAGGTCGGTGCCGGGGTGACCGGATTCGCACCCGGCGACGAAGTCCTCGGCTTCGCGCCGCGCGCCGCTCAAGCCGACTTCGTCGTGGCCGCTGCGGGCGCGCTCACCGCCAAGCCCGCCGGGCTCGGCTGGGCCGAGGCCGCGTGCATCGCCGGCGCGGGTGCCACCGCCTGGGCCGGCGTGGAGGCCGTCGACCCGCGACCCGGCGAGACGGTCGTCGTCTCGGCCGCGGCCGGCGGCGTCGGGGTGGTCACCGCCCAGCTGGCCCGGCTGCGCGGGGCCACAGTGATCGGGACCGCGAGCGAGGGCAACTTCGGCTTGCTGCGCGGCCTCGGCATCCATCCGGTCACCTACGGCCCCGGGCTGGCCGACCGGCTGCGCGCCGCGGCACCGCAGGGCGTCGACGTGTACCTGGACACCTTCGGCGCGGGGAACGTGGACACCGCCATCGCTCTCGGCGTCCGGCCGGACCGGATCAACACCACAGCCGACGGCCGGGCGGTGCAGCGCTACGGCGTCCACTCGGCCGCGCAGGAGCAGGCCGACGACCCGGTCGTCTGGGCCCGCCTGGCCGCCCTCGTCGCGAAGGGCGAGATCACCATCCCCATCGCCGCCGTCTACCCCCTGGAGCGCGTCCGCGACGCCTACCGGGATCTGGCGACCCGGCACGTCGGCGGCAAGCGCGTCCTGGCGGTCGAGCCGCTGCCCGAGTTCGAAGGAGACCACCGATGAAGGCACTGCTCACCCGGGCCTACGGGCCGCTGGAAGATCTGGAGATAGCCGAGGTGCCACGGCCGGAGCCCGGCGCGGGGCGGCTCCTTGTCCGCGTCGAGGCCGCCGCCGTCAACCCGGTCGACATCGCGCTGGTCACCGGTGCGATGCGCGACGAGCTGCCGGTGACGCACCCGTTCGTGCCCGGCGTCGACGTCAGCGGCGTCGTCGTGGCCGTCGGGCCCGGCGTCGGCGGATTCTCGACCGGGGACGCGGTCATCGCGTGGAACGGGGTGCCCTCCGGTGCCTTCGCCGAGTACGCCCTGGTGCGCGCCGACGATTCCGCCGCCGTGCGACCGGCGGGCCTGGACGCGCGCCACGGGGCCGCGCTGCCGACCGGCGCCCTCACCGCGGCGGCGCTGCTCGACGAGGCCGGGCCCATGCCGGATGTCACACTGCTCGTCGTCGGCGCCACCGGCGGTCTCGGCGGCTACGCCGTCCAGCTCGCCAAGCAGGCCGGCGCGACCGTAATCGCCACCGGCCGGGACGGAGACCGCGACTATCTGGCGGACCTGGGCGCGGACGGGGTGATCGACTACCGCGCCGAGAACGTCGCCGAGCGCGTGCGGCACTGGGCGCCCGAAGGCGCCGACGTGGTGCTCGACGTCGCCCAAGCCGGCCCCGCGCTGGCCGCCTCCGCGGCGGCGGCCAGAACCGGTGGCCTGCTGGTGTCCCCGCTCGGCGGCCCGCAGACGTTCGAACGGCACGTCCGGGCCGTCTACACCGGAACGACCACGCCCGCCGGTCGGCTGGCCGGACTCGCCGCGCAGGCGTCCGCCGGCACGCTGCGGGTGGAGATCGGCGCGCAGTACCCGTTCGCCCAGGCGCGGCAGGCGCTGCTCGACTTCCGGGCCCGGCACGTCCGCGGCAAGGTCGTCGTCACCTTCTGAGCCAACCACTGCCCGAAATGGAGAGACCATGACCCCCACCGTGCGCCGCAACGACAGCGAGAGCCGGTACGAGATCACAGTGGACGGTGAGCTGGCCGGGCTCGCCGCCTACGCCGACCACGACGGCCGACGAATCATGTATCACACCGAGGTCTTCGACGCCTTCGCCGGCCGCGGCCTGAGCAGCACCCTCGTCGCCGGAGCCCTGGCCGACATCCGCGACACAGGCACCAGGGTCGTACCGGTCTGCCCGGTCGTCGCCGCCTACCTGCGCAAGCATCCCGACCAGAACGACATCGCCGACCCCGTCGAACCCGAGACGCTGCGCTGGCTGCGGTCGGCCCTGAGCTGAAACGGACGCGAACGCAAGAAAATGACTTATGCCAGATACCCGACCGCACATGGAGGCCGACGCCCACCTCGCCGACCGCGACATCCCACAAAGGGCAACACACCCGGTTTCGTCCCGTAGATTCCGCATACGGGTTCTGACCCGGTTCGGGGTTGCGGCGAGCTGCGATCCTATGAACCGGTGCGCCGCGCCGATCCGGAGCAGAAGCGGTCACTGTTTACCCATCGCTCCGCGGGTCGGGGCCTTGCCAGACGTCTCGTTCTCGCTGGTCGTGCATCGCCTGGTTTCTCAGAACGTCGACCCCGTAGCCTGGTGTGGGCGGTTGAAGCCGTGTTCCACGAGCCAGCGGACGCCCCGCCGACTTCGCGAGGACCACCACGCACGGATCACGTCGCAGTCGCCGCCGATGCGCCCTCACGTCACGGCATTCGGTGACGGCTGTGATCTGGCTGGGCGTGGCGATGTCGCCACCGGGATGCTCGCGCAACAACGCTTCGAGGGGGCCGCACTTCGATCGCTTAGAATATCGACCCCTTCGTGAGTGATCGCATCGATCACCACTGTGCGGTAACAATTTCGACGCCGCAGTGCGAAGTCGTCCACGCTGACTACCCCAGGAATCGGCCAGCGTGAGAGCGGGAGCTGCAGCAGTACCCGAACCGCGGTGTGGCTGTAAAACCGAACCGACAAGGCAAATCGAACCGCAGATCGGCGACGGTCCGACGGCGATAGCTGTGGACCTTCGCCGACTCCACGGCGCAGCGCGAGCCCACCGCAGCGCCCGGTGCTGTCCTGGCCCGCACAACGACCCGGCCACCAACAGCATGGGCTCGCTGAGTTTGAACCGTCTGGCGGTCCAGGTCAGGGCCAAGACGGCCGCTACGACGATGACCACGATTTCGACGCTTCGGTGATTCATCGACGCGGGTTCCCTACGGTTGTTCCTGGCGGGCGATGGTGGCCGACTCGACCAGAGGGGGGACTGTCTGAGATCTTTTGGGCGGGACGGTGATCGGAGAGGCTGAGGCGGCTTGTCTCAGCGGAAGGGATCATCGTGTCGGAGGAATCGACGCCCGCGGCCGGACAACGGTCGGCGGCGGAGGGGCTGGAGGTCCGGATTGCCCAGGAGTTGGTGGACAAGGCCCGGAAAGAGGGGGTGTCGCTGGCCGGGCCGGGTGGTTTGCTGTCGCAGATTACGAAAACCGTTCTGGAAACGGCGTTGAACGTCGAGATGGATGAGCACCTCGGCTATTCCAAGGGTGAACAGCCGGTCCGTGGGGACGGGAATCACCGCAACGGGCGATCGCAGAAGACGGTGCATACCGATGTCGGGTCGGTGCGTATCGATGTGCCACGGGATCGGAATTCGGAATTCGAGCCGAAGATTGTTCCGAAGCATTCGCGGCGTGTGGAGGGTTTCGACGAGTCGATCATATCGCTGTATGCGAAGGGATTGACAACCGGGGAAATTCAGAAGCATCTGTCTGAAATCTATGATGTGGCGGTCTCGCGTGAATTGATTTCTAAGATCACCGATAAGGTGGTCGAGGAGATGAATGAATGGCAGTCACGTCCGCTGGAACGCGTGTATCCAGTGGTGCTGATCGATGCTATTTTCGTCAAGATCCGGGACGGCCGGGTGGTGAATCGGCCGATCTACGTGGCGGTCGGGGTCACCCTGGCTGGTGAGCGGGAGGTGCTGGGCCTGTGGGTCGGCACCGGCGGCGAGGGAGCCAAGCATTGGGCCGGTGTCCTCGGCGAACTGTGTAATCGCGGGGTCGCGGACGTCATGATCGTCTGCTGCGACGGGCTCAAAGGGCTGCCCGAGGCGATCAATGACACCTGGCCGCTGGCCGATGTTCAGCAGTGCGTTGTCCATCTCGTGCGGGCGAGCCTGAAATATTCCTCCCGAAAGTATTGGAGCCGGATCACCACGGAACTGCGGGCTATCTACACCGCACCCACGGTGGAGGCTGCCGAATCGCTTTTCGAGGAGTTCGCCGCCGAGTGGGAGTCGAAGTATCCGGCGATGATCGCTGTCTGGCGCAACAGCTGGGAGCAATTCACACCGTTTCTGAGGTTCCCGGCACCGATCCGGAAACTTGTGTATACCACGAATGCGATCGAAAGCCTGAACGCCAGGTTCCGGCAGGCGACCCGCCGGCACCATGACCAGAGCCCCGGCGCCCGGGCTGAGCCCGTTGACATCGATCAGCAGGAGCGGAACGAAAACCATGCCGCCGAGATTGACGATCATCGCCAGGAACGCGACCACGACCGCAGCTCGAAAGACCCGATTGGTGAACAGTGCCGGCGGTACGAACGGATCCGCGACCCGGACCGTACGCCACCCGAACAACCCGAACGCGATGACCGCGACACCGAAACTCATCCACGACGACGGCGCCGCTAGACCAGCACCCTGCGCCTGCGTAATGCCGAACAGGAAGAGACCGGCACCGAAGCCGAGCAGGATGCCACCGGGAAGATCGAACCGACCGGTGCCCGACGGGCGCTCGTCGGGCAGAACCCGCATCGCGGCCGGTAGCAGCACCAACGCGACCACGAGCATCATCCAGAACAAGGCCGGCCAGCCGAGAAACTGCCCGATCCCACCACCGATGGCCGGCCCGGCAGCAGTGCCGATACCCGTGGCGGCGGAGACGACACCGATCCCCATCCCCCGCTTGTCCTGCGGCATCAGTCTGGTGACCGCGATGATTGACAGTACGGGCAATCCTGCCGCACCCACTCCCATCACGAGCCGCCCGAGGACCAGGACCAGGAGGCCCGGGACAAGGGCAGAGATCAAGCTCCCAGCGGCGTAGGTCACCAAAGCGAAGCAGAACAATCGCCGGAGACTGACGCGTCAGAGAGACGACCATAAAACGGGATACCGACCGAGAACATCAGTAGGAAACCGGTAACCACCCACGCAAGCTCCGCTTCTGAGGCCCCGAACTCCTCCCCGATCGAGGCGAGCAGCAGATTGACCATGTCACTAGCGACGACGGTCGCGAGCATCGCTGCCATCAACACAGCCAACAAGGCCAACCCCGGACGTGGCCGTGCGGTCCCGATCGACGTCGCAGTCATCGGCATCCTCCAAATTTTTACTGATACTGAAATGGTTACAGTTAAGGGAAAATAGAGCGGGCGACCAGATCGCCCGCCGCCCAGTCAGCGCTACCGAACGGCCGACTCACGCTCCTTGGACAGCACCTGCCGGACCAGATGGGCAATTGTCGTCCGGCCGAGCCGCTCTTCCATTGCGCATTCCGCCTCGTGGAACTCCTGCTCGAGCAGCGCCTGCATGTGGCGACCCACCTCACACCCGTCGCTGGGTGGATGGGCATGTCGAGCCAGGATCGGCCGAAGCTCGACCGCGACGTACGCGTCGTACAGCGTGATCTCACGCGCAGGACGCGCCAGCGACCACCCACCGCCTCGCCCCTCGGTCGAGTGCACCAGATCGGCATTGCGCAGACTGCCGAGGATGCGCCTCACAAGAACAGGGTTGCTCGCCAAACTCTCCGCGATCTCGGCCGACGTCAACGAGCGATCCCAGCGCCCCAACATCGTGAGCGCATGAATCGCGACCGCACTCTTGCTACTAAGGGTCATCACTCCACCTCTCCGACGCCAGACTGATACCAAGGTAGTTGCAGTATGGTTCGTGATCAATCCAGCCGTAGCCCCGAGCGTTTACCGGGCCTGGCGGCTGCCGGCGATCACTGCGTGCTGGACTGGCGCACCGTCGATGCGGTCAGCGCCTTGTTCTGCCGCTGACCGGCCGGTGTACCGGTTACCGGCACTGCGCTCACCGAGACCGGCACCGACGGAGAACCCTGGTCACCGACGCCAAATCTCGCCTTGCTCTCACAGTCCCACGCCATGCCGACATCCTTCGGTGGACGCAGCGGCCCGCCCGGCAGCCGCGTGGTCAAAGTTCGACGCTGATGTTCTGGGCTCGGACACGGCGGGAAGAGTCAAGAGAGCCGGGATGATCGAGGATCTCGGATTGGCGGTCCCACGAGACGAATTCACCTGTAGCACAATGGGTATGCGACACAAACGAGGAGGGGCGGCAATGTTGTTGCAGGAGTTCGATACCACCGGATTGGCGCGGCGCGATCAGTTCGACTGCTGGCTCGACCATGTGAACAGTGAATTCTTCCCGATCCGGATCGATGCGGGCGGCGGAACCGACGGGTTTCCCGCGACAGGCAGATTGCTGGCCTGGGAGGGCATGCACTTGTCGGCGATGGCCAATCCCGGAGTGCGAGCGTCCCGTAACGAGAGATTGATTCGCCGTTCCGACCCGGAGGCGTACCAGGTCAACTTCGTATCCTCTGGCCAAACGCTGATCCGCCAGGAAGGCAAGGAGGCGCTGTGCGGAGTCAACGAGTTCAATCTGCTCAACACCTCTCGACCATTCGACGGGTGGCGTTCCACCAACCTCGACGCACCGTATCTGAATCTGGTGCTGAACCGGGACCTGCTGGCGCTGCCGACCAAACAGGTCGATCAACTACTCGCAGTACCGATTCACTCCGACTACGGCATCGGTGCAGCCTTCGCCCGCTGGCTGAAAGAACTATCCACTCGAGCAGCGGAATTCACCCCCGCACAGGCTCCCACCCTTGCCTCGGTCACTCTTGAACTGCTCGCGGCCACACTCGCATCCACGCTACAGGCGAACGAACTGCTGACACCCCAGGCGCGTCGCCGTGCTCTGCGCATCCGAATCCACCAGTTCATCGACCAACACCTCGCCGACCCCGACCTCACACCTGGACGCGTAGCCCGCGCCCATCACATCTCCCTGCGCACGCTCCAAAAGTTGTTCACCGACGCCGACACCACCCCGGCCGCCTGGATTCGCCGACGCCGCCTGGAAGTCTGCCGTCGCGATCTGGCCGACCCGCTCATGGCCACCCAGCCGATACACGCGATCGCCCGCCGTTGGGGGTTCACGGATCCGGCCCACTTCAGCCGCCTGTTTCACCGCACCTACGGGCAGTCCCCTAGGAAGTGTCCTCAAAGCCATATGAGCAGGGTGGCCAGGTCGAGCATGCCGCGGTAAGAGGTTGCGGTTTTGTCGTATCGGGTGGCGATGGCCCGATATTGCTTGAGCCGGTTGAAGCAACGCTCGACCACGTTGCGGCGCCGGTAAGCGACCGGGTCGAAACTCGGCGGGCGACCACCAGCCGGGCCGCGACGACGGCGGTGGGCCTGCTGATCGGCACGTTCGGGAATCGTCGCAGCGATCCCGCGTCTGCGCAGATGCTCCCGGATCGCTCGTGAAGAGTAGCCCTTGTCGGCCAGCACCCGACGTGGCCGTGTCCACGGCCGGCCCCGCCCGGGGCGTGGCATACGGATACCGGCCAGCACTCGAGTGAACACGGTGCAGTCGTTGACATTGCCGCCGGTCAGCACGACCGACAACGGCCGCCCCAGCCCGTCACAGGCCAGGTGGATCTTCGTCGTCGGTCCACCACGGGAACGGCCGATCGCGTGGTCAGCGGGCTCGTCGCCTGCCTCGGGGTAGAACCCGGTCTCCGCCGGTATGGACCACCCGACCGCGGCGGGCACCGGCGGCGTGCTGATGCGCGCGCACGATCGTCGAGTCCACCGACACCTCCCGATCCAGCTCGGCGACCGCTTCGGCGACCACCCGAACCCGCGCCACCAGCAGCGCCAAGGTCCCGTTGCGCGACCACCGCCAGAACCGGTTGTAGACGGTCTTCCACGGCCCGTACCGCTGCGGCAGGTCCCGCCAAGCGATCCCGGTCTTGGCCTTGTACAACATGCCGTTGACAACCCGCCGATCATCCACCCTGGGGCGGCCCTTAGCCCCCGACACCGGCAGCAACCCCGCCACGACCTGCCACTGCTCATCAGTCAACTCATGCCTGCGCACCACAACGCGACATCAAAACAGAACACCACCGGCCACAAAGCAGATCCGCCGCAGCAACTTTGAGGACACCCCCTAGCGACTATCGCCACATGCAGGCGTGCGCGAATGAACAACTGCCGTGCGCGCGCAGGCAAGGACTGCCGCTGCCGCCTCCGGCACCGTGAAAACGGTGCCGGGATGGCGCCGCGCCTCGTATGAACATCCCGCCGCGGAGCCAGGTGCACGGTGGCGTCGGCGAGGCGGACCCAGATCGGTGACCCGACGGTCACCGACGCCAGCGGGCTGCTGGCCGGCAGCCGATGCGGCACCGCCGCAGGAGCGTCCCGCATGTCAGGCGAACCACGGGCGCGTCGGTGGCCGGATCTGTCAGATAACCGGTGATGGTGTGTTCCTCGTCGGCGCCGAGATGGTCGTAGAGGACTTCGAATCCCGCATACGGGCTGGTCGGGCGCAGCCGGGCGGCCCATTCGGCGCCGAGACCGGTCGTGGGGTCGATGTACTCGGCGGCGGTGTAGGGCAGGAAGACGCTGTAGCGGGATTTGCGGACCTCGCTCACCGCCTGGTGGGCGAGGGTAGCGGTCCGGGCCGCGACGGCCAGCCACCCGTCGCGCAGCACGACCCTGGCCCCGCCCATGCCTGAACTCCTGGCAGGTATGAACCGTGGGTTGGGGCGCGATCAGTAGCGGAAGCTCACCAGTTCGTAGTCGTTGTCGACGCACCAGCGGACCCAGTCGCGCGGCTCCGTCACCGATTCGGCGATCTCCTCATCACCGATACTCGACAGGTCGGCCGCGTCGAACGGACGGGCTCCAGCTCGGCACGGGTGAAGTGCCCGATAGCCGGGAAATCCTCGATCTCCGGCAGCGAGATCGGGATCCGGAGAAGGCCAGATCATGGGGATCGAAATCGATCCCGATCCCACTGAGGGCATCGCCGACCTTGTCGAACCACGAAGTACTGATCGGATACCAGTACCGGTTGCTCAACGCGCCACCGAACCGAGCACACAGAATCTGCAACGCCAACCCGTACGGTGCGCCGTCGCTGCCGCTGCGCTCCTCGCGGAAGAACAACTCCCGCAACGCCGTCTGAATGTCGTCGGAACAGATCGTGGCCCGGTGGACCTGCACCATCCAGTCGAAAAATCCCTGCGGGTCGCTGGTGTGCGCGGACGGCGGCCAGCACATCGACATCCACCGCGTACGGCATGATCCCGTATCCCACAACATCTCCCCGCATCCAAGCCGTCGGCCTTACGCCGCGATCGACCGCGCCGGTCTCACTGTCGCATGCCACGCCGACACGCTTCGGTGGACGCGTGTCCACAGCCGTGATCGGTGCGGCGGGTGCCCGGCGCGATACTCGAACACATGGAAACCACTGCTGCGGTGCCGCTGCGGCGAGACGATGCGCACCGCCCCTACGGCGCGGCTGTCATCGACGCCCTCCAGCGGGCCGGCCTGACAGTCCTCAGCTGCGACTACGGCGCGGACGATGATCGCGACATGTGTTTCGGGCTCGTCGAAACCCTCGGCGGCGATCAGATCGAGGTGGGATGGAGCGAAGTTGAGGGATGGAGTTGGGTCAGCTGGAGCGAGTCCCGCGGGAACGAACCCACCGGCTACGGATGGTTCGACCTTCCCCTCGTACCCATGCCCGACGCTGCCGCCGTGGCGATCCGACATCGACTCGGACTGGCGCCAGTCCACGCCGCGCCGATCTGGACCCCACCACCGGGCTACGACTCCGCCACCCCTTCTCTCCCAGATAGCGAGAACAACGAGGCAACCGACGCAGCCCTCGCCATCTATCTCACCCACCCGGCGTGGACAGCCGGGCAGCCTTCGTCCACGCATGGTCTGCCGCCCAACGCCGTCGGTCGCGCTGGCGAAGGTCACGGCGAGTAGAGCCGGTGCGGCCGTGGTGCAAGACAGATCGCCATGCCGAGAATCGGTGGGCGCCGTGCTCGATCGGAACGCGGACAATGCTCGACCAGAGATGCACTGTGACACCACCACGGAAGACGTCGTGCACAACCAGCTCAATGGGCGCCTTCTGCGTGGGCAGTCGATAGCTGTTTGGCGTAGGCGCGGTTGAAGTCTGGTCGGCCGCGGACGTACGGCGGTATCGGCTCATAGCCTGCTGAGGCATACAGTCTCGTGGCGGCATGAACGAAGACCGGGCAGGTGGACACATCACGGGCAAGTCAACCGCAAGGGCGACAGACGGTTCACGAGTCAGCCCGCCCGGTCCGGGGATGGCCCGGTGCGCAGATTGGAGGTGTAGTTGCCGCGGGCGTCGTCCCCGCCCCGCGGGATGGCCCGAACTCGTACACGAGCCGGAAAGCTGCACGGTTGTCGGCTCCGCGCCTTTCGATTGGCATCGTTTGCGGGTCCAGCCATAACCGGATCACCCGTCTTACGAATCCGACACGCTGCCGGGGCAGGAACGCTCATCGAAGCGATATTTCCAGTGGGCGATTTGCCGATCTGCCAGCCGGCCAGATCTTCACGCCGCACGGTCACAGCAGCATCGGCGCGCTGAAATGGAGAGCTGATCGCGAGAACGAGCTGACACGTCGCTTGCGCCGAGTGGTCGGCCGGATGACGAGAAACAATATGCTGCTGGTCTTCATCAAGATGCGTCGGCCTGCACATCCTGACCTGGAGCTACGGGCCCTCCGGAGCTGGAGCGGGTTACCTCGACTGCAGCCGCGAACCCATCACCACGATCATGACGATCCTGGTGCGCTCCATCTTGATTGACACTGTACAGAGTTGCGCAGTAGGAGTTTTCCTTGTGGGCGTGCCGCGCGGGCAAGGAAACCTCACCATGCCGGGGGCAACCGCACACCTCGGAGCCATCGAAGCCTGTCGGCCCGGTGATCCCTTCCCGATTCAATTCCCCAACAGGCCGCACGCGACTACCGAGTGTGAGCGACACCGGAAGAAGGACCCGCTGCCGGATGGTGCAGGTTTCCAACCATCCCGGCATGCGCAGGCCCAGCCGCTGCCCCTTTCGGCGACGCCGAGCCAGCAAAGGAGATGTCACGTGCGACCCGCACTACCTGGCCCATCTCGATCCATACTTCACGGCGGCGGCGACTGCGCCGGGCGGGTGCACATTCAGGCACCCCTCCGCACCGGCCGAACTCAGTGACGCGTGGTAGATAATGCGGTTCCGTCTGGTTAACCCCAATCGAGCCCCGGACCGATGTGCTCGTTACGGGGCTCGTTCGGGGGTATTCGTGCCTTTCCACCGATCGCTCGGTAGTTTGACGGGAGCGAATCTACTCTAGCGCAGCAGCTTTCTCCAAATCGATCCGTCTTTGTCCCCAGTTCTCCTCGGCAGTCGACTCGAGAATCGTGTCTGTCCAGATCTATTCCGCTTTCCGCATCCTGGGCAGTTCATTGTCGTTGGCGCGATGTCCGGGTTGCTGGACGCATCGGCTCCACCGGTATCGGGGGTAGCGATCGTCCTTTTTGATGTTCGAATCCCGCAAGCCCGTCATCGCCGCCGTCAACGGACCGGCCGTCGGCGTCGGCATCACCATGACGCTCGCCGCGGACTTCCGGCTCGCGGCCGACAACGCCCGCATCGGGTTCGTCTTCAATCGGCGCGGCATCGTTCCGGAGTCCTGCTCGAGTTGGTTCCTGCCGCGTCTGGTGCCGATGCAGACCGCACTGGGTTGGGTGTATTCGGGCCGTCTCGTGGACGCGAGCGAAGCGCGCGAGGCGGGACTGTTCTACGCGCTGCATCCGGCCGGCACCCTGCTGGACGAGGCGTATGCGCTGGCCCGTCGCGTCACCGAGCATTCCGCACCCGTTTCGGTGGCCCTGTCCCGGCAGATGCTGTGGCGCAATTCCGGGGTCCGAGCATCCGATGATCGCGCATCGCGTCGAATCCCGCGGCATCTACCACCGGGGCGCGAGTGCGGATGCCCACGAGGGCGTGACGGCCTTCCTGGAGAAGCGGCCCGCCCGATTCCCGGACAGTGTGCAGCGCGACCTTCCGGACATCTTCGGCGACGATCTCGCCGTCCCGTCGTTCCGGCCTTGAGTTCGCGGCGCCAGCTCGGCGACGGGCAACGGCTACCCGCCACCGTGGTACTCGATCCACGCCACGGCACGCAGCGGAAACGAGCCCATTCCGCGTACCGGGGCAGGCAGTGCGACCAGCCTGGCACCGGTGTCGGGGACCGCGTCCAGATTCGTCATCTGCTCGATGACGGGGATTCCCGCACCGAGCAGCGTGTGGTGGCACGGCCGGGTCGGCAGGGACGTGTCGTCGATGTCGAGCGAATCGATGCCCACCACCGCGACGTTGGCGGCGACCAGCGCCTCGGCGACCTCGCCGACCAGGAACGGATGCCCGGGGCCCCGATAGGCGGGTGAACCCCACTTGGCCGACCAGCCGGTGTGCACGAGGATCGCCTTGCCCCACAGGCGCGCCGGATCGCCGAGCACATCCGGTCCCACCGCGCGGAGCCCCGGTGCGCGGATCACGACGATCGGCACATTACACAGCCGCTCCACGGGCAGTTCGGCGATGTCGGCGCCGCCGGGGTGGTACTGGGCAGGCGCGTCGATGTAGGTGCCGGTAGCGCCGACCATGTCCACGCGGGCGATTTCGCAGGTCATATCGATCAGCGACGACTGCTCACGCGAGATCTCCGCGGTGATGCGCGGTCCGGGCAGTCCCGGGCAGGTGAGCATGCCGTCCGAGACCGGATGAGATAGCTCCACAATCGCTCGACTCATGCCCGGGACCGTACCGGCCGGTCCGCTGGCTGGGCAGTCCCGTGGCCTCGCACTCGGCCGGACGACCGACCTCGTCCGTTCCACGACGACAGACCCGCAGATGAGGGCTCGGAAGAGTGGGGGGAAGTCAGCGAAATGCCACGTGCGCATCGCCGCGAAGAGGCGCAGAATGGAACCGGAAAGGTCATCATGCGACTGTTGAAAGGCCTGCTCGGCGTAGTGCTGGGAATTCTCACCTCCGTGCTCGGCACGGTGCTGGGAATTCTCGCGGCCGTGGTGTGGCTGGTGGGCGCGGTGCTGTGCGTGACGATCCTCCTACTTCCACTGGGCCTCCCCGTCGTGCGGCTCGCCCGCCGCCTGTTCGGCCTCTCCCGGCAGCTGATGCGTCTTCCCTGACGGATCATCGTCCTCGATTGCGCCGCACCGCGCGAGCCGCCGCGGCGCTCGGCTCTCCGCCCCGTGGGTCGCGGCTACGTGCGCATCACCACCGAATCTGTTGTTCCTCAGCATATTTCAGGGACGCCTCGGTGCGGGTCTCGGCGATTCGCCACCTTCGATCAGCGTGGCAGCAGGTAGCGTGTGGCGGTATGGCGACCCCCTTGGCGTACACGGCCACCTATTCCCATTCGGCCGACGCGCTTCGAGCGGCGCTCGCCGACGAGCAGTACTGGAAAGACCGCACCGAGCAGGCCGGTGGGGTCGATGCGCGGCTCGTCGAGTTCGACGCCGCCGAAGACCGCTTGCAGGTGCGGCTGGTGCGGACCGTTCCGGCGTCGGAATTGCCCGGTGCCATCACCGCCGTGCGACCCGAGGGCCTGGTGATCGCACGCACCGAGACCTACACCCGCGCGGGCGGCAGCTTCCACGCGCAGGTCGAGGGTGTGCCCGCCCAGGTGAGCGGCACCGTCCGGCTCACCGAGATCGACAACGCGACGGTGGCGGTCGTGGAGGGCTCGGCCGAGGTCGGCATCCCGTTGTTCGGCAAGAAGATCGAAGCCGCCATCGTGGCCCGGCTGCTGGAGATGCTCGCCGCGGAGGCGGAGTTCACCGACACCTGGATCACCGATCACTGATCCCGGGCGCAGGCGGACGCCCGGTCAGGCGCTCATCACGGTCATAGCGGTTGCCTTCGGGGTTTCCCGTCGCCGATGAACGAACCGTTCACCGATCCTCGGCAAGGGCGGCGCCGATCGTCTCCCACGAATTGTGCAGGTCGTCCTGCCAGTATCCCCAGGAATGGGTTCCGGCCGGACGTAGTACGAAGGTTGCCGGTACGGCCAGCTCCCGCAAGCGATCCCGGAGCTGGCGAGTGCACACATTGGTGACGGCTTCCAGCGGTGCGCCGAAGATCAGCTGATAGGCCAGTTGTATCCCGGAGCCGTTCGCGCCGTGGAGTGTGTCGTGTGGTCCCGGTGTCCCGCTACCGGTCGAGACGTAGATCGCGGTACCCCGCAACTTGTCCGCGTGCAGATACGGGTCGTTGGCCGCCCACGCCGGATCCGTCGGCGGACCCCACATGTTCACCACATTGCCCCGGCGACCACCCACCACCGCGCTCACGATCACCTGACCCTGCGGATCACTGGTGCGCACACACCCCGAATACGACCCGATAGCCCGATACAACCCCGGCGCGGCCAACGCCAACTGGAACACCGACGTCCCCGCCATCGAGATACCCGCGATCGCGTTCGCCCCGTTCCCCCCGAACGCCGCATCGACGATCGGAGGCAACTCCCGCGTCAGGAACGTCGCCCAACGCTGCCGCCCCAACACCGGATCATCCGCACGCCAATCCGTGAAATACGAACTGGCACCCCCGAACGGAACCACCACATTGACCTGCTTGTCCCGAAAGAACTCCACCACATCCGTCCGGCTGAGCCAGCTCCCGTCGCTGATACCACCGTTGGCGCCGTTGAGCAGATAGAACGTGGGCGCGGGCCGAGCCGGATCGGCCGCACGCAACACGCGCACCCGGGCGACGCTGTTCATCGCCGTGGAGAACACGCCGACATCGAGAACCCGCTCGGACTCGGCGCGGATATCGTGGATCCGGGAGCCGTCGGGTGCGGACACCGACGCGGGATCCGGCAGGGGATCCGCTGTCGCCGCAACGCTCGACCCAGCCAGCACCGTGCTCACGGCGGCGGCCAGCAGGATTCGTTTCCGGGAGTGGGTGAGCGACATCGCACCTCCGATCTCGAGGCCGCACCCCGGCCGGTGCCCGCGGCTGCGCGGGCCGGAGACAGGCGACCGACGCTGAGGATCGGCATCGAGTCAACCGCATCCGGCAACCTCGTGAACACGGATACCCGCAACCTTGTGGCTGTTCCCAGCGGGAGGCCGGGCGAACTGGCCACCGGCCCCAAACGAGTTCGATGCCGCTTGCCCGCACAGACATTCGCGTCCTAACGTGGGCGGAGTTCTCGTCCCGTCCGCCGGAAGGCCGTGAGTGGATTCTCCCGCCCCATCGCCGTACCGTCGCGGTGCGGCACGGCCCGCACGGCTCGCCGCGGCCTTGATCGTCGCCGCGTTCGCCGCAGCGACCGGCACGGCCGGCTCGGTGAGCGCCGGGCCGACCACGCCGGAACTCCCGTCACCGGTCGGCGCCGCCGCGGATCGCTCCCATATCGCGAGCACGACACCGGGACCGGGAGGACTGGTCGAGCTGACGGTCTACTCCGCCGCGATGGCGAACACCGTGACCGTGCGCGTCCTTCCGGCCGCCGACGAATCGGCTCCCGCACCCACCCTGTACCTGCTCAACGGCATCGACGGCGGCGCGGACGGCAACTGGCTCAGCCGGACGGATGTGGTGGAGTTCTTTCGGGACAAGCAGGTCAATGTGGTGGTTCCGTTCGGGGGTGCCAGTTCGTATTTCACGGATTGGCGTGCGGATGATCCGGTGTTGGGGCGGCAGCGTTGGGCGACGTTCCTGACGCGGGAGTTGCCTCCGATCGTCGATGCGGCGTTCGGGGGGAACGGGGCGAACGCGATCGCGGGTATCTCGATGGCGGGGACGTCGGTGTTCCAGTTGGCGTTGGCCGCGCCGGGGTTGTATCGGGCTATCGGGTCGTATTCGGGGTGTGTGCGCACCAGTGATCCGCAGGGTCAGGTGATCGTGAGCGCGGTGGTGGGTGGTCGCCGGGGCAATGTGGTGAACATGTGGGGTCCGCCGACGGATCCGGCGTGGGCGGCCAACGACCCGTATCTGCACGCGGACAAGTTGCGGGGTACCGCGATCTACGTCTCGACCGGTAGCGGGACACCGGGACCACACGACACACTCCACAGCGCCGGTATCGAACACAGCCCCGGCAAATTGATCGATCAACTCCTCATCGGCGGCGCACTGGAGACTTTCGCCGACCGCTGTACCCGTCAGCTGCGCGAAAGATTCGATCAGCTGGCAATTCCCGCCACCTTCGAGCTGCGTGCCACCGGTACCCATAGCTGGTCGTACTGGCGCGAGGACTTGCACAACTCCTGGCCGGTGTTCGCGGCCGCGCTCGCCGCGAAACCGTGACGCGGAATCGCCCGTACCCGGTCCCGCACCGGCATCGAGCCGGCTACCGGCCTGCGCGATCGTCGGGGCGTCGGCTGCCGAACTGCCCGGTGTGAACGACGTGCGATGTGTAACCCCAGCTCGATACAGCTGAGTCACGCCGACGCGGCCACCTCACCGCTGTCGTACTCGATGCCGGGCTGATCCGGCGCGGGCCGGCGTCCCAGAGCGGGCGCGATCAACTCCACTGTGTCGTGCAGGATCTGCTCGTAATCGGCGCGACGGAACTCGTACGGCAGTTCCAGTCGCAACTCCGACGTCCGCGCGAGCACCGGATCGGCCCGCAGCCGGTCGACGATCTCCTCGGCGGTGCCGACCAGATCCGGGGCGAACAGGATGCGCCGCTCCCCCTGCGGTGCGAGGGTCCGCTCGTGCCGACCGGCCGCGTACTGGCGGTACCGCGCACGGGTCGCGCGGTCGGCACTGTCGAACGGGACGATCACCCGCCCCACCGCGACCCGGGCGGGCCGGGCCGGATCCACCGATCGGCGATACTCGTCGATCAAGGCCAGCTGGGTCGTGCTGAAATCGTCGCTGCGATCACCGAAGACGATGTTCCCGGTCAGCAGGTTCAGTCCGTTCTCGCCTGCCCAGCGGACCGAGCGGGTACTGCCGCCGCCATACCAGAGCCGGTCGATCAAGCCGGGATTGTGCGGCTGCAACCGAGGCCGCTGCGTGTTGCCCGGGGAGTGGATCACCGTGTCGGCAGCACCGAGGTAGTCGCCGCGCAGGTTCTCGATCAACCGGGCGATCCGTCCGTAGGACAGGTCGTAGGTGCGCCAATCCCCGTCGAAGACCAAGTGCCCGATCAGTTCGGCATGCGGCGGGGTGCCCGCGCTGAACCCGGCCTGCAACCGGCCCCGCGACAGCACGTCGGCCAGCGACAGGTCCTCGGCCAGCCGGAACGGGCTCTCGTAACCGATGGGAATCACCGCCGTGCCCAACTCGATCCGGCTGGTGCGCTGCCCGGCGGCGGCGAGGAACACCGCCGCCGATCCGACGCCGTGCTCGAGATGCCGCTGCCTGATCCACGCACCGTCGAAACCGAGGCGCTCGCCGTACTCGAACAGCTGCAGCGTGTCCTCGAGCCCCGCGTAAGGGTCGTCGTCGGAGTAGTTGCCCGGAGTCAGGAACGACAACGTCCTGATCTGAGGTGTGGGGTCGCTCATCGTTCAGCGGCGCTCGAACGGGATCTTCTCACCGGCTTCGATCGCGACCGGCAGGCGGTTCTCCGCCGGCGGCAACGGGCAGGTCGCCAGGTCGGTATAGGCGCAGGGCAGATTCGCGGCTCGGTTGAAGTCCAGCCGCACCGTGCCGTCGGCGGCGGGCGGCGCCAGGTGCAGGACGCGGTTGGCGGCGTAGGTGGTGACCCCGGAGGTCTCGTCGGTGAACAGCACGGTCAGGCTGCCGGGATTCTTGCCGTCGAACGCGGTCAGGCGTAGCGGCTTGCCGTCCAGCTCGAACTCGATCTGCCCGGGTGCGTCGTAGACGTGTTCGAGCCCTTCGACGGCGGCGCCGACGGTGGTCGGCCGGGGCTGCGCGAACGGCACATACCGGCCGGTGACCACCCACCGCGGATCCGGCGCATAGGCGGGTGTGCCCTGGAACGCCGTGCGCAGCGGGTTACTCGGGTGTCGTGGCCGAACGATGTCGTGGCCGCCCCGCTTGGCGACCTCGATCACCGCGTCGCCCCACACGGCATCGACACCACCCCGTTCGGGGATGATTCCGAACACGTACCGGCCACGCACCGCCGTCCCCTCGATCACCAATTCCTCACCGTCGTCGAGAACGACGGTGACACCCTCGGCGTCGGCCGACCAGGATCCCGGGGCGTCCGGCAATCGCTGCGGTGTCTCGGTGAGCCAGTGCAGGTCGGTGATCGCCAGGAATCCGTGCGGGTCGGCCAAGCGCGCCTCCTGCCCCCGGTGCCAGTCCTGCCAGTCCGCGATGAAGGCGTCGGTCGGGGCCGGGGCGGCGGTCTGCGCTGTCATGTGGTGCTCCTCGTCTGGAAGCTCTGCCTGTCCTGGGTTCGGCACTGCCCGCGACGCCGGGAATCGGCGTGCAGCGGCTCTGCCCAGGACGACGACGTACAGAGGTGATACCGGATTCAACCGAATCTGCCCGCCGACGAACAGGATTGCGATCAGCTCGAACGCAATCCTCCACCCGGCGACGTCCGGCGACGCGGCACTCGCGCCCCGCCGATCAGCCCGGCACCACTTCCGTGCAGCGGCCGACACCGTTCCCAGTACTGCTCCCACCCTGACCGCACTCGTCGGACGGCTCGCGGGTACGGTGCAACGACAAATGCCATCACCAACGGGCCGACCTACGCAGACGGGTCGTCTCTGTGTCGCACCGGCGCGACGGCATTACACCGCCCCGCGATGGGCGAACGCCCGCTCGGCGGCGACTCCGCCAATGCGTCCTCGACACTGGGGTAGACGGGGAGTAGGACGTCCAGTTCGAGAGCGGTCGCCACGCGGCCCACAACCGACCCGCTGCCGACCACGCTCAGCCGGATACCGCGACGCCGGCATCGCTCGGATTCCTCCGCCAGGACAAGCAACGAACGGCACGCCATGAAGAAAATACCGCTGGTGTCGATCACGAGAGGGGCGCCTGTCGAGGCCGCCGCGACAGCCTCCGACAACAGTCGACGCCACGTCGGCAACGTGTAGGCATCGACTTCGCCATGGGCGTGGACGACGAACGCGCCAGCGCGGCGTTCGATGGTCGCGCTCAGTCGCAGACGAGCGTCGTCCGGCTCATCGGCCGGGGGTGGGCGGGAGGCGGCGAGGGCGTGTAGCGCTGTGCTCATATGGGCACTCGATTCGTTTCGCGCCTGAGGCGCTCGACAGTCTGGCCCACCCTGCGTCCTCAAGACAGACCTGTCTTTCTTTCCTAACATAGACAGGTCTGTCTGTACAGCGTTATGGTCATAGGGAGATGGAGACCCCCAACCTTCCGCGGACCGCACCCGCCCTCTCTGCTCGCGAGCGAATCCTGAACACGGCTTACACGTTGTTCACCCGCCGCGGCATCCGAGCGGTGGGTACCGAGGAGGTGATCGCGGTGTCCGGCGTGGCCAAAGCGACGCTGTACCGGCATTTTCCGTCCAAGGACGATCTGGTGCTCGCCGTGCTCCAGCGCCGCGAGCAGCTGTGGACACTCGGCCTGGTCGAGACCCAATCCCGCCTGCGCGGTGACACACCGGAAGGTCGACTGCTGGCGATCTTCGACGTCTTCCACGACTGGTTCCAGAAACGTGAGGACTTCGACGGCTGCTCGTTCATCAACGTGCTGCTCGAACTCGGCGCCGGGCATCCGGCCGGTCAGGCGAGCATCGGATACCTCGACAATATCCGGGCCATCGTCCGCGGCCGGGCCGAGGCGGCCGGGCTGCGCGACCCGGACGATTTCGCCCGCTCCTGGCACATCCTGATGAAGGGCTCGATCATCTCCGCCGCCGAAGGCGACCTCCAGGCCGCGCAGCGCGCCAAGCTCATGGCTCGCGCGCTCATCGAACAGCACCGACCGGTCGAGCCATAGCGAAACGGGCACCTCCGACCGGGAGGTCCGACCGGGGGCGGTCACCAGGGCAGCGCGCCGTACTCCTCGTCTCCGGTGGCGCCCCAGCGGTAGCCCCACAGCTGCCCGCCCGGGCCGTCGGCCGGCAAGGTCGCGAGGTGCACGGCCACCTCGACACCCTGCGCCGCGGTGCGAAAACCGGTGTTGCCATCGGCGTGTCCCACAGTTCCTTGGCGTACATGGCCGTCACCATGGTGAGCGCGGTCTTCGACGACGGGTACGCGATCGCGGCGAGCGTCCACAGGGGCCCGTCCGGATCCATCATCAGCGTCAGCGACCCGACCTCGCTCGACACGTTGACGATACGACCAGCGTCGTCGCGGCACAGCAGATCGTCGGCTGAGGTCGTTTGCGCCTGTGGCGCCAGACCCGTCTTCAGCGGCTTGCGAGCCGAGACATGAGCTGGAGCCGCCGCTATCATCCATATATCCAAATTTTTCGATATATGGATGGTTAGTATGGACATCTTGATCGTGGGCGCAGGCGCGCTCGGCCAGGTCTACGGAGCCGAATTGGCGCGTGGCGCAGCGACTATCAGCTATCTGGTCAAGCCCAGACAGTTCGAGGAGATACGCGGCGGGGTGACCGTGACGCGACTGCGCAGGTCGCGCGGCCCCGCAACGACATCGCTGGCCCCCACACGCGTGTACACCGACCCCACCGCGGTGGCCGGCACAGAATGGCACAGTGTCTGGCTTATGGTCGACTCGACGGCATTACACGGCGCATGGCTGCAGTCGTTGCGTGAGGCCGTAGGTGAGAGCACCATCGTCGCGCTCGACCAGAGCCTCGGCGACCGGCCCGTACTCGCAGCCGTATGGCCCGAGGACCAACTGGTCGCGCTCACTGTCGCGGATCTGGCCTGGGCCGCGCCCCTGGGAACCGAGCACACCGACCACACCGCCTACTACCGTCCACCGACTGGCGCTGCGATGCTGGCCGGTACACCGGAGCGGGTCGCGCCCTTGCGGGCGGTGTTGCGGGGTGCGGGCAGCCGGGTCCGAACCGGCCGGGTCGGCAACGGCGTTGCTTATGCCGCGCAGACTGTGCCGTATGTGGCGTTACTGGAGATCGCGGGCTGGTCGTTCCGTGCGTTGCGCACCGACACCTCCCTCGCTGCCCACGCGGCGTTCGAGGCCGCCACGATCGTGGCGGCCGAGCGAGGGCTGGCTGCGCCGCCGCACCCTCGGGTGCTCGACCTGCGGATGCGGGCGATGATGCGGCTGTTACCCGTGCTGGCCCCTTTCGACGTGGAGCACTTTTGGCGGGTGCATTGCACCAAGATCGGCCCGCAAACGCGGGCGATGCTGCGCGGCTGGGCCGATCTCGGAGAGCAACGCGGGCTGCCGGTGGCCCACTTGCGCAACCTCGACGCCGCGATGCCACCCCGCGCGACGCCCCGCGCACGACCCGAAACAATATGAGAATGCCGACACATGACATTCCCGCATTGTTCCGGGCGGCCCGGCCGTTGCTGACCGCGCTCGGCGACGAACGCCGCCAGGAAATCGTGCAGCGGCTCATCGAGGCGGGCGGAGTGCTCAGCGTCGGCGAGATCGCCGATGCCATCGAACTCTCCCAGCCTGCTGTGTCACATCACCTGAAGATCCTGCGCGACGCCGGCGTTTTGGGCGTGCAGCGTGCAGGCACAACGCGGCGCTATGTCCTCGAGGTCGGCTCGGGCACGCTAGAACCCTTGATCGACATGGTCCAAGGAATCACCGAATGCCTCGCCGAGCAGATCGGTCCCTGACAGGGTCTACTGCTGAACGGCACAGCCAGAGGCAGTTCAAGACCTATCCGCACATCGGCATCAGCGATGCGTTTACCTCTCGCCCGACCGAAGCGTGCCGGGCTTTGAAGACCCTCGATGGCTCGGCCACAAGCAATGCTCAAACCACCGCAATGTGCTCGCGCAATGCCACACAATAGCGAAACCGCCGGTCGATAACCGGCGGCTTCTTCATCAAGTGGGCCTAACGCTCCACAACCCGAACCCGTTGACGGTTGAAGGACACCCGGACCGCGGAGTTCGTGAAGGTCTTCGAGAACACGTTCCGGCTGGTCCCCTCGGCCCCTGCCGCAACGATGGCACGCCGCCGCCGCACACGGGGTCGGCACCGATGCTCGCGCCGAATACCTGCACGCCTGTGAACATGGCGGCGTGGCCTACCGGCTGAACCACGACCGCCTTCAGCGCCACAATTACTGGGCCGATCTGTACCACCCGGGGGCGCTGAGCGGTTCGGTCGCGGCTTGCCCGATCGCCGCCGCCCGAGGCCACCTCTCTACACTGAGAGCCCCCTGCAACCGGGTCTGTGCCTTGTCCGAAACGAACCTCGACGGAGAAGCTTATGTCCGGCCGACGAAATCATCAGCGGCAGAGCAGAGTTGGTCGCCCCGATGCCGTGCCCCCGGTCCGTTACCCGTCCCGGTCCACCATCGAATCCCTGCTTCCCGCCATGATCGCGCGCCGCAGCAGTGCCCCGGCCATCGACCCGGATCTCGTGCACGTCTGGGGTTTCACGGGCACCGGCGAGAACGACGCCGCAAGTGCGGCGGGCTTCGCGGCGTTCTCGCCCGGCGACAGCGTTGTGACCGCGGGCTCTCCGATCCTGGACATCGCCGGGCGAATGATGACCGGAATGGGCGGACGGCTCTGGGGATTCGGGCTGGCCCACCGTGCCGCCGCGGACGCCGTCGCCCGCGGGATCGACGGCGACTCGGCCGAGGCGACTACGACGCCGCCGTCCGGGCCGCCCGGGCCATCCTCCGCCGAAGAAGTCTGGGCCGCCACCATCTTCGACGCCCGCGGAAGAGAATTCACCCAGTTGCGCTACGTGCACCTGGCCGAGCTCGAGCCGATCACCTTCGACGGCGACACACTGGACCAGCGCAGCACCATTCACGACTGGATCGACCGTGTGGAGGCCGGAGTCATCTCGGCCCACGTGTGGGCCGCCGCGCTGGCCTTGGACGCAGACCGCAACCGAGCGGTCCTCGGCGAACTCGAGCACCGGCTGCTGGGATGATCGGGACTACCGATCGGCCCCGCTCCGAGAGCAGCCGCCGACGATCGCTTCCTACCGGCGGCAACGCGATCGCGCAAACCGAAAATTCGGTGACGCCCCGCCATAGTGCTACGGATTCGGATATCCCGTGGTGAGGTCGCGAGACGCGGTGTCGAGGACCCGATTGAACGCGTAGGTGAAAAGTGGCCGCACCACAATACGGGTGAGGGCCGCGCCGACGAGCGGCAATCGCAGTTGCGCCGTGGTCGTCCAGACCACGTGGGTGCCTTCGGGGGTCTCGGTGCAGCCGACACGGCCGCATTCGTGCCGCGAGGGCGGGATACTGCGGTAGACGTGATATTCGAACGAGTGGGGTGGATCGTAGGCGGTAATGCGTTCCCAGAAGCAGCCGACGGCCCAGATCAGCACTCGAATCGCGCCTCGGCCGTAGGGCGCCCCGTCGCCGGGGACGGCCAGGCGCTCGTGCAGGACCAGGCCGGTGCGGGTGTAATTGTGCGCGTTGCTGATCCAGTCGAACACCGCACCCACCGGTGCGGAGATTGTGCGCTCGACGGTGATCGTTTCCATGAGCAGCCCCTCCCGATAGTCCGACTGCCGCCTGCGGCGTCGCCGTCGCGGTGTCGAACACTTCTACTACAACCGATAGTAGAGGCTGTGCGCTCGGCTGTCAGTACGCCTGCCCACGGGCCCACGGTGCGTCATCCGCGCCGCGGGCTCATCTCCGGGTCCGGGAACGTCGGTAGGCGAGCCAGCGGCCGGTCGAAGGGGACAGAGTGCACGACAATCCCGTGAAGGCGAAAATCAGTATCGTGCCGAAGAACACCGTGTCTGCGCGGGTGCTTCCGCCCAGGCTTGCTCCGATGGCGATCACAGCGAGCAGCGTGATGATCCCGGTGCCGAGGGCCACCGCCACGCGACCGGCGCGCCTGCGCGCGAAGAGCGCGACGGAGCCGCCGAGCAGCAGCAGCGACATCGCGGAACTGAGTGACATCGGGACGAGAAGTTCGAGCAGGAGAGCGCGTGTCGTCCGGCCTGGGCCGGTACTGCGCCGCGCGGCCAGCTCGATGACACCCTGGACGACGATCACGGCCGACAGCAGACCGAAAGCGAACGAGACGACGGCGCCCGTTCTGGCGAGGGCGCCGGACGGCCGGCGCGAATCGTCCACTGGAGCCGAAGGCCGCGAGGTCGGTCCGGACAAGGCGCGCCGGGCCGGGTCCGGAGGCGGGTTCAGCAAGGTGGGTGCCGGACGAGGCCACGGGTCGAGCGCCGTAACCGGGTAGGCAGGGTGCTGATTCACGACGGTCCGGGCCGGAACGGATCGCGCGAAAGGAGCGTCGCCTCGCAGGGCCGCTGCGGCTGCTGCCGCGAAGTCGCCGCAGCCGGCGAATCGTTCGTCCCGGTGCTTGGCCATCGCCCGCGCGATCACGGCGTCGAGTGGCGGTGGCAACTCCGGACGGGTATCGCTGAGCCGCGGCACCGGCTTCACGAGGTGACCTGCGACGATCTGACCGGGATTGGTCGAGGGGAACGGCGGTTGCCCCGCCAGGAGGGTGAACAGGGTGCAGCCGAGGGAATACTGGTCGGCGCGGTGATCGACCGGCTCACCGGAGAGCTGTTCGGGTGACGCGTAGGCGAGCGTCGCGGTGAACGTTCCGGTCGCGGTCAGTTTGGTGTCCGCGTCGAGCAGCCGCGCGATACCGAAATCCGTGAGCACGGCGCGGGTTTCCCGGCCC
The DNA here is from genome assembly GCF_021183645.1 of Nocardia gipuzkoensis. NCBI lineage: Bacteria > Bacillati > Actinomycetota > Actinomycetes > Mycobacteriales > Nocardiaceae > Nocardia > Nocardia gipuzkoensis. Next base: position 6,524,367 of record NZ_CP089225.1, on the reverse strand, counting down.
GCTTCCGGCTCCGCGATCAGAATGTTCGCGGGCTTGATGTCGCGATGCAGCACACCTTTGCTGTGGGCGTAGTCGAGCGCGTGCGCGGTATCCGTGACGATGCGCAGGACACTTTCCGGGCGCGTGGTGTGCGGATCGAGCCGAGAGGCGTCCGTTCCGCGAATGTATTGCATGGAGATCCACAGATACCCGTCCTGCGTGCCGCGGTCATAGACGCCGACGATGCCCGGATGTTCCAAGCGCGCAACAACATTTGCCTCCTGCTCGAAGCGCCGCCGCAGCTCCTCGTCCTCCGACACCGCACGGTTGAGCAGCTTCAGCGCGACAAGTCGCGGCAGGCGCGGGTGCCGAGCCAGATAGACGGTACCCATGCCGCCATGCCCGAGCACGCCCTCGATCACGTAGCCGGCGAACGACTCGTGCTGCCTCAACACCCAGGCCCCCCTTCGACCGCACCCACCCGGACCGAGGGCAGCATAACGCCGCCGCCGGACCCGATACCCCCGGAGCCCGCGGCAACTACGTACCAGATCAGATGGTTGTACTTTCGGTTTGGGCGCGACGGCCGCGTGCCCGCTCGTGCTCCTGCCACTCAACGGGCCTGGGGGCGGGTCGCTTGCCAGGACCGGGCACACTTGATCTACTCGTCCTCGTCACCACAGAGGGGGGATTCGAATGGACCCGGTCACCATCGTCGCCACCGCGGTCGCCATCGGTGCCGCCGCCGGTCTCACCGATACCGCCGAGCAATCCGTGACCGATGCCTATGGGGCGTTGAAGGACCTGCTCACACGCCGTTATCGCGATGTGGACCTGGCGCAGGTCGAGGCCGCCCCGGACTCCGCCGCCCAGCGGGAATCTCTCGCGGGTGCGCTGGATGCGCACGGCGCCGCCGAGGACCACGAATTGCTCGCCGCTGCACGGGAGCTCATCGAGGCGGCAGCGCGGGCGGACGTGGGCGCCGCCGGGGTCGACCTGGCCATGGTCGAGGCCGCCGCGCTGCGGATCAGCCGCGTCACCGCGACGGGCACCGGTGTGCGGGTGCACGGTGGACGGTTCAGCGGTGATATCCACATCGAGGACATCGATGCCGGGGGCGGTGACACGTCACACCCCGGCCCGGCGCGGCGGCATCCACCGACGCCCCCGCGCTGACCACGAACCTCGTCACTCAGCTTTCCGACGTCCACGCCCGCGACATCTATTTCACCGCGGGCGTTCGCGTGTCGTCGCCTGCCACGAGCGTGGTGGTCGTGGGCCGTATTCCCCGTGAGCCACCGCAGTTCGTCGTCCGTGCCGAACTGGCGCGCCTGCGCCGAGCACTGGAGCGACCAGCGGCGGCCGTCGTCATCACCGGACTGCGCGGCGTGGGCAAAACCCATCTCGCAGCCGCTCACGCACGCTCGCTGTTCGGTTCCGGCCACGGTCTGGTGGGCTGGGTCAATGCCGAAACGCCGGACAGCACGCTGTCCGGACTCGCCGATATCGCGGAGCGGCTCGGCATCGCCGACCGCGACGGCGACTCGGCGGTATCGGCCCGGCGGTTGCGCGATCACCTGTCCGGTGGCACCGTTGCGGCGTTATTGGTGTTCGACAACGCCACCGAGGCCGACCATCTCCGGGACCTGCTGCCGACCGGTGCCCGCACGCGCATTCTGATCACCAGCGTCGACCGCACCTTCGCGACCCTCGGCGAGGCGGTCGACGTCACCTGTTTCACTCGCCCGGAATCGGTGCGCTACCTCGCCGAGTCGACGGGCCTCGGTACCGACGGCGGTGCCGATCAGGTCGCCGAGGACCTGGGCGACCTGCCGCTCGCCCTGTCCGCCGCGGCGGCGACCATGGTCGGTCGCCGCCTCGGCTACGCGCAGTATCGGCAGCTGCTGCACGACAGCCCGCTGCCGACGGCGTTGCGGCGCAGTGCGGGCCACGACTATCCACGGTCGGTGGTCCAGGCGATCTCATTGTGTATCGACACCACCGAGGCCGTCACCGACGATTACGAGCTCGCCCTCGACGTCGCCTGGCTTCTGGGTGCGATGGCCATGCTCTCACCCGGTGGCGTACACAGATCCCTGTTCGCCACCAGCCCAAGGCGAATCGACGAGGCGCTGGAACGATGCGTGGCTGGTTCACTGCTGTCCTGGTCGACTTCGGGCGAGGCACTGATCATGCACCGGCTGGTGAGCCGTGTCCTGCGGGAACGCGGTCGAAATGCGCCGCGCAGCAGCATGTTCCGGCGCGCGGCCGCGGCGTTGCGCGGCCAGGGTCCCGCTACGCGGTCCACCGTGGAACTCGTCCGGTCCGCGCTCGCCGTCATCCTGCGCAATATGTTCCCGCCGTCGCAGGCGTGGGCGCGCAGGCAGGAGGGTGCTCATCTCGTCGATCAGATCGACGCGCTGTGGGACACCGGGATGGTGGACCTCAGCACCAGAAAGCACTCGACGGCGATGATCGCCGCTCGCAGATGGGCGGTCGAGCAGCTGACCGAGGCCGCCGACACCGCCAGAGCGCTGACCCTCGCGCAGGACGTCGTCATCTCCAGCGAGCAGATCCTCGGATCCGGCCATCCCGATACGTTCTTCGCCCGGAATCTGCTCGCCAGAGCCCACCTGGCCGCCGGTCGGCCGGACGAAGCAACCAGCCGACTCGAGGCGTATCTGACCGACGCCGTGCGAATTCACGGACCAGCCCATCCCGTCACGCTCGTCCTGCGCTTCCAGCTCGCGGACACGTATACCCAGGCAGGACGTTTGGACAAGTCCATGGCGCTGCACATCGAGAACATCGCGCACAGCAGGCAGGTATTCGGTCCGGAGGCGCACGAGACCCTCAACTTCCGCAGTGGACTCGCTCAGGTCCACCTGTCGGCCGGTCACCTCGCGGACGCGATCGCCGTCTTCGAGGAACTCTTGCCGGCCTACCTGCGGGCACTCGGCGCCGATCACGTCGATTCCTTCTTCTGCCTGCACAAACTCGCTCGCGCCTACGGAGCGGCAGGACGCGTCGAGGAGGCGGTCCCGCTCTTGCGGAAGAACCTCGACGACGCCATGCGGATCTTCGGAAGCGATCATCCGGTCACACTGGCCTGCCGCAACAACCTCGCCGAGATCTACGACGCCACCGGCCGAGCCGACGAGGCCGTCCGCCTCGGCGAGGCCAACCTCGTCGAGCGGCTGCGGGTCCTCGGGCCCGACCACCCGGACACCCTCACAACCCGCCACAACCTCGCCTGCGCCTTGCAGACAGCCGGGCGGCTCGCCGACGCCACCACCCTGTTCGAAACAAATCTCGCCGATTTCCACCGGATCCTCGGCCCCGACCATCCCATCACCCTGCTCACGCAGGGCGGGCTGGCCATCGCCTACAGCGCCGCCGGACGCCGGGACGAGGCGATCGCCATACAGGAGTCCGCCCTACGGGACCGCCTCCGGATTTTCGGTCCGGACCATCCGGATACGCTCAAGGCGCGCAACAACCTCGCCGATGCTCTGGGGGTGCGGGAACCCCTCCGAGCCATTCCCTTGCTGGAGACGAACGTCGCCGCCAGCGCGCGAGAACTCGGTATCGATCACCCCGACACCCTGTTCTACCGGCACAATCTCGCCGCCGCCTATCACGCGGCAGGCCGCATCGATGACGCCCTCACCAACTTTCAGGCCACGCTGGCCGACCGCCTGCGCGTCCTCGGTCCGGACCACCACGCCACCCTCGCCTCTCGCGACAGTCTCGCGGCCGCGTACCGGTCGGCCGGCCAACTGGACACGGCCATCGAATTGCTGGAGGCGAACCTCGCCGCGTACCACCGCGCTCTTCCTGACCACCCCCGCCTCCGGAGCACCCGCGCCGCGCTTGCCGACACACTCCGAGCAGCAGGCCGACTCGACCGAGCACTCGAGGCCGGTCGGCAGCCCGATGCCGCGAACCCGCGATCGCTGAACTGAACTCTCGTACTCTGCCCAAATTATTCGGCCGAGGCGGCGCTTCAATCGATCCATCCGTAAAAACGGACGAAAACGGATCGCGATATGCATTGTCCGAGTGGCGGTTCGGAGTCCTTAATAGTTACAGCCGGGCAACCAGCAGGTCGAGCGCCCCCCGGTACAGGTAATCAGCAATCAAGGAGGCAATGCCATGCCTACTATCAGTTCTGTATCGCCGACCACGGGCCCGACTTCCGGGGGCAACAGTGTAGTCATTACCGGGACCGGGTTCACCGGTCCGACCACGGTGCGGTTCGGCGGCACCGCAACGACTTTCACACTGGATTCCGCTACACAGATCACGGCGATCGCCCCGCCCGGCAGCGGCACGGTCGACATCACGGTCGCGAATGCGGGCGGGACGAGTAACGGGTTTCCCTACACATACGCCGTGCTGCCTCCTGCGGTCGCCTCGATAATTCCCAATTTCGGTCCGGCGACCGGGGGAACTCTGGTTGCGCTGATCGGCACCGGGTTCACCGGTGTCACCTCGGTCAACTTCGGTGCGACCCCTGCCACGTTCTTCATCCCGGTGACCAGCACGCTGATCATCGCGATCACCCCGCCCGGAACGGGCACCGTGCCGGTCACGGTCACCAATTCGGCCGGAACCAGCCCGGGAGTTCCGTTCACGTATGTGTCCGTGCCGACGCTGGTTTCGGTTACACCGAATACCGGGCCGGTGACCGGCGGTACCACGGTCACCATTACCGGCACCGGGTTCACCGGCGCCACCGGTGTCTTTTTCGGGGTGCTTCCGGCAGCTTCGTTCACGGTGAATTCCGATACGCAGATCACCGCGGTCACCCCACTCGGGTTCGGTACTGTGCCGATCACGGTCACGGCACCGGGCGGAATCACCACCGGGGTTTTCTTCACCTACGCCTGACGGTCCCAACCGCACGAGTCGCAGTATGAGAATATGTCCTGCGCAGGGCGGTGGCGACATTCGCGAATCCGAAGAGGCCGACGCCATTTCGCGGGCGGCCTCTTCGGCCTGCCGAGCAGGTTTACCAGATAAATATGCGGCCGACTGCTGGTTCTCAGCTCGGATGCCCCCGCGCCGCGACCACGAGCTTCAGCAAGGCCGGTAAGAGGTCATTTCGGAGCGGGGGTGGTCAGCAGAACGAGGAGGGCTCGGGCTTCCTCGGCGGTCGGCGTGGGCAGGCTGCCGCGACCGTGAATGAACCCGATGCCCAGGTACACCATCGCACCGGCGCGCAGGCGGGCGTCTTCCGGAGCGAAGCCCAGTTCCAGTAGCGCTTTCTGCACCGTTTCGAAGATCTGCCGGTCCAAGGCGCGCACCGTCGCGGCCACCTTCTCGTCGCTTCGCGCCCACTCGCGGACAGTGGCTTCGGTGACCCAGGTGCGTTCGATGAGGTTGGCTGCCATATTGGCGATGCGCTGTTCGACGGGCACGGACTCCATCGCCCCGAGCGCACGGATGATCTCGCTCTGCAGCGCGCTCCACCGATCGGCCATCGCCTCCATGAGTTGTTCGATGTCATCGAAATGCCAGTAGAAACTGCCTTTGGTGACGCCGAGTTCCTGGCACAGCCGGGGAATCCGGACGGCCGAGACCCCTTCGCGGGCGAGCAGCGCCAGAGCCCCGTCGACCCACGCCTCGTAGGACAGACGCGGGGTTCGGCCACGGCCGCGTTGCTGTGCCGCCGCCTTCCGCGAACGCCGGGCCGCCGACCCCACGGCGCCGACCTCAGCGGGCCGTACGCCGTCGGCGGACCGGTCCGCTGTCATCGGCGCGGCCGTAGGTCGATGGAATTCACCTCTCGATGGTAGGTGAACCCGTCAGGGACCTGCTTCAGCGCGGCGACCGGCGCTTCTGCTGCGGACACTCGGAGAACCTCGATTTCCATTCAAAAAGGTACCGACAACTATACCCGATGGTATGGTCAGCGGGCCGACCGGCTCGGACCGCATCGACAGAGGAGAAGTCGTTCATGTCAGTGGAAGTCCCGCCTGCGGACGGCGACGTCGTCGACGAGCAACCGGCGGTGAAGTGCCCGACCGCGTTCCGATACTGGGAAGCACGCCGCACTCCCAGGGTTCGGCGCATCGAGCGTCTCTTCGCGAAAGTCACCGGGACCGAGCTGTTTCCCACCGATGCGCAAGCTGTCGCCTTGTGCGAGGACCTCTTCACGGGCGATCCGGTCGCGGAACGGTTCGTCGCTGAAGTGATGCACGGCGAGATCGGTCCGCAAGCCGGGCGCCGGATGCTGGAAACGGCGCTGACCCAGGGTATCGACGCCGTGCCGGACGCGCCGGAATCGATGCGCGCGCTGTTCGAGGAGTTCGAGACGGTGCCCGAGTGGGTGGTGCCCGAACTGGTCGAGCAGGGGGCGGCGATCTGGCGGCGGTGGGGAACGATGCTGTTCAGCTTCGCGGGCGCGGAAACACTCGAGATGTACACCGAGGCCGCTGTGGCGACGCCGTTGTCGCTGGCCGGCGGATACGCCGGGGACAGCGCGCTGCGCCGCTTCCTGGAGACGACCCGCTTCTGGATCGATGTCTCCGAGCCCCGCGCACTGCTGACTCCGGGATCGGCGGGACGCGCCACGGCGCTGAAGGTGCGCATCATGCACGTCTCGATCCGCGCGAAAGTCGCCGGGCATCCGGAATGGGACATCGAACGGTGGGGTCTGCCGATCAGTCAGACCTATCAGATGCTGACCTTGCTGGGCGGCAGCGTCACCCCCGGACTCGGCTTGTGGGCGCTCGGCTACCAGACGACGCCGTCGGAAATCCGCGCGCTGCTCCACTTTCAGAAGTACATGGGTTACCTGCTCGGGGTACGGCTGCGCTGGTATCCGGAAACCGTCCTCGATTCGTTGCGTGTGCTGGCCATGACCATCGCCTCTCGCTCCTATGACGCGGGCAAGCATGGTGCGGAGTTGATCGAGTCCTATCCGGTCGCGTTCGCGCCTCGCGACGGCCACCGGGGTCTCACGAGACTGCGTGAGACGTACAACTTCCGCATCAACTCCGTGTACTCCGCGATGTACATGGCTCCCTGGACGAGGCGTCGCTACAAGATGCCCCCGGCCTTTCCCTGGGTCGCTATCCCGATCGCGCGCTTTCCACTGATCACGGCGATGGAACTCCTGCGCAGGGCGTGCCCACCCTTCGCGCGCGCACACGAGAGGCTCATGCTCTGGCATCGCGAGAACTGGTATCGCGCTCAGATGCAGGGCCGCGAAGCGGCTTTCGACGCCGGCGGGGCGCTACGCCGATGACCTTCGCGCCGCGCCGACCGGATCCGAACGCCGCCACCGCACGCCGTCGGGTCCACCGACACGAAAGCAGCCATGAGTACCGCAGAAATCGTCGAAGTGTGGAACGGGCCCGGACGCCGGGACGGAGTGCTGACTCCCGTGGAGCCGCAGCACAACGGCCTCCATCCGTCACCGAGCAAATCGGCCTTCGAACACTGGTATTTCGACGCACACCTCGACACCGGGCACGTGGTGATCGGATTCCTGACCAAGCGGCGGCCCGAGGATCTTCCCTACGCCAAACCCTGGGTGGAGATGATCGTTTACGCGCCGGATGGAACCCGCCGCCAGGTGTCCAGGCGGTATCCACGGGCGGCGGCGGTGTTCTCGGCCGAAGCCTGCGGCGTACAGATCGGCGCCAACCGCGCGCACACGGAGCACCCGGCGGATGGGCTGCCGATTCACCATCTGCACATGGCCGAGGACGGAATGGTCTTCGATCTGCGATTCCACAACGAAACCCCGAGTTGGATGCCGGGCAAGGGAGAAACCCGTTTCGGGAGCCGAGATTCGTTCGGGTGGATGGTGGGGGCGCCCCGCGCCCGGGTGACGGGCGCCATCGAACTCGACGGCACCCGGCACGAGGTCACCGGGCGCGGATACCACGACCACAACTGGGGCGTGGGCGACATGAAGAAGATCATCGACCGCTGGCACTGGGGTCGCCTCTACGTCGAGGACTATTCACTGCTCTACGCCTCGGTGCTGACCCAGCAGCGTCAGGGTGGGCACGAGATCAGTCCACTGATGCTCGCCCACCACGCCGACATCGTGTTGTCGACCGGCGAAACGATTCTCACCGAAGGTCCGGCGCGCTTCGACGCCGTCGCCGGCCGAACCTATCCGGAATGGATCGAGTTGCGGGTGCCGGAAAGCGTGGATCTGCGCTTGGTCGTCGACAAGGTCATCCACGCCCACGACCTGATCGATGACATCCCCGTCGCCCGCTCACGACTGATCAAACCGCTGGTACACCGGCTGGTCGGGCATCCAGGCTACTTCCGGTTCGAGTCGTCGTTCGAATTGACCGTCCACACCGCGACCGGCGTCGAGAAGCGCACCGGCTCGACGTTGCACGAACTGGTCGCCCTGGCCTGACCCGGGCCACCCAGTTTCCGGAGAGGGAAACCCGCCCAAAGCGGTCAGCATCTGATTCGACACCTCCCGCAGCTGGGCGGCGGCCTCCGTGTCGAGTGCGGCGGCTCTCGTCGCTGCGTGGCGTGCAGCCGGTAGCGGTCAGGACACCGTCTGACGATCTGGGCCCGACGGGTCAGGGTCGGCCGATCGCGCATATTCCGCTGGGGCTGGGACGCCCGCGGCGGTGAACTGGCAGGAGCCGTGCGCGGTGAACGGTTCCGCGAGTTGGGCGAGATAGCCGACCGGGTAGTGGGGTTTGGCGGCCATGCCGAGGTCGTCACTGCTGAAACGGCGGGCGGGATCGTAGCTGTAGGTGCGCAGCAGGTGATCCCAGAGCAGGGTGAACAGTCCGAAGTTGACGTCACCGATGCCGGCCCATTTGAGGTGGTGGAATCGATGACCTTCGTTGAGGGCCAGCACACGCGTGAACGGGCCGACGCGGTAGTCGGCATTGGAGTGTTGCAGCAGAAGTTGCACGGCCACGGCGAGCGACAGGGCACCGGCGACCGGAACGGGTATGCCGAGCAGCAGCAGCGGAGTGACGCCCGCGGTCATCTCGATGGTCTGGTGCAGCGGGTGTTTCATCAGCCCGTTGAGGCCGTAGAACCGTTTGACGCTGTGGTGCACGGCATGGAAGCGCCACAGCACACCGATTTTGTGGCTGGCGTAGTGGGTGAGAGTGATGCCGAGATCGGCGAACAGGATCGCGATCAGCACTTGGACGACGAAAGGGAACGTCGCAGGCCAGATTCCGTCGCCGGGAAGCAGTGCGGCGAGTGCGGGGACGGCGGCCACGCTGGCGAGGATGAGTGTTTCGTTGACGAAGGCGTGAGCCGAATCGCGGCCGGAATCCTCGTGCGAGCCATTCCAAGTCGACTCGTAGGGCAGGACGTGTTCGGCGGCGAACGACAGGGCGACCGCGACGACCAGCAGGGCGAGCAGCCATAGTTTGCTCGCGCCGGAGGCGGCGACGGCGATGCCGACGCCGTTGACGCCGAGCAGCATGAGCGGCGCGTAACCGTAACGGACGGCCGGTTGGACAAGCGTGATCATGGCTACAGCGTCGCCGGACGGCTCAGGTGAGCGCTTGTAGAAATCGGCTGACCTGACCGCCGGCTCAGCCGGGTGTCCGGCGCCAGCCGGTCGCCACCAGGGCCTCGGTGGGGGTGATGCCGAACAGGTCGCGGCAGGTTCGGGTGAGGTGCGCGCTGTCGGAGAATCCGGCGGCATGGGCGGCTTCGGTCAGCGATCGTCCCGCCCGGACCTGATCGATGGCGCGGCGCAGCCGCGTCCAGCGCCGCCATGCCGCATAGGGCAGCCCGACCTCGGCGGCGAACAGATGCGACAGGCGACTCGGGGACATCGCCACCCGGCGGGCCAACTCACCGAGGGCCGGTGGTCCGACCGGGCCGGCGTCTGCCGATTCCATCGCCGCGATCACCACCGGATGCGCGGCGCGCCGGGGCAAGGTGATCGCCGAATCCCGCGGCGGGTTACCGCGCGACGTCGGGATGGCCGCCGCGATCCAACTCTGCACCTGATCCGCGGGCCGGTCGGCCAGACGGGCGACGGCAGCGCGTCCGGCGACGCCGGCCGGGTCGAGGTAGGCGAGGAATCCGGCGGTTCCGGCCGCCACGCGCACTTCGTGACGGACTCCGGGCGGGATGATCGCGAGGTCTGCGCGGCCGGCGTTCCCGCTGCCGTCGACCAGGGTGAGTTCGCCGCGGGTGACCAGCAATACCTGCACGGCGGCGTGGGAATGCGCTGCGGTAGCCCCGATTTCGCCGGTGAAGGCCATCAGGCCGGGAGTGAACACGACACCGCCGCGCCACTTGGAGATCGACTCGGTCATCGCGCCTCACTACCGGCCGAGGGGCCCAGGACGATCGACCCGACGGCACGCTGCGCAGCGACCAACCCCACTCCGGCCGCGGCGGACCGGCTGGGCACGCCGCCGAGGTAGCGAACCAGGCCGCTCAGGGCCACCACCCGAGCACGGTTCATGGCAGAAATATACCCAAGGATGTCTTTTCGGACTCTCGGCCGGGAGGTAGGACCCGGCCACAGTGGTCTCATGGGTGAAATTACTGAAACGGGCGTGCTGAGGACCGCAGTCCAGGTCGACGGCGAGACGGCCAGCTATCTGGCCGCAGGACAAGGCGGGCCGACTGTGTTGCTGCTGCACGGAACGTATTGGAGCCGGGTATGGCTTCCGGCGCTGGGCCGCCTCGCGGAGGCGGGGCTGCGGCCTGTGGCGGTCGATTTCCCCGGGCTTGGGCGCTCGGGCGGCGAACTCACCCTGGAAACGGCCACGGTCCCGGCCCTCGCGGAGTGGGTGGTGCGCTTCGCTTCCGCGCTCGATGTCTCCGGGCCTATCGCTGTGGCCGGCCACGACATCGGCGGCGCCGTCGCACAGCATCTCCTCGCCCACGATCGGCTGGGGATGCCCCGGCTGGCCTTGGTCAATTCGGTCGCCTACGACTCTTGGCCCGCGCCCCACGTGGCCCGGTTCCGGAACCCGGAGATCGTCGCGGCGACCACCGCCGATGAATTTCTCACCGCCCGCCGACGGGCCGTGACAACGGACCTGGCCGGTGCCGCCACCGAACAGCGGATCGCTGACTATCTGGATCCGTGGACCGATCCGCGCGTCAGTCGCTCCTGGCTGGCCATGGTCGGCGCGGCAGACAACCGATACACCCTCGATCTCGTTCCCGCGCTGCGGCGGTCCATGACGCCAACATTGCTGATCTGGGGCCAGGACGACGCCTTCGAGAAGGTGGAGTTCGCCGAAAAGTTCGCCTCGGAGATCCCGCACACCACACTCCACCGTATCCCGGAAGCGGCACACATCCCCACGGAGAACGCCCCCGGCCGAGTCGCCCGCGCCCTCATCGACTTCTTCACGGAGTAGCGGTCGGCCGCAGAACCGCTTGGCAAGGCTCGGCCGATCAGATCGCCCAACCTCCCGCGGCAGCAGTGGACTGGGCGAATTCGGCGAAAGTCCGCGGCGGGCGACCGAGGGCACGCTGCACGCCATCGGAGACGTATTCGTCCTTCCCCTCTCTCAGCGGCTCGACGACGTCCGCAAAGGCCGCGGCGTCGGCGGGCGGCATTCCCTGCCGAACGAGTTCCGCGACGTAATCCTCGACGGAGATTGGCACGTAACGGATTTCGCGGCCGGTGGCCTCGGAGATCGTCGCGACTGCCTCGGCCAGGGTCACCGCCCGGGGACCGGACAGCTCGTAGATCTCCCCCACGTGCCGGTCTTCGGTCAGCGCGGCGACCACCACCGCGGCGATGTCCTCGGCATCCACGAAGCCGGCGGCCCCATCGCCGGCCGGCAGCCGCAGTTCACCGGTGCGAATGGCATCGGCGAAGAATCCCTCGCTGAAGTTCTGCGCGAACCAGCCCGGCCTGCTGATCGTCCACTCCAGACCGCTCTCCCGCACAGCGGCCTCGCTGTCGAGTATGCCGTCGAGGACACCGCTGCTGTCCTTGACATAGTCCGGATCATCGATCCCGCGCCCCGATGCCAGCACGATCCGCTCTACTCCATGCCGCACCGCCCGTTCGATGAACGGCCGAACGAGCTGAGTGCCGTCCAGCTGCACGATGTAGACGGACCGCACGCCTTTCAGTGCGGCATCCCAGGTGCCGCAGTCGGTCCAGTCGAAGACGTGCTCGCCGTTGCGGGCCGCCGCGCGAACCGGCAGCCCCTTCGCCCGCAATCGGCTGACGACACGGCGGCCGGACTTGCCGGTCGCCCCGGTGACAAGAATCGGATGTTCAGACATGACCCCAGTCAATCGGCTGACGTCGAGACGATCCATGGCTAGGAAGCGCCAGTTGATGTCTAGGCGTCTACTCTGAAGGCATGGACGCCGTGTCGGAGCTGTTGGCAGACGTACGGGCGCGCGGCGCGGTCTTCCGGCAGACGATCGTGCGCCCGCCCTGGGCCCTCCGAATGGCCAGTGGCGCCCCTCTGGCGCTGGTCACGATGCTGCACGGCCGGGCGTGGATCGTTCCGGACCAGCACGAACCGGTACCCATCGGCGTCGGCGACATAGCCGTCATCCGCGGCGACGCGCCCTACACGGTGGCCGACCACCCCGCGACCACACCCGCGCTGGTGGTGACCAGCGCCGACTACTGCCCGGGAGCTGAGGGCGTCGAGCGCGCCGCCGGGCCGGCCCGGACCTGCGGAACACCGTCCGAGGAGGCCGCTGTGCTGGTCAGCGGTGCTTTCGAGCGCCGGGGCGAGCTCAGCGAGCGACTGCTGCGAGCACTGCCCGCCGTGCTGGTGGTGCCCCGCCAGGAGAGCCCCTACCCGTCGGTGGAGATAGTGGCCGAAGAGGTCGCCAGAGACCGGCCGGGACAGCAACTGGTGCTGGACCGGCTACTGGACCTGATGCTGGTCTCCGCACTGCGCAGCTGGTTCGACAACCCGGACGCCGACGCCCCGGCCTGGTGCCGCGCACTGGACGACCCGGTCGTGGGTGCGGCGCTTCGGCTCCTGCACGACGCACCTGCCCACCCATGGACGGTGGCCGAGCTCGCGTCGAAGGTGGGAGTGTCGCGAGCCGCGCTCGCCCGGCGGTTCACCGCGCTGGTCGGCGAGCCACCGATGTCCTACCTCACCGGCTGGCGGATCGATTCGGCCGCGAACCTGCTGCGGGAGACCGACCACACTGTGGGCACGATCGCAAGAAAGGTGGGCTACGCCAACGCCTTCGCGTTGAGCGTGGCGTTCAAGCGGCTACGTGGCACCCGACCCAGTGACCACCGCAGCCCGAAACGCGAGTGGCGGGCCGAATGAGACCATCACGAGCTGCCATCCGGGCCTCGCCACCCACCAGGCAGAGACCTGTTCTCACCAGCGGCGCACACCCACGAGGGTGGCGCGGGCTGCGGGATACGCTCACCCGGTGCCTATTTCGTTCGACATCGGGGAAATGCAGCAGGTCGACAACGCGACCTGGCGGGATCCTCGGACCGGTGACATGGTGAACGTGTCGTACTTCGACATCGTCCCGGATCTGCCCGCGCCACTGGAGGATCTGCCGACTCTGCGCCGTCGCCTGGCCGAGAGAAGTGCCTCGAACGGCTGCCTGATCGAAGCTTTCGTGGTGTGGCTGGACGCGCAGCCCGCGCTGTTGCGAATGGAGAAGCTGCCGTTGCCGAACCAGCCCCAGGGCTTGGTGTTCGCCGCGTCCGTGATCGTCCCGAAGTCCCGCAGCAGCGCGGTCCTGCAGATCCTTTGTCCCGAGACCGGCACCACCGGCCTGCGTGAGGCCATGCTCGCCGCCAAGATCGGTTTCGACAACATGTACCCGCCGCATCCCTACGCACCCGAGGTGCAGGGCCGGCTGCCGTACAACGCGGCCGACGACATCCGATGGGACGCGGAATTCCCCGATCACCCGCTCAGCCGCGCCCGTCGCTGGATCGCGCACACCGTCCCGACCGCCCGGCTCGCACCGGATTTCGCGGCACTGCCCCCGTTCGCCGGCTGAGACACCACCATGCCGCCGACCAGCGATCTTGACCTCGAGCATAGTTGAGCTTCTAGCGTCGTCCGCGACGATAGGAGTTCATTGATGACGACATTGGTTACGGGCGCCACCGGAAACACCGGCCGCCACGTGGTAGGAGAACTGGTACGCCGGGGAGAGCGCGTTCGAGCGCTCACACGGAATCCCACTGCTGCCGCGCGGATTCTGCCGCTCGATGTGGAGTTGGTGGCGGGCACGCATACCGCACCGTGGATGCTGGACTCGGCCCTCGAAGACGTTAGCCGACTGCATGTCACCGTAACGGCGGGGCTCGCCGAAGCCGGTCCCGAACTGGTGCGGCGGGCCGTCGCGGCGGGCGTGCGGCGGATCACCGTGGTGTGGGGCGGTGCGGTCGGACCGGTCGAACAGGCCGTGGCGGATTCGGGTGTGGAGTGGACCCGGCTGGAACCGCAAGAATTCATGTCCAACACGTTGACCTGGATCGAATCGATCCGGGCCGAGGGCGTCGTGCGTGAACCCTACGACTTCCCCAGCGCGCTGGTACACGAGGCCGACATAGCAGCCGTCGCGGCTGTCGCGCTGCTCGACGACGGCCACGCGGGGCGCGCTTACAATCTCACCGGCCCGCAATCGCTGACACCGCGGGAGCGGATCGAGATCCTGTCTCCGGCTGTCGGTCGCGACATAGCCTTCGTCCCGATCACTCATGAGCAGGCCATCGACCGACTCGTGGCCACCGGCGTACCCCGAGCCGATGCCGAATACGTCATCGGCTGGTACGCCGCACCCAGCGAGGACTCCACCACGGTCGTCGACACCGTCGAGCGGATTACCGGCCGCCCAGCCCGCACTTTCTCGCAATGGGTGGCCGAACACGCGGAACGTTTTCGGGAGCCGCGGGCGTAGTGTTCGATGTCGCGCGGAGGGAAGCCTCGTGTCAGCGTGCGCTGCGATGTGGGCGTTCAGCGCGTGATCTCCGAGTCCACGGCCAGGTCATCGAGGCCCACACCGCAAGCAGGAGCACGGCCACGGTAACCAGGTACCAGGGCCAGGGGCCGAGCACATCGAGCAGTGAGGGGGTCGCGGGTTTCCCGTTGACGAATCCATAGTTGGTACCGGCGATCGAGTTGAAGACGAACGTGACCGCGACCCACACCACCGTGACGATTACGGCAAACCAGTAGCTTCGCCAGTCCGGCCGCATGCCGATGCCCCAGGTGAGGTAGATGGCTGCCCAGACCACGACCAGGTGGATCGCCCAGAAGGCCAGGAATTCGGGATGCGGGAAATCCGGGCCGTCGAGTGCCGGTGACACGAGCGCCTGTGTGCTGAGCGTCAGGCACCAGTAATAGGTCAGCGCATACGCCCAGCGGCGATGCGACCACAGGGCGTATGCCGCGACCATGGTCGCGAGATCGGTCAGTCGCAGCGGAACCGAGCGTCCGACAGTCGGCGGAACCATCGCGGAGAAGTAGATCGCCAGGTACAACAACAGCGTCGCGCCACCGGCAACACGGCCGAATCGGCGTTCCCCCTCCGGGCTGCGGTGCCTACGTCCGACCCGCACAACCAACGCCGCACCGGCCGCGAACACGGCGAGCACGACCCAGTGTGATGGCCCGTAGGCGGAGAACTCGCGCAGCGCGGATGGCGGGTCCACCTAGCTGATCTTATTCGCGCGGACGCACCCGCCGAAGCCGTCGCCGTATTTGTACGCCCGCCCACCGAGGCGACCGCGGTGGCGGGCCTAGGTTTCGCCGCGGAGGGCCGCCCAGGCATCCGCCACGGGGCCGACGTGCCCGAGCTTGTCCGGGTTGTTCACCGTGCGAATCGTCTGGATCTGCCCGTCGAGGATGTCCAGCGCCCAGGTGTTTAGGATCTTGCCGTCCTGGTCGCGGAAGATCGCACCCGGCTGGCCGTTCACCAGGTGCGGTTCCATCTTCGCGTCGATCCGAGCGAACATCCGGACGAGCGCGGCGAGTGCCCGAGCCACGTTCTGAGCTCCGACGAATCGGTCGGCCCATTGCGGGGCCTTGCCGCCGCCGTCGCCGACCATCTGGACGTCCGCGGCCAGCAGCTCGGTCAGTCCGTCGACATCCCCGTCCCGGAAGGCGTCGAGGAATCGCGCGGCGAGCTTCTCCCGCTCGGCGCGGTCGGCCTCGAACCGAGGCCGGGCCGAGTCCATATGGCGGCGCGCCCGCACCACGAGCTGGCGGCACGCGGCTTCCGAGCGTCCCACCGCGGAGGCGACCTCGGGAAAGCCGAACCCGAACACTTCCCGCAGGACGAAGACCGCGCGTTCGAGCGGGCTGAGCCGCTCGAGCAGCAGCAGTGCCGCCATGGACAACGAGTCGGCCAGTTCCGCCGAGCGCTGCGGGTCCTCGTAGGGGTCGGCCAGCAGCGGCTCGGGGAACCACGGCCCGACGTACTCCTCCCGCCGGACGCGGGCCGAGCGCAGCACGTCGATCGAGATCCTGGTCACGGTGGCAGCCAGGAACGCTTTGGCCGACGCGGGCTGGGTCGGGGATGCCGCGTAGCGCAGCCAGGTCTCCTGGACCGCGTCTTCCGCTTCGGTCACGCTGCCCAGGAGCCGGTAGGCGATCGAGAACAGCAGCGGCCGCAGATCTTCGAACTCCTCGTCGCGCATCCTCACCAGGGCACCGAACCGTCTTCGCCGAAGAACCCGCCCGTCGGCCCGTCCGCGTCGAGCGTGGCCAGGCGCACCAAGACCGCGGCGCCCTGCGCGACCGTGAGGAAACCGGTGTGGTTGTTGCTGTCGGTGTCGACGTAGCCGGGAGCGACGGCGTTGACGAGGAACCCGTCCTTGCGCAGCTCCTTGGCGTAGTTCACGGTCAGCGCGGTCACCGCGGATTTCGACGGGGAGTACGCCGCCGACGGCAGCAGGGTTGCGAAGGGACCGTCCAGGTCGCTGGTGAGAGTCAGCGACGCGGCATGACTGCTGACGTTGACGATGCGCGGCGCCGGTGACCGCCGCAGCAGCGGCAGCATGGCATTGGTCACCGCGATCACCCCGAAAACGTTGGTCTCGAACACCTCCCGGACCATGCCAAGGTCGACGGTGCTGGGAATCTGATCGTAGGCGTCCTGGGGCGAAACCTGCCCGGAGCCGGTGATGCCGGCGTTGTTGATCAGCACGTCGAGGTGGCCGAAGCGCTGCTCGATCCGCTTCGCGGCCTCCGCGACGGTCGTGCGGTCGGTGACGTCCAGGGTGACCGCGTGCGCGGCGCCACCTGCCGCGCGCAGCGCTGCGGCGGCCTCCTCGCCGCGCCGCGGGTCTCTGGCACCGATCAGGACAACCATGCCCTGCGCGGCGAGTTGCTCGGCAGCCCCACGGCCGATCCCCTTGTTCGCCCCGGTAACCAGCGCGACCTTCTGATGTGTGGTCTGCTCGCTCATGACCAGCTCCTTGCTCTGAGAGGGTGTGTTTCGTAGAACCTGTCCGCGAAACACGAGACGAGACAGCCCGGCCCCCTGTGACATGCGGACAGAAAATGTCCGAGAGAGGATCGTTGGGCGGTGTCGTGGGCAACCCGAGATAGATCCGCCTGCCACCCTGAGGGGAAGGATCACCAGCCGACCGATGCGGACCCTACGCGAATCCGAAATCACTGACCTACTGACACGAGACGTCGTGGCGCACCTGCCCACGATCGACTCAGCGGGGTACCCGCACATCACGCCGCTGTGGTTCGTCTGGCTCGACGACAGGTTCTACCTGACCAGCTACGCCGACCGGCCGCACCTGGAGCGGATGCGGCCCAATCCTCGCGTCGGGCTCGTCATCGATGTCGAAGACTCCCTCCGCGCCGATGGCGAGCGACCGAACCGGCAGGTTCGAGTCATCGGCACCGCAAGTCTCGCCCCCGACCCGGCAGGCACCTGGACCGAACGCAGTGGAGTGATCTGCCGGTCTCACCGGTCCCGGTGGACGGCTGGGACAACCGCACCTACCGGTTGGGTGCGGACATGTCGGTGCGACTGCCGACCGCGGCTTCCTACGCGCCTGCGGTAGCGAAGGAAAGCGTCTGGTTACCTCGTCTGGCGCCGAAGCTGCCCGTCGCGATACCCACAGTGCTTGCCGTGGGAACTCCGGGTTGTGGATACGCATTTTCGTGGTCGGTGCGCGATTGGCTGCCGGGCGACACCGCTGACAGGGCCGCGATCACCGACATGACCCAATTCGCTGCCGACGTTGCGGAGTTCATTCGTGCGCTCCAGCGATGCGATGACACCGGCGCCCCGCCGGCCGGGGCGCACAGCTTCTACCGCGGTCACCATCCAGCGCATTACGACGAGCAGACCAGGCGCTGTCTGCGGGTGTCGGCCGGACGGATCGATGTGCGACGGGCCACCCAGGTCTGGGAGTCCGCCCTGGCGGCAGAGTGGAATGGGACCCCGGTGTGGTTCCACGGTGACATCGCTGCCGGCAATCTCCTGGTCTCCGGTGGGAAATTGACGGCGGTCATCGACTTCGGGACTTGCGGCGTCGGCGATCCCGCCTGCGATTCGGTTCTCGCCTGGACGATGCTGTCCGGAGACAGCCGCGCTACGTTTCGCCAGGTTTTGGGCCACGACGACGCAGCCAATCTGCGGGTCATCACGGAGATCCTTGCCGACGACCTCGAGTGACCTGCGTCGTCCGGCTGCCGAGTTCAGGAAATGACTCCCCTTCACCGAGCTCCTGGGGCGCACGGATTCGGAAGTGCCGACATCGTGGCCAAGTCGCAGATGCCACTGGTCAGCATCTGAAAGGGGGCTACGCCCATGAGCACGAGAATTCCGATGATGTCGCCCCGCTCGAGGAATCCCATGCCCGTGCGCACCGCCGCCGATCCGGAGTCCGTCGCCGCCGAACCGGTTTCGGCCGCGATAGCGGTCACCGGGGCGGAGCTGGTCGGGTCGGCCGTCGCGCCGGCTGCCGTCACGACGAGAGTCGCCGCCGCGACCGAGGCGGCCGCAAGGTGCAGGGGGGTACGCATCATCGCGCTCCTCTATGAGAAGAATAGTTGTTCACATGCTAACAAGCAGATGCTCTGCTGTCCGGAGAATCGCGGAGGACCGGTCGATACCTCCGGCACGGCGCTCCGACCCCCGATTCGCGCCGCGAACAGCATCGAGTGTGCAGTATCGCCGCACTACAAAGCTTCCATGCGAAGAAGGAAGCACGCATCCGGTGCACCGCATCTGCGGGTATCGACTCGGACAGCCGCTCGAATATGCCGTCACTTAATGCCGCCGGGCAACGGATGCTGGTCACCTGAGCTTCAAGACCGTCAGGACTGGATCGGACTCCGGGCCTCACTCCCCAGGCAGCTCAGCGCCCGCATGGCCTCGTGCTCTATCCGCGCAAGATCGCAGAGGATGGCGCCTGCCTGCGCGAGGCTCTGGGCATCGCCCGATTCACCAGCTTTCGTGATCAGCGCTGCGACTTCCGTCCACAGAATGGCGGCCTCGATGTACAGCTCGTGGCCGGTGCGCAGGTGGCTGCTGTCGAACAGCTCGGTGCATTCCGCGAGGAAGTCGCGGTAGAGGTTGCGGAACAGGGCGCCACCGGTGCCGGCCTTCTCCATCAAGAGGGCGGCCTGTAGCAGGTCCCGCTGCGGGTTGTCGGTGCGCTGGAGCCATGTGCGCACCAACTTGCCGGCCTTTTCAATGCCTCGGTAGCCGAGATTGGCGATAGGCGGGTTGAGGAAAGCGGCGGCGCAGGCGGTGATGGCGGAAATGATCTGGCCCCGTGCGGGAGACGGATTCCTCACAGCGGTAAGGGTGAACGACCGATGCGCAGCGGTCATCGGGCCGCGCGCGGCCCTGGCCTGGGCGAGGCTGGTCAGGCTGGTGGATACCGTTCCGCCTTGCTGGTCGGTGTCCACCAGATGAGCATCGCGATCGTCATAGCCGTACATGGCCACGATATGACCGCCGAAGTGCACCTTCGAACCGAAGTAGTCCAGGTAGTAGCTGTCGAGCTGCAGCCCGACGGGGCGACCGGCATCGAGAGGAACCACCACGTTCTCCCACGCTTTGCGGGGCGAGGTGGTCTCTCGGACCAGCAGCTCCAGCTCGAGTCGGGAGGCCGAATTCCTGGTGAGGTCGAAAGGCTTGACCCGTCCGCCGAGGAAGGGGAAGCCAATGTTCTTGCTGTCCCAGTAGATGAACGACAGACCGGAGCCCAGGCCGAAGAGCATGGGCTCGGACAGATCGAGCCCTTCGTGCCGCAGCAGCACCCCCAGAGCTGTCGTCTCGCAGTGCTGCGTAGCGCGGGCATCGATGTCGATCACCGTGCCCATGCCGTGCCCTCCTGAACGGGGATGATCAGCCGGGTCATCAGTTCCCCTTGCGGTGCCTGTGCCGGTCCGGCGAGATGGGCGCGAGCGTGGCGCCCAATGGTGAGAAGTCCGTATTCCACGCCATCATGGTGGTCCCTCCCCCGGCGGGAGAGTCCAACGCTGCACCCATCGGCCCGGGTTGAGCGTGGGACGCACACACCAATCCAGGTGGCTTTGTGCGGCTGCCGTCGTAAACCACCTCCCCCTCATGCGCGGCTGCGAACGAGGGCGGGGGCGATTTCGCGGGCTGCCCGGTGGCCGGATTCGGCGGCTCCGTCCATGTAGCCGGCCCAGCGGGTAGCGGTTTCGGTGCCCGCCCAGTGCAGGGGGCCGACGGGTGCGCGCAGGGCAGGACCGAAGCGGGTTAGGGTGCCGGGCGTGGTGAACGCGCCATAGCAGCCGCGGCTGAATTCCTCTTCGGCCCAGTCGCGTTCGATGTAGGCGATGGGGTGGCGCGCCTGCGGCCCGAAGTAGCCGGCAAGGTCGTCGATCACCTGGGCACGACGATCATCGAGGTCCAGGCGCGCACCGATATCGGCGTGCCGTCCTTCCAGGAAGCCGACGAGCACCCCGGGTGAACCCTCCAGCGGAGTGTTGTCGAAGACGGTGCCCAGCGGCCGCTGATCGCTGTTGGCTTGACCGCTCAGACCCTCCCGACGCCAGAAGGGTTCGTGGTAGGCGACATTGATCTTGATCACCCTTCCCATCGGCATACGCTGGACGAGCTGGTCACGATCGCCGGGCAGACCTGGGGTGAAACGGATACGCGCCACCAGCGGCGGCGGCACCGCGACCACCGCTCGGCGGGCGCGAACGGTCGCGCCGCCCGCGACGATCCGGACGCCCGAAGCGTCCCACTCGACATCGGTCACCGCGGCGCCGAGGACGACACGGTCACCGAGTTCCTCGGCCAGAGCCAACGCGATGGTCTGGGAACCGCCGACAACGCGGTCCTGCTGCGCCCCGCCCACGGTGTTGATCAATGCGTCCACCCCACCGGCTGCGCCGACGTAGAAGGCGGCCCACAGCGCGGACAGATCCTCCGGCTCGGCGGAGAACACCGCTTCGGTGATCAGCTGGAAGAACGACCGGCCGCCGGCGGTATGGGCGGTTCGCCGTAGCCAGGTGGCGAAAGTCTGCGCGTCGAGGTGTTCGGCCTGCTCGGCTCGCCACGGCTCCGCCGCCGCGACCCGGCGCGCCACACGGTCCAGCCTCCACTGGATCTGCGCGACATCGGCCAGTGCCAGCGGGTTCAACTTGGGAATCCGGCCGCGGTACTCCGAGCGGGCCGTGCCGATCTCGGCGATGTGACGGCCCGCGGTGTGCGTGGGGAAAGTCCGCAGGCCGAGTTCCTCGATCAGCGCGAGCACGTGACGCTGACCCGGCCCTACCCATTGACCACCCACTTCGATGGGTGCGCCGCCGGGCAGTTCACCGTTCAGCAGCCGCCCGCCGACTCGATCGCGCGCCTCCAGCACAGCCACTTCGGCCCCGCCCCGCACCAGATCGCGGGCGGCCACCAGACCCGCGATTCCGGCACCGATAACGACCACATCCACTGCGTTGCCCACTGCACTCCTCTTCATACGTCATGTATCTGACATACACACTGTATGTGATATCCATAATGTATGGAAGCGTTGCGCGAGAAGTACGCGGAGAACACCCGCCAGGCGCTGCTCGACACCGCGGGGCGGTTGTTCGCCGAGCGTGACTACGCGGACCTTTCAGCAGAGGAGCTGGTGCGCGCCGCCGGCCTCACTCGCGGTGCGCTGTATCACCACTTCGACGGCAAGCGCGGACTGTTCGAAGCGATCGTGGACGATCTCGAGAATCGAGCGGCACAGCGCATCAGAACCGCGATCGAATCGGTCTCGGACCCGTTCGAACGTGTCGACCGTGGCGTGGAGCAGTTTCTCGACGTCTGCGCCGAACGCGAGTACCGGCACGTCGTGCTCCTGCAGGGACCGATCGGGCTCGGCTGGCAGCGCTGGCGTGAACTGGATCAGCGTCATCTCGGCGGCTTGGTCGTCGAGGCAGTACGGAATCTCTTGGACACCGCGCTCATCCGGCCATACCCCGCCGAACTGATCGCCAGTGCCTTCTACGGCGCCCTGACCGAACTGTCGCTGACCATCGCCGAGACCGACGACCGGCAACGCGCTCGCGGCCAGGCGGCGAGTCTCGTGCACGACCTTCTGGAAGGCTTGGCGATCGGAGCCGGCTCACGATCACCATCGTGATCGCCCCGATGTATCGGCTATCCAGGCCGTGGAGGTCGGGAGTTGGGTGGGGTTACCAAGCCGGATTCGTAGGCGAGGACGACGAGTTGGGCCCGGTCACGGACCTGAAGCTTCGTCATCGCTCGGTTGATATGGGTTTTGGCGGTCAGCGGACTGATGACCATGTGGCCCGCGATCTGCTCGTTGGACAGGCCTTGCGCGACCAGCGTTACGGCCTCGCGTTCGCGGTTGGTCAGTTCTTCGAGTCCCGTGCGGGTGCCGGTGTGCAGGGGCTGGGCGACATACCGATTGATCAGCCGACGGGTGATCGACGGTGCGAGCAGGGCATCGCCGCGCGCGGCTACGCGGATGGAGTGCAGGAAGTCGTCGGGCTGAATGTCTTTGACGAGGAATCCGGCCGCACCGGCGCGGAGCGCATCGAAGACGTATTCGTCCAAGCCGTAGTTGGTCAGGATGACTACATGTACCCCGGCCAGGGCCGGGTCGGCTGCGATGCGCCGGGTCATCTCGATGCCGTCGATGACCGGCATCTGAATGTCGATGAGCGCGATGTCGGGCAGATGTTGCCTGGCCAGCCTCAGGCCCTCGCTCCCGTCGGCAGCCTCGGCTACGACTTCGATGTCGTCCTCGAGCTCGAGCAGCGCGCGGAACCCACCGCGAACGAGCGGCTGGTCATCGACCAGCAGGACGCGGATCACGCTCGGTCCACGGGAAGCTCGGCCTGCACGCAGAAGCCACCTTCGCTGCGTGGCGCCGCCCGCAAGCGACCGCCGAGGGCGGTGACCCGTTCCCGCATCCCGAGCAGCCCGACACCGCCTACCGGGGCGCTGCCGGGGGTGGCCTTGCCGTCATCGTCGACTCGGATGACCAAAGTGTCGGGCCGATAGACGATCCGGACCGACGCTGTCGCTGCGGCAGCGTGACGGGTGATGTTGGTGAGCGATTCCTGAACGATCCGGTAGATGGTCCGATCCACTGCGAGTGGCAATTCCCGGCGTTGCCCTTCGATTGTCAGGCTCGTATCCAGCCCTGCCGTTCGGGCTCGCTCCACCAGGTCTGCGAGATGATCGAGCCCGTGCCGCGGGGTGACATCGTCGTCGCGCAGCGCCTCCAGGGTCGCGCGTAGTTCCCGGGCCGCCTCTCGACCGGCATCTCGGATCACCAGCAATGCCTCCGGCACCGCTTCGCCTCGTTTGCGGGCAACGTGGACGGCGGCCTCGGACTGAACCTTGATCACCGAGATCTGGTGGGTGAGCGAATCGTGCAACTCCCGCGCGATGTGCAGCCGCTCCTCGTCGGCGCGGCGCCGTGCGGTCTCCTCCCGGATGCGCTCGGCCTCGTCGGCGCGCTGTTCAGCTTGCCGCAGCGCTTCCCCGGCAGCACCGGCCGCGATCAACCACGCGATCTCGAGCGCGCCCCGAGCCTGCGCGAATGCCGCACTCGTGTCGTGCAGCGAAGCCAGCGCCGCGAGCGGAAGAGTAGCCAACAGTGCCACCGACGCCGCCACTGTGATCATGCGGTACCCCGCCCGCACCGCCGCGTATACCGCGAACAGGAACGCGACAGCGGGCACGTCGAAACCGACGGCTTGATAGCCCAACGCACACAACCCGGTGACGGCCAGCACGGCGACCGGAGCCCAGCGTCGCGCGGCCAGCGCCAAACCGCCGGCTATCAGCAACGCGTAACCCAGCGGGTCGAGATCCGTCGGTGAGTGCTGCTCGGCCAGACCGGTGACGAACAAGATCGCCGCCAACCCGACCGCGATCGCCCAGTCCGCGATCGATCCCCTGCTCATGCGAGCACCCTAGCTGGATTCTCGCGCGGGCAACTCCTGCCGAAAGACGATCCACCGGCTACCGCGAACGCAGTACTTCACGGCTTTCCTGCGGTATCCGCGGCAGTCGCTACGGCACCCGTCGCAGAGCTGATTGCCCACGCCCGCAGGATGTCTCGCGATTGTTCAGCCGACATCATCGAAAGACATCCAGTCGCACGACGAAGGAGCACCTCATGTCCGTCCGTCACCTCCTCGGCGCCACAGCGGTCCTGCTCGGAAGCTTCGCGCTGAGCTCACCGGCGGCCGCGCACGCCTCGACCCAGTCGGCCGCCGCCAGCGTGTCCGCCATGAGTTCCGGGCGACTCGGGGCCATCGTTGCCGCCGTGGTGGGGCTGATCGGCGTGGGCATCGGTGGGTCGGCGCTCACCCGCTCCACCCGTCGTTCCGGAACCGGCAACAGCAGAAACGCCGCCCTCGTAGCCCTGGTGGCGGGCCTGCTGGCCGTGGCCCTCGGCGGGCTGATCGTGGCCACCGCCGACGGTGGCATCGGCACCGGAAACGGCCTCGGCGGGGCCTTGGTGGCACTGGTGGTGGGGTCGATCAGCATGATCATCGGCGGGCTGGCAATCGCCCGCGCCCGTAGCGCCGGCTGAGCAGCCGACCGCAACGCAGACGAGCAGCGGCTTTGCCGCCGTACTGAATCCATGGATGAGCACGAGGTGCGCGGCCAGGTCTTCTGCCGAGCGAGTGGTCGAGAAGGCCGTCCGTCAGAAAGGTTGAGCGCGGGTGGAGCGCAGCAACGCGGCGATCTCGTCCACGGCGGCGGCGTTCTCGTCGGTGCGCTCCGGCAGCCGTTCGAGGGCGCGCCGATAGTCGGCGTCGGGGGTGTTCGGGTTCGCGCCCGCCGCGAGCAGAGCGCGGACGGCGGCGACATCGCCTCGGCGCACCGCGAGCCCGAGCGGGGTGTCACCGTCCAGCCCGCGCGGGCGTTCGAGCGTCGCGCCGGGACCGCACAGCAGCACCAGCCGGATGAGTTCGAGATCACCGGTTTCCACCGCGCACAGCAGCGGCGTGTCGCCCTCCGAGCCGACCGTATCCATGGACGCGCCCGCGGCCGCCAGCAGCCGCACCGCCGCCCACTGCTCGCGGAAGAACGCCATCAGCAGCGGCGTGGCATCGCGGTCGTCATCCCACCCGTCGACATCCGCGCCGTGCCGGAGGAGTAGGACGATCACGTCGGTCGAGCCGCCGCTCTCCAACTCCTCGAGCGCGGCGTGCAACGGCCGCCAGCGGGGTGCGCGGTCCTGGAGACCGTTCGGGTCAGCGCCCGAGGCCAGGGCCGCGGCAACCCCGGCCACGTCGTGGTCGGATATGAGCGCGAAAAGGTCGCCCGCGGTCATTGATTCGCCATCGGATGCCCCGGCGCGCAATTGACCGCCTCGAGCGCGAGGCACTGATTGATCGCGTTCTGGATTTCGGCGATGGCCTGCTGGTGGCGGGGGTCGGGCACACCGCCGAAGCACTGGTTCTGGATGTCGTTGCGGATGGCCAGGCAATCCCGCAGCGCCTGGATTCGCAACCGGATCAACGAGCACGGCATCCGGTCGAGCTTCTTCGGGCTCACCTTGGACGGACTGCAACTCTGCCCGGGAATGCGACCGCAGATCCTTTCCTTTTCGGCCTGCAACCGATCCAGTACCTCGTTCTCGCAGGTCTGGTTCGGGTATCGGCGGGTGGATGTCACCTGGGCAGTGGTCGGTGTGCTCGTGGTGTTCGCGGCACGCACCGTATCCGGGTGGCGCAGCAGGATGTACCCGGCGCCGATCGCCGCACCCGCCGCGATCAGCACGACCGCGCCGACCACCCATCCGGGCGGCCCGGTGGCCGCCTCGATCTCCGCGCCGCCGGCCGCCTCGATCGCCAGCAGCCCCTCCCCGGCGCTCATCAGCGTCGCCCCCAGCGAACCGCCCTCGACCACCGCCGTGCTCGTCGCCGCGACGCCCTGCGCGGCCGCGAGCCCCTGCGCGGCGGCAATGCCTTCGCCCGCAAGCGCTTCCGTGGCGAGCAGCCCCGTCGGGACGCTCGAGCTCGCGCCCGCGCTGCCGACGCCGACCATTCCGGCATAAGCCACCACCGGTGCGGCCCCCGCCAGCGCCGACGCCGAAATGGCACGCGACAGCACGCGGTTCATCGCGGGGTTCGTGGTCGGGCGCTGCGCGTCGATCTGCGCCAGAGTCGACAGCAGGTCGAAATCGACCGCCGAGACATCCGCGCCGGGGCCGGGATCGACCGGCGGGCAACTCTGCGTGCTCGGGTCGCACACCCGCTGTACGGTCTCCGCCTCACGATCGTGCTCGTGCGCCTTCTCCGCGCATTCCTCACACGGCGTCGCCCCGCACCGCTGCACCGTCACCTGCCCCGCCAGCAATCGAGCGACCGCCGCATTCCCGGCGGACCGTTGTAGCAGGGCGATATTTCCCGGACCGGGACTCCCCGCGGACGTGCGCGAGTGATGTGCCGGACGCACCTGCGCGGTGGTCTCGTAATTCTCGGCAATGCGCATCGGTGGCCTCCGCGGCGAATGAGCCTGCGACCGCTCAATCGCGGCCGACGCAAGCGTGATCGATCGTACGTTCCGCACGCCCCGCACAACCCGATTTGCCCATAAGGGCAGCCAACCCCGCCTCTCCGTGCAGGAGCGAGGCCCAACCTCGATCCCATCCGGGAGGGCACCTTGCTCGACGCCGTACTCGAACCCGGCACCGCAAACGACGTCGCCGATAAGTACTGCCGCGCGCGAGCCTTCGTGAAGCAGGCCCGCGACGACAAGAAAGGAGTTCTCGAAGCGAGCCACGATGCTTTACAGGAGCCGACCCGATCACTCCCTGATTGATCGGCCGGTGAGCCCCGATGATCCTCCGGGGTCCGCGGACGGCGGCGAGTTCAGGCGAACAGGCCAGTGTGGGTGGGGCTCACCCGTACTGGACTCACAGCGCGTCCGTCGACCCATCTTTCCCACGGTGCCCTGTTGGCGTCCCGGAAAGGGAGTCGAGCAACCGCGTGAGCATGTGGCGGTCGTCCGCACGCAGACGGTCCGTGTAGGGCGCGAGAGCCGCGCGAATCTCCTCTTGCACCCGTTGCGCGAGTTCGCTGCCCATCGGTGTGATGAACACGTCGACCACCCGGCCATCCTCCGGCGACTTGCCCCGTGCCACGAGACCTCGGCGCTCCGCCCGTTCGACGAGACCGGACATCG
Organism: Nocardia gipuzkoensis; assembly: GCF_021183645.1. Classification (NCBI taxonomy): domain Bacteria; kingdom Bacillati; phylum Actinomycetota; class Actinomycetes; order Mycobacteriales; family Nocardiaceae; genus Nocardia; species Nocardia gipuzkoensis. Next base: position 6,496,815 of record NZ_CP089225.1, on the reverse strand, counting down.
TGGACTTGTCCAGCCCCAGGAACGCCGCCAGATCGGTCATGCGCGGCCGGCGGTCGCGCAGGAGACCGAGCAGCCGCAGCTGCGTGAGCGACAGGTCGTGCTCCGAACCGATGCGCGTGAGCACGGCCATCACCCGGAAGGACGTCCGGACGAGAGCGTCTTCGAGCGCGTCGTCAGATCCCATGCGGGAATCCTATGCGACATGGTTTGCATTACCAACTAAATCCACTATAGTTTGCAATACCAACCAAATCTGAGGAGTTGCCATGCACGCCGCGATCGTCACCAGCTTCGACGCTCCGCCGCAGTACGGCGAGTACCCCACCCCGGTCGCCCAAGGGGAGAACGAGATGGTCGTGGACGTTCTCGCGGCTGGTTTGCATCCACTGGTCAAAGCTCGGGCGAACGGCACGCACTACAGCAGCACCGGCACGCTCCCGTTCGTTCCCGGCGTCGACGGCGTCGTGCGTGACCAGCACGGAAATCTCAGGTACACGGTCCTGGACGACAGCGACCTGGGCACGCTCGCCGAGCGCACGGTGATCGATCCCCGTCGCAGCGTGGTACTGCCGGGCGACGTCGATCCGGTGCGCATCGCCGCCGCGATGAACCCGGCGATGTCGTCCTGGGTCGCGCTGCGCCGCCGCATCGCGTTCCGGGAGGGTCAACGCGTCCTCGTCCTCGGCGCCACCGGCAGCGCTGGACGCATGGCGGTACAGATCGCCAAGCAGTTCGGTGCCGCGTACGTGATCGCCGCCGGACGCAACGCTTCCCGGCTCGCCGCCCTGCACGACCTGGGCGCGGACGAGACGGTGACGTTCGACCTGGCCGACCGCGCCGCCGACGTCGACGTCGTCCTCGACTACGTGTGGGGAGAACCGTCCGCCCGTGCGATGACCGCGATGATCACCGCCCGCCGCGACCGCGGCACCCCGCTGAACTGGATCCAGATCGGATCCGTCGCCGGTCGGACCATTCCCGTCCACTCCTCGCTGCTGCGCGCGTCCCGGCTGCAAATCTGTGGCAGCGGTATCGGCTCGGTCTCCCCCCGCGACTTCCTCGCGGAACTGCCGGAACTCGCCGTCGCGGTACACACCGGCGCGATCGACGTGCAGGCACGTCCCGTGCCACTGGCGCAGGTCAACGAAACATGGAGCGCGGCGACGGACGACCGCATCGTCTACCTCCCGTAACGCACCGGCCCGCCAGTACCTACCCGCATCAAGGAGAGCCGTTTCCGCCGACAGTCACAGGCGGGGCCTCCAACTTGCGCATTTCAGCGGTGGCGGGTCCGACGGCGCGGCTGCCGTAGCCGCGGACCCGGCCCCACTCGGTATCTCAGCTCGGACGGTGTGGGATGTCGCCGCCGGTGAGGTCCTGGTCGGTTCGTTGCAGCCATTCCGATAGCAGGGCGCGTTCGGCGTCGGTGAGCATCGGCAGTTCGGGTGCGGCAGCTCGTAGAGCGGCCGCCGTCGCGGTGGTGTCGCGCACGGAAAGCGGTGGGACTTCAGTGAGGATCGCGTGGGTCACCGCCTCGTACATCGCCTCGACAAGCCCGAGGTCACGCTCTTGTGGCGGGACGGACAACAGGGCCAGCGCGGCGCCGGTCCCGGCGGCGTGGATGAGATCGACGGCGCGGCGTTCGCCGACCCGAAGTCGGCCGGCCGCCGCCACGCGGTGCACCCGCGCACGCAGCACCTGCAGCCCGGCGGCCGCTGCCGGTGAGGCAGTCCCGCGGTTGAGCATCGAGAACACCGCAGGGTTGGTCAGGGCGAAGTCGATGTGCATGTCCCATCCGGCGCGAAGATCGGCCACCGGGTCGCCCTCCTGGTCGACGAGCGTCTTGCCGGCCACATAGGTCGCGAAAACGTGCTCGGCGACGGCATCCAGCAACGCCTCCTTGTCCTCGAAGAACCGGTAGATGGTGGGCGCCTGCATGCCGGCCGCGTGCGCCACCGCACGGGTGGTGACAGCGTGCGGGCCCTGTTCGCGTAACAGTCGCGCCGCCACCTCCACGATGCGCTCCCGGGTCTCGTGCCTGCTTGCGCTGCTCGACTTCGACTCCATCCGGCCAGTCTAACCGCCGCTAATATCAATGGTGCTAACATCGATAATATCAACGTTAAGGAGTGGTGATGATCATCGTTACAGGCGGCACCGGACTACTCGGCTCCCAGATCCTCGACCGGCTGCTGGAACGGGTGCCAGCCAACCGAGTCGGCGTCAGCGTCCGCGACACCGGCCGGGCGGGCGAGCTGGCCGCCCGTGGAGTGCGGGTGCGGCGCGGCGACTTCACCGACCCGCAATCCCTCGCCGAGGCCTTCGAAGGCGCGAGCCAAGTGCTGATCGTCTCGGTGAACCGGACCGGCGCGGCAGCCGGCGCTGCACACGTCGCGGCGATCGACGCCGCACGCGCTGCCGGCGCCAGGCGCATCCTCTACACCAGCCACCAGGCCGCCGCCGATGATTCGGTGTTCGCTCCCATGCCGGACCACGCCGCGACCGAGCGCTACCTGGCGACGACGGGCACACCGTTCACCGCACTGCGCAACGGGTTCTACGCCGGCACCGTCCCGCTCCTGCTGGGCCGGGCGCTGCACACCGGCGAACTTCTCGCACCGGCCGATGGGCCCGTCTCCTGGACCACCCATGCCGACCTCGCCGAAGCAGCAGCGATCATCCTCGCCGACGAGGGCCGGTTCGACGGGCCGACGCCGCCGCTCACCGCGCCGGACGCCCTCGACCTCGACGACATCGCCGCCCTCCTCACCGAACAGACCGGACGAACGATCCGCCGGGTCGTCACCGAGGACTCCGAATGGGCCGCGTCCCTGGTCGCTCAGGGCGTCCCCGAGGACCGGGCCGCCATGCTCCTGGGCATGTTCCGGGCTGCCCGCCGCGGGGAATTCGCCACCACCGCAGGCCAGCTCGAAAACCTTCTCCAGCGTCCCGCCACGCCGATCCGTTCAGTCCTGCGGGCGGCCACCGAGCACTGAGCACCCGGCCTCTCCTCGTCCAACTGACCTGCGCCCGTACAGCGAGCAGGTGCGGCTGCACGGCAAGCGCGGCTCGTTGCGCATCGTGCTGTTCGACGACCGCGGCTACGTCTCCCGACGCCAGATCGCGGACCGCGCCCGCCGCCACGTCCCCGCACGAGGCCCGGATCGATCGAGGAACGGTATCGGTTGTGCGGCGGATCGGTGGAGATGCCGGTCGTCGGTGCCACGGCCCGCGCGTAGCTGCCGCATGCTGGGCGGACAGAGGTCGGCCCAGCACCCCGGAGAAGGGAGACAGACGGTGGCATCGGGACGTCGTCGGCTGCTGATCGGCTTCGCCGGTGCGGGCGGTCTCGCCCTGGCCGGATGGGGATGGTCGCGAGAACTCGCGCCGCCACCCGAACCCGCCACCATCCGATTCGACCCCCCACCAGGCACCCACGAGGTCGAAGCGCGCAGCCACGGCACGATCGCCGTCACCGGCGGGACGCTGCGGTCGGTCGAATGGATCGATGAAACGGGCAGAACGCTGCCGGGCGCATCGGCACCCGATCATCGAACCTGGACCAGCACCGAACCACTCGGCTACGGCCACACCTACACCGCCACAGCGGTCGCTCACGGCGAAACCGGCGACGTCACCGCGACGGCAACCTGCACCACGGTGGCACCGCGACAGCTCATCGACGTCTCCCTGCGCTCTGCCGATCTCGTCGATCTGGCCGAAAATGACACCTATGGAGTCGGTTTCGTGCTCGTCGCCCATTTCGACGAACCCGTCGATCGGGCAGCCGCGCAACGCCACCTGAAAATCACCACCCAGCCGTCCGTCAACGGTGCCTGGTACTGGCTCGACGATCAGAACGCACACTGGCGGCCGGAGCACTATCACGCTCCGGGAACCCGGATCACGGTCGCGGCCGAACTCTTCGGCCGCGACCTCGGCGAGGGCCGCTACGGCCTACGTGACCAGCGGGTTTCGGTGATCATCGGGCCCGCGCACGTCGCGATCGCCGACGACCACACCAAACAGATCGAGGTCTTCGACAACGGAAACCTGGTGCGCACCATGCCGACCTCGATGGGCATGGGCGGCACCGCGGTCGTCGGCGGCACAGTCATGTCGTTCTGGACTCGCCCTGGCATCTACACCGTGCTGGACCGGAATGACCCGGTGATCATGGACTCCGCCAGCTACGGCCTGCCCACCAACTCCGCGCTCGGCTACCGCACGAGCATCAACCATGCGGTCCGCATCAGCCACGACGGGATTTTCGTGCACGAATTGGCTGCGAGCATGTGGGCCCAGGGCAACACCAACGTCTCACACGGCTGCCTGAACCTCTCCCCTGCCGACGCCACATGGTTCTACGACTTCGTCATCCCCGGCGACGTCGTCGAGGTCCGCAACACCGGCGGCGACCCCCTCGATATCTGGCACAACGGCGATTGGAGCATCCCGTGGGCCGACTGGCTTCGCGGTGGCGCCCACCCATGACCACAACTCTCCGACAGTGGCCGGACCTGATGCCTGGTTGGTGCCGCTGCGCCCAGGCCGCTCGGTGCAGATCGCGACACCGCCAGTGGGCGGTGCGGGCAAGGCTCGGCGCCTACGTCAGAAACTGGCAGCGAGGTCACAGACAGATGATCGGCCGAGTAGCGCATCGACCAAAGCCCGTTGGTGCACAATTGATTTCGGTGACATGTTGCCCTCTGTGGAGGATGATGTGTCTCGCGGTGGATAGACAGTTCGTCGATCGATCCGGAAACAAGGGGGCAAGTCTGTCATGGGAAAAGTCGACACCAGGGGTGTTTGGACGCGCGTCAGCGTGGACGAAGCGCAGTTCGAGGGTTTGCGGCAGCCCGGAGTCAGGTCGAGCACGGGCATCAAATCGAGTATCAGGTGGGGCGGCGGCCAGGACGAGGACAAGAGCGGCTACGACTTCACCGGCCTCACCGATGTCGACGCGCGCCTCGACGGCCAGAACTTCCGGCTCGGCATCTTCGCACACTACAACCGTCGAATTCATCTGCCACATAGCCAGTTCTCGGTCTTCTTGAAGGTCACCGTCGACTTCCGGGACGAGGGATTCGACCACACGTTCACTCTGCGGTTCCGCCACGACGAGACGCCCAACCAGCCGGGCGACGTCCCCGATGTGGTGAGACCGCCGGTAGTTCACGAGAACGACATCGTGCGCGTCGACGGCGCCGAATATCTGGTGACCATCAGCGGTTTCCTGGATGACAAGGATGAAGTGAAGCCGTACTTCGAAAACCCCGAAGGGGAGATCAAGAGAGTCTGGCTCGTTGCCAAGTTCGAGCCCCAGAGTGAGCCGGGTTCCTGAACCGAGACAGCGGCCGGATGCCCGGAGTCCGTCGCCCGAAGCAGTCCGCCTGGTCAGCTTGCTCACTCGGCGCGTTCGGTCACCACGTGCTCGCTCGCGCGGGGCCCGGCCCGTCTTGCCTGACACCCGGACGGTGAGCGGCGCATGCCGCTGCCGAGCATCCAGATAGTCCCGACAGGCCGTCGACGCGTACTCGATCACTGGGACCGTGCGTGCCCACGTCTGCCAGCTGTTCGGAAAGACGGTCGAGCGGGCCTATGTCCGCCAACATCACGAAGACACAGCCGTGCTCACCCACCTAGGCTGCTCGACCGGTCTCCGGTCCAACTTCCGGGAGTCATGTGTTCGGCACTTCGGCGCAAACAGCGCCCGTGCCGCTGCCCGCTGCCCTGCCACCGCCGGAAGCTTCGCGGTGACGTCAGACAGTACTGCGGCGTAGCCGAGAGGTTTGAAGCGCGCACCCACGTGGTGACGTGGCCGTGAATGAGGTGCTTGTCAACTGGACTCGACCCACTGAAGCGTTCATCGGGCGCTGGAGCTCGGCACGGTGATTCGCCATTCACGTCAGTAGGTCGCGTCACCGAGTGTTCTTGTCGTTTGATTCCTCCGAGCGACACGCGTTGCCACCGCATCGACACCGATCGGTGCGCCGACCTCTACCCTTTCACTGTGGCGACCACCCCTTCGGAGCTCCACACCCACCAGGACGTGAGCGCGCCCTGCGCCCTGTGCACGCAGCCCATGGACGATGCGCCGCCTCGGCATATGACTGCGGCGGAGTTTCGGGAACACGGTCGCGCGGTGGTGGATTGGGTGGCCGACTACTGGGAGCGGGTGGAATCCCTGCCGGTGTTGTCGACGGTGCCGCCCGGTGCGGTGCGTGCGCAACTGCCGTCAGCGCCACCGGAGTTGGGTGAGCCGTTTCCCGACCTGCTCGACGATATGGATCGCATTATCGTGCCCGGCTTGACGCATTGGCAGCATCCGGGTTTCTTCGCCTACTACCCGACGGGTGCGTCGGGTCCGGCGGCGCTGGCCGATCTGCTGGCCTCCGGATTGGGCGTGCAGGGGATGCTCTGGCAGACCAGTCCGGCCTGTACCGAGTTGGAACAGCATGTCCTCGACTGGCTTGCCGGGCTGATCGGCCTGCCCGAACGCTTCACCTTCGCCGGCACCGGCGGCGGGGTCGTTCAGGACAGTGCCTCCACCGCGATGCTGGTCACGCTGCTCGCGGCGCTGCACCGGGCCTCTGGCGGGCAGGTGGCACGGGAGGGTATCGGCCGAGGCCGCTACGTCGTCTACACCTCCGCCGAGGCCAACTGCGGCTTCGAGAAGGTCGCGCGCATCACCGGTCTGGGCTCCTCGGCAGTGCGTTTCATCGAGACCGGCGCCGACCTGTCGATGGACCCGCAGGCACTTCGTTCCGCAATGGAACATGACGTGGGTCTCGGGTTCACTCCTGTGCTGGTGATGGCGACGGTGGGCACGACGTCCACCGGTGCGATAGATCCGGTGGGTCTCATCGGCCCGGTCTGCCGCGAGTACGGCGCCTGGCTGCATGTGGACGCCGCGTACGCGGGTGTCGCCGCGATATGTCCGGAGCTGCGGTGGATCCACGCCGGCGTGGCCGAGTTCGCCGATTCGTATGCGACCAACCCGCACAAATGGCTGCTCACCGCCTTGGACTTCGACGCCTGCTACGTCGCCGATCGCGGCGCTCTGACCGGCGCGCTGTCGGTGCTGCCGGAATACCTGCGCAACGGTGCGAGCGAATCGGGTGCGGTAGTGGACTACCGGGATTGGCAGGTGCCGCTGGGACGTAGGTTCCGGGCGTTGAAGCTGTGGGCGGTGATCCGCTGGTACGGCGCGGCCGGGCTGCGCGAGCATATTCGGCACAGTGTGGCACTGGCCCAGCAGTTCGCCTCCTGGGTCGGAACGAATGAGCGCTTCGAAGTGCTGGCTCCACATCCGCTGTCGCTGATCTGTTTCCGGTTGCGCGGAGACGATTCGGCGAATCGGGAACTGCTCGATGCGGTCAACGCGACCGGACGAGTGTTTCTGTCACACACGAAGGTTCGTGGTGCATTCGCACTTCGGCTGGCCATCGGCGGCACTGCCACCCGAGGCGAGCATGTCGCCGCCGCGTGGGCGCTGCTGAGCGAACACGCAGGCATCGCACGACACTGACTCGGCCGCGGTGACCAGGCCGGTGCGGCGTTGCCCGAGATCGGGTGGTTCCGCCACCGCTGCCGGCCGGCGTCTCGTTGATGGCCCGCTTGCCATCCGGTTCGAGCAGCGCCAGGTCGCCGGCGAGCGGAATGCGTGAGGCGCAGTGGTGCACCGACGCACCGCCAACCGTCCAGCACCATCACCACACTTCGCCACAGCGGCGCTGGACACTGCGTGGCGAGCGCCGCCGAAGCAGCCTTCGGCGGCGTACGCACCTATCTCGGGCATTCAGTAGACGGTGAATGTGCCGACCAGCTCAGCTTCGGTGACTCCGGGGCAGGAATGGTCGGTGGTCACGGTATTGTCATCGGATGCGGTATGTCCCGCGTAGGTACCCGATACGATCACGATCGGGAACAAGGCCGGACCCGAGCCCTTGGATTTGCTCTGATTGCCCGCGGCTGCGCTGCTGATCGTGCTGGTGCTGCCATCGGACCAGGTGATGGTCCCGGTGCCCTGGTGGATGCTGACTTTCCCGTCGCACGATGCGACTTCGAAGCCCTGCTCGTCCATGCTCACCGGGTACGGCTCCCCCTCGTCGACGGCAGTCCCCATACAGTCGGTGAATTGGGCGGTCGCTGTCCACTCGACCTTCGACGGCATCGCACCCAACCCCGATCCGGCCCAGTTCACGGTGCCGTGTTCGGTGCAGGTGATGATGGGGGCCGCGGTAGTGCCACCGGGCGGCGCAGCGACGCCCGGAGCGGCGAACGGGATCACCCCGAGCGACGCGCTTGCGAGAACAACGGCTCCGGCCAGACGATATCGAGTGAACATGCGTCTCCTTGGTCGTTCCTGCTTGCCTGATGTCCGCTCCAGACACTAACTGGCTGCCGACCGCGGAACCGGTTCCCCACACCCCGCGGCGTTGCGGAGACGACCGGCGCACCGCGCGCACGCATCGCCCTTCGGCCAGGCGAAATTCGCAGTCCGGTCTCGCCCGCACACGACCGGGCGGCAGAGGCGAGCAACGCTGGCTATACCTCTCTCCGCCGTCGGACCGGTGCCGCACCTGAAATGGGCTCGCCTCCCCTGGACGGCGCGTACGTCAGGACGCGATGTCGCCGCCGTGCCTGAACCGCAGCATTCGGCGTGCCCCCGTCAGTGCCGCGGCGCCGAGGACCTGTTCCAGTTGCTCCCAGCGGGTGACCAGGTCGGCGAGCATCATCATCATGACCTCCGGGAAGGCGTAGAGAAACGTCTTGTAGCGGTAGTGGTCGAGGTAGTAGAGACGGACCGCGGTCACGGCGGTGACGGTGGCGGTTCTGGCGTCGAAGAACAGGTCGTGGCCGCCGAGGATACTGCCTCTGGCCAGCACGACGCGGTCGTAGACACCGCCGAAATCGACCTCCACGTCACCCTCGGCGACGACGTAGACGCCGTGTTCGGTGTCGTCTTCGCGGCAGATGGGGTCGCCGGGGGCGTAGGTGAGTTCATCGAACATTGAGGCAAGGGTTTCCAGGTCGGCGTCGACAAGGGGCGCGAACAACGGCACGCCGAAGGGGTCGACGCCATCGCTGAGGCACGCCACGCGAGCTCTCAGACAGTCGAAGCTGAGGTGCTTCATACGCATTCGCGCAAAGCGTTTCATGCGGTCGATATCGCGGCGCTGTCGGCGCGAGGTCTCGGTGCTCGGCGGGCTGTAGAGCGACGGGTCGTCGGCGATTCGGGCCGCTTCGCGTAGACCCGACTCGTAGGCACTGTGGACGCAGCCCCAGTGGTAACTGTTGGTCGCCTCGCCCGCGAAGAACAGGCGCGCGCCGACGGGTTCGGCGAGGGCGTCGAGGTCGCGCGGGGAAGCGTCGACACCGATGCAGGCGTAGGAACCGAGCGCGTAGGGGTCCGATGACCACGCCGTTCGGGAAACACGCCTGGGGTCGGGAGTATTCGTGCCGAAGATATCCCGCACGACGCCGATAGCGTAATCCTGGACCTCGACATCGGTCCAAGACTCCAAGTCGCGCCCGAGCGATGCGCCGAGCAGCAGCACCAGAATCGGCTTGCCGTGCGACTTCCACATGCTGATGACAACGGTCGGGTAACTGTCGGTCTCACGGCACAGATAGCCGAAGACGTATTGCTCCGCAGGCCAGAAGATTCGGTCGTAATGCAAGGCGATCTTGTTCAGCGTGCCGAACCCGACGCGGTCGATGGCACGGCGTTTGGTTTCCGGCAGTAGCGGACTGAACTCGATCTCATTCGACTTGAGGACACCGAGTGGTACGGTGACCAGCACCTTGTCGGCTTCGTGGACGCCGAGGTCGGTTGTCACCCGCACCGGTGTCGAGCCGTCGCCGGTGTCGATCCGGCGCACAACGGTTTCCAGCTCGATGGTCAGATCCTCGGCGAGTGCATCGACCACCGCCTGGTAGCCGCCGTGCAGGACGCTGTCGCCATAACCGTAGACACGGTAGCCGTCCTCCCAGAACTTGAACGACAGGCCGCCGGGATCCTCACCGACGTCTTCGCGCAGAATCACATTGAGGTGATAGCGGATGGCCTGTTCATCGTCATGAGTGTGGCCCGCTTCAGCGATGACCTGGTCGATGACCGCAGCGAGCGGTACATCGGGATGTCCGCTGCGGCGGGCGATCTCCGCGCGGCGCTCCAGTTCGTGGAGTAATTTGTCGGCGAGTTCCAGTGTCCGGTTCTTCACCGTCGCGGGGCTGATCTGCCGATCGGGTCCGAACAGCGTCAAACTATCGAATCCCCCGGTATAGGAACTGTCGCCGCCGACATAACTATGCGGGATTTCGAGTTGTTCGACCAATTCGGTGATCGGATTGCCTTCCGTACCGTGTATCCAGTGTGCGCCCAGGTCGACACCGTCGCTGTCGGTCCAGATCCGGCCGCCGATCCGGTTGCGCGCCTCCAGCACGGTCACCGTGTGGCCTAGCTTCTGAAGAGATTGTGCCGCAGTCAATCCCGCGATACCCGCACCCACTACGAGCACGCTCGACGGCCTCTTTTCGATGGCTGCGTCGCCGATCGTTGCCTGCCCCGCGAGAGCGGGCTCCGAGCCATTGCACGGTGAAAAATCACTCAGCTGCTCCATCGTCACAGTATCGGGGAAAGGCGTTGCGCCAGAGCACGTTCTACAATGTTGATATGCTACCAAGCGACCATTACGGGATCCGAAACAGACAAGCTTCAAGTTTAAATCAGCTGACTCACCGGCGTTTCGATTTCACACCTGGTTCGCGGCGTGGGCCGCCGCGATATGTGCGGACTCCGTGATCCTTTCGGTGGCAGTGGCGGTGGGCAACGTACTGCTGGGGCGAGACTTCACCCGTTGGTCACGAAGTGCAGCGGGATCGTTACGGGCAGGAAAGGTACGCCGCCGATGACGGCGGCGCCGGGAAATGCCCAGAGGATGGACCCGCCGAGCGGCTTACCTCACCCGTGGTTGAAATCCATAGTGGTTGTATGAACCGAGATGCTTCCGAGGTCGTGAGGAAGGGGGCATCATGCCGACGAAGTACTGCGCGGCGACGAAGGTCAAAGGGCTGACCGGTTTTTCAGCGTGGGGTTGCTGAGATCCCTGACTCGGCCGCGCCGCTCCTACCCATATGGCGGTGGCCGTTTGTCGACCGTATGGACGCGCACGTAGCAGTGGGCGCGGCTTCGAGATAGTTCCAGGCACACGCGTGTGATGATGGTGATGTCGCCATGAATCGCGTCACCGGGCAAGGTGCCGCAGGGGGCGACGGTTTCGACAAAATGCCCGACCATCTGCCGCGACAACGCCCGCACGTCTTTCAACGGCGGCGATATGGGTCGACCGGATACAGTGAGTCGTTGCCGGCGTGGAGTGGTGGTGGGCATAGTCGACTTCCTTCCATCCCCGTTAACTGCGCTATTGCTCCAGCGTAACCGGAAAAGGATCTGCGAGAACGGTTCAATCCGAGGATCGTGAATTTCGGGAGGGTGGCTGGCCAGCGATAGTGATAGTTCACAATCGCGGTCGGGCCTCGACCTGATTTTCCGACAGCCGGTGAACAGTGCAGCGCACACTATCGGCCGAGCGCTCGCCTGCCGCAGGCGGGTGCACGGCATGGATAGATCACCCGTAAGCGATTTTCTCCAGTAGATCCAGCGCTTCGTCCACCTTGTTCAGTTCGCCGGACGGCAAGCTCTCCAACAAAACCTGCGCGAGAGCGTTGTTCAGAGACCCCTGCTGCCCGAGCACCCAAGCCAGGCCATCGTCGGTGAGCACCAGGTTCACGCGGCGTCCGTCGATCGGGTCGCGTACGCCGACGATCAGCCCCTGATCTCGTAACCCGTCGACCACATTGCGCATCGTCTGCGGGCGCAACATCTCCAGGCGAGCCAGATCGACAGCGGCCATGGCTCCGCATCGATGCAAGCGTCCCAGCACCGCCCACTGCGTCGCGGACAATTGACACTCGTTCGGATCCCTCCGGGTGCGGCGCAGAATTACAGTCAACGCAATGCGCAGGCGCGCCGCCGTGGCGGCCAGTGCTGTGGCGTCCGCGGTATCAACGGCCGACATAAAACTCCTACTCACCCGATCGGGAACAATCCATGGGTGGCGTCCGGCCTCGGCGCTCGACCGGGCGCCAGATCGATCTTGCTGCGCAGGCTGCGCGGCGATGACGACGTCGAACTGGAACACGCCGTCGTGCTCATCATGAACCATGTCGCCACCGCCGCGTGCTACTCGGGCTAGCCGGTTACAGGCAGAAGCTGAGCTCGACAGGGCCGACCGGGATGGGGATGCATACTTCCACCGAGCCCGCGACCGGGGTCGCCGTGGAGGCATCTGCCGAGGCCGTGCCGACGCCGAGGGCGGTGGCGGACAGCGCGAATGCGACGACGGTGAGCGGGCGAATAATTCTCGAGTTCATACAGTCATCCTCAGTCGTGTTCATGTGGATTTCCCGGGTTCGGGACGGAACGATCAGATCACGAACTCGGGAGCCGTTGCACATCGTTTTCCAAACTCTGGATTTCTAGATCAACTCTTTCTGAATCCGTCGTGGATCATCACAGTATCAAGTGGCATTCACACTAACTGTGACCCGAATGTACACGATAGTCCTACCCATTGATTGTGGCGTTTCGTCGCTGACATCGAATATCTCGAGGTCACCAGGAGGGCCTGCCTCGCCACACCCCGGTACCTGCGAAGTTAGGCGAGCCTTCTGCACGGCGGCGGTCGCCCACTCGCCCCATTCGCCGCGCGCAGAAGCCCGCGGTAGATGCGGCGCGGACCGCATGGCAGATGTGCAGCTGTTGTTGGTACAGCATTCCCGTAGTTTGTCACCGGACCCGCCGTCACATGAAGACTTACCGCTGAAACCAAATCTTTGCCGGTGGCGCGTTGTGACACCGAGGAAGACGCTGTCGTTCGAAATAGAGCCAGTCACAAATATTCTTGTGGCCCGCTTTTCGCTGCGCTATTGCCAGTACTTTGATCTTGGAAAACTCCTCATGCCTGAGAGGCTGCCGGACACTCGGAACCGTGGTCCCGCAGCTGCTTTCGATGCCTGGAGAACACGTTCCCCGACCGGACCGGCCCGTAGGCCTGGTGAAGGAGAAATATGTCCCCCGACACCGATGCGACCCCTATATCGGACACCCCACCGGGGAGCCCCTGGTCCGAACGGCTTTCGTCGATCTCCAGCCATGATCTGCCCGCCTCGATCGTGGTGTTCCTTGTCGCCCTGCCGTTGTCGCTGGGCATTGCCATCGCCTCCGACGCCCCTATTGCCGCCGGCCTGATCGCGGCCGCGGTGGGCGGAATCGTGGTCGGCTTCCTCGGTGGAAGCCCGCTGCAGGTCAGCGGGCCGGCGGCCGGCCTCACCGTTGTCGTGGCCGAGACCATTCACCAGTTCGGCTGGCAGACAACCTGTTTCATCACCGCTGCGGCCGGCCTGTTCCAGATCATGTTCGGAGTGAGCCGGATCGCGCGTGCCGCGCTGGCGATAGCGCCGGTCGTCGTGCATGCCATGCTCGCCGGTATCGGTGTCACCATCGCACTGCAGCAGGTGCACGTACTGCTGGGCGGGGCGTCGCGCAGCTCGGCCTTCGAGAACATCACCGAACTACCCGGTCAGCTGCTCAACCCGCACGGTGACGACTTCGTCATCGGCCTGATCGTCATCGGCATCATCGTCGCCTGGCGCCGGGTACCCGACAAGGTTCGCCTGCTCCCCGGCCCGCTGGTCGCGGTGCTGGTGGGTACGGTGCTGTCGCTGGTGCTGCCCGGCGCTCCGGACCGCATCGAGATCGACAGCTCGCTGTTCGACGCCATCGGCCTGCCCGCCCTGCCAAGCGGCAACTGGGGTGGGGTGGTGCCGGCGGTGCTGACCATCGCCCTGATCGCCAGTGTGGAGAGCCTGCTGTCAGCGGTGGCCGTGGACAAGCTGCACACGGGCAGGCGCACCAACTTCGACCGCGAGCTGCTGGCCCAAGGCGTGGCCAACATGACCTCCGGCATGCTCGGTGGCCTCCCGGTCACGGGTGTGATCGTGCGCAGCTCCACCAACGTGGCCGCCGGTGCGCGCACCCGGGCCTCGACGATTCTGCACGGCGTGTGGATTCTCGTGTTCTCCATTGCGCTCGTCGGCGTCGTGCAGCAGGTCCCGAAGTCGGCGCTGGCCGGGTTACTCATCGTGGTGGGAGTCCAGCTGGTGAAGCTGGCCCACATCCAGCTCGCCCATCGCACCGGCGACCTGGCGGTATACGCGGTGACCATGGTCAGCGTGGTGTTTCTGAACCTGCTCGAGGGCGTGCTGATCGGCCTGGCGATGGCGTTCTCGATGCTGCTGTGGCGAGTGGTGAAGGTATCGGTACGGGCCACACCGGTGGCGGGCACCGACCGCTGGATCGTCCGCGTCGACGGCACGTGCACGTTCCTGGCGCTGCCGAAGCTGACCAAGGAGCTGGTCACGGTGCCGGCCGGTACCGACGTACTTGTGGAGCTGACTGTCGACTTCCTCGACCACGCCGGCTACGAGGCCATCCGCGATTGGGCCCGCCAACACGAAAGTACCGGCGGGAACGTGGAATTCGTCGAGATCGGAACCGCCCGCATGGAACACGCCATGACCGGCCCGCCTCGGCGCGGCCGGGCGCGCAGCATGCTCGACGAGGTGCTCGGCCCGTGGCGCGAGCGCAACGGCGACGCGGTCGCAGCCGGCGTGGTCGCCTACCATCGCAGCCACGCCCACATGATGCGGCCGCACCTGGACCAGCTGCGCGACCGGCAAGATCCGCACTCGCTGTTCCTCACCTGCGCCGACTCGCGCATCGTGCCCAACGTGATCACCAACAGCGGCCCCGGTGACCTGTTCACCGTCCGCAACGTCGGCAACCTGCACCCCGCAGACGGATCGGACGCCTCGGTCGAGGCGGCCCTGTCCTTCGCGGTGGACAACCTGAAAGTGCACAACGTGGTGGTGTGCGGCCATTCCTCCTGCGGTGCCATGAAGGCCCTGCTGGCCGGCACCTCCGGCGGACCGGGACTGGACACCTGGCTCGCCCATGCCCGCCCAAGCCTGGATGCCTACCGCGCCGGGCACCCGGTGCGGGCCGTTGCGGCGGCCGCAGGATACGACGAAACCGCCCAGCTGAGCATCGTCAACGTCGCCGTTCAGCTCGAGATCCTGCAACGCCACCCGGTGATCCGTCAGGCCGCCGCTGCCCGCGGCCTGACGGTATCGGGCCTGTTCTTCGACATCTCCACCGCCTGCGTGCTCGAGGTCACCACCGACGGCATCAGCGAATTCACCGACCAGGTCGCCGAACCGGTCATCGTGACCGGTTCGGTGCGAGTTCGCCGGTCCGACAGATGATCTCACGCCCCATGGTGGTGCCGGCACCATCCGGACCACACGTCGATCGCCGAATTCCGGCGTACGCCGCCGCTTCTGCGCAGCGCGGTGATGACCTGGTCAGCGGGGGGAATGTGGCCCCGACAGTTGCCCGGCTCGCCACTGTGCCATCGCCCGCCCGATATCAGTTACCGGAGGTTCGCCATAGAGCCACTCACGGGCCAGGCGATGCCAATTGTTGGTCGTCTCGAGCTGACCGAGTGCAGCGAACGTGAACAACTCCGCCCGCCTGGAGAACACGTGCTCAGCCGGAAGCAGCTGATGCCGCATACCCCGGAATTCGTCCGCCCTCGGGTCGACGGCGAGCACCACTGCCGCGGTGGCGAGTTCGGGGGTGATCGTGATCTCCTCGTCGAGCAACTGCCAACCCGAGGCGGCCCATACGTATTCCAGGCATTCCTGTGGTGTAACGCTCGCGTCCGGGTCGATGATGCCGCGTCCGACCCACGCCTGGTACAGATCCCCGGCCCGGTGTTCTCCGGCGGCGAGCAGGGACGCACGCTCGAACTCGGCGTCCGCGGGATTCATCCGGTAATAAAGCCCGAAATCCACGAAGGCGAGGCGCCCGCCCCTGTCCAGAAGGATGTTACCGGGATGCGGGTCACCGCAGAACTCGTAGTCGGAGAACAGCGAACTGATGTAGAAGCGGTAGATCAGCTCACCGATCCGATCTCGGTCGGCCCCGGGCAGAGCCTGAATCTCTTGGAAGGACCTCCCTTCGACGAACTCTGTCACAAGAACGTGGTGCGTACAGTGCTCTCCCACACTGTCGGGGACGGTGATGAAGGGATGTTCGCAAAAGCGCGACGCGACTCCATGCTGAGTCCTCGCTTCGCGCAGGTAGTCGAGTTCACCGCCGATGTTGCGTGCGATCTCGTCCAGCACGGCGGCGTCGCCCGCGCTCGGCAGCACGGATCTCCACAGCTTGGCGAACAACCGCAAGTTACGCATGTCCGCCTGGACGGCCTCATCCACACCGGGGTATTTCACCTTCACCGCGACCATGCGCCCGTCATGCAACGTCGCCCGATACACCTGGCCGATCGAGGCTGCGGCCACCGGCGTCTCCTCGAAATCGGCGAACACTCGCGACATCGGCCCGAGATCACCCTCGATGACCTTCCGCATCGCGGTGAACGGAACCTCCGGTGCGCGATCTCGAAGTTCGGCGAGCTTCACCCGAAACAGTTCACGGTGAGATTCGGGAACGAGGTCGACATCCAGAACCGACAGCATCTGGCCCAGCTTCATCGCCGCGCCCTTCATGCCACCGAGCACAGTGACCATTTGCTGCGCGGCCTGCAAAGCGGACCGCTCGGCGAGTACCTGCCGGGCTTCGTCAGGCCGACCGATCATAGACAACCGAGTCCCGACTCCCCGCACAGCCTGACCCGCGACCAGTCGGCCCAGCCGACCGCCCCGCGCCAGTCGACCTCTGGGCAGCTGACCAGCCGCCATCAGCACCTCCGTGGCCGGCCCATGACCTATATCGCGTCGCTGGTTCGGCCGTTCCCGCAACGTCGGCCGTCACTTCAACGGTCTAACAACTTACAACAAGCGGCAGTGATATTCGACAGCTCAAGTTAAAGTGAGCAAAGCTCATTTTGACCACAAGACAGGGAAGTGTGATGCCGCAGAAGGCCGCTCGACAGCGCCGTCGCCCGACCCAGCAGCGCGCGAAGGAAACGAGGGAGCAGATCCTCGACACCGCGGCGCGGTTGTTCGGTGAGAGTGGAATCGCCGAAACCTCGACGAACCGGATCGCGGCGGAGGCCGGGTTGAGCATCGGCACGGTCTATCGGTACTTCCCCGATCGGACCGCGATCGTTGATGAGCTGCTCGAGCGCCTTCTCGAAAACGCGGAGCGGCGCTTCACGCACTGGGTGTCCGACGTGTCGCAGCGCCCGATTCCCCAGCTGCTCCCCTCGGTTCCGAAGGTGTTCACCGACATGCTGGAGATGTTCACCGAAGAGTTGGTCGCCAGCGCGTATTTGGTGCGCACGCTGAGCGGCGGAGTCCACTTCCAGGCCAACGGCATTCCCGAGTTCGAACCGCGTCTGCGTCCGCTGGTCAAGGTGCTGTTGATCCAGCTCCTCGGTCCGGGAGACGATCACAAGCATGACGTGATGGCATACGTGCTGATCAATATCGGCTTCGCGGCGGTGCTACGCACAACGGCCCAGGAGGTCGACGAGCATGAACGCCGCGAGGCCATCGCGATGACCGCACAGATGATCTGCGCATGGCTCGAGGCTGAAGTACGGGCTGCCCAGCTGACGTCACTACCCTGATCCCTGCATCAGGACTGTGTCAGCGCATCCTGCCGGTAAAACCGGGAGTGTGTGCCGATCGGCTGGAATCGAAGGCGGCCGGGATGGCGAGCTCGTCCGGCCGCACTCGCAGACACTGCGTGCACCAGCCCACCGCCTCTTCGAGCGCCTCGTCTGAGGCTTATGGCGTGGCAACAAACCGCTCCAACGGCGTTCATTGCCGACCGCTCAACCTCTCCGATCTGATGGACGATCTGCAGTCCGCACCGAATCGGGCATTCCACCCTGATCGGCCTCCGGCGACTGGCGTCCACTGCTGGCCCTAGCGGCCGAAGGATCGCGCAACTCCTGGCCGAGGTTCGCTGCTCGCAGAGCTTGCGAGCGCTCCCGCAAATAGTGAGCGAATGTCTTGCGTAACCACCTAAGAATTTCTTCTAACCCTGTGACGAACGATTCTCCGCCGCAGGTCACCGCCGTGGTTCACCGACATCGAGGGGTTGGGCAAAGAAGAGTGGAAGGTGAGTTCGGGATCCTCTTATCGTTGGACCACGACCGATGAAAGACCAGGTCGAATGCGTTCGCCGTGGGAGTTCGGCCGCCTCGCACGGCTGCCGACCGCACTATCGGCCGGTAGAGCCGCAGCAACTGGGCGGAAGGGAGTCGACGATGACAGCCGACGGGGCACATGGGAATGGATTGACCGTCTCGGGCAAACCGATGCTCTTACCCACACAGGGCGTGCGGGAGGTGGCTCGCCAGCTGGTCCCCGATGACGTCGTCCCAGGTGACGCCGCCGCCATCACCAGGGTCTGCCTCGAGCTGTCGATGAGCATGCTGGACGGGCAGAATCTTCCGGCGAAGACCGGCCGGCTGGCCGAAGCGGCGGCCGATTGGGCCCGGGAAGGCGTGCCGATCGACACGATCCTGCATTCCATCCATGAAGGATTGAAGCTTGGTATGGATCTCATCTTCGCGAACGTGACGGTGAAGGACTACGCCAATCTGGTGGACGGCGTGAGACTGGTGGTGGAAATGCTCGACATCATGAGCGCGACCGTCGCCCGAGCCTATGTCCGTGAGCACAAGGCGGCAGTCAGTGAGCACCACACCGCCGTACACACCCTCACCTCCGCGCTGCTGGGGGGATACGCCACCGCAACAACGGGCCGCGAACACGGAATAGGCATCGCCGACGAGTATTCGGTTCTGGCAGTGGATATTCCGAAACACCCCGACGAGCAGCATCCGATGCTCGACAGCAAGGTCGTCGCCCGCCGCAAACTGCGCCGCCTGCAGGCCGAACTCGCTACCCGCTGCGGCGAGAACGCACTCGCGCTGCTCAGCGTGGACGGTGGGACGATCCTGATCCCGACTGCGACGCTGAGCGGCGAGCGCCTCGATGAACTGCTCGCCCAGCTGTCGGCCGCCGCCCGCGTACCCCTGACAGCGGCCGTTGTCAGAGCGTCGGCCACTGAAGTGCCCGGTGCGGCCGACCGCGCTCACGAACTGCTCGACACGGTGCGGCGGCTGCAGTGTGCCCCCACCCTGTACCGTTTCGCCGATATAGCGTTGGAGTACCAGCTGACCCGGCCGGGTCCGGGTCGTGAAAGTCTCGGGTCGCTGCTGGACCCGCTCGACGATCACCCCGAACTGCTCCAAACCCTGCGGTGTTATATCAGCAACAACCTCAATCGCCAACGCACCTCCCGCTCGTTGCAGATCCACACCAACACCGTCGACTATCGGCTCAAGCGCGTCAGCCAGCTGACCGGATTCGATCCCACCACTACGTCGGGTGTGTGGCAGCTACGTTCGGCGCTCATCGCCCGCACGTTCAGCAAGCGCAGCCAACCCGATATCCAGGTCGACGCCGTGTGAACTGTCATTGCGAATTCCGACCATTTGGACACACCGACTCGTATTCGAGTGTGACGAAGTGTCGTGATGCACGAATATCGCGATCGCAGCCGCGGACCAGCCAGCTCAGCTCCAGCTGTATGCCGTTATCGAATGCGGGACAGTAAGTCGGCGATCCATGTCTCCGGCGGACATACGCGGCCTATTCATCTGCCTGCCTCTTGTTGTGAGCAGGATTGCGGGCGCGGTGTCAGTCGCTGAATGTGACCGCTACTAGCCGAGCGGCCAGTTACCCGCTCCGGTGACCGATAGTGCGTAGTGGCTATCCGGAGCTTGTCGATGCCTCGATCTCGGCTTCGGCTCCTGCCGCGATCAGGCGAGCGGTCATGACGATGACTTCCTGGCGCTCGCCGGTGTCAGCATCGAGTAGCGCGGCGCGGACGGCCGCCGCGAAACCGACGTTGATCAGAACGAATGCTATCGCGTGGTGGGCATCTTCATTGCCGGGGCCGAGCACCTGGATCAGCAGAACTTTCAGCAGTGCGCGCAGGCGTGGTTCGAATTCCGGGAGACTGCTGTTGTAGTAGGCCAGCCCTCCCGCCAGCGCCCGCACCAGTGAAGCGCTGGCCACCAGTTCATCGGTGATGGCCTCGAGAATGGTAATGGCCAGTTCCAGAACGGTTCTGCCGGCGGAATCGGACACGCTACGAATGAGGTGCTGTTCGATATTTTCCAGCAGCCTTTCCAGCAGTTCGTCCACCATGACCGCACGGTCGGTGAAGTGTCGGTAGACGGTATTGACACTCACCCCGGCCTCGGCAGCGATCCGGTTGGTCGAGGTATTGGCGATCCCGCGTTCCCCGAACAGGCGTGCGGCAGTATCGAGGATGTGTTCCCTGGTCGCCTTCGCGCGTTCTTGTGTCGGACGACGAGTCGGCTTCTTCTGCGAAGTCACCTACCCGCTCCTGTCTGCCGGCCCGGGAGCCCCGGTGTTGTGCGACCTGACGGTTGGGCCAATCGTTCCGCGTTCGACCTGCGTCATGCCGAGTCTCGCGTGCGTTCGGATTCGATCCAGGCCGCGACCGCACGCGCGGTGATGGTGAGGGCCCGTCTACGGTGCTGGTCATCGATCTCGAGCACCGCCGCGCGGAGCGCTGCCGCGATCCCGGTGTTGATCAACACGATGCTCATGATGTCGTATTTGTGGTCGTCGCCCGGGCCGAGCAGTTGGATAACCAGCACCTTGGCGAAAAGACGTAGACGGAGTTCGAGTTCGGGGATGCCGGTGTCGTAGAACGAGACCCCGACCGAGAGCGCACGGATCAACTGGGCGTTGGCCACCAACTCGTCGGTGATGACCTCCAGAATGGACGCCACCAGCTCTGCGGTGGTTTGCTCGGCGAGGCCGAACACACGCTGAGTGAAGCGTTGTTCGGCATTTTCCAGCAACCGCTCGATCAGCTTGTCCACCATGACCGTGCGGTCGGTGAAGTAACGGTAGACGGTGCCGGCACTCACTCCGGCCTCGGCGGCGATCCGGTTGGCCGAGGTGTGGGCGATCCCGTGTTCTCCGAACAGGCGTGCGGCAGTATCGAGGATGTGCTCACGGGTGGCCTTCGCACGTTCCTGTGTCGGACGACGGGTGCCACTGTTCGGCGGCATAAGACGATACTCCTGCTTGCTGTCACTGGTAAGGGTCACTGTCGCCAACCCTACGGTCTGCGCTAGGGTCCGTCCTCAAAGTTGGCGTGGTCGATGTGGTGTGATTCTCTGGATCATGACCCGGCCCGCCGACCTATCCGACGGCCGCCGCGTTCACCTCGATGGACTCCTCGCCGCTTGCCCGGAGATGACCGATCTGGCCAGCTTCGCCGACGTCCGACGCCCGCTGGCCCGAGTTCGGGTACGGATCAGGTCGTCGCGGTACTCGGTGCGCAGCACCCGCGCCGTCTCGTCGGTGCGCACCGATCGCAGACCGGTGCTGTTGAGCGCGGCGATGCCGGCCGACAGCGCGCGTGGCTTCGTCGTTATTGCGGCCGTGCCCGGTCGGTCCACCGCGGGTGCGAGCCGGTTATCGGTGGATGCAGGCAGCAGCGCGCATCCGACGGGTGTTCGGTAGCCCAGCGCAGAATGCCCGCGGTGGTGGTTGTATTCGTCCTTCCAGTCGCTGGCCTCGGTGATCTGCAGAACCCGGCACACGTCGGCGACGTCCTTACCCTCACCGAGCAGTCGATCCGCCTCGGCGTGAACCTCACCCCGCCGCAGCGTGATACCGCTCCCGATGCTCCGCCCACGGACGCCCCCGCTCCTCATGGCTCATCGCCAACAACTCCCGCAACTTCCCCCACGCCACCTCATCGACCGGCGTATACACCTGCATCCACGCATTCGGCACCGACGGCAACGACATACTCGTCAAGAACATCTCCAACTCCCCCACCGCCAAATTCCGCACCGACTTCGTCCTACTCGCAGGCACCGCCACATCATTCAACGCCCACAACGACGCGAAACTCTCACTCTCCGAACACAACTCCGCAATGAAACCCTCCCACAGCGGATCACCCAAATTCTTCCCATACGCACCCCGCAGATACCCCACCATCCGACGCAAAGCATCCCAATCATGCCGATACGCATTACAACACTCCGGCGTCAAAAACACCCGACGCGCCACATTCCGCTCCCCCGCCAAAAACCCCGGACACAACGCCTCATACGCCGCGTTGTGCGCCAACACGTCATACCGCGCACTCAACACCACCCCCGGCAACGGCTCCAAATGATCCAAGATCACCTGCAACTCCTCCGGCAATACCGATCCTGCGTCCACCGAAGGCACCGTCGGCACATCCGCCAACCGATACAAATGCGCCTTCTCCGCCGCATCCAACGACAACGTCCGCGCCACCGCATTCAACACCTGAACACTCACATTGATGCTCCGGCCTTGTTCCAGCCAGGTGTACCAGGTGATGCCTATCCCAGCCAGCTGGGCGACCTCTTCGCGACGAAGGCCGGGGGTCCGGCGCCGCGGTCCCGGCGGCAGGCCCACGGCCTCGGGTGAGATCCGAGCACGGCGCGATTTCAGGAAGGCTCCGAGCTCGGCACGACGGGCCTTGCGAACTGCCTGGACGTCGACAACATCGGTCATCCTCAGATCCTCTCGCACCGCACTAGCGGTATCCAGGTGCTGGCAATACCAGTTTCAGCGGTCGGTGCCGATCGTCAGGTGTGCAGCGGAGAGGTGGGCGGAAAGGTGACCGGCAATTCGGTCAGTGCCCTGTGGAAGGGCCCCGGCCGCCAGTTCGGCGCCTGGTCCGGCAGGTTCAGTTCGATCTCCGGTAGTGCGTCGAGGAGTTGGTCGATGGCGTCTTGCGCGATCAGGTAGGCCAGAGATCGTGCCGGGCAGGCGTGCGGGCCGAGGCCCCAAGCCAGGTGGGAGCGGTTGCCGGTCAAGTCTCCGGTGCGGATCGCGGGGTCGTTGTTGCATGCGGCCATGCTGATGACGACGGGTTGATGTGCCGGCAGCCAGACGTCATCGATGAGGATCGGATGGCGGGGGTAGGTGATCAGCAGGTTCGCCAGTGGCGGGTCGTTGAACAAGACCTCGTCGAGCGCATCGCGGGAGGACAGGTTGCCGCCGAGGAAACTGTCACCGAAGCGCTCGTCGGTGAGGATCAGCAGCAGGGTGTTGGCGATCAGGTTCAGTTCGAACTCGATCCCGGTGCCGTAGACCTGTGACACATGGTGGGACGCCTCTACGTCATCCAGCCGGGCGGGATGCTGGAGCAGTACCGAGGTGATGTCGCGTTGAGGTTCGGCGCGTTTGAGTGTCACCAATTTCATCAGCGCCTCCCCCAGCATCTGGTTGCCCTTCTCGGCGTCGACACCCTCGAGGAGGGCGGCCGTACCGGCGGCGACCTGCCCGCCGATCTCCGGGGGGCAGCCGAGCAGGTAGTTCACGACTTCGAATACCAGGGGGAATACGTACTGACGGATCAGGTCGGCAGCACCGTCCTGGCAGAAGGAGTTGATCAGCGGAACGGCAAGTCCCTCTACGACGGAGTGCAGGGCATACAGATCGACATCGTCGATGCTTGCGGTGATCGCCCCACGGTAGCGAAGGAAGTCGGGCCCGCTGCTGCGACTGGCCATGGGCCGCCACTCCAGGAGCGGGAGAATGGGGCAGTCGGCTGGAATGTTCTTCTGCCAGGCGCGCGGGTCGGCGGGAAAATGCTCGGGGTCGTTGAGGATCCGCACCGCGGTGTTGTAGCCGATCACCAAGGTGGCGGGTACCCCGGGCGCCAACTCCACCGGCGCCAAAGAACCGTACCGCCGACGCATTTCACGGTATGCACGGTGCGGATCGGCGGCGAACTCGGGCGAATACATGGGCGCCCGTGTGACGTCGGATTCGAACGGCGACCCATGCCCGACCGGGCACGACTGAGCTGAAACCTGAGACTGCGGCCTGCTCAAGGAGCAAACTCCCAACTGTTGATATGCACTGCACGATTGCTGAAGTACCGACTCCTCGCCTGGCAAGCAGCGAGTCGCCGGGGCTACGCCGGAACGGGACGATGGTATAGCGGACACGAAACAGCATCGCCAGCGCACGAAAACGTGCCGACCAGAATGTTTCCTGTCCCTCCGCGGCCGAACTCCCGCCCGGCCGCGACACCGCGATGGTCAGCGGATGAGCGTGATCAGACGCCGAGAGCGTCCAGCGAATCATGGTCGTCGATGGCCGTGGTGATCCGCTTCAGCAGCGTCAGGCAGGTCTCCACCGGCTGCATCTTGGGTTGATACGCCGCCCTGCCGATCGTGAAAGCCCAAGCCGCGTAGGCGAACATGGACTGTTGCCGATACGCCAGCCATGCTTCGTCGAAGGACGGAGCCTGGCCGTCGAGGGGTCCGAGTTCGTCGAGGTAGGCGGCGAGCAGTTCGCGGTTCCAGGCACGGCGGTCCTCGGGCTCGCATCCCGAGTTGACGGTGTAGGCGAAGTCGTGTGCCCAGCCTCCCCGCATCACCACCTGCCAATCGACGAATCCCATACGCCCCGAACCGGTCACGTATGTTTGGCCGATGTGCGGGTCGCCGTGCAGCAAGGTCTGGGGCAGCTCGTTCGTCGCCTTGTCGATCGCTCGCTCGACACCGGCCCACAGCCGATCCGCCTGACCGTGCAGGGCCTCGGGAACCACTTCCTGGGCCCGTCGCAGGCCGACCTCGCACCGCTTCTTCATGTCGATGGCGGCGAGATATGCCTGGAGGGCTTCGGTCGTGGATTTGAGGTCGGCGATCGAGGGGTGGTTCCAGAACGTGCGGTGCAGCCGGGCGAGATTGCGCACCAAGTCTTCGATCTGGTCGCGGGCGACCGGCGCGTTCGGCTCGATGAACCGCGCACCGCGGGTCGAGGCGATGTCTTCCATCAGAGCGATCGAACGCCACGATCCCGCGTGGGCGGCGCCCCAGTAGCCGATCGGTGCCTCCATATCGATCTGGGGGCGAAAATCCCGGAAGAAACGGGTCTCGCCGTCGATCATCTTCCCGCCACCGAGCAGAATCCGCTGGGAGAAGGCTGTCGTCGTCTTCGCGAAGAGATCGGTCGGCAAGCCCGCCTGCTTGCCCGCGTCGTTGTACTCCACGTGTATCGCGACGCGAGTGGATGTTCCGCGGCTGCCGTTGGAGGTCTCGAACGAGAGCACCTCGGCGTCGGGGACATCGCGGCACAGGACGGCCGTCAGCCACTGCGGTGTCAGGGTTTCGCCGGACACCGGGACGTCGTCGACGTCCCGTGCTTTCGGCCGGGTCAGCTTCTCGCCCAGGATGTGCGCGCCGACTGTGACGGACCGTCCGAGCAACCAGAGCTTGTGGTTCATTCGCTTGCCTCGATTCCGGAGTACGACTTGACGGCCCGAGCAGCTGGATCGCCAGCACAGGGGCCCGCAGGACAGTAACCCATGCTTTCGGAATCGTTGTACGACAGAGCTATTGCCGAGCTAGGTAAGCGGCCGTGCGAGTCGACCGACGCTGTGCAGGTGACGCAGCGCCTGGATGTAGGAGCCCAGAAGGCTGGTCTGGCAATAGGGCAGCCCGAGTTCGGCGCAGAACTCCGCGACCAACGGCTGGGCTCGGCGCAGGTTCGGCCGCGGCATGGAGGGGAACAGATGATGCTCGATCTGGTAGTTCAGGCCACCCAAGGCCGTATCGGTGAGCCGGCCGCCGCGGACGTTGCGGGAGGTGAGCACTTGACGTCGCAGGAAGCCCCTGGAGTCGGCGGCCGTCAGTACCTCCATCCCTTTGTGGTTGGGCGCGAAGGTGCAGCCCATGTACAACCCGAACAGGCCCTGCTGCACGACGAGGAAGACCACCGCCTTGACCGGGGACAGGACCAGGAACACCGCGCAGAGATACCCCGTGGCGTGAACGGCGAGCAACAACGCCTCCCAGGCCCGGTGCGGTATCGCCCACCGCATCACCGCACGAGCGCTCGCGAAGTGCAGGCTCCAACCCTCCAGCAACAGCATCGGAAAGAACAGCCAGGCTTGGTTCCGGAAGATCAGCCGCCGCAGGCCCCGGCCGGCGCGGGCTCGATCGCCGGAATGCGCCAGCACCCCCATGACGTCGGGGTCCGCACCCTCGGTGTTCGGGTGTGCGTGGTGCCGGTTGTGGTTGCTGGTCCACCAACCGATGCTCACCCCGATGCCGAGATTGCCGAAGAGCACCCCGAACACGTAGTTGGCACGTCGTGAGCCGAAGATCTGCCGGTGACCGGCATCGTGGCCCAGGAAGGCGATCTGGGCGAACACCGCCGCCAGGAACGCGGCGACGCCCAGCTGCCACCACGAGTCGCCGACTATCACGAACACCGTCCACCCGGCCGCCAACGCCACGGCGGTGACCGCACTTTTCCAGGCGTAGTACCGCAGCCGCCGTTTCAGCAGCCCTGCTCCCTGCACCCGACGCAACAACACCGCATACTCGCTGCCACGCGGAGCCACAGCACTTTCCATCACCACGGGCCGCCTACCGTCCTGCTCTCGCGTCATCCGCCGGACCTTATCCGACTACGGGGTGTCCGATCCGATGTCGAGCACAGGACAGCTCAACCTTCTTGGAATAACAGAATGCCGCGCTCGGACCACCACTAGGTAAACAAATGTACCGGTCCGCCACCATCGGCGTGACCACCGAACCATCGGAGGCCGTAGCGCCCACGGCGGGTTACCGCGGGTATCGAAATTGCCTGACGAAGCCTACTCTCAACGCCCGTCGGTTCGACGGATCTCAACCGGCCCGGCGGGTGGAGCGGGATGGGCCGAGCAGCCAGAATCGGACTGCGCGGCCACCTGTCCGATGACCGGTGACCGACGAAGCCCCCGGCGGCGGACTGTCGCGCCGTACTCCGGCGAGCTTCAGTCCACGCCGAGGGCGACTTCGGTCGACTTGATCAGTACCGTGACCCGGGACCCGTCGGCGAGCTGGAGATCGTCGGCGGCCTCGCGGGTAATCGAGGAGGTTATTTCGTCGCCGCCGGTCAGCCGGACGCGAACGACGGCCATCGCTTCGCCGCGGGTGACCGAGACGACTGTTCCATTGAGTTGGTTACGTGTGGATAGTCGCATCCGATGATCCTACGCAGCGCAAATGCCTATTCACCGGATGTTCGAACGCTGGAATCGGCAGCTCAGTACCGGTCGATGGCGGGCGGTGTCAGGGTCGAGTCCCGGAGCGGACCGATCGTTTCCTCGAACGCTCTCTTCCAAGAACCGTCGGCGATCATTTCCTCGATCGCATCGTTGATTCTGGCGCGGGTATTCTGGTCGCCCTTCTTCAGGCCGATGCCGTACTTCTCTGTGGTGAACGTGTCGCCGACCAGCTTCAGTTCTCCTGAGGCCTGCCCCGCGAAACCGGCGAGGATGATGTCGTCGGTGGTCACCGCGTCCACCGAACCGCTGCGCAAGGCTTCGATGCACCGCGAGTACGTGTCGACTTCCACCAGCTGAACATCCTTGGCGTAGTTGTCCTTGACGTACTGCGCGGGGGTGGAGCCTTCGACCGAGCAGAGCTTCTTGTTGCCGGTCAGCGACTCGACACCGGTGATGTCGGTGGTCTCCCTCTTCACCAGCAGAGCCTGCCCTGCCACGAAGTACGGTCCGGCGAAGTCGACTTTCTTCTTCCGCTCGTCGGTGATCGAGTAGGTGGCCACGATGAAGTCCACGTCGCCGTTCATGATCATCGTCTCGCGTTGCGCCGTCGGCGCCTCCTTGAAGGTGATCCCCTCGGGCCGCACGCCCAGCTTGCCGGCCACGTACTCGGCGATCTTCACGTCGTACCCCTGGTACGAGCCGTCCGTATCACGAAAGCCCAGCCCGGGCTGGTCGAACTTGATGCCGATGGTCAGCTTGCCCTCCCGCAAGTGATCATCGATGGTGGCGGTTTCGCTGCCGCCACCGCAGGCGGCTGCGACGAGAGTGACGGCGATCGCCCCGATAACGAGGCGGAGTTTTCGGTTGATCCTCATCGAATTCGGTTCCCTCTCACGGTGAGCTGCCAGGCCGGATCGGAGGCCGGGTGCTGACGACACGTCATCTTTCCCGGGAGAATCGACACCTGGTTCGAATGCCTTCCCGCTGGTGGAAAGATGTTTCGTCGCCGTGAATGCCGAATCACCGGCTCGGCACCGGGCGTCGCCGATTCGGCGCGGAGTGGCAGAGCCGGCGGCGGCTCACCGGATGATCTCGAGGTCAGCGGCGGCCTGTTGTAGCGGCGACATCGGCGAGGGGGGACGCGCATCGAGCCCCCTGCGCCCGAATCTCGATCTACAACTGTGAGTTGTGGCCCACCGAGGCGCGGTTGTTGGAATCCCTGGTAGGAGGGCTGCTTTCATACCGCTGGTCAACATGAGGTTGTTCAGATGAGGTGACGCATCGGTGGGTGTCTCGAGTGGCGGGTCGCTGGGACGGCGGTTCGGGTGGTTGTGGGCGGCCTATGCGGTCAGCACGTACGGTTCGAGTTTCTGTTTCGGCGCACTGCCGTTGATCGCGATCACTGTGCTGCACGCCGGAGCGACGGAGGTGTCCGCCCTCGCGGCCTCGGGTTTGGCAGTGGGGGCGCTGGTCGCGGTGCCGTCGGGTCCGTGGGTGGAGTTCCGTCGCAAACGGCCCGTGATGATCGCGATGGACCTGTCCCGGTTCGTCGTGCTGGCCAGCATTCCGGCCGCGTTCGTGGTGGGGCTGTTGAGTTTCGCCCACTTGCTCATCGTGTCGGTTGTTACCGCCGCGGCGGATATCACCTTCAGGTCCGCAAGCGGGGCGTACCTGAAAACATTTGTCCCGCGAGAGGAGCTGCTGGTCGCCAACGCCCGATTCGAGACCACGACTTGGAGCGCTCAGGTGATCGGACCGCCCCTGGGTGGGGCTGCGATGGGACTGTTCGGCCCGGTGGTGACGGTGCTGGCCGACGCGGTGAGCTACCTGCTGTCGGCAGTGGGCATCGGCGCGATCGGCGACAGCGAACCCCGCTCCACGCACCACCGCGCATCCCGGGTCCGGGTGAGCGAGGTGCTGGATGGGTGGCGGTACATCCTCGGTCATCAGGGGCTGCGAGCGATGATGGCCAACTCGGTTCTCTTCAACGGGCTGCTCCTGGCGGCCGAGCCGCCGTTGGCCGTATTACTGATCGGGCAGCTGGGTTTCGCGCCCTGGCAATACGGCCTCGCCTTCGCTCTTCCCTGCCTCGGAGGTCTGGTCGGTGCCCGAGCGGCCCGTCCATTGGCCACACGATTCGGTCACCATCGCGTCCTGATCGCCGCCGCGACAATGCGCGCATGCTGGCCACTCGGATTGGCGTTCGTCGGGCCCGGTATCCCCGGCCTGATGCTGGTCATAGTGGTCGAGTTCGGACTGATCGTCTGCATAGGCGTAGCCAACCCGCTGGTAGCCACCTACCGACTCCACCAGACCCCCGCAGACCGTGTCAGCCGCACCCTGTCGGCCTGGACGATCACCGCGAAAGCCACCACCGCGGCTTTGACCGCTCTTTGGGGACTGCTCGCGGCGGCCACCAGCCCACGTGTCGCCATCGCTGTCTCCGGGGCGCTTTTGCTGGCCACCCCCCTGCTGCTGCCCAGGCACGAACACCTCGCACCGAGCGAACGCGAACCGGCCGCCGAACCCGCATAACCGCACCGAGTGGCAGATGGGGCTCACATGCGGGCGGTGAATTCGCCGAGCGAAACGTGCTCGGCGCAGTTCATTCGGCCCCAGTGGTCTCGCCCGCGGTGACCGCGACGGTGGTGCGCCCGCCGTCTACGTCCAGGACGATTCCCGTGGACGAAGGCCGCGTCGTCGGAAGCCAGGTAGACGGCCGCGGCGGCGATGGCGTCGGGATGGCCCAGGAAGTAGTGGCGGCGTCCGGCCGGCGCCGCTCGGACGCGTATCCTGACGTCGTTTCGTCATATCTCGACGTCGCTTCGTCCTGGTCAGTGGAAGGTCGGTGAGCAGTGGATTCCGCATCGTCGACCCCACCTCGTCGTCCGCGGGCGTCGGATATGTCGACCCTGCGGACGTCTCGGATCAGCGGCGGCCCTTCCGGCCTGCGGTGCGCGGGCGCCGTCGATTTCACCACCCGCGATGCTTGGCGCTCGATCCTCGCCGAGCTGGTCGCCGTGGACCGGGACGTCCACTTGGACCTGTCCGAGCTGACGTTCATCGACGTCAACGGGACGTCGATTCTGGTAGAGGTTACCAGCGATCCACCGCAGGGACGACGAATCGTGTTGCATCGGCCGCCGCCGATGATGCTTCGGATCCTCGAAGTGTTCTGGCCCTTCCTACACACGATCGAGGTAGTGCACACATGAGCTCTCCTGGCGCTGCGTCGGCCGCTTCGACCGACCCCTTCGTGCACCCCGCGCTGTTCTATCGCGACACCGAGGAGTACCTCGCAGGCACCCTCGGGTTCATTCGCGAAGGGCTCGCGAACGGCGAACCGGTCGCGGTGGCGGTTCCCGGCCCGAACCTGGCCCTGTTACGCGCCGAACTCGGCCCCGACGCGGCCTCGGTACACCTGATGGACATGACGGTCGAAGGCCGCAACCCTGGTCGGATCATTCCCGGTGTACTCCGCGCCTTCGCCGACGAGCACCGGTCCGGACGCGTGCGAATCATCGGTGAACCCATCTGGGCCGGCCGCTCAGCGCTGGAGTATCCAGCGTGCGTTCAGCACGAAGCTCTGATAAACGCGGCATTCACCGGGCGCGAAGTGAGCATTCTGTGCCCCTACGACACCGAACGCCTGCCGTCTGATGTGTTGGCCGACGCGCACGCCACCCATCCCGTCCTGATCGACGCCACCGGCCGGCGAACCAGTGACCACTACGACCCCGACCACATCGTCGAGTCCTACAACCGACCGCTCCCTGCTCCGCCCGTCACCGCCGCCACCGTGGTCTTCGACGCGACGTCCCTGGCCCACGTCCGGCACGTCGCCACAGACCACGCCCGCCACGCGGGCATACCCGAGCACCGTCTGATCGATGTCGAACTGGTCATCGCGGAGACCACCACCAACTCCGTCGTCCACGGCGGCGGACACGGCACGCTGACGATGTGGACCGAGGAGAACGAACTCCGCTGCCAGATCAGCGACAGCGGACACATCACGAATCCGCTCGCTGGCCGCCTGCCCGCACAGACCTATCGACCGGGCGGCCGCGGGCTGCTGCTGGTCAACCATCTCACCGATCTCGTGCGCATCCACACCACCCAGCACGGCACCACCATCCAGCTCCACTTCGGCTTCGGCCACGATCTGCCCTAGCGGCATACGGCGGGACCGGAACGACCACGAGCGGTCCGCTATCCTTATGGCAACGCGCTGTCTGCGCACCGATCAGCCCTCCCCCGCGTCCGGTGAGTGCCAGGGGAAGGACGCCGGAACGCGAACGGGCCGGCGCACGGACCACCGCAAGACCGGGCCGGCCGGAGGTCGAGGAGGTGCATTTCGCGATGCCCGCGGATCTCCCGCCGACGGAGGGCCTGCTGAGCGAGGTTGCGGCTACGCAGCAGATAGTGGCGGCGTTCGCGCGTATGTCGGGTCTGTTCCTTTCCGCCGAGACAGTGACCACGGCATTGAAGTTGATCACGGCGTTGTCAAAAGAGATGGTTCCCGGGACCGCCGGATCCGGTATCACCCTGGGGGACAGCGAAGGCGAACGCGTGACCGCGGCGGCTACCGATGACCTGGTCGAAGAAGCCGACAGCTTGCAGTACCAACTGGGGACAGGTCCATGCTTGGCCGCGTGGGCGGATCGGGTGGTGCTGCGGGTCGATGACCTCGCGGGGGATGATCGCTGGCTGTCCTGGTCACGCCAGGCGGCGCGGCTGGGGCTACGGTCGTCGTTGAGCGCGCCCCTGGTCGCGGGTACCCAGGCACTGGGCG
Source organism: Nocardia gipuzkoensis (assembly GCF_021183645.1). Classification (NCBI taxonomy): domain Bacteria; kingdom Bacillati; phylum Actinomycetota; class Actinomycetes; order Mycobacteriales; family Nocardiaceae; genus Nocardia; species Nocardia gipuzkoensis. The sequence continues at coordinate 6,464,809 of NZ_CP089225.1, read as the reverse complement.
CGATCAAGGTCTACGCCCCCGAGCCGCACGCCTATGGCGCACGTGAGGAGCGTTTGCTGACGATGTTTGCCGCTCAGGCGGCGGTGTTGTTGTCGAACATGCGCGCCGCTGAGGACGCCGAGCGTGTCAGCGCTCAGATCTCGGATCATTTGCGCACGCGCGAAGCGGTCACGCTGGCGAAGGGCATCGTGATGGCCAGGGACGGGGTGGACGAGCGGACCGCGTTCCTGACGTTGGCCCGAACCGCAGGCGAGCAGCGCACCACATTGCGCCGGGTCGCCGAACGTCTGGCCCAGTCGACCGTGCGGCGTCTGCGCTGAAAGATAGTCCCGTGCTCCTCGAAATCAATGCCGACCGTGCGGATGGTGACCGCGATGACCGACGACCCGGCCGCTGACGAAGCCGAGGGCAATGTCCGCGAACAGCAACGCAGTCTCGCGTTGGCATTGAAGGGCGCGCAACTGTCCGTGGAAGAGCTGTGGATGCGCTACTTCGGTATGGGTGGCGAAGCCGGCTACCTCGAGGTCGACGCCTACGTCCACGGCAAAGGCGAGACACCCGCTCTGGAGCGCGACATCCTCGCCCACGCGGTCAACGAACGCATCGACGAGCTGACCTGGGCCAAGCGCGCCGTCTACAGCCGCCCGTTGCGCAGCCGCGAGCCACGCGACGCCCCGCTGTCCGCCCTGGTGCGACTGCTCGAAGGGGCCGAACTCGCACCGCCGGACCGCCTACCCGCCCTCGCGGAAACCGCAGGCCGGGCACTGGGTGTCCACATCGCGATCTACCTGACCGATTACGACCAGCGATACCTGTGCCCCCTCCCGACCGGGTTCCCCACCGGCGAAGAGGAGGCGGTACCGGCAGGAGCTTTCGAGATCGATAGCACCCTGCCGGGGCGAGCGTTCCGGCAGGTGCAAATCCTGCCGTCGCAGACCACTGATCGGTACCGGCTCTGGGTGCCGCTGATGGACGGAGTCGAACGTCTCGGCGTCTTGGATGTCCAGGTCGACGGCGTCGATGACCTCTACGATCCCGGTCTTCGGGTGCAATGCCAATGGGTATCGCACCTGCTCGGCCACCTCGTCACCGCGATGAGCCAATACGGCGACGCACTCGAACGGACCCGGCTGCGCACACCTCGGACGGTCAACGCCGAGCTGATCTGGTCGCTGTTGCCGCCCCTGACCGCAGGCGTGGACAGCTTCGTCGTCACCGGCGTCATCGAACCGCGGCACAGCGTCAGCGGCGACGCCTTCGACTACGCCCTGTCCGAAACCACCGCGAATCTGATCGTCTTGGATGCCGTCGGCCACGACTTGCGAAGCGGTTTGATCGCCGCCGCCGCGGTGGCCGCCTACCGCAGCGCCCGGCACGCGGGCCACGGCCTCTACGAACAAGCACGCACCATCGACGAAACCATCAGCCATCAATTCGGTCACGCGTTGTTCGCCACCGCCGTCCTCGCGGAGCTCGACCTCCCCACCGGCCGGCTTCGCTACATCAACGCAGGTCACCCGGAGCCACTGCTCATGCGCGGCGGCAAGATCGTCAAGCCCCTCAACGCCGGTCACAGCCTGCCGCTGGGCCTCGGGATCGGCGAACTCCACATCGGCGAGGAATTCCTGCAACCCGACGACTGGCTGCTTCTGTACACCGACGGCGTCCCGGAAGCACGCGACAACACCGGCGAATTCTTCGGCGAAACCCGTCTCATCGATTTCCTCCGCCGCGAAGCCGCAGCGGGCCACCCGCCACCGGAAACGGCCCGGCGACTCATCAAGGCCGTCCTCGAACACCAGCACCAGCTACTACAGGACGACGCCACCGTCCTCCTCGCCCGCTGGACGCACCCCCGGCAACTCATGCCAGATGCCTAGCGGCGCAGCGACCGACTACGGTCGGCCCTCCTTCGCAAACAGCGTCGCCCCATCTCCGGTGAGCTCATCCCACGCGCCGCGGCGTCCGGTGAGGATCAGCAATAGGGCGGCGACCGGGCCGGTGATGATCGGTCCCTCGCCTGCGGCCCACTCGGCGTCGGATGCCACGAGGCGGTAACCGGCGAACTTCTTCCGGGCGTGGAAGGGGGCGCCCGTGGTCCAGATCCGGTCGATCGCCACGACTGCGGCGGCTTTCGGCATTTCTCGTGCGATGCCGAGCGGAAGCGCGATGTCCTGGCCGTGCACCAGTAGATCCATCAACCGATCGGCCGGTGTCGTGCCGATCGCCGTGACCCGCGCATCGACACTGTCACGCAACTCGTCGAGCAACTGCGCTGTCGTCACATGGTTCGCGTGACGAACAGCGGTATCGCGGATCGCCCGGTGGAGGCTGCCTCTCGCTCGGATCAGGTTGACCAGGATCCAGCCGATATCGGCGCGAGCCGACAACACTACGTGCGCGACAACGTCACGCACGCGCCATCCATCGCACAGCGAGGGATGGTCCCATCCGGCTTCCGGCAGCGGCGCCAGCAGCTCGGCCAAACCGGCCCGCTCGGCAGCGACGGCCCGCCAGATCTGCTCGGTGCTCATCGTCATGTCCTCGGTCATCGAAGCTCCTTCTCTCGGTGGGTGTTCCAGTACGGTAGGAACTCCACTGGAGTGGAGGTTCCAGCTATTGTGACCGAGAACACACATCGTGACGGGCTGGTGAGTATCGGAGAGCTGTCGCGATCGACCGGTGTGCCCGTGCGCACGCTCCGCTTCTACTGCGACGAGGGGATTCTGGAAGCCGAGCGCAGCACCGGCGGGCACCGACTGTTCGATTCGGTGAGCGCGGTCGACCGGGTACTGCTGCTGCGCCGACTCCGAACGCTCGGCCTCAGCCTGTCCGCGATCACCGACGTCCTCAGCGGTGACACCTCCATCGCCGCCGCGGTCGCCGCCGAACGCGCCGCGCTCAACACCGAACTCCGCACGCTGGCCTGGCGACGAGCATCGCTACTCGCCGTCGAGGACGCCCCACCCGCCGAACGCACCGCACGGCTGGAATTGCTTGCCGCCGTTCAAGATCGCCATCATGCACACGACCGTCTCGTGAAGTTCTGGCGGCGACTGCTCGCGCCGCTGCCATCGGCGATCTTCGACGGGTTCGTCGCGATGAACATCCCGGACCTACCGGCTGATCCGCCGCCGCGACAAGTCGTCGCCTACGCCGAACTCACCGCCCGCATCACCGATCCCGCACTGACCGCCGCGATGTCGCGCCAACTCTGGCGGACGGACCCGACCGGAATCCACGACAAACGCGCATTGGTGACAGGGGTCGCCGAAGTCTGCGAAACCGTCGACGCGCTTGTCGCCGCACGCTGTGCACCACACCCCGGTCCTGAACTCGACCAGTTCGTCGACGTCCACGCCACCGCCCGGCGCGAACGCGACACGCCACGCCTGCGGCACCGACTCCTCCACGACGCCGTCGACACGCACCCGGCCATCCACCGCTATTGGGAACTCACCACCGAGATCACCGGAACCACCACCTCGGGCGCCGCCCAATACTGGCTCTACCGAGCACTGGCACGAGGGACCGATCCGGCAGCGCGTTACCGGTGAGAACGACTCGACCGGACGCCGTCGCACAGTGGTTCCCGACCGGGCGCATTCACGCTGCGACGTCGAACAGCGTCAATTCGTGCGGCTGCGTCGCGGACGCGGCGCGCAGTTCGGCGCGCTCCCGGATCGCGCACGTGGGTCCGATACCTTGCGCGACCGAGTGCGGCGACAGCAGCCAACCGTGACAGCGACGGCAATGCGCGACCAGTCTCACCCTGGGTCGGTCGTCGGTGGCGCCCATGCATTCTCCTCCGGCCAGGCAACAACGTCGCCAGTTTGACACGAGGGACCGACACCTGGATCAGCTCGAAATCCACTCCCGGGATCCGTTCGTCGCATCGGCCGGTTGCGGTTTGCCGACCCGCCGTGCGCCGACCGCGCGGAGCTTGTTGTCTCACAACTGAACTCGTGGATTCGAATGGCTGCCGTCAGCCGCGAGCGGTGCCTGTGGCGATCGGCCGGGTGGGGTCGGTGATCCACTGTGACCACGAGCCGGGGTAGAGGGCGGCGGTGACGCCGAGTTTGCTCAGGGCAAGCACGTCCAGGGTCGCGGCGACACCGCCACCGCAGTAGGCGCCGACGGGTGCGCCGGTGAGGTAGGGCGCGTAGCGCGAGCGAAGTGTGTCGTCGTCCTCGAGCCGGGAACTGTTGGACTCTCGCGGATCATTAAGCGGCGGAGAGATGTTCGCGATGCGGCCGGGTCGGAACCGGATCGCCCGCAACACCTCTCCGCGCGGACACGGACGTGGCCCACGGGGGTCGCATCGCCCCCGTGGGCTGCTCCGTAGGTGTGGCGAGCCGGGTAACGGCTACGACGCCGCGTCCGCGAATCGTTACGCTAACCGTTGCTTGCCGGTCCGGCGGGCGCCGGGGCTTCGGCGAGGCCGGTCAGCGCCTGTGGCAACGGGTCCCGGTGCAGGACGCCGAGGCGTTGGGTGGCGCGGGTGAGAGCGACGTAGAGCTCGGCCGCGCCGCGCGGGCCCTCGGCGAGGATCCGTTCCGGCTCCACGACCAGCACGGCGTCGTACTCCAACCCCTTCGTTTCCGACGCCGCCACCGCCCCCGGCACATCCGGTGGCCCGATCACGATGCTCGTGCCTTCGCGATCGGCTTCGCCGCGTACGAATTCTTCGATGGCAGTGGGCAGTTCGTCCGCGGTTACCCGCCTGCACCACGGCTGGACGCCGCACGCGCGAACCGACTCCGGTGGCTGGACTCCGGGTGCGAATTCGGCGAGCAGCGCGGCGGCGACAGTCATGATCTCCGACGGCGTGCGGTAATTCACCGACAGCGACCGGTAGGCCCAGCGGCCGGGCACATATGGCTCCAGCATCGCGCCCCAGGAGGTCGCTCCGGCGACCGACCGGCGCTGCGCGAGATCGCCGACCACCGTGAAGGAACGGCCCGGGCAGCGCCGCATCAGCACCCGCCAGTCCATTTCGGACAGTTCCTGGGCCTCGTCGACCACGACGTGCCGGTAGGTCCAGTCCCGGTCCGCGGCGGCGCGTTCGGCGAGTTCACGGCTGTCGCGCTCGAGGAAGCGATCCGCCAGGTCCTCGGCGTACAGCAGGTCCTGGGCGAACAGGTGGTCTTCGTCGTCCATCATGTCGGCACGGTCGACGAGGATGTCCAGTACCCCGGCCGCGTACTCGGCCTCGGCCTGCTGTTGCCGCTCGGCCGCGCGGTCGGCCGGTTTGTCGCGGCCGAGCAGGTCGACCAGTTCGTCGAGCAGCGGCACGTCCGACACGGTCCAGGCGGCGCCGTCGGCGCGAAACAACGTGCGGTCGGCGCCCGCGGCTCGCAACCGTTCCGGGGACGTGTAGAGCTGTGCCAATAATGCTTCCGGCGTCAGTATCGGCCACAGTTCGTCGAGCGCGCCGGTGAACCGGTCGTTGTCCGCGAGTTCCGCGCGCAGGTCCGCGCGTAGGTTCTCCCATGCCTCGCGGTCGTCCCGGGTCAGCCAGCCCCTGCCGATGCGGGCTATCGCCCGTTCGGTGAGCACCCACGTGACGATCTCACCGAACACGGCGCGGGCTTCGTTGTGCGGCAGTCCGCTCGCACGCGCCTCCTCCCTGGCCCACTCCGCGGTCTCGGCGTCGATCCGCACCGTGACGTCCGTCAGTTCGATCGGCAGCGGATGCTCCGGCAGCCGCTGCCGATCGGCGACGGCCGCCGCGAGCACGTCCAGGATCTTCAGCGAGCCCTTGAGCCGCGCGGCGTCGGGAGTGTCGTCAGCGGTGACGCGCAGACCGGGCATCAGATCGCCGGTGGTCGTGAACACGACGTTCGTCTCGCCCAGCGACGGAAGAACGCGGCCGATGTGGTTCAGGAACGCGGGGTTGGGCCCTACCACGAGCACCCCGTGGCGTTCCATCCGCTCCCGCTGGGTGTAGAGCAAGTACGCCACGCGGTGCAGAGCCACCACGGTCTTCCCGGTGCCCGGACCGCCCTCGATCACCAGCACCCCTGGATGGTCGAGCCGGATGATCTCGTCCTGTTCGGACTGGATCGTCGCCACGATGTCGCGCATCCCCGTACCGCGCGGCGCGTTGACCGCCGCGAGCAGGGCCGCGTCTCCTCGCTCGCCACCACCCGGACGGCCGAGGACCTCGTCGGTGAAATCGACCACGTGACGCCCTCGGGTGTGGAACTGGCGGCGCCGGCGCATGTTCTCCGGGCTGGCGGCGGTGGCGACATAGAACGCGCGCGCCGCGGGCGCTCGCCAATCCAGTAGCAGCGGTTCGTACTCGTTCTCCTCGTCGAACAGTCCGATGCGGCCGATGTAGGAATGTTCGCCCGAAAGGGTGTCCAACCGGCCGAAACACAGTCCGTTGTCGGCCACGTCGAGCCGCTTCACCTGTTTTGCCAGCGCACGCACCTCGACGTCCCGATCCACGAGCGTCCCGCCGTTTCCCCGCAGCGCCGCACCGTACCTGCCCTTCACTTGCGCGCGCTCGGCGTCGAGTCGCGCGTAGAGCGCGGTCACGTAGCTTCGCTCGGACCGCAATTCATCTTCGTACTCTGGCGTTGACATATGCCCCCTACTTTCGTGGCTCGACATCCAGGTGGTTCACGCGAACACGGGCGGCCGTTTTCAGCATCGACCAGCGATTTTGCGGCACGACCCTGGTCTTGCCGCAAGCCCCCGGGTGCGCTATATGTTGAGAGTGGAAGGAGTCGGAAGCTCCTTCCCTTTGTTCGCTGTGACGGTCGTTCTCCACGCATAGCCCTCAGCGCTGGGCGGTGCTCACCGAACCCGAGAGCATCATTTCCCGACGGTCCGCGATGATCGGATTATCAAGGCGCAGGCTAGGTTCCGAAATCGAAGCGGACACCGGAGCGCAGCAGTGCGGTGGCGGACAGTCCGAACATGTGGTGGAAGGTTTCGCTGAAGTGGGACGGGGTGGCGAAACCGGCGTCGGTGGCGGAGCGTGTGAGGTCGAGGCCTGCCGCGGCGTCCCGCAACGTGTGGATGACGCGGGTCCACCGCTGATAGCCTCGGAATGTGGTGCCGGACCGCTGGGCGAACAAGCGGAGGAAATGGGTGGTGGACAGACCGAGGTCCGCGGCGATCGCCTCGGCACGGAAGGTGTGATTCGGGTCCCGGCGGATAGCGGCGGTAACCCACTCGATCCGCGGATCGGCGACCGACGCGGGACCAGCCGTGGCCCGAGCGAAGATCCGGTCCGGATGCACGTCGGCTCCAGCGCACAGCTCGACGAGCTCGGCTTCCCGTCGGTGGGCCAGACCGTAGGGACCGGTGGTAGCGGTCATCTCTTCCGCGATGCCCGTGGCGGGCGTGCCCGCGGGATCCACGAACAGCAGCAGGATCCATCGCGCGGGGGCGACGACGCGATGCGCCGCGCGGGCGGGAGCGAACGAGCTGCCGGTGCGTATCTCCCCGTGCGCGGCGGTCTCCAGGACGAAGGGCCCCTCCAGGCCGACGCTGAGCACCGCGACCGAGACGGAATGCAGATCGACGCCGAGTTCCGGGCCGATGTAGCCGACATGCCCCGGCCGCAGCCATACCGTCGGCGACTTCGCCGGACCGCATATTTCCGAAAGCGCACCCACGGTCACAGCTGCCAGAGTATCGCTGGGCTATCGGGAACACGGTGGCCGACGACGATGATCACGAACCGCCCGGAGGGCACATCATGCGAGGCAGAGTTCCACCGCGAGTCCGAATCCTGACCGCACTCACGACCGAGCCGGACTGGGATTCGATCACCCCGGACCAAGTCATCGAATTGCGCGCGGCGCAGGACCGCAAGCGCCGGTCCGCGCTGGGCAGGCTCGTCACCGGCAAGCCCGACCGGGGCGCACAGATCACCACCTCGGTACTCGAGCTGCCGGGGCGCCGGTTGAAACTCCGCGTGTACCAGCCCGCGCGGGGAGGTTCGCGGCTGCCGCTTGTCGTCGCATTCCACGGGGGCGGATTCATCGGCGGCGTACCGGATCAGGACGACTGGCTCCTCGGTCACCTCGCGGCGAACTGCCCGGCCGTGGTCATCTCGGTGGACTATCGGCTGGCACCCGAGCACCGAGTTCCCGCACCTGTCGAGGACGCCTACGACGCTGTGCCGCGCCTCGTCGAGCAGGCCGCCGTATGGGGAGCCGATCCCACTCGGCTGGCCCTGCTCGGTGCCAGCGCGGGAGCCACCCTCGCGGCTCTCACCGCGATCAGGGCTGGTGAACTCGGGCTGCCGCTGCGCGCCCAGGTACTGATCAATCCGCAGCTCGACTGGACTCCCCGGGTCTTCGAGTACCCCTCGTTCACCGAGAACGCGGACAGCCCGACCGCCACGCCGCCCAATTGCCGTGCCGTGCAACGCATCGCGCTGCCCGAATCCTTCGACGCCCGGGTGATTTCACCGTTGTCGAGCGACAATCTCGCGGGACTCGCTCCGGCCCTCATCCAAGCCGCAGGGCTGGACCCGCTGGAAGACCAGGCCCCGGCCTACGCCGACCGACTGCGACAGGCGGGAGTCGAGGTGACGTTCACCCGCTACCCGGAAGCGGTGCACGCCTTCCTGAGCATGCCGGGACTGGTCCCTGCTGCTCGGCCCGCGCGCGCCGAGATCCTCGCCCACCTGCGCAGCCACTTGCTGGAGCGCTCGGGCATGCCGGCGCGGTAGGGACCGCTGCGCCACGGCCGCCCTACGCCGATTCTGGGAGATGGCCACGGCACCGAAGCGGGTGACGCCGATCATCCGTGCCGGCCCGAGGGTAGTTCAAGGCGAGATCGGCTGGAACGGGCGAGTTTCCTCGTGACCGGTACGGACGACGCCTGCCGAGGCTTCCGGGACTTCGTTCCACGCCCCCGGCAGGTCGCGCAGCGGCTCGGAAACGACGAGTCGCGCGTCCGCACTCAGCTGGCGCAGCGATTTCACTTCCGGGTGCAGGGCCCGCACCTTCGCAACATCGTTGGAATAGAACAGCGACCGTGTGAGGTGTTCACTGGAGTACCTGAAGAACCACATGGACTCGCCGTCGGTCGTCGCGACGGTCATCTGCACCGGGGCTACGACGCCGTGTGCGCGGCCGACCTCCTCGACGAAGCCGACCGCACGAGCGACCGCGCCGAACGGGTCGTCGACGAGTCCGAAGGTCAGCGCCAGGAAGAAGAGCGTTTCGGAATCCGTCGAACCCTCGATGTCGGTGAACAGGGCCGGGTCGACCGCCGTCATCAGGTCGCGCTTGGTCCTGCGGAAATCGCGCAGCGCTCCGTTGTGCATCCACAACCAGTGCCCGTGCCGGAACGGGTGACAGTTGCTGCGCTGCACCTCCGTGCCGGTCGAGGCGCGCACATGCGCGAAGAACAGCGATGTGCGCACCTGAGCGGCGATCTCCCGCAGGTTGCGGTCGTTCCATGCCGGTTCGACGTTCTTGAAAACCGCCGGGCGCGGGCCTTCGCCGTACCAGCCGATGCCGAAGCCGTCACCGTTCGTCGTCGTCGCACCGAGGCGGGAGTGCAAGCTCTGATCGATCAGGGAATGCACCGGCCGGAACAAGAGGTCCTCGGCCAGGATCTGCTCACCCGAATAAGCCATCCACCTGCACATATATCGATTGAAGCAGACCGGCCGGCGGTCGGCCGGCAGCGCCACGCACCGCGCCGCCGCGTAAGCGGCCCGGTACCGGGCCGCTTACGTGATGCGAGCGTGGTAGTGCGCCACGGCCATTCCGGTTCTGCTCGGTTGCCGCACGTGATGGCGCCACCATACCGGTGCGGCTGGAACCATCCCGTCAGGAGGAAGACCGGCCGGAAGCGGCAAGCGCGGAGCTCGGCGGCCGCTTCCGGCGGTAGGGCAGTACGAACATGTAGAGGCCGGTGCCCATGAGCAAGAACAGCGGGGGCAGCGGCAGATAGAACACCCAGATCGCGGATTCCGTGAGCCCCAACGCGGCGGCGACGAAGCAGACGACGACGGTCGCCGTGAAGATGACGGACATCCAGCGGTGCAGCTGCCGGTACCAGTTGTTGCGGTTCATTGCGCTCTCCTCTTCTGCGCACGATCGGCCGGCGACGACAGCCCAGCGGCGGTCGGCACCGATTTCGTGCGGTGGTTTTCCAGGTGAATCCGCGCGAGGCGCGGATGGGGTGACAACCGGACGGTTCCGGCGGGCGGGCTACCGCTCGTCGAGTACCTTGCCGTCCAGTACGGAGTGGTATGTGGTCAGTGTCGCGGTCGCCTCGACCAGCGGGAAGTTCTGCACCAGCGTTGTTCCTCGCATCGCCTCGGCCGACTCCCAGCGCCAGATGTCGAGGTAGGACCCGTCGTCCTGCCGAATCAAGGTGGCCGCGGTGAAAGCCGCGTTCGCCGCCCGGATGCTCCGGATCAACCGGGTGCGCTGCTCCAGCAGCTGCGCCAGTTTGCCGGTCACGACGACGTATCGGTGCGTTCGTACGACTGCCATGGCCGTGCCCTCTCGTCTCGGATCCTGGTGTGCACCGTTCTCTCCCGCCGTGTTGCTTCTGCTATGACTCATAGCCTTCCGCCGAGATGCCTCGCGAACAATGAGCAATCGCGAAACGTCAGTTGCGCCGGGGGTTAACGATGAGGACTATGACGAGGTGGAGTTACGCGAGATCGAGATTTTCCTGACCCTTGCCGAGGAGTTGCACTTCGGACGTACCGCTGAGCGGCTGCACATCTCCACACCCCGCGTGAGTCAGACGATCGCCAGGCAGGAACGGCGGATCGGTGCGCCCCTGTTCGAGCGAACAAGTCGCAAAGTGACCTTGACCCCGCTGGGCGAGCAGCTTCGAGACGACCTCCAGGCGGGTTATCGCCGGATCCTGGAGGGCATGGAGTCGGCCGCGAACATCGCGCGTGGCGGACCGGACACGTTGACGCTGGGCGTGCTGGGGCCCATGTGGCAGGACTTGGCTCCCCTGACGGCGCTGTTCAGGAGCCGATGTCCGCATGTCGAATTGCGCATGCGCGAGATCCGGATCGACGACCCCTTCGGGCTGATCCGCAATGGTGACGTCGACGTGGCCCTGGTGGCTCTGCCCGTGCGGGAACCGGACCTGCGGGTGGGGCCCGAAGCGTTCACCGAGCCCATCGTGCTGGTGGTCGGGCGCACGCACGAATTGGCCGGTCGCGCATCGGTCTCCTTGGCGGACTTGGCCGAGTACCAGGTCCTTCCCTCCGGGCTGCCGATCCCGGAGTACTGGGAAGAGTCGTTCTCGCCGGTGGCTGCGGGTCCGCGGGATTCGGGCGCTCCCGCGCCCACGCGGGAGGAGGTCCTGTGGGCCGTGACATCCGGAGACGCGGTGGCCTTCGCGTGCGGGCAGGCGATCAAGTACTACGACCGCGGCGACGCCGTGTACCTCCCGATCGATGAGGGGCCGACGCTGAGCTGGGGCCTCGTGCACCGTGCCGAGCCGGTCAGCCGCTGGGTCGCGGAATTCGCGCGTATCGCCACCGAACTCGGTCCGATCGACCTGACCCTCGACCTCGATCCCGCCACGCTGCACCGCCTTCGCTCGGTGAGCTAGCGCGTCGCGCGTCTTCGTCGAGCCCGTACGTCCCGTACGGCACCGCCGATCGTGATCGAGCGGTCGATCGGCGCGCAATCGCCTGTTTCGATCTGCGTGACCGTAATGCTGGCCGGGCCGTGCCACGGGTGGTTTCCTCTGACTCGTTCGTCAGGTTCGAGCGAAAGGCCCTGGTATGTCCGCCGATCAGATAGCTGACTCCGCGACCTCCGTGCGAGTGGTCAAGCTCGGTACCCACCTCGGCGCGCAGATCGACTGGGTCCGGCTCGGTGGTGACCTGGACACGGCGACCGTCGCCACCATTCGCGCCGCGCTCGATGAGCACAAGGTGATCTTCTTTCGCGGACAGCACCATTTGACGGAGGACGGCCAGTACGAGTTCGCGCAATTGCTCGGGCAGCCGACCACCCCGCACCCGACCATCACCTCGGCCGGTGTGAAGAGTCTGGCCATCGATTCCCGCCACGGGCGCTCCAACACGTGGCATACCGACGTCACCTTCGTCGATCGCGTCCCGAAGGCATCGATCCTGCGCGCGGTGTCGCTGCCCAGCTACGGCGGTTCGACAACCTGGGCTTCGACTGTCGCCGCGTACAACTCGCTCCCGGAGCCGCTGAAACGGCTGGCCGAGAGTCTGCGTGCGCGGCACATCAACCGGTACGACTATGCCGCCACCATCGAGGACACCCCGGACGAGAACGCCAGGGCCTACCGTCGCGAATTCGAGTCCACCTATTTCGAGACCGAGCATCCCGTGGTGGAAGTCCACCCGGAGACCGGTGAGCGCGCCCTGCTGCTTGGGTGTTTCGTAAAGGAGATCGTCGGCCTGCCCAGCCACGAGTCGCATGCGCTGTTCCGGCTGTTCCAGGACCGGGTGACCCGCCTGGAGCGACATGCTCGACCGCGGATTCGTCCGAATCACGCAAACCGTATGCCTTCGATTCGGACCGATCGCATCGAACTCATCGTGAGTGAAGATATGGATGAGTACGCGACGCATTGTTCCCCTCCCGGTACCGGTCGGAAACGGCCGTGATTTCGGCAGGCGGGTGAATCACACGCCGCGCGCCCTGCGGAACCGAAAGAGCAGCATAGATTACTCTATTACGGCTCGCGCGTCCGATGACTACGCGCGGACCGGTACCGACTGGTCTTCGGCCGACGATGGGAATCCCGTGAATTTGTGGAGTTACATCCAGGGACGGGGGGAGGTTCTGGCGTTCCTCACCTATCAGCATGCCTCCCTGGCGTTTCAGACAGTCTTCGTCGGAACTGTCGTCGCCGTCGTCATCGCGGTGGCGGTTTATCGTCTCCCGCTGTTGTCCGCGCTTTCCCTGACCTCGAGCCGAGTGGCGCTGACGATTCCTTCGCTGGCACTGCTGGCGATTCTGCTGGTCCCGTTCGGGCTCGGGGTGGTCCCGTCGTTCGTCATGTTGGCGTTCTTCGCGGCGTTGCCGGTGATCGGCAACGCGATCGTGGGTTTGCGTTCGGTACCGGCCTCGGTCGTCGAATCCGCGCAAGGCATCGGCTTTTCGCGATGGCGCATCCTGCTGACCGTCGAATTGCCGATCGCCTGGCCGGTGATCCTCACCGGCATCAGAGTGTCCACGCAGATGATCGTCGGCGTCGCCGCAATTGTCGCCTATGTGCTGGGACCGGGCCTCGGATCACTGATCTTCAACGGCCTCTCCCGGCTCGGTGGCGCGAACGCTCTCGAGATGGCTCTGACGGGCACCATCCTCATCGTCATCATCGCGCTGGTGTTCGACGCGCTCCTCGTCCTGCTCGGACGCCTCACGATCGCAAAGGGACTTTCATGACCGACGATGTGACCAGTCAGCCCGCCCCGGCGACCGCCGAGCGCAACGTGACCGGGGCGTCCATCGAGCTGGACTCGGTCGTCAAGCGCTACAAGGGTCAGCAGAAGCCCGCGGTCGAACGCCTGGACCTGGAGATCGAGGCGGGCGACATCGTCGCGTTCGTCGGCCCGTCCGGCTGCGGCAAGACGACCACCCTCAAGATGATCAACCGGCTGATCGAACCGACCGAAGGCAGAATCCTCATCGGCGGTCGCGACGTCACCAGGGAGGACCCCGACAAGCTGCGGCAGTCGATCGGGTATGTCATCCAGTCCGGTGGCCTGTTCCCCCACTGGTCGGTCGCCAAGAACGTCGGCGCCATCCCGCGGGTGCTCGGGTGGGACAAGAAGCGGATCGCCGAACGCACCGAGTACCTGCTCGATCTGGTCGGTCTCGACCCCGGCACCTTCGCCGACCGGCTGCCGAAGGACATGTCCGGTGGGCAGCAGCAGCGGGTCGGGGTCGCACGCGCGCTCGCGGCGGACCCGCCGGTCCTGCTCATGGACGAGCCCTTCGGCGCGGTCGATCCGATCACCCGGGTCCGCTTGCAGGACAGCCTGATCGCGATCCAGCAGGAACTCGGCAAGACCATCGTGATAGTCACGCACGACTTCGAGGAAGCCACCAAGCTGGGCGACAAGGTGCTCATCCTGTCCCAGGGAGGTCACGTCGAGCAGTACGCACACCCGGAGGAGATCCTCACCGACCCGGCGACGCCGTTCGTGGAGGAGTTCGTCGGGTCCGGCGCGAAGCTGGCGTATCTGACCGTGTCGCGCGTGCGCGACGTGGCCTACGACGAGGTGATCACCGCTCGGGTCGGCGAGTCGGCGCAGGGTGTGATCGAACGCGCGAAGGCTGCCGGACACACCTGGGTCGTCGTCGTCGACGAGGCCGGACGGCCGCGGTCGTGGCCCTCCCTCGCGGAGTTGGCGACCAAACCGGAGATCTCCGACTATCTCGATCGGCGGTTGCCGGTCGTCGCGCGTTCCTCGACTCTCAACGACGCGCTCGACGCCATGCTCGCCACCAGCCAAGGGGCCGCACTCGTCACCGACGGGCGCGGAGCGGTCATCGGCTCGCTGGGCATCGGTTCGGTCACCGAGGTGATCCGGACCAAACTCGCCGAGGGCCGCGCCGACGAGGACCTGTCGTACGAGACGTACATCGACGGAACCGATCCGGCGCCCACGCCGGTGGTCGCCGCCGACGACGAACCCGGATCGGCCGAGCCGTCATGAGTCGTCTGCGCCGCGTCCCGATCGACGTGTGGTTCGAGCCGATCATCATCCTCGTCATCGGGATCGGATACGTCATCTGGCATCGGTCGACCACGTTCACCCCGACCGAGAAGGCGTCCCTCGGCTGGGACAACCTGCGGACCACGATCCTCGCGCACATCGAGCTGACGGTGGTGGCCACGGTGATCGTGGTCGTCGTCGCGATCCCGCTGGGCATCGCGTTGACCCGCCCCGGGTTGCGGCGGCTCGAGCCGATCGCCGTCAATGTCGCCAATATCGGCCAGGCCGCGCCCGCGGTGGGCCTGCTCGTCTTGTTCACCTTCTGGTTGGGCACCGGATTCCGCACGGCGATCGTCGGTCTCGTCGTGTACGCGATCCTGCCGATCCTGCAGAACACGATCATCGGGCTCCGGCAGGTCGATCAGCGCACGATCGAGGCGTCGCGGGGCATCGGCTATTCGGGCGCGCGAACGCTGTTCCAGGTCGAGCTACCGCTCGCGGTGCCGGTGATCCTCAACGGTGTGCGTACCGCGCTGGTCATCCTGGTCGGTACCGCGACGCTGAGCACGTTCATCGGCGCGACCAGCCTCGGCACGCTGATCACGACCGGCGTCACACTCTTCCTGCCCAAGCTGCTCATCTCCGGCGCCGTCCTGGTCGGACTCCTGGCGTTGACCATCGACTGGCTCGGCCGACTCGTCGAACTGGCCGCGACCCCACGAGGTATCGCATGAGATCGCCACGAGCCCGGCTGCTCATCCTGATGTCCGCGCTCGCCGCGACTGTGTCGATGCTCGCCGGGTGCGGACTGGTGAGCTCGTCCGGAACGTTCCACGACGCCCGTCTGCCGGACGGTGCGCGGCCGCTGGACGGTGCGAAGCTGGTCGTCACCTCGAAGAGCTTCACCGAGGGCGTACTGCTGGGCAAGATCACCGCGACCTATCTGGGCGCGGCGGGCGCCGACGTCACCGACCTCACCGGCGCGCCGGGTTCCGCGTCGTCTCGCCAAGCCCAGCTCAACGGGGACGCCGACGTGCTCTGGGAGTACACCGGCACCGGTTGGGTGAACTACCACAACCAGACCGAGACGATCTCGGACCCGCAGCAGCTCTGGCAGCGTGTGCACGACATCGAGAAGCGTGACCACGATCTGGAGTGGCTACCGCCGGCCAACTTCAACGACACGTACGCCTTCGGCACATCGACGCCGAACGCCGAGCGACTGAAGGTTCGGTCCCTCTCCGACGTGGCCGCGCTCCCGGTACCCGACCGTACGTTCTGCGTCGACGACGAATTCTTCAGTCGCTCGGACGGTTTCATTCCGATGCTGCAGAAGTACGGGATCCCGTACAACGCTCCGAACGGGGTGCCGTCCGGCAACGTCACGCGGATGGACGCAGGCGTCGTCTACACGGCGACGGAGAAGGGCGCCCCGTGCAACTTCGGCATGATCTACACCACCGACGGACGGGTCAAGAACCTGAATCTGGTCGTCCTCGACGATGACCAGAAGTTCTTCCTCCCCTACAGCGGCACGGCCGTAGTCCGTGGCGCCGTCATCGACCGCTACCCGCAGTTGCGGACCCTGCTCGGAACGATCTCCGAGCGCCTCACCGACGAGCTGATGCAGGATCTGAACGGTCGTGTCGACATCGACGGAGAGGATCCCGCCGATGTCGCCTACGAATGGCTGAAGAGCGAAAAGCTCATCGAGTAGGCGGTGACGAGCAGTCCCTCCACTCCGGAACCTACCCGGTTCCGTCGCTCGATCGCCGCCGATCCGCACCAGCGGACGGATTTGCCCGGGTGACCGTGGTTCTCGCCGCCGATTCAGCGAGAAGCGTTGCACGACAGCGCCGGTGCGGGCCACCGAATTCGAATCACCGCGATCTGCACGGTACGTAAACGATCGGTGGATCCGTACAGTGATGCGAAATGGTCCCATCATCCGATCTGCGAGGCTGTGAAATTCTTGCTGACGTCCACTTCCGATCGCGGTCCGATGAATTCACCGCATAGTCCACTGCGTGACACGGTTTCTCCCGTGAATACCCGGACAGTCGCATGACCGCTTATCGGCAAGACGAAATTTCCGCCGAACTCACTTCGCTGCGACCGCTGTTGTTCACTGTCTACCTACCAGCGGCAGCGTATGGAATCGGCATGGGAGCCGCGGCGCCCGTCATGGCGCTGGATCCACAGACCTCGGCGTCGGCGGCACCGCAACCACCACAGTCCCTGATCGGAGTGGCACGCGCCCATCGCACACTCTTGCTGACGCTGGGCACCGGGTCATTGCTCATGGGCGCCGCGCGGTCGTCACGCGAGGCCGTTCTGCCACTATGGGCCGATCACCTCGGCGTCGAGGCCGCGACCGCCAGTCTGATCTTCGGGATCGGGGCGGGCCTGGATGTGCTGTGCGCCTACCCCGCGGGCCATCTGATGGACCGTTACGGCAGGCGATTCATCGCGGTGCCGTCGCTGGTCATCCTGACCGTCGCCTATCTTGCTGTGCCACTGACCGATTCGGTACTCACGCTCAGTATCGCGGCGATCGTCATGGGGATCGGCAACGGAATCGGCAACGGAATCGGCAACGGCGTCATCATGACCATCGGCGCCGACATCGCGCCCGCGACCAGCCGCGCCGAGTTCCTCGCCGCGTGGCGGCTCACCCACGACGGCGGCTTCTTCGTCGGACCGCTGGCGATCAGTGGATTGGCGGCTATCGGTCCGCTGGCGGTCGCGGTCCTCACCATCGGAGGGGTGTCGGCGCTCGGCGCCGGAGTGATGGCTCGCTACATCCCGGTGTACATCCCTTGGCCGAGCGGATCGACCGCGTCGAAGAACGCTGACCAGCCGAGCCTGCGCCCGGCCCGAACGGATCGGGAGCCGCGGCACCGCGGCGCCCGATCCGCTTCACGCACTATTTCGTAGCCTGCGTGTTGTACTTGTTGGTGTAGAACTTCGACGGTTCGAACGCACCGGTGATGGTGATCGCGCCGGTGTCGCGCAACCAATCCTCCCAGCGCAGGAAATCGGTGTCGACGATCACGCCGTTGGTAGCAGGCACCCCGACCGACAGCCAGTACTTCACCGACGAAGCGTCCTCACCCGACCGCTCGCGCTTCTCGATGAACTCGGTGAACTTCGCGATGACCTGCTCCCGCGGAGTCGTCTTCTGCCATTCGATCGCTTTGGCAGCCCCGTCGACGAATGCCCGGACGCTATCGGGGTTCTCGGCGATGAAGTCGTTCCGGAAGACGTATTGACCGCCGTTGAACGGACCGAACTGCTCGTAATCGGTGAATACCGCGCGGAGTCCGCCGTTCGCGATCGCACGCTTCTGGAACTGCCCGCTCGAGGCGGCGACGTCGATCTGCCCGCGCCGCAGGGCGTCCTCGGTGTTCGGCGGGGGCAAGACCACCAGCTGAACCGACTTGATCTGTTGATCGCAGTGCAGCGATCGTTGAGCACGCGCTATTTCGCGTCCATGGTTGTCTTCATCCAGATTCGAAAACGACGGCGTACAGCTCCGGAAACCGGCATCCGGCATCCGGCAGAATGACTGCGCCATACCGCGCAGATATGAATCCTTTGATTCAGCGCGAAGCAAACGGTGGACGCGGCGGCGCTTCCCGAATACAGTTACCTTTCGCACATGCCCGTTTGCCGATCATCGATTTCCGCCTGTTCGTTCCCATCCCGCGGTCGCCGAACGCTGCTCGAGCGACGTTTTGCGGACGCCGAGTGACGGTGCGGATCCGCAGGCGCGGACGTGACCACGGTCCCCGTGTGTCGCCGGTCGTTCCCGGCGCCTACGATCCGGTCATGGCGGAGATCAGCAGTGAGCGGCGGGACAAGGTCGCGGTGATCACCGTGCACGACCCGGATCGGCGGAACGCGTTGACACCGGCGCTGTCCGAACAATTGGCCGCCGCGGTGGCCGAGGCCGAGGCCGATACCGGCGTGCACGCGGTGATCGTCACCGGAACCCCGCCCGCGTTCTGCGCGGGCGCCGATCTCAGCGCACTCGGCGAGGCGCGCGAGCAGGGCCTGCGGGTGATCTACGACGGATTCCTCGCGGTCGCGCGCTGCGCACTGCCGACCATCGCCGCGGTCGGCGGCGCCGCCGTCGGCGCGGGACTCAATCTGGCGCTGGCCGCCGACGTCCGGATCGCCGGGCGCCGCGCCCGGTTCGACGCGCGGTTCCTGCGGCTCGGCATCCATCCCGGCGGCGGGATGACCTGGATGCTGCAGCGCGCCGTCGGGCCGCAACGAGCCGCCGCGATGACTTTGTTCGGCGAGATCCTCGACGCCGACACCGCCCTCGCCGCCGGGTTGGCGCACCGGGTGGTCGACGGTGATCACGACGCACTGCTCGCCGCCGCGCTCGACTTCGCCGCGGGCGCCGCCGAAGCGCCGCGCGATCTGCTGATCACCACGAAGCGCACCATGCGCCACACCGCGAACCTCGACGCCCACACCGACGCCGTGGACGCCGAGATCGTGCCCCAGGTGGCGTCCCTCGAATCCCCGGAATTCGCCGCGCGGCTGGCGGCGAAGAAAGCCGAGATCACTCGATCCAGCTGACCTCGAGCACACCGCCATCCGCCATCACGGCTTCCGCCGCCTGAGCGGCACCGACTCCGACCAGCCCACTGCGCGAAACCGAAGAAGAGGTATGCGCGAGGTCTCGAACGGAGTCGGCAACGAACCCACGAGGCACACGAGGCACACGAGATCCTCTGGCGACCGCGGCTGTTCGTACACCGACAGGCGTTCCGAACGCGCAGGTGAGCGGAATTCGGAGTCGGTGCGTCGTAGTTCGCGGTGCGGCAACGGTTGTCGCCCGCTGTCAGTTCGTGCCGTCGACAGCGGCGTAGAGCAGCGAGTCGCGCCATGCTCCGCGGACGAACAGGTGGCTGCGCATCCTGCCCTCGAGAGTCGATCCGACCTTTTCCAGTACCCGAGCGGAGGCGTGATTGTCTGGATGGCATGTCGCGCTGATGCGCCGAAGCCGCAGTCGGTCGAAGCCGAACCGTAGCAGCAGCATGCCGGCTTCGGTGGCGTAGCCCTGTGACCAGAAATCGCGGTGGAACACGAAGCCGAACTCACCTCGCCGGTGTTGGGTGCTGGTGACGCCTATCGCTGCCGAACCGATGAGCTGCCCGGAGCGGGTATGGATCACCGCGAGGGTGAAGGTAGCCCGCTGTGGGTCGGCGGCTTCCGCAGTGGCGTCCGCGAGAAAGGCGCGGGTGTCGTCGACGCTGTTCGGTCCCCAGTCGGTGAAACGGGTGACCGCGGGATCTCCTGCGAAGGCGTGCACCGCCTCCTCATCCGTGGCGGCGAAATCACGTAGGACCAGCCGGTCACTGATCAGTGGTATGTCGTTCTGTTCTCCCTGGGTGCTCATGTCAAAGCGATTCTTTCACGGGCCGGGCTCGGTGAAGTCGTCTGCTCAGCGGACGGAGGCGCCGAACCACTTCGGCAAGGCGCTGAGCAGATCCTGTTGGTCTTCACCGACCCACGCCACATGGCCGTCCGGTCGCAGCAGCAGCGCGGGCACCTCCAGTTCCTCGCCGACGTCGACGACGTGGTCGACCCGGTCTGCCCAGCCCTGCACCGACAGCAGGCCGGTGCGGTCGAGCAGCAACCCGCGGCCGTCGTGCATCAGCTCGTAGAGGCGCCCCCGCTTCAGCTCCACGTCCCGCATCCGACGGCCGAGCATTTCGTGCCCCTCGCCGAAGTCGTAGTGGACCTCGATCGCGGTGATGAGCCCGGTGACGTATCGGTTCACCTCCTCGAAGTCCATCAGCTTCGAGAACAGCTCCCGCAGCGCCGTCGCACCGGAATCGGTTCCCATCAGCGTGATCTGCGCGCGGGTGTTCTCCAGTACGCGGGCGCCCACCGGGTGTCTTTCGGCGTGGTAGCTGTCCAGCAACCCTTCCGGCGCCCAGCCGTTGACCTCGGCGGCCAGTTTCCAGCCGAGGTTGAACGCGTCCTGGATGCCGAGGTTGAGCCCCTGCCCGCCGGTCGGAGGGTGGATGTGCGCCGCGTCGCCGGCCAGCAGCACCCGGCCGACCCGATAACGCTCGGCCTGCCGGGTGGCGTCGCCGAAACGGGACAGCCAGCGCGGTGAATGCGCCCCGAAGTCGGTGCCGGCGACCGCCCGCAGCTGCTGCCTGAACTCCTCGAGGGTCGGTGCGGTCGCACGGTCCTCGGCTACCCCGTCGGCGGGCACGCCAACGCGGTACGTCCCGTCTCCGAGGGGCTGGGCGCCGAACCGCTTCTGGGTCTTGTAGACCTCCGCGACGGTCGCAGCGACCTTCGCCTGGTCCTCGGTCAGTTCCATGACCCCCAGCAGCGTCTCGACCGTGGCGGGTTCACCAGGGAAGCCGACGCCGAGCAGTCTGCGCACCGTGCTGCGACCGCCGTCGCATCCGACGAGGTAGCGCGAGCGCAGGCGCGTGCCGTCCGCCGACTCGACGGTCACCCCGTCGTCGTCCTGGGTCAACCCGACCAGTTCGCAGCCGCGCCGGATCTGGGTGCCGAGTTCCAGGGCATGCTCGTTGAGCAGCCGTTCGGTGACCGGTTGCGGAATGGCGAGCCCGTACGGGTGCGCCGTATCCATCCGGTCCGGCCACGGCTTGATGATGCCGCCGAAGAGACCGCCGACCCGGAACTTCTTACTCACCGCGAGGAATCGGTCCAGCAGGCCGCGCTGGTCCATCATCTCGACACTGCGCGCGTGCAGGCCTTGTCCGCGGGACTCCTCGGTCGGCTCGGTCAACTTCTCCAGCACGCGCGTGCGCACGCCGTGCAGCCGTAACTCGCAGGCCAGCATCAAACCGGTCGGTCCGCCGCCGGCGACGATCACATCAATCATGAAACCCCTTACAAATCGGGCGGTGCTCGGCGTGCGTCCGGTGCCGCGCACACCCGCCGTCGCGCCCCGTGTGCCCGCACCGGACGGCGAGTGCCACCGGCGGTTCGACGTCCCGCCAGACCCATGCGCCCTTCGCGCATCCTCGATTTCCGCAGGATCTGGCTTCGGCTGGAGATTGTGCAGCACTACCGGGGCCTTGCCGCAAGGCCCGGGGTGCGCTATATGTTGAAAGTGGCAAGGAGTGAGCAACCTCCTTGCCTTTGCTTTTCGGCCGCTCTGGTGCTTTTGTCCGCTCTGAACGAACAACCTCCTCGCGAAGCCGCACCAGCGCTGGGCAATATTCGCCGAACCGCGTGCACGAAAGCGAGCATGCCAGCGGCGGCACCGGATGCTCGGGATGCCTACCGGCGACGGTCACCGACGCCGAGAGCGGCGCAGCGCTCGAGGCGACGCCGGGCCGAGCGGCGGTGCATACCTGGAACGCCCATCGGTCACGGTGTCGAGCTGACTGATCTGGTGCGCCGACTCGGTACCCGGCAAGTACCGCAGGAGTGATCGAGTAAGGCAGGTGTCGCGAATCAGGCGATCTTGTTCCGGAGTGGTCGCCCAGGTGATTTCTTGCCGTTGCCGTGGTAGGCGCCCTTCGGGCCGAGCTGGAGTTCGCGTAGGAGTTCGTGGCCGTGGTACACGCGGACGATTCCGTTGTGTTCGGACGTGTGCACGGTCTCCCCGACGAGCTGGGCGCCGACCTGGATTTTGCGCTTGCGGTAGCTGATCGCGCCGTGGGAATTGACGCGAAGAGCGCGCGGGCGCGCCGCGTCGTCGATCTCGGCGACCGATGAGATCTCCCGTGACCCGCTGCGAAGGACGACGTCGAGTTGCCGAACCCCGTCGGGCATCGCGTATTCCGGCTGCGCACCGACCAGGCCGTGGCGGCATGCCGATCGACGCGCCGAGCTGGTTGAGCATGTACAGCACGGAACTGCCCTGCGGGACCAGTTCCGGTGGCAGTGTCCGGTAGACCGATCCGATCGTCGGCGCGCCCCCCGATCCCGTGCCGATCCCGAAGGTGAACGCGGCCAGCGCCGTCCACCACACGTTGGTGTGCGCGTCGAACTGGGTGAACCAGAGGGCGCTCAGCAGCGCCACGACCGCGCCGGTCAGTGCGAGACGGCGGGAGCCGAGTTGGTCGGAGAGCCGGCCCGCCAACGGCATCGCGATCGCCGATCCGAGGCCGAAGGGCGCAAGCAGCAGACCGGCCTCCCAGGCGTCGAACCCCCGAACCTGTTGGTAGTACAGCGGAATCGCGAGAATACCGGCGAAACTGAGCAGGCCGAGCAGGGCCGCCGCGAGCACGCTGGCGCTGAAGTTGAGGCGGGTGAACAATCGCACATCGATCAGCGGCGGCGTCGCCCGCTGGCGCAGCGCGTGCGCGGTGTAAGCGGCCAGCAGCACGATCGCGACAGCCAGCGGAAGCAGCACGTGCCAGGTCGTGAAGACACCACGCTGGCCGACCTCCGACAACGCGAGCACGCCGACGGCGACTCCCGGGCCGATCAGCGCGACGCCGATCACGTCGAGCCGGGTGCGGGTGGCCCGGGGTGGGTCGACGGGCAGGATCCGCAGTGACAGCACGAACGAGGCGATCGCGATCGGCACGTTGATCAGGAACATCCAGCGCCAGTCGAAGCTGCTCAGGATGAGACCACCGACGATCGGGCCGAGAATCGGACCGGTCGAACCGACGATGCCCATCACTCCCATCACGCGGCCCATCCGATTCGGGCCCGCGGCGCGCGCCAGCAACGTGAGCATCAGCGGGTCGAGGATGCCCGCTCCGATGCCCTGGATCACTCGGAACACGATCAGGCTGTCGATGGACCAGGCCAGTCCGGAGCCGATCGAGCCGACCAGGAACACCACGAGCCCGGTGAGCCAGAGTTTGCGGCCGCCGAAGCGGTCGACGGCCCAGGCGCCGACCGGAATGGTGAGCGTCAGCGCCAGCAGGTAGCCGGTGGACACCCAGCCGACGGTGGCGAGGGAGGTGTCGAACCTGGCGGCCAGGGTGTCCACCGCGACCGCGGCCATCGAGCCGTCGAGGATGCCCATGATCCCGCCGAGCAGGATCACGCCGATCATCCGCCGCAAGGCGGGATCGAGCCGGTCTTCCAGGGGTTGCGTCATAGGTGTCTCCCGTACTGGAATGCGTGTGCGGATTTAACTTGCTGGTTCAATTTAATGTCCGGCTTCGTAGTTATCGAGACGGTTCATGCAACTGAACCGGCAAGGAAGAACCGCGCCGGAGGTGAGCTACACTGCGGAAGTGGCAGCAGTGACATCGCCGACCGGGCAGACGCCCTCGCGCGGGCGGATCGACAAACGGCAGGCGATCCTGGACGCGGCGTTCGTCGTGTTCGCGCGCCGGGGTTACGCGCAGGCGTGTGTCCAAGAGATCGCGGAGGAAGCCGGCGTCGCCAAGCCGACCATCTACAACCACCTCAACGACAAGGAAACGCTGTTCCGGCACGCGCTGACGGCCGTCAGTGACGCGGTGCTGGCCGAGAACCTGTCCGTCGTGGAGCGGTTGCGCAACCCGGGCCCCGACCTGCGCGCCGCGCTGGAAGACCTGGCATACCGGCTGATCCGGGTCTGCTGCTCCGAGCGATCACGGTCGCTGCGGTGGCTGACCTACGGCCAGGTCGCCCAGTTCCCCGACCTGATCGACATCGTCGTGAGCCGCACGTCGGACCAACTGGCCGAAGCGCTGGCCGACCGGCTCGCGCGCCTGTCGCTGTCCGGCTGCCTGCGCGCCTGCGACCCGGCCATCGCCGCGGAACAGTTCCTCGTGTTGATCACCGGGCCGATGGAGGGCCGCTCGCGGCTCGGCACCCGCAAGGTCGCCACCGCCGAGATGCACGCGGTCGCCACGGCGGCGGTCGACACCTTCTTGCGCGCCTATGGAGATTCCGAAAACCGATGAGCCCGCGCCTGTTTCGTTTCGGCGTCGTCGCCATCTCCGCCGCCGGCGGGAAGGAATGGACGGCGACCGCCCAGTGGGCGGAAGATGCCGGTTTCTCGGCCCTGCTCGTGCCCGACCTACCGCCGCCGGACCCGCGCCGCTGACCCCCCTCGCGTTCGCCGCGGCGGCGACCACGAGGTTGGAAGTCGGTACCTGGGTGCCGGCCAACGATTTCCGCAACCCGGTGGTCGTCGCGCGAGAGGCCGCGACGCTGGATCTGCTCTCCGGCGGTCGTTTCCGGCTCGGGCTCGGCGCGGGCCCACCCGCCAATGGCTACGGCGACCTCGGAGTCACCGTCGAGTCCGGCGCGATCCGGGTCGAACGGCTCGCCGAATCGGTCCGGATCGTCAACGCGCTGTTCCGTGGCGAGCGGGTGCACCTCACCGGCACCCATTACGCGAGCGCCGGGGCCGAGCTGCTGCCTCCGCCACGGCGCAAAGTGCCGCTGCTGATCGCCGCGGGCGGCAGGCGGGCGACCGAACTCGCCGCGGCCGAAGCGGATACCGTCGCGTTCAGCACCTTCTCCCGGACGCAGCTCGCCCGTCAGCTCGAGTGGCTGGAGAACGCCGCGGGCGAACGGTTCCCGCGCCTCGAACTGGCTCTGCGCTTCAGTGCTCCGTCGAGCACCATCGGACCGCCGATGCCGGACGAAGAGCCCAACCTGCTCGCCGGTGCACCGGACGAGGTCGCCGATCAACTCCGCCGCATGGGGCGCGATCAACCTCGCGGCGGGCGCCGCGCTCCTGCGTGGACGGACTCGAACGGCGGGCGAGAACGTCGCGGCGGTCGCCGGTGGCGCGCTGATGGCGTTCGGTCTCGCCACTTACTTCGGCGGCCTGGGCCTGGGCTTGGGCCTGGACCTGGACCTGGACAAACGGGACTGAATCACCGCAAGCGGCGGCATGGACCGAGGGCACAGCGGCATCGGGACATTGGCCCTTCGCTTCCGGGTAGCAGTGCTCTCGCGTCGGCCCGCTCGGGCGGACAGGCTGTGTGCTGTGTCACCCCGTCTCTTCCCCCCGCGCCCGCCTGACAGCGCATCCGACCCGGATGCCGTGCCGCTGGCGGTCCCCGCAGTGGTGATCGCCTCGATCATGCTGGCCGGGGTGCTCGTGGCGGTCGTGGTGCTGCCCGCTTGGGCGCACGACTACGGTGCGGGGCTGGTGTACTCGGCTGCCGTGATCTACGTCGGTCTCGCGATCCGGCTGTTGTGGTGGGGCGTGACAGTCCTGCGCGATCGCGTGGCGGATCCCGAGGAATAGGAAGTCATGACAGCGGGCGCCGCCGGCAGACGGTGGATGACCAAGGACCCTGCGGTCCGGGCGGAATGCCCGTATCGCCCGGACCCCGCACCGCAAAGACTCGCAGTATGACCGCAAACGACGAAGCACCCGTCATTCCGGTACCCGGTCATCGAACGATCCTGGAGGCGCTGCGGCTGGCGACCCGGGCGCCTTCAGTGCACAACATCCAGCCATGGCGCTGGGTGTTCGACGGCGCCCGCCTGCACCTGTACACCGACGCCGACCGGCTGCTGCCCGCGACCGATCCGCACGGCCGCCAGCTGGTGATCAGCTGCGGAACCGTACTGCATCATCTGCGGACGGTCTTCGCCGACCAGGGCTGGCACACCGACACCCTGCGTGCGCCCGACCGGGAACGACCCGATCATCTGGCCGTGATCGAGTTCCGTCCCTGGGCAGACCCGCCGGAGGGAATCCATTCCCGAGCGCTGGCCATCGACCTGCGACGCACCGACCGGCTGCCCATGAGCGAGCCGGAAGGCTTCGCCGACATCCTCCCGCGGTTGCGGATGCTCACCTCGCCGCACGAGGTCGAACTCGACGCACTGGCCGACAGTGCCCGGCCCCGGCTGGCCGCGGCCTCGGAACAGGCCGGGGCTCTGCGCCGCGACGACCTGCTGTACCAGTCCGAATTACAGTGGTGGACAGGACATCCCGAGACACCCGAGGGCGTGCCGCCGTCCGGGCTGGTATCGGATGCGGAATTCGCCCAGGTCGACGTCGGCCGCGCATTCCCCTCGGCGCCGCATTCGATGCGACGCGCCCAGCTCGAGGACCGCGCCGCACTGGTCCTGCTCAGCACCGAAGGCGATTCGGTGACGCAGTGGCTGCACACCGGTGAGGCGTTGTCGGCCGTGCTGCTGGAGTGCACCGCCGCGGGCCTGGCGACCTGCGCGCTGACCCACATCACCGAGCTTCCGATCGGACGCGGACTGCTCGCCGGCTTGATCCCCCGCCCGGCAGCGCCGCAAGTGCTCATCCGCGTCGGCACCGCACCCGACGACGCGGGCATGGTCCCGCCGACTCCTCGGCGACCGGTCACGGAGGTCTTCACCGTCACCGGCTCCCGCTGACCCCGCGCCACCGGTACTGCCGCTCAGCGGCGGGGCTCGGCCGCGTCCGGGTGACCATGGTCCCGCCAGTGCGGGCACGAGTCCTCTCACCGGACCGGGCTCGAACGAGCAGTCTCTTCGGTATGGGACAGGAAATCCTCCGTATCGCGGTCGTGTGTACGACCGGATCCCACCGGCACGATCAGCCATGATTCATCCGTGAAAGGCACCTCCCATGAGCTACCACCGCGACCCCCTCGCACCGGCGGTACACACCGCGCACGAGTGGCTGCGCACCCTCGCCGACGGACTCGCCACCGAAGACCGGGCCTTCGCGCACCGCGCGCTGCGGGCCTGGCTGCACACCGTTCGTGACCGCATCGGTGTCAACGCGGCCGCGCACCTGAGCGCCCAGCTGCCCGAACTCCTGCGCGGGATCTTCTACGAGGGCTGGGTCCCCGCACGGGTCCCCGTCCCGCACGATGTGCCCTCGTACCTCGATCAATTCGCCCGGGAAGCGGGCGTATCCCGCGACGAGGCCTACGCGCTGGCGGGTGCCGTGACCGACGCGCTGGCCGACTTGTTCTCCCCCGGGCAACTCGACCACGTCTTCGCGTTACTGCCGGAAGACATGCGGGCCATCCTGCGCGGCACCGACCTGGCGGGCACCTTGCAGGAGACGGCGGTCACCCGGCCGGAATCGCGCTTCGACGAATTGGACAACCGGTTACGAGCGCTCACCGACGCGGTGACGGTGCTCGCCCGCAGTCTGGAGGAAACCGCCGGTGGGACGCCGCATGACACCGCGAGGGTTTCCGCCGCCCAGCAAGCCCATCGAATTCTGATCGCCGAAGGGCTCGCCCGCGCCGACACGCCCACTGGCTGATCCGTTTCAGGGGGTAGCCCGTTCTCGATCTCGATGCCGTCACACGCCGTGCGCTGGAGATGGAGCCACGCACGGTGGTCCTGTCGCGATGCCGGTAGATCCGACGAGAGGACTTTGGTCGGTACCGAGCGGCCTGCCTGTTGCGTAGTGTCGATCGCGCAACTGCTTCCCGGAATTGGACACCACCATGATCACGGTGTTTCTGGTCGACGACCATGAAATCGTCCGCCGCGGTCTCGTAGACCTGCTCTCCGACGACCCGGAGCTGTCCGTCGTCGGCGAGGCGGGCGACGTCGCCCAAGCCCTCGCCCGGATTCCGGCGCTGCGGCCGGACGTCGCCGTCCTGGACGTGCGCCTGCCCGACGGCAACGGCATCGAACTGTGCCGCGATCTGCTGTCCAAACTCGACGATCTGCGCTGCCTGATCCTCACGTCGTTCACCGACGAGCAGGCCATGCTGGACGCCATTCTCGCCGGAGCCAGCGGCTATGTGGTCAAGGACATCAAGGGCATGGAATTGGCGAAGGCGATCAAGGAGGTGGGCGCCGGGCGCTCCCTGCTCGACAACCGCGCCGCGGCCGCCCTCATGCAGCGGCTGCGCGCCAACACCGAGGACGGCCCCGTGGCCGCGCTCACCGAACAGGAACGCAGACTTCTCGACCTGCTCGGCGAAGGACTGACCAACCGGCAGATCGCCCAGCGCATGTTCCTGGCCGAGAAGACGGTGAAGAACTACGTCTCCCGGCTGCTGGCCAAACTCGGCCTCGAACGACGCACCCAAGCGGCCGTCTACGCCTCCAAACTCCGATCCCGGCCGTCCGACCCCAGCGCCGGCTTCTGATCATCGTCAGCCTTACCGGTCTCTGATAGCGGACTCTCGACAACCGCCCTTGCCGAATCCATCGTCCCGACGCGGCCTCGAGCACCGGCCGCCGTCGAATGCCAATCCGGACGTGCCGGACATTTATTTCGCGGCCCGTAGCATAGGCTTGCAGCATGGCCGCCTGCCCTGGACAGCTTGGGACTCGGGAGCAGTCGATATGACCGATGACACGTCAGCAGACATGTACTCGGTCCGCGATACGCTTTCGCAACTGCGGCTGCGTGAGTTGCTGGGCGAGGTCAAGGATCGCATCGAGCAGATCATCGACGCCCGCGACCGGATGGACGGCCTGATCGAGGCCATGCTGACCGTCACCTCCGGCCTGGACCTGGATCGCACTCTGCGCACGATCGTGCACACCACGATCTCCCTGGTCGACGCCCGCTATGGCGCGCTCGGGGTCCGTGGCCACGAGCAGCAACTGACCCAGTTCATCTACGAGGGCATCGATGAACCGACCCGCGAACTGATCGGAGATCTCCCCCAGGGCCACGGGGTGCTCGGCCTGCTGTTCGGCCAACCCACACCGATCCGGCTGGACAACCTCGCCGAGCATCCCTCCTCGGTCGGATTCCCCGCCCACCACCCGCCGATGCGCACCTTCCTCGGCGTGCCCGTCCGCATCCGCGACGAAGTCTTCGGCAACCTCTACCTCACCGAGAAAGCGGGCGGTCAGCCGTTCACCGAAGACGACGAGGTCATCGTGCGGGCCCTCGCCGCCGCGGCCGGTATCGCCATCGACAACGCCCACCTCTACGAATCCGCCCGCACCCGGCAGGCCTGGATCGAAGCCACCCGCGACATCACCACCGAATTCCTCGCCGGAACCGCGCCCGGGCAGGTCCTCACCCACCTGGTCGAGGCCACGCGCCGACTCACCGGTTCCGAGCGGACCCTTCTCGCGGTCGTACCGGACCCGGAGAGCCCGCCTGAGGAGATCACCGAACTGGTGATCACCCATACCGCGGGCGCCACGGACAACGAGCGGGTGGTCACGTTGTCCTTGGGCGACACCACGATCGGTCAGGCGTTCGGACTGCGTTCCCCCCGGCGCGTCGAGGACGCGCGCCGCGCCGACCTCGGCAAGATCTTCCCCGACACCGGACCCGCGCTGATATTGCCCATGCAGACGTCCGATTCCACCGTCGGCGTGCTGGTGGCGCTGCGTGCGGTGGAATCGGCTCCCTATACCGACGAGACCCTGGCATTGACCGCCGCGTTCACCGAGCAGGCGGCACTGGCGATGCAACTGGCCGACGCCCAGCAGCGCGTGCGGGAGCTGGACATCCTCTCCGACCGCGACCGCATCGCCCGCGATCTGCACGACCACGTCATCCAGCGACTGTTCGCCGTCGGACTGAGCCTGCAGGGAACCGTCCCGCGCACCCGCGTTCCCGAAGTACGCGAACGGATCACCGAAGCGATCAGCGATCTGCAAGACGTGGTGCAAGAGATCCGGACCTCGATCTTCGACCTGCACGGCGGCGACGGCCACAGCGCGCGGGTGCGCCAGCGCATCGAGGAAGCGATCCGGCAGCAGACCGCCACCAGCGGCATCCGTACCTCCGTGCGGATCGGCGGCCCCCTCTCGGTGATCGACCCGGAGCTGGCCGATCATGCCGAAGCCGTTGTGCGAGAAGCGGTCAGCAACACCGTGCGGCATTCCGGCGCGAAGTCGGTCTCGGTGGAGATCACCGTGGCCGACGACCTGACCATCGTCGTCGAGGACGACGGGTGCGGCATGCCCGGCGACATCACACCCAGCGGTCTGCGGAACCTCGCCCGCCGCGCCGAGGACGCGGCCGGGACTTTCACCATCACAACAGGTAACGGCAGCGCGGGAACCCGGCTGTGCTGGAAAGTACCGCTGCGCTGACCAGCGAGACGTTAGACGGACGACCTTGCAGAAGGCATTCTTCTCAGCTTCGGCCCTTGCGCCGTCGATGTGATGATCACGCGCGAGCGGAGTGCAACGCCTGCCTCGGAAGAGGCCCGATGACATCGTCAGCGTCGAACATCCAAGTGCAGACCGCTTGCTCCTCGAGCGACTGGGAGTAAGCCTCGGCGATTTCGGCGAGCTGCGGTTTCGCGGGTCCGCCGCGCTACGCCGGGTCTGGGGGAGAAACGATCGTTCGACCCAGACCCGAGCTGCGCGTGAGGTAGCGGTCAGGCCAGTTTCCAGCTACTTCGGCACCGCATCCTGCTCCCATAGCCCGGGCACCACCGGAAGTGAGCCAGAACCGGAGATCAGACACTCCCGAACCTGCTCCTAGACAACGTATTTCAGGCGCAACCCAGTAGTGTCACGCTATAGACTTCCCGTCATGCTGAAGTTTCTGATCAGTGGGGCGATGATCGCGGCTTTCTCCTTCGGCGCGGCTGGTACGGCGGCGGCTGATGAAACCGTTGACTACTACTCCACTCACGGAGCTTGTGTCGCGAAAGGGGTGGCTGAATTCGGTCAAGAAGGGCTGGGTAAGACCTGGTTCTGCCGTCAAACTGGTAACCAGTTCGAACTGTTTCGCCGCTAAGGGGATACCGGATCGGGGTGGTTGCGCACCCGCGACGAGATCGATGCCGCCGCACCCGCTCGGAGGCCGATGGGTTCTCTCGGTGACCGACTACAGCTGGTCGCTGTTTCAGACGCTGCAAAGTGCTGACGGAGGTCGCTATCTCGCCGAATCGACAACCCATCCGCGTGCTGTCGTGCAACGAGTGTCGGCGCAGTTCCTTCATCGCCCGACCCGGCGCTACCGCACCCTCCCTCAACGGGAAGGCGGCACCGCTCAAGTGCCCAGCCGCCCCTGATCCGTCCGAATCCACTCCGAGGTTCCGTCCGGGTGTCGATGGAACTCCCAGGCGGTATAGTCGCCGTCCTTCTCCACCACCTTGACGTGATCGGCAAAGCCGTCGTGATCGACGTCCGTCCACACCTGCATGGCATCGTCGCCGGTGATGGTCACGCTGTCGGGCAGACCGTCTTGGTCGATGTCCTGGGTGGGATGGTGCAGTTCGACGGCGCCGAGGCCGCCTAATTCGGCGTGCGCGTCGATATGCGGTAGATCCAGTCCCGGAAGATCACCCGACGTGACCATGGCCCCCGCTTTCGGGCGCCATGCCTTCGAAGAACTCGGCCAGCATCGGCCCAGAGTATCGAGGTCTTGGTCGCCATTCAATACCTTGTACCACTGGTCGCCGAATTCGAAGCCGACCTGGGCCACCTGCGTACCCGCGAAGGCATGGCCAAGGCCCGCGCCAGGGGCGCCTCAAAGGCAAGCAACCGAAACTGCCACTCGCAGCACGCAAAACGATCCATCGCCGCTTCCACGACCCCGACGACGCGAGCCTGGCCGACCTCGCCGCAGAGTACCCCGTCGGCCGCTCCACCATCCACCGGATCATCAGCAGCACCACCCCGCCCCGGACCTGACGCTCGCGCCCGTAGCGACCGGACTGTTCGCGCGAGAATCCCTCGCGTTGCTCCACCAGTACCCCCGCCTGACGATCCACTGCAGTGCCTCGCTCGAGAGGTTGACGCGTTGATCGGTTGAGTGCTTTCAGGATTGCGGGTCTCGCGTGGGAACAGCGCCGCCTTCGGTGAGCATTGGTCGCGGAGCAGCATGCTCGCGGGCGCCCTCGCCCCCTCGGCCGTTCACCTGTACGCGCGGGACCAGTGGTGTGCTGATGAAGGCGCGCAGATGTCCATCGACGTCGGCTGGTTTGACGATCGAGCTGAGGTGCCCGGCATCGGCCACGATCACCAGTTCAGCACCGGGTATCCGGGCCGCGGCGCGCACTTTGTGTCGCAAAGGAATCATGCGGTCTTCGGCGCCCGCGATGACCAGGACCCGTGCACGCCCGAGAACCGGCAGACCAGCGCTGTGGTCACAGGTCGACACATCGGCCAGCAAGGACAGCAACGTCATCGTTCGCAGGGAAGCAATCAGCCTGCGGGCCCGATGGAGCGAGACGAACGGCGTGCACCTGCTCGGCGCAGTCCGGCGTCCGGCGAGTTCAGGGTGTCGGCGTTCGCTGGTGTCGGTGAGCAGACGACGCAACGGGGGTATCGCCCACCACAGCATGCGCACCACCGGACCGACGACGAAATCAGGTAGACGCAAGGCAATTGCACCCCACCTTCGGGGAACACAGTCCAGGAGTGCGACTCCGGCCACCAGGCGTCCGAACAGCTCCGGACGCTGTTCGGCCAGGGCGGACACCGCCATCCCTCCCAGTGAGTGCGCGATGATCACTACCGGACGGTCGGAGGCGACAGCGTCGATGACCGTTCCGATGTCACGCCCGAGCTGCGCTACCGTGGCCCGGCCGGTCGCCGGTTCGTCGGAGCGGCCGTGCCCACGGTGGTCGAACAGCACCATGCGGCCCAGGTCGGCGAGAGTCGCGCGCTGACGGCCCCAATAGATCAAGCTGGTATTGATACCGTTGACGAAGAGGAGGGTGTGCGGACCGGCCGGGTCTCCGTCGAGTTCGACATGCAGTCCGACGCCGTCCTCGGTGATGATCCGCATCTCATCCATGCCGAGGATTATGCGTCCAGTTCCGACATTGCTTGTACGCCAGCACTATTCTTCCGAAGGTTGTTGACATCCAGGGGGCTGACCGTGGCGCAGGGGCCAACGTTGATAGTGCATCTGACCGATGTGTTCGCGCCCCGCGTCGGGGGGATCGAGGTGCTGGTCGAGTCCCTGGCTCGCGCACAGGCCGCTGTCGGCGAGGAAGTTCACGTCATCACCGCGACCGTCGGCGGCAGCGACTCGCATCTGCCGTTCCGCGTCCACCGGCCACGCCGAATGACCGACGTGCGCAGCATACTTCGGCGCCTGCGGCCCAGTGTCGTGCACATACACGTGAGTGTGGCGTCACCGCTGGCGCTTTACTCCGCGCACCACGCGCTTCGGTTGTCTATCCCGCTCGTGATCACGGTGCACAGCATGTGGGATCCCGCGGTCAGGGCCTGCTACAGCGTGATCGAGCGGCTGTCCGGCTGGCACGACGGCATGGTGGTCACGGCGGTGAGTACCGTCGTCGCCGACCAGGTCGGGCGCGCGTTGTCCAGTACCCCTGTCGTAGTGCCCAACGCGGTGGCATCTGATCTGTGGCGGGCGCCGTCCGCGAGTGGCACCGATCTGCATGTCGTTTCGGTGGGCAGGCTGGTCACGCGCAGGCAACCGTTGACGCTGCTCGAGGTGCTGCGGCTGGCGCAGGACCGGCTAGCCGGTGAGGTGCGGGTGCGTGCCACGATCGTCGGCTCGGGCCCGCGCCGCGGTGCGATGCTCCGCTATCTGCGCAGGCATGACATGGTCGAGTGGGTGCGTTTGGTGGGTTCGCAGGATCATCGGGCGGTGCGCGAGATCTTGTCGTCGGCGGATGTGTACCTGAATGTCACACGTCGCGAGGCATTCGGGTTGGCAACCTTGGAGGCTCGAACAGCCGGTGTTCCGGTAATCGCTCGATCCGGCACCGGCGTCGCGGATTTCGTCGAGGACGGTCGCGAGGGTCTGCTGGGCCGCTCCACCGAGGACCTCGTCACCGCACTGGTGTCGTTGGGCCGGCGACGGACGTTGCGCGAACGTATCAGCGCCCATAATCGAGCCGTACCCCCTGCCGAATTCAGTTGGCCCGTGGTACTGGATCGGCTGCGTACCTGCTACGACGATGCCGCACGGCGCGTCGTGGCAGGTCCGAGCCACGGGGAGGACGCGCTCAGATGATCTCGCCGACACATATCGCCCGCATCGGGTGGAGCAACGCCGAACACTTCCGAAAACGGTTCGTCAACACGACGATCCGCGGTTTTGCGCATGACCTCTCGCGAGCCGTACGGCTGTTGCACCGGGATCCGCCGACGCGCACGGCGCCTGTCCGCGCCGAGCGCGTGATCATCACGTTGTCGACTGTGCCGCACCGTGTGCAGTACCTGGGTCCGGTGCTGCGCAGCCTGCTCGACCAGACCGAACCCGCCGATCGTGTGGTACTTACCTGGCCACGGCACGCGCTACGCACGGGTGACCCCTACCCGCAACCGCCGGCACTACCATCGGGTGTGGACGTGCTGCGGTGTACGGATCTGGGCCCAGCGACAAAACTGCTGCCCACACTGCTGGCCGAGCCGGACGCCGTCATCGTGGTCGTCGACGATGACGCGATCTATCCGGATACGTTCGTTGCGGATCTGCTCGCGGCGCATCGCCTGGAGCCGAAAGCCGCTGTGGGAGTGCGTGGATCGAGCGTGCGGTTCGACCGCGACCCACGCTATTTCGGGCACGTGTACGGAACCGCGGTGTCGGTGGCCACCACAGTCGATGTGCTGATGGGTATGTGGGGATATCTGATCCCGCCCGGAGCGCTGGACGACGATGTCCACGATTTCGACGGCTGGCCGCCGGAAATGCGATGGCAGGACGACGTGTGGATCTCCGGGCACCTGGCGCGCCGGGGTGTGCCGCGGTTGGTGATACCAGTGCGCGGGGTGCCGATCGAGACGGCGGGCGCGTTCGCAGGCGCCCTGCACCACACAGTGAACAGGTCCGGCCGTAACGAGGCGGTCGCCCTCAGCACGTTCCGAGACCGGTGGGGACGGTCGGCAGAATCACCGACGAAGGACCGCTCGGGTCGCGGATGAGCTCGTAGGCGGCCGGGTCCGGCTGCCGCATGTAGCGCGGAACCGCTGCTCCACACACCTGCACGCGCAGCTGATGTCCGATGGCGAACCGGTGCGCGATCGGCCACAACTCGACCTGGATATCGTCCTCATCGGCGTGTGGCTCGACCCGCCGTATGCCTTCGCAGATGTTGAAAGATCGCCCACCGGGATGAACGTCGCACAGTCGAACGACGACATCGCAGACGCCACGCCCGCGGTGCGAATGTGCGGTGGCTATGCGCAGCCGAAGCTCGGCGACCACCGTTCCGATGATCTCGAGCGGCGCGCCGAGCGGGTCGCTGGTGTAGGTCAGCAGGTCGGGCCGACTTTCGATCTGCCGGCAGTCCTGTGGCCGCGAGAACCCGACGATCACGGGACCGCGGGGAGCGGGCGTGGGGTCCGCAGGGTCGTATCGGAAATGATCGCTTCCCGCCTGCTCAGCAGACACACGCGACAGCCGCCCGAACTCACGCAAGTGCCATCGCACGGGACTGGTTCCCGGTGGAGGCCAGGAAGCGTATTCGCGCCAGCGCCGGACGCCGGTGACGAACAGGCGAACGGGCCCGCGAGACGGACGATCCTCACCTCCACACAGGTGGGCGTGAAACCACTGCCGCGCCTCACGATTCGCCACGACGAACTGGCGGAGGTTGTAATGCCCCCATGGTCCGATGGTGAGTCGCGGCGCACCACCAGCCGCACTCGATGCGACATAGTCGCGGACGAGGCCCGGCAGGAAGATGTCGTACCAGCCGCCGACCAGATGCACCGGGGTTCCGGCGCACTCCGCGGGTGCGCCACCGTGGTCGAGAAGTGTCCGCAAGGGGCTGCCCGCGCCGATGTCGGCGATCACGGCTTGATAGAAGGCGACTGTTCGACCACCGGTCAGCACATCCAACTCCGCGGCCGGGCGGCCCGACGCGATCGCCCGGCGCGCCCGACGGGGCGCCCGCAGCGCGGTGATGAAGCTGTGATTCGAACACCAGATCAGCACGGACTCCAGCGCGGTCGAACCGCCGGTAAAGATCGTGTCGGCAATCGAGGAGGAGGCGACATGAACTGAAACAGCACGCAATTCGGGAATATCGGCCGCAATGGCCCAGTGCGCGAACCCCATCGCGCTCATTCCATGCAACGCCAACCGTCCGTCGAACCACACCTGACCTCGAAGCCACGCGATCGTCGCCAACCCGTCGGCCCGCTCGGTGCTCAGCGGTAACACATCCTCGGCCGAGCGGCCGTCCTGCACCACCACCTGAAATCCTGCGCGTGCGAAGTACAAGCCATAGAGGACGCCGAGCGGTCGACGTCCCATAGGGGATCGCACCAGGATGGTCGGTCCGGGTGCACTCGACGCACGGTAGTACCGGTCGGCGAGCAGGCGTTCACCATCCGGCATCGGAACCGACAGGTCTCTGTCTACGCGGAGGTCAAACAGCACGCTGGACAAACCATTCCGTGCCGCAGATCCGTCGAAACAGCGGCATCGGTAGCCGCTGCAGCAAGCGCAGGGTGCGCACGCCATCACCGCCACCCGCCTGACTGGCATGAGCCATCATGCTGGCGCGCTTGACGCTCGCATAGCGTCGCACGTCGACCCGATGGGTGATGTCCGCGCCGGGGACAAAGCTTGTGCTGAACCGATCCATCGCTACTCCCGCGGGCAACAATCCGACAGCCTTTACCAAGCGCAACATCCTCAGTAATTGATCGCGATCGACTGTCGCCTCCAGCAACAACGGTGTGGCGGCCTGCCGTGCCGCCTCCGCAACCACCCGATGGACCTGCACATGATCGGGATGTCCGTAACCTCCGGATGCGTCATAGGAAGTGACCACCCCGGCCCGCTCCTCGATCAAGAGTGCGGCAAGCCGCTCGGCCGCCTGGGCGACAGGTACGCCGCAGAAGCCGCC
This sequence comes from Nocardia gipuzkoensis, assembly GCF_021183645.1. Lineage (NCBI taxonomy): Bacteria > Bacillati > Actinomycetota > Actinomycetes > Mycobacteriales > Nocardiaceae > Nocardia > Nocardia gipuzkoensis. The sequence goes on along the minus strand of NZ_CP089225.1, from coordinate 6,427,537 downwards.
GGGCACGCGACCGTCGAGTCCGGAATCCGCGTACCCCAGGAATTCCACCCGGTCGCATCCCAGCACTGCGGCTGAGGCCAATGCCTCCCCCTCGCGACGCGCTGCGAGCTGCGGACCTGATGGTGAATCCGCAAGCCCCGCGGCGCCGTCGGTCGCGAAAACGACGACCGTGCGCCGTCCGGCCTCGCTGACCCTGCGCATCGTTCCCGCCGTCAACAGCGATTCGTCGTCGGGATGCGCGTGCACGAAGACCCACGGCGTATCCGGCGCGCCGAGCCACTCGATGGGGGTTGAGGCTGTCACGCTTCGCGCCGATCCCGTGCGTCATTCTCCGCAGCGTCCACGGCGACAGCCTCGGCAGGGGTGAGTGCGGACCCGCCGAGATGACGGGGTTGCCACCACTCCCCCGTCCCGGAGTGGGGATATTCCCGTTGTGCCCGTTCCAAAAGTTCCTTCATACAGTCGCGCAGTTGGGCGGTGACGTAGTCCGGGTCGTCGTCGGCCGCGGGGAACATCGGCTCACCCACGATCACCGTGAGCGGCAGACCCGGCTGATCGAGCTCGCGGTGGTGCGTGGTCCACAGCCGCTGCGTGCCCCATACAGCCACCGGCACGAGCGGCACCCCGCAGCCTGCCGCCAACCGTGCCGCTCCCGTCCGCAACCGCTGGACGGTGAACGATCGTGCGATCGTCGCTTCCGGAAACACCCCGATGAGCTCCCCTGCGGCGAGCGCGGCAGTCGCGGCGCGGTAGGCCTCGCCATCACCGCCGGACCCCACTGCGATGTGGCGCATACTGCGCATCGCAGCACCATATACCCGATGCTCGAAATGCTCCTGCGTCGAGAGGAACCTGACCATCCGGCCCATCCTGTCGGCAGCAAGCGCGATAGCGAAAGGGTCCAGATACGACACGTGATTGCTGGCCACCACCGCACCTCCGACACGGGGCAGGTGTGATTCATCGACTATCCGAGTCCGCAGGCGCAATACGCGCTGACCGGCCTTCACCATGAAAAGCGCAACAGGATAGACGATTTCATGCACAGTCCGAATCTAGCCGCTTTGGACCGGCACCGAGCGTGCCGGGGTCATGCGATTGGTGCTGCCGGATGGCTCTCGCCGGGGTGGAGACCGGCGCGCGACCGCTGCGAGGTGCTGGTCCGGTAGTGAAGTGGTGGCTGCTGGCCATACCGCACTACCTCGTGGTCACAGCGATGTGGGGCGGTTCGATAGTGCTCGCGGGCGACGACGGCGACAGCCCTGCCGCTATCCCGCTGATCGGCGTGCTCGTACTCATCGCCGCGGTCGCCCTGCTGGTCACCGGCCGGTACCCACGCCAGTTGTTCGACTTCGTCGTCGGCATCAACCGCTGGCTGTACCGGGTGCTGGCCTATGCGGCGCTGATGCGAGACGAGTACCCGCCGTTCCGCCTCGATCAGGGCCCACGCGAACCGGTCGATCCGCGTACTCGACTCGGCTCCGGAGGGCAGGCTGAAGGCTGAACCGGTCGCCGGTGCCCGTGGGCTCGCCGCCTTCGAGCGGGTGATGCTCGGATCGGTCGGGATCGGGCTGCGGCGAACTCGCAGACGGGATGGCTTTCGAGGCGGCGTCGATACGGCAAGTCGAGTTCGTAGCGGTGACCGACCTGGTCGCGCGGTGACCCACTCGCCGATGCGCAGGAACGAGCGAGCGCACCGCACAGTTGATCGTGCTCGGCAGCCGGGGGCGCGGAGGCGTCGTGGGCGCGGCCCCGGACAAACAGCAGGCTGGAGAGGGCGTTTGCGACCAGTCGCCGGGCTCTCGTCAGCCTGGAGGTTCGATCCGGAATACCGGGTACTGGTCCGCGATGCGCGCGAACTCACCGAGCGGGGCGGTGCGGTCGATCGGAAAGTGCGGCCGAGCGCCGGGAGCCACGGCGAGGTAGCGGCGCAGGATCGGTGCCCGCTCCCCCGCCTCCACCTCGGTGAGCCGCACCGCTTCGCGGCCGCGCCGTTGCAGGAACGCCCGGCCGTGCGCCGCGCGGACGTTGCGCACCCACCCGGCGTCCGGGCCCAGCATCGACACCAGGTAGCGCTGTCCCTCGTACTCGGCGACCACGATCGGCAGCCGCACCGGGCGCCCGGTGCGCCGACCGGACACTTCCAGAGTCACGGCACAGCCCGGGGACAGCACACCCGCCGAATACATCCACTCCGAGGCCCGGTTCAGCACCCGGGCGAGTATCCCCGGCCGGTTGCCCCGATACATCCGACGTTTCGTCGCGTACAGCAGATCCCGCACGCTGCCCATACATCCCCCTCCTCGCATGCTCCAAGCAGAACCGCAAGACAGTAGCGCTTCTACCGTGCATGCGTGACTATCGTTCTACCCTTGCCGAGCGAGCACGACGAATCGATAAAGGCCCGCCTCGGTGTGCACCGATCGAAGTCCGGTGCTCGAGCGCGGCGATGCCGACCGACAGTGCGTCGGATTCGTCGTTCTTGCGGCCGTGCCCGGTGGAAAGCATTCGCGCCCGGTGGGCGAGTTTCGCTGGCGCATCGAGGCACTCGATTCCGTCGTCGGCCAGCTGCTGTTCCAGAGAGGCGCTGAGACCGCGGGCTCCTCTCGAGCAGCCGCCCGGCCGCGGGGCGGCGCTTCCACGGAATCGACCGCGACTGCCCGATGTCGAAGAAGCCCGCGACGATCCGCGGAGCGAGCGGCTGATCACCGCCCCGATCCGCCCGAGGTCGGCCGCATCATGCCGCGGGGGGCGTCAACACCGTGTCGATCAAGTACACGGTGGCATTCGCGGTCTGGAGTCCGCCGCAGATCACGCCGGCATCAGCCACTTTGAGATTGTCGCCGCTGCCGGTCACAGTGACCGTGGAACCTTCGACGGTCTTGTGGTCGCCCGCGATCTCGCCCGGCCCCACTCGGCCTGGCACCACGTGATACGTCAGGAGTTTGGTGAGCGCGGCCGAATCGGTCTTCAGCGTTTCGATCGTCGCGGGATCGACCTTGGCGAAGGCCGCGTCGACCGGTGCGAACACGGTGGATTGTCCGCCGTCGAGGGTGCCGACCAGGTTCACCTGCGGATTGAGCTGACCGGACACCGCGGCGACGAGCGTGGTGAGCATCGGGTTGTTCGACGCGGCGACCGACACGGGTTCGGTCGCCATGCCGGTCACCGAACCCGGCCCGGTCGGCACCTGCTCGGCGTATGCGGCGCAGCCCGGGCCGACAGGAGCCGACGCGGGCGTTCCCGTCGAGGGGGGCGATGTCGTCGCCGTCGACGTCGTGACGGCCGGACTGGTTGTCGAGGTCGCGGAGGATGTGTCGTTGTCATCCGTGCAGGCCGACGCCCCTAGGACAGTGGCGGTGAGGGCCGTAGCCAGCAGAAGTGATCGTTTCGCGTTTCGCATCTTGGGTCGCTTCCTTCAGGTTGACCTCAGCGGTCGTAGTTGTCATCACGCGCGAGTACCTAACCGCTGCGGGGCCCAGAACGGCCACCGCCACGTTCACGCGCCCCGTGCGGGAGAGTTGCACGAGCGGATGTTCACCCCAGGAAGTCTTGCACTGTTCGCGCTCGAATGCATCGCTTATGCGTCGATTGATGCTGAAGATTCGCTATGAGTTTGCCTGACCGCGCTCCGCGCAGAACCTCGCGTTCGCCGTCGGTGTGCTCAGCGGGCGCCGAGTATCACGACCGGTAGGAAGGTCAGGAATTCGCGCTCGAACACCGGTCGGCGCGCAGCGGTCCCAAACCGATTCTGCGCCAATGCACTTCGGCTACCGAGGAATTGCTGGCCGCCACCGCTCAGATCAACGAATCAGCCGCGCGCGGGATCAGGCGGTCGTCACCCGGAGTGGGCGCAGGTCGGAACTTCTCAGGGGGACGGAAGACATCGCCAACTGATCGAGCGCCTACCGCCACCGAGTCGCCGCCCAACCGGTGCGAGGCCGTCTCGGTGGCCCAGCGGGCAGCAGCGTCATCGCCGCAGGGGTTCGTGGGGGTGAGGCTGCTGAGGGGCCGGGATGTTCTCGGGTTGGTCGTCGTCGGTGAGGGTGAAGTAGTTTTCCTCCTCCTGCAGGAAGTGCAGCTGTAGCAAGGTGTGCAGGCCGTAGAGGCGGGCGAGCAGGTCGTCGATCTGGTCGCCGATGATGGCGCCCGCGGCGCACTCGTGCACCAGCAAGGTGCCTACCAGGGACAACACCGCGATCAAATCCATCCCGACCCGACCCCGTAGCAGCGTGGTGACCATCCACCACACCGCAGGCACGACCGCCACCACCGTCGCCGCGATCCGGCAGCCCTCCAGCGACCTCGCGCAGGCCGAATAGCCAGAACACCAGTGCTGACATCAGGGCGGCCACAGTCGCAGACGCCAGCACCGGCCCCACCCACGCGGCGGCCCGTCCGGACCACTGCTCGATCATCGAATTGCGAGGAGGCTCTGATGCGGGGACGGTCCGTGCGACTTGTCAAAAGCATTGTTTGCTAAACTCTGCAAATAAGGCGGTGGTCGCGGGTGCCGACACCGTCTCGCCGGGAACCGAAGGGAGTGGTGGCGATGCCGGGACTGCAGCGGCCGCTCTATCAGATGAAGGCCGACTTCTTCAAAACACTCGGGCATCCGGTGCGGGTGCGGGTGCTCGAACTGCTCAGTCAGCGTGAGCACGCAGTTTCGGAGATGCTGACCGAGATCGGGATAGAGGCGGCCAACCTGTCCCAACAGTTGTCGATCCTCCGGCGCGCCGGCCTGGTGACCGCTCGCCGCGAAGGGCTCTCGGTGACCTACGAATTGACCACTCCGGAGGTCGCCGAGCTTCTGGCGGTCGCGCGGGCCATTCTCACCGGCGTAGTCGCCGGTCAGGTCGAGGCCCTCGAAGAACCCGCCTGACCTCACCAGCTATCGGGAAGCCGCACGCCCACTGATTGCAATTTTTCTAAACTAAATACCTAGCAGTTTTCGAAGGAGAGATTCGTCGTGACCAACCACCTAGACGTTGCCGCGAGCGTGCAGGCGCCGACCGAGCATGAGGGCATCCTGGCGTGGGTCGCCGAAATCGCGGAGTTGACCGCACCCGATCGCATCGTTTTCTGCGACGGCTCTCGGGCAGAGTGGGACCGGCTCACGGGGCTGCTGGTCGAGAAGGGCACCTTCGTGCCGCTTGCGGCGAAGCCGAATTCCTTCTGGTGTGTGTCGGATCCTGACGATGTGGCGCGGGTGGAAGACCGCACCTTCCTCTGCTCGGAAGATCGCGAGGACGCCGGCCCGACCAACAACTGGGTCGATCCGCTGGACATGCGCACGGTGATGACCGAGCACTATCGCGGGGCCATGGCGGGACGGACGATGTATGTGATCGCGTTCTGCATGGGGCCGTTGGATGCCGAAGATCCGAAATACGGGGTGCAGGTCACCGATTCGGCGTATGTGGCGGTTGCGATGCAGATCATGACCCGCTCCGGCGCGCCCGTGTGGGACAAACTCACCGACGGGACGGGCTTCGTGAAGTGCCTGCACTCGGTGGGCGCTCCCCTGGGAGAAGGCCAGGTGGATGTGCCGTGGCCGTGCGATTCGACCAAGTACATCTCACATTTCCCGGAGCGTCGGGAGATCTGGAGTTACGGCTCCGGCTACGGCGGTAACGCCCTGCTGGGCAAGAAGTGTTTCGCGCTGCGGATCGCCTCGGTGCTCGGCCGTGACGAGGGGTGGCTGGCCGAGCACATGCTGATCCTCAAACTCACCACGCCCCAGGGAAAGATCCACTACATCGCGGCCGCGTTCCCGTCCTCGTGCGGCAAGACCAACCTCGCCATGCTCGAACCCGCCCTGCCCGGCTGGACCGCGGAGACGATCGGCGACGACATCGCCTGGATGCGTTTCGGCGCCGACGGCCGGTTGTACGCGGTGAACCCGGAGGCGGGGTTCTTCGGCGTCGCCCCCGGAACCGGCGCGCAGACCAACCCGAACGCGATCGCCACGATCGAAGCCGGTAATTCGATCTTCACCAACACCGCACGCACGGACGCCGGTGACGTCTGGTGGGAGGGCTTGACCGACACTCCGCCCGGGCACCTCATCGACTGGCACGGCCAGGACTGGACCCCTGAGTCGGAAACCCCTGCCGCGCATCCGAACTCCCGCTACTGCACTCCGATCGAGCAGTGCCCGTCGGTGGCGGCGGAGTGGAACGACCCGGCTGGGGTGCCGATCTCGGCCATCTTCTTCGGCGGCCGCCGCAAGACGACAGTGCCGCTGGTGACCGAGACCTTCGACTGGGAACACGGGGTGTTCACCGCGTCGGTGCTGTCGTCGGAGACCACCGCGGCGGCGGCTGGAGCGGTGGGTGTGGTGCGGCGCGATCCGATGGCGATGCTGCCGTTCCTCGGCTACCACGTCGGCGACTACTTCGCGCACTGGCTGAAACTCGGCGCCGCCGCCGATCCCGCGAAGCTGCCGAAGATCTTCCAGGTCAACTGGTTCCGACGCAGCGCCGACGGCAGTTTCCTGTGGCCCGGCTTCGGCGACAACGTGCGTGTACTCGAGTGGGCCCTCGAGCGCTTGGACGGTGCCGCCGACGCCGTGGAGACACCGATCGGGTTCGTGCCGACTGCCGAGGCCCTGGACCTGACCGGCCTGTCGGAGCGAGCCCGGAGACTGGCTACCGCGGCGCTGGCCGTCGACATCGACGAGTGGGTGGCCGAGACCACGTCGATCGACGAGTGGTACGCCACCATCGGCGGCAATCGGCTGCCCGACCAACTGCGTGCGCAGTTGGCCGCGCTGAAGATGCGTCTGGCCAAAGCCCTGTGAACGCGCTCGCACTACTGCCGCGCTGGTCGGACTGGCAACCGGCGCTGCGCGCGCCCGGCGCGGACCTGCTGTCGGGTCTGATCGTGGCACTGGTGGCGCTGCCGCTCGCGCTCGGCTTCGGAATCTCCTCCGGGTTGGGCGCGGCCGCCGGACTGGCCACCGCCGTTGTCGCGGGCGCGACCGCGGCGGTATTCGGCGGCTCCCGCTTCCAAGTGTCCGGGCCCACGGGCGCGATGACGGTGGTCTTGGTGCCGATCGTCGCCCAGCACGGCGCCGGCGGGGTGCTCGCCGTGGGGCTGCTCGCCGGTCTCGTACTCGTGGTGCTCGCGATTGCCGGGGTCGGGCGGGCCGTACGCTACATGCCGGCCCCGGTGATCGAAGGCTTCACCGCCGGCATCGCGGTGGTCATCGCGCTGCAGCAGGTCCCGTCCGCGCTGCGGATCGAGCACGCCGAGGGCGAGAAGGTGTGGCAGTCGGCATTCGACGCGGCATGCCAATACATTTCGCACCCGCACCACCTGACGCTGGTGACCGCACTGGCGGTGGCCGCGGTAGTCCTGGCCGGTGGCCGGTACCAGCCAAAGCTGCCGTTCGCGCTGATCGCTGTGGCCGCAGCCACCGTCGCGGTGCGGGTGTTCGATCTCGACTTGACCCCCATCGGGCAGATCCCAACCGGATTGCCGGCTCCCTCCATAGGATTCGTGCACCTCGACCAGCTCGGGTCATTGATCGCGCCTGCACTGGCAGTGGCGGCGCTCGCCGCACTGGAATCACTGCTGTCGGCGACCGCCGCCGACGCGATGGCCGTGGGCACCCGTCACAACCCCGATCGTGAACTGCTCGGCCAAGGCGTGGCCAACATCGCCGCCCCGATGTTCGGCGGTGTGCCCGCCACCGGCGCGATCGCCCGCACCGCAGTGAACGTCCGCTCCGGCGCGCGTACCCGGCTCGCGGCGCTGACCCACGCCGCCGTGCTGGCCGCGATCATCTACCTGGCCGCACCCATGGTGGCCGAGATCCCACTGGCAGCCCTGGCGGGAGTCCTGCTGGCCACGACCGTCCGGATGGTGGAGACCGCGTCGCTGACCGCGATCGCCCGTGCCTCGCGCGGCGACGCGATCATCATGGCGATCACCTTCGGCGTCACCGTCGCCCTCGACCTGGTGACCGCGGTCGCCGTCGGCGTCGGCATCGCCATCGTGCTCGCTCTTCGGTCGGTCGCGAAAGAAGCCCGGCTACAGCAGGTCCCACTCGAGATGCCGGCCGACGGCACCGACCATCTGGCCGAGGAACACGACCTGCTGCACGACCATATCGTGGCCTACCGCATCGATGGACCTTTGTTCTTCGCCGCCGCTCACCGGTTCCTGCTGGAACTGGCCGAAGTGTCCGATGTGCATGTGGTCATCCTGCGCATGTCCGGAATCACCGCCTTGGACACCACCGGCGCGCTGGTGCTGAAAGACGCCATCGGCAAACTCGAACACCGCGACATCACCGTCCTGATGTCCGGTCTGCGCGCGGATCATCGTCGCCGCCTCGCCACGATCGGCGCCTTGCCCACCGGCGGTGACGCGCAAATCTTCGAGCACACCCCCGAGGCCATCGCCCATGCCCGCAGATGCGCGCCGAACCCTGCCGGACAAACCACATGAGTTCCCCGATCCGCTCCAGCACACCGGCGCCGTTTGTCTTCCCAGAGCCGGAGGATCCAAGGACGCGTTACCCCTCGGGCGCTACCGCGCTGCGCGGGCGCGTTCGCGCTCCAGGGCGCGGGCGCGCTGTTGTTCGAAGCGTGGGATTCGCACCTGTTGCAGGTCGTCGATGAATGCGGCGAGTCTCTCGCGTGCTTGCTCGCCGCGTGCTCCGAAGTCGTTGCGGTCCATGATGTTCCACTGCCTGACCACCGGAAGCAGTACTTCCTCCAAGTGCTGGCGCAGGTCGTAGACGCCGTGCTTGGCCATCAGCACGCCGTTGCGGCGGAAGTCGGGCATGCCAGCGCCCGGCATCCGGAAGTTCTCCACGATGGTGTCTATCGCCTCCATCGCCTGATCGGGCACCAAATCCAGGGCGGCGGCGCAGATGGTGCGGTAGAAGATCATGTGCAGGTTTTCGTCGGCGGCGATGCGCTGCAGCATCCGGTCGGCGATCGGGTCGTCGCATACCCGGCCGGTGTTGCGGTGGGTGACCCGCGTGGCGAGTTCCTGGAAGCTGACGTAGGCGACCGAGTGCAGGAAACCGGCGCCACTCGCGACATCGGTTTCGTTCGCACCGGAGGAGAATCCGTTGGTCATATGGACCATCCGGGCCTTCTCGAGGGCAACCGGGTCCACGCCGCGGGTGACCACCAGATAATCGCGGATCACCGTGCTGTGCCGCATCTCCTCGGCTGTCCAGCGGCCGACCCAGGTACCCCATGCACCGTCACGGGAGAAGTTCTCGGAGATCTCGCGATGATAGGAAGGCAGATTGTCCTCGGTCAGCAGATTGGTGATCATCGCGGCTTTCGCCACCTCGCTGAGAGTGGACTGCTCGGGAGACCAGTCCACACCACCGAGCATGGCGAAGTTTCGCCCCTCGTCCCAGGGCACGTAGTCGTGGGGATGCCAGTCCTTGGCCATCGACAGGTGCCGGTGCACGCAGTCCTCGGCGATCGGCTCCAGTTCGGCCAGAATCTCTCGCTGCGTCAGGTCACGCGCCAATGCTGTAGCCTGCCTCTCTTTTTCGCAATCCTTCGAACAGGTCGGCATACACACCACCACCGCCCTCGGGTGGCGCACAGGGCCGAAGGCCCCGGGGAGGCGGGACCGAATACCCGTTCATCCGATGACCGCAACAGCGACATCACTTTGCTTCCGTCGTTGCGGCGATGCCTCGACCCGCATGCTCTGCCTCTCCCCTGCCCAGGATTCGGCTGTCCCACGTCGCTCCTCCCGGTTCCACGGGCAGACAGGTGCGAAGGTCCGGATGGCAGATACCTGGTGTCGTCCGGGCGATCCGGCGCGGCGACATCGCGGCCCTTCGGCCTGCGGGACCAGGACCAAGGGCAACAGCCGATCGACCTGCGAATTCTTACGCTTCGAAGGGCAGGGGATTTCCGAGGTCCGGCGGGCGACATACATGGATATGCCATACCGCGAGAACCCTCATCTGCTGGCGTCCGCGCCGGTGGTGGTCGGCGCAGACGGTTCCGAGGGCGGCGAGCTGGCCGTCCGCTGGGCCGCCGAGACAGCGGCACGGCGAGGCCGCACTTTGCTCATCGCCCACGGGCTCGACATTGCCGGGCTGCGCTCCATGACGGGCAGCCACCTGGCCGCTCCGCCATCGATCATCGAAGCCGTGCGAACGCGCGGCATGGGAATCGCCGGCGGCGCACGCCGGCTGGCCGCCGAGGTCGCGCCGAACCTGGAGATCAGCACCGAAATCTCCGAGGCGAGCCCGTCCGGGCTGCTGATCCACCTCTCGAAGCCCGCGCACCTCATCGCGCTCGGCGCCACCGTCGACGTCGGCGTCTTCGCCCATCTCGGCTCCACGCTGCTCGCGGTCGCCAGCCGCGGCCGCGGCGGCTTCACCGGCCTGCTGCTCGGCTCGACCAGCAATTTTCTCGTCCAGCACGCGCATTGCCGGATCCTGGTCGCACATTCGGCGTGAACCCGGCGCCAGCCGGTGCGCCCACCCTGCTGACCGCTCGCATGCGGTCAACCGCCCACTGGGCCGTTTGGTGCAGGTGGAAGTCGAGCTCGTGAAGCTGTGTTCGGCGCGGAGGAAATCGGGCAGGTGTGCGCCGCAGCCTATGCCGGGGCCGCGGCCCAGCTGTCCGGGCCGAAGACCTCGTAATGGATATTCTCGGCCGCTACGCCGTTGTCCAAGAGTGCCTCGCGCATGCTGAGCATGAAAGGCAGTGGCCCGCAAAGGTAGGCCCGGGTACCGGCTGCGATCGTGATCTCGCCGAGGTCGGCGCGGCCTTCCCACAACCTGTCTTCGGGGCGGCGGGCGCCGAGATCCTCATACCAGCGGTACATCACCGCGTAGGGCAGGCGTTCGACGAGTTCGGCCAGTTCCGCGCGATGGGCATGATTGCTGGGCGAGCGGTCGGCATGCAGCACCGAGATCGGGCGGCTGTCGGCCGTGCCGGCGAGGTGACTGAGCATTCCCATCATCGGCGTGCATCCGATTCCCGCGGAGATCAGCAGCAGCGGCGCGTCGTCGTCCTGGAGGACCAGATCACCGAACGGCGTGGTCACCTCCAGCACGTCACCTTCGAATACGTTGCGATACAGGAAGTTCGACACCTCCCCCGCTGGTGCGATCGAGCCATCCGGCAGGGTGTGAGCGTCGACCCGTTTGACAGTGATGCGCCAGTCCTCGCTCGACGGGGCCGACGACAGACTGTACTGGCGAATTTGGCGCGCACCGTCCTCGAGACGCGCAGCCACCGACAGATATTGGCCCGGAGAGAAGGACGGCAGTGGTGTGCCGTCCGCCGAGGTGAGCACGAAGGAGACCGTGTCGGCGGACTCGTGGCGCCGTTCGCGCACACGCACCTGCCGCCAGACATCACCCACCGCTACACCCGCGGACCGGTAGAGCCCGGCCTCCATCGAGATCAGCGTCTCGGCCATCAACCAGTACAACTCGTCCCACGCGGCGGCGACCTCGGCGGTGACGGCGTCACCGAGCACCTCGGCGATGGCTTCGAACAAGTACTTGTGCACGATCTGATACTGGGCGGGCTCGATGCCCAGGGAGGCATGCTTGTTCGCGATCCGCGACAGAATGAGGTCGACACGAGCCTGATCGGGTTCGAGTTGCAGCGCCGCGAAAGCGGCGATAGCACCGGCGAGCGCTTTCTGCTGGCCGCCCTGCTTCTGGTTGCCACGATTGAACAGATCGCGTTCGAGTTCGGGGTGGGCGGCGAACATCTTGCGGTAGAACAGCGTCGTGATGTCGTCGATGGCGGCGCCTACCGCGGGCAGGGTGGCCCGGATCGTCTCTTTCGTGGTGGCCGAGAGCATGTCATTCTCCGATCGTTGCAGAAATCTGAGTGTCGGCGCCGCCTACCCGGGGCAGGGCGAGAAGGACGGAGCGAGCGGGACTTCGAGTGAGGTCATCGATGGTGACGGTGTCGAGGGATTCGAAGAATGCTTCCTGGGCGCGGCGCAGCGCCGAGCGCAACAGGCACCCCGACCGCAGCGGGCACGGATCGGCGCCGTCGCATTCGACTACTTCCGCCTCGCCCTCGAGCCTGCGTGCCAGCCATCCGACCGAGGCGGTGCGCCCGAGTTCGGTGATGGCCAGACCGCCGCCGCGTCCGCGGCGCGCGTCCACGATGCCCAGTTCGCCGAGCCGGGTGATCACTTTCGCCGCGTGCGCGTAGGACACCGACAACTGCTCGGCGATCTCCCGGCTTCCCGGACGTTCACCGCTGCCCCCCACCGCCAGTCGCATGACGACCCGTAGTCCGAGGTCGGTGAAGCGGGTGAGCTGCATGCCCAGAAGATACGATAATTCGCATTCTCTATACCAATTATGTGAGCGGGATAACCCGCTCCGGACGCCATGCCCAGGTCGGCTTCGTCCTCGACCTGACACTGCTCGTTCCGGGCTATATGACGGCCGCACTGCTATGGCACCGGCATCCCTGGGGGTATGTCCTGGCTACGGCCCTGCTGCTCGCCGGATCGCTGCACCAATTCGCTTGCATCTCGGCCATGCTGTTCCAGATGTACGACGCCATACCAGGCGCGGGATTCGCCCCTGCGGAGCCCTTCATCGCAGCGGCTTTCGTTGTTGCGACGGGACTGCCGTCGGCAGTCGGTCACCGGTACGGACACGACCTGTCAAGGGACCTCGGTCACCGATCCGAGGTCGAACTCCGAGGCGAGCCGACCTGGCACTCCGTAGTCTGGGATAACAGCACGAAAGGAGTTATCCATGGTCAAGGTGTTCCTGGTCGACGACCACGAGATCGTCCGCCGCGGGGTCGCCGACCTCGTCGACCTGGAGCCGGACCTGGCCGTCGTCGGCGTAGCGGGCAGCTACTCTCAAGCACTGGCCCGCATTCCAGCGCTCCGCCCAGATGTTGCCGTGCTCGACATGAGACTACCCGACGGCAACGGCATCGAGCTGTGCCGCGAACTCCTCTCGGCCGATCCGAACCTGCGCTGCCTGATCCTCACCTCCTTCACCGACGAGCAGGCCATGCTCGACGCCATCCTGGCCGGGGCCAGCGGTTACGTGGTCAAAGATGTCAAGAGTCTCGCCCTCGTCGACGCCATCCGCACCGTCGGATCCGGCAGCTCGCTGCTGGACAACCGAGCAGCCGCCGCGCTGATGGCCAAACTCCGCTCGGAAGCGGAGGCCAAGACCGGCCCGCTCGCCGCCCTCACGGACCAGGAGCGCACCCTGCTCGCCCTACTCGGCGAAGGCTTGACCAACCGGCAGATCGCCGGCCGGATGTTCCTTGCGGAGAAGACCGTCAAGAACTACGTGTCGCGCCTGCTGACCAAGCTGGGCGTCGAACGTCGCACCCAGGCCGCAGTGATCGCCACCACGCTGAAACAGCCGGAGAAGCAGTACTGATGTGACCGCCTCGTCTCGGCGATCGTCCACTAGTCTCGGTGATCGTCCGCAATAGGAGGCCAGCGGCTCGATCGTGGGAGAATGCGGTCCATGGAGGGCCAGCGGTATACGCCCAGATCGAACGGCCGGGCTTCGGTGACGGAGACTTTGTCGCAGTTGCGGCTTCGTGAACTGCTGATCGAGGTGCAGGACCGGATCGCGCAGATCGTCGATGTCCGCGACCGCATGGACCGGCTCATCGAAGCCATGCTGGTGGTGACCGCCGGGCTCGACCTCGACAACACCTTGCGGACGATCGTGCACACCGCCATCGAACTCGTCGACGCCGGGTACGGCGCCCTCGGTGTCCGCGAAACCGATGAAGCCAGCAATCAGCTGGCCGAGTTCGTCTACGAAGGGATCGATGACCGCACCCGCGTCATGATCGGCGACCTCCCCCGTGGGCACGGCGTACTCGGATTGCTCATCGAAGAACCCAAGCCGCTACGACTGACCAGAATCGCCGACCACCCCGCCTCGGTGGGTTTTCCCACTCACCACCCGCCCATGCACACCTTCCTCGGTGTCCCGGTCAAAGTCCGCGAGGAAGTCTTCGGCAATCTTTACTTGACCGAAAAGGCAGATGGGCAAGAGTTCACCGATGACGACGAGGTAGTGGTTCAAGCGTTGGCCGCCGCGGCAGGCATCGCCATCGAGAACGCTCGTCTCTACGAACAGTCCCGAATCCGGCAACAATGGCTCGAAGCTATTCGCGACGTATCGACCGAGCTCCTGGCCGGGGGCGAACCGGAGGAAGTCCTGCAACTCGTCGCCGAACGCGCACTGACACTGACCGACTCCGCGATCACCTTCCTCGCTTTGCCCGAGGACCCGGACATCCCCCACGACGAAGTCACCGAACTTTTGGTCACCGCCGCCGCCGGGCCGAGCTCGGAAGCGATGAACGGGTTGTTCGTGGGTGTCGAGGGTTCGCATGCGGGCAACGCGTTCCGGACAGGACAGCCCGTCTCCGTCGATGAACTGCGCGATGAGACGTTCGCCGAGATGGTGCCCGAGACCGGACCCGTGTTGATCATCCCGCTGCGTGCGCGTGGCTCGGTGATCGGCGTCCTGGGCTCTCTGCGACCGGCAGGAGCGGCACCGTTGGATACCGCCACCCAGGCCATGATGGCGGCCTTCGCCGACCAGGCGGCCGTGGCACTGCAATTGGCCGACACCCAGCGCCGGATGCGTGAACTCGACGTCCTCTCCGACCGCGACCGCATCGCCCGCGGCCTGCACGACCATGTGATCCAGCGATTGTTCGCGGTGGGTCTGTCCCTGCAGGGCACAGCGCAGCGGGCACGTGCTCCCGAGGTCAAGTCCCGGCTGACAGACACCATCGATGACGTGCAAAGCATCGTTCAGGACATCCGCCACTCGATCTTCGACCTGCAGAGCAACACGACGGCGGACTCGTCGAAGTATCGGAAATACCTGCATGGCATCGTTGTCGATATGACCGCTGAGACCGGCCTGCGGACCACCATCCGGCTCGCCGGACCAGTCACGGTACTGACACCACCACTGTCCGACGACGTCGAGGCAGTGCTGCGGGAAGCGGTGAGCAACGTGGTGCGGCATGCGGCCGCGAGCACCGTATCGGTCGAATTGCAGGTCAACGACGACGTCACGATCGAGGTGACCGACGACGGCGCGGGCATTCCGGAAGACATTGCCCGCCGCAGCGGACTGGCGAACCTGGCGACGCGGGCCCAGAACGCCGGCGGTAGCTTCAGCCTCGCGAACCGACCCGAGGGCGGCACCGTGCTGCGCTGGGCAGCTCCGCTGCCGTAACCGAGTCGGATTCGAGCGGTACTGAGTCACGTTCGCTGTCTCGTCTGCGCTGAAGTGGCGGCACATCCCCATTGCCTATCGGCCCTCCGGTCGAGGACCAAGGCCAGCAGTCGCCGCAGGTGTCGATCCTTACCGTACAGATGACGCATCCGTATACCGAAGGGCACCGACATGGTTGATCAGCACGAGGGAAATCCGCACGAGTTCGCGTCCGCTGCGGTAGTGGTCGGCACCGACGGCAGCGAGCACGCCTCGGCGGCTGTCCGCTGGGCGGCTCGGACGGCATCAGATCGCGGGCGTCGCCTGCTGATCGTGCACGGGATGAACCTTCCCGCGGCTCGCGCCACGCTCGGCGTTTACGACGTGATGGTGCCCGCGGTCAGCGAGACGATGCGCGCACGCGGTTGGAAAATCCTCACCGAAGCCCGCGCGCTGGCGCATGGTGTCGCCCCCGATCTGCCTGTGGCTACGAAGCTCGGTGAAGAGAACGCCGCCGCGCTGCTCATCACGCTGTCGGCGCACGCGCATCTCGTGGTCCTCGGTGCCACACCGGGCACGGGCACGATCGCTCATCTGGGTTCGACCTTGCTCGCGGTAACCGCCCACGCCGACGGCGCCGTCGTGGTGGTGCGCGGCGACCGGCAGCTGACCGGCGACCGCGCACCGGTTGTGGTAGGCGCCGACGGCAGCGAAGTGGGGGAAGCGGCGATAGCCGCCGCGTTCGCCGAAGCGGCAGCACGTGACGTCGATCTGGTCACCGTCCACGCTTGGAGCGACCTCTCCGCCGGTGAATTCGCCGGAACCCGATACCTCGAGATCCCGCTGGAGAACCTGGAGATCGGTGAGCGGGCACTGCTGGCCGAGCGACTCGCGGGCTGGCAGGAGAAGTACCCGGAGGTCACCGTGATCCGCAAGGTCTATCTGTCCGGGCCTCGTGACCATCTGGGCGATTGGTCGCAGCACGCGCAACTCGTCGTCGTGGGCAGCCGCGGCCGGGGCGGATTCCGGAGCCTTCTACTCGGTTCCACCAGCAATTGGCTCGTACAGCACGCCGAGTGCCCCGTCATGGTCGTACATCCGAAGTGAACGCGTCCGCTGTCGCAGGCCGTCGCGGCGACGACCGCTCCGACCGCCGCCGCGGTGGCGCCGGCGTCAGATGACCTTCTGCCCTGTCGATACCTTCGCCGCCGTCGAATGATGATCGAAGTAGCGAGCACGCCGCCCGGAGTAGAAGGAGTCGCCTCATGGCAACCGTGCAGACCATCATGCGGCCCGACGTACAACACATCAGTGTTCGAGAGACCATGGAAGCAGCCGCCCAGCGGATGCGCCAACTCGATATCGGCGCGCTGCCGATCTGCGACGGCGAAGGTCATCCCGTCGGCATTGTCACCGATCGCGATATCGTCGTGCAGGTCGTCGGTGTCGGCGCGAATCCGAAGACCACTACCGCCGGAGAATTGGCACAGGGCGCCGAACGGCTGCACACCGTCGAGATCGACACCGAGGTGGACGACGCGCTGACGCTCATGCGGCAGAACCGGATCCGGCGGCTTCCGGTCACCGACAACGGCGTGCTGGCCGGCATCATCACCGAAGCCGATCTGGCCCGCCATTTGACCGAGAACACCGTCGGCGAATTCGTAGAAGCGGTCTGCGCCGCCAATCTGCCCACCACCGAGGATGCGTGAGGATCTGCGCCGGCCGGCGCTGCCAACACGGTGTTGATTTCGTCGGCGCCCGGCGGTGGCGACCACCTGCCGCCGCGCGCGTACCAGTGACGCTGTCCGCAGGCCCGGTATGGGTCACCCCGCGGGGTGGACCACCATGACCGGGCAGGAAGCGTGCTGCACCAGCGTGTTGGCGGTAGAGCCGAGGAGCATGCCCGCGAATCCGCCGCGCCCGCGGCTACCGACCACGAGCAATTGCGCGACCTTCGACCAATCCAGCAGGTGGGGAGCGGGCGCGGACACCTCGACCTTGCGGGTGACGCGAACCCCCGGGAACTTCTCCTGCCAGCCCGCGATGCGCTCGGCGAGAATCGCCCGCTCGACCTTGTCGAATTCGGCCTCGACCACGTTGTGGTGACCGGCGAACCGGCCGGAGTCCCAATCGCTCCAGACATGAACGGCGACGAGTTCGACACCGCGTTCGGCCGCTTCGGTGAAGGCAGCCACGATCGCCGTGTCGGTGACCGGGCTGCCGTCCCCACCCACCACTACCGGGCCCGACGTGCGAACCACGCCGCCGGCCTCGGGATCGGTGCGCACTATGACCACCGTGCCGAGCGCGTGCGCAGGGCCGCGCCGACGAATCGGCTCCGGAGGTAATCAGGTCAATCCTTTCTCGCGGCGCCGGATGCGACCTGGGTTCGGCGATGGTCGGTCCTGCCGTCACCTCGAACGGACGACGATCATCGGCACGTCTATCGAGTGCAGCAGCGCATTGCTGGTCGACCCCAGCACCGTGCTCGCGAATCCGCCTCGACCGTGCGTGCCCACTACCACCAGTTGCGTATTCGCCGACTCTTCCAGCAGGGACCGTGCCGGTCGATCCGCGGTGACGACGCGCAGCACGGCGACATCCGGGTAGCGGTCGCTCCAGCCCGCGAGATTCTCGGCCAGCACCGCCTCCGCCGATTCGCGGGCGCCGTCCCATCCTCGGACCGGCACGTCCAGACCGCTCGTGTCGCTCCATGCGTGCAGCGCCACCAGGTCCACTTTCCGCCGCGACGCCTCCTCGAACGCGAGCTCGACGGCGGGCACGCTGTTGGCGGTGCCGTCGACGCCGACGAGCACCGGTTGACGCGCTGACACGGCGTCGATCGCCGAGATTCCGTGGATCACCGCGACCGGGCAGTGCGCGTGGTGGGTGGTCGCGGTACTCACCGAACCGAGCAGGCCCCGCCGGAACGCGCCGAGCCCGCGGCTACCGACCACAAGCATCCGCGCCCGCGCGGAACGCTCGATGAGTAGCGGGATGGCCAGTTCGAAGCTCACCTCGGTGGTGATCGCGGGCTCGTCGCCCGGCGAAGCTGTGCGCGCCACCCGCGCAGCTTCGGTGAGGATGCGTTCACCGTCCCTGCGCATCCACTCCAGGTCGGCCTCCCCCATCGAGATGCCCGGCCCGAAACCGGTGGGTATAGCCATGGAGGTGATGATGTGCAGCGCGCAACGGTGCAGGGCTGCTTCGGCGGCCGCCCAGGCTACCGCTTGATACGAACAGGCCGATCCGTCCACCGCGGCCAGGATCGATGAGTTCGGTGGTGCGAGGCGCGAAGCCTTTTCGGTGGGCATGCCAACTTCCTTCGAGTCTGCGTTCACTGTCGCGTACGCGGGTCGGTGTCTTCGGCCGGGGTCGCGGGAGCGGGATGCAGCACCGCGAGGCGTCTCAGGTATTCGGATTCGTCGAGATCGCCGCTGGCGAACCGTTCGGCGAGCAGCGCTTCCGGTGACAAGCGCGCCGGGCTGCTGAATCGGGGGGCCTGCGTGCGCTCAGGTCTGCGCACGGCTACGAGCGCGATCGCCACCGCGATCCACAGCGGGACGACGAACAAGATCATGAGAACGAACATCCACCACTGTGGGCCGCTCCCGTACCAGTACATCATTGCGTGTCCTCTCTTGCCGGACGACACATCTGTCGCCACTCGCGGTCCCATCGCGCGCTACGCTGCCGCGCCAACAGCAGGGCGACACCGTTCGCCAGGCACCATCCGCACAGCCAGACGCCCACCAGGACGGAAACACCCACGCCGATCCCGGCCACGACGGCGGTGTCCGGGTGGCGTGGTCGCGCGGTGGGAGTGCCCCCGGCGTCGAGCCACAGCTCGACACGATCGCCGAGCTGCGTCTTCTCCCGGACCGGCAGGACGGCATCGCCCGTATGTCCGGACTCGTCCCATCGCGCTCGGGCGTCGTAACGATGCGCCGCGGTTCGGACGGGCTGGTCGGTGATCACGGCGTGAACCAGGGATTTCGTCGCGCCTTCGCTGCGGATTTCGGCGGAGGTGTCGGCATACGCGTCCGTAGCGAGGGCGCCCGCGACAGGCACCGCGATCAGTACCGAGATCGTGGCGATCACGCGGATCGCTGATTCGATGCGATCGGACGGGCGCATCAGCTCGTTCGAACTACACGGTTGTAGCGACCACAAACGGATCAGTCGAGTCCACCATCCGTCCAGCGGAATGATCACGCTTTCGGACATCGCCGTTTCACCTCTTCCGACGACGCGTGCCGTCAGCTTCGAGGATCGCGCGTCGAACGAGGCATCGGCAGAGACAAAGGTCATCCACCCGAGGGGATGTCGGCCCCCGTGTCCCGGTCCTCGCAGAAGGCTGCCACCGCGGTCGGTAGTGTCGGATACAGGTGCCGCTCGCCGATTCTCGATGTCAGGCCGGAAGCGTCCAGGGCTCCGCGCAGGTCATGTTTGACCCGCGCCATCGCGAAGACGATCCCCTTGCCCGATAGTTCGGCCCTGAGTTGTTCCACGGCGTCCAATGCGGTCAGGTCGACCTCCACGTTGGCCTCGGCGTTGAGCACGAACCAGCGCACCGGCGTTTCCCCGCGTTCGGCGCTCGAACCCACCGCCGCCAGCGCTCGGCGGCGGAAATCCTCCGCGTTGGCGAAACACAATGGCGCGTCGTATCGGTAGATCACCAGCCCTGGAACGGGTTTCGCGGTGGGATAGTCATCGATGTCGTGCATTCCCGCCACCCCGGAGACGAAGCCCAAAATCGCGTCGTGGGCGCGGGCGATCCTGCGCAGCAGATCGAAGATCGACAGCGCGATCGCGACGAGCACGCCGTAGAGCACGCCGAGGCCGAGCACCGCGACGAGGGTCGCGAGCGCCAGTAACAACTCGCTGCGCCGGAACCGTGCGATACGACGGAATTCCGCCAGGTTGATCAGCCGCAGCGCCGCGTAAACGACCAGCGCCCCCAGCGCCGCGGACGGAAAAGCCGCGAGGATGCCGCGTCCCCCCAGCACCATGGCCAGCACACTGCCGAGTGTGACGAGTGAATACAGTTGGGTGCGAGCGCCCATGGCGTCGGCGATGGTGGTCCTGCTGCCGGAACAGCTCACCGGGAATCCGTGCAGCAGCCCGGCGGTGAGGTTGGTCGCGCCGAGGGCAGCGAGTTCGGTGTTCGCCTCCACGCGGTCGCCGTGGCGGGCTGCGAAAGCCCGGGCAGTCAGGACACAATCGGAGAATCCGACCACCGCGATGCCGATCGCGGGCAGGATCAGAGCCGCCACGTCGTTCATGGCGACCGGGCTCGAACCGGGCATGGGAATGCCGGCGGAGAGCGCGCCGACCACCCCGATACCGAAACGGTCCAACGAGAAGACCGTGACCACCGCGGTCGCCAGCAATACCGCGATCAGGGGCCCCGGGGCGCGAGGAGCGCGCCATGCCAGCAGCAGGAGCACGGTCAGGACCGTTGCCGCGAGCCAGAAGGTGGCCCAGTGCCAGTGATCCAGGTTGCTGATGAACGAGTGTAATTCCGCGAGAATGGATTCGCCTTCCACCGGCACTCCGGTCACCGTGCCGAGCTGACCGACGATCATGATCCCGGCGGTCCCCGCGAGGTACCCCACCAGGACCGGTTTCGACAACAGATCCGCCAGCACCCCCAGCCGAACGGCCGCACCGGCCAGAGCCAGCCCACCGACCAGCAGCGCGAGCACTGCCGCCAGCGTGGCGTACCGATCGGGATCGCCCATCGCCAGCGGAGCCAGCGCGACCGCGGTCAGCAGTGCGGTGGTCGACTCGGGTCCCACCGACAGCTGCCGCGAAGTCGCCAGCAGGATGTAGACCGCCAGTGGTCCGATCGCCGCCCACAGGCCGGCCACAGGCGGCAGCCCCGCGATGGTCGCATAGGCCATGACTTGGGGGACGAGGTAGGCGGCCACGGTGACACCCGCGAGCAGATCCGCCCGCAGCCACGACCGCTGGTAGCCCTTGAACTGCCCCAGTCCCGGGAGCAAACGTGCCAGCATCGTTCCAGCATCGTCTACCGAATGCCAGAAAGTCGGCCGGAATGGGACTCGCAAACGAGGGGCACCCCCAGCACAGGGCGAAGGTCCCATGGCAAGGGTCGGTTCGACTCTGTTCCGGCCGCTCTCTGCCGCCCTACCGTCGGAGTCCTTACCCGGCTGGATTGCGCACACCGAACTCGACCGAATGATGCACCACATCTGACGGCACACCGTCGTGAATACGGGTTGCGCTCGGCACACCGGTGGCCCATGTCCGTCCACCGGACGCTCAGAGCCGGTCCGTTCCGGTCGCAGCCGAGAGCGTCGGCGACGAACCGCCCGGGATCCGGAGATGTCGCCACATCCAGCCATGCCGCCGGAGGGTGAACCGGCATGCTGCCGAAGGACCTCCACATTCGGGACCAACGCCAGCCGCGTGTGAACTCACCGGTCCCTACTCTTCGAATACGCAAGCATCGACTTTCGAAGGGACACCACGTATGTCCGCCAGTCTCCTCGACAGCCCGCACCACCTGGCATCCGCTGCCGTAGTCGTCGGTATCGACGGTTCCGAAGCCTCCGATCTGGCCGTGCAGTGGGCCGCCGAGACGGCCGCCCAGCGCGGACGCAGGCTTCTGATCGTGCACGGCCTCGACCTGGCTGCTACCCAGGCTGTTTTCGGCCTGTACGACCTGGTGTTGCCCGCGGTCGCCCAGAAACTGCGGGAAGAAGGCGCCGCCCGATTGGCTCGCGCAGCGCGGCTGGCCCGCCGCGTCGACACCGAACTGCGCGTCGACACCGAACTGTCGCCCGCCCATCCGGCCACCGTGCTCATCGAACGATCGGCCTCCGCGCACCTGGTGACGCTCGGCGTCGGACACGGCGGCAGGCGCGCCCACCTGGGCTCGACGGTGTTGGCGGTGACCGCCCACGGCCACGGCGACATCGTGGTCGTCCACGACACCGGAAGTGAGCAACGCACCCGCACCGACGGACCCGTCGTCGTCGGCTTCGACGGCAGCTCCGCCGCCGAAGCCGCGGTCGGCGCGGCGTTCGTCGAGGCCGACATTCGTGGCAGTGCGCTCGTCGCGGTACATGCCGTCGGCTTCACGCTCCATTCGGAAGCCGGCGCCATCGAACTCCTTCCGGTCCGGGAGCTGGAGACCGCCGCACAACGCATGCTCGCCGAGCAGTTCGCCGGTTGGCAGGAGAAATATCCCGAGGTCCAGGTCACTCCCAAGGTCTCCATCGCCCGGCCACGCACTCTGCTCACCGCGTGGTCGAAGTCCGCGCAATTGCTCGTGGTCGGTAGCCGGGGCCGCGGCGGGTTCCGCGGCCTGCTGCTCGGGTCTACCAGCAATTTCCTTGTCCAACATGCCCATTGCCCGGTCATGGTCGCCCACGGGGCTTAGAAGAAAGCGAAAATCACATGTCCAGCAGCATCAATCCGCCGATTCTCGTCGGTTCCGACGGCTCTCCGACCTCACTGGCAGCGGTCCGCTGGGCTGCCTCCGACGCGGCCCGCCGACGCGCACCGCTGAACATCGTCTACGCGATCAGCACGCCGATCGACTACGGCCCCGGCATCGCTGTCCCCCAAATCGACTACGACAGCTACCGGCAGGAGGGACGGACGGCTCTGGAGATCGCGCGCAAGAACGCCGTGACGGCGGCCTCCTCGATCGGCGAGCTCGACATCACCGCCGATCTCGTCGAGGCGCCGCCGATCCCGGTGCTGCGCGACCGATCCAAGTCCGCGCGGCTGCTCGTCGTCGGCACCCACGGGCTGGGCGCCTTCAGCCGCAGCATCCTCGGCTCGGTGAGCACGGCGCTGGCCCGGCACGCCGCATGCCCGGTCGCGGTGATCCCCGCCGACTTCGAGCACGCGGAAGGCCCGGTGGTGGTCGGTGTCGACGGCTCGTCGTGCAGTGCCCGTGCCGTCGAGGTCGCCTTCGACGAGGCCGCCCACCGCGGCGCCGAGCTGGTCGCGGTACACACCTGGTCGGAGTTCTTCCGATACATCTCGCGCGCGGAAATGCAGAACGAAGCCGAGGAACTGGTGTCGCAGAGCTTGGCCGGCTACGGCGAAAAGTATCCAGAGGTACGGGTGCGGCGGATCGTGGTCGAAGATCGCTCCGCCAAGCGACTGCTCGGCGAGGGCGAGAACGCGCAGCTGATCGTCGTCGGCAGTCACGGGCGCGGCGGCTTCGCCGGCATGACCCTCGGTTCGGTCAGTCAAGCGGTGCTACACGGTGCGAAAGCGCCCGTGATCATCGCAAGGTCGGCAAACTGACTCGCACCGCTGCGCACCAACGGTCCAGCCCGCGGAGCTAGGGTATCGAGTTCACCAGCCGGACGGTCTCCCCCGGCTTCAGGCGTGCGGTCTGATCCCGGCAGGTGATCTCGATCGGCGCCGACGCGCCAGGATCCGAGCTGATCTCGATGCCCTGCCCGCTGACCCGCACGGTCAGCCGATGGCCGCGATAGATCATCGGAAACGACAACGCGCCCAGAGTTTCCGGCCAGTAAGGGCAGAACACAAGGCGGTCGTGGCGCAGTTCCATGCCGGTGAAGCAGCGTTGCAGCAGATCGACGCTGCCGGCCATCGCGGCGAGGTGAATTCCCTCCGCGGTGGTGCCGCCCTGGATGTCGGCTACGTCGGAGCCGAGCACGAGGTCGAAGAACTCCACGGCACGATCACGGTTGGCCCGCGCCAGCACCCACGAATGCACCAGCGCGCTGAGCGTCGAGCCGTGCGAGGTGCGTGACAGGTAGTAGTCGATGGTCCGCGGGATCATCTCGCCGGGCAGCTCGTAGCCGAGGTGACCGAGCACTTCCCGGAGTTCGTCGGCCGACAGCAGATAGAACAGCATCAGCACATCGGCCTGTTTGGCGGCCCGATAACGGTTGACGTCGTCGCCTTCGGCCTCGAGTATCCGGTCCAGCCGCTGAATGTTGCCGTAACGGCTGCGGTAGCGGTCCCAATCGAGTTCGGCCAGTCGCTCGTATCCCTCGAACTGACTGATGACTCCGTCGTGGAACGGGACATACATCCGCCGGGCCACATCTCGCCAGTGCTCCGTGTCCGACGGCCGCACCGACAGCGTCTCCAGCAATTCCGTTCGTTCGCGCGGGGCCAGCAGGGCCAGCGTGTCGATCGCACGCCGAATCACCCAAGCCGCCATCACATTGGTGTACGCGTTGTTGTCGATCCCGGCGTCAGGCGCGTCCGGGTAACCGGAATGGAACTCGTCGGGGCCGATGACGCCACGGATGGTGTAGCGGTCGAGCTCGGCGTCGTAACCGGCCAGGCTCGACCAGAAACGGGCGATATCCACCAGCAGTTCCGCGCCGCATTCGACGAGGAACTCGAGGTCGCCGGTGGCCTGGTAGTACTGCCAGACGTTGTAGGCGATCGCGACCCCGATGTGGTGCGCACGGCGGCTGGGATCGGGATTCCACCGTCCCGACAACGGGTTCAGGTGCATTCTCTGGCTCTCTTCACGGCCGTCGCTGCCGGACTGCCACGGGAACATCGCCCCGGCCAGTCCCACTTCCGCGGCCGCCCGGCGCGCCTCGGGCAACCGTCGATAGCGGTACCGCAGCAGTGCTCGGGTCAAGGTGGGGAAACGTGGATTCAGCACCGGGAAGACGAACAGCTCGTCCCAGAACACGTGACCGCGATAGGCCTCGCCGTGCAAGCCGCGCGCGGGTACACCCACATCGAGATCCGTGGTGTTCGGCGACAGTGTCTGCGTCAGATGCAGTAGATGCAGGCGCACGATCCGCGTCGCGTCCTCCGCTCCATCCAGGTCGATGCGCAGCCGCGCCCATAGATGCTCCCACGCCACGGCATGACCTTCGAACAGGTCCGCGTACCCGCCTGCCACGGCGATCGTCCGGGCGGCCTCTTCCTCGGGACCCGCAGCCGCGTTGTCGCGTCCGGTGAACACGGCGACAATCTTCTCCACGGTCACCGCCTCTCCGGCTGTGATGTGGACGGTGTACTCGTGGCCGATCAGTCCATCTCGATCGATCAACTCCCGCGGCGGGTCCACCGGTTCCCGGCCGCGTCGCAGGGCGCTGCGCGTCGCGATCGCCACTGATCTGCCGGATGTGGTGGTCCGCACCGCGAGCAGCACCGAATCGTCGGACAGGGCTACCGCGTGCTCGGCGGTCAGGTGCGTGCCCGACAGGGCGCTGTAGCGCTCCACCAGGTGATTGCGCACCCTTCCGTCGATCGCCGACCGGATTCGCAGAGTACCCGACCAATTCTCGGCGGTGATCGTCGCTTCCGATGCGCCCAGGTGCGGGCGGTGCATGGCGACGAAGCGGCGTTGCGACACCGCGGTGATCCGCCCCGAGACGTCGCGGAAACGGAACAGCCGCACGAGTTCGCCGCGGCGCAGATCCAATTTCTGCTGATAGGACACCAGTTCGGCGGCATCGAGGTCGAACCACTCTCCGCCGCCGATCTGGAAGGTCACCGGAAGCCAGTTCGGCAGATTCACCAGACTCTCGTTGTCGATGACGTGCCCAGCGATCTCGTCGGAGAGCCGGTTGTACACCCCGGCGACATAAGTACCCGGATAATGGACCGCCCCCGCCACGCTTTCCGGCGCTGCCCCGCGAGTGGCGAAGTAGCCGTTTCCGACAGTGCACAGCGCCTCGCGAAGCTTCTCCTGGGCCGCGTCGTACCCGTCGAAGACGAGCAACCACGAATCCGGCACGATGGCAATCGATTCGGTGCGCGACAATTCCGCCAGCCGCTCCAGGAACGCGCGAACCTGTCGTGGTCCGGCGACCGAGAAGCGGGCAGCGGTATGCCTGTCGCCGGTCTCTTCGGCACGCACCACGATGGCGATGCCGTCGGCTTCGACGGCATCGAAGGCGTCTTCGTCGGTCAGATCGTCCCCGAGATAGATCGGCAGTACCGGGGCCGTGAGATGGTCGAGAATCCACCGCAGCGCGGTGCCCTTGTCCCAGTCCACATCCGGTCGCAATTCGGTGACGCGACGGCCGTGCGTGACACGTAAGCCGGCCGCATGTCCGGCCTGGTGTACCGCGGCAACCACCCGTCCGACATCCTCGGCCGCGACAGTGCGGTGATGAACCGCGACCGCAAAACGCTTGTGCTCGACCAGCACTCCCGCGATCTGGTGCAGAATCCGGCGTAGTTCGCCCGCCGCGTCGGCGAGTGCTCGCTCGGCTCCCGGCACCGCGTCGTGGACGTGCCGGGTACCGTCCGGAGCCATCAGTTCGAAGCCGTGGCTACCCGCATACCAGATGCCATCGACACCGACGCGGTCGCGCAGATCGGTCAGATCGCGTCCGCTGATGACCGCGACCGGGCATTGCGTGGCAAGCGTTGTCAGGACTGTCGCCACGCCGTCGATAGGTTCGGCGTCGGCAGGATCGGTGACGATCTCGGCCACCGTGCCATCGAAATCCAGTAGGACAGCCTGCTTCTCGGTGCCGAGCAGATCCACGATGTGTGACCAGCACTCCATGGCGTCGGGTACCTCCGAGATTCGCCGGAAGCCGCCACGCAAGCTCACCTGCGCCAGGTCGGCAACAACGATGTCCGCCCCCTGCGCCAGTAGGCGATCGGTGCCCGCGTGCCGGTCTACTCCGACGATCAGTGCGAACCCACCGCTGCGTCCGGCCGCCACCCCCGCCTCGGCGTCCTCCACGACCACCGTTCGATCCGGTTCGGCACCCAGCCGCCGGGTCGCCTCGAGCAGCATCGACGGATCCGGCTTGCCCGGCAAACCCAGCCTCTCGGCATCGAGACCGTCCACCCGCACGGTGAACAAGTCGGCGACACCGGCAGCCGTGAGCACCTCCGCACAGTGACGGCTGGCTGAGAACACCCCCGTACGGATGCCCGCCTCGCCGAGCCGCCGCACCAGTGTGACGGTCGATTCGAATGCTCGTACCCCCTCGCGCGCGACCCGCTCCAGGAAAAGGTGATCTTTTCGGTTGCCCAGCCCGCATACCGTCTCAGCACTGTCCGAATCGGATGGTCTCCCCCAAGGCAGTGCGATCCCTCGTGCGGCCAGAAAATCCGCGACGCCCCGATAACGCGGTTTACCGTCCACGAAACGTAGATAGTCGTCCTCGGTGAACGGTGAGCGGTCCTGCCCGCCACCCGCGGGGCGTTGGTTCAAGAAGGAATCGAACAATTCCGTCCAGGCCGCTGCATGTATCGACGCGCTGTCGGTGACCACCCCGTCCATATCGAAGATCACCGCGTCGTGTCGGCGCGCGTCGATCGGCGGTATCGCCGTGGCACCTATTCCCACACATACAGCCTGAACGGACCGATGCCTCCCGTCTAGGGGCCGAAGTCCCGGGAGACTCGGCCGACAGGGGACCACCTGCGGTGGGATTCGGGACCAACGACTCCTCCGGACATCGCCTCTCGATCCCTACCGTGACGGTATGAACCAGCTACCGTCCGGAGAAACCATCGAGAAGGCCGTCCTGCTCGCCGGCCGGGCGCCGTCGCTGCACAACAGCCAGCCCTGGCACTGGACATTCGACGGCCACACCCTGCGGCTGTTCGCGGCGCCCGAACGTATGCTTCCGGCGACGGACCCATCCGGCAGGCAGATGCTGATCAGCTGCGGTATCGCTCTGGACCATCTGCGCGCCGCGATGGCCGCGGCGGGCTGGCGTATCCACGTCGCCCGCTTCCCCGATCCGAACCGCCGCGAACACCTGGCCAACATCACCTTCGAACCGGCTCCGATCGTCACCGAAGCCGCGCGTGCTCGCGCCGACGCCATCCTGCGGCGGCACACCGACCGGCTGCCGTTCCAGGCGCCCAACGGATGGCCCGACTTCGAAGAGGTCCTCCGGTCGACCTTCGATCCCTTCGACGCAACACTCGACGTGCTGGGTGACGACTGCCGCCCCAGCCTTGCCCGCGCCTCGGAGATGAGCGCTGCGCTGCGCCGCTACGACGCCGGCTACCACGCCGAATTGCAGTGGTGGACCGGGCACACGATCGGCGCCGCGGGCGTGCCCAGCGACGCGCTGATCTCCCAGGAGGAACGGCAGCGAGTGAGCGTGGGCCGTAAGTTTCCGACCACCATCGGCGACCGGCGCGGCGAGATCACCGAGGACCATTCGGTGATCCTCGTCCTATCCACCGACCGCGACACGCCCGAGGACCTGGTGCACTGCGGTGAGGTGCTGTCCACGGTGTTACTGGAGTGCACACTCGCCGGGTTCGCGACCTGTCCGTTGACTCACCTGACCGAGGTGCCGAGCAGCCGTGCCGTGGTCCGCGAATTGACCGCACACTCCGGCCTCCCTCAGGTCTTGATCCGCGTCGGTATCGCGCCCGAATCGGAGCCGAACGCTCCGGCGACTTCACGCCGCCCACTCAGCGAGATCCTCGAAATGCCTGAATCCGTCCGCAAGCTGGATTGAGTTCGTCCATACCCCACGCTCCATGTGCACGTCCTGAATTCGAGGAGAAATCGGACTTCATGAACACGATGAGGCTTGCCGCAACCGTTCGATCAGCAATAGCAAGGCTGACCGGAGCCCGGTTGCGCACCAAATGGTTGACCTGGGGAGCCACGGGGGAAGAGATCGCGCGGGTTATGCCGGGTGACGATCTATTGGTAGACACCGATATCGTCTCGACCCGGGCCATCACGATCTGTGCAGGCGCCGACGCGATTTGGCCGTGGCTGGTCCAACTGGGCCCCGGCCGCGGCGGGGCGTACACCTATGATTGGGTCGAGAACCTGCTCGGCCTCGATATGCACAGCGCCGATGAGATCCTCCCGCAGTTCCAGGACGTCGCGGTCGGGGACAGCTTCGCGCTCGGCAAGTCCGGTCCGCGTATGCGCGTCGCGGTGCTGGAACCCGAGCGCCACTTGGTCTTCGCTTCCGAAGACGGCCGGTGGGTATGGACATTCGGGCTCTATCCCATGGGCGCGGCGACCCGGCTGGTGAGTCGCAATCGGATCGCACTGACGGGCGCATCCGCGCTTACCCGCGTATTCACCGTGGTCGTGATGGAACCGGGCAGTCTGGTGATGGAGCGGAAGATGCTGCGGGGCATCGAACAGCGCGCGGAGAGGCTCGGACGGGAGCGCCGGCCACCCGAAATGACAAAAGACCCTGCGCCGCGGACGCATGGCCCGTATCCGCAGCGTCGTGTACCGAGAACACTCGAGGTATGACCGCGAACGACGAAACAGCCGCCATTTCGGTGCCCGATCATCGGACGATCCTGGCCGCGTTGCGGCTGGCCACCCGCGCGCCTTCGGTCCACAACACCCAGCCGTGGCGTTGGGTGTTCGACGGCACGCGCCTGCACCTCTACACCGACGCCGACCGGCAGCTGCCCTCGACCGACCCGCAGGGGCGCCAGCTGGTCATCAGCTGCGGAGCCATGCTGCATCACGCGCGGACCACCTTCGCCGACCACGGCTGGCACACCGACACGATGCGGATACCCGACCGGCAGCGACCCGACCACCTCGCGGTAGTCGAATTCCGGCCGTGGCCGGACCCACCCGAGGGCATCCACACCCGAGCGCTCGCCATCGACCGGCGACGCACCGACCGGCTACCGATGAACGCACCGGTGGGCTTCGCCGACCTCCTCCCCCGGCTGCGGATGCTCACCTCCCCGCACGAGGTGGAACTCACCGTCCTGGATGACAGTGCCCGCCCTCGACTGGCCGCCGCCTCCGAGCAGGCCGGAGCTCTGCGCCGCCAGGACTTGCTGTACCAGACCGAATTGGAATGGTGGGCAGGACATTCGGAGTCCCTCGAGGGCGTGCCCGCCTCCGCGCTGGTGTCCGACGCCGAAAACGCTCGGGTCGGAGTCGGACGCGCGTTTCCCCCGGCTCCGCATACGACGCGACGCGCCCGGCTCGACGATCACGCGCGACTGGTGGTACTCAGCACCGAAGGGGACTCGGTGACCCAGTGGCTGCGCACCGGCGAGGCTTTGTCGGCCGTGCTGCTGGAATGCACCGGCGCGGGCCTGGCGACCTGCGCGCTGACCCACATCACCGAACTGCCGACAACCCGCGGACTGCTCGGCGGTCTCGTTCCGCGTCCCGCGGCACCTCAAGTGCTGATCCGTGTCGGCACCGCACCCGACGACACGAACATGGTCCCCCCAACCCCCCGCCGACCGGTCACCGACATCTTCACCGTCTCCCGCTGAACCAACACGCGAGCGGTTACCGCCCAGGGCATGTCAGAGCACGCGATCCGCGGTGCTCAGGGAATCGATGGCGGCCTGCAGCTTGGCAGCGGCCCGACTGGCTACGGGCTGTAGGTCCGGTTCATCCGTAACCTGCACCATGAGTTGCGGATTCATTGCTTCCACGATGACCCCGGAATCGGAGCCGGGGTTCTGGCGCACGACGACGTTGCAGGGCAGCAGGAGTCCGATCTGCCGGTCGATCTCGACCGCTTCGTGGGCCAAGGGTGGATTGCAGGCGCCGAGGATGAGGTAGTCCTCCATGTTCTCGTCGAGTTTGGCTTTCAGGGTGGCCCGGACGTCGATCTCGGTGAGGACGCCGAATCCTTGCTCACTCAGTGCGGCCCTGGTCCGGTCGACGGCGTCACCGAAACTGGTGTGCAGGGTGGTGGCCAGTCCCAGGTTCATTGTTCGGTCCTTTCATGAGCGACGATTCGTGTCAGGCCAGAGCTAGGAACAGTTTCTCCAGCTCGTCGACGGTCATCTGCTTCTGGCCGTCGACGGATCGGCCGGTGAGGCATTCGCGCAGTCCGGTAGCGACGATCTTGAATCCGGCGCGGTCGAGCGCCCGGGAAACCGCGGCGAGTTGGGTGACCACGTCTTTGCAGTCACGACCCTGCTCGATCATGGCGATGACCCCGGCGAGCTGACCGTGCGCCCTCCGCAGCCTGTTGAGTGTTTCGGTGATCGCTGTTTCGTCGCCGACCATGGTGGCGCCTTCCTTCTTTCGTTGTCTTGTTCATGATACCCGAGGGGGTATACCCAGGGAGCGAATGAGCCTCTCCGGCTCCCATGCCCCAGGGGGTATAGTGGCCAATAAGGAATATACCCCGTGGGGTATTCGGCCAGTGACGACAGGAGGATTTCGGTGGCCGATATCGATCTGTACGTGGATCCTGTGTGCCCCTTTGCCTGGGTGGCCGCGCAGTGGCTGCTCGACAGTGCGGCCGACGAGCACGTGGTGACCTTGCGACCGATGAGCCTGGCCGTGCTCAACGGCGATCACGATGTCGATGCCGACCACGCCCCGATGATCGTCCGATCACGTCGGATCGGCCGAGTGTTCGCCGCCGCCGTCGAGCAATACGGTCGGACGGCGTTCACCCCGCTCTACCTCGAGTTGGGTCAGCGGTGGCATGCGGGCGGCCACCACGCAGACGACGCGGTGGCCGCCGCACTGGCCGCGACCGGCTTCGATCACAGACTGATCGAGGCCCTTGATGACGCCCGCTACGATGCCGCGGTCGCCCACGCCCATCACGCCAGCCAAGCAGCGCTCGGCGGGCGCAGCGGCAGCCCCATCATCGGCGTCGACGGTCACGTCTTCAGCGGTCCCGTCTTGACCGAGCCACCTCGGCCGGGAAGCGCCCCAGAGTTGCTGGCTGCCCTCATCACCGCGGCCACCACTCCCGGATTCGCCGCGCTGCAGCGCCCATACCAGGGCCCGCCCACCTTCGCGGGCGTCGAAGGACAGCGCTGATGTGCTCCCCCATCCAGTGCCGTGTCTGCGGCAAGACCACTTGGGCCGGCTGCGGCACGCACATCGACGCCGTCCGCGCCGCTACCCCGCCGAGCCGGTGGTGCCCCGGCCACGACGACGACCACGCCCCGAACCGAGCACCCGTGCGAGGTCTCCGTCGCTTGTGGCCCCGCTGATCAGTCGCGCGGAAAGTCGCCATCGCACCCCCGGTTCGGCCTGCCGGGACGCAAGCCTCCGCTACCCGTGGTAGGCGCACCGACCAACGGTGTACCAGCGGAGGCTCCGGGTCGTCGACAATTCTCGTTGCGCTTTCGATGCCGCCGAGTACTCGCCCGACGAGCGACAATGTGTGCGCCAGCGGACGGAGTCCTGGTCAATACCCGACGTCGCGGCGGCGAAAACCGGCGGCAGCGAGTATCAGCCCGGCCAGTGCGGTCAGGATGATCACGAGTATGGGCGTGGCGGTGACGGTATGCAGCGGCACCTTCGGAATGTGGGTGAACGGCGAGGCGTCGTCGAACCAGTCGGGCAGATCGAATGCGGCCGCGAAGAGCAGCGCCACGGCGCAGTAGGCGAAGGCGGCCCACGCCACCGCTACAGCCGCTCTCGGAGCCCAGCCGAGGCCGAGCGCCGCAACCGCGATCACCGACCAGACCGCCGGTAGATGCACCAGCGCCACACCGGTCATGCGCAGTGCCTGTCCTGAATCGGAGATCGTCAACCCGTACGTCAGACCGATGCCGAAACCGCCGACAGCCAGCACGAACGCGCCGCCCCCCACAGCGATGGCGAGATGGCTCGCCAGCCAGCGATACCGGCTGACCGGAGCCGCCAGCAGCGGCTCGGCGCGTCCCGCGGTCTCCTCCCCACGCGCGCGCAGCACACTGGCGACGCCGAACGCGGCGGTGAGCAGCGCGACGATCGACACCGTCAGAGACAGATACGAGTTCACCGCGTCGGCCGCGCCGCCGGGAAGGTAGGCGGCGATCTCGGGATTGTCGGCGAGATACTCCGCGATACTGTCGGCGAACGAGCCGTACGCGGCCCCTAACGCGAAAACGGCCACGGCCCACCCGGCCAGCGAACCGCGCTGCAACCGCCAGGCAAGGCCGAGCGGCGAGCCCAGCGCCCAGGACGCGGTCGCGCGCCCAGTGCCGTAGGGGAGCAGTCCGGCGCCGAAGTCGCGTCGATCCAGCAGAGCGAAGGCCAAAGCGGTCAGCGCGAAGGTCGCGGCGGCGAACAACAGCACCGTCCACCAGCGGTCGCCGGCGTACGGGTAGCTGCGCTGGGCCCATCCGATGGGCGATGCCCAGGAGGCGGCTCCGCTGCCCACATCGCCGATCGCGCGCGCTACATAGGCGGCCGCCAGAGCAAGCCCGACCGCCCCGTAGACGCTGCGCGGATTCTCGAATATCTGCGCAGCGACGGCGGTGACGGCGGCGAACGTGACACCCACTCCCCCAATGACTACTCCCAGCAGCAGTGAGCCACCCGTCGGAAGCCCGGTACCGACCGCGGCGGCGAAAAGCACCAGCACGACGGCGATATCGGCCAGCCCAGCCAGTGTCAGCGCGGCGACGGTGGGTGCCCGGCGCCCTACCCGCGCCGAGCGGAGCAGTTCCGCGCGCCCGGTCTCCTCGTCCGAGCGAGTATGCCTGCCGACCAGAAACATATTCATCAACGCGACCACGACCGCCAGGTACGCGAGTATCTCGAAAACGATCTCGCCGCCGATGGTCGTCAGCAATTGCGTCGGCCCGCCCATGGCGACGGCGGCCGCACTGGCACTCATCGTCTCGCGCAGCTGCGCGAGCTTCTGCGGCGTGTCGTAGAAGCGTTGACTACCGACCGACTGGAACGCGAGCAGCGCGGCGGCGCCGAACAGCCAGCACGGCAGCGAGAACCGCTCGCGTCGCAGCGCGAAGCGCAGCAGCGTGCCCGCCCCGGAGAGATCTTGCCGCAGCGTCGGCCGCGAAATCATGGCGGTGCTCACCGGCTCTCCTCCCCTGAAGGGGCCGAGGCGGCGCCGTAGTGGCGAAGGAAGATGTCCTCGAGTGTGGGCGGCGTGCTGGTGAGGCTGCGCACACCGGAATCGGCGAGTACGCGCGTCACGGCGTCGAGGTGGGCGGTGTCGACATCGAACCTGGCCCGAGTGCCGTCGCGGACGAGGTCGTGCACTCCCGCCACCGCGTCCAGCCCCGCCAGCGGCCGGATGGTTTCGACGGTGATCGTGGTGCGGGTCAGATGCCGCAGCTCGGCCAAGGTGCCGCTTTCCACGGTGCGCCCGCACCGGATGATGCTCACCCGATCGCACAGTGCCTCCACCTCGGCCAGAATGTGACTGGACAGCAGGACGGTCCTGCCCTCGTGCTTCCATTCCGCGACGCAGCGCTGGAATTCGGCTTCTTTCAGCGGGTCGAGGCCAACGGTCGGCTCGTCGAGCAACAGCAGCTCCGCGTCCGAGGCCAGCGCCGCGACGAGCGCGACCTTCTGCCGGTTGCCCTTCGAGTAGGCACGGGCCTTCTGGTGTGGATCGAGATCGAATCGCTCCAGCAATTCGGCGCGGCGGCGCCGGTCGATCCCGCCGCGCAGACGGCCCATCAAGTCGATGACCTCGCCGCCGGTGATTCCGGGCCAGAGGAGGACCTCACCGGGCACGTAGGCCAATCGCGCGTGCAGTGCGACCGCGTCCGACCACGGATCACCGCCGAGCATGCGCACCGTCCCGGAATCCGCACGCAGCAGTCCCAGCAGAATCCGAATCGTCGTCGTCTTACCCGAGCCGTTCGGACCCAGGAACCCATGGATCTCACCGGTGCCTACGGTCAGATCCAGTCCATCGAGTGCTTTCGCGGGACCGAACGATTTCGTCAGGCCGGCGATCGTAATCGCGGGCTCGGTCATCTGGGCATCCTTTCCACCCGCCGGGCCGGCCAGGTTCTCGACTTTCGCAGCGTCATGGGATGCAGGTCGAAGTGCATCCTCATCGCCCCGGTGCCGGACTCCCGACTGAACAGAATTCTGCCGGTGCCCAGACCCCACCGACCCATATCGATGCGGAAGGCCAAGGGATCGTCGGGATCGTCGGGGTGCAGAGGCAGTCCGCGCACCAGGGCGGGAATCGGGGTCAGCACCCGCAGCACCGGTCGGCCACCGCTGATCCGCACTTCGGCGCCTGCTCCTACCATCGATCGGGCGCGGACATCGGTGAGCGCTCCGGGCAGTGGGTAGAAGCCGCAGATCTCGGACCAGATTTCCGGTCGGTGCGCGACGTCGTCGCGGATCGCCGGTTGCGCGACACCCAGGATCTCGTGCAGTAGGGCGGAGGATTCGGCCGGAAGCCAGAGCAGGGCGCGATGACCGCCGGTGACGAAGGCCAGGACGGCCTGTCCGTCGTCGGGGGCGAGCCAGATCTGGGAGTTGAACCCGGGCAGGATGCCCTGATGTTCGATCACCCGATGGTTTCCGACCTGACCGCGGAAGAATCCGAGGCCCATTCCCGGCACCCGGGGATCGGGCTGGTACTGCGGTGCGAACATCATTGCCAGCGTCGCGGATTCGACCACGGAACCGTATTCGTTGCCACCGCCGCCGAGCAGTGCGGCGATATAGCGGCCGATATCGCGCGGAGTGGAGTAGGCCGAGGACGCCGCGGCGGTGATCATCTCGCGATGGGTGATCTCTTTTGGCCCGTGCGCGCGCAGCCGGTATCCCACCGCCCGCCGCGCCGCGGCTGCGGGCGGAGTGAGACTCGTGTCGAGCATGCCCAGCGGCAAGAAGAGCCGCTCGCGCAGATAGTCGGCGAATGGGACGCCGGTGACATCGGCGACGATCTGGCCGAGGGTGGCGAAGCCATGGTTGGTGTAGGTCCATCGGCTGCCCGGTTCGGCCTGGACACGCAGCCCTCGCCGGTAGTACCGGCTCAGCGGCGGTACGGGTTCGCCCGGCGCAACGCTCTCTCCGAAATCGGGGTCCAGCACCCGCCGGGGATGGGCTGTCTCACCGATGCCCGAGGTGTGGGTCAGCAGGTGGCGTACCGTTACCGGCCCGAACCGCGAATCGGCGGGGACCAGACGATAAGCACGTAGATACTTGCTCGCCGGGGCATCGAGATCGATCAGTCCGCGCTCCCACAGCTGCATCACCGCGATCGCGGTGAACGTCTTGGTGATAGACGCGATCCGGAAGATGGTGTCCTGGGTGAGCGGGCGGTTCGCGGCGATGTCGGCCATCCCGTGCCCAGCGAACTCCATTCGCCCGTCACGTACGACGGCGACCGCGGCACCCACCACTGCCCGCCGATTGAATACGCGTCCGATCCGGTCCGCTAGTCGGCGGTCCTCGTTTACCAGCACGGTTTCTCCATTCGCTCGCTGCCGTCGGCGGCACTAATCAGCGTGCGGTTTCGCGGAGGGCATTGGAGGAGGACATCGACTCGAAGGCGGAGGTCGAACGTCCCACACTTTCTCGGAGAGCCGTCGGATGGCGACCGCGCTGACCTCTGTCCACCTCTGCCCTGTCCACGTACTGAGGCTCGGAGCGTGTGGTGCGGTTACCGCAGCGGCGGGGCGGCGTCGTTCTGGGAGTGCTGGAGAGCGGGGCACGGAGAGCAGGCGGGTGCGTATGAGGACCATCCCACCGTCGAACAGATGATTTACCGGGCGTATGGCAGGCAGCGCGTCGCAGGTGAAAACGACCCGCCCGTACCGCGCGCTCGCCAGCAAGCGGAGCGACTCAGTCTGCCGGTCTGTCGAATCGCCTCGTTCCATACCTCGATCTTCTGCTGCGTCTTCGTGCTGCCACAGAAACGAAAGTCACCATCCGATGGCCGTTCGGAACATGCACAGGACCCTGGACACCACCCCGAGGACATTGGTCCCGGAGTGAGAGGGCAGGACGGGCCTTCCCTTGTGGTGACCTCCGTCGTTTCCGGCGTCCGATGGCGGTTGGACCCCCAGAGCAGGACTTTCGCCCCTGTGCGGCGGCAGGCCGCAGAGCGCACGCTCATCGCATGACGCGAACCGAGGAGGCTGCGATGGACTACCAGGTGGCCCTGATCGAGTCGGCGCCGGAGGTAGTGCTGCGAGTGCCCCGCGAGATCCGACCGAACTCGAATCTGCTCGGCGAGGACATCTCCGAGGGAATGCGGGAGGTGACCCGGATCGTGCAGAATGCGGGATTGACCGCCAGCGGCGCGCCGACGATCACGTTCCGCGAGGATCTGCCGATCGATGAGGCGATCGTGGTGGAATTCGGCGTTCCGGTGGAGCCTGCGCCCAACCTCGGCCCCAGCTCCGGCGCCCAGGTAGTCCTCATGCCCGGCACCCTGGTCGCCCGCACCAGCCACCGCGGTAGCTATCGCGACCTCGGCGTGGCGTATCGGGCGCTACGGCAGTGGTTGCGTGACGCGGGATATCAGCCGATCGGTCCACCCACCGAGGCGTATCTGATCGGCCCGGACGAGGTCTCGGATGCCCGGCGACTGCTGACCGAGATCCGATTGCCGGTCGCTCCCGCCCCGACCATCGCGGCCAACCTCGACGCGCCGTTCGAACTCGCCGTCGAACGCACCAGGGAGGCGCTGCGAAACCACGGGCTCATCGTGACCGCCGAAGTGGACATGCAGGCCACACTGCGCGAGACCATCGGCGAGCACATCGAGAACTACCTGGTTGTGGACGCATGCGATCCTCGGCTGACCTTCCGCGCGCTGACCTCCGACCGGCAGGCCGGTTTGGTGACATCGTGCCGTGTGGTGGTGCGCTCGGTCGACGACGGCACCGTGGTCGAGGCGATCGATCCCGATGTACCGCCTCACATCATGGC
This sequence comes from Nocardia gipuzkoensis, assembly GCF_021183645.1. Taxonomy (NCBI): domain Bacteria; kingdom Bacillati; phylum Actinomycetota; class Actinomycetes; order Mycobacteriales; family Nocardiaceae; genus Nocardia; species Nocardia gipuzkoensis. Next base: position 6,389,789 of record NZ_CP089225.1, on the reverse strand, counting down.
CGGATCGGAGCTACCCCCGGTAGCCGGTGACGTACGGCGGCGGCTCCTCGCCGCCTTGGACAGCCTGCGAGACGCGGCGCCGGCATCCACGTGACCGGCCTGGCCGAGGCCGAATCGGGCCTGCGGATCGATCCCACCGAACGGATCGATCTGCTGCTACGCGATCTACGCGGCAGCCGCTGCGCCAAGGCCGGGCTGCTGGATGTGATCGAGGCACTTGTCGCCTTGGCCGGTGAGCCTCATCCCCTCCTGCCGCACACCCCACGACACCCCTGTCCCCCCGTAACCGGCAACGATCCAGCGAGTCCGAACCATGAGGTAACCCGCTATGAACCCACATACGTGGCGAAATCGCTGCCAAATGGGTGCTCTAACAGAAGATAAAGACCGGTGAAGGTGAAAGCGACCATGGTCAGCATCAGGGCCAGCTGACCGGTGAGCCGATGGGCCCGCGGCAGCAGGCGCAGGCAGCGGTCGTGCGCGGCGGCGACACCGAGGACGTGGCCGACGACAACGGCCAGCACCTTGATCGTCCCCAGCGCCGCGGGGTGGGCGGACAGGACGTAGGCGACGTCGCGGTCGGCGAGCCCGGCGAGATTCCATCCTCGCCCGAACGGATCCGCGAACAAGATCACCGTCGCTTGTCCTTTCTCCACGAGAAACGTCAGATAGTGGGCCACCAGATAGCCGGCGACGATCGGTGTCAGGCTGTGGGCGAGGCGAGCCGGTAGCAGCCGCCGCCGCGCTTCGTCCAGGCCGCCGGTCGCCCGGGCGGCGGTCCGGAACGCGACGCCGACGACAACGATGAACCCGAGCAGTCCCGCCGTGTTCAGCACCACCGGCAGGACATCGGATCCACCGCTGCCCGCATCGGCCAGTAGTCCGCGCCACGATGGAAATGTGGTGAAGCTGTCGAACGCGGTCGAGCCGAGCAGGGTGGCGGCCACGGCCACCCCGCCGATCCGCGCCGGAGTGCCCGCCAGGTTGTCCAGCGGCGAACGGAGCACGCGTGCACCGGTAGCGCGGCGTCCGAACGGGCTCAACCTGCCCAGCAGGCTGCTGTACACCTCGAGCGGATCGGCGCGCTCGGCCCACGCCGTGCCGTACACGATCAGACCGATCGTGGTCACGACGAAGTATGCAGCCAGCCAGGTGGTCACAGCCGCCACCGAACCCGGTTCCGGGTAGGCCAATTCGAGCCATACGAAGGAGAACAGACCGAGCACCGCCGGCCACTGCCCCCAGGAGCTGGGATACCGGACCAGGCCGTGCCCGGGCGGGCGGCGCCACGCCAGGCAGATGGCGCGGTGCAGCGCGCGCGCCGGGGACAGCACCTTCCAGACGGGACCGGCGACCAGCGAGGCGACCATGACCCCGACCCACAGGAAAATGTAGACGACACCGGGCACGGGATTGTCGGCCGACTCGGATGGACCGAGCAGACCGATCGCGAGCACCCCGATCGCAGAGGACACGCTCACCACCGAAATCGCGACTCGAACCATCCTGGAGTCCACGGCCGTTCCGATGATCGCGGGGAGCGCGACGCCCGGTGATCGTGGCTCCAGACGCGGCTCGCGCCAGGCGAACGCCAGCAGCGCGAAGGAGAACGTCAAGGCCCAGGCGGCCCCGATCAGGGCGTACGACAGCGGGATCGGCAGATCGGCGGCTCCGCCGATGCCATGGGCCAGAACCGTCATCCGCGCACGAGCAGCGTCGCCACCGTGCGGCGCGCGTGGTGCAGTTCGATCTCCACCCGCCCGGGCACGTCCACGGTGAAGCGGAATCGCTGTCCGGTGCCCGGGGTGACCGCGAAAGTGTGCTCGGGCGTGGCATGGACGTGCAGTTCGTCGTCGGTGTCGCTGTCGACCACGATCTCGATCGGCCGTCCCACCCTGGTCTCCAGGCGGACGTCGGCCGGGCTCACCGATCCCCCGGAGATCCGCACCGCGACAACGAGACTGTCCGGGTCTCCGGCCACCGCGGTCGCCGAGGTGGTGGTGGCCGGATCGGTCGAGGCGCAGCCTGCCACGAGCAGACCGCCGAGCAGTACGAGCGCGACCCGACGCCGCACCGATGCCATCACTCCTCCTTCTCCACGCCGTGCTCGGACGGCGAACCGGGCGCGCGATCGCGCTCCTCCGCACGACGATCACGCAGCGCGACGAACACGACGACGGCGACTACCAGAAAGGCGGGCAGGAAAGCGGGGATGGCCAGCAGGATCGAATGATCGGCCAGGACGTCCACGCCGTCGTAGCCCTGGGTCATCGCGAAACCACCGGCTCTGCCGCCGGTCGGCTCGCGTGCGGGTACCGGTCGTTGATTCGGGCCGCGCCCCAGGACAACGCCCAGACCAGGACGAGGCTGCACAGCAGCACGACCAGCGACGCCGCGGTGAACAACCAGGACGTGAAATCGAACGAGCGCTCCCGCTGCAGCACGGTGATCTCGGCGATGAACGGCCGGGTGAACGAGTCGAGGGCCGGAACCTCTTCCACGCCGATGCCCGGGTCGGCGGCCATGAAGATCGGCGCCGCGGTCAGCACCCGGCCGTCCTGCAGCCGCAGCACGGTCTTCCACGTCCCATGTGCCGGAACAGGTTTGGTGGACACGTAGTGGCCGGGGCCCACTCGCTGGAGTTGGTCCACGACCAGACCGCGACCGGGACTGTCCGCGCCGATCCCGCCTTGCCAGGCAAGGATCTGCATCCATTCCGGGTCGGAGCCGACGAGATCGGCGGGCGTGACGCGAACGTCCGCGAGCACCATCCGTCCGCCCGCATCCGATGCGGCGTCGCGGAGGGTGACGGTGGCCTCGGCCCGCTCCGGTACGTCGGTGAGCAGGCCGTTGGCGGTCGCGGCGGCAACGATGACGACCGCGGCGACCATCAACCCGCGTCGCACCGGCGGACGTGGCAGCGCTTCACCGCGCAATGCCATGGCCAGCAGCGCACCGACGACACCGCCCACGACACCGGTGGGCACTGCCATCGCCAGCAGTTCCGGCCACATCGCGGCCGGCCACGAATTGACGAACATCGCACGGACCCAGAGGGATTCCAGCCACAGTCCGACCGTCGCGATGCCGAGTCCGCATACAGCGCCCCACCAGATCGGTCGCCGGGTGAGCGGCAGCAGCGCGAGCAGTTCCACCACGACCGCGCAGCCGAGATAGAGCGGGAAGACGTTGCGTGGCGCGTCGATGATCGGCCCGCCGACCAGCACGGCGACCACGGTGCGAACCAGGGCGGCGAAGCCGACGACGACCAGCGTGCTGAACGGCCCGAGGCTCAAGCGGGCGGCAACGAGGGAGATGGCGGCCGCGGCCACGATGAGCATCGGTTGCAGGACGAGCCGGAACTGCTGCACGCCGAAGTCGAATTCCACCTGGAACACCGACAGGCCGATGAGCAGGCCGCCGAAGGCGAACGACCGCAGCAGCCACATCAACCGTCCATCGGCGCGGTCGGGTTCGGGCTTGCTGTGCCTGCCCTCGAACTCGAGCAGCAGCACACCGACCAGTGACAAACCGGCGCCGCCGATGAGCATCAGATGCGTCGGCCCCCACAGCGTGACGTCCTGACCGAACAGCCGGTGCCAGATGTCGTCGAGGGGAAAGCCGATCAGCGCGTAGAGACCGGCGCCCGCTATGAGGATGCCGCCGACAGGCGCGTACCAGGTGCGGGTGATCCGCACCGCCGCGGCGCCGGGCTTTTCGTCCAACGGAAGCACGATCGCCGACATTCCGGCGGTGAACAGGAAGAACAACCCCGCCAAGATGAAGTAGTGCGCCGGATTCGCCAGCGGCCCGTCGTCGCGTCCGTTACCCACGTGCAGGCTGACGTCCCAGATGAAGCCCAACAGGGCGGTCAGAATCGTCGCGAGGAACATCGCGAGCGGGAGGGCGACCCAGCCGGGTCGATTGAACAGCCGCCCGAGACGGTCGGCGACACGCTGCAGCCACGTGATTCGCCGGGTGCGGTGCAGGTAACCGACCCACAGCAGCACGATGGCGACCACCCCGGCAGCGCCGGTCATGGCCGCTACCTGGTCCAGCGCCGCTCCGCCGCCCTCGGTGCCCGGCGCGGCGAACCATCCGATCTTTTCATGCGCGACTGCGCGCACGGGAGACCTCCATCACACTGAGCGGATATATGTTACGAACGGTATCATAAAAATTGGCGGCCGTGGGAGGGTGCGGCCGAAATCGCCCCACTGATTCCGTTCACCCGACGATCGGCAGGTCGCGTTCCTCGTCCAGCCTGGTCAGTGTGCGTTGCATGATCCCGGTGACGTGCCGGTAGGCCCGCTCCAGGTCGAGTTCCGGACCCAGCGCTTCGCGCAGGTCGATCGGGTCGAGGAACTCGACGGTGATCTTGCTGGGCAAGGGCAGGTGCCCGGCGAGATCACCGATGTTCAGTCCCCACGGCAGGGCGATGGAGATCGGGAACACTTTCAGCCGCAGCATGCGGTCCAGCCGCAGCAGGCGCGCGATCCGATCCCCGCGGGTGAGCACCAGCTCGCTCTGCTGCGCACCGATATTGACCACCGGGACGATCGGCACCCGCTCGTTCCAGGCCAAGCGGAGGAAACCGGTGCGACCGGCGAAGTCGAGGCGGTCTTCCTCCCAGCTGGGGCGGTGGACCTCCCAGTCGCCGCCGGGATAGACCAGCACCACCGCACCGTCGCGCAGCGCCTGCTCGGCATTGCCCGGGTCGGCGTTCACCGTGCCGAAGCGACGCAGCAACGACCCGATCACCGGGTAGGCCATCACCATGTCGTGGGCAAGCTGGAAAAAGGGCCGGTGCGGGCCGAAACGCCGGACGAATGCCAGCGTGGTGACCAGAACCTCCGGCGACACGTTGCCGCCGGAGTGGTTGGCCACCAGCAATACCGGCCCCTTTTCGGGAACCCGATCCAGCCCGCGCACCTCCGCCCGGAAATAGAGGCGGACGAACAGCCAGCCCAGGCCCATGGTGTCGGCGATGAACTCCGGGTCGCGGTCGCCGGGGTCAGCGCTGGGTACCCGGGCCTTCACCTGCTGGGCGACCCAGTTCGTCGCTCGGTCGACCGTTCCCGTCGCCAGTCGAAAGACATCCATGGGCCACGGGGCTCGGCTAGGCGCCGGTCGAGAGCAGCTGGTCGAAGAACCCTCGGTAACCGCGCAACGCCTGCCGGAGGCCTTCGGTGTCGGACTCGTCGCCCAGCCGCGAGTCCAGTTCGCGTTTGCGCTCCTGGTAGGTCGCGACCAACTGGTCGATGGTGCCGCCGAGCAGTTCGTCGGCGCGAGCAACGGCGGCCCTCGGGTTGTCGACGAAGGTGACCTGGACCTCGCGCCACTGGGTGCGCAGACGATCGAGATCGGCTTCGGGGATCAAGGGCGCGAGCTGGTCGCTTGCCGCGGGAGCGGACGCCGTGGCGTCGGCGCCTCGGGTGGAGTCCTGCGCAACCCCCTGCGTCGAAGCATCCATGCTGCCACGCTCGGCGTCACCGGCGAACTCCGCTCGTTCGTTGCCGGTCGCGGACTGCCCTGCTGAGGTGGTCTCGCGCATCGCCCCCGGGTCGTGGGCCCGAGCGGCCGAGTCCGGCTCGACCGCATCGCCGCTCGTCGGGCGGCGCTCGGAGTCGTCGATCGGCGTCGCGGTGTCGCGCTGGACCGCGTCGGTTTCGCCGACCTGCCCGGCGTGGGCTTCCTGCCGACGGTCCGTCGTCTCGCCGTACTGTTCGGACCCGGCGGGCTCCCCCGCCCTGGCCGAATCCTCTTCCGCCCTGGTGTGCAGCCGCCGCTCGGATTCGGTGCTCATGATTTCACGCCCTTCTTCTCCTGATCGGCCACGCCGAGCAGGTCCTTGAAAAGTTCCCGATAATGCACGACAGCGGTGCGCCGGTCCTCGGTGGACACCTCGGCACCCGCCGGTCGCGTCGCGATCTCGTGCGCGGCGCGATAGTGGACCAGCGGCTCGGCGTGCTCCACGGAGAGATCGGCGAGCTGTTGCTCGTAGTTCTCCGTGGGGTAGCCGCGCTCGGCCATGATCGTGGTGACGAGGCGGTCGGCTTCGGTGAGCGCACCGGCCGGGTCGTCGATGAATCGCTCCTGCACCTCGACCCACCGCGTGGTGTAGACCCGCTTCTCGTCCTTCGACAGGTCGCGTAGCCGCAGCTGCGCGTGCCTGCGCTCGCGTTCGGCGAGCTCTTGTTCTGCCGTCTTGCGGTCCTCGAGTTCCTGCACCGTCCGGTCGTACTCGGGGCCGAATCTGCGGCGTAGTCGCTGCCTGCGCACCATCGGCCAGACCAGGAACGCCAGCAGGGCCGCGACGACAATGACGATGACGGCGATGATCACCCATACTCCAGCCGACATCTTGACCTCCTTGCCGAGCTTGTTCGCAGGGGGTAATGCCTCTTCTGGGTGGTTCCAAACCCTTGATCTTCGACGTGTTCGGCGTGCTCGCCCTGCTACCGTGCGGCAGGGCCGCGCTACGACCGGCGAATGTATGACGTTTCGCCGGAACGAGTTTCGGCCGGGCGAGCCGCCACGCGGCAGGCAAGGAGCCGCAGACCCGATGGTCCGCGGCTCCCGTTTCCTACCGACTGGCTCAGCGCACCAGCGCAGGCCGCTTGCTGTCGAAGCGCCACCCCGGCACGAGGTATTGCATGGTCGCGGCGTCGTCGCGATCGCCCAAGCCCTCCCGCTGGTAGAGCTCGTTGGCGGCGGCGACCCGCTCCTCGTCGAGTTCGACGCCGAGACCGGGGCGCGACGGCAGGGTGAGCGTGCCGCCGGCGATGGGATAGGGGTCGCGGGTCACGCGCTGGCCGTCCTGCCAGATCCAATGGGTGTCGATGGCGGTGATCGCGCCGGGAGCGGCCGCCGCGACGTGGGTGAACATGGCCAGCGAGACGTCGAAGTGATTGTTGGAGTGCGAGCCCCAGGTCAGGCCCCACGCGTCGCACAGCTGGGCGACGCGGACCGAGCCCGCCATGGTCCAGAAGTGCGGATCGGCGAGGGGGATGTCGACGGCGCCCGCGCGGACGGCGTGGCCGAGTTCGCGCCAGTCGGTGGCGATCATATTGGTGGCGGTGGGCAGACCGGTAGCCCGCTTGAACTCCGCCATCACCTCACGGCCGGAATAGGACCCCTCCGGGCCCACCGGGTCCTCGGCGTAGGCGAGCACGTCGGTCAGCTCGCGGCACAGTTCCACGGCCTCGCTCAGCAGCCATCCACCGTTGGGGTCCAGGGTGATGCGCGCGTCCGGGAATTCCTCGGCGAGCGCGCGGACCGTGGCGGCCTCGTCCCGCCCGGCCAGCACGCCGCCCTTGAGTTTGAAGTCCCGGAAGCCGTAGCGCGCACGGGCGGCGCGAGCCAGCGCGACCACCGCGTCCGGTGTGAGCGCGGCCTGGTGCCGCAACCGCAGCCAGGTGTCGGCGTCGGCGGGCTCGTCCGCGCCGGATCGATACGGCAGGTCGGTGCGGGTGCGGTCGCCGACGAAGAACAGGTAACCGAGCACCGGCACCGCGGTGCGCTGCACGCCGTCGCCGAGCAGTGCGGCCACCGGCACCTCGAGGTGCTGCCCCAGCAGGTCCAGCAGCGCGGATTCCACCGCGGTGACGGCATGCACGGTGACGCGCAGATCGAAGGTCTGGCTGCCGCGCCCGCCCGAGTCGCGGGCGGCGAAAGTGCGGCGGATGTCATCGAGCACGGCGTGGTATTCGCCGAGCGAGCGGCCGAGCACCAATTCCCTGGCGTCGGTGAGGGTGGCGCGGATGCGTTCGCCACCGGGTACCTCCCCCACCCCGGTGCGGCCCTCGGAATCGGTGAGGATCACCAGGTTGCGAGTGAAGTAGGGAGCGTGTGCGCCGCTCAGGTTGAGCAGCATGCTGTCGTGGCCCGCGATCGGCACGACGCGCATGCCGGTGACGCGAGGGGTGCGAGACGAGGATGTCATGACCGGTTCTCCAGAGTGGTGACGGCGACGGCGTTCGGGGCGGCGGCCGGTGCGCGATCGGCGGCATGGTCGGTGGGGTCGGCGCGCAACACGGTGTCGGCGGCGCCTGCTCGCGCTTCACGACGCACCAGCAGCACCGACGCGGCGGCGAGCACCGAGGCCGCGGCCAGCGCGTACAGACCCCAGGTCACCTCACCGGTGGCCGATTTCACCAGCCCGAAGCCGTACGGCGCGACGAAGCCGCCGAGGTTGCCGATGGAGTTGATGATGGCGATGGCGGGCGCCAGGACGAGCGGGTGCAGGCCCGACTGCGGAATGGACCAGAACAGCGGGCTGGCGCTCTTGAATCCCATGGCGGCGATGCACAGGAACACCAGGGCAAGCCACGGCGAGGCGATCGCGGCCAGATAGGTGCCCACCGCCGCGGTGAGCAGCGCGATGATCAGCAGCGGCCTCCGATTGCCGGTGCGGTCACCGATCCGGGCCGAGACGTACATGGCGACCACGGCGCAGATCCAGGGCAGGGAGGCGAGCAGGCCGACGGTGATGTCGTTCACGCCGTCGATGCGGCGGATGATCGAGGGCAGCCAGAAGGTGTTGGCGTAGATCGAAAGCTGGATCGCGAAATAGATCCAGCAGAAGAGCAGGAGCTTCGGATCGGCGAGCATGCGCCAGCGCGACGCTTTGTGTGCCACACCCGAATTGACGGCCTTGTCGATCTCCTCTTCGGCAATGGTGCCACTGAGCGCTTTTCGTTCCCCTGGCGTCAGCCATTTCGCGTCTTCGATCCGGGAATCCAGAAAGAAGAAGGCGATGCAGCCGACGATCACCGACACCATTCCCTCGATGCCGAACATCCATTGCCAGCCGTGCAGGCCGCCGCCGCCGTCGAGCGAGAGCAGCGGGCCCGACAGCGGCCCGGAGATCGCCGCGGCGATCGACGACCCGGCGACGAACAGCGCGGTGGCGCGTCCGCGGTGGCTGTTGGGCAGCCACTTGGCCAGGTAGAAGATCACCGCGGGGAAGAAGCCCGCCTCGGCGGCGCCGAGTAGGAAGCGCAGGACATAGAACATCGTCGCGTTCTGCACGAACATCATCGCCGCGGAGATGAGGCCCCAGCTGATCATGATCCGGGTGAGCCAGATGCGGGCGCCGAACTTCTCCATCATCACGTTGCTCGGCAACTCGAACAGCGCGTAAGCGATGAAGAACACGCCCGCGCCGAACCCGTACGCGGCGGCGCCGATACCGACATCGGCCTCCAGATATTCACGGGCGTAACCGATATTCGATCGGTTGATCTGGTTGCAGATCAACATGACGATGAACAGCGGGACGACTCGTCGAAAGAATTTCGATACGGCCGCATCCAGTTCCGCCGTCGGCTGCCGAGTGAACGACATCGTCCACTCCTTTCGGTCGAACCACCACCGCGCTGCGCGGTGCTGTGGGAAGAGATCGTCGGGCGAGTGACTCGCCTCACAGCACAGAACTTAGAGAGCGGGGACGATTCCCGTCCAACACTAATTACGGATGAATCGATACAGGAAAGGTATCGAACGTTCTCTGCTCCCCCGCGCCGAGCCCCGGGAGCAGCCGCGCCAGCGCCGGGTTCTCGTTGTCCTGTCGCCAGACGAGATCGAGTTCCACCACCCGCGCGACCTGCGCCAGAGGCCGATACCGCACGTTGTCGAAACGCATGCCCGCCGCCGATTCGGGCACCAGCGCCGCACCCCAGCCCAGGTTGACCAAGGCCAGGATGCTGTGCACCTGGGTCATGTACTGGGTTACCGCCGGAACCACCGACGCGGCGTGCAGCACGCTGGTCACCAATTCGTGGAAGTAGCGCGCCTCGACCGGCGCGTGCATGACCATCTCCGCGCCGTGCAGTGCCGCGACCGGCAGCGGGTCGGCCGAGACGGCGAGCGGATGATCGCCGGGCAACGCGGCGATCAAGCCTTCGCGGACGAAGGCGCGGGCGGTCAGATCCGGCCGGGTGATCGGGGGGCGCACCATGCCCAGATCCAGCGAGCCGTCCGAAAGCGCCTCGACCTGGTCCATCGTCACCAGTTCACGCAGCTCCACGTCGACATCCGGCAGCAGCGAGCGCGCGGTCGCCAGCACCAGCGGCAGACCGGAGTGCACGCTGGCGCCGGTGAAACCCACCCGCAGCACCCCGCCGGTACCCGCGGAGACCCGGCGCACCGCCAGCGTCGCACGCTCGGCCTGCTGGAGCAGGCGGCGAGCGTCCACCAGGAACGCCTGACCGGCCCGGGTGAGCCGGACAGTGCGATTGGAGCGATCGAACAGTTCCGCGCCCACCTCCTTCTCCAGCAGCTGGATCTGCCTGCTCAGCGGCGGCTGCGTCATCCGGAGTCGTTCCGCGGCACGCCCGAAGTGCAGTTCCTCGGCGACGGCCACGAAATGGGTGAGCTGCACGAAGGTGAACATTCGATACCGACCTTGTATTGATAGATATGCAAACAGTGTTGGACGTGAATCATAAGTCGTTCCTAGGGTGGGCTCAGCTGGCCCATCGAACAGGAGCGCCCACCATGACCACTGCCGCACCGCAGGACATCGCCCGGAAGCTCGGCTCCGGTCTGCTGTCCTTCCCGGTCACCCATCTGCGTGCCGACGGTTCGTTCGACGAGGCCGCCTATCGGGAGAACATCGCCTGGCTCGGCGGCTACGACGCGTCCGGTCTCTTCGCCGCGGGCGGCACCGGCGAGTTCTTCTCGCTCACCCCCGCCGAGGTGGACCAGGTGGTGACCGCGGCGGTAGCCGAGGCGCCGGAGGGCCTGCCGGTGATCGCGCCGGCCGGTTACGGCACGGCCACCGCGGTGGAGATGACGCGGGCCGCGGAACGGGCGGGTGCGCACGGAATCCTGCTCTTGCCGCCCTATCTCACCGAGGCCAGCCAGGAGGGCCTGGCCGCCCACGTCCGGCAGGTGTGCGCGGCCACGGACCTCGGCGTGATCATCTACTCGCGGGCCAACGCCGCCTACACCGAGACCGCCGTCGCCGAACTCGCCGACCGGTGCCCGAACTTGATCGGGTTCAAAGACGGCATCGGGAACATCGAGCAGATGACCCGGATCTACGCCGCACTCGGCGACCGGCTGACCTATGTGGGCGGGCTGCCGACCGCGGAGATGTTCGCGCTGCCCTACCTGGCCCTCGGCGTCACCACCTACTCCTCGGCCATCTACAACTTCGTCCCGGAGTTCGCGCTCGCGTTCTATCGGGCGCTGCGCAGCGGCGACACCGCGTTCGTCCGCACCGCGCTGAACGACTTCGTGATCCCGTACTGCGACCTGCGCAACCGGAAGCCGGGCTACGCGGTGAGCATCATCAAGGCGGGTATGAAAGTGATCGGACGCCCGGCCGGACCGGTCCGCAGCCCGTTGACCGACCTCGACGAAGTCGAACTCGCCGAGCTGGCCGATCTCGTGAAGAAAGTGAACTGATGACCGCCTCGCACCTCGACGCAGCGCACCTGACCGGCGCCAACCTGGTGGGCGCCGCGGACGTCCCTGGCGCCGGCGCGCCATTCCACGCGACGGATCCGGCGACAGGCGCCGAACTCGCTCCGGTGTATCGCGAAGCCGACGCCGCGACCGTGGCCCGTGCCGCCGAACTGGCCGCTGCCGCTTTCGAGCGTTATCGGCGCACCGGATTCGAGCAGCGTGCGGCGTTCTTGGACAGCATCGCCGGGGAGATCGAGGCACTGGGTGATGTACTGGTCGACCGGGTGATCGCCGAGACCGGTCTGCCCGAGGCCCGGGTGCGCGGTGAGATCGCGCGCACCACCGGCCAGCTGCGGCTTTTCGCGGGCGTGGTGCGTGAGGGCAGCTGGACCGGCGCCCGATGGGACCGGCCCGATCCGACGCGCAGCCCGCTGCCGAAGCCCGATCTGCGGCAACGCCGAATCCCGCTCGGCCCGGTGGCGGTGTTCGCGGCGAGCAACTTCCCCCTCGCGTTCTCGGTGGCCGGTGGTGACACCGCGTCCGCGCTGGCCGCAGGCTCGCCGGTGGTGGTGAAGGCACACCCCGCCCACCCGGGCACCTCCGAATTGGTCGGCCGGGCGGTGCGCGCGGCCGTGGGCGAGCACGACCTGCCCGAGGGCACCTTCTCGCTGATCCACGGCGGCGTCGAGACCGGCTCGGCGCTGGTGCGCGACCCGCATATCCGGGCCGTCGGCTTCACCGGCTCGCGGCGAGGCGGGCTCGCGCTCGTCGCGGCCGCCGCGGCGCGGCCGGTGCCCATTCCGGTATTCGCCGAAATGTCCAGTGTCAACCCGGTTTTCGTGCTACCCGGCGCCCTGGCCGAGCGCGGCGCACAGCTCGGCGCCGAATTCGCCGCCTCGCTCACCACCGGCGTCGGACAGTTGTGCACCAGCCCCGGCCTGGTGTTCCTGGCCGACGGGCCCGGGGCCGGCGATTTCGTCGACGCGGCGAGCGCGCAGATCGCCGCCGCGCCCGGTGCGCCGATGCTCAACCCTGGCATCGCCGCGGCGTTCTCCGCCGGAGCGCGACGGCTGGCCGCTACCGATGCCGTGCGAACAGTCGCGACCGGCACCGCGGACGGGGCCGCCTGCACCGGTGTGCCACAGCTGTTCGTCACCACCGGTGAGCGGTTCCTGGCGGACCGGGAACTCCAGGAGGAAGTGTTCGGACCCGCCTCGATCATCGTCCGGGTAGCCGGCCCGCAGCAGTTCGCCACCCTCGTCGACGAACTCGAAGGCCAGCTCACCGCCACGGTGCACGCCGCGCGCACGGATCGCGAACTCGCCCGGACCTTGCTCGGCAAACTCGAACTGATCGCGGGCCGGGTGCTCTTCGATAGCTGGCCCACTGGAGTGGAGGTCGGGCACGCGGTGGTCCACGGAGGCCCGTTCCCCGCGACCAGCGCTCCCTCGACCACCTCCGTGGGCAGCCGCGCCATCGAGCGATTCCTCCGTCCGGTGGCCTACCAGAACGTCCCCGACGACCTTCTCGCCGACGAGATCCGCGCGGACAACCCGCTCGGTATCTGGCGGCGCGTCGACGGGGCCATCACGCGGGACTGAGATCCGGTCTCCGCGCGGGTACGACGCCGCGCGCCCGGCTACGCAGCCGGGCGCGCGGTGACCTCAGCTCACGCCCATGCCTGTTGCAGCGGCGGGATGAGCTTGTTCCAGAATTCGCGGCGTATCGCATCCCACAGCCGCGTCAGCTCCGGAAAAAGCTCGCGCGCCTGCGCGAGATCGGGGTAGTTGTCCGGACTGAAGGAGACCACCGGCGAAGCATCGGACGCGTTGTTCACGGCGACGATCGCGATCAGGTGGTGGTGGACGAAACGCCACGTCACCCGTACTCCGTCGACTTCTGTCTGGCATACGTCATTCATCTTCGACACTCCGGCGCCGTGCGCTCCGCTCGTGCTGACAACGTGCACCCGGCCGTACGGGCCGTTGCCTCGGCCGACGACTCGGCTCGGACGCGCCGCTTCAGGTACTCGCTATGACTGCTCTGGTTCTCGGACATGGAGAAATCCTGCTTCGATCGTGCCGCCGACGCGTCGATGCGCCCAAGGAGGCAGTTGCACGGTCTTGAACCTAAGACATTAGAGTTCATAGTTCAATGGCTGCCGCGTAAAAATCCCATCAAGTTGGCCGTCCCGGTCGGCGTCCACTACGCAGGGCTGCGGCCCGTGAGGTCGTAGATCTCGAGCAAAGTCGCAGCGTACGACGGTGAGCCGTCGGCAGACCTCCCGGAGGAAGGTGGCGGCCCAGCGGCACGGCGTCTCACCCCGCAGGAACACCACCTACACAGGCGGCGTGCGTTTACCCCGGACCGAAGAGGCGTAGACTATACCTCTAAATATAGAGTTCATATTTCAAGTGTTCCTTGGCTAGGATCGAATCACATCCACCACCGAGGAGTCGCGTTGTCCAAGCAGGAGAGCGCCGGATTGACCGCCCTCGGCGCCGTGCTGTCACCGCTCGAAGGCGGCGGCCCGAAAACCGAGGCCGTGGTGCAGCGATTGTGCGCTGCCATCAGCCTCGGCCTGATGGTCGATGGCCAGCAGTTGCCGAGCGAGACCGACCTCGCCAATCAGTTGGGCGTGTCGACGATGACCTTGCGGGAGGCGCTGGCCGTACTCCGGCAGCGGGGCATCGTGCACACCAAACGCGGCCGCGGTGGTGGCAGCTTCATCCATGGTGCGGCAGACGTCCTGGAGAGCAGCTCGCTGGCTCGGTTGCAGCAGATGAGCATTCAGGAGTTGCGCGATCTGGGCGACGAACACTTCGCCGTCACCGGAGCGGCTGCCGTTTTCGCCGCGCGACGCGGGGGGCGGGCCGATATAGCCCGGCTGCGGTCCTTGGCCGACCGGCTGAAGGACAGCAGCGAATCCGTTTCGGCACGCCGTGCCGACAGCCGATTCCATATCGAGATGGCGGTCTGCGCGCAATCCACCCGCCTGACCCGTGCAGAGGTCGCGCTGCAGGCCGAACTTTCCGCGTTGCTCTGGTTACCCCGGCTGAAACTCGACCCGGCGGCCGAAGCCACCGCTCACCGCGACTTGGTGGACGCGATCGAGCGAGAAGACGATGCTAGCCCTGGGCTTTCATCGCAGGTGACTGAGGATCGCGTGTCGCGAACAAGAAAGGGTGCTCTGAACTGGGAGAATTCTGATTGCTGAGGTCGGAATTCGCACAGATTCGAGGAGCACCCTTTCGGTGGGGAAGTCTACGTCGCCGTATCCGCGGCTGGCCGCGGATGGGTCGGGTTCGCATGTCGTGTCGCAGGCGGGAGCGGTGTTGCTGCTGCGCACCGCCGAAATGGTTGGGTTGACCAGCGGTTTGTCGCAAGCGTTGGCGCCGTGGCGCAAGCCGGGGTCGGTGCACGATCCGGGCAAGGTTGTGCTGGATCTGGCGGTCGCGGTCGCGCTCGGCGGTGATTGCCTGGCCGATATCGGCATGCTGCGTGCCGAGCCGGGTGTGTTCGGGCTGGTGGCATCGGATCCGACCGTGTCGCGCGCGATCGCCGGGCTGGCCGTCGAAGCGCCGAAAGCATTGGCGGCCATCAGATCCGCGCGAGCATCCGCCCGCGCCGCGGCGTGGGATCGTGCCGGTGACCGCGCTCCCGATCACGGGATCGACGCCGAGCATCCACTGATCATCGACCTGGACGCGACCCTGACGATCGCCCACTCCGAGAAAGAACACGCAGCACCGACGTTCAAGAAGAGCTTCGGCCATCATCCGCTCGGCTCGTGGGCCGACCATGGCCCGTCCGGCACCGGTGAACCGCTGATCACGGATCTGCGACCAGGAAACGCCGGCAGCAACACCGCGGCCGACCACAAGCGAGTGCTGGCTGCGGCCCTGCAGCAGCTGCCGTGGCAGCCCGGCTACCGAGTCGGCCGGAAAGTGCTGGTGCGCACCGACTCCGGCGGCGGCACCCACGAATTCCTCAACTACCTCACTGCCCGGCATCTGCAGTACTCGGTCGGCTTCTCGCTCACCGAAACTACCGCCGCCGCAGTCGATCTCATCCCCATAGACGCCTGGGCCGAGGCATACGACACCGACGGCCAGGTCCGTGACGGCGCGTGGGTGGCCGAGCTGACCGGCCTGATCGATCTCACCGACTGGCCGTCCGGCATGCGGGTCATCGTGCGCAAAGAGCGCCCGCACCCCGGCGCGCAACTGCGGTTCACCGACCGCGACGGTCTGCGGTTGACCGCCTTCGCCACCAACGCCCGCACCGGCCAGCTCCCGGACCTGGAGCTGCGCCACCGCCGCCGCGCCCGCTGTGAAGACCGCATCCGCACCGCGAAGGACACCGGGCTGACCAACCTGCCGCTGCAAGGCTTCAACCAGAATCGGATCTGGCTCGAGATCGTCTGCCTGGCAACAGAACTCACCGCATGGATGCAGATGCTCGCCCTGGCTGATCACGAAGCGCGCCGCTGGGAACCCAAACGGCTGCGCCTGCGCCTGTTCTCCGCTGCGGCCCGCATCACCCGCCACGCCCGCCGAACCTCCCTCCGATTCTCCGCCCACTGGCCTCACACCGGCCTGATCCTCACCGCCCTCGCCCGCCTGCAACCGGGCTGACCAGCGTAAACCCACCCCGACGACCAAAAGGGCAACCACTTCCGGGCCCGTGGAACCCGGCAGCCAACCCGCTGAACGGGCCACACCGTCACACCGTTTGCGGCCGGAACGGCCGCAAAACACCAACCCGAACCCGATCAGGCCAACACCTCAGCCGCACGAAATATCTGGGCTAGGGCGAGAGAACTGGCAGAGTCACAAACCGAATCACGGATCCGCCGCCTCGTCGCCCTACGCTTGGAGCTCAGTTGATCGATGAGGACAACCGATGATTTTCCCACTCCGGTGACTGTCGAGTCGCTCGCTTCCGCCGTCACTGAGCTGGCCGACGAGATCTACCGGTCGCTGGGGATCATCGGGGCCGGGCTGACGACACTGTGGGAAGGCTTGGCCGAGAACCCGCGGCACACTCCCCGATCGACCGACCTGGCACCGCTGCGCGAGACCATTGTCGGCGAACTCGAGCAGCGCGGAAATCTGTTCGAAAGCGCAGGTGTAGTGCTGGCTGACGGCGTTCTCGTGGATCGGCCCCGATATCTGGAATGGTGGTTCCTGAACACGCAGCGCGGACCGCAACGCCTGTTACTGGAATTGGATCCGCGCAGTGAATACTTCTACGACTACACGCAAATGGAGTGGTTCGCGATTCCGCGCGACCAGGGCCGGCGCTGGGCCCACGGGCCGTGTCTCGACTATGCGTGTACTGATCAATACATCTGCACATTCGCGGTACCGGTCACGATCACATCGGGAACCTTTCTCGGAATAGCCGGTGCCGACGTCCCGGTCGCGTCGATCGAAGAGGTGCTGCTTCCACAATTCCGGGCGGCGGGCCAGCGGGTGGTACTGGTCAACGGCGAGGGCCGCGTCATCATGGGAACCGATTCCGAGTTCACCACCGGATCCAAGACGAGCCGGATGGATCGGCCTGCCGCGGCGGTGCCGGTCGAGGCGACACCGTGGGCTTTGCAGCCCCTGGGATCTGCGTGACGACGCACGGCGGGCCCCGATGAATGGGGTCGTGCGTCCCAGACGAATTCGCCGAATACTCGTGCCCATGAAGGCGATCACCGCGAGCCTCCTCGCGACGGCCACACTCCTCGCTCCGCTGTCGACCGCGTCCGCCGCGCCACTCGAGCAGCAGGCGACCATCGCGGACACCGGGTCGGCCTCGACCGGTTCGGCAACCCAAGCGCTGTGCCTGCTGCTGCGCATGTTGCGCGCCGGGTACGTCGACAGTTCCGGTGGCGGCCCTGCCTGCACATTCCCCTGAGGGCCTGCAACCGGTGTGGGCGCAGCCCGAGGGGACGCTGCGGTCGGAACGCGAATTCGCGGATGCGCCCTCGACGCTGCCGAAACCCCTTGCCATGCTTGTCATGTCGACGGCAAGTCGGACTCGGCCCACGCCGGCGCGACGGAGTTGAGCGAGGAAGACAAGCGGGCCGACCGAGCAGCGCCGGGTAGGTCTGCGCCGCACTGGTGCACCTGGTCGGCGAAAGATGTGAGACACAGCATATTTCGCCCGACGCTGCAGTATGCCGCGCCGTTTGCAGGTCACGGGCTGTGTACTGTCCCGACGGGGGCGGACAGTCCGGACTTCTCACGGGAGGGCTATCAGTCTGTCTGCGACACCCTCGCGAGCAAGTAGCGATCTCGGGGGCCGGACCGATGATCCGGTTGCCGAGAGCCGACACCACCTGAAGGAGAAAGCACAGGAAATGAAGATGGACCGCCGTTCTGCGCGTGGAAATCGCCGTCGCCGTTCCGGCGGTCTACTCTTCGGGCAACTGCTCACCGCCGCCGTCGAATCGGCCGCCGACACGGTGGCGATTCGATTCAGTCCGACGGGTGACGCCACCGATGCCGTGGAGTTGACCTATCGGCAGCTCGATGAACAGTCGTCTCGGCTGGCACGGGAGTTGATCGACCGGGGCGTGGGGCCCGGCGACGTGGTGGCCATCGGCATTCGGCGCTCCCCCGAGTCGGTGCTGTCGGTGTGGGCAATCGCCAAGACCGGCGCCGCCTATGTGCCGATCGATCCGACCTATCCGCCCGAGCGGATCGCCTACATGGCCTCCGATTCCGGAGCCGCGCTGGGTCTGACCACGTCCGCATACCGCGCCGCGCTCGGCACGTCCATCCCCTGGATAGAACTCGACGATCCGCAGCACCAGGGGCGAATCGGGCGGCGGCCCGCGCACCCGGTGTCGTACACCGATCGGGTGCGGCCGCTCACCGAACAGCACCCCGCCTACGTCATCTTCACCTCTGGTTCGACCGGTCGTCCCAAGGGTGTCGTGGTCACGCACTCCGGGTTGGGCGCGATGGTGGCGTCCGAACGGGAGCGCTACGACGTCACCGAAGGCTCTCGGGTGATGCACATCTGCTCGCCGAACTTCGACGTGTCGGTGCTGGAACTGCTGCTCGCCTTCGCCACCGGGGCGACTCTCGTGATCGCGCCGCCGACGGTGTTCGGCGGGTTCGAACTCGCCGATCTGCTGCGACGCGAACGCGTCACGCACATGCTCATCACACCCGGCGCGCTGGAGTCGGTCGATCCCGCGGGTCTCACCGACCTGCGGGTCGTCATGGTCATCGGTGACAGGTTCGGCCCCCACTTGGTGAACCGCTGGGCCGCTGACGGCCGCGCGATGATCAACGGCTACGGCCCGACCGAAGCCACGGTCATCGCGACCAGCAGCGCGCCGCTCGTACCGGGTGAGACGATCACCATCGGTAACGCGATACCCGGATTCGGTTTGTTCGTGTTGGATTCCCGCTTGCGACCGGCCCCCGCCGGAGTGGTCGGGGAGCTGTATCTCTCCGGTCCCGCGCTGGCGGCGGGCTATCTGAACCGGCCGGCCCTCACCGCGGCACGCTTCGTGACCAACCCCTTCGGCGGCGAGGCGGGTAATCCGGGATCACGCATGTACCGCACCGGCGACTTGGCCCGCCGACTGAGTTCGGGCGGCATCGAGGTCCTCGGACGTTCCGATTTCCAGGTGAAAGTGCGTGGCTTCCGCGTCGAACTGGGCGAGATCGACGATGCGCTGAGCCGCCATCCGGATGTCGAATTCGCGGTGACGCTGGGCAAGCGGCAACCGAACGGCACGACCATGCTGGTCTCCTATGTCCTCCCCAAGGGGGCAGAGGTGTACGCGGCAGGGATCGGATTCGACACCACCGAACTCTTCGACTTCATCTCCGAGACCTTGCCCGCCTATATGCTGCCCGCGTCCATCATCGTCTTGGATGAGATTCCGTTGACGCCGGTGGGCAAGCTGGATCGTGCGGCGTTGCCGGAGCCGGTGTTCGCCGCGCGGGCGTTTCGTGCGCCGTCGACGCCGGTGGAGGAGATCGTCGCGGAGGTGTTCGCGGGGTTGCTGGTGCCCGCGGAGGACGGGCGCGTGGGCGCGGACGACGATTTCTTCGAACTCGGCGGGAATTCGTTGTTGGCGGCGCAGGCGGCGGCGCGGGTCGGCGCGGCATTGGGTGTGCGGGTGCCGGTGCAGTTGCTGTTCGAGGCGACCACGGTCGCGGCGCTGGCTGCTCGGGTGGAGCAGCATGCGGGGTCGGCGGCGGGCCGGGCGTTGGTGGCGCAGCCGCGTCCGGAGCGGGTGCCGTTGTCGTATGCGCAGCAGCGGATGTGGTTTTTGAACCGGTTCGATCCCGCAAGTGCGGTGAACAATATCCCGGTCGCGGTGCGGTTGTCGGGGCAGTTGGATGCGGCGGCGTTGCGGGCGGCGGTGCGGGATCTGGCCGAGCGGCACGAGGTGCTGCGCACCGTCTACCCGGACCTCGACGGTGAGGGCAGGCAGGTGGTATTGCCGGTAGCCGACCCGCGGGCGGTCCCGGACGTGGTAGTGGAGCGGGCCCAGGAGCCAGAGGTGCTCGCGCTGGTCGCCGCCGTGGTGGGTGAGGGTTTCGACGTGACGGTGGCGCCGCCGGTGCGGGTGCGGTTGCTCGAAGTGAGCCCGACCGAGCATGTGCTGGTGTGCGTGGTGCATCACATCGCCGGTGATGGTTTTTCGATGGGTCCGTTGACGCGGGATCTGATGAGTGCTTATGTCGACCGGCTGGGTGGTGGCGCACCGGAATGGGCGGCGTTGGAGGTGCAGTACGCCGATTTCGCGCTGTGGCAGCGGGAGATCCTGGGCGACGAGGACGACCCGGAGTCCGTGCTCGCGCAGCAGATCGCGTTCTGGCGTAGCGAATTGGCCGGGCTTCCCGAGCAGTTGGAATTGCCGGCGGATCGGCCGCGTCCGGCGGTGGCCTCGCATCACGGTGCCACGCTGGGTTTCGAGATCGATGCCGATGTGCGTGCCGCCTTGAGCCGGGTTGCGCAGGAACACAATGCGACATTGTTCATGGTGGTGCACGCCGCGTTGGCGGTGCTGCTGGCACGGTTGTCCGGAAGCCGGGATATCGCGATGGGCACCCCGGTCGCCGGGCGCGGCGAGGCGGCGTTGGACGATCTGGTCGGCATGTTCGTCAACACGCTGGTGTTGCGCACCGACATCGATCCCGGTGCACGGTTCGACGAGCTGCTGGCCGCGGTGCGTTCGGTGGATGTGGAGGCGTTCGGGCACGCCGATGTGCCGTTCGAGCGGTTGGTGGAGTTGCTCGATCCGCCGCGGTCGCCGGGGCGGCATCCGCTGTTCCAGGTGATGCTGACCTTCCAGAACCTGGCGGCGACGGAGTTGGAGTTGCCGGGGCTGTCGGTGTCGGCGGTGGATCTGGCGGTGCCACTGGCGAAATTCGATCTGCAGGTGGCGATCGCGGAGAACATCGACCGCCACGGTGCGGTCGGGGGGTTGTCGGCGGCGTTCACCTATGCCACCGACCTGTTCGATTCCGCGACGGTGCGGGATTTCGCCGACCGGTTCACCCGAATCCTGACCGCAGTGGCCGCGGACGCGGCGGTGGTCGTGGGTGATATCGACGTGCTGGCCCCCGGTGAGCGGGAACAGGTGCTGCACGAGTGGTCCACCCCGGGTGCGCTCGTGCCGGAGGTGACGTTGGTGGAGGTCATCGCCACCCGAGCACGCACCCGTCCGGAGGCGGTCGCGGTCCGCTTCGGTGACCGGTCGCTGACGTTCGGTGAGTTGCAGCGGCGCGCTAATCAGGTGGCGCGGGCGTTGATCGCCCAGGGTGCGGGTCCGGAGTCTTTGGTGGCTGTGGCGGTGTCGCGGACTGAGGAGTTGCCGGTCGCGTTGTTGGGTGTGTTGGTCGCGGGTGCGGCGTATCTGCCGATCGACACGACGTATCCGGTGCAGCGGTTGGAGTTCATGCTCGAAGACGCCGGCCCGGTGTGTGTGCTGACCACCGCGGAGCAGCGTGAGGCGGTGCCGGCTGGTGAGTTGCCGGTGGTGCTGTTGTCGGAGGCGGGAACGTATTCCGATACGCCGGTGGGTGATGCGGAGCGGGTGGCGCGGTTGCGTCCGGACAATTTGGCGTATGTCATCTATACCTCCGGTTCCACGGGTGTGCCCAAGGGTGTCGGGGTGGCGCACCGCAATGTGGTGGAGTTGTTCGCCAACACCCAGCCGTTGTTCGGGTTCGACGACACCGATGTGTGGACGTTGTTCCATTCGTTCGCGTTCGATTTCTCGGTGTGGGAGTTGTGGTGCGCGCTGGCGCACGGTGGCAGTGTGGTCGTGGTCGACTATGTGACGTCCCGTTCGCCGGAGCAGTTGCGTGAGCTGTTGGTCCGGGAGCGGGTCACGGTGCTGAATCAGACTCCGTCGGCGTTCTATCAGCTGGTGGAGGCCGATCGGGTGGCCGGTGCGGGTGAGCTCGCGTTGCGGTATGTGGTGTTCGGTGGTGAGGCTTTGGATCTGCGTAAGCTGGGCCGCTGGTATGAGCGCCACGACGCCTCGGCGCGGTTGGTGAACATGTACGGCATCACCGAGACCACGGTGCATGTGTCGTTCCTGCCGTTGCGGGAGCGTGATGTGCAGGACGCGGCCAGTGTGATCGGGCGGGCGATCCCGGGTTTGGATGCGTTCGTGCTGGACCGGCGGCTGCATCCCGCGCCGGTGGGTGTGCCGGGTGAGATCCATGTGGTCGGTGCGCAGTTGTCGCGCGGGTATCTGGGCCGTCCGGGGTTGACGGCGACGCGTTTCGTGGCGAACCCGTTCGGTGCGCCGGGGTCGCGGATGTACCGCAGTGGCGATATCGGCCGGTGGCGCGCGGGTGAGGACGACGCTGCGCTCGAGTACGCCGGGCGTGGTGATCAACAGGTGCAGTTGCGGGGGTTCCGGATCGAGCTCGGCGAGATCGAAGCGGCGCTGCTGCGGTGTCCGGGGGTCGGTCAGGCGGTGGTGCTGGTGCGTGCCGACGAGCACGCCGGGGACCGTTTGATCGGGTATGTGGTGGCGGATGCGGGTGCGAGCGTGGATGCGTCGGTGCTGCGCACCCAGGTCTCGGAATTCCTCACCGGCTACATGGTGCCGGACGCGGTGGTGGTGCTGGAGGCGCTGCCGTTGACACCGAACGGGAAACTCGACCGCCGCGCGCTGCCGGCGCCGGAGTTTGTGTCCGCGGTCGCGTTCCGGGCGCCGAGCTCACCGGTGGAGCAGGCGGTAGCCGACGTGTTCGCCGGCCTGCTCGGCGCCACCGACATCGGCCTCGACGACGACTTCTTCGCGTTGGGCGGGAACTCGCTGCTGGCCACCCGGGTGGTCGCGCGGATCAACGAAGCCCTGGATGCGGATCTGGCCGTGCGGGAATTGTTCGCCGCCCCGACCGTGGCCGCGCTGGCCGCCCGCGTGGTACCCGGCGCCGGCGGCGGCCGCCGCCCGCTGCTGGAACGCGCCGAACGCGCCGAACCGATCCCGCTGTCGCTGGCCCAGCAACGCATGTGGGTGCTCAACCAATTCGACCCCACCTCTCCCGCCTACAACATCCCCATGGCGATCCGGTTGAGCGGCGCCCTGGACGTCTCCGCACTGCGCTACGCGCTGGCCGACGTCCTCGAACGCCACGAATCGCTACGCACCCGCTACCCCGCCGGCGGACCCGGCGGGCTACCGTTCCAAGAAATCCTCACCGTCGCCCAAGCCATGCCCGCCGGACTGGAAGTCACCGTCACCGACGACCCGATCACCCAGATCACCGACCTGATGTCCACCGGGTTCGACGTCACCGAACACGTCCCGGTGCGAGCGCTGCTGCTGGAAACCAGCCCCGAAGAACACCTCCTCGCGGTGGTCGCCCACCACATCGCCGCCGACGGCGCCTCCATGGCACCCCTGGCCCGCGACCTGGTCACCGCCTACCTCGCCCGCATCGGCGGCAACTCCCCCCGCTGGGCACCCCTGGAAGTGCAATACGCCGACTACGCCATCTGGCAACGCCGAGTGATCGGCACCGACGACGACCCCACCTCCGTCGCCGCCCGCCAACTCGCCTACTGGCGCGACCAACTCCACGGACTGTCCGGCGAACTGGAACTACCCCTCGACCGCCCCCGACCCCCCGTGGCCAGCATGCGCGGCGCCAACACCGGCTTCGCGGTCTCCCCCGACATCCACCACGCCCTCAACACCCTCGCCCGCGAACACAACTGCACCCTGTTCATGGTCGTCCACGCCGCCCTGGCAGCACTCCTGGCACGACTGACCGGCGAGACCGACATCGCGATCGGCACCCCCATCGCCGGACGCGGCGAACGCGCCCTCGACGACCTGGTCGGCATGTTCGTCAACACCCTCACCCTGCGCACCCACGTCGAAACCGCACTGCCGTTCACCGCCCTGGTCGACCGCGCCCGCGAAACCGACCTCGCCGCCTTCGCCAACGCCGACATCCCCTTCGAACGCGTCGTGGAAGTCCTCACCCCCACCCGCGCCACCACCCACAACCCCCTGTTCGGGGTCGTACTGTCCTTCCAGAACAACGAACAACCCACCCTGCAACTGCCCGGCCTCACCATCACCACCCTCGACACCGGAACCGTCGCCGCCAAATTCGACCTCCAAGTCAACATCCACCCCCACCACCACCCCGACGGCACCCCCGGCGAACTCGACACCATCCTCACCTACGCCACCGACCTCTTCGACGAACCCACCATCCACACCCTCGGCCACCGCCTCCAACAAATCCTCACCACCATCGCCACCAACCCCCACACCCTCATCGGCGACATCGACATCCTCGACCAAGCCGAGCATCAACTCGTCACCGCAACCGCCAAACCCACCGCCCCGCCGTCATTGACCACAACCGCGGGAACCGCACTGACTCAGGCACTTGTGGCCGCCGTCGAAGACGATCCCGATGCCCCCGCCATCGTGTGCGGCGACGAGGAGCTGACCTACCACGACCTCGAGACCCGCTCGTCGCGGTTGGCGCGGGTGCTCATCGCGCGCGGCTGCGGACCCGGCGCGGGCGTGGCGGTACGGCTGGACCGCGGGATCGAGGCCGTCGTCGCCACCTGGGCCGTCCTCAAAGCAGGCGCCGCGGTGGTGCCGGTCGACGCACTCGACGCGGCACTGCCGGACGAGCTCGAGATCAAGGTCGGTCTCACGGTGGGCAGCACCCGGTCCACCGACGCACCCGACTGGCTCGCGCTCGACGACCCCGCCGTGGTCGCCGAGATCGGCGCCGAGTCCCCCCGCCCGGTCACCTACGCCCACCGCACCGGTGCGTTGCGCGGCAGCGACCCGGCGTTCGTCTCCGCGCGGACTCTCAGCTACGACGAGCTCGCCACCGCGGCCGAAGAACTTCGTACCCGCGCCGAACTCACCTACGAGTCCCAGATCCTGCACCACGGCGATCCGAGATCCTCGACGACCCTGATCGAACTGGTCGCGTGCGGGACGGTCGGCGCGGCGATCGTCCTGGACGGCGACGGTGAAGTGCTGGAAGACGAATGCGTGACCGGCTGATCGTCGCCGCCTGGCCGCAATCGGATCGGGGCTTCCGGTGCGGCCGCTGGAACTCGGTCACTCGCGGGCAGAACAGCGGGAGACCTCAGCTGAAGTGGACGATCGAGAGCGTCCCCGCGGCGAGACAATACACCGCGAACGGCAGCAGGGTGCGGGTCTGGAAGTACCGCTCCAGGAACCGCACCGCCAGCCACGACGACACCCCGGACACGATGGCGCCGACGAGCACCGGTCCCCCGATGCCGTCGGTCTCCGGGCCCACCAGCTCCGGTATCTCCAGGATTCCCGCGCCCAGAATCGCCGGAGTGGCCAGCAGGAAGGCGAATTTGGCCGCGTGCTCGTGCGCGAGACCTCGCCACAGGCCGCCGACCATGGACAGGCCCGCCCGGCTGAAACCGGTCAGCAGCGCGCCGACTTGAACGAAGCCGATACCGAGGGCGTCCCTCGCGGAGAGGGCGGCCAGTGGCCGATCGGATCGGCGTCGAGTTTCCGCCGCGCCGGTGAGCGTGTCTGTCCGGGCCTCCTGCCGGGCGAACCGTCGACCGTATTCGGCCAGTGACGGCTCGTTCCGTCGGCGCAGTCCCTCACCGACGATCAGCACGACACCGTTGAGCGCCAGGAAGACCGCGGCGTAGATCGGCGCTCCGAACAGGGCGTGCAACGGATGTTCCAGCAGAACTCCGAGCACGCCGACCGGAATGGTGGCGATGACGATCAGCCACGCCAGCCGCTGCGGAATGGTGTCGAGGCGCCGGGTTCGCAGCGTGGTGAGCAAGCCCGCGACGATGGCACACCAGTCGCGCCAGTAGTAGCCGAGCAGTGCCACCGCCGTCGCCACGTGCAACGCCACCACGAACGCCAGATACGGTGTGCCCGTCTCGGATTCGCCCGCACCGGTCAGCTTCTCCCAATCACCACCGAGCCAACCCGCGACCAGCACGGAGTGCCCCAGGCTGGAGATCGGGAACAGTTCGGTGACACCCTGTACCGCACCGATGACAGTCGCTTGCAAGTAGGTCAGCATCGTAGCGAGTCTCGCACGCGCGCAACGGAACCGTTGGCGGGCTCCTGTCCCGAGCGCGCGTGCTCGAACGTCCGCCGAGCAATTTTCGCCCAGCGCACAGCTGCGCTGTGCCGTCAGGCCGATTTCGTCGTCCGCACCACCGGCATGGCGAATGCGCACCGGAGGGGCCCGGCGAGATCGATGTCGTTCAGGCAGTGGCACTGCCGGAGTCGGCGAGCAAGTCGAGGGCGATGTCGACGATGAGGTCCTCTTGCCCGCCGACCAGTCCGCGACGTCCCACTTCGAGCAGGATCGTCCGCACATCGATGCCGTAGCGCCGCGACACCGCTTCGGCGTGCCGCAGGAAGGACGAGTAGACCCCGGCGTAGCCGAGGGTGAGGGTTTCGCGGTCCACGCGCACCGGGCGATCCTGCAGCGGCCGCACCAGATCGTCGGCGGCGTCCTGTAAGGCGAACAGATCGCAGTTGTGCTTCCAGCCGTACAGGTCGGCGACGGCGACGAACGGTTCGATCGGGCAGTTGCCCGCTCCGGCGCCGTGCCCGGCGAGCGAGGCGTCGACCCGGGTGACGCCTTCTTCGACCGCGACAACGGAATTGGCCACCGACAGGGAGAGATTCTCGTGCGCGTGGATGCCGATCTCGGTGCCCGGATCGAGCACCTGGCGGTAGGCGCGGACGCGGTCACGCACACCGTCCATGGTCAACCGGCCGCCGGAATCGGTGACGTAGACGCACTGCGCCCCATAGGATTCCATCAGCTTGGCTTGTTCGGCCAAGCGAGCCGGTTCGGCCATGTGCGACATCATCAGGAATCCGGAGACGTCCATGCCGAGTTCCCGTGCGGTGGCGATGTGCTGGGCGGACACATCCGCTTCGGTGCAGTGGGTGGCTACCCGCACCGACCGCACGCCCAGCCGGTAGGCCTGCTCCAGTTCTCTGATGGTGCCGATGCCGGGCAACAACAGCGTGGTCAGCCGCGCGTGCGTGAGGTTGGCGGCAGCGGCTTCGATCCATTCCCAGTCGGTGTTGCTGCCCGGGCCGTAGTTCAAGCTACCTCCGGCGAGGCCGTCCCCGTGGGCGACTTCGATGCCGTCGACTCCCGCGGCGTCGAGCGCCGCCACGATCCGGCCGACGTCGTCGGGGGTGATGCGGTGGCGCACCGCGTGCATGCCGTCGCGGAGCGTGACGTCTTGGATGAACAGTTGTCCGGTCATCGGAGGGCTTCCTGTTCTGCCGGCGCGGCGGCGATCGTAGCGGCGATGGATTCGGCGTAGCGCACCGCAGCCGAGGTCATGATGTCGAGGTTGCCCGCGTATGCGGGCAGGTAGTGCGCGGCGCCCTCGACTTCGAGGAATACCGTCACCTGATGGGTCGGCGTGCCCACCGCGCCTGCGCCGAGCAGGGTGCGCACGGGTTGGTCCTGCGGCACGGCGGTGACCTGGACCTGGTGCTTGAGCCGGTAGCCGGGCACGTAGGCGGCCACGTCCGTGACCATGCGCTCGACCGATGCCCGAATCGCCTCGTGGGTGGCCGAATCCGGGGCGGTGACCAGGCACAGCACCGTATCGCGCATGATCAGCGGCGGGTCCGCCGGATTGAGGATGATGACGGCCTTGCCGCGGCGGGCGCCGCCGACCGTTTCGATCGCGTGCGCGGTGGTCTCGGTGAACTCATCGATATTGGCGCGGGTACCGGGGCCCGCGGATTTCGACGCGATGGACGCGACGATCTCGGCATAGGGCACCGGGGCGACGCGGGAGATGGCGGCCACGATCGGGATGGTCGCTTGCCCGCCGCAGGTGACCATGTTGACGTTCGGG
This sequence comes from Nocardia gipuzkoensis, assembly GCF_021183645.1. NCBI lineage: Bacteria > Bacillati > Actinomycetota > Actinomycetes > Mycobacteriales > Nocardiaceae > Nocardia > Nocardia gipuzkoensis. The sequence continues at coordinate 6,362,000 of NZ_CP089225.1, read as the reverse complement.
GCATGCCGGTGTTCGTCGAGGTTCACCGCTGGTACGACGAACGGGCCGAGAGCGGCCGGTGTGAGATCGATCAGGCGCTTGCCGAGCGGTCCGAGCACCGCGGCGTGGGCGGCGTGGGCCTTGGCGGAAGTCGCGTCGAAGACCACGTCGATCTCGTCGAAGTTCGGCAGCTCCAGCAAGCCTTGGACGCCGTCGGCCGTGGTCGGGACGCCGAGCCTGCGGGCGCGGGCGAGGCCGTCGGATTCGGGGTCGATGCCGACCATCGCGCCCATCTCCAGCACCTCGGAGTGCCGGATCACCTTGATCATCAGGTCGGTGCCGATGTTGCCCGATCCGATCACCGCGACTTTGAGCGTGGCGGGGCTGTCGTTCATTGTGCTCACTCCTGAATGAAGGTCGCGGTCACCGAGCCGAGGCCGGTGATGTCCGCGGTGACGGTTCCCGGGGCCTCGATCGGGGCCATCGGTCCGAGCGCTCCGGAGAGCACGATCTGGCCGGCCCGCAGCGGACGGCCGAACTCCCGCGTGGTCCGTGCCAGCCAGGCCAGCGCATGCAGCGGGTCGCCGAGACACGCGGCGCCGGTTCCGGTCGACACCTCGACGCCGTCGATCGCCATCCGCATCCGCACCGACACGGGTTCGAAGGAGTCGAGGGTGCGGCGCTCGGTCCCGAGGACGAACAGGCCGCTGGAGGCGTTGTCGGCGACGGTGTCGGCGAACTCGATATCCCAGCCTGCGATGCGGCTGTCGACGATCTCGAGCGCGGCCACGGCGTAGTCGACCGCGCCGCGGATCTGCTGCGCGTCGAGCGGGCCATCGGCCAGGTCCTGGGCCAGTACGAACGCGATCTCGGCTTCCGCCTTCGGTTGCAGCAGCCTGCTCAGCGGCACCGGCGTGCCCTGCCGGTAGTGCATATCATCGAACAACACGCCGAAATCCGGTTGGTCGACGCCGAGTTGCCGCTGCACCGCCGGGGAAGTCAAGCCGATCTTGCGGCCGACTATCTCGGCGCCCGCCGCGATGCGCTCGACGGTCAGCCGCTCCTGCACCGCGTAGGCGGCGGCCATGTCGTCGGCGCCGATCAGATCGCGTACCGGGGGGCACGGCGTGCCGGAGCGGGCGGCGGCGCTGAGCAGGTCGGCGGCAATCGTGGTGGCGTCCGCTGCCGCGGTTCGTCGGTCGAGGCCGGAAGGTGTTGGCATGGTCTCACTGTCGCCGCGGGTGCCACGGGCCCGCCAGCATTATGTTCCACTGAGTCGAACACTGCCGGTAGAATGGTGCGGACCGAAAGAGTGGAGGTCGCCGATGTCATCTGCCGGTCGTGCGGTAGACGGTTCGACCGTGCTGGGAAAGATCATGGCGGTACTCGAGGCGTTCGCGATCGATGACAGCGCGTTGAGTCTGGCCGAGCTCGGGCGGCGGACCCGCATCCCGAAGGGAACCTTGCACCGGGTCCTCGCCGACATGGTGGCGGTGCGACTGCTGGACCGGACCGAGGCCGGGTACCGGCTCGGGGGACATCTGTTCGAGCTGGGGATGCGCGCGTCGGTCGAGCGGAGTTTGCTCGAGGTGGCCATCCCGTTCCTGGAGGAGCTGAACGCGCGCATCCACGAGACCGTGCATCTGGGCGTCCTCGACGGCACGGAGGTCGTGTACCTGACGAAGATCGGCGGACGCAGGCAGGCCAGCGCCCCGTCCCGGATCGGGGGCCGAATGCCGGTGCACTGCACGGCTATCGGCAAGGTGCTGCTGGCCCACGCCGATGCCGCGCTCCGTGACCAGGTACTGGCCGGACCGTTCCGTCGCTACACCCCGCGCACGATGGTCCTGCCGGGCACGCTGCGCAACCAGCTGGATCGGATCGCGGCCGAAGGCGTGGCGTTCGAATTCGAGGAATCGACTCGCGGTCTGGTGTGCGTGGCCGCCCCGGTCCGCGAAGCGGACCAGGTGGTGGCCGCGATCAGCGTGGCAGGCCCGTCCCACCGGTTCCACCCCGATGCCCACGCGGCGTCGGTCCGCGCGGCCGCCGAGGGGATCGGACTCACCCTCACCCGGCGGGCCCGGCTGGTGACCGCACCCATCGCCTGAAGATTCTTCCGACCAACGCGGTCAGCGCAGGGGCCGAGGTGGCGGATGGGTCGGCCGTCGCTGAACCTTTGCCCGCCTCGCGGGACGCGCGCAAAAAGCCCCACAGGCAGGGGCGAGCGCGGCAGCACTGTAGTTCGCTGGGGGTTCCCAGAAGGTATATCCTTCTGTTACATTACCGATGCGGAGCCTATATAAACGGGTTTGCTCCTGGTCCGAACGACAACGCTGTCACCGGACCTCCGCCCCGACAATGACGTCGGAGGTCGACAACGACGTCGGCCGTGCAATGGACGCACACCCGCCGGATACCGTTTCCAGCCCGTCTTCCGTGGCATCGCTCGCGAACAGTTCGGTCGACCACGGGTCATCGGAAAGCCGCACCGATGTCCCGGTCGTGTCGGGCTGCGCGGCACGGAAAGGGCTGGAACAATCCTGGGCGACCGCCGACCCGATCGGATATTGAGCCAGAGGAAACCCATCGACATGCCGATCAACTTCTTGAGCGGGCTCGATTTGATCGCCGCGCTCGACGTGCGCAATGTCGAAGCCCATCTCGCCGATGCCGTCGAGGGCTGCACTGCGTGCGCCACCACCTCCCGGCCGGGAACCGGGTGCCCGGCAGGCATCGCCGCCCAGATCCGCACCGACGCCGCCGTGGGCACGGCACCGTCTTCGCTGACGGCGATCGAGATCATCGACAAACTCCTCGCGCTGCGCCGGTCACCGGAGCCCGAAGCTTCCGGCGCGTAACGCGCGTGCACAGTCCGGCTCGCCAGGACCGAACACCATGGCGCCGCAGCACGAACAACTCATCGGAGCACTGCGCAAGCGCGATGCTGGGCGCGCGCAAGATGGTGTCACCCGGATGTCACGTCTGGTTTCCGGGGAATCGGTGACCCATCACATCCGCCCACCATGCGCTCGTAGCGCTGGACTCCGGCCAGATGATCCGGTCCGGGTCTTCGTCGTCGGTGATGGGCATGTTCGCGTCCTCGATCACAATGTATTCCTCTGCGCCGTACATCCTCGAGAAGAGGCACCTCGTGCTCATGCGGCGCGCACTGTGTCGCGCCATCGTTCGCGCAGCAGGGGCACCCGATGGGTACCGGCACGACCGCGCTGTCGAGCCGATACGTGCGGCGTATACCACGCACGACCGTAAACAAACCGTTCTTTCGGTACTCACTTCGCGGATCTACCCGTGCGCTTCTCGAGTGCGAACCTCCGATGTGTGGGTCCCGAGCTGTGTCCTACGCCTGCTCCGGAGACTCGACGGAGACCGGCTCGTCGCGGACCCACGCATCGGTCTGGGTGAGCCAGAACAGGTAGGCCAGAGCGGGTAGCACGGTGACCGCGGCGACGGCCACGACGGCTAGCAGTCCTAGCAGGGTCGCTCGTGCACCCGCGGCATCGGCGATGAGCATCTGGTCCACGAGGATCCACGGCGTCTGCGCGACCGCCCACCCGATGACGATCGCGGCGACGGCGGTCGCCGCGGGGACCCGCGCCCACCCGTAGCGACGCCGGTAGACCAGGACCAGGGTGAGCACGCCCGCGGCGGCCGAGAGCGCGATCAGGGGTAGAGCGCGCCCGAGAAGTCCGGCACCGAGGGTCGGGGCGTCGCGGCGGATCGGTGCGATCGCCGCGATAGCGACCACACCGGTCACGCCGCCGACGATCAGCGTGCGGGAACGCAGGTAGTCGGCGAGTGCGTGGTCACCCGAGCGCGCGGCGTCGGCGGTGAGGAAGACCCCCGCCAGGAAGGCGGACGTTCCCACGGCCAGTGTGCCGCCCAGGAGAGAGGTCGGATTCAGCCACGACCGCACCACGTCGCCATAACCCTCGGCGGGCACCCGGCCGGAGGCGATCGCGCCGACCGCGGTCCCGAAGAAGAACGGCGTGATGAGCGACGCACCAGCGAACAACGCGCCGAACAGGCGCGCTTGGCCCAGCGTCGCGGAGTACTTCCGGAATGCGAAGTTCGCCCCGCGGCCCTTCGGTGGTGGGGGCCAGTTCGAACGCGGCCAGCTTCGACGGTTGCGTATCGTGCACCCGCATGCCGAGAACGTGCCCGATGAGGGGTTGCGCCAGGGCGGCGAACGTAGCGAAGACGAAGGGGACCGTGAAACCCAGCCGATGGTGGTCGTCGCGTCGTCCCCGCAGCAGACCGGCCGCGTAGACACCGGCCACCAGGAATCCGACCAGCATGAACGCCCCGACCCACATGTGCGCGAACTGCAGGTAGACGCCGTCGTTGAGCATCGCCCGCCACGGATCGACATCGGTCACCTCGCCGTCGACGATCCGGAATCCGGTCGGATTGTTCATCCACGCGTTGACGCTGATCACACAGAACGTGCCGACCACCCCCGCGACGCCCATCGGGACGAGCATGGCGAGGTGTCGGCGCGGCGGCATCCGACCCCATCCGTAGAGGTAGATGCCCAGGAAGATCGCTTCGATGAAGAAGGAGAGCCCTTCGAAGGCGAACGGCAAGCCCAGCACGTCGCCGTAGCGGCCCATCAGGCCCGGCCACAGCAAGCCCATTTCGAAACTGAGCACCGTTCCGGAGACCGCGCCGATGGCGAACAGGATCGCCGACACCGTCGCCCACCGCTTGGCCAGCCCCAGGGCGACGGGGTCGTCGCGGACGATGCCACGACGATGCACGACGTAGATCATGGCGGGAAACGCCACCCCGAAACAGGCCAGCACGATGTGCCAGCCCAGTGAGAACGCCATCTGCTGGCGCGCGGGCAGCAGACCGGGCGGCTCGGCTGCCGACGCTTGGTAGAGCGCGGCGAGCGTGCTCGACACCATGCCGGCCCCTTCCCGCGTTCTCCGGAGCCGGATGCCTGCGCACTCCGGCCTTTCGCGTGGTATCCCCCATTTGCACCGCACCAACCAGGCAAGTCGCCCAGAATCAGGCATCGGCCGGTCGCGCCCAGTCGTGGGCAAGATCGGAGCGTCCGCGTCGTGTACAGGACGCGGCCGCGCGTCAGGCTTCCGAAGTGACGCGCCAAGCGTTGCGTTCGCGGATGTTCAGGACGAGACCGGCGATATTCCACGCGTCGTCCGCACCGCAGTGGTGACGGCCCTCCAGGGGCAGTCCGGCGATGTCCAGCGCTCCGGCCATCCCTGGACGGCGATTCAACCCGTAAGCCTCTGAAAATAGCTGTTTGGCATTGGTATGCCGCTGCCCGAAGGGATATTCGACGCCGGTGGCGGCGCACTGCCGTTCGAACTGTTTACGGTCGTAGTCACCCCAGCTTGCCCACGGCCGCAGCCCCGCCGAGTGCTCGCGCGCCAGCAAGCGGCACGCATCGATGAACTCCATACCGGTGTCGGCCTCGGCCTGCGTGAGGCCGGTGAGCTCGGTACAGAACTCGCTGACCGTCGATCGCGCAGGCCGAACCAGGATGCGGTGCTTGGCGATCCGCTCCCCCGCGTCCAAGTCGACCACCGTCGATCCGATCTCGATGATCTCACTGACCGCGCCAGCGGGAACCTTCCCCGCCCAGCACGTCGCCTCGACATCGACCACATTCAGCAACCCGGAAACCCCGTTCACACGCTGAGCGTATGGACCGAAGCATCGAGCTCTCAAACCGTTTTCGGGACTCCGACGGTCACCAGGTCAGGACGGGTTTGACGACCGTGCCGTCACGCTGCTGGGCGAGCGCGAGGTTGATGTCGGTGTGCGGGTATGTGGTGATGAGCCGATCGATCGGGAAGCGGCCGGCGGCATGCAAGTCCAGCAGGTGGGGGATGAAGGTCGCGGGCACCGCGTCGCCTTCGAGGCAGCCGCGGACGACCTTGCCGCCCAGGACGATGTCGCGCAGGTCGATCGGAGGGACTCCGGCACCGAGACCGACCGCGACCACGGTGCCGCCGATCGCGACTCCGGCGGCCGCCGCGGCGAGCACCTTCGCCGATCCCGTGGTGTCGAGTGCGTGGGTCGCCCCGCCGTCGGTCAGCTCGCGAACCGCGGGCACGATGTCCTCGACCGCCGGATCCAGGGCCGCGGTGGCGCCGAGTTCGCGCGCCAATGCCCGCCGGAACGGTGACGGCTCGATCACGACCACTTCGGCGACCTCGCAGGCCTGCGCCGCCAGCAGCCCGGCCATGCCGACCGCGCCCGCGCCGTAGATCGCGACCCGGGCATCCCGGTCCGGCCGCAATACATTGAGTACCGCTCCGGCACCGGTGAGGAACCCGCAACCCAACGGAGCCACGACCGCCGGATCGACCTCGGTGTCGACAACCACTGTGTTGTCGACCGTGGTCAACGCGTACGCGGCGAAGCTGGACTGGCCGAAGAACCCGTCCCGCACCGGCGTTCCCGCGACGGTGACCCGGCGCGTGCGGTCCGTCCGGGCGCCGAACTGGTTGAGTTCCCTCGCGCGCACGCAATACGCCGGGCGAGCCGCTCGGCAATTCCGGCACGTTCCGCAGTGCCGGAAAGTCAGCACGACACGGTCGCCGGGCCGTACACCGGTCACCGCCGCGCCGACGGTCTCCACCACTCCGGCGCCCTCGTGCCCGAGCAGCACGGGATGATCGGCGCCACCTGCCGCGCGGGTGATCAGGTCGGTGTGGCAGATGCCGGTGGCCTGCACCCGCACCAGGATCTCGTCGTCGCGGGGCGCATCGATCTCGACTGCTTCGACGGTGAACGGCGCGGCGGGATCGCGGGAGAGCACCGCGGTGGTGGTCACCATCGCTCAGCTCCGCTCGAGCAGAAAGTAGAAGTGCTCACCATCGACCAGCACCACGTCGGGTCGGCCGTTCATGATGCCCATCAGCGTGTTGTCGTCGAGCCATTTGAAGTGGTCGAAGACCGGGCGGCTGTCGTAGACCATGGTGGCGGTCACCTCGCCGCGGAATTCGATATTCCACAGCGTCGCTTCCCCGCCACCGCCGAGTTCGACATCGGAGAACAGCGACCCGTCCTCGGCGCGGCAGATCAACGGCTTCGCATCGAGCAGGGCGTGAAAGGTCTTGCCGTACCAGCGATGCACCGACAGGGCTTTGCGCAGCGGATGCGCGGTCGGGAACGCGGCCCCTTTCCACTCGCCCAGGATGTCCTCGGCACGCGCGACCGGCAATTCGGCCCACAGCGCATCCAACTCGGCCGCGGACACCCCGGTCTCCCGCTCGGCGAGCTCCCGCCAGCCACTCCCTACAGAGCCCATATCCATCCTCGTTCCCGACGCGGTTCCAGAACCTTTTGGTTCGGAAACTCTATATCCGAACCAAAAGGTTCGGCAAGATAGGATGCCGCCATGCGCGCAGCAGGTCAGGCCACCCGGGAACGAATCCTCGTCGCCGCCAAGGCGGAGTTCGCCCGGTACGGCATCGCCGGTGCGCGGATCAACCGGATCGCCGAGGCGGCCAGAGCGAGCAAAGACCGGCTCTACGCGTATTTCGCAGGCAAGGACGAGCTCTATGCCGCGGTCACCGAGGAATGGGTCACCCAAACCACCGACGAAACCGCCCTCGACGCCGCCGACCTGCCCGGTTACGTGGGCAGGCTGTTCGATCACTACCTCGCGCACCCCGACAATGCCCGGCTGCAGGCCTGGGCCGAGATCGAACAGACCCACATCCCCGCCGCCGAAGACGCCATCCGCCGCATCATCGCCGGAAAACTCGCCGAGATCCGGCATGGACAGGACCGAGGCTTGATCACGGAGGCGTTCCAGCCCATCACCCTGATCGTCATGTTGACCGATCTCGCCCGCACGGCGGCCATGCATGCCACCCGCACCGATCACCACAACATCAGCGAACGCCGTGCCGCCACTGTCCTCGCCGCCCGCCGACTGGTCAGCCCGGACGTGCCCCGGACCGAAGACCGTCGCTGACTTCACAGGGGCTTGCCGACTCCACCCCCGAGGTGGTGGGCTAGTAGAGCGTCACATCACGCACGCCCGTACCGCTCGCAGCGTTGAAGGAAGGCGGTCCAGCCGGTAATCGCGCGGATGCCCCGGCCGCAGGTGGGGCCGAGACGACGATGGAGCAACGCATGGACGAGATCGAACGCGCACCGCGGCTCACGGCGTTCCCGCGCATCGATGACTACGGGTTCATCTCCGATTGCGAAGTCACCGCCCTCATCGCCCCGAGCGGAGCCATCGAGTGGATGTGTCTACCGAGGATGGACTCCCCCAGTGTCTTCGCGGCGATTCTCGATCGCTCCGCCGGCTCGTTCCGGTTCGCTCCTGCCGACTTCATGGTGCCCACCGACCGTCGCTACATCCCCGGCACCATGGTCATGGAGACGAGCTGGCGCAGCGGCGACGGGTGGGCGACGGTGCGCGACGTCTTGCTGGTCGGGCCGTGGCGGCACCAGACACCGGGCCGCAGCGCCCATCGGCGCACCCCCACGGACTACGACGCCGAGCACATCCTGCTGCGAACGGTGCACTGCGAGACCGGACAGATCCATTTCAATCTCGATTGTCAACCGGCCTTCGATTACGGCAGGTATCGCGCGCGGTGGGACTACCTCGGCAGTTACTACCTCGCACAGGCCAGCGCCGACGGCACCGATCTGCAACTGACGTTGAGCACCGACATGCGGTTGGGGCTGGAAGGTACGCATGCGGTCGCCCGCACCCTGCTGAAGACGGGCGACACCCGCTTCTGCGCGCTGTCCTGGGGCACTCGCGACGCCCCCAGCGACGTCGACGAAGCCGACGAGCGCTTGGTGCGCACGATTCATCACTGGCGGCACTGGCTGGCGGGCGGGCGCTTTCCGGACCATCCGTGGACCGCGGAGCTCACCCGCAGCGCGCTGACCCTCAAGGGACTGACCTTCGCACCGACCGGCGCGGTCGCTGCCGCCGCCACCACATCACTGCCCGAAACCCCGGGTGGACAACGTAATTGGGACTATCGCTATTCGTGGATCCGCGACTCCGCCTTCGCGTTGTGGGGTCTGTACACCCTGGGCTTCAGCTGGGAGGCGAACGACTTCTTCTCCTACATCCTCGACTTGACCGAGGAAGCCAGCGACATGCAGATCGTCTACGGCATCGGGGGCGAAACCGACCTCACCGAACACACCCTCCCGCACCTGCGCGGGTACGACAACGCGGGACCGGTGCGCACCGGTAACGACGCGTTCCGGCAACGCCAGCACGACGTGTGGGGTGCGGCGCTGGACGCGGTCTACCTCTACGCCCGCCATCAGGATCAAATCGACGCACGCGCCTGGCCGCTGCTGGGCCGCGCGGTCAAGAGCGCCCTCACCTACTGGCGCGAACCGGACCACGGCATCTGGGAGGTTCGCGGGCAGCCCCAGCACTTCACCTCCAGCAAAGTCATGTGCTGGGTGGCCGCCGATCGCGGGGCCCGGCTGGCTCGCATCCAGCAGGATTTCGACCGCGCACATCGCTGGCAACGGGCCGCCGACGAGATCCACGCCGACATCTGCGCACACGCGGTCGACTCTCGGCGGGTGTTCACCCAGTACTACGGCAGCACGGCGCTGGACGCTTCGACCCTGCTCATTCCACTGGTTCGATTCCTGCCGCCGGACGACGACCGGGTACGCAACACCGTGCTCGCCATCGCCGAGGAACTGACCGAGGACGGCCTCGTCTTGCGCTACCGCGTCGGCGAGACCGACGACGGCTGCGCCGGGGAGGAAGGCGCTTTCACGATCTGCTCGTTCTGGCTGGTCTCGGCGCTGTCGGAGATCGGCGAGAAGAGACGGGCCAAACAGCTGTGCGAGAAACTGCTCGGCTACGCCAGCCCGCTGGGCCTGTACGCCGAGGAGATCGATCCCCGAACCGGACGGCACTGGGGCAACTACCCCCAGGCATTCACCCACCTCGCCCTGATCAACGCCGTGATGCACGTCATCCAGGACGAACAGGCGATCCTGCGGCAGGCACTCGGCGGCGAGTCGATCGCCCCACGACTCGACGACGCACCACTCACCCGGGGATACATCCACCGGTGACGAAAACCGCTGTCGGTCAACAATGGGCGGTCTTCCGTGCCGCCGCGAGGACGAAGTCAGTACTATCACGTCCGACTGTTAACAGGACTAAGGATTTCATTGAAGGGCTCGACGATAGCGATGCTCGGCATCGCTGCGACCGCGGCGCTCGGCATGACCAGCGCCCCCGCGACCGCTGACCCGGTAGCGGACAAATCTCGCGTCATCGACACCGAGGACGGCTGGGAGCTGCGGATCAGCAAGACCGCGGAAGACGTTCAACGCGTGCCCAATCTGGCGGCGACCCCGTTCACCCGGGAAGGGTTCGTCACGTTGTCGGCGGCGGCCGATATCAGTGGTGCGGGCCGGGAGGCCGTGAACTCGGGGACGCTACAGCTGGGATACCAGATCGGTTGCCAAGCCGATGTCTCCAACGGCCTCACGGTGGGCCTCTCGGCGGCGATCGGCCCGAACGCCATGGTGACCGTCGCCCCCTCGCCCGGCCTCGCGGTCGGTGCCAGCGCGCTGGCGCTGCCGAACATGTCGACGACCATCAAGCCCGGCACCATCAGCACCATCACGTTCGGCACGAAAGCGCTTGCGGGCACGCACGGCTCGATCTCCGTCGATCAGATACAGATCAAGATCGACGCGTGCGCGGGAGCGGTCAGCCTGCGTTCGTTCGCGATCGTGTCGATTTCCACGGCCACGGCGGACAATTCGGTCGCCGTCTACGGTGACCCGATATGGCTGTGATCCAGACGCGGGTTTGGCGGCGTTGGATCGCGCCGGCCAGTGTGTCGGTTTCCCTGATCATCGCCGCCGCGACCGCCTCCGCCGACCCCATCGTTCCGGCCGGTCCACCGCCGAGCTGCGGAGAGACATCGGGCGGGCCCGCATCCGCCGCATGCGGCGCCGACAAGCCCGGGTCCCGCGGGCCCGCGGCGCCGCCACCGGCTCTGCCGTTGCAGATGCTTGCGCCCCCGCCCGCGCGGTCGGCGCCGAGCACTAATACACCCGCCGGCGCGCTGGTTCCGCCCACGCCAGGGCCGGGCAGCGGCACACCGATCGTGCCGGCCAGGTAGACGAGTCGGGGGCGGCAATTCGCCTCCGCTACTCGGCCGAGCAGAACGGTCGGCCGCCTCGATCACGCGCGGGTCGGGCGGCCACAGGTCGCAGTCGAACTTCGGCCGTTTTGCCGGTGATGATCGGCCCCGGCTTTCGAACATCGGTCGCGACCGTTGTCGGCGGCCGCCTCTCGAATCGACGAATCGACTGCCTACAGCCGAAACCGCCCGGCCGCGTTTCGCGCGAGGATCACTCCCGCTCAGCGCGGGTCGGGTGAGGTTCGTTCGGTACCAGGCGATGTCGGCCCCGCCGCGCTCTCCGGCCGATCGTCCTGCCGCGCTGCCCAGATGACCAGTACCCCGGCGACAGCACCGACGAAGTACGGCGACGGCACCAGAAGGACGCCACCCAGCACACACCACACCCCGAGGCCCCAGCCGATCCAGGCGGGCACGGCCACGCCGTGGCCGGCAAGACGCCAGATCAGGAGACCCAAGAGGATCAGCGGCACGGCGAAACTCCCCGGCCCGGCCCAGAAGGTGACCTTGTTCTGCAGCGACTCCACCGAATCCACCGTCTGCGCGCCGGAAAGCTCGAGCGGGACCGCAGCCCAGAGCCCCCGATCCACCCAGCCGGTGATCTCCTCCCAAGAGGCGAGCGCCAGCAGGATCAGGTGCCCTGTGCCCAGCACGAGCATGATTCCGGCCGCCCAGCGGAGCAATTGCTTTGTGGAGTTCATCGTGACCTTCCGGGTTTCTATGCCGCCCCGGCTCTCTCGCACTTTCGCCGGGCACGGTGCCGCTGTTTTATACGGTGCCGTACAGTTGATCCGTACGGTAGCGTATAAATACGGCGCGATCAATGGAGGTGACCCGATTCCCGCCATACCCCGCACCACACGAGCCCGCTGGATCGAGGCCGGACTAGAAGCCCTGGCCCGGGGAGGGCCCGACGCCGTCCGCGTCGAAACGCTCGCCGCCGAGCTCGGCGTCACGAAAGGCGGGTTCTACGGGCATTTCGACGGCCGTTCCACGTTGCTCGCCGAAATGCTCGACGAATGGGAACGACGCTGCACGACCGAAGTCATCGCCCAGGCCGACGCCGAAGGCACCGATGCCGCCGATCGCATCCGTCGCGCGGGACGCCTGACCTTCGCGGAGGACCTGCACCGGATCGATCTCGCGGTCCGGGCCTGGGCCCGCCACGACGAGTCCGTCGCCGCTCGCCTGCGACGTATCGACAACGAGCGAATGTCCTTCCTGCGCAAAATGTTCGGGACTTTCATCACCGACCCCGACGAGATCGAAGCACGCAGCACGCTGACCTTCGCCCTCGCGATCGGCCGTCACTTCATCGTCGCCGACCACCCCGGGTACACGACGCGCGAAGCCATCCAGCTCGCCGGAGAACACCTTCTGCGGCCGCCACAGTAGGCAAGTCGACCAATGCCCGCCGACGGGAACGGCGCTGTCTGTTCCCTCGAGGCGGGCGGGCTCGGACTCACCACCAGCTGTCGGTGGGGCTGGGTATTTCCCCCAGCTCGAGCTGATCTGAATCGTTGACCCACCGCGCCCAGCAGATGTCGCGCCGTGCCCTCGACTCGATATGCGGCCGTAACCAGGTGTTATCCGTCGCCCGATGCGTCGGGTGCGGGCAAGGATCGACGCCCACTTGATCGCCGCGCTGGTCGCCCCGGCCACCCGGCACATCGGCCTCATCCCGACCGTGACGACCACGCACACCGAGCCCTTCCACGTCTCCAAGGCGATCGCCACCCTGGATTACACGTCGCGTGGCAGGGCGGGCCGGCAGGCGAGGGTGTCCGGAACCGCCGAGGAGGCGGCCCATTTCGGACGCCGCGAAGTGCGCGACCTCACCGCCGCCGAATTCGCGCAGGCGGTCGCGTCCGGCGTCTTCCCCGGCCATATCCACGACCTGTTCACCGAAACCGCCGACGCGGTCGAGGTGGTGCGGCGACTGTGGGACAGCTGGGAGGACGACGCCGAAATCCGTGACGTGGCCACCCGCCGCTTCATCGATCGCGGCAAACTGCACTACATCGACTTCGAGGGCCGCTTCTTCAGCGTCCGGGGCCCGTCGATCACACCGCGTCCGCCCCAAGGGCAGCCGGTGGTGGCGGCGCTGGCGCACGCCCCGCTGGCGTTCGAATTCGCTGCCCGCGGCGCGGATCTGGTGTTCGTGACACCACCTCGCGAGACCGGTCCGGCCGCCGTCCTGGAGCAGATCGAGGCCGCGGCGGCACGAGTGGATCGCGACGGCGAGCCGCTGCGGGTCTTCGCCGATCTGACCGTTTTCCTCGACAACGACAAGGAGACCGGTCCGCAGCGTCTGACGCGGTTGAGCGAGGTCGCGGGCAGCGAGTTCGATTCCGACGCGGCGATTTTCGCGGGCAGTGCCGATGAGCCCGCCGCCCTGCTCACCGACTGGAGCGGGCAGGGACTCGACGGATTCCGATTGCGGCCCGGTGTAGCGGTCGATGATCTGGTAGCGGTCGCCGACCGGCTCGTCCCCGCGCTGCAACAACGCGGTGTATTCCGATCCGGCTATCCGGACGGTTCGCTGCGCGCACTGCTCGGTTTGCCCACCGACGTTCCCAACCGTTACGCGACTGCCTGAGCGAGGTCACCCTATGAGCACCCCCCGTAAGCAGGTCGTCCTGGGCGCCTACCTCGGCGGTGTCAACCATCACACCGCCTGGTGGCATCCCGAGGCGGGCAGTCAGATCGATTTCAGCAGTTTCGAACACACCGCGCGCACCGCCGAACGCGGCAAATTCGATTTCTTCTTCCTCGCCGAGGGGCTCATCCTGCGGGAACGCGCGGGCAAGATCTTCGACCAGGACATCATCGGCCGCCCGGACACCCTCACCGTCCTGGCCTCGATCGCCGCCGTCACCGAGCATCTCGGGCTCGCGGGCACGATCAACACCACCTTCAACGAGCCCTACGAGCTGGCCCGGCAGTTCGCGAGCCTGGATCACCTGTCCGGCGGCCGGGCCGCCTGGAACGTGGTGACCTCCTTCGACGCCTTCACCGGACAGAACTTCCGGCGCGGCGGATTCCTCGATCCGGCCGACCGCTACGCGCGGGCCGAGGAAACCTTGAACGCCGTTCGGGCACTGTGGGATTCGTGGGACGCCGCGGACATCGTCGCCGACAAGGGCTCCGGAGGGTTCCTCGCCCGGCCGGACGCGGGCGCGTTCGCCTTCCACGGCAGCCAGTTCGACATCTCCGGTCGTTTCACCGTGCCGCGCAGCCCGCAGGGCAGGCCGGTGATCCTGCAGGCCGGTGTGTCACCCCAAGGACGTGCGTTCGCCGCGGCGAACGCCGACGCCATCTTCTCCCCGTACGGCAAGCAACCGGAGGCCGCGGACTTCTACCGCGACATCAAATCGCGCGCGGTGGCGGCTGGACGCGGGGCCGACGACATCAAGATCCTGCCCTCGGCGAGCTTCGTTCTCGGTGACACCGAGGCCGAGGCGATCGAGAAGTATCACGCCATCCGCGATGAACAGGTCACCGGGCAGACCGCGCTGATTCTGCTGGAACAGATCTGGAACCGCGACTTGTCCGGCTACGACCCGGAGGGCCCGGTACCCGAAATCGGCCCCGACCCCGACGCTCCACCGATCATCCAGGGCCGCGCCTTCGTCCACCAGGATCGATTCGCCACTGCCGAACGTCTGCGCCAGGTCGCCGAGGCGAAGAAGCTCAGTGTGCGCGAGGTGGTGATCGACCAGTTCGAACGCGGCGCCCTGGTCGGAACTCCCACCCAGGTCGCCGAGCAGATCGACACTTTCGTCCAGGAGGACGGCTCGGACGGTTTCATCCTCGGATCACATCTGGTGCCCTGGGGTCTGGACGAATTCGTCGACAAGGTGGTACCGCTGCTGCAAGAGCGCGGCGCGCTGCGCACCGAGTACGCCGGGACCACGCTGCGCGACAATCTCGGTCTCCCGAACGTGCGGTCGACGGTGGCGGCTCGCACCTGAGTTCGCCGCCTGCCGAACAGTAGGTCCGCTCCTGTTGTCCGGTGCGGGCGTCGCTTTCGGCACGGGCAGCCAGGGCGGTGGCGTTCCCGATTACGGGGCGCCGTCGCGCCTGCCGAGCTTGCTCAGAGTCTCGAGTGCGTCCTCTAGCGAGCGGACGTAGAGCACCTCCGACGGCAGCGTGATCGTGGCCCCAGCCCGGTCCGCCGACCAGCACCCGCTCCGCTGCCGGTCGCACGGCGCGTGCTGTGCACGCCAGCAGAATCGGAGTTCGGGGACCACGGGCGGCGGGCCGGTGGCAATTGCAGCGGCGACACACGGTGCCCACCGGCATCGCGCCGGGCAGGTTTCGCTCGCCACACAAATCACACAGCCGGTCCAGCGACGGGCACCGGATGCAGTGGAACGGACCGCCGCGCATCCTGCCGCCCGGGCGGCGGCGCCCGGACACCACGCAGTCCCCGACAGTGCGTAGCAGCGCTGGCAGACCGCCGGGCGCTGCGCGGTGGCGCGGGCATCAGCAGGACCTTCTCGCCGAAACCGGCGTCATCGACCCGCCCGCAGCGACCGCGGCAGCGAGGGCGGGCACTGCGGCGATCCTGAAGTGAACGCCTCCGAAAGCGCGTCCGGCGCATCGCCGAACTCAGACGCATCGTTATTGCATCATTTGTGGCATAGTGTTAGCGGCGTAGTGTTAGCCCTGTACGTCCAAGACCGAAGGAGAACGTCATGCATCCACGGCTTTGCACGCGAGCATTTGGGCTGACGATCGGCGGCGGCGCGGCGGCGCTGGGCATTCTTGTCAGCGCACCCACCGGCGCCGCGGCTCCGGCAGCCTGCCCGGCCCCGGGCCCTGCGACGGCGCAGACCTCCGGCAGCGGCGGCTCGTGTTCGGCAACCAGTGACGCCGGTGGCGCCGCGGCCGCTTACGGCCTCGATGCGACTGCCTCCGCGAACGCGGCGCCGACCAGCTTGTCGCTGGCGATCGCGCAGAACGGCGGCACGGCGAGCTCGAACTCGGCTTCCCTGTCCGGTCCGGCCGCGATTGCCATCGGGCCCGGCGCGTCCGTCACGACGACCGGCGTGCGGCCTGGATTGTCGATCGGCATCGCGGGCCCCGGGGCCACGGTGGCGGTTACCGGCGTCTCGACGCCGACATGTAGCGGCGGCTTCGCCTTCGCCGGTGATTTCCAAACCTGGCAGGGCTGCTATTCGCAGCGTTAGTGCATCGTTAGGCGTAACATTGTCGATGTTCGAGTAGTAACCCGAGCACAGGACGGGGAGCGATCATGACCATCGTGTCGCCCGGGTCGCCGGCCGCCGACTTGGCCGGTGGAATTCCGGTCCTCGATGCCGGGGACTCGTTTCCGCAATGGCGTGCCGCGGTGCGCCGAGCCGTACTCGAAGAGATCCACGCTTTCCTCCTGCGGGAATGCCCTGCGGCCCTGCGTCGGCTCGGCGCACCGGATGTCCTGCGCCACTACGCGATAGGCGGAAAGTGCCTGCGGTCGACGTTCATGTATCTCGGCTGGCTGTGTGGCGCACCGGGCGACCCGGCGGCGCTACGGGCCGCGGCAAGTCTGGAACTGCTGCACGCGTTCGCCCTGCTGCAGGACGACGTCATGGACCAGTCCGCGACTCGCCGGGCCGCTCCGGCCGCGCATGTCCGGTTCGCCACGCTGCACCGCGGCGCGGGCGCACCCGGCTCGTCCACCAGATACGGCGAGTCGGCCGCGACATTGCTCGGCGACATGTGCCTGGTGTGGGCCGAGCAGATGCTTCGGGAAAGCGGCTGCAGCGAGGCGGCGCTGCGGCCGGTATGGCCGCGCTACGACGCCATGCGACTGGAGCTCGCGACCGGCCAGTTCGCCGATCTGCTCAACGACGCGCGCACCGAACCGACGCTGGCCTCGGTACTTGCCATCGCACGGGCCAAGTCCGGCAACTACACGGTGCGACGCCCGTTGGAGATGGGCGCCGCACTCGCCGGCTGCGATGCGGCCGTACTGGAAGCGCTGGGCCGATACGGCACCGCGGTCGGCGAGGCTTTCCAATTGCGCGACGACGTTCTGGGCATCTTCGGCTCGCAGCCCGTGACCGGCAAGCCCGCGGACGGAGATCTCGCGGAACGCACGGCGACCACCGTGGTGGTTCTCGCGCGCGAGATGGCGACCTCGTCGGCCCGGACCGAGCTCGCGGAGCTGCTGAGTCGTCCCCGGCTCGGCGCGGAGGAACTCGACCGCGCCCGAACCCTGATCGTCGAATCCGGTGCGCCCGCGAAGGCCGAGACGATGATCGCCGAACTGGTAGCCCGAGCACAGAGCGCACTGGACAGCGCGAACATCACCGCACCGCTACGGGCCGCCCTCAGGAGTATGGCCACCGCCTGCACCGAACGCGTCGCCTGACAGGAGAGTGAACCGATGCGCACCGTCAACGGCGCCACCGACCGGATCGTGATCGTCGGGGCCGGCCTGGCGGGTTTGTCCGCGGCCATGCACCTGGTGGGCCGATCCCGTGAAGTGACGGTCCTGGAACGCGACCCGGGACCGGGCGGACGAGCCGGGTACGCCGATCTCGCGGGCTACCGCCTCGACACCGGGCCCACCGTCCTCACCATGCCGGACCTCGTGGAAAGCGTGTTCGCGGCTGCCGGAGCCCGAGCCGCGGACCGGTTGCGGCTACTGCCCGTCGAACCCGCGTACCGAGCCCATTTCGCCGATGGGCGGACGCTGGAGGTGCACACGGACGCCGAGCGGATGCAAGAGGAGATCCGCCGCTTCGCCGGTGCCGCTCACGCGGACGGCTATCGCAGGCTGCGGGATTGGCTGACGCGCTTGTACCGAGCGGAGATGGACCGGTTCATCGCAACGAATTTCGACTCACCACTGTCGATGCTGAATCCCGCACTGGCCCGGCTGGTCGCGCTGGGCGGCTTCGGGCGGTGGGATCGCGCCGTCGCTCGCTACATCCGTGATCCGGATCTGCGGCGTGTCTTCACCTTTCAATCGCTGTACGCGGGCGTCGCGCCCACCCGGGCTCTGGCCGCCTATGCGGTCATCGCCTATATGGACACCATCGGCGGCGTCTTCTTTCCGCAGGGTGGGATGCGCGCGCTTCCGGAATCGATGGCCGAGGCGGCGACCGACGCCGGCGTCCGATTCCGCTACGGCACCACGGTGACCGCCCTGGAACGCGCCGGTTCCCGGATCACCGGCGTGATCACCCAGGACGGCGTCCGAACACCCTGTGACGCCGTCGTGCTGACGACCGAACTGCACGAGGCCTACCGGCTGATCGCGCGCACACCACGGCGCCCGGTTCCGCTGACCTCCGCCCCGTCGGCAGTGATCGCCCATCTAGCATGCGCGCCCGCGGCGGGGGTATCGCATCACAGCCTGCTGTTCGGGAACGCGTGGGCGGAGTCTTTCCGCGACATCATCGACCGGGGGCAGGTGATGCGCGATCCGTCACTGCTGGTCACTCGTCCCACGGCGACCGATCCGTCGTTGGCTCCGGCGCGGCGGGACCTGCTGTCGGTTCTCGTGCCGGTGCCGAACCTCGAACGAGGCCGGATCGATTGGGACAGCGCCGCAACCGGCTACGCCGAGCGCATGGTGGAGATCGCTCAGGAACGCCTGGGTTCGCGGTTCGGCGATGTCGAGCTCTTGCGCGTGGACACGCCTGCCGACTGGGCGCGCCGCGGCATGCTCGCCGGAAGCCCGTTCGCTCTCGCCCATACGTTCGCCCAGACCGGCCCGTTTCGACCTGCCAATATGCTGCGCGGTATCGACAACGTCGTACTGGCCGGTGGCTCGACGGTGCCGGGGGTGGGAATACCGCCGGTGCTGATCTCGGGCCGCCTTGCCGCAGACCGCGTCACCGGCCTTCGACCCGCTCGGCAACGCCGCGCCGTGCCCGTGGGTACCGCGCTCACGGCCGGCCGGATCGAGCGACGACTGTGATCGGAATCGAGATGACTCGCACCGCCCCCGGCACCGACCGGCTCGGCCACCCGCAACTGCACCGGTCCTACCGGTACTGCAGGCAGCTCAACGCGCGCCACGGAAAGACCTTCTTCCTGGCGACCCGATTGCTCGCACCGGATCAACGCCCCGCGGTGCACGCCCTGTACGGATTCGCGCGCCGAGCCGACGACATCCTCGACGAGCTCGA
Organism: Nocardia gipuzkoensis; assembly: GCF_021183645.1. Taxonomy (NCBI): domain Bacteria; kingdom Bacillati; phylum Actinomycetota; class Actinomycetes; order Mycobacteriales; family Nocardiaceae; genus Nocardia; species Nocardia gipuzkoensis. The sequence continues at coordinate 6,342,709 of NZ_CP089225.1, read as the reverse complement.
CCCGCGTCGCGGCACCACCGAAAGAGCCCGGGAGCTGGATGCCCTCGCCGGGCACTTCCGCGAACGCCGGGCCACCGCCGACGCCACTCTCCCCGCGGTTCTCGATACCGCCGATCGCTATGGCATATCAGCGGTCCTGTTCGATGCTTTCCTCGCATCGATGCGGATGGATCTGAGCGTGACGGCCTACCCCGATCGCGCGGCCCTCGACACCTACATCTACGGTTCGGCCGAAGTGATCGGATTGCAGCTCCTGCCGGTCCTGGGGACCTCCTGCGCAAACGAGGCCGCACCCTATGCCGCCGCGCTCGGCAAGGCGTTCCAATTGACCAACTTCCTGCGCGACGTCGGTGAAGACCTGCTGCGCGACCGGGTCTACCTACCCGCCGACGAACTCGCCGCATTCGGGGTCGATCGCCACCTCCTGCACTGGTGCCTGGCACATCAGCGCACCGATTCCCGGGTGCGCCGGGCCTTGGCGGCCCAGTGCGCGCTCACTCGCGAGGTCTACCGCTTCGCGCGCGCCGGAATCGCGCTGCTGCACCCTCGGTCACGTCCGTGCGTCGCCACGGCCACGACGCTGTACTCGGAAATCCTCGAGCGCATCGAGGACAGCGATTTCGCCGTGTTCGACCATCGCGCCACCGTGCCGAACCGGCGGCGAGCGCAGGTCGGGGCCACTGGACTGGTCAAGGCATGGTGGGCGCGCCGAGTGGATCGGTGACGGTTCCGGCGGGGACGTGGCGGGTCCTGCCTGCGGCCCCGGCCGCGAAGTACATTGTGCGCCAGCTCGACAGGTAACCATCAGTATCCTGATGTCGTGATTACGCTCAAGAAAGAAGACGGCGCCGCAGACCTCGCAGGTATCTCGAAGTTGAGTGTGGGGGTGAGCTGGGACCCGTCCTCCGGCACGAGCGGCGGCGCACTCGGCTGGGCGCGCCGCAAAAAAGGTGTGGATCTCGATCTGATCGCCGTCCTCATGCAAGGCAACGAGCCGGTGCGCTTCGCTGGGCTGGATTCGCTGGATCCCCTGGGCAACGGCTCGGTCGCGCACACCGGCGACGAGCAGACCGGCGCCGCTTCCGGTGACGACGAGACCATCCACGTGACCTTCGGCGACGTGCCCACCGCGATCGACGCGATCATATTCGTCGCCGCCGCCTTCAAGAAGGGCACCTCCTTCGAGAAGGCGAACAACATCTCCTTCCGGATCTACGACGCGTCCGGCGGCAGCAGCCAGCAAGTCGCCGATATCTGGCCCTCGCTGCTCGGCACCGACAACGCCAACGCGGTTGCCCGCGCCTTCCGCAACGGCAACCAGTGGCAGCTGGAAGTCCTCAACCGTCAAGGAAAGATCAAGCAGGGTGACATGCAGGCGCTACTGCGCTTCGCCATGCAGTAGCGGCAATGCCTGCGGCGGCAACGATTGTCCGCTTCTTCGAATCGAATCGCGCTGATACGCGGATTTCGACAATCGCCGGACGGGCTTGGTTACCCTGGGCCAATGCGATCTCGGTTCCGTCGGTACGTCCTGGCCGCGCTCGCCGCCGCGGCATCCACACTGCTGCTGGCCACCCAGTCCTCGGCCGCCCCGCTGATCCAGCCGGCCGCCGGTCCGGCGCCGCTGGGCTCGGACTTCCTCTGGGGCGTGTCCACCTCGGGCTTCCAGTCCGAAGGCCATGCGCCCGACAGCAATTGGACGCGATACGTCGCCGGAACCCCGGGCTACGACGAACTTCGCGATTCGGTCGACTTCTACGACCGTTACGCCTCGGACATCCGGCTCGCGGCCGATCTCGGCGTGCAGGTGTTCCGGATCGGGATCGAATGGGCCCGGCTGCAACCCGCGCCGGGGGTGTGGGACGAGGCCGCATTTCGCTTCTACGACGCGGTCATCGCGGGCGTCGAGCAGGCCGGGATGCGCCCCATGATCACCCTGGATCACTGGGTCTACCCCGGCTGGGCCGTCGACCGCGGCGGTTGGCGCAATCCGCGGATGGTCGAGGACTGGCTGGCCAACATGCGCAACGTGGTCGACCGCTATGCGCCCCGCAATCCGTTGTGGGTCACCGTGAACGAGCCCGTCGCCTACATCATGCACGAGGTGCGGCGGGGCGCCGCGGATGCCGGAGAGATGCTGGAACGGGTCGCGCAGGCACACAACGCCATTTACGACTACATCCACCAGAACCACCCGGGCGCCCAGGTGACCAGCAATGTCGGCTATGTGGCCGGCTCCGAGGCCCAGGTCAACGGTCCGTTGGTCGACCGCATCGGCGACCGGCTCGACTACGTGGGCGTCGACTACTACTTCGCCTACGATCCGGCCCAGTCGCTGATCGAGTCCATCATGCGGGCCAGCGGCTCGGCGATGCCGAACCTGCCGGGGCCGCAGATCTGGGACCTGCCGCTGCGCACCGAGGGCATCTACTATGCGCTGCAATTCTATTCGCGCCGATTCCCGGGCAAGCCCCTCTACGTCGTCGAGAACGGCATGCCTACGGAGAACGGCCGTCCACGCGCCGACGGTTACACCCGCGGCGATCACCTGCGCGATACCGTCTATTGGCTGCAACGCGCCAAGGCCGACGGTATGAACGTCATGGGCTACAACTACTGGAGCCTCACCGACAACTACGAATGGGGCAGCTACGCCCCACGATTCGGGCTCTACACCGTGGACGTGCGCACCGACCCTGCGCTGACCCGCCGCCCCACCGACGCCGTCGGCGCCTACACCCAGATCATCGGCGCGGGCGGAGTCCCGGACAACTACCGTCCCACCCGCGGCCCGGCCATCTGCTTGTTCGTCGATCCCCCGGCCAGCTGCCTCTCGCCGGTAGCGGACAGATAGCCGCTGTTCCGTCGCCGGTGCGCACCGGGTCCCCGCGCTCCGATCGGCACTCTAAGGCGTGCGCCATTTCTCGTCGGACAGCAGGGTGCTGGCCTGTGGCCCCATGAGGAGCATGCCGCCGTCCACGACATACGACGCGCCGGTGATATAGCTCGCCGCCGGTGTGGCCAGGAACGCCACTACGGCGGCGACCTCTGTGGCGTGACCGGTTCGCCCCAGCGGAACGCCGGGCCGGTGCTGCTCCCGCGGATCGGCGTCTTCCTGACCGGTCATCGGTGTCGAGATCTCGCCCGGCGCCACCGAATTGACCGTGATGTCGTGTTCGGCGAGTTCCAGTGCCAGCACTTTCGTCAGTGCCCCGAGGCCCGCTTTGGCGGCACAGTACGGCGCGGCGCCGACCCGCGGCGCGTGTTCGTGCACGCTGGTGATGTTGATGATCCGGCCACCGTCCCCCGCGGCGATCATGTGTTCGGCGGCGCGCCGCGCGCAGAGAAACGGGCCGTCGAGATCGACCGACAGCACGTGCCGCCAAGCGTCGAAGGCCATGTCCATGACCTTCTGAGCCGATCCGGTGCCCGCGCAGTTGACCAGCACGTCGAGGCCGCCCAATTCCTCGGCGAGTTCGTCGATGACCGGCGCGGCGGTCGACGGATCCGACTACCCGGCCGGGCACACACCGCACCCGGGCACCGTCCCTCGTGGCACGGATCCGGCCGCCGCGTCCACCCGACGTTACGACCTCCGATTCCGGGTACCCGGCCCCGGAACGAGCCGCGAAGCACCGGCGTTACAGCGGATGACTGTCCCCCTCGGCACGCCGTGCCGTTGCGAACGACACGTCACCGGAGACCGTATCGTCGCCACGGAATCGAGTAACGCATCTCTTTCTCGTCCTGCTCTCGGTAAGGCACGAAAGCCGCGCTGGGGGAACGGCGACCATACTGGTAAGGAGAGCGATGTTCACACACAACAAGGATCTCCAGTTCGAGGTTCGCGTGGACCGTCCCGATCCGCGTTTCGCGGCCCTGCTGCAAGAACAGTTCGGTGGTGCCAACGGCGAATTGAAGGCCGCCATGCAATATTTCAACCAGGCGTTTCTGCTGCGTGGCAAGCATCCGAAAACCTACGACCTGTTCATGGACATCGCCACCGAGGAATTGAGTCACAAGTCACCTCGAGATCGTCGGCGCCATGATCACCATGTTGCTCGACGGGCTCAACGACGATCTGAAACAAGCCAGCGAGCGGTGCGACTGGATGCCGGTCGTGGCGACCTCCGAGGGACGTGACCACGTGATCCATCAGGTCGCGACGAATCCGCTGTACTTCGCGCTGAGCGGCGGCGGGCCCGTCTTGACGAACGCCGCGGGCGTGCCGTGGTCGGGCTCGTATGTCGACGCCAATGGGGAGCCCTCGGTCGACCTGCGCAGCAATCTCGCGGCCGAGTCACGCGCCAAGATCGTCTACGAGTATCTCAAGCAGTTCACCGACGATCCCGGTGTGCAGGACACGCTCTCGTTCTTGATGACCCGCGAGATCGCGCATTTCCAGCAGTTCACCGCGGCGTTGAACGAATTGCCGGTCAACTTCCCGCCGGGCGCCCTGCCCGGCGACGATCGGTTCCAGAACGTCGCGTTCAACATGTCCAACGGCGCCGCGAGCGCCCGCGGCCCGTGGAACGAGGGACAGGGCCCCTGGCCCGCGGGGACGGAATGGCGCTACATCGACAATCCGGTCACCGAATGGCTCGACTCCGACGACCGCGTGAACCACGGGGCCGAGAACAACCCCGCAGGCGAGCCCGCGGTCCACGGCAGCAAACCGTTCACCCACGAATCGCACATTCCGGACTGACCATCGCGGCGTGATCGCAGGCCAGGCGCTCAGCGGGCGGCGCGCGGCGGCAAGGGCCGGGCGCCGCAGGCATCGATGGGCTGTCGCGACCGGCCGAAGGCTACGAGCCCCGCGGCGCTGTCGACAGCGATTGCGCGAACCCCGCCGAGGACTCGTCAGGGACGGTCGGTGCGGCTATGGGGGCGGGATATATCGAGGTCGGCACGCTGTGGCGCCACGGGCGATGGATTTCCGAACCCGGCAGGGCAGCCAGTTCCGGTATCCAGCGCCGTACGTAGTTACCCTCGGGGTCGTACCGTTCGCCGGTGCCCGCGGCTCCCGGATCGAGCCGCCCCACCTGCTGCCAGGTGAAGCGATTGCTCGCGGCATCGGCGTCGAGCAGCCAGCGGCGGAAATGGTCGGCACCGACGCGCCAATCCACTCGTAGCGTCGTGGTCAGGAAACTGGCGGCGATCACCCGGGCTCGTTGCGGCATCCATCCTTGTGCGGCCAGTTGCCGCATGCCGGCGTCGACGATCGGATATCCGGTGCGCCCGTCGCGCCAGGCGCGGACCACGACCGGATCGTGGGCCTGCGGCCCGCGGTCGCGATCGTCCGACCGCGCGATGTCGGCGCGGGCGGCGAGGAACTGGAGATGGAAGTCGCGCCGAGCGAGCAGGCGGACGAAGGCGCGGCCGTCGGTCGTGGCCATATCGGCGCGGTGCACCATTTCGGCTGCGGAAAGGCAGCCGAAATGCAGGTACGGCGACAGCCGGGAGAATCCCTCGCGCGTGAGGTCGCCGCGGGCCCGCCCGCGTGCTTGTCCCTGGCCTGCGGTGCAGCCCCGCAACAGAGCACGACCTGTGATCTCGCCGCCGACGGCCAGCTGCGGTGACACCGCGGCATCGCCGAGTTCGTCGAATCTCGGAACCGGATCGCTGTCGACGCGCGGGACGAGCAACTCCGCGGGCTTGTCGAGCGGGAGCCGCTTCGGGGCCTCCAGCCACCGGCGGAAGTACGTCGCGAAGTCCGGAGCCTTGCCGTCGCGGCCGTGCGGGGCGCAATCGATGGCATCCACGGCCGTGATGGTGGCGGGATGTATGTGCAGTAGGCAGCTACGCCGGTCCAGCCGCTCGCGCAGCGCCCGCAGCCGGCATCGGCCGTACCAGGTGGCATCTTCGGCGACATGGACACTGTCGGCGTGGACCTGCGCCACCACCCGATCCACCGCCTCGACATAATCCCCGTGCCGGATCACCAGTTGCCCTCCAGCACAGCGGAGTTCGGCATCGAGTTCGGCCAGCGCGGCGGACAGGAACCGGAGTTGATTGCCCGCGGGGCGGGCGCTGCCGACGATGCGGTCGTCGACCACGAACAGCGGAACCACCGCAGCGCCCTCGCGCACGGCGGCCGAGAGGGCCGGATTGTCGTTGACACGCAGGTCACGGGTGAAAAGTGCGATTGTTACGGCCATGCAATGGTCATTTTCGACGACTGGCATCCATCGAGCGGATCGACGACGGCGTGATCGGACATTCGGCTGCGGTGACCACGCCGAGGTGGGTATCGGAGTAATGAAATTTACGCCAATGCTGATGGACGGCAGCTGTCATGTCAAGCGCGGGCGGCGGCGCCGCGCGCCGGGGTCAGCGCTCGCGGAAAAGATCGGTCAGCCACGGTTCCAGGTCGGCGCTGAGCGCGGTCAGATCCGGCTCGTCCGACTCGTCGAGCGCATCGGCGGTGAGTTGGCGCACCGCGTACACGACGCCCAGGTAAGCGGTGACCGACAGCGCCGGTAGCCGTTTCCCGCCCGCGCCGCGCACCAGACCGCGGATGTATTCGGCGAACAGCCGCAGCGCCTTACGTCTGCGCCTGCGGACGGCAGGGCCCAGCGCCTCGATCTCCACCTGGTAGGCGCGGGCGACGACCAGGTCGTTCTGCAGGGTGCGCAGGTACTGGCCGAGTGCGTCGCCCACGATGGCCCGGCGGTCTCGGCCCACGATCTCCGCCGCGGTCAGCTGGGTCAGCAACACTTGAATGAAGCGGTCGTAGCCCGCGAATACGCATTCGTCCTTGTTGGCGAACGCCTCGTAGAAGGCCGCCAAGGAGACTCCGGCCCGTTTCGCGATATCGGTGGGGCCGAACCCGGCGTAGCCGCGAGCGGCCAGCAGTTCGGTCACGGCGGCGAGCAGCCGCTCCCGCTGCGCGGCCATCACCTGCTCCCGCGCCAGTTTGTGCCTGCCACGCGGCAGTGCCTCCGGAAGTGTGAAGAACACGCCGTTTCGCACCGGCACGATCGGTGCGTCAGCGTCGGCGGGCGCGGCGGACACACCTGCAGACTACCGAGCGACTCGGCCCCGGCCATCCGTCGAGGCCCCGGACAGCTGCTCTGGGGCGTGGTAGCCGATTCCGGGTATGGGTGCCGCATCAATGGGTAGCCGCAGCACATGACCGAGGAACTCCTCGCACTCGGCACTGGAGCTTCGCGCAGCTGCCCGAAGACGATCCCGCCGAAGCCACCCGCCGAGGCGTCGAGTCTCTGCTGAGCGACCGGCCGCGAGTCGGCGTCCGTTGACCCTGTCCGGAGAGCGACCCAGTCGCGAGAGGTCAGAGAGGCAGACCACCTGTGAAGCGAAACCCTCCTGCGGCACGAACGGATGTCCGGGCCGCGGCCCCGCGGGCGGAGCAGGCGGTGGAAGCCGCCCGCGCGGCATTGGCCCGCGACGGCGTCCACCTCATGCCCGCTGTGGTCACGACATCGAGTCTCGGCATGGCCACAGCGGACTGGGACCACTTCCGCCGTCATTGGGACGAGTTGGGCGAGGACATCTACGCCGGCGCCCGCGGCACGTGCAGGCTGCGCCGTTACGGGAAGTTCTCGCTCACCGACCCCGCCGGGCGGATCGAGCTGCTGCCGCAGGAGTCCTTCGTGCAGCCGGAGAACAGCAATCCGCTCTACGTGGACGTGGACCGCAGGTTCGAGCCCCTGACCGATGCCTTCATGGCCGATCCCGTGTTCCTGGCGGTGCTGCGGCTGCTCGCGCGGGTGGCGACGGCACTGGACGACCCGTCGAAGTGGAGTGCGAAGGTGCATCCTTTTCGAGTCGTCGCATCGGCGGACGCGAACGGCCTGCCGACCCCGGAAGGCCGCCACCGCGACGGTGTGACTCTGGTGTCGTCGCTTCTGGTCGGCAGGCAGAACGCTGTCGGTGGTGCGAGTTCGGTGTTCGACGCGAACGAAAGGCGGCTGCTGCGCACCACCCTGAGCAAGCCGGGAGCCCTGCTGCTCGGCGACGACCGCCGCACCCTGCACAGCGTCTCGCCGGTGCATCCGATGGACCCCCGCCGCCCCGCCTATCGCGATGTTCTGGTGGTGACCTTCGCGCCGGGCTGAGCAGGCCGGACTCGATCAGCAGTTCTCGGCCGTCGACCTTCCCGTGGCCCGGGGCTCGCTCCCGGGCCACGCGCGCCGATCAGCCGAGCGGCAACTCCAGGCAGCAGGGGGCGCCCTGCGGTGAACTGATGGTGATCCGCGAGCCGACCGTGTTGGCGCTGGAATAGAGGAAATCCATCCCGTCGACGACCAGCATCAACCGGTGACCGTCCAGCAGGTCGTAGGCGGCCGCCTGCAACTCCCAGGAGACGGTGGCGGGCATTTCCGACTCGACGGTTTTCGGCTCGTGCGTGATGATCCGCGCCGAACCGTCTTCATCGACGTCGAGCAGGTAGGCCATCACCGTCGCGGACTCGCCGGTGCTGTCGACGGTCAGCTGCAACCGGGGGATTCCGCGAATCTGCCGGGCTACGCCACCTCGCACCGCGAGCAGCGGCCCGGTCGACCAGACCAGGGCATGGCTGCGATCGATCTCGCTCGTCCGGTAGATCTTGGGATTGCCGGCCCACTCCTCCTGGCCGGTCGTCATGAGCTTGTCCATGGCGACGACCTCGGCCTCCTCGCCCACCGTGAACTCACGCTGCCAGCCGGCCGTGACGTCGGCGATCAGCGCACCGTCGCCGCCCTCGCGCGTATCGGTCAAGATCAGTGTTTCGGTGTCGGTGGTGACGTCGGCCCACGAGGCCTTCTCCTCGCGCCGCGCGGGTTCGATGATCACGTTCTGGCCGTCCCCGGCTGCCGGAGTGGTCACGTAGGTGAACATGACCTGGTTGCTGATCTCCGGCCACGTGTCGACCCCGTTGTCCTCGTCTTTGAGGTAGTGGTCGAGCCAGGCATATGCCTCGCGCAGCGGTTCGTTCGGTCCCGCGCCGGGCATGGGTGGAGCGATCAGGCCTGGGCCTTCCGGCGCCGCGTGATCGCCGATCCACATGTTCAGCCGTTTGGGTCGCGGGAGCTTCTCGAAGGTCTCCAGAACCTGGTTCACCGGGAAAAGCCCCTCGTGCCAGGTGTTGGAGAAGAACGTCGGAATATCGCGGGAACCGACGTATTGTTCCGGCGCTCGTTCGGTGCCCCATGCGACGACCGGATTCATATCTGTGCCCTCGTCGAATTTCGCCAGGATCTCCAGCGTCGCCTCGTCGAATTTGTCCTCCTTGGCGCCGCCGGTCAGGCCGATCAGCGCCTCAACGGCCCTGACGTGCCGGGTGGCGTTGTCGTACAGACTGGTAGCCAGGTTGCCCCACGTGCTCAGAGCGACGACGACGTCGACTCGCTCGTCGTGCGCGGCCACGAGCTGGCTGATGCCCGAGCCGTACGACTCACCCATGAAGGCGATTCCGCTGGGCTCGAGCGCGTCGATCGCGTAGGTGAGCACCTCCGAGCCGTCCTCCCAGTCCCGTCGACCGGCGACATCGATCTTGCCTTCGGAAGTGCCGAACCACGGCAAGTTCGTTCCCGGTATGACGGTCCAGCCGATACCGCGTGGCGTGTAGGCCAGGACGTGATAACCCTTCAGCGCGAGCGTGAGATAGGCGTACTCGAACAGCGGCCACCCGACGGGCGTCCACCCGGCCGGAACGACCACCAGCGGGCACGGGCTGCTCGTTGTCTGCCGCAGCATGTGCGCCGACAGACCGGTCCCGTCTGCTGTCTCGATGCGCGGAAACGTCGGCACGGCGACGTTCAGCGCCCGGCTCACCACGTCGTCCACGTCATCGGGCACCAGGCCCTTGCCGCTCCGCTTCTGCAGGGCACTCACCAAGTTCGACGCGAACTGCACCGCCTCCGGGCGGACCTGCCCCTGAGCGTCCCAGGGCCCCTCGACGGCGATCCGAGCGAGCTGTTCAGACGTGGTCCCGACGATCGAATCTCCTTGCGACATACGCGTCATCGATCCTTCCTGCCAGTTAACTGCGGAATAGCGGACGGCAGCAGCTTGACACAGAACGGGATCGACCGTGCGAAATCAGACGATGCGTTCTCCATTCGAAATAGGCTCATGAACAGCGGAAACGTTGCAATTTTCGACTAACGTCCGCACGTGTCACCAGATCGGCGCATCATGTTTGCCACTGGTGTCGGCCGTGCGATTCGCGTGGGGTGGCGCCGCTCCGCGAGGACGACGCCTCGGCCGGGTCGGACCGCCGAAATCTGTCGCGGGGCGCGCCGCGCGCTGCTAGCTTCCCGGCGTGGATGACTTCTCACGCTCTTGGGCAGCGTTGCGCGCGGCGGTCGCCGACCTTTCGGACGAGGATTTCGCACAGCCGTCCGGCTGTACCGGCTGGCTCGTGCGAGACCTGGTGTGCCATCTGATCATCGACGCTCAGGACGTCCTGATCACCCTGGTGACGCCCGCCGAAGCCGAACCGACCCGCGACGCGGTGACCTACTGGGAAGTCGCCGACACAGCGCCGACCGGCGCCGACCCGCTCGACGCGCTGATCGTGCGGCTCGCCGCCGCGTACCAGGAGCCGAGGTTGCTGAAGATCCACTTCGAGGACGTCGGCGCCGCCGCCGGGCGCGCGGCCGAACTCGCCGACCCCGGTCTCCGGGTCGGCACCCGCGACGAGGTACTCACCGCGGGCGACTACCTCCGCGCGTACGTCCTGGAGAGCACCCTGCACCATCTCGACCTGATCGCGCACCTCCCGGTGGTGGACGAGCCGCCTACGGAGGGGCTCGCCCGGTCCCGCGAAATGCTGGAGAAGATCGCCGGGGCCCCGTTCCCCGCCTCGCTCTCCGACACCGACGCACTGCTGGTCGGCACCGGACGACGGGCACCGACCGACGCGGAGAAGGCCGCACTGGGCGAGCTGGCCGCGCGACTTCCGTTCGTCCTCGGATGAGCGAGCCTTACCGCTGTTCGCCACCCAGTTTGACCGGCACCGACAGGGGGCCGATGGTGAAGAAGGACGGCGAGTACGGGATGTCCTTCGGGTCGATGGCGAGTTCCAGTTCCGGCAGCCGCCGATACAGCGAAGCCAGTGCGAGCCGCCCCTCCAGACGGGCCAGCCCGGCGCCGATGCAGTAACGCGGGCCGTGGCCGAACCCGAGGTGCCCGCCCTGCTGCTTGCGGGTGATGTCGAACTGGTTCGCGGTCTCGCCGTACTCCGCCGGGTCGATCCCACATGCCTGATAGGCCACGCCGACCGCGCTACCCTTGGGAACGGTCACACCCGCCACGGTGACCTCCGTCAGCGTGAACCGCCAACTGGTCATCATCACCGAATGACGGTAGCGGACAGTCTCTTCCACGACGTCGGCCCAGCGGTCCTCGGCCTTGGCCAGCGCGAGCTGGTCCGGGTGCTGCGACAACGCCAGAATCGCGTAACCGAGCATGTGCACCGTGGTCTCGTGGCCGGCGACCAGCATGATCCACAGAACGGCGACCAATTCTTCGGCCGTGAGCTTGTCGCCTTCGTCGCGAGCTTGCACCAGGCCCGAGGTCAGATCATCGCCGGGCTCGCGCTGCTTGCGGTCCGCCAGTTCGTACAGGTACAGCATCAGCGCGTTCTGCGTCGCGAACGCCTCTTCCGGCGGGGTGGTGTGCGCCAGGAGCGTCGCGGTCCACCGCCGCAGCCGATCCCGTTCCGGCTCCGGCACTCCGAACAGTTCGCAGATCACCGCCATCGGCAACGCCTCGGTGAAGGTGGGCACCAGGTCGACACCGTCGCCCGCGGCGACGACCTCGTCCAGCAGCCCGTCGATGATCTGCTGGATGCGCGGCTCCAGCGCCTGTACCCGGCCCGGGGTGAACGCCTTGCTGATCAGGCCGCGAAGCCGCCGATGGTCGGCGCCGTCCTTGGTGGACAGGTGTTCGCCCTGCACGATGGCGCGCAGGGGCCAGTCCTCCGGAATGGAACCGTCGTACAGGGCGGGCCAGTGCTTGGGGTCTCTGGCGAACGTCTTGTTGTCCCCGGCGAGGATCTCGCGCACCGCCTCGTGCGTCAGCGCCAGGTAGGCGGGCACGCCGCCGGGAAACTCCACCTCGACCACCGGCGCGATCTCCCGGAGCCGGATGCAGGTGTCCAGCAGATCCTCGTTCGGGGCGGGGAATGCGGGCAGGCTGGTTGTCATGGGAATTCCCTTCTGCGCGTGGCCTTCCAGCCGTCGTGGTGACGGTCGTGCACGAGTATCACGGCGTGTTCGGCCACCGGGCCCGGCAACGGGCGAATCCTGCCTCCAACCAGAACTCGAGTGTCGGAAAACGAAATCCGGAACCTGTCGAACTGCAAATCCCCTGTGGTGAGCCTGCGACGGCACGTCGGCCGGAAAGGACCGACCCACTGGAACGGGCCGACCGCCACCGTGGCGGTTAGGGTGGCGCTGTTCGGATTTTTCCGTGAACCGGCCAGGAGGAAGTCGTGGAACTGAAGACGGTGGTGGGACGCACCGTGCGAGCGGTGAACGGCGGGGTCGCCGCCCTCCTCGACGTGCCGCTGCTCGGGCGCTTGCTCGGCAAGGGATTCGTGGTGGTCACGTATGTGGGGCGGCGGTCAGGGCGAACGTTCAGCACGCCGGTCAATTACTGGCGAAAAGGAGACGAACTCGTCATCGGAGTCGCCTTGCCGGACAAGAAGACTTGGTGGCGGAACTTTCTGGACGAGGGCGGCCCCATCACGCTGCATCTCGACGGTGCGCAACGGCGCGGGCACGCGATTGCGCAACGCGACGAACGCGGCCGTGTCTTCGTGAAGGTGCGTCTCGACGACGCGAGCTGATCTCCCGAGTGCGTCGATCCCATCCGGACGAGCGGCTAGACGCTTGCGGACGGCTTCAGCTGGGCGATGATCGCGGCTCCCATCCAGCGGCGTAGATAGCGCCGCAGATCATCCTCGCCGCGGGGTGGGTTGCCCGGGGAAATGAAGAACGACTGCATCGTTCGCAGGACGTATTCGACGAGTTCGTGCAGCGACTCGTCGTCGTACCCGTACCGCTCCCAGTCGACGTCGAAGCGTTTGATCATCGTCATTCCGAAGGCTTGCGCCTCTTCGGAGGTGAGGCTCTCGGGGTGGACGTTCGAGTAGGTGCTCGACAGCAGGATGCCGAGATGGGGTGTCCGGCGCACGTCGGCCAGGGTGTACACCACCGCCTCGGTCATCGCTTCCACCGCGTCCTCGATGCCGCTGACGTGCCGTGCCAGCCGATCGAGGAAACCGTCGACCGAAGCCATGGCCGCGGCCGTCATCAGCGCATCGGCACTGGGGAAATATCGGTAGACCGTCTGCCGGATGACGCCCAGCGACTCCGCGACGTCGGCGATGCTGATCTCCGAGCCGGTCCGGCCGATCAGCTCGACGGCGGCGGCGACTATGCGACGAGAGGCTTCCTCGTCGTCTTTCGGCGGACTCCCGCCCCACCCGCGCCTTCCTGCCACTGCCCGCTTCCTCGACTTGCCGCCTGTCGCTGGCGAACCCCCTGATGGAGGGCCTGACGACCATCCAAATCAAGGGCTCGACGGTATCACAGGGCGGCCCTGCGCCCGTTGCACGGATCGAGCCTCGATTCTTATCATACACAAACGTGGTTCTGTGTATGATCACGTCCAACGCGGCTCGGTCGCATCCGGGCGATGCCGCCGGACCGGTTCGATTCGAAAGACGAGGTACAGCCCAGTGACCGATCTTCAAGTCCGGAAGATGCGCTTCGCATTCGCCGACTACGACGTGCCGTTCTTGTGGAACGAGGAGAATCCGGCCTTCTCGTCCATGGCCAACGCGGTGTCCTTCCTGGCGATCGGCTTCGAGAAGATGATCGTCAACATGATTCGCGAGGCCATGCCTCTGATCACGGATCCGGCGGTCGCGGAGGAAGCCGACGCGTTCGTGCGGCAGGAGGGACAGCACTCCACCGCCCATCGCCAGCATGCCAACGGTCTGATCCGGCGCTACCCGGGATTGCAGGAGACGCTCAACGAGGTGATCGCGGAATTCGACCGCCTCACGGTGCACACATCGGTCGAATACCGGCTCGCCTACACCGCCGATCTGGAGGCGACCTTCACGCCGGTGTTCAAACTGATGCTCGACAACGACTCGACCCTGTTCCGGCCGGGAGACGACCGGGTCGCTTCGCTGTTCATCTGGCATTTCGTCGAAGAAGTCGAGCATCGCAGTTCCGCGCTGATCATCTTCGACTCCGTCGTCGGAAGCGACGTGTACCGAATGCGCATGGCTCCGTCCATCTTCCGGCACGTGCTGAAAGTGATCAGGGTGGCCTGCGCGGGCTTCAACGAGCACGTCCCGCTGGAAGAGCGGAAGGTCGACGCGTTGTCGATGTTCGCGTCCTACCGGCGGAGGCAGAAGCTACGCACGTGGTTGCCGTTTCTGCATGCGGACGACCACGGCCCGATGCCGCGCGCGTTCGATCATCTCCCCCTTCGTGAGCAGCTCGTCGCCTTGGCAGGCGTCATCCGCAGTCAGTTGCCGAAGCACAACCCGGACCACGAGAAATTGCCCGCACTCGCCGACGTGTGGTTCCAGCGCTACGAGGCCGGATACGACGTCTCGCACTGGTACACCGCCGACGCGGTCGCACCCTAGGAGCCGGACCGATGGCAGATCATTGCGCACCGACCTTCGATCAGCTCGCGACGGCGCTCGGCTTCTCCTGCGCGGAGGCGGGCGGCCTCGTCGAGGTACGGAACCCCTTCGCGTTGGAGAACTGGACGCTGCCCGTCCTCGAGATCACGATCGTCCTCGGCGCGGTCCTCGCGCTGGTCTACGCGATCGTGCGGTTGCGCCGCCACGGAGATCCCACCAACCTGGTGCTCTGGTTCGGCGCGACCGCGTACCTGTTCATCATCGAACCACCGCTGTACTTTCCCGCGGCCTTCGGCATCGACGCGCACGTCGACACGATGTTCGCACACAATTTGTTCACCGTGGAATTCCTCTGGGGCCGATTACCGCTCTACATCATCGCGATCTACCCGTTCATGGCGACCCTTGCCTTCGAAACGGTCAGGACACTCGGAGTCTTCCGGCAGTACGGCGTTCTCGTCGGCGCCGCTTGCGTGGGCTTCGTCCACCATGCCTTCTACGAGATCTTCGACCACCTCGGCCCGCAGTTGCGCTGGTGGGAATGGTCGGTCGACAATCCGATGAATCAGCCGATGTTCGATTCGGTACCGCTTCCGAGCGTGGTCGTCTTCGCCGCCCTGTGGCCGATGTCGCTCGCGTTGTGCGTCCAATGGTTCGTCGGCCGCCACGTCGACCAGGGGCAAACCTTCTCCGGAACGCAATTGGTCTGGCGCACGGTCGTCATCGGCATGCTCGCCTCGCTGGGCACAGCGGTGTTGCCCATCCCCGCAACGGTGTTCGGCATGGGTAGCACCACCGTGCGCGGCGTCCTCTACGCCGCCGAACTGGTCGTCGTCAGCATTGTCGCCGTCCTCGTCCTCACCCGCCAATGGCTCCGGCTGCGGCGGGGCGCCTCGGACACCGCGCCCTATACGAACGACTTCGTCCGCATTTACAGCGTGGTGTATCTGGGCGTGATGGCTCTTCTCTGGGTGACCGCGTTGCCCGATTTCTTCGGCGCTGTCGACGGCACGACGAGCGAGGGAGACCCGATCGGAAATCTCTGGTACACACTCGCCTGCTTCGTCGTCGCTGTCTTGTGCGTGATCGCCGTATTCACGGTGCCGCGGAGAAAGACAGCGGAAAACGCTGTTGCTCCCGCTCCGGAAACAGCCGCGAGCCCCACGGCGTAGCGGGTCGGCGGTTGGTCGAAGCTGCCGGTAACGAGGGGCGCGGCCGCCGTGGTGCGCGGTCGAGCGTTTCGAAGTGTGACGCCCGGCTGGGTCGGGATTTTCCGAGCCGTCGCAGGGGTTGTACGTGGAGCCGATATGAGGAGGTCATGTGGCACGGGAGTACAACCGGAATCCCGCGGCGGTCGCCGCGCTGTCGCCTGAGCAGTACCACGTCACTCAGGAGAACGGGACCGAGCGGGCGTTCACGGGCGAGTACTGGGACAACCACGAGCCGGGTATCTATGTGGACGTGGTGTCCGGTGAGCCGTTGTTCGCCTCGGTGGACAAGTTCGACAGCGGATCGGGATGGCCGAGTTTCACCCGGCCGATCGATGCCGCGAACGTGGTCGAGAAGCGGGACTTCAGTCATCTGATGATCCGCACCGAGGTGCGTTCGGCGCACGGTGACAGCCATCTCGGGCATGTGTTCACCGACGGCCCCCGCGAGGCGGGCGGCCTGCGGTACTGCATCAATTCGAAAGCGCTGCGGTTCATTCACCTCGACGACCTCGAGGCGGAAGGATACGGGCAGTACAGGACTCTCTTCGCGAAGGAGGAGGCGTGAGCGACACGCGTAAGGCCGTTCTGGCCGGTGGATGCTTCTGGGGCATGCAGGACCTGATCCGCAAGCAGCCAGGGGTGGTGTCGACACGCGTCGGCTACACCGGCGGCCGCAACGACCACCCCACGTATCGCAATCACCCAGGGCATGCGGAGGCCGTGGAGATCGTCTACGACCCGGCGCGGACGGACTACCGGGCACTGCTGGAATTCTTCTTCCAGATCCACGATCCGACGACGAAGGACCGCCAGGGCAACGACATCGGAACCAGCTACCGTTCGGCGATCTTCTATCTCGATGACGACCAGAAGCGTATAGCCCTGGACACCATCGCCGACGTGGATGCCTCGGGCCTGTGGCCGGGCACGGTGGTCACCGAGGTGACCCCGGCCAGCGAGTTCTGGGAGGCCGAGCCGGAGCATCAGGACTACCTGCTGCGCTACCCCGACGGTTATACCTGCCACTTCCCCCGCCCGGGATGGCAGCTACCGAAGCGGCAGACCACCGCGCAGTAGCACCTGGCGACCTCGGTGGGGTGCGCGCCGGCCGCCCCGCCGAGCTGTCCGAGCGCACAGCAAGCGGCTGCGCCACCACCCCAGGTGGCGCAGCGGTCGCGTTCCAGGAGCCCTCGCTCGGGACCGGTTCCTCCGAAAGTTCCGATGAGTTTCCGGCGCAGGAGACGTCGACAGTGGCATGACGACCCACTTGCTCGAGACACCCGGCGCCGATATCGCCTACGACGTCCACGGCCCGCTGCCCACCGTCGCGGGACGCCCACCGCTGCTCATGATCGGCCAGCCGATGGACGCCGGCGGTTTCCGGGCGCTGGCCGCGCACTTCCCCGATCGCACGGTGATCACCTACGACCCGCGCGGACTCGGTCGCAGTACCAGGAAAGACGGCGCCGTCGACCATACGCCCGAGGTGCAGGCGCAGGACGTGCACGCCGTGATCGAGGCGCTCGGCGCCGGACCGGTGGAGCTGTTCGCCAGCAGTGGCGGCGCGGTCACCGCGCTCGCGCTCGTGGCCGCCTATCCCGGCGATGTGGTCACGCTGGTGGCGCACGAGCCGCCGCTCATCCCGGTGCTCCCCGACGCCGCGGCGGCCGAGCTCGCCCGCGCCGGCGTACGCGACGCTTACGAGGCCAAGGGCTTCGGCGCAGGCATGGCGGCCTTCATCGCGATGACGTCGTGGCAAGGTGAATTCACCGACGACTACTTCGCCCGGCCCGCCGCGGACCCCGCGCTGTTCGGGATGCCGTCCGAGGACGACGGTTCCCGGGACGACCCGCTGCTGTCCGACCGGTCCTGGGCGGTCAGCAGCTATCGGCCCGACGTGGCCGCGCTGGCCGCGGCGCCGACTCGTGTCGTGATCGCCGTGGGCGAGGAGTCCGCGGGCACGTTCACCGGACGCACGGCTGTCGCGGCCGCTGAGCTGCTCGGTCAGCGGGCGACCGTGTTCCCCAGCCACCACGGCGGCTTCCTCGACGGAGAGTTCGGGTACGCCGGCCGGCCGGAAGCCTTCGCGCACAAGTTGCGCGAGGTACTCGACGGGAAAATCTGACGCCATCGACTCCAGCCCCTACCCCAAGGCGGCCACTATGGCGGCCCTCGGGTGGGGCTGGTGATCGGAGAGCCGTCCGGCCGGGTGACGGGTCGGAACTATCTGCGTCAGAAGGCTTCTCGATCCACTATCTGCCGACTTCGGCTCCCCGCTACGGGGAGTAGGCGCGATCGGGGGGCCTATATGATCGTCGGCGCCTGGATGTCCGGACATTCATGCCAGTCGACCTGAGGTAGGCAGATGACGCGCGGTGGCACAAAGGTTCTCGATGTGGTGGGTAGCCGTCGGATGGCGGTGGCGGCACTGGCCACCATCACCGGCTTCTACTATCTGTTCGTCGCGTTCACCAACTGTGTGGACACCGACACCAACCGCAACGGCGTGGCCGCCGTGCTGTCGATGAAAGCGACAATCCACCATCCGGGCACCGACTGGCGCGCGATCACCAACGGCAATGTCGCGCTTGTCGCCTACATCCTGGTGGTGATCTGGGAGTTCCTGATCGCTTTCGTGCTGCTGGCCGCGGGTGGCGCATGGGGCAGGGTGCTGACCGGACGGCCGCGCCGGCTGCGGGCCGGTCTCGATGTGGCGGTGAAACTGTCGAGCCTGGGCTGGACCATGGCGGTGCTGCTGTTCGCGGGCGGGTTCCTGACCGTCGGCGGCGAATGGTTCCGCATGTGGGCCAACGACGACGTGAACGCGTCGTCCGCCGCGCTGCAGAATTTCCTCATCGCGGGCGTCGGCTTGATTCTCGTGCACCTACCGGACGCGCCGCCCGGCCCCGCCGCCGGAAGTATCGCGCCACCAACGGAATCGAAGTAGGCCCGAGGCGATTTCCGCGATGATCGACGGCGCGAGCGTCAGCGACCGTTGCGGTCGAGTTCGTTCAGCTGCTTCTGGAGACGTTCGAGAGCGGCGCGGATCTCATCGATCTGCGCGTTGAGTTCGGCGATCTTCGCCTGATCCTGCGGCGCCGCGTCCACCGGCGGTTGCGCTGTCTGCGGCGTCGGTTGTTGACCAGGTGGCAGCGGAACGCCTGGCCCACCGCCGGGCGGCGTGGCGAGCCTGCCGGTGCCCGGACCGAACACCTGGTCCAGCGCCTCGGCGAGGGTAGGCGCGTAGCCCACGAGGACGCCGCCGGTACCGGGTTCGCGGTAGCTCACCAGCACCCGTGCCAGCTGCGGGAACGTCGAGGCGTTCGGTGTCGTCGAGATCCGCTCGGTGAACAGCGGCTCCACGTAGAGCACGCCGCCGTCGGCGATCGGCAGAGTGAGTAGGTTGCCGTACTGGATCCGGTTCGACCGCTCGAGCAGGGTCCGCTCGGATGCCACTCTGGTGTCGGAGATCATCGAATTCTGGATCTGTTGCGGCCCCTGGGTGAGCGTGTCGGTGGGCAGCTGCAACACGCTGAGCTTGCCGTAGTTCTCGGGGTCGGAGTGGGCGGATATGTAGGCGGAGAGGAATTCCCTGTTGTACCCGACCATCGCACTGGACAACCGGAACGACGGCTCGGCGGTGCCCTGGTCGCCGAGCAGGACGTAGAACGGGGGCTGGTGCGGGTTGGTCTCCACCGTGGGGTCGCTGGGCACCGACCAGAAAGCATTGGTGGTGAAGAATTCTCGCGGTTCGTCCACGTGGTATTTGGCGAGCATCTCGCGCTGGATCGTGAACAGGTCCTCCGGGTAGCGGAAGTGGGCGCGCAGCTCCGGGGGGATCGACTCCTCCGGTTCTACCGTGCCGGGGAAGACCTTCATCCACGCCGCCAGTACCGGGTCCTGCCGGTCGATCCGATAGAGGGTGACCGTGCCGTCGTACGCGTCGACCGTGGCTTTGACGGAATTCCGCACGTAGGACACCTCGTGCGGGGAACGGCGGGTATCGTCGCCCGGCGCGAGCGCCTCGAGCGAGCTGTGCTTGGCGTAGGGGTAGCCGTCGACGGCAGTGTAGGCGTCGACGATCCAGACGATCCGTCCGTCCACCACCGCCGGGTAGGGATTGTTGTCGGTGGTCAACCACGGCGCGACCAGTTCGACGCGATGGCGCGGATCGCGATTGAAGATGATCTTCGACTCCGGACCGATCGCCTTGGAGAAGATGATGTTGCGTTCGGTGTAGGTCACGGCGAAGGCGAGCCGGTTGAGCCAATTCCCGATCGATACGCCCCCCGCGCCGGTGTAGGTGTACTTGGTGGAATCGGTGTCGTACTCCCGGGGCTCGGTGCCGCCGCCGACGATGGCGTAGTCCGGGTCGGCGCTCGCGATCACCTCCCCGAAGTAGACACGAGGCTGGTCCACCCGGATCACTTGGTGCCCGGCTGCTCGCGAGGCGATGTCGCCGACCGCGTAGATGGGGTATCCGCTGTTGCTGCTGGCGGCGTCACCGGCGGCCTCGCGGACGGCCGCGTTGACGCGGTTGGCGGGTGCGGCGACGAACCCGTTCCCGTGGGTGTAGACGGTATGCCGGTTGACCCAGTGGCGCTGGTTGCCGCTCAGCGCGCTCGGGGTCAGCTCGCGCGCCGCGACCACGTAGTCGCGCAGTTCCCCACCGACGCGGTACCGATCCAAGTCCAGATGCGGCGGGAAGCTGTAGAAGTTCTTCAGCTGTTGCTGCTGGGTGAACGTTCGCGACAGTACGTTCGGATCCAGCAGACGCATATTCGCGATCGTCGTGGCGTCCGCCGGCACCTGGGTCGGCGGCTTGGTGCCGACTCCGGTATAGGGCTGGTAATCGACCCGGTCGCTGCCTATCGCATACGCCTGCCGCGTAGCCGCGATGTTGCGTTCGATATAGAGGCGCTCCATGTCGGCGGCGTTCGGGCGAACGGAGAACTGCTCGACGGCTAGTGGCCAGACAGCTCCCACCAGAATCGAGGACAGCAGCAGAAGCGCGGCGGCCATCGCCGGAATGCGCAGGTCGCGCACGACGACGGCGGCGAACACCGCCACGGCGCAGATGACGGCGATGGCGAAGAGGATCAAGCGGGCGGGCAACACGGCGTTGATGTCGGTATAGCCGGGGCCCGCGAAAGTGGGCTCCTTACTGCTGCTGGCGAGCAACGAGTACCGGTCGAGCCAGTAGGCGGCGGCCTTCAAGACGATGAACGTGCCGGCCAGTACCGCGAGCTGCACCCGGGCCGCGTGCGTCAGGCCGCCCGCTTTCCCGGACAGACGCAGCCCGCCGAACAGGTAGTGCGTCGCGAGGCAGGCGAGGAACGCGAGCACGACGGCCACGAACAGCCAATTGACGACGAGCCGGTAGAACGGCAGATCGAAGACGAAGAACCCGACGTCGTGCCCGAACTGGGGGTCCGACACCCCGAAGGACCCGCCGTGGAGGAACAGCTGGACTCTCATCCAGCTCGATTGCGCGATCAAGCCGCAGAGGAGGCCGAGCGTGACGGCGATGCCCACCCCGAATCGCCGCGGCCGCCGCAGCACCACTGCCCGATACGGCCGGAGACTGTCTTCCTCCCCGGCTGCGGGGACGAACGACGGACGGAACGCGAAGGCAAGCCATATCGCCGCCAGAACGGCACCGCCGATGAGCAGGCCGACGGTGAGGAACAGCGACAGGCGCGTGAGCAGCGCGGTGAGCCAGACACCGCGGAATCCGACCTCACCGAACCACAGCCAGCTGACATAGGCCCTGATCAGGCGGGGAACGATCAGCATCGACACGACGAACACCGTGGCGGCGATCACCAGCACCCGCGTGCTGCGATGCAACCGCCGCAGGCTGGGGCCGTCGCGTGCGCTCATCTCCCACTCCCATGGCTGCCGCCCGGCCGAATACGGGTACGGCCGACGCGAAACCGCTAATCCCGATACTACCGGGGTGGGCGCGACCGCTCGGCTCCGTTTCCGGAGCGTTCGATCAGCTCCCACAGGTAGGCCACGTGGTCGGCCATGTCCACGGCCGGGTCGTACAACCACTGCGTCTGCAGGCCGTCGAGTAGCGCCATGGCGATGACGGCGAAGCGGTCGGCGTCGAGATCAGCAGGCACGTGGCCGGATTCGCGGAGGTCGGCGACGGCGGCGGTGAGGGCGTCGCGGGCGGTGCGGTAGCGGTCCCGGAAGTAGTCGTGGGCGGGGTGCTCTGGGCGGGTGGCCTCGGCGGAGAAGCGGGCGTAGAGCTCGACCAGGCCGGGCACGTCCGCGTTGTGCCGGATCAGGCGGATCAGCGCTGCGGGCAGATCGGGTGGCACGGCGGGGGTGGTGAAGGTAGCGCGGTCGGTCTCGTCGCGCCGCGCGAGGATGGCGGCGAAGAGCTGCTCTTTGCTGCCGAAGTAGTGCAGCAGACCGGTCTGGCTCAGGCCGACGGACTCGGCGAGTTCGCGCACAGTGGTCCGGCTGTACCCGACACGCGCCACGATCTCGAGCGCCGCCTCGAGGATCTCCTCTCGTTTGGCGATTCCCTTCGAATACGCGCCGCGCCGAACCACGCCGCGACTGTACTCGGATCTCCCCCGCCACGAAAACCGAATGGCATACTGTTTTCGATAACGGTTTCGACCCGAGGAGCTGCCATGACGAGCGAGCCCGACCTCACCGACCTGTGGCCGGAGGACCGCGCGGCGCTCGGCAGCGGCGCCGACTTCTGGACCACGAAGGCGATCGGTCCGGTCGCCTCGGTCACCATGACCGATGGCCCGCACGGTGTGCGCAGGCAGCCCGGCGCGACCGATCACCTCGGGCTGGCCGCGAGCCTGCCCGCCACCTGCTTCCCGCCCGCGGTCGGCCTCGCGCAGAGCTGGGATACCGAGCTGGCGCGACGGGTGGGTGAAGCGCTCGGCCGGGAGGCCCGCACGCTGGGCGTCGATGTGCTGCTGGGGCCGGGCGTCAATATCAAGCGGGATCCGCGCGGCGGGCGCAATTTCGAGTACTACTCGGAGGATCCGCTGCTCACCGGTCGGCTCGGCGCGGCATGGGTGACCGGTCTGCAGGCCACCGGAGTGGGCGCCTCGCTGAAGCATTTCGCCGCCAACAACGCCGAGCACGATCGGATGCGCGCGAGTTCCGACATCGACCCGCGCCCGCTGCGCGAGATCTACCTGCGCGCGTTCGCCCATATCGTGCGTACCGCGCGGCCGTGGACGGTGATGTGCTCCTATAACCGGATCAACGGTGTGCACGCCGCGCAGAATCGCTGGCTGCTCACCGACGTGCTGCGCGGCGAATGGGGATTCGACGGCGCGGTGGTGTCCGACTGGGGCGCGGTGGCCGACCGGCCCGCCTCCGTGACGGCCGGGCTGGATCTGGAGATGCCCGGCGGCAGCGGCGTCTCCGACGCACAGGTGGTGGCGGCCATGGCCGAGGGCACCCTCGACCCGGCGGACGTCGACCGCGCCGCGCGGAACGTGGCGAGGCTGGCGGCGAGGGTGGTGGCCGGCCGGGAGCTCGGCGATGCCCTGGACAACGCCGACGAGCACCATCGGCTGGCCCGCGAGATCGCCGCGCGCTGCGTCGTCCTGCTGCGCAACGACCGTGACCTCCTGCCGCTCGCTCCGGGGCGCTCGCTGGCGGTGATCGGCGAATTCGCGGTGGAACCGCGATACCAGGGCGGCGGCAGCTCGCACGTCACCCCGACCCGGCTCGATGTGCCGCTCGACGAGATCCGCGCGCTGTCCGGCGTCGGGACCGTTTCCTACAGCCGGGGATTCACCACGAGCGACACCGAGGCGGACAACGACGCGCTGCGCGCCGAAGCGGTCGCCGCCGCCGAGGACGCGGACGTGGCCGTGGTTTTCCTGGGCCTGGCCGCCACGCAGGAATCCGAGGGGTTCGACCGGGAACACCTCGAACTGCCCGCCGAGCAGCTCAACCTGCTGGACGCGGTGGTGCGGGCCCAACCGGACACCGTGGTGGTGCTCTCACACGGCGGAGTGGTTCGGCTGGCTCCGGTCGCCGCGCCTGCGATCCTGGACGGCGGTCTGCTCGGCCAGGCCGGCGGCGGCGCACTCGCCGACGTGCTGTTCGGTGTGGTGAACCCGTCGGGTCGGCTCGCGGAAACAGTGCCGGTACGGCTGCAGGACACCCCGGCCTACTTGAATTTCCCCGGTGAGAACTCGCACGTGCGTTACGGCGAGGGTCTTTACGTGGGCTACCGGTGGTACGACAGCCGGGACATGGACGTGACGTACCCGTTCGGGCACGGTCTGTCCTACACCACGTTCGAGTACGCCGATCTGGCGCTCGCGGCGGACGCGGCGGGTATCGCGGTGCGCGTCCTGGTCACCAACACCGGTTCCCGCGCAGGTCGCGAGGTGGTGCAGGTGTACACGGCGGTGCCCGGCTCCTCCGTCACGCGTCCGGTTCGGGAGTTGAAGGGCGTCGCGGTCACTGCCGAACTGGAACCCGGTGCGAGCGAAGAGATCTCGATTCTCCTGGCCCGCGACGACCTGGCCTACTGGGAGACCCGCGTCGGCCGCTGGGTCGTGGAGGGCGGTAGCTACCAGGTCTGGGCGGGCGCGTCGAGCCGGGATCTGCGCCGCACCGGACAGGTCGACCTCGCCGGAGACGAACTGCGGATCCCGATCACGGCGGAGTCGACCCTCGGCGAGGCGCTGGCCGATCCGACGGCGGCGGCCGCGCTGTCCGAGGTGTTCGGCGGCATGTCCGAAAGTATGGGCGACGCAACGGCACTCGGCATGGACATGATGCGGATGATCGCCTCCCTCCCGCTGAACCGCCTCACCGGTTTCGGTGTCGACCCCGGAAAACTGGACGCGCTACTGGCCGCCGCCGACGACTGATCACCGGTCCACCGTTATCCGGCGACGGCGGGCACACCGGCGACCGGTGCGCTCTCGGCGGGCGCTGTGGCCCGGTGCAGTCCACGGCGGTCATAGGCCACGGTGGCCGTCGCGCCGAGGAGCAGGCCGATTCCGAGGCCGAGCAACGTCATCCACAGCCCCTGGCCGAAACCTGCTGCGGCGCGGGCGTCGAAGAACAGGATGGCGCGCACGGCCAGGTAGATCTGGTGCATCGGTTCGAAAGCGGCCAGGTGCGCGATATAAGGGGGCGTCGCTTCCAGCGGCACCGTGGCGGCCGAGGACGGCAGGCCGAGCACCACGAACAGGATCAGATTGACCAGCAATCCGGCGGTGCCGAAGGTGGCCAAGACGGCCAGCGCGGTCACGCCGACTGCGACGATGGCCAGCGTTCCGAACAGCCACAACAGCAGCGGGTTGCCCAGCGGAACGCTCAATGCCGCCGCCACGGTCAGGAAAATTCCGGACAGGATCGGCGCCGCGGTGACGATGACCGCCCACTTCAGCAGCAGCGTCCGGAAACGGGAGATGCCGGTGGCGGGCGGGTGGACGAACCACGGGCCGTACTCGGTAGGCGTGAAACCGAGGACCGAATCGACCAGCGTGTGGATGATCATGGCGCCGGTGAAGCCGGCCAGCAGCAGGATCAAGGTGTAGAAGAACGCGACGAGACCTTGCCCGGCGCCGTCGTCCATGGGGCGATACGGCGCGGTGACGATCTGCACGGGGTCGGCGAGCATCAGGCGGGCGGCGCCACTGAGTTCGACCGGCGCGCCCGGCCCCGCGGCGAGGGCGGAGTTCACCTGGTCGGTCAGGTTCTTGCCGACGGTCTCGTCCACCTGGTTCAGCGCGCGGTCCGCGATGCGCTGCATGATCCCGGTGGTGTACGGGCCGATCCGGGGGTTGGTGTGGACGGTGATCACCGGCCGCTCGATCTGCCCGGGGACCACGGCGGACGCGCCGAGGATCGCCAGCCGCTTGGTGAAGTCGGAGGGAATGACGATGGCTCCGTAGACCTCGCCGTGCTGCAACTGCTTGCGCGCCTCGGCGATACCGACGACGCGCAGGTCGATCTTCTCTCCCGGAATGCCGGCGACCAGCGCGTCGGCGACCTGGGCGCCGACATTGGCGGGCTTGCCGTCGAGCGTGTCGCCGACGTCCTGGTTCACCAGGGCCACCGGGAAGTCGTGCAGGTTCTGCTCGGTATTGCTGGCGTAGCCGAGGTACATGGTGGCAAGCAGTGCCGCGAAGACCATGAGCACTGCGATCGGGGCGGTGAAGGTCCGAACCGTCATGCGAGCTAATGTAGTCACTGCCTACAAAGTAGGCAATGCCTACATTTTGTTATCCTGCAAACACCATGCCGATCACCCGAAGCCGGTCCTATCACCACGGCGACCTGCGCGCCGAGTTGCTGCAGCGGGCCGAGGCGACGCTGCGCGAGTCCGGCGTCGACGGCCTGTCGCTGCGTCGGCTGGCGCGTGACGTCGGAGTCAGCCACGCCGCCCCCACGCGGCACTTCAAGGACAAGCAGGCATTGCTGGACGCCATCGCGGTATCCGGATTCGAGCGGCTCGCCGCCGCCTTGGAGCGGACCGCGGCCGCGGGCTCCATCGACGGGCACATCCGGGCGCTGGCCCGGACCTATCTCCGCTTCGCGACCGAGAACCCGGCGCTCGTCGCGCTGATGTTCGCGCGCAGGCACAGCCCGGCGGCCGGCGACGCCATGTCCCAGGGGGTGGACGCCGCGTTCGCGACCCCCGTCGCGCTCATAAGCGAAGCCCAGCAACTCGGCGAGGTGATCGAGGGCGACCCGCGCCGCATCGCACTCTCGGCGGTCGCGACGCTGCAGGGCCTGGCCACCTTCGTCGGCTCCGGAGTGATCGCGGCGGAGACCGCCGAGGAACTCTTGGACGAGACCATCACGCACATGATCGACGGCCTGCGCCCGAGATGATCCCATCGCGATAGGTCGCCCGCCACAGCGGGCGCAGCGCCTTCGGCGTCAGTACGCGATGAACAGGATCTCGTCGCGCGAGTACTCGTGTCCGGGATGGTTCTCGGCCAGATGGGCCTGTGTCTTCTCCACGAGATCGTCCTCGTCGGTTCCGACGATCGATTCTCCGCAGGGGCAGTTCAATCTCCGCTTCATCAGCGTCCTTCCTACTCGAATCGACAGTCTAGGTCCAGCGACGGGATCGAGCGGCGCGGAACACATCCAGGGCAAGCCCCCGCAAGTCAGCCGCGCGACCATTCGTGGCCCCAGTAGCTGTCGGCGGTGATCTCCTCGGCACTGTAAGTGGATTCGTCGACCAACACGCCCTCGGTGCCGTATTCGAGATCCCAGCCGCCGGGAGTGCGGACATAGAAAGAGATCATCTTGTCGTTGGTGTGCCTGCCCAGGGTCGAGGACAGCGGGTAGCCCGCGCGCATGACGCGATCGAGCGCCCGCCCCACGGCGTCGAGCTGGTCGACCTCGACCATGATGTGCACCAGGCCCGGACCGTCGGATCGGGTGCCGGGGATCAGGGCGAGGCTGTGGTGGCGCTGGTTGACCCCCAGGAATCGAACGCGCACCGGGCCGACGCCGGGCGGGGTGGGCACCCGGAACGAGCCACGGGGCAGGAATCCGAGAACCTCGCAGTAGAAACGGTTGGCCTCCGCCAGATCGGGTACCGGCAGCACTACATGGCCGAGCCCCAGTCCCTCGGTGACGAAACGATGCCCGTGCGCGGTGACGACCGGGCTGTGGTCGAGCACCGGGCCGTGGAAGGCCTCCACGGTGAACCCGGCGGGGTCGGTGAAAGTAAAGGCTTCTTCCACGCGCAGTGCGTCGACCTGTTCCTGGCCGAGCGGTGTGACGGTGACGCCCGCCTGTTCCAGCGTTTCCCGCAGCCGGGCGAGCGCGCGATAGTCGCGCACCTCCCAGCCGACGGCCAGCACTCGATCCCGCTCCGCGGGAACGAGTTCGAAGCGGTAGGCGTGCTCGTCCATCCGCAGGTACACGCTGTCCGGATTCGGTCCGGTGGCCTGCGCGAAGCCCATCACGTCGAAGGCGAAGGCGCGCCAGGCGGCCACGTCGGCGATGGCGACTCGGACGTAACCGAGCGAGGCGATGTCAGCCATTGTTCGTCGTACTCCTCAGGAATAGGTGACTTGCACCGTGTCGGTGACCGGGACCGCCTGGCAGGCCAGCACGTAGCCTTCGGTCAGGTCGGCGTCGTCGAGAACTTCGTTGTGCCGCATCCGGACCTGCCCCGCGACGACCCGGCAGGTGCAGGCGCTGCACGCGCCCTCGCGGCAGGAGTAGGGCGCCGTGAGCCCGTTGGCCAGCAGCACGTCGAGCAGGACCCGGTGGCGCGGCCAGGGCAGTACGCGTGTCTCGCCGTCGAGTTCGACTTCCACCGCTGCGCTGTCGGCCGGGTCGGTCACCTGCGACGTATCGGCCTCGAACGGGTTGCCGTGCAGCGACACGAATTTCTCGACGTGCACGCGCTTGCGGTCGGCGCCCAACTCGGTGAGCGCGGCGCAGACGGCGTCCATGAACGGGCCCGGGCCACAGACGAACGCCTCGCGATCCGACCACGGCCCCGCCAGCGCCGCCAGCCGCGCGCGGGTCGGCAGCCCCTGCACGGTCTCCAGCCAATGCACCACGAGCAGGCGGCCGGGATGCCGGGCCGAGAGATCGGCGAGTTCGGCGGCGAAGATCACCGACCGCTCGTCGCGGTTGGCGAAGATCAGCGTGCAATGCCCCGACCCTGCCGCCAGCACCGATTTCAGGATCGACAGCACCGGGGTGATCCCGCTGCCCGCCGCGAACAGCAGCAGATCGTCGTCGAGCGAGGTGGGGGTGAAGACGCCGGCGGGTGGCAGCGCGTCGACGGCCGTGCCTGCCACAGCGTTGTCGCACAGCCAATTCGATCCGTAGCCGCCGGGCGTCCGCTTGACGGTGACCTTCAGCGGCCCGCCCTCGTGCGGCGCACTGGACAACGAGTAGCAGCGGCTCACCGAGCCTGTCAGCTCGCTCGGTATCCGCAAGGTCAGGAACTGGCCGGGGCGATAGTCGATCGAATTCGACTGCTGCGCCTCCGGTTCCAGCTCGAGCGACATCGCATCACCGGTTTCCCGGATCACCCGGGTCACGCGCAGGCTCAGGATTCCAGCGGGAATAGCGGCAGGCGCCGACGGCACGGCCGCTTCGACCCGATCCACTGTCGTGTCTCCTCTCCGGTCGTCCACGGTTGTCGTCGCGTGTTCCACGCTCACGGCACATCCCCGTCCCGCGTGCTGACCACGAGAAGTCCGCCCGCGACGGCGGCATCGATGCTGTCGCGCAGCGCCGCGCACGTCCGCCTCCGCGCGCTGTCCACTCCGGCGAACTCGGCGCACGCCGCCACCGCGGCACCGCTCCACTGCACGCTGGTGTGCTGCGAACTGAACTTCTCGACCAGCACACAGGTTTCGCAGGTGCGGCAGATGATTCGTTCCATACCGATCCCGCTCAGGCTCCGGCGGCGGCGCGCTCGGCGAGATTCGCGGCGACCTCGGCCTCCCACGCCGTGACCGCCCGGGTGGTGTCGACTTCGAATTCGAAGCGGTCGGTCATCTTCGGGTCGATCTCGGCCACGTCGGTGTAGAACTGCTCGTACCAGCGGCGCAGCTGGTAGACGGGTCCGTCCTCCTCGCACAGCAGCGGGTTGTCGATGCGGGTCTTGCGCTGCCAGATCGCGGCGTCCTGTTCGAAGCCGCGCCCCAGGCCACCGGCGAACTTCGCCGCGATCTCCTCCGCCTGCTCGGAGGGCACGCCGCGCGGCTTCTTCACGATCGCGCCGTACTGCAGCACGAATTTCGTGGGCGAGACCGGATAGTGGCAGTTGATGAGGATGCCCTCGACCGTCAGGCCCGCGCTCTCGCTGCGCAAGTGGTCGATCATGTAGGAGGGGCCGTAGTAGGAGGCGTCGGAGTGCAGAACGTTCTTGCCGCCCAACGCCTTCGCGGTCTCCCCCATCATGTCCTCGCGCGAGACCGACGTCATGTACTGGCTGGCGATGTGGCCTTCGAAGACGTTCTTGAAATAGGTGGGGAACCCGAAGTGCACGTAGAAGAAGTGCGCCATGTCCACCACGTTGTCGATGACCTCGCGGCAGTTGGCGCCGTCGATCGCCATGGTGTTCCAGGTCCAGTCGGTCCACTCGTCGCTGAACGCGCCCTCGATGCGCGGGATGGTGACCTGTTCCGGCGGCGGGTTGCCTTCCGGGTCGTTCCACACGAACAGTTGCTTGTTCTGCTCCAACGTCGGCCATGAGCGGGTCCGCGCCCGGGGCGGCACGCGGCGGCCGTAGGGGATGCCGGTGCAGCGACCGTTGCCGCCCCAGCGCCAGTCGTGGAACGGGCAGGCGATCGAGTCCCCTTCGATCCGGCCGTCTCCGAGGTTTCCGCCCATATGCCTGCAGTAGGCGTCCAGTACGGAGAGCTCTCCGCCCGAGCCGGCGAAGACCACCAGTTCGGTGCCGAAGATCTCCATGGTATGCGGTTTCCCGTCCCGGAAGTCCGCCGCGAGCCCCAGGCAGTGCCAGCCGCGCGCGTACCGGGCCGGCGGAGCGCCCGCGTCGATCACTCGAATCTCGGGGTCGGTAGTCATCGGTTCCTCCACAATTCGCGCACGTCTGTCGCCTCGATATTTCGTTTCCGAATGCCGGCGCGGAAATGTGAAGTCCCACTGGCCGGGAGACGCTCAGGCCTCATCGAGCCGCCCGAACGCGGAGCGGTAGAACAGCAGCGGCGCGGCATCCCGATGCTCCGACAGCGCCGTGACGCGGGCGATCACGATGGTGTGGTCACCGCCGTCGACCTCCTGCTCCAGCTCGCAGTCCAGCCACGCCATGGTTCCGGCCAGCCGCGGCGACCCGTTCGGCGAAGGCGCCCAGTCGACGCCCGCGAACTTGTCCGCGCCGCTGCGCGCCAACTGCCTGCAGATCTCCTGCTGGTCGTGGGCCAGGATGTTGACGCAGAACCGGCCGACCGTGCGGATACGCGGCCACGACGTGGACGTGCGCGCGGGACAGAAGCACACCGCGGGCGGCCGCAGCGACAGCGCCGAGAACGACTGGCAGGTGAATCCGACCGGCCCGCCTTCCGAGCGCCCGGTGATCACTGTGACACCCGTGCAGAAGCGACCGAGCACGGCCTTGAAGTCGCGCACGTCCAGCGGCGATCCGTCCATCTCGAGCACCGGTTCCATCGGGCCTCCTATTTCGATCAGGCATATACCTGATAGCTATGACAGCAGGCATCGCCGGGCGGGCGTCAAGATCGGTGTCCGGTCACCGAGATGGAGATCCGTGGAAGCTACGTAGTTCTCCCGATTCGGCCCGGTCACGAACCGGTCAGTGTGATGGGAGACACAACGATCGAGCACCTGATGCCTGGTCGACGCTGACCGAATCCGACCGACGGAGGTTCCGATGACCGTCACCCTGCTGCCCGACACACAGCCGAGCACCGGCCGTGTCCCACACCGCGCCCGCCCCAAGGCGGCTGATCCCGGCGCCGACGTGCCGGTGTCGATGATCGAGCGGATGACGCTCATCCTGGACGCGTTCGACGCCGCCACCCCCACGCTGACGCTGCTCGGCCTGGTGGAGCGCACCGGCCTGCCGCGCTCGACGGTCCATCGGATCCTCGACCAGATGATCCGGCTGCGCTGGCTGGCCCACACCTCCGGCGGGTACCGGCTGGGCATGCGCACCCTGGAACTGGGTGGGCTCACCGCCGATCACAACGAGATCCGCGACGCCGTCAGCCCGCTGCTGCACGAACTGTGTCAGCGCACCGGCATGGTCGGACATCTCGCGGTGCTCGACGGACGCGAGGTCGTCTACCTGGACAAGGCCGGTGGCCGTTTGGCGGCGATGCTGCCGACCCGCCTCGGCGGCCGCATGCCCGCGCACTGCACCGCGCTCGGGAAGGCGATGCTGGCCGGCTTGGAGCCGAGTATCGCCGAAGCGGCGTTCCATTCCCGTCTGCCCCGACTGACCGCGCACACCATCACCGAGCCCGACGCGCTGCACCGCGCCCTGGCCCAGATCCGGCTGCGGCAGGGCGTGGCGCTGGACCGCGAGGAATCGATGGACGGAATCGCCTGCGTCGCAGCGCCGATGCGCGGCCGAGGCGCCGCACCCGCGGCCTTGTCGCTGTCCGGGCGGGCGGACGCGATGAGCTTCGACAAGCTGGCCCGGGTGCTGCTCGAGATCTCCCACGAGGCCGGTCGGGCGCTGTTCGGACGCCGGGCGCGCTGGCGCTAGTTCCGAATCCGCATATGCCTGGGCGGTACAGTCCGACGATGACCGATGGCGTGACACCCGCGGTGCCCGATCTGCCCACCACCGCGTGGGCCGTGCTCGGAATGCTCTCGCACGCCGACGAACTCTCCGGCTACGACCTGAAGAAGTGGGCCGACTGGAGTTTGCAGTTCTTCTACTGGAGCCCGTCGTTCAGCCAGATCTACGCCGAACTCAAACGGTTGGAGAAGCACGGCTACGCCACCTCCCGCACGGTGGTGCACGAGGACGGTGTGCGCGGCAAGCGGATGTACGCCATCACGCCGGAAGGCCGTGCGGCGGCCGCGAACTGGGTCAACCACGCGCCGGTCGAGGCGCCGGTGCTCAAGCACAGCGTGCTGCTGCGGGCGTGGCTCGGCAATCTCGCCGAGCCCGACCGGATGCGCGAGATCCTCACCGAGCACATCGCCTACGCCGAGAAGATGCGCAAGCGGGCCGAGGCCGACGCGCAGGGCGCCGAGGCGAATCCGGACTGGGCCTATCCGGAACTCGTGTTGCGCTGGTGTGTGCGGCACTACGAGGCCGAGCGCGATTTCGCCAGGGAGCTACTCGCGGACATCGATCGCCTCACTGAGTGAGACGCCGCCTGGTTCTTCCTGCCTCGTCATATTTCGATTAGGCATATGGAGGTGGCGGATGACGACCGGTGAACTGGACACGGTGCCTGCCGCGGTGGCGGCGATCGCGAGCGGGGGCATGGCGCTCGTCGTGGACGACGAGGACCGCGAGAACGAAGGCGATCTGGTGCTCGCCGCGGAGAAGGCGACCGCGGCGAACATCGGGTTCCTGGTGCGGCACACCAGCGGCGTCCTGTGCGTTCCC
This sequence comes from Nocardia gipuzkoensis, assembly GCF_021183645.1. Taxonomy (NCBI): domain Bacteria; kingdom Bacillati; phylum Actinomycetota; class Actinomycetes; order Mycobacteriales; family Nocardiaceae; genus Nocardia; species Nocardia gipuzkoensis. The sequence goes on along the minus strand of NZ_CP089225.1, from coordinate 6,309,819 downwards.
ATGGCGGGCGGCGACCTGGACCGGCTCGAGCTGCCACCGATGACGGCGGTGAATCAAGATCCGAAGGGCACCGCGTACACGGTCTCCGTGGACGCCGCGGCGGGCATCGGCACCGGCATATCGGCCGCCGACCGCGCGCGCACCATGCGCCTGCTCGCCGATCCCGCCACCACGGCCGGTGACCTCACTCGCCCCGGGCACGTGTTCCCACTTCGGGCGCACCCGGCGGGCGTGCTGGGCAGGCCGGGCCATACCGAAGCCGCGGTCGACCTGGTGCGGCTGGCAGGTCTGCGCCCGGCCGGAGTCATCGCCGAGGTGGTGCGCGACGACGGGTCGATGGCCCGGCTGCCCGAGCTGCTGACCATGGCCCGGGTGCACGGCATCCCCATCATCTCCATCGCCGATCTGATCGGCTACCGCCACCGGCTCGAGTCGGGCGTCGTCCGGATCGTCGAGACCCGCCTGCCCACCCGTTTCGGCGAGTTCCGGGTGATCGGCTACCGCGACGAGACGAACCACGCCGAACACCTCGCACTCGTGTTCGGTGTGCCCGGCGACCGGGACGTGCTCGCCCGGGTGCACTCGGAATGCCTCACCGGCGACGCGTTCGGCTCGCTGCGCTGCGACTGCGGCGAGCAGTTGGACGCCGCTCTACAGGCCGTGGCCGCCGAGGGGCGCGGGGTCGTGGTCTACCTGCGCGGCCAGGAGGGGCGCGGCGTCGGCCTGCTGAACAAGCTGCGTGCCTATGAGCTCCAGGACGAAGGCGCCGACACGGTCGACGCGAACTTGCGGCTCGGGCTGCCCGTCGACGCTCGCCGCTACGACGCCGCCGCGCGGATCCTCGCCGATCTGGGTGTGCGGTCGGTCCGCTTGCTCAGCAACAACCCGGCCAAGCAAGCCGGGCTGACCGAGTACGGCATCGCCGTCGAGACGCGAATACCGTTGCAGGCCAGACCGACCGAGCACAACGTGCGCTATCTGCGCGCCAAGCGCGACCGCATGCGCCACCAGCTGACCGAGGTCGACGCCGCGGTCGCGGCCCGATGAGAACCGGCGGTCCGGAGTCGAATTTGTCCAGAACGCTCTTGCGCGCCACGCGCGGTACCTAGGGTTGACACCCATGGCGCGGCGTTCCATCGGCAATCTCCCTGCCGAGGTCACCAGCTTCGTCGGGCGCCGGGAGGAACTCGCCGCCGCGAAGCGGCTGCTGCCGACGACCCGGGTGCTGACCCTGCTCGGGCCCGGCGGCGTCGGCAAGTCACGGCTGTCCCGCCAGGTCGGCGTCGCGGTCGCGCGCGCGTTCCCGGACGGTGTGTGGCTGGTCGAGCTGGCCGACGTGCACGATCCCGATCTGGTGACGGTGACCGTCGCGGAGGTGCTGGCGCTGCGCGACGACACGGCGGCGCCACTGCCGCGACTGACCGAGTTCCTCGCGGACAAACGGTTGCTGTTGATCCTGGACAACTGCGAGCACCTGATCGACGCCTGCGCGCGGCTGGTCGGCCGTATCGTCGCCACCACCCCCGATGTGCGGGTACTGGCGACCAGCCGGGAGGTGCTGGGGGTGCAGGGCGAACAGGTCATGCCCGTCGCGCCCCTGCCGCTACCGGACGACGAGACCGCGGACAGCGATGCGATGCGGCTGCTGGCCGAACGGGCCGGGGCCGCCAATCCCAGCTTTGCGGCCACGGCCGCGAACCGTGGTGCGCTGGCGGCGATCTGCCGTCGGCTCGACGGCATTCCGCTGGCCTTGGAACTGGCCGCGTTGCGGTTTCGCCTGTTCACCCCCGAACAGATCCTGGCCCGGCTCGACGACACCATGGGCCTGCTCAGTGCGGGACCGCGCCTCGCGCCGCAGCGACAGCAGACCATCGAAGGCGCGATCCGCTGGAGCTACGACCTGTGCACCCCGGCCGAACAGCGGCTCTGGGAGCAGCTGTCGGTGTTCGCCGGTGGTTTCGACATCGAAGCGGCCGAGGCGGTATGCGTGGTGGAGGCCGGTCGGCGGACGCTTTTCGACGCGCTCACCGGCTTGGTCGACAAATCGGTACTGAGCCTGCGCTACGACGGCGACGTCGGCCGGTACGCGATGCTGGAGCCGATCCGGCAGTTCGCCCACGACCGGCTGGCCGAACGCGGCGGCGAACCCGCGGTGCGAGCGCGCCACCTCGAGCACTACCGGAGGCTGGCGTTGCGCGGCCGCACCGCGTACTGGAGCTCCGACGACGTCGCCTGGTTCCGCGAACTGAACCGCGAGCACGCGAATCTGCGCGCGGCGCTGCAGTGCGGCCTCGCGGGCGCGCCGGAGACGGCGCTGGAGATGGCCGCGGTGCTGCGGCCGTTCTGGGAGCACAACCGCTTCCTCACCGAGGGCTACCGCTGGCTGACCGACGCGCTGGCGAAGTCCGGCGAACCGTCACAGCCGCGCGCCCGCGCGCTGTCGGCGGCCGCTTCGCTGGCCGCACTGCTGTCCGATCGCGGGTCCGCTCGCCGGTTGGTGGACGAATGCGTCACGCTGGCAAGGAAACTCAACGCTCCGGACATCCTCGCCGAGGCGATGCTCGACTCGGCGCTGCTGGCCTTCAACGACGACGACACCGCTCGGGCACTCGAACTGGCCGAGACCGCGACCCACCTGGCCGCGGAGTGCGGCCACCACGCGATGGAGATGGACAGCCTCGCCTTCGCGTTCGTGTGTGCGCTTGTGCTGGACGAGGCGCGCTCGACCGTTCTCGCCGAACGGCTCCTGGCGGTGGCCGTCGCGCGGGGACCACACCTGCTCGGCGGGCTGGCGCAGTGGTCGATGGGCCTGGACCGCTGGCGGCACGGCGACCAGGATGCCGCCACCGAGTACCTCGCCAGGTCCATCGAGATGTTCAGCCTGTTCGACCGATGCGTCTGGCTGGCCTCCGCCTTCGAAGGGCTGGCCTGGACGGCGGTCGCGCGCGGTGACTTCGAGCGGGCCGCTCGCCTGCTCGGCGCCGCGGAGATCCTCGCGCGCAGCACCGTGCGTCTCGCCCACGCCATCACCGGCGTCCTGGGCGACAAGATGCGCAACGAAGTGCGGGAAGCGCTGGGCGCGAAGGCGTTCCAAGAGATCTTCGACAGCGGCGCGGCGTTGTCGCTGGACGAGGCGATCGACTATGCGCTGGGCCGCGTCTCCTCCCCGGCGCGCACCGCTCCGGTCGTGTCCGAGGCGGCGGCCGACGTCCTCACTCGCCGGGAGAAGGACGTCGCACGGCTGGTGGCGGCCGGCCACAGCAACAAACGCATCGCCGCCGACCTGGTGATCTCGGTGCGCACGGCGGAGACCCACGTCGAGCACATACTCACCAAACTGGGCTTCACCTCCCGGACCCAGATCGCGGGCTGGGTCCGGGATCACGACGTGTGACCGGTGCCGGCCCGAGTGATCAGAGTCCGGCGGTGAGGAAATCGACGACCGCCCGTTCGAACGCCGACTTGCGCTCGATCTGCACCCAGTGGCCGCAGCGGGCGAAAACGCGCAGATCGGCGTTCGGGATCTGCCGCGCAGGCAACAGCGCCGCCTCGACCGGTGTCACCCGATCGTCGCGGCCCCACAGGATCTGGGTCTGCGCGCGCAGGCCACGCAACCGCGCCCACAGCGGAATCGGCTCGGCCAGAGCCGGGTCGGCGAAGGTCGCGTAGGCGTCGCGCAGCGCGGTGACGGCGGCCGGATCCGAGGCGGCTTTCAGCCGGGCATCGATCAGCTCGTCGGTCAGGGTCGCCGGATCCGACACCATGGTGCGCAGCCACGGCAACAGGCGTTCCCGGGTGGGCTCGGCGTTGAACTCCAGCAACCGCGTGATGCCTTCGGACGGTTCCGGCCCGAGCACGTTCACCCCGACGCCACCGGGCGCCATCAGCACCAGCCGATCGACCCGTTCGGGATGTTCCAGCGCCAGCAACGTCGCGACCGCGCCGCCCATCGAATTCCCCAGCACGTGAACGCGTTCCAGGCCGAGATCATCGAGCAACCCCAGCACCGCGTCGGCGGAGATGCGCAGATAGTTGCGTTCGTAGACCTCCGGACGGCCGCTGGCGCCGAAGCCCGGCTGATCGATGACCAGGCAGCGGAAACGCTCGGCCAGTACCGGCAGGTTCGCGCCGAAGTTGGCCCAGCCGGAGACGCCGGGTCCAGAGCCGTGCAGCAGCACCAGCGGGGCGCCCGACCCCGCTTCGTGGTAGCGCAGGGTCAGTCCACCGGTGGTGCTCCGGCGCGTGGTGCTCTCGGCGGTGAGCGTCATCAGATCATCCGATCCGTGACCGGCAGGCCGAACGCGTTGCGGCCGTAGAGCACGAGCGCGCGCTCGACGTCGTTGATGACGTGCACGCTGCCGGCGTGCGCGTCGCGCCAGTGCCGCTCGATCGGGTTGGGTTTGCGGATCGAATGGCCGCCGGAGTTGTCGAACAGCAGGTCGATGGCCTCGATGGCGCGTTCGGTGCCGCGCACCTGATCGCGGCGGCTGCGGACCCGCAGCTCGAACGGGATCTCCTCGCCTGCTTCGGCATAACGCAGCTGTTCGCCGATGTTGCGCTCCATCTGCAGCACGGCCGCGTCGATCTCGGAGGCGGCGCGGGCCACCCGGACGTGCGCGAACGGGTCCTCGGCAGCCTTCTGCCCGCCGTAGGAGATCCGCACCCGCTCGCGCATGCGCTCGATGTGCGCTTCGTAGGCGCCTTGCGCGGCGCCGATGATCGGGGCGGTGATCGTGTTGGAGAACACCGCGCCGAACGAGATGCGATACAGCGGAGCGGTGTTGACCTCTTGGCCCGGCCCGCGCAAGGCGGCCTGGTCACTGGCGCGGTAGGTCCGGTGCACGGGTACGAACGCGTTCTCGATGACGATGTCGTTGCTGCCGGTCCCGGACAGCCCGGACACGTGCCAGACGTCCTCGATGCGGTAGTCGGTGCGCGGCACCAGAACGGTCAGGTACTCCGCTCCCCCGTCGTCGTCCGGCACGACCGCACCGAGGAAGGCCCACCGGGCATGGTCGCACCCGGAGGAGAAGCTCCAGCGACCGCTGATCTCGAAGCCGCCCTCGACCGGCGTCAGCTTGCCGGTCGGCGCGTACGACGACGAGACCAGAGTGTCCGGATCGGGACTCCACACGTCCTCCTGCGCCCGCAGCGAGAACAGCGCCAGCTGCCAGGGGTGCGCACCCAGCACCGACGCCACCCACGCCGTGGACGGGCATGCGGTGGCGACGGCGCGGATCACCTCGTAGAACGCGACCGGTGAGGATTCGTCGCCGCCGAAGCGGGACGGCTGCAGCATGCGGAACACCCCCGCCTCGGTCAGCTCCCGGATACTCTGCTCGGGCACTCGGCGCCGCAGGTCGGTGTCGGCGGCTCGCTCACGGATCGCGGGCAGCAGATCCCGTACCCGATCGAGCACCTTGTTGGTCATATCCGGTAGTCCTCCTCGTAGTGCCTTCGTTTCGACGCTAAGCCGGTCCGGTGCCCGGGGAACCGATCCATCCCGATGACCGGAATCCACCGCCGCGATCAGCTGTCGCTGGCGGCGGCGACGCCCGCGCGGCGGCCGAAGAACGTGCCGTCGCCCAGCGATGTGCCGCTGATGTAGCCCTCGCCGTGCAGGTTGCTCGCGGCACGCCCGGCGGCGAACAGCCCGGGGATCGCGGTGCCGTCGATGTCGAGCACGGCGCCGTCGAGCGAGGTGTGCAGGCCGCCGAGGGTGAAGACGGAGGCGCCGGTACCGCGGCGATCACCCGCCTGCGCCGGTGGCCGGACTCCCGCCCGCACATCTATCGCGGCGAACGGCGGTTCGAGGGGGCGCACCCAGCGCGCCGCCTTCCCGAACTCGGGATCGGCGCCGTCCGAGGCGAACGCGTTGTACCGGCGGACGGTGTCACGCAGCGCGGCACCCGGCACGCCCATGAGGTCGGCGAGTTCCTCGACCGTTTCGGCCACGTGTGTGGGCCGCACGCCCCACCGCTGCTGTTCCGGCACCTCGTCGTAGGCCCGTTCGTCCAGCACGACCCAGGTGTCCATGCCCCGGCCGAACAGCGCCGCCTGACCGATGCGACCGGGATAGGTGTCCTCGTTGACGAACCGCTGCCCATGCTTGTTCACGACCATGCCGCGCGCGGCGAGGCCGGGGACGAGCGAGATGCCGACCTGACCGGTACCCATGTGCCGCACGCCCGCGCCGATCGCCTGCGCCATCCGGATGCCGCTGCCGTCGTCGGTGCCCGCGCTCACCTTGGTGTGCCCCAGCAGTTTCGGGGCGTGGGCGGCGAGCATGGCGTCGTTGTCGACGAATCCGCCGGTGGTCAGTACGACGCCGCGGCGGGCGCGCACGGCAAGCTCCACGCCGTACCGCCGGGCCACGACACCAGCGACAGTGCCGTCGCCCGCGACGATCAGGCAGGTCGCGCGGGTGTCGAAAAGAGTTGTCGCACCGGCGGATCGGGCCGCCTCGGCAAGGCAGTCCATCAGCAGTTTGCCGCCGAAGTCGTCGGCGGTGGGGCGATGACCGCGTGGCGCGGGCCTGGCGAGTTCGGCGAACGGCCTGCTGTTCTCCCCCAGCCACATGAGCCCGTCGTCCGTGGGCGGCACCCAGGTGGGCGCGTCCCACAGGCTGGGTTTGAACGGCACGCCGCGATCGGCCAGCCAGTGGAAATGCGCGACGCTGTCCTCGCTGTACCGAGCGATCTTGTCCGGGTCGGCGCCGGGGCCGAGTGCGGCGCCGAGGAAGGCGGCCATGGCCGCGGGGTCGTCGTCGAATCCGCACGCCTGCTGGATCGGCGTGCCGCCGCCGAGGTAGACCTCGCCGCCGGACAGGGCCGACGCGCCACCCGGGCCACCCATCCGGTCGAGTACCAGCACCCGCGCGCCCGCCGTCGCCGCTTCGAAGGCCGCCGCGGCCCCGGCGCATCCGTAGCCGACCACCAGTACATCGGTCTCGATGTCGAAGGCGCGTATTTCGGCGACCGCGCGGGGCGCGACCGAATTCCGACCACTCATGGCAACGACGTTCCCCTTCTGCGGGTGGTGGCCGCCTGCCCGTCTTGGTGAGCGACCCACCGGTCCCGTTCATCGGGACTGCGGGCCGTCGCTCGCTCGCCCGGTGGCGATGGTGTGTGAACGGCGTCACGTCTGCGTGGACGCCAGCGAGGAGGAATGTTCATGCGGGTCCTGGTCACCGGAGTGTCCGATCCGACCGGTCGCGCGGTGGCGCGCATGCTGCTGGCCGCCGGATACGAAGTCGTCGGGCTCGACCACGCGCGGCACCGGTACGTCGACCCACGGGTCCAGGTGATCACCGGCGATCCGGCCGGTCCATCGACCTGCGCGCAGGCCGTCGCCGGTTGCGCGACCGTGGTGCACCTCGGCGGTCCACTCGCCGCGATCGCCGAGGCGGCCCGAGCCGCCGGAGCCCGGATCATGGTCCCCGTGGTCGCGGGTTCGGATTCGATGGCCACCGACGTCGTGCGATCCAGTGGGGTCCAGGCCCTGATCGTGCGCACCGCGCCGGTCGCGGGCAGGCGAATCGAGCGCGAGAATTGGCGCATCCTGGCACCGTTGCTGGGTGCTCGCCGGGCGAACGGGCCGCAGGTGCTGCACACCGACGACTTCGAACGCTTCCTGGTGCTCGCCACCGCGTCGCCGCGCACCGGCGTGGTCGAACTGGCCGCTTCCGGCGTCATTTCGCCCGAGGACGCGCGCCGCATCGTCCGGGCGGCAGGGACGCGGACGTCCCGATGGGTGTCCCGTACCCGGCACCTACCGCTGGTGGACGCGACGGCGGCGCGCGACGAGTGGGGATTCCGCTGTGGCTGGAACGCCTCGGACGTCGCCGCCGACATCGTCCGCGGTCTCGTCGGCCGCAGGTTCGACGGGGACGACTTCGTCACCGAGACCGGCGCGATCCCCCTGCCCGGCTACGTGATACCCACTCGGGCGAGCACATCCGACGGGCATTCCCTGGTGTCGGTCGCACCGGACGGACTCGAGGGCGAGTTCGACGATCGCGTCGACCCGGCCTATCCCGTGCACACCGCGACGAATACCTCCGAGGCGCTGCCCGGGCCGTTGACACCACTGACCGTCGACCTGCAAGCGGGCGCGATCCGGCTGGCCAACGCGGCGATGGGCCGGATGATCGCGCTGGAGGGAATAGCGCTCGAGCACTGGACCAGTCGCGTCACGACCGTGCTCGGCCACCACATCTACATCAACGCCTCCATCGGCGTGCTGGCCGCGGAGAACATGCCGGGCTGGGACGAGCAGAGCATCCGCCGCGACGTCTACGGCAACATCCCGGCGGAGATCTCCCTGACCCCGCACGGCAAACCGCCCACACCGACCGGCTTCGCCAGTACCCGCGCCACGTGGCGCGCGGCAGGCCGGGTGCTGCGCACCGCGCTGCGGTATCGCGAGACCACCGACGGGATCAACGCCGCGGCGCATCGGGAATGCCTGGGCGCCGAGGCGATGCGCGAACTCACCGACGAGCAACTCCATGCCAGAGCACTGCTGTGGCGGGACCGGCTGAATCAGTCCTGGGCGGCGGCATCCATCGGCGTGATGATGACCGGCGCGGCGACCGCCATCCATGCCCGCGGTAAGGAATCCGCGGCCGTGCCGATCGATCTGGAGCGGCTGGAGTCGGCCCGGACCATGCTCGCCGTCGAACGGCTCGCCGGATTGTGCCGCACCGACGCCGCGTTGCACAAAGCGGCACACGCGGGGGACGTCACCACGGCGCGGGCGATCTCCCCGGCTTTCTCCGCCGCGCTGGACGAGGAGCTCCGCAAGATCGGGCACCGTGGACCGGGTGAGTGCGAACTGCTCAACCCGACCTTCGGCGATCGACCCGAACTGCTGGTGATCGCCGCCGCACGAGCTGCCGAGATGCCCGCACCCGAGCGGGAGCCGGTCGACCCGTCGCCGGTGCGCACCGCGCGGATGGCGGCCGGTGCGACGATGGCGCGCGAACGCGTCCGCGATGCCGTCGTCCGGTACACCCACTGTCTGCGCCTGGCCGTACGCGAGCGAGCGGAACGGCTGATCCGGGCCGGGCGACTCCAGCAAGCCGAGGACGCCTGCTTTCTCACGCTCGATGAAATCCTCTGGGCGCCTGCCGACATGGCCGAGCGCGTAGCACGTCGGCGGGCGGAGCTGACGCGCTTGCAGGGCGTGCGGATGCCGGATGTGATCGCGGGCGATTGGGCGCCGCTACCTGACGTGGACGCCCTGGCGCCCGGAGAGAGCCTGACCGGTATCGGGGTGTGCCCCGGGGTCGTGGAGGGCACGGTGAAACGGGTGCTGTCTCTCGACGACGACATCGAGCCGGGCGACATCCTGGTGGCCTCGGTCACCGATACCGGGCACACCGCGATGTTCGCCTACGCCGCCGCGGTGGTCACCGACATCGGCGGCTCGGCTTCGCACGCCGCCATCGTGGCCCGGGAATTCGGTATCCCCTGCGTCGTCGACACCAAGACCGCGAGCACCGGCCTGGCCGATGGGCAGCGGGTGCGCGTCGACGGATCGGCCGGCACGGTCACCCTGCTCGCCGACGCCTGAGCTGTGGCCGGGGTCGCGCACTCCGGCCACCTGCCGGCTCGGCGTCGCCGGGCCGCGACCCTATGGAAGGAATGATCCAGTGACGATTTCGCGTGCCATTCGCGGTGCGATGACCGGTGTCGCCGCCGCATTGATCGCCGTATTCCCGTCCACCACGACCGCGCTGGCGGGCCCGGGGCTCGTGCACACCGTGCACGACCGTTCCATGCACCTGTCGGCGGCGCCGAATGCCCGGGATATCGGTGACTATCCCACCCAGGGCAATGGCAAACTGCGTACGGGCGTCGTCTTCCGCACCGACGCCCTGGACAAGCTCACCGCCGCCGACCAGCAGAAGCTGGTGACCTCCGGCATCACCAAGGTGATCGATTTCCGCAGTCCGGCGGAGTCCGGGGCCAACCCCGACAAGCTGCCCGCGTCGATTCCTTCGCTCGCCCGTCCGGTGTACGACCCGGGCAACGATTTCTACCTGATGGTGGGCAAGGCAGTGCAGGGCGGTCCGGCGGCGCAGCAGCAGATGTTCGGTGACGGCAAGGCCGCCGGAATCATGCGCGACTACTACCGCTGGATGGTCACCGACGCCACGGCCCGCACGCAGTTCGGGGCCACCCTCCGCGATATCGCGACCGCGAACGGGCCGGTGCTTTTCCATTGCACCGCAGGCAAGGACCGCACCGGCTGGATGACCGCGATCCTGATGACGGCGCTGGGCGTCCCGAAGGGCCAGGTGTACAAGGACTATCTGGAATCGAACGACAATCTGGCCGCGGGCAACAAAGCGCTGATGGACGGTCTGGTGGCCAAAGGTCTGGTCACCGATCCCGCGCTGTTCGAGCCGATCCTCGGTGTGAGCGCTGAGTTCCTCGACGCCGCCTTCGACCAGGCGGGTGCGTCGTTCGGGTCGTTCGACCGGTTCGTCTCCGACGGGCTCGGCATCGACGGCGCGACGCTGGAGGCGCTGAAAGGCAAGCTGCTGCCTCAGTAGTCGCAGACGAGAGCGGGCCGGTGGATGGTATCCACCGGCCCGCTCTCTCGTCTGTCCGCGCAGTCGATCCACGGCTCCTGGTGTTCAGAAGTAGCGCGAGCGCGGATCACCCTTCTGCCACGGTGAGCACTTCGCGCAGGCGGGTCAGCTCGGCCCGGCTCAAACCGCTGGTCAGCAACCATTCGCCCGCGCCGCCGTGTTCGGTGGACAGGGTGGCGAGGAAACGCCGCATCACCTCGGCTTCGACAGCGAGGATGCCGGTGTCGACCGGGGGCAGGCCCGCGTAGGACGGGAGCGCGTCGAGCCGGTCGCGGACCCGCTGCATGCGTTCACCGGTGAGCGCGTAGTCCACCGCGATCGCCTCCGGCGGCACGCCGACCGCGTCGAGCAGCACCGCGGCGAGCACACCGGTGCGATCCTTGCCCGCGGCACAGTGGAACAGCACCGAATGGCCGTCCGCGTCGACGACGAGCCGCACGGCCGCCAGGATGGAGTCGGCGCTGCCTGCCAGCAGCTTGCCGTAGAGGTCCACCAAGTCGACCCGGCCCGCGTCGGGGACCAGATCCCTTGCCGCCAGCGAGGATTGCGGCGACTTGCGCACCGGAAGACAGACCCGCCGTACATCCGTGCCTGCCAGCAGGCCGTAGCCCTCGCGCTCCACTTCGTCGGGCAGTCGCAGATCGATCAGCGTACGCAGGCCGAGCGGTCCGAGCAGTTTCGCCAGATCGGCTTCGGTGAGGTGCTGCGGAGTGCTGGATCGGTAGACCACCCCGAGGCGGGTGGTCCCGCCGCCCCGCACGGGCAGCCCGCCCAGATCGCGCACGTTGTCGATCTGGGCGAACTCGACCCACCGGTCCTCCGGCACAGTGGCTTCTCCCGCGGTCTCAGTGGGCACGGCCGGCCGCCGCCTCGTCGGCGCGGCTCAGGCCGCACAGCCCGATCAGGTCTTCGTGCAGCTCGAACCACACGGTGTGGTAGCTGTCCAGCACCGGCCGCGCGACCCAGGCGTGATCACCCGCCGCGATCCGCTCGATCGCCTGCGCGAACCGGGCGGAGTAGCGGGCCAGCCGGGGCGCGACGTCGCCGATCCGCCGCAGCAGCGGCTGCACCGCACGGTGCAGTTCGCTCAGCCGGGCCAGTACCGCACCGTCGTAGTCGGTGTCGGCGTGATCGTTGACCGTGGCCGGATCCTTCATCTGCCACGCGGTCACGATCTCCTTGAGATCGCCGTTGAACGCACAGAATTCGGCATAGACGGAGGCGATCTGGGCCCGATCGACCGCCCGTCGCTCGGTCGCCAGCAGGCCGTCCAAGTGCTGTCTGCCTTCCGGTGTGAGGCGCACCCCGATCGGCGTCGCGGCGCACAGGCCTCGGGCCACCAGCTCCTCGCATCGGGCGGCGACGGGCTCGACAGCCGCACCGACGCCCGCGGCGAGCGCGTCGTGCGCGGCACGGCCTTTGATCCCGATCAGCCGCAGCAGATCGAGGTCGGGAATCTCGGTCACCGTCGCCGAGGGCTCCGCCTCCTTTCGGATGGGGCCCTCGGCCGCCCACGCCTCCAGCCACGCCGCCAACCCGTCGACGTCGGTGCCCGCCCAGCCGGCCAGCCTGCCCGCATCCGCGAGGGTGCTCGCGTCGATGGCTCTGCCTTCGACGCGGCCCGGCCACACCATGCCCGCGCCCCCGTCCACGGTGACGAGCCTGCCGACGAGCGCCGCCACGACGTCCGGACCGCAGCCGACCACACACGGCCTGCCGATTTCACGGCTGACCAGCGCGGCGTGCGACGTGACGCCGCCCAGCCCGGTGACGATCCCCCGAGCGGCGATCATGCCGTGCAGATCGTCGGGGCTGGTGGTCGGGCGCACCAGGATCACGTCCTCGCCTGCCTCCGCGAGGCGCTCCGCCTCGTGCGGATCGCTCACGACGACGCCCGTCGCCAGTCCTGGACAAGCGGATTCCCCACGGGCCAGCGGTGTTCCGGTGTACTCACCGGTCGCCGGACGCAGCACGGCCCGCACCTGCTCGGCGGTGACCCGGCTCAGCGCCTCGTCCGTGCCCATGAGTCCTTCCTCGGCCATCGCCACCGCGGCTCGCACCGCCGCCCGCGCCGAGCGCTTGGCCGGGCGGGACTGCAACAGCCACAGTGCGCCGGATTCGACGGTGAATTCGATGTCCTGGATATCGCGGCCATCGCGTTCCAGCAGGTCGGCCGCCGCGACGAGTTCGCGGTGGACCTGCGGCAGCGCGGCAGCCAGCTCCTCCAGCGGTCGCGGGGTCGTCCGGCCGGACACCACGTCCTCGCCCTGTCCCCCGACCAGCCATTCCCCGAACATCGCGCGCTCCCCGGTGTTCGGGTTGCGGCTGAACAGCACACCGGTGCCGGAATTCTCGTCGAGATTGCCGAAGACCATGGCCTGCACCGTCACCGCGGTGCCCATGGTTCCGGACACGCCGCGATTGCGCCGGTAGGTCTGCGCCCGGGGCGAGTCCCAGGACCGGAACACGGCGCTGATGGCCGCGCGCAACTGCTCCCACGGGTCCTCGGGCACCGCACCGGCCGGGTCACCCAGCACGGTCTCGCGGTATTGGGTGCGAAAGCGTTCCCGGGTGTCGACCGCGTAGTCCGAGTTCCCGGTCTCCGCCGCCAGCGCTCCTGCGACAACCTCGTTCATGCCGAGGTTCAGCACCGTGTCCATCATCCCGGGCATGCTCACCGCCGCACCCGAGCGCACCGACACCAGCAGCGGGCGGGCGCCGGATCCGAAGGTCCGTCCGGTACCCCGTTCCAGCGCGGCGATGCCCGCGCGGACCGCACGCCAGATGTCCTCGCTGATCACCCCGCGCGCCGCGAAGTCGGCCCAGCCGTCGATGGTGATGGCGAACGCGGGCGGCACGGAAAGACCGAGTGCGCGCATGCGGTTGACGCTCCACGCTTTCCCGCCGATCCGGTCCCGCGGCAGCGAACAGGCGCCGTCGAGTTCGACGACCGCCGCCGCGCCCGCTGCCTCGTCGTTTCGCTCCGCTAGCTCTGCTCCGGCGGTCATGTCACTCCTTAGCACTCACTGAACACCGCGCGCCCCAGCGCGATTCGGATCTCGTACAGCGGACTGTGTCGTGCCGGGTGCCAACCGCGGCGCGCACACCTGTCGCCCGATTCGAGCGTGCCGTGCCTGCGGTCACCTGCCGTAGCCGCGGTCCCGCTGAGCAGGATCGACAACCACGCCCGTTCGAGCAGGTCCCACGGCCGCCGGTACGGCGACAGCGCGCGAGTATCTACTCGGCACCGTGGGGTGTTTCGGGAAGGAAAGGTTCCCGGTCAGCGGGATATGTGGCGGTGATCGGGCCGCATCGAGCGGTTGGTCCGGCACGATCGCCCCATGGATCGACGGCGCGCGGCGACCGGTGAGCTCGCGACGATTCCCGCGGTGCTGGCCGACCGGGCACGGCGCGACGGCGCACGCGTCGCCGTGGTGGCCCCGCGGCGGCAGCTCACCTACGCCGAACTCGCCGCCGCGGCGCAGAGCGTCACGCGGGCGATGATGGCGCGATCGGTGGTGCGTCCCGGCGACCGGGTCGCGATCTGGGCGCCCAACAGTGCGCGCTGGGTGATCGCCGCGCTCGGTGCGCTCGGCGCGGGGGCGACGCTCGTCCCGATCAGCACTCGGCTACGCGGGTGCGAGGCAGCTGATCTGCTCGTTCGTAGCCGGTGCCGCATGCTGTTGACGTCCGGCGACTTCCTCGGCAACGACTACGTGGGAATGCTGCGGGAATCAGGGCACACGCTGCCGGATCTGCGGACGACGATTCTCCTGGACGACACCCGGGACGAAGGGCGCGATGTGCTGTCGTGGTCTCGCTTTCTCGCGCTCGGTACCGGCGTACCTGCGCAGGAGGCCGAGGCGCGCAGTTCGTCCGTGGATCCGGAGGCGGTCTGCGACATCCTGTTCACCTCCGGCACCACGGGTGTGCCGAAGGGGGTGCCCGCCACCCACCGGCAGACGATCGAAGCGTTCACCCGTTGGGCCGAGGCGGTGTCGCTCTCCGGCGAGGACAGATATCAGCTGGTCAACCCGTTCGCCCACACCTTCGGATACAAGGCGGGGATCATCGCGTGTCTGCTGCGCGGCGCCGCCATGGTGCCGGTGCCCCGATTCGATCCCGAGCAGGTGCTCGGCGTCGTCGAGCGCGAGCGGATCACTGTACTGACGGGTCCCCCGACGCTCTTCTACGACCTGCTCGCCTGCGACCGGGGCGTGGACCGGGATCTGAGTTCACTGCGGCTGGCGGGTACAGGTGGAGCGATCGTGCCGAGCGGGTTGGTAGAGCGAATCCGCCGTGATCTGGGTGTGAAGAAGGTGTTCACCGGATACGGGCTGACCGAATCGACCGGCGTCGCCACGGTTTGCTCGCCCGACGCGCCCGCGGATCTCGTCGCGGGCACCGTGGGAAAAGCGCTGCCCGGCGTGCGGGTTGGCGTCGTGGACAGGTCCGGTCGGCCCGTACCGGCCGGTGAGCCCGGCGAGATCGTGGTTCGTGGCCCCAACGTGATGCACGGCTACCTCGATGATCCCGACGCCACCGCGACCGCCGTGGATGCCGAGGGCTGGTTGCGCACCGGCGACATCGGCACCCTGGACGCCGACGGCTACCTGCGCGTCACCGACCGCATCGCGGACATGTTCATCGTCGGCGGTTTCAACGCCTATCCCGCCGAGATCGAGCGGATCCTGCTCACCCACCCGGGTATTCGCGAAGCGGCCGTAGTCGGCATCCCCGACCACCGTCTGGGCGAAGTGGGGTGCGCCTTCGTCGTCCGCAACGCATCGGTGCCCATCGGCGCGGCGGAGATCACCGCGTGGGCGCGAACTCGGATGGCCGGGTACAAGGTCCCGCGCCGCATCGAGTTCGTGGCGTCGCTACCCCGCAACGCGGGCGGGAAGGTTCTCAAACGCGTCCTGTGTTCGAATGCGGCTCGATACTGAGCGTCCGGCGAGATCCCACCGTCCGTACCGCGATCAGCGTGCGACGCGCTGGTCGTGCGCGGCGACGAGCCCGACCGACGGAACACCGTCGACGTACACCGCTGCCGCGGCTGCCACGTCGACGGTGTCCGGTAACCGTGCTGAATCGCTCACGAAAACCCCGGCCGCCATGGCGGCCGGGGCGACCTCGTATTCGACCGAAACCCGCTAAGCGACTTCGTTCTTCATCTGGGCGGTGAGGATCTTCTGGTATCCGGCACCGAAGATTCGTGGCAGCCAGTCGATCACACGCGCGTCCGTACCGATCAAGATCTTCGCCTTGTTCTTGCGGATGCCGTTCACGATGACCCGCGCGGCCTGCTCCGGGGTGGTCTTGGCCAGCCGGTCGAAGTTGGCGGCCAGCGCGTCGCGATCGCGATCGCCGCCCGCGCGCGCCTTCCAGGCGATCTCGGTCTTGATCATGCCGGGATGGACGCTGCTGACGCCCACCGCGTGCCCGGCGATGTTCATCTCCTGCCGCAGCGCGTCGGTGAAGGCCCGGATCGCGAATTTCGTCGCGCTGTAGGCGCCCTGGCTGGGGCACGCGGCCAGGCCGAACATACTCGACACGTTGGCGATGTGCCCGTCACCGGAGGCGATCACATGGGGTAGGAACGCCTTGGTGCCATACGCGACGCCCCAGAAGTTGATGCCGACGATCCATTCGAAGTCCGCCCAGCTGAGTTCTTCCACGTTGGCGGTCAGCGAGACTCCGGCATTATTGACGACCAGGTTGATTCCGCCGAAGTCACCGGCCACCTCGTCGGCGTGGCGATAGACGGCGTCCCGGTCGGTCACGTCCAGCTTGTAGGCGCGGGCTCGGGCGCCTTCCTTGCCGCACAGCGCCGCGGTCTCGGCGACGTTCTCCACGTTGCGGCCCGACAGCGCCAGCCGCGCGCCGCGCCGGGCGAGTTCGACCGCCACGGCCCGGCCGATGCCGGCGCCCGCGCCGGTGATCACCGCGGTCCTGCCCTCGAAGTTCTTCACGGTTGATTTCCTTGTCTCGCTCGGCGGTCGGCCCGCCGGGTTGTCCTGCTGGGCGTTGTCACAGGCACGTGTAGCCCCCGTCGGCCACGAATTCCGACCCGGTGCTGAAGCTCGACTCGTCGCTGATCAGGAACAGCACCAGGTTGGCCAGCTCCTCCGGGCGGCCTGGCCTGCGAATCGGCTGGTTGCCCGACATGCCCTGGGAGCGCGCCGAATCGGCGGTCATCTCCGTGACCACGACACCGGGGTGCACCGAGTTGACCCGAATGTCGTCGGCGGCGAATTCCTGCGCCGCGGTCTTGGTCATGCCGCGCACGGCCCACTTGGACGCGGTGTAGCCGAGGATGTTGGAGAAGGCGATGATGCCGCCGATCGAGGAGATGTTGACGATGGAGCCGCCACCGGCCCGGCGCATGGACCCGAGCACCGCCTTCATACCCAGGAAAACCCCGACCTGGTTGACGTCGATCACCTTGCGGAAGTCGGCTTCGGCCAGCCGCTCGATCGGATCGACGTGCACGATGCCCGCGTTGTTGACCAGGCCGGAGACCGGCCCGAACACCTTCTCGGTGTAGGCGACCACGTCGTGCCACGCGGACTCGTCGGTGACGTCGAGCGGCACGAAGGTCGCGGCGTCGCCCAGGTCGGCGGCCAGCGCGGCGCCTTCGTCCACCAGGACGTCGGTGATCACCACGGTAGCGCCCTCGGCGACCAGTCGTCGCGCGAAGGCCGCGCCCATGCCCCGGGCGCCGCCGGTCACGATGACGTTCTTGCCGTCCACCCGTCCCATCAACGATCTCCTTCGGTCCGGTTCGCCGCAGCCTGTGCGGGCGGTTTCGCGGTTTCGCGCGGGTCACCGCCCGCGAGGTGATCGGCGGCGATGTAGCCGAACACCATGGCCGGACCGATGGTCGCGCCCGCTCCGGCGTAGTCGTTGCCCATCACGGAGGCCGAGTTGTTGCCCGCCGCGTACAGGCCAGCGATCGGCCGGTCGTCGGCGCCGAGAACGCGAGCGTGCTCGTCGGTGACCAAGCCGCCCTTGGTACCCAGATCGCCGGGCACCATCTCGACCGCGTAGAACGGGCCCTGCTCGATCGGGGCCAGACACGGGTTCGGCCGCACGGTCGGGTCGCCGTAGTAGCGGTCGTAGGCGGAGTCGCCGCGGCGGAAGTCCTCGTCGCGACCGGCCGTGGCGAAGCGGTTGAACCGCTCCACGGTGGCGGTCAGATTCGCCGGTGGCACACCGATTTTCGCCGCGAGTTCGGTGAGGGTAGCGGCCTGCTCGATGATCCCGGCGTCGTGGTATTTCTGTGGCAGGGGGCGCTTGGGGAAGTTCCCGAGGAACAGGTACCGGTCCCGGAAGCGCTGATCCATGATGAAGTACGCCGGAATGTGGCCGCCGCCGGTCGCTTCCTGCTCGTACATCGTGTGCACGACGTTCACGTACGGAGCGGATTCGTTGACGAATCGTCGACCGGCGTGGTTGACCATGATGCCGCCGGGCTGGGAACGCTCGGCCAGACAGAAGAACGGCGGTCCGTCGGGGTTGCGCACGGATGGGCCCCACCAGGCGTCGTCCATCAGATCGACCGCACCACCGGCCTTCTGGCCTGCCACGATGCCCTCACCGACATTCTCGGTGGCACCCACGGTCCAGTCGGTGGACTGCGGACCGCTGAGGTACTGCTCGCGCATCTCCAGGTTGTGCTCGAAGCCGCCCGCGGCCAGCACCACGCCGCGGCGTGCCTTGATCACCACCGGCGTCCCGTCGTGCTCGGCGCGCACGCCGACCACCGCGTCGCCTTCGGTGATCAGGTCGGTCAGCGGCGTGTTCAACCACACCGGCACACCCACGTCACGCAGCGACAACCACAGCCGGGCCACGAGCGCCTTGCCCAGGCTCAGCGGCAACCGCCCGCGCAGCTTGTCGCGCACCGCTTGCACACCCACCTCGAGCGCGGTGCGCTTGCCCGCCCAGGTGCGGGCGATCATGTTCAGGTCGTGGAAGTCGCTGACCGTGAAGGCGATTCCCTTGGGACCGGACATGGTCGGTTGGTTGATCTTGTGCAGGTCGCCGCCGAGCAGCCTGCCGTCGAGGGGCGCGGGCTCGATGCTGCGCCCCTGGGCCAGGCCGCCGGGAAACTCCGGGTGGTAGTCGGAGTAGCCGCGGTCGTAGACGAACTCCCAGTATTTGCTGCGGGCGCCGAGGTAGCGCATCATCTCGGGGCCGCGGTCGAGGAACGCCAGCTGTTTCGCTTCGGGAACACGCTCGCCGACAACGGCTTTGAGATAGGTGCGGGCCAGCTCGGGGCTATCGGGCACGCCCTCGCGCTGCAATACCGGGTTGTTGGGGATCCAGATGCCGCCGCCGGAGCGTGCGGTGGACCCGCCGAAGGATCGGCTCTTCTCGATCAGCGTCACCGACAGCCCGCGGTAGGCGGCCGTCAGGGCGGCGGTCATGCCCGCCGCGCCGGAACCGACGACCACCACGTCGAATTCGAATTCCTGAGTCATCGCATCGCTTCCGTCAGTAGCCGCAACCGGTGAGCATGCCGCCGTCGACGACGAATTCGCCTCCGGTGCAGTAGCTTGCCGCGTCCGAGGCGAGGAACACCGCCACGTGCGAGACCTCGGCGGGCTGCCCCCAGCGCGGAATCGGCAGGCTCGCGAAGAAGTTGTCGCCGTCGACGCCGGAGGCTCCGGCCACTCCCGCGGTCATGGGGGTGGCGATGCCGCCCGGATGCAGCGAATTGACCCGGATGCCCAAGTGCCCCAGTTCCCGGGCGGCCGACTTGGTGATGCCGCGAATGGCGAACTTGCTCGCGCTGTAGGCGGACAGACCGGCAGCGCCGACGAACCCTTCCACCGAGGAGACGTTGACCACCGATCCACCTCCGGTCTCGGCGAGCGCGGGCGCCGCGGTCTTGATGCCGAGCCAGGTGCCGGTCACGTTGACCGTCATGATCGTGGTGAAGTCCGCCAGGCCCATCTCGACGATCGGGACGAACCGCAGGATGCCCGCGTTGTTCACCACCGCGTCGAGCCGCCCGTAGTGGCCGACCGCCTCGGACACCGCGGCGGACCAGTCGGCCTCACTGGTCACGTCGTGGTGCACGTATCGCGCGGCCGCGCCCAGCTCGGCGGCCAGCGCCGTTCCTTCGTGATCGAGTACGTCACCGAACACCACTCGCGCGCCCTGGGCGACGAACTGCCGCACGTGCTCGGCGCCCATGCCGCGCGCCCCGCCGGTGACCAGCGCCACCTTGCCGTCGAGTTGTCCCACCGATTCCCGTCCTCTCTGACCATCGCTTGTTCACCGACGCTAGGACGCCCATCGGCCCCCGGCACCGGACGGTCCCGGCCAGCGGGACTAGCTCCTGACCTCAGATGTTCCGGCGGTCATATTTCGATTAGGCATACCGCTTTCGGCGGTCCCGCCCCGGGATGAGCCCCTCGACGTAACCGCAGACAACGCCCCGACCGGGCGAGCGAAAAGGAGACCGGATGAAGTTCTCGATGATCTTCGAAGCCCAGATGGCCGACCCGTCGCGCGAGCACGAGCACCAGGTGCTGCGTGACTGCGTGGAGCAGGCGGTGCTCGCCGACCGGATGGGGTTCGACACCGTCTGGGCCGTCGAACACCACGGCCTGAAGTGGTACGCGCACATGAGCGCCCCGGAAGTCTTCCTGACCTGGGTGGCCGCCAAGACCGAGCGGATCAGGATCGGACACGGCGTGGTGTGCATGCCGTTCAACTTCAACCACCCGGTGCGGGCCGCCGAACGCGCCGCGATGCTCGACGTGCTGTCCGGTGGCCGGCTGAACCTCGGCGCGGGCCGCGGGGCGACGCCGGTCGAGACCTCCATGTGCGGTGTCGACCCCGAGCGCACCTATCAAGAGGTCGAGGAGTCGCTGCGGATGATCGGCAAGGCGTGGCAGGACCCGGAAGCCGAATTCGAGTATCACGGTGAGCTTTTGCAGGTTTCGCCGCATTCACTGCTGCCGCGGCCGCAGCAGCTGCCGCATCCGCCGCTGTTCATGGCCTGCACCAAGAAGGACACGCTGAAGATGGCCGCCGACTACGGCATCGGCGCGCTGGTCCTCGGTTTCGCCGGTGTGGAGGAGATCGCGGAACTACGGCGCACCTACGACGAGGCGATCGCCGCCCGCACCGGTGAGCGGTTCGTATCCACCGTCGTGAACGACCACTTCGCGGCGCTGTGCCCGACCATCGTCCTGGACGACCGGGAGAAGGCACAGCAGATCGGCGCCCGCGGGCAGCGCTTCTTCGCCCAGTCCATCAAGCACTACTACGGTGCAGGCCCGGCGCCCGACGAGGCCGTCGATCCGAACGCCGACGAGGTCGCCGCGATCAAGCAGGCCGCCGACGACCACGTGGCCTACCTGCACGAGGCCAAGATCCCCGTGCAGACCGGCGCCACCTCGGTCTTCAATGTCGAGCACGCCTACGGCAGCCCCGAGGACGCCATCGCCTACGTCGAGCGGCTGCAGGCGGCGGGCGCCGACGAGATCCTGTGCCTCATCCAGATGGGCACCGTGCCGCAAGAGGCGTGCCTGGAGACCATCCGGCACTGGGGCGAGAAAGTCATCCCCCACTTCCGCAACAGCTGACCGGCGTTCGCCGACATATCGAGGAGTTCCACATGGTTGACCTGAATGGGAAGGTCGCGCTGATCACCGGCGGCGCCCGGGGACAGGGCGCGGCCGAAGCACGGTTGTTCGTGCGGCGCGGCGCCCGCGTGGTGATCACCGACGTGCTGGAAGCCGAAGGCGCCGAGCTCGCCGAATCCCTCGGCGACGCGGCGCGTTTCCTCCGGCACGACGTAAGCGTCGGCGCCGACTGGGATGCCGCCGCGGCGCTGGCGGTCTCGGCGTTCGGCAGTTTGGACGTCCTGGTGAACAACGCCGCCATCTACACCGCCCGGCCGCTGACCGAGACCGCACCCGAGGAACTCGAGCGGATTCTGCGCGTGAATCTGGTCGGCCCGTTCCGCGGTATCCAGGCCGTGGTCGGTCCGATGACGCGGACAGGCGGCGGCTCGATCGTCAATATCTCCTCGCAGGCGGGCCTGGAGGGGCTGATGGGACACGCCGCCTATGGCTCGTCGAAGTGGGGATTGCGCGGGTTGACCAAAACCGCCGCACTGGAGCTGGGCCCGGCCGGAATTCGCGTCAACTCGGTACATCCCGGCCCGATCGCGACGCCCATGGTCCCGTACCTCACCACCGGCCCGGGGAGCTTCCCGGCCCTGCCGCTGCAGCGCACCGGCGCGCCGGAGGAGGTCGCCGAGCTGGTCGCGTTCCTGGCCTCCGATGCCTCCGCCTACATCACCGGCGCCGAGGTGACGATCGATGGCGGCCTGGCGGCGGGCAAGTTCCTGCCGCCCGGCGCCGAGCACCAGCCGAAGGAGTGAGCCGCGATGCCGCTGACGCCCGAGGCGCAGGTGATCGTCGATGCCGCCGCCGCCGCGTTCCCCGCGTTGGGCACCGAGGTGCTCGACGCCGCCGAGGCGCGGCGGCTGCTCGCCGCTCGCCCCGCCCCCGCCACCGAGCCGATTCCCGTCGCGCAGGTGCGGGAGCGGCGGATTCCCGGTCCACCGGGCGAGTCCGAGGTCCGGGTCCGGATCTACCGGCCCGAAGACGCGCCGCGGCCCGCGCCGGTCGTGATGTTCTGCCACGGCGGCGGATTCGTCATCTGCGGCCTCGACAGCCATGACCGGTTCTGCCGGGCCATGGCCGTGGGCGCGGACGCGATCGTGGTCTCGGTGGACTACCGCCAGGCGCCCGAACACCGATTTCCGGCGGCGGCCGAGGACGCGTACGCGGCGCTGTGCTGGGTCGCCGACCACGCCGAGTCGTTGGGTGGCGATCCCGCCCGACTCGTCGTGGCCGGCGACAGCGCGGGCGGCAATCTCGCCGCCGTCACCGCGCTGATGGCACGGGATCGCGGCGGCCCGAAGCTCGCCCGGCAACTGCTGCTGTATCCCATGCTCGACCCAGCCTGCGCCACCGAGTCCTACCGCGCGAACGCCGAGGGCTACTTCACCACCGCCGCGCACCTGCGCTGGTATTGGAGTCAGTACCTCGGCTCGCACGACGGCGCCGACCCGTACGCGAACCCGCTGACCGCCGACCTGTCCGGACTGCCGCCCGCGTACATCGTCACCGCCGAGTTCGATCCGCTGCGCGACGAGGGTGAAGACTACGGGTTGCGGCTGAGGAACGCCGGTGTGGAAGCCGAGATCCACCGGTACGACGGGATGTTCCACGGCTTCATGAGCATGGCAGGCCACCTGCCCGAGTCGGTGCGGGCGAACACCGCCGCCTATTCGGCGATTCGTGTCACGCACACCAGGAACGAACCCGCCTCACGAACTGCCAGGGAGCACCCATGACGATCCAGCGGATCGGCCCCGCCTTCCCCACCGACGACCTGCCCGCCGCCGTGGCCCTGCTGACCGCCGTCTTCGGCGCCGGACCCACCGTCCTCGACGGCGACCGCTGGGCCCAGTTCGACAGCCACGGCGTGCGCGTCATGCTCGCGGGCACCGACCGCGACGACGACACTCCGTTTCTCGCGATCAAGGTAGACGACCTCGACAACGTGTTGAACCGGCTGCGGGCCAACGGGTTCGAGCCCCAACCGCCGATCACCGGTCCGCACGAACGACGCGCGGCCCTGCGCCCGGGGCCCGGCTGCGCCTGGCACGTCTCCCTCTACGAATCCCACACACCGGGGCATGCGCCGACCGAGTCGGCGCAGTAGCGGTTCGCGCCTCAGTCGGCGCGAATCACCTCGGTCGTTTCCGGTCCGGCCGCTACCGGCCCGGGCGAGGTGTTCCTCCGCGTCGCTCGGTCCGGCGACTTCCGATCGGACGTCGCCGGATCGAGCGGAACAGCGCAGAACGACGCGGAGGGCGGTCGCCGCAATGCGCGCTCGAAGGTGCGGGCCGAGGCGGGCCACGGATTGGTGACGCGCCCGCTGTCGTGCTTGTACCAGCTCCGCCCGGTGGCGGGCCACACCGTCTTCGCGACAGCTCGCTCGATCCACTGCTGGTGTGCCCGCATCGCGGACGCTCGGACCTCGATGGCGGCCGCGCCGATCCGGTCACGCCAGCGCAGGCAGCGGATGATGTACTCGATCTGGTGTTCCTTCATCCCCGGGTTACTGCCCGCCGGGTTGAAGCTGTTCGGTCCGGCGATCAGGAAGGCGTTCGGATAGCCGGGAACCGCCACACCCAGTAGCGCTGCCGCGCCGGTGCGCCATCGGTCGTGCAGGAGCGCTCCCTCACGTCCGCGCACGGTGACCGGGACCAGGAATTCCGGGGCGCGGAAGCCGGTGGCGTAGATGATCACATCGGCCCGATGGTGTGCGCCGTCTCCGGTGCGGAGGCCGTCGCGCACGATCCGGGTGATGGGTGCGGTGATCAGCTCGACGTTGTCGCTGGTCAACGCCGAGTAGTAGTGACTGTCGAAGATGATGCGCTTGCCGCCGATCGGATAGCCGGGCGTGAGCTTCGCGCGCAGCCGCGGGTCCGAGATCCGGCTGCGCAGGTAGCGGCGCGCGGCCCATTCCGCGGGCCGAGCCGACCAGCCCCGGTGCATGATCGGCGCGAGTACGACGTCGGCGCCGTAGTAGAGGGCGCGGCGGTAGAGACCGTGCGCGCCGGGCAGCCGCAACGCCGCTCGGGCCAGCGGTCCGAAATCGGCCGGCGGTTTGGGCAGTACCCAGTGCGGTGTGCGCTGGAAGACACGGACGCGGTGGGCGGTCGCGGCCAAGGTGGGCAGCATCTGCGCCGCGCTGGAGCCGGTTCCGATCACGGCCACGTCCATCCCGCGTAAGTCCTGGTCGTGATCCCATCGCGCGGAATGGAAAGACGCTCCGGCGAAGTCGGCCCGGCCCGCGATATCGGGGATGTTCGGCCGGTGCAGCTGTCCCACCGCGAAGATCACGACGTCGGCGAGCACGCGCTGTCCGCAGGAAGTGATCAGTTCCCAGCACCCCCGGCTTTCCAGATAGGTGGCCGCCAAGATCGCGGTGTTCAACCTCAGGTGCGGCGCCAAACCATGGTCGGCGGCGACCTGGCGCAGGTAGTCCAGGATCTCCCCCTGGCGCGGATACCGGATGCGACGACTGCGGTAGGGCGCGAAGGAGAACGAGTACAGGTGGGAGGGCACATCACAGGAACACCCCGGGTAGGTGTTGTCTCGCCAGACGCCACCCACGTCGCAGCCTCCCTCGAAGATCACGAAGTCGGTGATCCCGGCACGTCGTAACCCGACTCCCATCCCGATGCCACCGAAGCCCGCGCCGACGACGGCCACTGTGCAGGTCATCGCGTTCATCACCCTCCTCCTTCACGATCAGTCCATGGTCAACATTCAGCTACCCCAATCTCTTCGTTGGCTGGAGCGGTCTGGATGGCAAGATCACGAAGGCAGTCGCGGCGGCCGCGGCGACAAGCGAAAAGTACGGAGCCACACCCTAGAAACGCATATGACAAGTGCCAACGGCACGTAGTCCGGTGAGCCGGTTGCCGAGCTGTCCAGCGCGCTCGCGCCCCGCGTCGCCCACGTGCCATGCCTCGATTGGCACACTTTTAGCTACCGGACGGCCCGCGCTTGCTCACCGGAACGGCCGAAGAAGGCGCCGACTTCCGGAAGACCTCGACCGGAGCTCAGGGTCGTGCAACGGTCCCGGACGTGCGATGGCCGAGCGGGCAGGGCGGCCGGACCCATCCTGCCCGAAGACTATGGAGGCGAGTGGATCCCGGCGATCGAGCGGGCAGAATCGTCCGACAGAGACCCCCCGGAATCGAGCGAGCGGAACCCCGCGGAGCCTGCGCCGCTTGCGCTGGATATGAAAGATGTTGCGGCCGAGACGTTACGTCGGGAACCACCGATCGGTTCACCGTGTGATCACATCGCTCAGCGCCGCGCCCGAGCGCGCCGATGACACGCTCGGACGCACAGTGCGCACCTGTTCGTCGGCGCATTGATCAGTGCGCACTCGGGCCGCCGTCAGGACGACTCCGGGCAGCCGATCCTGAAACACGCTGAAGCATGGGCGTTTACCGGACCACCCGGGGAGTCTTCGCCCCCGGGGCTACAGCTGGTCGGTCGGTCCAGGGGCCATCGCCAAAGCCGTGCGATGCCCCTCCGATGCCTAAGTCGTGGTGCGGGCGGTCAAGTCGTCGAGCAGAATCATGACTTCCCCTTCCCGCTTCACCACTTGGGTGAGCCGGATCGTCAACGCAACCAGGTCGCTGTCGTCGCAGGGTTCGGCCGGTTCGTGTTCGAGCCGCTGCCATTCTCCGGTCGCGGAGACGTCCCCCAGGACCAACTCTCGCTCGCCCTGTCCTGCGCTGTGCAGCCGCGCCGACACCTGGATCGACGCGTGCGGTGAGCGCACCCACATGTTCAGCGCGGTCACCCGTCCGGCTATCGAGAACGAGTGTCCCGGCTTCGCCACCAGCTCGACCTCGAGCTCATCGACGGCCGAGCGGATCAGCAGCACGAGTGCCCGGTGGTCAGCGCCCGAGACGCCGTCGGCGTACACGCCGGGCCGCTTGCTGGGCGCGCCCTCGGCGAACGTCGTGAGATGCGTCCGGTCCGCCCCGCCTCCAGCGACCTCCCAGTTGTCCTTGTCCTCGAAGTCGTCCAGGAGCACCTCGACCGAAGCGTCCGACATCCCCGCTGTCCCTTCCTCCGCGCCTGCGCCGAATATCCCTCCGGCTCTTCGTGAACCCTACAAGTCACCGGATGCGGTTGCCGCGCCGGGAACCGAGCGGCGGCCCGGACGACTTCGGATGCCGCTGCCGAGTGGCCCGCTCCCCAGAACCCACCGGATCGGCGGGAACGAAGTCGCCACTGTCGACCGGCGGCGGGAACGCTCGGCTCGCGGACGATCGCGGAGGGTTTCGGCGTCAGCCGGGCGGAGCGTTCGATCCGGCCACCACCGGTACCAGGTACGTCCGGGCGAAATCGCTGAGTTGCCGGTCGGTCTGCAGTTCGGAAAGGTGTTCGTCACCGGACGCATCGCCGCGCTCCTGTTGCGCCCGAACCCGGTGCGCCGCACCGGGTTCGATGTGGACACCACCATCACCGCGATCGATCGCGAAGCGGCCGACGTGGTGAGCCTGACGCTGCGCGCGGCAGGTGGTGGGCCACTGCCTGCTCGGCGGCCGGGCGCGCACGTGGATGTCTTCCTGCCGTCGGGCCGCAGGCGCCAGTACTCCCTGTGCGGCTGACCCCGGCGACCGGTTCCGGTATCGCGCTGAAGGCCGCCGTCGAATTCGCGGTCGTCAACGAGCCCGCCGCCGATCGGCGTGCGGCGCTGCGGTGGGCGCTGGCGGTCGCTGCCCAACGCAGTGCGCATCAATTGAACGGGGAGCCGGTACCGGAAACGGTCGCCGCCGAATGGGCGCGCGCCGACCAGCTCGTGCTGTCCGGGCTGCGGGCGAAACTCGGTCTGGACCGGGTGCGCTGGGCGATGTCCGGCCGCCGCTCCGATCCCGGCCGAAACACTGGGTTTCTTCGCCGGACTCGGGATCCCGATCGCCGAGATCTGGGGCATGTCCGAACTCACTGCATCTGCAGCGTCAGCCACCCCCGCGACGCCAGACTCGGCACCGTCGGCAAACTCCTGCCCGGCATGCGGGCCAGAATCGCCGACGACGGCGAACTCCACGGCCGCGGCCCGCTGGTGATGAAGGGCTACCGAGGTGAGCCGGAGCAGACCGCCGAGGCGGTCGACACCGAAGGGTGGCTGCGCACCGGCGATGTCCTCACCGTCGACAGCGACGGATACCTCACTGTGGTGGACCGCAAGAAGGAGTTGATCATCAACTCGGCGGGGAAGAACATGTCGCCCACCAACATCGAGAACACGATCAAGGCGGCGACCCCGCTGATCGGCGCCATCGCCGCCCTCGGCGACGGCCGCCCGTACAACACCGCGCTGGTGGTTCTCGACGCCGAGACCGCCGGACCGTACGCCGCACGGCACGACCTGCCCGATGCCTCTGCGCCCGCCCTGGCGGCCGACACCGGTGTCATCGAGCGGATCGCCGCGGGTATCGCCGCGGGCAACGCGAAATTGCCCCGCGTCGAGCAAGTCGAACGGTTCCGCGTGCTGCCCGTCTTCTGGGAGGCGGGCGGCGATGAGGTCACACTCACCATGAAACTCGAGCGGCGCGTGATCGCCGGGAAATACGCCACCGAGATCGCCGAACTCTACGATCCCGACCTCGGCCCCGCGGTCCACGAACCTCGATCTGCCTCTGCCGATTCAGCGGTGACAACGGCCTGAGGGGGCCGGTCGCGTCGTCCTGTCGCCATCGAAAGGGCGGACGTGGTCCGGTGTGGCCGCGTCCACCATGTCCGGGATCGCAGACTCGGTCAGGCGCCCCGGAGGCGGAGTTCAGCGTCGAGCTCGGCGGCGGCTGCGGCCAGCGCGGCGGTGTCCGGATCGGCCCCGAGCCGGTCGCGCAGGTCGTTGCGCGACACGATGAGCATCCCGCGCGGTTCGAGCCTGGAACTGTGTTCGATGCGCACCCGCCCCTCTTCGAGGACCAAGCGTGCGTCCGGTTCGGTGGTCTCCAGCAGTCTGCGCAGGACATCTTCGGTGACCCGGCTCTTGTCATCGGCTCCCATGTCGTCCCGGGTTCCCTTGCAGATCCGAAGGAAACCGACTGGTCGCACCCATCGGTCGGTTTCCTGTGGGGGACACGAGCCCACCGCACCCCACTGAGGCCAATAGCGGCGCACGGGGCGGCCGAGGCGGTGAACAGTAGCGTTGATAGAGAATCAAGCTTTGCTAGGTCAAGCGGGCGACGCCTGCGCCATCCGCTTCGCCGACGCGGCCGGACGGTGATGCCCCACCGACGCCGAGGAGGCCGCATTCGGCGGGGGCGGTCCGAGGACGCGGTCGAGCCACAGGCGCGGCCGAGGACGGACCAACCGGATCAGTCGATGCCGAGGCTACTGCGGCCCGGACGGAGTACTGCGCACGAACGGCGATGACTGCCGGAAACCCGATCGGCGCAGGGCCCGCTGTGCGGCGTTCGCACCGCACATCCCGTGCGCTCCCGGACCCGGTGGTGTGGCGGCAGAGCATATGTAGTGGCCGGGAACACCGACATCATAGGGCTGCAAAGTCTTTCGAGGACCGAACACCAGCTGCGGTATGTCTTTCGCGCCCGTCATGATGTTGCCGCCGACATAGTTGGGGTTGTAGTCGGCGAATTCCGTCGCGCTGCGCACGCTGGTCCCCACGACGCGGTCACGAAACCCCGGCGCGAAGCGTTCGAGCTGAGCCGTGATCGCCGCCGTCGCGTCGCCGCGGTAGCCGTGCGGTACATGGGCATACGCCCAGATCGGATGGATGTCACCGGCCGAACGGCGCGGATCGGCGAGATACTGCTGCCCCACCAGGACGAAGGGACGTTCGGGCATCCGGCCGCGGTGGATGTCGCGTTCGGCGGCGGCGATCTCGGCGAACGCGCCACCGAGGTGCACCGTCCCGGCTCGCCGGGCGGCCTCCGCGGTCCACGGCACGCCGCCGTGGACCGCGAAGTCGACCTTGAAGGCGCCCGGACCATAGCGAAAACCTCGATACGCCTTCGCGATTCGCCGCGGCAGCCGATCGCCGAGGATCTCCGCGACCGCGGTGGGCGCCAGGTCCCACATGGTCAGGTCCGCCGGAGGCAGATCGGACACCGACCGCACGCGGACACCGGTTTCGATCTTTCCGCCGAGGTCGCCGAGGTAGGCCGCCATCGCCTCGGTGATCCGCTGGGATCCTCCGGCGGCGACCGCCCAGCCGTAGGTGTGCCCCGCGGTGATGATGCCCAGTCCGATACTCGCGCTGAGCGGTCTGTGCAGCGGATGGAAGGCGTGGGCGGCGACGCCGCCGAACAGCCCTCGGGCCTGCTCGGTGCGGAACAGTCCCGCCAGCAGCGTGGCCGGGGCCAGGGCGGGAATCCCGAAGCGGGTCAGCCGGAAGGGATGGCGGGGCAGGCGCAGCAACGGCCGCATGATGTCGGCGCTCATCCGGTCGTAGCCCGCCGTCGTGCGTTCGAACAGCAGCCGCCACGCGCGGCCGTCACCACCGAGACCGGCCGCGGTCCGAGCGACCGAGCGATGCAGCACACCGGCGGTGCCGTCGTCGAGCGGATGAACGCAGTCGACCTCCGGCCACGCCCAGGACAATCCGTAGCGCTCCAGGTCGAGGCCACGCAGGAAGGGAGAGCCCACGGCCATCGGGTGAACGGCCGAGCAGTGGTCGTGCAGCAGGCCCGGCACGATCGCCTCGCTGGTGCGGGTGCCGCCCCCGATCCGGTCGGCGCCCTCCAGCACCGTGACCTCCAGCCCGGCGCGCGCCAAGGTGATGGCCGCAGCCAAACCGTTGGGGCCGCTGCCGACCACGACCGCGGTGCTCATATCGCTCTCCCGTCCTGGCGGTGGTCTCAACTGACAGTCTGCGGCGCGAGTTCCCGAGGCGATTCGTCGGGCGGCGTCGGCACGGTATAACCGGCCAGCCGCCACGTCACCTCGAGCGGGATCGGGCCGTCGGGCAGCCAAGGCTGCGCCTCGACCGCGTCCCGCACCCGCCAGGTGCCGCGTTCGACCACACCGATCGCCGCGTCGATGACCTGGTACCGCTGAATGCCCTGGTGGATCGGCTGCGACTCCACCCACACCACGATCCACTCCCCCGGCGCGAACCCGACTCGGGATTGCACCGCGTTGATCAGATCGAGGTTGTGCAGGTGACCATCACCGAAATTGAAACCGATCAGCGAGTTGCAGCCGAATTCCGCTTCCCGGACCGTCCAGCGGTCGATCTCGGGAATTCGCTTGTACAGCAAGGAGAACAGGCCGCGTCCTTGGCTGTGCATCGAGCGCCACGCGATCGTCTGCTGCATGGTGATCTCCGCGACCGCGGGCGGATAGCCCATGGCCTTCAGCTGGTCGACTTGATTCACGGTGGGACGGCGCCGGATCGTGTTCAGCTTCTGCTCCGCGCCGGGCGCGAAGGCCCACAGAGCCGACGCCCAGTTGCCCGCGTACTGCCGCATCGACGGCAGGAACGACACCAGGTCCGGGCGCAGGTTGCCGAGCACGGGGAAGAACGCCAGAGCCGCGACGATCACCGCGGCGAGCCATGGCGAGGAGATGTCACCGAGGCCGTAGCCGCCGTCGTTGGGGTAGCCCAGGAACAGGAAGACGGTCAGGTAGCCGAACAGGACGTTCCACTCCAACGGCACCGCCAGCGGGAAGGTGGAGGTGATGAACACGTGGAATACCACCATCAGCACCACACCGGCCAAGGTCAGCCAACGGTTGGTGGAGAACAGCAGTACCAGCGGTGTGATGATCTCGACGGTGGTGCCGCCGACATGAGCCAGGAACGAAGCGACCTTCGACGGGCGGATGTCCCGGGGGAAGTCACGGTAGTGCAAGCGCTTGATCCACTTGGCCGGCACGCCCGGACTGTTGGAGACCATCGGCGGGACGACGTTGCTGAAATGCCGCCCGAACTTCGACACTCCGGCGCCGATCCACACCGCGCAGATCAGGAGCTTGGCCGCGATGATCATGTCGACGAACGGCAGCACCGCGAAAAAGACGAGTGCGGGCAGGTACTGCTCGCCGCGTGCGGTGAGGAAGATCGTCTTGTCCCGCACGCCGCACAGGACGTACAGCACGATCGGAGCGATGAGCAGAGCTGGATTCACCAAGCCGGAGGTGTTGTCCGGCAGCGCCGCGCTCAGCGCGGCGCTCGGCACGCCGGGCAGCACGATCGCCGCCAGTAGCGTCGCCAGGAACGCCAGGTACAGCAGCACGTCGACACCGGTGCGCTCGTCTCCGCCGGTGAACGGCACCCGCCGCCAGGGCCGCAGGCGGATCGTGCCGCGCCGGGCGTAGAACAGAATGCCCCCGGTCATCGGCTTGAACTTGCCCGCGAGCGGTCCCCACGATCCGGCGATGCCGAGCGCTTCGAGCAGGACGGTCCACAGCACCAGCTTCTGATAGACCACCGGCTGGCTCCACCACGCCGCGACGTCCCAGAACGGGCCGACACCCGAACTCCAGGTCGCCAGGGCGACACCGGCCAGCACCGAGACGAACACGACCTTGAGCAGATAAATCGTGTGGATCATCTTCGGCGTTCCGAAGCCGTATTCCACCCAGTGCAGGGCCAGCGTTCGCATCCGCTCTCGCAGCGGCTGGTCGAGAAATGTCTCCACATTCACGGGCGGGAAATCCGCCGTTTTGAATCCCATTGTCCGGACCTTTCCTATCCAGTGCGTCGAGCGCAGGCGACAACCCGTACGGAGACGAGTTCGGAGCGCGGGATTTCGCTCACGATCGAACGGACGTTTTTCATGCGCTGGTGACCGGCTCGGCCACGAGTGCGCGAAGTTTTCGTTTGTCGATCTTCCCGACCGGATTCCGCGGTAGCGCTTCGACGAGTTCGATCGACACCGGCACCTTCGTACGCGCCAGAGACTTCCTGCAGTGCTGCGCGAGTTCTTCGGCGCCGACCTGGGCGTCGGGCATCGTCACCACATGGGCGACCGGGACCTCGCCGAGCACCGCATCGGGCGCCCCGACCACCGCGGCCTCGAGTACCGCCGGGTGGGTGTGCAGGACGTTCTCGATCTCCTTCGGGTAGATGTTCTCGCCGCCCCGGATGATCATGTCCTTGATCCGGTCTACCAGGACGAGATATCCGTCCGGGTCGAAGTAACCGACGTCGCCGGTGTGCAGCCAGCCGTCGACCACCGTTCTCGCGGTCGCCTCGGGCCTGCCGAGGTAGCCGCGCATCACGTTGGCGCCCCGGATCACCACTTCCCCGCTCGTGCCGTCGGCCACGAGCACGCCGTCGGCGTCCATGATCGCCACCGTCTGCCCGGGCAGTGGCAGTCCGACCGTCCCCGGCTTGCGCGAACCGGTCGGGGGGTTCAGCGTCGAGGCGCAGGTGCCTTCGGACAGTCCGTAGCCTTCGACGATCGGCACGCCGAAACGGGATTCGAACCGGGCGATCAACTCCGCGGGCATGGGCGCGGCCCCGCAGATCACACGGCGCAGCGACGAGGTGTCCGGTTTCCGGCTCGCCTGCTGCGCGACCAGCATGGCGTACACCGCCGGGACCGCCGAAAAGTACGTCGGCCGTACCCGTTCGACGACGTCGAAGAACGCCGAGGCCGAGAAGCGGCCCGCGATCGTCGCCCGGCCACCGGCCAGCAACGGCGACAGAACGCTCACCACGATTCCGTTGACGTGGAACAGGGGCAGGATCAGCAGACTGTGGTCGGTGTCGTTCAAAGCCAGAACCTCGACGAGCATCTCGCACATCGCGGCCACATTGGTGTGGTCGAGGACAACACCCTTCGGCTGCCCGGTGGTGCCGCTGGTGTAGATGATCAGCGCCGGTGCGGCCGGATCGAGCGCCACCGCTTCCGGCGCGGTGTGCTCGCCCTCGTGCCCGGCCACCTCGGACAGGTCGAGCGTCCCCGCGCCGCGCCCGCCATCGGTCACCACCACCTTCGCCGCGCAGTCCGCGACCTGGTATCGGATCTCATCGACGGTGGCGTCCGGCTTCACCGGGGTCACGGCCGCACCCAGCCGCCACGCCGCGAACATGATCACAACGAATTCGACGCGGTTCGGAAGAACGAGGGCGACGACGTCACCTTCCCGAATTCCGTGCGCGTACAGAACAGCCGCTGCCCGGCGAACGCGTTCCGCGAAAGTCGCATTGTCGAGCTGCGCACGGTCGTCCGCGATACATGGGCCGGACGGATTCCAGGTGGCGCGAAACTCCGGTAAATCAACAACCTGCTGCACGATAGCCTCACCCGATATGGTGTGATGTGAATTACATTGCAAAGGTAAGGCCGAAATCAGGGGCAGGGCTACGGGCCCGCATCCCAGAGTTTTCGCCCGGCTTTGTACCGGTGGCACAAACCGAAGGAATGCCTCCGAGCCGCCGTGCCGATTCCGGTACGGTCCGGGCATGAGCGCTGACGTGGACACGACCATCCGCGATGTCGTCGCACGCGTCAAAGCCGACCTCGACCGGCTGACCGCGGAGATGACCTCGATGTTCATCGAGGTGATCCCGGAGTTCCGCCACGACGACGAAGTGCGGCGCCTGATGATCGCCAGCACCGCGTCCAACCTCACCGCGATCCTCGACATGCTCGCGCTGAGCATCTCCCGCGACGACATCACCGTGCCACCGGCCGCCGCCGAGTACGCCCGGCGGTTCGCCCAGCACGGAATGTCCCTGGAGGCCCTTCTGCGCGCGTATCGCCTCGGCGAGCACATGTTCACGCAGCAGACCATCGCCCTGCTCCGGCACTCCGCGACCCCCGCCGACCTCGCACTGGATACCACCAGCCGCATCGTGCTGCTGGTCAACAGCTACATCGACCAGGTCATCGAAGGCGTCATCGACATCTACGAAAGCGAACGCCGCCGCTGGGACGCGCGCTCGGACAACACCCGCGCGGCGCAGATCCGCGCGGTGCTCGACACCGACAACCTCGATCTCGCCGCCGCGGAGCAGATGCTCGCCGCGTCCCTGCGGGGGTGGCACATGGCCGCGATCATCTGGGTGGGCAAACCCGCATCGGCGACGACCGATCTGCTGCACGCCTGCGCCGCGATGCTTTCCGCCGCGACCGGAAAGACCCCGCTGATGGTATTGGTCGACGAACAGAACTGCTGGGCCTGGATATCCTCGGTCGGCAAGCCGTCGCTCGATGCCGACCGGCTCGAGCGTGACATGCACCGCAGGCCCGGAATCCGCGTCGCGGTCGGCGATCCCGGAACCGGACTGGCCGGCTTCCGGCAGACGTTTCGCGACGCCCAGCGCGCCCGCAACCTGGCCTCGGTCGCCGATCCCACCCGCTCGCTGACGCTGCATTCCCGAGTCGCGCTGGCCAGCTTGCTGGTCGACCATCTTCCCGATACGAGGGCATGGGTGCACCGGGTACTCGGCGACCTCATGCGCGACGACGAGACGACCGCGCGTCTGCGCGAGACGGTCCAGACCTATCTGGACGCCCGCGGCAGCCTCACCGATGCCGCGGCGCGCATGCACGTCCACAAGAACACCGTCCACTACCGGATACGCAGGGCCGAAGAAGTGCTCGGCCACCCGCTGACGGTCAACCGGCTGGAGACAGAGGTCGCCCTGATGATTTCCGCGCAACTGGGCCTCGGTCGTGAGTGAGCGTCGGCCCAACTCTCGGCGACATGTCCGCGCAGCGGCGATTCGTCATGGCGCGCGGACCGATGGGGCCTGATACTGAGGGCAGGTCGGACCGATTCCGAGGTGGAAGATGAGCGTGATCAACGGGGTGGGCTCGGACGGGCTTGTCGCGGCAGGCAATACCTGGGGGATCTCCGGGACGGAATTCCTGGCCGTCTACCTACCGCTGGTGCTGGTAGCAGTCGTCGCCGGGTTCTGGCTGCGGTCGCGGGTCACGCGCGCGGACCCGGAATCCGACGCGGTCGCCGCACCCGGAGCGGAGCTGACGTTACCCGAAGTGGGCATGCTGTTCGGCGACCAGAACGCCGCGCTGGCCGCGCTGGCACGGCTGCGCGGTATCGAGGCGATCGATTCGGCGGCCGCGCCGGTTCGCGCGCTCACCGCGCAGGAGCGTGCGCGGCTGGACCCGTTCACCGTGTCGGTGTACGACCGGCTCACGGCGGGTCAGCGCAAAACGGTCCGCGCGATCGTCGACGGATCGCCCGGCGCCGTCGACGCCCTGCGTACCCGGATGGTCGACCTGGGATACCTCCCGGGGCCCGCGGTGCGCCACGGCCTGCGCGATGCGGGAATGCCGATCCTGGTCACGGGCGCGCTCGGCGTCGTCCGCGTCATCGCGGGCGCCTCGCACGGCAACCCGGTGGGTCTGTTGGTCGTGCTGGTGATCGCACAGGCGATCTGCTACGGGCTGGTGGTGCGAAAGCCCCGCCTCACCCCGCTCGGCGTCCGTGCCCGCGAGGCCGCGACGGCGCGCAACGGGCATCTGCGGCCGGGTAATTCACCGTCCTATGCGACCTATGGCGCCGAGAGCGCGGCGCTCGCGGCGGCCGTCTTCGGCATCGGCGCGCTCATCGCGCTGGATCCCGGACTCGCCCAGGCGGTCGTTCCGCCGAGCTCCTCGGGCGGCGGTGGTGGTGACAGCGGTGGCGACGGCGGCGGATGTGGCGGGGGCGGCGGCGGTTGCGGCGGTTGCGGTGGTTGAGCCGCCCGGGCCGCTGCCGCCGAATGCGCTCGGCATCGGGTGGCGGCCCGAAATCTGCGGAGTGATCGCGGAATTGGACGGACTCGGGTTCTGCGAGGTCATCGCCGAGGCGTTGCCCAGAAATACCCGCCGCGCGGGGCGGGTCACCGTCCCCGAGGAACTGGCGGCGTTGCGTGCGCGGGGCGTCGCCGTGGTGCCGCACGGCATATCACTGTCCCTCGGCGGCGCGGAGCCGGTCGCGGATCATCGCGTCGAGCACTTGGCGGCCTGTGCCTCGGCCGTCGCCGCGCCACTGGTGAGTGAACATGTCGCTTTCGTGCGAGCGGGCGGCTTGGAAGCCGGCCACCTGCTGCCGGTACCGCGCACCGGGGAAGCGCTGGACGTACTCGCCGCCAATATCACCCGAACCCAGGCGGCTCTGGACGTTCCGCTGGCGGTGGAGAACATCGCCGCGCTGTTCGACTGGCCCGACGACGAGTACACCGAAGCGGAATTCTTGTCCGAACTCGTCGAACGAACCGGTGTTCTGCTCCTGCTCGACCTCGCCAACGTCTACGCGAACGCCCGCAACCGCGGGCGCGACCCGCACGCCGAACTCATGCGCCTGCCCGCCGAACACGTGGCATACTGCCACGTCGCGGGCGGTCACGAATCCGGCGGCCGCTACCACGACACCCACACCGACCCGCTCCCCGCCGAAGTTCTCGCGCTGGTCACGGAATTCGCCGCGACGCACCCGGCGCCGTTGATGCTGGAGCGTGACGGCAACTATCCGCCCGCCGCCGAGCTGCTCGACGAACTGGACGCCATCGCCGCGGCCGCCGCGCGGCCGCCGATCACCACCCGCGCCAGGACGGTGCCTGCGTGAATACGGTGCCGAGACCGGGCGCGGCGCCGCTGGCTGAGCGGCAAGCGGCGCTGGTGCGGGCGCTGGTCGCCGGGGCCGCGGTACCTGCGGGTTTCGACGCCGATGCCGTCGGCGCGGCCGCGAACGCGTTGTTGTTCAAGCGGGCGGGCGAGGTCGCGCGGCGCTTTCCCCTGCTGGTACACGCCTGCGACGGCGACTTCACCGCGGCATTCACCACTTGGGCGCGGGAGAATCCGAAGACGACGACCTCCGCCGACGCGGCCGCCTTCGCCGCGGCCACGGGTATCGACTGGAGCGCCGCACCTCGCCGAGGCGGGTGGCGCCGGCGCCTCGCCACAGCGTTGAACTCGGCTTTTACTACGAGCGGCGGGCTTCGACCCGCACTGCGGAGTCGCCGGCCTCACGACGCTCCTCGAGCCACACGCTGACCGCCACCGTCGCGTACGCCGCGACAGTCGCCATCCCCGGCAGCATGAGCATCAACATGAGAAACGAAAGCATCGAAGACACAAGCCCTCCCGGACTACGCGATGGAAACTGTCGTACCGGAGCGCCGCGTCGCGCCACCGTCACGCCGGGGCATACCCACGTCCGGGCGTCCAATCTCCACCGAGCCGCACGGTAGGTGTGATTGATATCACTCCAGGAATGCGCCGCGCCGTCTGCTCGGCAGCCGGGATAATGCCGCCCGCCCGAACCACCGCTGCGGAGTGAGCCGAGGCGCGCTCGCCGGCGTGGTACACCGGTCACCATGCGGTTGCTGATCATCGCCGATACGCATGTGCCGAAGCGGGCGCGGGATCTGCCGGAGACGCTCTGGCGCGCGGTCGACGCGGCCGACGTGGTGGTGCACGCGGGCGACTGGGTGGAGCTCGCCCTACTGGACCGATTGGAAGCGCGCAGCCGACGCCTCATCGGCGTCTACGGCAACAACGACGGTCCCGCACTCCGCGCCCGGCTACCCGAGATCGCCCACGCCGAACTCGATGGGCTGAGGCTGGCGGTCGTGCACGAGACCGGGCCTGCGAAGGGCCGGGAGGAACGCTGCGCCCGGAAGTTCCCGGACACCGACGTGCTCGTCTTCGGACACAGTCACATCCCTTGGGACAGTGTCACCGACACCGGATTGCGCCTGCTCAATCCCGGCTCGCCGACAGATCGGCGCAGGCAACCGGAGCACACGTATCTGACCGCGCAGATACGGGCGGGTCAGCTGAGCCGGGTGAGTTTGCATACGCTCCCGAGGCCCTGACCCATCGATGCGCGATGCCCTGCCCGGCTTGCCGGTATCGGTGCAGACCCGCTGAACAGGACCTAGCTTTTGGTAGCGGTCAGCACTTCCAACGCGACCGGTTCGAGGAAGCAGCCGGTGGGGTCGATCGCGAGCATGGCGTCGGTGACCGCTTGTTCGAAAGCGCTCCGCCGGTCGCCGAGCAACCGATGCAGGGGCAGCGAGGTGGAGTAGAGATAACCGATCGCCTGCTCGATCGTCCAGGAACGGGTGAATTCGTGGACGGTCCGCCGCACCCGGCGGAAAGGCGAGCGAGCCAGGATCTCCTCGTGCGACTCCCGGCCCTCGGCCGCGGTCGCCCGACCGGAGCGCTGCTGCGGCGACAGGAAACGGCGCTGGACGTCTTCGATGGCTCGCTGCCATTCCGTCGCGGGCCCGACCAGACAACTGTCGTTGGCGATCACGAGTGCGCCCTCGTCCTCGGCCGAGTCGGCGAGGGACGCCAGAACTCGTTCGCGATCCATCCAGTGGAACGAGCGGCCCATGGTCACCAGCCGGAAACGCCCGAGCCCGGCCGGTAGGTCCTCCGAGCTGCCCTGCACCCACCGCACCGTCGTGACACCCGCGGCCCGAGCTCGACCGGCCGCTTCGACGAGCATGGTGGGCTCGGGATCCACGCCCACCGCTTCGGCCACGTGCGATGCGAGCGGAACGGTCAGTTGACCTGTGCCGCATCCCAGGTCGAGCAGACGACCGGTGCCATCGAGCTGGAAGCGCCGCACCATGTCGTCGAAGAACGACTGCGGATAGCCCGGACGATAGCGCGCGTAGTGCCAAGCGGTTCCGGCGAACAAGCTCGCACCGACGCCGCCGAACGAATCTGCCACGATCTCCCCCTTCCCCCTCCCGGCTTTTGCCCAGCCGGGACATCCGATAGTAGCGCCGCACCGTGACGCGATCCTGCTTCCGGCGAGCGCCCGCTGCCGGTCACGCCGAGAGCAGGGCCGGGTTATAGACCGGTGCCGGGGTCAGTCGCGGTAACCGTCGCCATCGTCGCCGGAACGGCCGCCGGTCAGCGCCAAGTGGCGGTCGCCGGTGGCGGGCTCGGTGATCGCGGTGGCGATCTTCGGCAGGGCGTGCGGATGGTTGCGGCCGAGCCAGTCGAGCAGTTCCTCGCGGACCGCGCAGCGCAGGTTCCAGACGTCGTCGGCATCGGCCGCCGACATCGTCGCGCGCACCACGATATTCGTGGGCGTGCTGTCGGTGACCACCAGACCCCAGTCGCGGCCGTCCCAGTCCGCTCGCTCACGCAGGTACTCCCCCAGGTGTTCGCGCAGCAGCGGCACCGGAGTGCTGTGATCGAGGTACAAGAAGACCGTGCCGGTGATCTCCGGGCCACCACGTGACCAGTTCTCGTACGGCTTGTTGTTGAAGTAGGAGACCGGCATGGTCAGTCTCCGGTCGTCCCAGATCCGCACGGTCAGGAACGCGAGGGTGATCTCCTCGACGATGCCCCACTCCCCCTCCACGACAACGGTGTCCCCGATCTTGACCGAGTCACCGAAGGCGATCTGCAAACCGGCGATCAGATTGCTCAGCGTCGACTGCGCGGCGACGCCCGCGATGATTCCGATCACCCCGGCCGAGGCCAGCAACGAGGTGCCCAGAGTCCGCAGACTGGGAAACAGCAGCAGGATCGCCACGGCGGCGGTCGTGACCACCAGGACCGATGTGACGATGCGGCGCACCAGACCGAGCTGGGTGCGCAACTGCCGCACCCGCGTGATCTCCTGCGTACGCCGGGCATAGGAGCGCAGCATGTTCTCCGCGAAGGCGTCGGCGGCGCGGATGACCAGCCAGGCCGCCGCCATGATCGCGGCGGTGGCCAGGACGGTTCGGATCATCGCGTCCTGGTGTAGGTCGAGTTGTGCCAGTGGATAAGTGGCGTGCAACGCCAGTGAGCCGAGCAATACCTGCACGGGCAATTGCACCCGGCGCAACAGCATGGGGAGTTGGGTACCAGGACGTCTGCGCGCGCTGTACCGCAAGAGTCGATCGATCAGCAGACCGGCGAGAACGGTGATCGCGACCGTACCGAACACGACGATGAGCGGCCGTAGTACTTCCTCCAAGAGATCGAACTCCTTCTCTTCGTCCACCCGGACCAGCTGCGCTGCCGCACGTTTCGCCGTTACGGCAGCGCAACACGTTGCGAGGCGGTGTCTTACAGCACTACCAGTGCAATGCTCAGCACGATCAGCATCAAGATCCATGCCGCGACGGTCGTTTCGACGGGCCCCTCGGTACCGGGATCTCCGCTGTCACTGCGCCGATCGGCGCGAAACTGCGAGCGCGAGGCCGAAATGGACATACATCCTCCTTCGGTCGGTTGCGTCACTCGGTCGCATACCCGCTTTCGCCGCCGATCGTCGCCACGCCACTGTGGTGAATGCCACCGGCCCTGCCCGCGCGCTCCCACCTGGGGCGGCCTTCGCTCGGTAGGCCCACAGCGCGAGCGTCATTGCGGTCGGGCATGGCTGCGATACCGCAGTTCGTCGAGGGAAACCGGCGGGAAATAGGGGCTCACCAGCGTGCGGTGCCACCACGCTCCGGTACGGGCCAACTCGCGGGGTGTGGTGAAGCGGTACAGGTACAGTTGCGCGCGGACGAAGCGCGGTGCGGCTTCGGCGAAGGGGTTGTGCCGCAGCAGGCGCAGTGTGGCTGAATCGTTTTCCAGCAGGCGGGCAAGGAACGGACCGAGCCACGGCTGCGCGTAACGCGGTGAGGCAGCGGCGAACCACATCAGCCAGTCCAGCCGCAGATGGTACGGCGCCCATTGCCGTGGGAGGCGGTGTGGGTCGCCGGGTTTGCCCTTGAACTCGTATTCCCGCCACTGCGTCCGGTCGGTGACGGTGGCCTCGTCGGTGCCTTCGACGACCACCTCGAAACGGGTACGGCCGATGCTGCCGAACGCTCCGTAGGTGTTCACCAAGTGGTAGGGATCGAACGACCGGTTCATGGCCTGGTCGCGGGAGATCAGGTTGCGCGCGGGCCGGTAGCTGCGGACCACCACCAGCATGGTGAACCCGATGACCAGGCCGACGAACCACGGCGGCGGTCCCGACAGAGGCGGCGCGTCGGGCACCGGTAGCAACGCTCCCGCGGGCACGCTGATCGCGCCGCAGGCGAGCACGATCGTCAGCCAGTTCAGCCAGGCGAAATTGCCCGACAGCACCAGCCACAGCTGGGTGATGATGACGACGGCCGCCGCGATGCTCGCCACCGGCTGCGGGGCGAACAACCCGAAGGGCACGACGAGCTGGGCGAAGTGGTTGCCCGCCACCTCGGCCCGGTGCAGCGGCTTGGGCAGGTGGTGGAAGAACCAGCTCAGCGGCCCGGGCATGGGCTGCGTCTCGTGGTGGTAGTAGAGGCAGGTCAGATCGCGCCAGCACGGGTCACCACGCATTTTGATCAGTCCGGCGCCGAACTCCACGCGGAACAGCAGCCAGCGCGCTAGCCACAGCACCAGAACCGGTGGCGCGGTCCGGTCGTTGCCGAGGAAGATCACGAGGAACCCGCATTCCAGCAGCAGCGACTCCCAGCCGAACGCATACCATTCCTGGCCCACGTTGACGATCGACAGGTAGAGCGCCCACAACGCCGCCCACATCAGCATCGCCGCCCACAGCGGCACCAGGTCGGCCGCCCC
The DNA here is from genome assembly GCF_021183645.1 of Nocardia gipuzkoensis. NCBI lineage: Bacteria > Bacillati > Actinomycetota > Actinomycetes > Mycobacteriales > Nocardiaceae > Nocardia > Nocardia gipuzkoensis. The sequence goes on along the minus strand of NZ_CP089225.1, from coordinate 6,268,147 downwards.
GGCCAGCATCGCCGCGGACAGCGCCGCGCCGATCCAGCACACAGCGGCGAAGAAACGGTCGGAGTAGTGGAAATGGAAGATACTCGGCGTCTGCCGGAAGGACCGCCGGGCCAGCCACCGCGGCACCGGCAACATGCCGTGCGCACCGAGCAGCGCCCGGAATTGCCGGGCGGCCACGACGAAGGCGATCAGGTAGACAGCCGCGACGCCGCGGGTCAGCAGCTGCCTGCTCAACCAGTACTCGGACGCCGTGAACCACTCCATGCCCGCAACTCCTCCGCCCGCGGACGTTCCTACCCTCTTGGCGCATACCCAGCCCGTCAGTAGGAAAACCGCAGGTAGAAGTACCGGCAACACCGCTCACCGAAACCGGGTACCGGACTACGACCCGCGACCGCACTGCCCGTGCTACATCGGGTACAGGCTGTGCTTGCGCGTGTTCCGCGGCGGCTTCCTTGTCCCGCAGCAGCCCCAGCGCATGCCGTATCTCCAGCCGCGTGCGGGACGGTGCGATGACGGCATCGATGTATCCGCGTTCCGCCGCGCTCCACGGGGTGGCAACGGTCGCGTTGGACTGGTCGATCGGGCAGCTCACAAGGTACGAATGGTGCCCGTCGGTACCGCGCCCTATGGACAGGTGCCCGGGCGACCTCGCTTCCCCCGCGGCCGCGTACGGAAGTACCGTTGCGGCCTGGAAGGATTCGGTGCATGAGTTTCACCGGGGACGATGTCCGAACGTTCGCGCTGTCGCTGCCGGAGACGTCCGAACAGTTCACGTGGGGCATGCCGACCTTCCGGGTCGGCGGCAAACTGTTCCTCACCCTCCCCGAGGCGGAGACCTCGATGGCGGTCCGATGCCCCATCGCCGAGCGCGACGAACTCGTCCTCGCCGAACCGGACAAGTTCTGGATCGCGGCCCACGAAGCCAACAACGCCTGGGTCCGCGCGCGTCTCACCGCCCTGGACGACCGAGACGAGTTGGAAGCCATCGTGCTCGACTCCTGGCGCCAGGCCGCACCACGGCATCTCCTCGACGACGTGGGCTGAGCTCGCGCTGCGCACCGAGGCGTCCTGGACCTGCTCGGGTGGCTTCTCGCTCAGCGTGCGCGGCGGCGGCGCGGCCGGGGTGCGAGTTTCAATCCGAACAGCAGATCGGTATTCCGGGCCGGGGTCGGTTGCTCGGACATCCGGAGCAGACCCGCATGGCGGATCCAGCTGTGGTGCCAGTGGTACAGATCCGGGAGAACCACCTCGCACGCCGCCGCGAGCCTGCGCAGGCGGAAGCCCGCTCCGCCGATGGCGCCGGCGAACAGTTTGTCGTTGGGTGTGTCGCGCGATTCCTGGTAGGCGCGGGCTTCGTAGAGCAGCGGGCGCGCCACCGGCGGCACCACCCACACGTACAGGTCGGACGCGCGGGTATAGCCGATCGGGCCGTTGAAGATCAAGGCGTCCGCGGTGAGCGCGACACAGGGAATGGCGTTGAGTTCCATCGCGGTAGCGCCGGTGAAGAGCGCGGTGGTGATCGCCGCCGCGTCGACCGGATCGGTGGTCCTGGCGCGGACACGGGCGATGACATCGTGGTCGATCGGGATCGTCGTCAGCCCCGGCCCGACCGAGTACGGCAGATCCGTCGGCAGGTCGAGTCGCAGACCATGCAGCAGGAACGCCGCTTGAGCGCCCCGCAGGCGCGTGATCGTGTGTCCACGGCTGGGACTGTCGGCAACCAGCCCGCCGAGGAATCTGTACAGGCTCAGAATGTCGTTCCACTCGTCCACCACACCGGCGCCACGGCCATGATGGAAGCGATCCGGTGCGGTGAGGCGTGGTTGCAGCACCGCGAGCATGTATTCGGCGAGACCGGCCCCTCGGGGCCCCAGCCAGCTTCCACCGCCGTTCTGGTTCAGGTTGTGCCTGCACGGCTGCCCGGTGTGTTCGGCCAGCCACCGGCATGCCGTCTGGATTCCGTCGGAATAGACGGCGTCGATGCGGTCGAACTCCGCCGACGGCAGACTTCGGTAGGCATCCGCCCGGAAGGTGGTGACGTCGCCATCGGGGATCTGCGGCAGCGACTCGGCGCCGACCGCTTCGGAGAGCGTGATGATGCGCGATGGCCGGTTACTGCTCGCCCCGTAGCCGACGTGCCTTGTCGGGGGCTCGGGGACATCGATTCGCGTGGTGGCGGGCTCGGGGACATCGATCCGCGTGGTGGCCGCGGAGGCGCCGCGACGGTCCGTCAGCCATCGCCACAGGTTTTCCTCCGGCACACCGAGCCGCTGCGAGGTCGCTCGCACATGTTCGGCCGAAAGTTCGTTGTGTTCGTCCAGCTGAGCCAACCTTTCCAGCTCGGACGGACGCAGCGTGGGCACGCTTGCGTCGACCACAGTCACAACCTCCTGAATTCTTGGGATCCGCGCGCGGCACCGCGGTTCGAGACGACAGTTGTTCAGCATTTGATCACGTACCCGTCGGTAGGGCGGTGAATTCAACCGAGTTTCGAATGTTGTCTGCGTCACCGGCAACTCGGGGATCTACCGGAAATCCGGTGCGCCGAATGCGTTCTGCCTAGTCATCACGCTGTCGGTAGTGGCGACGGAAACACGGCAGCGATATGGACACCCGGAAAACTCATATCGCTCTGTCTACGGTGCTGGACACCGCCATTTCCGCGCACCGGAACTCGGTGCCGTTCGAGCCGTCGTCGCGGGCGGCGCGCGCCGATCCGGCGCACGCCACGACCACCAGGCCGATGCCCAGCCACTGCGCCGCGCGCATGTCCTCGCCGAGCAGGAGCAATCCGACCCCCGCGGCCACCACGGGCTCCAAGCTCATCATGACGCCGAACGCCGCGGGAGTGATCCGGCGCAGGGCCGCCATCTCGATGGCGTGCGGGACCAGCGAGGAGAGCACGGCCAACGCCGCGGCACCCACCAAGAAGACCGGATCCGTCAGCGCCACAGCATGGTCCGCGATCACCACCGGCAAGGCGAGCAGCCCGCCGAGACCCATCGCCAGCGCCAATCCGTCGTGTCCGGCGGTATGCCCGCCGACCACAGCGCCGCAGGCGATGTAGGCGCCCCATCCCGCGCCGGCCGCCACCGCGAACAGCACGCCGCTCCATGACACCGGCCCTTCGCTGTCGACCAGCAGCAACACACCTGCTCCGGCGAGAGCCACCCACAGCGCGTCGCGCAGGCGCCGCGACCCGATCAGGGCGATCGCGAGTGGACCGATGAAGTCGATCGTCACCGCCATGCCCAGTGGAATGCGATCCAGTGCCGCATAGAAACACAGGTTCATGCCCGCGATGGACACCCCGAGTCCGGCGATGGGAAGCAGCGCTGTGCGCTCGATACGCAGCGCGGGCCGCCACAACAGCATGGCGAACGCCCCCGCCAGCACGATCCGGGCACAGGCGACCGTCACGGGCGAGGCAAGGGAGAACAGGTGCTTGGCGATCACCGCGCCGAGTTGGATGCTGATCATCGCGCCGACCACCAGGAGCCAGGTGGGCGCGCCTGCGCGTGGCGGGCTCGGCATCGGCGCCGAGCGTGGGGAAGCGTCCTGGTCGGGACCGATGACCACGTAGTGCTCCATTCCTGGACACGCCTGACCCACCGGCGGCGGCGTGCTGAGTTGTGCGCCGGCTGAATCGTTCGCACGAGTTCGCCCTGGCGCTTGGATTCATCTGTGCGAGAGAACTTTTCGATTGCGCCCGCGCCGGGTTCGGGTGGGCGCGCAGAGGTCCCGCGACCGCGCTGGGCCGTAGCGAGCCGACGGCTGCGAGTTTGCGGCCGTCACGGTGTCCGGCACAGTTTTCGGCTCGGTCGAGCCGACCCGGTCGAAGGTGGACGGCATCGGTGAGTCATTCGCTGCGTGCGCCCATGCTTCACAGCCGGAGAACGTAAATGCGCCGAGCAACGTGCAGTGAGCCGATTGATTGCCAGAATCCGGAAACAATGTTGCGAAATGCGCTTCGGCGTGTGGAGTGCGGCACAAGGTACAGCGGTGATCGATTAATGCGCTGCGATATCAGCCTGTGCCGGTGAATTGCCGGTGCGCGGCGGCGGACCGGGATGCCGGCCGTGACCTGATCGAGAGCGGATTCTCAGCGTTCACACGGCTGACTCTGGCGAAGCCCAAATACTGACGCGGTCTCCTTGAAGGGTGCTGGTCGGCAGCACGCAGACCCCAGCCTCGAGGAGACCAGCCCATGCACACCGGCACCACCGCGAGCATGCCGCGGATCGAGACATCGTGGCTGGGCGCGGCCATGGGAGCGTCGGCCACTCGGCGTTCGGCACGGTCCATCAACGCCGACGCGGTCGCGATCGAGACGAACGCGGCGACCGGAGTCACCGCCTACGCCGTCGCCGACGGCATCGGCGATCATCTGCTCGGCGCCCGGGCGGCACGCACGGTGGCCGCCGCGGCGGCACGCGCCGGAGCCCGCGACGGAGCGCGTGCGGGAATTCTCGCGGCGCACGAGGAACTACTGCGGGAGGTGCCGGAACCCTCGGCCGACAGCGTGCTCGTGGTGGCGGTGGCGCCTGCCGCCGGTCGGCCCGACGGCCCCTGTGAAGTTGCCTGGGTCGGCGACTGTCGCGCGTATCGCTGGAACGGGCGGACGCTGCACCAGATCACCACCGACCACACCGTCGCCGAGTTGTACCGAGCGCGCGGGCTCGTTCCCACACCGCGAATGGGGCATCTGGTCACCACCTCGGCGCGCACTGTCCGGCCGGACGAGATCGGGTACGCCGCCACCGGATCGAGCACGGGCAGGCTGCTGCTGAGCACCGACGGCGTACACAAGCCGCTGGGCATCGCCACCGTGAAAGCGATCCTCGCCCAGGGTCACACAGCCCACGCGATCGCGAACAACCTGGTGGACGACGCCCTCCTGGCCGGAGGAAGAGACAACGCCACCGCGCTGGTCGTGGACCTGCCTTTCCGCACCGCCGACGGTTGAGCCCGGATGTCCCCGCGCTGAGTGGAACCCCGGGCCCGCCCACGACGCGAGCGAAATAAATGTCGAAATGCTATGGATCGAGTTCGCCGGGGCGCAGTATGTCGCTGTGGAGCTGACAGCCGTGCGCATCGACAAACCGGACGAACTCAACGTCGTCATCGGACAGTCCCACTTCATCAAAACCGTGGAGGACCTGCACGAGGCGCTGGTAGGGGTGAGCCCCCACCTGCGCTTCGGGCTGGCGTTCTGCGAGGCCTCCGGACCGCGCCTGGTCCGCCGCTCCGGCAACGACGACTCCCTCGTCGAGCTCGCGACCAAGAACGCCCTCGACATCGGGGCGGGACACTCGTTCGTCGTCTTCCTGCGCGAGGGCTACCCGGTCAACGTGCTCAACGCCGTGCGGCAGGTCCCGGAGGTCTGCGGAATCTTCTGCGCCACGGCCAATCCGGTAGACGTCCTGGTCGCCGAGACGGAACTCGGCAGAGGCATCGTCGGAGTGGTCGACGGATTCGTACCGCTCGGTGTCGAGAATGCCGATGACCAGGCGGCCCGCAGGCAGCTACTGCGCCAGATCGGCTACAAACTGTAGAGGTAGGCGCCCGCGGGCTCAACCGAGTTCCGCCAGCCGCGGGACGGCAGGCGCCATGCCATCGATCCACGCGGCCGGCGAACCGCTGGTGGGAATGACGATGACGGCATCGATGCCGAGTTCGGCGTAGGGGGCCATCTGCCGGACGAAATCGTCGCGGTTGTCCGGGCTCGGCCGCGGGTTGTCGGCGATGATCGTCTTGCGGATCTCGTCGTAGTCACGGCCGACGTCGTCGCAGTGCCGTCGCAGCACGTCGAGCTTGTGCTCGACATCCGAGGGCGCGGAGCCGAACAGGTTGCAGGCGTCGGCGTACTGCGCCACCAACCGCAGCGTCTTGCGCTCTCCGCCGCCGCCGATGAGTACCTTCGGTCGATTGATGGGCTGCGGCGAGCACAGTGTCTCGGCCAACTGGTAGTACTTCCCGTCGAACGACCCGTTGTCCCGCGGGTCCCACATCTGGCGGCAGATGCGCAGCGTCTCCTCCAGCCGCTCGAACCGTTCGGCGGTCGGGGGAAACGCCACGCCGAGCCCACGGTGTTCGCGTTCGAACCAGGCGGCGCCGATCCCGAGAACCGCCCGGCCGCCGGAAAGGACGTCGAGTGTGGTGACGATCTTCGCGAGCAGGCCGGGGTGGCGATAGGTCACGCCGGTGACGAGCAGGCTGAGGTCGACGCGCGAAGTGTGCGCGGCCAGGTAGCCGAGGGTGGTGTAGCCCTCCAACATGTTCGCCTCCACGGGCAGGCCGGTCGGCTCGATCTGGAAGTAGTGGTCCATGAACGACAGCCAGGTCGCTCCGGACTCCTCCGCCGCCGCTCCCACCCGCGCCAGCTCACCGGCGATGGCGGTCGTACCACCGTCGATGTCGAAGATCGGAATGTGGAAACCGAGGTCCATGACGTGGTCCCTTCTGCTGGTCAACCCTGTACGACCGCACACTAAGTGCTAGAGCGCACTCCAGGTCAAGCGGCGGAGTCGAGCCCGCACTCGGACCGCCCGCTGATCCACCTCGAAGGGGCGGACCGGCCTCGCCGCGCGGGCGGTCAGCCGACGGTCTCGGGGCGGTCGGACAGTCCGAGACGGAGGTGTTCGCTGTGGTAGATCGCCTCGTCCAGCAATTGGGCGACGTGATTGTCGTAGAGGGTGTAGACGATGCTGCGGCCGGTCCGCGTGCCGGTGACCAGGCCCAGGTTGCGTAGCAGCCGGAGCTGATGGGAGACGGCGGACTGTTCCATGCCGATGGCGTCGGCCAGCGCACTCACCGACAGCGGCCCCTGGCGCAGTTCGGTGAGGATCATCAACCGGCTCGGGGTGGCCAGCGCCTGCAGGGTGGTCGCCACGTGGGCGGCCGAGCCCGGATCCAGACGTGCGACAGGGCGGTCTCTGCCTTCGACGCCGTGTCCCATAAGGGAAAAGCATACTCTAGGAACAAATGAAGACATGTTCATGTTTTCTGATATGGTCGGGCCGTCTGTTCGCTGCTGTCTTGGAGGTGACCTGTGGCCGCGCCGACCCTCGCGCCGACCCGTCCGACTCCGTCATCCGGTCTCGTGCCCGCGCGCCGGACCCGGCTGTTCGCCCTGCCGGAAGTGCGGTGGGCCGCCGCGGCTGTGCTGCTGTTCCTGACCGGTCTGGCGGCGCAACTGGCCGATGGCCCGCAGTGGGTCTGGTGGGGCCTGTACCTGGCCTGTTATGCCGCCGGTGGGTGGGAGCCGGGCTGGTCGGGATTGCGCGCGCTGCGGGACAGGACCCTCGATGTCGACCTGCTCATGGTCGTCGCCGCGATCGGCGCCGCGTCGATCGGCCAGATCACCGACGGCGCGTTGCTGATCGTCATCTTCGCCACCTCCGGCGCCCTGGAAGCACTGGCCACCGCCCGGACCGAGGACTCGGTGCGCGGACTGCTCGACCTCACGCCGGACACCGCGACCCGGATCACCCGCGACGGCGACGAGGAGACGGTGCACGCCACCGCATTACGTGTCGGCGATGTCGCGGTGGTGCGGCCCGGTGAGCGGATTCCCGCGGACGCGACGGTGCTCTCCGGCGGCAGCGAGGTCGATCAGGCCACGATCACCGGCGAACCGCTGCCTCTGGACAAGACCGCGGGTGACGAGGTGTTCGCAGGCACCCTGAACGGCACCGGCGCGCTACGCGTCCGGGTCGATCGCCGCGCCGAGGACTCCGTGGTCGCGCGGATCGCCGCCCTTGTCGAGCAGGCGGCCCGAACCAAGGCGCGCACACAGCTTTTCATCGAGAAGGTGGAGCAGCGCTACTCGATCGGCATGGTCGTGGTCACCCTCGCGGTGTTCGCCATCCCCCTGCTGCTCGGCGACACGCTGCAGCGGGCGCTGTTGCGGGCGATGACGTTCATGATCGTCGCCTCCCCTTGCGCGGTAGTACTGGCCACCATGCCACCGTTGCTGGCGGCCATCGCCAACGCGGGCCGCCACGGCGTACTGGTCAAGTCCGCCGTGGTCATGGAAAAGCTCGGGGCCACCACGCACGTCGCCTTCGACAAGACCGGCACCTTGACCCGCGGCATCCCGGAAATCGCCGAAATCCGTTGCCTGGACGAGCGGTTCACCGACGACGAGGTGCTTCGGCTCGCTGCGGCGGCCGAACGCCCGAGCGAGCATCCTCTGGCAGCGGCGATCGTGCGCGCGGCCCGCGGCCGAGATCTGCTCCTGCCCGAGGTCACCGAGTTCACCGCACATCCGGGCCGCGGTGTGACCGCCCTCGTCGGTGACCGCCTGATCGGGGTCGGCTCCCCCGCCACGGCAGGACCCGGCCTCGCCTCCGGGCAAGCCTCCGTCGACGCCGTACAGGCTCACGGCTACACCGCCGTGATCGTGACCTGCGAGCACCACCCGATCGGCGTGCTCGCCCTCACCGACCAGCTCCGACCGGAAGCGGCCGCGGCCGTGCGCGCCGCGACCGAGCTGACCGGCGCCGAGCCGGCCCTGCTGACCGGCGACAACCGCGCCACCGCCGACCGGCTCGCCGCTCGGGTCGGCATCACCGACGTGCGCGCCGACCTGCTGCCCGACGACAAGGTGACGGCGGTGCGGCAGTGGCAGGCCGACGGGCGCACAGTGACCGTGGTCGGTGACGGCATCAACGACGCCCCGGCCCTCGCCGCGGCCGAGGTCGGCATCGCCATGGGCGGGGCCGGATCGGACCTGACCCTGCAGACCGCGGATGCCGTCGTCGTGCGCGACGATCTGACCACGATCCCGGCGGTGATCGCGTTGTCCCGGCAGGCGCGCCGGGTGATGACCGCCAATCTGGCCATCGCCGCCATTTTCATCGGCGTGCTGGTCGTCTGGGACCTCGCCGGAACCCTGCCCCTCCCACTGGGCGTCGCCGGACACGAGGGATCCACCGTCATCGTCGGACTCAACGGGTTACGCCTGCTCCGCCGCGCGGCATGGGAGCGGGCCGCCGGCACCCGGGACTGACCCGGGCGGCAGCGCGACGGACTAGTCGGCGCGAACCTCGCCGCGGTCGCCGCTCCAGAGCGTGTGGTACTTGCCTTCGGCGTCGACGCGTTCGTAGGTGTGGGCGCCGAAGAAGTCACGTTGGGCCTGGGTGAGCGCGGCGGGAAGGCGGTCTGCGCGCAGGGCGTCGTAGTACGACAGGGAGGACGCGAACGCGGGGACCGGAATTCCGAGCAGGGTCGCGGTGGACACGACGCGGCGCCAGCTGTCGATGGCGGTCTCGATCGCCTCGCGGAAGTAGGGCGCGAGGATCAGGCTCGGCAGCGCCGGGTTCTCGTCGTAGGCTTCCTTGATCCGGTTGAGGAACCTGGCCCGGATGATGCAGCCGCCGCGCCAGATCGTCGCGAGATCGCCGGGGCGCAGCCCCCAGTCGTATTCGGCGCTGCCCGCGGCGATCTGGTCGAAGCCTTGCGCGTAGGCGACCACCTTCGAGGCGTACAGGGCCTGACGGATGTCTTCGGTGAACTGCTCGACACCGGTGGGCTTGTCGGCCAACCGGCCCGACGCGAGTCCCTCCGCGGCCCTGCGCTGAGCGCGGGAACCCGACAGCGCCCGCGCGAACACCGCTTCGGCGATGCCGGTCACCGGCACGCCGAGGTCGAGCGCGGACTTCACCGTCCAGCGTCCGGTGCCCTTCTGTTCGGCCGCGTCGACGATGACGTCCACCAGCGGCTTGCCGGTCTTCGCGTCGACCTGGCTGAGCACCTCGGCGGTGATCTCGACGAGGTAGCTCTCCAGGTCGCCGGAGTTCCATTGGGTGAACACGTCGGCGATCTGCTTGGCGTCGAAACCGAGCGCGTCGCGGAACAGGTGGTAGGCCTCGCCGATCAGCTGCATGTCGGCGTACTCGATGCCGTTGTGCACCATCTTGACGAAATGTCCGGAGCCGTCCGGGCCGATGTGGGTGCAGCAGGGCGTGCCGTCCACCTTCGCCGCGATCGATTCCAGCAGCGGGCCGAGCGAGTCATAGGACTCCTTGGGGCCGCCCGGCATGATCGCGGGGCCGTTGAGCGCACCCTCCTCGCCACCGGAGATGCCCGCGCCGACGAAGTTCAGCCCACGCTCACGCATGGCGGCTTCCCGCCGAATGGTGTCGGTGTAGAGGGCGTTTCCACCGTCGATGATGATGTCGCCCGGTTCCATCGCGGCCGCCAGTTCCTCGATGACCGCGTCGGTCGCGGCGCCGGCCTTGACCATGATCAGCACCCGGCGCGGCTTTTCCAGCGCGGCGACGAACTCCTCGACCGTCTCGGTCCGCACGAAGTCGCCGTCGTCGCCGTGTGCCTCGAGCAGTGCGTCGGTCTTGGCGACGGAGCGGTTGTGCAGCGCGACGGTATAGCCGTTCCTGGCGAAGTTCCGTGCGATGTTGCTACCCATGACCGCCAGACCGGTGACCCCGATCTGTGCACGCGCTGTAGAGGTCGACATCAATCAGCTCTCTTCGTTCGACAGGGCGGCGCGTCCGCGCGAAGCTGTTCGGCGGCTGCATCGTGGAGTCCGTTCCACGACGCTTCAGACCTTACCTACCTCGCCGGTGGGCGCATGGACGGCCTGCGAGCCGCTCCACGTGCTCGCGCACGCCCGCAGCGGCGGAAGCTCAACGGCCGGGCGATGCGGGACGGGATGTCAATTGCTCGCGAATCTCGAGGAACGCGTCGGCCAACTGGTGTGAGTCAGCCCGCACAAGCTGATTCGGCTTCGAGGCCGGGATCTGCGGCGATCGGCGCATCCGGTGTACCGCGCTCACCGTAGGCGATCCGTTCCAGCAGATCCAGCGCCTCGCCGACCTTGTGCAACTCGCCGGACCGCAAGCTCGCGGACAACACCTGCGCCAGAGCATCGTTCGCGGACGCTTGATGGCCGCACACCCAGGCGCGGCCTTCGTCGGTGAGCGTCAGATTCACCCGGCGTCCGTCGTTCGGATCACGCACGCCCACGACCAAGCCCTGATCGCGCAAGCCGTCGACCACGTTGCGCATCGTCTGCGGGCGCAGCATCTCCAGCCGCGCCAGGTCTACCGCGGCCAGGGCGCCGTATCGGTGCAGGCGTCCCAGCACCGCCCACTGCGTCGCGGACAGCCGCCGTTCCTCGGGATCCCTTCGGGCGCGCCGCAGGATCACAGTCGACGCGATGCGCAGGCGGGCGGCCATGCTGGACAGTTCTGTGGCGTCCGCGGTCTCTGCGCTCACGGGCGGCTCCCTCTGCTTACCTGATCGACAACGATCCCCCGGGTAGTGATAGCTGCGGGAAGCCTACTCGACAGTAGGACCCCCGCGTCGCTTATGACGAAATCGTCATACCGGCTCGAGTGTCACTCCGACACCATCCCGGGACGTGCCGGGCAACCGGATGCGGCCCGGCCTCGCCGTGGACGTTCCGATACGCGACACTGACCGCGATGGGCACACAGGCGAGCAGCGGCCGGACACGGCGGAGACCACCTCATCGGCGCGAGATGATCCTGCACGCCGCGGTCGACGCCTTCGCGCACAGCGGCTACTACGGCACGACGATGGCCGATATCGCGGCGGCGGTCGGCATCTCGGCGACGGCGCTGTACCGGCACTTCCGCAACAAGCAGCAACTCCTGGGGCAGTGCCTGCTGGTGGGGCTCGACGACACCTTGCACCGGCTCGACGCCGCGTTTCGCTCCGACGATTCCGGCGGCGCGGTACTGGCCGAACTGGTCCGGGTCGCACTCGAACTGCGCGGCCTGCCGCGACTGTGGCAACTCGAGTTCCGCAACCTGACCACCGCGGACAAGACCGCGGTACTGGTGCGCGCCGCGCGGATCACCCGGTACCTGCGCCACACGATCCACCGGCGCCGACCCGAACTGAGCGCCACGGATGTCGAGTTGCTGAGCTGGTGCGTGCTGTCGATCGCCGTCAGCCCCTCCTATCACCGCGCCGAGTTGCCCGCGCCCGCGGCCGCGCAGGTGCTCGACGCCGCCGTCGCGGCGGTGATCGCCACCGAGATGCCCGAGCACGCGGGCCATGCGCCGAATCGGCCACCGCGCACGGAGACCGGCAACGCCGCACTGGATCGAGCACTGCGGTCGGAGCGGATGCTCGCCGAAGCGGCGCGATTGTTCAGCACCCGCGGCTACGCGGCCGTGAGCATCGAAGATATCGGTGCGGCCGTCGGCGTCACCGGACCCGCCCTGTACCACCACTTTTCGAGCAAAGCCGAGCTGCTGGACCAGATCGTCCGGCGCCAGGACGAGTGGCTGCGACTGCTGCTCGCCCGGGCGATCGCCGAGGGCCGCAGCGCCGAGGAATCCATGCGCTCACTCATGCGCAGCTTCGCTCAGCTCGGCGTGGACGAGCCCGACCTGCTCGCCATCACCGTCAGCGAGACCCGGCACCTGCCAGGCGAGGCGGTGCAGCGCTACCGGAGGGTGCGCCTGGACGGCATCGCTCAGTGGGCCCGCATGCTGCAGGCCGTACGACCGGACTTGTCCGCTCCGGCTGCCCGGGTGCTCAGCCGCGCCGTCACCACCGTGGTCATCGATGCCGTCCGCAATCCGCGCTTCCGGCGCCGCGCGGACCTCGTCGACGTACTCGTGGCGATCGGAGAGCGGATCGAAACGGCCCGGATTCATGGCCGAGTTACCGCCCAGTGATTTATGCCACTTAGTCGCAATTAACTTAGACCGGCCAATTACCCGCTATCAGCGGAGAGAACGTAATCGGACATCCGACCATCTACTTAGTGGTCATTAACATCGGATTGATTTCGAGTTCCCGGTGCCGCACAGTGTGCCGTGGGTGATCACCTGTGGGTGCGCCCGCCGAATCCCGCGCCGGTACACCGGCCGTTCCTCGAAAGGCTTTGGCTCGTGAGCCATTACAAGAGCAACGTGCGTGACCTCGAGTTCAACCTGTTCGAGGTGTACGGACTCGACGACATCCTCCGCACCGGAGCATTCGGTGACCTGGACGGCGACACCGTGCGATCGATGCTCGCGGAGGCTGCGCGCTTGGCGGAAGGACCGGTCGCCGAACCGTTCGCCGAAACCGACCGCAATCCCCCGGTTTTCGATGCGGCCACCCACTCGGTCAGCCTGCCGGACTCGTTCAAGAAGGCCGTGCGCGCCTGGTACGACGCCGAATGGTGGCGGGTCGGCAAGGCCGAGGCGATCGGCGGTGTGCCCGCCCCCTTGATGGTCGGCTGGGCCATCAGCGAATTCGTCCTGGGGGCGCAGCCCGCGGCCTACATGTACCTGACCGGCCCGATCATGGCCGACATCATGTACGGCATCGGCACCGAGCAACAGCAGCGCTGGGCCCAGTTCATGGCCGAACACGGCTGGGGCGCCACCATGGTGCTGACCGAGCCCGACGCCGGTTCCGACGTCGGCGCGGGCCGCACCAAAGCGGTCGAGCAGGAAGACGGCTCCTGGCACATCGAGGGCGTCAAGCGGTTCATCACCTCCGCCGACTCCGACGACCTGTTCCCGAACATCATGCACCTGGTGCTGGCCCGCCCCGAGGGCGCCGGACCGGGCACCAAGGGCCTGTCGCTGTTCTTCGTGCCGAAGTTCCACTTCGACCACCAGACCGGCGAGCTGGGCGAGCGCAACGGCGTCTTCGTCACCAACGTCGAGCACAAGATGGGCCTGAAAGCGTCCGCCACCTGCGAGGTGACCTTCGGCGGCCACGGCATTCCGGCCAAGGGCTGGCTGGTCGGCGAGGTGCACAACGGCATCGCGCAGATGTTCGAGGTCATCGAAGAAGCCCGCATGATGGTGGGCACCAAAGCCATCGCGACCCTGTCCACCGGTTACCTCAATGCCCTCGAATACGCGAAGACCCGCGTGCAGGGCAGCGACCTGACCCGGATGGCGGACAAGACCGCGCCGAAGGTGACCATCACCCGCCATGCGGACGTGCGCCGGTCGCTGATGATGCAGAAGGCGTACGCCGAGGGCCTGCGCGCGATCTACCTCTACACCGCAGGTCATCAGGACGACGTTGTGGCGCACCATATCTCGGGTGCGGATGCCGACTTGGCCGCGCGGGTCAACGATCTGCTGCTGCCGATCGTCAAGGGTGTCGGCTCCGAGCGGGCCTACCAGTACCTGACCGAGTCGCTGCAGACCCTGGGTGGTTCCGGCTTCCTGCAGGACTACCCGATCGAGCAGTACATCCGCGACGCGAAGATCGACTCGCTATACGAAGGCACCACCGCCATCCAGGCGCAGGACTTCTTCTTCCGCAAGATCGCCCGCGACCGCGGCGTCGCGCTCGCCCACCTCGCGGGCAAGATCCGGGACACGGCGCAGTCCCCCGCGGGCGACGGCCGGCTCAAGGCCGAGAAGGTGCTGCTCGCCACCGCGCTGGAAGACGTGCAGGACATGGCCAGCCGATTCACCCAGCATCTGCTGGACGCGCAGGAGCACCCCACCGAGCTGTACAAGATCGGCCTGAACTCCGTCCGATTCCTGCTCGCCGTCGGCGATCTCCTCGTCGCCTGGCGGTTGATCGTCGCCGCCGAGATCGCCCTCGCGGCGGTGGATGCCGGCGTGGGCGAGCAGGACCGCGCATTCTATCAGGGCAAAATCGCCGTCGCGTCGTTCTTCGCCAAGACCGTCCTGCCTCACCTGAGCGCGGAGTGGTCGGTCATCTCCGACGTCGACATCACGGTCATGGAGCTCGACGAAGCCGCCTTCTGAATCGCCGTCGGTCACCGCGAAACCGCGGCCGGTTCTACCCCCGGCCGCGGTTTCCGGCTTTCCGGCACCTACGGGCCTTCGCAGCAGGCCGCACTTCGTCCCTGACAGCCGCGACGGTCTCGTCTAGCATTTGACTGTGCCGTCGCGTCAGCGGACGGACTGAGAACCGATATCGGATGCTCGGGTGAGGATCGCGCTCTCCGAGGTCGGCGTTCGGCCCGGCCGGCTCCCCTGCCGAGCCATCGATGAGGGCCGACAAAGTTGCACGGCGAGAATTTCAGCACTTGCCGCAGCGGAACCGCTCGTCGTCATCGCATGCACTTTCTTCGGACGACCGGGCTGGCGGTGTCCAGCCCCATCCGCAGGACGGAGGCTCATCGATGCCAATCGAGGAATACAAACGCGCGACAGCTTTCCCCGGAATCATCGGACGGACGACCGATGAGTCGAGTCCCGCCTGGCCGCAACCGGTGCGGGCGAATTCAGGTGCGCCGAATGTGCTGTTCATCGTGCTCGACGACACGGGGTTCGGACAGCTCGGCTGCTACGGCAGTCCCATTTCCACACCCCATATCGACGCTTTGGCCGCGGGCGGGTTGCTGTACAACAACATGCATACGACCGCCTTGTGCTCGCCGTCGCGCTCCTGTCTCATCACCGGACGCAACCATCACGCCAACGCCATGGCGGGCATCACGGAAATCGCCACCGGGTTTCCGGGCTACAACGGCAACATTCCCTTCGAGAACGGATTCCTCTCGGAGATGCTGCTCCAGCACGGGTACAACACGTACATGGTCGGCAAATGGCACTTGGTGCCATCGGAGCAGGAATCCGCCGCGGGCCCCTACGATCGTTGGCCGCTCGGTCGCGGTTTCGAGCGCTTCTACGGCTTTCTCGGCGGCGACACCAGCCAGTGGTACCCGGACCTGGTCTACGACAACCACCAGGTCGAGCCGCCCCGCACGCCGGAAGACGGCTACCACCTGACCGCGGACCTGGTGGACAAGGCGATCTCTTTCATCGCGGGCGCGAAGCAGGTCGCTCCGGACAAGCCGTTCTTCTTGAACTTCTGCACGGGGGCGACGCACGCCCCGCATCATGTGCCGAGGGAGTGGGCCGATCGTTACCGCGGCCGGTTCGACGGCGGCTGGGACGCCTACCGCGAGTCCACCTTCGACCGCCAGCGAGCACTCGGGGTGGTGCCCGCGGACGCGCGGCTGTCCCGCCGCGATCCGGACGTGCCGGAGTGGGCCGCGCTCGCACCCGACGCCCGCCGCCTCGCGGCACGAATGATGGAGGTCTACGCCGGGTTCCTCGCCCATACCGACCATCACATCGGGCGGCTGGTGGACTTCCTGCGCGAGACAGGCGAACTCGACAACACCCTGATCATGCTGGTCTCCGACAACGGGGCCAGCCCGGAAGGCGGGGTCACCGGTACCACGAACGAGCTGCAGTTCTTCAACAACGCGGCGGAACCGATCGAGGACAGTCTGCGAGCCATCGACGAGCTCGGCGGACCGACCACGTTCAACCACTATCCGTGGGGCTGGACCTGGGCGGGCAACACGCCCTTCCGGCGCTGGAAGCGCGAGACCTACCGTGGTGGCGTCAGCGATCCCTTCCTGGTCCACTGGCCTCGGGGCATCACCGCCCGGGGCGAGGTGCGCACCCAGTACGCGCACCTGATCGACGTCGTCCCCACTGTTCTCGACGCGCTCGGCATCGAACCGCCGGAAACCATCCGGGGCGTGGCCCAGTCACCGCTGCACGGTGTCGGCTTCGCCCACACGTTCGATGATTCGGCCGCGTCGACCAGGCATCACACGCAGTACTTCGAGATGCTCGGCCACCGCGCGATCGACCACGACGGCTGGCGGGCCGTGTGCCCGTGGCCGGGCCCCTCTTTCGCCGAGGCGGACCGACCGTTCGGCACGCCCATCACGGCCGAGGACCTCGGCGTTCTGGACGCCCACCACTGGGAGCTCTATCACGTCGCGGAGGATTTCGCCGAAACCCGTGACCTCGCCGCCGAGCAACGGGACAAACTCACGGAGATGATCGCGCGGTGGTACGTGGAGGCAGGCCGCTACGACGTGCTGCCCGTCGACGGCAGCGGATTGCAACGCCTGCTCGTGGAGCGCCCGCAGATCACGCGGGCGCAGACCAGGTACACCCTCCGCCCCGACACCGAGACGCTGCCCGCGGCGGTCTCACCGCGGGTATTGAACCGACCGCACAGTGTCACCGCCGATGTGGAGGTCCCGACCGGCGGCGCCGAGGGCGTCCTGCTGTGCCAGGGCACCAATGCCGGGGGCTGGACCTTCTACATCGAAGACGGACGTTTGCACTACGCCCACAACTACGTCCGGCGCGCCGTACACCGAGTCTCCTCGACCCAGAACATTCCCGAAGGCCGCCACGAAGTGCGCTTCGAGTTCGAACCCACCGGCACACCCGACTTCGCCAACGGCAGGGGCACGCCGGGCACCGCCCGGCTCTACATCGACCGCGCCCCGGTCGGCGAAGCCGATTTCCCGTTCATCACGCCGGTCGCGTTCAACCCCGGCGGAATGACCTGCGGCGCCAACCCGGGCTCCGCGGTGGTATCCGACTACGAACCTCCCTTCCGGTTCACCGGCACCCTGCACACGGTGGTCGTCGACCTCTCCGGAGAGCTGATCACCGACGTCCAGAGCGAAATGCGCATGCACATGGCTCGGCAGTAGCGCGAGTTTTCAGCATTCGTTCGAAAACCTTTCGAGAATCGGGCCGATGACGGCCAGTGCGTGCGAGTGGGTCAATTCGAGATGTCCTGCGTCGACGACCGTGTTGTGCAGGTCGCCGGTGATGAACGGCCGCCACGTCCGCACGACGGCGGCGTGGTCGGCGCGGTCTTTTCCTGCGGTGAAGAAGACCAGGTCACCGTCGAAGACACCCGGCCGATACTGCTGGGCGATACGGCCTGCGGTCTGGAAGCTCTCCATCACCCGGTCGACCTGTTCGGCGGTGAACATCCCGCTGGCGCTCACCTGGTCCCGGATCACCGCCCACGCCTGCTCGTGGGTGTCCGCCGTCACCTCGGCGCCGAGTGCGAACAGCTCACGCCAGCCACCGAGCAGATCGGCCATCAGCTCGGCCGGTGCGGGCTCGTCCGCGGTGGTGCTCATCGACGCGGCCAGCGCCTCCGAGTCGCCGACGGCGCTGTCCATCATGGCGAGCATCCCGACCTGTTCCCCATCGCGCTGCAGCCGCACGGCGACAGCATGTGCGATCGCACCGCCCAGCGACCAGCCCAGCAAGTGATACGGCCCGCTCGGTTGCACGCGACGAATTTCGGCCACATAGCGCTGCGCGAGTTCGTCGACGGACGTCGCAATCGGTTCGCCCGCCACGACATGCGGATCCTGCAAGCCGTAGACCGGCCGGTCCTTGTCCAGATGTTCCACCATTCCGCCGTAGAACCAGGCCAGCCCGCCCGCGGGATGCACCGCGAACACCGCAGGCTTGCGGCCGTGCGCACGCAGTGGAAGCAACACTTGCAGCCCCGAGCCGCCTGCCGCGCCGTCGGCCCTGGCCGCCAAGGCTTTCGGCGTGGCGTCGTCGAACATCCACGGCAACTGGATCGTCACTCCGCGGGTGCGCAACTGGGTCACCACCATCGCGGCCAGCAGCGAGTTGCCACCCAGATCGAAGAATCCGTCCGTGGTCCCGACGCGCTGAACTCCCAGGACGTGCGCGTAGACGTCGGTGATCACCTTCTCGGTGGGTGTGCGCGGCGCCACGAACGCGGTCACCGACTCCTCGAACTCGGGAACGGGCAGCGCTTTTCGATCGAGCTTGCCGTTGACCGTCAAAGGCAGTGCGGGCAGCACCATGATCACCGCGGGAACCATGTAGCCGGTCAGCACTTCGGCGGCGGTCCGGCGGACCTCGACCGGGTCGATCCGCGCACCGTCGGCGCCGACGACGTACCCGATCAACTGGTCCACGCCGCGATCGTGCCGGTGCACCGTGACCGCGGCCTGGGTGACCTGCGGGTGCCGCAGCAGCGCCGACTCCACCTCGCCGAGCTCGATCCGGAAGCCGCGCAACTGCACCTGCGCGTCGGCCCGGCCCACGTACTCCAGCTCCAGCCCGCTCGCGGACTTCCGCCACCGGCCCACGTCACCGGACCGATAGAGCCGGGCACCGTCGCCACCGAAGGGGTCGGCCACGAACCGGCCCGCGGTCAGCGCCGGTGCTGCCAGATAGCCACGCGAGAGCTGGCGGCCGGCCACGTAGATCTCCCCGGCCACGCCGATCGGAGCCGGACGCAACCGGTCGTCGAGGACGTAGACCCGCAACCCTGGAAGCGGCGATCCGATCCCGGCTGTGCGCGCGCTCGTGACCTCGGAGAACGTCACATGCACGGTGGTCTCGGTGATGCCGTACATGTTGACCAGCCGTGGTGAACCCGGCTCGTGCGCCGCGAACCAGTCGTTCAACCGGGACGCGTCCAGCGCCTCGCCACCGAAGACGACGTATCGCAGAGCGAGATCGCCTGCGGGGCAATCCGCTTCGCGATAGCGGCGCTCCGCGTCGGCGAAGCCGTAGAACGCCGAAGGCGTCTGGCTCAGCACGGTCACGCGCTCCCGGGCCACGACGTCCACGAACGCCTCCGGCGACCTGGACGTGTCGTAGTCGACGACGACGACCTTGCCGCCGGTCAGCAACGCGCCCCAGATCTCCCACACCGCGAAATCGAAGGCGTAGGAATGGAACATCGTCCACACGTCGCCGGGTCCGAGATCGAATCGCTCGGCCGCGTTGGTGAACAAGGTGACCGCCTCCCGATGGCTGACCGTCACCCCCTTCGGGCGACCGGTCGACCCCGAGGTGTAGATCACGTAGGCGACGTTGCCCGGCCGCGCGCGCACCGCGGGAGCGGGAACGCCGGACCGGTCGTCCGAGCACTTCTCGACGAGCACGACCGGCGCGGCGCACTCCGGCACCGCCGCGGACATGCCTGCCGAAGTCAGCACCGCGGCCGGCTGTGCGTCGTCGAGCACGAACCGCAAGCGCTCCGGCGGGTACGCCACGTCCAGCGGCAGGTATCCCGCTCCCGCGCGCACGACGCCGAGCAGGCCGACGACGAGGTCGGCCGTACGCGGCAATGCCACGGCCACCAGCGATTCCGGACCTACTCCTTGCTCTGCCAGCCGAGCCGCGACCGCGGTGGCGCGCCGATCCAACTCCGCGTAGGTCAACTGCGACGCACCGTCGGTCACCGCGACCGCGTCCGGCCGGGCGGCGGCCTGCGCGCGGAACAGCTCCGCGAGGGTCGTGTCCGGCACCGTGACACCGGCGTCACCGGCCGCGTCGAGCAGTGCGCGACGCTGCGCCGGACCCGCCAGGTCGATGTCGCCGACCGCGACCGCGGGGTTCGCGGTCACCTCCTCCAAGATCCGCACGTAGGCCTGTGCGAACCTGGTCATCGTCTCCTCGGCGAACAGGTCGGTAGCGTAGGTCAGCCGTCCGCGGATGCCGTCCGGCCGCCCCTGGTCACCGGATCGCTCGACCAGGTTCAGATTCAGGTCGGCCTGCGCCGGTTCGAATCCGTTCTCGACGGGCTCGACGAGGAGCCCGGGCAGCTCCAACGCGGCCTTGCTCAGATTCTGGACATCGAGCGTCACCTGGTACAGCGGCAGGTGCGCGGTGGACCGCGGTGGATTCAGCGCCTCGACCACCTGTTCGAAGGGCACATCGGCATGCGCGAACGCGGCCAGGTCCGTTTCACGAATCGCCGCGAGCAAGTCGGTGAACGACTGCCGCGACGACACCCGCGTGCGCAGGACGAGCGTGTTGACGAACATGCCGATCAGGTCGTCGAGTTCGCGCTCCCCCCGGCCGGCCACCGGAGTGCCCACCGCGACGTCGCCCACACCGGCCGACCGCGACAGCAGAACGGTCAGCGCGGCGTGCACGACCATGAAGACCGTCGCGTTCGCCGCACGGGCGACCGCGCCGATTCGTTCCTGCAACGCAGCCGAGATCTCGAAATCCACCGTCCGGCCGCGCATGGACGCCACCGGCGGGCGTGGCAGGTCCGTGGGCAATTCGAGCAGTTCGGGCAGCCCGCCGAGGGTGTCCTTCCAGAAACGCAACTGCTGGGACATGACCGAGCCGGGATCGTGCGCGTCCCCGAGCACGTCGCGCTGCCACAGCGTGTAGTCCGCGTACTGGATCGCGAGAGCGGGCCAGAGCGGTTCCGTCCCTTCCTTGCTCGCCTGGTAGGCCACCGCCACATCCCGCGCGAGCGGCAGCATGGACTGCCCGTCGGCGCAGATGTGGTGCACGGCGATGACCAGAACGTGCTCGTGATCGTCGAGCCGGAACAACTCGACGCGCAGCGGGGGCGCCTGCGTCACGTCGAAGCTCGCCGAGACCGTGGCGAGCACCCGCTCCATCAGCCGCTCCGCCTCGACCTCGACCGCGGTCAGCCCGGCGGGGACCACCTGTTCGACGGGGACCGTCACCTGATGCGGCGTCGCGCCGGTCATCGGGAATTGGGTCCGCAGCGATTCGTGCCGAGCGAGGACCAGCTCGCACGCGCGCCGCAACGCGTCGATGTCGAGTTCGCCCTTCAGCCGGATCACCAGCGGGATGTTGTACGCGCCGACGGAGGTGTCGAGCTGATTGAGGAACCACATCCGCTGCTGAGCCGGCGACAGCGGCACCAGCGCGGGGCGGGTGCGCGGCACCAGCGGCACCCGATCGGTCCGCTCGGAGGCGGCCAGACGAGCGGCGAGCTCGGCGACCGAAGGCGCTTCGAACAGATCACGGACACCGACGTTCACGCCGAGCGCCGTGCCCAACTGGGCCGTCACCCGGGTCGCCGACAGCGAATTGCCGCCGAGGTCGAAGAAGCTGTCGGTGGCACCGACGCGTTCGATGTCCAGGACGCTGCCGAACACTTCCGCGACCTGCCGTTCGGTCTGCGTGCGCGGCGCGACCCAAGCCCTGGCCACCGAGAATTCCGGCTCGGGCAGCGCCAGGCGGTCGAGCTTCCCGGTCCTGGTGAGCGGGAATTCGGCGAGCACTGTGCACACGTCGGGCACCATGTGCGCGGGCAGGCGCAGCCGCGCGGCGGCCCGGACCGCCTCGGGTTCCAAGTCCGCGGCGCCGACCAGATAGCCGACGAGCCGGCCGATGCCGCGCTCGTCCTTGCGCAGCACCACGGCCGCGTGCTCCACACCGGGTTGTCCGGTGAGAACGGCTTCGATCTCACCGAGCTCGATGCGCTGACCGCGGATCTTGACTTGGAAGTCGCTGCGCCCCAGATATTCCAAGGTGTGTTCCGGTGTCCAGCGGGCCAGGTCGCCGGTGCGGTACATACGCGATCCCGCCGCGCCGAACGGATTCGCGACGAACGCGCCGGACGTCGTGCCCGGCCGGTTCACGTATCCGCGTGCCAATTGCACGCCCGCGAGATACAACTCGCCGACGACCCCGACCGGGACCGGCCGCAGCCACGCGTCCAGCACGACGGCCTCGACGCCACTGATCGGACCACCGATCGTCACCACCGCATCGGGATGCAGCGAACCGCTGATTCCGGCCAGAATCGTCGTCTCGGTCGGACCGTATCCGTTCAGCAGGCGCCGGCCCGGCGACCACAGCGCGACGATCTCCGGCGTCACCGCCTCGCCACCGGCCATCAGCACCCGCAGGGAATCCAGCCCCTCCGGCGACATCGTCGACAGCACGCTCGGCGTCAGGAACGAGTGCGACACCTGCCGTGCCCGAATGAATTCGGCCAGCTCGGGTCCGCCGAACACCTCCGGCGGCGGCACCACGAGCACCGCTCCGTTGGCGTGAGCCAACAGCGTTTCGAGCACGACCACGTCGAAACCGGGAGCGGACGCGTACAGCACACGCGACCGGCTGTCCGCGCCGAATCGGTCACGTTGCACCGCAGCGAAATTCGCCAGTCCCTCGTGGGTGATCGCTACACCCTTCGGCGTACCGGTCGACCCCGAGGTGTACAGGACGTAGGCCGTGTCCCGCACATGCGGCGTACGCAGTCGATCACTGTCGGTCACCGCATCCGACGACCGCGCCGCGATCGCCTCGCGGGTTTCCGGATGGTCGAGCACCAGCCGCCGGACGGTGGCCGGGACCAGCTCTCGCGACGCCGCGACGGTGACCGCGACCCGCACCTGGGAGTCGGCGACCATGTGCCCGACGCGTTCTGCCGGGTTCCGCGGATCCACGGGCAGGAAGGCCGCCCCGGTCTTGGCCACCGCCCAGATGCCGATCACGAATTCCACCGACCGTGCCATCGCCAGCGCCACCTGATCGCCCGGGCCGACACCCCAGTCGATCAGCTCGCGCGCGACCCGATTCGACCAGGCGTCCAGCTCGGCGTAAGACACCACCTGCTCATCCGAAACCACCGCTGTCCCATCGGAATTCAGCGTGACGCCGGTGGCGAGCAACTCCGCCAGCAGACGCGGCGATTCGGCCCGTCCGCCCGTGGCGGGCACCAGATCGCGGCGCTCGATCGCGGACAACATCTCGACCGCGCCCAGCCGCGCCCGCGGATCTACCGTGATGGCGCGCAGCACGGTTTCCAGACGGGCGGCCAGACCCGCGGCCGTCAGGTCGTCCACTCGGGCTCGCTGGTAGCGGATCATGACGTGCAGCTGGTCGGTCTGGTGGGCCTGCACCGTGATCGGGTAGTGCGCGGCGTCGCTGCCGTCCGCCGCGACCACCCGCATGCCGTCGATGTCCGCCTCGCCCAAACCACTGCTGTCGACCGGATACGACTCGAAGACGACCAGGGTGTCGAACAGCTGGGCGACGCCTGCGGCCGACAGGATCCGGGACAGTTCGACGTCGTGATGGTCGAGCAGCCGGGTGTTGTCCGCCTGCAACCGCCGCAGCGCGTCCTCGATGGTCCAGGACCGCGGGACGTGCACGCCGACCGGAATCGTGTTGATGAACAAGCCGATCATCGACTCCACGCCCGGCAGCTCGGCGGGGCGTCCCGAGACCGTGCCGCCGAACACCACGCGCTCGACGCCGAGCAGGTTCCCGAGAACCACCGCCCAGGCGAATTGCACGATGGTCGCCATCGTGACCGCCCGGGTACGAGCGAACTCGACCAGCTCGGCGGTGACGGCCCGATCCAGCACGACCGCCAGGTCGACCGGGATGCCGACCGTCGTGTGCGTCCGCGCGTCGGCGACCACCGTGGGTTCGGTGAAATCGCGCAGGGCCTCGCGCCACACGTCGATTCCGGCGGACAGCTCGCGCCGGTCCAGCCATTCCAGGTAGGTGCGGTAGGACGCCGCGGCGGGCAACAGCTCCGTGCGAGCGCCCACCGCGTACAGACCGATCAGCTCGCGCCACAGCAACGGCAACGACCAGCCGTCCAGCAGTAGGTGGTGCGCCGTCAGCACCAGCCGGAAGTCCTGCGGTCCCACGGCGATGAGCAGGAACCGCAGCAGCGGCGGATCGGCGGGGTCGAAGGGAACCGCCCGCTCGGCCGCGATCAGCTCCTCCGGTGTCGTGTCCTCGGGCAGATCGATCCGCCGCCAGCGCACGACCGCGTCGGCCGGGATCACCTGCGCCGGAATGCCGTCGGCCGTCCGGACGAAGGCCGCTCGCAGGTTGGGATACCGCTCGATCAGGGCCTTCGCCGACCGTTCGAGCCTCCGCTCATCGATCACACCGGCAAGGGCGAGTGTCGACTGCGCGGTGTAGACGTCGAGGTCACCCGCGGCGAGCTCGGCGTGGAACAGCAGTCCCGCCTGCAGCGGCGCCAACGACCAGATATCGCCGAGGGATCCGTAACGTCCGGCGAACGCGTCCAGGTCTGCCTGCGTGACCTCGACGAGCGGAACATCGGCCGGTGAGAAGCCCCAGTCCTCGTCCGCACGGGCCGCCGCGGCGATGCCGGTCACCGCGTCGACCCATTCGTCGACGAGTTCGGCCACGTCGTCGTGCTCGAGCAACCGGGAGGCGTAACCGACGTGCGCGGACAGACATGGTCCTGCCGCGGTGTCCACGACGTTCACGTCGATGGTGAGGGCCGCCGCGGCGGGCATGTCCGGATCGAAGGCGGCCCGCCGGTCGAACGGCTCGTCGGTCGGAATCCAGGCCAGCTCCGACAGCGTCGTCAGATCGACGCCGACCCGGCCCAGGTTGTTGAAGCTGATCTGCGGCTCCGGCAACGCCGCGAGCCGGTCGGACGTGCCCGCGTGCAGGTAGCGCAGCAGGCCGTAGCCGATTCCCTTGTCCGGGACGGCGCGCAGCTGGTCTTTCACGGACTTCACCGCGGCGCGCGGATCGTCCGGGTCGACGTCGCCGATGTCGAGCGCCACCGGATAGGTGTTGGTGAACCAGCCCACCGTGCGCGAGACATCCGCGCCCTCGGCGATCTGCTCCGCCCGCCCATGCCCCTCCAGCAGGACCTTCAAGCCCGAGTGCGCGATACCGCGCCGCCGGCGCCAGCGTGCCGCGGCCACGGCCAGACCGGCCAGCAGCGCGTCGTCGACGCTTCCGTGCACCGCCCTGGGCACCGCGTCGAGCAGCGACGACGTGACCTCCACCGGCAGCGACACCGTCAGATTCCGCACGGTCGACTGGGTGTCGCGGGCAGGGTCGAGCACCGCGCTGCCGAGCAGCGGATCGGGCGCCGCGCCCATCCGGTGCCACAGCTCGAACTCGTCCGCGCGGGCCGCCGCCGCCTCGGTGAGCGCCTGCGCCCACCGGCGCATGGACGTGCCCTGCGCGGGCAGCTCCACCGTCCGTCCCTGCGTGACCTGCTGCCAGGCGGTGGCGAAGTCGGGCACCAGGATTCGCCACGACACGCCGTCGACGGCCAGGTGGTGCACGACGACGAGGGCACGCGCTTCGGCGTCCACACCCGGTGCGGGCAGCAGGCACGCGACCTGCACCATTCGGCCCTCGGCCGGATCGAGGCGGTCGGATGCCTCGGCCAGCGCCGCTTCCACCACTGCGGTGAAACCGGCGCTGCCCGGGATCTCGTCGGCCCCGAACATGCGGGTGAACACCGCCCCCACGGCGTCGGCCTCGCCGGCCGGGGGCACCTCCAGCCACTGTTCGCGCAGCCGCGCGCGCAGCATGTCGTGCTGTTCGA
This sequence comes from Nocardia gipuzkoensis, assembly GCF_021183645.1. Taxonomy (NCBI): domain Bacteria; kingdom Bacillati; phylum Actinomycetota; class Actinomycetes; order Mycobacteriales; family Nocardiaceae; genus Nocardia; species Nocardia gipuzkoensis. The sequence goes on along the minus strand of NZ_CP089225.1, from coordinate 6,242,263 downwards.
GCACGGCCCGCACCGTGGCGGTCACGTGCTCGACGCGCGCGTCGCCCGGCAGGCGCACCAGCATCGACTGGGCGAATCGCGGGGCGGCGCCGAGACGCTCGGTGAACCAGGAGACGACCGGCGTGAACGGGATTTCGCCGACGCCGCCGCCCGGCAACTCCGCCAGCGCGACCCGTTCGGCGGCCGCGGCGACTCGTGCGAGGCCGCGGACGGTCTTCTGCTCGAAGATGTCGCGCGCCGTCACGATGACACCCGCGGACTTCAACCGGGAAGCCAGCTGGATCGACAGGATGGAATCGCCGCCGAGGGTGAAGAACGAGGTGGTGACGCCTACCGACCCGATCCCGAGAACGTCCGCGAACGCGGCCGCGATGGTTTCCTCCAGCTCGGTCGACGCCGCGACGACGCCGTCTCCGGCGGGTTCGAAGACCGGTTCCGGCAGCGCTTTGCGGTCCACTTTGCCGGTCGAGGTGATCGGCATCCGGTCGAGCACGGTGAGCGCCGACGGCACCATGTGCGCGGGCAGGACCGACGCGACGTGATCGAGCACGCCGGCCGTCTCGACGTGGGTTCCGGTTTCGGTCACGATGTACGCGGCCAGAAGCGGCTGCCCGCCGGGCCCGGTGCGGCTGACCGTCACCGCCGCGGCCACCTTCGGATGCGAGATGAGCGCGGCGTCGATCTCACCGAGTTCGATGCGCTGGCCACGGATCTTGACCTGGAAGTCGCTGCGGCCGACATATTCCAGGGTGCGCTGCGTGGTCCACCGGACGATGTCGCCGGTGCGGTACATCCGTGCACCGGGCTCGCCGTACGGATTCGCCACGAACGCACCGGCCGTGACCGCGCGCCGGTTGAGGTATCCGCGCGCCAGCTGCGCGCCGGCGAGGTACAGCTCCCCCGCGACGCCGACCGGCACCGGCCGCAACCGCCCGTCCAGGACCAGGGCCTGCGCACCGCGAATCGGGCCGCCGATGGCGATCGGATCGCCCGGCAGGACCGGGTCGCTCATGGTGATCACGATCGTGGTCTCGGTGGGACCGTAGATGTTGTGCAGCCGCCGTCCCGGCGCCCACGCCGCGATCAACTCCGCGGGCACCATCTCCCCGCCCACCGCCAGCATCCGCACCGACTCGAGACCCGTAGGGGACATGGTGGCCAGCACGCTCGGCGTCAAGAACGCGTGCGTGACCTGATGCTTCCGGATCAGCTCGGCCAGATCCGGGCCGCCGAACACCTCCGGCGGGGACACGACCAACGCCGCGCAGGCCGCGTGCGCCATCAACGCCTCCAGCAGCACCGCGTCGAACGCGGGCGCCGCCACCTGCAGTACGCGGCACGCGGCGTCGACCCGATACCGATCACGCTGCTCGGCGGCGAAGCTCGCCAGCCCGGCATGCGTGACCATGACGCCCTTCGGGGTTCCCGTCGACCCGGATGTGTAGATCAGGTACGCGGCATCCTGGACCCGCAAGACGCGTCCGCGATCGGCGTCGGTCACCGCCCGGCCGGACCGGGCCGCGATCTGCTTCGCGGTCCGCGGCTCGTCGAGCGTCAGCCAGCGCACCCCGTCCGGCAGCGATGTGCGCGCGGCCGAGAGCGTGATCCCGATCTCCACACCCGAATCGCTCACCATGTGCGCGATTCGCTCGACGGGATAGCGCAGGTCCACCGGAACGAACGTGGCGCCGGTCTTCGCGATGGCCCACATGGCGACGTGATAGTCGACCGACCGCGGCACGGCCAGCGCGACGAACACGCCCGGCCCGGCGCCCCTGGTGAGCAGGTGACGGGCGAGCCGGTTGGCCCGGTGGTCGAGTTCGGCGTAGGTGAGGGTGTCGATGTCCCCGATGAGGGCCACCCTCGCCGGATCCGCGGCCACGGCCGCGGCCAGCAGATCCGGAAGCAAGCAGGGCTGCGCGCTGTCGCTGCCCCGCGCGGGCACCAAGCTTTCGGTGTCCGCGGCGCTCAACAGGCCGATATGACCGATCGGCCGGACCGGATCGGCGGTGACCGCTTCGAGGACGCGAATGAACCTCTCGGCCAGCGAATGCGCGGTCGACGCGACGAAAAGATCGGTGGCGTAGATGATCTCGCCGTCGATCCCGGCGGGCTCGTCGCCCTCGCGGCGTTCGGTCACCAGCACAGTGAGGTCCGCCTTGGCCTGCGCGATACCGGGATCGAGGACTTCGACACCGATTCCGGGCAGCTCGAACCGGGCCTGCCGGGTGTTCTGCAACCCGAACATCACCTGGAACAGCGGCGAATACGCCGTGGAACGCGGACGTCCGATGACGTCGACCAGCCGTTCGTAGGGCAGGTCGGCGTGGGCGAGCGCCTCCAGGTCGACGGCGCGCACCTCGGCCAGAAGTTCCCGGAACGAGCGGTCGTCGTCGATGCGCGTGCGCAGCACCACCGTGTTCACGAACATGCCGACCAGATCGTCGAGTTCCGGCCTGCCGCGCCCGGCGACCGGGGTGCCGACCGAGATGTCGTCGCTGTGCGCGGTACGCGCCAGCAGGATCGCCAGCGCCGCGTGCAGGACGACGAACACGGTGACGCCCTCACGGTGGGCCAGCCGCACGATGGCGTCGTGCAGCCGGGCCGGCAGCTCGAACCGGACGTTGCCGCCGTCCATCGAGATGGTGGCGGGCCGCGGCCGGTCGGTCGGCAGCGCGAGCAGCTCCGGCGCGCCGTCGAGGGCGTCGGTCCAGTAGTCGATCTGACGCGCGATCAGCGACGTCGGGTCGTCCTCGGAGCCGAGCATCTCCCGCTGCCACATCGCGTAGTCGGCGTACTGCACCCGCAACGGTTCCCATTGCGGCGCATGGCCGCTCACCCTCGCGCGATAGGCGGCGAACACATCACCGGCGAGGGGAGCCATCGATGCGCCGTCGGCCGCGATGTGATGGACCACCACCACCAGCACGTGCGCCTCGGCCGCGGTGCGATACAACCGCGCACGCACCGGCACCGACTCGGCGATGTCGAAGCCCGTCTCGACGGCGTTCCGGATCCGTTCGGCCAGTTCGGAGTCGGCCACCGGCTCCGGTTCCCACGTCAGGTCCGCGGCGAGCGTCGCGACGTCCCGCACGACCTGGCAGGGTTCGCCGTCGACCAGCGGATAGACCGTCCGCAAGGGCTCGTGCCTGGTCACCACGTCCAGGAACGCGGCCCGCAGTGCGGCGTTGTCCAGCGGGCCGGACAAGCGGGCCGCGAAGCAGATGTTGTAGGCCGACGAGGCGGTGTCGAACTGGTTGAGGAACCAGATCCGCCGTTGCGCCGCCGCCAGCGGGACGGCCCCGCGACGTGGCCGTGGCGTGAGCGCCACCGCCGTGGACCGGGTGCGGGTCGACATCCGTTCGGCGAGCGCGGCGATCGTCGGAGCGTCGAAAACGTCACGGATGCCGGCGTCCACACCGACGGCGGCCTGCGCCCGCGCGGCGAGCTGGGCAGCCGACAGCGAGTTGACGCCGATCTCGAACAGGTTCGCCGTCACGCTCACCCGCTCCGCGCCGGTGAGTTCGGCGACCAGACGCGCCAGCACCGCCTCGGTGTCGGTGCGCGGCGAGACGAACGTTTCGCCGTCGTCGAACACCGGCCGCGGCAGCGCCGCCCGGTCGAGCTTGCCGTTCGCGGTGAGCGGCATCGCGTCGAGCACCTGCACCGCGTCCGGAACCAGGTAGGGCGGCAGCGTGCGGGTCAGCTGTTCGCGAATGGCGCGGCCGTCGGTCACCGCCCCCGGCACGAGGGTCACGTAGCCGACGATGCGTTCGGTCGTCACGACGGCCACCGCCCGCGCCACCTGCGCGACAGCGCGCAGCGCGGCTTCGATGTCACCGGGCTCCACTCGCTGACCGCGCACCTTCACCTGGAAGTCGCTGCGGCCCAGGTACTCCAGCTCCCCTGTCTTCCGCCACCGCACCAGGTCACCGGTCCGGTACAGCCGCTCCCCTGCCGCCCCGAACGGGTTCGCGACGAAGGCGCGGCAGGTGAGGTCGGGACGCGAGTGATAGCCGCGCGCCAATTGGACGCCGGCGACGTACAGCTCACCGACGACTCCGACCGGCACCGGCCGCAGGCGCGCATCCAGCACGTAGACCTTCATGCCTGCCGCGGGCGTTCCGATCGGCACCGTCGCGCCGGTCGCGGCGTGCGGCGAGCACCGCGCGGCGGTGACCACTTCCGCCTCCGCGGGCCCGTACCAGTTCACCAGTTCCGCGTGCACGAAGACCTGCGCCGCGGCATCCACGGTGCGTTGGGCCAGCGCCTCACCCGCGACGAACACCCGCCGGATCGAGGGCTGTTCCGCGGCGCCCGCGGACTCGAGCAGCACATCGAGCATCGAGGGGACGAAGTGCACCGTGGTGATCCGGTGCCGCGCGATGACATCTGCCAGGTACGCGGGGTCGCGATGCCCGCCCGGCTCGGCGACCACGATGTGCGCGCCGGTCTGCAACGGCCAGAACAACTCCCAGACCGCGATGTCGAAGGTGATCGGCGTCTTGTGCAGCACCGCGTCGGACGTGTCGTGGGGCCACCGCTGTTGCGCCCACGCCAGCTGGCTCACGGTGGCGGCATGGGTCAGGGCCACGCCCTTGGGGACGCCGGTGGACCCGGAGGTGAACAGCACGTACGCGAGGTGGTTCGGACGCAGCGGTGTGCGCCGCTGGGCGTCCGTGATCCTGGCGTCGGACAGACCTGTCACGTCCAGCCGGTCGATGGACGCGCATTCGAATCCGCCCGGCAGATTCTCGCCGTCCACCGTGGTGGTGAGCACCACCGAAGGACGGGCCGCGCCGAGCACCTGCGCGATCCGGGCGCTCGGATGATCCGGGTCGATCGGCAGGAACGCCGCGCCTGCCTTCACCACCGCGTACAGAGCGGTGACCAGCTCGGCCGACCGGCGGATGGCCACCGCGACAACCGTTTCCGGCCCGGCGCCGCGTGCGATGAGCCAGCGGGCCAGACGATTGACGCGAGCGTCGAAGTCCCGGTAGGTCAGCGTGCCGCCGTCCGGCAGCAGCAGCGCCGCACTGTCCGGGGTGCGCGCGACCTGTTCGTCGAAGACATCGACGAGGGTCCGGCCCGGCGCGGCGGAGCCACCGGTGTCGTTCCACCGCTCCAGCACCTGGGAGCGCTCCGCCTCATCGAGCAACCCGATCTCTCCGATGGTGGCCTCGGCATCGCGGGCCGCGGCGTCGAGGACACGGACGAAGCGGCCTGCGAAGCGCCGCACGGTGTCCTCGTCGAAGAGGTCCGTGGCGTAGGTCAGGCGCAAGGTCATGCCGGTCGGCTCGTTGTGTGTGCCGTGGCCTTCGGTCATCATCAGCAGCAGGTCGTAGATCGCGGCGCTGTCGCCAGGGTCCACGTTCTCCACGGTGAGCCCGGGAAGCTCCACGCGAGCCCGCGCCATGTTCTGGTAGGCCAGCAGCACCTGGAACAACGGCGTGTGCGCGGTCGATCGCACCGGATTCAGCGCGTCCACCAATTGCTCGAACGGCACGGTCGCGTGGTCGAACGCCTCGATGTCGGTGCGCCGCACCTGCTCGAGCAGACTCAGGAAGGTCTGGTCGAGCGTGATCCGCGAGCGCATCACCAAGGTGTTGACGAACATGCCGACGAGGTTGTCCAGCGACCGGTCCCCCCGGCCCGCGTGCGGCACACCGACGGTGACGTCGTCGCTGCCGGACAGCCGCGACAGCAGCACCGCCAAGGCCGTGTGCACCACCATGAACGTGGTGGCTCCCGCTCGCCGCGCCAGCGCTTCCACCCGGCCTTGCAGCTCGCCGGGGATGGCGACCTCGATCACCGCGCCGCGCTGGGACTGCTCGATCGGCCTCGGCCGGTCGGTCGGCAACTCGAGCAGATCGGGCACGCCCGCGAGTTGCGTCCGCCAGTAGGCGATGTCGCGGGCGACAGACGAGTCCGGGTCGTCCGCCGAGCCGAGCACCGCGCGCTGCCACAGGGCGTAGTCGGCGAATTGCACGGGCAGCGGAGCCCAGTCCGGCGCGGCACCGCCGGTGCGCGCCCGGTATGCCGCCACCAGGTCGGCGGCCAGCGGAGCCACCGAGAAGCCGTCGCAACTGATGTGGTGGGCGGCCAGCGCGAGCGTCCATGCCGCGTCCGACAACTGATACAGCGCGACGCGCAGGGGCACCCCCTTCGCCACGTCGAATCCGGTGCCGCAGAACTCGGCCAGCCGATGCGGCAGTTCCCGCTCGCCGATCGCTTGCGGGGACAGGTCGCACGTGGCCAGCACGTCCTCGGCAGGCAACACGACCTGGGTGGGGGTGCCGTCGATCGCCGGATACATGGTGCGCAGGCTCTCGTGCCGCTCGACGACATCGCCCACAGCGGCGGTCAGTGCCGCCGAATCCAGCGTGCCGTCGAGCCGAATCGCCAGCGGCACCACGTATCCCGGCGCGGCGGGATCGAACTGGTTGAGGAACCACATCCTGGTCTGCGCGTGGGACAGCGGGATGCGGTCCGGGCGCGGCACCCGGGTCGGCGCGGGCAGGCTCGGAATCGCGCGCAGCTGGGCGATCCGCTCGGCCAGGCCGGCCACGGTCGGCGCCTCGAAGATCGCACGCACGGGGATGGTCACGTCGACCACGTCACCGATCCGGCTCAGTACGCGCGTGGCGACGAGGGAGTTGCCGCCCAGCTCGAAGAAATTGTCGTCCGCGCCGATCTCCGGCCGGTCGAACAGCTCCGCGAAGACCGCGGCGACCGCCTGTTCGACGAGACCCCGCGGCGCGCGGAACTCCGGCTCCTGGGCGCTGTGGTCCGGCTCGGGCAGTGCCCGGTAGTCCACCTTGCCGTTCGCGTTGAGCGGCACCGAGTCGATCCGGGTCACCGACGACGGCACCATGTAGGCGGGCAGCCGGTCCAGCAGAAAGCGCCGGACCTGGCGGACGTCGATCGCCGCGTCCGCGACCACGTAGGCGACCAGCCGCTGCTCGCCGCCGTCCACGCGCACCTGCGCGACGGCCGCGTCGACCTGCTCGTGTGCCGTCAGCGCTGCTTCGATGTCGCCGAGCTCGATCCGCAGGCCGCGCACCTTCACCTGGGTGTCGGCGCGGCCGACATAGCGCAGGCGGCCGCCCTCGTCCCAGCGAACGAGGTCGCCGGTGCGGTAGAGGCGGGCGCCTGCCGCGGCCCCGAAGGGATCGGCGACGAACGTCGCGGCGGTCAGGCTCGGGCGGGCGTGGTATCCGCGCGCCAGCTGCACGCCGCCCAGGTACAGCTCACCGGTCACGCCGGCGGGCACGGCATGCAGCCGCGAATCCAGGACGTGCACGGTCACGTTCGCCTCGGGCACGCCGATCGGCACGGCCACGCCCTCGACCGTATCGATCCGGTGGGCGGTGACGCTGACGGCGGCCTCCGTCGGGCCGTACAGGTTGTCGATGCGCGCATCGCTGAAATCCCGGAAACGGCGGACGGTTTCGGCGGGCAGCGCCTCGCCGATGCACAACACGCGCCGCAGGTCCGGGCATCGGTGTGGGGTGGCCACCTCGAGAAACGCGGACAGCAGAGACGGCACGAAATCCACCGTCGTCACCCGGTACTCGGTCAGCAGCCGAGCGACCTCGCGCGGGTCGGTGTGCGCGTCGGGCCCCGCGACGACCAACGCCGCGCCACAGGTCGACGCCGCGAACAGCTCCCAGACCGACAGGTCGAACGTCACCGGTGTCCGCAGCAGCATGACGTCCTCGCCGCCGAGCCGGTAGTGCTCGTGCAGCCAGCGGAGCTGGTTCACCACCGCGGCGTGCGGGACCGCCACGCCCTTGGGCACGCCCGTCGAGCCGGAGGTGTAGATGACGTAGGCCAGATCGTCCGGGCGCAGCGGCCGAGTCCGGTCGGCATCGGTGACCGCGGAGGTGTCCTCGTGTTCGGCGGCCAGTTCCGCGAGCGTCCAGACCGGCACGTCGCCGGGCAGGCCGGCGTGGTCGTCCGGGCGGGTGAGGACCGCACCGGGCCGGGCCGCGGCCAGGACAGCGCGCACCCGGTCGGCCGGGTGATCCGGGTCCAGCGGCAGGTAGGCCGCACCCGCGGCATGGATGGCGTACAGCGTGGCCAGCAGATCCATCGAACGCCGCATCGCCACCGCCACAACGGTTTCCGGGCCGATGCCGCGCCGGATGAGCGCGCGGGCCAGCGAATTCACCCGCGCCCCGAACGCTCGGTAATCGAGCTGGGCGCCGCTCGCCGCGTCGAACACCGCCGTATGCTCCGGCGTGGCCGCCACCTGCGCGGCGAACAACTCCGCGATCGTCGCCGCCTGCGCCCGCGTCCTCGTCCCTGCCGACCGCACCGCGAGCTGACGCGTCTCCTGCTCGGTCAGCAAGTCGATGTCACCGACTGCGCGGGTGGGGTCGGCGACGATCGCGCGCAGCAACAGCAGGTAGCGGTCGAACATCGATGTGACCGTCGCCTCGTCGAACAGATCTGTCGCGTAACCGAATTCGACCGCCATGTCGCCGGGTTCGCCATCCGGTTCCAAGGCGTCGACCAGATTCAGGTGCAGGTCGTATTTCGCCACACTGGGATCGGCCATCTGCGCCGAGACCGTCAGGCCGTCGAACCGCACCGTGGGGATCTCGATGTTCTGGAACGAGAAGCCCACCTGAGTCAACGGTGCGTGTGCCGTCGAGCGCGGCGGGTTCAGCACCTCGACGAGTCGCTCGAACGGGATGTCGGCGTTCTCGAAGGCGGCCAGGTCGGTGGCCCGGACCTGGTCCAGGATCCGGACGAAGGACGCGCCGGGCTCGAGGTGGGTCCGCAACACCAGCGTGTTGACGAACATGCCGACCAAGCCGTCCAATCCCGGCTCGCCACGACCGGCGATCGGTGTGCCCACGGCGATGTCCCCGGTGCCCGACAGCCGCGCCAGCAGCGCCGCGTACGCCGCGTGCATCACCATGAAGACCGTCGCGTCGTGGCGGCGGGCCAGCGCGACCACCGCACGATGCAGATCCGCGGGAAGGGTCGCCGAGACCGTCGCGCCGCGGAACGACTGCTTCGCGGGCCGCGGGCGGTCGGTGGGCAGATCCAGTACCTCGGGCAGACCGGCGAGGGCCGCGAGCCAGTAGCGGGTCTGGGCGACGGTCGGGCTGTGCGGGTCGTCCTCGGCGCCGAGCAACTTGCGTTGCCACAGCGCGTAATCCGCGTACTGCACCGGCAAGGGCGCCCACTGGGGCGCTTCGTGCCGGACCCGGGCTTGGTAGGCGGTCATGAGGTCGGCGGCCAGCGGCGCCAGCGAGGACCCGTCGAAACTGATGTGGTGGACCACGAGCACCAAGGCGTGCTCGTCGGCAGCGCTGCGCAGCAACGCGACCCGGAACGGCACCTCGGCGGTGACATCGAAGCCCACCGTCACCTCCGCGGCGACGCGCGCCTCGAGCTCGCTCGCCGCGACCGGTATCGGTACCAGTGGGGTGAGCGCCGTTTCCACCGGCACGACCACCTGATGCGGTCCGGTGTCGCTGTCCGGGTAGACGGTCCGCAGCGCCTCGTGGCGTTCGAGCACATCCGCGATCGTGGCGTGCATCGCGGCCACGTCGAGGTCTCCCGACATCCGCACGACCAGCGGGATGTTGTACACCGGCGAGCCGGTGTCGAACTGATTGAGGAACCACATGCGGGCCTGTGCGGGTGAGAGCGGGATCCGCTCCGGCCGCTCCTGCGGCACCAGCGGCTCCCGGGTCGCCGCGTCGGCGCTGCGCAGGCGCTCGGCCAGCGCCCCGATGGTCGGCGTCTCGAAGATCGCGCGCAACGGCACCTCGACACCGAACGCGCCGCTGAGCTGCGCCGCCGCGCGAGTGGCCGACAGCGAGTTGCCGCCGAGATCGAAGAAGCTGTCGAGGACGCCGACGCGTTCGATGCCCAGCACGCCCGCGCAGATGTCGGCGACGACCTGCTCGGTCGCGTTGCGCGGCGCGACGAACTCCGCCGCGGGAGCGAACTCGGGTTCCGGCAGCGCGGCGCGGTCGACCTTGCCCACCGACGACAGCGGGAGGGTGTCGAGCACCATGACCGTGTCCGGGACCATGTGCGAGGGCAGGCGTTGTGCCGCGTACTTCGTCAGCTCCGCGATGTCGACGGCGCCGTCGGCGGGCACCACGTACGCCGCCAGGCGCGATCCGGTCTCGGCGGGCACGCCCACCACGACCGCGGTCGCGACGTCGGGATGTCCGGCGAGGACGGCTTCGATCTCGCCGAGTTCGATGCGCTGGCCGCGGATCTTCACCTGGAAGTCGGTGCGCCCCACGTACTCCAAGGTGTGCTCGGCGGTCCAGCGCGCCAGGTCACCGGTTCCGTACATGCGGGTGCCCGCTGGGCCGTATGGGTTGGCGACAAAAGTGGCGGCTGTGGACGCGGGCCGGTTGAGGTATCCGCGCGACAGTTGCACACCCGATACGTACAGCTGTCCGGTCACCCCGACGGGGACCGGCCGCAGCCGCTCGTCCAGGACCACCGCGTCGACGCCGCGGATCGGGCCGCCGATGGTGACCGGGTCACCCACGCACAGCGGATCGCTGATCGCGACCATGATCGTGGTCTCGGTGGGACCGTAGCCGTTGTGCAGGCGCCGTCCCGGAGCCCATACCGACACGGTCTCGGCCGGCACCGCTTCCCCGCCCGCCACCAGCACCTGCAGCGAGTCCAGGCCGGCGGGCGACATCGTCGCCAGCACGCTGGGGGTCACGAAGGCGTGCGACACCTCTTGTGCGCGAATCAACTCCGCCAGCTGCGCACCGGCGAACACCTCCGGCGGCGACACGACCAGCACGGCGCCGTTCGCGTGCGCCATCAGCAGCTCCAGCATCACCGCGTCGAAGCCCGGCGCCGCCACCTGCAATACCCGTGACCTTCGATCGACGCGATAGCGTTCGCGCTGCTCGATCGCGAAATTCGCCAAGCCCTCGTTGGTGACCGCGACGCCTTTCGGCTTGCCGGTCGAGCCCGAGGTGTACACCACGTAGGCCGCGTCGGCCACGCGGCAGGCGCGCACGCGATCCGCGTCGGTCACCGCGGCCGGGGACTGCGCCGCGAGGAACGCCTCGGTGCCGGGATGGTCGAGCACCAGCTGCCGCACGTGACCGGGAAGCAGGGTGCGCGACGCCTCGACGGTGAGCGCGACCTCCACATCCGAGTCCGCGACGATGTGCGCGACCCGTTCGCTCGGGTAGCGCGGGTCGACCGGCACGAACGCGGCACCCGCGCGCGCCACCGCCCACACGCCGACCACGAACTCCACCGACCGCCCCATGGCCAGGGCGACCTGATCACCCGGCCCCACACCCCAGTCGATCAACACCCGCGCAAGACGATTCGACCACTCGTCCAGCTCTCCGTAGGAGAGCACCCGATCCCCCGACACCACGGCCGGTGCGCCGCGATCGCCGACCAGCAGGACGTCGGCCAGCACGCGGGGCGACTCGGCGCGACCGCCGGAAGCCGGGACCAATTCCAGCCGTTCGACCCCCGACAGCAGATCCACGTCGCCGATGCGCGCGCGGGGATTCGACACGAACGCCTCGAGCAGACGGTTCAATCGCTCGGCGAGTTCTTCGACGGTCTCCCGGTCGAACAGGTCCGTCGCGTAGTTGACGCGCAACGCGACGTCGCCGCCCGCCGCGGTGTTCTCCGCGACCGTGACGATGATGTCCACCTTCGCCGGTTCGGCGCCCGGATCGAGCAGTTCGACGGTGAGTCCGGACAGCTCCAGGCTCGCCCGATCCATGTTCTCGAAAGCGAGATACACCTGGCACAGCGGTGCGTACGCCATCGACCGCTTCGGATGCAGTTCGTCCACGACATGCTCGTAAGGCAGGTCGCTGTTGGCGAAGGCGTCGACGTCGATGTCCTTGACGCGCGCCAGGAACGCGGTGAACGACTCCTCGAAGGACACCTCGGTACGCAACGGCACGGTGTTGACGAACATGCCGATGAGCGGCTCGAGCGCGCGTTCACCGCGACCGGCGACCGGCGTGCCGACGGTGACGTCCGCCGAACCCGACATCCGGGCGAGCAGTACGGCCAGGGCGGCGTGCACAACCATGAACGTCGTGACGTTGGCCGCGCGCGCCAGCCGTTCGATCCCGGCGAAGGTCTCGGCGGGGATCACGGTGTCCGCAACGTCGCCACGCAGGGACTGGCGGGCCGGACGCGGCCGGTCGGCGGGCAACTCCAGGACCGGCGGCATCCCCGCCAATCGCTGCGACCAGTACCGCAACTGGTGGGCGGCTCGCGAATCCGGATCCTCCGGGTCGCCGAGCAGGCTGCGATGCCAGATGCTGTAGTCGGCGTACTGGATTACCAAAGGCTCCCAGTCCGGCGTCTTGCCCTCCGCCCTCGCCTCATAGGCGACGGCGACATCGGCCGCGAGGGGCCGCAGCGAGGATCCGTCGCAGCAGATGTGGTGCAGGACGACGGCCAGGACATGCCGCTTGCGGTCGGCCGTCGCGAGCAGGGCCACTTGGATCGGGGCGCGTTCGCGCAGATCGGTTCCGACCGACGCCAGCTCGCGAATCCGCTGCTCGATCTCGTCCGGGTCGGTCGGCCGCGGCGTCAGGTCCAGACCGGCGACGACCTCTTCGGCCGACAGCACGACCTGCGTTCCTTCGCCGTTCACGGCCGGGTACACGGTGCGCAGCGATTCGTGCCGGTCGATCACGTCGGTCAGCGCGGCGCGCAGCGCCGCCGCGTTGAGCCGTCCGGTCAGCTGCACGATGAGCGGAATGTTGTAGGCCGCCGAGGTCGGGTCGGTCTGGTTGACCAGCCACATCCTGTTCTGCGCCGGCGCAAGCGGAATGGGATCGGGTCTGGGCGCGGCCCGCAGCACGGGCCTGCCGGAGCGGTGCGCGTCCTCGAGATGCGCGGCGAGTTCGGCGACGGTCTGCTTGACGAAAAGGTCGCGAACCGACACGTCGCATCGGGTCACTTCTGCGACACGCACGGCCGCGCTCGTCGCGGTGATCGAGTTGCCGCCGAGTTCGAAGAAGCTGTCCAGCACGCCCACCCGGTCGATGCCGAGAACCTCCGCGAAGACGTCGGCGATCGACTCCTCGGCGACCGTGCGCGGCGCGACGTACGCCGCGGCCGAATCGAAGGCCGGCGCGGGCAGTGCCCGGTAGTCCACTTTGCCGTTCACGGTCAGCGGCACCGCGTCGATCACCACGATGCTCGACGGCACCATGTATTCGGGCAGCATCCTGCCGACGTGGGTGCGCAGGGCGTCGGCCTCGCAGGCGGCCCCGACCGCGGGGACGACGTATCCGACGAGCCGGGCCGCCTCCGTACCGGGCAGATGCACGACGACGACCGTCGCCGCGACACTGTCATGGGTCAGCAGCGCGTTACGGATCTCGTCCAGCTCGATCCGGAACCCGCGCAACTGCACCTGTTGGTCGGCGCGACCGCGATATTCCAGCTCGCCCTGGTGATTCCAGCGCGCCACGTCCCCGCTGCGGTAGAGGCGCTCCCCCGGCTTGCCGAACGGGTTCGCGACGAAGCGCCCCGCGCTCAGCGCCGGTCGATGGAGGTAGCCACGAGCGAGTTGCGTTCCCGCGACGTAGATCTCGCCCCAGGCGCCGAGCGGGCATGGACGCAACCGCTCGTCCAGGACGTAGGTGCGCAAGCCCGGCAACGCGGGACCGACCGTGCTGGGTGCGCCCGGAACGGCGACCTCCGGTGTGAGGTCGGTGTAGGTGACGAAGACGGTGGTCTCGGTGATGCCGTAACTGTTGGCCAGCACCGGCAGATTCGGGTGGTGTTCGTACCACGCGGCCAGCCCGGCCGGGTCGAGCGCTTCGCCCGACAGGATGACCAGCCGCAGCGACAGCTCGCCTTCGGGCTCCCCGGCGTGCGCGTACCGTTGCCGCGCGGCCGCGAACTGGTAGAACGCCGACGGCGTCTGACTGAAGACCGTGACCCGCTCGCGGGCCGCCAGGCGCACCACGTCGTCCGGCGACCGGGCGGTGAGGCTGTCCACCACGACGATCCGGCCGCCGGTGACCAGCGCACCGAAGATCTCCCACACCGAGTAGTCGAAGGCGAAGGAGTGGAACAGCGTCCAGACGTCGTCGGATCGGATGCCGATCTCGGCACACGAGTTCACCAGATAGGTGGACACGGCACGATGGGTGATCGAGACGCCCTTCGGCCGTCCGGTCGATCCGGAGGTGTAGATGACGTAGGCGAGGTGGTCGGCACGCAGCAAGCCGGTCCGATCGGCATCGGTGATCGGGTCGGCGGCTTGCTCGGCGGCGAGGACGTCGTCGAACAGCACGACGCGGCCGGGATCGCCCGGGATCTGCTCGCGCATGCCGCGCTTGGTGACCACCGCGATCGGGTTCGCGTCGCCCAGTACGTATTCGAGCCGGTCGGCCGGGTGGGCCGTGTCCAGCGGAAGATATCCGGCGCCCGATTTCAGCACGCCGAGCACCGCGACGATCAGATCGGCGTCGCGGGGCATCGCGATGGCCACCAGCGATTCCGGCCCTGCACCGAGCGCGATGAGCCTGCGGGCGAACCGGTTGGAGCGTTCGTCGAGTTCACGGTAGGTGAGTGCGGTGGCGTCCGAGGTGACGGCCACCGCGGACGGGGTGGCCCCCGCCTGTCGCGTCAGCAGGTCCACCAGTGTGACGGAGGAAGTCTCGCCGTCGTGGCCCGCGAGTTCCTCGACGATGCGCAGTTCCTCGGCGGGTCCGACGAGCTGGATCTCACCGATCCGGGTGTCCAGGGGCGCATCCATCATCCGGTGCAGGAAGTCGAGGAATCGGTCGGCGTGGGAGCCGAGTTCGTCCTGCCCGTAGAGATTCGGATTGCCGTGCAACTCGATGAGCAGCGGCGCGTCCGCGCCCGAGCGGTACAGGTTCAGCTGCAGGTCGTCGAGTGCGCCGGAGGTCAGTGCGCGGTAGCGGCCGACGGCCGAGCCGAGGCGGATCTCCGAGTCGAAGAACAGGATGTTCACGATCGGGCCGAACGAGTTCGCGGACGGGTCGATCGCGGCCGAGTCGCGGCGCAGATCCTCGAACCGGTACAGCTGGTGGCGCATGGCCGAAACGAGTTCGGACACCGAGGCGCGGACCAGTTCCTCCACGGTGGTCGAGTGGTGCACGGTGAAGCGGATCGGCACCATGTTCGCCAGCATCGCGGCGGCGTTGCGCAGGCGCTTGGTCACGCGCGCGGTCACCGGCAGCGACAGCGCGACCTCCTCGGTGCCGGTCATCCGGGCCAGGAAGGCGGCGAACGCCGCGATCACCACCTGCGCGGCGGAGGCGTTCACCTCGTCGGCGAAGCGGTCGAGCCGGTCGGACAGGTATGCGGGCAGCTGCAAACCGGCCACGCGGTCGACCTTGCCGGAACGGGCCGTGCGGCCGGACAGGCTGACCGGCTTCGGCAGGTCGGAAACCTTGTTCAGCCAGTATGTTCTGTCCGCCTCGTACCGCGAGCTGGCGCGATACGCGCGCTCCGCTTCGACGATGTCGTGCAGGCTCGCCGCGTCCAGTCGCGTCGGGGGCCTGCCCTCCAGCAGGGCGTTGTAGTGCTCGGCCATCCGGTTCAGGCTGTTGAACGCGCCGTACCCATCGATCACCAGATGGTGCGCGCGGCCGTACCAGAAGTAGTGGTCCTCGCCGACCCGGATGAGCCTCGTCTCGGTGAGCCGGTCACGGCTGAGGTCGACCGCCTTGGTGTTGTAGTCGCGGCGCATCCATTCCATCGCCGCCGCCACCGGATCGTCCGCGTCGCTGAAATCCAGCACCGGCTCGTCGTAGAGGATGCTGCGGTCGACGAATTGATAGGGCCGGCCGTCGGATTCGACCACGCGCACCACAAGGGACTCGGTTTCGTGCCCGCCGTCGTTCACCGCCCGTGTGAACGCGTCGTGGTCCACCGGGCCCTCGATCTCGACGCAGTGTGCGATGTTGACAGCCGGTCCACCGGGCACATGGTCCGCGAGCCACATGCCGTACTGCGCACTCGAGAGCGGAATCAGCCCCAGATCGCCGTCGGCGGTTCCGTCTGACTTCAGATTCATCGCATGACCCCTTATTCATACCCGGACGCGCGAAGGCACGACGGAAGGACGTCGGCCCACCGCATCCGAAATCTGGCTCTTATCTGCACTTCGTCTACTCAGAAGCGGCGCAACCCCTGCTCCGCGCCGCACCGTTCAGGTTTCGCGTGTAGCTCGATCCGCCGGTGTCCAGCATCCGAATCGGACATCTACGGCGACTCCCACACCTCCCGTTTGTCGGCATTTCCAGTCGTCTAAAAATCTGAAAACAGAACTTTTGAACCTGCGGTGAAGCAGCGACACTCAGGTGGGACAAGCTATCTGACAGCAGTCCGGCTCAGTCTAGTGGTATCAAACCCTTCCGACTCCGCACGGAAGCCGGGCGTTTCCAATCTCGTTTCGAGCAATACGGGTCCGCCGCCACCGCGCGGCGGCGACCGCCGAGCACACCATCGCCTGGGGAAGTGCCTGTTGCCAGGCGGTCCGATCCGATGAGAAACACCCGCGATCGGGCATCGTACATGCCGGATCGAGGCCGGAATCAAGGCGGGACGGCCATCGCCGCCGCGGCGGCACTCCGGGAGGGCCTGCGCCCCACACCCGTAACACCTGATGCGCACAACTAAAGGAATAATGATAAGAGCAATATTTTGGCAAATTAATATATCCACCGTCGGCCGCGCACCTCAGGACACCACCCCTACTCGTACAAGATAATCTTCGATTCAATACACACGCTCGGCACGAATGCGTATGCCGGAAGGTTCGATTACGATCACATAGTTCCGAACAGAATCACTTCTCTGTCGTCTCCGATTTCTCGTCGCACCGCAACGGCCGTCGCGGCCATCCCCCGACGACGCCGCCGAACCACCGGATTTTCAGCGCGTGCGATCACCTCGCGACGAGGAAGCAGACCGACGGCCCGCCGCGGCCACCGAGGGTATCCGCCCGGTCAGACCGCGATCCATGCCGCCGAGCAGTCCCACCGCCACGCGCCGAGGACGCGCACCGCCGCGCGAACAAAAACGGCGTCGCAGCCGTGCCGATCACGGAGCTGTCACCATGGATTGCCGTATTCGCGCAACGGAACTCGCGTGCGGACGAATCACGCGATACGTGCGCGAAATTTTCAGGGACGATGGTTCGGTAAATACGCCGGAGGTGGATAGCACCGGCACTCGGCTTGCCGAGGACGATCACTCTCCGCCGATAGGCATACCGAGACGACCGCCGGTCGCATTCCGCACCCCGAATGTCCGATCGCCATGGCGAGACCGTGCAGAAGTGCGCCATGGAGGGTAACCGCCTGTGGTGAAGGCCCATTGACGCCTGCCCGGACAGCTGAGCGGAGTACGGCCACCCGGCCCCGCCGCGGCCTAGCGCGGTTGCTCGACGAGCCGGAAACCGGTGACGATCGTGGGCTCGATGGCGACGACGGTGTCCATGACGCCGTCTGCCCACGGTCGCAACAGTTCCGCGTAGCGGGCGACCCGTTCGGGGTCGGTGACGGTGCGGGCGAGGCCGGTCACGACAACCGACCAGCCGACATGGCTGACCGGGTCGATATCGTCGGCCTCGTAGGCCACGACGACGCACGGATCGGCACGGATGGTGTCGGTGAGCCGCGAGGTGACCCGGGTACGCACCACGACCGCCCCGCCGTCGACGAAATGATTGACCGGGCGGATCGCGGGCAGCGCATCGCGGGTGAACACCACCCGCCCGTAGGCCACACTCGCCAGCAGCCGCAACGCCTCCTCGCGGCCGAGTTCGACGAGCGTGCGGCTCGGGACGCCGTTGTCCGCGATGCGGCCGTTCGATGCGATCATGATCTCGTGCCGGGGCACATTGCGCGCGAAACCACCTGGCAATGTCCTCGCTTTCCGGTCTTCACTCGACACTGCGGCCTCCCATCCCATCACCGAGGTGCGCTGTCGGACAGGGCAGAAAGTCCTCGATCCGTCGTTCCTCGCACACGCCTGTCACGATCCGCTCACCTCCGGGCGCGCCGGTCTCCGGATCGCGGCGTGCTCGCGCAGTCGCCGGATCTCCCGCTCGATGCCTTCGGCGAGCACCGCGATGTCGGGCGCGGTGTCGTAGTCTCCGGTGATGCCGAACGTCAGGTGGCCCGCATAGCTGAGAATCGCGACCCCGGTGCGCAACCGCATCGCGATCGGCGTGGCGGGCAGCAGTTCCAACACCTCGCGCCCCCGGACGGACAGCTGGTCGCGCGGGCCGGGCACGTTGGTCACCAGCGCGCCGACGGTTCGCTGCGGAAACCGGGCCAGCAGGCGGAGACTCCACGCCATGGGCGCGAACGGCAACCGGCCCGCCAGCCCGAGCACCGAATTCTCCGCTTGCGCCTCGCCTCCCGACTTGTGTCGCGCCATCCGCTGCCGAATCGTGTCCAGCCGCTCGACCGGGTCGCTGACATCGATCGGCAGGAACGGCAGCATTGCCGAAACGCGGTTGTCCAGCGAGTTTTTCGCCTCGTCCGAGCGCATCGAGACGGGAACGAGGATGCGCAGCGCGTCCGGGGCGGGCCGTTCGTTCCGGCCGATCAGCAGGTCGCGGTAGGCGGCGGCGACCGCGGCCAGGACGACGTCGTTGACGGTGGCGCCGAACGCGGCGCCGATCTCGTGGACGTCCGACAGGGCGGCCCGAGCCACGACGTACCGGCGCTGCCGTCCGATGGGGCCGTTGAGCGAGCACTCGGTGGCGGGCGACATGGCGGCCGTCGCGAGTGGCGCCAAGCCGCGCGCCATCCCGATCACGGAGCGTGGCACGCTAAAGGGCAGCCGCGTCACCTCTCGAACCAAGTCGAGCCATTGCGGCTCGACCCGGCTTCGCGGCTCGGCGCGGCTTCGCGGCTCCGGCGCGGCCTTCTCCGGCTCCTCCGGCACCGCATCGCAGAGATGCCGGAATACCGAGATTCCGGACACGCCGTCCACCAGGCTGTGATGCGCTTTGACGAGCAGCGCCCAGCGGTCCCCGGCGAGATGTTCGACGACGACGCACTGCCACAGCGGATGGTCGCGATCGAGCCGCTCCTCCAGTTCGCTCGCCACCAGTTCGCACAGCGCGGACTCGTCGCCCGGCGTGGGCAGCGCGGTCCACCGGATGTGGTGTGCGAGATCGAAATTCGGGTCGTGTTCCCACACCGGAGTCACCAGATCGAGCGGCGCTCGCCGCACCTTCTGGCGCAGGCGCGCGTTCCGCTGCACACCCCTGGCGAGTACGCCGGTGAACTCGTCCCTGCTCGGCGGAGAGCCGGAGAGGATCGCCACCGCACCGATCCCGAGACTGATGTGCCGGTCCGCGTCCTCTAGTTCCATAAAGCCCGAATCGAGGGGCCGTAGTTCTGTCATGGGGCATGCTCATTCCGGGTGGTCGATGCCCGACGCCCGCCGAGCCCACAGCCCGTGCGACGCACATCGCAACACCCCGATCACCTGTTCGGCATCGATCCGCCGGATCCGGTGCCTCGGCGGCGACCGGCACGGAGCGTGCGGAACAGGGTCTACTCGGTTCGTCCCTTCAGCATCGCGCGATCCCTCGGCGTAGATGATGGCCGAAGGTCACCGAATGCAGGGCACTCCGGCCACGGGACGTGCGCAGGGACCCCGTGACTTCCGCACCGGAGCACATCGCTCGTTCTCCTGCACACCCGCCACCGCGGGGGAAGAATCTACGTATGCGAACCGTACTCATTCTCGGTGCGGGGTTCGGAGGACTGGAGCTGGCCACCCGCCTGTCGGGTTCGCCGGCCGACGAACTCCGTATCGTCGTCATCGACCGCAACGACTCCTTCACTTTCGGCTTCGCCAAACTGGACATCCTGTGCCGAGACGTACCTCCGGAGGCCGTACGCGTGCCGTACGCCCGCTTGGCGCATCCGCGCGTCGAATTCCGGCAGGAGGAGGTCACCGAGATCGACCCGCGGACCCGCCGCGTCCGCACCGACCGCTCCGAGTACGAACCGGACATTCTCGTCGTCGCGCTCGGCGCCGACTACGACCCGGACGCGACCCCCGGTTTCGTCGAAGACGGCCATGAGTACTACTCGATCGACGGCGCCCGCCGATTGCGTGACCGCCTCGGCGGCTTCGACGGCGAAGACGTGATCGTCGCGGTCCTGGGCGTTCCCTTCAAGTGCCCGCCCGCCCCCTACGAAGGCGCGATGCTGCTACACGAGATGTTCACCCGGCGCGGGATCGGTCACCGCACCCGAATCCAGGTCGTCACCCCGATGGCCTCGCCGATTCCGGTCTCCCCGGATACCTCCGAGGCCATCGTCGACGCACTGACCCGCCGCGGCATCGCCTACGCTCCCGGACGCCTCGTTCACGCACTCGACCCGAGCCGCCACGTGGCGAGCACCGGGACCGGCGATCTCCCCTACGACCTGTTCATCGGAGTGCCGAAGCACCGGGTGCCCGCGGTCGTCGAGGCATCGGGCCTGACCCAGGGCGGGACCGACGGCTGGGTCGCCGTCGATCCGCACACCCTCGGCACGCCGTACCCGGGCGTTTACGCCATCGGCGACTGCGCCGACGCCCCGGTCCCGCGTGCGGGCGTGTTCGCCGAGGACGCCGCCCGCACAGCCGCCGCGGCCATCGAAGCCGAGCTGCGCGGATCGACGCCGCCGCAGCGGTACCGCGGCCGGGGCGCGTGCCATATCGAGTTCGGAGGCGGGCTGGTCGGCAAGGTCGATGCCGATTTCCTCTCCGGTCCCGCGCCGGTCGCGCCGTTCACTCCGCCGTCGCCGGAGCTGGCCCGGGAGAAGGCCGCCGCCGCCGAGGCCCGGCTGCGCCGCTGGTTCACCGGCTGACCGGGCAGTCCCCGCCCGGCTCGCCCGAACGCCATGCCCGCGTCAGCACGTCGGCGATCTGGGCCAGCCCGGACGCGACGGTCATGCGCCAATGCGTCGTCGACACGGCGTGGTTGTGTACCCGGCCGTCGACGACCCGGCTCCAGATGGACGCGCCGACGCACCCGGTCGGATCGTCGAGTGCGGCGGTGAAATAGATGACGTCGCCGCGGTAGACGGGCGGCTCGTAGGCGCCGCGCAGCGCCACCGAGTGCACGGCCGCGTCGAGGATCCGGCTGACGCGATCGGCGCCGAACGAGGCGAACGGCTCCGGGAGTTCGGCCATCTTCCCGGGTAGCGCGGTCCAGTCCACCTCCGCGACATTGCCCAGGTCGCCTGCTTGCTCCCCGAGCAAGCCGCCGATCAGTTCGGCCACCGGCACCTGGCCCGCGTCATCGGGCGGCGTATCCGGTGGATCGGCCATGTAGCTGTCCATCACCGCGAGCAACTCGACCTGCTCGCCCGCGCGCTGCAATTGGACCGCCATCTCGTGCGCGATGACGCCGCCGAACGACCAACCGAGCAGATGATAGGGACCCCTCGGCTGCTGCGAGCGGATCAGCTCCAGGTAGCGCTGCGCCCATTCCTCGATCGAACCCGGCATCGCCTCGTCGCCCGCCAGCACGGGCGTCTGCAGCCCGTAGATGGGCCGGTCCGGGTCGAGGTAGGCGGCCAGACCCGCGTAGGACCAGGAGATCCCCGACACGGGGTGGACGCAGAACAGCGGCGCGGCCGAACCTCCGGGACGCAACGGCAGCAGCATGTCGAAGGCCGCTTCGGTCTCGACCGTGCCGCCCGCACGGCGGGCCAGGTCGGCGACCAGCTCCGCGGGCGTGGGGGCGGTGAACACCCGCATCACCGGAATCCGAGTGCCGAGGCCGGACGACAATCGCAGGGTCAGCTTGGCGGCGAGCAGGGAGTTTCCGCCGTGTTCGAAGAAGTTGTCGTCCATGCCGAAGCGCTCGGCCCCGAGCACCGCGGCGAAAGCGGCGGCGACGGTCGCCTCGACCGGGGTGGCGGGCGCCCGGAACTCCCGCGCGCGGAATTCGGGTGCCGGTAGGGCGCGCCGGTCGAGCTTGCCGTTGGGAGTCAAGGGGATGGCGTCGATCACCATGATCGCGGCGGGCACCATGTAGCCGGTCAAGTGTTCGGCCACCTGGGTGCGCAGCCGAGCCGGGTCCGGCCGGGCACCCGGCTCGGGTAGCACGTAGCCGACGAGCTGGTCCCCGAGTGTGGGATCGGGGCGGACCAGCGCGATTGCCCGGCTCACGCCAGGGCACCGCACCAGCGCCGATTCGATTTCACCGAGCTCGATCCGGAAACCGCGCAGTTGCACCTGCTGGTCGCCGCGCCCGGCGTAGACGAGCCCCGCCTCGCCATCGCACCGGCCCCAGCGCGCGATGTCGCCCGAGCGGTACATCCGGGAACCGGGCGGCCCGAAGGGATTCGCGACGAACCGCGTCGCGGTGAGGCCGGGCCGTCCCGTGTAGCCGCGGGACAGCTGACCGCCCGCGACATAGATCTCACCGGGAGTGCCGAACGGCGCCGGGCTCAGACGGCAGTCGAGCACGTGGGCGTCCAGCCCGGGTAGCGCGCGGCCGATGAGGCTGACCGGGCTGTCCATCAGATGCGCGCCGACCTCCAGGAAAGAGACGTGCACGGTGGTCTCGGTGATGCCGTACATATTGACCAATCGCGGCGCCTCCCCCGGATAACGCTCGTACCAGCGTCGCAGGTGCCGCAGATCCAACGCCTCACCGCCGAAGATCACATACCGCAGCGCGAATTCCCCTGGTGCGGCCGAGGCGTCGCGGTCCGCTTCGACGAGTTGACAGAACGCCGACGGCGTCTGGTTCAGCACCGTCACCCGTTCTCGAATCAGCAACTCGCGCAACAGCTCCGGTGAGCGCGATGTCGCGTAGCCGACCACGACGACGGTGCCGCCGGTGCCGAGCGCGCACCACAGTTCCCACACCGAGAAGTCGAAGGCGAAGGAGTGGAACAGCGTCCAGACGTCGCGCTCGCCGAATCCGAACAGCGGCTGCGCACCGGCGAACAGCTCCAGCACGTTGCGGTGCGTCACGCCGACGCCCTTCGGCACACCCGTCGAGCCGGAGGTGTAGATGACGTAGGCGAGGTTGTCCGCAAGCAGCGGCGCCACCCGGTCGGCATCGGTGACCGGGTCGTCGGCGAACTGCGAGATCTGCTCCAGCAAGACCGTGGGCAGTTCGGCGTCCGGGATGGCGGGCCGCTCGGCAGCGGTGGTCAGCACGCACACCGGCGCCGCGTCGGCGAGCACGAAGGCCAGCCGCTGCGCCGGGTAGGTGAGATCGATGGGCAGGTAGGCGGCACCGGCCGCGAGTACACCGAGCAGCGCCGCAGGCAACTCCTCGGTGCGCGAGACCGCGACGGCCACAACGGTTTCCGGCCCCGCTCCGGCCGCGATCAGCGCACGGGCGATGCGGTTGGCGCGCCGGAGCAACGCCTCGAAGCTCAGCGTGGCGCCGCCGAAGCGGACGGCCGCCGCATCCGGTCTGCGCCGAGCCTGCTCGGCGATCAACTCCGGCAGCGTCGCCTCGTGCGCGGCCACGATATCGAACGGCGGCACCCAGTTCCGGCGCGCGGGCGAGACCGCGGGAAGGTTTTCCTCCGCATCGAGAATGTCGATGTCCCATACCCGCATCGAGGGATCGGCCGCCACCGCGGACACGATGCGCTCGAATCGTCGCCCGAAGGCCCGGACACTCGCCTCCTCGAAGAGTTCGGTGGCGTAGGTGAACGTGACGGCCATTCCCGCCGGGCCGTCCTCGTCGCCGGGCTGTGGCTCGATGACGACTTGCAGATCGAATTTCGCCGTGATCTCGCCACTGTCGGCAGCTGTGACGGTCAGATCCGGCAGCTCCAGCGCGGGCTGCTCGATGTTCTGGAACGACAGCATCACCGGAAGGAGCGAGTTGCGCGTCCCGGTGCGTGCGGGGTCGGCCTCCTCCAGCACGCGTTCGAAGGGCAGGTCGGCGTTGGCGAACGCCGAGAGGGCCGTTTCCCGGGATCGTTCCACCAGGTCGTCGAACGTCGCGCCCGGGTCGACCTCGACGCGCAGAGCCAACGTGTTGACGAACATCCCGACCAGGTCGTCCAGCGCGCGTTCGCCGCGCCCGGCGACCGGGGTGCCGATCACGACGTCCGTGGCGCCGCACAGGCGCCCGACCAGCGTGGCGAGTGCCGCGTGCACCACCATGAACAACGTCGCGTTGTGCGCGCGGGCGATCGCGGTCAGACGTCGGTGCACCTGCGCCGGGATGGTGTAGCCGATCGCCGCGCCACGGGTCGAGGGAGTCGAGGAACGCGGGCGATCGGTAGGCAGCTCCAGCGGTCCGGTGAGACCGGCCAGCTGGTCGTGCCAGTACGACAGTTGTCGCGCGGCAACCGAACCGTCGGCGTCGTCGCGGCCGATGACGGCATGCTGCCAGAGCGCGAAATCAGCGTACTGGACCGGCAGCGGCCTCCAGTCCGGCGCACTGCCGTCACGGCGGGCGACATAGGCGGTCACCAGATCGCGCGCCAGCGGCGCGAGCGACGCCCCGTCCGCCGAGATATGGTGGGTCACGATGACGAGCAGGTGATCCTCGCCGGAGGCGAACAGCCGTAGGCGGATGGGCGCGGCCGCGGTCACGTCGAAGCCCGCGGACATCAGCCCGTTCACCGTTTCCGCGACCTCGGCGCCGTGGTCCTCGACCGCGAGCCCGTCGGGAAGGACCGTGCTCGTCGACAGGACCTCCTGATATGGCTGCCCCTCGGCGTCGACCGGGTAGCGGGTGCGCAGCACCTCGTGCCGTTCGAGGACGTCGGCGACCGCGTGGCGCAGCGCGGGCAGGTCGAGGCGGCCGGTCAACCGGATGGCGAAGGGCAGGTTGTACGCGGGAGACTCCGGCTCGATGCGGTTGAGCAACCACATCCGCTGCTGTGCGAGCGAGAGCGGGATGCGATCCGGCCGTCGCGACCGGACCAAGGGCGGACGAGCGGGGTCGGCATTGCCGCTGACCACCCGCGCGGCGAGTGCGGACACCAGGGGCGCCTCGAACAGGTCGCGCACGGTGATCCGCGACTCCAGCGCCTCGTTGACCCGCGCGACGGCTCGGGTCGCGAGCAGCGAATTGCCGCCGAGAGCGAAGAAGTCGTCGTCGATTCCGGCCCGCTCGACGCCGAGCAGATCGGCGAACACTCCGGCGACCGCCCGTTCGACGGGATTGCGAGCAGCCCGGAACTTTCCGGCCTCGACGACCGGCTCGGGCAGCGCCTTGCGGTCGAGCTTGCCGCTGGCGTTCAGCGGCAGCGCGGGTAGCTCGACCAGCGCGGACGGGATCATGTATCCGGGCAGGACCGTCGCGAGCCCGGCCGAGATCTCCCCGCGGTCCATGACCTGCCCTGGGCGCGGAACCACGTAGGCCACCAGCCGCTCCCCCGCCGGGGAGGGCACTACCGCCGCGACCGCTTGGCCCACCGACGGCCGCGCCAGCAACGCGGTCTCGATCTCACCGAGTTCGATCCGCTGGCCGCGGAACTTCACCTGGAAATCGGTGCGTCCGAGGAATTCCAGTCGCTCGGGCTGTTTCGTATCGGGCGCACGCCAGATCGCCAGGTCGCCGGTACGGTACATCCTCGTTCCGTGGTCGAAAGGGTTCGCGACGAAGCGGCCCGCGGTCTGCGCCGCCTGCCGCACATATCCGCGGGCGAGCTGGTCTCCGGCCAGGTACAGCTCGCCCGGCACCCCCGCGGGCACCGGCCGAAGGCGCGAATCCAGCACGTAGACCTGGGTATTCCACTGCGGACGGCCGATCGGCACGGTCGACCCCTCCGCCGTCCCGGCGGGCCAGTAGGTCACCGAGACCGCGGCCTCGGTGGGTCCGTACAGGTTGTGCACCTGCGCGTCGGTGACCGCGCGCAGCGCGCGCACGGTCTCCGGCGGCAGTGCCTCGCCGATGACGAGTACCGTCCGCAACGTTGCCAGGCTTTCCGCCGCCGCGTGCGCGGCGAAAACCGTCAGCATCGAGGGAACGAAGTCGGTGACGGTGACCCGGTGGGCGGCAATGGTCGCGGCGAGGTAGGCCGCGTCGCGGTGCCCGTCGTGGTCCGCCACGACGAGCTTCGCGCCCGCCCGCAGCGGCATCAGGTAGCCCCACAGCGAGACGTCGAAGGTGGTCGCCGTCTTCTGCAGATACACATCGCCCGGGCCCATGGGGTACTGGGCGAGCATCCATTCGATCTGGTTGTCGATCGCCTTGTGGGCGACCGCCACACCTTTCGGGCGCCCGGTCGAGCCCGACGTGAAGATCACATACGCCGGATGCTCCGGCAGCACCGGCCGCGGCAGTTCCCCGGAGCGAATCGGTGCGCCCGAATACCGATCGGTTGCGAGCGTGTCCAGCTGCAGGGCGGCGACCTGACCGGGCATCGGCACCGCGTCGGCGGCCCTGGTCAGCACGCAGACCGGACGGGCGAGGTCGAGAACGTGTGCGATCCGCTCGGCGGGATGATCCGGGTCCAGCGGCACGTACGCGCCACCGGCGGTGAGGACGGCGTACATGCCGACCACCAGATCCAGCGAACGCCGAACCGCCAGTCCCACCAGCGATTCCGCACCGACGCCGCGGGCGATGAGCAGCCGGGCGAGCCGGTTGACCCGCTCATCGAACTCGCGGTAGGTCAGCTGCCGGTCGGCGAAGGCGACCGCGATGCGGTCCGGATGCCGCGCCACCGCGCGCCGGTAGCCGTCGAGTACCAGACCGGCGGGGAGGGGGTGCCCGGTGTCGTTCCAGTGCACCAGGATCGCGGTGCGCTCCGCGGCATCGAGCAGGTCGATCTCGCCCACCGGGCGATCCACCGCGTCGACGACGGCCGCGAGGATCGCGCACAATCGCCGGGCGAAGCCGGCGACCGTCGCCTCATCGAACAGGTCGGTGGAGTAGGTGAACGCCGCCGAGATGCCCAGCGGTGTCCGCTGGTCCTCGTGCGGCACCATGGTCAGCTCGAGATCGAATTTCGCCAAGGGCAGCGCGAAGTCGAGTGCGGAGACGAGCAGCGCGGGCAGTTCCAGCGTCGTCGGCGCGAAGTTCTGGAAAGTCAGCATCGTCTGGAACAGCGGGTGATGCGCGCCGGAGCGCACCGGGTCCAGCAACTCCACCAGGCGTTCGAACGGCAGGTCGGCATGGCCGAACGCCTCGATGTCGCGGCTGCGCACCTGATCGAGCAGCTCGGCGAAGGTATGCCCGGGGTCGATCTCGCTGCGCAGCGCGAGGGTGTTGACGAACATGCCGATCAGGCCGTCCACCGTGGCTTCGCCGCGGCCGGCCACGGGTGTGCCGATGGTGATGTCGCGGGTGTTCGACAGCCTGGCGAGCAGGACGGCGTACGCGGCGTGCGCGACCATGAACAGCGTCGCGTCGTGGCGCTGGGCCAGGCGATGCAGCGCCGCGTGCACCGGCGCGTCGATCTTGAATTCGTGGGTGGCGCCGCGGCCGGAGAACACCGCGGGGCGGGGCCGGTCGGCGGGTAGATCCAGCCGTTGCGGCAGGTCCGCCAGTCGTTCTCGCCAGAATCCGATCTGGCGGGCGAGCGTCGAGGTCGAATCGCTTTCCTCGCCGAGCATCTCGCGCTGCCACAGGGTGTAGTCCGCGTACTGCACGGGCAGCGGCGCCCAGCTCGGAGCACATCCGGCGACCCTGGCCGAATAGGCGGTCATCAGGTCGGCGGTCAACGGGCCCATGGAGGAGCCGTCCGCGGCGATGTGGTGGACCACGGCCACGAGGACGTGCTCGGTCTCGTTCGAGCGCAGCAGGCGCAACCGGATCGGCGGCGCCGCCGTGACGTCGAAACCCTCGACCACGGTGGCCACCGTGCGCTCGGGAATCTCGGCTTCGGTGACGTCGAGGACCGGCAGCTCGGGTATCGCGACCGGATCCGACATGGCGTGCACTCGCTGGATGCCCGTGCCGTCGCACTCGGGATAGCTGGTCCGCAGCACTTCGTGCCGCTCGACCAGGTCCCGCACAGCGGCGCGCAGCGCCCGCACGTCCAGCGGCCCGCTCAGCCGCACGGCCAGTGGAATGTTGTTGCTCGCCGCGGCCGGGTCGAACCGATTCAGGAACCACATCCGCCGCTGTGCGTACGACAGCGGCACCCGATCCGGTCGCGCCACCGGTCGCGGTGCGGGGTGGGACGCCCGGGTCAGTTCGTTCAGGCGTGCGGCCAATTTCGCCACCACCGAGGACTCGAACAGCAGCGCGACCGGCACCCGGACACCCAGCGCGGCGCCGAGCCGAGCCGCGGCTTGCGTGGCGATCAGCGAGTTGCCGCCGAGTTCGAAGAAGTCGTCGTTCGCGCCCACTCGGCCCGCGCCGCCGTCCGGCACGAGCAGCGCGGTGAAGATGTCGGCGACCACGCACTCGGTCGGCGTCGCGGGCGCGCGGAACCGCCGGGTGGTGAGCACGGGTGCCGGGAGGGCGGCTCGGTCCAATTTGCCGACCGGCGTCAGCGGTAGTTCGTCGAGCACCGTGATCGAAGTCGGAATCATGTACGCCGGAAGGGTTTTCGCGAGCAAGTCGGCGAGTTCGCCGGTGTCGAGCGCCACCCGGCCGCGGCTTCCGGCCGAGGTCGGCGCCACGCGCGGCAGCACGTAGGACACCAGTGCCCGGCCGCCGGACGGCAGCGTCGTGCCCAGCGTCGCGGCATAGTCGACGTCGGGATGAGCGGTCAGCGCGTTATCGATCTCATCGAGTTCGATCCGCAGCCCTCGGATCTTGACCTGGAAGTCCACCCGGCCGTGATATTCCAGCAGTCCGGCCGCGGTGCGCCGGACCAGATCGCCGGTGCGATACATGCGGGCACCGGGGCCTGCCGCGAACGGATTGGCGACGAACCGGTCGGCGGTCAGCTCAGGCCGTCCGAGGTATCCCTGGGCCAGCGCCGGCCCGGAGAGGTACAGCTCGCCGATCACGCCCGTGGGCACCATCCGTAGCCGCGCGTCGAGCACATGGACGCCCAGCGCGGGCACCGGCGTGCCGATATGGGTCGGGCCGCCCGCGCGGAGCGCCTCGGTTCCGGTGGCGAAGATGGTGGTCTCGGTGGGGCCGTACACGATGTAGAAGGACCGGTCACCGGCCGCCCACCTGGCTACCAGCTCGGGACCGACGCGCTCCCCGCCGCACAAGACGGCCCGCAGGTCGTCGAGTCCGGCCGGATCGATCGACTCCAGCGCGCCCGGGGTGATGCACAGATGCGTGACACACTCACGCCGCAGCAGATCCGCCAGCTCGACGCCGCCGAACACCGCGGGCGGCGCGACGACCAGTGTCGCGCCCGCCGAGAAGGCCAGCAGCATCTCGATCACCGAGAAATCGAAGCTCGGTGTGCACAGATGCGTGACACGCGACTCCCGGGTGACCGCGCGGGCGGCGATCTCGTGTTCGACCAGGCTCGCGAGGCCGCCATGGGTAACGGCGACGCCTTTTGGCTTGCCCGTCGAGCCGGAGGTGTAGATCACGTAGGCGAGGTGCTGTTCGGTCAGCGGACGCAGCCGATCCAGGTAGCAGACCGAATGGCCGGGCTGGGCGGCGACCTGCTCCCGGTGCGCCGGGGCGTCGAGTTCGATCCACTCGATCCCGGTGCTGGTCAGTGCCTCCCGATGCGCCGAGACGGTGAGCCCGAGGACGGAGCCGGAGTCCGCGGTCATGTGCGCGATGCGATCGGCCGGGTAGGCGGGATCGACGGGTACGTATGCGGCGCCGGTCTTCGCGACCGCCCAGACCGCCAGCACCGACTCCACCGAGCGGGTGATGGCTACCGCGACGCAGTCGCCCGGCCCCACACCCGAGCCGATCAGATAGCGGGCCCATCGCGAGGACGTCTCGTCCAGCTCTCGATAGCTGAGTTCGCGCTGATCAGCAGGATCGCCCGTCGGATTGTACCGGACGGCGGCCGAGTCGAAGGCTGTGTCGACCGCTGCGGCCAACAACTGCGGGAACAGGTTGCGGGCTCGTGAATGATGGGCGCGACGTGCGGAACGGCGTGTCGGGGTCATGCGGTGGCGAGTTCACTCTCTGGTCGATCATCAGCCGCCCTGGCTATGGAGCCAGAAGCAATGCCTCAAATGCGTGAACCATGACCCGAGCGTGCAGATCGGACCTTAGCGAACCCCGATCGGATCGGCGCGCGGAGGTTGGGAAAGTTCATAGGGGTACCCCGGCACACTTTGGGCTATGACATGGTGTGATGTGAAGAACATTCATTCCTGTACGGAATCGATGTGACTAATATCACTATCTGTGCGCGCACCCCGCGCCTGCCGACTACGGGTTTCCCACCTGGATCGCGCAGCGATACCGGCATGATCGAACCGGAACGATCCTTTGACCGTGAGCGAGGAGGAACCGTGCGAAGTCCATCGATTCATGTCGCCTCTCTGCGGAAGGGCGAAGAGATCTATCGCAGCGAACTCGGCTCACTCACCAGGCTCACCGCCGACAGCTTCCCGATCCTCAGCGGGCTCTCGATCAAACGCCTGACGCTCGCACCGGGCGCTGTCCGCGAACCGCACTGGCATGCCAACGCGACCGAACTCACCTACTGCACCGCCGGGCTGGCATTGGTCTCGGTCCTGGACGACGGCAGCCGATTCTCCTCGTTCCTGGTGCGCGCGGGCGAGATGTTCCACATCGATTCCGGAGCGCTGCACCACGTGGAGAACGTCGGCGACAGCGAAGCGGAGTTCATCCTGGCTTTCCGCCACGAACGCCCCGAGGACTTCGGATTCAGCGCCGCTCTGGGCGCGATGACCGATTCGGTCCTCGGCAACACCTACGACCTGGCCGCCGAGGACTGGGCGAAGATCCGGCGCGACACCACCGCCAAGCTCGTCGTGGAACGCGACGGCGAGCCCGACATCCCGCCCACCGCGCATTTCGGCGACCCACACCACTTCGCGCTCGAGGCGATGCCAGCGCCGGTGGACTCGCCGGTCGGTTCGGCGCGCACCGCTCGCGCCCAGTTCTGGCCCGCGCTGCACGACATCTCGATGTACTCCCTACGGGTCCGGGAAGACGGGATGCGCGAACCGCATTGGCACCCCGTGACCGCCGAAATGGGTTACGTCCACCGAGGCTCGGCGCGGATGACGATCATGGACCCGGACGGCACGTTGGACACCTACACCGTGCACGAAGGCGAGGTGTACTTCGTGCCCCGCGCCTATCCGCACCACATCGAAGTCGTCGATTCGCCGGAGATCCACCTGCTGATCTTCTTCGACCAACCCACACCCGCGGACATCGGCTATCGCGCCTCGATGAGCGCTTACTCCCGCAAAGTGCTCGCGGCGACATTCGGCGTCGCCCTCGACGCACTCCCCGACTTGCCCTTCACCGCCACGGACCCGTTGATCGTCACCCGGAACAACGCACTCGCGCCGTAGCGGCGGCCGCCTCACCACATACCTGCACGCGAAACTCCGGCGCCGCTGGCAATTGACCCACAGGTAATTTACTCTCGGGTCAATTCAGTTGTCGGAATGGAGCCGGGTGATGGCGACGAGGTCGTGGTGGGGATGGGGCAATCAGGAGGACGCGGTGACCGGCGCCGAGCGTGCGGCGCTGACCGATCGCGTAGCGGCCCTGCTCCCGGAAGCCGACTTGACGGTGCACGAGGCGCCGGATCCGAAGTCGTTGAACGTGCCCGTGCCACGCGTGCGGATGCCGGATACGCTGGCCGGCCTGGCCTCGGAAGACCTCGTGGATCGCGTCGCTCACGGCCACGGGCAGGCGTTTCGTGACGTGGTGCGCAACCTGCTCGGCCGGGTGGACCACGTACCCGATCAAGTAGTGCGGCCGCGTACCGAGCAGGACGTGGTCGACATCCTGGACTGGTGCGCGAGCGCGGGCGTCGCCGTGGTGCCGTTCGGCGGCGGAACATCGGTGGTGGGCGGTGTCGAACCCCGATGCGCCGACGCCTACGCCGGGTCCGTGGCGCTGGACACGAGCCGCCTGGGTGAGCTTCTCGAACTCGACCGCACCAGCCGGGCGGCGCGGATCCAAGCGGGCATCCTCGGCCCGGCCCTGGAAGCGGCACTGCGGCCGGATGATCTGACGCTGCGGCACTTTCCGCAGTCGTTCGAGTTCTCGACGCTCGGCGGGTGGCTGGCCACCCGGGCGGGCGGCCACTTCGCGACCGTCTACACCCACATCGATGACCTGGTCGAATCGATGCGGGTGGTCACACCGGCCGGGATCAGCGAATCCCGCAGGCTGCCCGCGTCGGGTGCGGGGCCATCGCCGGACCGGATGTTCCTCGGGTCGGAGGGCATCCTCGGCGTCATCACCGAGGCGTGGATGCGCGTGCAGGATCGTCCGCGCTGGCGGTCCGGAGCGTCGGTGGTGTTCGACGATGACGGCGCGGCCGTGGCCGCGACGCGCGCCATCGCCCAGTCGGCGCTGTATCCAGCCAACTGCCGGCTGCTGGATCCGGTGGAGGCGTTCATCAACGCGGGCGCCAACGCGGCCGGTGGGGTGCTGGTCCTCGGATTCGAATCCGCCGACCACCCCGTCGATGAACCGATGCGCCGGGCGGTGCGGATCTGCCGCGACTACGGCGGCACGATCCCGGACGGCGTTCGCACCACCGACTCGGCCGAGGACTCGGCGCGCACGGGCGCCGCCGACACGTGGCGCTCGTCGTTCCTCCGTATGCCGTACCAGCGCGACGCGCTCGCGGCCCAGTCCATGATCGTGGAGACTTTCGAGACCGCCTGCACCTGGGATCGTTTCGAGGCCCTGCGCGCGGCGGTGCAGGAAGCGACCACGGCCGCATTCCGATCCGCCGGTGTCACCGGTGTGCTCACCTGCCGTTTCACCCACGTCTACCCCGACGGCCCCGCGCCGTATTTCGGCATCTACGCCGCGGGCCGCTGGGGACGCAGCGTCGAGCAATGGGACGAGATCAAGACCGCCGTATCGGAAGCGCTCCATGTCGGTGGCGCGACCATCACGCACCATCATGCCGTCGGCCGCGACCACCGCCCCTGGTACGACCGCCAGCGCCCCGAACCCTTCGCCGCGGCGCTGCGGGCGGCCAAATCGGCACTCGATCCCGCGGGAATCCTCAATCCCGGCGTGCTGATCGACCCGACCCCGCACCCGCCCACCCCGGAGGCTCCGTGAGCAGGCCGGGCACCAAGGGCGTGCCGCGAGAGCAGCGCGAGGAGCAGCTGCTCGACGTCGCCACCACCGAGTTCGGCGAACGCGGTTACGCCAAGGCTTCCGTCGCCGAGATCGCCTCTGCCGCGGGCGTCTCCAAGCCACTCGTATACGCCTACTTCGGCTCCCGCGACGGATTGCACGCGGCCTGCGTGCACCGCGCCGGAAAGAGCCTCGTCGACGCGGTCGCGGCCGCTCAGTTCGCCCACGGTGCGCACGACCGGGCGCTCGCGACGCTGACCGGCATCTTTCACGCACTGGACGGGCGCACACAGAACTGGAAGATCATCTACGACGCCACACTCCCCCGGCAGAGTGCGGCCCACGCGGTGGCCCGGGAATACCAGGACACCTTGAACGGCATGGGCTCGGCAGGTGTGTCGCAGGTACTGGCCGATGCCGGCAACGCCGACGCCGAGGATCACTCGCTGCTGCTCACACTATGGTTCAACATCGTGTCGACCACCATCTCCTGGTGGAGCGACCATCCCGGCCACACCCCCGAGGCCATGACCGAACGCTGCCTGCGCCTGCTCACCACGATCCGCGGCACGGCCACCCAGCAAGCCTGACCGTCCGGGCGGTGGTCACCACTTGTCCCAGTGCAGGACCTGTTCGCGGTCGACGCGTTTCGCGGGCCGGAAGTCGGTGCCGATGGTGAACGCAAGCGGGATGAACGCCGCCAGCATGACCTTTTCGTAAGGCACGCCGAGCACGGCGGCGAGTTCCCGTTCCAGCGGCGCGTGCGCGGTGGTCCACACCGTGCCGAGCCCACGAGCGCGGGCGGCGAGCATGAAACTCCAGACCGCGGGCAGGATCGACCCCCAGGTCATGGACTGTTCGAGAACGCCCGCGCGGTCGGTGCGGCCTTCGACGGCGGGAATCACGAACGCGGGCACTCGGTGGATGTTGTCGTAGAGATACTCGAACCCCGCGCCGATCCGGCGCATGGACGAGGGATGAGCAGACATGCGACGCACGTCGGCGGTGGTGAGCGGCTGTGCGCCCGCGGCGTGGACGGCGCGGCGGAAGATATCGGCGACGACCTCGCGCCGCGCGTCGTCGGTGACGACCAGAAAGTGCCACCGCTGCCGGTTTCGTCCGGTCGGCGCCTGGGTGGCCAGGTCGACACATTCTTCGATCAGCTCGCGCGGTACGGGCTTGCCGAAATCGAGCCGTTTGCGCACGGCCCGCGTGGTGGACAGGACTTCATCCGCGGACAGGTTGAGTGACATCATGTGCCATCCATCTCTCTGGAGATAGTTGGCGAGCAGATCATCTGCGACAGTACGGGCGTAAATCATCTGTCGTCAAACGATCTGACCGCAGACGAGCCGCTATGCTGAGCGAATGCCGACCAGGACCGAGCACTCGAAGGCGGACTATCTTCCGAGACTCGCCACGGAGCGTCCGGATATCGCCCTGTGCCGGGTTTCGTCCATCGTCGCTCGCGCGGCCGAGGCCCACGCACAGGAACAGGGCTTGGGCGTCGGCCAGCACCTGGTGCTGAAGATGCTGGCCGATGTCGGCCCGTGCTCGCAGCGGGTGCTCAGCGAGGAACTGCGTATCGATCGCAGCGTGATGGTCGGCATCGCCGACGATCTGGAGGCGTCGGGTTACGTTCGGCGCGAGCGCGATCCCGCCGATCGGCGCGCCTACGCCGTGACGATCACCAGGACCGGAAGGCGGGCCGTCGCCGACGCCGAGAAGGGGATTCCCCAGTTTCTGGACCGGACCTTCGCCGCCCTCGAACCAGACGAGCGGACGCAGCTCACCGAGTTGCTCCGCAAGCTCCTCCCCGGCGGCTGAGTGCGCCCGGGCACTTGGCTTGCCGAATCGCGGCTCGCGACCGGCAGGGTGTCGGGCGCGGCGCCCTGCCCCACCGTTCGACCTTTCGCGCTCAGGCGCTCGGCGTGAGGGCGCGGAGGGGCTTGTCGAGTTCCCTGCGGTAGAAGTCCAGGAAGCCATCCGGGTCGGGGCCCGCGTTCTGCATCACGAGATGGTCGAAGCCCGCGTCGGTGTACTGCTTCGCGGCGTCGAGGTAGCGGGCCGGGTCCGGACCGCAGGCGAAGTTGTCGAGGATGTCTTCCAGGCGCACGGTGGTGGTCGCCGCGGCGAAGTTCACCGGGTTCGGCAATTCGCTCATCACCTTCCACCCCGTGACCGCCCAGCGCGTCGTATCGAGCACCGCCTTCGCGGCCGTCTCCTCGTCCGGTGCCCACGCCATGCCGACCTCCGCGTAACGCGGGCCCGCGCCGCCCGCCGCGCGATAGCGATCGACGAGCTCGGCCTTCGGTTCGGTGGCGAACAGGCCGTCACCGAGTTCGGCGGCGATCCGCGCCGCCTCCGGCCCGCCCCCGGCGACCACGATCGGCGGAAGCGTGCCGGGCAGATCGAAAACCCGAGCTTCGGAGACGGTCAGGAACTCGCCGTCGTAGGAGTGGTAGCCGCCGCTCCAGAGCAGGCGAATGATCTCGAGCGCTTCGCGCAGCATCCGCTGCCGGATGCGCACGGGCGGAAACTCCCGGCCGACGACATGCTCGTTGAGCCGCTCGCCCGAACCGACGCCGAGGGTGAAACGGTCGTCGGACAAGATCGCGAGAGTAGCCGCCGCCTGCGCGATGATCGCGGGGTGGTATCGCAGGATGGGGCAGGTCACTCCGGTGGCGAGTTCGATCCGCTCGGTCTTCGCCGCGATGGCTCCGAGCACGGTCCAGGCGAACGGCGAATGCCCCTGGTTGTCCAGCCAGGGATGGAAGTGGTCGCTGATCTCGACGAAGTCGAATCCGGCTTCTTCGGCCCGAATCGCTTGGCGGACAAGCTCCTTCGGACCGAAGGCCTCGGCTGCCAGTTTGTACCCGATACGCATCGCCACCTCCTGGTTCGACAGCGGCCGGTCGCCTCGTGAAACCGGCTCTCGGCGCGCGTACCCGGCATCCGGCAGCGAAAACTTCCCCGCGCGTCCGTGCCGCCGTGCGGCCGCCCGCAGCAGCGGCTGCCCCGTCAGCCGGGCACGGTCGGAACTTCGTCGGCGAGAGGACGCCGCATGGTCCGCTCAGTCACGAGTCGGCCAGTAGCTGGAAGCATGCCGGCCTCGCGGAACATAGGTGTTCTCGTCGTCGACCTCCGTGACGCCGAGATGCAAGAGCAGCAGCACGGTCACCAGGCTGATACTCACGATCAGCGGGGTCAGCAATTGCGTAGCGCCGGCTCCGGACGGCGGATGCATGTGCCCGGTCTCGTGCACGTGCATGGCGAACATGCCCGTGTAGTGCATGCCGGAGACCGCGACACCCATGACCAGCGCCGCGCCGACGGTGGCGAGCGTGCCACGGACGTGCAGGGTGAACCACAGAGCGGCGGTCGCGGCGACCACAGCGATCGCCATCGACAGAGCGACGATCCGTCCGTCGTAGCCGATCGTGGCGTTCGATTTCATCGCGTACATGCCCGAGTAGTGCATCGCGCCGACGCCGAGGCCGGTGACCCCGCCCCCGGCGAACAGCGCCAGCGTTCCCAGCGCCCGCTGGTGGGCGATGCGCAGCCCGATCCACACCACCGCGATGGCGATCAGCGCGCTGATCAACGTGACCGGGACGTCGTACCGGATGGAAGCGCCGTCGATGGCGAACCCGAGCATCGCGATGAAGTGCATGACCCAGATTCCGGTGCCGCCGATGGCGACAGCCGCGGCGAGCAGCCAGCCATCGCGTGCGGAACCGGTGCGGGATCTGGCCATGCACCGCAGTCCGAGCAATGACCCGGTGAACGACATGAGATAGGCGACGATGGGTGTGAGCCACCCGTGGCTGAAGTGATCGATTTCCAGCACGCGACACTCCCTCGCTGGCTAGATTCGGACCGTCGCCGAGACGATGCACGAATCTCACATAGTGAAACTGCAGGTAGATAGTTTAGAGTACTACTATCCTTTTTATAATCATAGGATGAGTCCCGGATAGCGGGATATATGCCAGAAGAAGAGTGAACCGCACACCTTTCAGCCTGCGCCTCCAGCCCTCGCAACCCGAACCCTCGACAGCTAGCTACTGGCTTACGCGGCGCTGCGGCATAGACCCTCCGCGCGCGACCACGGCGCGGTACCGAGCTCCTGCGCTCCGCCCGCGGAAACTGCGAATTCGCTGTGTGGAAGTCCAACGAGGGTACGAGAATGAGGAAAACCGTTTCGACCAGCGAATTGACTCCTCATGGACACCCGTACCGACGAGATAGCCGAGAAGATCTACCGCATCTCGACCTTCATTCCGGAGGTCGGCCCTGCCGGCTTCACCTTCAACCAGTTCCTGGTCGCGGCCGAGGAGCCGTTGCTGTTCCACACCGGCATGCGGGCGCTGTTCCCCGTGGTGTCCGCACAGATCGCGCGGATCATGCCGGTGGAACGGTTGCGCTGGATCACGTTCGGGCATGTGGAAGCGGACGAATGCGGCGCGATGAACCTCTTCCTCGCTGCCGCACCGCACGCACAGGTGGCGCATGGCCTCCTCGGGTGCCTGGTCTCGATCGACGATCTGGCCGACCGGCAACCGCGCAGGCTCGCCGACGGCGAGGTGATCGATCTCGGCGGTCGGCGCGTGCGGCACCTGGACACCCCGCACGCGCCGCACAACTGGGAGGCGCGAGTGCTCTACGAGGAGACCACCGGCGTGCTGCTCTGCGGTGACCTGATGACCCAGATGGGCAACGGACCAGCGCTGACCGCCTCGGATCTGGTGGAGCAGGCAGGCGTCGCGGAGGACGTCTTCCATGCCACGTCGCTGGGCCCCGCCGTGCCCGCCACCCTGAACCGGCTGGCGGAGTTGGCGCCCACCACGTTGGCGATCATGCACGGTTCGAGCTTCGCCGGAGACGGGGCTACGGCACTCCGCGATCTCGCCCGGGATTACCAGGCCCGCCTGGACGCCTGATCGGCTCCCCGCCCGCAGCTGCGGTGGCCTCAGGCGGCGTGGCCGACGTGCTGCGCGGACGCGCCGATGACGGCCGTTTCGGTCCCGACGAGGGTCCGCAGGAACGCTTCCTGCTCCCGGCGTCCCCGTACCGTGGCACGCTCGAGACCGCCCGGCAGAACCCGGGCCAGCGCACTACGGACGATATTCACCGGGATGCGCAGCATCGGATACCACGGCGGCATGTAGGCGGGCAGGCCGAGCTCGCGCATAGCGGACGGCCCGAGGAAGGCGCTCGCGATGGACAGATGCTGGGCCCGCGCGATGCGCCCACGCAGCGCGGGCAGGTTCCGGTAGTGCCAGCGGAGCGGATCGTCCGCCATCGGAACGGCGAGTTGCGGTGTGGTCTCGTCGGGGTTCGTGATGGCGGTGAGACTGTGGTACAGAATGCGGACGGAGTCCCGGAATCCGTTGGGCAGGAACCGGTCCTCGACACCGATCAACCACCCGACGTAGCGGGCGAGGTGAGCGGCCGAGTCCAGTTCACGGGGAGTCGAGAACAACCCCATCGCCAGGCCGCCGACAAAAGGAGCGATCAAGGCTCCGACCAATGTCGCGGCCATGTCGGTCTGATTGATCGGCACCCCCCATTCGTCCTCGCGCCAGTCCGGCATCGCCGCCACGTGGCGGCGCACCAGAGCGTGGATCAGCCGCACGTGGATCGTCGACCGATAGCCGCGGCCCAGTGGCGACATCCCGCCCTCGGAGGTGACGTCGAGCGCCCACTGCAGCGTTTCGGCGAATCGCTTGGCAGGCCCTTTCTCGAGCGCGCCCGTGCGGAGCAACGTCTTGTTGAAGCCCGAGGCGAGGTAGCCGCCGAGGAAGGAAACGTCACGCGCGATGTAGATCCCGTCGGCACCGCCGCAGCGGAACACCCGCTCCGCACGCGCGAGCTTCTCCCGGTCCAGCCATTCGGGCGGAGTCTCCACCTGGACGAAGAAGGCCCGCAACGGCTCCGGAGCGTCCGGCACGTTGTCGATGCCCTCGCGCAGCGCCCGCTCGAACAGGGGACGAGTGCGGCCCATGCCTTCCCGGTACATCCACTCCACCAGGTCGTCCATCGGCTGGTCACCGATGAGCAGCGCCTCGCCCAGATCTCGCCATTGCTCCGGCGCCGGCTTGTCCAGTCCCAGCAGCAGTGCGAAGGGTCGCAGTCCGGGAACCCTGCGCGGCGCGTCGGGGTGGCGCAGCGGAAGTGGCTTGTTCATCGTTGCTCTCCTTCGAGCCTGCACTGATCCCGTGCTTCACCATCGGAACGATGGCGGCACGGACGAATTCGCGCGTCGCGTCGTCCGCGGCGAAGTCGACGCACGCGGTGGGCGTCAACATGACCGAATGGGCCAGTCGCGCGATCATTTCCGCGACCGGCAGGGCGTCGTAGCGGGCGATGAGTTCCAACTCCTGAGCGCGTTCGAGCAGCCCGGCGATGTAGCGGATGCCCAGCGACACCATCTGGGCCCCGCGCACGGTGTAGAAGGCCAGGGCCTCTTCCGGTGCGACGGTCAGCAGCCGTCCGACCAGCTGATGCATCCGCGTCTGCCGCAGCACATGCAGCACCGTCTCCTCGATCCGGACGTCGATCTCGGCCGAGGTCACCACGATCGCCGTGACCTCGGCCAACATGCGCTGAGTCTCCCGTTCCAGCACGGCGTCGACCAGGTTCTCCTTACCGGCGAAACGGCGATAGATGGTGACCCGGTTGACTCCGGAGCGTTTCGCGATGTCGTCCAGGCTGCTGCGCCGGATCCCGACCTGCAGGATCCGGTCGAGGGCCGCGTCCATGATCTTCTCGTCGACTGCGTCCCGGCCGGAGTTCATGCATCAAAGATAGTTAGAATGTTACATTGAATCAACCCCTCAGCGTCGACTCGTCCTCGCGGCCCACCGGCTCGCTCGGCGGGTCCGCAGAGCCATTCCTCGAAGTGCCGTAGCGGCCAAGGCAACTCATGCCGGAAATGCACGTGCACATGCGATTTCCGCAGCGTCGCCGCACCTTTCGGGATCGGCGGCACAGTCACAGTTACCGCAATCGAGGCCGGTGAGCGGACGTCTCACCTGCCCCGCCATGGTCAGAAGGCGCACGCAGGCACGAAAGCCCACCCCGCGAAAATTCCTGCGAGTACTGCCCGAGCACGGCACGAACGAGACGATCGAGACATCGGCCGATGCACCGCCGTGGCGGCGGAACCAGAGACCGCAGGCTCGGCCCGCATCTCTCGCGACCGCGATTCGCGACATCTGGCGAACTTCTAGCGTTTCTTCGTTTGTCTCGCGCGGGTCACGGCGTATGGTCGCGCTATGCCGACAATGACGTCGATCGATACCGGAGCCGAACACCTCGCCTGCTGGGTCACCGTCGTCGGGCAACGCCTCCATCAGTTGCCGACAGCAAACCCGAACGTCCAACTCGCCCACGCGATGAGCGGGTTCCTCGCGATCGGGCGCGCGAGCATGGCCCTGCTGACCACCTCCGGGAATCCCACCGATATCCGAGACCACGATCTCGTCTTCGAGATCACCGCCGACGCGGAACGTTGGCTCACCGACGCGGCGACCGAATCGGTCGTCAACCAGATCACCGACCGCGGTGAGCACATTCAGCGCTATCTGAGCCCGGTCGCGCTCGATACCGTGGCGAAAGCCCGCCTGCGACGCTGCGCGCAGGCGACGGCGATCCACACCCGTGATCTGCTGATCGGTGTCGATGCCGACCCGACAGCGTCGGACGAGATTCGTGACCTCGCCCGCGATCTCGCCGCGCGAGCGAACATCATCGCCACCGTCTACGCCGACGACCCGCAACAATTGCTGTCCATGTCCAGCAGGTGACACGGTCGGCGAGAGAACCGGCCATGACACAGCGCGTGCTCGTTCTCGCCAGTGCGAACAACGGGCTGACACAACGGGCCGCACTCGCGATACGCCGATCCGGACGCCGCACGCGGACCGAAATCGTACGCTGTGCAGCGGATATCCGCGCCGCGGTCGGAACGAACGACTTCGACATCGTCGTCTGCCCGTATCTGATGACGAAGATTCCCGCCGACGTCCATGAGAGGTGGACGTGCATCGTCGTCCATCCCGGGCCCGTCGGCGACCGTGGCCCGCATGCCTTGGACTGGGCGGTCAGCGAGCGCGAACCCCTGTGGGGCGTCACGGCGCTGACCGCCGTCGAGGAAATGGACGCAGGCCCCATCTGGTGCACGCGGACGTTCCCGTTGCCCGCGGAACGCAAATCCGCCGTCTACAACACGGTGGTCGCGGACGCCGCGATCGAATGCCTGCTCGAAGCGCTGGACAAGGCCGCCGACCCGGCCTGCTCCCCCACACCGCAAGACGTGCTGCCTCGATCCGTCGCACACGCGCGGACCCGACCCGCGATGTACCGTCGCGACCGCGAGATTCGCTGGAACGACGACGCCGACACGATCCTGAGCCGCATTCACGCGGGTGACGGCTCACCCGGGGCGTCGGCGACCATCGGGAACGTGCCGATGCTGGTCTACGACGCCTGCCGCGGACAGGACGCCCCTCGGGCGGCGCCCGGCACCGCGCTGCGCCGCCGCCACCACGCCGTCGAGGTCGCCTGCGGCGACGCCGGTATCTGGATCGGCCGCCTCGAAGCCCTCACCGGCGACCGGCCGCCGTGCAAAGGACCGGCCGTGCCGGTCCTGGCCGCGGCGGGATTTCCGGTCGAGGCGGTGCCGCGCGCGAAGGGCGGGACACCCGGGGAGATCCGGTACCGGCGCTCGGCCGAAATCGGCTTCCTCGACATCGACTTCTACAACGGCGCCATGGGCACCGGGCAGTGCGACCGATTGCTCGCCGCGTTCGGCTATGCGGCGGCGCAGAACACCAAGGTGCTCGTGCTCGCGAACGACGGCCCGTATTTCTGCAATGGCATCGACCTGAACGCGGTGGAACTGTCCGACGATCCCGAGGGCTCGGCGTGGCGGAACCTGCTGGCGATCAACAACGTGTGCCGGGCGATGCTGACCTGTTCCACACAGGTCACGGTGGCCGCGGTCAGCGGAAGCGCCGGGGCGGGCGGGGTCATGCTCGCGTTGACCGCCGATCTGGTCGTCGCCGCGGAACGAGTGGTGTTCAACCCGCACTACCGGACGATCGGATTGTCCGGCTCGGAATTCCACACCTACACCCTGCCGCGGCGGGTCGGTGCCGAAGCCGCGCAGCGCCTGCTGGACGAATGCCGGCCCGTCGACGCGGCAGGCGCCGCCGACCTCGGAATGATCGATGCCGTGGTGCCGAACGGGCAGTTCGGCACGTGGCTGACGGAGCTGGCCGTCGAATGCGCCCACCCGGCCAGGTGGGCGGCGATCATGGCCGCGAAGCAGACGCGGTCGATCGACCTGACCGCGTTCGAAAGCGCCGAACTGCGCCGCATGGCCCGGGACATCTTCCGTGATCAGAACGAATTCCGCCGCAGGCGGCACGAGTTCGTTTTCAAGAGTTCGTGGCGTTCGCCGGCGACCGGAACATTCACATTGTCGCCCCGATGATCGACAATGGATATATGGCGACGGTGCTGCTGGGCGGCGACGTCATGCTGGGTCGAGGTGTGGACCAGATTCTGCCGCATCCCGGTGATCCGAGGCTGCGCGAACGATATGTCAACGACGCGCGAACCTACGTCGATCTGGCCGAACGCGCGTACGGCGAATTCACCCATCCGGTCGATTACCGGCAACTGTGGGGCGATGTCCTGCCGATCCTCGCCCGGATCGACCCCGAGGTGCGGTTGCTCAATTTGGAGACTTCGATCACCGCCGACGGCGCGTTCGCTCCCGCTAAAGGCATCCATTACCGAATGCATCCGGACAACGTGCCCGCGCTGACCGCGATCGCACCGGTCGTCTGCGCGCTGGCCAACAATCACATCCTCGATTTCGGTCTTCCCGGGATGGCCGACACGCTCGCCGCGCTCGACACCGCCGGCATCGACCATGCCGGCGCCGGGGCCGACCTCACGAGTGCGCGCGCCCCTGCCACAGTGGAACTCGCCGACGGGCGCCGTGTGGTGATCCTCTCCGTCGCGGCCGGTTCGAGCGGGGTTCCGGAGGCATGGTCGGCACGGCGCGGCAGGCCGGGGCTGTGGCGGGTGGGCTACTCGCCCGGCGCCGCGGCGGCCGAGGAGGTCGCGGCCGAGATGTCGGCGCACAAGCGCGACAACGATATCGGCATCGTCTCGGTGCATTGGGGGCCGAACTGGGGCTACGAAGTCGCGCGCACCGAAACGCAGTTCGCGCACCGATTGATCGACGCCGGAGTCGATCTGGTGCACGGGCACTCCGCGCATCATCCACGTCCGATCGAGATCTACCGCGGCAAACCGATCCTGTACGGCTGCGGCGACGTCATCGACGACTACGAAGGCATCCGCGGCCACGAGCGGTACCACACCGATCTGCATCCGCTGTACCTGGTGTGCATCGATCCCGGCTCGGCGGAAGTCCGGCTGATTCCGCTGCGGGAGCGGCACATGCGTCTGGAGTGGGCTCCGCGCAGCGAATCCCGCTGGCTCTGCGAGAAGATCGAGGACATCAGCCGGGACTTCGGCACCCGAGTCGCTCCTCGACCCGACGATCTGCCGGTGGTGTTCAGTGCGGCACGGCGGTGAGATGGCGGTGGAACCACTGGGCGGCCAGATCGGCGACCTGTTCGAGCGCGCCGGCCTCCTCGAACAGGTGGGTCGCGCCGGGGACGATGTCGAGTTCGCTCGGACATGGCATCCGTAGCTGAGCTTCCCGGTTGACCCCGAGCACCCATCTGTCGGCACCGCCCACGATGAGCAGTGTCGGTGCGTGGACCGAACTCAACCGCGGCCCGGCAAGGTCGGGCCGACCGCCCCGCGAGACCACCGCCGCGATCTCGGTACCCGGCTCGGTCGCCGCCCACAGTGCGGCGCCCGCGCCGGTGCTCGCCCCGAAATATCCGGTGGGCAGCCCGCCGAGTTCCGGCCGCGTCCGCAGCCAGTGCGTCACCTCGACCAGGCGACGCGCGAGCAGCGGGATGTCGAAGACGTGCGCGCGGTCGCTCTCCTCCTCGAGGGTCAGCAGATCGACCAGCATCGTCGCGAACCCCGCACGGTTGAGAACCTCGGCGACGAACCGGTTCCTCGGGCTGCGCCTGCCGCTGCCGCTGCCGTGTGCGAAGGCGATCACGGCGGTACGGTCCGGTGGCACAGCCAGGACCCCGGCCAGCCGGGTGCGTTCCGCTGGCACGGTGACCTCTTCGGTCCGCGTCGGGGACCGGGGTGCGGACGGCATCGAACACCTCCTGCTATCCGGCGTACCCGATCAGGTCCGGAATGCGC
This sequence comes from Nocardia gipuzkoensis, assembly GCF_021183645.1. Lineage (NCBI taxonomy): Bacteria > Bacillati > Actinomycetota > Actinomycetes > Mycobacteriales > Nocardiaceae > Nocardia > Nocardia gipuzkoensis. The sequence goes on along the minus strand of NZ_CP089225.1, from coordinate 6,197,820 downwards.
AAGGGGATCGGATCGCGGTGCGGCTGGGGCCGGCCGCACGCGGTTCAGCGGAAGGTGGTGGCCAGGTACGATGCCAGGTCGTTCGCGGCGGCTCGGTGCCGTACATAGCCGAGGTAGCCATCGGGACGCACCACATAGACGGCTCCGCCGGTGGCGCCGTAAGCCTTGGCGAAATTGCCGTCACCATCCCGGACGACCGGTAGCAGCGTCTCATCGACCCTGGCGCCGGGTGCGGTGAGAAGGTACACGTCCAGCCGTCTGTGCGCCCTCCGCCGTGCCGTATCGGCGAGCTCCTCCAGTACCCCGATGTCGGTTGGGGTGGTGGCGTCGGCGTAAAGGAGCAGGGTGTGGTTGGTCCGCCCGAGCAAAGAGAACAGGCGGATCGGGAAGGTGACCGCGCCCCGGCTCAAGCCGGTGGCATCGGGAGCCCGCACTCCTGCCGACGGACCCGGCGCGCCGTCGGGCGTGCGGGCGACGATCGGGCTGTCGCCATAGTCGATCAGCAGCTGGGCCGCACGCCGGATGACGAGATCGGGGTCCGATTCGCCGGCCCCGATGCCCTCTCCGGCACTGCGCACGGTCCGCCCGACCACCTCCGCGCCGACCGGCCTGCGTTCGGCGTCGTAACTGTCCAGCAGGTGGGACGCACTGTCGCCGCTGATCGCCAGTGCGAGCTTCCACGCGAGGTTGTGCGCGTCCTGGATACCGGTGTTCATTCCTTGCGCACCGGTGGGCGGGTGGATGTGCGCCGCGTCGCCGGCCACGAAGACCCTTCCGCGCGAGTACGAATCGACGATCCGGTGACCGATCCGGAAGACCGACGACCACCGCAGGTTCGACGCGGTGACCGGCTCGGGCGCGAGGCGATCGAGGACCTGCTGGATATGTCCCAGCTGCGGCCCCGGTCCGCGTTCGAACCCGGGCCCGAGCTTGTCGGGGCCGGTCGTTCCCGCGCTGAGGAGTTCGTCGGGGACCAGCATCGACACCCGATAGCGGCCACGTCCCGGCAGCGGTATGCACACCAGCAAGTCGTCGGTGCCGTCCTCGGTTCGACGCATCGATCGGAGGCCGTAGCCGCGCGGCAGCGCCCAATCGAGTTCGACATCGCCGAGCATGTACTGCTCGGTGAACGCCGCCCCCTCGAAGGACAGACCCAGTGTCTTGCGGACGATGCTGTGCGCGCCGTCGCAGCCGATGAGGAACTGCGCGTCGACGGTGTGCTCGCCGTCCGCGGCGGTGAGCACGGCACGCACGCCATTGTCGTCCTGGTCGAACGTCGTGAGTTCGGTGGCGCGTTCGATCCGGGTGCCGGTTTCGGCCAAACGCTCCCGGAGTATTCGCTCGGTCACGTACTGCGGTAGCCCGACGAATCCGTAGGGCACGTCAGCGGGCAGCGTCAGTTCCGTCCGGGCCACCTCGGCGCCGTTGACATAGACCAGCTGGCCGCGCAACTGGATTGCCGAGTCGAGGATCCGGCGCAGTACGCCCAGACCTTCGAACACCTCCAGCGTTCGCGGCTGGATTCCCACGGCCTTCGCATAGCGGGGCGGTTCGAGCAGCGCGTCCACGATCCGGCAGGAGACACCGCGCCGGGCCAACTCGATCGCCGCGGTCAGTCCGACCGGGCCCGCGCCCGCGATGAGTACCTCTGTGCCGACCATGCGATACCGCCTCGGACTGCGTACTCATACGGTGATTCGGGCGAGTCTACTCCGGCCCGCCCCGGCGCAGCCGGCGGATCAGTCCGCGTCGTCGGTGTCGGCGGGCCGCTTCGACGACACGACGTTGATGCGCCACGGCAGCTGGAACAGACCGCCGGACCTGTTGCGGATCCACTGCGTGACGGCGGCGACGGACGAGGCGAGCGACGTCGCACCGGCGAGCAGCGCCCAAGGCGTGAGACCCGCGGACGTATACGCGACCTGCCCAACGCCCGGCACGACGAGTCTGCCGTTGCCGAAGGCCCAGTTGATGAGCGATCCGACCTGTCCGCCCAGATCCGAACTGCGTCCCACCATCGCCTTCAACTCCGGGCCCTTGCTGTTGATGTAGAGCACGGTGAACAGCACGAACAGCGAGGTGACCAGGGTCGCTATCGTCGCCAGTCGACTGAGTGCATCGATGCGCAGGCGCAAGTTGATCACGATCGCCAAGATCGCGATGACGATAGCGGCGCAGGCGAGCAGGGCCCAGAAGCCGGTGACGTGGGGCGTGCGCGGCCTCGAGGACGACCAGGCGTTCAGGAACCGCGTGGTGATTTCCATCCGGCCGAACGCGGTGGTGCTGACCCTGCCGTCGGCGCCCGCGGCGGTGATCCAGGGCTGGAACAGCAACACGAGCGTCACGAGACTACCGACGGCGGCCCACACATAGCCCCAATACCCACGCAGTGCGGCCCGAATTGCCTGGGGGCTACCCGGTGCGATGCCGCCCACCGCCTGATCCTGCTGGGCGGACCCGCCGTCTCCAGTTTTGTTCGACTGCCAGGGCGTTGGCTGCACCATTCGCTCAGTTTAGGGCCGGACCACTGCCCCAATTCGGGCAAAGCTCACCTCCAGTGGGAAGTGTCCGGTAGCGGATCACAGCGAGTCCGGCGGCCGCTCGACGGTCTTCCTCGGACGTAACGATCACCGTTACCGCCCAGTGGTGGCGGTCGATCCGAAAGGTGTTCGGCGGCGGCGCGGCGGCAGCATACGGTAGCGCCCTGCCCGTACCATACGAAACCGGGTCTCGATCGGAGAAAGAAGACCCGGCATCGTTCGAACCGCGAATTCTGGTAGTGAGCGGGGGGACAAGAAAACTTACGGTATGTTTCACCCCCCGATCCGACGTCTATGCCCTGGAAAAAGCACCCTCGGTGATCTCCCCGTTACGCAATACCGGGGACCTTCACATTTCTTTGCCTGGCGTTCACCGCCCTATGGGTGAACTATGAAATCCATAAGCAGAGATAAATTCACCCGAATCGAAGGATGTACAAATGTCCAGCAGAATCACGAAAATCCTCGCCGCGACCGCAATGGCCCTGTCCGTGGGTGTCATCGCGGCTCCCGCCGTTTCCGCCGAAACGCCATCGGACGCGGCGACACCGGTGTGGGGCTCGGTCGTTCTTTGCATTCCGCTCGGAAGCGCCGTCTGGTGCATCTGAGCCCGACAGTGCGGCCGCACCGATCGAGGGCGGCCGCACCTATCTGTGCCGAGTTTTCCTCCGAGTCCGCGGCGTGCCGGGCTTGTCGCCGTCGCGCACTCGAAACCGACCTCTGAGGGGCACGACCCGAGCAGCTGCCGCCGAGCGTGGATCGACCGATGCGGCGCGGCTGTGATCGGAACCCGGTCCTGTCACACCGGCCGTGGCCGCTTCGTCTACTCACCGGACCAGTGAGTAGAGGAAGGTTGCCATGCGAGTAGCAGTCATCGGAGCAAGTGGGCTGATCGGCCGGGACGTGATCGACGTACTGGAGAGCCGGGGCCACGACGTCGTCGCGATCACTAGATCGACCGGTGTGGACGTCTACACCGGCGACGGCTTGGCGCAAGCGCTGGCCGGCGCGGATGCCGTGGTGGACGCGGTGAACGCGACGACCACCGACACCGAAGCGGTGACCGACTTCTTCCGCACCGTCGCGCGGAATGTGCAACGCGAGGCAGCCGCTGCCGGGGTGCGGCGGATCGCCTTGATCTCCATCATCGGCATCGACCGATTCACCGCGGGGCACTACGCCGGGAAACTCGCCCAAGAGCACGCCTACCGCCGAGGTCCGGTGCCCGTGCGCATCCTGCGGGCGGCCCAGTTCCACGAATTCACCGAGATGATGCTCGACTGGACGACCCGCGGCGACACCGCATATGTCCCGAAGTATCGGGCGCGGCTCGTCGCCGCCCGCACGGTCGCCGAACACCTGGCCGACTCGGCCGTCTCGCCGTCCGCGCCGGAGTCGGCCGAAATCGCCGGGCCGGAAGAATTCGACCTGGCCGCGGCCGCGGCCGAAGTGGCGGCGCGACGGGGCGAACCGGCTCGGGTGGAAGAGATCGTCGACACCGACGACCCGAATCACGAATTGCAGGCCGGTGGCGCCCTCCTGCCGGGACCCGGCGCGGTCATCGCCGGGCCGACATTCGGGCAGTGGCTCGACCAGAAATTTCCCGCTTGACTTCAGGTCGACCTCAACTCGCAAGCTGAGCGCACCACGAGGAGAGGCAACCATGACCACGTTCGGAGAAAAGCAGAGCCGAGGCTACGACCAGCGGGCGACTCGTCTGCTCGGCGGCCTGTACCGACACATCGCCACCGACATCGACGCGGCCGCCCAGCCGGGCGCGTGGGTGCTCGACGTCGGAGCGGGACCGGGAAAGTTGCTGGCGCAGTTGGCTTCTCGGCGAGACGATCTGCGGCTGCATGGCGTCGACCTGTCACCGCACATGATCGATCTCGCGGAGGCCGCGCTGTCCGGTGCGGCCGAGCTCTCGGTCGGCGATGTCGGCGCTCTCCCCTACCCCGACGACAGCTTCGACCTGGTCGTCTCGAGCCTGAGCATGCACGAGTGGCCGCAGGTCGACCGCGCGATCGCGGAGCTGGCGCGCGTGCTGCGTCCCGGCGGAGCCGTGGCGATCTACGACTTCCGATTCGTGCGCGCGGCGGCCGCGCTCGACGCGTTGCGCCGTTCCTTCGAGGCGGCGACGGTGCGGCGGGAGCCGGTACGCCCGCGGCGGCATCCGGTCGGGCTGTATGCGCGGCTCACCGCCAGCGCCGCCTAGAGTGCGGGTATGGCGGGCGGCGAGATGTCGATCGGTGAGCTCGCGGCGCGGTTCGGTCTGGCCACTCATGTGCTGCGACACTGGGAGGACGTCGGACTGCTCGCGCCGCGGCGCGACGGTGCGGGGCATCGCCGGTATCACGACGACGACGCGGAGATCGTGGCCATGATCCTGTTCGGCAAGCAGGTCGGCCTGTCGCTGGACGAACTCGCCGCGCTGTTCGCCGAGGCGTCCGACCGCACCGCGCGCCGCGAGCTGCTGCGCGCGCACCGCGACCAGCTCGCGCACCGGATCAGCCGGGACACCGCCGCGCTGGAGACCATTTCGCACGCGCTCGACTGCGACGCCGAGGACTTCCGCGAGTGCCCGCACTTCCGGGCCAAGGTCTCCGGCGCGCTCGCCGTGGTCACGAATTGGTCGAGGCCACGAAGGTAAATCGTTATGGCACAGAGAATTCCGTCCTGACGGTGGAGTTTGTGACACCTCCGGCGCCACGAAGGGTTCGCGCGGCAGGAGGGGGGTACCGCGCCTGCTATCGCGGATTAGGATCGAGTTCTGCGAACAGTGACACAGCAGACCGTGACACTTCGACCCGATAGAGGTGCCCCGTGGGCAGAACAATTCGAATCCCGGCGGTGGAACTCGCCGATCATGTCGGCGAATCCGTCGTCGGTTACGGCACCCTCACGCAAGCCGGAGTGGTCCAGCCGGGTGGCGACCTCGTGGTCGCGGTCTTCGGCGTGGAGACCAACCGACGCGAGAAATCTTTCACCCCGGGCCAATTGGTCGAACTGGAGGTTACCGACTAGCGGCGAGGGCCGACCCGGACGTACCGGAGGTCGGCGCGGACGCACCGGCCCCCGCCGACCGGATCAACCGATCAGCGCGTTCATGATCGTCCCCGCGCTGGTGGCGATGACGCCGCCGAGCATGCCACCCGCGACCATTTTCGCCGACGCGAGTGGACCGCCGTTCCACTTCTCCCAGGCGAATTTCCCGCCCGCATAGGCGATGCCGGTGACACCGGAGAGAATCACGAACCAGGTGAAATACCGGAACAGCTGGAGGATTTTCTCCGAGTTCGGGGGAGCCTCGGGGACGGGATCTTCCACCTGGGCCAGGAGAATCGCTTCGACTGCAGTATGGATCGTCATTGATCTGTCTCCGTCGCGTTTCCGCAGGACAAGTTATACGCAATCGCTATGACGTTCGAAGTATCGCGATCCCGGCGATCACAGTCAACCCCCTCCCGCCGGGCGAGGACATCCGCCGGCCTCGGCTGGTCTGCCGCAATCGGTGTCGAATCGCCGAGGCCGGGTAGTGCGGGGGTGTGAGCTACCACGGCGACGGCACAGCGGCGAGCGACCTCGATCCGGTAGCCGCGCGGGCGGTGATCGAGCAAGCCAAAGGCGCGGTGATGCTGGTCTACGGGGTAGACGCCGACGAAGCGTTCACGCTGCTGCGCGTCCGATCCCAGGAAACCAACACCAAACTGCGGGTGCTCGCCGCCAACGTGGCCGCCGAGCTGCCGTCGATCGGCGTGCGGGCGGTACCCGGAGAGCTGCGCACCCGCGTCACGCGGCTGCTGTCGACGGCGCACGAGCAAGCCCGGTGACAACCCGCCGACCGGCGGAAGGCGCCGGACGTTCGGTCCGGCGACGCCCGGGGCGCCGGCCCGGGCCTCGGACAGCTGGTTGTCCTGTGATTGTCCGCACCGGGCGAACGCGTGCGCTACCGCTTCCGGCCGACGGCGAACACCCGCCGGAACGGCAGCCAGGTGGTGCCGTCGGCGCGCCGGGGGTAGGCGGCGCGCAGCAGCGGGGCGAGCTGAGCGGTGAACTCCTGCCACTGCGCGTCGTCGAGAGCGCCGCGCACGGGTCGCAGCGCGGTGCCGGTCACCCATTCCAGCACCGGATCGTCACCGGTCAAGCGCTGCAAGTAGGTCGTTTCCCAGGCATCGACAGCCCCGCCCGAAGCGGCGAGCAGGTCGGCGTATCCCGCGGGATCGAGCACCGCCCGCGGTTCGAGTATGCCCGCCCGGCCGAGCCGGTCGCGCCACTCGTCCCGCGCGGCCACCTGCCGGATCGCCCGGTGGGACGGCGCGTCGAAGTTGCCCGGTACCTGGACGGCCAGGAACGCGCCCGTAGGCAGTTGCCGCATCCACTCCGACAGCAGGCCGGGATGCCCGGGCACCCAGTGGAGGACGGCATTGCAGACCACGACGTCGGTCTCCGCGCTCGGCCGCCATTCCTGCACCGCCCCGATCGTCGCGTCGATGCCGCGGTCCCGCGCCGACGCGACCATCTCCGGGGACGAGTCGATGGCTCGCACGCTCGCCCCGGGCCAACGCCGCGCCAGGACCGCGGTGAGATGCCCGGGTCCACAGCCCAGGTCGACCACCTCCCTGGGCTCGGTCGCCGTGACCCTGGTCATCAGGTCGAAGAAGGGACGGGACCGATGGTCGTCGAACGCGAGGTACTGCTGGGGATCCCACATCGGCCGCTCCGAGAGTCGATACCAAACCGTACGTACGTACTGTACTCCGGTGGCTGTGCTCAGAAGAAGGTTCCCGAGAACGGCAACCCGTCGGTGGTGAACAGCGCGTCCGCGGCGGCGACCGCCCCTGGGCGATGCTCGTCCACACGTCCCGCGAAAGCCAATGCTCGCCAAGTGGTTCCGCCGAGATAGACGGCCGCGAGGTCGGCTACACCGACGGTGACCTCCGCCGTCTCCCGCACTCGTCGCACACCGTCGACCGCGATGCGGTATCGGCCGGAGTTCGCGGCCAGGAGCGGATCGACCACTTCCACCACGACCGCGGCCGCCTCCCGATAAGCCCGCCGCGCCAGCGCTTGTGTGACATCGACCAGGCGCAACCAGGTCTCGTCCCGAGTCGACACCACTTGCGCCGCACGCTCGTCGGTGAGCAGGTGCCGTAGCGGGCTGTCGAGGGCGACGAACGGGAACACGAAGGTCTCGACCAAGTCGATCGAGAGCAATTGGCGGATCAGTCCGCGATACGCCGTGGGCGTCGCGGCCACGAAATCGTTGACCACCACTTGCTTTTCCGGCCGGGACAGCCAGCTCGCCGGGTCGACCGGTTGGTAGCGGGCGAAGCCGTCCTCGGCGCCGGCCGGGCCGTGGACCAGGCAGTAGCTCGGCGCCGTGCTGAGCAATTCCTGCAGCCGCCACCAGTATTCCGGTCGGTCCACCGCACCGGTCCAGGAGATGTCCGCCGTCGCGTAGATCTGCGGAAGCAACTTCCATGCCGCGACGCCGTCGACGAAACGCACGGGACCGGCTGCCGCCACGGTCTCCCGCAGCCGGGCTCGGCGGCGCTGCAACTCCACCCGCGCGAAGGAACTGGCGATGCCGTAGCCGAATCGTGCGTAGATGCCGCCCTCGGAGGCGCGCAACGTGGCGACCGCTTCGCCGCGCTCGGCGATGTCCGCGAGCTGGCGGTGCAGCAACGCCGTGAGCACGCCGCGGCGCGTGTGGGTCGGCAGCACTCCCACATGGGTGACCGCCGCATGCGGCACGCGCGTACCGCCGGGCACCACCAGCCAGCTGGTGTACGACTCGGCCGTTCCGATCAGTTCCCCCTCGATGTAGGCGCCGAGTGCGCGGCCCGGCTCCGACAGCTCCGCGGTCGGGGTGATCGGCGGCAAGCCCACCATCGCGGTGCGGAAAAGGGCCATGGCGGAACGTAGGTCGTCTTCGGTGAGCAGGGTTTGCACTACGACGGTCATGGCCCGATCCTGCCCGACCGGTACGCGACGCTGTGACCTGCGGACACGCCCGGGCCGGAAACCCGGCTGCCTATCACGGTTTCGTAACGGCCCGCGTTGGGTATCACATAGCTATGACGGATCACCGACCAACCCGGATCGCCGGTGTGGAACCGGGAACCGGCGCGCTTGCTTTGGCCACGTGCCTTGCCTTTTCGATAGGCATCGCCACGATCACGCAGTCCGTGTTCGCCACCGTGGTGGCGTGTGTGAGCATCGTGGCGGGGCTCACACTGGTTCTGAACATCTTGCCGCATCGGACCTGACCCGCGCGGATCTTGCCTCGTACGCCGAACCCTGGTGGCATCTATCGGGTATCGACGTCAATCGGAGGCAGACATGCTGTCGTTGCAGGAGATTTCGGATCGACTCGAGATCGAAGACCTGATGGTGCGCTATTCGCACGCGGTCGACACTCGACAGTGGGACCTGCTGGACGAGGTGTTCACCTCCGACGCGCACATCGACTACTCGGCCATGGGTGGCTCGGTAGGCGATCTGGCGGCGACGAAGGCATTCCTCGCCTCGGTGCTACCGAACTTCCCGGCATTCCAGCACCTGATCAGCAACTCATCCATCGCGATCGACGGCGACACGGCCACCGGGCGGACGATGTGCCACAACCCGATGATGGTGCCGGGCGGCGACGGACCGCCCACGATGATGTTCTGCGGCCTTTGGTACCTGGACACGTTCGTCCGTGTCGACGGACAGTGGCGTATCAAGTCGCGCGTCGAGGAGAAGAGCTTCCTTTTCGTCGCGCCGTCCGCACCCGGCACCAGCTGAAGCGGCCGGAGGTTGCCGCCCTACCGCTTGCGCCTCAGCGCGCCGACAGCGCCGAGGTCTCCGCCTCCGCCGGGTGTGCCGGATCGACCTGTGCGTAGTCGGCGCGCTTCGTGACCGACCGCCTGCTGGTGACCAGGAACAGCATGACCAGCACCACGCTGAACCAGATGTAGGTGTTGCCGATGAAATGCTGCCAAGGCGTCCACGCGGTCTCACGATGCTCGCCGTCGGGCAGCCAGTTGTGCGGGCCGATGACGAACACCGCCGCGGTCACCACGAAGGTCACCCACCAGCCGATCGCCCGCCTGCCGGGCAGGCGGGTCGCGTAACCGACGACGGCGAACAAGGCGGGCGCGATCCACACCCAGTGGTGCGACCAGGAGATCGGCGAGACCAGCAGCGTGAAGACGGCGTTGAGGGCCAGCGCGAGCGCGGGGAGGTCCGCGGCCCGGCGCATCGCCGTGACGACCAGCGCGAGCACCAACGCGCCGAGCACCAGCCAGATGACGGTGAACGCGGGCTCTGGCACTTCGAATCGAGCGAACACCGCTTGAATCGACTGGTTGGTGTGGAATGCCGAGCCGCTCAGCCCGGACACGTTGCCGAGCCCGCCGAACCAATACTTGACGGACTCTTTGGGCAGGACCGCGAAACCCAGCGCCGTCGCGGCCGCACCGGTGACCGCCGCGGTAGCGGCCGCGCGGTAGTCCCGGCGGACCAGGAAGTAGAGCACGAAGGCCGCGGGCGTCAGCTTGATCGCGGCGGCGATGCCGATCAGCATCCCCCGGGGCCAGCGGGGCTTGTGAGTGAGGCAATCAGCGGCGACCAGCGCCATGAGCAGCAGGTTGACCTGACCGAAGTCCAGCGTGGAGTGAATCGGTTCCAGCAGTAGCCCCAGCGGGGTGGCACATGCGGTGGCCCAGACCGCCAGCCGCCGCTGCGCCTCGTCCGGCCAGACTCGCCGCGCCACCAGATAGAGCGTCAGGGCGAGCGCGGCCACCGAGGAGACGAAGAAGCTCAGCGCGGCCACATCCCACGGCAGCATCGCGAAGGGGCCGAGCGCGAGCGCGGCGAACGGCGGGTAGATGAACGGCAGGCCCGCCCCGATCGTGGTCTGCGGTAGTTGCCCGTACATGTCGGCGCCCTGCCGCATGGCGTCCACGCCCAGCCGATACACCTGCAGGTCGATGAACCCGCCGGTGATCTCGTGGAACGGCCAGACCGGTGTCAGGAGACAGAACGCGGAGAACGCGATCGAGAGGACCGGTGCCAGCCGCACCACACGCCCGAGTCGACGGTGCTGGGACATCGGCGTTGCGGCGGTGGCGGTGACACTACTCATCCGCGGCGACTATACCGACCTCGGTCCGCTCCTTCAGCATGTGGGAGGCAGATCGGCGTCGGTGGCGTGAGCGCGGCGGAAACGGGTAAGCCGCCACCAGCAGCAGGCACCGCAGGAGGCGGCGAACGGCAGTCGCGGCCCCGTCGAGGCAGGAGGCGAACCGCGATGAAGGCACCCGGCGCCGCGATGTTCGTACCCGAGGACGCGGACCTGGCGCACCTGCGGCAAGCGGCCTGTGGCTGTCACGGCTGCGATCTCTACCGCCACGCCACGCAGACGGTGTTCGGCGCCGGTCCCCCGGACGCGGACGTGGTGCTGATCGGCGAGCAACCCGGCGGTCAGGAGGACGTCCTGGGTGAGCCGTTCGTCGGTCCGGCCGGACGCCTGCTCGACCGCGCGCTGGCGGACGTCGGCATCGACCGCGACACGGTCTACGTGACCAACGCGGTGAAGCACTTCAAATTCGTGGAGCGCGGCAAGCGACGGATTCACAAGCAGCCGGGCCGCACCGAGGTGATCGCCTGCTCGGCGTGGTTGCACGCCGAACTCGATCTGCTGCGGCCGCGGTTGGTGGTGTGTCTCGGCGCGATCGGCGCGCAGGCGGTGCTCGGCCCGTCGTTCAAGGTCAGCGAGCGCCGCGGTGAGGTCATCGATACGGCGGACTTCCGCGTGATCGCCACGGTGCACCCGTCATCGGTGTTGCGCGCGCCCGACCGGACCGCGGCCTACGAGGCATTCGTCGCCGATCTGCGCATCGTGCGGGAACAACTGGGAAAGCCCGCCGAACGCTGATTTCGCGATCTCGTGATAGGAGTGAACGGATGAGCGCTGACGAGATCGACCCGGAACTGATCGAGCTGGCCACCAAGGTCTTCGACTTCGCGCGGCGCGGGGACACCGCGAGCTTGGCCGCCTACGTGGACGCGGGCGTGCCGGTCGACCTCACCAACGACGCGGGCGACACGCTGCTCATGCTCGCGGCCTACCACGGGCACGCCGATGCCGTGGCGGCGCTGCTGAAGCGCTCGGCCGATCCGAACCGCGCCAACGACAAGGGCCAGACCCCGCTGGCGGGGGCGGTCTTCAAGGGCGAGACCGGCATCGTGCGACAGCTCGCGGCGGCGGGCGCCGATCCCGACGCGGGCACCCCCTCGGCCCGCACCGCCGCGGTCATGTTCGGCAAGACCGAACTGCTCGAACTCTTCGACGCCTGAGCGCGGTCACCCGCGCTCGCGCACCGCGGTGACGGCCTTGCGCGCGGCCACCAGAACCGGGTCCCACACCGGGGAGAACGGCGGCGCATAACCCAGGTCGAGCATCGTCATCTGCTCGACGGTCATCCGGGCGGTCAGCGCGACCGCCGCGATGTCCACCCTTTTGCCCGCCCCTTCCTGCCCCACGATCTGGGCGCCGAGCAAGCGGCCGGTGAAACGCTCGGCGAGTATCTTCACCGTCATCGGCGCCGCGTCCGGGTAGTAGCCCGCGCGATTGGTGGATTCGACGGTGACGGTCACGTATTGCAGGCCCGCCGCCCGAGCGTCCTTCTCGCGCAGACCCGTTCGCGCCACTTCGAGTTCACACACTTTGCTGACCGCGGTGCCGACGACGCCCGGGAAGACCGCGTATCCCCCGCCGATGTTCGCTCCGATGATCTGACCGTGCTTGTTGGCGTGCGTGCCCAGCGGAATGTGGCGTTCGCGGCCGGAGACCAGGTCGAGCACCTCCACGCAATCGCCGCCCGCCCAGATGTTCTCGTGCCCCCGTACCCGCATGGCCTGATCGGTCCGCAGCCCGCCGTGCTGCCCGAGCGGCAGACCGGCGGCGCGGGCCAGATCGGTCTCCGGTCGCACCCCGATGCCGAGCACCACGACGTCCGCGGGGTATTCCGCGGTGTCGGTGACGACCGCGGCGACCCGGCCGTCCTCACCGGTCCGGATCTCGGACACTTCCGCGTCGCCGACCACCTTGATGCCCATTCCGCACATGGCCTCGCGGACCAAGGCGCCCATGTCCGGATCGAGCGTGGACATCGGTTCGGCGCCGCGGTTGACCATCGTGACGTCGTAGCCGCGCCGGATCAGGGCCTCGGCCATCTCCACGCCGATGTAGCCGGCGCCGACGACCACGGCGCGGTTGCCGCGCGCCTGCTCCAGCGTCTCGAGCAACGCCTGCCCGTCGTCGAGGGTCTGCACGCCGTGCACACCGTTCGCGTCGACGCCGGGCAGGGAAGGGCGGAGCGGGCGGGCGCCCGTGGCGATCACCAGGTGGTCGTAGGGCAGCCATGCCGGTGCGCCGGATTCTCGGTCGCGGTAGCACACTCGGGCGCCGTCGACATCGATCTCGATCACCTCGGTGTGCAGGCGCAGGTCGATATCGCGGGAGCGGTGCTCCTCCGGCGTGCGGGCGATGAGAGCGTCCCGGTCGGTGACCTGCCCGCCGACCCAGTAGGGAATGCCGCAGGCCGAGTACGAGGTGAACCGGCCGCGTTCGAAGACGACGATCTCCAACGCGCTCGCGTCCCGCATCCGGCGCGCCTGCGAGGCGGCCGACATCCCCGTGGCGTCACCACCGATGACCACCAGTCGCTGGCTCATGGTTCTCACGCTACGTTCGGCGTCGGCCGCACGGGCGCCGGGGCCGCCGTTTCGCGGATTTGCTGGTTGCCGTGCGGTTGACCGATCGGTACTTCACACTGAACGTCTGGCAAACGCGGTATGAGGGCAGCGTTTTGACCCGGGAGCACGATATGACCGAGACCCGATCACCTTCCGACGACGAACGTCGGCTCGCCGAACTGGGCTACAAACAGGAACTGGCCAGATCCTGGTCCGGATTCTCCAATTTCGCCATCAGCTTCACCATCGTGTCCATCCTCACCGGTGGATTGGCCAGTTACGGCATCGGTTTGGCCAACGGCGGACCGATCACGATGGCTTGGGGGTGGCCCCTGGTCTCGGTCATGGTCCTGTTGATAGGGCTCGCCATGGCGGAATTGGCCTCCGCCTACCCAACCTCGGGAGGGCTGTACTGGTGGGCCGCCGAATTGGGCGGACCGGTATGGGGCTGGTTCACCGGATGGTTCAACCTGATCGGACAGATCGCCGTCACCGCGGCGATCGATTACGGCGCGGCCATCTTCACCACGGTCGTGCTGAACGTCGTCGGAATCGACATCGGCACCGACCGCACCGCGATCTTCCTGGTGTTCGCCGCGATCCTGGTCCTGCACGCCGTGCTGAACGTGCTCGGCCCGCACCTGTCGGCGGTGATCAACAACGTGTCCGCGTGGTGGCACGTCGGCGGTGTGGCGATCTTCGTGGTCGTGCTCGGGTTCGGTGCGCGCCACCACCAGAGCGCCGAATTCGTTTTCACCGAGACGGTCGACAACAGCGCGATCGGATTCGGCGGGGTGGCGTTCAGTTTCCTGCTCGGGCTGCTGCACGCGCAGTACACGTTCACCGGCTACGACGCGTCGGCCCATATGTCGGAGGAAACGCACGACGCGTCCCGGATGGCGGCCAAAGGCATCATCAACACCATCATCGTCTCGGCGATCGCCGGGTATCTGCTCATCATGGCGGTGACCTTCGCCATTCCGAATCTGGACGACGCGCTGGATCCGGAGAAGAACAGCGGATACCCGGTGATCTACATCCTGGAGAACTCGCTGAGCGGGTTCTGGTCGGGACTGCTGCTGATCATCGCGGCGGTCGCGCAACTGTTCTGCGGGTACGCCTCGGTGACCTCGGCCTCCCGGATGCTGTTCGCGTTCGCCCGCGACGGGGCGGTGCCGGGTTCTCAGTTCTGGTCGCGGCTTTCCGCGCGGAAGGTGCCGGTGAACGCGGTGCTGTTCATCTCGTTCTTCGCCTTCGTGCTGCTGATTCCCTCGATGCTGGTGCCGCCGGCGAACGCCCCGACGGCCTACGCGGCGGCCACCTCGGTCGCGACGATCGGGCTCTACATCGCCTATGGCATCCCGATCCTGTTGCGCCAGCGCCACGGGGCTCGATTCCGCACCGGCCCGTGGCGGCTGGGGGCGTGGTACCGCCCGGTCGGCGTGGTCGCGCTGATCTGGATCGCGCTGATCAGCTTCCTGTTCATCCTGCCCACCGACGCTCGCGGGTACCCGTGGCACAGCGAGTTCACCTGGAACACCGTTAATTACGCGCCGATCACCTTGGTCGGCGTGGTGGGCGCTATCGGTATCTGGTGGCTGGCGTCGGCCCGCAGGTGGTTCACCGGGCCCAAGCGCACGGTGGAGGAGCCGCCCGCCGACCAGCCGGAGGAGGAAGCGCCGGCCAACGCCTGAGGCGCAAGCCGGGCCGCACGCGGCTTCCCGGATCTGGCATGTCGAGTTTGTCGGTCTCGGTCGCTAGGGTGTGTCGGCATGGAAAGGACCGACCTGGTGCGTTTTACGCCGGCTGGGAGAATCGTTTTCCCGGGAAATCCGTGGCCGGAGGGGCACGCGATCGAAGAGTTCGCGTGGACCGGCCGCATGGACCAGGTCGGCAGCCTGTGGTTCGATCTGCATCTGCGGTCGGCGGCATACAACGCCGAACGCGATCCCGACAGCGACGAGCAGGACGGCGAAAGCTGGCTGTCGCCGATCGTCTGGCAGAACTATCACAGCTGCACCCTGTCGTCCACGTACTGGGGCGAGGACGACGCCACCGGATTGCGCGCCGCGGCGCCGGGCCGTCCGTTTCTGCTGAAATCCGAGCAGCCGCAACGTCTCACGGTCGATCCGCTACCGTTGGCCCACGCCGACGACGTCGAATTCCTGGCGTTCAACATCTATCTGCTCGGACACGACTCGGTCGCCGACCAGGAAGTGTTCTTCACCCGGCGCGCCGACGGCAGGCACGACATCGACTGGCAGGGCCGCATCGCGCTGACCTACGCGGGCCAGGTCGAATTCCGGTACCGGTTCCGGGCCCGGATATCCGGCGCCACTCTCGAATACATCCGTTTTCCCGCGGAGATCTCAGCGGATCAAGCGCTGCGCCAACTCGGCGCCGTGCTCGACGCTCCCGAGCAGTTCGAACTGGGCCTGGTCGATGGGCAGCCCGCGTGGGTGTCGCGAATTCCGGCGTGACCGCCGGGGCGAGGTGCTAACCGCCGGTGGAATGACTCGGCAGTACGCAGACCGAATCCAAGCCGAGGACGTGGTTCAGGCGTCCGAAAGCGAGCCATGAGCCGATGCTCATGCTCAACTCGACCACTTCCGCTTGGCTGTACCGGGCGAACATCCGGCCCCAGAATTCCTCGTCGAGATTGTGGTGATCGGTGGCGTAGCGTTCGGCGTATTCGGCGGCGAGCCGGGTGCGTTCGTCGAAGGCGTCGGTGGTGCGCCAGTTGGTGACGGCGTCGGCGAATTCGGGCTCGACCTTCGCCCCGTCGCGTTCGGTGCGCCAGTCCATGCAGAACAGGCAGCCGTTGAGCTGCGCGATGCGCAGCCTGGCCGCCTCGAATTCGCGGAGACCGAGCGTGCTGTGCGAGTACACCGACAGCGAGAAATTCGAGGCGGCGACGCCGATTCCGGGGACCATTTCGCCCCACACGTAGCCGATCGGATCCTTCCCCTCGGGGATGTCGATGATCATGGATGCTTCCTTCCGAGTTTGCCGACCGCGGGACGCAAGGGGATGTCCAGTGCGTCGTAGAGTCCGGGTTTCGCGGCCATCAGCCAGTCGATGGCGCCGACGAGGCGGCCGACGGCCGTGGCGTTGCCGCCCGCGGAGCGGTTGCCTTCCTCGTCGGTGGCCTCGACGGTCACTTCGATACGCGGGTGGCCCTCGATGATCACCCGGTGCGCACCGGCGCCGCCGTCGGCCGGCGTAGGCCAGTCGGGGGCACAGGACGGATGGATGCGGGTGACGTGCTCGATGACGAGGCGCGGCTGCCCTTCGACGATGCCTTGAACCTCGAAGCGCACGGCGCCCTGGGTGCCCGCCGCGAACTCGCCCATCGACGCCGTGGCGACGGTGGTGTCCAGGGCGCGCCGGTCCAGCGTCTCGCGGATCTCGTCGAGTTCGACGCCCAGCGCCCGCGCCATGAGCCGGATCTGACCGCCCCACACCATGGTCGGCACCGACGGCGCGAGCATCGGGGGCTGGTAGTCCATCGGCTGGCCCATGCCGACCAGATAGCGCACCGAATCGGGCTGGTCGTAGGTGGAGTAGTCGAAGATCTCCTGGCAGCGGATCGTCTCCACCGTGCTGCCGAGCCCGCTGATCAGCAGGGGCAGCACGTCGTTACCCCACCCGGGGTCGATGCCGGAGACGAACAGCGACCCGCCGCCATCGGCGATCGCGGCCAGCACCGGGTCCCGTATCTCCGGCGGCGCGTTGCGGGGGTCGTAGAGCGCGTAGAGGGCCGGGGTGACGACCACCGCGCCCGCGCGCAGTGCGCGCACGATATCGGCGAGCGCGTCGTCGGGGCGGATATCGCCGGAGGCCGCGTAGACCACCGCCTCCGGGCGCGCACCGAGAACTCCGCCGATGTCGCCGGTGGCGGCGACGCCGAGTTCTCGACCGAGTCCGCCGAGTTCCCCCGCGTCGCGGCCGACCTTCTCCGGATCGTGCACCAGCACCCCGGTCAGGCGCAGCGCCGGATGGGCGTCGACGGCCCGGATGGCCGCGCGGCCGACATTGCCGGTGCCCCAGACCACCGTGGAGATCATCGATCGAGCGTAGCAAGCGCTTGGTCGGCAATGGCGGATTCGGCGAAAGCAAGTCCGCAAGCACGCGAGCGGCTCGGTCGCACCGAATACACCGCGCGCCAGCCGGTGGATCGAGTCCCCGCGGGAGACGGACGCCGCGTAGTCGATTCCGTGCCGACAACGGAGCCGGACACGCCGCTGCGCACCATTGGGAAATGGGGTGAACTCCCCGGTAGCGTTGGGGCAAGGGGCATACCGACCGCCAGGGGATCGCGGCGCGGTCCTGGTTCGCGGCGAGTACGGTATACCCGGCCGCCCGGCGCGGGGGCGGTGGTCGGGATCGGGTGGAAAGGCAGGCGCGCGACAGTGAACGAGCGGTATTCGTCGTGGGCTGCCCGGAATACGCCCGAAGAGCTGCCGCTGGCCGCGCGCTACCAGAGTGCGGACCCGATCGTCTGGCACGGCAGCATGGTCTACCCGATGTACACCGAGCAGGTCGGCCCGGCGCCCACCACCGTCACCTTGACAATGATCTCCGCGGCGCCGCCCGCCGGACTGCGAGGGCTCGGCATGGGGCTCTCGGTCGTCGACGGCTATCTCGACCTGCACGGACGTTCGCTCGCCGGAGTCGACGCGTGGAGCGACGCGCTGGCCGCGGGGGTCAGCTTCGATGTCACGCCGACCGCCGCGGCGACCCTGGTGACCCTGACCCCGGTGTGGGTGGACGAATTCGGCACGCAGAAGTCCTGGGCGGGTAATTACGGCATCGTCGTGGAGCACCGGCCCAACGGTCGCGTCGTCCTGTGGTGCAGCATCGGCGAAGGCCCGCCGAACTTCGCGAATCTGGTCGTGGAAATATCCACCGCTGCCTCGGCTGCCGCGGCGGAGCCGTCGGCGCCCGCCGCGCTCGCGACGTCCCCGATGGGGATGGCCTCGCCCACCTTCTCGGCGGGTCCGCCCACCGCGCCCACCATGCCGGTTCCGCGAATCGATGCCGCGCCCGCCTCGTCCGGACCGGCGGCTCGTATCGAGCCGCCCGCCCCCGAGCCGCCGGTGGCGCCGAACGGCCACCGGCCCGCGAACGGGCATGCGCCGGAGGCCGGCCAGCTCCGGCGCTCGGGCAGCCTCTTCGGGAACATGCAGTCGTCCCGCGCCGGACGATCCACTCCGGAAACTCCCGAATCCCCGCTGGACGTTCCGGCTCCGGGAACGCCGCCGCACCACGGGCATCCCACGCCGAGCCGATCGGTCGAACCGCCGGTCGCAGGCGTCATAGGCGGCGCCCCACCCGCCACCGGCATCCTGCCCGAAACAGATGGCGCGAACTCGGCACCCGGCCTGCTGGTACCGCACGCGCGGGCCGAACCATCTGCGCAGCGGGCAGTGCACGATCCCCGGGGCGCGAGCGGTAGAACCCCAGCGGACCCTTACGGCGCCTTCGGCCCTCCGGTGGCGCACACGCATCCCCCTGAAGACCCCGCACGCCACACAGCCGGGCTGCTGATCGGAAATCCGCAGCCCGCACCGGATCTTCCGCCCTCCCCCGCCCCCCGACCCGCACCAGGCGGCCCGCACACCGGTTCCGGCCCGCTCGTCCCGAATCCCTGGACCACCGGAGACTCGTACCGCGCTTTCGACCCCGCGGGCACGACCGCCCCGGGCCCCGCACAGACCGCGCGGCACGATCCAAGCCCTCCGCCTACAGCAGTACCCTCCGCACCGGTTTCTCCGAACCCCGCCACCGGCCGTCCCACCGCCGATGGTCCGCACACCGGTTCCAACCCATCGACCACGAACCCGTGGACCACCGGGGACTCATACCCCGCATTCGAACCCCCGGTCACGCCTGCCCCGGCACAGACTTCGCCACCCGATTCCGGCCCTTCACCAGCAGAATCACAGGCCGCACCGCCTTTTCCGAATTCCGCCACCGGCCGACCCACCGCCGATGGTCCGCACACCGGTTCCAACCCATCGACCACGAACCCGTGGACCACCGGGGACTCATACCCCGCATTCGAACCCCCAGTCACGCACGCCCCCGCCCAGACTCGGACCACGCCTTCCGGCGCTCCGGCAGCGGAGCCGCACACCGTGCAGGGGGTCGACTCGTCCCCCATCCCACAGGTACCGCACGCGCCGCCCGCGGGAGATGCGGCGGGCTCGCCGTTCACGAGCACCCGTTCCGCGGAGAGTACGACGGTTGCCGCGTCGAGCACTCGGGTTCGCGGCACGGCGCAGGCACCGGACGGGCTGACGCAGCCCGGGGAACGACCTGCGACAGCTGATGCCTCGCCGCGGAAGACCACGCCGGGGCAGTCGGGCGACCCTGGCTACCGCGGCGCGCTCTACGACCTCGGCGTCGCGATGTACCGGCGCGGCGAGGAAGAACAGGCATGCGGTCTCTGGGCCCAAGCCTCCGAGGCGGGGCACGCGGGCGCCGCGTACGAACTGGGCAGGGTGCGACTGCGGCGCGGCGATCCGGTCGGGGCCGAATCCTGGTGGCGCACCGCCGCCGACCGCCGCGAACCGCGCGCCATCGCCGAACTCGCCGATCTGCTCGATCAGCTGGGCAAGCACGCGGAAGCCAAGTCCTGGCGAACCTACGCCGCGGAACAGCAGGACCCGGACGTAGTCGGCCAGTCGACGTCGCGCTGAACTCGGTGCAGCAGATTCCGGTAAGCGCCCCGGGATCACTCACCTCACCGGAAAAGAAGTGGTGCCCGACTGCGCGAATGTCGTACGTTGCGGGGTATGTGTGGCAGTCCTGGTGTGAACGGAGCGTGCGCGGTCGGCGCGTACTACATCCGGCTGCGTACGGAGGCCCGGGCTCTGCCGGCGCACCGTAACGCTCCGATCTGCTGATCCATTCGATCGGAATCCACGTCGGCGGTCGATAGGCCGCCGGACTTTTCGTGCCCTGGCATGGGTCCGGGCGAATCAACCTTCCTGATTCGACCACTCCGTTCGGAGGACACCCATGTCCCGTCATCGTTCTGTTCCGCATGCCCGCGGCAACGACGGCCACGCCACGACCACGCGCAAGCGGCTGTCGCAGAATTTCCTCACCGATGCCCGCGCCGCCCGGTTGATCGTGCGCACCTCCGGCGTCACCGGCGACGACCTCGTCCTCGAGATCGGCCCCGGTGACGGCATGCTGACCAGGCAACTGCTCGGCACGGCAGGCCGGGTGCGCGCCTATGAGAAGGACCGGCGCTACGCGACCCTACTGCGCCGCCGATACGCCGATGATCCCCGGATCCGCTTGTACCACCAGGACTTCCGTACCGTGCGTCCGCCACGTGAGCCGTTCGCGGTCGTGGCCAACGTGCCGTTCGCCATCACGACCGACATCGTGCGCTGGTGCCTGGCGGCGCGAGCACTCACCTGCGCCACCCTGCTCACCCAGCTCGAGTTCGCCCGCAAGCACTCCGGCGCCTACGGCCGGTGGACCAAGCTCACCGTCGGCCACTGGCCCACGACGGCGATCGAACTCGGAGCGCGCGTCGGCAGGCACAGCTTCCATCCGGTGCCCCAGGTCGACGCCGCCGTCCTGCGGCTGCGCAACCGGCCCGTCGCGCTGCTGCCGCGCGAGCGGATCGCTGACTACCGCCAGGTGGTCGAGCTGGGTTTCTCCGGCGTCGGGGGCAGCGTCGCGGCGTCGTTGCGTCGAGAGTTCCCGGGCCGAACCGTGCGCAGTGCCTGCGCACTGGCCGGGATACCACTCGAACAGCCGGTCGGGCTGGTCTCCCCGGATCGCTGGTTGACCCTGTATCGCGCGCTGCGCGCCTGACCGGAAGCGAGATCCCTACAAGAACGTATCGGATACATTCATGCATCGAGACGTGGACAGGAGCAGCGTGACCAACTTCGGCGACTACCAGAACGAGATCTATTTCCAGGGGCTCGGGGGTGTGCTGCCCGATCTTCCGATGACGTACGCCGACCTGGAGGCGAAGGCCCGGGCGGCACTGCCGCCGGGCATCTGGTCGTATGTGGCGGGCGGTGCGGGCGACGAACTCACCCAGCGTGCCAATGTGACGGCTTTCGAGAAACTGGGCCTGATCCCCCGCATGCTGTGCGCGAGCAAAACGCGCGACCTTTCGATCGAGCTGTTCGGGATGGCGCTGCCGACACCGATCTTCCTGGCCCCGGTCGGCGTGATCGGACTGTGCGCCCAGGACGGGCACGGCGACATCGCCACCGCGAAGGCCGCCGCGCGCACCGGCGTCCCGATGGTCGCCTCCACTCTCACCGTCGATCCGCTGGAGGACGTGGCGGCGGAGTTCGGGGACACCCCCGGCATGTTCCAGCTCTACACCCCGACCAACCGGGATCTGGCGCAGAGCCTGGTCCGCCGGGCGGAGGCCGCGGGTTTCAAGGCCATCGTGGTCACCCTGGACACCTGGGTGCCCGGCTGGCGACCGCGCGATCTGGCGACGTCCAACTTCCCGCAGCTGCGCGGGCACTGCCTGGCCAACTACTTCAGCGATCCGGTGTTCCGCGCCTTGCTGCCCAGCCCGCCCGAGCAGGACCCGAAAACCGCCATCCTGACCTGGATCTCACTGTTCGGCAATGCGCTGACCTGGGACGACCTGGCCTGGCTGCGGTCGTTGACCGACCTGCCGCTCGTGCTCAAGGGCATCTGTCATCCCGACGACGCGCGGCGGGCCAAGGACGCGGGCGTCGACGGCATCTACTGCTCGAATCACGGCGGCAGGCAGGCCAACGGCGGCATCCCGGCGATCGAGCATCTGCCGGAGGTGGTGGCGGCGGCCGACGGCCTGCCCGTGCTGTTCGACTCCGGCGTCCGCACCGGAGCCGATATCGTCAAAGCGCTGGCCCTCGGCGCGACGGCCGTGGGTATCGGCCGCCCCTATCCGTACGGGCTCGCCCTCGGCGGTGTCGACGGCCTCGTGCACGTGCTGCGTTCGCTGCTGGCCGAGGCCGACCTGCTCATGGCGGTGGACGGGTACCCGACCATCGCCGACCTCACTCCGGAGGCGATCCGGCGCGTCCCGTGACCCGGTACCTATGGTCGGGGCCGCATGCCCTGCGAAACGCCCCGCGCGTGCGGCGCGCCCCACCGTCGGGGCGAGCCGCACGCGCGGGGCGGCTCTGAATCAGGCCGACAGCGGCGTGAAGTCGCGGCTGCCGATGTAGCCCGGTCGCGGCGCGGGCGCGGCGAACGGTTCGACGAGCGTGTTGTGCACGCTGTTGAACACCACGAAGATGTTCGATCGCGGGAACGGCGTGATGTTGTTCGACGACCCGTGCATCAGGTTGGAGTCGAACAGCAGCGCCGAGCCGGCCCGGCCGGTGAACTGGCTGATCCCGTAGCGGTTCGCCAGCGCGGTGATGTCGTCGGTCGTCGGCACGCCGATCTCCTGCTCCTGCAACGACTCCCGATAGTGCTCCGCCGGGGTGCTGCCCAGGCACGGCACGAAGGTGTGGTGCGAGCCCGGCATCACCATGAGACTGCCGTTGATCGGGTAGTTGTCGGTCAGCGCGATCGACAGACTCACCGCACGCGGCGCAGGCATGCCGTCCTCGGCGTGCCAGGTCTCGAAATCGGAGTGCCAGTAGAAGCCGGTGCCGCGGAAGCCGGGCATGTAGTTCACCCGGCTCTGGTGCACGTACACCGGCGATCCCAGCACCTGCTCGGCCAGCTGGAGCACCCGCGGCTGACGCACCAGGTCGGCGATCGCCTCGCTCAGCTTGTGCACTTCGAAGACCGAGCGCACCCGGTTCGACGACTTCTCCACGATGACCCGGTCGTCCTCACGCAGAGCCGGGTCGCTGGCGAGCCTGCTGATCTCGCCGCTGAATTCGGTCACTTCGTCGGGCGTGAGCAGCTGGTCGAGGATGGCGAACCCGTCGGCGTCGAACGAGGCGAGCTCCGGGCTCTCGACCTCCCCCCACACCGCGGGGTCGGCACGCTCCAAGTGCGGAGCGGGCGCGCCGAGACGGGTCGGGTAGCGATCGTAGCGAGCCGTCTCGGGCGGGGTTTCGGTGTGCTGCAGAACCATTGGTGTTCTCAACCTCCGATCGTCGCGGCGACCAGCGGGTAGACGCCGTTACTGTCGTGAACCTCCTGCCCGGTCACCGGCGGGTTGAACACGCACATCATCCGCATCGTGGTGCGCACCTCCAGGCGGTGACGTTCATGTCCGTCGAGCAGATACATCGAGCCGGGCGTGAGCTCGTAGGTGACGCCGTTGTCCAGATCGGTGAGAGTGCCCTCGCCTTCGATGAGCCACACCGCTTCCACGTGGTGCACATAGTGGAACTCGTGCACCGTGCCCGCGTCAATGGTGGTCTCGTGGAAGGAGAAGCCGACGCCGTCGCCACCGAGAACGATGCGCTTGCTGCGCCAGCCCGCGCCCGCCACGTCACGCTCGGTGCCGGTGATCTCCGCGGTCGTGCGCACGATCATGCGATCGCCCCCATTCCGCCGCACACCGACTCGACGGCGCCGGAGAGGATGTGCAGACCCTGGTCGAGCTCCTGCTCGGTGACCGTGAGCGGCGGCAGCAGCTTCACCACCTCGTCGGTGGAACCGGAGGTCTCCACCAGCAGGCCGCGCTCGAAGGCGATCTGGCAGACCTTGCCCGCCTGCGAGGGGTCGTCGAACACGACGCCGTGCACCAAGCCGCGTCCACGGGTCGAGATACCGGGGAAGTATCCGGCCAGCTCACCCAGAGTGCGCGCGATCTTCTCACCCTTGGCCAGGGTCGCGGTCTGCAGTGCGCCGTCGGACCAGTAGTGGCGCAGCGCGGTCGTGGCGGTGACGAATGCCGGGTTGTTGCCGCGGAAGGTGCCGTTGTGCTCGCCCGGCGACCACTCGTCCAGCTCCGGCTTGAACAGCACCAGCGCCATCGGCAGGCCGTAGCCGCCGATCGACTTCGACAGCGTCACGATGTCGGGCGTGATGCCCGCGACCTCGAAGGAGAAGAAGGGTCCGGTGCGCCCGCAGCCCATCTGCACGTCGTCCACGATCAGCAGGATGTCCCGCTCCGCGCACAGACCGGCGAGGTGGCGCAGCCACTCGGCGCGGGCTACGTTGACGCCGCCTTCACCCTGCACGGTCTCCACGATCACCGCGGCGGGGCGGTCGAAGCCCGACGAAGTGTCGTCGAGCACCTTCTCCATCCACTGGAAGTCGGCGGTGGTGCCGTCGAAATAGCCGTCGTAGGGCATGTGCGCGGCGTGCACCAGCGGCACACCCGCGCCCGCGCGCTTGGCCGCGTTTCCGGTCACCGACAGCGCGCCGAGGGTCATGCCGTGGAAGGCATTGGTGAAGCTGACGATCGTTTCCCGGCCGGTGATCTTGCGGGCCAGCTTGAGCGCCGCCTCGACCGCGTTGGCGCCGGTCGGGCCGGGGAACTGGACCTTGTAGTCCAGCCCGCGCGGAAGGAAGACGGTGTCGCGCAACGTCTCCAGCAGTTCCCGCTTGGCCGGGGTGGACATGTCCAGGCCGTGCGTGATGCCGTCGCTCGCGATGTAGTCCAGCAGCGAGCGCTTGAGCACGTCGTTGTTGTGGCCGTAGTTCAGCGCGCCCGCGCCCGCGAAGAAGTCCAGGTAGTCCTTGCCTTCCTCGTCGCGCAGCCAGCTGCCCTTCGCGGTGGTGAACACGGTGGGCCAGGCGCGGCAGTAACCGCGCACGTTCGACTCCAGGCTCTCGAAAACAGTGGTGTCGGCGTTGATCATCGGTGATCCTCCTCGGTGGTGCGGGCGGTCGGGGCGATGCGATACAGGTCTTCGGGTGCGTGGTTGTCGGGGAAGACGCCGGCGTCGAACAAGGGGCGCTTGGTCAGATCCGCGTCCCTCTCCTTCGCCACCGACGTGAACAGCGCGACGGAAGCGGCGTTGTCCGGCGAGATCGTCGTCTCGAGCACCGAAACGCCCTGCGCGGCAACACTGTTGAGCAACGTATGCAGCAGCTCGGCGGCGATGCCGCGGCCACGCTGCGCACGGTCCACCGCGATCTGCCAGACGAAGACGGTGTCGGGGGCCTGCGGGCGGACGAATCCGATCACGTATCCCACGACGCGGCCGTCCGATTCGGCGACCACCGAGGTTCCGGCGAAATCCCGGCACCACATCAGGTAGGCGTAGCTCGAATTGACGTCGAGCACCGCGGAATCCTTGGCGATTCGCCACATCGGAGCGCCGTCGCCCAACCGGGGCGTGCGCAGGACCACGGCCCGTCCGGTGTCTTTCCGGCTCGGGGTGGCTCCCAGGGCGGCCGCGGCGTTGTCGACGCGCGATCGCTCGATCTCCGCTGGGGACAGGGTTGGCAGTGACATACAACTCCTCGTCGGTCAGCAGTACTTATCCAGGCTTACGAAGCGACTTTGAGGTGAACCAGTCGACTTCTTTACGGTCGTATTACGGATGGATGTCGCCGAGCCGGGGCAACCGCACGACGAATCGCGCGCCCCCGCCCGGCCGGTCGGCGCAGTCCACGCGGCCGCCGTGGGTGGCGACCGTCTCGGCGACCAGCGCCAGACCGATGCCCGTGCCATCGGGCGAGCGGCGGCCGCTGCGGGCGGTCGCGAATCGTTCGAAGATCCGGGCGCGGTCCGCGGGCGCCACGCCGGGGCCCGCGTCGTCGACGGTGAGTACGGCGTCGGTGCCGTCGCGGTCGACGGTGACCGCGACCACACCGCCGCCGTGGCGGTCGGCGTTGTGCAGCAGGTTGGCCACCGCACGTTCCAGCTCCACCTTGCGGCCGCGCACGGTCACGTCCTGACGCACCGTGAGCAGCTCGCCGGGGTAGCGCCGGTCGGCCAGGGTGTGCACCAGCAGGTCGCGCACCGACAGCGGCTCGGCGTCGCCGTGGTGCATACCCGCTTCCACCCGGGCCAGCGCGAGCAGATCGTCCAGCAGCTTGCGCAGGTGCTCCACCTCGGCGGTGACCAGGCCGAGCGCCCGCTGCGAACGTTCCGGCAGATCGCCGCGATGCCGGTTGAGCACGTCCACGCTCGCCATCAGCGTGGTCAGCGGGGTGCGCAGCTCATGGCTGACGTCACCGAAGAGCCGGTGTTCGCGCTCTATGCGCCGTTGCAGCGAGTCCACCATGGTGTTGAACGACTCGACGGTGATGGCGAGGTCCTGGTCCGCGGTCGCGGGCAGCCGCAGGCCGAGGTCACCGGAGGCGATCCGGGCGGCGGCGCCCGCGAGCTGGTGCAACGGGGTGAGCACCCGCCTGCTCGCCCACCAGCCGACCGCCGCCCCGATCAGGGTGACCACGGCGGCGCAACCGATCAGCACGTTGCGCAGCAGATCGAGATCGGCGTTGAGATCGGCGGGCGACTCGGTGCCCGCGTTCGCTCGTTGCGCCTCCAGGTAGCCGCGGCTGATCACGAACACCGAGACGACCAGCACCAGCGACATCAGCGCGGCGATCGTCGCGAAAACGGCGGTCACCCGGCCGCGCAGACTCCAGGCGTTCGGACTCCAGCGTTGGGCGTCGAGGCAGCGCTCAGCGCCGCACATCGAGGCGATAGCCGAGCCCGCGCACCGTCACCACGATGCGCGGATCGGACGGATCCCGTTCGATCTTCGTGCGCAACCGGCGCATGTGCACGTCCACGATGCGCTCGTCGCCGAAAAAACCACGGTCCCATACCCGTTCGAGCAATACCGTGCGGCTGAGCACCCGTCCCGGCGATTCGGCCAGCTCACACAGCAAGCGGAATTCGGTGAGCGTGAGCCGGATCTCCTCGCCACCGCGGCGAACGACACCGCTGTCCTGGGCGAGCACCAGCGGCGCCGTTTCATCGGCTTCGAGCACCATTTCCTGCGGCGATTCCCGTTCGGCGGTGGGGCGGGAGCGCCTGCGCACCGCGCGCATACGGGCGGTGATCTCTTTGATCTCGAAGGGCTTGGTGACGAAATCGTCGGCGCCGGCCTCCAGCGCGGCCACTACGTCGTGTGTGTCGTCGCGGGCGCTGACCACGATGATCGGAACATCATGGTCGCGGCGGATCTCGCGAATACACTCGAATCCGTCCATGCCACCGAGCATCAGATCGACGATCATCACGTCGGGAACACCATTACTGCGCAGATGCGTGAGCGCGTCCTCGGCTTCCTCCGCCTCGTCGACGTCGTAACCCTCGTCCTCCATGGCGAGCCGCAACGCACCACGGACCCGGTCGTCGTCTTCCACGATCATCAGGTTTGCGCTCAAGACCTTATCCCTTGCAGACATGCGGAAGCGCGTCACGATGCGGACAACCGCATCCCCATACCGACGCGACCTTCCGCTTTTCGAGCAACCTTGCTCGGCTGGGAGTACCCGTGTCCGCGGCCGGTAAACGTCCGGCAGACCGATGCGGGCCCCTTCGTTCTTCTCTCGACGCTATACGCACGGACGCCTCGGTAGGACACAGGGGGGACCAGCCCCACCCACCATTCCGGCAACAGGCAAACCCGCCGAAGGAGCACTTAGGCGCGAAACTACCTCAGCGACAAAGCTTTTCGATCGCACCGCCGAATACCCCTGCGCGCGCGTCGACCACGGGGCCGATAGCGAAGGTCACCGCGAATTAGTGCTCTGCATCACATACTTCGCATGTTCCGGTCACGAACACGCGGCGGTGACCGGCCTCACGCCCGTTCCAGCGGTCCACCGGCTATCGCGGCGGCTCCAAGCGGTTGAAGTTGCTCGGCGGACGGTCGGAGCTCGGCTCCTGGTACCAGAAACGCAGCTTCCTGTCGTCGAACGTGGCGAACCACTCGTCCCATCCCACCCTGCGCAGAACGGCGCCCCCGTACCCGGGGAAGTCGAAGCGCAGCACCCCGAGCCGTCCGTTGTACTCGCTGCCCGGCACGGTCGCGGGCCGGGCGCCGCGCTGCTCGGCCCAGCGACGGATGACGTCGTGATTCCTGGTGACGGAAATCCCCTCGGCCTGGGTCGGCGCTGCACCACCCGGCCCGAACCGCGGATTCCGGGTGCGTAGTGGGCGCTGGTCGGTCATGACGAGCTCCTCGAGCCATCGGCATCTGTTCTCCGGCTCCTGTCTGACTACCCGTGGGACATGATCCGCAAACTGGTCGGCCGGACCGGGCACCGCACCGGCGCGGCCCGGTTCGTCCGGCGATCGATGGGTAACCGCCCGATGATCGGCCGGACGCGCGGGTTTCGCCGCGGCGCACGGCGATCGCCGACCATGAGGAGGAGTTCGCATGTCCAGCGTCAACGCGGCGCAAGCGGTCCCACCCACACCCGAACCGGACCCGGTGCCGCCGATTCCCGAACCGGACCCGGTACCGCCGATTCCCGAGCCGGACCCTATTCCGGATCCGAATCCCGTTCCGCCGGAACCCGATCCGCATCCGCTGCCGCCGGTCCCCGGCCCCGCGCCGCGACCGCCCGGTCCGTCGCCGACGCCCCCGGTGCCGGACCCGGGCAGCCCGTCGCCGGACCCCGGGCTGCCCGGTCCGTCGCCGGACCCGGCGCCGCCGAATCCGGTGTAGCGACCGACGCTCAGTCCCGCAGCGCTTGCTCGCGCAGCGAGTTCAACGTCCTGGACAGGATGCGCGAGACATGCATCTGGGACACGCCGAGCCGCTCGGCGATCTGGTTCTGGGTCAACGACTCGAAAAATCGCATGATCAGTACTTGACGCTCCCGCTCGGGAAGCTCCCCGAGCAGCGGTTTCACCGCCATGACGTCTTCGACCAAGTGATAGGAGGTCTCCTCGATCCCGAGGCTGTCCAGCAGCGGCTGCGGAGCGCTCTCGACGTCCGCGCCTGCGACCGCGTCGATGGAGGACGACTGGTAGGCGTTGCCCGCGATCAGAGCCTGGGTCACTTCGACCAGATCGACGTCCAGCGCCGCCGCGATCTCCCTGGCTCGCGGCATCCGGCCCAGCCGCTGCGACAGCGTTTCGACGGTGGGGCCGATGCTCAGCTGGATCTCCTTCGTCCGGCGCGGCACCCGCACGGCCCAGGTGTTGTCCCGGAAATGCCGCCTGACCTCCCCCATGATGGTGGGCACCGCGAAGGACAGGAACGACGACCCACGCGCGACGTCGAAGCGGTCGGCCGCCTGCACCAATCCCAGGCGTGCGACCTGCAGCAGGTCGTCGAAGTTCTCGCCGCGCCCGGCGAACTTGCGGGCGATGTGCTCGGCCAGCGGAAGACAGCGTTCGATCAGCTGCTGGCGCATCGGCTCGCGGCGCGGATCGTCCGGGTCCAGAGCGGCGATCTTCTCGAACAGCGGCTCGATGTTGTCGTAGGTGTCCCCGCGCGACCTCGGCTCACCTGCCATTCGGCGCCCCCCGCACCCAGCTGAAGTCGATCACGGTCGGATATCCGCCCAGCACGCTGTCGTAGGAACCCTGAGCCGCGGCGATCGAGTCGGTCAAGGTCCGCACGATGTGCCAGCCGAAGCCGGCTCGGCCGACCACCGAATCGGTCGCCGCCACCGAGGACACGTGCACGAACATCTTGTCCGTGTCGTAGGTGAACTCGCAGTCGATCATCGAACCGGCGGCCGCGTCCACGATGAGCGAGGTCGCCACCTCGTCGAGCGCGAGCCGGATGTCGGTCACCTCGTCCAAGGCGAAGTCGGCGATGAGGGCAACGGTCTCCGCGAGCGCGCGCAGCATGGTCAACTGCTCCAGCCGGGCGGGCACCCGTACCCCGACTGTCGTCGTCTCGGTAGAGGATCGGAAAGTCCACTCCCCCATTGCCCATCACCACCTTGTCCTCGCAGCCAATGCCCTGTGGCCTGGATACCGCTGCGGGTTCTGCTGAGCCACCGGAACACCGCCGACGCCGCGGACGGTGGAGCAGAATGACCGCCCGTTCCTCGTCGAGGACGTACCCGCCGCAGGCGGATCGAAACGCCCGTCAGACGCCGTCGATGCGCTCGTGGGCGGTGAGCAGCAAATGATCGAACTCGGTCCGCAGACCCGGCGTGATGCCCGCGAGGCCCCGCAGATCGGCCACCAGACGCGCGGCCAGGGTGCGCAATTTGACGTTGGTTTCCTGCGATCGCCAGCTCAGCACCCGGAACGCCTGCTCGGGACCGATGCCGTAGACCAGCATGAGCGCCCCCTTCGCCTGTTCGATCACCGCCCTGGCGGCGTAGAGCTCGGGCAGGGCGCCGTCGAGCGTCTCTTGCCGGTGCTCCTCGAGGGTCTCGGTGACGTCGACGTAGTACCCGGAGGTGCCGACCACCGCACCGGACTCGTCGGCCAACCGATCGGCGACCAGGATCACGTGGCGCACGATGCCCGTGGTGTCGATGATGCGATGTCGGCTGGAGAACGGTTCCTCGTCCGCGACCGATCGCGCCAAGGCGCTGGCCACCGCGTCACGATCCTCCGGGTGTTTGTGCCGCAGCAGCAACTCCGTGGTCGGCGTCACGGTCCCCGGTGTGTAGCCGTGCATCGACGCGACCTCATCCGACCATTCCCAGCGCTGATCGGCGAACCAGAATCGGAAACTGCCGACACTCTGCGGTGTTCCCTTGCCGATCACCTGGTCCAGCGCGAGAGCGTCCTCAGGCTGCACCGACCTACTATCACTCACCGCTGAAGTATCCGATGCCGGTGCACCTGATGTGACCGGATCGGGTCGGGTCGCACCGGCAGGCTCCGCGGCGGCGCCCGCTCAGGCGTCGAGGGCGGTCCGCATGGAGGAGTAACTGGAGAACAACGACCGCACGCCGGTCACCTCGAGTGCCCGCTCCACTCCCGACCCGCCCGCGACGATGCGCAGATCCGGACGGCCGACCCCGTCCCTGCGCAGCGCGCCGAGCCGCACGGCAGCGCGCAGGCTCATGAACCTCGCCGCCCGCAGATCGATCACCACGGCATCGCACGGGGACTGCAACGCACGGTCGACCGTCTCGAAGAACTCGGCCGACACGGCGGCGTCCAACTCGCCTTCGACTCGAACCACCACGCATTCGCGGCGGCGGTCCACCCGCTGTGCCCACAACCGGCTGTCCCTACGACGTCCCGGTCCCGAACCATTGAGATGCACGCCCTCCGCGTGCTCCCGTAGCAGAGAAATGGCAGACAAGTCGAACCTCCCGTGTAGGGGGTATCCAGTCCTCGGCGGCGCTTCGGGGCGAGGGGCGGCGCGAACGCGAATCGGTTGCCGTGCCGTCCCATCGACCGGCTGCGCCGAATGCGTCGAACCGGGGTCGGCTGTGATCTCAACCTCCCTACAGTGTGGCACGGCCGACCCGCGATCGACAGCGTTCGGTAGGAGAACGTGACCGCCGCCGGACGCTGCGCCCACCGGTACGAACCGACCGTTCGGCTGGTGATATGGCCGCTGAAGTGGGGTTTCATCGGGCCGCCCCGGGGCATACCCCGAACATCTATCCCGAACGTCACGCGATGCCGGTCGTAGGGCAGCCGCGCGGATTCGCGCGCCCGCGACGAGAACGGAGCACCCGGTGAAGATTGCCATGGTTTCCGAAGACGCCAGCCCGCTCGCCGAAGAAGGTCCCGCCGATGGGCGCGGCCGGGGCCGGTATGTGGCCGAACTGTCCGCGGCGTATGCGCGGCGCGGGCACGAGGTGACGGTCTATACCCGCCGCACCGGTCCGCGCGCACCCACCGAGCTGATCGCCGAGGGCGGCTACCGGGTAGTGCACGTCCAAGCCGGACCGCCGACTCCGCTGCCCATCGATCGGACACTGCCCTATCTCGGCGACTTCGGCACCTTCCTGCGGCGGCACTGGAACGCCGAGCAACCGGACCTCGTGCACGCGCACTACTGGAAGTCCGGGCTCGCGGCCGAGCTGGCGTCACGCGCGCACGGCATCCCGGTGGTGCTCACCTTCCACGGGCTCGGCACCGTGCAGCGACGCTGCGAAGGTCTCGCCGACCCGAGCCCTCGCTCGCGCATCCGGTTCGAGCGGCTCATCGCGACGCGAGCGGCGCACGTCGTGGCGACCTCCTCCGAGGAGGTAGCGGAGCTGGCCAGGATGGGGGTGCCGCGATTCCGCATCTCGATGGTGCCGTGCGGGGTGGATCTCACCACGTTCACCCCGGAGGGCGCCGCCGCCGACCGGCATGCCACCTACCGATTGGTCGCGGCGGGAGAGTTGGTGCGGCGCAGCGGATTCGACCCGGTCATCAAGGCGCTGCCGGACCTCCCGGACACCGAGCTGGTGATCGCGGGCGGTCCCGCCGCCGATGACGAAGACGACGCCGAAGGCCGCAGGCTGCGCCGTATCGCCTCGGATCACGGTGTGCGCGAACGACTTCGGCTGGCCGGATCGGTATCGCGGCCGATGCTGCCGCGGCTGTACCGCTCCGCCGACGTCGTGCTCTGCACACCCTGGTACGAGACATCGGGCCGGGTGGCGCTGGAGGCGATGGCGTGCGGGAAGCCGGTGGTCGCCACCGCGGTCGGCGGTCTGCTGGACACGGTGGTCGACGGCGTCACCGGGCGGTTCGCCTCCCCGCCCGAACCCGACGCGATCGCACGGGCGGTGCGCCCGCTGCTCACCGACTCGACGTTGCGCGAAACATGGGGCGCCGCGGGCTATCAGCGAGCCGCTAGCCGGAATTCGTGGGACCGGGTGGCGACCGAAACGCTCAGCGCCTACCACCGCGGTGCTCCCGCCCGCGCGGGAGAGGTCGTGTCCTGGGCCCGGTGAGTCAGCAGCGGTCGACGTCCTTCTCCGACGCGCGGCGCCAGCGCCACGGCGCGACGAGCCAGGTCGAGACGAACAGCGCAACGGTGACCACGCCGGTCACCACCGCGGCGGCCGCCCCGGTCACGTAGTCCACCACAAGAACCACCGCACCGATCAACGCCAGCCCCAGCAGCGCGACGCCTGCCATCGCACAGCGGTGCGCCGCGGCGACGACGTTGCCCAGGCGATGCCGGCGGAACAGGATCCGATGCCAGGACACCGGCGCGATCAAGAACACCGTCGCCCCGACCACAGCGGCCAGGGTGGCTATGTACAGGGCCCGCATCCCCGGTGACAGTGTGCCGAACGACGCCTGGAACGGCAGGATCAGCAACGCCCCGAACAGGAACTGCACACCGGTCTGCACCACCCGCAGTTCCTGGACCAGACTGCCCCAATTCCGGTCGAGTCGTTCGAGTTCGGTCTCGCCACGCTCGCGGCGCGCCCAGGCGTCGTCATTCTCGGGCACGCGCTGCCTCCTGGCGATTGCGTTTCTCGATCGCCTCGACCAGTTCGTCCTTGGTCATCCGTGAGCGCCCGGAAATCGCCAGCCGCCGGGCGATGCCCAGCAGATGCTCCTTCGAAGCGTTGGCATCCACGCCTTCGGCGGTCTCCCCCCGCGAGTTCGGGCCGCCCTGTTCGGCGCGTTCGTCGGAGGGGCCACGGCTGGGCTTGGGCTCCCAACGGTCGCCGACCCGCTCGTAGCTGTGCTTCAGTGCGGCGTAGGCGACGCGATGGGCGCGTTCCTCGTCGCCGTCGTACTGTTCGAGCGCGGCGTCGTGCGCCTCGGCGAAGGTGCGCTGCGCCTTCTCCTCCGACCGCTCCAAAGTGCTCGGCAACTCGGATTTCTTGACTCCACCGCGTGCTGTCGTCTTGGGCATGAGCCGCTCCTTCCGGTCCCGCAGCCGATGGCCCGAAAGCCCGGTACGGTGCCGCGTGCGAGCCCCCGGTACCCGGTCGCATACCCGGAGAAACGCCGATTAACCCGGCGTCCGCCGGGTACCACCGCTGCATGGTTGCGACTACCGATCAGCTGCTGCACGCGCTCACCCGCACGGTGAACGCACTGGCCGCGACGGACATCCGTTTCGCGGTGGCGGGCGGCTGCGCGGTCTATGCCCGCGGCGGCCCCGCCTCCCAGCACGACGTCGACATCTTCGTGAAACCGGAGGACAGCGCGCGGGCGATCCAGACACTGGCCCGCGCGGGTCTGCGGGTGTGCGACCCGCCGGAGAACTGGCTGCGCAAGGTCTACGCCGACGACATTCTCGTCGACGTGATCCACCGCCCGAACGATCGCGACGTGACCGACGAACTGCTCGACCGGGCCACGGAGATGCGGATCGGGCCCGCCAAGGCTCCGGTGATCAGCGGTACCGATCTGATGGTGGACAAGATGCTCGTCTTCGACGCGCACCGCCTCGATTTGAGCCCGATCCTGCACATCGCGCGCGACCTACGCGAACAGGTGGACTGGGAGTCGGCGCGCGAGCAGACCAAGGCCTCGCCCTACGCGCGGGCCTTCATGGGCCTGCTGGACGATCTCGGCATCACCCGCACCGGAAAGGTGGAGTAGATGGAGCAGCCGCAATACCTTGTCGCCCGACTGCGCCGGGCGCTCGCCGAGGACCCTCGCACCGCCGAACTCGGTGTGCAGGTGACCATTCGCGGCGACGTCGTGGTGCTCGGCGGCGAGGTCAGCAGCGAGCAGCGTAAACAGCAGATGGAAACCATTGTGCGGGAGCAGCTTCCGTCCGCGCGGATCCACAACGACGTCCATGTCACCCGTCCCACGGCGCCCGTCGACACCGAGACGATGGAGCAGGACGGACCCGAAAGGAGTTGAGCGGCATGCGGATAGCCGCGGTCGGCGACGTACATCTAGGCGCGGATTCACAAGGGCAGTGGCGGCCCGCCCTGCACGACCTCCCCGCGCGCGCGGACGCGCTCTTGCTGGCGGGCGACCTGACGCGCCACGGCACCGTCGACGAAGCGAGGGTCGTCGCGGCGGAATTCGCCGAGTTGGGCGTGCCGGTCGTCGCCGTTCTCGGCAATCACGACTACCACGGCGACGCCGAAGAGGAGATCGCCACCGTCCTGGACGACCACGGCATCACGGTCCTGGAAGGGTCCGCGGTGACCCTGAACCTCGACGGGAGCACGCTCGGGGTCGCGGGCACGAAAGGCTTCGGCGGCGGGTTCGCGGGCAAATGCGCGAGCGTCTTCGGGGAACCCATCATGCGAGAATTCGCCGCGCACACCGTGGACGTGGCCGCCGCGCTCGGCGAGGCGCTGGCGACATTGGACACCGACGTCACCGTCGCGCTCACGCACTACTCCCCGGTCAGCGACACCTTGCACGGCGAGCCGAGGGAGATCTACCCGTTCCTCGGTTCCTACCTGCTCGGCGAGGCGATCGATGAGCACGGCGCCGACCTGGCGTTGCACGGGCACGCGCACGCGGGAGCGGAGCGCGGCACCACGCCGGGCGGCATCCGGGTGCGTAATGTCGCCCAGCCGGTGATCCGTGCGGCGTACGCGGTCTACGACCTGCACCCTGCCGCGGTCTGAGCAGGCCGAGCTCAGAAGTCGGTCGAGATGGCCTCCACCGTGCTGCCGGACTGGGTGTTGTCCACCATGGTCGCCACGTCGGCCTGCGCGATGATGCCGACCAGCCGGCCCTGCTCCAGCACCGGCACGCGGCGTACCTGATGCTGCGACATCACCGACATCACCTTGCGCACGTCGTCGTCGGCGTCCACGGTGACCAACTCTCCGCCGAGCTCGCCCGCGTCGACCCCGAGCGGGTCCTTGCGCTGGGCGATCACTTTGACGACGATGTCGCGGTCGGTGAGCATTCCCTTCAACTTGTCGTCCTCGCCGCAGATGGGCAAGGCGCCGACGTTCAGCTCCGCCATTCGCTGCGCGGCCGCGACCACCGTGTCGCTGGACCGAACGCATTCCACATTCGGGGTCATGATGTCCCGTGCTGTTGTCATAGGGGTCCTCCTGGGACTTCTCGCCGTTACGAGCGCCCACCAAACGGGCTACTCGCTCACGTCGTACCCCCGTTTCGGATCCGCTAACGCGGGCATCCGTCCGGTATGGCCGCCCCGGATGGCCCGAATCGAACGCTGCGGGACCGGGGGCTGCCGCGCACCGAAATCGTTGCCGCTCAGGAGAAAGGACATCCGATGCTGCCAGCACCGAACGAGTCGAGCGCGGGATCCGGCGCTGGGGAGCAGCACCGGTCCCACACGTTTCCCGACGACACCCGCACCTCCCGCTCACACGCCGGAGAATCCATCGAAGACGCCCGCAACTGGCCCGGGATCATCCTGGTCGGCATCGGCATCGTGAGCCTCGCGCTCACGCTCACCGCCGCCGGGTACGGATTCGCCGGCTGGGCGGTGATCGCCGGGGTGGTCAGCGGTCTCTGCATCCTCGTGGGCGTCGTCGTGATCGTCGTCGAGCACCGCCGAATCAAAGTGCGCGAAGGCAAACGGCTGCGGGACGCCGCCGGTCACTGATCGGCGGTCGACTACGAGGGAGAAAGAATGACACACCAGCTCAACCGGCCCTTCGGTCGCCTCGCGCTGCTCGTCGGCGCACTGGCGGCCGGTTCGGCGCTCACGGCATGTTCGAGCGACGATGGTGATCCGGGCGCGTCGACGCCCGAGCCGGCGACCGTCTCGATCACCATGCCGGGCCCGACCACCGCGCAGGTACCGAACACCGACCAGATCACCACCGAAGACGCGCAGCAGCTGTGCGACATGATGCGCGCCGATATCGACACCTGGCGCGGGCAGGGCGCGACGGTGGCCAAGGTGACGTTCAACGGCACCGTGCACAACTGGGCGGCCCGCAACGGCGGCCTGAACGATGTGGTCGTCACCGATCGCGGCAGGATCGACGCCATCACCACGCAGACCTGCCCCGACGTGCGTCAGCAAGCTGTCGAGGCGCTCGATGTGCCGGATCTGGCCTCGGCGCTGGCGGGGTTCGGCCGATGAGCGCCACGGGCCGGCCCGGCCGGATGGGTATCGCCGTTCTGGCGGCGCTGGCGGTGTGTGCGGGAGGGTGCGGCGACGAGCCGGAGAAGATCGTGAACAAGGGCGGCGACACCCCGTGCAACGAATATGTCGCCCAGGATCCCGACAAGCAGCGCATCACCACCGAGAAATTCCTCGAGCAGGAACGTGAAGGCGACGGGACGCCCGACGCGCGGACCGTCGATGCCGCTATCGCGGCGATCAAGCTGATGTGCGCGGCACAGGCCAACCCGGACACCCCGATCAGGAAGGCCGATCTCACCGGCATTTTCGTGCCGAAATAACGCGCCACGCAAATACCACTCCCACCGTGGTCATCCAGGCGCCGAACCCGGTGGGAGTGCCGCCGGACTGCGGCGCAACCCTCGACAACGGCGTCGGGGAGCGCACTGACCGGCGGGCTTCGAGACGCGTCTACCTCGAAGCTTTGTGGCACACCCGCCCCGGGCCGCCGACGACGTCGACCCGGTGGCGGGGTCTGTGCCGACAGCGCCGAATCTGGAGGCATTCCGTGACTGTCACGCTCGCACTGCGCGCGCATGGGCTGCGGGAGCTTTTGACCGCGATTCCCGCCCTGCGCGCATTGCACGACGCCCACCCGCGACACCGGCTCGTCCTCGCCGCACCCGGCTGGCTACGGCCGGTGATCGAATTGGCGAATTGCGTCGATGACCTGCACGCCACACCGATGGCGGGCGCATTGCGCTGGAACGCGCCGCCGCCCGCTTTCGCGGTCGATCTGCACAGCGCCGCGGCCGAGAGCACCGGTGCGCTGCTCGCGATCGATCCGGAACGGACGATCGCCTATCGTCACAAAGATTTCCCCCAGCTCCCGGGCCCACGGTGGGAGCCCGGCCTGCACGAGACCGTGAAGTGGTGCCGGCTGCTGGAGTGGGCGGGCATCGCCGCCGACCCGGCGCGACTGGACATCACCCCGCCACCGGAGAGCACCGGCGAGCGCCGCTGCATCGTCGTCTATCCCGGCGGCGCGCCCGCCCGACGCTGGCCCGCCGAACGGTTCGCGGCCGTGGCGGCCGGCCTGCGCGACTGGGGCTGCCCGGTGCGTGTCGTCGGCAGTGCCGCCGACCGCCCGCTCGCACGCGATGTGGCCGAACAGGCCGGGCTCCCCGAAAGTAGTGTGCTGGCAGGCGAACTCACGCTGCGACAGCTGGCCGTGACCGTGGCCGACGCGGCTATCGTGCTGAGCGGCGACACCGGTGTGGGCCATCTGGCCACGGCGTTCGGCACCCCATCGGTGCTGATCTTCGGCCCAGATTCGCCCGCGATCTGGGGGCCGCCGCCCGAGCGCGAGGCGCATGTCGCCCTCTGGGCCGGGCGGGTGAGCGATCCACTGGCGGGCACTCCCGCGCCCGGCCTGGCGATGATCAGCGCGGCCGAAGTGCTCGCCGCGGCGGATCGGCAGCTCAGCGGCCGGGTGCGGGTGTGACGAGGATGCGGCACGGGCGTTTCACCTCGTCGAGACCGGCTATCTCGGGCTTATGACGTCCCTATGGTTGCACGAAGCGCAGGTCCCGGCGCGGTTGCGGTTGACGCCGGGATCGCGCTTCGACACGGTGGTGATCGGCGGTGGGCTCACCGGACTGGTGACCGCGCTGCTGCTGGTCGAGCAGGGCGTGGAGGTCGCCGTCGTCGAAGGCAGGCGCGTCGGGGCGGGGACGACCGGCGCCACCACCGGCAAAATCAGTCTGCTGCAAGGGACTCGGGCTCAGCAGATCGCCCGGCACCATTCCGACGATGTCCTGCGCGACTATGTGGCGGC
Organism: Nocardia gipuzkoensis; assembly: GCF_021183645.1. Lineage (NCBI taxonomy): Bacteria > Bacillati > Actinomycetota > Actinomycetes > Mycobacteriales > Nocardiaceae > Nocardia > Nocardia gipuzkoensis. The sequence goes on along the minus strand of NZ_CP089225.1, from coordinate 6,158,974 downwards.
GAATCGGGAAGGGCAGGAATGGCTGCTGCGTTTCTGCGCCGCGCACGGCGTCGCGGTCGATCGCGTAGCCGCGTTGACCTACGCGCAGAACGACGACGAGATGTCGGCCGTGCGCGCCGAGTACGCCGCGACCCAGAAGGCGGGACTGCCCACCGAACTGCTCCGCGACCTGGACGCGCCCTTCCCCGCGCACGGCGCGGTCCGCTTGGCCGATCAGGCGCAGCTCGACCCGATGGCGCTGCTGGCCGCGCTCGCGGCCGACGTGGAGGCGCACGGCGCGCCGATCTACGAATCCACCCTGGTACGCGGCGTGCATCACGGCGCGCAGGGTGACCTCGTCGTCTCGACCGAACACGGCGACCTCGGCGCGCGCCGGGTGGTGCTGGCCACCGGCACACCCATCCTCGATCGCGGCGGGTTCTTCGCCCGCCTCGTCCCGCAACGCTCCTATCTGGCGGCGTTCACCCTCGACGAGCCGATTCCGCGCGATATGTACATCAGTGCCGGCAGCCCTACCCGCTCCCTGCGTCGCGCGGAGGGACCGGACGGAGAGCTCCTGCTGGTCGGGGGCAACGGCCACGTCGTCGGCCGCGGCGGATCGACCCGCGAGAAAGTGGAAGACCTGGTGAGCTGGGCGCGAACGTGGTTCCCCAGCGCCGAGCCGACGCACCGCTGGTCCGCCCAGGACTACTCGCCGGTCGCCGAGCTGCCCTACGTGGGTCCGCTGCTACCCGGACAGCACGAGATCCAGCTGGCCACCGGCTACGCCAAGTGGGGTCTGACCAATGGCGTCGCCGCGGCCATCGCGCTGGCCGGACGGCTCACCGGAGCGCCGCCGCGCTGGGCGGGCGCACTGGCCAGCTGGCGCCCGGACGAACTCAAGGCGCTGCCCGCGGTGACGAAGACCAACAGCGCGGTGGCGCAACAGCTTTCGGCGGGCTGGTTGCGCGTCGCGACGCACCACGACGGCGTCGCTCCCGCCGAAGGCTGCGGCACGGTACTGCGCGAAGGCCTGCATCCGACCGCCGTGTGCACGGTGGACGGCGTCACCAACCGGGTCTCCGCCGTCTGCCCGCACCTGTACGGCATCCTCAGCTGGAACGATGCCGAACGCACCTGGGACTGCCCGCTGCACGGTTCGCGCTTCGCCCCCGACGGCACACTGCTCGAAGGCCCGGCCACCAGTTCGCTCACTCCCCTGCAAGTGCCGCGCGATTCCCGGTGACCGCACCCAGCTCGCACCGCGACCGGGGCTTCAGTGCCGCACCGGCCTGGCGTCGGTGAGAATCCGATCGACCGTCTGCTGCACCGTCAACTCCGAGGTATCGAGCCACAGACCGATTCGGGGCGTATCTTCGCGCAGCACCCTGTCCAGGGCCGCGACAGTGAATTCGTCGTAGGCGGCTTTGCCGCGCCCGGCCTCGCGTGCGGCGACCACCTCCGGGCGCGGCGCCAGCACGACGACATAGAGCGGCCGGGTGCGAATCAGATCCGCCGTCCAGGGCAGGAATTCGCCGAGGAAGACGTCTTGCAGGACCGTCGTGAACCCCGCCTCGGCGTACGTGTCGGCCGTAGCGGCGGCCAACCGATGCCGCAACCGCAACTGGGCGATCGCGTCCGGGGAGGGGACGGCGCTCATCTCCGCGCGCCCCTGCACCACGAATCGGCGGAACACGTCTCCGCGCACGTGCGCCGAGCGCGGCAGCCGTTCGGCCAGAGCCTGGGCGACGGTCGATTTACCCGCGGCCTGGATGCCGGTGACCAGGTAGACAGCCGATGTCATGGCGTCGATCATGACGAGCGCGCACAGCGGCGTCCAATGGTTTCCCGCCGTCCGTCCGGCGCGACCGACGTCGGGCCGCTCAGCTGGCGGCGGCGCCCGCCTTCTCCTGGACATAGCGGTTCATCGCCCAGTTCAACCCGCGCATCGCGGCGTTGTAGGCGGGCGGGAAGTACCGCTGCGCCCAGAAGCCGACACGGATGTCGGGCGAGGTGAAGACCAGGTAGCGGTTGCGCTCCACGCCGCGCACGATCGATCGGGCCGCGGCCTCCGGGGTGACCGCGTGCCGCATGAACAGCGCCATGCCACGCTGTACCGCCTCGGCCGTGCGGTCGACGCCCGCGATGTCGACGCTGTCGACCATGGGCGTGGCCATCGCACCCGGGCACACCAGGCTGACGCCGATGCGGTGGCGCGCCAAATCGAAGCGCAGTACCTCCGACACTCCGCGCAGGCCGAACTTGCTCGCGCTGTAGGGGGCGTGCCAGGGCAACCCGAACAAGCCCGCGGCCGAGGACACGTTCACCACGTGACCGCCGCGTCCGGCCGCGATCATCGGCGGAACGAACGCTTCGATCACGTGGATCGGGCCCATGAGGTCGATGTCGATGGTGCGCCGCCATTGGCTGTGGGTCAGCCGGTCGACGGTGCCCCAGGTGGCGATGCCCGCCACGTTCATGACGATGTCGACGCTGCCCACCGCGTCGTGCGCCTCGGCCGCGAGCGCGACGACCTGGTCGTAATCACTCACGTCGGCCGCCGTGGCCAGGTGGACGGTCGCGCCGGCGGCGCGCGCGTCGGCGGCGGTCCGTGCCAGACCCTCGGCGGCGATATCTGTCAGCACGAGCGCGGCGCCCTTGGCCGCGGCCGCGAGCGCCGTGCTGCGACCGAGACCGCTGGCCGCGCCGGTGATCAGGCAAGTTTTGCCGGCGAACTTCGTCATAGTCGACGACCATACGCAACCATGAACATCGCTGTCTATGGAACCGCTGAACGGCCCTCCCACGGGACGGGCGCCAGCGCGACCGTGATGTTGTCACCGCCGCCGCAACGCAAGGCGAACTCCGCCAGTGCGACGGCCGCCGACGCGGGAGCCGCACCCGCCACCTGCTCGGCCAGCGCGGACGGGGCGGGCGCATAGTTCCACAGTCCGTCGGAGCACAGCAGCAGCATGCCCGGTCCCGAGACGCGCACCGTCCGCACGCAGTTGTCCGCCCAGGGCTGCGCCGGGCTGTCCGCGCCGAGCCAGCGGATCAGCGTGTGCGCCCTCGGGTCGGCCATCGCGGCGCGCTCGTCCATCGCACCGGCGTCGACCAGCGCCTGCGCCCACGAGTCGTCCACGGTCAACCGTTGGGCGGGCTCGCCGCCCTGGTCGGCGGGCAGCCAATATGCCCGGCTGTCTCCGACGTTGGCCACGGTGACGTCGGTCTCGGCGCCGTGGTGCGACACGATGGCGGACACGTAGGTGCACGACGGCGCCGGACCGTCGGGCACGTCGACGTCGCGGACAGCCTGCGCCGCGGCCGCGAGCCCGGTCATGATCGCCTCGGCCGCGGGCTGTCCGGCGGCGAGCGCGGCGGCGGTGGCGCCGACGCCTGCCCGGACCGCCGCACCGGAGGCCACCTGGGGCCGCGAGGAGGTCGACACGCCGTCGCTCACCGCGATCACGACGGTGCTCGGCGCCCCGGGCACCACGGCTTCGAGCACCCCGGCCGCCACGGCATCCTCGTTGCGCGCGTGGACGATGCCACGATCGGTGAGCACCGCGACCGCGCCGAGATCGGTGTCGAAGCGATCCGGCATCGTCCGGGACCGGCCGCACTGCGCGCAGCGGCCGTCGTCGTGGAACCGGTCTCCCCCGCAGTCGGCGCACGGCGCCGGATCGTTCCCGGGCAGCGCCACGTACCGGTAACCGAGTTCGAGATCGCAAGACGCGCACCGGCGGCTGTCGAGTCCGACCGCCGCGCATCCCGCACAGCGTAGGTCGGCGCCCTCCTCGCTCATCGGACGGTTTCCTCGGCCGACGGCGCGGTGGCGCCCGCGGTATGCTCCGGAAGTCGTTGGCCCGACCGTAACCACAGTGGCTCGTTGCTGGTGCGAACTTCCACACCCTCCTCCTTCATCTCCCCGGCAGGCCGACTCCGATCGCGATAGTACGGGAGCATTCCCGGCCTCTGATCCCAGTACTGGATCGAGCCGCCCGCTGCCCGGCCGCACGATAGCGGACGGTCTGCCCGCGCCGGCGCGGTACGCCCGGCCGCGCCGATAACGCTCAGACCATTTCGGGTGTGCGATGCGCCTGCCTGCCCCGTGCGCGGAACGTCTGCGGCGGGCAGCCCTGCCAGCGGCGGAAAGCGCGGATGAAGGAGGCCGCCTCCGCGTATCCGAGCCGGGCGGCGACCTGTTCGGTGGTCATGTCGGTGTGCGCGAGCAACACCTCCGACATGGTCTGGCGCACCTCGTCCAGCAGCGCCCGGAACGATGTCCCCTCCTCGTGCAGTCGCCGCGAGAGCGTGCGCGAGCTCATGTACAGCCCCAGGGCCACCGTCGCCTGGTCGGGGATCTCACCGGGAGTGCGTACCAGGCGCTCGCGGACCGACGCCGCCACGCCGGTGCGCGCCCGGCGCCGGTCGAGCAGGTCACGGCACAGTTGCCCGCAGTTGTCCCGCGCGGTGTCGTTCGCCGGGGGCAGCGGCAGGTCCAGCGTCCCGCGGTCGAAGACCACCGCGCTCACCGGCGCACCGAAGACCGGCACGACGCCGAAGATGTCGCGATAGCGCGTGAGGTCGCGCGGGGACGCGTGCCGGAAACTGACCTGTCGCACCGGGACGCCTATGGCGAACAGCTCTCGATCGAAGGCGGGCAGCCCCGCCAGCGTCGCTTCGGCGAAGAAGGCCCGCATACCCGCCGGGATGTCGGCGTCCTGGAACACCAGTCGCGCTTCGCCGCCGGCTTCCTCGACCGTCAACCGCCCGAACGGCACCGTGCGGCCGACGCAGCGCAACCCCACCTCGATCAGCTCGCGCAGGGTCCGGCTGCCCAGCAGCGCGAGCCCCCACGGCCCGCGCGAGCGCAGGTGGTGGCGGGCCGCCGCGGCCAAGCCGAGCCCCGGCTCGTCGCCGAAGCGGCCGAGCACCGTGTGCACGATCCGCAATTCGTCGTGCGCGGTGATCTCGGCGGACGGGTCACCCAGTTCGGCAGGCGCCAGCGCCGTACCGGCCAGGCACTCCGCGGGCGCCATGCCCCGCTCTCCGGCGATGCGCACCAGAGCGCGCACGCCGACGGTGCTGCGGAGGGAATCCGGATCGACCATGGCTCGCATCCTCGATGAAGCGGTACTGCGCGGTATCGGCGCAATGTATCAATCAGGTGTGCGGCGCATCGGCGCTTCGCCGAAATGGCGTTCCGGCAGCCGCTGGCGCACAGTCCTTTTCATGCCCGTGGATAGTGGGCGGCTGCACCAGCCACAGAGCCCTTTTCGACGACGCCAGGGCCGGGTTCAATCCTGCACGGTGATGCCGACGGAACGCGCGAAGGCGGGCGCGAGATCCAGCAGCTGCAACGTGGTGATCGTCGCACCGCGCAGGCTGTCGAGCCCCTCGGTGAAGTCGAGCGCGGTCGCCCCGCGCAGGTCCACCTTCGCCAGCCGGGCCTGGCGCAACGACAGCCGGAGCAATTCCGAGCCGGGCACCGTGATGTCGGTCAGCGCGGCGTCGGCGAAATCGCAATCGCGCAGCACACAGTCGACGAACGACACCTCGCGCAGCTGAGCCCCGCGGAAGTTGACCGAGTCGAACTTGCATCCTTCGAACCGGACTCGTCGCAGGTTCGCGCCCGCGAAGTCGACGCCGGACATCGCCCCCGACACCACCTCGCCGTCGATCCATCCTGTGTCGGCCAGTTCGGTGCCCACCCAGCGCACGTGACGCAGCCATACGTCGGCGAACCGGCTGTAGCGGAGGCTTCCCCGGGTGAACGCGACCATCGTGAACACCGACTCGCTGAATCGCGCGTGCCGGACGTCGAGGTCGTCCAGTTCGCCGCCGTCCACCCGGACGCAGTCGTAGTCGCCTTCCGCCTCGAGATCGCCGTCCAGGGCGGTCAGATACCGCGCGTAGGGCAGGTCGTCGAGTTCGCGCGCCATGCGCACCTCCAGTTCGTCCACGAAGATCGGTCGACGCCGAGTATGGCGGTGCGCCACGACAGGTCCGGCCGCGCTTCGGCGAGATCGGGCGGCGCTCACGGGCAGGCGGGAGCGCAGGTAGCGCTGCTGCGTGGCGCTCATCGTCAGGTGTTCCAGTGGCAGTCGCCCTATCGGACACTCGATCGGGTTCGACCGGCGGTGTGGTCGGGAAGCCCAGTGGCAGCTGTTGCTGGAAGATGCTCAGACCGGTCGTCGTTGCACAGCAAAGTGAGTGACTCCAGGTCGGCATCAGCGGCGATACGGCCCAATTCCCGCTCATCGGTCAAATACGCGCAGATCGCGGACGTCACCTCGGCGAGAATCGCCATCCCGCCACCCGGCCTGGCCCGACGCAGTCGTACCCGCAACTCGTCACGGAAGGTGATCAACGGAATGATCGCCATCGCCACCGGCCCCAACAGATCGATCAACGCACCGCTCAGATTGGCGGCCACCGTACCGGCGCCCGCGCACGCGCGCAACGCACTCCCCCGCGCCTCGAGCCGCGCAGCCCGGTCGAGCACAAGATCGGCAAGAAAAGCGTCGAAGTCGGTGAAATGCCGATGCAGAACACCTTTGGCACACCCCGCCTCCCCGGTCACCGCCCGGCTGGTCAGCCCGTTCGGCCCCGCACGCAGCAGCACACGCTCGGCAGCGTCGAACAATTGCTGCCGCGCATCGCGAAGGTGCACCCAGTCGGCACTCACAGATCCTCTCCGGCGTCGAGTCACCGGCATTATTGCTCAGTGGGCATGCCAATAATGCCGCGAGAGCAACTGCCTCGCCCGGCTCCGTCCTGATGTACGCCCGGACGCGACGCGGGCCACCTGGTGCGGCGCCCGGGCCGGGCGCCGCGGACCAGATGGCCGCTGGATCGATCGCCGCCAACCCGACAGGCGATCGATCCGGGAACGCACGAGCGGCGATCGGTGGGTTCGGCTACCGATCGCCGGTCGTGCTCATGGATTGGTCATCGCGACAGCGAATTACGCAGATCGGTGATGGTGGCGCGGCGCTCGTAGGCGATCCAGGCGAAGATCGCGGCCAGCACCAGCGGGAAGATCCCCATCACGGGCTTGTCGGCGATGAAAGCCTGCGTCCCGGCGGCGAGCACGGTGAGAACGGACAGGCCCGCGGCGGCAAGGGCGCTGAGCCGTGGCACCATCAGCCCGATACCGCCGGCGACCTCCGCGACTCCGATGAAGATGAGCAGCCCGAGGGGGATGGTCAGATTCTCGGGGGCGTTGTCCGCCAAGGTGTTCGGGATCACGAGCTTCGGCCCGCCGGAGGCGATGATGAAGAACAGGCCGAGCACGATCTGCAGGGTCCACAGGACGCGGTTGCGAATTTTGCCCGGACGGTCGGTGGAGATGGTGGCGGAGGGGTTGGCGGTGGTCATTTCTGGTCCTTCTGGTCGGTCGCGCCGGATTGGTAGCGCGTTCAACAGAGAGGACGGAGCACCGTCCGAAGACTCATCGCTGTCCGCGAAGAATTTTCGGACCCGCTACTGCATCACGACGAAGCAGGCCCACCACCGCCGCATTGGGCTGCGACGTCGGGTTGGCAGCTACAGGAGCACGATCAGCGCGAAGACGACCACCGCCGGCGGCACCCGGAACCCAGCGACCAAGCCAGATCCAACGGTCGCTACATGCCGCGTGGCATGGCAATCGAAGGATCGCCGCCGCGGCTCGTCGCCACCATGACGCATCGGGTGGTGCAGCGCGGTGCACGGCGTGCGCCAGCCCACGGGGTCGTGGTGACCGGTCGGCGCTTGCGGGCCCGGGCATCTCGGTGGCAGCGATGTTCAGTGCACGATTGCGTGGACCTCCACGAGTGCGGTCAGGTGGGCGGCGATCCGCGCGGTCGTCGCGTCGTCGCCGTTCAGCGTGACACTCATCCGCGACGTACCGGGCGCCGGGCCGGTGGTGACGGTCAGGGCATGTACGGCGCCGCCGAATCGGCGGGCTGCCCACGCGCGGACGCCGCTGGGGCAATCCGGATTTCGCGCACGCTGACGCCGATGATCGGGGGAAAGCCGTGCCCGCAACGACACATCGGCTGGTTCCGGCAGGTCTCTCTGCCGTGGATGTGCCTCGGGCGTTGCCCGGCTCGCCGGTCCGCGATCCCGTGGTGAGGACGGACCGTCCTGGCACGGCGCCTGATCGGGCGCGGGTGCGAATGATGATCTTAACCGGACTGGCCGAAACGGCACCAACGGATATCGGTGCCGTCAGCGCCGGACGGTGGAGCGATGACATCGCGGGCTCAGAGGATCGCTGCGGAGCAAAGGCATTGTCATAGCGCACAGTCGAGCAACCGCGCGGCCACCCGCTCGAAAACGTTCCAGAACCTTGCGGTCGCCCTGCGCACACGCACGTCGACGCGGCAAGCCGGACATACCGACGCCGAAACCGTCGAGCTGTGGGAGCCGGTACGTCGCGTTCTCGCCGGTCAGGACGAGCGGCACGATCGATGAACAGCCGACTGCCGCCGGTGTACGCGCGGCCTACGAGACGCTGATGCGGATGATCGCCCGCGCGATCGGATCGAGGCCGCCTTCGAAGGGTTGGAGATGGTCGAGCCGGGCTTCGTTCCGATCACTCGGTGGCGCACGCCCGAGACCGAGGTCGGCGAGGTCAGGCCGGTCTCGGCTTACGGCGCGGTCGCTCGAAAACCCTGACGTCCCCAGCCGCCCCACACGCGTCGCGGGTCAGCACAGGGTGCGTATCCAGCGGCGGGTGTCGGCGGGGTCGATGACGTCGTCGACTTCGAGCACGGTGGCGGCGGTGAGGGCCTTGCCGTTGGCGTAGGCGAGTTGGACCAGATTGTCGAAAGCCTTCTGCCTTTCGACCGGATCATCGATCGCGGCAAGCTCCTTGGCGAACCCGAGACGGACAGCGCCTTCCAAGCCCATGCCGCCGATTTCGCCGGTCGGCCAGGCGACGACGAATCGGGGCGCACGAAACGAGCCCGCGGCCATGGCCTGAGCGCCGAGACCGTAACCCTTGCGCACGATGACGGTTCCCAGCGGGACCGAGAGCGCAGCCGAGTCGATGAAAAGGCGACTGAATTTCGTGACGGTGCCGTCCTTTTCCGCGTCCGGACCGACCATGAAGCCCGGTGTGTCGCACAAGGAGACGATCGGCAATCCGTGGGTGTCGCACAAGCGCAGGAACATGCTGAGCTTGTCCGCGGCGGGAGCGTCGATCGCGCCACCGTGGTGGTGGCAGTTGTTGGCGATCAAGCCGAACGGTCGTCCCTCCACCCGGATCAGTGCGGTGACGATCCCCACCGCCCAGTCCCGGCGCAACTCGAGTACCGACCCGACATCCGCGACGGACTCGATCGCGGCGCGGATGTCGAACGCGCGCAGGCGGTTCTCCGGGACCACGTGCCGCGCCGAGCGCGGGTCCGGCGCGGCCCAATCCTCGATCGCGCCTTGGAAGTAGGCGAGATAGCGGCGGGCGGTGGCCACTGCGTCCGCCTCATCCGCCGCGACCACGTGCACGACGCCGTTGCGGCGCTGCACCTCGATCGGCCCGATGTCCTCCGGCGCGTACACGCCGAGCCCGCCGCCCTCGATCATGGCGGGACCGCCCATGCCGATATTCGTGTCGGGAGTGGCGATCACGACGTCACACATGCCCAGCAGCGCCGCGTTACCCGCGAAGCAACGTCCCGATACGATGCCGATCAGCGGAACCCGGCCCGAGAGCGCGCCCATCGCGCGAAAAGTGGTGACGTCCAGCCCGGAGATGCCGGGGTAGTCGGTGTCGCCCGGTCTGCCGCCGCCGCCCTCGGTGAAGAAGACCACCGGAAGTCGTTGCTCGCGAGCGAGTTCGAGCATGCGATCGGTCTTCACGTGGTTGCGCATGCCCTGGGTGCCCGCCAGCACCGTGTAGTCGTAGGACAGCACGACCGCGCGGGATCGGTCGGGACCGAATCGCTCGGCATCGATGGTCGCCACGCCCGCGATCAGCCCGTCTGCCGGGGTGTTCGCGATCAGATCCTCCTGGCTGCGGCGCAGTCGTTGCGCGGCGACCGCGAGCGCGCCGTACTCGACGAAGCTGTCCGCATCCACCAGGTCGGCGATGTTCTCGCGCGCGGTGCGCCGCCCCAGCCGGTGCCGCTTCGCGACCGCCTCCGGCCGGGATTCGTCCAGGCCGGCGCGGTGACGGGTGTGCACCTCGGCGAGATCGGCGCGTATCGCGTCCAAGTCGACCGCGACCTCATCGATGACCGCTCCGTCGTGTTCGGCGGCGACGAAGACCAACAGTGGCGCATGTGGATCGACGACCGCGCCCGGCGCGACGACGTGGCGGTGCACCCGCAAGTCCTGCTCGGCGCGCACCACGTGCTGCATCTTCATGGCCTCCAGCACCGCGACCTCGCCGCCCGCGGGAACGATCGCACCCGGCTCGGCGATGACGACCACCGTGCCGCCCATCGGCGACAGCACCGCCTGTTCGCCGTCTGCCAACGTCACCGCCGTCGCGGTGCCTTCCGCGATAGGCGACACAGACACTGGGCTCGGGAAATCCCCGGCACGCCCGACCAATTCATCGATGTGCCGCTCGAACCAGGTGGTCGGCACGACGCGACCATCGGCGAGCTCGGCAAGGACCGCGCGCAGCACCGCGGCATTGGTGTCCACCCCGGCCACCACGGTCTCGGCCAGCGCGTCCGCACACCGGCGCAGCGCGGCCGGATACGACGGACCGGAGGCGATGATCTTCGCCAGCAGAGAATCGAAACGCGCGTCCTGCCGCATCCCGGCGAACGCGGCCGTGTCGACCCGCACGCCGCTGCCGGTCGGCGGGGCGAACTGAGCCAGTGTGCCGGTGCCGGGCAGTACTTCGCCGCCCGCGGTGAGGATTTCGGCGTTCAGGCGCGCCTGCACCGCGTAGCCGCGTGCGGCCCCGGGGCCGGGCAGCGCCAGATCGGCCAGTGTCGCGCCACCGGCGAGATCGCATTGCACGGCGACCAGGTCGATTCCCGTGACCGCTTCGGTGACAGTGTGTTCGACCTGCAGTCGCGGATTGACCTCGAGAAACCACGCGTCCTCGCCGCGCACCAGGAACTCGACGGTGAGGACGCCGCGACAACCGACGGATTCGGCGACCCGCACGGCCCAGCCGTGCAATCGCTCGCGCAGCGCCGCCGACAGCTCGGGAGCGGGCGCCACCTCGACCAGCTTCTGCTGCCTGCGCTGCACGCTGCAATCGCGGTCACCGACGGCCGTGGCCGCTCGGCCGTCCGCGACGATCTGCACTTCCACGTGGCGCGCGGCGGTGACCAGCGCCTCCGCGTAGACCCCCGCGTCACCGAATCCGGCCAGCGCCTCCGCGCGGCAGCGCTCGAACGCCTCCGCGAGAGACGCCGCGTCGCGCACCGCCCGCATCCCGCGCCCTCCGCCACCGGCCGTGGCCTTCACCATCACCCCGTCGGGATGAGCGGTGAGCAGCGCCTCGATCTCGGCGGCGCCCGCGCCGCGGCGGGTGGCCGGAATCACCGGGACCCCCGCGCGCCCGGCCGCCGCGCGGGCCGCGGTCTTGTCGCCGAACACGCCGAGCGCCTCGGGTGACGGACCGACGAACACCAGCTCGGCCGCCGCGCACGCGCGCGCGAATTCCGCGCTCTCACTGAGGAATCCGTAGCCCGGATGCACGAGCGCGCCCGGCGCCGCCTTCCCGGCCGCCGCGACGACGGCCGCCACGTCGAGGTAGGCGGCGGCTCCGACGCCCGGCAACACCACGGCCTCGTCGGCCAGACGGACGTGCAGCGCGTGCTGTTCCTCGGCCGTGTACACCGCCAGGGTCCGCCAACCCCGTTCCCGGGCGGTGCGCAGCACGCGAACCGCCACTTCTCCCCTGTTCACCACGACGACCTGCATGGCGCCCAGTGTCGTTGACATTGACGTCAACGTCAATATGCGCGACGATGACCGGCGTGACCCAGTCCACCTGGTCGGTGCGCGCGGCGCGGGAGCGCTCACAGACCTCCCGGCACCGCGACCTCCTCGACGCCGCGGCGCGGGTGTTCGCCGAGCGCGGCTACGACAACACCACGGTCGCCGCCATCACCGCGGAGGCGGGTGTCTCCCGCGCGACGATGTATGTCTACTTCGCCTCGAAGGAAGAGATCTTCTTCGCGCTGGCCGAGCGGGTGCGCGACGACTTCCTCGCCGCCCAGGAACCGGGTATCGAGGATGACGACCCGCGAACGATGTTGCGGGCCACCATCGACTCGTTCGCCGGCGCGGTCGCGACGGCGGGACCGCTGCTGCGCCTGATCGACGAACGCGGAGCGGTGGACCCCCAGGTGGCCGCACTGTCCGCGGAGATCACCGAGCGCCCGATTCGCCGCTTCACCCGGTACCTTCAACGCCAGCTCGACGCGGGCCGCATCACCCCGGCGGTGGCGCCGCGCGTGATCGCGGAAACCATCGGCTACGCCCTCACCGCAGGCGTGCTGGCCCGCCGCGACGCCGACGCACCCAGCCGCGCCGAGTACCGCGACGCCATGCTGACAGTCGCGGAGACTCTGCTGGGTCTGTAGCGAACGAAGACGCGCGCAACTCGTCGTGCCACCGCGGTGAACCGCCTGGCGGCGCTCAGGCGCTGCGCGAACCTTCCAGCGGGCGTACGCCGGTCGGCGCCTGCACGGCACGACCGAACGAGAGCACCCCGTCCTCCAGCGCGCCCTTGCGCAGCAGCTTGCGGTCGCGGAAGTAGTTGTTGATCACCTGCCATGGGCCGTTGGTGCCCTGCCGCGGCATCACCGCGTCGCCGCGCTGGATGTAACCGGAGGTCAGCGCGCCGCCCATCACGGAGTCGGTACCGCGATCGCGGTCGGTGGCCACCGGCTCGACCCGGGTGAAACCGTTCTCCTTCATGTGGTTGAGCACGCGGCAGAAGTACTCGGCCGCGAGGTCGGCCTTCAGCGTCCAGGAGGCGTTGGTGTAGCCGAGCACCATCATCGCGTTCGGTATGCCGTCGAGCATCGCGCCCTTGTAGACCACCCGGTCCCGGGTGACCACCGGCTCGCCGTCGACCTCCAGGCTCATGCCGCCGAGCATCTGCACGCTCAGACCGGTGGCGCTGATGACCAGGTCAGCGGGCAGTTCCGCACCGGAGGCCAGGCGGATGCCGTTCTCGGTGAACGTCTCGATGCGGTCGGTGGCGATGGACGCCTTGCCACTGCGCAGGACCTTGAACAGGTCACCGTTGGGCACCACACACAGGCGCTGGTCCCACGGGTTGTAGGAAGGGGTGAAGTGGCGCATGTCGATACCCGAGCCGACCTGCATTCGCACCGCGGCCAGCAGCAGCTTCTTGGCCGCCTCCGGATTGGTGCGGGAGAGCTGGAAGCTGGCGCGCTGCAAGGCGATGTTGCGCGCCCGCCCGATCCGGTAGGCGAGCTTGGCGGGCACCTTGGCGGCTTTCATCCCCACCGCGACCGGGTCGTCGGCGGGCAGCGCGGTGATGTAGGTCGGAGAGCGCTGCAGCATGGTGACGTGCGCGGCCGCCTCGCTCATGGCCGGGATCAGGGTGATCGCGGTGGCGCCGGAACCGATCACCACCACTCGCTTGCCGGAGTAATCGAGGTCTTCGGGCCAGTGCTGCGGGTGCACGATCTGCCCGCTGAAGTCCTCCTCGCCGGGGAACTTCGGACGGTAGCCGTTGTCGTAGTCGTAATAACCGGTGCAGCCGACCAGGAAATTACTGGTGTGGACCTCGGTCTCGCCGGTCTGTTCGTCGAGCGCCTCGACCGTCCAGGTGGCCGTGTCGCTGGACCAGCGCGCCGTGGTCACCTTGCGGCCGAACCGGATGTGCTCGGTGACGCCGTACTCGGCCGCGGTCTCCTCGATGTACCGGCGGATGTTCGGCCCGTCGGCGAGCACCTTCGTGCCGTTCCACGGACGGAAGCCGTAGCCGAAGGTGTACATGTCCGAGTCGGATCGGATGCCGGGGTAGCGGAACAGGTCCCATGTGCCGCCGATGGCGGTCCTGCGTTCCAGGATCGCGTAGCTGCGTCCCGTCTGCTCCTTGGTGAGATGGCAGGCCATGCCGATTCCGGACAGCCCAGCGCCGATGATCAGTACGTCGACATGCCGCGTCATTGAGGTACTCGTTTCGTCCGTCCGCCTCGCACACCGAGGGGGTGCGTGCTGAGGCCAGATTACGTGTTATCCGTGGTTACGTCTAGCACCGAATAGTGGCACGTACGGACGCACGAATAAAAACCGGCCTGGTTCCAAACCGTGACCCCGGCCGGTCGAGCGCCGAGCATGGATCACTGCGGCGCGCCCACACGGCGCACCGCCTCGATCTGTCCCGCTACCCCGAGGTGTCGCGTGTCCGTCATCGCTGCGGACCGGGAGCCGGTTCGGGTCGCTTCGCGTGCGCGGCGGTCACCACGGTGGCCCGGCCGCGGTCTCCGGAAGGGAGTTGGCTCCGCATGAGTCTGTCGTTCCACTGGTTCCTCCCCACCTACGGCGATTCCCGCGGGCTGGTCGCGGGCGGGCACGGCACGTTCATGTCCGGTGACCGCCCGGCCGGCCTGCGGTATCTGAACCAGATCGGCGCCGCGGCCGAGGACAACGGCTTCGAGGCCGTGCTCACCCCCACCGGCGCGTGGTGCGAGGACGCCTGGCTGACCACCGCGATGATGGTCGAGACCACCGAGACGCTGAAGTTCCTGGTGGCCTTCCGCCCCGGGCTGGTCAGCCCGACGCTCGCGGCGCAGATGGCGGCGACGTTCCAGCGCCACTCCCGGGGCAGGTTGCTGCTCAACGTGGTGACCGGCGGCGAGCCACACGAGCAGCAGGCCTACGGCGACTTCCTGGACAAGACCCAGCGCTACGCCCGCACCGGCGAATTCCTGCACGTGGTGCGCGAACTGTGGACCTCCACCGAGCCGGTGACCTTCGAGGGCGAGCACATCCGGGTGCGGCAGGCACTGCTGAGCAACCGTCCGGACCCGGTGCCGCCGGTGTTCTTCGGCGGTTCCTCCGAACCGGCGGGCCCGATCGCGGCCCGCTACAGCGACACCTATCTGACCTGGGGCGAACCGCTGCCCGCGGTGCGCAGGAAATTGGAGTGGATCCGCCACCTGGCGGTCGGCCACGGGCGCGTGCTCGACTACGGCCTGCGCATCCACGTGATCAGCCGAGACACCTCCGAGCAGGCGTGGGCCGAGGCCGATCGTCTGCTGGCCGGCATCGATCCCGCCGACATCGAGCGGGTGCAGGCCAGTCTGGCGCGCAGCGAATCCGAAGGCCAGCGACGGATGGCGGAACTGCACGGCGGCAGCACCGAGCGGCTGGAGATCGCGCCCAACCTCTGGGCGGGCGTCGGCCTGGTCCGCGGTGGCGCGGGCACCGCGCTGGTCGGCTCGCACGCCGAAGTCGCCGATCGGCTGGCCGAATACGCCGAGCTGGGCATCGAGCACTTCATCCTCTCCGGCTACCCCCATCTGGAAGAGGCGTACTGGTTCGGCGAAGGCGTGCTGCCGATCCTGGAGCGCAAGGGCCTGTGGCGGCATCCCCACCGCGTGGCCCGCGTCGCCGCCGCCACGCCCTTCGCCACGTCCCCCAGCAGCTGAGCGACCCGCGGCCGGTGCGGGAACGCACCACCCGCAACACCCCAGCTATTCCCAGCCGCGGCTACGCGGCGAGAATGGTCCATCGGTTCGGCATACCGGGCCGCGACCGACGGACCGTTCTCGTAAGGGAGTCATGACCACCGCATCAGCCCGGCGATGGCGCCGCCGCCTGCCCGACACCGCCACAACCGAGGCGGGCGCGCCCACGCTGGCGCGCAGGCTCGGGCGACTCGACCTCACCGCCATGGGCGTCGGCACCATCGTCGGTGCGGGAATCTTCGTCATCACCGGCGTCGCCGCCGCCGAGAAGGCCGGGCCCGCCATCGTGCTGTCGTTCGCGCTGGCGGGAGCGGTGTGCGTGCTGGTGGCGCTGTGCTACAGCGAACTCGCGGCGATGGTGCCGGTCTCCGGCAGCGCTTACACCTATACGTACGCGACCCTCGGCGAAGGACCGGCGTTCCTGGTCGGCTGGAACCTGCTGCTGGAGTTCGTCATCGCGGGAGCCGCGGTGGCGATCGGCTGGTCCGGCACCACCGTGTCCGCGCTGGACTCGCTGTTCGGCCTCACCGTTCCGCACGCAATCGCCGCGGGGCCCGCCGAAGGCGGCGTGGTGAATCTGCCCGCCGTGTTGATCGTCGCCGTCGTCGTCGCGGTGCTGGCCGGTGAGGTCACCTTCACCGCGCGCATCACCAAAGTGCTGGTGGGCGTGACCATCGGCGTGCTCGTGCTGGTGATCGCCGTCGGCGCACCGCACGTCGAGGTGGACAACTGGACCCCGTTCGCCCCGTTCGGGGTCGGGGGCGTAGTCGGGGGCGCGGCGATCGCCTTCTTCGCCTTCCTCGGTTTCGACGTGGTCGCCGCCTCGGCGGAGGAGGCCCGCAACCCGCGCCGCGACGTCCCGTTCGCCATCATCGGCACGGTGCTCATCGCCACCGCGCTCTACGCGCTGGTCAGCGTCGTGCTCACCGGCATGGTGCCGTTCGCGACGCTGAACAACAGCGCGCCGATCGCGACCGCGTTCGGCGCGGTGCGCATCGGATGGATCGGCGACGTCATCGTGATCGCCTCGATCGTCGCGCTGACCAAGGGCCTGCTGCTGATCGTGTACGCGCAGGTTCGATTGATGTTCGCGATGTGCCGCGACAGGCTGCTCCCCTACCGCCTCGCGGCGACCGGGAAACGCTCGACTCCGGTGCGGCTGACGGTGCTGCTCGGGGCGATCGGCGCGATCATCGCCGGGCTCCTGCCGATCGATATCGTGGTCGAACTGGTCAACATCGGCGCCCTGTCGGCGTTCGCGGTGGTATGCGTGGGCGTGCTGGTGCTGCGCCGGGTGGAACCCGAGCGCGAACGCCCGTTCCGCACTCCGCTCGTGCCGCTGGTTCCGATCCTCGCGCTGATCGGCTGCGTCCTGCTGGCGACCACCCTCGAGGCGCTGACCTGGGTGCGGTTCGGTGTCTGGGTGCTGGTGGGTATCGCCGTCTACCTCGGATACGGCCGCAAGCGCTCCACCCTCGCCGAACCCCGCCCCGGCCCGCCTCCTGCCTGAGTCAGTCCGTCACGAAGAACAGCCCTGCGCCGTAGGCGTCCCGCGCGGAAACGAAGAAGCCCTCGTCGGTCGCGCGGACCGGCACACCCGCCTTCCCGATGACCGCGCGCGCGACGGCCAGATCGTGCACGGCGATGGTCATGGCGGCCAGGTAGGACGGTGCGGGCGCCGCCTCGTCCGGCAACACGGCGCCCGCCTGGGACGCGCGCACCAGCTCCAGCCGTCCCGAGCCCATCTCCAACACGGTCAGCGGCCCTTTTCGCACGGCGGCCACGGCCAGGATGCGACCGTAGCGTTCGACGGTCGCGTCGAACGCGTCATCGTCCACCACGATCAGCACGGCGGCGATGGCGCGGGCGCCGTTCGGATGCGACAGATAGCGCGGCTGGTGAACGTATTCGCGGGTGAGATGTTGCGCGACGCCCAGCAGCGCCTCCGGTGTCGACGCCGGGTCGACGTGCACGGCCCGCGCGCGCACCGTGCGGATGCCGTCCTCGGTCTCGACGTCGCGCTCCAGGTCGAGCACGCCGGTCGCGCGCACGCCCGCCGCCGTGAGCTGCCGCAGCGCCGACTCCGCGTCGACGGTTTCGAAATTGAGCAGGCGGAAGCCCTCGTACTGGTCGGCCATCGCCCTGGTGTGCCACGGGTCCGGCGCGGACTCGTCCACGATGCCGAGCAGTTCGAGGTAGGAACCCCCGAACAGCGCGCAGCGGTTGGCCGTGCATCCGGGTGTGGGCGGTTCGCCCGGTCGCGCGCTCAGCAGGTGCCGGGAGCGGGGACTGAGGGTGAAGCCGAGGTCGAGGTAGCGGCGTTCCAGACCGTCCAGATCACGAGTCAGGATTCCGGTGTGGTGGATGGCGTCGATCGGTTTCTGCACGCCGACGATGCTCGTCCGGCCCCGGCGCGCCTGCCCGTCACCACGGCGGATCCGCCGGATTCCGACATTGCCCTACCCTGACGTGGTGGATTCGGTCAGCTTGGACGACATCGACCGAAGTTTGCTGCACGCCTTGCAGCTCGACGGTCGTGCGCCGTTCAGCAGGCTCGCACCGGTGCTGGACGTCTCCGAGCGCACACTGGCGCGCCGCTACCGGCGCCTGCTCGACACCGGAGGACTGCGGGTCACCGGGATCGCCGATACCGGACGCGTCGGTCACGCCGAGTGGCTGGTCCGCCTGCGGGTCCGGCCGGAGGCCACCGCCGCATTGGCCCGCGCGCTGGCCGGCCGCGCCGACACCGCCTGGGTGACGGTCATCGCCGGTGGCGCCGAACTGGTCTGCTTGTTCCGCGTCCCCGGCGACGCTCCCCTGCCCGAACTCGCCCGCCACCCGGCCGTCGGGACCGTGGACGCCCACCGCGTGCTGCGGCACATCATGCAACGTCGCTGGCAGGGCCGGATGTCGGCGCTGTCCACCGAGCAGAGCGCGGCCCTGCGTGCGCCCGCGGCGGACCCACCCGCACCGGTGACGCCGAGCGAACTGGATCAGCGTCTGATTCCCGCGCTGGCCGCCGATGGGCGGGCGACCTATCCGCGACTCGCGCGGACCGTCGGCTGGTCGGAATCCGCGGTGCGGCGGCGGGTCGAGGAACTGCGCGACGCCCGGGTGCTCGGTTTCGACGTCGAGATCGATCCCGCGCTGTTCGGGTTCACCGTGCAGAGCCTGTTGTGGCTGACCGTCGCCCCCGCGCATCTGCTCGCCGTCGCGACCGCGCTGGCCGACGATCCGGAGGCGGCGTTCGTCGCCGCGACCACCGGACCGCACAATCTGCTGGCGTGCGTCGTCTGCCGCGACGCGGACGCCCTGTTCCGCTACACCACCGAGCGGCTCGGCGCGCTGCGCGGGATCGATCGGATGGAGATCGGGCCGATCAGCGGCTACGCCAAGCGCGCGGCGCCACCGCGGCGCACCTGACGCACGTTTGCACTCGCTGCCGAATCCGAAGGGCAACAGCTACTTTCGCGACATCGAGTGCAACCTGGGTTCCACGTGAATCACGGCCGCGGCCCCCTGCTGTCCATCGGCCCGCATGCTCCCGCCGCGGAGTTGTGAATCACAACAGCCGACCCGGCGCACCGGAGCGCAGGCGATTAGGGTCGTGTGGGTGACCTGGACCGTGGGCTTCGACCTCGACATGACGCTGATCGATTCCCGGCCGGGTGTCGCTCGAGCCATCGACCTGCTCGGCGCCGAGTTCGATCTGCCGCTGTGCGGGACGACGTTCGCCGATCGGCTCGGCCCGCCGCTGGCCACCTTGCTCGTCGAAGCGGGCGCGCCCGAGGAACTGGTTCCCGCCCTGGTGACCCGCTACCGAGCGCTCTATCCGACGCTGGTCTCGACCATTCCCCCGATGCCGGGCGCGCAGGCCGCGCTGGCGGCCGTCGCGGGCAACGACGGACGGGTGCTCGTGGTCACCGGCAAGCACGCCCCGCTGGCTCAGCTGCACATCGCCGAACTCGGTTGGCGCGTGGACCATCTCGCGGGTGACCTCTGGTCGGCGGGCAAGGCGGCGACGCTGCGCGAACAGGGCGCGGATCTGTTCGTCGGCGACCACGTCGGCGACATGAACGGCGCGCGGGCCGCGGAGGTGTTCGCGGTGGGCGTCAGCACCGGGCCGTGCACGGCCGAGGAACTGCGCGCGGCCGGCGCGGACGTGGTGCTCACGAGCCTCACCGAGTTCCCCGCCTGGCTCGCGACCGAATTCCGGGCGGTCACCACCGGTTGACCGCAGCGTCAGCCCGTTCGGCGGCGCGTACACCCGGCGCGGAATGCGGTGTCGACCTGGCCGTATCGGCCGTCGAACCGAGAGATTCCTGGTGTCCGCCTCCGTTCCGGAACGAGGCACCCCGCACATCCGATCGGAGGGCGCTTGCCCGAGCCCGAGATTTCGGGCGGGCTTTTCGAGTACGCCCTGCCGTCGCGGCCGAGATTTCACGCACCTCAACCGAGCAGCGGAACTCGATCGCTCCGCAGCATTCTTCCGTCAAAACTTGCGGTGCTAGTTTAGCTGTCGCTAGCCTACTGCTCATGAACCTCGAACTGTCCGACGAGCAGACGGCGGCACGGCAGCTCGCGGCCGATTTCGTCGACCGGGAAGTCGCCCCGCACGCCGCCCGGTGGGACCGCGAGGAAGGCGTGGACCGGGCGATCGTCGGCCGCCTCGGTGCCCTGGGATTCCTCGGGCTCACCATTCCCGAGCAGTACGGCGGCAGCGGGGGCGACCACCTCACCTACTGCCTGGTCCTGGAGGAGTTGGGGCGTGGCGATTCGGCTGTGCGCGGCATCGTCTCGGTCTCCCTGGGCTTGGTCGCCAAGTCGATTCACCACTTCGGCACCGAGGAGCAGAAGCAGAGCTGGCTCACGCGGCTCGTCGCGGGCGAGGCACTCGGCTGTTTCGCGCTCACCGAGCCGGGCACCGGGTCCGACGCCGCACAGTTGCGCACCCGTGCCGTGCGCGACGGCTCGGACTGGATCCTGTCGGGCACCAAGATGTTCATCACCAATGGCACCTGGGCCGAGGTGGCGCTGGTATTCGCGCGCACCGGCGGCGAAGGACACCGGGGCATCACCGCGTTCCTGGTGCCGACCGACTCGCCGGGATTCACCGCACGCGAGATCCACGGCAAGCTGGGGCTGCGGGGGCAGGCCACCGCCGAGCTCGTGCTCGACGGGGTGCGGGTGCCCGACAGCGCCCGGCTACACGCCGAGGGCAAAGGCTTCACCGTGGCGATGGCCGCCCTGGCCAAGGGCCGCATGTCGGTCGCGGCCGGATGTGTCGGCTTGGCCAAGGCGTGCCTCGACGCCGCGGTGGGCTACGCCACCCAGCGCGAACAATTCGGTAAGCCGATCGCGGCACACCAGCTCGTCCAGGAACTGCTCGCCGACATCGCACTGGATGTGGACGCGGCGCGGCTGCTGGTGTGGCGGGTCGCCGATCTCATCGACCGCGGCGAGGACTTCGCCGTGGCGTCCTCGCAGGCGAAGCTGTTCGCTTCCGAGGCCGCGGTCCGTGCGGCCGACCGCGCGGTGCAGGTGTTCGGCGGGTACGGCTACATCGACGAGTTCCCCGTCGGCAAGTACCTCCGCGACGCCAAGGTGATGACCCTCTACGAGGGGACGAGCCAGATCCAGAAATTGCTCATCGGCCGCGCCCTCACCGGCGTCGCCGCGTTCTGACCGGAGGATTTCGATGCATCGCTTCACCGATCGGGTCGCCGTCGTCACCGGCGCGGCCCAGGGTATCGGCGCGGCCACCGCGCTGCGCCTGGCCCGCGAGGGCGCGGCCGTCGCCGTACTGGACCGCAACGCTCCGGACGAGACCACCGCGCAGATCACCGCGGCGGGCGGCGTGGCGCGCGGTTACATCTGCGATGTCACCGAGCGCGAATCGGTGCAGACCGCGTTCGACCGCGTCGCCACCGATTTGGGCAGCCCGCAGATCTTGGTGAACAACGCGGGCATCACCCGCGACGACCTGTTCTTCCGCCTGTCCGAACCGGACTGGCACGCGGTGCTCGCCGTGAATCTGACCGGCGCCTACCACTGCGCGCAGGTCGCCCAGAGGTTCATGGTGGCCCAGCGTTACGGCAGGATCGTGTCGCTGTCGAGCCGGTCGGCGCTCGGCAATCGCGGCCAGGCCAATTACGCGGCCGCCAAAGCGGGCATCCAGGGACTGACCGCGACGCTCGCCCTCGAACTCGGCCCGTACGGTGTCACCGTCAACGCGGTGGCGCCCGGTTATATCGCCACCGCGATGACCGCCGCCACCGCGAACCGCGTCGGCTTGAACGCCGAGGACCACCAGAAGGCCGCCGCGGAACGTACCCCGCTGGGCCGGGTGGGACAGCCCGAGGAGGTCGCCGCGGTGATCGCCTTCCTCGCCAGCGACGAGGCCGGCTACGTCAGCGGCCAGACCCTGTACGTCAACGGCGGCGCCCGCTGACCGACGCCGACCGCTCGGACCGAGGCGCCCGTCCCGGTCCAGCGGCAACGCGCCGATGCCATGCCCCCGCTGCCCGGCCTCGCGCGTACCTGGTGAGCAGCCGAGTGCACACCCCTGATCGGCCGCATAATCTGGCCGGATGCCCAGCGCAGAACGCCCCAGCCGAGTCATTTTCCTCAACGGAACCTCGAGCTCCGGCAAAACCACCTTGGCCCGCGCCATCCAGGACGAGAGCCACACCCCGTTCGTCTACTGGGGCATCGACATCCTGTTCAGCATGGTGCCGCCGAACTGGGGCGGTGGCCGCGACGGCCCACTCAGCCGCCACGGATTCTGGTACGACCGCACCAGCTGCGACGTGGACGGCGACCCGTGCGTGGTCATCCGCTACGGCCACGTGGGACGGCGCATGCTGCTATCCGCGTGCGCCGCGGCCGCCGAATTCGCCCACCGCGGTGACCATCTGGTCATCGATGAGATGCTGCTGACTCCCGATCTACTGCCGGTCTGGATGGATGCGCTGGCCGGCCTGGACGTTCAGCTGGTCCACGTCACCTGCCCACTGGCCGTCGCGCAACAGCGGGAACTGACTCGCCGCAACGAAAACGGGCTGGCCCGAGGCCACTTCCGCACGGTTCACGACCACGGATACACCTACGACACGATTGTCGACACGACCACAGGAACGCCCGCCGAACTCGCCAGAGCCGTACTGCGACGACAGCGGACCACGCACGAGTGACGCCGTCCTCTCGCCGAGTTCGATTCTGTCGCGCGGCAGTTCCACAGGCTGCCGACGGCGCGATGTCCGACGGTCGTCTTCCGGACTCCGCCGGCGTCCGCTCGTCGGCCACAGCGATCGGAAAGCAATGCGGTGGGCACCTCACTCCAGGTGGAATAACAGGATTCGAGACGCGCCATTCAGATGTTCGAGTAACCGGTCCGTTAACTCGAGCCGCTGTCTGGTCGATCTACTACTGTGACCGACATCAGATTCGCTATTTTCGGGGGTTTCCCATGCTGATATTCGGCTGGCAGAGGCGTATCCACACGCTCGTCATGATCACTGCGGTCTGCGGCCGCTGCGGCAATCCCGCCGCACACGCGCTGCGCAAACTCGTCACCAAGTTCACGCTGTTCTTCATCCCGCTCCTCCCACTGAGCACCAAGCACTACCTGGAATGCACCTGGTGCGGCGCATCGTCACCGATCGCCGCACCTCAGGTCCCCGGCTTGGTCGCCCGCGCCAACGCCGAGACGATGAGTCCCGGCCACTCGGCCCCCGGCGGCCCCAACGCGCACCGGCAGCAGCCCGCCCCCGGCGCACCCATCCCCCAATGGCAGCAACAACCCACCGCCGGAGCACCTGATGCCCCATGGCCGCAGCAGCCCGCGCCCGGTGCGCCCAACTTCCACTCGCCGCAGCCCACCCACACCCCCAACGCGTACTGGCAGCAGCGCTGACCCGGGCAACCCACGCTCCCCAACAGCAGTTCGCGCCGCAGTAACCTGGTCAGCCGGTACGCCGGCCGGCCAGGTGTGCCCGGCATCGGGGCACCAGGGCCGTCAGCGCCTGGGAGCAGCGATCCCGGCCCGGCGACGACCGCCTGCGGCATTATCGAGATGTGGATCGAACCGAGCTGGCCGCGTTGCTCAAACTGGCACGCGACCGAGTGCGTCCGGGCGATGTCGGCCTGCCCGCGGGGCCGCGCAGACAGGTGCCGGGGCTGCGCCGCGAAGAGGTCGCCCAGCTGGCCGGGGTCAGCGTCGACTACGTCGTGCGCTTGGAGCAGGGGCGCGGGCCCCGTCCGTCCAGCTCGGTGCTGGCCGCGCTCGCCCGCGCGCTGCGGCTCAACGACGAAGATCGCGCCTTGCTGTTCCAGTTCGCGGGCGCGGCTCCCCCGCAGCAGGGCCGCATCGATATGGTGGTGCGGCCGAGCGTCTTACGTCTGCTGGACCGGATGGCGGACCTGCCCGCGCTGGTGCTGTCGGCGAAAGCCGATGTGCTGGCGTGGAATCCGATGGCGGCCGCGCTGCTGGGCGATTTCTCCGCATGGCCGCCCGCCCAGCGCAACATCATCTGGCAGCGTTTCCTCGGCACCGAGCCGGGCCGGGTCGCCATGTCGCCCGCCGAAGCGGACAACGCCGCGTCCTTCTCGGTCGCCGGCCTGCGCAGCGCCCGCGCACGCTACCCGGATGATCCCGGCCTCCTGCGCTTGGTCTCCGAACTCCGTTCGCGCAGTCCACGATTCGAGCAGTTGTGGACCGCGCGACGGTCCGGGCAGTGGCGCAGTGCGACCAAGACGATCGACCACCCAGATTTCGGATCCCTGCGGCTGGACTGCGACACCTTGCTGGTCCCGGACACCGACCAAGCCGTCGTGGTCTACTCGGCGGCGCCCGGGAGCCGGGAAGCCTCGGCGCTGGAGGTGTTGCGGGTGACCGGCACCCAAAGGTTCACGGCGGAGCCCTCCGGGTAACTACCGCGCTCGACCGGACCGTCCATCAGCACCGGCAGCGTGTCCGCGTCGCCGGGCGCCCGCGCAGCTCCCACGGACGCCCTTGGATGCGGAATCGCCGCATGTGTTCCGGGGTCTTGCCCTCGGCGTCGAGCTGTCCCGCTGCGGCCGGTAGAGCATGGGCGCGGGCGCGATGTTCGGTTCGTCCTCGCTGGGTACGACTGTGACGTGGCCCGACGGAGTGAAGCGCTCGAGGGCGGAACGGCGTTCCTGGCTACCGCGGTGGCCGGGCTGCTGCTGGTCGTGCCGGTCAGCTACGACCGGACCTGCCTTTGCACGCCCTACCAGGTCAACCGACTGGTCCTCAGCGTGCCCCGGGAGGCGACGATCGGGGTGCTGGTCGCGGCGGTCACGGCCGTGGTGGCGGTCAGTCTGGCCCGCTCGCGCACCGCGTGGTGGATCGCGCTGGGGGCCACACTGCTGCTGTTGATCACCTACACCATCGAAGCGCACAGCGCCTCACCGGATATCTTGACGACCGCGGCATACCTCGACGCGATCGGCAGTGGAATCCTGCTCGGCGCGACGGGCGTGGCGGTGCTCGGCCGCCGCATTCCCGCGACCGGTTTCGTGCTGGGCGGCGTGGGCGGTTTCGTCGTCATCACGCTCTCGCAGGCCTCGGGCCTGCTGGGGAATCCGCATCGCGCGACGTCCGAACCGCACGTGTGGTCGGTATTCGGAACGCAGCCCCTCTGGTTGCTCGCGGCGGTGGTCGTGCTGATCCTGGCGTGTCAGCTGGTCACGCGAGAACGGTTCACGCCGGCACCGATCTACCCGGAGCTGCCGCTCAGTCCGGTGATCGCCGCGATCGTGCTGGTGATGACGGAACTGGCCGTCGTGCAGTGGCGCTTCCGCCACGGTGACGGCGGCGTCGAGCTACTCGTGACGGCACTGTGCACCCTGCTGGCCGCGACCGTCGCGGCATGGCTGCTGCCGCGCCGGGACGGGATCGCGGTCTATCTCGCGGTCGCGCTCAGCGCCACCGGCAGCGCGGTGGGCAACGGGCCGCGACCGGCATGGAGCGTGCCCCTGCTGCTGGGGCTGATCGTGCTGGGTTACCTGGCCGGAATCCGAAGGTGGAATCGGCCGTCCGGAACCCGGTCGGGGAAGCCGCCTGCTCGAATCCGTTTACCGAATCCGCTGGTCGGTGCGGGGCTGCTCGCGGCTGTCGCGCTACTCGCCGCCATCGCTCCGGCAGATGGCGTGCGCAACTTCACCACGGCCGCGCTCGCCTGCGCCGCGGGATACTGCGCGGCCTTCATCCGGCCGCGAACCGCGGGCAGCATCCTGGCGATCGCGGTCCTGTGGCGGCCGTCCACCGTGGCGCCGATTCGTACCGAGTCCTTCGACTGGACGATGGTTCCGCCGCGGTATCTCGGCGACTGGGGCCCCCTTACCGTGGTCTCCGGTTCGGGATGGGCGGCGTTCGCCATCGTGGTCGGCTGCGCGATCGGCCTCGCGATCCGCGCCGTGCCGAAGAACTACCCCTCTCGGATCGCCGTGCTGCAGCCGCAGCGGCGATACGGCCTGATCAACGGCCAAGTGGTCCCGAAGCGATGGCGGCCGCCCGAGCCGAACTCGTCGAACCGAGTTGCCCGGCGCGCGTTGTGGGTAGCGCGAAGACATGGTGACCACAACGTTTCATGACCGGCGCCGATGGTCGACGTCGCAGGCAAGGCCGCGATCGCGGGACGCCTATCGCTATGCCGTCGGAGCGGTTCGTGGGCCGTGATCGGGAATCAGTCGGCCGAGCGGCATTTGCGGCTGGGGCGGCGCGGGCGGAAGGAATCGCAGGATTCCGGAGAAGCCCGGGAATCCACCGGGTATGGGTACCTCCGCCGGACTATCGGGTGCCCCGCTCGACGCGGGGTGCGCGCTCGCGGGCGCGGCGCCGAGCGCTGCCGCGACGGCCAGGGCGACAGCGCCCGCCGCGACGGCCCGCCACGAACTTCGGTGCGAGCGTCGATCAGATCGAATATCGGCGTCGAACGCCATGGCGCGGTCCTCCGATCTCCGTCGGCAGGCCCGGCGCGACCCATGGGGTGCCACAGGGACGTCACCGAGCCTCGAAATGATTCGATACACCACGGTGCTGTCGGTCCACTGGATCCGGCAGTCATGCTTCCGCAGGAAACCGGAACGCCCGAACGAGACACACGCACGGGCGATAACGAAGCGATCACAAACCGTCTTGCCACGTCACACGGGCGTGCCCGCTCGCCGGGCCGGGCGGCAAGCGGGCACGCCGAAGCGACCGCCGTCACGCTCGACGGAGGCGTCGATCAGGCTTTGGCCTGCGCCGACGAGCGAGCCGGATTGGCCTGGGCGGCCGCCTTCGGGTCGCGTTCGTCCTGCTTCGCGCGCACCCCGGACTCGACCCGGTCGCCGAGATCCTTGTCGACGTTGCGCCAGTACTCGAACGCTCGCTCCAGCACGGGCGCGGAGACACCGTTGAGCAGGTGTCCGACAATGTTGTCCACCAGCCGCTCGCGCGCCGCGTCGTCGAGCACGTCGCGGACCATGGTCCCGGCTTGACCCCAATCGTCGTCGTCGCGGTGCAGGGTGTACGCCGAGCGCACGAGCTCGCCGTCGGCGTACCAGGTCGCGGGCGGGCCCGCGGCGGCGGGATCGGCGTGCGGGCCGCCCTTCGAGTTCGGCACATAGACCGGGTCGCCCGGGTTGTGGTGGCGCAGCGCGCCGTCCTTGCTGTAGGAACGGACGGTGGTGGCGTGCGGCGTATTGACCGGCACCTCCTTGTAATTGGCGCCGATGCGGTACCGGTGGGCGTCGGGGTAGGAGAACCAGCGGGCCATCAGCATCTTGTCCGGGCTCGGACCGGTGCCCGGCACCGAATTGCTCGGCTCGAACGCCGCCTGCTCGATCTCGGTGTGGTAGTCCGCCGGATTGCGGTTGAGCGTCATCCTGCCGACGTCGATCAGCGGATAGTCGCGGTGCGGCCAGACCTTCGTGAGGTCGAAGGGGTTGAACCGGTAGGTCTTCGCCTCGTCGAACGGCATGATCTGCATCTTCAGCGTCCAGCTCGGATAGTTGCCGCCTTCGATCGACTCCCACAGGTCGCGCGTGTGGTAGTCGGTGTCCATCGAGGCCATCTGATCGCCTTCGTGCTGGGTGAAGAACTCGATGCCCTGATCGGTCTTGAAGTGGTACTTGACCCAGAAGCGTTCCCCGGCGGCGTTCACCCACATATAGGTGTGACTGGAATAGCCGTTCATGTGCCGCCAGGTACGTGGGATGCCGCGGTCACCCATCAACCAGGTCACCTGGTGGGCGGATTCGGGCGAGAGCGTCCAGAAGTCCCACTGCATGTCGTGGTCGCGCAGATTGTTGTCGGCGCGGCGCTTCTGGGAACGGATGAAATCCTGGAACTTCATCGGGTCGCGGACGAAGAAGATCGGCGTGTTGTTGGCGACCATGTCGAAATTGCCCTGCTCGGTATAGAACTTCAGGGCGAACCCGCGCGGATCCCGCCAGGTGTCCGGGCTGCCGCGCTCGCCCGCCACGGTGGAGAACCGGGCCAGCATCTCGGTCTTCTTGCCCGGCTGGAACACGTCGGCCATCGTGTACGCGCTCACGTCGTGGGTGACCTCGAAGACGCCGAACGCGCCGCCGCCCTTCGCGTGCGGCTGACGCTCTGGCACCCGTTCGCGGTTGAACGCCGCCATCTTCTCGATGAGATACCAGTCCTGCAGCAGGATCGGTCCATCCGGCCCGACGGTCAGCGAATGCTCGTCGCTGGGAACCGGGATTCCGGCGTCGTCGGTGGTGTAGTTCGGAACAGGCATTTCTCTCCTCTCCTCCGAGCACGGGCGAAAGCCCGGCGGCCAATCGTCGGGACGGGCGGCGCGGTACCGCGGTGCGTGGCGGCGATGGTTCAGGGGTCGGCGGGACGCTGATGCCGGTCGGCTCTTGGAGCCGGACTGCCGCAGCCCTCGCCGACCGAATGCCGCGATGGCCGTTCCGTCGGTTCTGTCGATCGACTTCCCAGGGGCCCGCTCCTCAAACTGCCGTTGACCGGGGCAGCGCCAGTTCGAGCGGCGGGCGGACGCGACCTGTTCGCCGAGGCCGTCGGGCGCGAAACGGCGTGCGTTGCGGGGTGACCGGAATTCCGGCCTCGGTTGGGTAGATTCCCCCGCGATGTCCAGAATCCCTGCCCCATCGGGTGCGAACGAAGTGACCGATCCCGCGGTTCCCGCCTCGATGGTCGGGCGCCGGTATCGCAGCGGCGATCACTATGAGGTCGGTCGCGAGAAGATCCGCGAGTACGCCCGCGCGGTGCGCAATCATCATCCCGCGCACTGGTCGGAGGACGCCGCCGCAGACCTCGGCTACGACGGCCTGCTCGCTCCCCCGACCTTCGGGGCGGTGCCCGGCTACCTGGCCTACGCCGAAGTGTTCGACACGATCCTGCCCGGCTACGACCTGAGCCGGACCATTCAAACCGATCAGATGATCGAATTCCACCGCCCGCTCCTGGCCGGTGACCGGATCGGCTTCGAGATGTGCCTGGACTCGTTCCGGCACGCGTTCGGCGGCGATCTCATCGGTTTGCGCCAGACCATGCTGGACCAGGACGATCAGCCCGTCCTCACCTCTCGGACCAGTTTGGTCGGACGGTCCGACGAGGCTCTTCCGCCGTGGTTCGACGCGGTAGTGATGCACGGCGCGCGCCCGGAAGCACAGCGGGCTCGCCGGGCGCCGCAGCCGCGATACGTGGGAAACGACACCGAGCCGGTGAGCGCGGCGCGCACCGCACCGGCGGGCAAGCGGCTGCTCCGGTTCGACGCGGTGGCTCCCGGGGCGGAGCTTCCCCCGCGCACCCTCACGGTGAGCCGGGGCGACCTGGTCAACTACGCCGGAGTCGCCGGCGACCCCAATCCCATCCATTGGAGTACCGAGACGGCCGCGCGGATGGGGCTGGAAACCGTTGTCGCCCAGGGCATGTACACTATCGGTCTCAGTGTGGACTTGATCACGTCGTGGCTGGGCGACCCCGTCGGCCTGCGCTCCTACAACGTGCGCCTGACCAATCCCGTCCACGTAGGCGTGACCGGCGGCAGCATCGAATTCTCGGGCCGGGTGAAACACCTGGATGCGCGGACACGCACCGCCACCCTCGCGATCACCGCCGAGCACGACGGACGCAGGATCTTCGGTCGCGCGACGGCCGAGGTCGTCCTCGCGTGATCCCAGCAACTGTTCGCGGCACCGGAATCATGGGTTTGGTCCGGAGACGCCGGGGCACGTTGGAGTACGGAGCGCGCGGCCGCCGGGATCGGCGGATGCGAACTCGGCACCCGATCGAGTGGGCAGCAGGCCCGCTCGCACCCGAAAGGACCGGTATCTGTCGTGGTTGTGCTTCTTGCTGTGATCGGCTCGGCTTCCCTTGCCGTGATCGCGGTCCATGCCACGGTCGTCGCACGCAGCTTGGCGGAACTTCGCTCCCCGCGCCGCGCCGCCGCGGCGCGGGAGGACGTGCGGGACACCGCGCGGCTCACGGGCACCTCGGTCTGATTCTCGGCGGCACCGTTCGCCGTCCTTCCCTTCCACGCAGGTCAACGCCTCATGTCTCGATCGGATAAAAGATCCGATACGATCTTGGCTGGCTCTCGGTCCAGCAAACGGCCGCTGAGACAGTCGGCGTGCGCTCGTGCCGCCCCTGGGTGATCGGAGACCGGGTTGTCGGTGTCGGCCGACGTCGGCAGTAGTGCTGCCATTCGCTCCGCCACGACTGGACCCGCGACCGGTGGTCCCCGTGCGGCGTGACGGGACGGACGACGATCCCGAGGTGATCGTGAACGCCGATTGGCCGTGGCAGCAACCTTCGGTGCTGCTGATCGAGGACGATCCCGGGGACGCACTGCTGGTGGAGGAACTGGTCCTGGACGGCGCTCCGGGCCTGCGGCTGCACTGGGTGCGGTCGCTGGCGGAGGCCGCCGAGCATCTGGCTGCGGCGGAACCCGATTGCGTACTGCTGGACCTGCACCTCCCCGATGCCCAAGGGCTGGAGGCGGTGGAGCGCATCCGCCAGCACACCGATCAGGTCGCGATCGTAGTGATGACCGGCCTCGACCAGGAGCACACCGGTTTGGCCGCGGTCGCGGCGGGAGCTCAGGACTACCTGGTCAAAGGGCGGGTCGAGCCCGAACTGTTCGGGCGCGCGGTGCGCTACGCGATACAGCGCAAGCAGGCCGAGCGCACCAGCGCGGCGTTGCAGGCGAGCAACATGCGGGCACAGGAGAACGCGCGGCTGGAACGCGGCCTGCTGCCCACCCCACTGCTGCGCGAACAGCGCGTAGTCGACGTGGTGGCGCGCTACCGTCCCGGCCGGGCGCATTCACTGCTGGGCGGCGATTTCTACGACGTGGTGCAGGACGCGGACGGCACCGTGCACGCCGTCATCGGTGACGTCTCCGGACACGGGCCGGACGAGGCGGCTACCGGTGTGGCGTTGCGCCTGGCCTGGCGCACCCTGGTGCTGAGCGGGGTGACCGGCGACCGGCAGCTGCGGCTGCTCGAACAGGTCCTCCTGGCCGAGCGCACCCGCAGGCAGACCTTCGCGACGGTCACCAGCCTGAGGTTGCATCCCGGCCGGAGACGCGCGCAGGTGTTGCGCGCCGGGCACCCCGGGATGCTGTTGCGCTCGGCCACCGAACTGACCTGGGTGGAGGTCCCCGGCGGGCCCGCGCTCGGCTTCCTTCCCGGACGCGCCGAGTGGCCCGTCCACGACCTCGACCTGCCGCTGGGCTCCGGGCTCATGGTGTTCACCGACGGGCTGTTCGAGGGGCGAGTCGGCACGGACCAGGAACGACTCGGCGAGCAGGGCCTGATGGAGGTCGCGCGCGCCGTCCGAGCCGCCGATCCCGACTGGTTCGTCGACGAGCTGATCGGACGGGTCGAGTCGCTGGCGAGCGCGTCGGGTGGTTTGGACGACGATGTCGCGATCCTGTATCTGGGGTGGAACCGCGACGCTCGAGAAGAGGACGAAAAGCAATGACCACCGAGACCGGCCGGACGCCCCTGAGCGCGCGGTTGACCGCCCAGGCCTGGTTCCAGCTGGTGTTGGCCGCGATGGTGCTGGTGGTGATCATCGGCACCGTTGCGGGCGCCCAGGTGATCGCCCAGACCAACCGGGTGACCGATCGGCTGCTGGACAAGTCCATGCCCGCGGCGACGGAGGCCTACCGGTTGCAGAACGCACTGGTGGATCAGGAGACCGGTCTGCGCGGCTACGGGATCACCGCCGACCCGCAGTTCCTGCAGCCCTACCGGGACGGTACCCGTGAGGAGTCCCAGTCGGTCGCCCGCCTGCGGGAGTTGCTCGCCGACCGGCAACCCCTGCTGGACGAGCTCGACGCCGTGGACTCCGCCGCGCGGCGGTGGCGCACCGAGTACGCCGAGCCGCTGGTCGCGGCGTTGGCCTCCGGCTCGGCCCGTGGCATCGATCCCGCCGCCCCCAGCCGCGGCAAACCGCTGTTCGACGAACTGCGCGCGCGCTTCGAAATCCAGAACGACAGCCTCGCGGCGGCCATCACGCGTGACGAAGATCAGCTCGCGCACACCCGCGCGGTCCGGGACGCGGTGCTGGCCGGGATGGTCATCGCGTTCCTGCTGACCGGCGTGCTGCTGACCGTGCTGGTCCGGCGCCTGATCGCCCGCCCGCTCGGCTCTCTGACGGATGCGTCGTTGCGGGTCGCGGGCGGCGACTTCGATCATCACATCGACGCGCACGGCCCGGCCGACCTCGCGAGCGTCGCGAACGCGGTGGAGGGCATGCGCCGCCGCATCGTCGCCGAGCTGAGTTCCTCGCGTGCTCAGGAAGCCGTGCTCGCCGGGCAGAAGACCGATCTGGACCTGCAGGCCGAGGAGCTGCGCCGGTCCAATACCGAGCTGGAGCAGTTCGCCTACGTCGCCTCGCACGATCTGCAGGAGCCGCTGCGCAAGGTGGCGGCGTTCTGCCAGCTGCTGGAGAAGCGGTACGGCGATCAGCTCGACGAGCGCGGCAAGCAGTACATCGACTTCGCCGTCGACGGCGCCAAACGGATGCAGGTGCTGATCAACGATCTGCTCGCCTTCTCCCGCGTGGGCCGGATCACCGACCGCAACGTCCCGATCGGCCTCACCCAGACCCTGGACAAGGCGCTGACCAATCTCTCCTCGGCGATCGACGACACCGGCGCGCTCGTCCGGCGCCCCGACGAGCTTCCCGAGATCATCGGTGATCCGACACTGCTGACGATGCTCTGGCAGAACCTGATCGCCAACGCCGTCAAGTTCCGCGAGCCCGACCGCAGCCCGGAGATCGAGATCGCCTGCGAGCTGGCCGAGCACGGCAGCGGCTGGCTGCTGTCGGTCTCCGACAACGGCATCGGGATCGCACCCGAATTCGCCGAGAAGGTGTTCGTCATCTTCCAGCGCCTGCACAATCGGGAGGAGTACAGCGGAACCGGCATCGGGCTGGCCGTCTGCAAGAAGATCGTGGAGTACCACGGCGGCCGGATCTGGATCGACACCGAGTACACCGCGGGCACCCGCTTCTGCTTCACGCTGCGCGCCGCCGATGCCGACAGCACCGCCCGTACCGCCGACGCCCCCGCCCACGAAGGAGTCACCGCATGACCAACCCCGGCCGGCCCATCGACATCCTGCTCGTCGAAGACGACCCGGGCGACGAGCTGATGACGCGAGAGGCGTTCGAGGACAACAAGATCGGCAACAACCTGCACGTGGCCAGGGACGGCGAGGAGGCCCTCGACTTCCTCTACCGCCAAGGGGCGCACGCGGACGCGCCCCAACCGGACCTGATCCTGCTCGACCTCAACCTGCCCAAGTACGACGGCAGGCAGGTGCTGGAGAAGATCAAGGCCGATCCCGATCTGTCGCACATTCCGGTGGTGGTGCTGACCACGTCCGCGGCCGAAGAGGACATACTGCGCAGCTACCGGCTGCACGCCAACGCCTACGTCACCAAACCGGTCGACCTCGACCAGTTCGTCGCCGCCATCAAGCAGATCGACGATTTCTTCGTCCAGGTGGTCCGGCTCCCCCGCCAGAGCCAGTAGCGTCCCCGGGCCCGGCACCGCGTCGTCGGGGCTGCGGCACAGCGCTTTACGAGATCGCCGAACGCTACGCTGGGCGGGGTTGCCACGAGCGGAACCACGGAAGTGAATGCCGGTTGATCGACTGGGTATAGCTTCGGGGAACATGGCACACGCACGGCGAACACGGCAGCCGAGCCCGACGACGGCCCGCGTGCTCGGCGTGGCGCGGATACAGCGCACCGATCCCCGACAGGGAGGTAACGAGGTGACGGCGCATCGACGCCCTTGGGACGGCACGACGACGGGAAGCGCGGGCCGCGAGAGACGCACGACGACTACGGCGGCTGGTACGCGCTCGTGAGCGCGGGCGACCGGGTCCCGCTACCCAGCGCCCTGGCGCCGCTGGAGTTGGATTTCCCCGCCGAGGCCGTGCAATTGGCAACCGTCCGGCACGCGCTCCAGGAATGGCTCACCGACTCCGGAATGGCGGCGGGTCCGGCCTACGATGTGCTGCTCGCCGTCGGTGAGGCGTGTACCAATGCCGTCGAGCACGGTCATCGCGGGGACGGGGGTGTGGTCCGTTTGCGGGCCTCGATCAGCGGAAACGAACTCCGGGTGACCATCGCCGACAGCGGGCGTTGGAAACAACCCGATCCGCAAGCCGATTCGATGCGCGGGCGCGGCATGCCGCTGATTCGCGCGCTCATTCCAGAGGTCGACGTCATCACCAGCGATTCCGGCACGGTCGTGGATCTGCGCACACGCTTCACGGAGTGATCGGCGGACCTACAACTCCGACGGGCTGTCCTGCGCGTCCCGTAGACGGACATTGTCGGCTTGCAGCCGGTTGTTGTCGGCGTGCAGGTCGGCATTGGCATCCTCCAAGTCGAGAATGCGGCGGATCCCGGCCAGATTCACGCCGGTGGCGACCAGGTCGGTGATCCGCCGCAGGCGGGCCAGATCATCGCCGCTGTAGCGGCGGGTGCCTCCGTCGCTGCGCGCGGGAGTCAGCAACCCGTGGCGCTCGTACAGTCTGAGCGTCTGCACGCCGATTCCCGCCAGTCCAGCCGCCACCGAGATCCCGTACACGGCCTGGCCGGGATCCGGCAGATGCCCCGAGTCGCCCCTCTCCTGCGCCATCCATCCTCACTTCGCGTCGTCCAACAGATTTCCTAGTTTAGCGCCTTGCGCTCAACTTCTCTCGATGCTATAAAAAATCTGTACTAGATGACAGAGGTTATCTAGCCCCTACTACTAAGAATGGAGTGAGGTGGAGGTGGCGACCATGCTGATGCGCACCGATCCGTTCCGCGATCTGGACCGTCTGACGCAGCAGGTGTTCGGCACGAAGGCACATCCAGCGGTGATGCCGATGGATGCCTGGCGCGCGGGCGAGGAGTTCGTCGTCGAGTTCGATCTGCCCGGAATCGACCCCGAGTCCCTGGACCTGGACATCGAGCGCAACGTGGTGACCGTGCGTGCGCGTCGTCCGGAGCTCGACGCGGGCCGCGAGATGATCGCCGCGGAACGTTCCCGCGGCGTGTTCAGCCGTCAACTGTTCCTGGGCGAGAACCTCGACACCGACAATATCCGCGCCGACTACACCGACGGCGTCCTCCGCCTGACGATTCCCGTGGCGGAGAAGGCCAAGCCGCGCAAGATCGAGATCGGTCGCGGCAACGGGCACAAAGCGATCGACGCCTGACCAGGCCGCGCCGACCGGGCGGGCCCGGAGTTCCGGGCCCGCTCCTGACCGGAACGCGTAAGGCGTTGCCGCACAGAGGCTACTCTCGAGCTACGGAACACCTGATGGAGAACCCGATCATGGCATCCACCGAAGTACGCGACCCTCTGCTCACACCCGCCGAGCACGCAGTCGAAGTATTGCCCGAAGCAGCGGTTGTCTGGCCGGACCCCAGCCCCCTGGACGCTTGGTGGCACCGGATCATGCATTCCGATCCTATGCACCGCAGCGCCGCGTGACCCGGCCTCATCGCCCCGGGACCGATCACCGCACCGCGGCGGATTTCTGGCGCCGCGGCACGGTGACTTGGTTCAACATCGAGAAGGGCTTCGGATTCCTTCAGCCGGACGACCACCCCGTGCCGGTCTTCGTCGAGTACACCAGCATCGAGACCACCGGTTACAAGTCACTGATGGCGGGCCAACCCGTCCTTTTCCGCGCCACCATGCGCAAGCGGGGCCCCGAGGCCACAGCGGTGCGCCCCCTCCTTCCGAACGCTTGAGCGACCCAGCTCGAAGAGCGGACGCGAGCCGAGATCACGCGGGGCCGACCTCGGCCGCTACCGGACAGTGCTATACCGGACATATATGTCCGGTGCCAGGCCGGATCTGTAGCCAAAGATCCCTTCGGAGGTGGTCGCGTGACGACGGACTTGCCGCGCCCTGGTCCGGTTACGCCGCCCGGGAGGGTCAGAACTTCCGGCGGGATGGAGTTCGGGATCTACGTTCCCCAGATCGTCTCGGACTACGAGACGTTGTCGGGGCTCGCTCGAACGGCCGAGCGCACCGGCTTCGACACGCTGTGGTTGTTCGACCACCTCTACGCTCCCGGACTCCCCGACCACCCGGCGCTCGAGGCCTGGACCACGGCCACCGCCCTGCTCACCGAAACCACGACGTTGCGTGTCGGAGCTTTGGTCCTGTGCAACAACTTCCGGCACCCCGTGCTGCTCGGCCGCATGGCCACCACACTCGATGTGATCTCCCGGGGCCGGCTCGAATTCGGGCTCGGTAGCGGTTCGATCCCAGCGGAGCACCAGCAGGCGGGCTTGCCCTGGGGCTCGGCCGCGGAGCGATCGGAGCGGCTCGGTGAAGCGCTCGAGATCATCACCCGCATGTTCGCCTCGGAGCGCACGACATTCCGGGGCCGCCACTACCAGGTGAGCGACATGCCCAACCGGCCGCGACCGATTCAGCAGCCGCGGCCGCCGATCCACATCGGAGGCGCGGGGCCGAAATACACCATTCCGCTGGTCGCTCGCTATGCCGACGTATGGAATGTCCCCACCTATGGGCTGCGCGACTGGACGGCGCTCACCGGGGTGCTCGAGACGGAATGCGCACGCCAGGGCCGGAATCCGGGCGATATCCGCAGATCGCACCAGGCCGTCCTGGCGGTGGCCCCGCACGAGCGTGACCTCCCTGAACTGCACTCGCGAATCCGGCACCGCTTCGCCGCGGAAGCGTTCGGCGTCGACGACGGTTACATCGGCACGCCCGCCATGCTGGTGGACCGCCTGAGTGAACGAGCGCAGCAAGGCATCTCGTCCTTCGTGTTCATGACCGGTGCGAAACAGGCCGCCGCGACGATGGAGCTTTTCGCCGCCGAGGTCATGCCACAGCTGTGAGCGCGGCGCTCCCGAGCCGAAACCGACGGC
This sequence comes from Nocardia gipuzkoensis, assembly GCF_021183645.1. NCBI lineage: Bacteria > Bacillati > Actinomycetota > Actinomycetes > Mycobacteriales > Nocardiaceae > Nocardia > Nocardia gipuzkoensis. The sequence goes on along the minus strand of NZ_CP089225.1, from coordinate 6,121,933 downwards.
GGCGTCGGCGCGGCCTTCCACGCCTCGGCCGCGGTCGGCTGACTCGACCGTCGCCGGCCCGGACAGAACGGAGGATCGATAAATGCCTGCCGAGCACGCATTTCACCCCGACTTACGCATGGCGCGCTTTCTGCCCCGTTCCGTTGGCGGTCCACGCACGCTCGCCCTCTCCAGGCGGCTGACCCGCCTCGCGGGGAACAGCCGGCCTTCGGGCGGGACGATCGCGCAGATCGATGCGCATGTTTCCGTGCGCGTGTTCCGGCCGCAGCAGGCCGCGCGACCCGACACCCGCGGTGCTGTTCATTCACGGCGGCGGATACGTCATCGGCTCGGCCGCGCTCGGTGATCGCTTCTGCCGCCACGTGGCGGGGCGGCTCGGCGCCGTCGCCGCATCGGTGGAATACCGTCTGGCACCGCGATATCCGTATCCGGCGCCCCTCGAAGACTGCTACGCCGCGCTGCGCTGGCTCGCCGGGCAACCCGACGTCGACGCCGAACGCGTCGCGATCGCCGGGGAGAGCGCGGGCGGGGGCCTGGCCGCCGCCCTGGCGCTGCTGTCCGTCGAACGCGCCGAGGTCCGCCCGGTATTCCAGGCGCTGTCCTACCCGATGCTCGACGACCGGACCGCGGCACGCACCGACATCGCGCCGCGAAGCCTGCGCATGTGGAGCCAGCAGAACAACCGCTTGGGATGGCGCGCCTATCTCGGCCGGACCGCCACCGACGCGGTACCGCCGTTGGCCGCCCCGGCTCGCTACGAGGATCTCTCAGCGGCAGCGCCGGCCTGGATCGGCGTCGGCACCAACGATTTGTTCCACGACGAGAACATCGCCTACGCCGACCGGCTGCGCAAGGCGGGTGTCCCGTGCACCGTGCACGAAGTGCACGGCGGCTACCACGGCTTCGACCTGATCGAGCATCGGACGCCGGTCGCACGCGCCTTCGCCCGAGCCCGGATGACAGCGCTCGACAAGGCGCTCAACGGCCTCGGCCGCACCTGAACGTGCTATCTTCGGAATTGATATTCTCACATGCGAGAATGGAATTACCACGCAGAGTGTCCGAGGCAGCACATCCGAGCCCGGGACCGCAGGCGCCGAGCAGGAGGAACCGTGACGATCGTGCCGAGCAGCCTGGAGGAACGCGGTCGCATCCTGCGCGAACTGGGCTTCGCGACCCGCCGGGTGGGCGAGGAACTGCACGGTCGCGCCGAGATCACGCCCGAGATGCACGTCCCGGGCACCACCGTGCTGCGCACGTCTGTGCTCGCGACCTGGGCAGACACCGTTTCCGGCCTCCTCGCCTCGCTCGTGATGGGCCCGCGCGTGCCGGTCACGCTGGAACTCGATGTCGGCCTCTACCGCCCCGCCCCCGGAACGGGCGAGGTCCGCGCCGTCGGACGGACGGTGAAGGTGGGCCGCTCGGTGTTCGTGGCCGAGTTCGAATTCAGCGTCGAGGCCGAGCCGATCGCCTTCGGGGCGGCTTCCTTCATGGTGGCGCCGGATCCGGACGTGCAGCTGCCGCCGCAGCTGAGCGTCGAACTGCCCGCCACCGCCGAGCGGCTGCCGATGCCACTGGCCGAACGGGCCCGCTGCGAGCGCGTCGCGCCGGGCACGGTGGTGCTCCCGCGATCGATGCAGGGGCTGAACGCCTCGGACACCATCAACGGCGGCCTGATCGCCTTGGCCGCCGAGGAGGCCGTGCTCTCACTCGCCCCTGGCGGCACTCTCAGTTCTCTCGGCCTGCGCTATCTGCTCGGTGCGCGGGTGGGACCGGTGGTCGCGCAGGCCCGGCTGCACGAGGGCCTCGGCCGGGTCGAGCTCCGCGACAGCGGCAACGCCAACCGGCTCACCACGCTGGCGACGGCCCGCACCTTCGGCGGCTGAACGGCCTCAGCCCTGCCGCGCGACGCCGCGCGGCAGCGTGAGCGGCAGGTCGTTGTAGGTCACGATGCCGGGGTCGGCGGCCACGACGACGGGAATGGCGTTGATCACCGGCATCGCGGTCATGATGTGCCCGAGGGTCATGAAATCGGCGATCGTCTCGGCCTGGAAATCCGGCGGCGGCAGGAAGCTGACGACGTTCTTCACCGTCGGGCGCCCGTCGACCTGCAGGACCCATCCGTCCTGCTCGATCTTCCAATCGGGCTCGAGCGTCTGCCCTTTGCGCCAGCGGACGTCGATCTCGACAAGGGTCCGGTCTCCGACCCGCCCTTTCCAGCTCGCACGCACGCCGGCCACACATCCCGCCGGGATGGTCCACGATCCGAGATCCAGATCGGCTGTCGTCTGCGCGTATTCCGCGTCGCAGCGCACCTCGTCGAGTTCGACACCGAGCGCGTCGCCGATCAGCCGCACGGCCTCGCCGAACACCCCGGTGCCGCGTGCGGTCATCGCGGGCAGGCCGGGATCGTCGATCGGCCCGCCGAACCCCACCGGCTTCTCCGTCTCCGGCGAGTCGTAGAACGTGGTGTCGGCGGCCTCGTTGACGGTCACCTTGTCGACCCGGTCGCAGATGCTCGCCGACAAGATGGCCAGCAGATTGATGTAACCGGGGCTGATGCCCGAACCGAACATGGTCGACCCGCCGTGGCGGCATGCCTCGGCGATCCGCTCACGCCCCTCCCCCTGGTTGTGGCCGGTGATGAACGAAGCGGTCGCGACGACATCGACACCAGCGGACAGGATGCGGACCAGCTCGTCCACGTCGATCCACATCGGGTTGTAGACCACGCAGTCCGGCTTCAGCGCCAGCAGCGCGTCGACGTCGCCGGTGGCGGTGACACCCAGGGGTTCGATACCGCACAGCTCGCCCACATCGCGCCCCACCTTGTCCGGCGACCACGCGTAGCAGCCGACCAGTTCGAGCAGGGGGTTCGCCACGATCGCCCGCACCGAACTCTTCCCGACGTTGCCGGTCGTCCACTGGACGACCCTGTAGGTAGCTGTGTTTGGCACGCGCTCAGCATAGGCGGCCCGGACCGCTCCCAGAAGCGAAATTCTCGAATTCGAGAATTCGATTTTCAGTTCGGTCGCGAGCCAGCCCGAGAAGTAGGACGTCGAGCAGGCCGTCGGCGCCCTCGTGCGGCAACGGTGGACGGCGAGCGAGGACGCGGTAGAGGAGGGTACCGCCGTCCTAGACCGCGGCGGGCACGCCGAGTACCGCCGGCGTCGCCACACCGACGCAGACCTGCACCCTGTCCTGATAGAAGGCGACGTGCCCGCGCAGAAGCGCCACTTGGCCGACCGGGTCGTCGTAGCTCCAGCACGCCGCAGCGCCGTCGCCGTCGAAACGCCAGTAGGTCGCCTCCCCTTTGAAGGGGCATCGGCTGCTGCGCGCGTCGTCGCGCCGAAGCGCGACCCGCACGTCCTCGCGCGGAAAATAGAACACGAGCCCGTGATCCTGTTCGTCGACGAGCAGGGGCCGGGTCGTCTCGGCGACGAGCAGGTCACCGAGACGGGCCGTGACGAGGTTGCGGCGGCGGTGGATGTCGACGCGATAGTCGGGTCTGGCCGCGAAGCCGGAGACCTCGACGTCCGCGGCCGCCCGCTGTTCACCCATCCGAAGACTCCTTCCCAAAAGACCCACGTCGTCCTATAGCCGCGCGTTCGCGGGGATCGCGGAATGTTCCCGGCGCAGCGGGCGGATCATCGCCTCCTGCGTGAACGAGGCGATCAGCCGACCGTCCTCGGTGTGCACCTGACCACGGACATAGGACATGCCCGCGCCCACCTGCGTGCTCTCGTGGGAATACAGCAACCAGCCGTCCCACCCGGCCGGCTCGTGGAAGCTCACCGTGACGGTCATGACCGCCGTGGAGATGGTGTGGTGCGCCTGGCTGGTGCCGACGCCGGCGTGCGCGCGCATGGTCGTCGACACCGACAGGTGGCCGGTGAAGTGGGCGAGCAGGGCTTTGGCGAGATCGTCGCGGACCGGAATCGGTTCGTAGCGCAGCCAGGCGAACAACTCGGGCGGGCCGACCTCCGCGGGATCGTTCACGTCGGCGACGCCGACGATGCGCAATTCGCGGCCCGCCATCGGCATATCGGCCTGGATCGACTCGGCAGGCCCGGCTACTCGCGGGCGCGGCGCGTGATGCCGGATGACGTCCGACGCCGCCGTGTCGGCCAGGACGGAGACCGATGCGCAGCGCCGCCCGTGCTGATTCACCGCCACCGACGCGGCGGCTATCGAACGCCCCTCGTGGGTCACGTCGACGACGAACTCCAGGGGCTCGTCCGGATCCGCGACCCGGACGAAGGCGGCGTGCGCCGACCGAATCGATCTGCCGGGCAGTCGTTTCGCGACCGCGACGACGGATTGGGCGAGTAGCTGGGTGCCGTCGACCACCTTGCGCGGTCCGCCGTCACTGCTACCGGTGAAGGTGTTCGCGCCGACCGGAGCGACGTCGAAGATCTCGAGCATCCGCGTCACGGAGGACTCACCGGGCGCGGAGGTCTGCTCCGTGGCGCTCATCGCGTCGGCGCCCAGGACGATCCGGTCGTGCTCGGTGTGCGTCATCTCGTTCCCTCTCTGCGGCGCCGCGGCCCAGCGGCCCTGCCCCGGCGCGGCGGGCCCGCCGTCACCCGGCGCAGCGCCTGCACGTACTCCCCCGGGCCGGGATGAAAGCCCTCCAGCCACCAGGTGGCGCCTGCCGCCGCGATGGCTTCGACCGTGGCACTGGCCGTGCCGGGCCGGTCGGCGGGCGTGCGCCCGGTGATGACGACATCGAAAGGAGTTGCGTCCGCGCGATGTTCGGCGAGGGCGTCGATCAGTTCGGTGACGATTTCCGGGGTCGGGCCGAAGGAGCCGTCGGAGCCGACGATCATCGGGGCGATGCCGTCCCAGCGGGCGGCACGCCGCAGCGGCAGCCGGTTGGGCCAGTTGCAGCCGATCCAGATCGGCGGACGGGGGCGCTGCACCGGGGTCGGCAGAAACGTGACGCCGGTAGCGGACAGGTGCGCGCCGTGGAAGTCGACCTTCTCGCCGGACCACAGTTCGGTGAGCAGAGCCAGCCCTTCGTCGAGCCGTTCGGCCACCTCACGCGGCTCGGCCGGTTCGCCCCAGGTGCCGTACTCGGCTTCCAGCGTGAAGCCGAGTCCGGCGCCGAGCACCAGGCGGCCGCCGCAGAGCCGGTCCACCGAGGTCGTCTGCCGCGCCAGCGTGCCGGGACGGCGGCGGGCGACCGGAGTCACCAACGGGCCGAGACGGATCCGCTCCGTCGCGGCGGCGACCAGCGTGAGCAGCACCCAGGGGTCGGCGACGTCGACGGCGCCGTAGGGGAACACCACGTGGTCCCAGACGAAGAACCCGTCCCACCCCGCCTCCTCGGCACGCCGGGCCAGGTCGGCGACCTGACGCGGCTCGGCGAACTCGCCGAGGCAGGGCACACACAGGCCGTATCGCATAGCGTTCTCGCCCCCGGGCGTAGCTGAGGATTTCGGTGACAGCGGAGCACCGGCTCCTGGAGCGGCTGCGGACGCTTGCCAGGGAACCGGTGCGACACCGCCGCTGCCTACTTGAGCATGCTGCCCGCGTCGATCGGCAGCGGAACACCGGTGACGAAACGGGATTCGTCGGAGGCCAGGTAGAGCACCGCGTTGCTGATGTCGACCGGCTCCACCCACGGTATCGGCAGGGTGTGGAACATCCGGCAGATCGGCTCGAGATCGGCCGGGCCCGGGTTCTCCAGGTCCGGACGGAACAGCTTGTAGGTGCCCTCGTTCATCACCATCGGCGTGTTCACGTGCGTCGGATGCACCGAGTTGACCCGGATCGAGTGCTGGCCCAGTTCCACGGCGAAGGTCCGCATGAGACCGACGACGCCGTGCTTCGCGGCGACGTAGTGCCCCACGTTCGGGTACGCCTTGAGCCCGCCGACGGAGCTGGTGAGCACGATCGAACCACCGCGTCCACCGGCGATGAGATGCGGCGCACCGGCTTTCACGGTCTTCCATACCCCGCCGAGGTTGACATCGATCATGTCGTCCCACAGATTCTCCTCGAGGTCGAGCAGTTGCCCGCCCTCGTTGCCGATACCCGCGTTCGCGACGATGACGTCCAGCCGCCCGAGCTGCTCGACGCCGCTGTCCACGGCGGTCTTCAGCGCGGCGTAGTCGCGCACGTCCACCTCGGCCGTGACTACCCGCCTGCCTTCGGCTTTGACCAGATCGGCGGTGGTGGCCAGATCCTCGGGCGTGGACATCGGGAAGGGCACATCGTCCAGCTGCTTGCAGACGTCGACGGCGATGATGTCGGCGCCCTCCTGCGCCAGCCGCACCGCGTGGCTGCGGCCTTGGCCGCGCGCCGCGCCGGTGATGAACGCGACCTTTCCTTCGACCCGTCCGGTCATGGTTACCTCTATTCGTTGTCTCGCCGAAACGGCTTGCTCGTGAATGGATTCGGAGCGAAGGGAATTCGCGCCCGGTCACTCAGGGATTGGGAGTGAAGGTGATGTGCAGTTCGGTGAGCCCACGCAGGATGAAGGTGGGTTCGTAGGTGTAGTCACGCTGCCCGGCCGGGCCGTGCCGGTCCGCATCGATCGAGATGTCGAGCATCCGGTCCAGGATTCGTTCGATCGAGACCCGGCCTTCGACGCGCGCCAGCGGGCCGCCGGGGCAGGAATGCACGCCACGGCCGAAGGCCATGTGCTCGCGGAAGTTCGGACGATCCAAACGGAATTCGTGCGGATCCTCGAAACGACGCGGATCACGATTGGCCGCACCCGGGCAGAACATCACCGTCGAGCCCACCGGAATATCGGTGTCACCGATCGTCGTCGCCCGCTTCGCCAACCGGAACCCGCTCTTCACCGGCGAATCCATCCGCAGCGTCTCTTCGATGAACACCGGAATGAGGCTGCGGTCGGCCCGCAACCGCGCCTGCACCTCGGGATGGTCACCCAGAATCCGCAACGAGGCGCTCAGCAACTTCGCCGTGGTCTCCTGCCCGGCCGCGAACAAGAAGGTGGCCGAGCGCACGACGTCGATGACCTCGGGCGTCGACCCGTCCGGGTACTTCGCCAGCGCCAGCGACGTCAGCACATCGTCACGGGGCTCACGCCGCCGATCACTGATATACGAACTGAATTTCTCGTCCAGCCACTCCAGCGGATTGCTCGACACGATTTCGTTGTCGATCGCACCGACCCTCGACCCGGGACGTTCGGCGCCGAGCGCGATGCGGAACGCCTCGTGGTCCTCCTCCGGAACACCCAGCATGTCGGCCACCACCAGCAAGGAGAACGGCTTGGCGTACTCGGCGAGGAACTCACACCGGCCGCGCTCGAGGAACTCGTCGAGCTGGCGATCGGCCAGCCGCCACATGAAGTCCTCGTTCTCCTTCAATCGCGCCGGCGTCAGCAAACGATTGAGCAGTGAGCGCGCATAGGTGTGCTGCGGCGGATCCATCGTCACCATGTGCTCGAACATCGGCAACTGATCACGGTGCCGCTCGATCAATTCGGTGATGTCCTCACCCTCGACCTCGAAAGGTAAGGGGGGAAACGGCCCGCCGACCGCGATAGCCGAGGAGAACACATCGGCGTTCTTCAACACCGCTGTCGACTCTTCGTATCCCGTCACCGCGTACACGCCGTACCGGGATTCCTGCGTCACCGGGCACTTCGCCCGTAGATGGTCGAAATACGGGTGCGGGTCCGGAACGAGCGCTGGATCGGTGAAGTAGTCGACCGAATCGAAGTCAGTCATGGGGAGCACTCCTGGATGGATAGAAGCAACCTTCTCGATGGTAACAGTACTCTTCATTCATGCGAATACCATTCTCATACGGCTGCGAGGGTAATGAGCGGGTCAGCTATCAGGGCAGGTAGACGCGGCTCGCCAGCCAGCGGCCGTCGACGAGTTCCATGGTCATCAGGACCCGGCTGCGATCGACCCGCGGGTCGGCCGAGGCAGTGTTGGTCACCGTCTGATCGATGAACAGCAGCACTTCGACTTTCGTCTCCGTCGCCGACTTGACCGCGGCGTCGAGCACCGTGCCCTTACCGGTCGCCTTGTTGTCCAGCAGCAGCTGCCGCAACTGTCCGCTGGAGCGGGTGTACATGTCGTGGAACTCACCCGTCGACCCGTCGAGCACGGCGGCGAAATCACGGTCGAGCGTGCCCGAGTCCACGCTCGTGAGCGTGACGGCGTACGAGCGCGCCGCGGCGAGCCCGGCCTCGGCCGCGGCGTCCACGTCACGCTCCTTCTTCAGCTGCCATCCCAGCACGGCCGCGGCGACGATCGCCGCTACCGCGACCACCGCGCCGACGGGCAGCAGCCCCCGGCGGACCGACGCGAGCACCCGGGACATCCGGCCCCGCCCCGCACCCTCGCTCTGCCGCGGTTGCGCCGCGGCGCTGTCGGCGGGCTGCTCGGCCCGGGCGGAGTCCGTGGCGGCGGCCGCCTCCTCGGGTTCGTCCTGCTCCGCCGACGGCTTCTGCTTCGTCGCTACCGATGTCTCGATGTCACTGTCGCTCATAGCGCTTCCTTTCTCCGGTCGGTCATCGCCGCGGCGCGGGCGGCGGGGGCGGCAGTGGCGGTCCCGCGAACGTGAGCGGAAGCGACAGCGGCCCGATCGGGGTGGGTGTGGCCTGCTGGTCCGCACGGACGCCCGGCGGCGGCCCGTCCGGAATCTCCTCTCCCGGCGGGCGGGGCGCGTTGCGCGCGCCGCGAATGAGCACCGAGGGATCGTGGTTGGGGCACGACGTGTACAGGTAGGGCTCGGGGAAGTCCGGCAATGACGGCGGGCGCCGGGGAAGGTCGTAGTCGCAGGTGTACCGGGGGTACAGATTCACCAACCCCCATACGCCACCGTCGTGGAACGCCACGCCGATCGCATCCAGCGTCGAGCCGGAACGCTCGGTCGGGAAGAAGAACTCCTGCAGGGCGGGCACTCGCTTCGACGTCGTGTCGGCCACCACCGCCAGGTTCGCCAGCAGGCTCGCGCCCGCGGCGGAGTTCTCCGCGAACACGGCGTCGAGAGCGCGCAAGGTACCGGGTGCGGCGGCGAGCAACTCGACATACCCACCGGACTTGCGCTCGACGCCACTGAGCAAGACATTCGCATCGGCGGCGAATCTGCCCAAGCCGGGACCGAAATCACCGACCGTCGCCAGCACCGACCGGCTGTCGCGCAGCAGGCTCACGGTCTGCGGAAGCACCGAATCCAGGGTCGAGATCAGGAACAGGCCGCCGTCGATGATGTCGGCGAGTTTGCCCGGCCCCTCGGGACCGACGCCGAGCTCGTCCACGACGGCCGCCAGCTCGGCGGGATTCACCTGCGCCAGCGCCGAATCCAGTTCGGTGAGCGTCTTCCACAGCGGGGTCGGTGTCGTGGTGCGTTCCACCCCGATCTCGGCGCCGTCGGCGAGATACGGTCCGTCGTCGCGGGTGGGGCGGAAGTCCAGGTACTGCTCGCCTGCCATCGAAAGGCTCGCCACGCGGACCTCTCCCTCAGCGGGCACCCGCGCATCCGCGTCGACGGCGGCGACCGCGACCAGACCGGTGCTGGTCAGCTCCACCGCCTCGACCCGGCCGATCGGCACGCCGCGCAGGGCGACCTGCCGACCGGCCAGCAGGCCGCCGGAGTCGGCGAGGTGCACCCGCACGGTGATCGTCGAGGCCACCGGATCGACGCCCAGCGCGCCGAAGACCAGATAACCCACTCCCAGCACCAAGGTGAGCACGAGTGCGCTCGCGGAAAGGACCGAGCGCCTGGCTCGTCCCGCGCGCACGGTCGTCACCAGCACGCGCGCGGGCATCTCCAGCGCCGTCGCGCCCGCCGCGCGCAACCGGATCGACCTGCTCATCGGCCACCTCCGGTCAGCCGCTGCTGCAGCTTCAGCAGCGTGTAGGTGAGGCTGCCCACGAATGCCGCCCAGTCGCCGGAGTCGGGCACCCGGCTCTCCGGATCACCGGTATGGTTCGGGTCGGGCAAGACGCCGATCGCCAGATCGCGCATGTCGGCGTCCACGCTGGCCGACGTGCTCGTGGTGATGGCGATGACGGGTCCGAGCATCGCGTTCATCGCCGCCACGCTCGCGTTCGGATCTGTCGCGGCGGCATTCAGTTCGGCCGCGATCCGGTTGATGTCGGCGACCATGCCGGTGGTGGCGGCGCCGTTCAGTCCCGGGAACTTCGCGAGCTGCCCGCTGATCTGGTCCACTCTGCGAACCAGGTCCAGCGCTTGCCTCGCGTTGTCCTGAAGGGTGGTCAGCGCGGGCCCGGCCGCGAAGACCACGTCATCGATCGTGCGGCGTTGCGCGTCGAGTTGTCCGGCCAGCTGGTCGATCTGCGCGAGGGTGGTTCGGATGTCCTCCGAGCGCGCGGACAGCGCCTGGACCACTCGGGTCGACTGGTCGATCAAGGCGCCGACCCGATCGCCGCGGTCACCGACCGCATGCCCGAGACCGTTGACGAGGGTGGTGAGATTGCGGATCGCGCCACCGTTCACCAGCAGGGAGGCCGTCGTCAGCAGCTCCTCGATGGTGGCGGCGGCCGCCGTGGCAGCACGAGCGATGCTGTCGCCGTCGCGCAGGACCGGAGTGTCGGGCGTGGCGTCCGCCGGTGCCGTGAGCGAGACGAAGACATCGCCGAGCGGGGTGGCGGTGCGCAGTTCCGCGCGCGTCCCGAGCGGCAGCACCACGTCTTGCCCGATGCTCATCGTGACGACCGCGGTGAAGTCGCGCACCGCCATACCGGTCACCTCGCCGACGTCCGCCCCGGCGAGCCGGACCTTCGCCTTGGCAGGCAGGTTGAGCGCGTTGGCGAAGTCGGCATGAATGGTGTAGTTCGCGCCGCCTACGCCGGGCGCGGGCAGCGGCAGGTCCTCCAGCCCGACCGAACACGCCGTGGTCGTCGCCAGCACCGCCGCGCCGAGTGCCGCCGCACGGAATCCTTCTCGCCAGGGCCTCATCGCGGCAACCTCGACATCGCTTCGAGCATGTCGGTGATCCCGAAATCCGGTCCGAAGTCCTGCAAAGTACCGGTCGCACAGCCGAGTTGGCGCAAGCCCAGGATGTTGCACACCTCTTTGACGAGCTGGCTGTCGAAGAACACCTTGTCCAGCAGCGCGTGCACCCGCACACCGCGATGCTCGAAATCGACCGCTCTGTACGCGTTGTTCAGCAGCAGCGGCGTCACGTCGATGAATTCGGCCAGCTCGCGCCGGTAGTCGGCGAGCGCCCGCGTGACCGTGTTCGCGTCGGAGACCGTGGCCGAGATGCTCTCGGCGTTGTGCGCGAGCAGATCGCTCGCCTGCAGCAGGATCTGGTTGATCTGCGCACCCGTGTCACCGGTGCCGATATCGAGGTCCGCCAGCGTCTCGCCCAATTGCCCGGTGGCGACGCCGAATTCGCGGATCACGCCTTCGTTGCCCGCGACCGCGCGCACCAGGGTGGCCAGCTGGTCGATGATCCGGGTGATCGCGTCGCGGACCTCGGCGCCGCCGTCGTCGCCCAGGCGTAGCGCGGCGGCCAGTTCGTCCATGGTCGCACGCAGCTGGGGACCGCTTCCGGTGGTGATCGCCGCGGAGACGCCGAGTAGCCTCGCGATCGGACCGTCGCCGGGCTGCGCGCCTTTCAGCTCGCCCGCCATCCGATCGGCAGCGCCCAGTAGGCGATCGAATTCCACCGGCGTCCTGGTGCGGTCGAGACCGATCCGGGCGCCGTCGGCCAGCGTGGGGCCGCCGCGGTAGGCCGGGGTGAACTCGACGTGACGGTCGGTCAGCACCGACGTCGACAACGTGACGGCTGTCGCGTCGGCGGGGATGTCCACCTCGGCGTCGATCTCCATCGTCACCTCGACGTGCGAGCCGCGCGCCACGACCGCGGTGACCTCGCCGACCGGCATGCCGAGCACGGCCACCGCGTTGCCGACGTAGAGACCCGCGCCGTTGTCGAACCAGGCGGTCACGGTCCTGCCGCTGTCCCGCAGGCCCACCGCGTCACCGGCGCATCCGGCCAGCGCGCCGACCATCAGCACCGCGCCGAACCGGATCAGCAGACCTATCGTTCTCATCGGCAGTCCTTGAAGTACGGGGGCAGATCGGCCTGCAGGGCGCGGCTGCTGATGGCGCACATCCAGGAGTCGACCAGGGGCCCGGCCGGCGCGGTGAAATCGACCTCGTTCGCGGTGCCGGAGGCGTTGGCGAAATTGCGCACCGGGACGGGCAGGATCTCCAGCGTGTTCCGCAGCAATTGGTCGTTACGCGCGAGGCTGCCGAGCAATCCGTTCAAGCCGGTGATCAACTCTTCGAGCTTGGGCCGGTCGTCCACCACGAGCACGCGGAGCTGGTCGGCGAGACGCCGGGTGCCGTTCATCAGTCGCTGGATGGCGTCGCGGCGCGCGACGATCTCGGTGAGCAGGTCGCGGCCCCGGGTCGTGATCGCGGCCAGATCCGCACGCTGCTCGGTGACCACCGTGGTCAACCGCTCGGTGCCGGCCAGCAGCGCACCCAGCTCGCCGCGGCGGTCGCCGATGATCTCCGACAGCGCGCGCATGTTCTCCAGCAGGCCGGGCAGCACCGTGGGCACCCCGTCCAGTTGGGTGGCCAAGCTGTCGAGCGACTTGCCGATCTGCCGAGCGTCGATCTGATCGAAGGTGACCGTGGCGTTCTCCAGCGCCCGCTGCAGATCGTAGGGAACGGCGGTGTGGCTCAACCCGATCCGCCTGCCGGGCAGCGAACCCTGACCCGCCGGACGCAGTTCCACGTACCGAGCGCCGAGCAAGGTGGTCAGCTTGATGGCGGCGCCGGTCTCCGAGCCGAGGGCGACATTCTTGTCGACTTCGAGGGTGACCACCACGTGGTCGCCGGCCAGCCGCTGCGCCTCGACGGTCCCGACCGGCACGCCGGCGACGGTCACCGAGTCACCCGGGCGGATCCCGGCGGCTTGGGCGAATTCCGCCTCGTAGGTCACCTTTCCGACGCCGACCGCGTTGAATCCCAGGGCGGCGCCCAGGGCGGCCAGCAGGGCCACCAACGCGACCACGCCCAGCGTGCCGCGCGGGTGCGTCTCGATCGGCTGCCGCACCGTCACAACAGCCTGTTTCGCAGTATTTTTCAGTCTCATACTCACCTGCAGATCGGTGATTGCTGGGGCTTCCCGGTGGCCGACGCCAGCCCCACCACGGTGGGCACGAGCGTCGTCAGGCTGGGAAACAGGTCGACGCCGAAATTGCACAGGTAGGTGCCGAGGTAGGCGCCTTCCTGACTCACCCTGGCCAGGCCCTTCATCAGGGCGGGCAGGTTGAATCCGAGGTAGGCGAAGTTCTCCTTGTTCGCCATGAAGTGCCGGGTGAAACCCGGTTCGCGGGTCAGCATTTCGTCGAGTTCGGGTTGCACGCCCGCGACCGTGGCCGCCATCCGGTCGGTCACCGTCGCGGCGGTGGACAGCGTGCCGAGCAGCTCGTCGCGGTGCTGTGCGAGCCCGTCGATGATCGAGCGGGACCGCGTGATGAGCGAGCTGACTTCACCGCTGTGCACCGCCAGATCGCCCACGACCCGATTCAGGTTGGTGATGACCGAGCCGAGCACCTGATCCGGTCCGGCCAGCGATTGGGCCAGGGTCGACACCTGCTGGATCAGCAGCACCACCGAGGTGTTGTCTCCCTGCAACGCCTTGATCAGGGCACCGGTCACGTTGTCGACCTGTTTCGGGTCGAGCCCGCCGAACAGCGGCTCGAATCCGTTGAGCAGCGCGGAGATGTCGAACGAGGGCTCGGTGCGCTCGAGCCGGATCTCCCCGCCCGGACGCAGCGGAGACGGATCACCGAAATCGGCCGGTGACAGACCGAGGTACCGCTGGCCGATGACGTTCTGATAGGTGATCGACGCCTTCGTGTTGCCGGATAACTTCTGGGCGTCCTCGACCCGGAACCGCACCCGGGCGCGCGTGCCGTCCAGCTCGATCTTGTCGACGCGGCCCACCCGGACTCCGGCCATGCGCACGTCGTCGCCGACCCGCAATCCGCTGACATCGCTGAACACCGCCGAATAGGGGTGGGTTCCGCCGTTGACCCCGCGGTCCAGTGTCACGAAGGTGACCCAGAGCAGGCCGACAGCGACGGCGACGAACAGGCTCACCCCGATCAGGGAACGGCGATAACTCATCGAGCGCCTCCAGGGAAGGGACCGTCGCCCAGCAGGGGCGCGAGAGTCGACTCCGCGCCGTTGGCCTCTCCGCTCAGTACGCGGCGGATCAGCTCTTGCAGATCCGCGGGCAGGACGGGCGCCGGTGGATAGGTCCGCGGGTCCATCGTGGGCGGCAGTTCCTGGGTGGGGACGGCGGTCGGCGCCGTGCTGCAGTTGGGCGCGGCCAGCTCGCCGTAACGTACGCAATCCGCCCTGGTGTACAGCGTGTGCGGGGTGAAGCGGAACTGGAACTTGCCGCGCCCGCGCGGGCTGTCCTGGTTCCAGAACTCGGTGAACCACTGGTCGGACAGTTTCTTGATCCGGACGACGATCGGACCGAACGCCGGTGAGCCCTCGGCGAACACGTCGAGGACCGGGCCCATCTGGTTCGCCACGGTGACGATCTGGTCCGTGCGCCGGTCCAGCGTGTCGCCGACGGTGGACAGGGTCGTACCACCGGCCGACAGGAGGCCGACGAGTTGCTGGTTGTGCTCGGCGAAGGTCCGCATGGGTGTGACCGCGTGGTGCAGCGCGTCGAGCAGGTCGGGTGCGGAGGCGTTCAGTCCGCGCACGGCGTCGGCCATCAGGGTCAGTGTGGGCGGCCCGCCATCCGGGGTGAGCAGCGCGTCGAACTCCTTGGTGATGCGCTCGAGCCGGGCGCCCGCCGCGACGATGTCGGCGCCACGACGGTCGGTCGCCGTCGCGACCGCGGCGAGCACACCCACCGTGTTGCTCGCGCCGATCCGTGCCGCGCCGGCGATGATCTCGCGCAGTTTGGTGAGGGCGGTCTGCAGTTGCACGGTCGAAAGACTGCGGTCCTGGCGGATCTCGGCGTGCGCGGGCAGCGCGGCGCCGGGACCGTTGTCCACCAATTGCACCGACGACACGGCGAAGACGTTGCTCGGGACGACCCGCGCGGTCACCGTCCGCGGAATCCGCGCCGCCGACGACGGATCCAGCAGCAGCCGCACCCGGTTGGGGCCGCTGCCGGCGGCCGGTGCGACCTCGGCCACGGTGCCGACCAGCATCCCGCGGAACTTCACGTCCGACCGGGCGGGCAGTCCGTCGCCGAGCTGCTCCAGCAGGGCGGTCACCTCCACCTTGTCGTCGAAGCGGCCGGTGGACTTCATCAGCAGCACCGACACGACCGCCACGGTGACAACGACGAGAACCAGTCCGCGTAAGAGCAGCGCGACCGCCGAGGGGCCACGCCCGTCTTTCTCGAACAGGATCGACATGGTCATCCTCCGAGCCTCGCGCTGGCGCCGATGCCCCAGAGCGCAACGGTGAGCAGCAGATTGACGACGATCATCAACGAAATCGCCGCTCGCATCGCCCGTCCGGCGGCGATACCGACCCCTTGCGGGCCACCGGCGGCGTAGAAGCCGTAGTAGCACTGGACGGTCGAGGTGAGGACGACGAAGACGACCGCTTTGATCAGCGAGTAGACGATGTCCGGCCCGTTGAGCACCAGTTGGAAGTAGTGCTCGTAGGTTCCCGCCGACAGCCCGCCGGACAGCCCGACCACCACCCGCACCGCGAGATAGTTCACCGCCAGGCACACCACGTAGAGCGGAATCATCGCCAGCACCGAGGCCAGGATCCGGGTGCTGACCAGGTACGGGATGGAGCGGATACCCATCGACTCCATCGCCTCGATCTCCTCGGCGATGCCCATGGCGCCCAGCTGTGCGGTGAAACGGCAGCCCGCCTGCGCCGCGAACGCCAGCGAGGCCATGATCGGAGCGAGCTCGCGGGTGGAGGCGGTCGAGGCGATCAACCCGACCGTCGGCTCCATTCCGAGCAGATGCAAGGCGTTGTAGCCTTCCAGGCCCACGATCGCCCCGCCCGCGGCGCCCAGCACGATGATGACGCCCGCGGTCCCGCCGCCGACGACGATCGACCCGTTGCCCCACGTGACGTCGGACAGGATGCGCACGAACTCGTTTCGGTAGTGGCGCAGCATCACCGGTATCGAGAACAGGGCGCGCAGGAAGAACGTCATCATGTGCCCGAGGCGCATGATCGCCGTCCCCAGCAGGGTGACGCTCTGTAGTGCCAGGCGCGTCCCCGGCGGGCGGTAGGGCGCGGCCATCACAACCCCTGCCTGGGGAACAGGATCATCGACAGTTGCGTGACCGCCACGTTCACGGTCATCAACAGCAGGATCGACGCGACGACGGTCGAGTTGACCGAGTTCGCCACGCCCGCGGGACCGCCTTTGGTCGACAATCCCTTCTCGCACGCCACGACGGCCACGACGGCGCCGTACACGACGGCCTTGAACAGGGTCAGCACCAGGTCGCTCACCGTCGCGAACGACGCGAAGGTGGTGACGAAACTTCCGGGCGCACCGCTCTGGACGAAGACGTTGAACAGGTAGCCGGCCAGGAAGCCGACGAAGCAGACGACACCGGTCAGCGAGACGCCCACCACCACCGCGGCGGCCAGGCGCGGTACGACCAGTCGCCGCACCACCGAAACCCCCATGACCTCCATCGCGTCCAGCTCGTCCCGGATCTTCCTGGAGCCGAGGTCCGCGCAGATGGCCGAACCGACGGCCGCGGCCATGAGGAGCGCGGCCACCATCGGCGCTCCCTGCCGGATGACCGCCAACCCGCTCGCGGCGCCCGCCAGCGAGGTGGCGCCGACCTGCCCGGCCAGCAGGCCGAACTGGATGGACAGCGTCACCCCGATCGGCAACGACACGAAGATCGTCGGCAACACGGCCGCCGAGGCCATGAAGGCGGCCTGCCTGACGAACTCCGCGAACGCGAAACGCCCGGTCAGGACGTCCACGCACAAGTACTGCAGTGCGCGCACGCCCAGAACGAACTGGCCGCCAACGGTTTCCAGGGCGGTGATCGGATGCCTGCGCAGATAGCCGCGAAACCACGCCGTGATCGCCCGAGTCGCCCACCTCTCCGGCGGCGCGTCACCGCCGGAGCCGCGCGTGTCCGCACGCGCGTCGGCTTCTCGGGGAATAATCATCGCTCTCGAAACTCTCCAGGTCCGGCTTCCATCGCCCGCACACGGAAACAATTTGAAACAGTCTTGTTCCATGCGACGGCCGCACTGTTGTACAAGGAATTAGCCGGACATTCGAACGGTCCAGTGACTGCCGCGCTTCCGGAGGGTAGGAAATTCGCGCCCGAGACGTCGGCCCACCTGCCCGACTCGAATCTCGCCCCGAGTGCTCGCCCCGGCAACGAAGCGTCACATCGCTATTCTGCGGGCAGGCACATCACGAGTCAATAGCGTTCACGGAAAAAGCTGCGCGTGATTTCGCCGGACAGAAGTGAATAGTATTCGACAACAACATGAAAGCACAAATGGAGTGGCAGGCAATTTCCTGCCACTCGAACAGCCGACGTCAGCGTCGACCGAACGACTCGTTACCCCGAACCGAGGAGTCGTTATTTCGGCGACCGAGCCGCCGTGCGAAAAATAGCGCGCGCACCACGAAACAGGTGCCGCGGATTGCGCGCCGTATCACCGTGAGCCCGCACAGGCCTCCTGACTACCTGATGTTCACGTGTCGGATACCGCGCGGCATCGGTGCACAGCGACCGGATCGACCGGCCGGGCACCAGATGCCGAGCGGATGCTCAGCAAGATGCTGTGCACATGCATAGCATGTGCCGGGACAACGCGTCAATAGAACCGGTGTCCGGTACTACGATACGAATTGATCCCACGACCAGTTTTCTCGAAGGAGGACGGCGGATGCCATCGCCCCGCAGGATCGGAGCCCCTGACGCCAGAAATCGCGGCGTCCTGCTCGACGCCGCTGAACAGCTTTTGCTGGAGGAGGGCTGGGCAGCGGTGACTTCCCGCCGCGTGGCCGACCGCGCCGGACTCAAACCGCAGCTCGTGCATTACTACTTCCGCTCCATGGACGAACTGCTGCTGGAAATCTTCCAGCGCCGCGCCGAGCAAGGGCTCGAACTCCAGGCCGAGATGATGAAAACCAACAAGCCACTGCGCGCCCTCTGGGATTTCAGTACCGATCCGGCGGCAGTGCGCTTCACCATGGAATTCGTCGGACTGTCCAATCATCGGCCAGCCATACGGGAGGCGGTGGCCGACTACGCGGAGCGATTCCGCACCATCCAGACGGACGTACTGCAGAGAATTCTGAACGAATACGAATTCGACACCACGCGATTTCCACCCGCCGCGATGGCGGTGCTGATGACCAGCGTCTCCCGAGTGGTCGTGCTGGAGCGGGCGCTGGGCATGTCCGGCGGGCACGCCGAAGCCTTCGAGTTGGTCGAGCGAGAGATCGAGAAGCTCGAAGGCGAACGCGGCGACGCCGGACCGGCCCCGGCCTGACGGCGGCGCGATCGGCCGCCGTCAGGCCGGAACGAGATCCACCTCGCACCGGTAGGTCGACGGCCGACGTTCTCCGGTCCGGAACACCTCGCTCGATCCCACCACCTCGGCGGGCAGCCCCGCCGCGGTGAGGGCACACGACTTGAAAGCCCGTGCCGCCACGCTCATTCGATGCCGCGCAGGGCCGACGCGCTGCTCCAGTTCGGCGGGCAGGTCCGCACCCCACACGGCGACCTCGGTCAGGCCGCGGTCTAGGCACTCGAGCACGCCGTCGCGCACCCGGGCGTCGGACCGGTAGGTCTGCGCGGCCACGGCGACGGCCATCGGCCAGGTGTCGTGCAGCGGGGTGGCCAGCGACTGCTCCAGGTCGAGCACCGTGGCGCCGAGGATCCGCAGCGGACGCACATCGGCGTGGTCGGAGACCAGCACTGTCACCTCCCACCCCGCGGTGGTCCGGTCGAACAGCCAGCCGCCTGCGTGGCGGATCACCTCGGTCGCACTCGGCGCCACCACCGCCAAGCGGTAGCGCAGGGGGTGCCGTCGCGCGTGGGCTCGCCAGCGCGACACGGAGTGGAGTTCCCGAAAACCTCGGTCAACGGAATCGACGGATCGTCTGGCCATGGTTACTCATCCCGCTATCGAACGTGCAGTTCCGGGCAGGCCCGACCGCGGGCCCGGCACCGGGCGCCGCTGGCCGCGCCGACACTGGAATCGGCGAAACCATCGCCTCGACGGCGGCCGCACGCCGAGCCGAGAGGTCGATCCGGGGAGCGAACGGTGCGCCAGGGCTGATGACGGACCATCGCTTCGCCCCACCGGGAACCTACCGATCACACCGTAAGTTGGTTCTCGCAATTGTGATACCTACCTTACAAATATGCAGTATGTGATCTACATCACCCTTCATGCAGCCCGCACTCCGTCCAGCCGTGCCACTCAACGGCTGCGACTGCACCAAATCACTTGGCCCGGTTCATCACTCGATCCGCCGCGCGCCAGTGCTCGTCGGCCACCCAGAGCCGGGCGAACGCCGCGACGGCCTCTTCCGGAGGCACACCGCCGACCACCCGCTTGATGGCGGCGGCAGACGAGTTCGCCAGCGACCGCGCCACGGCCCGCCAGCCCTTGTCGAATTCGGCGCGCGGCAGCACCTGGTCGACCAACCCGACCCGCTCGGCGGACGCGGCGTCGAGGACGACCCCCGAGCCCGCCAGCATCAGCGCCCGGCCCGGGCCGACCAGCCGGGCGAGCCGCTCGGCGCCACCCCATGCCGGCATGATCGCCAGCGACACCTGATTGAACCCGATCTTGATGTCGTCGGCCGCGATCCGGATGTCCGCGGCCACCGCCACCTCCGCGCCACCGCCGAGGGCGTGCCCGTTGAGCGCGGCGACCACCGGGCCGGGGAACGCGGCGAGCTGGTCGCAGATGCCGCGCATCCGCCGGGCCATGGCCGCCGCCTGCTCCTCGGTCCGCAGCGCGGCGAGTTCCTTCAGGTCCCCGCCGGAAACGAAGGCACGGTCCCCCGCCCCGGTGATGACCAGGGCCCTGGCTCCGGAGGCGGCATCGATCGCCTTCTCCAGTTCGTCCATCGTGCCCGGGGCGATGGCGTTGCGGGCGTGCGGGCGATTGATCGTGACGACCGCCAATCCCGCGTCCAGCTCGAGCTCGACCATGTCTTGTTCTCCCATGAGGAAATGTGATTCTCTGTTTAAGAGAACAGTATACGTATCTCGCGCGGCGCACCGCCACGGGATGGGAGTTCGACGATGCGCAAGATCCCCCTCGACCTGGTCCACCGCTACCAGGAGGAGGGTTGGTGGACCTCGGAGACGATCGGCGACCTCCTGGCCGGCGGACTGGCCGCAGCGCCGGATACCGCCTTCCGCGTGCACTCCGCGGCGCGCCCGTGGTCGGGCACTTTCGGTGAGGTCGAGAACGTCGCCCGCAGGTTGGCCGCCGGATTGCGCCGACGCGGGGTGGGCCCGGGCGACGCGGTCGCCTTGCAGCTGCCGAACTGGATGGAGGCCGCGGCGGTGTTCTGGGCGTCGGCCTTCCTCGGGACGACGGTGGTGCCGATCGTGCACTTCTACGGCCGCAGGGAGGTCGCCCACATCCTGGCGGCGGTCCGCCCGAAGGTGTTCGTGACGACCGATCGGTTCGGCAACGCCGAGTTCGCCCCCGACCTGCGCGAAGCCGTCCCGATCGTCGGCGTCGTCGGCAACGATTTCGAGGACCTGCTCGATCGGGAACCCATGCCGGGGACCCTTGCCGTCGATCCCACCGGCCCCGCGCTGATCGCGTTCACCTCCGGCACCACCCGTGCCCCGAAAGGCGTGGTGCACAGCCACCAGACGCTCGGCCACGAGACCCGGCAACTCGCCGGCATGTACCCGGCCGATCGAGGAGACCAGCTGACCGGCGCGCCGATCGGTCACTTCATCGGCATGGTGAACGCCTTCCTGATCCCGGTGCTCGACCGGATGCCGATCAACCTCCTCGACGTCTGGGATCCGGGCAAGGTGCTCGAGTTGATGCTCTCCGAACGGCTCACCGTGGGCGGCGGCGTGCCCTATTACGTCACCAGCCTGCTCGACCATCCGGACTACACCCCCGAGCACCTGCCTCACCTGCGCTACGCGGGTCTGGGTGGCGCGGCCGTGCCCGCCGTGGTCACCACCCGGCTGGCCGGGGTCGGCATCACCGTGTACCGCTCCTACGGCAGTACCGAGCACCCCTCGATCACCGGATCGCACCACACCGCACCGGAGGCCAAGCGGCTGTTCACCGACGGCGCCGCGCTCCCCGGCGTGGAATTGCGATTGGGCGAGGACGGCGAAATCCTCAGCCGCGGACCGGATCTGTGTCTCGGCTACACCGATCCCGAACTCACCGCGGCCGCCTTCGACGACGACGGCTGGTACCACACCGGCGACATCGGCGTGGTGGACGCGGACGGTTACCTGACGATCACCGACCGCAAGTCCGACATGATCATCCGCGGCGGCGAGAACATCAGCGCGCTGGAAGTCGAGGAGGTGCTGCTGACCCTGCCCGGCGTGACCGAGGCGGTGGCCGTCGCAGTGCCCGATGCCCGGCTCGGCGAGCGCACCGCCGCGGTGCTGCGGCTGCAGCAGGGCCGAGCCGCGCCGAGCCTGGACGAGTTACGCGCACACTTCGCCACCGCCGGACTGGCCAAGCAGAAATGGCCGGAGGAAGTGCACGTCGTCGCGGACTTCCCCCGGACAGCCAGCGGCAAGATCCGCAAGTTCGTGGTCCGCGAGGAGCTCGCGGCCACGCGCGCCGTCGCCCAGAGCGTTGCGGTACAACCCTGAAGAGAATAACATTCTCATTATTCGCCAAGGAGGATTCCATGACCAAAGTCGAGCTGCCCTATCAGCTCTTCGACGCCGACAACCACCTGTACGAGACCAAGGACGCGCTCACCAAGTACCTGCCCAAGGAGTACGCGGGGACCATCCAGTACGTCGAGATCAACGGGCGTACCAAGATCGCGGTGCTCGGCCAGATCAGCGAGTACATCCCCAACCCCACCTTCGACGTCGTGGCCCGGCCCGGCGCCATGGAGGAGTACTTCAAGCACGGCAATCCCGAGGGCAAGAGCAGGCGCGAGATCTTCGGTGAGCCGATGCGCGCCATCCAGGCCTTCCGCGACCCGGTGGAACGCCTGAAGGTCATGGACGAGCTGCAGCTGCAGCGCGCGCTGATGTTCCCGACCCTGGCCAGCCTGGTCGAGGAGCGCATGCGCAACCATCCCGAGCTGATCCACGCGGTGATCCACTCGCTGAACCAGTGGATGCTCGAGACCTGGGGCCAGGACGGCAATTTCGTGCACTCCGACCGGATCTTCACCGTCCCGGTGGTCACCCTGCCGATCGTCGAGAAGGCGATCGAAGAGCTGAACTGGTGCGTCGTCGAGCACGGCGCCAAGGCGATCCTGGTGCGCCCGGCTCCGGTGCCCGGCTTCAAGGGCATGCGCTCGTTCGCACTGCCGGAGTTCGATCCGTTCTGGCAGCGGGTCGTCGAGCTCGACGTGCTGGTCACCATGCACTCCTCGGACAGCGGCTACTCGCGCTTCGACGCCGAATGGGAGGGCAGCTCGCTCGAGATGCTGCCGTTCAAGACAAACACCTTCGCGATGACCAACCAGTGGCGTCCGGTCACCGACGCGGTGGCGTCCTGGGTCTGCCACGGCGCGCTCAACCGCTTCCCGGAGCTGAAGATCGCCGTCATCGAGAACGGCTCCGCCTGGCTGGAGCCGCTGCTGCAGCAGCTGTCCGACGTCTACAAGAAGGCGCCGGAGGGCTTCGGCTTCCGCGACCCGATCGAGGCCATCAAGCAGAGCCTGTACGTCAGCCCGTTCTGGGAAGAGGATCTGGCACGGCTGTCCAGCGTCATCGGCGCCGATCACGTGCTGTTCGGCTCCGACTGGCCGCATCCGGAGGGCCTGGCCGAGCCGGCGCGCTACATCCACGAGATCAAGGACATGCCGCTGGAGAACCAGGCCAAGATCATGGGCGGAAACCTGGCGCGGCTGCTGAAAGTATGACGTGGCAGACCATCCCGGAGATGGTCCTGACGACGGCAGACCGCTTCGGTGATGCCGAAGCGGTCGTCGACGGGGACCTGCGGTGGAGCTTCGCTGAACTCGCGGACCGGGTCCGCCGGGCCGCGGGGGCGTTCGCCGCGGCGGGAATCGAGCGGGGTGACCGGGCGGCGATCTGGGCGCCGAATTCGGCCGAATGGATCGTCGCGGCATTCGGCCTGCTCACCGCGGGCGGCGTGCTGGTGCCGGTGAACACCCGGTTCAAGGCGGAGGAAGCCGGCGACGTCATCCGCCGCAGCGGCGCCAAAGCGGTGCTCGTCCAGCAGGGCTTCCTCGGCGTCGACTACACCGGCGCCGCCGAGGTGCCCGTGATCGATCTGAAGTCGGATTTCCTGGACAGCGGCGCGCCGTTCGAGCGGAGCGTGGCGGGCACCGACATCGCCGACATCGTCTACACCTCCGGCACCACCGGGCGTCCCAAGGGCGTGATGATGAACCACGCGCAGACGCTGCGGCTCTACGCGGAGTGGTGCGATCTGGCGGATCTGCGGGAGGGCGACCGCTACCTGATCGTCAACCCGTTCTTCCACACCTTCGGATACAAAGCGGGTCTCGTCGCGTCGCTCATCCGTGGCGCGACGATCCTCCCGGTGCCGGTGTTCGAGGTCGATCGGGTGCTGGAACTGGTGGCGCGGGAGCGGATCACGATGCTGCCCGGCCCGCCCACCCTTTATCACTCGCTGCTGGAGGCCGCGGGCGAGCACGATCTGTCGTCGTTGCGAGCCGCGGTCACCGGAGCCGCCGACATCCCCGTCGAACTCATCCGCCGGGTGCGCGAGGAACTTCCGTTCCAGTCGATCATGACCGGATACGGATTGACCGAGGCGGGCACCGCCACCGCGTCGCGGCCCGGGGACACCTTCGAGCAGATCGCGACGACCGTCGGACAGGCTTGCGACGGTGTCGAGATCCGCATCGCCGAGGACGGTGAGGTTCTCGTCCGCGGCTACAGCGTGATGCAGGGCTACCTGGACGACCCGCGGGCGACGGCCGAGGCGATCGACGCCGACGGCTGGCTGCACACCGGCGATCTCGGCAGTCTCGATTCCGACGGCAGGCTGCGCATCATCGGCCGCAAGAAGGACATGTTCATCGTCGGTGGGTTCAACGCCTATCCGGCCGAGATCGAGGGGTTTCTGCTGGAACATCCCGCGATCGCGCAGGCCGCCGTCATCGGTGTCCCGGACGAACGGCTCGGACAGGTCGGCCGGGCCTTCGTGGTGACCAAGAGCCCGGTCACCGAGGACGAGCTGATCGCCTGGAGCCGGGAACGGATGGCGGGCTATAAGGTTCCGCGCTCGGTGTGCTTTCTGCGGGCACTGCCGCTGAACGCGACCGGCAAGGTGATGAAGGACCACCTGCGGTAGCGGCGGCGGGGCCGAGGATTCACACGCCGGATATCGTGCTCACGTCGATCTTCGAAGGGATGCCGCATGACCGAGTTCCATGATTTCGACGCTTTGCGCGCCGCGGTGGGCACCGTGCTCGGGCCCGGCGAGTGGATCGAGATCGACCAGCGGCGCATCGATCTGTTCGCCGAGGCGACTGGCGACCACCAATGGATTCACGTCGATCCGGACCGCGCCGCCGACGGCCCGTACGGGGCCACCATCGCGCACGGGTTCCTCACCCTCGCGCTGCTCGCCCCGATCAGTCAGCAGCTGATGACCGTGCGGTCGGCCCGGATGGCGATCAACTACGGGCTGAACAAGGTGCGCTTCATCAGTCCCGTCCTGGTCGGCAGCCGGGTACGCGGCACCGTCACCCTCACCGCCGTCACCGATGTGCCCGGCGGAATCCAGGCCGAACGCACCGTGACGATCACCGCCGAGGGCGCGGACAAGCCGGCCTGCGTCGCCGAGCACGTGGTCAGGTACCTGGCCTGAGCGGCGCATGCTGATTCGCAACGCCTCGTTGCCCGGTAGCCCGCACACCGATGTGCGCTGGCGCGGCGGGCGCATCGTCGAGTGCGCCACGGGGTTGCGTCCGCTGCCCGGCGAGGACGACCTGGATGCCCGCGGCGGATGGCTGCTGCCCGGACTGCACGACCACCACGTGCATCTGCGGGCGCTCGCCGCCCAGGCCGGGTCGGTGCCGGTCGGGCCGCCCGGAGTGCGGGACGCCACCGAGTTCGCCGCGGCGCTGCGCCGGGCGGACGCCGAACTGCCGGCAGGACAGTGGATTCGCGGCGTCGGCTACCACGAAAGTGTCGCGGGTCCACTCGACCGCACTGTGCTCGACCACCTGGTCCCGGATCGTCCGGTGCGGATCCAGCACCGGTCCGGTGCGCTGTGGGTGCTGAACTCCCGCGGCTGCCAGGAGACGGGGGCGAATGCCTGCGCGCTTGCAGGCGTGGAGCGCGATACGCACGGTGCGGCGAACGGGCGCTTGTGGCGGTTGGACTCCTGGCTCGGCACCCGAGTGCGGGCCACCACGGCGGATCCGGCGCTGATCAGCGCTCGGGCCGCGGCGGCAGGCGTCACCGGATACACCGACGCCACGCCGGGATTGTCCCAGGACGACGTCCACGCCCTCGGCGAGGCGGTGGCAGCCGGGACGATCCGGCAGCGGGTGCACTGCATGGCGCCGCCCGGCGTAACCGATCCAGGGCAGCCGCGATTCTCGCTGGGGCCGACCAAAATCCTGCTCGACGACACCACGCTTCCCCCGCTGCCGGAATTCGTCGCACTCGTCCGGGCAGCACATCTGGCGGCCAGACCCGTCGCGGTGCACTGCGTGACCCGGGTGCAGCTGATCCTGACCATCGCGGCCATCGAAGAGGCCGGTGTGCTGGCCGGTGACCGGATCGAGCACGGCGCGATGGTGCCGGCCGACAGCATGGAATGGTTGCGCCGCAACGGTATTCCGGTGATCACCCAACCGCATTTCCCGGTGGAGCGGGCCGAGCAGTACGCCCGCGAGGTGGCGGCCGAAGACCGGTGCGACCTGTGGCGGCTCGGCTCCCTGCAGGCCGCCGGAGTCGGTGTCGCGGCGGGAACCGACGCTCCGTTCGGCGACCCGGACCCGTGGCGGGTGGTGCGCGCGGCCATCGAGCGCGAGCCGGGCCCGGAGCGGTTATCGCTGGCTGCCGCACTCGCCTTGTTCGCCGGACACCCCGCCCGGCCGACCGTGCCACGCGGCATCGCCGCCGGGGAGGCCGCCGACCTGACCCTGCTCCGCGTGCCGCCGCAGGAGGTCACCGTCCCGGACCGGGACCTCGTCGCGGCCACGATCGTGGACGGCGCCCCTGTGCATGTGGCGATCGGCTAGTCCGCACGGCTCAGCAGTACCGGGGTCAACGTGCCGATCCCGCGGATGTCCGCCGATCCCGAGGGGGTGAGCCGGAATTCGGGATGCCCGTCCAGCTCCGCGGCCATTGCCGGCGCGATCAGAGCGGTGTCCGGCCGCGCCAGGGCGGTGCGGCGGCCGGCCAGGAGCCATTGCGCCTCCGGTAGCCGTCGTGCGAGCGCGGAGGCGGTGACGATCGTCTCGGGCGCCCGGTGCATCTGCCCGGCCACGATATCTCCACCTGCAGCCGGGCCAGCCGGCCGATGGCACGGGCCAGCACGCCGCTCAGGTGCAGCGCCTCGGCCTCGTTCACCATCCTCACGTCCACATAGCCGGTGAGCAGGCGCACGAGGTCTGCGTCGGAGGCGCTGAAGTCCACGGCCCCTTCCTCCGCGGTCGAGTAGCCGAGCGCGCGCCAGTAGCGCCGCGCCCGCCCCCGCGGCGTTCGCCGCCTCGTCCGCGGTGAAGCAGCGGGTCTCTCCGAACCCCAGCGCCGAAGGCGAACGCGGGGGCCGGGATTCCGGCGAGCGCGTCACGCCGGTGGGCGCTCGGTGGGCACCGGCGTGACGCGCTCGGCCGCCGAGGTCAGCCGGTCGCGCCAGATGGCGCCGAATCCGCCCGGAGCGCGGACGTTCCCGGCCGGAAGCTCGGCGTGGCCGGTGCACGCGTAGACCTCGCCGATCGCGTCGATGCGGCCCACCACCGTTGCGACGCCGCCAGGGCAGACCGAAGGCTCGGCACGCACCTGCTCGGCACGCTCACGCAACCATTCCTGGAGCCCGCGCTGTTGCTCGGCCGTCGGGTTCGAGTCCGGATCCCACCTTGCGTGCCACGGGCGGGTCAGTCGCAGTCGCGCACCGAAGATCGCCGCGATGGTCTCGAAGGCGTCCAGGCGCGCCACAGTGTGCCTGGTCACGGTGACCGAGAGCTCGAAGTCGTAGACACCGCTGGAGGACAGCAGTTCCATGGCGCGCACCGCCGCGCGGTAGGACCCCGCGCCGCGCACCGCGTCGTCGGCCGCCGCGGTGGCGCCGTCCAAACGGATCCTCACCCGGATCGAGCCGTCGCGTGCGATCCGCCGCGCCGCGTCCGGGGTGATGCGGATTCCGTCCGTGGTGAAGTCGACACCGATTCCCCGCGCGCTCGCGTAGGCGGCGATCTCCCAGAAGTCGTCCCGTGCGGTGGGTTCGCCGCCGCCGATCTCGACGGCCGATACGCGTATCGACTCGAACTCGTCGATCAGCGCAAGGCACTCCGACGCGCCGAGTTCGCGCGGGTCGCGCGGGAACCCGCCGGTCCGGCCGCGCTCGCCGGGCAGATCGCGGCCACCGGTCAGCTCCCAGGCGAAGCGGATGCCAGGCGCAGGTCCGCGCCGCGCGTCCTCGACCAGGGGTTGCGGCGCGCTCATGCCGACATCCCGTGCCGACGGTTCCCGGATGCTGCCCGCCCGGCTGGCGCAAGCGGCTCCCGTGGTGCCGCTGCTGTGCGATGGTGGTCGTTCATTCAGGACCTCCTGATATTGCGGGTCCATGGGCCGTTCACATTCGGAAATGTCATTCTCCTTTTAGAATAGTTCCATTTTTGCACCGCAACAAGGCTCACGGGCCGCGGAGACCGCGCGCTGCCGCACCGATCGAGTGTCGACCCGTCCCCGCCGTAGGTGTATCGTCTATTGCAGCTATGAGAGTGACATTCTCTTCAATGAAGATTTGCCGTCTCAGACCGCACGGGCGCAGACCCGGCGCAGCGCACGAACAGCGAGGAGTCACGTGAACATCGACGACATGATCCTGGTGAGCATCGACGACCATGTGGTCGAGCCGCTCGACATGTTCGACGGCCACGTTCCGAAGAAGTGGGCCGATCTCGCACCGAAGGTCGTCGCGGACGACAAGGGCGTCGACCAGTGGGTGTACCGGGACCGGCCCACCGGTGTGGCCGGTCTCAACGCCGTCGTCACCTGGCCCGCCGAGGAATGGGGCAGGGACCCGGCCGGATACGCCGAGATGCGGCCCGCGGTCTACGACGTGCACGACCGCGTCCGCGACATGGACGCCAACGGCGTGCTCGCCTCCATGTGCTTCCCCACGTTCACCGGCTTCAGCGCGGGCCACCTCAGCCGCGGCGGCCGAGACGAGATCACCGTCGCGATGATCTCGGCGTACAACGACTGGCACATCGAGGACTGGGCAGGCGCCTACCCGGGCCGGTTCATTCCGATCGGAATCCTGCCGATGTGGGATCCGGCGCTGGCGGTCGCCGAGATCGAGCGACTGGCGGCCAGGGGCTGCCACTCGGTGACGATGCCGGAACTGCCGCACATCGACGGCCTGCCCAGCTACCACGATCTCGACTACTGGGCGCCGGTCTTCCAGGCCCTCTCGGACAACGAGACGGTGATGAACCTGCATATCGGCCAAGGCTTCGGTGTGCTGCGGCTGGCGCCGGACGCGCCGATCGACAACCTGATGGTGCTGGCACCGAGCATCTCGCTGATCGCGGCCCAGGATCTGTTGTGGGGTCCCGCGTTCCGCAGGTACCCGAAACTGAAGGTCGCGCTGTCGGAGGGCGGCGTCGGCTGGATCCCGTTCTTCCTGGACCGCTCCGACCGGCACTACACCAATCAGCGCTGGCTGCGCCGCGACTTCGGCGGCAAGCTGCCCAGCGAGGTCTTCCGCGAGCACGTGCTCGCCTGCTACGTCACCGACAAGACCGCGCTGAAGTTCCGCCACGACATCGGCATCGACAACATCGCGTGGGAATGCGACTACCCGCACTCGGACTCGATCTGGCCCGATGCCCCCGAGTTCGTGCTCGGGGAACTGCAGGCCGCCGGGGCCGACGACACCGACATCCACAAGATCACCTGGGAGAACGCCACCCGCCACTTCAATTGGGACCCGTTCGCGCACATCCCGAAGGAGCAGGCGACCGTGGGAGCGCTGCGGGCGAACGCGACCGACGTCGACACCTCGACCAGGTCGCGCAAGGACTACGCGGCGGCCTACGCCCTGCGCGCGAGCTGAGGCGGCGGAGTGCGGCTGCTGATCTTCTCCACTCCGCGTGACGGAATGGACGCCGAATACAACGAGTGGTACGCCGGGACGCACATCCCCGAGATGCTCGCCGTTCCCGGCGTCCTGTCGTGCGCCCGCCACCGATTGGTCCGTGGCGGCGAAGGAGAGGCGCGCTACCTCGCGGTGTACGACATCGACGACGACGTCCGCACCGTGCTCGCGGAACTCGGCGCCCGGGCCGCCGACGGACGCATGGCGGTCACCCCGGCCGCCGACCCGGCCCGGACCAGGATCACCGTCTGGGAACCGATCTGAGCGACGACAGCCCCGGTGCGCGACGGCCGAGACCGTTACGCAGCGGGGCTGTCCGCTGCCGGGGCGCGCCTCAGCGCGGCCCTTCGAGAATCGTCACCGCCGACACCGCGGTGGGCCCGCCGAGGTTGTGCGCCAACCCGATTCGCGCGCCGTCCACCTGGTTGACGGCGTGACCGCGCAGCTGCTCGAACAGCTCCACGCACTGCGCGACGCCGGTCGCGCCCGGTGGATGCCCCTTGGTCTTCAGCCCGCCACTGGGATTGACCGGCAACACGCCCCCGACCGCGGTGGCCGCGGCCTCGACCAGCTTGTGCGCCTCGAAGCGCTCGGCGAAACCGAGGTCCTCATAACTGATCAGCTCGATGCCGGTGAAGAAATCGTGCACCTCGGCGACGTCGACGTCGGCCGGGCCCAGCCCCGCCATCGCGAACGCCGCGCGCGCCGCGCGCACCGTCGCGGGGAAGGTGGTCAGGTCCCGC
Organism: Nocardia gipuzkoensis; assembly: GCF_021183645.1. NCBI lineage: Bacteria > Bacillati > Actinomycetota > Actinomycetes > Mycobacteriales > Nocardiaceae > Nocardia > Nocardia gipuzkoensis. The sequence continues at coordinate 6,091,739 of NZ_CP089225.1, read as the reverse complement.
TTGTGCTGGTGCATCACCGAATCCAAGCCGAGACCGACGCCGCGGATCCACACCGGGCTGTCGGTGTAGCGGTCCACCATGTCCTCGGCGGCGAGGATAAGGGCCGCCGCGCCGTCGCTCTGCGGGACGCAGTCGTACACACCGAACGGGTCGGCCACGATCGGCGCGGCCAGCGCCTGCTCCATCGTGATCTCGAACCGCAACCGCGCCTTGGGGTTGCGCGCGCCGTGCCGATGGTTCTTCACCGCCACCATCGCCAGGTGCTCCCGCGTCGCCGACGACTCGTACAGATACCGGTTGACGTGCAACGCGAAACCGGCGGGCGCGAACAGGCCGAGCTGGTAGTCCCAGGCGTTGTCCCTGGTCAGCGTCTCCCACGCGCGGAGCAGATCCTTCTGCGCCGTCTCGCGCAGCTTGTCCGCACCGATCACGAGCGCGACGTCGACCGCGCCGGAGGAGATGGCGAACAGCGCGTTGCGGACCGCGTCGTTGCCGGTGGCGCAGGAGTTGTCGATGTGCGTCACGGGCAGGTCCGGTAGATCGAGCGCGTCGGCCAGCACGCCGGCCGGGAAACCGCCGGTGGTGCCCATGGCGCCGAACCAGGCGGCCTGCAGGTCGGCCGTGCGCAGGCCCTTGTCGACCGAGGCCGCGCAGTCGGCGAACGCCATGAGCAGCAGGTCCTGGATGCCGAGTGCGAAGTGTTCGGCGAAGGGCGTCATCCCCGCGCCGACAATGGCCACTTTCCTCATGCCGCCTCCGGTTCCGGTTCGAACGCGTATCCGTAGTCGGGCACGCCGGAGCGCACCGCCACCCGGCGCAGCACCATGCGCCCGCGGTCGCCGATGGTCACCGTGCCCGGGTCGGCGCCGGTGACCTTGGCCAGCGCGCGGACCCCGACGTCGTCGAGTTCCACGATCACCAGCGAGTACGGGCTCTTCAGACCCGGCACCGGGATCCGCACGGTGGTCTCGGCGTAGACGCTGCCGGTCCGCGGCAGCGGCACCAGCGTGTAAGCGGTGCTCAGGGTGCCGTCCGGGCCCACCCGGTAGCGGGGCGGGAAGTCCAGCTCCGCGCTGTCGCCGTGCCTGCCCGCCTCCCAGCGGACCTTGGCCTCGAACGCGCGCTCGTACGCCGCCAGGGAGATCGGCAGGTCCGCGCCGGGCAGGGACACGACTTCCGGAAGCGCTCGCGCGGGCGGTTCGTTGCGCCGCACCCGTGCCGCGCCCGGGACCACCATGATCCCGGACAGGTTGGCCTGTTCCACTCCCACCAGCAACCCGGCCCCGCCCCAGTCGGCCATCGCCGCGAGTGCGAAAAGCCCGGCGCTGGCGCCCAGCGTCGGCAGTTGCGGCGGCGCGGCCAGGCACAGCGCCGCGGCCTGCTTGTAGTCGACGCCGGCCACCGCGACCGGGGTGTCCAGCCAAGCCGCCGAGAGCGAGGCGACCAGGCCCCGTTCGTGCAGCAGCCGGGGATCGCCGTAGTCGTGTACCGCGCCGAGCGCGTTGCGGGTGCGCACCGGCAGGCTGCGCGTGACCCGCGCCGCGGTGCGCACCTGCAGGCCGTCGCGGTCGGAGACCCAGGCCGCCGCCGCACCCGCCGGTTCGAGGTCGACACCGATCACCAAGGTGCGCGGGCGGGCCGAGCTCAGGGCGTCCAGCGCTGCCGGTGCGCCGCCGAGCCGCTCGATGACCTCGAGTTCGGGATCCAGGCCGAGACCGGCCAGCAGCACCGCGGCGTTGCTGCCCTCCACCAGCGGCAGGTCCCGGCTGACCAGCACCACCCGTTCCACCGGCTCGCCGAAGGCGACAGCCGAACGCCCCGCCTCCACCGCCAAGGTGACGGCGTCTTCGTCGTCACCGGGGATCCGGCTGCGCTGGCTACCCCAGCAAGGCAGATACGTGCCCAGCGATGCGACGTACGGCATCGGTCCCTCTTTTCCCACGCTCAGGCGACCGCGCCCGCGGCCTTCAGCGCGATGATGCGATCCCAATCCAGGCCGAGTTCGAGCAGGACTTCCTCGGTCTGGGCGGCGAATTCGGGCCCGGGCCGCAGCTCCGGTGCGCCGACGTCGAACTGCACCGGGCTCGACACCAGCTCCAATTCGCCTGCGGGCAACAGATATTCGTTCGCCCTGATCTGCGCGTCCTGCGTCACCTGCCACGAGTCCTGCACCGGAGCCCACGGTCCGGCCAGGGTGGCGAAGCGCTCGGTCCACTCCGCCAGGGTGCGTCCCTTGATCACCTCGCGCAGGATCTGCACCGCATCGGCGGTGTGCGCGGCGATCTGCCCGGCGTCGGCGAAACGCGGATCGTCGGCCAGCTCCGGCCGGTCGATGTGGCGGCAGACGTCCGCCCAGAACTTGGCGGGCTGCAGCATGACGAACGACAGATAGCGGTCGTCGGCGGTGGCGTAGAGGCCCGAGAGCGGGTTGGTCGGCGCGCCGTGGGCGCCCGGCACCGGCGCCACCAGCGGTTTGTCCTGACTGGCCGACAACGCGACGGTGTGGCCCAGCGCCCACAGCCCGCTGCCGAGCAGCGAGACATCGACCACCGAAGGTTGCCCTGTCCGTTCCCGTTTCAGCAGCGCGGCGGCGATCCCCCCGGCGAGATTCGTGCCGGAGATGGTGTCGCCGAACGCCGGGCCGGGCGGCTGGATCATGCCCTCGGTGCCGGGCGGGGTAATGGTGGCCGCGATGCCGCCGCGGCACCAGAACGCGGTCATGTCGTAGCCGCCCCGGTCGGACTCGACACCGCGCGGTCCCAGCGCGCTACCCCGCGCGTAGACGATGTCCGGGTTCACCGCGCGGATATCGTCCACATCGATGCCGAATTTGGCGCGCGCCTGCGGCAGGAAGCTGGTCAGGAACACGTCGGCACGGCGGGCCAGGTCGTAGATCACCTCACGACCCTCGGCCACCGACATGTCGACGCCGATGCTGCGCTTGCCCCGATTGGCGTGCTCGACATTGGGATTCGGGTCGCCTTCGATCTTGAACACCCCGACCTGCCGCAGGCCGCGCTGCGGGTCACCGGTGACGGCGTGCTCGACCTTGACGACGTCGGCGCCCCAGTCGGAGAGCACGGCGCCCGCCGACGGGACGAACCCGTACATCGCGACTTCCAGCACGCGGATGCCTTCCAGCGGCTTGCTCACCACTCCACCTCGCCCGTGCTCGGTCCCGTCGCGCACGAGGGCGCGCTGTGTCCTCGGTGCACTCGCCGGTGCCGGCTCACGCGACCACCTCCGCGAGGGTCTTGCGCTCCAGGAATTCCTCCAGCCCGACGCGGCCCATCTCCCGGCCGATGCCCGACTGCTTGTATCCGCCGAACGGCGCGTCGGGATGGAAGTAGTTGCCGCCGTTGATGCTGAGGGTGCCGGTGCGGACGCGTCGCGCGACCGCCTTCGCCCGGTCCGAGTCGGCGCTGAACACCGCTCCGGACAGGCCGTAGATGGAGTTGTTCGCGATGCGGACCGCCTCTTCCTCATCGGTGTAGGGAATGAGCGCCAGCACCGGCCCGAACACCTCCTCCTGCGCGATCTCGCTGTCCGGGTCGACATTCGCCAGCAGGGTGGGCTGGTAGAAGTAGCCCGGGTCCAGCTTCTCGCCGCCGGTGACGAGGGTGGCGCCCGCCGCCACCGCGCGCTGCACCATGCCGTGCACCTTCTCGCGCTGACGTGCACTGATCAGCGGGCCCATATACGTCTTGGGATCGCTCGGGTCGCCGTGGGTGACGTGGGCGAAATTGCCCGCGATCAGCTCGGCGACCTTGTCGTGGTCCTGCCGCGGCACCAGCACCCGGGTGGTCAGCGCGCAACCCTGCCCGGCATGGGTGACCACGCTGAACGCCGCGAACAGAGCGGCTTTGGTGTAGTCGGCGTCGTCGAGCAGGATCATCGCGGACTTGCCGCCCAGCTCCAGGAACACCCGTTTGAGCGTGCCGCTGGCGGCGGCCATGATCTGGCGGCCCACCGGGGTGGACCCGGTGAAGGTCACGACGTCGACGCCGGGGTGGGTGGTCATCCGCTTGCCGACCTCGACATCGGAGGAAGCCAGGACGTTCACCACGCCGGCCGGGATGTCGGTGTGCCGCGCGATGATCTCCCCCAGCGCCAAGGTGGCCAGCGGAGTGTCGGGCGCGCCTTTGAGCACGATGGTGCATCCGGCGGCGAGCGAGGGCGCGAGTTTGGCCAGCGCCAGCTGATGCGGGTAGTTGTAGGCGGCGATAGCGGCCACCACGCCCGCGGCTTCCAGCTCCACCCAGCGCCGGTGCCGCTGACCACGGATCTCGACCACACCGAGGTCCTCGCTCCAGGCGTAGTCCGCCAGCAGCCCGGCGTAGTAGCGCACGATCTCGAACGGGACCTCGAGCTGGTTGCCGTGGGTGAGCGTGCGCGTCGCGCCGACCTCCGCGATGGTCAGCTCGCGCAGTTCCTCCACGTTGTCGCGCAGCGCCTGGTACAGCTGGTTCAGGCAGTGCGCCCGGAACTCGTGATCGGTCGCCCAATCGGTGGTGTCGAATGCCCGCCGCGCCGCCGCGACGGCCGCGTCCACCTCCGCCACACCGGCTTCCGGCGCGTGGCCGTACACCGCACCGGTGGCGGGATCGAGCGATGCGAGCGTGCGCCCGGTCTCGACCAGCTGTCCGTCGATCAGCAGCCGCCGCGCCACCGCTACCGCTTGTTCCTGCGTTGACATCCTGTCTCCTCGCCGGATGTGGAAATAACATTCTCTATATTCGAGAATTTAACACTCGCCCTACCGAAATGCAGCCACTATCGCCAACCTGCGCCCCGTGCCGTCCCTCGCCGCGGGCATGCCAGCCCGGACTCCACCGTTCGGAGTGCGGCTCTTGCGCACCCGATCTGAACGAGAGTACGGTTCTCGCATTCGGAAGGGAGATTCTTGTGGTCGACACAACACGCCACCCGGCCTCGACCGAGCCGAGCCAGCGCCGGGCGCCGGTCGGCTCGAGTATCGGAGAGGGGTCGCACGCGTGAAGACGGCAGTGGTCACCGGAGGGGCGTCCGGAATCGGGCTGGGGATCGCACGGCGGTTGCGCAGCAACGGTTTCCATGTCGCCTCGCTGGACCTCAATCCGCCCGCCGACGACGACTTCGCCTACCGCGCCGACGTCACCGAACCGGAGCAGATCGCCGAGGCGCTGACCGCCATCCGCGGCAAGCTCGGCCCGGTCACCGTGCTGGTGAACGCCGCGGGCGTCGACGGTTTCAAACGCTTCCAGAACATCGCGTTCGAGGAATGGCAGCGAGTGATCGATGTCAACCTCAACGGCGTCTTCCACTGCGTCCAAGCGGTGCTGCCGGACATGCTGGCGGCCGGCTGGGGGCGCATCGTCAACATCTCCTCCTCCAGCACGCATTCGGGCCAGCCGTTCATGACGCACTACGTCTCGGCCAAGTCGGCGGTCAACGGCCTGACCAAAGCGCTGGCGCTGGAACTGGGCCCGTCCGGCATCACCGTGAACGCGGTGCCGCCCGGGTTCATCGACACCCCGATGCTGCGCAAGAACGAGGAGGCTCGCCGCCTCGGCGGCACCGTGGAGGACCACATCCAGCGGACTCCGGTCCGCCGGGTCGGCACACCCGAGGACATCGCCGCCGCCTGCGCGTTCCTCATCTCCGAGGAGGCCGGCTACATCACCGGCCAGATCCTCGGCGTCAACGGCGGACGCAACACCTGAGACCCGTCGCGCACCGAGCGTGCGGGACGGATGCAGCCCGAATAGAGCAAGATCGAAAGGAAGGCCCGTGGGACGTGTAGAGGGCAAGGTCGCCTTCGTCACCGGAGCCGCTCGTGGCCAAGGCCGCAGCCATGCGGTACGGCTGGCGCAGGAAGGTGCCGACATCATCGCGGTGGACATCTGCCGCGACATCGACACGATCGGGTACGCGCTGTCGCGCCAGGAAGACCTGGACGAGACCGCGCGGCTGGTCGAGAAAACCGGTCGCCGCATCGTCGCCGAACCGGCCGACGTGCGCGAGGGCGGGCAATTGCGCGCCGTGCTGGAACGCGGCGTCGCGGAGTTCGGGCGGCTGGACATCGTGATCGCCCAGGCCGGCATCGCGGGCATGAAGGGCACGCCGCAGTGGCAGGCCTGGTCCGACGTCATCGATACCAACCTGGTCGGCGTGATCAACACCATCCAGGTCGCGCTGCCGCATCTGAGCGCGGGCGGCTCGATCATCGCCACCGGGTCGGTGGCGGCGTTGATGGACGTCTCGAAAGTGGACCAGCCGGGCAAGGATCCCGGCGGCATCGCCTACGTGGTCGCCAAACGCGGCCTGGCGCAATACGTGCACGCGCTCGCCCTGCACATCGCGCCGCAGAACATCCGGGCCAACGTCATCCATCCCACCAACTGCAACACCCCGATGCTGCAGAGCGAGCCGATGTACCGATCCTTCCGCCCGGATCTGGAACATCCCACCCGCGCGGACGCCGAACCCGCCTTCCATGTGCAGCAGGCCATGCCGACCCCCTACGTCGAGCCCGAGGACATCAGCGACGCGGTGTTGTTCCTGGCCTCCGACGAGGCGCGCTACATCACCGGCACGCAGTTGCGCGTCGACGCGGGCGGCTACCTGAAGTGGTACGACTACCACATCTGAGAGGAAGAAACACCGTGAAGGTCCGAGTCGATCAGCAGCGCTGCCAAGGGCACACGCTGTGCGCGATGATCGCCCCGCAATCGTTCGAACTCAGCGAGATCGACGGCCACTCCTCCCCGGTCGGCGAATCGATTCCGGCGGATCAGCAGGATCGGGTACGCGAGGCCGTCCACTCCTGCCCGGAACGCGCGATCTCGATCGCCGAGTAGGGGCAGCGCCATGACCGTGCAAAACGTCACCGATCGCAAGCAGCCTCGGTTCCATTTCGACCGTTACGCACCGGAGTACCGGGAGAACTTCCAGTCGATCACCGAGGAGATGCAGAGCGAGTGCCCGCTCGCTTGGACCGACACCTACGAGGGTCACTGGGTGGCGGCGGGCAACAAGGAGGTGTTCGAACTCGCGCGCTGCCCGCACGTTTCCAACGACAACGACCCGCAGGGAGTTCGGAAGGGCTACAAGGGCATCTCCATTCCGCCGCCGCCCCGGGCGCGTGGCATCCGGGGCGGCATCCTGGAGATGGACGAGCCCGAGCATCGGGAACTGCGCTCCGCGCTCAACCCGTATCTCTCCCCCGCCGCCGTCAAACGCTGGATTCCGTTCGTGGACGAGGTGGTGCGCGCGGCCCTGGACGAGAAGATCGAGAGCGGCCGTATCGATTTCGTCGACGATCTGGCCAATGTCGTTCCCGCCGTGCTGACCCTGGGGATGCTGGGCGTCCCGTTGCGGAAGTGGACCATCTACAACGAGCCGGTGCACGCCGCGGTGTACACGCCGCCGGATTCACCGGACTACCCGCGCATCGCGGAGATGCACCGCACGATGGGCCTGGACCTGCTGACCAACCTCGCCGAGATCCGGGAGAATCCCCGTCCCGGCCTCATCCACGCGGTCGCCTCCGCGCCGGTCAACGGGGAGCCGCTGCCGGACATGGAGATCCTGGGCATGCTCAGCCTGCTCATCGGCGGCGGTTTCGACACCACCACCGCGCTCACCGCGCACGCCCTCGAATGGTTGTCCGAGCATCCTGGCGAGCGCGAAGCCCTCGGCCGGGAACGAGATCTGCTGCTGGACTCGGCCACCGAGGAATTCCTGCGCTACTACACCCCGGCTCCGGGCGACGCGCGCACCATCGCCCAGGACTGCGAGGTGGCGGGAACCTCCTTCAAAGAAGGTGATCGGGTCTGGTTGTCCTGGGCGATGGCCAATCGCGACCCGGCGGTGTTCGACAATCCGGAGGAACTGATCCTGGATCGGAAAGGCAACCGGCACTACAGCTTTGGTCTCGGCATCCACCGCTGCATCGGTTCCAATGTGGCCCGCACGGTGTTCAAGCGGATGCTGGTGGCCGTGCTGGACCGGATGCCGGACTTCCGTTGCATCCCGGAGGAGACCGTGCACTACGACACGATCGCGGTCATCCAGGGCATGCGGCACCTGCCCACCGAGTTCACCCCGGGTCCCCGGCTCGGTCCCGGGCTCGACGAGACGCTGGAGAAGCTGCAGAAAGTCTGCGACGAGCAGCGGCTCGCCGAGCCGGTGACCGTGCACAAGGGCACGGCTCAGATCTGACCGGAAGCGGTCGGCAACAACCGAACCGGACGACCCGCCGCGTGTGGCCGACGCCGGACACACGCGGCGGTCGGCTGCGACGACTACGAGGAGGCGCTGTGGCAGACGCGGAGGAGAAGACGCCTGCGACGACGGCCGAGCCGTCGGGCCGGCCGCTGCCGCTGCTCGGCCTGGACACCGAGTTCTTCTGGACCTCGGGGGCCGACGGCACGCTGCGCATCCAGGAGTGCCGATCCTGCACGGCGCTCATCCATCCGCCGCAGCCGGTGTGCCGGTACTGCCGCGGGCACGATCTCGGTGTGCGGGAGGTCTCCGGCGCGGCCACTCTGGCGAGCTTCACGGTGAACCACCGGTTCGCCGTGCCCGGCCTGCGACCGCCGTACGTGGTGGCGCAGGTGGCGCTGGTGGAGGATCCCCGAGTCCGGTTGACCACCAACATCATCGACGCCGATCCCGGCGACCTCGCCCTGGGCATGCGGGTCGAGGTGGTCTTCCAGCAGGACGCCGACGTCTGGCTGCCGCTGTTCCGGCCCGCCGCCGAGCACACCGAGCCCGCACCGCTGCCGGTGGACGAGATCGAGCCGGAGCGGTTCGCCGAATATGTGCGGCCGATGCTGCGGCAGGAAAAGTTCGAGGAGAAGGTCGCGCTCACCGGAATCGGGATGTCCCGGATCGGGCGCAGGCTCATGGTGCCGCCGCTGGAGCTGACGATCGAGGCGTGCGAGCGCGCCGTAGCCGACGCGGGCCTGGCGCTCGACGACATCGACGGCCTGGCGTCCTATCCCGGCGGCGGCAATCTCGGCGGCTTCGGCGAGGGCGGGGTGACCGCGCTGGAAGCCGCGCTCGGTCTGCGCCCCAGCTGGCACAACGGCGGTATCGAGACCTTCGGGCCGGGCGGGTCGGTGGTCGCGGCGATGACCGCGGTGGCGGCCGGGCTGGCCCGGCACGTGCTGTGCTTCCGCACCGTCTGGGAATCGACCTTCAACGAGCTGGCGAAGGCGGGACGGATCCCGTCCTCCGGTGGCCGCACCACGAGCTGGCTCACGCCCTTCGGCGCGATCTCCGCCGCGCACACGCTCGCCCAGAACGCGCAGCGTCACTTCCACCGCTACGGCACCACGCGCGAGACGCTGGGCTGGATCGCGCTCAACCAGCGCGCCAACGCCGAACTGGAGCCGACCGCGGTCTACCGCGACCCGATGACCATGGACGACTACCTCTCGGCGCGGCCGATCACCACCCCGTTCGGGCTCTACGACTGCGACGTCCCCTGCGACGGCGCGGTGGCGGTGATCGTCTCGGCGATCGACGCCGCACGCGATCTGCCCACCGCGCCGGTGCTGGTGGAGGCGGTCGGCACGCAGATCATCGAACGCGTCGAGTGGGACCAGAGCACGCTCACCCACGAACCACAGGTGCTCGGCCCGGCCGCGCACCTGTGGACGCGCACCACGCTGCGCCCCGAGGACGTCGACGTCGCCGAACTCTACGACGGGTTCAGCTTCAACTGCCTGTCCTGGATCGAGGCGCTCGGCTTCTGCGGAATCGGCGAGGGCAAGGATTTCCTCGACGGAGGCAAGAACATCGCCCGCGACGGCACGATCCCGGTCAACACGCACGGCGGCCAGCTCTCCCACGGCCGCACACACGGCATGGGCCTGCTGCACGAGGCGGTGGTGCAGCTGCGCGGCGCGGGCGGGGAGCGGCAGGTCGCCGGCGCCCGGGTCGCGGTCGTCTCCAGCGGCGGGCTCACACCCGGCGGGGCGATGCTGCTGCGCGCCGATTCTTGATCGCGGCGACATAGACAGGCACGCCATGACTCTCACCGAATCCGACCTCACCCCCCTCGCCGACGCCGGACCGCTGCCCGTGGAGGCCGAGGTCGACGGCATCCCCGTGTCGGGGCTGCTGGCCGAGGCGCCCGCGCCCCGCGCGGTGCTGGTCGCCCTGCACGGCGGCGCCACCACCTCGGCGTACTTCGACTGCCCTGGGCATCCCGAGCTCTCGCTGCTGCGGACAGGACAGCGTCTCGGTTACACCGTGCTGGCGCTGGACCGGCCCGGCTACGGCGCTTCGGGTCCGTTCGCCGACCAGCTCGTATCACCACGGCGGCGGGTCGATCTCATGTACGGGGCCGTCGAAGCCCACCTCGGCCACCGGGCGCGTGGCGCGGGCGTCTTCCTGCTGGCGCACTCGGCGGGATGCGAACTCGCGCTGCGCATGGCCGCCGACGAGCGCGGACGCGGACTGCTCGGCCTGGAGCTGGCGGGCACCGGCCGAACGCACCATCCCGAAGCCCAGGAAGTGCTGTGGGGCCCGCGCCCGGAGGGCACCCGGCCCGCCGGGCTCGGTGACCTGCTGTGGCGGCCGCGGCGGCTGTATCCGCCCGAACTCGTGGGCGGTGCGTCGATTGCCGTACCCGGCCCGAAGCTGGAAGCCGCCACCATCGCCAACTGGGCCGATCAGGAATTCCCGCGCTCGGCCGCGCGGGTGCGGATCCCGGTGCGGTTCACCGCGGGCGATCATGAGACGGTGTGGCGCAACGATATCGAGGAACTGACCCGCATCGGCGAACTGTTCCGCGCCGCGCCGCGGGTGGTGCTCAATCTGCAACCCAACACGGGGCACAACGTCAGCTTGGGCCACACGGCGGCGGCGTACCACCTGCAGGTGCTCGCCTTCGCGGAAGAGTGCGTCGTCGCCGAGACGACCGGCGAATTCACCGGTCCCGCTATGCAATTCGACGGCGGCGCGCACGCGCGGCCAGGAAGGTGAGGCCATGGAGGTCACCGATGTCGCGCTGCTGCTGCTGCGGCTGGTCGTAGGAGTCACCATGATCGCGCACGGCGTCAATCACTGGATCGGCGGCGGCCGGATCCCCGGGACGGCGCGGTGGTTCAGCGGGCTGGGGCTGCGCAACGGAGTGCTGCAGGCCTGGCTGAGCGTGATCACCGAGATCGGCGCGGGCGCACTGCTGGTGCTCGGTCTGCTCACCCCGCTGGCGGCCGCGGCGGTCGTCTCGGTCATGCTCGTCGCCGGATTGCTGGCGCACCGCGCGAACGGGTTCTTCGTCTTCAAGGAAGGCTACGAGTACGTACTCGTGCTGGCCGTGGTCGCGCTGGCGCTAGGTGTGCTCGGGCCCGGGTGGCTATCGCTGGACCACGCGGCGGACATCGAGATCACCGGCTGGGCCGGTGGCGGCATCGCGCTCGGTGTGGGCGTGCTGGCCACGGCCGGACTGCTGGCCGTCTTCTACCGGCCCGCCCCCGTGCCGGAAACCACTACCGAGGAGGTGCGCTGATGCGCGTCGGGTTCATCGGGCTGGGCAGTCAGGGCGCGCCGATGGCGCGCCGCATCGTCGAAGGCGGCTACCCGACCACTTTGTGGGCGCGCCGCCCCGCTGCGCTGGAGCCGTTCGCCGACACCGCGGCGGTGACGGCCGCATCACCCGCCGCCCTGGCCGCGCGCAGCGATCTGGTCTGCCTGTGCGTGGTCGGCGACGCCGACGTGCGCGAGGTGGTCACCGGGGACAACGGCGTCTTGGCCGGACTCGCACCGGGGTCGATCATCGCCGTGCACTCCACCGTGCACCCGGACACCTGCCGGGAGCTGGCGGAATCGGCTGCGGCCCAGCAGGTCGCGGTGATCGACGCGCCGGTCAGCGGCGGCGGGCCCGCCGCCGCGGAAGGCAGGCTGCTGGTGATGGCCGGCGGCGCGAGCGAGGCCGTCGAGCGCAGCCGGCCGGTGTTCGAGACCTACGCCGACCCGATCGTCCACCTCGGCGAGGTGGGCTCCGGGCAGGCCACCAAACTGCTGAACAACCTGTTGTTCACCGCGAATCTCGCCACCGCCGCCAGCACCCTGGCGCTCGGCCAGGAGCTGGGCATCAGCCCGGACCGGCTCGGCGAAGTGATCGCACACGGCACCGCGAACAGTTTCGCGCTGGGCCGGATCGTCTCCGCGGGCGGCACGTTGGACCGGCTGGCCGCGCACGCGGGCGATCTGCTGCGCAAGGACGTCGGACTGGTGGCCGGTTTGGCCGAGGCGGCGGGGATCGCCCCGGGAATCGTGCTCGGCGCCGCCGACGCGACGCTCGCGCTGATGGACCGGCAGCGCTGAAGGGAGAACCTCGCGTGCGCATCGGATTCGTGGGAGCCGGGCGGATGGGCCGCCCGATGATCCGGCGCCTGGTGCAAGCCGGGCACAGCGTCCGAGCGGTCGGGCGCTCCGCCGAGGCGCGTGCGGCGCTCGCCGAGACCGGAGCCGAACCGGTCGACTCCGTCACCGCCGCCGCCCGCGCCGCGGAAGCCGTTGTGGTGTGCGTGTTCACCGATGACCAGGTGCGCGAGGTGTGCCTCGACGGACCCCTGCTGCGCGCTCTGCCGCACGATGCCGTGCTGATCGTGCACACCACGGGAAGCCCCGCGACGGTGGCCGACATCGCCGCGGCGGCGCCCCCCGGCGTCGCTGTGGTGGACGCGCCGGTGAGCGGCGGACCGCACAGCATCGCCGCGGGCGAACTCACCGTCTTCCTCGGCGGCGCCGAAGACGCGGTGGATCGCGCGCGAGCGGTGGTGCGGGCGTATGCCGATCCGGTCCTGCACGTGGGTCCGCTGGGTGCCGGACAGCGAGTCAAACTGGTCAACAACGCGCTGTTCGCGGCGCAGATCGGCCTGGTCGCCGACGCGATCCGGCTGGGTGGCCAACTGGAGGTGGACGAAGCCACCCTGCTCGCCGCACTGCCGCACGCGAGCAGTAGCGGCCGTGCCGTCACCAGCGTCGCGGCGAAAGGGGCGGTCGAGGTGTTCCGCGCCTCGGTGGGCGAGTTCCTCCGCAAAGATGTGGCGGTAGCGCGCGCGTTGGTCACCGAATTGGGCGGCGACCTGGGGATACTGGACGCCGCCATCGCCGCGGACTGGCCCGCCGACCGGAGCTGATCAGCGCTCCGGGCGGCGTGCTCGCCGCCCTACTCACTCGACGACGATGGCACGCTCGGGGCAAGACTGCACTGCTTCGTGCACCTGTGCCTCGAAGTGCGCGGGCACCTCGGCGACGGTGGCTTCGGCGTAACCGTCGTCGGTCAAGGAGAACACGTCCGGGCACAGGCCGAGACAGACGCCGTGGCCCCGGCAGCGATCCGCGTCGACGGTGACCTTCATCGGGCCCCGCCCTCCGCGACGTCGAACTCCAGGTGCAGCGCGGTGAGCCCGCGCAAGATGAACGTCGGCAGATAGCGGTAGTCGCGCGCGCCCTCGGGGCCGTGCACGCTCTCGTCGATGCGGAAGTCGGTGGTGCGCTCGAGCAGCCGCTCGATGGCGACCCGGGCTTCGGCACGCGCGAGCGGCGCACCGGGGCAGGTGTGCACACCGCGACCGAAGGCCAAGTGCGACCGCGCGTTCGAGCGTTCCGCCGCGAAGGTGGTCGGATCCTCGAAGCGGCGCGGGTCCCGGTTCGCGGCGCCGTTGACCACCATCAGGACCGTGCCCACGGGCACCTCGGTCCCGCCGACCGTAGTGGATACCTTGGCCAGCCGGAAGTCGCCCTTGACCGGGCTCTCCATCCGGAGGCACTCCTCGATGAAGTTCTGGATGCGGCTGCGGTCCTCGCGCAGGTACTGCTGGATGTCCCGGCGCTCGGCCAAGATCTTGAGCGCCGAACTGAGCAGCCGGACCGTGGTCTCCTGTCCTGCCGAGAAGAGGTTCGCCGCCACCCGCACCACATCGAGCACCTCGGGCTCGCGGCCGTCCGGAAAGGTCGCGGTGGCCATGCTGGTCAGCACGTCGCCACGCGGGTTCGTTCTGCGGTCCTCGACGTAGTCGGAGAACTTGGCGTAGAGGAATTCGATGGGGTTGTGCGACATGTTCTCCCCCGCGGTGCTGCCGACGCTGGCGCCCTCGCGGTGCGGATCGCGTTGCAGCGCTTGGAGGAACTCCTCCTGGTCGTCCTCGGGGACACCCAGCAGATCGGCGATCACATACAGCGTGAAGGGGCCCGCGAATTCACCCATGCAGTCCCCCTTGCCCTTGGCCAGGTACTGGTCGAGCATCCGGTCGGCGATCGCCCACATCGCCTGCTCGTTCTCCTTGAGGCGTTTCGGGGTGATCAGCCGCATCAGCAAGGCGCGGTGATCGGTGTGCACCGGCGGGTCCAGGGTCGGCAACTGGTCGCTCATCGGCAGTTTGTCCCGGTGCTCGGCGATCAGCGCGTCGACGTCGGATCCCGGCTCCAGCGGAACCGGGAAACCGGGGAACGGACCGGTGACGGAGATACAGGAGGAGAACCGTTCGACGTCGTTGTAGACCTCGAGCGCCTCGTCGTAGCCGGTCACCATCATCACGTCGTGATGCTTCTCGCGCGTCACCGGGCACTGCTCGCGCAGCGCGTCGAAGTACGGGTACGGATCGGCGACCAGCTCCTGCCCGAGGAAGAAGTCCAGCTCCTGGAAGTTGTTCACCACTCGACGGTCCCTTCGACGCCCCGGCCTGCCCCGCTTTTCGGCGAGCAGTGCCAGTTGACTTCCGTGATTGAGAATATGACTCTCATCTGTGAGTATGAGATTTCCATATCCCGCGCCGTGCGTCAACCGAAGGACCGGAATCATGCCCCTCGACACCACCGCGGATCAGCGGTTTTTCCAGTCGACCACCCGCGATTTCCTCGCGGGCACCGTCCCGGTCGGCACCGTGCGAGCCCTCACCGAGTCCGGGACCGGATTCGACCGGAGCTGGTGGCGGCGAGCGGCCGAACTGGGGTGGACGGCCATGCTGGTGCCCGAGAAACTCGGCGGCGGAACGGTCTCCGGGAGCGCGATGACCGAACTCGCGCTCGTGGCCGAGGAACTGGGTCGCGCCTGCGCGCCCGGCCCGTTCGTCACGACCAACGCCGTTCTCGCCGGGCTCGCCGCGGAAGCGGGCCGTCTCGCCGAGCTCGTCGCCGCCGTATGCACCGGCGAAACGATCGTGACGTGGGCGGTGTACGAACCGGGCCGCGGCTTCGAGGCACTCGCCCCCTACGCCGGCGCCATGGAACCGAGCACCCTTGCCCGGCGCGACGGCGACGGCTACCGGGTCGACGGCGTGAAAGACCGCGTGGAGGCGGGCGATCAGGCCGACGTGTTCCTGGTGACCGCCCAGAGCCCGGACGGCCCGGTGCAGCTGCTGGTGCGCGCCGACGCCCCGGGCGTGACGATCACCCCCACGTGGACGCTGGATCTGGTCCGCCGTACCGCACGGGTGTCGTTCGAGGACGTCGCGGTGTCCGCGGACGCGGTGGTGCACGCCGGTGACGATGCCGCGGCCGCGATACGCGCGCAGGCGCAGGCGGCGGCCGCACTCACCGCCGCGGAAATGGCCGGAGCCGCCGACACCGCCCTCGCCGCCACGCTGACCTGGTTGTTCGACCGCTACACCTTCGGGCGGCAGCTGGCCTCCTACCAGGCGCTCAAGCACCGGATGGCCGACAACAAGACCTGGCTGGAAGCGTGCCGAGCCACCGCCACCGCCGCCGCGGCCGCGTGGGACGACGACCCGGCCGGTGCGGGCGAGGCGATCAGCATCGCGAAATCCTATGTGGGAGCGAAAGCCCCGGTGATCGCCCAGGACTGCGTGCAGTTGCACGGCGGCATCGGCGTCACCTGGGAACACGACCTGCACCTGTATCTGCGCCGGATCACCCTGGGCCGCGCCCTCTACGGCACGCCCGAAGAACACCGGCGCCACATCACCGACCTACTCGACACCGCGGCCGCGTGAGCCCGATCGAACCCCACCGGAAGGCACCGTCGCAATGACCACAGATCTGGAGCCCGTCGAGGACTTCCGCGCCCGCGCGCGGACCTGGTTGCGGGACAACCTGGGCCCCGCGTCCGCCGCGGACCACAAGTCCGACACCGAGGAGGCATGGGAGCGCGCCCGGCAATTGCAACGGGCCCTCCACGGGGGCGGATTCGCCGGGATCTGCTTCCCCGCGGAGTACGGCGGGCTCGGCCTCACCCCCGCCCACCAGCGTGCGTTCACCGAGGAATCACTCCCCTACGAGATGCCGTTGCTGCTGAATGTGCCCACGCTGGCCATCTGCGCGGCGAGCCTGCTCGATCTCGGCACCGAAGAGCAGAAACGCACCCACCTGCCCGCCGTGCTGCGCGGCGAGGAGATCCTCGCGCAGTTCCTGTCCGAGCCGCGCGGCGGATCGGATCTGGCCGGGCTCACCACCCGGGCCGAACGCGACGGCGATCGCTGGATTCTCAACGGGTCCAAGATCTGGAGTTCCGGCGCGTACGCCGCCGACTACGGCCTGTGCCTGGCTCGCACCAACTGGGAGGTCCCCAAGCACCGCGGGCTCACCATGTTCCTGGTGCCGGTACACGCCGAAGGCGTCACCGTGCAGCGGATCAAGCAGGTGACCGGCTCCACCGAGTTCTGCCAGGAGTTCTTCGACGACGTCGCGTTGCCGGAGGAGGCGGTGCTCGGCCAGGTGGACGGCGGGTGGGACGCCGCGTCCCGGCTGCTGCACCACGAGCGGGCCGCGCTGGGCGGCACCTCGCCCTACACCAGTGGCGCCCGCCCGCACCTGGGCGGCGAGGCCGACCGATTGATCGCGCTCGCCCGCGCCACCGGGCAATGGAACGACCCGCGCACCCGGGAGGACATCGGCGAGGCGCGGGCCATGAACGTGGTGCGCGACCAGCTCATCGCGCACGTCTCGCGGGCGATCGTCAACGGCGACCTGCCGCCCTCGGCCGGCGCCATCCCCCGGCTGCTCAGCGCGGAGAACGCGTGGCTGCAAACGGACATGGCCGTGCGCATCGCCGGTTCCACCGCGGCGACCCACAGCCCGGGGGACGCGGCCGACACGGCCGAGGTGGGTCTCGAGTACCTGTTCCGGTCCGCGTGGAGCCTGGCGGGTGGCAGCACCGAGATGGCGCGCAATGTCATCAGCGAGCGCGTGCTCGGCATGCCCCGCGAGTTCGCCGCCGATCGCGACGTCCCGTTCAATCAGGTCAAGCACGGCCGCTGACCGGCGCGAAGCGACAGGCAGACAATGCGTTTCATCTTCCACTATCCGGAAACCGCAGGGTACGACGGTGATCTGCTCGACGCGGGCCCACTGCCGGAGCTCGCCGCCGCCGCCGAACGGCACGGGTTCGACGGGTTCTCGCTCAGCGAGCACCCGGCGCCCGGCGCCCGCTGGCTGGGGGCGGGCGGGCATCAGACCCTCGACCCGTTCGTCGCGCTCGCCTTCGCCGCCGCCGCGACCGAGCGGCTGCGGCTGATCACCCACCTCACGGTGGCGCCCTACCGGAACCCGATGCTGCTCGCGAAATCGGCCGCCACCCTGGACAAACTCTCCGGCGGCCGGATGATCCTCGGGCTCGGCGCCGGTTACCAGAAAAGCGAATTCCACGCCCTCGGCGTCGATTTCGACGAGCGCAACGCGTTGGTCGACGAAGCGCTGGCGGTGCTGCCGCTGCACTGGAGCGGCGAGCCGTTCAGTTACACCGGTCGCCACTTCAGCGCCCGTGACGTGGTGGCCAGGCCGCGGCCGGTGCAGCGGCCCATCCCGATCTGGGTCGGCGGCAACTCCCGTCTCAGCCGCCGTCGTGTCACCGAACACGCGCAGGGCTGGATCCCGATGACGGGTGGCGCGGAACTGAGCGCCACCGCCAGGACCCCCGAACTGGGGACGGTGGCGGAACTCGCTCGCAAGATCACCGAGATCCGGGCCGGCGCCGCGGCGGCCGGGAGAGAGGGGCACATCGACCTCGTGTACTCCTACAACCCGCCTGGCATCACCGCTCCCGCCGTCGACGCCGAGCGCCATCGGGCCGCGCTGGCGGAACTGGCCCAGGCCGGAGTGGATTGGATCGTGGTGTCCGGCCGCACGGGCGACCGCCGGGCCACGCTCGATTTCCTCGCCGCGTTCGGCGAGACGTATCTCGAGCGGTCGCCGCGATGACGTGGTTCGAGCAACGGGCTGGCTTGGACGGCGCCGTCGCGGTCGTCACCGGTGGCGCCGGAGGTCTCGGGCAAGCGATCGTCGCGGATCTGGCCGCGAACGGAGTGCGCCCAGCGGTGCTCGACCTCGATCCGGAGGCGGCCTGCGCGCTGCGGCGCACGCTCGACGAGCAGGGCCACGAGGCCTTGGTGGAGGTGGGCGACGCACGTGACCCCCAGGTCCTCGCCGCGCTGTTCGACACGGTGGACGCGCTGTGGGGCCGGTTGGACATCCTCGTCAACGTGGTCGGCGGCACGTTCCGCGCCCTGTTCACGGAGACGACGGCCAAAGGCTGGGACGCGCTGCTGCGCACCAATCTGACGCACGTACTGCACGCCTGCTCGCTCGCCGTCCCCAGGATGCGCGCGGGCGGGCACGGCGGCAGCATCGTCAACATCACCACCATCGAAGCGCACCGCGCCGCACCGGGTTTCGCGGTCTACGCGGCCGCGAAGGCGGCGGTCGAACAGTTCGCCCGCACCCTGGCCGTGGAAGTAGCCCCGGACGGCATCCGGGTGAACAACGTCGCGCCGGACTACGTCCCGACGCCGAACCTCGCCCGCATCTCGGGCGCCGACGGCGCACTCGACGATCCGGCCGGCGTGCGGGTCGCCATCCCGATGGGCAGGCTCGGCCGGGTCACCGACGTATCGCACTGCGTGGTCTTCCTGGCGTCGCGGCTCTCGTCCTACCTCACGGGGGCGACCCTGCATCCCGACGGCGGGACCTCGGCGTCGGCAGGGTGGTTCAACTGGCCACAGGAGGGCTGGGCCGACCACGCGCCACTGCGGCTGCTGCGCGACGACGCCTGAGCGCTCTCACTCCGGGCCCGCCGGAATCAGGGCGCGCAGGCAGAAGGCGGTGATGCGCTCGACATCGTCCGGCGCGGGCTCTGCGCTGCCGCAACCGCTCGGCCAGCGTGCCGATCGTGGCATGGGCGATCAGCGCCGCGTCGGAATCCGGTGCGGCGCTGCCCAATTCCGCGAGCGTATCGCGCAGCAGCGCGGTCGGCGCGCTGTCCACCCCGCCCGGTCCCGCCGCCAGCCCGAGACCCGGCCCAGCGGCGTTCCACAGGACAGCCGGCGTCGCGGCCGCCGTCCGCTCTCTGGCCTGCGCCAGGATCTCGATCCGGCCGAATACCGGCGCAACGAGGACGAACTCGCGGCGCTGCCGGCGAGCGGGCACGTCCGGCCGCACATCGGCGCGCACTACCCGCTCGAACAGGTGGCCGCCGCGCTGCGGCACGTCGCCGACGGCCGCGCGATCGGCAAAGTTGTGGTGGAGGTCGCGCGATCGGATCACACGTAATCGACGCCCACCGACGGGGTCTGCGGGACGGACTGACAGGTGAGCACATAACCCTCGGCCACGTCCTCGTCGGTGAGGGCATCGTTCACCCGCATCTCGACGCGACCCTCGACAAGCCGCGCCATGCAGGTGCCGCAGTTGCCCTCCTCACAGGCGAACGGCGGGTTGAGCCCGGCTCGCTTCGCGGCCTCCAGCACGGTCTCGCCGGGGCGCACCTCGATGGTGGATTTCGTGCCGTCCAACAGCACGGTCACCACCCCGCAGGTGACCGACTGCGGCGACTCGGACAACGGGGATACGGCCATGACGGCACACTCCTGATCGGTGGGGACGCACAGCGCCCGACGTCGCGCCGGCGTCGCGGTCGCCGTTCCGGCGCAGACTGAGCACTCGCCCAGCATGCTGTGCTGTGCACATGCTTAGCATGGTTCTTCCAGAGTGGTCAATAGGGAGAAGCACGGCAGACGGCAGGACCGGATCAGCGGCCGGTCCAGCGCGGGTTGCGCTTCTCGGCGAACGCGCGCGGACCCTCCTGCGCGTCCTCGCTGGTGTAGCAGCGCACCGAGGCGTGCCGCGCGGCTTGCAGCGCGGCCGAGCGTCCCATCTCGGTCGCGAGCATGACCGTCTCCCGGGCGGCCCGCACCGAAAGCGGAGCGCCCGCGAGAATCTCGGCTGCCAGCCCGAGCGCGGTGTCCATCAGATCGTCCGGTTCGGCCAACCGGTTCACCAGCCCGATCTCATAGGCCCGCCGCGCATCGATCGGCTTGCCGGTCAGCAGGATTTCCATCATCACCCGCTGCGGGATCATGTGGATCAGCGGCGCGGCCCACGGCGAGCTGCGGCCCACTTTCACCTCGGTGACCGCGAAGGTCGCGGTGGTGCTCGCGACACACAGGTCGCATGCCTGGGCGATCATCCAGCCCCCGGCGAAGGCCGCGCCGTTGACCGCCGCGATGGTGGGCTTGGACAACTCCAGGGTGTCGTAGGGCAGCGGGTACATGTCCCGTGGCGGCACCGCCATGCCGGTCGCGACCATCTCCTCGAGATCCCCGCCCGCGCAGAAGGCTTCCGACCCCGCGCCGGTGAGGATCGCGACGCGCAGCGCGGGATCGCGCTCGAACCGGTCCCAGGCGTCGAACAGGCCTTCCCGCACGTCCCGAGCCAGGCAGTTGCGCCGTCGCGGCCGATTGAGGGTGATGATCGCGATCCCGTCGGGGCGGGCCTCGAAGACAACGGCGTCGGACATCAGAAACCTCTCCGCTGGACGACGTGGGCCGCGCGTTCCAGCTCTTCGCGAAAATCGGGGTGCGCCACGGCGATCAGCATGCGGGTGCGTTCGGCCAGCGTCCGCCCGGCGAGCTCGGCGGCGCCGAACTCGGTGACGATCACGTCGACATCACTGCGCGCCGTGGTGACCGGCCCGGACAACGTGGCGGTGATCCGGCTGACCGTGCCGCCTTTGGCGGTCGACGGCAGCGCGACGATCGCGTGACCGCCCCGCGAACGGGCGCCCGCCCGGACGAAGTCCACCTGCCCACCGGTGCCGCCGAGGTAGGCCGCACCGCTCTGTTCGGCGTTCACCTGCCCGGTCAGATCGACCTCCATGGCGGAATTGATGGTGACCAGCCGCTCCAGCCGTGCGAGCACGCCCGCGTCGTGGGTGTAGTCGGTGGCGCACATCCGGATCGCCGCGTTGCGGTCGGCGAACCGGTACAGGCGCTCGGTGCCGATGAGCGCGCCGGTGACCGACACCCCGCGATCGATGGCCTTGCGCGCGTTGGTGACCGCGCCCGACTCGACCAGATCGACCAACCCGTCGCCGATCATCCCCGAATGCACGCCGAGATCGGTGCGGTCGTGCAGCAGGCGCAACACGGCGTCGGGCACGGCGCCGACCCCGATCTGCAGCACCGCGCCGTCCTCGATATAGGCGGCCGCGTGCCCGGCGATCGCTTCGTCCACCGGGCCGATCCGCGCGGGCGGCACCTGCACCGGCGGCCGGGAAACCCGGACGGCGTAGTCGATTTCGGCGCCCGGCAGCCGCTCCCCCAGCGTGAAGGGCACTTGGTCGTTGATCTCGGCGACCACGACGCGCGCCGCCGCCACCGCCGCGCGCACGTGGTCGCTGACCAGGCCGAAGCTGTGCTCACCGCGCTCGTCGGCCGGACTCACCTGCACAAAAGCGACATCGCAGCCGAGGATTCCGGCTTCGATCATCGGTCCCACCCGGCTGACGTGGCAGGGGACGATACTCAGCCGATGCTCTTTGGTCAGTGACCGCAGCGCGCCGATCGCTCCCATGCTGGACAGGGCGAATGCCTCCGTCGCGGCCGGGGTGAACAATCCGGAGAAGCTCGTCGCGATGAACGCGGACACGCCACCGATCGCGCCGCCCTGCGCGATGAGCGCCTCGATCAAGGTGGTGGGCTCGCCACAGGCCTGCCCGACCACGATGCGGTCACCGGCCCGCAGGATCGTCGTCAGGTCGAGGTCGGCGGCCTCGAGCAGCGCGGTCACCGCCGCACCCGGCCGTTCGGGCGACCGTGGGCGGCCGATGGCAGTCGGCCGAGCACCTCTGCGGTGTCGGCGCCGAGCCGGGGCGCGGCCGCCGCGACGCGCCCCGGCGTGCGGGAGAACCACGTTGGTGGCCCGGGAAAGCGGACTGTTCCATACGGAGAATTCACAGTCTCGAAGAAAGTCGCATCGGTGAGATGCGGATTGTCGAAGAGCTCGTCCAGCGAGCGGACCGGCGCGGCCGGAATGTCCAGCGAGCGCAGCAGATCCAGCCACTCGCGGGTGGTTCGCTCGCGGAACGTCTCACCGAGGCGGGCGTAGACGGTGTCGATGCGGGCCGCGCGCTGTTCCAGGGTGGCGAACTCCGGACCGGCCCACGGCGGGCGTACCGCCTCGATGAACGCCGTCCATTGCTTGTCGTTGTAGACCAGCGCGGACAGGTAGCCGTCCGCGGTGCGATAGGGCCTGCGGTTCGGCGTCACCGCGCGCGGATAGGCCGCGGGCCCCAGCGGCGGATCGAACATGGCCCCGTTGGCGTGCTCCACCAGCATGAACGCGGCCATCGTCTCGAACATCGCCACCTCGACTTCTTGCCCCTCCCCGGTGCGTTCCCGGTGGAACAGCGCCATCGTGGTCGCGTACAGCGCGGTCAACCCGGCGACCTTGTCGGCCATGATGGTGCCGACGTACCCGGCGGTGCCGGTGAGCTGCTCCTGAACGAAGGGCAGACCGCACTCGGCTTGGATGGTGTCGTCGTAAGCGGTGAGACCGGCGTCGCGGCCGCGGCGGCCGTAGCCGTAGCAATTGGTGTAGACGATCGAAGGATTGAGCGCGGCCACGTCGTCGTAACCGAAGCCGAGCCGGGCGATCGCCGAGGCGCGCATGGAATGAATGAATACGTCGGCCTGCCCGATGAGTTCGCGCAACGACCGCTTGCCCTCCTCGGACCGCAGGTCGAGCACCACGCTGCGCTTGCCCCGGTTGACATTGACGAAGACGCCGCTCATCCCCCGTTCCGGCCCTACCGAGATGTAGCGGGTGTTGTCGCCGTCCGGTGGCTCGATCTTGATCACGTCCGCGCCCATGTCGGCCATGATCTGCGTGCAATAAGGACCCATGACCATCGCCGTCAGATCGACGACACGGACTCCGGACAGCGGACCACTGTGTGCCATCACCATGCCTCTTTCGCAACCCCTCCGCCGCCGCCCTGCCCCCGCAAGCCGCGCCGTGAGCCTATCTGATGAATCTTTGCAAGGATAGTGATATCAAGGAGGCTGTGGACAGTTTCAACGGCGGCGCCCCGCCCGGCGCGCCCGCCCTTCGCCCGATCGCCCAGGTGCTGGACACCGCCCTCGGCTCCCACCCGGACGCCGTAGCCGTGGAAGCCGCCTCCGGCGCCTGGACCTACGTCGAACTCGATGACCACGCCCACCGCGCGGCGGGCGCGCTCTGGTCGCTGGGCGTGCGTCCCGGCGACCGCGTGGCCGCCTGCCTGCCCAACGACCTCGACATCGTGGCGGCCTTCCACGGCGCGCAGCGCATCGGCGCGGTATGGGCGGGCATCGGCGAGGCGCTGACCGCCAACGAACAGCAGTACCTGCACGATCTGTGCGAACCGGCCGCCCTGCTCGCAGGCCCGCGGTGCGGGGTGGACTCGCCGCGGGCGGTCGGCCCCGAGCAGTGGGCGGCACTGCTCGACCGTGCGGCGCCCGCGCCACGGGTCGAGCAGGACATCGACGCCCCGGCCGGAATCGCCTTCACCAGCGGCACCTCCGGGCAGCCCAAGGCCGTGGTGCACAGTCAGCGCAACCTGCTGCTGCCCGGCGCCGCGCTGACGGCGACCCGCGGCTGGGGGCCCGAACTGCGCAAAGGCGACAGCTTCCCGCTGACGATCCTCAATCTGATGGTGCTGTCCACCCTGCTCACCGCGCAGGCCCGCGGCTGCGCGGTCGTCATGGACCGCCGCGATGTCGACGGTGTCGCCGAGTGGATCGCCGAGCGTCGCGTCACGGTCTGGAACGGCGCACCGGCGCAGCTCTACGACCTCGCGCGCAAACCGGGACTCGAGCTCGGCTCGTTGCGCGAGGTCTGGAGCGGCGGCAGCGACACCCCGGACTCGGTGCGCGCGGCTTTCGCCGCCGCGCACGGACCGGTGCCTCGCGTCACCTACGGCCTCACCGAGGCGCCGACGGTGGTCTCGATCGACCCACCCGGCGACGGGTGGATCCCCGGCGCCAGCGGCCGGGTGCTGCCGCACTACGACGTCGCCGCCTACGACGACGAGGGCCATCGGCTGCCGCCCGGCTCGCTCGGCGAGTTACGGCTGCAGTCGGCCACCACCGGCCCGTGGGCCGGATTGTGGACGCCGATGCTGGGCTACTGGGAGCGTGGTGGCGTGCGGCCGCCGGAGCCGGGCCCGATCCCCACCGGCGACGTCGGCACCGTCGACGCCGAGGGCACGCTTTCGGTGCTGGACCGCAAGAAGATGGTCATCATCCGAGGCGGGGCGAACGTCTACCCGCTCGAGGTGGAGCGGGTCATCGCGACACACCCCGACGTGGCGAAGGTCGCCGTGTGCCCGGTACCGGACGAGCGGCTCGGCCAGAAAGTCGCGGCGGTGATCGAAAGCGCCGGGCCGACAGTGGATCTCGACGCCGTGGCGCGATTGTGCCGACGCGAGCTGGCGGGATACAAGGTGCCGGAGATCTGGACCCGGGTGGATACGCTGCCGGTGAACGCCATGGGCAAGATCGAGCGCACACGCCTGACCGAACTGGTGACCTCCGCGCGATCCACGACGCAGGAGCAGCCGTGACCTCCCGGCCCGATCGCGCCCCGCACATGTTCGATCTCGACGGCCGGGTGGCGATCGTGACGGGGGCGTCGTCCGGCTTGGGCGCCGCGGTCGCGGAAGCGCTGGCCTCGCTCGGCGCCCGAGTCGCTGTCGTGGCCCGTCGCGCGGACCGGCTGACCGAACTCGCCGGGCGCATCGGCGGGCTCCCCGTGATGTGCGACCTGAGCCGGCCCCAGGACATCGGCGCCGTGGTCGCCGCAGTGGTCGACGGCCTGGGACCGCCGGAGATCCTGATCAACGCGGCCGGAAGCCGATTCACCACCGAACGCGCCGAATCCGAGCCGCTCGACGCCGTGCACCGGACCCTGGAACTCAATCTGGTGGCTCCGTTCCTGCTCGCTCGAGCGGTGTTCCCGCACATGCGGGCGGTGGGCCGCGGCTCGATCGTCCACGTCTCCTCCATCAGCGGCCGGGTCGGCGTGCCCGGCATACCGCAGGCGTCCTACGCGGCGAGCAAAGCGGGGCTGTCGGGCCTCACCGCCGAACTGGCCGTGCAATGGGCGCGACATTCGATCCGGGTGAATACGGTGGCGCCCGGCTTCTTTCGCAGCGAGATCACCGACAGCCTCTACGACGACGAGCGCGGCGCCGCCTACCTGCGCCGCAACACCCCGCTGCCGATCGAGGCGGATGCCGCGGACATCGTCGGCGCCGTCACCTGGCTGGCCGGTGACGCCGCCCGGTACGTCACCGGCCAGACCATCGTCGTCGACGGCGGCTGGACTGCCCGGTGAGCGGAGGTCTCCGCCGGTAACCGCCGGTTGACACCCGAATCGGACGGTGGGAGCATGCTTTTTCACTAGGAGAATTAGATTCTCGATTATGAAAATGTATTGACAGATCTTGATATTCACCCGTTCTAGGAAGGGAATTCTCGCCGCATGTTTGCCGCAGTTCTGATCGAGAAGGGCGAGGCGGGACCGAAGGTCACGCTGACGGACGTGGACGAAGCGACGCTGCCCGAGGGGAACGTCACCATCGAGGTCGCCTACTCCACGCTCAACTACAAAGACGCCTTGGCCATCACCGGTAAGTCCCCGGTCGTGCGCGCGTTCCCGATGGTCCCCGGCATCGACCTCGCCGGTGTCGTCACCGAGAGCAGCCACGCGGAGTGGTCGGTGGGCGACGAAGTGATCCTCAACGGCTGGGGCGTGGGGGAAACGCACTGGGGTGGCCTCGGTCGGCGAGCCCGCGTGAACGGGGACTGGTTGATACCCCTGCCCACCGAGTTCACCGCACGTCAGGCGATGGCGGTCGGCACCGCGGGCTACACCGCGAGCCTGTGCGTCGAAGCGCTGTTGCGCCACGGGCTGCGCCCCGACCAGGGCGAGATCCTGGTGACCGGCGCGACCGGCGGCGTGGGCAGCATCGCGATCGCGCTGCTGAGCAAGGCCGGGTTCACCGTGGCCGCCGCCACCGGCAAGACCAGCGAGACCGCCTACCTCCAGCACCTGGGCGCGGGCACCGTGGTGGATCGCGCCGAACTGGCCGAGCGCGGCAAACCGCTGCAGAAGGAGCGCTGGGCAGGCGTGGTCGACACCGTCGGCAGCCACACGCTGGCCAACGCGTGCGCCCAGACCCGGTACGGCGGCGCGGTCGCCGCCTGCGGCCTGGCCCAGGGGATGGACTTCCCGGCCACGGTCGCCCCGTTCATCCTGCGCGGGGTCACGCTGTCGGGCATCGACAGCGTGATGGCGCCCAAGCAGCGGCGGCTGGACGCCTGGGCACGGCTCGCCCGTGACCTGGACCCGGCCGCCCTGGACAGCATCGCCCAGGAGATCCCCCTCGGCGAGGCGATCACCGCGGCCGGCCGGCTCATCGACGGCACCGTGCGCGGCCGGATCGTCGTCGACGTGAATCGTTGATCAGGAGCATCCGGTGACCAGGAAATCGACGAAATCCACCGTGCAACTCGACCTGTCCGACGTCGACCACCGGGTCGGCAAGCCGGTGGGCGGCGGACAGCTGTGGGACCCGTGCAGTTCTTCCGACATCCGCCGCTGGGTGATGGCGATGGACTATCCCAATCCGCTGCACTGGGACCAGGAATTCGCCCGGGAATCCCGCTACGGCGGCATCGTGGCGCCGCAATCGATCGCGGTCGCGCTGGATTACGGGCACGGCGCGCAGCCGGCCTGTGTCGGATACATCCCGGGCAGCCACCTCATCTTCGGCGGTGAGGAATGGTGGTTCTACGGCTGCCCGGTGCGTCCGGGCGACAAGTTGTTCCAGGACCGGCGATTCCACGACTACAAGGTGGTGGAGACGAAGTTCGCCGGGCCGACGATGTTCTCCCGCGGCGACACCGCCCACCGCAATCAGAACGGTGTGCTGGTCGCTCGCGAAAGGTCCACCGCCATCCGTTATCTGGCCTCGGAGGCCACCGAGCGCGGCATGTACGACAACCAGCTCGGCGCGGTGCGGACCTGGACCACCGCGGAACTGGCCGAGATCGAGTCGTTGCGCCATGAGTGGATCCTGTCCAATCGGGCCGGCGTCTCGCCGCATTTCGACGAGGTGAAGGTCGGCGACCGGCTGCCGCGCCGGGTGATCGGACCGCACACCATCGCCAGCTTCACCACCGAATACCGCGCTTTCCTGTTCAACATCTGGGGCACCTTCCACTGGACCGCGCCGGAGGGCGTCGAGGACCCCTGGGTCTACCAGGATCCGGGCTGGACCGAAGGATTCGCTTTCGACGAAGAGGGTGCGCGCATCGATCCGCGCAAACGCGACGGTCTGTACGTCGGCCCGTCCCGCGGGCACATCGACGCCGACAAGGCGGGCGAGGTCGGGATGGCGCGCGCCTACGGTTACGGCGCCACCATGGGCGCTTGGTGCACCGACTACCTCTCGTACTGGGCCGGGCACGACGGCATGGTCCGGCACAGCAAGGCGGACTTCCGCCTGCCCGCCTTCGAGGGCGACGTGACCTATTTCGATGCCGAGATCATCGGCAAGGAAACGGAATCGGCGTGGGGCGTGCCGCTGGTCCAGGTGAAACTGCGGCTGACCAATCAGGACTTCGGCGTGCTGGTGGACTGCACCGCCGAGGTCGAACTCCCGTACTGAGGTTCGATGATGACCACCGACACCAACGACGCCCGCGCACGAGCCGTGGCGATCGCCACCGGCCCGCCGCTGTCCGACGAGCCCGGGCTCGGACCGCTCACCCTGCCCGGCTTCCTGCGCGAGGTCACCGAGCGGTACGGCGGCCGGGAAGCGCTCGTCGCGCACACCGACACCGGCGTCATCCGCTGGACCTATGCCGAGCTGTGGGAGCGCGCCACCGAAGTGGCGCGCGCCCTGCGCGCATGCGGGGTGGGCAAGGACAGCCGGGTCGGCGTGCTGATGACGAATCGGCCGGAGTGGCTCTCGGCCGTCTTCGGCGCCTCGCTGTCCGGCGCGGTGGCCGTCGCGTTCAGCACCTTCTCCAGCCCCGCGGAGCTCGACCACCTGCTGCGGCTGTCCGGTGTTTCGGTGCTGCTGTTCGAACGGACCGTGGCGAACAAGGATTTCGCCGCCGTGCTGACCGGACTGGAACCGGCGATCGGCACCGCCTCGCCGGGCGCCGTGCGCTCGGCGGCCTACCCGTTCCTGCGTCACCTGGCGGTGGTGGGCGACCCGGTGCCGGGCGGAGCGATCGATTCCTGGCCCGCCTTCCTGGCACGTGGGCACGCCGAGCCACCGGCGCTGGTCGAGGCGACAGCGGCCACGGTGCAGCCCAGCGACACCGCGGTGCTGTTCTTCTCGTCGGGAACCACCAGCAAGCCGAAAGGCATCCGCAGCGCCCACCGCGGCGTCGCCATCCAGATGTGGCGGTTGCGCCGCATGTTCGGGTTCGGCCCGGACGACGACGTGCGCTGCTGGACCGCCAACGGCTTCTTCTGGTCCGGCAACTTCGGCCAGGCGCTCGGCGCCACCCTGGCCGCGGGCGGCAGCCTGGTGCTGCAGTCGACCTTCGATGCCGCCGCCGCTGTGGACTTGATGCGGGCCGAGCGGGTGAACTTCCCGGTCGCGTGGCCACATCAGTGGGCCCAGCTCGAAGGCGCGCCCAACTGGCCCACCACGGACCTGAGCAGCCTGCGATTCGTGGACGTGCAGACGCCCGCGGCACGCCACCCAAGTGTGTCGACCACCTGGACCGAGCCGGGGCACGCATACGGCAACACCGAGACGTTCACCATCACCACGTGTTTTCCGGCCTGCACACCCGAGGACGAGATCGCGGGCAGCAGCGGCCGACCGCTGCCGGGAAATACCGTCAAGATCGTCGACCCGCTCACCGGCGGCGTCCTGGCCCGCGGCGAACGCGGCGAGATCTGTGTCAAAGGACCGACGCTCATGCTCGGCTACCTCGGCACCGCGCTGGACGAGACGCTCGACGCCGACGGCTACTTCCACACCGGCGACGGGGGCTACCTCGACGACGCGGACCGGCTGTACTGGGAAGGCCGGCTGACCGACATCATCAAGACCGGCGGCGCGAATGTCTCCCCGCTGGAGGTCGACGAAGCGTTGATCCGGTTCCCGGGCGTCAAGGTCGCGCGCACCGTCGGCGTTCCGCACGAGACGCTCGGCGAGGTCGTGGTGGCCTGCGTGGTGCCCCACACCGGTGCGACGGTCGACGGCGCGCAGCTGCGCGCGTTCCTGCGCGAGCGGCTGGCCAGCTACAAGGTGCCGCGGCACGTGCTGTTGTTCGCCGAGGAGGACATCGCGCTCACCGGCAGCGCCAAGATCAAATCCAGTGACCTGCGGCAGCTCGCCGCGAAACGCCTGGCCCACGGCTAGCGCTGGGGCAGGCTCCTACCTGCCCGCTTCCGACGGCAAGGGCAACAGAACTGCAGTGATGGCGACCAGCCAAAACAGGGGGGTTGTCACTCCGGATCGGGGTCACTTGGCCGCTTCCGCGCTACTTCACTCAGGGACGCCCGATGCGCTTGCCCGCCGCGGGAACGCATGAGGCATGGAAGACCCTAGGGCCCCGTTGCGAGGCCGCTTACGAGCAGATCGCCGAGAACGGGTTGACCATCCCCCTCGATGTCATCGAAGCGGCGGGGATGTCAAGCAGCCGCGGTTATGAAGCCCTCGCACGGTTGACCGCCGCGGTTTGATCAACCGATCACATTGTCACGTGGAACTGGGACCTCTCAGTCTCGATGATTTTGCTGAGAGAACTGGCGGGCGAACCGATCCGTTTGAGCCAGTTCATGAAGCATGGCGAATACTCGGACGAAACTGCTGGCGCGTGTACGAGGAGATCGTTGAGCACGGGAGGACAGCACCTGTCGAAATCTTCGCCGTGGTTGGAATCGGAACTGCCGCCGGCTACAAGGCCCTCACCAAGTTGGCAGCCGCAGGACTTGTTCGACGAGGGTGGCGACGTGTAGATCCGGGCTCAGTGAGTCTCGATGATTTTCTGGCCGCTAACCACCGAACCAACTGACCGAGAAGCGTTGCGGACATGGTCGGCGGCGGATCATCCCCGCGGGCGCGGGGAGCACGAACCAAACGCCCCGAGGGGCCACGTGCGAGGACGGACCCCGTCAGGACGAGATCGCCGTCTGAAAATGTCGTTCTGCCACTACGTGCTTGATGGATTCTCGTCCGATCGCTCCCAGCGCTCCGGAAGCATCCGCGCCTTTCGCGTGCCGAACGGGATCGGTCGAACCGCAACCTTGGCGGTTTTCAGGTGATGTCGGTCGCGTCCGCCTTCATGGCGGCGGTCAATTGGGTGTCGGCGTCGAGGAGTTCCACTCCCATCAGTGTGCCGTCAGCTCCGAAATCGAGTGCGGCCACAACCGCGCCATCCTCGGTCTCGACCCGGAGCGTCAGAGCGGCGTGCCGTTGTCCGGCTTCCTCGGCTCGGATGGCGAGGTAGGCGGCATTGGCCTGCTTGTCCCACGTCAGAGCCTCGATGTAGGTGTGTTGAGGCGTGTCGGTAATCCGCGTATCTCCGATCCGAGACTTGTTCTGTCACTCGTATTGACGCAGCGCGGTCGCGATCGGTTCCATCACTTTTCGGTGGTGCCACATCGAGCGGGAACTCCCGTGTCGCCCATGGCTTCGCCGCGCTGTCCGGCCGTCGATCGGACGCGGGCCGGTATGTCTACGACACGGCGCAAACGCTGATCAGTGGGGTGCGGTCGACCGACGTCGAAGTCGAAACTCTGCTGGTGACCTGGCGTGGCCCTGCGTCGGATGCGTACGCGGCGGGCTGGAGCGAGGCCCGGCAAGGCGTGGTGGAGGTGCTCGAGGCGCTGTCGGAGATGGCCGAGGCGCTCGGGATGGTGAGCACCCGGCTCGACGCGGTCGATCAGGTGCGCGCCGAAGGCTTCTCGCTCGATTTGCCCGCCGTCTGACGAGAAGGGGACACTGTGGAGTACAAGGTGAATTTGGGGCAGTTGGACGCGACCACGGTGCGGATCGATGCATTGCGGGGATTTCTGGAACAAAGCTTGATCGAGATCGACGAGCGGATCGTGACGGTGCAGCAGACCTGGAACGGTGCGGCGGCCGACGCCTACGCCGAAGCGCACGCCGACTGGGTCGCCGGAGCGCAGAAGGCGGCCTGCGGCATCGAGAAGATGAGAGCCGCCGCACAGGCCGCGCATGACGCCTACAGCGCGACCGTGGCCGCGAATCTGTCGGTGCTGGGGCGTGGTGGCTCGCCTGGGCATCAGGGAGGGCCGGCGCGGTGACCGTAATCGATGTCGATACCGACGTCTACACCAACTCCGGGCGTGCGCTCGTCACGGCCGCCGAGGCCTGGTTCCGCGCCGTGGACGCGAAATGGTCCACTCTGGCTGGGTGCGGGCAGATGTGCGGGTCGTATTCGGAGGCGGTGTCCTGGGCGCAGTCCTACGACACCCGCGCCGATGAGCTGATCAGAGGCACCCGGCAGGTCGCCGAGGCCGCCGACAACTACGCCCGCATCCTGATCGAACTGGGGCACAATCACGCGATCGGCGACTATTTCGCCACGATAGGCGCCGGTGGGCAACCGCCGACAGCCCCGACCATGCCTGACCCGGCGATATTCGTGTGCAAAGCACCCCTTCCGGCGGCGGGCGGGCCGGGGCAGGGGCTGGTCGACGGCGCAATCGGGCTGGTGGAAAAGGTCGGCATCGTCATCCCCGACGGCGACACCAGCAAGCTGAAAACGGCCGCGGATGCGTGGACGCAGTTGGCCGCAGCCCCGGAGGTCACGGGGTTCGTCGCTGAACTGGAGCGCATCGCAGGCCTGTTCGCGCCGATCACCGCCCCTGAACTCGATCATGTGGACGAGGACCTGCGCGCGTTGCGCGCGGCGGCTGCCGATGTGGTGACCGGGTTCGGTGAACTGGCCGCGTCGACAACCGAGCACCGTGACGCGCTGGCGGAGATGCGGGACAAGATCGCCGGTTTCCTTGACCAGTTGGCCAAGGAAACCGCAATCGAAATCGCGATCAGCGCCACGATCACGATTGCCGCGTCGCTGGTGACCTTCGGTGCCGCCGCCGCGGGCGGTGCCGCAATCGCTGCCGGGCGGGTCGCGCACATCGTTGCTCGTTATGGGCCGAAGATCAGGCCACTGGTCGAGGTGTTCAAGTTACGCGGGCTCGGGCGCGGATTCTCCGCGGTGCCCGATTTCTCCCGACATCGCCAGGAGATGCAGCGACTGCTGGACCTGGGCGCCAAGAACAGGGCGCGGCCCAAGCCTACGAGCTGGGTGAGTGACCTCACCGCGCGCGATCGCCACGTGCTTGAACTCGGCCCGGCCGACAGCCGAAGCAACAATCTTACCGAGCTGTTGCGGCGTGGCGATCCCCTCACCCCAGAGCAGCAAAGATACGTCGATGACCTGAATGCGGCGCTGTCCAAGCTGCCCGCGCACGAGGGTCCGGTGTTGCGGCATACCAACCTGACGCCCGAACAGCTCGCCCGTTACGAACCGGGCAAACCGACAACGGAACTGGGGTTCACCTCAACGTCCAACAAGCCGAGCGGAGTCGATGACGTGTTCGTACAGAACGCCAAGGTCGAAATGCAGATCATCAGCAAGAACGGGCGAGTATACGGCGAGTACGGAACTCCCGATGAGGTCCTGTTCCCCTCGAACACAGAATTCTTCGTGCACAACAAGTTCCGCGACCCCGCGACGGGCAGGATCATCATCCAAATGTCGGAAATCTAGGAGTAGGAATCCATGCCGGAAAAATTCGGAGGCAAACTCTTCTACAGCAACACCGAAGCCGCAGCGAAGAGGCCCAACGACGAGGAAATCGAACACACCCGCCGCCAGCTTGAGGCATTCAACACCGAACTCCGTGCGGCCAGTCCGTCCAGCGATGGGAATGTCGGCGGGCTCGGCGGCCGGTTCTCCGATGACCTGTCAGGAACCGAGTTCCAGGGCTGGACCCTCGAAGACGGCACATGGCGCGATGCGAACGGCCAAGTCGTCTACACGGAGGGCCCGGATGGCGGATGGTACAACGCTGCCGGGCGCTTAGTGTTCGACGCGCTCGGCAACCGGCCGCAATGACGGCACCAGCAGCCGAAGGTTCGAGCGCCAGATCGCGCTGAGGGCGCCAGCGTCAGCTGGTCGCGCAAGGCTGGTGCCGCTGTCGGCGGCGTGGCCAGACGAGCACGGCCAAGGCCGTGCGGGGTAGCGATAACCGGTCCGGTCAGACGGGGTCGACGACCAGCGCAGCAATCGGGGCCAAACTGAGCCGTTTCCCAAAGCCGGTGGGTGGCATACAGTGCGGTCACCAACTGCATGAGCAGCCCGGAGCCAGGGACTGACTCGCGCTCCGGGGCTGCTCATCTTTCGGAAGACCGACTCGTCCGGTCGAGAGCTGCTCAGTTGGGGAATGGCGGGATCAGCAGTCTTGGTTTTCGTCGGGGTGACCAGAAACACATTGATCTTCCTGTCGATACGGTGATCAGCGCGCTCAAGTCGCCGTGAGTGATCAGTGCCTTGGTCAAGCGCACCGGTCTCGCCCCTACGACCAGGAAGTGGAACCCACGAGACTCATGCTCGCTACGCACCACCGCGAATGCATCGAATACATCGTGGCCGTCTCCTTCCCACTCCCCGGCGCCGCCATCACTCAGTCGCACACACCAATCGCCGTGGCCGTTCATGCTCCCCCGCAAAGACAATGGCTTTACTTCGCTATCAGGGGCGCGTACCGGGATCTCCTCGCTGAACATCTCGCGGTATTGCTCGATACCCACGGTCATCGCCCCGCTACCTACTACACGGCTACAGCACACCGTAATGCCGCGTTTCCGGGTGTCCGGCCAGGCCGTGATCAAGGGGTAACTGCCGCTGAGCAGCGAGGTCGACCGGCTGGTTGTTCTCACGACGCGCTGGATAACCATCTTCGAACGCGGCTGGATGCAGAGTTTTGGCGTCGTCGTGTTCGGCGGCTCGGGTTGAACCAGTCAGGCAACGGTTCTCGCGCGGCAAGCCAGGTCTGCGGCACTCCGACGATCGGATGGGCGCTGCTGGTGCCGGTGTAGGCGGCGACGATCCCGCCGACGATGGCGCTGGTGGTGTCGATATCTCCGTCTGCCGCAATGCACGTGGTGATCGCGGCCGGGTAGTCGTCCAAATGCGTTGCCGCGACCCATATTGTGAACGGGACCGTGTTCTGCGCGGTGACCAGAGATCCGTTGCCGAGTTCATCCGCGGCCTCCTTCGCGGAGGCTCCGAGCAGGGTGCGAGCATGGCGAATCAGTCGGCTCGTGTCACCGTCGGCGAGGCGATCGAGGACGCCGGTAATGAATTCCCATGATGTGGGCCGACTCCTGATCAGACGGGCGTGAGCTGCCTGACCGGCCGCGAGCGCCACCGCGACCGCACCGAGGACCCCTTCGGGATGCAGATGCGTCACCTGCGCCGACCGGACCGCTTCGGCGGCAATCTTTTCCGGATCGCCAGCGTAAAAGGCACCCAGCGGGGCGACCCGCATGGCCGCACCGTTGCCACAGGAACCCTGGTGATCGAACACGGCTCCGGCCGCCTCCCGCCAGTGCACGCCATTCCGGATTTGACGCAATGTGTCGACCGCTAGGAAGCCGTAGTCACGGTTCGGGTCGAACCGTTGTGCAAAGGCGGCGGCAAGCCGATCCTGGTCGATCCCACCGTGACTGGAGAGTTCTGCAACCACGGTACAGGCCATTTCGGTGTCGTCGGTCCACCCCCACCGTCGGGCAGGGAGATTGCTTGCCCGAAGATCCGGAATCGACCGGCCCATGATGGGGAATTCCGCACCCAACGCATCCCCCACAGACAGCCCATCCAGTGAACGGAGCATCAAGTCGATATGCATCGCGTCCTATGGTAGCCATGCCGAATAGGCGGCGCCAACGTGTGCGGCGGCTGGGCTGGACCTGAACTGTACAGCGTCGACGGCGGCGAATGCCGTGTGACCGGAACGCAGGTAGCGTCCGGTCCGGCGCTACCAGCCAAAGATCGCCAGCTGATTTGGCGCCCGGGGTGCTGCTGAAGTTCGCGATACGGCCATGACCTGCAATTTTACAGGATTCCGAGGTTGGACTTTCGAATCCCGTCCGGTAGTCGTTACAGATCTGAAGTTCCACCGAACTTCAGATCTGTAACGACTACCGGACAGTCATCGGACTGGGAGACCGGCAATGGCCTCTTGCCCGGATTGCTCGCACTGACGCGCGCCGAGCCGGGCATAGATCTTTCCCAGGGATTCCAGGTAGGGCCGCAACTCCGCCGGACCCGCCTCGGGCCCGCTCGGCGCCGCATCGAGAGTCGCGACGAGGCTCTGATGATCCTGCGCCGATGCCAGGGGCGGCCGCAGGCTCGCGACGCTCGAGCGGAAGACGGCGGCGCGTTCGTCCGCGCGTCGGCGCACCTGCTCGATGCTCAGCGCCTCCCGGCGCTGCAGATCCGGCAGTGTGCGGACGAAATCCCTTTGCGCAGCACACAAGCCGTCCAATCGCTGGGCGTAATCGGATTGCGACGACGTCCCGTCCCCGCACCCGGACAGCAGCACGGCCACCGCGACAACCACCGACCGGCACACAATGCGCATGCACCCGACCCTAGAAATCCGGCGACCGGCCCGCGTGACGCGCGGGCGTCGATCGGGTGAACAAGAGTCTTCGCACGCGCCCGGCGGGCCGGACTTCACACCGGCGAGTCGAGCTGCTATACATTAGGGGAGGCTTACCTCGTTAGTCGAGGCTAACCTCAGTGTAACGGTGATCCCTGGCTGTGAGGCTCCATGTACGTGTGCATCTGTAACGCGCTGTCCGAAGGTGACGTGCACACCTGCGTTGCGGCCGGGGCCGACAGTGTCCGCCAAGTGAAGAACGCCTGCGGCTGGAAGCCCGGCTGCGGCAGTTGCACGGCGCGATTGGCCGAGGTGATCGGCCGTGCCCGCGCGACGACCGGGGCACAGCCCTCGGCCGCCTGATCCGACACACCAGGCGGTCTCTGCCGCGCTGGGCACATTTTGTGCCACGATCGCTGCTATGGACGGCGACAAGGACATCGTGGCGTTGCTCAACGAGCAACTGACGGCCGAACTCACGGCGATCAACCAGTACTTCCTGCACGCCAAGATGCAGGAGAACTGGGGCTTCACCAAGCTGGCGCGGCACACTCGGCACGAATCCATCGATGAGATGAAACATGCCGAGCTGCTCACCGACCGGATTCTGTTCCTGGAAGGGCTGCCCAACTACCAGAAGCTCAACCCGCTGCGCATCGGACAGAGCGTTCCGGAGCAACTGCGGGCCGACCTGCAAATCGAGTTGGAAGCGGTCG
The DNA here is from genome assembly GCF_021183645.1 of Nocardia gipuzkoensis. Lineage (NCBI taxonomy): Bacteria > Bacillati > Actinomycetota > Actinomycetes > Mycobacteriales > Nocardiaceae > Nocardia > Nocardia gipuzkoensis. The sequence continues at coordinate 6,055,074 of NZ_CP089225.1, read as the reverse complement.
AACGGCTCCGCCGGGGCATCGAGTTGATGCGTTCGCGCGGCGACGTGACCTCGGCTCGCATCTTCGAGCACATCCTCGAAGACGAGGAGCAGCACGTCGACTACCTGGAGACCGAACTCGATCTGATGGAGAAGCTGGGCGAGCCGCTGTACCTCCAGCGCTTCACCGAGGCTCCGGGGGACTGACTCGGCATCCGGGCGCCCGCGAAAGGCTGCCCGGCCGCACACCCCGGCGCGCACTACGCCGAGGCGTACCGCCGGGCCAGTCGTTTCCGATGCTCGGCCGGCGTACCGAAGAGGGAACGATCGAGCGTGGCCCGCTTGAGGTATGCGTGGATTCCGCTTTCCCAGGTGTAGCCCATGCCGCCGTGCAGTTGCATGGCCTTTCCCGCCACCCGCACCGCCGTGTCGGTGCTGAACGCCTTGGCCATCGACGCCGCGTCGCCCGCGTCCGGTGCCCACGTCACCTGGGCTCGCACGGCGGCCGCCACCAGCTGCCGAGCCACCGAGACCTGCACCAGCATGTCCGCGCAAGCGTGTTTGACAGCCTGGAAGGAACCGATCGGACGGCCGAACTGCTCGCGCACCTTGGCGTAGTCGACGGTGGCCGCGAGCATGGCCTCGCTCAGCCCCAGGCTGTCGCAGGCCGTCGCGACCGCGGCCCGGTCGTACAACCGCCGCAGGGCGCGCTCTCCGTCCCCGCGGAATCGCCACACCGCCGACGGCGCCACCGCGACGCCGTCGGCGCTCACGCGCCCGAGACTGCGGGTCGCGTCGACCACCGGTCGCGCGGTGACGGCTGTCCCGGGCGCACCCGATTCGACTGCCGCGATCACGATCTCGCCGCCGGGATCGCGGGCGGGTACGAGCAACCGGTCCGCGCCGGGTGCGTCGAGCACGAATTCGACGTCACCGTGCAGACGCAGGCCGCCGGTCTCCGGCACGAGCCGGAACGGCGCGAGATCGGCGTGCGCGAGATCGGCGTGCGCGAGATCGGCGTGCGCGAGACCCGCGCCGCGCGGCACGACGCCGACCCGCTCCTCCCCCGTGAGCGCGACAACCGGCACCACCGCGCCCGCGACCGTGCCGCGAAACAATTCGTCTCGTTGTGGATGAGGCTCCAGCAGGCCGAGTGCGCCGACGGCGAGCACCGCGACCGAAGGGTAGGCACTGCGCGCGACCGCTCGGCCCATCTCCTGGAGAATCACCGCGACTTCGGCGAAAGTGGCGTCGGCGCCATCGAATTCCGCGGGCGCTTCCAGGCCGAGCCACCCGGAGCGGGCGATCAGCGACCAGTCGGCCACAGACTCGGAATCGGCTTTGCCGAGCAGGTCGCGGGCCACCGCTCGCATTTCGGCGTGGATCTCGGCGTATTCGTCGCTCATCAGGTTCCCGCCGGTTCCCTGGGCAGGCCGAGTCCGCGCTCCGCGATGATGGTGCGCTGGATCTCGCTGGTCCCGCCCGGAATGGTCCATTCCCAGGAGCCGATGAAGTCGAGCACCCAGGCCCCCGACTCCCAGCCGCCGGACATCGGTTTGCGCAGCATCGTGTGCGCGGCCACTCCCCCGACCTCCGTGCCGAAATCCGTCATCCGCTGCAACAATTCGCTGTAGTACAACTTCACGACCGAAGCGTCGGCCGGACCCGCGCGGCCCGCGTCGTGCCGCTCCACCAGGTCTCGGCACAATGCGCGCAATCCGGCGATCTCGATGTCGAGCGCGGCCAGCCGGTCGGCCACCAGCGCGTCGTCGATCGGCCGCACGCCATCGAGATCGGCTCGCTCGCACGCCTCGACCAGCAGGCGGAATCCGGCGTTGCCGAGCCGTTCGGACAGTTCCAGCATGGTGAGGCCGCGTTCGGCGCCGAGCGTCTGCTGCGCCACCTGCCAGCCCGCGTTCTCCGCGCCGACCAGCCCGTCGGCCGGGATCCGCACCTCGTCCAGGAATATCTCGCAGAAGTGCGATTCCCCGGTGGCCTGCCGGATCGGGCGCACCTCGATGCCGGGGCTGCGCATGTCCAACAGGAAGTAGGAGATCCCGCGCCGCTTCGGGGCGGCCTGGTCGGTGCGAGCCAGCAGCAGGCACCAGTCCGCGTACTGCGCACCGCTGGCCCACACCTTCTGCCCGGTCACGACATAGCCGTCGCCATCGCGGCGGGCGCTGGTCTGCAACGCCGCCAGATCGGACCCGGCGCCGGGCTCGGAGAAACCCTGCACCCAGATCTCGCCGTCCAGGATCGCCGGGAGATGCCGTCGCCGCTGCTCCTCGGTGCCCGCCGCGAGCAGCGTCGCGGCCGCGTGGTGAACGGCCACGAAGGCCAGCACCAGTCGCGGAGCGTCGTGCGCGGCGAGTTCCTGGTACAGCACGATCTGTTCCGGGACGGACATGCCACCGCCGTATTCGCGCGGCCAGTGCGGCACCGCGTATCCGGCGCGGCGCAGCTGCTGGAACCAATCACGCTGGAAGCGTACGAATTCCGCGTCCGTCGGGCCGGTCTGCGCCTGCCGCCAATCGGCAGGCACGTGCGTGCGGCACCAGTCCCGGACCTCGCCGCGGAACTCGTCGAGGACGTCCCCGGTCACCGTGCCCGTGCCCGCTGTCGCAACGCCAGCAGCCGGTCCCGGTGCTCCGGTGACTGCATGGTGACCACCTCGGCGGCGAAACCGGCCTGCATCGGACCGCCGAGCGCTTGGGAAAGGTACATGTTCACGACCCGTTTCGTGCTGCGCAGCGCCTCCGGCGGCAGGGCGGCCAACCGGACGGCCAGTTTCCGTGCCTCGACAAGCAATTCGTCCGCGGCGACGACCCGCGACGCCAGTCCGACCTCGACGGCGGTGGCGGCATCGATCCGGTCACCGGTGTACAGGAATTCCCGCGTCCGCAGGATCGGGGTGAGCAGCGGCCAGAACGCGGCGCCGCCGTCCCCGGCGACCAGCCCGACGGCGACGTGCGGGTCGGCCAGGTAGGCGCTATCCGACATCAGCACGACGTCGCACAGCACCGCCAGGCTGGCGCCGAGCCCCATCGCGGCACCGTTCACCGCGGCGATCACCGGCAGCGGAAAGCGCAGCATCTCCTCGATGATCTGAGCGCCTTCGCGGATGCTCTCGTCCCGCGCGACCGTGTCGTCCAGGAAGGAGGTGATCCAGTCCAGATCGCCGCCCGCGCTGAAGGCCCGGCCGGAGCCGGTGAGGATCACCACTCTGGCCTCCCGGTCCGCGGCCAGTTGCCGCCACACCTGCGCCAGCGCTCGGTGCAACTCGGCGTTCACCGCGTTGAGCTCGTCGGGGCGGTCGATGACGACGATGCGGACCGGCCCCTCGGAGGCGACGGTCAGCGCGTCGGGCAGGTCGTAGCGCATGGCGTCACCCTTCCCCCGGCTCGGAGAACAAACCTGTCAGGCCACGGCGGCCGGCCAGCCGCGCGAGCAGATCCTCGGTGGCGACCAGGCCGAGTGGCAGCCTGCGCGACGGCAGGCTGTAGCGCGACAGCCAGGACAGTGGCGACTCATCGCAGAAGCCGAGGGCGCCGTGCAGCTGGTGGGCCACGCGGAACACGGCCTCGGCCGCTTCCAGCGCCGCGGCGCGCAGGGCCAGCGCGTCGATCAGCGCCTCGCCGCGATCGGCCTGGATGCTCCACAGCGCGTAGCGGGCGAGCATGTCCACCCCGCGCCGTTCCACCTCGGCGTCGGTCAATTGGAACTGCACCGATTGGAACTCGGCCAGCGGCTTGCCGAACTGCTCGCGCACCAGCACGTGGGCGCGGGCGAGTTCCACCGCGCGATCGAGCATGCCGAGCAGGGTCCAGCACGGCAGTACCAGCGCGAGCGCCAGATCGGCCGCGCCGTCGGTGTCCACCGGCGACACCTCCAATCGCGCCACGAACGCCGACTCACGCGCGGACACACCGGACCGTCGCACCACCACCGACCCTCTGGCACCGTCCAAGGTCACCGCCGCCCAGCGCAGGTCGAGATCCGCGACCGCCGCGGCGGGCTCGTCATCCGACACCACCACCAGCCCGTCGACGTCCAAGTCGACCGGGCGGGCCAGCCGCTCCGCGACCGGGTAGGGCGTGGCCCAGTAGCCGGCGCTGCGGCACAGCGCCGCAGCCGCTTCCAGCTCGACCGGATCACGCCGCGGCTCCAGCTCCCAGGCGCCGAGTTCGCCCAGCACCGGCGCGACGAGCGCCCGCCGCGCGGGCTCACGCTCGGCCCACCGCACCAGTTCGTCGCCACCCGCCGCACGCAGCGCGCGCAGCGCCTGCACGCCGTATTCCCGTGCCTCGGCGCAGAGTTCGATGGTCATCGCCCGCCCATCCGCCGGGAACGGTGCGGCGGTCATGCCGCTTCTCCCGCCCGGCGGGGCCCGCTCAGCATGGAGCGCGCCAGCAGAATCTTCTGCATCTCGATACTGCCGGAGGCCACCGTCGCGGCGTTCGCGTAGCGCCAATGGTCGTCCACCGCGCGCCGGAACCGGCACTGGGTCTCCTCCCGCGAGCCCGCGAACGCGGCGAGTTCGGCCAGCACGCTCGCGCTTTCCTGGTCGAGCCGGGTCACCGCGATCCGGTAGGCCGCGGCGTCGCCGGGGGCGACCCGCCCGGCGCTCTGCAGCGCGATCACCTGGTACGCCAGCAGCCGCGCCCGCCGTGCCCGGGTGAGCATGCGGGCCCAGCGGCCGCGCAGCTCGGCGGGCACCGTGTCCCACCGCTGTCCCAGAATGTCCGGCGCGGCCTGCAGCAGCCGCTCACAGCGCGCATAGCGGGCGATGCCGACGCGTTCGAACGCCAGCACCTCTTGCACCACCGACCACCCCTCGTCGACCTGACCGAGCACGTCGGCTTCGGTCACGCGCACCCCGTCGAAGAAGACCTCGTTGAGATGGTGCGGCCCGAGCATGGACCGGATCGGCCGGACCTCGATTCCCGGATCCGACATCGGCACCAGGAACACGGTGAGCCCCTGCTGTTTGCGCGCCCGAGTCGCGGTGCGCGCGAGCAGGAAGCACCACTGCGCCATGGTCGCGTACGAGGTCCAGATCTTCTGGCCGGAAATACGCCAGCCGTCGCCATCACGGCGGGCGGTGGTCCGCAGCGAGGCGAGATCGGACCCGGAGTCCGGCTCGCTGAATCCCTGGCACCAGATCGCCGCACCGCGCGCGATCGGCGGCAGGTGCTTGCGTTGCTGTTCGGCCGTGCCGTGCCGCATGATCGTCGGGCCCACCCAGTTGACGCCCATGTACTGCGCACCGCGCGGTTCGTGGTGCGCCCACATCTCCTCGCGAACCACGGTCTGCTCCCACACCGAGGCGCCACGGCCACCGAACTCCGCGGGCCAAGCCGCGCACAGCAGGCCCTGTTCGGCGAGCACCCGGCAGAAACGCTGGGCCACAGCCAGATCGGCCGGATCGTCGGTGAACGCGCCGAGATAGTCGGCGGGGACCTCTTCGGCAATCAGCCGCCGCAGCTCACCCCGGAGCCGGCTGGCGGCCTCACCCATAGTGAAGTCCATGTGGCGCACAGTACTTCAATCCTCATAAGGATAGCAATATTTGTATGGTCATCTGGCGGTGATTACACTGCCGCCATGACGGAAAGGCGTGCCGGGTGAGGACCAACCAGAGGCGGACCGCATGACAGCCGCCAAGCGCGGCCGGGTCCCGCAGCGTCGCATCGCGGAGACCGTCGCCGCAGAGCTGCGCACCCGCATCCTGGCCGGTGACGAGAACTACCGGCTCCCCACCCAGGATCAGCTGGTCCAGGACTTCGGGGTGAGCTACCCCTCGATCCGCGAGGCGCTGCGCATCCTGGAGACCGAGGGCCTCGTCACCGTCCGCCGGGGCAATGTGGGCGGCGCCGAAGTGCACCGCCCCGACGAAACGTCGGCCGCGTATCACCTGGGCCTGGCGCTGCAAGGCGCGCGCGTCACCCTCGGCGATCTCGCCGCGGGCCTGCGCACGCTGGAACCGCTGTGCGCGGCCGCCTGCGCCGAGCGGCCCGACCGCGCCGAGACCGTCGTCCCCGCGCTCACGGAGAACGTGGAGAAGTCGGCCGAACTCATCGACGACGGCGTCGCCTTCACCCACACCGCCCGCGAATTCCACGATCTCATCGTCTCGTTCACCCCGAATCTGACCATTCGCTACGTCGTGAGCACGCTGGTCACCCTGTGGTCGGCACAGGAAGAGGCGTGGGCGGAGGCGTTGACCCGGCGCGGGGAATACCCATCCGACGCCGAGTCGGCCGAAGCGCTGCGCACCCACCGCCGCATCACCAGGGAGATCGCGGAGGGGCGGGCAGCCGAAGCCGAACGCCTGTACCGGACCCATCTCGCCGCCACCCAGACACTGGTGCTGCAGCGCTTCGACGACGGCGTGGTGAACGCCTCGTCCGCCGGGGCGCGGCTGGCCATCCACTCCGGCCTCCGCTCGCGGATCTGAGTTCATCGATCCACCGCGTCTGCGCACGTCACGCCGCCCTGCACCCAGCAGAGGCGCTTGGGTTACGCGTTGCTCCGCCGAGCGGAGTCAGCGTACGATAATGGCGTTTTCACAGTGTGAAATTGGATTTCCGAGTGGCTGGGTGAGCGCCTTCTCGAACGACACATGAGCTCCAGCCGTCCGCATAGCGCCCTCCGCAGGATCAATCTCGCAAGCAAGTGCCGATATCTAATCAAACCTGCCGCTAACCGGCGCTATTGGACCTGATACTCACTCCGTTCGGTCGCAGCGGTCCACGCTCCTGGCGCCGCCCAGATGTTCGCATTCAGCGCTCGACAACTGTCGACCGCAACCTACTCAACGGTAGCCAACAGATCAAGTATTGCTATCCTTGTGAGGATTGAAGTAGCGTGGCCCACGACACATCGGCCCGCCGGATATGGGGGCCGGATTCCCGTCGCCCCGGGCCGCCGGGCCGGGCTGTGCCACATCTGGAACATCGACTTTCTCATCGCATGGGAGGCCCCGCCTTGACTCGAGGGGCGCGCTACCGCACCACCACACCGATAACCCTCGCCGAGGGGTGGAGCGTCCGACAGCTCACCCCGCCGAGCCGACTGTTCGGTGCGAACGGCCTACGTACGGGTACCGACGGGCGAATCTACGTGGCCCAGGTGGCCGGCAGCCAGATCAGCGCACTCGACGTCGCCACCGGCGACCTCGAGACCGTCAGCGCCAAGGGCGGCGACATCGTCGCCCCCGACGACCTCGCCTTCGATCCCGAGGGCAATCTCATCGCCACCGAGTACATGGACGCGCGCGTCAGCATGCGCGGCACCGACGGCCGCACCCGGGTGATCCGCGACGATCTTCCCGGCGCCAACGGCATCACCGTGCACAACGGCCGATTGTTCGTCAACGAATGCCGGATCGGCGGTCGCCTCATGGAACTGCCGCTGGACGGCAGCGCGCCGCGCGTTCTGCAGGACAACGTGCCGATGCCCAACGCCATGGAGGTCGGCCCCGACGGTCTCCTCTACTACCCGGTGATGGGGACCAACGACATCTGGCGCATCGATCCCGACGGCGGTGCGCCCGAACGGGTCGTGGGTGATCTCGGCGTGCCCGACTCGGTCAAGTTCGACTCCGCGGGCTTCCTCGTCTCCACCCAGGTGCAGACCGGTGAGGTGCTGCGGATCGATCCGCGTACCGGTGACCGTCAGGTGCTGGCGAGCCTGGACCCCGGCCTGGACAACTGCACCTTCGTCGGCAACCGGCTGTTCGTCTCCCACTTCTCCGGCGAGATCACCGAGATTCTCACCGGCGGACAGACCCGGTCCATTCTGGAAGGCGGGCTGCTGTGGCCGCTGGATCTGACGGTCGGCCACGACGGCGATCTCTACGTCGCCGACGGCACCTTCTTCTACGTGCTGCGTAACGGCGAATTACACACGGTCGCATCACTTTTCAGCGCAGGAAATCCCGGCTACGTGCGCGGCGTTAGCGCGGTCGGCCCGGGCGAGTTCCTGTGCGCCACCTCCACCGGGCAGATCTCGTATTACCGACCGGGCACCGACGAAGAGCCCGAGGTCGTCGCCGACGGGTTCGATCAGCTCTACGGGGTGGCGGCAACCGCCGACAGGACGATCGTGGCCGCGGAACTGGGCGCGGGCCGTGTGCTTTCGATCCGGTCCGGGCAGGTCGAAGTGCTGGCCTCCGGGCTGAACGCCCCGATGGGTGTGGCATTCGGCCCGGACGGCACCGCCCTGGTCTCCGAATCCGGGGCCGGGCGGATCGTCTCGATCAGCGGCGGCGGAGTGGACACGGTGGTGGACGGACTGGAGACGCCGCAGGGAATCCTGGTGCGCGGCAAGCAATTGCTCATCCTCGACGTCGGACTCAAAGCGTTGATCGGCGTCGATCTGGAGACCAAGGCCCGGCAGACGCTCGCCGCGAATCTTCCGGTCGGCGCGCCGCCCGGGGTGGTCGCCAAACCGCTGCGCGGGACTCCGCCGTTCTCCGGGCCCATGGGCCCGTTCGCGGGCATCGCGGCCGGACCGGACGGCACGGTCTACCTGTCCGCCGACGCCGAGGGCAGTGTGCTCGCACTGCGCGGGAAGGCCTGATCCGACGATGACCAACGACGGCCTCGCACACGACTTCTTCGGACTGACCGGACGCGTCGTCATCGTCGCCGGCGCGGGCGGTGGCGGTATCGGCACCGCGGTGACGCGCCTGATCGCCAGGGCCGGCGCCACCGTGATCGGGGTGAGCCGCTCGAAGGACAACCTCGCCGAACACGTCGAACCGCTGGCCGCGGAAGGTCTTTCCGTGGTGTCCGTCGCGGCCGACGTCGGTACCGAGGAGGGTGTCGCGACCGTACTCGAGCACGCCCGCGCGGCGCCCGGCGAGCTGCACGGGCTGGTCAATGTGGCGGGCGGCGCCGCGGTGCGCACCTGGATGCCCGCGACCCGGGTGACCAGGGAGGACTGGCGCGCGTTGTTCGCGCAGAACTTGGAGACGATGTTCTTCATGAGCCAGGCGGTGGCCGCCGAGCTGAAGTCGCAGGGCAGGCCCGGTTCGCTGGTATCGCTCTCCTCGATCAGCGGCATGAACACCGCTCCGTTCCATATCGCCTACGGCACCGCGAAGGCGGCGCTGGTGGCGGCGACCAGGACCCTGGCGGTGGAGCTGGCCCAGGACGGCATCCGGGTGAACGCCATCGCGCCGGGTGTCACCGAGACACCCGCCTCCGGCACCTACGTCGACGACGATCCCCAGCGGGACCGCCGCGCCATCGCCATGGGCAGACGCGGGCGTCCGGAGGAGCAGGCGGGGCCGATCCTGTTCCTGTTGTCGGATCTGTCGACCTACGTCACGGGCCAGACCCTGCTCGTGGACGGCGGCCTGAACCTCAGGTGGACCCATCTCGGCGAGGACCACACCTCGCTGTTCCTCAAGGACGAGAACTTCCGCGCATCGATCACCCGCTGACGCACCCACAGTTGTGACCAGGAGCATGTCATGAGCGAAACGACGACCGAGACAACGGATTCCGCTACCGACGAACCGTTGTCTGCGCCGATGACGATCGGCGTCGAGGCGTACATCTCCGAGGAATACGCACGCGCCGAGGGCGACAAGCTCTGGGCCAAGGTGTGGCAGCAGGTCGAACGCGTCGAGGAGATTCCCCGAGTCGGCGACTTCCTCACCTACGAGATCCTCGACGACTCGATCATCGTGGTGCGCACCGCACCGGACACCATCCGGGCTTACCACAACGTGTGCGCGCATCGCGGCCGCAAACTGATCGATACACCGGACGGCGCGCACGACGCCCGGGGCAGTCGCAAACAGTTCGTCTGCGGTTTCCACGGGTGGCGCTACGACCTGGAGGGCCGCAATACCTTCGCGGCCGAGCGCGAGGACTGGGTCTGCGGGCTCACCGAACGCAACGACGGACTGAACCACGTCAAGGTCGACACGTGGGGCGGCTGGATCTGGATCAACATGGACCCCGACGCCGAACCGCTCCGGGAGTACCTCGAGCCCGCGGCCGGCCTGCTCGAACACTTCGAACTGGAGAACATGCGCTATCGCTGGCGGCGGTGGCTGACTTTCGACTGCAACTGGAAGGTCGCCTTCGAGGCGTTCATGGAGACCTACCACGTGCCCTACACCCACCCGGAGTTCATGAACTTCGGCAGTTTCCTCGGGTGGTCGCGGGCGCAGGGCAAGCACAGCAACATCGGCTACGACGCACCCAAGGGCATGGAGGAGAACCAGGCCAAGGTGCGCGTCGGCAGCGGTCCCGACGCGCGCGTCTCCACCGCCACACTCCAGAACTTCACCTGGGAGAACGCCAATACCAACACCACGCGCACGCTGGTCGACGTCGCCAACCGGCTGGTGGACGAACTGCCCGAGGGCACTCCGGCCAACGAAGTGCTGCGCTACTGGCTCGACACCGCCCGGTCGGAGGACGAGGCGCGCGGCGTGGTCTGGCCGAAGGTAGACCCCGACATCGTCGCCCGTGCCGGTACCGCGTGGCAGATCTTCCCCAACTTCCAGATCGGCCACGCACTGAACAACATGTTGTGCTACCGGTTCCGGCCCTACGGCTACGACCCGGACAAGTGCCTCTTCGAGGCCGCCGTGTTCGAACTCTTCCCACCCGGCGAGGAGCCGCGAACCGAGTGGGAATACACCCCCGTCGGCGATCCCGGGTGGCGGACCGTCCTACCGCAGGACTTCGCCAATATGGCCGCTGTCCAGCAGGGCATGAAGAGCCGGGGCTTCTCCGGGCCGAAACCCAACCCGTATCGCGAACGCAGCGTGGTGAATCTGCACCACAACCTCGCCGCGTACATGGGTACCGGCGCGCCGCGCGATCTGACCTGAACGGGCGGGACCCACCGGTCCGCCCCCAATGACCCGAGTTAGAGATCCAGGAATTCGAATGCACGAGTGCAAGCCCACGGTTACGCCCGATGTCGATCGGGATGCCCTCCGCGCGAGATATCTCGCCGAACGTGACAAGCGCCTGCGTCCCGAGGGACAGAGACAGTACCTGCTGACCGAGGGCGAATTCGCGGACTACTACGAGGAAGATCCGTACACGCCGGTCGAGCCGCGCGACGCGATGACCGGCGAGATCGAGGTGGCGATCCTCGGCGGCGGTTTCGCGGGTCTCATCACCGCGCACCGGTTGCAGCAGGCCGGCGTGGAAGATTTCCGGATCATCGAATTGGGCGGCGACTTCGGCGGGGTGTGGTACTGGAATCGCTACCCCGGCATCCAGGTCGACTCGGACAGCTACTGCTATCTGCCGTTGCTCGAAGAGACCGGCTACATGCCGAAAGAGAAGTTCTCCTTCGGCGACGAGTGCTACGAACACGCCCAGCGCATCGGCAAGCACTTCGGCTTGTACGAGAAGGCGGTCTTCCACACGCTGATCCGCTCGCTGGAATGGGACGAGCGGATCGAACGGTGGCGGATCGCGACCAACCGGGGCGACGACATCCGCGCCCGGTTCATCGTGATGTGCCAGGGGCCGTACAACCGGCCGAAGCTGCCCGGTATCCCCGGCATCACGCGGTTCGAGGGCCACACTTTCCACACCGCGCGCTGGGACTACGAGTACACCGGCGGCACGCTGAAGGGCGGGCTGGACAGGCTCGGCGACAAGAAGGTGGCCATCATCGGCACCGGCGCCAGCGGCATCGGGACGATCCCGCATCTGGCCGAAGGCGCCGAACACCTGTACGTGTTCCAACGCACGCCGTCCTACATCTTCGAGCGCGGCAACACGGCGACCGATCCGGAATGGGTGAAGTCGCTGCGGCCGGGCTGGCGGGAGGAGCGGCAGCGCAACTTCCACAACGCCGCCTACGCGTTCTACTCCCCGGGGGAGCCGGATCTGATCTGCGACGGCTGGACCGAGGTCGCCCGCAATGTGGCCGCCCACCTGGACGCCACCGGCGGCTGGGCCGAACTGGCGACAAATCCCATGAAGGTCATGGAACTCAAGGAGGCCGAGGACTACCGCGCGATGGAGCGGGTGCGCCGCCGGGTCGACCAGATCGTGGCGGACAAGGCGACGGCCGAGGCGCTCAAGCCGTACTACCGGCACCTGTGCAAACGGCCGGGCTTCAGCGACAACTATCTGCAGGCCTTCAACCGCCCGAACGTCACGCTCATCGATGTCTCGGACACCAAGGGGGTAGAGCGCATCACGGAGAAGGGCATCGTCGCGCACGGTGTCGAATACGAAGTCGACTGCATCGTTTTCGCCAGCGGCTTCGAGATCAGCAGCGACATCGACCGCAGGCTCGCCATCCAGCCGTTCGCCGGGCGGGGCGGCCGGTCGCTGTACGAGCACTGGAACGAGGGGTTCCGTACTTTGCACGGGATCATGTCGCACGGCTTCCCGAACCACTTCGCCACCGGGTTCGTCCAGGGCGGGGTGACCGCGTCCACCACTCGGATGTTCGAGCAGCAGGCCGATCACATCGCCTACATCATCCAGCAGGCCTCGGCCCGGGGCGCCACCACGGTGGAACCCAGCGCCGAGGCCGAGGAGGCGTGGATCGCGACCATCCGGGCGAATTCGTTCGACAACAGCAACTTCGTCCGCGAATGCACCCCCGGCTACTACAACAGCGAGGGCGAACCGAACGGGCGGTCGTTCCTCGGTGATCCCTTCTGGGGCGGCTTCTACGTGCTCGAGGATCTGCTGCGGAGCTGGCGCGAAGAAGGCCGGTTGACGGGTCTCGTCCTGGGTGCCTGACCAGTCCCCGATCACCGCGACGCACCTGTGAGAGGACCGACCACCTTGCGAGAACTCAGATTCGACGATCGCGTAGCCGTGATCACCGGCGCCGGGCGGGGGTTGGGCCGCGCGTACGCCCTGCTGCTCGCCTCGAAGGGCGCCAAGGTGGTGGTCAACGACCTCGGCAGCAGCGTGCGCGGCGACAGCGTCGAGGCGGACCCGGCCGCGGAGGTGGTCGCCGAGATCGAGGCGGCCGGCGGCGCCGCCGTCGTCTGCACCGAGTCGGTGGCCACGGCCGAGGGCGGGCGCGCGATCATCGACGCGGCGCTCGACCATTACGGCCGCCTGGACATCCTCGTGCACAACGCGGGCAACGTCCGATACGGTTCGCTGCGGGAGCTGAGCTACGAGGATTTCGACGCGGTGCTCGACGTGCACCTGCGCGGCGCCTTCCACGTCGTCCGGCCCGCGTTCCCGGTCATGGCCGACGCCGGCTACGGCCGCGTGGTGCTCACCTCGTCGATCGGCGGGCTGTACGGCAACAAGGGCGTAGCCAACTACGCCGTGTCGAAGGCGGGCATGATCGGCCTGTCGAACGTGATCGCCCTGGAGGGAGCCGAATTCGGCATCCTGGGCAACGTCATCGTGCCCGCCGCGGTGACGAGGCTGGCCGACGGACTGGACACCTCGTCCTACCCGCCCATGGGGCCGGAACTGACCGCGCCGACCGTCGGCTGGCTCGCCCACGAGTCCTGCTCGATCACCGGCGAGATGCTGGTGTCGGTCGCCGGGCGCGTGGCGCGGGCCTATATCGCCGAGACCCCGGGGGTCTACCGCCCCTCGTGGACGGTCGAAGAGATCGGCGAGCAGATCGACGCCATTCGCGATACGACCGGCTCTTGGATTCTGCCTGCCGTCCCCGCGGGGCACAGCGATCACATCAGGAAGAGTTTCGAGCTAGCCACGGAGGCAGGACAGCATGCCCGTTAAGGTCTACGAACGTATCCTTCAGCTCTTCGAAGCCGAGGGCATCAACACGATATTCGGCATTCCCGATCCGAATTTCGTGCACATGTTCCACCTCGCCGAGCAACGCGGCTGGAACGTCGTCGCACCGCATCACGAGGAATCGGCCGGATTCATGGCCGAGGCCGTGTCGCGGATGACCGGCAAGGCCGCGGTCTGCATCGGCACGCTCGGCCCCGGTGTCGCCAACCTGGCGGGCGCGATGATGTGCGCGAAGGTCGAGAACTCGCCGGTGATCTTCCTCGGCGGGCAGCGCGCCCGGATCACCGAGCAGCGGGTGCGGCGCGGGCGGATCCAGTTCGTCAAGCAGGCCGAACTCTTCGCGCCGTCGGTGAAGTACAGCGCCAGCATCGAATACGCCGACCAGACCGACGAGATCATTCGCGAGGGTTTGCGCCGGGCGCTCACCGGAACCCCCGGACCGGTCTACATCGAGTGGCCCAAGCACATCATCCAAGAGGAACTCGACGTACCGGAACCATTGCCGCCCAGCCGGTATCGCCTCGTCGGACAGACCGCGGGGCAGGACCGGATCGAGGAGGCCGCGCGACTGATCCGCGCGGCGCGACAACCGGTACTGCTGGTCGGGCACGGCGTGCACACCGCGCGCGCCGGGGAGTCGGTGCGCGCGCTCGCCGAGCTGATGGCCTGCCCGGTCATCCAGACCTCGGGCGGCACTTCGTATATCGAGGGACTCGAGGACCGCACCTTCGCCTACGGCTTCTCACCGTCGTCCATCGACGCGGTGGTGAAATCGGATCTGTGCCTGGCTATCGGCACCGAACTCGGTGAGCCCGTCCACTACGGGGTCGGGCGGCACTGGGTGGCGGGCGAGGCGAACCGCAAATGGGTTCTGGTGGAACAGAATCCGGAGGCTATCGGGGTCAACCGGCCGATCGACGTCCCGCTCGTCGGCGACCTGCGCGCGATCGTCCCGCAGCTGGTCGACGCGCTGAAGGACACACCGCGCACGCCGGCGCCCGAGCTGGCGAGCTGGATCGAGCAGGACGCCGCCCGCCTGGCCGAACTGTCCGAAACGGCGCCGTCGGGCCGGTCTCCGGTGCATCCCGCGCGGCTGATCGTCGAGGCGACCAAGGTGTTCCCCTCCGACGGCATCATGGTCCGCGACGGCGGCGCCACCACGATCTTCGGCTGGACCTACTCGCAGGCCAAGCCGCACGACGTGATCTGGAACCAGAACTTCGGCCATCTCGGCACCGGGCTGCCGTACGCCGTCGGCGCCTCGGTGGCCGAGGGCAGGAAGCGGCCGGTCATGCTGGTCACCGGCGATTCGTCGTTCCTGTTCCACATCGGCGAGTTGGAGACCGCGGCGCGGCTGAACCTGCCGCTGGTCTGTGTGGTCGCCGTCGACTACGCCTGGGGCCTGGAAGTCGGCGTCTACAAGGGCCTGTTCGGGCCCGGCTCGCTGGAGACGGGTACGCACTGGAGCACCGACACCCGCCTGGACAAAGTCGCCGAGGGCTTCGGCTGCTACGGCGAATACGTCGACCGCGACGAGGACATCGCCCCCGCCGTCAAACGGGCGTACGCCAGCGGCAGACCGGGCGTCATCCACGTGGCCGTCGACCCGAAGGCGAACTCCGAGGAGATGCCGAGTTACGACGAGTTCCGCACCTGGTATGCCGAAGGGACACAGTAGTCATGCGTGAGTATTCCAAGTTCTACATCGGCGGCGCCTGGGTCTACCCGGCCGAGGCGCAGTCTTTCGAGGTCGTGAACCCGGCGACCGAAGAGGTGTGCGGCACCGTCGCCAACGGGTCGGCCGCGGACGTGGACCGCGCGGTCGTAGCCGCCCGCGAAGCGTTTCCCGCCTGGTCGGCCTCCCCGGTGGCCGAGCGGATCGAGCTGCTGCGCGCGATCGGCGTGGGATACGGTAAGCGCGCGGGCGATCTCGCCGCGGCGCTGACCGAGGAGATGGGCGCACCGAGCACGCTGGCAGGCGGCTTCCAAGTCGACCTCGGGGCCGGGCACCTGGCGACCGCCATCGAAGTCCTGCAGAACTTCGTCTTCGAAGAGCGGCGCGGCGCCACCCTGATCGTCAAGGAACCCATCGGCGTCTGCGGCCTCATCACACCGTGGAACTGGCCGATGAGCCTGATCGCCGTGAAGGCGTTTCCCGCCATCGCCACCGGCTGCACCACGGTGCTCAAGCCATCGGAGCGCTCGCCTTTCACCGGGCAGATCTTCGCCGAGATCCTCGACGCCGCAGGCGTTCCCG
Organism: Nocardia gipuzkoensis; assembly: GCF_021183645.1. Lineage (NCBI taxonomy): Bacteria > Bacillati > Actinomycetota > Actinomycetes > Mycobacteriales > Nocardiaceae > Nocardia > Nocardia gipuzkoensis. The sequence goes on along the minus strand of NZ_CP089225.1, from coordinate 6,039,103 downwards.
CCGGCGTCTTCAACCTCGTGCAGGGCGACGGTCCGAGCGTCGGCGTACCGCTGTCGGCGCATCCGGACGTGGATCTGATCTCCTTCACCGGCTCCACCCGCGCGGGTATCGAGATCGCGCGCAATGCCGCCCCCAGTGTCAAGCGGGTGACGCAGGAACTGGGTGGCAAAAGCGCGAACGTCGTGCTCGACGACGCGGACTTCGCGACGAACGTCGCCGCCGCGATCGGCCCGATGATGATGAACTCCGGCCAGACCTGCAGCGCGCTGTCGCGCATGCTGGTTCCCCGCGCCCGCATGGACGAGGCCGTCGACATCGCCCGCCGGGCCGCCGCCCAGCTCACCGTGGGCGACCCCGCCGGGGACGTGGCGCTGGGCCCCGTGGTCTCCGGATCGCAGTTCGACAAGATCCAGGCCCTCATCCAGAAGGGCATCGATGAGGGAGCCACGCTGGTGGTGGGCGGCACCGGCCGCCCCGACGGACTCGCCAACGGCTACTACGTGCAGCCCACCGTGTTCGCGAACGTCACCAACGACATGACCATAGCCCGCGAGGAGATCTTCGGCCCGGTCCTGGCCATCCTCGGCTACGACAGCCTCGACCACGCCGTCGACATCGCCAACGACACCGAATACGGACTCGCGGGCAACGTCGCGGGCGCCGATCTGGAGCAGGCCCGCGCCGTAGCCCGCCGCATCCGCTCGGGTTGGATCACCATCAACGACGCCTTCGACTTCCACGCGCCCTTCGGCGGCTACCGCAGGAGCGGAAACGGGCGCGAGTGGGGCGAATTCGGTTTCCACGACTACCTGGAGACCAAGGCCATCCTGGGGTACGCGCCGGACGAAGCCGGGTCGTAGCGGAGTGGACGCGGCACCGAGGGGTACCGGCGCGCGGCAGCGGGTCGGTCAGCGGTCGGACCAGACGTCCTTCAGTCGCGGCGCGGCATCGGCGGACTGGCGCACACCGGCCGCATACGCGGGGGCCAGCGCGGCCGCGGCGAACAGATCGAGCCCGATTGCGGCGATGGCCTCGTCGTCGGGAACTATGGAAATCTCTGTGGCCGAACCCAATTCGCGGTCACTGGCGATACGCGGGAAGATGTGCGCCAAAGGCTCGACGATCACCACGACGTCCGCGCCCGCGGCCAGGTCAGCGTTGACCGGTGAACGCAACCCACCGTCGATGTAGTGATGTCCGTCGATCGGAATCGGCGGGAAGACGCCCGGCACCGCCGTGCTCGACGCGAGCGCCTCGGGCAACGACGCCGCGCCGTCCCGGGTCCACACCTGTAGCTCGCCGGTGGTGATGTCGATCGCGGTGACGAGCAAGTCGCGTGCGGGCCACTGCGCCACACCGGCCAGCCCGCCCATGCGCGCGATGTGCTCGTCCGGATCACCGACCTGGGCGGCCAGCGCCAGTTCCCCCGCCCGGCGACGCGCCTGGGCCGGTTCCTGTCCCGGAGCGCGCAGGACGGCGAATATCTCCCCCATCCGCACCGGATCCGCCTGCACCGGCGTCGATGTCGACGGCGGCCGCAGCAATCGCGCCGGATCACCACCGTCGGCCAGGACCGCGCCGACGACCGCCCCGGCCGACGTGCCCACGAACCGGTCCGCCAGCGCCAAGTCGATGCCGTTGTCCCGCAACCCAGTGGCGAACCCCGCCAACCACGCAAGGCCGACCGGCCCACCCCCGCCCAGCACGAGCGCGACCGAATATCCGTTGGATGTCACCGTGTCCGACATACCGCCAGCCTATCCGCGCCGGTTGCCCCATCGCCTTCGCTCGGTCGGCAACCGGTCACCCGAGCTCCGGGATCTCTCAGCGGCGATAGATCTCCGCGTATGCGTTGGTGACCACCCCGACGAGACCGGGACCCCAATTCATGCATCCTGTCGTCGTGCGCTGACCGCTGGGGGTGAAAGGGTAACTGAGCTGGGTGTAGGGCCCGACAGCGTACAGCGGAAACGGCCCCGAGCTGTAGACCCCCGACACATTCCACCCCAAGGACGTACTCGGCGCGCTCTCGGATTGTTGGCTCAACCATCTCGAGCCCCGCATGCCTGCGACGTGCACCGGCGCTGCGGCTATGCGGGGACTGCCGCGCACGCTGCACATGTACTGCGGCTCCGTAGCATCCGATGGGCAGTGGCGTGGTCAACGACACCACTGAATCCATGAAGAAGACCGTCAACTGGACCGACAAGGAGGCGGGAGAAGCTGTCGTACATGGTTTCTCATCCAGCGGGTCTGGCGGTGCACCGGACCGTTGGGTAAAGTGATCGTTGTACTTTTGGGGCGGCTCGGCTGCTGATGCGGCGGCGGCGCAAAAAGCAGGAGGAATGCCGATGTTCGTCGCCGAAGGACCGATCGCACAACGAGGGCAGATCGACGTGACAGCATGTTCGGGCAGTTCGGCGAACCGATCATGACGAGTGCGGACGTGGCCGTGGTTCGCCAGTTGCGGCCGGAGAAACGGGCTTCCATCTTGCGGGGCGCCCGCGCGGTGTTCTGTCGCGACGGTTATACCCGCGCCTCCATCGATGTCATCGCCCGCGAATCCGCGGTGTCGACCCGCACGATCTACAAGCACTTCACAGATAAGAAGCAGCTGTTCACCGCAGTGATCATCGAAAGCGCGGGGCGTGCGCGGGCCAGTCGATGTGCTGCGATCGAACACCATTTGAGCGATATCGTGGATATCGAGGCCGCTCTCATTGCCCTGGGCCGCACCTTCGTCGTCGGCGGCGACGAGGACCACTTCGCCCTTGTCCGCCAGATCCGTGCCGAAGCAGACCATATTCCGGGCGCGATACTCGAGGCATGGCTCGACACCGGCCCACGGACGGTTCATGCCGCTCTGGCCCGGAGGTTTTCGGATCTCGCCGCGCGGGGATTGCTCGACCTCGAAGACCCCGAAAGCGCAGCCGCTCACTTCGTCCTCCTCGCCGCCGGTGAGGCCAACGATCGGACTTTCTGGGGCGCTATCGACGCCGAGCCCGGCGCCATCGACGCCAGTGTGACATCCGGCGTCCGCGCCTTCCTCCGTGCCTATCGAGCCGGTCGCTGAACCGGCCCATAAGGCGCCGAGTACGGAATGCCCTCACCGCGTGGCGCCGAAGTCCCTGCCACCTCGATCGAGCCGATCGTCGACGTCGCCGACGGTACGAAAGGAACCGATCATGTCCCCTGTCGAACTGGCCTCCGCCAGAGTGCTGCTCACCGGCGCCACCGGTGGTCTCGGGCACGCGGTGGCGCGTGAACTCGCCTCCCGCGGTGCCGAACTCGTGCTGACCGGCCGTCGTCCCGAAGCTCTGTGCGCGCTCGCCGCCGAACTGGACGCAGCCGTAATTCCCGCCGATCTGTCGAACCTCGAGGACCTGTCGCGCCTGCTCGCCCAGGCCGGACCAGTGGATGTTCTCATCGCCAACGCCGGTCTACCGGCAGGCGGGCATATTCTCGATTTCTCCGACACCGATCTCGGCCGTGTCCTCGATGTCAATCTGCGGGCGCCGATGTTGCTCGCCCGCAATCTGGCCGAGCAGATGAGTAGGCGGCGAGCGGGTCACATCGTATTCATGGGGTCGGTCGCCGGCCTGCTGCCCGCACCGCGGGTCAGCTTGTACAACGCGACCAAATTCGGCCTGCGCGGCTTCGCGCTGGCCCTGCGGCACGATCTTCGCGACGCCGAGATCGGCGTATCCATCGTCGAACCCGGGTTCGTCCGCGACGCCGGAATGTTCGCCGACAGCGGTAGCCGAGTCCCACCGGGAATGCGCACGGCCACACCACAGCAAGTTTCCCACGCTGTCATCCGAGCAATTCGCGACAACATCGATGAAATCGTCGTCGCCCCCATCGAAACACGCCTACTGGCCACGATCGGATGCATCGCCCCGGCGCTCGTCGCACCGATACACCGCCTCATCGATTCCGAACGCCTCGGCACCGAACTCGGCAGCCGATTTCACCACGAGGCCTGAACTTCTACCCCCTTGTGATGACTTGTGAGAGGAGGCGGGCGTGAGGCATCGCCAAGTCGTTGTAGTCGGCGCGGGCCCGGTCGGGCTGTGGTTGGCCGCGGAATTGCGCTTGGGCGGCGTCGAAGTGCTGGTGTTAGAGGCACGTACAGAGCCGGACCCGAATTCCAAAGCGCTGGCCATCCATCCGCGCACCCTCGAGATGCTGGCGTCTCGAGCCCTCGTGCATCATTTTCTCGCTGAAGGGAGCCGGATCCCGAGCGGACACTTCGCCGCGCTGGATACCCGGCTGGACTTCCGGCTGCTGGACACTTCGTACCAATTCACGCTGTCACTGCCGCAGATACGGACCGAACAACTTTTGGAAGCACACGCTCGTGCGGCCGGAGCCGATATCAGGCGCGGGCAGCGGGTAGCCGGATTGACCGTACGGGGCGAGTCGATCACGGTGCACGTCGATGAGGGGGCCGACATCGAGGCCGAATGGGTCGTGGGGTGTGACGGGGTCCGCAGCACGGTCCGGCAGGCCGCGGGCATCGCCTATCCGGGCGACGAGTCGACCATGCTGGGTTGGCTCGGCGACGTCGAACTCGCCGACCCACCGCCCCAGCCTGTCCTCACCGAATGGACCGAGTCGGGCCTGCTCATGAGTGTGCGACTACCCGGTGGCTCATACCGCCTGATCGGTATCACTCCCCAGGATCTGCGGACCGACTGGCCCGGCGCCCTCACACTTGACGAACTGCGGGCGAAGACCATCGCAATCGTCGGGACGGACTGGGCAATGCACTCGCCGAAGTGGTTGTCGCGCTTCGGCAATGCCGCCCGGCAAGCCGAATGCTACCGAACCGGCAGGGTGTTGCTCGCCGGTGACGCGGCACACCAGCACATGCCGGCCGGTGGGGTCGGAATGAATCTCGGCCTCGCGGACGCGATGAACCTCGGCTGGAAGCTTGCCGCCACCGTGTCAGGGCGAGCACCCGAAGGTCTGCTCGATACCTACCACACCGAGCGACATCCCGTCGGTTCTCGAGCGCTGCGCAGCACACAAGCCCAGGCAGCACTGATGACCGCCTTCTCACCGGACGGCAGGCAGTTACGCGCTCTCTTGTCCGCGATGATCACCGACCGACCCGAATTCGCTCGCACGCTCGGCGAACAACTATCCGGACTGTCGGTGACCTACCCGGCCGCACCCGGCACGCACCACCTCACCGGCCACCACGCCCCCGACCTGCCGCTGACCGACGGTCGCACGCTCTTCACTACCCTCACCGACGCACGCCACGTACTGCTCGATCTAACCGGCGCCCTGAAGCCGGTCGCGAATCTGCCGCTCGCGCGAGCAGTCCCGATCCAGGACCGGCCGGAGTGGGCAGGAGCGACAGCCGCGCTCGTCCGACCGGACGGATACCTGGACTGGGTCGGCTGCCACAACACCGGCCTCGCGGCCGCCCTGTCCACCGCAGGTCTCGCCTAGTACCGCAAGGGGTGCGCCCATGGGATGCCGGGCATCGCCATTTGGTGTCGTCGTCGGCGATCGCGACGTGCGCGGGCCCGATGATCACCGAAACCCGCTGGTCACGCAGGCCGTAGCGGCCCTCGCCGAGGTCGCGGCCGAAGAGTTCGGCCGCGACCGTGATCCGGGTTCCCGGAGCGTGATAGTGCTCCGGCCGCCAGTGTGCGTTCTGATCGTCGAGCCAGTACCAGGCACCGTTGACGGACGGCTGGGTGGTGATTTTCAGGTGGCGTTGCGCGGCTGCCCGATCGACGGGTTCGTCGAAATGGGCGACGAGCACGAAACCGACTCCATAGGTGTCATTGTCAGCCAGATCGACGAGATCGGCAGAGCGCAGGGAGACGTCGATGAGCTGTCGCGGTGCCACCGTGGTGCAGGTTGCCGTCGCGGTGACGTCGCCGGTTTCGCCGTGAGCGACCGCTGTGGCGGTGTAGGTGTGGCCGTAGCCGAGTGGTTCGGTGCTGGTCCAGGTTCGATGATCGGGTGCCGATGCGCCCGGCAGCGCTCTGCCCGTTTCATCGATCCATTCGACCGACCGCAACGTCCCGCCGGTGACGGCGATCGTGCCGTGGCTTGACGATATTCTCCGCCTAATACGACGTGATGATGTGTCCGGGCGTCCACGTGCCCCAGCGTTGGACGGGTTCGATCCCGACCCGGGCAGGTCGGGTGTCGAGGTCGTGGGGGATGAACTGCTCGATCGAGCCCCAGTCACGGTCCCAGTCGTTGTTCAGATAGGACGGCAGGCTGCGGGCGGTGAACAGGAGTTGCGTCCAGCCGAGTGGACCGCCGCCGTCGTGGCCTTGCCAGAGGTTGGTGATCGTCGCACCGTTGCGGTCGGGCAATATTCGGTACCCGGGAAGGTCGGCGACTCCGGCGCGGGTGGGCAGGTGTTTCTGGCAGGGAAAATGCAGCCCGACCGCCCAGTCGAGGAGGACAGGGGTCGTCGAGCCCACGACGGTGTTCAGTGTTCTGGTCTGCGGGACTCGGGGCGGTGTCACCGCGAGCCACTGATTTTTGTCGAGGGCGTTGTCATCGGCGACGATCCGGACGACGTCGGCTTCAGCGGGAAGGTGATCGAGCGGCACCCGCAAATTGCGCCACATGGGAGATGGGCCGATGTCGATCGGAAGCAAGCGGCCCATCGGGATGACGCGGTCATCGGGTTCGGTGCGACCGTATTCGAGTTCGAGGTGCTGCCCCGGGTGCGCGATCCCGTCGGAGTCGACGGAACGGATCCGACCGGCTACCGCGATGGCGATGATCGGGCCGCGACTGCCGCCGACGACGGCGGGCAGCCGGTACCACCCGGTGGTCAGAGAAGCCGGTGCCTGTGGCCCGTCGCGGTAGCTGCCGAGCACGGGCGTGGTGGCCGGATCGAGGCCGAAGGGCAGGGCGACGCTACTGCCGTTGATTCCGCTACCGCTCGAGGTATCCGACTCCGACCCGGCCGATCTGGCGGCGTCGCGGAGTTCGTCCCGGTCGTCGGAGACCGAATTCGCCCGGCCGGTCGTGGATTCCACCTCGTCGGAGGTGAGGACCGGCGCCACCCCGCTCGGGCTGAACCCGGCGGAATCGTCCCCTGCCAGCGCGGTGCCGATGTCACCGGAAACCGGCTGCAACATCGAGGAATTGGGGTCCGTCTCCACGAGCACGTCGTCGGCCATTCCGCAGCCGCCGGAGAAGGCGGTCGCCAGATTGGATTTCGCGACCGAATACGAAGGATATTGCGCGACAGTCGCTTTGACGAACGATCCGACCAGAAAGAGCACCATCACTGCCGCGACCACCGTCAGCACCGGGACCCGGGCCGGGCGGGCAGCTATCGAATCGCCGCGCGGCCCGGCTTGCGGCCGGATATGGAACCACGCCGCGGCGGCCAACGCGAGGAACGACAATCCGGCAGCGAAACTGGACAAACCCTTGCCCGCGATGGTCGGCGGCTTGTCCCACCACGGAATCCCCCAAGCGGACACGTACCAGTAGCCGTTCGCGCCGACGAAAGTCAAAGCCAGCGCGAAGAAGACAGCCGACGCGAACAAGGCGCGGTTGCGCAGCGGTCGCATGACACCAGGACTGATCGCGACCGCGGTGAGCGCCGCGATACAGGTGGCGAGACCGGCGAACACTCCGAACTGGTGTGTCCATTTGGTCGGAGAGAACATCATCAGCGCCATCGCGGCGACGGTGATGCCCACGATGCGCCGCGACGGCCCGACCGCGGTTCCGGGGATGTGTCCCCCACGCCGCAGCATGGTCACCACACACACGATCAATCCGAGCACCATCACGAACATGCCGAAACGCCGGGAGAGCCAACCGTCGGAGTTCAGCTGCAGCAGATACTGGTAGCGCAGGAACTCGAGGAACCAGGACTCGCCGGGGCCGATACGTCCGTGGACATAGGACATTTCGAGGACGGCGGCCAGTGTCCGGTCCGCGAAGACCACCGCCAGAACCACGGTGCCCGAAGCGAGCAACGGCAGCAATTGCGCCGGGTAGCCGACCGAGCGCGCACGGTGCACGACCACCGAGACGAGGCTGCGCGCCCCCGCCAGCAGGGCGCCGACACAGATCAGGCCCGACGGCGCCACGGTCAAGGTCAGCGCGGCGATGATGATCGCCGCCGCCACGGGCAGTAATCGGCGAGTCGCGATCGCCCGCTCGATCGACACCCAGGTGAGCACGACACCGGCCGCGACGAAGGGTTCGGCGCGCAGCCCGTTGTTGTAGGGCAACCAGAACGCCAGGAACACCAGCGCGGCCGTCCATGTCACGACCTTGTCGTTGCGCACCGCGACACCCAGCCGGGGAATGATCTCGCGGCTGACGACCCACCAGGTGATCACCGCGACGACGAGAGTCGGCGACCGCACCCACGCACTCGCCGTCGACAGGTGCGACATCCATGCGATCACGTCGGTGTAGGGCGTGTAGAACGGCCCCTCGTCGACGCTGAACCAGCGGTAGTAGTTCGACATGTACCCGGAACTGCGCGAGCCGCGGGCCATTCCGAGGATGTAGCCGTCATCGGAGGTGTTGGCCCCGATGAAATGCCAGAGCAGCAATACCGCGAAGACCAACCAGTCGGCAGGACGAAGCCGCCACCACCGAGCCGGCAGGAATCGCCGCGTGGACCGGCCGTCCGTGCGGTCCAAGCGGTGCAGTGCCAATAGCGAGGCCGACGTCACGAGCAGGCACAGCACGGTGACGGTCAGCTTCAGAAGCGTCGGCGAGGTCGAAAACCGGGAATCGACCGCGATATCCACCCGCAATCCCTGCGGCGCCGCCCCGGTCAAGTCGGTGAAGACACCGACGACCTGCGGACGCACGTCGGAATCGGTCACGCTGCCCGGATCATCTGTGCCCGACACCGCCGTCCGCCCTGCCGACACCTCGATCGCCAGCGTGCCGGACTGCCCACGGACCAACTCCAGGGGCGCGGACCAGAGCAGCGTGCTGCGGGAGACCACGTCGACCCGCCCAGGCCGATCAGTGGTGTCCGGAACGACTTTGACAACAAATCCGTACCGCTCCATATCCGCCGACTGTCGCGGCACCGTCGAGACGGCGACACCACCGGTATCGGCCAGAGTGGTCAACGCAGCGTAAGGAACGCGCGCGGACAGCCGAGTCGGCGCGTAGGACACCAGCGGCGCCGCCACACTGTGCACCACCCCCGCTTCGGGCCAGGCAATGGCTGCGGCGTCCATCCGGACCGGGAGGAACGGCACGGCCACGGCGAGCAAGGCGCCGATCAGTCCGGTGACCACCGCGATCAGACGCACCCGGTCCCTACGATTCGCGCGCTTCCCGGTATCGACATCCCCGAGGGACTGCTGCCCCGCCCACACCACTGTGTCAGCCACGGGGCCCGATCGTAGCCGAATGGCCGGTGCGCGAAACGTTCTGACGGAGCTCCGTCAGAACGGGAAGTCGCGGCTGCGCGGAGCTTGCCAGGGACGAACTATGCCCAGACCCGGGAGAGCGCCGAGCGGGAGTAGGTTTCCTGCGGCGTGACCGTGATCAGGTCGCAAACCTCTACGAGTTCACCGGGCACCGTATTGCCGAAGTGCTGCAGACCCGGGGCGATGACCGCGTCGACACCGAAATTCCGTGCGGCGTCGATCAGGCGATCCACCGGCGCGTCGGTACCGGCGCCGAAGGTCACGGTTTTGCACAACTCATAACCCAGGCGTTTCGCCAAACTCCGCATCTGCGCTTCGTCCCAGTCCTGGGACACACCTGAGATGTCCTTGCGGAGATATCCCAGGGCGGGTGGTTTGGCCCTCATCGGTAGCTCCCTTGCCGCGATCGTCGCTGAAGTGGTCGAGTGCCTGCCCGCCTCCGGCTGCCACGGTGTCGACGCGGCGAGCCGAGGCTCACAAAGTATTGACATCATATGTTGTCAACAGCAGTCGATGTCAACATGTGTGGCGTTCCGCGCACGCGACTTCCAGCCCGACGATCAGGCCAAGGATAGCGCCGTTCACCCAGGGCTGCCGAGCCGTCGGCATCCCCGAGATCCACTGAGGGGCAGCAGTATCCGATGCACTCCCTCCCCCGTCGGTGTAGCTGGAGTGTTACTCCCGGGGGGCCTCGCAGGTATCCGAGGGCGGGGTTAGATATTTAGATGCGCATATCTACGTAAGACAATGTTGAATCGTCCGGCACTCTCCCCGAAGGCAGCCGTGCGCCGCCGCCATCGGCGGTCAGATCTGGCTCGGCGACCTCTCCCCGAGACGTAGCGATCGCGTTCCGCCCGAACACTGCGCCGCGACATCTCGACCCGAGATCCCCGAGCAGTACCATCCGCTCGAGGCGGTCTACGGCCCCTGGGGCCACGCAGCTCCAGGGACCGCCTATGACCCCGGCGTCGCCCTATTCCAGAATCCCGGTCTGTCTGCCCGCTCAGGCAGCTGAGCGCCTCGGAGCACGCCACCCGGAGCCGGCGAACGGGTGTGCGGGCAGGACCGAGCTCGGCCGGTCCAGCGTCCGGCAGTGGCGCGTCCGTGATCTCGGTCTCCTCCTGCGACCGCGCCGGGCGCCGTCGCACGGGAAAGAACCCGCGTTCACGCTGGTGCGCCGACCGCGTCGAGACCGGTGGCGAGCTTCGTCCGGCGCTCCGGATGATGAGCGCCGCGCCGCCGACTCGCGCGCGCCACCAACCAGGGGAATACTGTGCGCGAATCGAAAACAACTGTCCGCCTTGGTAAGCCAACGCAGTCTGTCAGCCGGATGGGGGATGTCAGGGAGGCAATGGCGGTGTTGGTTTGGTGCGTTGTGGCGATGATCGTGGTCGTCTTGTTGGGCGGCGCGGCGATGGCGATGGCGTGGGATCCACGCGGCCGTCGCCGCTCGGCTGTCGCGGCGCCGATTTCGGTGCGGGGAGCCGTGGAGTCCGGGGTGCCGAGCTCCGGCGATTGGCCACGCACACGCTGAGCGGAAAGTGGTGCCGGTCCGGGGCTCCGGATCAGCACCACCCCAGAACGGTTTCCGGCCGGGACGGATCCCAGTGGCGTCGATGCTCGACACCCTGCTCGGATCGCGACCCGGCCGGTTTCGCCTACGGCGACTGGCGTTCGGCGTCAGCTGACCGAAACGCTGCCGCCCTTGGGCAGGTAGCCGATCCTCTCGGCGGGCAGCTCACCGATCACGGAGCCGGTGCAGTCCCGCCCGGAGTGCAGTGTGATGGCACGATCGGTGCTGTTGACGACGGTGATCTGGAAGGTGGTGTAGAAGGTGCCGTCGGTGTTCAGGCAGCCCACCGGATCCACCCGCTGTTCCCCGTTGATCGTCACGATGCCGACCGCGGCCTGCGCCGTTCCCGCCGACAGCAGGGCCGCGGCCCCTGCCAGGGCCAGCGCACCGACAATCCCAGCAGTACGAATCATTCGTGCCTCCAGTTCTTTTCGATGTCGGCCAACCCCGAAGCCGACGTCTGTGAAAATGCGCCTGTGATTCTGTCACGAGTTCCCACGTGACGGAACCGTGGTGTTCAGGCGCCCGGAGACACCGCGTCGCGCGAACCGGCGCCGTGGCGCACGGCCGCGCGGGTTCGTGATCAGGCGACAGCGGGTGCGGTGCGCGCCACCTTCGCCTCGTGGCGAACTCCGAACGCCACGATGATTTCCATGATGCCGATGATGATCAGCCACACCCCCGCCAGCACGGCCAGGGTGGCCACCGACCGCGCCGGCCAGACGATCAGCACAACACCCGCGATGGCGGTCACGAGGCCGAAGAACACCTGCCACCAGCGCCCCGGCGTCCCCGGCTCGGAGAGGGCGGCGACCAGCAGCGCGACCCCGCGGAACAGCCAGCCGATCCCGATCCAGAGACCCAGCAGCAGGATCGAGGCCAGTTCGTCGCGGAAGCAGAAGACGCCGATCACGATGGACAGCAGACCGATGACGAACGACAGCACCCGCAGACCGGTGCCGGTCGGCGCGCCGAAGGCTGCCATCAACTGGAGGAAGCCGGTGACCACCAGGTAGACGCCGAAGATGATGCCCGCGGCCTGCAGGGTGATATCCGGCCAGGCCAGGATCAGGGCGCCGAGGATCACCGCCAGGATGCCGGTGACCAGGATGGTCTGCCACGCCCTGCGGGCAAGAGACTGCATAGGGCCCTCTACCACGCTGTTTGTCGTCATGCGTTGATGCTATAGCCCATCTTCGGGTGTTTACTGCGCATTTGCCATGAGGTTTCTGGCGCGCTTGCCCAGCCGGTACCGCGGCGTTGCCCGGCGTTCACGTTTCGCCGCCGGATCGGTCGGGTAGTTACTCCTAAAGTGACTCTTCGTTGGCGCCCCTGGGGTGAACGGGTGGGTCGGGGTTCGGTGAGACTCGGGTGGCTAGGAGAAGAGGGTGGCGGTTCTGCTCGTGTTGCAGGCGCGTGGGCTGGGTGATCTACTCACCGCGGTCCCGGCTTTACGTGCGCTGCGCCGGGCCAAACCGCGCGACCGCCTCGTCCTGGCGGCCCCGCAGCGGCTCAAGCCGATCGTCGATCTGATCGCGTCGGTCGACGCCCTGGTGCCGACCGCCGAGCCCAGTGGTCTCCGCTGGGACGCGCCGCCACCCGAATTGGCGGTCAACCTGCACGGCGCGAGCGCCGAAAGCATCGTCACGCTGGCCAAAATCGAACCCGGCCGCATCCTCACCTTTCGCAACGCCGCCTTCCCCGAGCTGTCCGGCCCCGAGTGGGATCCCGACATGCACGAGGTGGACCGCTGGTGTCACCTGCTGGAATACGACGGCATCGGGGCGGATCGCCGCAACCTCGGACTGGTGCCGCCGGTGTCGACGACCAGCAGGCGCGACTGCGTGGTCGTGCATGTCGGCGCGGGCGCACCGGCCCGCCGCTGGCCACCGGACCGTTTCGCCGCCGTCGTCCGCCACCTGCTGGTACTCGGCCGCGAAGTGGTCCTCACCGGCGACGAGAACGAGCGCGAACTCGCGCTGGGCATCGCCGCACGCGCGGGGCTACCCGTGGGCCGGGTGCTCGCCGGGGAGCAGAACCTCATCGATCTGGCCGCCACCGTCGCCGAGGCCGCCTTGGTGATCTGCGGGGACACCGGCGTCGCACACCTGGCCACCGCCTTCGGCACCCGCACGGTCCTGCTGTTCGGTCCCACGCCGCCACGGTGGGCCGGTCCGCCTTCGCACCTCCTGGGCCGGCACGCCGTACTGTGGGCCGGCCAGGTCGGCGATCCGGACGCCGACACCCCAGACCCCGGCCTGTTGCAGATCGGCGTCACCGAGGTCATCACCGCCGTCGACAAACAGCTGAGCAAGCGCAACTGGCCCGGCACGGGCGCCGACCGACGCAAGACGGCCTATCGGCGCGTCGGCTGACGCTCCCACTCCGTCTCCCGACGCCACCCAGGGACGACGGTCACGCGGGCGCTGGCCACCGAGTCACGCGGTCGCCGTCGCGGCGGTGCGCAGCGCCGCGGAATACGCGGCGATCGCACTCGGCCAGAACTGCTCGAGGTAGTCGCGGGCATCCGCGAGGCCGCGCGGGTCCAAGGAGTACAGCCTGCGGTTGCCTTCCGGGTGCATCATGACCAGCCGTGCTTCGCGCAGCACCCGCAGATGCTGGGAGACCGCCGAGCTGCTCACGCCGATTTCTTCGGCGAGCTCGCCGACCGAGCGCGCAGCCTGCGGCAAGGCCTCGAAGATCGCGCGGCGAGTCGGGTCCGCCAGCGCGGTCAGGGCACGAACTCCATTAGTCGCCACTCACACAGTGTGATCAACTGAGGTTTCGCTGGTCAACAGCTGGGTAATGCGGCAAAGAACCAGGTCGAATACGGAAACGAGAGTGAACCGTTACCTCTCCGTGACCGACGAGCTGGGCGTTTATAGACCCGTGACGGTAGCCACAGGATTGCAGAACGGGCGCGCCGCTGTCGTACGTTCGGTTCATGCCCGTGACCTTTCCGTTACAGATCCGTCGCGGCGTGACCCGGTTCCGCCGCCATCGCGCCGCCACCCGCGTGGTCGCCGCCTCCGCGATCGTCACCGCGTCGGTCGGTATCCTCGCCGCTGCCCAACAGGACCAGGAAACCGACGCTTCGGCCCGCCTCGTCGCGGGCAAGATCGCCTCCGGCGAGATCCGCCCCGCCGAGGGGATGGCCCAGTTCGCCACCTTCACCCAGCACGAGACGCAACCTCCGCAGTCCGACCCCGGGCCCGCGCCGTGGGACCCGAACCGCATCGCGCAGGAATTCACCCGCCCGAAGACCGTCCGGCCGGTCGCCGGCGTGCTCACCTCGAACTTCGGCACGCGCTGGGGCGCGATGCACGCGGGGCTCGACTTCGGCGACCCGCTCGGCGCACCGATCGCCACGGTCACCGACGGCGTGGTGATCGAGGCCGGTCCCGCCTCCGGCTTCGGCCTGTGGGTGCGTGTGCAGCAGGACGACGGCACCGTCGGCGTCTACGGCCACGTCAACGACATCCTCGCCGAGGTCGGCCAGCCGGTGCGCGCGGGCGACGTCATCGCGACCGTCGGCAACCGCGGCTACTCCACCGGTCCGCACCTGCACTACGAAGTCCACCTGCCCGGCGGCGAACCGATCGACCCGCGGCCCTGGCTGGCCGAGCGCGGCATCGACGTCGGATTCGCTCCGGAAGACTGATCCCGATCGCGAGACATGAGGGGCTCGCGAACAGACTCGGCGACAGAGCCGTCGCCTGCCACGGGCCGCGAACGCAACGACGCGTTCGCGGCCCGACCACTTTCGGGGCCGCACGCACTGCCGCAGTAGCAGATCTGAACCTCGGCGACCGTGGACGGCTCTGCGGTATCGGCCGCATTTGCGCCCGATACCGTGGTACTAGACGCGAATAGCGCTGCGGCGGGACGACCGCCGATGGCGGCGATTCCTACGTTCGGTCCATGTCCACAACACATTTCGTCGCCACGCCGCAGGACGGGCCGTCGGCACGGCGGCGGCGCGGACGCACGAAGCCCGCGACGCGTGCGCGACTGCATCGGCCGCTGCTGGGAAACGTCGCCGCGATGGGCGCGCTCGTCGTCTTCGCGCTCGCGGCGATGCTGGTCGACGACCGCACGCTGCTCGGCGAATCGGTATGGCTCAAGCCGATGAAGTTCGGCCTGGCGTTCTTCCTCTACAGCCTCACCCTGGCCTGGCTGCTGTCGTTGCCGCACAAGGGAAGCCGCATCACCTGGTGGCTGGGGACGGTGTTCGCCGTCACCGGCTTCGTCGACGTCGGCTTCATCGTGTTGCAGGCCGCACGCGGCACGTTCAGCCACTTCAACACCGAGGACGATCCGGTGAACTCGATCGGGCAGATGGTCTTCGCCTCCGGCGTGCCCGGCCTTTTCCTCGCCAACCTGCTCATCGTGTCGATCCTCGCCTGGCAGCGGTTGGTGGACCGGCCGACGGCACGGGCGATCCATGCCGGTCTGGCGCTGTCCGTCGCGGGCATGGCGCTGGGTTACCTGATGGGCTTCACCGGCAAGCAGCTCGTCCGCGACAGCGACGGGCGGATCGTCGAGCTGGCCGCCGGACACACGGTCGTGCCCGACGCGAGCGATCTCGGCCCACGCGACGCCATGGGCGGCATGCCGCTCACCCACTGGAGCACCGTCGGCGGTGACCTACGCGTTCCGCACTTCGTCGGCCTGCACGGCATCCAGGTGCTGCTGCTGGTGGCCGTCCTGCTGGCCTGGCTGGCTCCGCGCTACCGCTGGCTGCGCCCGGAGCGCACCCGCGCGGCCGTCGTCGGCGTGCTCGCGGCCGGGTATGCCGGTCTGCTGACGCTCGTCTTCTGGCAGGCGATGCGCGCACAGTCCCTGGTCCACCCGGACATGGCCACCTGGCTCGCGGCCTGCGGGCTCGCCGCGATCGTCACCGCGCTGCTCGGCGCGGTGTACCTGCGGCACCGGGGAGCCGCCGCGCATAGTGACGCCGCGGACCCGGTCAGCGCAGACGTTCCGCGTCGCGGGTGAGCTCGACGAGGGTCTTGCCCAGCGCCGCCAGCTCCTCGGGCGTGGCGCCCTCCTCGATGGCGATGGCGACGTCCTCGGCGGCGCAGCGGGCGGCGAACCAGCGATCGGCCAGGTCGGCGGCCTCCTGGGCGCTGAGCACCACGGCGTCGTCGGGAATCCCGGTTCCCTTCAAGCTGTTGCGGTGTTCGTAGGCGCGTTGACGACAGGACTGACGGCAGTACCGGCGACGACGGCCGGCCTCCGATTCCACGATCTCCCGCCCACACCACTGGCAGGACAAGCGGCGCGACATGACGCAGAACACTAATAGCTCGCCCTCGGCGATCCATTCAGCGACCCCGGCGAATCGTCCCGCGCCGGGCGTGGCGAGCTCGGCGCGCCGAGGGCACTACAATGGAACGGTTCGCCGCGGCCGCGTCGGGAACTATCGGCGCAGGCCCGATCGTTGTACATCAAGGTCCACCGAGTGCCCCGCGCACTCGTGCGGACACCGTGGCAGCGCACGAAGACTCGAGCACACAGGGAGAGGCACACCATGGCAGATCGCGTACTCCGAGGCAGCCGGCTCGGAGCGGTGAGCTACGAGACCGATCGCGACCACGACCTGGCTCCGCGTCGGATCGCCCGCTACCGGACCGACAACGGCGAGGAATTCGACGTTCCGTTCGCCGACGACGCCGAGATCCCGCCCACTTGGCTGTGCCGCAACGGCCAGGAGGGCGTGCTGATCGAGGGCACCACCCAGGAGGCCAAGAAGGTCAAGCCGCCGCGCACGCACTGGGACATGCTGCTGGAGCGCCGCAGCAAGGACGAGCTCGAGGAGTTGCTCAAGGAGCGCCTCGAATTGCTCAAGACCCGCCGCCGCGCCTGACGGTCCGCGCACACCGACACGGCCGCCGCATCGTTCGATGCGGCGGCCGTTCGCTGTTCGTGCCACGCACGCCGGTCAGTGGCTGGCCACCTTGCGGTAGCGCAGCAACGCCAGCGGCACGGCCAGCACGAGAATCGCCACCGAGCAGGCCACCGCGTATTCGACGCAGTGATCGGCCGCCCAGCCGGTAGGCGGGACGAAACTGGGCGGCGAGTCGTTGACGAACAGTTTGCGCCCCGCGGCCGACACCGCGGTGATCGGATTCCACTCGGCGATCGTGCGCAGCGGGCCGGGCAGGGTCTCGGCGGAGATGAACGCCGAGGAGATGAACGTCAGCGGGAACAGCCAGATCAGCCCCGCGCTCTGCGCCACCTCGACGGTCGGTGACAGCAAGCCGGTCAGCGCGCCGACCCAGGACATCGCGAACGCGAACAGCAGGATCACCCCGAACGCCAACGCGGCGTCGCTGAGACTGCCGTGGATGCGCCAGCCGACGACATACCCGCATCCGACCATCACGGCCAGGCTGAGGATGTTCACCACCAGGTCCGACAGCGTGCGGCCCATCAGCACGGCGAGCCGGGACATCGGCAGCGCCCGCATCCGGTCGATGATGCCCTTCTGCAGGTCCCCGGCGAGACCGACCGTGGTGAACGCGGCGTTGAACGCGACCGTCTGCGTGAAGATGCCCGCGAGCAGGAACTCCCGGTACTGGCCGCCGCCCAGCGAGGCACCGAAGATGTAGGCGAACAGGAACACGAACATCAGCGGCTGGATCGTGGCGGTCACCAGCAGGGTGGGCACGCGCAGGATGGTCAGCAGATTGCGGTGCGCGACGATCGCGCTGTCCCGGAACAGCCGCAGCCTGGGACCGGAATCCGGCTGTGCCGCCGCTGCTTTCGGCTTCCGCTCCGCCTTCGGGGCTGCCTCCCCCACCATGGCCGCGCTCACGACATGATCTCCTCTTGTACATCGTCGGTCTCCGGTTCCGCGGCGGGCGCGCCGCCGGGCTTGCCGGTGAGGGAAAGGAATACGTCGTCGAGGCTGGGCCGGTGCACGTTCGCGTCGACCACGCAGACGCCCGCGTCATCGAGCCTGCGCAGGGCCTCCACCATGGTGCGCGAGCCGTCGCCGACCACCACCGACACCTCGTCGGTGCCCGGCTCGTGCCCGGGATCGCCCACGCCGACCTGCGTGAGCACCGCCAGCGCGGGCTCGGCGGCCTGCCCGGCGGCCAGGGTGACGGTGAGCCGGTCACCGCCGATCGAGGTCTTCAGCTCGTCGGCCGAGCCGCGGGCGATGACCCGCCCGTGGTCGATGACCGTGATGCGGTCGGCCAGCAGGTCGGCCTCCTCCAGATACTGCGTGGTCAGCAGCACCGTGGTGCCGTCGTCGACGAGGTCGCCGATCACCCGCCACATGTCCAGCCTGCCGCGCGGGTCCAAGCCGGTGGTCGGCTCGTCCAGCACCACCACGGGGGGCCGCGCGACCAGCGCACCCGCGAGGTCGAGCCGCCGGGCCATGCCGCCGGAGTAGGTGCCCGCCCTGCGGTGCGCGGCGTATTCCAGCCCGAGGGCGCCGAGCAGTTCGTCGGCCCTGGCGGTGGCCTGTCGCGGGGACATCCCGTACAGCCGGGCGACCATGCGCAGGTTCTCGTAGCCGGACAAGTTGGCGTCGACGGCGGCGTACTGGCCGGACAAGCCGATCCGTTTGCGCGCCGCCGCGGGATCGTGCAGCACGTCGATGCCCGCCACCCGCACCGAACCGGCGGACGGCTTCAGCAACGTGGTGACGATCCGCACGGTCGTCGTCTTCCCCGCGCCGTTGGGACCGAGCAGGCCCATCACGGTACCGGTGGGGATCGATAGGTCCACCTCGTCCAGCACGCGGGCCCGGCCGTAGTTCTTCACCAGGCCGGTGACCTCCACCGCCAAACTCACCTGCGCGTCTCCTTCGTCTCCAGCCACCTCCGCAGCACCGGCCCGATCACCGCCAGCGCTTCCGGCGTGGTCATCGCGGAGTGCGCGCAGCGCAGCTCGTGGTCGTGGACGGCGCCGGTGACGAACGGCTGCCAGGCCTCGGCGCGCCGATCCGGGTCGGCCCGGTTGACCGGGTCGTCGCCCGCGGTGAAGAACAGCAGGTCGCCGTCGAAGGCGCGAGGCCGGAAGCTGTGCGCGAGCACGGTGCCGTTGTCGTAGCCCGCGTAGAGCCGCTCCAGATGCTCCACGGTCAGCGCCGCGAACGGCCCGGACCGGGCGCGCAGCAACTCGGCCGCGTCCCGCAGGCTCATCTCCGGATCGATCTCCGCGTCGAGTTCGTCGCTGCCGAACTCACCGACGATCTCGGCGATGCTCGGGGTGGCGTGTTCGAGCAAGTCGTCGGACAGCCGGTAGCTGTCCATCATCGACAGCAGCGCGACCTCGTCGCCGCCCTCTTGCAGCTGTACCGCCATCTCCTGGGCGATCAGCCCGCCGAGCGACCAGCCGAGCAAGTGGTAGGGTCCCTC
This sequence comes from Nocardia gipuzkoensis, assembly GCF_021183645.1. NCBI lineage: Bacteria > Bacillati > Actinomycetota > Actinomycetes > Mycobacteriales > Nocardiaceae > Nocardia > Nocardia gipuzkoensis. The sequence goes on along the minus strand of NZ_CP089225.1, from coordinate 6,019,745 downwards.
CGGCTGGATCTCCTTGATCGCGGCCACGTAGCGGCTCGCGGCCTCATCGATCGACCCGTAGCCGTCCTCCCCTGCCACGTGCGGAGCCTGCAACCCGTACACCGGCCGGTCCGCCGGGAGGTGTGCGAGCAATCCCGAATAGCACCAGGCCAGTCCGATCGCCGGATGCACACAGAACAGTGGCGCCTGACTCGTCGCGGTGCTCGGGCGGATCGGCAGCACCGGCGCCAGCATCGCCGCCACCGCGGCGGCCGAGGACGCGCCCGTCCCGTCCAGCCGCGCGGCGATGGCCGCGGGCGTCGCGTCGCCGAACATCAATTGCACCGGCAGGTCGATGCCGGTCTCGCGCACGTGCGCAACCACTTTCGTGGCCAGCAGTGAGTTGCCGCCGAGTTCGAAGAACCCGTCGTCCACGCCCACCGATTCCACGCCGAGCACCTCGGCGAAGGCGGCGCACAGGGCCTCCTCCGTCGGGGTGGACGGCGCGCGGTAGCCCTCGCCCGCGGTGAACACCGGCTCCGGCAGCTTAGCCCGGTCCAGCTTGCCCACCGGGTTCAGCGGTACGTCGTCGAGCAGCATGATCGACTGCGGCACCATGTAGTTCGGCACCAGCCCGGCCACGTGCCCGGTCAGCTCCGCCGCCGTGAGCGACACGCCGTCGCGCGGTTTCACGTACGACACCAACGCCGTCGCGCCCGCCGGGGTGCGATGCCCGATGGTGGTGGAGAACGCCACCGCGCCGTGGCGGGCGAGCGCGGCGTCGATCTCGCCGAGTTCGATACGGAAACCGCGGATCTTGACCTGATGATCGGTGCGGCCGACGTACTGGATCTCCTGCGCACCGTCCGCCGAGGACCCGTGCTCCCGCGACCCGGCCCACCAGCGCACCAGATCACCGGTGCGGTACATCCGCTCCCCCGGCTTGCCGAACGGATTGGCGACGAACCGCTGAGCGGTGAGGCCGGGACGGTTCAGATAGCCGCGGGCCAGCGCGTCACCCGCGAGGTGCAGCTCGCCGGTCACTCCGATCGGAGCCGGATGCAGTCGCGCGTCGAGGATCGCCGCGTTGACGCCGCGGATGGGTCCGCCGATGGTGATCGGCTCGCCCGGCGTCATCGGCTGCGAGATGACGGTCACGATGGTGGTCTCGGTCGGGCCGTACACGTTGTACAGGTTGCGGCCGGGCGCCCATCTGGTCACCAGGTCCGGCGGCAGGGCCTCGCCGCCGACCAGCACGTGCTGCAACTCGGTGAGGCCGGTGGGGTCGACCGTGCCGAGAGCGGAGGTGGTGATGAACGCGTGGGTGATCCGCTCCCCGGCGAAGACCTGTCGCAGCTCGTCGCCGCCGACCACGCCGGTGGGCGTGATCACCAGGGTCGCCGCGCCGCCGAGGGACAGCAGCAGATCGAGCATCGCGGCGTCGAAGCTCGGCGTGGCGAAGTGCAGGACGCGGCAGCCCGGCTGGACGTCGAACCGGTGGGCGGTCTCGGCGGCGAAGTTCGACAAGCCGCCGTGCGTGACCATCACGCCCTTCGGGGTGCCGGTCGAACCGGAGGTGTAGATCACGTAGGCCGGGTTGTCGATCCGCAACGTCGCGAGACGCTCGGTGTCGGCGATCGGCGCGTCCGGCGCGTCCAGCACCAGCCTGCGGAACGCCGGATCATCGAGCACGATCCACTCCGCGCCCTCGGGCAGCTCGGCGCGGTAGCCCGCCAGCGTGATGCCGAGCGCGGCACCGGAATCCGACAGCATGTGCGCGATGCGCTGCTGCGGGTACAACGGGTCGACCGGGACGAACGCCGCACCGGCCTTGGCCACCGCCAGTACCGTCGCCACCGACTCGATCGAGCGCGGAATACCCAGCGCCACCAGCGTTTCCGGGCCGACGCCGCGCTCGATGAGCACCCGCGCCAGCCGGTTCGTCCAGCGATCCAGCGCGTCGTAGGTCACCTCCGTACCGTCGGAGACCAGGGCGACGGCGGCGCGATCGACGGCGGCCGCCTGCTCGAACACCTCGGGGAAGGTGATCGGCCGGTCCGGCTTCGCACCGCGCACCGGGGCCAGCCCCGACCATTCGGCGGGGTCGAGCAGTTCCAGGTCGCCCACGGCGGTGGTCGGGCTCGCGGCGATCGCGGCGAGCAGCCGGGTGAGGCGCTTGCCGAGCCGCTGCGCGGTCGGCTCGTCGAACAGATCCATCGCATAGTTCACCGCGACGGTGATGCCCGCCGGATCGCGTTGCGCGGTCTGCGTTTCGGTGAGGGTGAACTGGAGATCGAACTTGGCGACCCCGGTGTCGATATCAGCGGCCTCGATGCGCAGCCCCGGCAGGTCGAGACCGCCGACCGGCTCGTTGCGGACCGAGAGCATCACCTGGAACATCGGATGGTGCGCCTGGGACCTGGCCGGGTTGAGCACCTCCACCAGGCGCTCGAACGGCAGGTCCGCGTGGGCGAAGGCGTCGAGGTCGGTTTCGCGCACCGCGTGCAGCAGGTCGGTGAACCGGGCGCCCGGGTCGATCCGGGTACGCAGCACCAGCGTGTTGACGAACATGCCGACAAGCCGGTCCAGCGCCGGGTGCCCGCGGCCCGCGATCGGGGTGCCGACGGTGATGTCGTCGGTCGCGGTCATCCGGTGCAGCAGCACCGCCAGCGCGGCGTGCAGGACCATGAACAGGCTGACGTTGTTACTGCCCGCGATCGTCTGCAGTTCGCGGTGGGTGACCGGGTCCACCGCGCACTCCACGGTGCCGCCCCGGTAGGACGGGGTGGGCGGACGCGGCCGGTCGGCCGGTACGGTCAGCAGCTCGGGAAGCCCGTCCAGGGTGTCCCGCCAATAGTCCAGCTGCTTGCGCACCGCGGCGTCCGGGTCGTCCTCGCTGCCGAGCACGTCCTGCTGCCACAATGTGTAGTCGGCGTACTGGACCTCGAGCTCGGCCCATTCCGGCGCGCCGCCCGCGCACGCGGCGCGGTAGGCGACGGCGACGTCGGTAGCCATCGGCTCCAGCGACCAGCCGTCCATCGCGATGTGGTGCACGACCACGACGAGAACGTGCTCGGCGGGTGCCGCCGAGTCGCTCGCGGTCGACACCGACAGCAGCGCCGCGCGGATCGGCACGGTGGCGGCCAGATCGAATCCCGTTGCGGCGAAACGCCGTACGACGGCGTCGAGCTCGTCGGGCCGCACCGTCACCCGCGTCAGCGGGATCGCCGACTCGGACGGGTCGAGCACGACCTGGGCGGGTGCGCCGTCGGTCTCCGGGAACACCGTGCGCAGGGTTTCGTGCCTGGCCTGCACGGCGTGCAGCGCGTCGACCAGCGCGTCGACGTTCAGGCTGCCGGTCATGCGCAGTACGAGCGGGATGTTGTAGGCGCCGCCGGACTGCCCCCCGGTCGACGTGCCGCCCGCGTTGAAGCGGTTGAGGAACCACAGCCGCCGCTGCGCGGCCGACAGCGGGATACGCTCCGGGCGCTCCCGGCGCACCAGGGCGGGCCGGTCCACCTCGGCCTCGGTGCCCGCGTCCAGCAGCTCGGCGAGCCCGGCGACCGTCGGCGTGGCGAACACGGTGCGCACGGCCAGCCGCACGTTCGTCGCCGCGGCCAGCCGCGCGACGAGCTGCGTCGCCAGCAGCGAGTTTCCGCCGACGTCGAAGAAGCTGTCGTCGGCGCGCACGTCGTCCGCGGCGACCAGCTCGCCCATCACCGCGGCGACCAGGCGCTCGGTGTCGGTCCGTGGCTCGCGACCGGTCGAGTCCGCGAAGTGCGGGTCCGGCAGGGCGCTGATATCCAGCTTCCCGACCGGCGTCAGCGGGATGGCGTCCAGCACCGTGATACCGGCGGGCACCATGTGCGCGGGCAGTCGGCGAGCGACGCAGGCGCGCAGCTCGTCGGTGTCCACCCCGGCCGCGCGGTCGGCCGGCTGGACGTAGGCGACGATCCGGTCCGCGCCCGCGATGCGGCGCACCTCGGTGTGCGCGAACCGCACGGACGGGTGTTCGCCGAGCACGGCGGTGATCTCGCCGAGTTCCACCCGGAAACCGCGCAGCTTCACCTGGTGGTCGGTGCGGCCGAGGTAGACCAGTTCGCCCGCGGCGGTCCAGCGCACCACGTCACCGGTCCGGTACATCCTGGCGCCCGCCGGGCCGTGCGGGTCGGCGACGAATCGTGTGGCGGTGAGCCCGAAGCGGTCGAAGTAACCGCGGGCGACGCCGTGCCCCGCGAGGTACAACTCGCCGGGGACGCCGACGGGCACCGGACGCAACCGCTCGTCGAGCACCACTCCCTGGGCGCCACGCACCAGGCTGCCGATGGTGATCGGCTCGCCCGCGCGCATCGGACCGGAGATCGTGATGACGACCGTGGTCTCGGTGGGCCCGTACACATCGGCCATCACGCGTCCCGGCGCCCAGCGCGCCACCAGATCCGGCGCCACCGCCTCGCCGCCGACCATGAGGGCCCGCACGTGCGGCAGCGGCCAGCGTTCGTGGTCGATCGTGGCCAGCGCGGCCGGGGTCATGAAGCCGTGCGACACCCGTTCGCGCTCCATCAGCTCGGCCAGTTCGTCGCCGCCGTAGATGTCGGTCGGGCAGATCACCATCGCCGCACCGGCGCCCAGCGCGATCAGCAGATCGAGGATCGCCGCGTCGAAACTCGGCGTCGCGAAATGCAGTGTGCGCGAGTGCTCGTCCACACCGATGCGGTCGCGGATCTCGTCGGCCAGGTTGGACAGGCCACTGTGGGTCACCGCGACGCCCTTGGGCGTTCCGGTGGATCCCGAGGTGTAGACCAGATAGGCCAGATCGGCGACCTGGATGGTGCGTGAGCGCTCGTGGTCGTGGATCGGCGCGTCGTCGTGTCCGTCGAGTTCGGCGGCGAACTCGGGGCGGTCCAGCAGCAACCACTCGGTGTGGCGCTGCGCGGGGGCGCCCGCGCGCAGCTGTCGCACATGCGCCGACACGGTGACACCGGTCGCGCAACCGGAGTCGGCGAGCATGTGCTGGATGCGGTCGGCGGGGTACTTCGGGTCGACCGGCACGAACGCCGCGCCGGACTTCGCCGCGGCCAGCATCGCCACCACCGAGTCGATCGAGCGGGCGAGTCCGAGCGCCACGCGGGTGCCGGGACCGAGTCCGCGCGCGATCAGCGCGCGCGCCAGCTGATTCGAGCGCCGGTCGAGTTCGGAGTAGGTGAGCGAGGTCGTGCCCGCGCAGAGCGCCGTGTTGTGCGGATACCGCTGCGCGGTGGCGGTGAAGTACGCCGCCAGAGTGGACGGCGGGGCCGCCTGCCCGCCACGCGCCGGGGCGAGGGTACGGCGCTCGTGATCGGTGCGCGCGTCGACGTCGCGGACCAGCACGCGCGGATCGCCGGTGACGGCGGTGAGCACGCGCAGGAACCGGTCGGCCAGCGTCTCGATCGTCCGTGCGTCGAAAAGCTCGGTGGCGTAGACGAATTCGAAGATGCTGTCCGGCTCGCCCGGGATCGGGCCCGGATCGACGGCGTCGTTCGAGACGCGCAGCTCCAGGTCGAATTTCGCCAGCGCGATGTCCAACGGCTCCGCGCGCAGCGCGAGGCCGGGCAGTTCCAGCGCCGGCGCCGGGCCGTCCTGCACGCTCAGCGCCACCTGGAACAGCGGGTGACGGCCCGAGGAGCGTGCCTCGGAACCGAATTCCTCCACGATGCGCTCGAACGGGATGTCGGCATGCGCCATGGCGGCCAGTTCGGTGTCCCGGTCGGTGCGCAACAAGTCGGCGAAGCTGCGATCCGGATGCACATCCGAACGCAGCACCAACGTGTTCACGAACATGCCGACGAGCTCGTCGAGCTTGGTGTCGTTACGGCCCGCCACCGGGGTGCCGATCACGATGTCGCGACCGCCGGTGACGCAGCGCAGCAGCACCGCGAACGCCGATCGCAGCACCATGAACTTGCTGACGCCCTGATCGCGGGCCAACCCGGCGAGCCCGCGCCGCACGTGCTCCGGCACCGTGAAGCGCACGGTCCCGGCCTGCTGGGTGGGCTCGAGCGGGCGCGGCCGATCGTAGGGCAGCGGCAACTGGTCGGGGATGTCCGCCAGTGCGGTGCGCCAATACGCCAGCTGGGTCGCCGCCGCGCTGTCCGGATCGGTTTCCGAGCCGAGGCAGGCACGCTGCCACAGGCCGAAGTCGGCGTACTGCACCGGAAGCGGTGTCCACGACGGCGCGCCGCCCTCGTGGCGTGCGGCGTAAGCGGCGGCCAGATCCCTGGTCAGCGGGCCGAGCGACCAGCCGTCGGCGGCGATGTGATGCACCACCACACCGAGCAGGTGCCGCCCCGGCGCGGTGCGCAGCAGCGACAGACGCACCGGCGTCTGCGTGGTGAGATCGAAGCCGCTGTGCGCCAACGCCTCCAGCGCGGCCTTCGCGCCGGAGTCATCGATGTCGGTCACCGCCGGCTCCGGCAAGGCGCGCTCGACCGGCAGCACCACCTGCTGAGGGCCGTCCGCGTCCTCCGGGAAGACGGTGCGCAGCACTTCGTGCCGCCGCACCACGTCGGCGAGCGCTTCCCGCAGTGCGGGCACGTCCAGCTCACCGGCGACGCGGATCACGAAAGCGATGTTGTAGGCACTCGATTCGGGCGCATATCGGTTGAGGAACCACAAACGCTGCTGCGGCAGCGACAATGGGATACGTCCCGGACGCGGGGTCTGCACCGCCAGCGCCGGCCGCCGCGTCCGGGGCGCTCGATCCAGTTGCGCGGCGACCCCGGCGACCGTGGGCGCTTCGAAGATCGACCGCACCGGCAGCTCGACACCGAACTCCGCGTGCAGCGCGGCGGCGAGGCGGGTGGCCAGCAGCGAGTTGCCGCCGAGGTCGAAGAAGCTGTCCTCGGCTCCGGCGACCGCGCGGCCGAGTACCCCGCCGAACACGCCCGCCACGCTCCGCTCCAGCTCGGTGCCGGGCGCGCGAGACGACCCGGCGGCGGCGAACACCGGCTCCGGCAACGCCTTTCGGTCCAGCTTGCCCGCCGGGGTGACCGGGATCTCGTCGAGCACGGCCACCGCCGCGGGCACCATGTAACCGGGCAACCGCCGGCGCGCGGTCTCCAGCACGTCCTGCGGCTCGACCGGCCGGTCGGCTGTTACATACGCCGCGAGCCGCACCTGGCCGCGCTCGTCGGTGTGCACCACCGTCAGCGCGAACCGGACGCCGGGATGCATCCGCAGCACGTTGTCGATCTCGCGCAGTTCGATGCGGAACCCGCGGATCTTGATCTGGTCGTCCGCGCGTCCGAGGAACCGCAGCTGCCCCGACCGCTGCATGACGACCAAGTCGCCCGTGCGGTACATCCGCTCGCCGCGCCTGCCGTGCGGGTTGGCCACGAACCGCTGCGCGGTCAGGCCGACACGCCCGTGGTAGCCGCGGGCCACGCCGGGGCCGGACACGTACAGCTCACCCGGTGTCCCCGGCGGCACCGGATGCAGACGACCGTCCAGCACGAACAGTCGCATGCCCCGGACGGGCATACCGAGCGGCACCGGACCGCCCGCCGCCATCGGACCGCTCGCGGTGGCCGCGACGGTGGCCTCCGAGGGACCGTACATGTTGTGCATGCGGTGCCCGGTGGTCCAGGTCTCGACGAGTTCCTCCGAGCAGGCGTCACCGCCGACGATGACCGTCTCCAGCTCGTCGAGCCCCTCGTTCGGCACGGTGGCCAGCGCGGCGGGGGTGACGAAGGCGTGGGTGACTCGCTCCTCGCGCAGCAGTGTGGCCAGCTCGGCGCCGCCGTACATGCCCCGGGGGGCGATCACCATCGTGGCGCCCGCGGCGAAGCCGAGCAGCATCTCCAGCACCGACGCGTCGAAGCTGGGCGAGGAGAAGTGCAGCGTGCGCGCCGCATCCGTGATACCGAACAGATAGTTCTGCTCACCGGCGAGCGAGGCGATGCCCGCGTGGGTGACCACCACCGCCTTGGGTGTACCGGTGGAGCCGGAGGTGTAGATGAGGTATGCCGGGTGGCTCACCCGCATCGGGTGATGGCGCTCGTCGTCGGTGATCGGCTCCGCGGAAAGGCCCGCCAGTTCGGCGGTCAACTGGTCCGAGCCGAGTACCAGCCAGTCGACCTGGGCCTTGCGGTGTTTGCCCCGCGCGGCGGGCCAGGCGGGCATGGCGGCGAGGCATTCGGGGTCGGTCAGACCGAGCATCGCGCCGGAGTCGCCGATCATGTGCGCGATCCGCGCACCCGGGTAGCTCGGATCGATCGGCACATACGCCGCACCGGTTTTGGCGACCGCCCATACCGCGGTGATCGCGTCCAGACCGCGCGGCAACGCGATAGCGACGACCGTCTCGGGACCTGCGCCGTGCTCGATGAGGGCGCGCGCCAGCGCGTTCGATCGCTCGTCGAGTTCGCGGTAGGTGGTGTCGGCGCCGAGGTAGCGCACCGCCACCGCCTCCGGTAACCGGCGCGCGGTGGCGGTCAGCAAGGTGGCCAGCGTGATCGGCGGCTCGGCGGGTGCGCCCGCGATCGGCACCAGGTTCTCGGTCTCCCTGCGGTCGAGGATCGGCAGGTCGCCCACCGGCAGTTCGGGGGCCGCCACGCCGCCTGCCAGCACCGCGATGAACCGCCGGGCGAACGACTGGATCGTGGACTGATCGAAAAGATCCGTGGTGTAGCCGAATTCGGCCGACAGCGGTCCGTCGCCCGAGTCGTCGTGGACGACCAACTGCAAGTCGAACTTGGCCACGTCCGAGGCGATCGGCAACACCTCGGCGCGCACACCGGGCAGATCGATCCGCAGATCCGGTGCGTGGTCGTAGGACAGCATCACCTGGAACAGCGGGTGGCGCGCCGGGGAACGCTCCGGGTTGACCACGTCGACCAGCCGCTCGAACGGCACGTCGGCGTTGGCGAAGGCGTTGAGATCGGTCTCCCGCACCACGTCGAGCATCCGGTCGAAGCCGGCCGCCGGGTCGACCGCGGTGCGCAGCACGAGCGTGTTGACGAACATGCCGACGAGATCGTCGAGCGCCGGATCGGAACGTCCGGCGATCGGGGTGCCGATCGCGACGTCACCGCTCGCGCACAGCCGCGACAGCAGCGTCGCCAGCGCCGCGTGCAGCACCATGAACATGCTCACGCCCCGGCTGGCCGCGAGTTCGATTGCGGCGCGGCGGATCTCGGCGGGAATGGTGAACTCCACCCGGCCGCCGACGGTCGATCTGTGCAGCGGGCGCGGGCGGTCCAGTGGTAGGTCGAGCTGCTCGGGAAGCCCGGCCAGCGCCGAGCGCCAGTGCGTCAGCTGGCGGCTGAGCGCACTGGCCGGATCCGTTTCCTCGCCGAGTAATTCGCGCTGCCAGAGCGCGAAGTCGGCATACTGCACGGGCAGCTGGGTCCACTGCGGCGCGACACCCTTCGCGCGCGCCGCCACCGCCGTCATCAGGTCTTTGGCCAACGGCGCGATGGACCATCCGTCACCGCAGATGTGATGCAGGACGATGAGGAAGACGTGCCGCTGCGGACCGGTGCGGTAGAGCGCCACCCGGATGGGCGCCTGACTGCGCAGGTCGAAGCCGTAGCCGGCGAACTCGGTCGCCAATCCGGCCACGTCGTCGGCCGCGGCGTCGATGGGGTCGAGCGTCAGCGGGATCGCCTGCGCCGGGTGGATCAGCTGGTAAGGCCCTTCCGGCGACTCCGGAAACGTGGTGCGCAGGCTCTCGTGCCGCTCGATGACGTCGACCAGGCCCGCGCGCAACGCGGCCACGTCCAGTGGCCCTTCCACCTCGACGGCCAGCGGCATGTTGTACGCGGCGGCGTGTTCGGAGAACCGGTTCAGGATCCACAGCCGCTGTTGCGCCTGGGACAGCGGAATTCGCTCGGGCCGCTCCGCGGGCACCAGCCGGGGCGAGGAGGCGTCGACGGTCTGCGTCGCGAAACGCTGGGTGAGCGCCTCGATCGTCGCGGCCTCGAACAGGTCCCGGATGGTCAGCGCGGTGCCGAGGGCGGCGTTGATCCTGGCCACCGCCCGCGCGGCGATGAGCGAATTGCCGCCCATGTCGAAGAAGTTGTCCTCGATGCCGACGTCGGTATCGAGGACCTCGGCGAAAATGCCCGCCAGTACCCGCTCGACCTCGGTGCGCGGTTCGGCGATCGGCCGGATCGAGCGCACGCCGGTCACGGGGGCGGGCAGCGCCTTGCGATCGATCTTGCCGTTGGCGCTCAGTGGTAGCTCGTCGAGTTCCATCAGCGTGGAGGGCACCATGTACCCGGGCAGCGTGTGGCGCAGGGTGGTGAGCAGCGCGGCCGTGTCCAGCCGGGCGTCGTCGTCCTCGTGCTTGGCCGCGACCACATAGGCGACCAGCTCGTCACCGGTGCGTCCGGTGTGTGCCACGCACACCGCGCGAGCGATCTTCGGGTCATCGAGCAGGGCGGCCTCGACCTCACCGAGCTCGATGCGCAGACCACGGATCTTGACCTGGAAGTCGCTGCGGCCCAGGTATTCCAGCACACCCGGCTCGGCGGCGGAGCGGCCGATCTGCCAGCGCGCCAGGTCACCGGTGCGATACATGCGGGCGCCCGGGGTGAAGGGGTTGGCCACGAAACGGTCCGCGGTCAGCCGCGGCTGACCCAGATAACCACGGGCCAGCTGCACGCCGGCGAGGTACAATTCGCCGACCACGCCGGGCGGGACGGGCTGCAATCGGTCGTCCAGCACGTAGGTCTGGGTGTTCCACACCGGCGAGCCGATCGGCACGGCGCTCGCGTCGGGCGGGCACGCCCAGTAGGTGACGTCCACGGCGGCCTCGGTCGGGCCGTACAGGTTGTGCAGTTCGGCGGCGGGTAACGCCGCGTAGAACTCCCGCACCGCCGCGGCGGGCAGCGCCTCGCCGCTGCAGAACACCCGGTGCAGGCCCGCGCAGCCGCCCAGATCCGCCTCTGTGACGAACACCGAGAGCATGGACGGCACGAAATGCGCTGTGGTGATGCCTTTTTCGGCGATGATCCGTGCGAGGTACGCCGGGTCGCGGTGGCCGTCCGGTGCGGCGACGACCAGGCGCGCCCCGATCTGCAAGGGCCAGAAGAACTCCCACACCGAGACGTCGAAGGTGGCGGGGGTCTTCTGCAGCACCGCGTCGGCGCGCTCCAAGGGATACTCGTGCTGCATCCAGCGCAGGCGGTTGACGATCGCGGCGTGCGGCACGCCGACGCCCTTGGGCGTTCCGGTCGATCCGGAGGTGAAGATCACATAGGCGAGATGGTCGGGGCGCAATTCGGCCCTGCGGTCGGCGTCGGTGACCGGCGCGGCGTCGAATTCCGCCACGTGCGCGGTGTCGATGTCCAGCCGGGTGGCGATCGCGGGCAGCTCGACCTCGTCGCCGGCGGCGGTGAGCACGCACAGCGGCCGGGCCTGGCGCACGATCTGCCCGAGCCGTTCGGCGGGATGCTCGGGGTCCAGCGGCAGGTAGGCCGCGCCCGCCTTGACGATCGCGTACATGCCGACCACCAGCTCGATGCTGCGGCGCAGGCACAGGCCGACCGTCGTGTCGGGCCCGGCGCCGCGCTCGATGAGCAGCCGGGCCAGGCGGTTGGCGCGCGCGTCGAGTTCGGCGTAGGTCAGCGCCTCGTCGCCGAATTCCAGCGCGACCGCGTGCGGGTCGGCCGCGACCCGCTCGGCGAACAGGCTCGCCAGCGTGCCGTCTTGCCGGGGCGCCTCGGTGGCGTTCCAGCCGTCCACCACCCACTCCCGCTCGGCGCCGGTGATCGCGGCCAGCGATTCGGCGGGCGTCGTCGCCTCGGCCGCCAGGAACCGCCCGAGGAAGTCCAGGTAGCGCGCGTGATGCACGCTGACCTCCGCCTCACCGTAGAGGCGGGGGTTGGCTTCGAAGTCGATGTGTAAGCGCCCGCCCGCGCCGTTGTAGACGTTGACCGAGAGGTCCTCCACCGGGCCGGTGGCCAGCACGTGCATGGAGCCGACCAGGCTGCCGAAACGCAGCTCGTCGTGGAACAGCATCAGGTTGACCATCGGGCCGAAGAAGCCGCGGGCGTCGCGGGAGTAGCCGCTGTCGCGCCGGATGTCGTCGTGCCGGTAGCGCTGATGACGCAAGGCCCCGGTGATCTGCAGCTCGGCCGCCTTCACCAAGTCGCCGATCGTGGTCGTCTCGTCGAACTTCAGCCGGATCGGCACGACGTTGGAGATCACGCCCGCCGAGCGGCGCAGCGACACCGTGGTGCGCGCCGACACCGGCAGGCTCAGCACCACGTCGGAGTTGCCCGTCACCGACCGCACGTAGGCGGCCAGCGCCGCGACGAACATCGCCGAGTCGGTGGTGTTCCACGCGCTGGTCGCCGCGTCGATCGCGGCATGCTGTGCGTCGTCCAGCACGGCGGTGGCCAGCCTGCGGCCCGCGTCGTGGGTGGCCGCGCCGAGCCGGGCGCCGCCCAGGCTAACCGGCTCGCCCACACCCGAGAGCTGCCCGAGCCAGTACTCGCGATCGTTCTGGAAGCGGCTCGAGTCGTGGTAGCGCGCCTCGTCGGCGTAGATCTCGGCCAGCGGCGTCGCCCGCGAGGCGACCGGCTCGGTCTTGTTCTCCAGCGCGGAGTAGATCTCCGCGGTACGGGTGAGCGCGTTCATCGCGCCATAGCCGTCGATGACGATGTGGTGGGCGTACGAATACCAGATGTAGTCGGAGTCGCCGATCCGCAGGACGGCGTTGGAGGTCAGCGGATCGCGTTCCAGGTCGATCGGCGCACTCGTGTGCTCGTGCATCCAGCGCAGCGCCGCGGCGTACGGATCGGTCTCGCCGCGCAGATCGATGCGGACCCAGCCCGGCCGGTGGACCGGATCCACGATCTGATACGGAGTGCCATCCTCCTCCACCAGGCGAACCTGACCCACCTGGGTCTCGGCACCGAAACGCTCGATCGCGTACAGCAGCCGTCCCTCGTCCAGGTCACCGTGGATCTCCACGTACTGGGAGATCGTCAACGGTACGTCGGGACGAATGCGCTGCGCGTACCAGAGAGCTGTCTGCGCGGGTGACAGAGCAAACGGTTGTGCCGAAAATTCGCCGGATGAACATTGGTCGACGCGATCCGTGGCCAATGAACTCATCAATCACTCCGTTCTGCCGCTGTTGACGCAACTCCCCGAGCACCGCTCCAGCAAGCGCACGCGCGCCAGCCGGAGGACGTGATCCACGCCCTATGATTCGGAGCGTCGCATCAGCCGGATTGCCGACGTTTTGGATTTGTTTCACATCCAACGTCCTTGGCAGAAGGCCACTTTGGTTGGTTACATTTCCGCAAACATTGCGACTCAACTGGGTCGAACCGAAGCAAAACGGGTCCTGACCAGACTGTTCGATGGTAGGCCGCAGATCACTCCCGTTGTCAAGCGAACAGTGCGCAACTCAATTCCGCACCTTTACTTTCGGGGCGGAGGGGGCAAGAACATACCGAATGTTCGTTTATCGAGATTCGGCAGCTATCGGCCGCCGACGGCTCGACGGCCGGTTCGCGCGTCCGTGCGCGCCGATCGTCGCCGGATGACCGCGACCAGCGCGGCGGCCGCCGTCAGAATAACGAAAATCCGCTCCGGCGCAGGGCCTATTCGTGTTGCGAGAGTGGTGTCGTCGCGCAGCGGAAGCTCCGCGACCAGAGCGGCTGGGACGAATAACGCGGTTTCCTGCCGCACGCTGCCGTCGGCGGCGATAATGGCGCTGACACCCGACGTGGCCGCGACAACCAGCGCTCTGCCGTGCTCGACGGCACGGATGCGGGACATGGCCAGCTGCTGATAGGTCATCTCGCTGTCGCCGAAGGTCGCGTTGTTCGTCGGTACCGTGAGCAGTTGGGCACCGGCTCGCATCGCGTCTTCGAACGACCGGTCGAAGGCCACTTCATAGCACGTTGCGACACCGATGTCGATACCCGCTGCCCGTACCACACCGTCACCATTCCCCGGCACGAAATACCCCGCACGATCGGCGTATTCGGAGAAAAGCCGGAAGAAACTCCGCATCGGCAGATATTCGCCGAACGGCTGGATGATCTTCTTGTCGTGCCGTTCACCGGGGCCCGCGGCGCCGTTCCACACCATCACCGAGTTGGTCGTGGTGCGATCCGAGTTGATCAGCACCGCGCCGACCAGGATGGGCGCGCCGATCCGCTCGGAGGCCGCGGTGATCAGGGCGGCGGCGTCGGCGTTGCGCAACGGGTCGATGTCCGAAGAGTTCTCCGGCCAGATCACCACATCGGGGCGCGGCGCGCGGCCTGCGGCCACCTCGGCGGCCAGTTCTTCGGTGCGCCGGACGTGGTTGTCCAGCACGGCCCGTCGCTGCGCGTTGAAATCCAGCCCGAGACGCGGCACGCTGCCCTGGATCGCCGCGACCGTGACCGTTCTGTCGCCTTTGTCCGGATCTGGTAGCGCGGACCGGAGCAGCAGACCGGCGAGCGGCATGACGAGCAGGGTGAAAGCCACAGCGGCGTACCCGAGTCGGGTCACGGGGGTGCGCCCGCTCGCAGCGGCCGGTCCGGGACTGCCCGCCTCGGGATCGGCGGTTCGAGGCCCGTCACCGGGGGCGCGAGAAGACCACAGCAGGCAGGCCAACGCCGCCGCTCCGGTTCCGGTGAGCGCGACGGCGAACCCGACCAGCGGGGCGCCGCCCACCGCCGCCAGCGACAAGAACCAGCCGTCTGCTTGACCGAAGGCCAAACGGCCCCAGGGAAATCCACCGAACGGGAAGCTGGACCTGCCCCACTCGGCCGCGGTCCAGGCCGAGGCCACCCACAGCGGCCAGCCGGGCAGCGCGCCGAGGAGCCGGGCGAGCAGGCCGAACAGGCCCAGGTGCAGCGCACAGGCGGTGGACAGCGCCAGCCACGGCGCCGGCCCGACATAGATGCCGGTCCACGGCAGCAGCGGGACGAAAAATGCCAGCCCGGCCAGGAATCCGTATCCGAAGCCCGCCCGCAGACGACCGTCACCGCGTACGGTGAGGGTCAGCGCCGCAACGCCCAGCGGCGCGAGAAACCACCACGGCCGAGGCGGAAAGCTGCCGAACAGCAGCAGGCCCGCGCAGATCGCAGACGCCGCACGCGCCGCCACGGGATGGCCGCGGACCGCCGCGGACACCTGCCGCATCACCTCGCGCACCCGCTCTCGCACCATCACTCGGCCACTGTCCGCCATCGGACCGGCCACCGCCAGTCGGCCCCTGACCGCGCCGATCGACCCGACGCAGGCATCGGACGCGAGCGAGCGCGGGTCCGCCACTCGACGTACCTCGCGCTCGGTGCGATGACGTTCGTCACATGGAACATCAAGGCCGCCAAAGCCCGCATGCGCGCGGAAGCCTCGGCGCACCGGTCGAACCGCATCGACCGAGTGGCGAGTTCACGCCGCACGACCGGCTCGGCGAAGGCGCGGCACAGAAGACCGCGCGCCTCTGCCGTGAACGAGTCATCCGGTGTCCACTCGTTCATCGCCGCTCGCCATCGGATCGTTAACTGCCGCCTGCACGATCTCGGCTCCGCGCCCGGCCTCCGCCGGGCAAACCGGCACCGCGCGGCCGCAATCAGCGAACCGGTGCCCCGCGACCGCGCTGGGCGATCCAACCGCCCGGCCGCAAAATGCTGCCGCTCCGCCCAGCACGCGACGGACGCACACCACAGTGGATGCCAGCAGGCAGCACGGAATAGTCCCGCCGTTACCCGATCGGCATCGCACTGCCGCGGCGCCGTGATTCGGTGCTCAGCAGGCATTCGCCACGGCGGCAACGTCAGCCGATCGGCCGCGCATCCGCCGCCGCTGCCCGGCTCTTCCACACTGGCACGCAGTGCCACTTCGCCACTCGCGGTCGTACGGTGCCACGCCTCGGCGGACATTCGGCAGGCCGAGTTCCGTGGGGCGGCGGGGAGCGAATCGCACGGCGTCCGCCGGCCGCACGCCGTGCGCCGCCGTACCGTAATCCTCTCTACGGCAGTCGTTCGGACCGGCGCGGAAGTCCGCCTTCGGGCGTGACGTCTCGGCCGCGATATCGATGATCCGGGGGCCGGATGCCCCTCCGCGTTGGCGCGCCACCAGACCGTGCGAGTCCGGCCGCACGACGATTTCGTCGCAACGGACAGACGGCACATCCTGGGCTCCCCCGCTGCCGACGCACCCGTCGGCGCCCCGCGCTCGCACCTAGCTGCCCCGCGATCACACCTGAGAAACCTGGTTACCGCCCGCGGAAGACGTGCGCCGTCGCGCAGACCCCGAGTGCGCCGGTTGCCGCCCACAAGCGCTTGCGCCCCCGAGTTCGATCGTCTGGCCATCGTCGGAGGGAGGCTCGATTCCCGTCGTCCGGCCGCCCCGCGACTCCCAGCAGAACGAGCCTCGGCCGTGGGCGAGCACCCATTCGGCCCACGCGAGTCCGGGCGCCCGGGGTCTGTGGCGGGGTCCGGTCGGGCCCATGGACGCGCGGTGGCAGGTAACCAGCCGGTCGCGATCCGCCCGGACACGATCCGATATCCGAGCATCGAACGGCGCTGCGGAAGGTCGGCGGCCGAGAGCAGCCCGTCATGAGAACTCCCCGTACCCCGGCTGGAGTGGCGACCCGAGCTCGGACGGCGTCGGGCCGCTGGCAAGCACGCGGCGAGCCGATCACGCATGTCCCGGCGCACCCGAATGCCGGGCACGAGACGGTCGCGAGCCGCGCTCGGCCCGGCGAGCGCTCGCTCACTTCGCATAGATCGTCGCTCCCCGGTGCACGGTGCGCAGGCAGGTTGGCAGCGGCGCATCCGGTCCCAGCGCGGGCAGTCCGGGTACCCGCGACCGCGGGTCGGTGGACCAGCGCTGCACCGAGTCGGCGGCCGCGGCGACGACGAGTTCGGCCGCGTCCCAGATCGCATAGGACGCGGGGGCGCCGGGCACGAGGGTGCCCGCCATCCCGTCGCGGACTCCGCCCGCACGCCATGCGCCCCGGGTGGCCGCGGCGAAGGCCGCGCGGGGGGACAAACCGTGTCCTGGCGTGCGATGGTTGGCCGCCGCCCGCACCGCCGCCCAGGGATCCAGCGCGGTGACCGGAGCGTCGGAACCGATCGCCAAGGCGACGCCCGCGGAAGCCATGGCGGCGAACGGATTCAGCGCGGCGGCGCGCTCGGCGCCGAGGCGCGCGGCGTACATGCCGTCCGGTCCGCCCCACGCCGCGTCGAATCCCGGTTGCACACTGGCGATCACACCCCAGCGCGCGAGTTGCGCGATGTGCTCACCGTCGATCAGCTCGGCGTGTTCGACCCGGTGCCCGAGCGCCGCGACCGCGGGGCCGCCGAGTTCGGCGGCCACCCGTTCGACACCGGCGACGACCGCGTCCATGGCGGCGTCGCCGATCACGTGGAATCCGGCCTGGATACCGGCGACGGTGCAGGCACGGACGTGGTCGGTGATCGCATCGGCGTCGAGATAGCTTCGACCGCAACCGGTCTCGTCGGCATAGGGCGTGCGCAACCATGCGGTGTGCGAACCGAAGGACCCGTCCACGAACAGGTCGCCGCCGAGGGCATGTACGCCGAGTTCTTCGATCAGGGCGCGGGCCTGTTCGGCGCTGCGCACCGCCTCGCCCCAATAGGCCCTGACCTCGACGCCGTGTTCGAACTCGAGCAGTTCGCGAACGTCGTTGCGGCCGGCGATCTCCGGGCCCGCGCATTCGTGGACCGCGACGACACCGCGCGCGGCGGCATGGTCAAGTGCCGCGGCGCGCGCGCTATCCCGTTGTGCGCGGGACAGATCGGCGAGCGCGGCGGTGCGCACCAGATGGTGGGCGGCGGCACGCACCGGTTCGCCACGGGTGAATCCGTCGGTCGCGGCCAGCTCGGGCAGCGTGTCCAGCAGCGCCGAGGACACCACCGCGGAGTGCGCGTCCACCCGCGACAGGTAGACGCGCCGACCGGCACCCGCCGCCGCGTCGATCTCCGCGACGGTGGGTGGCCGCCCCTCCGGCCAGGTGGTCTCGTCCCAGCCGTCGCCCAGAACGGCGCCGTCCGGGTGCGCCTCGGCGAACTCGAGCAGCAGCCGCAGGCAGTGCGCGAGCGACCGCGCGGCCGACAGGTCGAGCCCGGTCAGCTTCAGGCCCAGCGCCGTGACGTGCACGTGCGGGTCGACGAACGCGGGCGCGACGAAGGCGCCGTCGAGGTCGATGACCTCGGCGTCCGGGTGCAGCGCACGACCGGGTTGCTCGGCGCCCAGCCAGACGATGGTCCCGTCGCTCACCGCCATCGCCGTGGCGTCGGGTGAACTGGCACTGTAGAAACGACCGCCGATCAGCAACTGGGTACTCACGGGGCATCAGTCTGCCGTATGCCCGGTGCGGCGGTTTCGGTCAGCCGTGCAGACTCCGGTGGCGCGCCAGATCCTCCGGCTGCGCCAGCACCGCCATCACCTCCGCGTACTCCGGTGGCGCGCCACCGGTGCCGCCGGACGCCGCGGGCAGGCAGCCCGCCTCCACGGCGATCAGCTCCAGCCGCAGCGCCGCGGCGGTGAATCCGGAAATCGACTGTCCCGCACTGGCCGCCGCGCGTTTCACCGCGGCAGCCAGCTCCTCGCTCACCGTGACGGTGAGTTGCTCGGTGGCCATCGCGTCACGATAGCCCTTCGCGCCGCCGCGCGGAACCGGGTACCGCCGAGTTCACGCTCAGGACGGAGTGATCGCGCGGCGCGCGGTGCCTTGACCGTCGTCGTACCATTGCCCCACGACGACGCCGTCCACCACCGAACCCGCGTCGACGACCACGCCGCGGTAGGGCGCGGCGGCGGCGAGCCTGCGGAAGCGCCGCGCCGCGAACGCCGTGACCAGCGGACGCAGCAGCGAGCGCGTCGGAGGCAGCAGCAGAAGCAGGCCGAACAGCGAGGTGACCAGGCCGGGCACGAACATCAGCACCCCACCCGCCGCGACCAGGGCGCCGTCGGCCACGGCGGTGCCGGGCGCCACTTCGCCGCGGGCGGCCCGGCGGAACTGCTCGAACACCCGCCGTCCCTGCGCGCCGACCAGCAGCATGCCCGCGGCCGACCCGGCGATCAGCACCAGAACGGTCGGCAGCACGCCGATCAGTTGACCGACCGCGACCAGTGCGGCGACTTCGACGACGACGTACAGCACGAACAACAGGGCGGGCATGGCGATCCTTTCGGACGATCTACCCGTTCAACGTCCCGGACAGACGTTTTGCTCCCCGGCCCGTCTGATAAGTCGCTGAGATCCGCCGGTGTCAGCCGCCGGGCCGCACCAGCCCGGTCTCGTAGGCCAGTACCACGGCCTGAACCCGGTCGCGCAGACCGAGTTTGGTGAGCACCCGGCCCACGTGCGTCTTGACCGTGGCCTCGGACAGGTACAACTGCTCGGCGATCTCGGCGTTGGAACGCCCGGCCGCGATCTGCTCGAGCACTTCACGCTCGCGGGCGGTGAGCACGTCGAGCGCACGCGGGTCGCGGGTACGCGCCGGATTCTCCGCGATGAGCCGGTCCAGCAGACGTTTGGTGACCTTCGGCGACACCACGGCGTCACCGGCGGCGACGCTGCGAATGGCCGAGACGAGATCTTCCGGCGGGGTGTCCTTCAACAGGAATCCGCTGGCCCCCGCGCGCAGCGCGCCGAGTGCGTGCTCGTCGAGATCGAAGGTCGTCATGACGAGGACGCGGCTGCCGTGTCCGGCCTCCACGATGCGGGTGGTGGCGACGACTCCGTCCACGACGGGCATCCGCACGTCCATCAGCACGACGTCCGGTCGCAGTTCCGCCGCTCGGGCGACCGCGGCGGCGCCGTTGGCCGCCTCGCCGATCACTTCGATGTCGGGGTGCGCGCCGAGCACCATCTTCAACCCCATACGCATGAGTTCTTGGTCATCAACGACGAGAACGGTGATCGGCACGATTCCAATGTAACGTGACCCCTCCCGCCCGCCGGGTGACCCGCGGTGCGACGGGCCCGGTCTCCGTGGCCCATTCGGGCCGAATCCTGCTGTGGTGCAGGGTTCTTCGCACCATTCGAGCGGCCGGTGACCCGGCTCACTCCGCCGGACCGGGTTGCAGCGGAATGCTCGCGTGCACCCGCCAGGCTCCGTCGGCGGCGCGGCCCGCGTCGAGACTGCCGCCCAGCACAGCGACCCGTTCGCGCATCCCGACCAAGCCGAGCCCGCTGCCCTGGATCCGCGTTTCCGGTTCGGGCAGCGGTACCCCGCCGGTATCCGTGACGTCGATCAGCACGTCGGCTTCGGTGCGGCGCACCCGGACCCACGCCTTGGGGTGCGGTCCGGCATGCCGCAACGTGTTGGTCAGCGATTCCTGCACGATGCGATGCACACCGAGACTCACCTCGGGCGCGATGTCGTCGAGTTCACCGGTCAGCTCGAGTTCCACCGCCAGACCGGTGCCGCGCATCATCTCCACGAGCTTGGCGATACCCGCGGTGCCGTGCTGGGGCAACTGGTCCGGAGCGTGCTCGGTGCGCAGCAGGGCCACGGTTCTGCGCAGTTCACGCAGCGCTTCACGGCCGGTGCTCGCGATCGTGGTGAGCGCCTGTTCGGCCGCGTCCGGGTCGCGGCGCAACGCGTACTTCGCGCCGTCGGCCTGCACGATGATCACGCTCACCGCGTGCGCGACCACATCGTGCAGTTCGCGCGCGATGCGGGTGCGTTCAGCCGCGACGGCGTCGTGCGCGCGGCGGTCCTTGTCGTAGTCGGCGACCGCGAGACGGGCCGCGACCTCGGCGTCATAGGCATGCCGCGCGCCGATGAACTCCGCGAGCGTCCAGCACAGGGCGTAGAACATGGCGGTGAACACGATGTCGGGGCCGGAGGGTTTGCCGATCGCCACGATCGCGAGCGCGAGATCCACCGCCAGGCCCAGGCCGTACCACAGCCCCTCCCGCCGCCCCACGTAGGCGACCAGCGTGTACAGCATGATGCCGTGGGACAGCAGCGCGATGTGCTCGGCGTCGTCCTCGGCCAGGAAGCCCACCAGCGACGTCGTCAGCGACAGGGCCAAGGTGGCGGCCGCCATGGCTCGCGGGTACACCCGTCGCAGCACGACCGGCAGCGGAAGCAGCACTCCGATGGCCAGGTAGGCGAGCTTGTTGTGCGCGTTGGCCACCCCGACGATCTCCAGCAGCAGGAGAATCGCCGCCAGCACCGAATCGGCCACGACGGGCTTGCCCCGGAGCCACAGACTGAAACGACGCACCGGATCAGCCTAGGTGCGCCCGGCACGCGGGCACGCCGACCCGGCGGAGTCCGTCCGCCGCCGACCGCCGCGCGGGCGCCCGGCGAGCTCCGGATCCGGGGTCTGGTTGTCTGGCGGGGTGGAGATCGGAGACTGGGCGGTTCTGTTGACGGCGGCGATGGCCGCCGGGTGGGTGGACGCGGTGGTGGGCGGCGGCGGGCTGATCGTCCTGCCGACGCTGTTCGTGGTGGCCCCCGGCATCGCGCCGCAGACCGCGCTGGGCACCAACAAGCTCGCCGCGGTCGCCGGGACGAGCGCCTCGGTGCTGACGTTCGCGCGCAAGGTGCCGATGCGCTGGCGGGTCCTGCTGCCCGCGGCGGCGATCGCCGCGACGGCGGCCGCGGTGGGCGCCGCCGCGGTCTCGCTGATCGACCGCGAGTTGTTCGTTCCGATCGTGATGGTGGTGCTGGTCGGCGTGGCGGTGGTCGTCACGCTGCGGCCGTCGATCGGCGTCACCTTGGCCACCCATCCGCCCACCAGGCGCAAGGTCGTCCTCACGGTGGCGCTGGCGGCGGGGCTGATCGGCTTCTACGACGGCCTGCTCGGGCCCGGCACCGGAACGTTCCTGATCATCACCTTCGCGACCCTGCTCGGCACCGAGTTCGTGCGGGCCGCCGCCATGGCCAAGGTGATCAACTGCGGCTCGAATCTCGGCGCTCTGCTCTTCTTCGGCGCGACCGGGCACATCCTCTGGGCGCTCGGTGCGGGGATGGCCGTGGCGAACGTGCTCGGCGCCGTGATCGGCGCGCGCATGGCATTGCGGAAGGGCGCCGAGTTCGTGCGCATCGTGCTGCTGGTGGTGGTGATCGGGATGGTGATCCGGTTGGGCTGGCAGCAGTTCGGCTGATCAGCCCACCGGTTCGGCGTGATGGATGGCCAGCCAGGGTTCGAGCACCCGCGAGGTGGTCTCGTGAATCTTGCGGTGCAGCCGCTCGCCGTCCTCGACGCAGGCCACCGGTTGCTGGAACAGCACCGTCAACGCACCCGACACCGCACCGACGACCGCACCGACCAGTGCGGCGGCGCCGACCTCGTCGAGTTCGGCCGGGAACGCCTTGTGCAACTGCCTGGCGATCTCGCGCTGGGTGACCAGCTGGGCATGCGCGGCGCGCCCGCTCACCGCGGGCACAGTGCGCGACACCTGGGCGCGCAGCGCACCGATCCGGGCATGGAGATCGTCCACGAGGTGCTCACCGGGGTTGTCGCCCGCCGCGCGCAAGGCCCGCAGCAGGACCTCCACTGGGCGTTCCCCGGGGCGCCTGCTGGCGATCGCCGCCACCGCGGCGCGCACCCGCTCGTCGGACTCCGGGAAGAGCAGCTCTTCCTTGCTGGCGAAATAGTTGAAGAACGTGCGTGTGCCGACGTCCGCCGCGGCGGCGATGTCGGCCACCGTGGTCTCCTCGTAGCCTCTGGTCTCGAACAGCTCGGCTGCGGCCTCGAGGATGGCCCGGCGGGTACGTTCGCGTTTGCGGTCACGAAGGGGGGATGGCGGCACGCGGGCACAGTACGGCATCCGGCGAGCAACACGCCGGAAGCCCGAGTGTCGCGCGCGCCGTTCGCTCTACGCCACCGGCACATTCCGCGCAAACCCGCACGCGACGCACTTTTCCAGGGCGTGGGATCACCGCGCGGGCACGCGCGCGCGGCGGCACCGACTAGGTTGGTGCGGGTGAGCATCGCGACATCCAGAGACGTGGACGCCGAGTTCCTCGGTCTGCCACTGGCCGCGCTCGCCGACGCCGCCCTCGCCGCGGCCACGGCGGCCGGCGCCGAGCACGCCGACCTGCGAGTGCACCGCCTGGTCACCCAATCGATCCGGTTGCGCGACGGCCGGGTCGAGGCCGTCACCGACAGCACCGAACTGGGCTTCGCCGTGCGCGTGATCGTGGACGGCACCTGGGGTTTCGCGTCACACGCCGCGCTCACCCCCGATACCGCCGCCGAGGTGGCGCGCACCGCGGTCACCGTCGCGACCACGCTGCGCGCGCTCAACCGGGAACGCGTCGAACTGGCCGACGAGCCGCGCTACGCCGACGCGCGCTGGGTCTCGGCCTACGACCTCGACCCGTTCACCGTGCCGACCGGTGAGAAGGTCGCGCTGCTGCAGGACTATTCGGAGCGGCTGTCGCACGCCGACGGAGTCGACCACGTCACCGCGAGCGTGCTGCAAGTCAAAGAGCAGACTTTCTACGCCGACACCGCGGGGTCCTCGATCACCCAGCAGCGGGTGCGGCTGCACCCGAGCCTCGAGGCGGTCACGGTGGACACCTCGGCGGGGGTGTTCGAGACCATGCGCACGCTGGCCCCGCCCGTCGGCCGCGGCTGGGAGTACGTGACCGGCGCCGACGGCGTATGGGACTGGAACGGCGAACTCGCGCGGATCCCGGAGTGGCTGGCCGAGAAGGTGAAAGCCCCCAGCGTGCAGGCCGGGCCGACCGACCTCGTCATCGACCCGAGCAACCTGTGGCTGACCATCCACGAATCGATCGGTCACGCCACCGAGTACGACCGGGCCATCGGTTACGAATCCGCTTACGCGGGCACATCTTTCGCGACGCCGGACAAGCTCGGCACGTTGCGCTACGGCACCCCGATCATGCACGTGACCGGCGACCGCACCGAAGCGCACGGGCTGGCCAGCGTCGGTTACGACGACGAGGGCGTGGCCGGGCAGCGCTGGGACCTGGTTCGCGACGGCGTCCTGGTCGGCTATCAGCTGGACCGGGTCTTCGCGCCGCGCCTGGGTCTGCAGCGGTCCAACGGTTGCTCGTACGCGGACTCGGCGCATCACGTGCCGATCCAGCGGATGGCCAACGTCTCGCTGCAACCCGATCCGGACCGCGACACCAGCACCGAGGAGCTGATCTCGCGAGTGGACGACGGGATCTACATCGTCGGCGACAAGTCGTGGTCGATCGACATGCAGCGCTACAACTTCCAGTTCACCGGCCAGCGGTTCTTCCGCATCCGCGGCGGCAAGCTGGACGGCCAGTTGCGCGATGTCGCCTACCAGGCCACCACCACCGACTTCTGGGGTGCGATGGAAGCGGTCGGCGGGCCGTCGACCTGGCAGCTCGGGGGCGCGTTCAACTGCGGCAAGGCGCAGCCCGGCCAAGTGGCGGCGGTCAGCCACGGCTGCCCGTCGATCTTGGTGCGCGGCGTCAACATTCTGAACACCCGGACGGAGGCCGGCCAGTGAGCGACGATCTGTTTCCCGCGAGCGCGACCGTGGAGCGGGCGCTGGCGCTGTCCCGCGCCGACGAGGCGATGGTGATCGTCCGCGACGAGCACGAGGCGTCGCTGCGCTGGGCCGGGAACTCCATGACCACCAACGGCTCGTCGGTGTCGCGGAATTGGGCGGTGATCTCGGTGTTCCGCGAGGGACCCGCCCTCGCCCGCGTCGGCACGATCGCCTCGACCAGCGTCGACCCAGACGACATCGAGGCGGTCGTGCGCGCGAGCGAAGCGGCGGCACGCGGCGCCGAGCCCGCACGAGACGCGATGCCGCTGCTCGAGCCGGACGCGATCGATGACGACTGGGCCGCTCCCGCGGTCGGCACCGGTATCGAGGTGTTCACCGATCTCGCCGACGGCTTGGCCGCCGGGTTCGACAGCGCCGACCGCCTCTACGGTTTCGCCCACCATCAGATGCACACCACGTGGCTGGGCACGTCGACCGGCATCCGCCGCCGCTTCGTGCAACCCACCGGATCGGTGGAGATCAACGGCAAGCGCGGCGAGGGCACCGATCTGGCCAGCGCGTGGGTCGGGGTCGGCACCGCCGACTTCTCCGACGTCGACGTGTCCGGCCTGCTCGCGGACCTGTCGCGGCGCCTGGACTGGGCCAAGCGCAAGATCGAACTGCCCGCGGGCCGCTACGAAACGTTGCTGCCGCCCTCGACCGTCGCCGACCTGATGATCTATCTGGCCTGGTCGATGGAGGGCCGGGGCGCGCAGGAGGGCCACACGGCGTTCGCACGGGCGGGCGGGACCAGGGTCGGTGAGCGCCTCAGCGACATCCCGCTCACGCTCTACTCGGATCCGCATGCCCCCGGGCTGGAGTACCGCCCGTTCGTGGCGGCCACCGCGTCGTCGGAATCGATGTCGGTGTTCGACAACGGACTGCCCGCCGAGCGCGTCGACTGGCTGTGCGAGGGCGTGATCTCCTCGCTGATCTATCCGCGCGCCACGGCCGCGGAGTTCGACGCGCCCGCCACGGTTCCCGGGGAGAACCTGCTGCTCACCGGCGGTTCGGAGGCCACGATCGACGACATGATCGCCCGCACCGAACGCGGCTTGCTGCTGACCACGCTGTGGTACATCCGGGAGGTCGATCCGGCGACGCTGCTGCTGACCGGCCTCACCAGGGACGGGGTGTATCTCGTGGAGAACGGCGAGGTCACCGCCGCGGTGAACAACTTCCGGTTCAACGAGAGCCCGCTGGACCTGCTGCGCCGGGTGAGCGAGGCCGGCGCGACCGAGCTCACGCTGCCGCGCGAATGGAAGGACTGGTTCACCCGGACCGCCATGCCGCCCCTGCGGATTCCCGACTTCCACATGTCGTCGGTCAGCCAGGCGACCTGACGCCGGGAGTCAGGCGGCCGGGGTGATCTCGATGCCGATGGTCCCGGCCTTGCCGCGCCGCAGGTTGCTGCCGAGGATGACCAGCGGACCGGTGAGCCAGTACTTGCGCCGCAGCAGCTTGCGCACCCGTTCCGTGCCCTCGGCGTCGAGAATCCGTCCGGTCCCCTCGATCGCCGTACCGTGCGGTTTACCGCTCGCACTGCACGGCTGCAGTGTGACCGCCGGATTGCGCCGCAGGCGCTTGACCTTCCAGCTGTCGGTCACAGTCCAGACGTACAGTTTGCCGTTCTCGGCGACCGCCCACACCGCGGTGCCGACGGGTGTTCCATCCTTGCGGAAGGTGGTCAGCAGCACATAGTCGGCCTTTGAGACGGCGTCCAGCGAATTGGTCATGCGGGCAGCGTATCCCGGGTCCCGGCGGGGCGAAGCGAGCCGGCTCGCCGACCGAGGCCGACGGCGGCTCGCCGCCGACCTACTCCGGCATGCGGTATTCCCCCGCTTCCAGGCGCGCCAGCACGCCCTCGGTCCATGTGGACAGGTTCTCGAACACGCCGCTCCACAACTCCAGCAGATCGGTCGCGTGCGGCGCCTCGTACCGCCCTGGGAAGTTCGGGATCATCGCCAGCAGATCGGTGCGTATTTCCTCGCTGCGGCGGCGCTGTTCGCGCAGCTTCGCGATGACGTGCGAGCGGGGCAACGCGTCCATGAAGGCGATGCCCGCGCCCAGTTCCGCCATATCGATGCTGACCAGGGCCTCGTCCATGAGCCTGCGGAACTCGGCCTCGCCGGCCTCGGTCAGCTCGAACAGGGTGCGCCCCGGCCCCTGGTCGCTGTGCTGCGTACCGAACGCGCTCAGCTTTCCTTCCCGCGTCAGTTGCTTCAGGGCGTGGTAGATCGAGCCGGGTTTGACGTTGGTCCAGGTCTCCGCGCGCCAGGACAACAGCTCCTGTCGCACGGCATAGCCGTGCACGGGCTGGCGCAGGCGCATCACCCCGAGCACCAGCAGGCGCACGACGGACATGGCGAACTCCTTTCGCTCCGGATGGCATGGTAGTCAAGTTTGACTTCCGGGAAAGAACCGCCCTAACCTTGACTAGTCAAAATTGACTACCGCAGGTAATTGGAGGTTTCATGGCAGACACGGCGGTGCCGCAGCTCTGGACCGAAGATCTGGCCGGCACGCTGGATTTCTACAAGACGCTGGGCTACTCGGTGACCCACGAACAGATCCGTCCCTACGTCTACGGCGCCGTGGAGGACCACGGCTGCGCCCTGCATTTCGTGCCCGCGCCGAAGGATGGCGACGTACCCGCCGAACGCACCGGCTGCCTGGTCATGGTCGACGACGTCGCGAGCAGGCATCAGGCTTTCACCGCGGCGCTGCGCGCCCGCTACGGCAAGATCCCCGCGAAAGGCCTGCCCCGGATCACCCGCTTCCGGCCGGGGCAGTCCCGGTTCACCGTCGTCGATCCGGCGGGCAACCAGGTGATCTACATCCAGCGCGACGAACCCCCGAAAGTGGAATACGGCGGATCCAAGGAGCTCGACGGTCTGGCCAAGGTGCTGGACAACGCCCGCATCCTGCGCGACTTCAAGACCGACGACAAGGCCGCGTTCCGCGTGCTCGAGGTCGGCCTGGGCCGGTTCCGGGCCGAGGCGCCGCGACTGGACGTGGCCAGGGCACTCGCGGCGCTGGCCGAATTGGCCGTCGCGAGCGAGAACCCCGGCCGCGCCGAGCAGTTCCGGGCCGAGTTGCGCGCGATGCGGCTGTCGGCCGGGGAACGCGCGGCGGTCGCCGACGAGCTGCGCGCCTCCGACGACCTGACCGCCTGGCTGTCCGAATAGAGCCGCCCGGCGCGGACTTCACGCCGCGGTCAGCACCTGCGGCCCGTCCGGCGTGATCGCGACGGTGTGTTCGGAGTGGGCCGTGCGTGAACCGTCCGCCGAGCGGATGGTCCAGCCGTCGGGATCGGTGACGATACGGTCGGTGCTGCGCGCGAACCAGGGTTCGATCGCGATGGTGAGTCCGGGCCGCAGCCGATAGCCGCGCCCCGGGCGGCCCTTGTTGGGCACGTGCGGGTCCTCGTGCATGGTGCGGCCGAGGCCGTGACCGCCGAATTCGGTGTTCACCGGGTAGCCGTACGCGCGCGCCACCGCGGCGATGGCGGCGGAGATGTCGCCGATGTGGTTGCCCGGCACCGCGACCGCGATCGCCGCGGCCAGCGCCTCCTCGGTGGCTCGCACCAGCCGTACGTCCTCGGCGGCGGCGGAGCCGACCACGACCGTGGTCGCCGAATCCGCGACCCAGCCGTCGATTCCGACCGCGAGGTCCATACTCAGCACGTCACCGTCACACAGCGCGTAATCGAACGGAAGTCCGTGCAGTACAGCGTCGTTCACCGAGAGGCAGACCGTGTTGCGGAAGGGCCCGCGCCCGAACGAGGGCGCGTAGTCCCAGTAGCAGGACTGCGCGCCGCGCGCACGGATGCGCTCCCGGACGTGAGCTTCCAGCTCGAGCAGGTTCACCCCCACATGGGCGCGCTCGCGCAATTCGGCGAGCACGCCGGCGACGAAGCGCCCCGCCACTCGCATCCGCGCGATCTCCGCGGGGCTCTTCAACTCGACCATCGATCCTCCAGTGCGCCGGTATTTTTATACCACGTTAGCCGCGTTGGTATTTTAATACCAATCGAGTCGGTTGCGGTATTTAAATACCGGCCGTAGCCTGGGCGCATGGTCCGCCTCCCGTTGACTCCCGCGCAGATCGAGGCAGGGCGCCGCCTCGGCGCCGCCCTGCGCGCCGCCCGCGCCGACCGCGAACTCGCCGACGTCGCCCTGGCGGCCGGGATCTCACCGGAAACGCTGCGCAAGATCGAGACCGGCCGGTTGCCCTCCCCCGCCTTCGGCACCGTGGTCGCGTTGGGCCAGGCGCTCTCGGTCCCGCTCGATGATCTCGCGGATATCTGGCGGTCCGCGGGATTGGCCGAATCGGCCTAGAGCGCCGACTTCGGAGCGATCGCGATACCGACGGACGCGTCGGCGCCACGCAACAGCTTGTGCCCGCGAATGGCGAGTTTGCCGATGACGCCGTATTTGTCCGCGACCACGTCGCGCACGCGCTGCGTGCCGTCCGCGTCGAGGATGCGCGCACTACCCGGCAGGACCTCCTCCGAGGCCGGGCGACCGCGCCCGTCGCACACCTGCAGCGTGACCTCCGGATTGCGGCGGATCCGCTTGACCTTCCAGCTCTTCGGATTGGTCCAGACGACGATCCGGTCACCGTCGGGAGCCACCCACACAGGTGTGCCCACCGGCGTCCCGTCCTTCTTGAAGGTGGTCAGCAGGACGAACTTGCTCTGGCTCATCTCGTTCCACGTCATTCGAGAACGGTAGGCCCGCGCACCGGCGAGGACATCCGACTGGGGAACGGTTCGCTGTTACGCCTCCGAACGTAGCTGGGCGCCGCGCGAGCGGCGACGCGCCCGCGCCGCCGCTACCCGCGATAGTCACGGAAGAACTTGCGCACGTCCGCCAGGAACAGGTCCGGTTGCTCCGCCGCGGCGAAGTGCCCACCCTCGGCGTACTCGGGCAATGGGCCCCGCATGAGCCGATTTCTGTCGGCCCGATCCTCGCTCACCGCTGCCTGTGTGCGCGGCTTCAAAAGGCCGACAATGGGTGCCATGACGGCGTGGCACCCCGACGGCACAGTCGCTGCGGCGGCACCCCGAGCTGATCCGGCCGCGGACCGGCACGAGTTGCGCGGGCGCACGGACCTGGTCTGGTACGCCGCGTACGGCTCGAACATGAGCCTGGACCGGCTGCGCACCTACCTTCGTGGCGGCAGGCCGGAAGGCGGAACGCTCACCTTCCCCGGCTGCCGCGACCCCGCCGACCCGATCCGCTCGATCCCGCTCCGGCTGTCCGGCGTGCTGTATTTCGCGACCGAATCGCTGACCTGGACCGGCGGCCGGGCGTTCTACGACCCGGGCTGTCCGGGCGAGATCGCCGTGCACGCCCATCTGCTCACGACCGCGCAGTTCTCCGACATCGTGGCGCAGGAGATGTACCGCGCCCCGGGCACCGAGGTGAATCTGACCGAGGTGACCGAGACAGGCGCGACAACGCTCGGTCCGGGACGGTACGAAACCTTGGTCTGCGCGGGCGCCCACGAGGGGCACCCCGTGCTCACCTTCACCGCGCCCTGGCGCTACCGCGACGTGCCCGGTAATCCGCCCGCCGCCGCCTACCTGCGGCATCTGGCGGCGGGCCTGCGCACGGCACACGACTGGTCGTTGCGGGCGACCGCGGGCTACCTCGCCACCCGTCCCGGCGCCGACCGTCGATGGACCCCCGAGACGGTCCACGCATTGCTCGGCGCCGGCCAGCCGCGGCGAACCTACGGGGACACCGCGCCCGCCCCGGCCCACCTGCCGACCGGCGTTTCGTCCTCGGAGTCGCGGTAGCTGCGTGCCACCAGCGCGGCGCGCAGATACCACACCCCGGACGCCTGGGCGGGGTCGAATCCGGTGAGCTGTCCGATGCGCTTGAGCCGGTAGTCCACGGTGTTGGTGTGGATGTGCAGCGATCGCGCGGTGCGCTGGCGGTTCAGATTGGTACTGATGTGACGTTTGAGCGTTTCGAGGAGTTCGGGGTGCTCGTCGAGCGGGTCGAGCAGGGTGCGAAGCGTTTCCAGGCCGGGGCCCGGCCGGGTGAGCTGGTATTCCAGCGCCAGGTCGTCGAATCGGAACAGTCCACGGGTCCAGCGCAGCCGCTGCACCATGTCGAGCAACTCGTGCGCGCGATCGGCCGCCGTCGGCACCTCGACCGGCGTCGCGGCGATCACCGTCGCGGCGATCGGCACCTGCGCCGCGCGGCCGAGACCCTCGACCAGTTCGTCGAGTGCCTTGTCCTCGGGCAACGCCGACGGCAGCAAGACGGTGCCGCCGTCGACGCTGAGCAGCGACAGCACCGCATCACCACAGCGGGTCGCCAGTTCGGATTGCACCCGGCGCAACTTTCGCCGCGCTACCACCGCACCGTCGAGTTGCGGATTGCGCTCGTCCGGGTGGGGCGGGATCGCCAGCGCCAGAACGGAGTACGAGTCGGCGATCTGGATGCCGCATTCGCGCGCCATGGTGAAGGTGGGATGCCCGCCGAGCAGGGCCGAGGCAAGGGTGTGCGCAGCCGTGTGATGCTCGCCGACCACGGCACGCAGCTCGGTGACGTACGCCCGCGAGACGGTCGAGGTGATGGTGTCCAGGATCTCCAGCAGGCGGCGGCTGATGTCCTTGAGACTGTCGAAGTCCGCGGCGGTCGCGTTCGCGACGATCAGGTCGAAGCCGAGCTTGAAGCCCTCGTGCACGGCGTGGTGGATGGTGTCGATGGGGATGCCCTCCCGCGCCCAGCCCGCCGCGGCGTTGCGCAGCAGCAGAGTCTTCTCGGGGATGTCACTGCCGTCGAGCATGCTGACGGCCAGTTCCAGACACAGGCGGGTGATGTTGGTGATGTCACCGTTGAGCGCCTCGCCGGGTAGCGTCCGGCAGTGCGCGACGGTCTCGATGAAATGGCCGACCATTTTGCGCGACAGATTCCGCACGTCCCGCAGTGAAGAACTGGCCGGGCGGCCCGACAGGGTCAGATCCGGACCTGCCGAATCGGTGATGGACATGTGACTCCTTCCCTCCCCGATCGCGGAAAGTACTCAACGGTAACTTGACCGGATCGACGTGCCGAGGGGCGAGCCCGGGGTTGGGGACACCGCCCGAAGCGGACGGCTCCCGGCTGTGAAGCCTCACAAGTCGTATGCGCGCGGTCGAAAACTTTCGATCCCCGTCGTAACGTCGGTGGCAGCAGGGTCGCCGGGCGGAGGGAGGGCCATGAATATCGGCCCGCACGAAGATGATCGCAGCATCGCCGAGATGTCCGCGAGATTCGATCGTGGCACCGATCGCAAGGGTCCCGACGCGTTGATCCGAATGGGTTTGGAGTTGGCGCTCGTCCTGGTCGACGCGGCGGAGGCCGCGGGAAGTCTGGCACTGGGCCGTTTCGAGCACGCGGCCGCCAGGTGCGCCCAGGCGGGCATCCCGATCGAAGCCGTGCACGCCGTCCTGCGCGACAGTGTCGACGCGGGCTTGGCGGCGCCCGGGACCGATTCGCCGGAACGCCGCGCACCGCGTGACCGGGTCGAGCCCGGCGTCCTCAGCGAATTCCTGGAGACGCTGAACTCCGTGGTGGCGCGCAGCTACGCCGGCTGATCCGGATCGGCCGCTCAGAGCGTTGCGACCAGAGCCGCGCTCTCCAGCGCGCATCCGTGACCGATGGTGATCCCGGAGCCGCCGTGACCGTAGTTGTGGACGACGGGTATCCCGGGCAGCACGGTGGTGTCGAGTTCCACCCGGACTTCACGGCGACCAGGGCGCAGCCCGACCACGGTTCCCAGGACTTCGCTGTCGGCGAGCGCGGGCGCCAGCTCACGGCAGCGCCGCAGAATCGACCGGGTGAGGTCGGGATTCGGCGTCGTGTCCCACTCTCCGGTATCCAGGGAGCCGCCTAGCACACAGTCGTTCGCGCGGGGATGGACATAGGCGCGGCCGAGCGGATGTGCCTCGTCGCGGACCGACACCGACAGTCCCGGATTCGCCACGCGCACGATCTGGCCGCGGATCGGATACACCTCCGGGTCGCCGACGAGTTCGGCGGCCCGCAGACCGGCGCAGTTGACCACGACGTCCGGTGCGAGGTCGGCGAGATCGCCGAGGCGCGCCACGGTGCGCAGCACGCGGCGCGCGCCCGCGGCGTCCACTTGGGCGCTGAGGAACGGCAAGTAGGTGGGCATCTCCACGAGGGGGACTTCGAAACGGAACCCGAACCGGTAACCGGGGGGCAGTTCGTTCCGGTCGGCCGCCCGGAACGAGCGCACCGACCGCGCCCACGCGGGCATCGCGGGCTCCTCGCGATACAGCGCCATAGAGGCACACATGCGCACGCCCGGCGCATCGGCGGCGGCCAACCCGGCCAAATGCTCGAAAGTCGTCTCGCTCCAGGCCCGGACCCGATCGGCCGGGCCTGCGGCGGTCGGGAACCAGACCGCCGCGGCCAGGAAGGACGTCGTCGCCGTGATCGGCTCGGCGCTGACGACGATCACCTCGTGCCGTCCACGCAGCAGTTCGGCCGCGGTGGACAGACCCGAGATGCCCGAGCCCAGGACGACGATCCGCATGGGCTGAGCCTATCGAGCCGGTACGCTTCTGGCGGTTTCCGCAGCACCGCCCGTGGGAGGCGCACTCGGGGCGGAGACGTCAGTCCGCGTCGTCGAGCGACGTGACGCCGGTGGTCATGGCCACCACCGGCCACTGCGGCCCGACGCAGGTCGCGGCGACGGTGCTGCCCGCCGCGAAACCACCGCGGCTCTCCCCGGTGCGGGCCAGGTCCACCCGTGGACCGGCCTGCTCGGCCGAGCCGATCAGGGCGCAGTTCCAACTCTCCGACGGCGGCTGGCTGCTCAGCGCGATGGTGCCCTCCTCTTGGGTGTCCGCGGACAACGTCGGTCCCGCGGCGGCGAGTCCCGCACCGGCAGCGGCCACAAGCACGGCGCAGCACCCGGTCACGGCGAGACGTAGAGCGATCCGGAACATGCGACAACTCCTCTCCGTGCGGCCCCCTTGTCGTTCGCGTTGCCGTCTCCCTACGGTTCAAACCGGCGGCGGAACGCGGACGGGATCCGACCCCCGGCAGCTGACTAGCCGACCCGCTCCTGGGTATTGCGACCAGCATGGACGATGGCCGCCTGACCGTGGGCGTGGAAGAGGAGTTCCTGCTCGTCGACCCAGGTACCGGCGAACCGCTGGCGCGCAATGTCGAGGTGGCGCGCACAGCCGAGGAATTCGGCATCGACCTGCAACTCGAACTCACTCGCTGCCAAGTGGAGGCCAACACCGCAATCCACACCGACATCGCCGCGTTGCACCGGCAATTGCGCGAATCGCGCCGCGGCATCGCCATCTGCGCCCAGCGCAACGACGCCCGCCTGCTCGCCGTCGGTATCCCGCCGACCGTCCCGCATGACTTCCCGGTCACCGATACCCCGCGCTACCAGCGCATCGCCGAGAACTTCGGCATGCTCGCCCACGAGCAGGGGCTGTCGGGGTGCCACGTGCACGTCGGCATCCCCGACACCGAGACCGCGATCCAGGTCAGCAACCACCTGCGGCGCTGGCTGCCGCAACTGCTCGCCATGACCGCGAATTCGGCGATCTACCGCGGCACCGAGACCGGATTCGCCAGTTGGCGCAGCATCCTCTGGCGGCGCTGGCCCAGCGCCGGGCCGCCGCCGTACTTCGAGTCAGCGCGGGACTATGAGGCCATGGTCGCGATGATGCTCAACAGCGGCAGCATCTTGGACAAGCAGATGGTCTATTGGGACGTCCGGCCCTCGGTCTCGTTCCCGACCGTGGAGGTGCGGGTGAGCGACATCCCGGCGACAGTCGAGGAAACCGCCCTCCTGGCGGCGCTGGTGCGCGCCATCGTGGTCATGGCGCGCAAGGCGGTGGCGGCCGGGCAGGTCGCGCCGCCGGTGCCCGCCGAAGTGCTGCGGGCGGCGTACTGGAAGGCGGCGCGTTCGGGACTGTCCGGAGACGGCGTCGACCCCCTCGACGGCAACGTGGCGCCGGTGCGGACTCTGCTGAACCGGCTGATCGAATATGTCGCGCCCGCGCTCGACGAGGCCGGTGACCGCCGTTTCGTCGACGAGGCGTTCGCTCGCCTGCTCGCGCGCGGGAACGGCGCGTACCGGCAGGTGGCGGCGCTGCGGGTGCGCGACTCGATCGACGATGTCGTGGAGGAAGTGGCGCGCGCGACCCTCGAAGGCTGCGAGTAGCCGGGGCGCCGCTCAGCTGAGCCCGACCGAGGCTAGTTGCGGTGAGGTCGGCCGGGGCGATCTGTTGGCGGGTTCGATCGTGAGGGCGACGACATCACGCGACGCCGCTGGACGATCTGCCGGAGATCACGGCCACGGCGTGGCGGCGGACACGAGTCCTCGATCGCCCGAAGAATCTTCGACTCCAGCGTGCGCGGTGGCTCGACCGCTCCGGCCGCGCTCAGCGCCGCCAGCGTCTCCCGGATCCCGCGCACGGCGCCCGCGAACGCCGCCGCGGTTCCGGAATCGGCCCTGGCGAGGCGGTTTTCGATGCGCCTGCGCTCGATCTCGGCCATCGCGTCCATCGCGTAGGGGTATGCCAGGTCGAGCAGATCCGCACGGCAAGGCTCGGAGTCGGTCATGACCGATCGCCTTCGGCCGGACGGACCGGAAGCCCTGAGTGCACGCCACCGACCGGTCGCGCGCGCATGCCAACCCGCATGCCTTGACTTCGCGGCGCAGCGCCCCGCGGATTGGATTCTCGCGATATTTCGCCACCGCGCGGGTACGCTGCTCGTCCGCCGGATCGTCCCGATCGTCTCGGCCGAACGTACCCGCAAGCGCCGTGCTCCGCCCCATCGGCGGACCCGCCCGTTTGCTCTGTCCGCTCTCCAGCGCAGAGGAGAACACCGTGTTCACCGAACTTCGCGATCCGGGCGGTACCCCGCTCGCGCATGTCACCGTGGCCCTCGGCTGGGATCCGGCCGCCCGCCCGCGCCTGTTCGGCCGCCGCGAAGAGACCGACCTCAACGTCGCTGCCCTGCTCTTCGCCGCGGACCGGCTGGTGGACGTCGTCTATCACGAGCAGCTCAATTCGACGGACGGGTCCGTGCGCCTGCACGGGGACAGCGTCACCGGAGAGGGCGCGGGCGACGACGAGATCATCAGCGTCGATCTGTCCCGGCTCGCCACGGAGGTCACGACGGTCCTGTTCCTCGTCACCTCCTACACCGGCCGGAGCTTCGATCGGATCGCGAACGCCTACTGCCGGGTGATCGACACGGTGGGCCGTACCCAGCTCGCTCGGTACGACCTTACCGGCGGCGGTTCGCACACCGGCCTGGTACTCGGCCGCGTGCGCCGCGCCGACGGTTCCTGGCGCTTCGACGGCGTCGGCGCGGGCCTGCGGGCGCGTCACCCGGTCGAGGCGATTCCGCAGCTCGGCGACTACCTCGACCGGTCCTGACACGACTTCGGTTGCACCCCATCGGCTTCGGGGCGGATCGCGATTGCCGGTCGTGCGGCGGCCCCGTCCCCCGCCTCGGATACGACGCCGACCGGCGGCGTCCGATTGGAATCCGGACGCGCGGGTAGTCGCGGTGCAGGAGGTGTGACATGCCGAAGGAGGTCTCATGACCGAGACGACACAGACTCGCCCGCCGGCGAACTCACGGTCGGTCACCGAGCTGGTCGAGGACGCCACAGCCCAGCTGTCCCGGCTCATCCGCGACGAACTTCAGCTCGCCCGCATCGAGATGCGGCAGAAGAGCAAACGGTTCGGCCGTGGAGCGGGCCTGGCGGGTGTCGCGGCGCTGCTGGCGTTCTACGGCGGGGCGGCGTTGATCGCCGCGGCGGTGCTCGGCCTCGCCGAGGTCCTGCCCGGCTGGGCGGCCGCGCTGATCGTCGCGGGCGCGCTGCTGGTGGTCGCGGCGATCCTCGGACTGTCCGGGAAGAAGAGCGTGGAGCAGGCGAACCCACCGATACCGCAGGAGGCGGTCGAGGGCGTGCGCGAGGACATCGAGGTGATCAAGGACAGGAGGCGGGGATGAGTGACAGCCGACCGGAGGCCGGGCAGCCCACCGACGACGTCGCGGCTCTGCGGCGCGATCGCGATCAGGCCAGAGCGGAACTCGGCAGGACGGTCGAACAGCTCGGCCACAAGCTCGACGTACCCGCGCGCAGCAAGGAGAAGGCGCACGACGCCGTCGAGGCGACGCAGCACGCGGCGTCCGATGCGGCGCTGGCTGTCGCGGGCAAAGCTCAGCAGGCCCGGACGGGCGCCGCGGACCTCGCCCACCGGGTGGCGGCGGCGACACCGGAGCCGGTCGCCGTGCGCGGCAGGCAGGCCGGTGGCGCGCTGCGCGCCCACCCGATCCCGGCGGCGCTCGGCGCGGCGGTGCTGGCGGCGCTGGTGTGGCAGATCGTACGGAGGCGGCGATGAAGACGCTCTACAAACCGCTCGGCTTGGTGATCAGCGTGCTCGGCGGCCTCGCGGCGAACGCCGTGTTCACCAAGGTGTGGACGCAGATCACAGGTGCGGAGCAGGCCCCCGCGTCGACCGCGCGGGATCATTCCTGGCGCGAGGTGCTGTTCGCCGCGGCATTGCAGGGCGCCGTTTTCGGTCTGGTCAAGGCCGCGATCGATCGTGCGGGCGCAACCGGCTACCAATCGCTCACCGGCACTTGGCCCGACTAGCGCCACCATGCGTGGGCGTGCCTCGCCGCCGTTCGGATTCGCGACCGCCGCCGCAGATTTCGGATACTCTCCCGGAATCACGGCGGCGGTCGCGCGCCATGGTCGGGGCAGCAGGACGTGTTCCCGCAGACCGAGCCCCGGTGACCGAGTGGCCCCCGCTCAGCGTCGAATCGCGGGACGGGGCCTCTTGTCTAGAGAGGCGACTTCGTCGGTACGGGCGCCGACTCGACGGTTCAGTCGCGGCCCAGCGCCTTCGCCAGCTCGCTCTTCGACATGGTGGAGCGACCTTTGATGTTGCGGCGCTTCGCCTCGTTGTACAGCTGATCGCGGGTCGGCCCCTTCGGGCCGCTGCTACCGGAGCGCTGGCCGCCACGCTGTTGGGGCGACTTGTCCCGGGTCGAGCTGCGGCTCGCGGTCTTGGTCTTTCCCTCTTGGGCACGGTTCTTGTTCACCGTGCGCGCGGCGATCTCCTTCGCACGTCCGGTGCTCGCGCCCCGGCTCTTCGCCGAATCCTTGACGTGCTCGTATTGCCGCTCTTCCTTGGAACTCCATTCCTTGGGCATGTCACACCTCCTGCTCAGCGACTACCCGGGGCGGAGAGTTACTAACCAGCGCGTACGACCCACGCTCCGGGCGAGCGATATGCCCCCGGCCCGAGACCGAGGCAGCACACAGTGTGATCGGAGGACGGCTCGATGGGGTAAGTTGGCCGCGGAATGCTTGCTCTCTGCGCCCTGCCCGAGTGCGCACGAGACGCGAACCGGAGCGGAGGTCGACGTGGCGAACTGCCGAGGACGCCTCGCCGGCACGGGAGGTGGATGGTGAGTTCCGAAAGCGCGCCCAGGGCGCTGGAGGTCCAGGTGCGGTCGGCGGCGGACGCGGTGGTCGTCACCGTGCACGGCGAGATAGACATGGCATCCGCGCCACACTTGCAGTCGGCGCTGGATGAGGCGCTGCGCAACGCGCCCGCCGCGGTCGTGGTGGACATGTCGAACGTCGGGTTCCTCGGCTCCGCCGGTCTCAGCGTCCTGCTGGCGGCCTCGGAGGCCACCGGCTCCGGTGGCTTGCGCGTCGTCCCGAGCGACGCCGCGCGCAGGCCGATCGAGGTGACCGCGCTGGACCGGCTGCTCACGGTGTTCGACTCCCTCGAGGAAGCACTCGCGGTGGACGAGACCCAGTCACCGAGCTGAGCTCCACGGCCCCTATCGCTGCAGCGCAGGCCCCGCCGCGGTTTCGACCCAGCGTCGCCGGGTAATTGCCCGGTCGTCGGCACCGTGTCGACCTGAGCGCACCGGGAGGAGGCCGTATGGCAGACAACCGCGAACACCGACTGGTGGGGGTGCCCGCAGTGGCGGCATTGGCGGATCTCGGATTCGCTTCGGTCGCTTCGGGCGTCATCGCGCGGCGTCGGCCGGTGCTGGGCCTGCTCGAACGCACCGGGGCCGATACCCGGGCGATCGAACGTGTCCGGCAGTTACGGCGTGAATTCGGTGCGGGTCCGGTCGAGCTCGTGGTACCCGGTCGCCGGATCGTGGTCGTTCTCGATCCGCAGGACGTCGGGCGGGTGCTGGCCGACGCGCCGACGCCGTTCCACCCGGCCAATCGGGAGAAGCGGGCCGCGCTGCGCCAGTTCCAGCCGCACGGTGTGCTGCTGTCGCAGGGCCCGATCCGGGATCAGCGCCGCGCGGTGAACGAGGCCGCGCTGGACTCGGCCGAGCCGCTGCATCGCCTGGCCGGGCCGTTCTCCGAGGCCGTCGCGGAGGAGGCGCGCGAGCTGGTCGTGTCGGCTCTGCACCGCGGTCACCTGGACGCGCGGCAGTTCACCACACGGTGGTGGCGGCTGGTGCGGCGGATCGTGCTCGGCGAGCGGGGCCGCGACGACACCGTACTCACCGACGAGCTTTCCCGGTTGCGCTCGGCGGGTAACTGGTCGTTCCTGGCACCGGCCCATCGCAGGCAGCGCGACCAGTTCACCAATCGGCTGTACCGCCACGTGGAGTCCGCTCCGCCGGACAGCCTCGCCGGGGCGCTGGCCGCGGTGCCCGCGGGAGGGGCCACCGATCCGGTCGGGCAGATCCCGCACTGGTTGTTCGCCTTCGACGCGGCGGGCATCGCGCTCAGCCGTGCGCTGGCGGTGCTGAGCACCCATCCCGAGCACCACGCCCGCGCGCTCGCCGACGCCGTCGATCCGGACCGCGTAGACCTGCGCGGCTATCTGCGCGCCTGCGTGCTCGAGTCGGTGCGGCTGTGGCCCACCACGCCCATGCTGCTGCGCGATATCACCGCCGACACCCAGTGGCGCGACGGCGACGAGCGCTTCACCATCGCGGCCGGTGCCGCCCTGATGATCGCGGTCCCCGCGTTCCACCGCGACCCCGATCTGCTGCCGTTCGCCGACCAGTTCGTCCCGGACATCTGGCTCGACGGCCGCGCGGAGCAGTACCCGCAGCTCGTGCCGTTCAGCGCGGGCCCGGCCGACTGCCCCGGCCGCAATCTGGTTCTGTTCGTCACCAGCACGCTGCTCGCGCACCTGCTGACCTCGGCCGACTTCCGGCTGCGCTCCACCCCGCGCCCGAACCCGGACGCCCCGTTGCCGGTGACACTGAACAACTTCGGCCTCGACTTCACCGTCGAGCCGTGCATGACACAGGCCGGCTGACCGTCCATTTCTCGCCACCGCCGCGCGCTTGCGGCGTGCGGCCGGGCTGGAAACGAACGGCCGCGCTCGGCGCTGGTGCACCGAGCGCGGCCGATGCCCGACACTCCGGGCCGGTCGGTTCCTAGCGGCTTGCGCCCGCGGCGGCACCGATGAGGCCGCCGACCACGCAGCCGGGGAAGACCCCGACGACGAAGAAGACGAGCCCGATCAGCGCACCGACGGCACAGCCGATCGCCAACCCGCCCAGGGTGGTCGTCGGGTCACCGATGAACCGCGGCGCGCCCGGCTCCGGCATGGCGGCGCCGACCGGCGTCAAGGTCAAAGTCGTCCCGGCCGCATCGATATCCGGAGCCACACCGACCTGCTGGCCGAATGCGGACTGTACGGTCGTCGGCACCGTCGTCAGCACCGCACCGTCGGGCCCCAGCACCGCGATTCCCCCGTCCGGCAAGTAGGCGAAGGTACCGGAAGCCAGCGTGACCGCGGCGCTCGACCGGTCCGGCGCGACGGTGGCGGTGTAGCCGACACCGCTGTCGTTCGCACTGTTCGCGGGGCCGTCGAACTCGGTCTGCCCGTACGCGGTCGCCGCGGTCACGCCGGTGGCGGCAATGGTCAGCAGCGTGGTCGCAACCAATTTCGTGAACTTCATGAGCCTTCCCATCCTCAGCAGATTCGATCTGTCGTTACCTGGGTACAGCCGTGAATCACTAGCGATTATAGATGCTACGCATCACCATTTCCGGCAACAGTGAATGCCCGAAATGTCTTGCCCGCCAGTATGTTCCGGCGACGACCGGGAGAGATGAAAAGGCAGCTCCGGCTACTCCAGCTCGCCTTCGGCCGCCAAATAGACCTGACGCAGCCCGTCGAGTGTGTCCGGTTCGGGATGTTCCCACAGTTTCCGCTCGGCCGCCTCCAGCAGCCGCTCGGCAATGCCGTGCAGCGCCCAGGGATTGGACTGCTCCATGAACTTCCGGTTCACGTCGTCGAAAACATAGCTCTCGGTGAGCTTCTCGTACATCCAGTCGGCTACCACGTTGGTGGTGGCGTCGTAGCCGAACAAGTAGTCGACGGTCGCCGCCATCTCGAACGCACCTTTGTAGCCGTGCCTGCGCATGGCCTCGAGCCAGCGGGGGTTCACCACGCGAGCACGGAACACCCGCGCCGTCTCCTCCGACAGCGTCCGGGTGCGCACCGCGTCCGGACGGGTGCTGTCGCCGATGTAGGCCTCCGGATTCTTGCCGGTCAGCGCACGCACCGTGGCCACCATGCCGCCGTGGAACTGGAAATAGTCGTCGGAGTCGGCGATGTCGTGCTCGCGAGTGTCGGTGTTCTTGGCGGCCACCGCGATTCGGCGATACGCGCCGCGCATGTCCTCGGCGGCGGGCGCACCGTCGAGATCACGCCCGTAGGCGTAGCCGCCCCAGGTGGTGTACACCTGGGCGAGATCGTCGTCGGTGCGCCAGCTCTTCGCATCGATCAGCTGCAACAGCCCTGCCCCGTAGGTGCCCGGCTTCGAGCCGAAGATGCGGGTGGTGGCGCGCCGCTGGTCGCCGTGCTCGGCGAGATCCGCGAGGGCGTGCGCGCGTACATAGTTGGCCTCGGCCGGCTCGTCCAGGCCGGCGACCAGGCGAACCGCGTCGTCCAGCAGGGCGAGGACATGCGGGAAGGCGTCGCGGAAGAAGCCGCTGATGCGCACCGTGACATCGATGCGGGGGCGGCCCAGCTCCTCGAGCGAGAGCACTTCGAGCGTGCTGACCCGGCGGCTCGCCTCGTCCCAGACCGGCCGGACGCCGAGCAGCGCGAGGACTTCGGCGATGTCGTCGCCCGAGGTGCGCATGGCGGAAGTGCCCCAGATCGACAGACCCACCGACCGCGGGTACTCGTCATGGTCGGCGCGGTAGCGGTCGAGCAGGGATTCCGCCATGGCCTGGCCGGTCTCCCAGGCCAGCCGGGACGGCACCGCCTTCGGGTCGACCGAATAGAAGTTGCGCCCGGTCGGCAGGACGTTGATCAGGCCGCGCAACGGCGAGCCGCTCGGTCCGGCCGGGATGAACCCGCCGTCGAGTGCGTGCAGCACCCGGTCGATCTCGACACCGGTCTGCCGCAGGCGCGGCACCACCTCGCGCGCGGCGAACCGCAGCACCTGCCGGACCTCCGCGTTGTCGGTGAGGCCGTCGACCGCGTCCGCCGACCAGTCCGCCGCCTGCAATGCCGCGACCAGCCCGCGGGCGCGGTCTTCCACCGCGTCGACGCGCTCGCGCGCCTCGCCGCCCGACTCGTCCAGGCCCAGGGCTTCGCGCAGGCCGGGCACACTGCGCTCACCGCCCCACAGCTGGCGCGCGCGGAGCATGGCCAGCACCAGGTCCAGTTCGCTCCCCCCTACCGGCGCCTGGCCGAGAACGTGCAGGCCGTCGCGGATCTGCACGTCCTTGATCTCGCACAGCCAGCCGTCGACGTGCAGCAGCATGTCGTCGAAGGAGTCCTCGTCCGGGCGCTCGGCGAGGCCGAGGTCGTGGTCCATCTTCGCGGCGCGCATCAGCGTCCAGATCTGCTGGCGGATGGCGGGAAGCTTGGCCGGGTCGAGCGCGGAGATGTTGGCGTGCTCGTCGAGCAGCTGCTCCAGACGCGAGATGTCGCCGTAGCTCTCGGCGCGGGCCATCGGCGGGATCAGGTGATCGACGAGGGTGGCGTGCGCGCGACGCTTGGCCTGCGTACCCTCGCCCGGGTCGTTGACCAGGAACGGGTAGATCAGCGGCAGGTCGCCGAGGGCGGCGTCGGTGCCGCAGGAGGCCGACATGCCGAGCGTCTTGCCGGGCAGCCATTCCAGGTTCCCGTGCTTGCCCAGGTGCACCATCGCGTCGGCTCCGAAACCCTCGGGCGCGCTGAGCCATCGGTAGGCCGCGAGGTAGTGGTGGCTGGGCGGCAGGTCGGGGTCGTGGTAGATCGCGACCGGGTTCTCGCCGAAACCGCGTGGCGGCTGGACCATGAGCACGACGTTGCCGAAACGCAGCGCGGCGATGACGATCTCACCGTCCGGATCGGACGAGCGGTCGACGTAGAGTTCGCCCGGCGGCGGACCCCACGCTTCGACCACGGCGGCACGCAGATCGTCGGGCAGGGTGTCGAACCAGGCCGCGTAGGTCGCCGCGCCGATGCGGATCGGGTTGCCCTCCAGCTGTTCGGAGGTCAGCCAGTCGGGGTCTTGGCCGCCCGCCGCGATCAGAGCGTGGATGAGGGCGTCACCGTCCTGTTCGTCCAGGCCGGGCACCTCGCCGGGGCCGCCGAGATCATAACCGGCGGAGCGCATTTCGGTGAGCAGGCGAATGGCGCTGGCCGGGGTGTCCAGGCCGACGGCGTTGCCGATGCGGGCGTGCTTGGTCGGGTAGGCCGACAGCATGACGGCGACCCGCTTGCGTGCGGCGGGAATGTGGCGCAGCCGCGCATAGCGCGTCGCGATGCCGGCGACGCGGGCGGCGCGCTCGGGATCGGGGACGTAGGTGGACAGGCCGTCGGCGTCGAATTCCTTGAACGAGAACGGGACCGTGATGATCCGTCCGTCGAATTCCGGCACCGCGACCTGGGTCGCGACATCCAGCGGGGACAGCCCGTCGTCGTTGGCCTCCCATTGGGCGCGGCCGGTCGTCAGGCACAGCCCTTGCAGGATCGGCACGTCCAGGTCGGCCAGCGCGCCGACATCCCAGGCCTCGTCCTCGCCACCCGCGGAGGCGGTGGCGGGCTTGGTGCCGCCCGCGGCCAGCACCGTCACCACCAAGGCGTCGGCTCGGCGCAGGGTGGCGATCAGCTCGGGGTCGGCGGTGCGCAGCGAGGCGCAGTACAGCGGCAGCGCCCGCGCGCCCGCCTGTTCGATGGCCGTGCACAGGGCGTCGACGTAGGCGGTGTTGCCGGCTAGATGCTGTGCGCGGTAGTAGATCACCGCTACGGTCGGCCCCTCGGCCCGCGTCGCGGCGGCCCGGTCCAGCTCGCCCCAGCTGGGCAGCTGAATCGGCGGCTCGAACCCGTGACCGGTCAGCAGCACGGTGTCGGACAGGAAATTGTGCAACTGGCGCAGGTTCTCCGGGCCACCGGCGGCGAGGTAGTTGTGCGCGTCGGCCGCGACTCCGCCCGGAACGGTGGAGCATTCCATCAGTTCGGCGTCCGGGGCGATCTCGCCGCCGAGCGCGACCAGCGGAATACCGCTCGCGCGCAGCGCCTCGAGCCCGTCCTCCCAGGCCCGCTTGCCCCCGAGGATGCGCACGATCACCAGGTCGGCGCCGTCGAGCAGGCCGGGCAGGTCCTCGACCAGCAGGCGAGCCGGGTTGCCCCAGCGGTAGTCGGCGCCGCTGGCGCGGGCACTGAGCAGATCGGTGTCGGACGTGGACAACAGCACAATCACGGGTGGCAGCCTTCCTCGGGTGACGCGCCCATCGGGGGGTTCGCTGCTCGCCGGGGAGGGTCTGGCTTTCTACAGTGGCGCGACCGCACCGGACTTCCACCGGTTTCCTCGTCGTCCGCCGAGCACGCCGAGCCTACCTGCCGCTGTGATCGCCCTCGATCATGTGTCCGGTACGGCGGTCACGGTCGCTGGCCCGGGCGGCCAAGAAGTCGTCGACGAGCCGCGCGCAGTCGGCCGCCGTGGCGGCTGGGAAGC
This sequence comes from Nocardia gipuzkoensis, assembly GCF_021183645.1. Classification (NCBI taxonomy): domain Bacteria; kingdom Bacillati; phylum Actinomycetota; class Actinomycetes; order Mycobacteriales; family Nocardiaceae; genus Nocardia; species Nocardia gipuzkoensis. Next base: position 5,975,300 of record NZ_CP089225.1, on the reverse strand, counting down.
CGACCAGCCTGGCGAACACGATCGGGCCGACGAGCTGGATCAGCGCGAGCGTCACGTCGAAGTCGCCGAGCTGCGCCCGCACTTCCGGATCACCGAACAGCTGGTCGAACGGCTCGCGGTACTGCTCGATCAACCGCTGCCGCAGCGAGGTGAAGGCGGGGCCCGCGCCGGATTCGCCACGTTCGCCGGTGGCCAGCCACGCCAGCGTGGAGATCTGCAGCGGAGCCTCGTTGACCACCGCTGCCTGCCTGCTGAGCAATTCGGTCAGCCGCTCGCGCAGTGGGCCTGCGGGCGGCGCCTCGATGACCGGAGGAAGCAGGTGCTCCAGCGTCGCGGCGCGCAACTGCATGGCGTTGTCGAAATGCCGGTACAGCGTGGTGCGCGCGACCTTCGACATGGCGGTGACCGCCTCGACGGTAACCGCTTCCAGCCCACCGGTTCTGAGCAGAGCCGTCGCGGCCTCGAGCAGTCTGGCGCGGGAGCGCAGTTTGCGCGGGTCGACATCCTCGCCGGGAGCGAGGTGGCGCGGGGTCGGTTGGACAGCTCCGGTCATGAATCGAACGTTCCTCCTCCGGGACGTCTATCGCCACCCTGTCGACTTATGCTACTGATAGTAGCGTAGCGATACTGACAGTTCTGTTCTGCCGGGAGGCGCCATGGAGTCCACCACGACCCGTTTGTCAGCCGCTCAGCGGTGGATGCTGGCGATCTCCTGTGCCACCGTTGCCCTGGTCGTCGCGTCGATGGCGGCCTTGTACACCGCACTGCCGGACATCGCCGCCGCGACCGGCGCCAGTCAGCAGCAGCTCACCTGGGTTGTCGACGGGTACACCCTGGCGCTGGCCTGCCTGGTTCTCCCGGCGGGCGCGCTCGGCGACCGGTTCGGGCGGCGCGCCGTGCTGATCATCGGACTGCTGGCCTTCGCGGTGGCCTCGGCGACGCCCGTACTGCTCGACACACCCGGCTGGTTGATCGCGGGCCGGACGGTGGCCGGAGTGGGCGCGGCCCTCGTCATGCCCTCGACGCTGTCACTGATCACCGCCGGGTTTCCCGAGTCGCGCCGGGGCAATGCCGTCGGGCTGTGGGCGGGCGTCGCGGGCGCGGGCGCGGTGCTCGGCATCCTCGGATCGGGCCTGCTGCTGGAGCAGTGGTCGTGGGTGTCGATCTTCCTCGCCATGTCCGTCGCGGGCCTGCTCCTGACGATCGCGGGTTGCACCCTGCCGGAGTCGGTCGACCGGGCCCGTCCCGGAATCGACCTGTGGGGCTCGGTCTTCTCGGCCGCGGCTGTCGGATCGCTGGTGGTGGCCGCGATCGCGGCACCCGAGCGCGGCTGGCTGGACCCGGTGGTGATCGGCACGACGGTCGCGGCGGTGCTGGCGGCGGTGGCGTTCCTGGTGGTCGAGACGCGGGTGGCGCACCCCCTGCTGGATGTGCGCCTGTTCGCCCATCGCGGCTTCGGCTCCGGCACCGCATCGGTGACCGTGCAGTTCCTCGTGTGCTTCGGGACCTTCCTGCTGATGGTCCAGTTCCTACAGCTGATCCTCGGGTACCGGCCGCTGACGTCTGCGCTGGCGATGGCGCCGATGGTCGTGCCGATGGTGGCGATCTCCGCGGTGGCGCCCCGGCTGGCCGAACGGGTCGGCCTGCGGTTGCCGATCACCGGCGGACTGGTGCTCATCGGCGTGGCGCTCGTCGCGCTGTCCGGCCTCGAAGTCGACAGCACCTACCTCGATCTACTCTGGCCGTTTCTGATCATGAGCAGCGGCACCGGCCTGTGCACCGCACCCGCGACGGCCGCGATCATCGCGGGCACCCCGGTGGAGAAGCACAGCGTCGCCGCCGCGGTGAACGACGCGGCACGCGAAGTGGGCGCGGCGGTCGGCATCGCCGTCGCGGGCAGCATCCTGGCCGCCGGGTACAGCGCCCGCATCGCGCCCGTCCTGCCACAGGTGCCCGAACAGATCCGCGAACCGGTCGGCGACTCGCTGGCCGCGACGCTGCAGGTCACCGACCGGGTGGGCCCGCAGGCCGCACCCCTGGCCGAGTTGGCCGAGTCGGCCTTCGTCTACGGCGTCCAGCAGGCCGCGCTCGCGCTGGGCATTCTCACCTTCGTCGCCGCGATCCTCATCGGCGTATGGGCGCCGGGACGCGCACGCGCGGACGCCGAACCCGCGGCGCCGCAGCCGGAAACACAACCGACGACGACGCCGTGACGATCGCTCGCCGTGACGTCTCGGCGCGAACGGTCAGCACGACACCGCCGCCGACGACGACATGGCGGCACGCGAAACCGATTGCGCGCGTGCCGATCCCCGCCCGCCCCGCACCGGCCTCAGTTCAAGTCGGCGTTGCCGTCGATCACCTTGAGGTGGTAGTGGAACCGGTCGACCCGCCACCCCTCGACGGTGCGTACGACGCCGAGGGAGTAGCTGCCGACGAAGGTGCGGGTCCTGCCCTCGACCGCGGCGTTCTTGACGTGCACCGCGATCGCGTCCGCGTGCACGCGCGCCGTGTCGCCGTCCAGATCGATCAGGTGGTTGCCGGACTGGTGGTGCACCCCGTCGAGGTCGGCGAGCCCGGTGCGCCAATCCGCGATGATGTCGGCCGCGGCCCGCTCCCCCACCGGGCCGCCGAACCCGCCGTCGAAATCCACGGTCGGCGTGAAGACCTCGGACGACAGCCCTTCCCAGCGCTTCTGATCGGTGTACACGAACATCTTGGTGATCACGTCGGCTATGGCGAGCCGGTCGGCGAGAGTGGAGATTTCGGACATATGCCGACCTTAGTCGGCAGGTGCCTCCGGGAGCTTGCGGGCCACCCCGCCCAGCAGCACCAACCCGGTGTCCGGAAGGTCGTCGCCGAGCCACCGTTGCAGGGGAATCACGCCCGGATCCAGCAGATCGAAGCCCTCGAAGAACGACTCGACCGCGGCCGCGGATCGGTAGACGACCTGTGCCGAGGATTTGGCCGTGTCCGACGACGACTGGGAGATGAAGTCCGGATCGCTGCTGTCGGAGCCGTGCGTGAACGCCAGATAGCTCCCCGGCGCCATGGCCGCACCCAATCGGGCGACGATCTCGGCCGGGTGTTCGTCGTCCATCACGAAGTGCAGCACCCCGACGAGCGTGATCGCGACCGGTTCGTCGAAGTCGATCAACCCCCCGCCCTTCAGCCGGTCGAGGATGTCGTCCGGACGGCGGACGTCGCCCAGCATCGCCGTCACACCGTCCGCGTGCGCCAGCAGGGCATTGCAGTGCGCGTAGACGACCGGGTCGAAATCGAGGTACACCACCCGCGCCGACGGATCGATCTTGTGCGCGATCTCGTGCACGTTGGGCGAAGTCGGAATTCCCGCACCGAGATCGATGAACTGCCGGACCCCGGCCTCCGCGGCGAGCTGGACCGCGTTCACCAGGAACTTGCGACTGAACCAGGCCAGGGTCCGGGTATCCGGGGCGATGGACAACATTCGATGCGCGACCGCCCGGTCCACCTCGTAGTTGTCTTTGCCGCCCAGCAGATAGTCGTATACCCGGGCGGAATTCGGCACGTTCGGATCGACGCCCCGCGGTGCTCGCTCCATGTCGGACACCGTACCTTCCCGATCCCGCCGATCAGGATCCTGACAATTTGTCACTTCCGTTTGCCGCGATTTCCTCTCCGTGGGAAGTCGCAGAGCATCGGATGATGGTGCCGGAACAATTCTTTCGATGCCCTCGGTGGGCGCGGCGGCGGACACTCACCGGCCGGGTGCCCCGCCCGCCGCGAGCACCTCGGCTCGGGCCATGAGCTCATCGGCCACCGAGCGGGAACGGCGACCCAAGCCGCACGCACAGGCGACTCCGTCGACCGGACGGCCCAGCGCGTTCTCGATCATCCGCAACGTCTCCAACTGCTGTGCCTCGGTGGGAACGTCGTGCACCAACCCGGCATAGAAATCCGTGCCCGCCCCGAGCGTCAGCCCCGCCAGTGGCGCATAGAACTCGGCCTTCGGCGACGGGGGTCTATCGCCCGCCGCGACGGGACCGTGCACGTATTCCAAAATGCGTCCACGCGGCCAATGCCGGACGACGGAATTCGCCAGATCGACCAGCGGCCGGGCATCGCGCAACCGGCCCCGGGCTTTGTTGCGCAGACTGCCGAGGCACAGGTGCACCCCGAAACGCGTTCCCTCCGGCGCCGCCGCGGCCAGGGCAGCGATCCCCGCGCCCAGTCCCAGCGCTCGATCGACCAACCGGTGCAGCGGTTGCGTCTTCGCCATGAGCACCAGTTCCGCCGTAGCCTCGAGCTGCACGACGACATCGTCGCCGGCCAGCTCGCGAATGGCCGTGATGTCACGCACGGTGGCGTCGATGAACGCTCGGCGATGCCGACGCACCCCGGACGCTCCCATGGCGATGAACGTCAACGTGAAGTCGGTCGGCATCCCGATCTGGAGCGCGAGCCCGGGCAGCTCGCGGTCCCCGCGCAGCTCGCGGAAGATCGGCAGCGCCTCCTCGGCCTCCCGGAGATATCCGAGATCCATCGCGGCACCGGACAATTCGATGCCAGGCGCGACACGATGGATCGTCCGATTCCGGCTCGAGTGCCACGTGCCAGGCTTCTTCACCGCCAGAACACCCTGGGCGACCAGGTCTTCGACGATCGGCTGGATATAGAACTCGTACCGCCCGGTCTCCCCCGTCGGCAAGGTACGCAGTCGCGCACCCGCACCGTCCAGCATGGCCCGCATCGCGATGTCCGGGCGCTCGGCCGGAAAACTTCCGACGAAATGCACCGCCCGCATACCGGCCCCTTGTCTCGAACCCACGTTTCCGCGCTCCTCGTTCACCCGCGTCGCCCCTACATCCGCCCGCCCGATGCGATATCCCGGGGGCGGCCGGGTGCACCCGTGCGGCATCGACAATGCGATAGCCACGCAACATTATGTGCGGTAGCGTCGTTCGCTGGACAACACCGTCTTCTCGATCACGATCTACGACACTCGCGAAGACCTCGACAACGCGATGCGCGAGGCGGGCAGCGACTACCGGTTCGCCAGCCTGGCCGAGCCGGGCTGCACCGCCCTCGACGCCCGCGCCTTCGAGGTCGTCGCCGGAGCGGTCGACGGCGACGCCGCCGCGATCGAGTTCGCCACCGGCATCGCACCGATGGACGATTGACGGACCCCGGTCCGAAATCGCTTGACGGACCATGTGTTACAGCCGCCAGGTGTTGCGCGGCGCGACGGTCGGGCATAGCCTGCCTCGCGTGCGAACCTCGCTACGGTCCCTAGTCGCATCGGCGGCGGCGACACTGCTCTGCCTGACCCCGTGTGTGGCCCACGCCGGGGACACTGCGCCGGGTCACTGCACCTCGGTTTCCCTTTCGGTTCCGCTCGGGGTGATGGCCGGTGATCTGTGCACTCCCACGGCGCAGGCGACCGACACCGTCATGGTGCTGATCGCGGGCTCCAACTACAACCACACGTACTGGGATTTCCCCTTCGCCCCGGAGACCTACAACTTCCGGCGCGCGATGAACGCCGCGGGGATCGCGACGCTGGTGGTCGATCGGCTCGGCAACGGCGCGAGCACCAGGCCGCCGAGCACGCAGGTCACGGCCACCGTCTCGGCCCGTGCCCTGCACGACATCGTCCAGGCCCTGCGCCGAGGCCTGGCGGGGGCGCCCCCGTTCGGCAAGGTCGTCACCGGAGGGCATTCGCTCAGCTCGGGCATCGACGTCCTGGAGGCGACCACGTACCAGGATGTCGACGGTGTGCTGCTCACCGGTTTCTCCCACGCGCTCAACGTGTCCGAGGTCCTCGGCGTCATCTCCACCTACCACCAAGCCGCCGCGGATCCGCAATTCGCCGGGCGCGGCTACGATCCGGGCTATCTGACGACACGGCCCGGTACCCGCGCCGCCGATTTCTTCGCCCCCGAGACGGCCGACCCGGAAGTCCTCGCGGTCGACGAAGCGACCAAGGAAGTCTTCTCGCCGGCCGAGTATCCCGATGGCCTGACCTCCACCCTCCCGCCGATGACCAACTTCATCGACGTCCCGGTCCTGGTGGTCAACGGCAGCCTGGACCGGTTGTCCTGCGGTCCGGGGTACGCGGTCTGCGCGACTGCCGAGACGCTGCACGCCGCCGAAGCGCCGTTCTTCGGCCCGGCCGCGCGGCTGCGCACCTACGTGTTGCCCGGCAGCGGGCATTCGGTGAATCTCGCGCGCAACACCGCCGAGTACCGGGACGCCGTCATCGACTGGGTGCATTCGATCAGCGGGTGAGCGGCCGGTCATCGCGGCGGGTCCGCGCGTCCGTAGGCTGGGGTCGTTATGGCGCGACGTACTGCTGATTCCTGCCCGGGCGTGCTGCGGCTGCACGACGCGGCCGATGGACCGCTGGCGCGGATCCGCGTGCCCGGCGGGCGCTTGGAGCCCGCACAGGTGCAGGCGCTGGCGGAGGCCGCGCACGACGTGGCGGACGGCAATATCGAGCTCACCTCGCGCGGCAATGTCCAATTGCGCCAGGTGCGTGACGCAGGGGCACTGACCGAGCGGCTCGCGGCCGCGGGTCTCCTGCCGAGCACTACGCACGATCGGGTGCGCAATATCATCGCCTCGCCACTGTCCGGCCGGATCGGCGGCTCGGCGGACGTGCACCCGCTGGTTTCGGTGTTGGACGCGGGTCTGCTCGCAGCGCCGCGGCTGGCCGATCTGCCCGGCCGGGTGCTGTTCACCCTCGACGACGGACGCGGCGACGTCAGCGGACTCGGCGCCGACATCGGTGTGCACGCTGTCGGGCCCGACGAGTTCGCCCTACTGCTGGCGGGCGACGACAGCGGCCTGCGGCTCTGCACCGCCGACGCGGTCGATGTCATGCTCGCCGCCGCGCACGAGTTCTTGCGACTGCGCGGCGACGACGCGGGCCGCTGGCGGCTGCACGACATCGAACACGGCGCGGAACGCGTCATCGACGGCCTCGGCCTGTCCCCCGGTGCGGAAAAGCTCGAATTCTCCGCGGCCCGCCGCATCCCGATCGGCTGGCTCGAACAGGACAACGGCTCGGTCGCCCTCGGCGCGGGCGTGCGCCTCGGTTCCCTGCCCGCGCGCACCGCCGAGTTCCTCGCCGCGGTCGAGCGACCGATCCTCGTCACGCCGTGGCGCAGCATGGTGGTCACCGACCTGGCCGAGAGGGCCGCCGAACAGGTGGTGCGCGTGCTGGCCCCGATGGGCTTGATCTTCGACGCCGACTCGCCGTGGTTGCTGGTCAGCGCCTGCGCCGGGCAGCCGGGCTGCGCGAAGTCGCGCACCGACGTCCGGGCCGACGCCACCGACGCGGTCGGCACGGGCCGGGTGCTGCCCGGCGCGGCCGATCCGGCCGGCGTTCCGCGGACGATGCCCGCGGCAGACGTCGCGGTCGCCGGACGTCAGCACTGGTCCGGGTGTGATCGCCGCTGCGGCCGCCCACAGGGCGACGTCACCGATGTCGTCGCTACCGACGAGGGTTATCGCATCGACTGACCCTCCCACGCCACCGGACCATTCGGCCGGTCACCTGGCATGGATCTCGAGGGTGCAGCATTTGACAGAGCCACCCGCTTTGAGCAGCTCGGACATCTCGATCCCGACCGGATGGTAGCCACGGGCGCGCAGGGCTTCGCTCAGGTCGGTGGCCGCGCTGCTGAGGAAGACGTTGAAACCGTCGCAGACTCCGTTCAGCCCGAGCACCGCCGCGTCCGCGTCGGTGGCCACGATCGCGTCGGGATAGAGCTCGGCGAGCATCGCGCGGGCCGCCGGGCTGAAAGCCGGCGGGTAGTAGGCGATGGTTGCGCCGTCCAGGGGAAGCAACACCGTGTCCAGGTGGTAGAACCGCGGATCGATCAGCTCCAGCGACACCACGGGCAGACCGAAGTGCCGCGCCACCTCCTCGTGCGCGGCGAACGAGCTGCGGAAGCCCATACCGGCCAGGAGGCGGTCGCCGACCACGAGGAAATCGCCTTCGCCTTCGTTGCATTCCGCGGCGGCCACCAGGTTCGATACGCCGCATCCGGCGAACCAGGCGTGGTACGCGGGGCCTTCCGCGGCGCGCTCCGCATGGGTGAATCGGGCCGACATGGCGCGGTCACCGACGATCAGCCCGCCGTTCGCGGCGAACACCATGTCGGGCAGGCCCGCCACACCGGGCACCACGTCCACGGTGTGCCCGTATGCGGTGTACGTGGCGCGCAACGTCTCCCACTGCCGCAGGGCCAGCGCACGGTCGACGGGCTCGGCGGGATTCATCCAGGGATTGATGGAGTAGGTGACGTCGAAGTGATCGGGACGGCACATCACGAACCGGCGCGGCGACCAACGGCGTGCGACGGACTCGACGGGGAGGGTGGCTACGGACGTCAACGGAACTCCCTGAGGTCAGCGTGGACTTTCAGCTGAGATGAAGGTAAGTCGCCTAGCATTGCGCCAGAAATAACGATTCATTGCGCATACGTCGGAAAAATCGGCGAATCATTGTGTTTGCGGAGAGAAGGTGTGACGTGGACGACCTCGACCGGCGGATCCTGGAGCAACTGCTGAAGAACGCCCGCGCCTCGTTCCAGGAGATCGGCGGCGTGGTCGGGCTGTCCGCGCCCGCGGTGAAGCGCCGGGTCGACCGGCTGGTGGCGGGCAAACAGATCACCGGGTTCACCGCGCTGGTCAATCCCGTGGCACTGGGCTGGAAGACGGAGGCGTACGTCGAGGTGTACTACCGCGACAACATCTCCCCCGCCGAACTCAAACGCAGCCTGGAACCGATTCCGCAGGTGGTCGGGGTGTGGACGATCGCGGGCGAGGCCGACGCACTGGTGCACGTGATGGCCACCGACATGGCCGAGATCGAGGTGACCGTGGAACGGATCCGGGAGAATGCCCGGGTCGGGCGCACCCGCAGCGCCATTGTCATGTCGCGGATTCTCGAGCGTCCGCGAACCTGATCGCGCGACGTCCGCGCCCGGCCTCCGGAGCGGCTCGGCCGGGATGCGAAGCGCCCGACCCGGACCGACCTGTCCGGACCCGCACCCATATGGTGGACCGCATGTCCGACGTACGTGCCAGCTACCTGACCGACGGGGCCGAGATCTACCGTCGATCGTTCGCGACGATCCGCGCCGAGGCCGATCTGAGCGGATTCCCGCCGGACGTGGCGCAGGTCGTGGTGCGGATGATCCACGGCTGCGGTCAGGTGGATCTCGCCGCGGACATCGCCTTCTCCCCCGGTGTGGTCGCCTCGGCGCGGGCGGCGCTGCGCGCGGGCGCTCCGATTCTCTGTGACGCCACCATGGTCGGCTCGGGCGTGACCAGGAAGCGGCTGCCCGCGGACAACGAGGTGGTGTGTACCCTCGCCGATCCGCGCGTGCCGGAGTTGGCCGCGGCCAAGGGCACGACCCGCTCCGCGGCCGCGCTCGAACTGTGGCGGGACCGGCTCGACGGCGCCGTCGTGGCGATCGGCAACGCGCCGACGGCGCTGTTCCACCTTCTCGATCTGCTGGACGCGGGCGCGCCCCGGCCCGCCGCCGTGCTGGGCATCCCGGTCGGGTTCATCGGGGCGGCCGAATCGAAGGACGCGCTGATCGATTTCGGCGGCGTCGAATACCTCACGGTGCGCGGCAGGCGAGGCGGCAGCGCCATCACCGCCTCCGCGGTGAACGCGATCGCGAGTGAGCGGGAATGAGCACTCCGGGCAAGCTGTGGGGCGTCGGACTCGGTCCCGGCGATCCCGAACTGGTGACGGTCAAGGCGGCCAACGTGATCGGCGCGGCGGACGTCATCGCCTTCCACAGCGCGCGCCACGGCCGCAGCATCTCCCGCCGCATCGCCGCGCCGTACATGCGCCCCGGCCAACTGGAGGAACATCTCGTCTATCCGGTGACCACCGAGACCACCGACCATCCCGGTGGCTACCAGGGCGCGATCGACGAGTTCTACGAACAGGCCGCCGAGCGGCTGGCCGGGCACCTCACGGCAGGGCGCTCGGTCGCGCTGCTCGCCGCGGGCGACCCGCTGTTCTACAGCTCGTACATGCACATGCACCGCCGGCTGGCCGACCGGTTCGAAGCCGAGATCATCCCTGGCATCACCTCCGTGAGCGCGGCGTCGGCCGCGCTGGGCACGCCGCTGGTCGAGGGCGAGCAGGTGCTCACCGTGCTGCCGGGCACCATGCCGGTCGACGAGCTCACCCAGCGGCTGCGCACGACCGACGCGGCCGCGATCATGAAGCTGGGACGCACCTACCCCGGTGTGCGCCAGGCGCTGTCGGATTCCGGCCGGCTCTCCGGCGCGTACTACGTGGAGCGCGCGAGCACCACCGAACAGCGCGTTCTGCACGCCACCGCGGTGGACGACGCGGAGGTGCCCTACTTCGCCATCACCCTGGTGCCGGGCCCCGAGCCCACCACGCCGCTGCCCCGCCCCGAAGCGCCGACGGTTGTGGAGCAACGAATCACCGACGCGGAGGAGACCACCAGCGTCGGTGAGGTCGTGGTGGTGGGCCTCGGCCCCGGCGCGCCGGAGTGGACCACCGACGAGGTGCGCGCGGCCTTGGCGGAGGCCACCGACCTGGTCGGCTACACCACGTATTTGAACCGGGTGCCCGAACGTCCCGGCCAGCGTCGTCATGCCAGCGACAACCGGGTGGAATCCGAGCGCGCGGCCATGGCCTTGGATCTGGCCAAGCGGGGCGGGCGCGTCGCGGTCGTCTCCTCGGGAGATCCAGGCGTCTTCGCGATGGCGGCGGCGGTGCTCGAGGAATCCGCGGACCCGCAGTGGCGCGCGGTGCCGGTGCGGGTGCTGCCCGGTCTCACCGCGGCCAACGCCGTGGCCAGCCGAGCGGGCGCGCCACTGGGGCACGACTACGCCATGATCTCGCTCTCCGATCGGCTTAAGCCGTGGGAGGTGGTGGCGCAACGCCTTTCCGCCGTCGCGGCCGCGGACATGGCGATCGCGATCTACAACCCGGCCTCCTCACAACGCACCTGGCAGGTGGGCGCGATGCGCGACCTGCTGCTGGAGCACCGCAAACCCGACACGCCCGTCGTCGTCGGGCGTGACGTCGGAGGTCCGGCCGAATCGGTCCGGGTGGTGCCGCTCGGTGACCTGGACCCCGAGCAGGTGGACATGCGCACGCTGCTGATCATCGGCGCGTCCACCACCACGGCGCTGGAGACCGACGCGGGCACCCGGGTCTACACCTCCCGGCGCTACGGTCGCGCGCGCGACGCTGCGGCCGACGGCGCGTAAGATCGCCTGACGCACCGAAGATCGGAGGGACCTTGGCCGCGACACTGTCGGAGCTGACGCTGCGCGCCCGAGCCCTGGAGGCCGGGGCCACCGCCGGCGAACGGGCACTCGACGAGCAGGGCGAGGTCCTCAACGAACTCGCGGCGCTGACCAGGAAAACGCTCGACAGCATCGGCCGCATCGATCGGCGCGCGGAGACCATCGGGGAAGCCGTCGGCGAACTGCACCGGGACGTCGGCGCTCTGCGCGAGAACGTGGGCGAACTCAACCGCAGGGTCACGGTGCTCGAACAGGGACAGGTCCGTTTGGAACAGGGTCAGGCGGCGTTGGCGCGCGGCCAGGCGCAGCTCGAACAGGGCCAGGCACGGCTGGAGCAGGGCATGGCGCAGGTACTCGCCCGGCTCGACAAACTGGCCGGCGACGCCTGACCCACCCCGTTCAGGTAACATTCCACTATGGAATGTTGAGAGCGAAGGGAGCAGTCGTTGACCAACACCGCGACCACACGCAAGCCGCTGAACTCGACGGCGGCGTCGTTGCTCGGATTTCTGCACGAAGGCCCGATGTCGGGGTGGGATCTGGTCACCGAGGCCCAAGAGCGCATCGGCGACTTCTGGACGATCACGCAGAGCCAGGTCTACCGGGAACTCGCCACGATGGACGCGGCGGGACTGGTCGAGAAGGGCGAGACCGGAGCCAGGGAACGGACGCCGTACCACCTCACCGACGCGGGCCGCGAAGCCTTCCTGGAATGGGTCGCCCGCGATCCCGGCGGGGAGACCATCCGGGTGCCGTTGCTGCTCACGCTCTCCTTCGGTGCGCATCTCGATCGCGACCGGCTCGACGGCATCGTCGCGGCCAACCGGGAGATCCACCAGGCGCGGCTCACCCGGTATCTCGCCGAAGACCCCGAGGAGATGCCGGCATTCGCCCGCGCCACACTGGATTTCGGGATTCGCTACGAGCGAGCGGTGCTGGAGTGGTTCGACCATTTGCCGGAACTGCTCGGCCGCTGATCGCCCGGCCCACACCGCGGCTCGCCGCTGGTGAGCCCGGAGAGGCTCACTCGTGCCGGATTCGCGTCTCGCGCAGCCAATCCATTGCCTGCGCAGCGGATTCCACGATCTGCGCGCCCTCCGGCAGCGGCGGACGGTCCACGACGACGACCGGAATTCCCGCCGTACGGGCGGCGGCGAGTTTGGCTTCGGTCTGATCGCCGCCGCTGTCCTTGGTGACGAGTACGTCGATCCGATGCTCGGCGAGCAACCGCGATTCGTCTTCGAGCGCGAAAGGTCCACGGGCGAGGAGCAGTTCGTGCCGCGGCGGCAGCGCGCCCTCCGGCGGGTCGATGGCGCGGATCAGGAACCACTGCCGGTCGAGTCCCGCGAACGCGTCGACGCCTTGCCTGCCGATGGTCAGGAAGACTCGCTCGCCGAGGGCGGCCGCTTCCCTCGCGGCGGCGGGGAGATCGGATACGCGTACCCACCGGTCACCCGGGTGTTGCACCCAACTCGGCCGCCGCAGGTGCACCAGCGGCACACCCGAAGCGCGCGCGGCCGCCGCCGCGTTGGCGCTGATGCCCGCCGCGAACGGGTGAGTGGCGTCCACCATCGTGGTCACGTCGTTGGCCTCGAGCCAGGCCCGCAGTCCCTCGGCGCCACCGAAGCCGCCGACGCGGACCGCCCCCTCGGGCAGCAGGGGCGCGCGCACACGACCGGCGAGCGAGGACACGATCTCGAATCCTCGCTCGCCGGAAGCGATGTGGGCCAGCTCCCGCGCTTCGCGGGTGCCGCCCAGGATCAGAACTCTCAGGGCTGGCCGCTGAAGTAGGCGATGCCCGCGTTCAGCAGCGACGGCCCGCCCGCGACGGCGAGACCGATCAGCGCGCCGAGCACCGCGCCCGGCAGGATGCCGACACCGAAGAAGACGATGCCGATCGCGGCACCGATCAGACCGCCGACCAGCGCGCCCAGCGAGGCACGCTGCAACTCGGCGAAAAACCATTCCTGCGCCCCGATGAACTCGGCGGCGACCGGTGCGTTCGCGGTCGGCGCGACCTGCGGCGTCAGCGTCAGCTGCCTGCCCTCGTCGGCGACCGCCGCGGCGATCCGGACCTCCTGGCCCTTGGCGGTCGCGGTGAGCGGAATGCTGGTGACGGTCTCGCCCGCGGAGTTCTTCAGGGTGACCGCGCGGTTGTCGGTGTCGACGCTGAACGCGCCGCCGGTCACGCTGGTGACGACCGACTTACCCGCGTCGGCGAGCTGCAGCGCGTAGCCGACGCCCTGGTCCGTGCCCGTGACCGCGGGCGCGGCGGCGGACTGGTCCTGCGCCGCGGGCGGCGTGGGAGCGGCATAGGAGGTACCGGCGGTGATCCCGGTGGCGGCAACCGCCAGCAACGCGGTAGCGGCGAACTTCTTGTATCTCATCTATCTCCCCAATAGGAATCGGATTTCCGACCATGATCGGAACTCGGCCCCGACCCTACCGCGTGACCGGTAACGTGTTCACCCCTCAGCGGGGAACCCCGTAGCCGGTTTCACCACCGACCACTGCGCGACCGGAAGCTGGGGACGCCACGCGGTGAAGGAGCCCAAGGGTTCCCCGCGATAGATCTGGAACTTACGCAAAACGCCGCCCTGGGCGCTCGACCAGCTGAGCAGCAGCGATTCGGATTCGGCGGTCACCGCGTTCGCGACGAGCCTGCCACCCTGACGCAGCTGCGCCCAGCATGTCTCGAGCACGCCATCCTGGGTCAGCCCCCCGCCGACGAAAATCGCGTCGGGCATGGCGATTCCGGCGTCGGCGGCGAGTTCGGCGCGCACCTCGCCGCGCACCAGGATGTGCGGCACGCCCAGAGCGGTGGCGTTGTCGGCGATCTGCCGCCGCCTGCGCTCGAGCCGCTCGAACGCGACGGCCCGATTGCCCGGATGCGCCCGGCACCATTCGATGGCGATGCTGCCCGACCCGCCGCCGACGTCCCACAGCAGCTCGCCGGGAGCCGGGGCCAGCGCCGCCAGCGTCAGCGCGCGGATCTCGTGTTTGGTGAGCTGGCCGTCGCCGCCGAACAATTCGTCCGGTAAGCCGGGCAGGCGGGTGGCACGCGGAAATCCCGGGTCGGCCGCGCAGGTGACCGCCACGATGTTCAGCGGGTCGCCCGGCGGGTGTTCCCACTGCTTCGCGATTCCGGCGCGGTGACGTTCGGCGCGACCACCGAGTTGCTCGAGAACCGTCAGTTCGGACCCGCCGAAACCGTGTTCACCGAGCAAGGCCGCCAGCTCCCGGGGGGTGTGCTCGTCGGCGCTGAGCACCAGTAGCCGCCTGCGGTCGGCCAGTTCCGGCAGCACCGTCACCAGCGGACGCCCCACCACGCTGACCACCGGTGTCTCGGGCAGCGACCACCCCAGCCGGGCGCAGGCCAGCGAGGCCGACGACGGCTGCGGCAGCACTCGCAGCGCGGGTGCGCCGAGCAGCCGGGCCAAGGTGACCCCGATTCCGTAGAACATCGGATCGCCGCTGGCCAGGACGCACACCCGCGCGCCGGCGTGCTCTTCGAGCAGCCCGGGCAGGGCGGGCACCAAGGGCGACGGCCACCGCACCCGCCGCGCCGCGACACCGGGCGGCACCAGAGCGAGCTGGCGCGCGGAACCGAAGAGGATCTCGGCGTCGCCGACGGCGTCGCGCGCCGCGCGCCCGAGACCGTCCCAGCCGTCGGCGCCGATACCGACCACCGCGATCGGCGCGCCGGTCCACGGCACGGATGCGGTGCTCACCGGGGCATCCGACGCCAGATCGCTTGCGGCAGCAGGCGCAGCGCGAAGAACACCGGTCGCAGGATGCGCGGCACCCAGACTCGGCCGGCGCCGCGGCGCAGACCTCGGGTCACGGCATCGGCGACCTGTTCCGGCGTGCTGGAGAAGGGAGCGGGCGACATTCCCTCGGTCATCCGCCCGATGACGAACCCGGGTCGCACCAGCAGCAACCGAACCCCGCTGCCGTGCAACGCGTCCGCGAGACCCGAGGCGAAGCCGTCGAGTCCCGCTTTGGCCGATCCGTAGACGTAGTTGGCGCGGCGGACCCGCACCCCCGCGACCGAGCTGAACACCACGATCTGTCCCGCGCCGCGCGTGCGCAGCAGATTCGCCAAGGTGGTGAGGACACCGGCCTGGGCGACGAAGTCGGTGTGCAGGATCGCCGCCGCGTGGGCGGGATCCCGCTCGGCGCGCTGCTGATCGCCGAGCACGCCGAAGGCCAGCACCGCGATGCCGATCGGCCCGTGCTCGGCGTCGATCTTCTCCAGCAGCGCCGGATGACTCGCGGTGTCGTCGGCGTCGAACTCGACGGTGTGCACGCCGCTCGCGCCCGCGGCCGTGATCTGCGCACACTGCGCGGCCAACTCGTCGCTGCGCCGGGCCGCGAGGACCACCACTCGTCCGGGCGCCAGCCGCCGCGCTACTTCGAGGCCGATCTCGCTGCGCCCGCCGAGCAGCAGTACGGTCCCGTCGGCCAATCCACGCGTTCCCATGCGCCTCAGTCTGTCATTGCCACTGGTGTGGCCCGTCAGCACTCACCCGCGCGCGGGTCCTCGTCACGGTCGGGCTGGTGAAACGTGCGGCGGTGCCGGAGGCTACGGTCGGAAGATGCCGACGAGTACTGCTGAGTTGTCGCCCGCCGCCCTGGAGTTCGTCGCCGAACGGCACCTCGCCACGCTGACGACGTTGCGGGCGGACGGAACGCCGCACGTGGTGGCGGTGGGGTTCACCTGGGACCGGGAAGCCGGGATCGCGCGCGTGATCACCAACGACGGGTCGGTGAAGGTACGCAATGTGCGCCGCTCCGGCTATGCGGCGGTCAGCCAGGTCGATGGCATCCGGTGGATCACCTTGGAGGGCCCGGCGACCGTCCTCGACGCCCCGGACGACGTCGCCGAGGCGGTCGAGCGGTACGCCGGTCGTTACCGCGTGCCGCGGGAGAACCCGACGCGTGTGGTGATCGCCATCCAGGTCCGGCGCGTCCTGTCCAGCAGCACGCTCGTCGCGCCGACCGCGGACGGCGAGGCCCGCGGCAACGGCGCGGGCGCGTAGGGTCCCCGCCGCGCGCCGCATCGCCCGGGCGTGACGTCCTCGGTCGTCAACCGTCGATCACAAGACCGCGAGACCGTGCGGCCGCTTGTTCAGGGCCTCGCCGCCGTCGTCGGTGACGACCACGATGTCCTCGATGCGCGCGCCCCACTCGCCACGGAAGTAGATGCCGGGCTCGACGCTGAAGGCCATGCCGGGCTGCAGGACGAGGTCGTTGCCCGCGACGATGTAGGGCTCCTCGTGCACCGACAGCCCGATCCCGTGGCCGGTGCGGTGCACGAAGGCGTGCCCGAAACCCGCTTCCGTCAGGGGATTTCGCGCCGCCGCGTCGACCGCGGCCGCGGTGACGCCCGGGCGGACGGCCGCGACCGCCGCCGCCTGCGCGCTCTCCAGTTCGGCATACCGCGCGGCCACCTCGGGGGCGGGCTCGCCCAGGACGTAGGTGCGGGTGGAGTCGGAGTAGTACCCGGGTTCGACGGGGCCGCCGATGTCGACGACCACCACGTCCCCGGCCTCGAGACGGCGCTCGGACACCCCGTGATGCGGGTCCGCGCCGTGCGGGCCGCTGCCGACGATGACGAACGCCGCCTCGGTGTGCCCCTCCGCCACGATCGCGGCCTCGATGTCGCGCCCGACCTCCGCCTCGGTGCGCCCCACCCGCAAGAACTCGCCCATCCGCGCGTGCACCCGGTCGATCGCGGCGCCCGCCCGGCGCAGCGCGTCCACCTCGGCGGCGTCCTTGATCATGCGCAGCTCGCGCAGGACGGGGGTGGCGGACACCGGCAGACCGGTGAACGACTCGGCCAGCGGCAGCAGATGCAGTGCGGGCATGGCATCGGCCACGGCCACCCGGGAACCGACATGCAGTGTGGACTTCACCAGGGCGTACGGGTTGGTGCCGTCCACCCAGTCCAGCACTTGCAGACCCAGTTCACCCGCCGCGGAGGCGTCCAGCGACGCCAGCTCCAGTTTCGGGATCACCACCGACGCGGGCGCGCCGTCCGCGGGGATCACCAAGCAGGTCAGCCGCTCGAACGATTCGGCCGCCGAGCCGATCAGATAGCGCAGGTCCGGCCCGGGAGTGATCAGCAACGCGTCGAGGTGGGCGGCCCGCATCAGTTCCACCGCACGCTCCAGCCGTGCACCGTAGACGTCCGCCGCGAACCTGGAATCCGTATGCGAGCTCATTCGTCCGACGTTACCCGGCACGCGGGAGGGATGAACGCCGAACTTCGCCGGAGCGGTGTCGGTGCGAGCGAGTAGCCTCAGCGCGTGACCTCTGCTGCCGGTGGGCCCCTGTTGCTGTTGGACGGAGCCAGTCTGTGGTTCCGCGCCTTCCACGCCATCCCCGACAAGATCACCGCGCCCGATGGCCGCTCGGTGAACGCGCTGCGTGGTTTCACCGACATGGTCGCGTCGCTGATCACCAAATTCGCACCGAGCAGGCTGGTGGTCTGCCTGGATCTGGACTGGCGCCCGGCCTATCGGGTCGATCTGGTGCCGTCCTACAAGGCCCACCGGTTGGATACGTCAGCGGAGGCCGCTCCCGGCGCCGAAAGCGTTCCCGACGCCCTTACCCCCCAGGTCGAGATGATCCTCGAGGTGCTCGACGCGGCGGGCATCGCGACCGGCGGCGCGGACGGGCTGGAGGCCGACGACGTGCTGGGCACCCTGGCCACTCGCGAGCGCACCGACGAGGTCGTCGTGGTCAGTGGTGACCGCGACTTGCTACAGCTCGTCCGGGACGAGCCCACCCCCCAGGTGCGGGTGCTCTACGCCGGACGCGGCCTGGCGAAGGCAGAACTGTTCGGCCCGGCCGAGGTCTCGGCGAAATACGGTGTGCCGCTGCGCAACGCGGGCCCGGCCTACGCCGACATGGCCACACTGCGTGGTGACGCCTCCGACGGCCTGCCCGGGGTGGCCGGCATCGGCGAGAAATCCGCCTCCACGCTGATCTCCCGCTTCGGCTCGCTGGACGCCCTGGTCGCGGCCGTCGAGGATCCCGACGCCGACCTGGCGCAAAGCGTGCGCGCCCGGTTGCGCGCCGCCGAGGACTACTTGAAGGCCGCCGCCCCGGTCGTCCGGGTCGTCTGCGACGCCGAAGTGACCTTGTCCCGAAGCGACGTCCTCCCCACCGAACCGGCCGACGCGGACCGGCTGCGCGCCCTCGCCACCGCCTACAACGCCGAGAGCCCGGTCACCCGGTTGATCACGGCACTCGCCGCACGCACCGCCTGACGCGGGAACACCCAGGCCCACCGCTCGCGTCGCCGGAAGCCGATTCAGCGGCGAAGCGAGACCGAGCACGCGCCGGTCATCAGCGCCCTCCCACCTCGGTCTCTACAGCGAAACCCCTGGCAGCGCAACTATCCGCCACACGCAACCACACCGGCTCAGCTCCCGGTTTCGAGCGAAGCGAGACCCAGCATGCGCCGTTCGCGGCCCGGCTCGCGTCCGAGTGGCCGCCGCGTAGGCGACGTAGGAGCAAGCGGCGGTCGCTCGGACGCGAGCCATCAGGGGGCCGCGAACACCCGGTGCCGCAGGCGCTGGAAAAACCAGCACAGCCCGGCTCGCGTCCGAGTGGCCGTCGCGTAGGCGACGTAGGAGCAAGCGGCGGTCGCTCGGACGCGAGCCATCAAGAGGCCGCGAACACCCCGCGCCGCAGGCGCTGGAAAAACCAGCACAGCAGCCTAGCTCGGGCGACCGACCTCGTAGGTGCCGTCGTCCTTGGTGATCTTGATGGACACTTTCTTGGCCTCGCCGCTGACCTTCACGCTGCATTCGAAGGTGGCGTCGACCTTGACCTCTTGGCCCGACGGGCAGGAGACATCGCTGATGTCCTGGATGCCGTAGGAGTCCGACAGCACCTTCTTCACGCCGTCCTGCACCGCGGCCTGGTCGAGTTGGTCCTTGGCGGTCAGCACGAGCACGAGCGCGACGATCGCGCCGACCACCGCGACGCCGAGTACGGACAGGCCGATGATCAGGCCCTTGCCCTTGCCACCCTGTTGCGGCGGTTGCTGGCCGGGAGCGCCCCACTGCGGCTGTGGCTGCTGTCCCCACTGCGGCTGCTGGCCCTGCTGACCCCAGTCCTGCTGCGGTTGCTGACCCCACTGCTGCTGCGGTTGCTGGCCCCACTGCGGCTGCTGCGGCTGCTGCGGTTGCTGACCACCCCACGGCTGCTGGGGCGGCTGCTGCTGACCCCACTGCTGCTGCGGTTGCTGGTCACCCCAGTGCTGGGTGGGCTGGGCCGAGGCCGGGGTCTGCGGCTGACCACTCCACTGCTGGGTGGGACCGGCCCCGCCCGGCGCCTGCTGTCCACCCCACTGCTGGGTGGGATCGTTGCGTCCCTCCCCGGGGTCGTTCGGTCCGTACGGGCCGCTCATCTGCTTGCCTCCACTCGCATCGTTGTACACACGGTAGCCCCCCGCGTGGGCCTCGTCGCATGACACGACTACTCCGCCACGGTCGGTACGCGAAAGAAATCAAATCACAATCGAATCCGCCGTGTTGCTATTGCCGCCGCCGGGCCGGTCGCGACACCGGTCAGGCGGCGTCCACCGCCACGACACCGCGCCGGATCGCCCGCACGGCCTTGGCCGCGGTGGCGGCGATCTCCGGGTCGTCGGCGGTGTTGTGGATCTGGTCGAGCAGATCGATCACCTGTCTGCACCAGCGCACGAAGTCACCGGCCGACAGCGGCGCTCCCTGGTCGCCACTGGCGAGCAACGACACGGCCAACCCGTCCCCGCGCGCCCATTTGTAGACACCGTCGACGAAGCCCAGATCGGGCTCCCTGGTCGGCGGCAGCTTGTGCCGGGCTTCGTCGGACCGCAGCTCGGACCAGACCCCGATGGTCGCGCCGACCGCTCGCCGGATCGGCGCCGTCGGTCCGCTCGCACCGAGATATCCGCCCTCTTGGCGGGATTCGTACACCAGGATCGACACCACGCCGGCCAGTTCGGCCGCGCCGAGGCCGCGCCAGAGCCCCTTCCGGAGGCATTCGGCGACCAGCAGGTCGCTTTCGGCGTAGATGCGGGCCAGCCTGCGTCCGTCCGGGGTCACCTCGCTCTCGTGCACGAATCCGCGTTCCTCCAGCAGGCCGAGGATCCGATCGAACGTGCGCGCCAGCGAATTGGTGGTCGCGGCAACCTTCTGGCGCATTGCCTCCGTTTCGCGCTGCAACCGGTTGTAGCGCTCGCCCACCCGGGACAGTTGCTCGCGATCGGGCCGCGCGTGCGCCGGATGCGCGCGCAGGGTACGGCGCAGCGTGGCCAGTTCCCGGTCGTCGGCCGCGGCGGACTGCCTGCCGCGCCGGGGCCGGCCGGGCACCGAAATGCCGGTGCTGCGCAGCGCCGAGGCCAGATCGCGGCGAGTGCGCGCCGTCCGATGGTCCACCCGGCGCGGCAACCGCATGTGCCCGAGCGCCTCGGCGGGCACCGGGAAGTCGGCGACCGACACCCGCCCGGCCCACTTGTCCTCGGTGAGCACCAGCGGCCGCGGATCCCCCGGCGTCGCGTCCGGCTCCAGGATCACCGCGAGCCCGGCGCGGCGGCCGGAGGGAATCGCCACCACGTCACCGCGCCGCAGCGCGCCGAGCGCGTCCACCGCGGCGCCCCGCCGGTCGGCGCGGCTCTGCTGGGTGAGCTGCCGCTCCCTCTGCTTGATCCGCTCACGCAGCGCCAGGTACTCCAGGAACCCGCCTTCCGCGCCGCCGAGCTGATCACGCAGTTTGCGCAGCGCGGCGTCGTTGCGTTCGATGCCGCGCACCAACCCGACCACCGACCGGTCCGCCTGGAACTGGGCGAACGATCGCTCCAGCAGGGCGCGCGATTCGTCGGCGCCCATCCGGTCGATCAGGTTGATCGACATGTTGTAGCCCGGCCGGAACGAGCTGCGCAGTGGATAGGTGCGGGTCGATGCCAGACCGGCGACCGCGCTGGTGTCCACCTCGGGCTGCCACAGCACCACCGCGTGGCCTTCGACGTCGATGCCACGCCGACCGGCACGCCCGGTCAGCTGGGTGTACTCCCCCGGCGTGAGCTCGGCATGCGACTCGCCGTTGAACTTGACCAGCCGTTCCAGCACGACCGTGCGCGCGGGCATGTTGATGCCCAGGGCCAGCGTCTCGGTGGCGAAGACAGCCCGCACCAGACCGTTGACGAACAGTTCCTCGACGGTGTGCCGGAACGCGGGCAGCATTCCGGCGTGATGCGCGGCCAGGCCGCGGTGCAGCGCCTCGCGCCACTCCCAGTAGCCGAGCACCTCCAGATCGGACTTCGGCAGATCGCCGGTGTGCTTGTCGATGATCGCGTCGACCTCGTCGCGCTCCTCCGGACGGCTCAGATCCAGCCGTGACCGCAGGCACTGCGCGAGCGCACCGTCGCAGCCCGCCCGGCTGAAGATGAACGTGATCGCCGGCAGCAGGCCCTCTTCGTCCAGTTTCGCGAGCACCTCCGGCCGCGGCAGCGGACGGAAATCCCGGCGCGGTCCGCCACGGCCGTTGCGCGGGGCGCTCCAGCTGTTCATCCGGTCGGTGGCCTCCCGCTGACGGATGAACCGCACCAGATCTTCGTCGACGAGCACCTTCTGCTCGGTCGACCTGGTGTCGAACAGGTCGAACATGCGCCGGCCCACCATGACGTGCTGCCACAGCGGCACCGGTCTGGTCTCGTCGACCACCACCGCGGTGTCGCCGCGCACGGTTTCCATCCAGGCGCCGAACTCCTCGGCGTTGCTGACGGTGGCCGACAGGCTGACCAACCGCACGTCCGGCGGCAGATGCAGGATGACCTCCTCCCACACGGCGCCGCGGAAGCGGTCGGCCAGGTAGTGCACCTCGTCCATCACGACGTAGGACAATCCGCGCAGCGCGTCCGAGGACGCGTAGAGCATGTTGCGCAGCACCTCGGTGGTCATCACGACCACCGGCGCGTCCGGATTGATCGACTGGTCGCCGGTCAGCAATCCGACGCTCGCACGACCGTGACGCTCGGTCAGGTCGGCGAACTTCTGGTTCGACAGCGCCTTGATGGGTGTGGTGTAGAAGCACTTGCCGCCCGCGGCCAGCGCCAGGTGGACGGCGAATTCGCCGACGACCGTCTTTCCCGCGCCCGTCGGGGCGCAGACCAGGACGCTATGGCCTTCTTCGAGCGCCGCGCAGGCATCGCGCTGAAACGGATCCAGCCGGAACTTCAGTTCGGCGGAAAATACGTCCAACTCGCCCGTCCGCGACCGGTCATCTGTCACTCGTCAGAGCGTATCGGAGTAGTCCGACACCGGTCGTGTGGATTTCTCCGCTGGCGTCGAGACCGATTCGGCCGCATCGATCGGCTCCGGCCCATCCAGCTCGGAGGCCTCCTCGTCCGGCAGCGCACCCAAGCCCTCGCGCTCCTTACGCGCCCGGCGCAGGTCGTTGATCCGGGAGAACTGGATCGCGACTTCGAACAGCACCGTCAGCGCCAACGCCAGCGCCAGCATCGAGAACGGATCCTGCGGCGTCACGATCGCCGCGAACACGAACAACCCGAACGTGATCCCCCGCCGCCACGCCTTCAACCGCTGATAGGTCAGCACCCCCACCAGGTTCAACCCGATGATCAGCAACGGGGTCTCGAAACTGACGCCGAAGATGATCAGCAACTGCAGGATGAAGCTGAAGTACTGCGATCCGCTCAACGCCGTGATCTGCACGTTGTCGCCGATGGTCAGCAAGAAGCTCAACGCGTGCGCGATCACCACATACGCCAGCACCGCGCCCGCGGCGAACAGCACCGTGCCCGAGGACACGAACCCGATCGCGTACTTGCGTTCCTTGGCGTACAAGCCCGGGGTGATGAACGCCCACAGCTGATACAGCCAGATCGGCGCCGCCAGCACCACGCCCGCGGTCATACCGACCTTCAACCGCAACGTGAACTGCTCGAACGGCGCGGTCGCCAACAGACGGCACTCGCCGTCCGGGCTCAACGTCGCACGCGCCGAAGCGGGCAGCGAGCAATACGGCCCCCGCAGGATCTCACCGAGGCTGTCGACCCCGAGGAACCCGTGCGCGTACCACAGGAATCCCAGCACCGTCGTCGCGATCACCGCGGCGATCGACACCAGTAACCGGTACCGCAACTCCTGCAGATGCTCGACCAACGACATCGTGCCGTCGGGATTCGTCCTGCGCTTGCTACGCCGCGGATCGAACGGGATTCGCATGGTTGGTGATCGCCCCTGGGTTGAGTGCCTCGCTCAGCTCGGCAACAGCACTAGGTCCGGAGTGAGTTCTTCCTCACTCCGGCGCGAGCGGAATCCGCTCAGACCGACTTCTGCTCGGTGCGGGGCTCGGTGACCGACGGCGTCGGCTGCTGCGCGGCGGGCAACTGCGGCGCGGGCTGCTGAGCGGACGCGCCGGAATCGGACGCGTTGCTCTCGTTGTGCATCTGGCTCACCTCGCTCTTGAAGATGCGCAACGATCGGCCCAGGCTGCGGGCCGCGTCGGGCATCCGCTTCGCGCCGAAGAACATCACGAAAACCACCGCAATGATCAGCCAGTGCCAGATGCTCAGACTGCCCATGATCTACCTCCCAAGACTGTGATATTCCGATGCTACCGGACCGTGACGTGCGCGAACGCCGCCGTCACCACTCGTTCGCCCGGCGTTCGGGCCCGCTGCCCGCCGCGGCGGCCCGCAACTGACCGAGCAGTTCGCGACCGGTCCACGCGCGCCGGTCGCCCTGCTCGGCGGCGACGATCAATTCGATCAGCCGTTGATTCACCGGCGTCGGCATCCCGACCATCGCGCCCAGTCCGACGATTTCCCCGCACAGCCAGGAGATTTCGGTCGTGCGGCCCAGCTCCAGATCGTCGGCCATGGACGAACGCGCCATCGGATCAATGGCCAGCACCTGCCCGGCCACCCGCTGGAACAGGCCGTCGGGGACGGTCAGCAGGGTGGCCATCACGCGGGGCGGCAACGGTGTCAGCCGGGCCGGGCGAATTCGCGCCTTGTTCATCACCGCGAGCGCTTCGCGCTGGGTCAGAGCCAAGCAGCGGCGGTAGTCGCGGTCGGCGAGCTCTTCCCGCAGCGGGCGCCCCGACAGGGCGTTGATCGGGTTGTTGAGGTTGAGCAGCAGCTTCGCCCACTGCACCGGGCGCAGGTCGGGATACCGGCGCAAGCCGAGTCCCGCCCGCTCGAACACCTCCGAGAACGGCGCGAGCGCCGGATCGTCCTGCACCGCGAGACCGCCCTCGGTGCCGCGATGGAAGCGTCCGCCGGGATGGTGCACGACGTTGAACATCACCATGCCCGCCAAGACCACGCAGTGCGGCAGGATCTCCCGGATCACCGAGTCGTTGCCGATACCGTTCTGCAGGCTCAGCACCACCGTGCCAGGGCGAATCTTCCCGCCCAGCTCGCGCACCGCCGCCGCGGTCGCCGCCGATTTCACCGTCACCAGCACCAGATCGGCCGATCCGACGTCATCGGGTTCGGTGGCGACGTGGAACCGGTCCGCGGGCAGCGCGTCGTCCCCGCCGTCGAGATCGGTGAGCCGCAGCCCGGACGCGCTGAGCTCGTCGAGCACCCGTCTACGGCCGACCAGGGTGACCTCCGCGCCCGCCACCCCGAGCTTGCCTCCGACGAAATTGCCGATGCTGCCCGCACCGACCACCAGCACGCGACTGTTCATGCCGGTAGGGCCTCGTCGTCCTTCATCGGGCCTCCAGGTATCCGGCTTCCTCGTAGGCGGCCAGCGCGGCGTTCGACCGCTCGCGCACCGCCGCGACCAGCTCCGGCGGCCCCAGGACGGTGACGCCCGATCCGAAACCGAGCAGCAGGCGCGCCATCCAGTCCAGCGTGGCGAACCGCATGGTCGCCTCCAGGCTGCCGTCGGGGTGCACCGCGAGCCGGTGCATCGGGTACTGATCGAGAACCCAAGCGTAGTCGGCGTGGATCCGCAAGTGCGCCAAGGGAACCGCGGGGTCGTCCTGGAACAGGTCCAGGCCCGCTGTCGCCTGGGTGGCATGCTCGGGCGGCCGGGCCGGCTCGCCCAGTTCGGCCGCGGCCTCGATCCGGTCGAAGCGGAACAGCCGCACGCCCTCGGCCTGCCTGCACCAGGCTTGCAGATAGCTGTTGTCGTCCACGAGGACGATGCGGATCGGGTCGACGATCCGTTCGGACACCACGTCCCGGCTGGCGGAGTAGTACACCAGCCGCAGCGCCCGGCCCAGCGCCAGCGCCGAGCGCACCGCGGCCACCGCGGGCGCCTCCTGCGGCGGCGTTCGCGATCGTCCGTCCTCGGCGGGAGCCGCGCTACCCGCGATCGCCGATTCGATCTTCGCGATGGCCGCGTGGGCCGCGGTCGGGTCCACCATGCCGGGCATCTCCACGATCGAGCGCAGCGCGACCAGCAGCGCGGTCGCTTCCGTGGAGGTCAGCCGCAACGGCCGATCGATGCCCGCGGAGAAGGTGACCTCGATGCTCTCCTCGGAGAACGACAGGTCGATCAGATCGCCCGGGCCGTACCCGGGTAGCCCGCACATCCACAGCTGATTCAGATCGCTCATCAGCTGCTTTGTGGTGACGCCCAAGTCGGCGGCGGCCTCGGCGGCGCTGATACCGGGATGGGCGATGAAGTACGGGATCATGTTCAGCAGCCGGGAAAGACGTACCGACAGCCGCGAGCTCATGCCCGCACCTCCGTGCGGTCGAACACCGAGCGCAACCGCGCGATGACATCGGTGCGTAGCGACTCCGGGGCCAGCACCATGGCATCCGGCCCCAGCCCGGTGATGAGCCGGGCCAGCCAGTCCCGCGATCGCACCGGAAGCTCGACGACCGCACCGTCGCGGCCGCCTACCGTGCGCGCACCGGTCACCTGGCCCAGCCTGCGGATCTCCCGTCCCCGCCCCTCGGCCACCCACACCGTCGCCGAGCCGCTGACCGGCGCGGTGCTGGTGACCTGGTCGACGATGGTGCGCAGGTCGACGCCGTCCGGCTTTCGCACGACGTTGCGCGGGCCGTAGGCGGTCACGTCGTCGCCGATCCGGGACAGACGGAAACTGCGCACCGCGTCCCGGTCCCGGTCGTGCCCGACCAGATACCAGCGGCCGTGATGGGTGACCACGCCCCACGGCTCGACGTCGCGCATCAGATAGGGGGCGTTGATCGCCGTGCGATGCTCGAACCGCACCGCCTGGCCCGCGTCGATCGCGGCCAGGAGTTTGCCGAGCACCGGTTCCGAGCCACGGGTGCGGGCCGGGACGGCCGGCACCGAGGCCACGGCGGCGTCGGTCTCCACATGGATGCCCGCCGCGCGCAGTTTGAGCAGCGCGCCCTCCGCCGCGGCGGCCAGCTCGGGCGATTCCCACATCTGCACGGCCACGGCGACGGCGGCCGCCTCCTGATCGGTCAGGTCGATGTCGGGTAGCTCGTAGGCGTCGCGGTTGATCCGGTAGCCCTCGATCGTCGTGTACCGGCTCACCGGACCGACTTCGAGGGGAATGCCGAGATCGCGCAGTTCGTTCTTGTCCCGCTCGAACATCCGGCTGAACGCTTCGTCGCTGGCGGAGTCCTCGTAACCGGCGACGCTCTCCCGGATCCGCTCCGCGGTCAGGAACTGCCGGGTCGACAGCAGCGCGATGACCAGATTCATCAGCCGCTCGACCTTGGATATCGCCACCCGATAGAGGGTAATCTGCGCACCCGCGCCACCGCGCGGCGGCGCGCGATTCGGTACTGCTTCGGCCACGGTGCATCCGCTTCGGGGCAGGAACGCGCGGGCGGTCAACCCTCGGTGAGGTAGCGCTCGACCTTCTCCACCTTGGCGGTGATCGCATCGGTCACACCGGGCCGGATGTCGGCCTTCAACACCAGGCTGCACCGCGGCGCGACGGCGAGAATGGCATCGGTCGCCTGTTTCACCACGGCCATCACCTCGTCCCATTCGCCCTCGACGGTGGTGAACATGGCATCGGTGTGGTTGGGCAGTCCGCTGGCGCGCACCACGCGGACCGCCTCGGCGACCGCGCGCCCGACGTCGACGCCGGTTCCGAGCGGTGTGACGGAGAAGGCGATGATCATGCCACGATCATGCCCGCCCCACTCACATGGACGCGATCAGGCGATCGACACGCTCGTCGACCGAGCGGAACGGGTCCTTGCACAGCACGGTGCGCTGCGCCTGGTCGTTCAGCTTCAAGTGCACCCAGTCGACGGTGAAGTCGCGGCCGGCCTCCTGCGCGGCGGTGATGAAGTCACCGCGCAACTTGGCCCTGGTGGTCTGCGGCGGGGTGTCCACCGCGGCGTCCACGGCCTCGTCCTCGGTGACGCGCTTGGCCAGGCCCTTGCGCTGCAGCAGGTCGAAGACACCGCGGCCGCGCTTGATGTCGTGATACGCCAGATCCAGCTGGGCGATCTTCGGATCGGACAGCTCCATGCCGTACCGATCCTGGTAGCGCTGGAACAGCTTGCGCTTGATCAC
This sequence comes from Nocardia gipuzkoensis, assembly GCF_021183645.1. Lineage (NCBI taxonomy): Bacteria > Bacillati > Actinomycetota > Actinomycetes > Mycobacteriales > Nocardiaceae > Nocardia > Nocardia gipuzkoensis. Next base: position 5,947,491 of record NZ_CP089225.1, on the reverse strand, counting down.
CCAGTCGATCTCCGTGTCGACCTTCGCGAAGTCCTGCGCCTCCACCGCGTCCAGGGTGCGGCCCCACAGGTCGACCACCTGATCGATCTGCGGATCGCGGTCCCGGTTGCGCAGATGCTCCACGGCACGGGCGTAGTACTCCCGCTGAATGTCCAGGGCGCTCGCCTGCCGTCCTCCGGCCAGGCGCACCGGACGGCGACCGGTCAGGTCGTGCGAGACCTCGCGGATCGCACGGATCGGATTGTCCAGCGCGAAGTCGCGGAACGAGACACCGGCCTCGATCATCTCCAGCACCAGGGCGGCCGTGCCGACCTTGAGCATGGTGGTGGTCTCCGACATGTTGGAGTCGCCCACGATCACGTGCAGGCGGCGGTACTTCTCCGCGTCGGCGTGCGGCTCGTCGCGGGTGTTGATGATCGGCCGCGAGCGGGTGGTCGCCGAGGAGACGCCCTCCCAGATGTGCTCCGCGCGCTGCGACAGGCAGAACGTGGCCGCCTTCGGCGTCTGCAGCACCTTGCCCGCACCGCAGATCAGCTGGCGGGTGACCAGGAACGGCAACAGCACGTCGGAGATCCGGGAGAACTCCCCCGCACGGACCACGAGGAAGTTCTCGTGGCAGCCGTAGGAGTTGCCCGCGGAGTCGGTGTTGTTCTTGAACAGGTAGATGTCGCCGCCGATGCCTTCTTCGGCCAGACGCTGCTCGGCGTCGATCAGCAACTCTTCCAGGACCCGCTCGCCCGCACGGTCGTGGGTCACCAACTGCGCCAGGTTGTCGCACTCCGCTGTCGCGTACTCCGGATGGGACCCGACATCGAGGTAGAGCCGAGCACCGTTGCGGAGGAACACGTTCGAGCTACGGCCCCAGGACACCACCCGGCGGAACAGATACCGGGCCACCTCGTCGGGGGACAGTCGACGGTGACCGTGGAAGGTGCATGTCACACCGAACTCGGTCTCGATCCCCATAATTCGTCGCTGCACACCATCGACATTACAGCCATGTCAGGTACTTGCGGGGTGCACCGAACAACCCGTATGCATACGTCTTCACAACGATTTGGCCCGCTTTGTCGGAATTTGCCCGGGTGAAACCCCACTTCCGCCGGAGGAAGCACACCTCGGGACATGCCGATGCGGCCCGCGAACAAAGCGCCGTTCGCGGGCCGCCGAACTCGTCGGCCCCGGCGGATCACTCCGCCGGCGGAGCCTCCTTCGCCGGGGGCTCCTCGTCCTTCGGCCCCTCCTCCGCCGCGGAGGCGCCGGCCTCCTGTGCCGGATTCAGCAGACGCTCCAGCGCGGCACTGGCCACCCGCCGGAACGCCCGGCGCGGACGCGCCTGCTCCAGCGTAGCGACCTCGAGCGAGCTCACGCCCAGCGCCCGCTTCTCCTTCTCCGCGCCTTCCGGCACGCCCGCCTGTAGCGCGCGCACCGCGACGCCGATCGCGGAGGACAGGTCGAGACCGGGCTGATAGGACGACTTCAAGGCGGTGACGATCGGCTCGGTCGTGCCGCCCATCACCACGAACTCCCGCTCGTCCACGATCGACCCGTCGAAGGTGATCCGGTACAGCACCGACTGCGGCGTCTGCTCCGGATACCCCACCTCCGCCACACAGATCTCCACCTCGTACGGCTTGAGCTGATCGGTGAAGATCGAGCCGAGGGCCTGCGCGTAGGCGTTGGCCAGCGCACGGCCGGTGACATCGCGGCGGTCGTACTGATAGCCGCGGATGTCGGCCTGCAGGATGCCGGCCCTGCGCAGATTCTCGAACTCGTTGTACTTGCCGACCGCGGCGAACCCCACCCGGTCGTAGAGCTCACTCACCTTGTGCAGCGTCGTGGACGGATTCTCCGCGACGAACAGCACACCCTTGTCGTAGGTCAGCACCACGACGCTGCGCCCCCGACCGATGCCCTTGCGCGCAAGCTCGGTCTTGTCGCGCATGATCTGCTCGGCCGACGCGTAGTACGGCAACGTCATGATCAGGCGATCCCTTCTTCGGCGGCCTCACGGTCGGCGACGATCCCGCGGGCGATCTCCGCCAGCCGCGATTCGGTCACCTCCACCGCACCCTCCTCATCGATCACGATCGCCGTCGGGAAGATGCCACGCACCAGATCCGGGCCGCCCGTCGCGGTGTCGTCGTCGGCCGCGTCGAACAGCGACTCGACGGCGACGCGCAACGCGCGCTCCTGATCGATTCCCTTGGCGTACAACTTCTTCAGCGAGGACTTCGCGAACACCGAGCCGGAACCGACCGCGGCGTACCCGAAACGCTCCTCGCTGCGTCCACCCACCACATCGAACGACACGATGCGACCCGCTTTGTCCGGATCGGTGGCGTCCAGGTCGTAGCCGACCAGCATCGGCACCACCGCCAGACCCTGCATGGCCGCGGGCAAATTCTCGCGCACCATCTTCGACAGCTTGTTGGCCTTGCCGTCGAAGGTCAGCGACACGCCCTCGAGTTTCTCGTAGTGCTCCAGCTCCACCGCGAAGATCCGCACCATCTCCACCGCCATGCCCGCGGTACCCGCGATACCGGCGGCGGAATAGCTGTCGGTGATGAAGACCTTTTCGATATCCCGGCTGGCCAGCAGATTCCCCTGGGTGGCGCGCCGGTCACCGGCGATCAGCACACCGCCGCGGTAGCTCACCGCGACGATGGTGGTGCCGTGTGGAGCGATCTCCTTCGCGGAAGTGCCGCCGGAGATTCCGGCGGCACCCTGTCCGAACCTGGTGGCAGGCAACAGGTCCGGAGCATGCATACGAAGGTAGTCGGAGAATGAAGAGAGGGCGTACCCCAGTTGGAGACGCGAGGGGTCACCGACTGTCACTGGCCACCTTTCTGCACGTACGCGCGGACGAAGTCCTCGGCGTTCTCCTCGAGCACGTCATCGATCTCGTCGAGCAGGTCGTCGGTTTCCTCCGCCAGCTTCTCGCGGCGCTCCTGACCGGCGGCGTCTACACCGTCCGGGCCCTCGTCCTCGTCGCCACCCCCGGCGCGCTTGGTCTGCTCTTGTGCCATGGCAGCCGACCTCCTCTGTCCTCACCATGACCGGAACCCATCGTGAGCACGATCCCGATCATGAGCATTGTCCGTGCTCGTTCTTCAACACTACCTACCAGCACCGACAGTGTGCTTATTTTGCTCCGTCGGTGTCTGTTCTGCAGCGCCCCCGGCGCTGCGTGTTCGCGGCCCCTTCATGGCTCGTGCCCGAGCGACCGCCGCTTGCTCCTACGTCGCCTACGCGGCGGCCACTCGGCCACGAGCCGGGCCGCGAACGGACAATGCCCGGTCTCGCTTCGCTCGAAACCCGTGGTCGAGCCGGTGTGGGCGCGCAGGGTATGGACCTCACGCCCAATGGCTCACCTCAGCTATTTCGGTCCGGCCGCTTGGGGATGGATCGCACCGTGCCGCCGGAGCGACGGATCGAACCCTCGCGTCCCGAGCGGAGTGCACGGCCCGAACTGCCGCAACACGGGCGTGTTCGAGATCCAGCCGGATCCGCCCATACACCGATCTCCCGCAAAGCGTCCACAAGCCTGATGACGACCGGGACCACAACGTCGCCGGGGTACGCGCGGCAGATCGTCGTTGTTCGAGGCCCCGCCTCGTAGGTGAGCGGCGGACGCGGCCGTGACGCGGTTGCCAGCGGAGGTCGCTCGGCACGAGCCGTGCGGCGGCCGGGAGCACGCAGGCGCTGCCGAAGACTACGTGGTCAGCTGTTCCACCAGGTCGGCGGCGGTGGTCACGCCGTCCAGCAGCTTGCCGACGTGGGCCTTGGTGCCGCGACGGGGTTCCAGGGTGGGGATGCGGACCAGGGAGTCGCCGCCCAGGTCGAAGATCACCGAGTCCCAGCTGGCCGCCGCGATGTCGGCGCCGAAGCGGCGCAGGCATTCGCCGCGGAAGTAGGCGCGGGTGTCGGTGGGCGGGTTGGTCATCGCGTCGAGGACCTGCTGTTCGTTGATCAGCCGCTTCATCGAACCGCGGGCGACCAGGCGGTTGTAGAGGCCCTTGTCCAGGCGCACGTCGGAGTACTGCAGGTCCATCAGGTGCAATTTGGGGGCGGCCCAGCCGAGCCCCTCGCGGCTGCGCATGCCCTCGAGCAGACGCAGCTTGGCGGGCCAGTCGAGCAGGTTCGCGCACTCCATCGGATCCCGCTCGAGCAGGTCGAGCACCATCGCCCAGTTCTCGATGATGTCCTGGACGCGCTTGTCGTCGTTGCCGGTGCGGTCGACGAACTTGACCACGCGGTCCAGGTAGACGCGCTGCAGTGCCAGGCCGGTGAGCTCGCGGCCGTCGGCGAGCACGACGGTCGCCCGCAGCGTCGGGTCGTGGCTGATTGTGTGCACCGCGGTGACCGGGCGGGCCAGCTGCAGGTCCGACAGGTCCTCGCCCGCTTCGATCAGGTCCAGGACCAGGGCGGTGGTGCCGACCTTGAGGTAGGTCGACATCTCGGCCAGGTTGGCGTCGCCGATGATGACGTGCAGCCTGCGGTACTTGTCGGCGTCGGCGTGCGGTTCGTCGCGGGTGTTGATGATGCCCCGCTTGAGCGTGGTCTCCAGGCCGACCTCGACCTCGATGTAGTCCGAGCGCTGCGACAGCTGGAAGCCCGCGGTGTCGCCGGACTGGCCGATGCCGACCCGGCCGGATCCGCACACCACCTGGCGGGACACGAAGAACGGCGTGAGCCCCACGATGATCTGGTTGAACGGGGTGTCCCGGCTCATCAGGTAGTTCTCGTGGGTGCCGTACGAGGCGCCCTTGCCGTCGACGTTGTTCTTGTACAGCTGCAGCCGCGGTGCCCCCGGCACGCTCGAGGCGTGCCGCGCGGCGGCCTCCATCACACGCTCGCCCGCCTTGTCCCAGATCACCGCGTCCAATGGGTCGGTGACTTCCGGCGCGGAGTATTCGGGGTGCGCGTGGTCGACGTAGAGCCGGGCGCCGTTGGTGAGGATCATGTTGGCCGCCCCGACTTCGTCGGCGTCGATCACGGGCGCGGGCCCGTTCATCCGGCTCAGGTCGAATCCACGCGCGTCGCGCAGCGGCGACTCCACCTCGTAGTCCCAGCGGGTGCGCTTCGCGCGCGGCACGCCCTCGGCCGCGGCGTAGGCCAGAACCGCCTGGGTCGAGGTGAGGATCGGGTTGGCCGACGGCTCGGTTGGGGTCGAGATGCCGTATTCGACCTCGATTCCGATGATGCGCTGCATGCTGTCGAGCCTATGCGACGCACCCGTCCGAACCGGTCGCGACCGGCGGAGTCCAATGTCATACCGCAGGTGGTACTTCCGGAGGACCCGTTTCGGCGCAGGTCGGCGCGATAGTCGGGACATGACCGATTCGATCGCCGACCCCCGCGCGGAGACCACCGAACAGTACCGCGCTGCGCCGGGGCCCACCCGTCTCGTCGCGTTGGACGTGCTACGCGGAATCGCGATCCTGGGCACCCTCGGCACCAACATCTGGATCATGACCAACCCGGAGGGGCTGGTCGGGTACCTGCGAGACCTGGGCCGGCAGGCAGGCGGATGGGCGTGGACCGAGCGGGTGCTGCAACAGCTGGCGCAGGGCAAGTTCCTCGGGCTGCTCACCGTCATGTTCGGCATCGGCCTGGCCATCCAGCAGCGCTCCGCCGCCAAGGCCGGGCGGCGCTGGCCCGGCAAGTACCCGTGGCGCGCGGGATTGCTGTTGTCGGACGGTCTGCTGAATTTCGTGTTCGTCGCCGAGTTCGACGTCCTGATGGGGTACGCGGTGACCGGACTCGTCGTCGCGTTCGTGCTGGCCACCGGGGAGCGTGCCCAGCGGCGCTGGCTGCTCGGCGCCGCGGCCGTGCACGTGAGCCTGCTGACGCTGATCGCGCTCGCCATGGCGTTCGCACCGCCGCAGGACTCCGCGGCGCGTCGTGCGCTGGACCCGAATCCCTATGCGGAGGGTTCGTTCTGGGATCTCGCGATGTTCCGGCTGGGCAACGCCGGGCTGTTCCGGGTGGAGGCGATCTTCGTCTTCGCGATGTCGGTCGCGCTGTTCCTGGCCGGCGCGCGGCTGTTCCGGGCGGGGGTGTTCGGCCCGGAAGGCGCGACGATCCGCAAGCGGCTCATGATCCTCGGCTTCGGCGTCGCCGCGCCGATCGATCTGGCGGGCGGCATCGCGGGCGGCGGCGACCTCATCCTGTTCACTCGCTACGGCAGCGCCCCGTTCGTCGGACTCGGCATCCTCGCGGCGGTCGCCGAGTGGTACCTGCGGCGTCCCGGGGCCGGGTTCGCCGGTCGCCGTCTCACCGAGATCGGCCGCACCGCGCTCAGCTGCTACATCCTGCAGAACCTGGTGGCTTCGATGCTGTGCTACGGCTGGGGTTTCGGTCTCGCCGCGCGGGTCTCGGCGGACGACCGGGTTCCGTTCACCATCGGGGTCTATCTGCTGGTGGCGCTGATCATCGCAAGCGGGGCACACCTGTGGTTACGCCGCTTCGAGCGGGGGCCGGTGGAGTGGTTCTGGATCGTGAGCTACCGGACGCTGGCCCGGGAACGCTGAAGCCGCCGCGACGGCCCGCACCCTTCGTCCCCGCGACGGAGGGTGCATCGTACCCGTATCCACTACCGCGGCGCCGAACTGTGCTGCGTCCCAGCACTTGTCGCGCCCGCACACGTCACGGCTCAGACGAAACCGGAGCGCACGGCGGTCGGCGACCGCTACCGTCGAGCTGTGACGCTCGCCGACCGCTACCCCATGCTGCACGCTCCGGCGCACTGGGAGTGGGGCGACATGGACGTGCGTTTCTCCACCACGCTCCCGTCCGACGAACTGGTCACCAATATCCACCTCGTGTGCTTCGTCGGCGACGAAATCGTGCTCTGCCGCGACGATCGCGACATCTGGCTGCTCCCCGGCGGCACCAGGGAACGCGGCGAGTCCATCGACGCGTGCGTGCGCCGGGAGCTGCGCGAGGAGGCGGGAGCACGCCTGGTCGGGCCGATTCGATGGTTCGGCGCGCACCACGCGACGAGCCACCGTCCCGCGCCGCATCGCGAGTGGCAGCCGCATCCGCACAAGGCGTGGCTCTGGTGCACCGCGGATGTCGTGCTGGACTCCGCGCCGACCAATCCCGACGATGCCGAGCAGATCCTCGAGGTGCGTACCTTTCCCGTCGCCGAGGCGATGCGGCGCGCCGGAACCGACGGCGAGCACCTGAGCGAACTCGTGGCCCTGGCCGTCGAACTCCACCGGCCCGCGGCGCGGCCCGATCATCCCGGGTGACCGGGTGACCGGGTGACCGGGCGGCCGCGGCCCGCTCGACCGCCGCCGACGCCGGGAACTGGGGCAGAATCGAAGGATGGCAACGGCAACTTGGCACGGCCGCGTCCTCGCGACCAGCGACGACACCATCATCATCGAGGGCAACCACTACTTCCCGCCGGACTCGATCCGGCCGGAATTCCTCCAGCCATCCGACACGCACACCTACTGCCCGTGGAAGGGCAAAGCCAGCTACTACACCGTCGTGGTCGACGGCGACAGCAACCCCGACGCCGCCTGGTACTACCCCGAGCCGAAGACGAAGGCGGCGCAGATCAAGGACTATGTCGCGTTCTGGCGCGGCGTCGACGTGACCGACAGTTGACCGGCCGTCCTTGCGGGGCCGGAAATCGAGCGCGGGACTCATGATCGATCCCGGAATCCGGTCGAGACACGGCGGTGAGGTGACCGCCTGCCCGGCTCGGCCACCGGTCGGCGGCATGTCCCACCCGATGCCGGGCGAGCGGTAATCCAAGATTTCCGAATGCCGCGCGCGCGAAACCGATACGCTCATCCCAGGATTCAGCGCGTGTGTCTCAGCCGGGAGCATCCCATGATGAAGGCTCTGGTCACCAACGGCTTCTCCATGTCGCCCACCGGCGCAGCGGACGAACCACCGCCCGCGGGTGTCGCGCTGCTGCGCCCAGGGGTTCTGGCCTTCGCCGGATCGATCGGTCCGACGGAATTGCACGCGCACCACGCCGTGCAGATCGTGGCCGCGAGCACTCCGATCGTGGTGGTGGACGGCAGCGGTGTCCGCAGGCAGGGCACCCACGTCATCGTGCCCACCGACGCCCCGCACCGGATCGATGTCGGCTCCGCGCACGGCACGGCGGTCTACCTCGACCCCGAGACCGCCGCCGGTGCCGCGGCCGACCGCAGGGCCCACGTCAACGGCTGGGCGGGCAGCGCCGACACCTTCGGCCTCACCGCCGGTGGCAGCGACCTGACCGCGCAGGTCACGGCGGTGGTCGACGATCTGCTGCCGCAGGACGGCACGTCCGGCGGGGGCGAGCGGCATGCGGTGGTCACCGCGGCCCTGCACCTGCTGCCCGCTCTGGTGCGCAAGGGGTCGGTGCGCGGCTCGGATGTCGCACGGCAACTGGGTATTCCGGCTCCCCGGCTGTCCCACCTGTTCTCCGAGCAGATGGGAATTCCGTTGCGCCGCTACATTCTCTGGCTGCGGCTGCACATCGCGCGGACTCGCGCACTGGCCGGGGACGATCTCACGGTCGCCGCGCAGGCGGCGGGCTTCTCCGACGGCGCGGACCTCACTCGCACCTGCCGCCGGGCTTTCGGACTTCCTCCCTCGGCGCTGAGTCACATCGGCGAGCCCGTTCCGGGCGCATAGTCGTTCCCGGGCGAGCACGGCCCGCCGTTCGGCACGCCTACTTGCCTACCGTTTTCAACCTCACCGACCAGGACAAGAGCACTCTGCGGACCACCGCCTACGGTGCCGTGTCGCTGATGGCCGCCGCTGACGCCACCGGCAAGCCCCACAAGGCCGCCACGCACGGTTACATCGCATTGTCCTCGGCGACCGGCCTCGTCGGGCACGTGCTGCACTCGACGGCCACGATTCTCGTACTGCGCCAATGTTTATGAGCCACGGCCGGCCAACTCTCGATCACCGAGAAGCCTGGGCAGCAACTCGGCCAGCTCTTCCGACGATGTGCCGGCCAGTTCGCTGCTGTTCTCGTGGGCACTTCGCCGATGATCGCTCGCTACAGCAGCTCGATTTGATCAGGCTCGGGCAGTGCGTGTGGGCGTTCGTTCGTATACCAGGCGTACTCGATTCCACTGAGCCAGCCGTTCTCGACCCATAGCATGACCTCGCCGATCGGCGCTCCGTTGCGGTCGGTCACCGCTCCGCTGGCGAAGATACCGCCCGGCGAACCGGATGCTTGCACGGCACCGGGCCGCACCGCCAGATCGACACTGGGTGAACCGATACCCCAGGTGGCGACGACCTGCGCATACGGCACCTGCGTCAGATACTCGGAGGCGCCGGAGGCGCCCGACGACAGCAGCTTGGTGACGACGCTGGTTTCGAGGTCGGTCAACGCTCGCGGCGGAATCGGTGTACTACTCATCAATCTCCTCGGTTCTCGCGCTACATCATGGAATGTATGCGGTGCCTATTTTGAAGACACCGTCGATCATGGCACCGCGAATATGGACGGCATGGCCATTGATTGTGCGCACCAACGGATTCGAGCCGTTATACACACCGTCCGGAACGCCTTGAACGCTCTCGATGATCTTCGTCATCGTCGCTTCTTCGCCACCCAGTGACTTCACCAGTCCATCCAATTTATGCTTCGGCACGAAGACATGCTCCATCGCCTCTTTGTCCAGCGCGTAATCCAGCGAACTCTTCAGCCTGTCGCGCGCAATCCTGGCGATCTCGGCGGTGCGCTGCGCAAGGAGGTCGGCGATGCGCTGCAACTCGGCACGTCTGGCTGCGAGGTCGTCGCCGGTTTCGGTGACTTTGTCGACGAATTCGGCTGCGCGCTTGGCGGCCAGCACGCGGTCGACATACTTCTTCATCTTCACCGCGAGCTTGCCCGCTTTAGCCGCGGCGACTGCGGCCGCGCCGAATCCCGCTGTCAATGCACCGGCGACCACACCGATGACAACGGTCTCGGCGACTTCCTGAGCGAGATCCTCGGCGAGATCGACCAGCAGCTGGCCCAGTTGCGTCCGGAACTCCAGGATCGCGAATCGATGGGCGCGACAGGATTGCGCGAGGTCTTTGTAGAGGGTGAGCACACCCTCGGCGGACCTCTTCAGTTCCCGGATGTCCTCGTCGACATACGCGGCGTCGGGAGCGGTCTCGTTCTCGAATGTCTTCGCCAGCTGGTCCAGCAATGACGGCAGGTTGCCCACACCCGATTCGGACGCGAGCTTGTCCCACGCTTCAGCGGCGATCTGTAGGTCGTCGGGTTCCCCGTCGGGCATCGAAACGCCGAAATCCTCGAGCGCCGACACCGCGAAGCCGACATCGTCGAACAGGCCACTGCCCGGCCCGCCCGCCGAGTGCGGCGGCACGAGACAGACCGACCAGGCCGGTGACAACTGGGCTGGTTGTCCCGGTTCCGGTCGGCCGGTGCCGGCAACGTAATCCGCGAGCGCGTGATTGTAGCCGAGCTGGTTCAGGATTCCGGCGTAGTTGCCCATGGCGGTGACCAGCAGCTCGGTCATACTCATCGCCGTGGTGACGGTCGAATCGTAGGACGTGGCCCATACCTTGGATTCGCCCACATTCCCGCCCATATTGGCGGTTTCGCTCAGCGCGGCGATCTGCGCGGCGATCTGCGCGGCGAATACCCGCTGGTACGCGGTTGCGTACGAATACAGTGACGCGCCCGCCGAGGAATACACCGCGGGATCGACTACCAAGGTCGTCATCCGGTGTTACGACCTGCCCAGCATCGAAAGATTCGCGGAGATCGCCGCCGTGTATCGATCGTGGGCGTCCCGGACGGCCTGGCGCATGGTGTCGATGCCTTCGACGACATCGGTTGCCCCGGTGTGCCATTCCCGGAAAGCATCGGCCTGGGCATCCGCGGCGGCACCGTTCCAGTTCTGCTGAACGGCGGAGATGCGTTGCTGTAGTCCGTCGAGGCTGTCCTCGAGGAATCCGATGAAACCCGAGACCCGGGCGACGATCTGTTCGAGCTCATCGAGGTCGACGCGAAAAGGCTGAGCGTTGTCGACCATCACAACTCCGGAAGGTCCAGCGCCCCGGTGAGCGTGACGGTGGTACCGGCCCGCGCTCGGTCCTGATCGTCGAGGATCTTGCTCGTGACACCGAGCAGTTCGGCCATGTCGGCCAGAGCATCGAGAATGGTGTCCGCACCCTGCTTGGTTTCGGTCCACCCGGCGCTGAACGAGTCGGCGGAAGTGCCTCGCCAATTGGAGAGCAGCGCCGTGATATCCGTGTCGAGCGAAGTCAGGCCGTTGATCAGGGACTCGGCGACCTGCTGAACGTACCGACCGGCGTCGGTGACTTCATCAGGCACCAGTGCGAAGACGTTGGTGGTCGAGTCGGGCTGGCCAGTCATGCAGCAATCCGGGAACGTCGGTGTGGATCGATAGATTGGACGCGGGTTAGCTTCGTTCGGTTCCCTGAGCGGCGCACATTGTTTCCGCTTCCCTCGGTGAAGGGTGTACGCGACACCCTCGGGCCGCCCGGTCTTCGCTGACGCCGATCTGATCTCGATCCGACCTCGGTCGAGTGCGGCATACACACTGCCGTCGCCCCATTGATGCCTACCGCCCAGCGATGACTCCGGTAGTGAGCGGAAAGGCCATTCGCGCACAACGCCGCATCGACTAGATCGAACACCGCATCCACCCGCCGGGTCTCACACCGCTAGAACCGCTGCCGGAACGTCGGCAGGTCCCCCGACCCGTCGGCGCAGCCGGTGTTGCGCACGAATTTCATTGAAGCCCCCGATCTCAGAACTTTCGCTGCCGCCGCCCGGGTGCCTACTGTCGTCCTCGGTGAACACCGGCGATCGAGCAGGCGCAGCTCAGAGCCCGTCGAACGCCCCGTCCCGCGCCCCCGACACGAACGCGTCCCACTCCAAGGGAGTGAACACCAGCACCCCACCGTGCGGATTCTTCGAGTCACGAACCCCCACACGCCCGCCGTCCAGATGCGCGATCTCGACGCACTCGCTCCCAGCGGAGCTGTGAGTGCTCTTGAACCAGTGCGCTCCGGATAGGTCAACGGACACAGTCGAACTCCTTCGCTACCTGCCGTAGCAGCCGCTTGCTGTTGGGCGTGTCCAACGCTACCCGCCGCATGACCTCGACTCCAGCTTTGTACCTGCGCACCGTGTTGGCACGTTCCAGGTAGATATCGCCGGTGTAGCTCTGGACATGGACTACTGGCGGCTCCAAGGGCCGACCGTCGCCATCAGCCGCGAAGTCCAAGACCGTGAATGGACCGGTCGATGTGCCCAGCGGGAATCCAGCTCCGAACGGCATAACGTACACCCGAACGTTCGGCGGCAGGTCCGCCAGGTGTCGCAGCTGCGTCGACATGATCCGTGGACTTCCGACGACCCGTCTGATGGCTGCCTCATCCAGGATGAGCATCGCCGCCAGCGGTGCGAAATCACGGGTTATCAACGCCTGCCGGTTGCGCCGCACCCGCACCCGCCGTTCGATCTCCTCGGCGGTGTCCATCGGGAAGTAGGCACGATCCAGCGCCCGTGCGTAGTCCGGGATTTGAAATAGTCCGGGCACCATGTCGGGGCGATAGAACGTGAGATGGGAGGCCGCCGCCTCCATCTGGATGTAGGCGTTGAACGTCGGATTCACCTGATCGGGAAACTCGTCCAACCAGGACGGCGTCCGCCCCTGCGCCGCCAGCGATTTCAACACCGGCAGCATGTCCACCCGCTGATACAGCCTGCACAGCCGCCGCAGGTCCTCATCGCGCACGATCACGTTCGGCGCACCGGTCTCCAACCGATGCAGCGTCCCCGCCCCGCGCCCGATCGCGCGCGACGCCACCTCGATGGACAGCCCGGCCTCTTGCCGCATCCCCCGCAGGCAGCGGCCGAGGCTGCGGTGTGGAACGCCCCCGGTCCCGCGAATGCCGGCCTCGACCTGCCGATCCTCGCCGCCCGCTTCCCGTTCCCCCATACTGTTTGCTCCCTTCTGTGGAATATCCGCACCCGCCAATTGGAATGTTCCGAAATTTATTGCGGAAGGCCATATTTCGACCTTATGGAGGACATTGTGCAGGGTCGCTGGAAGGTGTCCAGGACTTTTGCCACTTTCCATAGCGAATTTCCACGGGAATAACCACACGGCCCGCGTCCGGTGCTCCACTGACCGCGTGATCGGCGCGGCGAGACTCTTCGTTCGCCGCCATTCGACCAGCGGAGGACCCATGACCAACGCACTACCGCAACGCGTTCCGTTTCCCCGGCATCGCGCTCCCTACAAAGGCGTGCCGCTGCCCGTGCTCGAGCGCTACGCGGACGCGCTGCGGCAGTGGGCCGCCGCCCCCGAACGTCCCGGAGGCGGGGTGCCGACCCCTCCCCCGCCTCCGGTGACCCTCACCGAAGTCCTGACATGGACCGAGTGACTCGGCGGCGTCCGGGCAGAGCGCGGAGGCCGTGACCGTGCGCCGGTACTACGTCGAAGTGCACTGCTGCGGCCCGCGCTGGCTCATCCACGTGCCCGCGGTGAACCGCTGGACGGTGACCGGCGACAAGTCGGCGATCCGGTCCACCGCCCGCCGGATGATCGCGGCGACCGCCGGCCACAGTGACCACTCGTTCGACCTCGACCTCGCCTCGGGCCGCGCGCTGCGCGACGCCGAGGAGTTCGCGGTGTGCCGCCGGGAGCTGACCCGGTGGCATCCGCCCGGAGAACAGGTGAAGCGCCCACACCCCGAGTGACTTCGATCCGAGGACGGAGGTCGCGGTGATCTGAGAGCGCATCCGAGAACTCGGGTTGCCGGGTCGCCGTTTGGGGGCAGTCACCTGCTCAGTGCATGGCCGCGACGATAGAGACCATGGCTTCGTGGTGGCCGGATCGGGTTTCGTAGTCGCGGGCCGGGCGGCGGTGTTCAGTCGGCCGGCCGAACGACCGCTGCACGACCCTGCGACGCGGCAGTACCTCGAACCCGGTCGCCGCGTAGCGAGCGACTCTGGCACAGGGCCTCTCGGGTTGCGACGGATAGGATAGAAACTCAGTCATATCGGGAGTGTCTGCTGTTTCTCGCGAGAGATGCATCGTGGGGTGACGTGTTGTCCATGGCTGAGTCGAACCTGAGCGGAGGGAACATGGTGGGGTCGATGGTTCGTACCGGATCGAGTCTGTTGGCCGTCGTCGCCGGTGTCGCAGTGCTGGCGGGTTGCGGTGGGGGGAGCTCGGTGGATTCGGCGGCGGAGCCGAGCGGGGCGACGACCTCGGCGGCGACCTCGACGACAGCCAAATCAGCAAGCTGCCCCGCCCTATCTGCCGATCCCCTGGTTACCAAGGAATTGAAGACCGCCTTGGCAGCGACGCACCTACCGGTGGGAGCGTGTCTCAATTCTGTGGACGTGGTGGGCGATCCCAGCCGACTGGATGAAATGGTATTCCTCATCACCCTCGACGTACCCACGGCGGCAACACCGGATGACCTACGCCCGATCGCCACCGACATCGCACATGTATGGAAGGAAGGCGAACTCGGACAGAGGACCGCCGAGCTGAATATCACCAATTGGGGGTATGCCGGAGCGAAATACATGGAGTATCTCACGGACAATGGTTTTCGGAACCATCCGTGGAACGGGACGCCGTCTCGCGAAGCCGAGCTGGCGATATGGACCGTCACAGCCAAGGGATGAACGTGACTCCCGAAGGTTTGGGCCGAAAGAAGCCGACTTCGGTCCTCTGGTCCTATCTCACGATCGAATGAACGACGACACGAGTACTCCGGAGACCCTGACAGAAGCGATGACAGCTCGCCGCAATTTGCCGCTCGAGGACTCCCCGCCAGTTCGGAGCTCCTCGGAGCATTCTGCTACGGCTGGCGCCGACACCGAGTTGATGACGGGCCGACGGCCACCCGGTCGTGAGTCGACGCGGGTCGGCTTCGCTGTGCTCGCCGCTGCGTTCGTTCTCGACATGCTGCTGCACATCTCCGTGGGCGCGGCGGTCTGGTACGTGATGGGGCGATCGCCGGACGCTGCCATCTCGCCCATCGTGGCCGGCGTGGCAGCCGGTATCGCCGCCTCGTTCGTCCACCGCACGCTGCTCCAGCGGCTGTTCCGGACTACAGCGGGCAAGGCGGTGTTCGGGCTGCGACTTAGGCAGGCCGACGGTGCGTACCCGAGCCTGTGGCGACTGGTCAAGCAGTGGTTCAACGGTGTCCTGGCCACGATCGGAGCAGCCTTGCAGCTTCTCGGTTGACCTGCCCGAACGGCTTTCGGCGATAACTTCGACCCCAAATCCTCTGGGCCGCAATGTGTTAGGTTCAGCTCTTCATACATCCGGTCGACTGAGGGGGCCGCCTCGCCAGCTTGTCTCCAAGACAACTGATTCCGCTCCAACGGCCGCTGTGCGCGGTCTGTACACCGAGTAAAGAGAGGTGACATTGACCGAAGTATTCAAAGCGGCACCGGCCGAAATCGCGGGCATGTCGACCCTCATGGGGACGGTCGGAACCGACCTGCGCAATGCCTCCGCCTACGTCAACACCCACGCCAGCCCATCCGCCAAGCCTATGGGGCAGATCATCTCCGAGATCGTGCCCGCCTGCGGTGAACTGGTCGATTTCACTGTGCAGCGGTTCGCCGAGTTCGCCTCGATCACCACGGTTTCGGGCACGAACCTCAACCGCGCGGCCTGGATGTACCACGAGCAGGATCAGAAGAGCTACGAGGCACTGAACCGGGCGACCCTCGAATACCCCACGACTGCCCCGGCCGGTACAACCGCGCCGGAGCAGGGCGTGACCGCCGCGTATGCGAACCCGGCGGCCTACACCGCTCCGACGATGATCTCGCTCGGGCCTCCGGACACCATCGAAGAGGACCTGGTTCGCAAGATCGAAGAGAAGAGTGGTTGGCTGGGCGACTTCAACCAAGGCATCCGGCAGGCCACCAACAACGAGTGGAGCCCCCTCAACCAGCTTTTCGAGCCTTTGAGCGGCAACTGGAACGAACTCAAACGGATTGGAGCCACGTACCGGATCGCTGGAGCTGCGCTCGAGGACAGCTCCAAGAACCTGTCGTGGGGCGTCAACAAACTCAGCGCCCACTGGGACGGCAAGGCGGCGATCTCGTTCGAGGACCACAGCCGAGACCTCAGCGCAGCCCTGGAATGGTGGGGCCCGGTCGGCCGAACTGTCGACTTCGTGATGACCACGCTGGTCCAGCAGGTCACCGACGCGTGCCTGGCCATCGCCAACAAGCTGAAAGAGATGCTGGAGGCCGAGGTCGACATCTCCGACGGCAAGAGTGTGGTCAAGGTGGCGCTGAAGAAGGTGCCCGTCGTCGGAACTGCCTATCAGGTTGCCAGCTTGGCCAACATCGTGCTCAGCGTCTGGAACACCATCAAACCGCTCCTGGAGAAGATCAAGAATCTGGTCACCTCCGCCAAAAACCTGCTGTCCAGCATCACCGGCAGCAAGAGCGGCGAACCTGGCAAGTTCGCTCGGCTCAACGAAACCCTGTCCCCGCTCACCCAGACCGCTGTCAACGCGCAACAGGCGGCGATCGTCAGCTCCGATGTCGCGCGAACCGCCGCTGGCGCCGAAACACAACAGACGGCGCCTCAGCAGGGCTACGACGTCGGCGCCAACCCCTGGGAGAACGGATGATCGAGCCCGATCTCGACCCCGAGGTCGAAACACAGTTGCGAGCGTTCATGGCTTCGGCCGCGGACCTGTCCACCGCGACCATCCAGCTGGACAATGCGTCCCTTGACGACATCGTGCAGCCGATCCAGGTCGAGGAAAACTTCATGACCTGGCTGGCCTCGGCGCCCGATGCCTCACCGCAGCTACGCCAGTATGCCGGCCAGGTCATCGCCGGATACTGCACGTGGCCAGAAATCGAAAAGCATCTGGGGCCGGGCCTGCCGCCCGAGGTGGTGGCGTTGAAATCATCGCCGCACTACATGTGGCCTTGGGCCGTGAGCGAGCCCGATCCCCCAGCGACCACGACCCCGAGCGCGCCTACGGGCAGCCCGCGGCCGCCCCGCCCGGACCAAACAATGCAGAGCCCGCGCCGGCGCCGGATGAGGGAACCCGATACGGTCGGGCCCAGCGATTGGCCGGACGACTTCGATGACCACCCCAGCACGCAAAGGAGCTGGCTTGTCTAGATTTGCCCGCACACACCTCGCCCTGATCGCACCCGCCGCGGCCGTCCTGGCCATCGCGGGATGCTCCAGCGCGGATCACGATGCCACAGACACGCCCGCACCGGCGACCACCACAGCCAGCGTGCCACGCTCCATGACGCCCGCCGCACCGAGCGTGAGCCCGACATCAGGCCTGGACGTGTGCACCCTGCTGACCCCGGACGAAGTCGTCAACGCCATCGGCAAGCAAGGACTGGCTCCGCAACGAAAGATCGACGAGAAACACGGTCAGGTAATCGCGGAATCCTGCACCTGGGGTTCGCAAACAGAGGGGCTGATCTCGGTGAGCTGGATGCGCGAACCGATCCCGGCGTGGGGCGAAAACGCACAATCACGCGCGTTCACCGACGCCCTCCGCCGCCGCGTCACCCTGAATTCCTGGGAGGGCAAGGCCTGCACGGCTTTCACCGAAAACGCCAACGGCAACATCGGAGTCAATATCGTCCCGTCCGATACGTCCCTGACCGCACAACCATCAAGCCTGGGAAACGACATCTGCGACCGGAACCGACCCGCGATAGTCGCAGTATTCGAGCGCGCGCACCGCCCATAGCGCCCGGACCGATCGACACGAGGTCCGCGGGAGATAACCCTGTGTGCATTCTGCGTAGCGAGCATTTGCCGAAGTTGATGAGTGGATCGGCCAAATGTGTGCACGTCTGCATGGTGTCGCGCGCGTAACAGTCGTACGCCTCGTCCAGATTCGGACTATCCAGGAGCCCCCCGCCAGGATCAGTGCGATATCGGACCTGTTCGACCGAATGGACGCTACCGAGAATCGTGCGTTGATCCAAGAGAATCTTCCTGCGCTCGAGTCCGGCACCAACCCGCTCGCCTCCGCGGCGTAGGTCCAGCGCATGTGGTTGTCGGGGGCGGTCCGCGCTACTGTCATCGGGGCGACATTCGGTGTGCTGCGCGTATACGAATCAACAGGCCGCAGTAGAACTTCCGGTGTAGAACTCGATGGTGTCCGTATCGCACCGATAGTGTTCCCGCAGCCGCGTAGGCACGCCGGATGGTTGGACAAATGGCTGGCACTGCGGCGGCGGCGACCGCGGCGACCTCGATGCCGGGTTCGTGGCCGCCGGTCGCGGCTACCGCCAGCAGAATCACGCTCACGCTCACGCTTATGCCCATTCTCATCAGGATTGCTCGTGCAACAACAGAAGGCCCGGGACGCGGCAGCCGCATCGGTCGCGAATCCTGTTCCAGGCCTATCTCGCCGTTCGACCCCTGGGGTCCGGCGTCCTGCCGCCGCTGTGGCCTTCTCCGTCAATGGCGCTCGGCGCCCCGGACTACCCTCGCCGGACCGACATTCGGGCATGTCCAGACCGCAACGATCGAGTTCAGCGTCGGTCGACTCAGCCTCGCGCCATCGTGCTCGGTGCGCCCTCGGCGGTCGCCGCGGTGGCTGCGGCGAACCGCTCTGCGTCTTCGACGGTGAACCGGCCGAGGCCGCACTCCGTCGCCACTCCACCAAGCCACCGAGCGCCGCAGCGAGGTGCGCGCGGTTTCGCAGGCCGACGGCGAATCACGCCGCCGGACGGGACTCGACGTAATACTCCGCCGAGATCGTCTTCAGCATCTGCCGGACACCCGGTGGCGCCCACGCCGCGGACGGGTCGTGCCGCACGACCGGATCGGTCAGCTCGATGACATGTCCGCGGGTCTCCAGCGCGAAATCCCCTGCCGCGCAAATGTTCTTGACCCAGTCGACATTCCGGCCGTACGTCAGCGCGATCCGGTAAGCGCCGTCGCGCTCGAAGACCATGACCGGGGTGCGGTAGGACCGCCCCGACTTCCGGCCCCTGTGCAGCACGATGCCGAAGCCCGGCGCGCGTCCCGCGACCAGGCCCGCGGTCGGGTTGGTGACATGCCGGTTGAAATTCGCCAGTGCGTGCGGAAGCACCATGGGCGGCGATCCTCTCTTCCTGTGGCGTGCGGTGTTCACGTTACTCTCGACCGATGTCCGCTCCGCCGCACCACGAGCAGCACGCCGGGGATCCGAGCACCGAACCGATCGCGGTCTACGACCGGGCGGGCAACCCGGTCGGCGCCGCCGAGCGGGCCACGGTCTACCGCGACGGATTGTGGCATGCCAGCGCCGGTGTGCTCGTGCGATCCGGGAACGGCGAACGCGTTTACGTGCACCGTCGCACCGATACCAAGCTGGTTTTCGCGGGCATGCACGACTGTCTGGCCGGCGGTGTGGTCGCACCCGGCGAAG
This sequence comes from Nocardia gipuzkoensis, assembly GCF_021183645.1. NCBI lineage: Bacteria > Bacillati > Actinomycetota > Actinomycetes > Mycobacteriales > Nocardiaceae > Nocardia > Nocardia gipuzkoensis. The sequence continues at coordinate 5,928,081 of NZ_CP089225.1, read as the reverse complement.
CGCCGCGCGAGACCGCCCTGCGCGAATTGGCCGAGGAACTGAGTATCACGCCGGACCCCGCCGATCTGTCCTCGGAACCGCTGGCCGCGATCTCCTGGGACGGCGAATGGGACGGTCGGCCGATGCGCTGCCACCTCTTCGCGTACGAACTGCGTTACGACGGGCCCGTCCGCCACCAACCCGACGAGATCGCCGAGGGATGGTGGTGGACCGACGCGGAGTTGCGCGCGCACTTGGCCGATCCGGACTGGCCCTTCGTCCCCGACACGCGGCTGCTGATCCCCGGCCTGCTGGCGAGCGCCGGATCCCCCGAGCAGGACGAGACGTGATCAGCTGGACGAGGCAGCCGATCCCGCCCAGGCGGCGAACGCACCGGGATTGCGGGTCTGCAGCAGCACCCGGCCGGGGCCGGTGAAGTCGAAGACGAAGCCCTCACCGGACTTCAACGACTGGATCGAGCGGCCCGAAACCGCCCGGCGGATGGTGAAATTCATCGCCAGGTCGTAGGCGACCACGTGACCGGTGTCGATCGTGATCGGCTCGCCGGGCTGCAGATCGATCACATCGATCGCGCCGAACACGCCCACCACGACGTCGCCCTCACCGTGCGCACGCAGACCGAATCCGCCTTCGCCGCCGAAGAGATTCGCGAAACCACCCCATTTGCTCTCCACCTGCACGCCGTGCGAATTCGCGATCCAGCCCCCGCGGCTGATGAAGAACGGCCGGTCCGTGGTGATCTGCAGGTTGAGCATGTCGCCGGGGAGCGCGGGCGCCACGTCGACCCATCCGCCCTGCGGCGGTGCGGTGAAAGTCGAGACGAAGAACGATTCCCCGGCGAGCACCGACCGCTTCAACCCGGCCAGGATGCCGCCTTCCGCCCTGGCCTGCAACGTGACTCCCGCCGAATGGGCCACCATCGCGCCGCTCTCGACCCGCATCGGCTCGCCGCCGGCGAGGAAGCACCGCGCGATCGCGGACGCGGGACTGTGGCGCAGTTGTACCTTCATGTCCGCCGACCCTACCGCCGCGTCTCGGAGCGCGGGCCCGGTCGGAGCACGGCCCGTCCGACCGCCGGTCTCCGACCGGACCGGTACACGCCGGGCCGGTCGGGCGTCCACGCCTGCGGGTACCGCCGTCAGAGCAGGTCGCGCAGCGTGGCGTCGTCGCGGGCCACGACTGCTCCGCCCTCGGCGGTCAGCACGATCGGCCGCTGGATCAGTCTCGGGTGTTCGACCAGCGCTTCGATCCAGCGGTCCCGGTCCGCGGCGGTCCGCCCCCAGCTCGCCATGCCGAGGTCGACGGCGATCTGCTCGCCGGTGCGGGTGATGTCCCACGGTTCGGCGCCCAGCCGCCGCAGCACCTCGCGCAGCTCGGCGGCGGTGGGCGGCTGATCCAGATACTTCCGCACGGTGTAGTCGACACCGGCCTCGTCCAGGAAGGCCGTGGCGTTGCGGCTCTTGGTGCACCGTGGGTTGTGCCAGATCTCTGCTTGCCCGGAAGTCATGCACGCAGGGTACCGAGAGCGCTCACCGCGACGGGCTGGCGGATCTCGGACGTCACACCGCACAGCGCGGCGCGTGCTCGGATACTGGGGGCATGAGCGAGCAAGCGTCGTCCGAAAACCCTTACGGCACACCGACTACCTCCGGCCCCGTCCCCATCCCGTCCTACCAGGCCCTGATGAATCGATTCGTGCGGACACTGCTGCGCGTCCCCGGACTCTCCGGTGTCGTCGGGAAGCGGCTGATGATCCTGCACGTCGTCGGGCGTAAATCGGGCGCGGTGTACGACGTGCCGCTGGCCTATACCCGGCACGGCGACGTCCTGCTGATCGGCACGGCCCTGCGGCCGTGGGTGAAGAACCTGCGGGCGGGCGGTCCGGTTCGGGCCTCGTTCGGCGGCGCGGCGCGCACGTTCGACCCGGTCGTCCACACCTCCGAGGCCGACGTGCTGCGCCTCTACGAGATCATCGCGCGGGACAACAAGCAGAACGCGAAGTTCAACGGCATCGGCTACACCACGGACGGTTCCCCCTCGAAGGCCGACATCTACCAGACCTGGCAGCAGGGCGGCGTCGTGGTGGAACTGACGCCGCACTGAGCGGCCGGGTCAGCCCGCTCGGACGTAGCCGTCGGCGACCTCGAGCACCTCGTCGATGATCTCCAGGCCGACGCGCAGTTCGTCGGCCGTCGTGGTCAGCGGCGGCGCGATCTGGAAGCGGTTGCCCGCGTTGAACGGCCATAGCCCGCGTGCTTTGGCCGCCGCGGTGACCGCGGCCATCGGCTCGGCCTCCGCGCCCGCCGCCGCGAACGGGATCAGCGGCTGCCTGCTGCGCGGATCGCGAACCAGCTCCAGCGCCCAGAAGAAGCCGAGTCCCCTGACCTCGCCGACGCTCGGATGCCGATCGGCCAGCTCGCGCAGGCCTTTTCCGAGCACATCGGCGCCCACCGAGCGCACGTGCTCCAGGATCCCCTCGCGCTCGAACACCGCGATCGAGGCGACGCCCGCCGCGCACGCCAGGGGGTGCCCCGCGTAGGTGAGCCCGCCCGGATACACCACGTGGTCGTAGCGCTGCGCGATCCGCTCCGCCATGAGGACGCCACCGAGCGGAACGTAGCCGGAGTTCACCCCCTTGGCGAAGGTGATGATGTCCGGCTCCACGCCGAAGGCCTGCACCGCGAACCATTCGCCCACCCGGCCGAATCCGACCATCACCTCGTCGGCGATGTAGACGATGCCGAACTCGTCGCACAGCGCACGCACGCCGGCGAGGTAGCCGGGCGGCGGGACGAGCACGCCGTTGGTGCCGACCACCGTCTCCAGGATCAACCCCGCGATGTGCTGCGGACCCTCCAGCTCGATCACCTGCCGCAGATGCGCCAGCGCGGCGGCCGTCTCTTCCTCGGGAGCGTCCGTCCCCCAGGGGGATCGGTACGGGTAGGGCCCGAAGAAGCGGACCACGTCGACGTTGGTCGGCTCCGCGCCCCAGCGGCGCGGTTCGCCCGTCAGGCCGATCGCGACTCCCGTGCCGCCGTGGTAGGAGCGGTAGGCCGCGAGCATCTTCGTGCGCCCGGTGTAGCTGCGCGCCAGGCGCACCGCGTGCTCGACGGCTTCCGCGCCGCCGGTGGTGAACAGGATCCGGTTCAGCTCCCCGGGGGCCCGCTCGACGATCAGCCGCGCCAGCTCGCTGCGCACGTCGTTGGCGACCGTCGGCGAGATGGTCGCCAGCCGCTGCGCTTGGGCGACGATCGCGGCGACGATGTCCGGATGCTGGTGGCCGATGTTCACGTTGACCAGCTGGGAGGAGAAGTCGAGGTAGCGCTTGCCGGTGTCGTCCCAGAAGTACGAGCCGAACGCCCCGGTGATCGGCGCGGGGTGCAATTCGGCCTGTGCGCTCCAGGGATAGAAGACGTGGTCGGCCACGCTAGGCACCCCCTTCGGTGGGCTGGGTAACGGTCAGGAGGGGGTCGAGACTTGGCAGCACCGATTCACCGTACGCCTGCAGGGTCGCGGTTTTCGCGTCGTGCTGGAGGTAGACGGCGAATTGGTCCACGCCGAGGTCGGCCAGTTCGCGCAACCGGGACAGCTGGTCGTCGGCGGTGCCCAGCAGGCAGAAGCGGTCGATGATGGCATCCGGCACGAACTCGGCGTGCACGTTGCCCGCGCGTCCGTGCTGGTTGTAGTCGTAGTCCCGCCTGCCTTCGACGTAGTCGGTGAGCGCGGCCGGAATATCGCTTCCCGTACCGTATTTCGCCACGATCTCCGCCACGTGGTTGCCGACCATCCCGCCGAACCACCGGCACTGTTGCCGCGCGTGCGCCAGCCCAGCGGCCGTCCCGTCGGTGATGTAGGCGGGCGCGGCGACGCACATCCGGACCGCGGCCGGGTCCCGGCCCGCGCGTTCGGCCGCCGCGCGCACCCGCGCGATGGTCCAGGCCGTGATATCCGGGTCGGCGAGTTGCAGGATGAATCCGTCCGCGACTTCACCGGTCAGGTCCAGAGCGCGCGGTCCGTAGCCCGCCACCCAGACCTCCAGCCGCGAGCTTTCCGCCCACGGCAACCGCACCACGGTGTCGCCAACCCGCGCGCTGCGGCCGTTGCCCAGCTCCCGGATCACCTCGACCGATTGCCGCAAGGTGGCCAGGGTGGCGGGCTTGCGGCCCTGCGTGCGCACGGCCGAGTCGCCGCGGCCGATTCCGCACAACGTGCGGTTGCCGAACATCTCGTTGAGCGTCGCGAAGGTCGACGCGGTCACCGTCCAGTCCCGGGTGGCCGGATTGGTCACCATCGGACCGACCATGACCTTGCGGGTGGCGGCCAGGATCTGGCTGTAGATGACGTAGGGCTCCTGCCAGAGCAGATGCGAGTCGAACGTCCAGACGTGGGAGAACCCGTACGTCTCCGCCAGCCTCGCCAGTTCGATCACCCGCGAGGCCGGGGGCGTGCATTGCAGCACCAGACCGATGTCCATGCGGCGCTCTCCGTTTCGATGATCGGAAGGTGGCGTCAGATGAGGTTCTGCGACAGTTCTCGTTTGACGAACCGGCCATGCCCGGCGTCACCGAGATACTCACCGCCGTCGACGATCACTCGGCCGCGGGAGAGCACCGTGTCCACGTGTCCGTCGATCTCGAACCCCTCATAGGCCGAGTAGTCCATGTTCATGTGGTGGGTCTTGCCGAGACCGATGCTGGTGTGGCCCCGCGGGTCGTAGATCACGATGTCGGCGTCCGCGCCCGGGCTGATCACACCCTTGCGCGGATACATCCCGAACATCCGGGCCGGCGTGGTGCAGCACACCTCGACCCAGCGTTCCAGCGAGATCCGGCCGGTCCGGACGCCCTGGAAGATCAGGTCCATCCGGTGCTCGACGCCGCCGATGCCGTTGGGGATCTTGCTGAAGTCACCGAGACCCCGCTCTTTCTGGTCCTTCATGCAGAACGGACAGTGGTCGGTGCTGACAGCCGTGACGTCGCCGGTGCGCAGGTAACGCCACAGCTGCTCCTGATGCCCTTCGGCCTTCGACCGCAGCGGGGTGGAGCAGACCCATTTGGCGCCCTCGAAACCCGGTGCGCCCAGCTGGTCCTCGAGTGAGAGGTACAGATACTGCGGGCAGGTCTCGCCGAAGACGTTGCGTCCGGCGTCGCGGGCCGCGGCGATCTGCGCCAGCGCCTGCTCGGCCGACACGTGCACCACGTACAGCGGCACGCCGGTCAGCTCGGCCAGCATGATCGCGCGGTGGGTGGCCTCCTCCTCCAGTTGCCACGGCCTCGTCGTGCCGTGGAAGTACGGTGCGGTGTCCCCCCGCGCGAGCGCCTGCTCGACCAGGACGTCGATGGCGATCCCGTTCTCCGCGTGCATCATCAGCAGCGCGCCCAGCTCCGCCGCGGACTGCATGGCGCGCAGGATCTGGCCGTCGGTGGAGTAGAAGACGCCCGGATAGGCCATGAACAGTTTGAAGCTGGTGACGCCCTCGGCCACCAATTCGCTCATCCCCTTCAGGGATTCGTCGTTCACCTCGCCGATGATCTGATGGAAGCCGTAGTCGATCGCGCACTGCCCGGACGCCTTCCGATGCCAGGCGGCGAGGGTGTCCTGGACTCGCTCTCCCGGCTTCTGGACCGCGAAGTCGATGATCGTGGTGGTGCCGCCCCATGCGGCGGCGCGGGTGCCGGTCTCGAAGGTGTCGGAGGCTTCCGTCCCGCCGAAGGGCATCTGCATGTGGGTGTGGCCGTCCACACCGCCGGGGATCACGTATCTGCCGGTCGCGTCGAGCACCCGATCGGCGGAGGCGGCGAGGTCCGCGCCCAGTGCGGTGGAGCCGGGCTGCAGCACGGCGACGACGGTCTCGCCCTCGACGAGCACGTCGAGCGGTTGCGAACCGGTGGCGCAGACCACCGTGCCGCCGTGGATGAAAGTGCGCGCCATCTCGTTCTCCCCGGTCTCAGGGGGCCATCAGCGGCCCGTAGGCGTCGGGGCGGCGATCGCGGTAGAAAGCCCAGCGGTCGCGCACCACCTTGATCAGGTCCATGTCCAGATCGCGAACGATCAGTTCCGGGTCGCTGTCGGAGGCGACGTCGCCGACGAACTTGCCTTCGGGATCGGCGAAGTAGCTGGTGCCGTAGAAGTCGTCGTCGCCGTACTCTTCGACGCCGACCCGGTTGATGGCGCCGATGAAATATTCGTTGGCCACCGCGGCTGCCGGTTGTTCCAGTTTCCAGAGGTAGCCGGACAGGCCACGCGAGGTCGCGGACGGGTTGAACACGATCTCGGCGCCCGCGAGGCCGAGCGCGCGCCAACCTTCCGGGAAATGGCGGTCGTAGCAGATATAGACGCCCACCTTGCCGACCGCGGTGTCGAACACCGGCCAGCCCAGGTTGCCCGGCCGGAAGTAGAACTTCTCCCAGAATCCGTGGACGTGCGGGAGGTGGTGCTTGCGGTACTTGCCGAGGTAGCTGCCGTCGGCGTCGATCACCGCCGCCGTGTTGTACAGCAGGCCGGGCTGCTGCTGCTCGTACACGGGCAGGATCAGAACCACGCCCAATTCCTTCGCCAACTCGGCGAACCGCTCGGTCGTCGGACCAGGGACGGATTCGGCGTAGTCGTAGAACTTCGTGTCCTGCTGCTGGCAGAAATACGGCCCGTAGAACAGCTCTTGGAAGCAGATCACCCCCGCCCCCTGCGCGGCGGCCCGGCGCGCGTAGTCCTCGTGCGCCTTGATCATCGACTCTTTGTCACCGGTCCAGTTCGTTTGGACCAGCGCCGCTCGGACGATTCCCATGCTTCGTTATACGTCACCGGGAACTAATTCTGTTGTCCAACAAGTTGCCGGAAACATTTTGTGGCCGATCTGCGGCCATCGCGGCCCCACGCCGGCGGACCGCGCGCACGGTCAATCGAGCCGTACTCCCCCACCAGGACGGGGGAGATGGAATGATTCGCGCTGCATCGTCCGGTGCGCAACCCCGAGTGAAGGAGCTTTTCAGCGGTGAGCAGCGAAGTGCAAGCGCGAGAACTCGTCAACGGTCGGCGCGCGGTGCGCCGGGGTTTACCGTGGCGATCGCTGCGGATCCTCGGGGTCCTCGCCGTCGGTGTGACGCTGGTGGCGTCCACGGCGGGTATCGTCTCGGCGACCCCGGCCCCGGCTCGGGAGCAGGGGCCGACCGGTTGCGGCGCGCCGGCCGCGGGACAGCCGAACGGCAAGCAATGGCCCGCCGAGCCCGGCATGACCATCGACACCAACGCCGGATACACCGCGACGCTGGCCACCACTTGTGGCACCGTGACCATCGCCTTGGACGCGGCCCGCGCGCCGCGCACGGTCAACTCGTTCGTTTTCCTGGCCGGTGAGCGGTTCTTCGACCACACGAAGTGCCACCGGATGACCACCGAGGGCATCTTCGTGCTGCAGTGCGGCGACCCGACCGCGACCGGTATGGGCGGCCCCGGCTACTTCTTCCCCGACGAGAACCTGGCGGGCGCCACCTACCCGGCCGGAACGGTCGCCATGGCGAACGCCGGGCCCGGCACCAACGGCAGCCAGTTCTTCCTGGTCTACCGCGACGCGCCGCTGCCGCCGAGCTACACCCCGTTCGGGCGGGTCACCGCGGGCATGGAGGTTCTCTCCTCCATCGCCGCCGCGGGCGTGCAGGACGGCTCGGGCGACGGTGCGCCTGCCGTCGAGGTCGTGCTCGATTCCGTCGCCGCCGTGCGCAACTGATTCCGGTCGGCCACGGTGACGGCGATCGGTCGCCGCCACCGTGGGCGCCAGCCGGCTCGGTCAGGACACCCCGGCGCGCCACCGCAGGACCAGCGCCATGACCGGCTCGACGAACCGGCTCGCGATCGGACCGAGGACCGCCATCAGCAGCACGTAGGTGGTGGCCAGCGCGGCGAATTCGGCCGGGACCGCGCCCGCGGCGACGGCGAGCCCCGCGATGACGATCGAGAACTCGCCGTGCGCGACCAGTGCGGTACCCGCCCGCGCCCGGCCGAGGCGGCCCGCACCGGCCCGCTTGGCCGCCCACCATCCGGTGGCGATCTTGCTGGCCGTGGTGACCAGCGCGAGCAGGCACGCCCAGCCGAGCACCGGCGGAATGCTCGCCGGGTCGGTGCTCAGGCCGAACAGCACGAAGAACAGCGCGGCGAACAAGTCGCGCAGCGGCTCCAGGATCTTGGTGGCGTTGTGCGCAGTCGAGTCCGAGATCGCGATGCCGAGCAGGAACGCGCCGACCGCCGCCGACACCTGCACCGCCGAAGCCACGCCCGCCACCAGCAGCGCGGAGCCGAGCAGCTTCAACAGGAAGATCTCCCGGTCCTCACTGTCGACGATCGCGGAGACGTAGCGGCCGTAGCGCAGCGCGACGACCAGCACGACGGTCACCGCGGCCAGCGCGATCGACAGTGTCTTCAGCCCGGCGAGGAAGCCGACCCCGGCCAGCACCGCCGTCAGCACCGGCAGGTATCCGGCCATCACCAAGTCTTCGAACACCAGGATGGACAGCACCACCGGCGTCTCGCGGTTGCCGAGCCTGCCCAGGTCGTTGAGCACCTTCGCGACGATGCCGGAGGACGAGATGTAAGTGACCCCGGCCATCGTGATGGCGCCGGTGAAACCCCAGCCGAGCGCGAACGCGACCAGTACGCCCGGAGTCGCGTTGAGCACGATGTCCACGACACCCGCCGCCCATGACCTGCGCATACCCGTGACTAGTTCCGCGGCACTGTATTCCAGGCCGAGCAGCAACAGCAGCAGGACGACGCCGATTTCGCTGGCGAGATGGATGAAGTCGTCGACCTGTCGCAATTCGACCAGGCCACCGGTGCCGAACACCAGGCCGCCGATCAGGTACAGCGGGATGGGCGACATGCCGATGCGCGCCGCGATGCGCCCGAGCAGGCCGAGGCCGAAAAATACCGCGCCCAGCTGGATCAGCGCGAGCGCGGTCTCGTGTGCCACCATGCCGCTCAGCCGTCTAACAGGATCTTGGCGGCGGCCTCCAGGCCCTCCACGGTGCCGACGACGACGAGCACGTCACCAGCGGTGAAGGTGAAGTCCGGGCCCGGCGAGGGAATGGGCTGCCCGCTGCGCACCACCGCGACGATGGACGCCTTCGTCCGGGTGCGTATCTGGGTCTCGCCCAGCCTGCGTCCGTCGAAGCGCGACCGGTCCGGGATGGACAGCTGCCGAGTGGTCAGGCCGGTGAACGCGCGATGCTCCTCGCGCAGCTGTTCCACCAGCTGAGGCGCGCCCAGCAGGCTGGCCAGCACGGCGGCCTCCTTCCCCGACAGCGGTACCTGTTCGGTCTCGTCGGGGTTGTCGGGTTTGCTCACGATGAGGTCCATCGTGCCGTCGCGATGATCGATCACTCCTATCCGGCGTCGTGTATTGGTCAGCGGAAAATCTTTGCGCACACCGATACCCGGCAGGGGTGTCACCTCAACGTTCACGACACCACCCTATCGACCCCGGCCCCGTGACCAATGGACAGATGACCGAATTGTCCGGATCTCTCGACTGCGCCGCCCAACATCCCGACCCCGTGAGTTGGACCGCGCTTCACACCCCGTGGTAAGAGAAATGACGTGTCCCGTACATCGCCGTGTGGCCGAGCCGTCGCTTTCCGGTGCCGCGCCGTGCGAGTCCGGTGACGGTCGCCCGAGCGGTGAATCGGTTCCTCCGGCCGGGTGCGGTCGCGACCCCGGCGGCTGAGCCGCGGGCGGCCGGAGACGGGTACCGGCACGATCTGGACGGGCTGCGCGGCGTGGCGATCGCGCTGGTCGTGGCGTTCCACATCTGGTTCGGCCGGGTTTCGGGCGGAGTGGACGTATTCCTGGTGCTGTCCGGGTTCTTCTTCACCGGCTCGCTGCTGCGGAGCGTGGAATCCACCGGCACGGTCCGCGTCGCGCACACCGCTCCCAGGCTCGCCCGCAGGTTGCTGCCCGCGCTTGTGACGGTTCTGGCCGCCGTGGTCACGGCCACCGTGCTGCTGCGCCCGTTCACCCAGTGGGGCGAGATGGCCGCGCAGACACTGGCCTCGCTGCTGTATTACCAGAACTGGTATCTGGCGTTGTCCTGGTCGGACTACCTCGCCGCCGATCCGTCGGTGAGCCCGCTGCAGCACCTGTGGTCCATGGCGGTGCAGTCGCAGTTCTATCTGCTCGCACTACTCGGTGTGGCGGCGGTGGCCCGCCTGTGCAGGCGTTTCGCGGGTCCCGGAGCGCTGCGCCCCGCCCTGGCGATCGTCCTCGCCCTCGGCGCGGTGGCCTCGTTCGTCTATGCGGCGCACGGCACCGCGGTGCACCAGGGCTGGAACTACTACGACAGCTTCGCCCGCGCCTGGGAACTCTTGGCCGGGGCAGTGCTGGCGATCGTCGCGCCTTTGATATCACCGCCCCGCCTGGTGCGGGTCGCGGCGGCAGTCCTCGGCTCGGCCGCCGTGCTCACCTGCGGTTGGCTGATCGACGGCGCCGACCGGTTCCCCGGCCCGGCGGCGCTGGTGCCGGTGGGCGCGGCGCTGGCGCTGACCGTCGCGGGCGGCAACCTGACCGCCGCCGAGCGACCGCTGCCCAACCGGCTGCTGAGCGCGGCGGCCATGGTGCGGCTCGGCGAATTGTCCTATGGGCTGTACCTGTGGCACTGGCCCATCCTGATCTTCGTGCTGGCGCGAACCGGAGCCCCGACCGCGGGGCTCGTCGGTGGTCTCGGAGTCGTCGGGGCGTCGCTGCTGCTCGCCTCCCTGACGAACAGGTTCGTGGAGGAGCCGCTGCGGATGCGGTCGGACCCGTCGGCGCAAGAGACCCCGGCCCGCAGCGTCCGCACCGGCCGCTCGGTCGCGGCGCTCGGCATCGCGGTGCTCGTGGTGTCGGTCGGCGAGCAAGTGGCGACCAGGGTTTATCCGCCGCGGGCGGTGGCCTTCCTGGCCCCGGCGCCCTACCCCGGGGCGGAGGCGCTGGTCAACGGTGCGGTCACGCCCGAGGCGCCGATGCGTCCGACCGTGTACGAAGCGCCCGCCGACGCCGCCTACCCCTCACGCGACGGCTGCATCGCGGACTGGGACACCCGCGACGTCATCACCTGCACCTATGGGGATGCCACCGCGGAGCGCACCGTGGCCGTGGTGGGCAGCTCGCATGCCGAGCACTGGGTGCCCGCCCTCGACCTGCTCGCCCGCGAACACGCCTTCCGGGTCGAGGTGTATCTGAAGATGGGTTGCCCGCTGACCGTGGCGGCCGAACCGATGTACAAGGGTGAGGCGAACCCGGATTGCCGGGACTGGTCGGTGGAGGTGATCGACCGCCTGGGTGCCGAACGTCCGGAGTGGGTCTTCACCACCGCGACCCGTCCGCGTGACGGCGCCGGTGACGAGACCCCGGCCGACTATCTCGACGTCTGGTCCCACCTGGCCGACCGTGGACTCAACGTGCTCGCTATCCGCGACACCCCCTGGTTGCGCCGCGACGGCGTCCGATACCGGGCCATAGATTGCCTCGCACAGCAGGGCGACCGGATCAGCTGCGGGATGCCGCGCTCGGCCGCGCTGGACGAGGTCAATCCGGCATTGGAATTCGCCGCCTCGTTCCCCAACGTGTTCCCGGTGGACCTGTCGGACGCGCTGTGTGCACGCGACGTGTGCGCGGTGACCGAGGGCAACATCCTGATCTATCACGACGAGCACCACCTCACCGCCAGCTATTCGCGCTCGCTGGCGCCGGAACTCGGCAGGCGCCTGTCGCCGATCCTCGGCTGGTGGTGAGGCGGATCAGTTCAGCCGCAGCATAACCGGCCAGGCTTGCGACCAGGGCGCATGCGGTTGTGCGCACCGCCAGACGGTGACGCCGCGGGTGACACCGGGGAATCCGAGCCGGGCATCGACGTGCCCGATCGCGGTCACCTCGGCACAGCGTGCGCGCACGTCGGCCTCGGTCCCGCCCACCCACAGCACGGTTGTGGCCGTGTCCGGCGGGGTGCCGAAGTAACCGAAGCCGCGATTCGGGCTGTACACGGCGGGCAAGCCGTACACCGCGCGGTCGACATCCAGGGCGCTTGCCTGCCAGTAGGAATCGGCGATCACCACGGCAGAGGCCCGTTCCGGCTCCGGTAACGCCCGGTAGGCGGCCGCCGTGCCCGCGGAAAGTTCCGACCAGCCGAATCGCCCGTAGACCGAGATCTCCAGCCCCGCCTGGGCCTGGGTGTCCACCGGCTCGATGTCCGCCTCAGGACGCAGCGGCAGCGAGAAGACCAGCAAGGCGGCGGACATCGCGAGCACCGGGACGGTGAGGATCACGCGCGAGCGCCGCCGGTTCTGCGTCCAGCGCACCGCACCCACCGCGATCAGCACCCCATAGCAGCCCGCCGCGTAGTACGGCCGTCCGTTGGTCGCGAGGAAGACCACGATCAGCACCAGCGGCAGCAGTCCGAGAAACCGGTAGGGCCGCCAACTCTCCGCCCGGAACAACGTCCACACCCCGTAGACCAGTAACATGCCGCCGATCAAACCGGCGGAGGCCAGCGCCAGCGGCAACCACACAGCGCGACCGCCGATCGTGGCCTGCTCGGCGGCGACCACACCGCCCAGACGCAGCTGGGGCCAACCGTGCGCCGCCTGCCACACCAGGCTCGGCACGGTGGTGAGCGCGACGATCGCACCACCCCACCACAGCGCCGGGCGGCGCAGCAGCTCACGCGGCCCGTAGACCGCCGCCCCGATCGCGATCGCGATCCAGAAGAACGGAATCAACCACTTGACCTGCATGTCCAGCGCGGTGACCAGACCCGAGGCCAGCAGCAGGCCGTCGCGGCGGGTGCGCACCCAGCGGACCAGCAGCCAGCTCACCACCACCCACAGCGCCGTGTCGATCGTGTTGGTGGCCAGCTGACCGCCCTGCACCAGCAGGAACGGCGAGGTGGCGTAGGCGGCCGCGGTCAGCGCCTGCGCCGCGCGGCCGCCGCCGAACTCCCTGGCGATCTGCGCGGCCACCACCACGGCGGCCACGGTGACCAGCACCGCCGGAAGCCGTAGCGCCACCAGCGAATCCGGGGCGAGCAGATCCATCGTCCGTGCGATCAGTGGCAGCAACGGCCCCTGATCGGCGTAGCCGACCGCCGGCCTGCGCCCGGCCGCGATGAAATACAACTCGTCGCCGAAGAATCCGTACCGCCCGATCGAGGCCAGCAGCGCCAGCGCGGCGAGCGCCGCCACCGCGCCGACACCGCCGAGGGCGAACGGCGGCAGCGGTTGTACCGAATTCGTCCGCTGCCCTCGGCCATCCAGCACTTCAGTCATCCTTGCCCGCTTTACAGGTCGCCGTGTCGAACAACGCGCACAGATGCGCCGAATAGGCGTCCATCGCGAAACCCGGTTCCCGTACCGCGCGCCCGGCGGCGCCGTCGATGGCGTCACGGATCGACTTGGCCATCAGCAGCGCGTCGAAATCGGCGAACTCCCCCGTGCGCTGCCCGTCGGTCATGATGTCGACCAGTGGCGCGATGATGTCGCGCTCTCCGTCGGCCGAGGCGAACTTCGGGTTGCCTTGCGCGTCACGCAGATTCGTCACCACCTCGACCAGCGCGGCCACGTAGGTGGTGTTCGCTTCGATGAAGCCCAGGTTCGATTCCAGGTAGGCCAGCAGGCGCTCGCGCGCGCCGGCCGCGGCCGCGACCCGCGGCGCGATGTACTCCGCGGCGGAGACGTACAACTGGACCACCAGCTGCGTCATCAGGTCGTCCTTGCCATCGAAGTGGTAGGAGATGACCCCTTTCGAGATACCCGCGTGCTCTGCGATCCGCGCCAGCGAGGCACTGGCGTACCCGCCTTCGGAGATCACCTCCACCGCCGCGGCGATGATCTGCCGCCGCCGCGCCTCCTCGATGAACGACCTCCGCTGACCGCGTGTCTCATTTTCTGGCCGCACGGCCAAATTTTAGCACGGTTGGACAGAGCATTCGGAGCTGCTGTGCGCGAGCGGCGCCGCCGGGCTTCTCCCGAACGACGAAGGGCCGCGTCTCCGTGGAGACGCGGCCCTCGTGGTCCGGCGGAACCCTACAGGTACTGGCCGGTGTTCGACTCGGTGTCGATGGCGCGGCTGGCGCTGGCGTTCTTGCCGGTGACCAGCGTGCGGATGTAGACGATCCGCTCGCCCTTCTTACCCGAGATGCGTGCCCAGTCGTCCGGATTCGTGGTGTTGGGCAGGTCCTCGTTCTCGGAGAACTCGTCCACGATCGAATCGTAGAGATGCTGGATGCGCAGGCCCGGGTTGCCGGTGTCGAGCACCGCCTTGATCGCGTACTTCTTGGAGCGGTCCACGATGTTCTGGATCATGGCGCCGGAGTTGAAGTCCTTGAAGTACAGGACCTCCTTGTCACCGTTGGCGTAGGTGACCTCCAGGAAGCGGTTGTCCTCGCTCTCGGCGTACATCCGGTCGACGACCCGTTCGATCATGGCGTTGATGCACAGGCTCTTGTCGCCACCGAACTCCGCCAGATCGTCGTCGTGCAGCGGCAGGTGCTCGGTGAGGTACTTCGAGAAGATGTCCTGCGCCGACTCCGCGTCCGGACGCTCGATCTTGATCTTCACGTCCAAGCGGCCCGGCCGCAGGATCGCCGGATCGATCATGTCCTCACGGTTGGAGGCGCCGATCACGATGACGTTCTCCAAGCCCTCGACACCATCGATCTCCGACAGCAGCTGCGGCACCACCGTGGTCTCCACGTCCGAGGAGACGCCCGAGCCGCGGGTGCGGAAGATCGAGTCCATCTCGTCGAAGAACACGATCACCGGCGTGCCCTCGGACGCCTTCTCGCGGGCCCGCTGGAAGATGATCCGGATGTGGCGCTCGGTCTCGCCCACGAACTTGTTCAGCAGTTCGGGGCCCTTGATGTTCAGGAAGTACGACTTGGCTTCCTTGGCATCCTCACCGCGTGCCTCGGCGATCTTCTTGGCCAGGGAGTTGGCCACCGCTTTGGCGATGAGCGTCTTGCCGCAGCCGGGCGGACCGTAGAGCAGCACACCCTTCGGCGGACGCAGCGCGTACTCGCGGAAGAGATCCTTGTGCAGGAACGGCAGCTCCACCGCGTCGCGGATCTGCTCGATCTGCCTGCCGAGACCGCCGATGTCGCCGTAGTCGACGTCGGGCACCTCTTCCAGCACGAGATCCTCGACCTCGGCCTTGGGGATGCGCTCGAAGGCGAAACCCGCCTTCGAGTCCACCAGGAGCGAGTCGCCCGGCCGCAGCTTGCGGATCGGGGAATCGGGATCGTCCAGGTCGTCCATTTCGGCGACCTTGGCCAGCGGACCGGCCAGCCACACCACGCGCTCCTCGTCGGCATGGCCGACGACCAGGGCGCGACGCCCGTCGTCGAGGATCTCCCGGAGGGTACCGATCTCGCCGACCGCGTCGTAGTGCCCGGCCTCGACGACCGTGAGCGCCTCGTTCAGGCGGACGGTCTGACCGTATTCGAGCGTCGAGGTCTCGATGTTCGGTGAACACGTCAACCGCATCTTGCGACCCGAAGTGAACACGTCGACCGTCTGATCGTCGTACACACCGATCAGAATGCCGTATCCGCTCGGCGGCTGACCCAGCCGATCGACCTCCTCGCGCAGCGCCACCAGCTGCTGGCGCGCTTCTTTGAGGGTGTCCATCAGCTTCGTGTTGCGAATGGTCAGCGAATCGATGCGGGCTTCCAATTCCCGTGTGCGATCTGGCGAGTCGGCGAGTTGCCTTCGGAGTGCAGCCGCCTCGGCGCGCACTGCCTCGAGCTCTCTCCAGGCCGCCGAATCCGAATTCTCGATGGGGCTCATGTGCTGCTCCTCCCAGTCCCGGTCTATCAACGCTACCGGGCGCGACCCGTTCTCGCTTTCCGACATGGTTTCTTGGTGATCACATCTGGGCCGCGATCGGCGGCCGGGCATCCATGTTAGCCTGCCCTAACCCGACCCTGGCGAGCCCGCTCGCCGCCCGAGCCGAAAGGTTGCCGAACCATGCTCCTTCCCGCCAGAACCCTGCGCATCTCCCTTGCCACCGCCGCGGCGGCGCTGGCCTTGTCCGGCGCATTGGCGGCATGCGGCTCCGACGACGACTCCACCACCAGCGCGGCGACCTCGGCCACCAGCAGCGCCGCGGCATCGGGTACCCACAGCCACGGCGACCATGCGACCGGGGCGCCGACCACGGAGACCTTGCAGGCGGTGCTGGTCAAGCTCGCCGATCCGAATGTACCCACCCCGGAGAAGTCCAAGCTGATCGTCAACGGTGAGCAGCGCACCGCCAACATCGACCAGATGAACAAGGGCCTGCAGGGCTACGCGCTCACCTTCACGGTCGCCGACATCACCACCCAGAGCACCACCGCGAACGCGCAGGTGACCATCGCCTCCCCGCACGGCGCCAGCCCCGCTGTACCGCTGAGCTGGGAAAACGTGGACGGCACCTGGAAGCTGTCGGACGCGAGCGGCTGCCTGCTGCTCGGCTTCGCGCAGGCGCCCTGCGTGCCGGCCTGATTCCGGCGCGTCCCGCACCCGGCCCGCCGCACGCCCGGGCCGAGCTCAGCCCTTCGAGGGCCTGCGCTGCGGCTTGGGCGTGACGGTGCCCTCGGCGAGCCTGCGGGCGCTGACCAGGAAGGCGGTGTGGCCCTGCATCCGATGCTCCGGCCGCACGGCCAAGCCGACTACATGCCACGGGCGCACCAGCGACTCCCAGGAGCGCGGCTCGGTCCAGCACTCCTGCTCGCGCAGCGCTTCGACCACCTTCGACAGTTGTGTGACGGTCGCCACATAGACGATGAGCACGCCGCCCGGCACGAGCGCCTGGGACACCGCCGGTAACGCGTCCCACGGCGCGAGCATGTCCAGCACCGCGCGGTCGACCGGCTCTCCGGTGTAGTCGGCCACATCGCCGACGGTCAGCGACCAGTTGGCCGGCCGTTCACCGAAGAACGTCTCCACGTTGCGGACCGCGTGCTCGGCGTGATCGGCGCGGATCTCGTAGGACACCACCTGCCCCTGCGGCCCCACCGCCCGCAGCAGCGAGCAGGTGAGGGCTCCGGACCCCGCGCCCGCCTCGAGCACGCGCGCGCCGGGGAACATGTCGCCCTCGTGCACGATCTGCGCGGCGTCCTTCGGGTAGATCACCGCCGCGCCGCGCGGCATCGACAGCACGTAGTCGACCAGTAGCGGACGCAACGCGAGATACGGCGTGTTGTTGGTGGAGTGCACCACACTGCCCTCGTCCGCGCCGATCAGGCTGTCGTGCTTGATCCCGCCGCGATGGGTGTGGAACTCCTTACCCGGCTCCAAGACCACCGTGTACAGACGCCCTTTGGCATCGGTCAGCTGCACCCGGTCACCGATGGTGAATGGCCCGGTCCGTCTGGCCGTCATGAATCTCCGTTCCGCTGGTTGGAATCCGCACTGTCGGGCACCGGCGTGTCGGTGCCGCGGGATAGCCTGCCAGGTATGTGCTCGCCCGTGTCCACGCCCCCTGCCGACGACGCGCGGACGTCCGAGCCCGATGCGACGCCGAGCCGCGCCCGGCCCGCGCTGTCGCCTTCCCGGGCAACGGATTTCAAGCAGTGTCCACTGAAATACCGGCTCCGGGCGATCGATCGGATACCCGAGCAGCCCTCGGTGCACGCGGTGCGCGGCACGGTGGTGCACGCGGTGCTGGAGGACCTCTACGGGCTGCCCGCGGCCGAGCGGGTGCCCGAGCGCGCCGAGGCGCTGGTGCCGTCGGCGTGGGCGCGGGTGCACGCCGAGCAGCCGGAGGTCGCGCAGCTGATCAACGAGGAGCTGCTCGACGGTTTTCTCGGCGAGGTGCGCGCGCTGGTGCGCCGCTA
Source organism: Nocardia gipuzkoensis (assembly GCF_021183645.1). NCBI lineage: Bacteria > Bacillati > Actinomycetota > Actinomycetes > Mycobacteriales > Nocardiaceae > Nocardia > Nocardia gipuzkoensis. The sequence goes on along the minus strand of NZ_CP089225.1, from coordinate 5,910,242 downwards.
CTACCGGCTGGAGGATCCGACTCGGTTCGATCCGGAGTCGCGCGAGGCGCGGGTGGAGGTCGAACTCGCCGACGGCGCGCTGCTGCGCGGCTTCGTCGACCGGATCGATGTCGCGCCGACCGGGGCTTTGCGGGTGGTCGACTACAAGACCGGCCGCGCGCCGGGGCCGACGCAGGAGACCAAGGCGCTGTTCCAGCTGAAGTTCTACGCCCTGGTGGTGCTGCGCACCCGTGGCCTCGTCCCTGCCCAGCTACGGCTGCTCTACCTGGCCGACGAGCAGATCCTCACCTACGCCCCCGACGAGCAGGAGCTCCTGCGTTTCGAGCGCACGCTCTCGGCACTGTGGACGGCCATCCTGGAGGCCGGCCGCACCGGAGAGTTCCAGCCGAACACCAGCCGGATGTGCTCGTACTGCGACTACAAGCCGCTGTGCCCGGCGTTCGGCGGCACGCCGCCGCCCTACCCTGGCTGGCCCAGCGGCGGCGTGATCGAGTCACCGGACGAGACCCTGGCCGAAGCGGTGTCCGAATAGACGAGCAATCGGACGGCGGGCCGGCTGGGCCGGACGGTCGACGCCCACCTCGGCGCCGGACTTCATCAATGCGTCGATGGTGTAGCTCCCGGGCCGTCCGGCACCCACGATCGTGATGCGGACCGGGCGGGCCGCATCACCCGCCGCGCCCCGGGGCAGCACGAGCCGACTCCTCAGACGGTGAAGTCGTGGAACAGCAACACCGAAAGTCCGAGGCCCACAGCGAGGTTCACGACCGCCGCGGATCCGAACACCACCACCGGTCGCCACCCCGCTTCGCGGAGCCCGCGCAGCGAGAACTCCAGGCCGATGGAGACGAAGGCGAAGATCAGGAACCAGGTGCGCAGATCGTTGACGATCGCGATGTGCGCCGCGCCCGACTTCTTGTCCACCGCCTGCAGGTACAGCGTGCCGATGACGGACGCGGCGATGAAGCCGAGCACGAACTTCGGAAACCGCCCCCAGAACTGGCGTGCCGACGGCCGCACCGCCCCCGGCGTCCGCTCGACGCGCAGCGTGAAGTACGCGGTCAGCGCGATCGCGACGACGCCGATCAGGGCGTTCTGCGTGGTCTTGACGATGGTGGCGATCTGTAGCGCCTGCTCCCCCGCAATGGCGCCCGCGGCCGCGACCGCCGCCGTGGTGTCGATATTGCCGCCGATCCAGGCACCCGCTACCGCGTCCGGCAACCCGAGCGCCTCCGCCAGCCAGGGCAGCAGGAAGATCGAGGGCAGCGCGAAGACGATCACCAGCGAGGCCGCGTAGGCGATCTGCTCGCGCCGCGCCTGGACCGCCCCCGCCGCGGCGATGGCCGCGCTGACACCGCAGATCGACACCGCCGAGGACAGCATCGCGCGCAGCTTGTCGTCCAGCCCGAGCCGTCCACCCAGCCACCAGGTGAAGCCGAACACGGCCGTGATCAGCAGTAGCGCTTGCAGGATCGACGGGCCCGCCGCGGTGACCAGGATCTTCAGATTGATCGACGCGCCGAGCAGCACCACGCCGGTCTTGATGAAGAACTCGGTGCGGAAGCCCGCCGAAAGCCGTTCACGCAAGGCCAGTCTGGTGAGCACGAGGTTGCCGATCAAGCCGAGCGCGATGGCGTACACCGGGTATTCGATCGACTTGGCGACCCGTTTGAACGGCGTGTCCGCCGCCCACCGCGGGACGTGCGTCTCGAAGTAGCGGGTGAGGGCGCCGAGCACGAGGACGACCGCGACACCGGCCACGATGGCCCCCGCGGTCGGCCGGGACGCCGCCCGCACCGCTTCGGTCTCCGAGGACGGAAGTTCGCCGGGCGCTGCCTTCGCGCCGGATTCGTTGTCCGTCAGCGCTTTCGGTTCGTTCGCCGCTCCGGCGCCGGTCCCGGCCATCACGGCACCAGCCAGTCCGGAATCACGCCGAGCAGGACCAGCGCGATCAGGATCAGCCCGGCGATCGCCGCCAGCCAGTCCTCGTTCCAGGTGAATGTGCTGCCCGACTGTTCCTCGGGCGGTGACTGTGACAGGGGGCTCCTTGCGTTTCCTCATCGAGAGGCCGCACGGTAGCAACACCCGGTCACAGTGCACACCGATTGCGCTCAGCCTGAACGGATCCAGGCGGATCGGACGAATCCGGCGTTCAGAATGCGCGGCAGGAGCGAATGTCGGTGGCCAGGATCGCTTTCGCGCCCAGATCGGCCAGCTTGTCCATCAGCTCGTTGCTCTGCTTGCGCGGAACCAACGCGCGCACCGCCATCCAGCCGGTGTCGGCCAGCGGCGCCACGGTGGGCGACTCCAGTCCCGGGGTGATGACGAAGGCCTCGTCGAGCAGGTCCTTGGGGCAGTCGTAGTCCAGCATGACGTACTGCTGGGCGAAGACCACGCCTTGCACCCGGGCGACGAGCTGGTTGCGCGCCCGGTCGTCCTGGTCGGCGTCCTTGCGTTCGACGAGCACGCCCTCGGAGTCGCACAGCGATTCACCGAACGCCACCAGATTGTGCTGACGCAGCGTGCGCCCCGAGCCGACGACGTCGGCGATGGCGTCGGCCACGCCGAGCTGGATGGAGATCTCCACCGCACCGTCCAGGCGGATCACCTCGGCCTCGATGCCGCGGCGGCGCAGATCGCTCAGCACCAGGTTCGGGTAGGAGGTGGCGATGCGCTTGTCGTAGAGGTCCTCGACCTTCCACTCCCGCCCGGCCGGGGCGGCGTAGCGGAAGGTGGAGCGGCCGAAACCGAGGGCGAGGCGTTCCTGGACCGGCGCGCCGGAATCCAGCGCGAGATCGCGTCCGGTGATACCCAGGTCGAGTTCACCGGAACCGACGTAGATCGCGATGTCCTTGGGCCGCAGGAAGAAGAACTCGACCTGGTTGGCCGGGTCGAGCACGGTCAGGTCACGCGAATCGGTGCGCTTGCGGTAGCCCGCTTCGGAGAGGATCGATACGGCGGATTCGGACAGGGCGCCTTTGTTGGGGACTGCGACGCGCAGCATGGGAGGAAGTCCTTTCGGGAGGAGAAACGGGGTGTCGGACGGCCGTCACAGATGTCGGTACACGTCTTCGAGCTTCAGCCCGCGACCCACCATCAGCACCTGCACCCAATACAGCAGCTGGGAGATCTCCTCGGCGAGCGACTCGTCGCTCTCGTGTTCGGCGGCCAGCCACACCTCGCCCGCCTCCTCGAGCACCTTCTTACCCTGGGTATGCACGCCCGCGTCCAGCGCGGCAACGGTTCCGGACCCCTCGGGGCGGTTGACCGCACGATCCTGCAGCTCGGCGAACAGGGATTCGAAGTTCTTCACGATGAGCCATTGTTTCAGACCCGGATGCGGGTCCGTTGCTCCGGCCCACGATGGCCGGAAACGGCGCCCGCCCGGCTCCCCCGCCCCCGGCGGGGCGGAAGAACCGGGCGGCGACGGCCTAGTTCCCGGCGAGCAATGCCTGCAGGTCGGCGACCGCCGTGCGGAGGTGGTCGGCGAAGGCGTGCATCTGGTCGGCCACCGGCTTCGGCGTGGCGAGGTAGAGGTTCCAGCGGTCCGGGAGCAGGACGTAGGCGACGCCGATGCACCGGGAGCTGGTGGAACCGAAACCGAAGTAGCGGATGTTCACCGACGGCGCCGAGCTGGTGCTCAAGTAGTCGTCGCGCATGATCGTCCAGCCGGGGCTGTCGTAGAGCGGGATAGGGTCGGTGACGCCCAGCTCCGCACCGCGACGGCGCTGGATCCACTGCAGCTCCCACAGGTGCTGCTCGGGCGCGTCTCCGGCCTGGCACTGCTTGGCCCGTTCCACGTGCGCGGCCGCGGCCGTCCGCGCCGCGGCGAGCTGAGCCTCCGCGCCCGCGTCCGGGTCCTGCATGGTGTCCACGAAGGCGATCATCTCCGGGGTGACCACCCGCATGGCCTCGGTGCGACCGTTGCGATACTGCCTGGTCGCGATGGACTCATAGGTGGCGCCGGTGAGCCCCTTGCTGCGCCGGTGGGCCAGCTGATAGCTCAGCTGGGCGAACGCGTCCGGCGAGATGCCCAGCTGCTTGGCCCTGGCGGTGCCGAAGTCCGGGAACGACACCGTCTGGGTGGCGTTCTGGGCGGCATAGTCGGCGAAGGCGGCGCCCGCCGCGGCGATATCGCTGCGCTGCGCCGCGTCCAGCACGAACTCGATCGGCTCGACCGCGGGCAGCCCCTGCGCCTGCGCGCCGGAACGCGCGGCGTGTTCGGGCACCGGGGTTTCCAGCAGGCTGTCCACGAACGACAGGATGGTGGTGCCGTCGAGTCCGCAGTGTTCGACGTTGATGCCCGCCTGTCCGTCGGCGAAGACGATGAACGACACCGACTTGTCGAACCACCGGTTGGCGCTGTCACCGTGCAGCAGCTGATCGCAGGCGTGCAGTTCGTCGCGGGGAGCGAAGTCCTCGAGGCAGATGGCGAACAGCGCGGTCTCGATCGCGTCCAGCGCCGCGGCGTTCACCGGCTCGGCGAGCAGCCGCTGCCTGCTCTGCGCCCACTCCGCGCGGGCCTTGGTGGTGAGGTGCCCCACGGCGGAGTCGGTGGGGGTGGGGCGGGCGCCCGCCTTCAGCACGGCGCGCAGCCCGTCGGCGAGATCCTCCGGCGAGTACGGCGCCCCGTCCGGCCCGAGAACGTCCATCCGGAACGTGCTGCCGCGGAAGAACACCACGATGTGCCGGGCCTGCGAGGGGCCCGGCCATTCCGCGCTGTAGGGGACGCGCACGGTGTCCTGCTCCACGCCGGGAATCCTGGTCTCGGAGAACAGGTACTTGTTCTGCCACATGGACAGCTTCTGCCCGCGCTGGGTCACCGCCGGGACGGCCTCCTGGTCGAGGGCCAGCTTGTAGTCGACGGCGGCGGAGATGATGCCCGCGGCGCGGTCCACCTGGGTGGCGGCGGTGGAGACCGCCAGGGGCGTGTCGTCCCGGAACAAGAAGAAGAAATTCGCGTTCAGGGCGATCCGGTCCCGCCTGCCCAGATACCGCGACGGCCAGAACAGGTCCAGCCAGCTGCCCACACCGGGCGTCGCGTCGTACTCCGCGAGCGCCGCGTGCAGCGTTCGGCCCGGCCCGTCGGGTCGCAGCAGGTCGTCGACCGCCGCCCGGGTGGCGGCGAGCTCGTCGGCCGTCAGCAGCGGCTCGCACCACTGCAGGAATCGGCCACAGCTGTCCTCCAGCGTCGGCAGGGGCACCCGGGGTAGGTGGTCGTCGGCGGCGAAGGTGCGTTCGGTCAATGCGGATCCTCGGTGTCGGCGTGATGTTTCGGCAGCGGCCTGGACAGGTACAGGTTGGCATACAGCCACCCCTGATCTTCCCGGCCGGTGGTGTCGATCCCATTGGCGGACAGGGTGTTCAGCACCTGCGCCTGCTCGGCCGTGGAGGCGAACCTGCGCTGCTCGTACAACCCCGGCGCCTGCTCGGTCCGGTAGCCGAGCGAGGCGAGTTCCGCCTCGATCGGCGCGAAGTCGAACATGCGCAATACGAAGTGTGCCATCCACGGCCGCCTGCGCGGGTGCGCGGTGGCCACGCGCGTCAAGGTCTTCTCGGTGACGTAGCCGATGCAGCCGGTGGAGACGACCAGATCGGCGGTCGCGAGCAGGGCTCGCTGCTCGTCGTTCGGTTCGCCGGACTCCAGGTCGGCGTGTACCACGTCGTGCAGGAGCCCGGCCTCGTGCGCGTAGTCGAGGGCCGGGCGGGCGGCGTCCATGCCGAGGAAGCGGACGTCGTCGGCTCCGGCCCGCGCCGCGACGCGGGCTCGGTCGCGCCGGATCAAACCGGCTCGATCGATGTCGGTGACGGCATAGTGCTCGGCCAGGTCGCCGATCGTGGTGTCCAGACGCAGCAGCGCGGCGTTCACGCCGTAGGAGCAGCCGATGTCGAGCACGGTCGGCACGGCGACCCGGGCGGAAGCGCGGAATTCTCGAATCTGCTGCTGGAAGAACGGTTTGGCCAGTTCCGGAATGCGGTAGTCCAGATCGGACATGCGCGCGTAGTACGCGCGCGGATCGGGGCGGTCGTAGATATCGTCGAAAGACGCTTTCCCGGTCGTGTGTAACGGCACTGGCACTGTCGGTCCTCTCGGGTCGAGCTCGGTCAGTCGAGCCGTTCGGCTCAGTCGAGCAGTCGATCGCCCCGGACAGCGTCGGCCGCGGCGGCTAGATGGTCGGGGAGCACGCGGCCGAACAACTGCCGGGTGCGTTCCACCGTGCCGACCATCCCGGGACGATCGGTGTAGGCGAAGATGGCCGAATGGCGCTGACGCGCACCGGCGACGGGTGAGACGCGGTGCAACGAGAAGCGACCCTGGAACAGCTGCAGGTCGCCCGGACGCAATTCGAGCCGCTGGACGAAACGCTCGCCGGTGCCGGTCAGCACGTCGCGGACGTCGTCGAGGTGTTCCGCCTCGGGTGTGCGGATGTTGGGGCAGTACTCGAAGACGCCACCGTCCTCGGCGGGCTGGGTCAGCATGGAGACGGTGAATTCGTTGGTGTCGAAATGCCAGGGATGCGACATACCGGGCGCGACGACATTGAGGCACAGTCCGGCAAGCGGATCGGCGAACTCGTGCAGCTCGGACAGCCCGAAGCAGTCGGCGACGAAGCGCTGGAACAGCTCGTCGGTGTAGAGGCGGTGGATCAGCGCGTCCACGGGGATGCGGTCGCGGGGTACGAAGGCGTTGCCCCGCTGCAGCACGATCCGGCCCGGATGATCCTCCGGGAGTTCGGCGTCCAGCGGAATGTTGTAGGCGTTGACCTGTTCGACCTCGTAGTGCGCGTGCGGGGCCATCGACTCCCCCTGCGCTCGCAGGGTCTCGGCCAGCTCAGGGCGGATGAAACCGCGCAGGACGGTGCACCCGGTGTCGGCCAGTTCCGCACGGGCGCGCCGCACCGCCTCCCGCAGCGCCGGCCCTTCCGGATCCGCCAGGGGATACCGTGTGGAATCTACGATCTCGTCGAGTACGCCCAACGCTGCCATGGCGTCATTTTGGTGGAGCGTTCGCCGACACGCCCGGGATTCGGCGAGATTGCCGGTGATCACGGTCACACCTACTATCTGCGCGCACACCCGTTGCGGCACAGTAACTCTCGGCCTACGGGACCGGTCATGTCGCCGTACCGCACGCGCTCGAACGGCTCAACCACGCACGCGCAGAGCGTGTTCGAGGTCTTCGATGGTGAGACCGATCAGCGAATCACGGAACGTCCGCCCCGGCACGTGCGGCACCGGGATCTCACACGGGACCACCACCAGTGCGCAGCCCGCCGCCTGGGCCGCACGGGCGCCGGTGGGCGAGTCCTCCACCGCCACACAGTGTTCCGGATCGAGACCGAGCATCTCGGCGGCGCGTAAATAGACATCCGGCTCCGGCTTGCCCTGCGCCACCTCGTCGCCGCAAACCGAGACATCGAAGAAGTCGCGCCCCAAAGTGTCGAGCCCGAACTCCGTGAGCGACCGCTTGGTATTGGTGACGAGCGCGCTGGACAGACCCGCGGCGCGAACCAGGGCCAGCGCGTCCTTCGCGCCCGGACGCCAAGGAATGGGGCCGGTCATCAACTCGGTCACCCGCCGTTCCAGGAACTCCCCCGCCGCCCGCAGCGAGTCCGGGTTCGGCTCGATACCCAGGCCGGTGAACATGATCCGCAGGGCGTTCGGGCCCGAGGCCCCGATCAGCGCGTGCCGGATCTCGTCGGTCATCTCGTGTCCGTGCTCACGTGCGAGTTCGCGCACCGCGACGTCCCAGAGTTTCTCCGAGTCGAGCAGCGTGCCGTCCATGTCCCAGAGCACCCCGGCCAGTCGCGCTGTCACGTTCGGTACGTCTCCTCTATCTCGTCCATGTCATGAGCACTGCTCGGTGCCATTCGCAGGCCACCCGGCAAGTCGGCCCCGAACCGCACCACCGGGCCCGCCCGTGCAACCGGATGGACCGGGCACCGCCCCGCGTCCCGTCCATCGTGCCGCGCCGCGCGAGGCCGAGACAGCCACACGAACGACACCACTCGGCGTGCCTGCGCAGCCCACCGAGCCGGAGCAAGGCCGAGAGAGCTGGACGAGCTGGGCAGTCACGCCGAAGTCGGCACACGGTCAGCGCCGAGCCGCGCGGACACGACTAGGTGCCCGATCCGGCGATCTGCAGCTTGGCACTGTCGCCGACAACCTCGATCCAGCGGTTCTCGGAGGTCGTCGTGCCGTTCTTCAGGGTATAGGTCAGGGCGACCACTGCCCTGTTCGCACCTTTCTGCGTGACCGAACCCACGCTCACCGAGCGAATCGTGCCCCAGAAGTTCACGTAGGAGTTGTAGCCGGTCTGCGCCTGGTATCCGGGCGCCAGCTGCGCCCAGGCGCCGGACACGTTGGCGGGCAGCATGCCGTAGTAGCCCTGGATGAACGAGGCGATGCCCTCCGGCGTCGGCGGGCCGGACGGGGTGGTCGTCGCGGTGGCGCTCGGGCCGGAGGTGGTCGGAGCAGGGGTCGACGTGGCGGGCTGGGGCGTGCTGCTCGGCGGCGGCGCGGTGGTGCTCGGCGCGGGGACCGTCGTCTGTGCCGGTGGGGTGACTCCCGGGGCGGGCGGGGGCGGCACGGCAGCCGCGGAGGTGGTAGCGGGCCCCGGCACCGGTCCGGCAGTCGGCACTTGCCCCGCCGAGGCGGGCGCCTGCGCCGGGGCTTGCGCGGGCGCCTGGGCCGGGGCTCGGGGCGGCTCCGATCCGGACGCGTCGGCCGGTGACGGCGCATTCTCCGGCGCCACTGCGGCCGGCGGCACGGCCGACGACGTCGGAGCGGCGTCGCCTTCGCCGTCTACTGTCGCCAGCGTCGCGACGATGCCGACCAGGATCAGCACCACGACCACGGCGGCGACTTCCACGGCCACCAGTCGGCCGCGCCGCCGGGTACTCAGAACGCCCGGCAACGTCGCCGCCACCCGAGCCCGCCCCGGTACCGGTGGTGACGTAACCGATTGCGGCGCGGAGAGACCCGACGCGGCGAAGGGCACGACCGCGGTGACGTCGTCACTCGTCTGCTCCGGCGATACGGCAGTGGCTCGGTTCGGGAGGACGGTCGTCGCCGCGGTCGCTGTGACGGGCGCGGGGATCACTGTGGTAACCGACGCGGGCAGCTCGGGATTCCGGCCCGCCGCAACGGCTTCGAGGGCCGCTTTCGCCTCCCGCATGGTCGGGCGGTCCGCGACGGCCGGTGCGAGCAGGTACATCAGCACCGGCCCCAGCGGACCCGCGGACTCGGGTGGCGGGATGTCGGCCCCCGCGACCGCGTGCAGCAGGGCGAGCGGGTTGTCACCTTCGCCGAACGGCGGGGCGCCCTGCACCGCCGCGTACAGCGTCGAACCGAGCGCGAAGACGTCGGAAGCCGGTTCCGGATCCTCGCCGCGCGCCACCTCGGGCGACAGATAGGCCGGCGTCCCGGCGAGGAAGCCGGTGGCCGTGACCGTCACGTCGCCGACCGCGCGGGAAATGCCGAAATCGGTGATCTTGACGGTGCCGTCGTCGGCGACCAGCAGGTTCGCCGGTTTCACGTCCCGGTGCATGATCCCCGCGTCGTGCGCGGCGGCCAGGGCGCCGGCCGCCTGCGCACCGATCTCGGCGACCTCGATCGGGGGCAGCGTGCGATTGCCCGACAGTTTGGTCGCCAGGCTCGGCGCATCCATGTACTCCATGACCAGCCAGGGCTGGCCGTCCTCCTCGGCCACGTCGAACACGGTGATGGCATTCGGATGGTGCAGCCGCGCCGCGATCCGGCCTTCCCGCATGGCCCGTCGTTTCGCTTCCAGCGCCGCCGAACCGGACAACCCGGGACCGAGCAGCACCTGTTTGACCGCCACGGTGCGCTGCAACCGGACATCGGTGGCCCGCCAGACCACCCCCATGGCGCCGGTGCCGATCGGATCCGTGAGCCGGTACCGTCCCGCGATCAATCGATCCGCCGTCATGGTGGTGTGCCTCTCCTACGTGCGCGCCTAGCCGTTTCGCATTCCACGCGCACGTCCGGAAAGACTCCGAAAGCGTACGCGCCGAGCTGCTTTGCACCGCTGAGCAGGGAAGCGAACGCATCCGCCGACTGCCCCGGATGCAGTTACAACGCCTTCGACAATGGCACATCCACCCGACAGACATCCACCTCCCGGCGCGGGGATGGGCGATCGCCCAGGTAAACACCGCGCGCCCGGGCACCGTGACGCGCCGAAGATCGCTCCGATTCCCGCGAGACAGGACATCGGGGCAGGTAGCAAAGGCCCTTGGGACGAGAGCATTTCACTATGACTCGCCGGGCGCCCCTCGGCCGCGACACCACACCACGCGCGTGGCGAACCACTTCGGACACCTCGACAGACCAAGCGGTCTGTCAAGGGTGAGCGTCAGGAATCAGGGGCACCGACCCGCGCCGAAGCAGACGCGCCGAAACGGCCCAGAAGCGATCCCTGGCCGACGTCCGGGCAGCCGCGTTCGCGCTGACAGCGCGATACCGAGGCCCTCCGGCCGTCGGCGCCGCACCGCATCCGCGAACGCTTACGCGTTGAAGTACTTCGCCTCCGGATGCAGCAGGACGAACGCGTCGGTGGACTGTTCCGGATGCAGCTGCAACTCTTCGGACAGCACGACACCGATGCGATCGGCCTCGAGCAGATCGACCAGCTTGGCGCGGTCCTCCAACTCGGGGCAGGCGCCGTAGCCGAAGGAGTAGCGCGCGCCGCGATAGCCGAGCTTGAAGTACTCCTGCACGTCGTCCGGGTCGGAGTCGGCGACCGCGTGGCCGTCGAGGACGAGTTCCTCCCGGATGCGGCGATGCCAGTACTCGGCGAGCGCCTCGGTGAGCTGGACGCCGATGCCGTGCACCTCCAGGTAATCGCGGTAGCTGTCGCCTGCGAACAGCTCGTTGGCGAAGTCGGCGATCGGCTGACCCATGGTGACCAGCTGGAACGGCAAGACGTCGACCTGACCGGTCGTCCTGGCGTATTCCCGCGAACGGAGGAAGTCGGCGATGCACAGGAACCGGTCGCGCTGCTGGCGCGGGAATGTGAACCGATACCGTTGCGGCGCATCGGGATCCGGTTCGGTGAGCACGACGACCTCGTCGCCTTCGGACACCGCCGGGAAGTACCCGTAGACCACCGCGGCATGCTGCAACACGCCTTCCGTGCTCAGCCGGTCCAGCCAGGCGCGCAGGCGCGGCCTGCCCTCGGTCTCCACCAGTTCCTCGTAGCTGGGGCCGTCGCCGGCCCGCTGCCCACGCAGCCCCCACTGCCCCAGGAACAAGGCCCTTTCGTCGAGCAGGCCCGAGTACTCCTGCAGGGCGAGGCCTTTCACCACCCGCGTGCCCCAGAACGGCGGCACCGGCACCGGCAGGTCGGCCGCGACATCGGAGCGTTCGGGCACCACGACGGGCACCTCGGCCGCCCGGCGCTCGGCGGCGATCCGCTTGGAGCGCTCGTGGCGCGCTTTGCGCTCGGCGGCCCGCTCCCGCTCGGCGATGGCCTCCGGGCTGTCCGGGTCGAGCCCGCCGCCACGCTTGCGGGTCATGATGTCGTCCATCAGCCGCAGTCCCTCGAACGCGTCGCGCGCGTAGTGCACATCGCCTTCGTAGACGGTGGTGAGGTCGTTCTCCACGTACGAGCGGGTGAGGGCCGCGCCGCCGAGCAGGACGGGGAACTGCTCGGCCACACCCTTGGCGTTGAGTTCCTGGAGGTTCTCCTTCATCACCACGGTCGACTTCACCAGCAGGCCGGACATGCCGATGACGTCCGCTTTCTTGTCCACCGCCGCGTCGAGGATGGTCGAGATCGGCTGCTTGATGCCGAGGTTGACCACCTCGTAGCCGTTGTTGGACAGGATGATGTCCACCAGGTTCTTGCCGATGTCGTGCACGTCGCCCTTGACCGTGGCCAGCACGATGCGGCCCTTGCCACTGTCGTCGGTGGCCTCCATGTGCGGCTCGAGGTACGCGACGGCGGCCTTCATCACCTCGGCGGACTGCAACACGAACGGCAGCTGCATCTGGCCGGACCCGAACAGCTCACCGACCGTCTTCATCCCCGCCAGCAGGGTCTCGTTGATGATCCGCAGCGGCGGCACCTCGGTCATGGCCGCGTCCAGGTCGGCCTCCATCCCCGCGCGTTCACCGTCGACGATTCGCCGCTCCAGCCGCTCGAACAGCGGCAGCGCGGCCAGTTCCTCCGCCCGCGACGCCTTCGACGACGAGGTGGACACCCCTTCGAACAGCGCCATCAGCTTCTGCAGCGGGTCGTAGCCCTCGGCGCGGCGGTCGTACACCAGATCCAGCGCGGCCTCGCGCTGGTCGTCCGGAATCCGGCTGATCGGAAGGATCTTGGAGGCGTGCACGATCGCGGAATCCAGACCGGCCTCCACGCATTCGTGCATGAAGACCGAATTGAGCACCTGCCGGGCCGCGGGGTTGAGACCGAAGGAGATGTTGGACAGACCCAAGGTGGTCTGCACCCGCGGGTGGCGGCGCTTGAGCTCGCGAATGGCCTCGATGGTCTCCGCGCCGTCGCGGCGCGACTCCTCCTGGCCGGTGCCCAGGGTGAAGGTGAGCGTGTCGATGATGATGTCGCTCTCCGACAGCCCCCAGTTGCCGGTGATGTCGGCGATCAGCCGTTCGGCGATCTCCACCTTCTTCGCCGCGGTGCGGGCCTGGCCCTCCTCGTCGATGGTCAGCGCGACCACCGCGGCGCCGTGCTCGGCGACCAGCCGCATGGTCTGCTGGAAACGCGAATCGGGACCGTCGCCGTCCTCGTAGTTCACCGAGTTCACCGCGCAACGCCCGCCGAGGTGCTCCAGCCCGGCCTGTAGCACCGGGGTCTCGGTGGAGTCGAGCATGATCGGCAGCGTCGAGGCGGTGGCCAGCCGGCCGGCCAGTTCCGTCATATCGCGGGTCCCGTCGCGGCCGACGTAGTCGACGCACAGGTCCAGCATGTGCGCGCCGTCGCGAATCTGGTCCTTCGCGATGTCCAGGCATTTCTGCCAGTCCTCCGCCAGCATGGCGTCCCGGAAGGCCTTGGAACCGTTGGCGTTCGTGCGCTCGCCGATCATCAGGACCGAAGCGTCCTGCTCGAACGGCACCGCGGTGTACATACTGGACACGCTCGGCTCGTGCACCGGCGCGCGCCGCTCGGCGATCGGCGCCAAGGTGGGCTCCACCTCGCGCACCGCGGCGGTGACCTGCCGGATGTGCTCGGGCGTGGTCCCGCAGCAGCCGCCGACCAGGGCCAGTCCGAACTCGCTGACGAACCCGCGCAGCGCGACCGCCAGATCCTCGGGGCTGAGCGGGTACACCGCCCCGTGGGCGCCGAGCACCGGCAGCCCCGCGTTCGGCATCACCGAGACCGGCACCCGCGCGTGCCGGGACAGGTGCCGCAGATGCTCGCTCATCTCGTCCGGTCCGGTCGCGCAGTTCAGGCCGATCATGTCGATGCCGAGCGGCTCCAGCGCGGTGAGCGCCGCGCCGATCTCGCTGCCGACCAGCATCGTGCCGGTGGTCTCCACCGTGACGTGCGTGATGATCGGAATCCGCCGGCCCAGCTTCGCCATCGCGCGCCGGCTGCCGGTCACCGCCGCCTTCACCTGCAACAGGTCTTGGCAGGTCTCGATGAGGACGGCGTCGGCGCCGCCGTCGAGCATGCCGAGCGCGGCCTCGGTGTAGGCGTCGCGCAGCGCGGCGTACCCGGCATGCCCCAGCGTGGGCAGCTTCGTGCCCGGCCCCATCGAACCGAGCACGTACCGCGGCGTACCGTCGGAGGACGGGCCCATCTCGTCGGCGACCTCGCGGGCCAGCCGGGTGCCGCGCTCGGAGAGATCGCGAATCCGGTCGGCGATGTCGTAGTCGGCGAGGTTGGGCAGGTTGCAGCCGAAGGTGTTGGTCTCGACCGCGTCGGCGCCCGCCTCGAAATAGGCCCGGTGGATGTCGCGCAGGACGTCGGGGCGGGTGTCGTTGAGGATCTCGTTACAGCCCTCCAACCCGCGGAAATCGTCGAGGGTCAGCTCGGCCGCTTGCAGCATGGTGCCCATCGCACCGTCGCCGATGACGACACGGCGGCGGAGCGTGTCGAGTAGCGTGGTGTCGAACTCGGCGGGGACGGACGCAGACATGCGTTCCAGCGTAGTGGGCGGGGCCGACGTTCCGGCCCACCACGTAGCGGCTCGGTGTCCTGGACCACACCCCGTGCGACCACCGCGTCGGCGGAAACACGCCATCCCGTCCGGCCGCCATACGACACGCCATATCGCCGTACGCCGTAGGCTGACCGGGTGAACGCCAGTGAAACTCCCGATCCGGAACTGCCGACGTTGCGGGATCCGGTACTGGTCGCCGCCTTCGAGGGGTGGAACGACGCCGGTGACGCGGCCAGCGGCGCCGTCGAGCATCTGGAACTGATCTGGGACGCCGAACCGTTGGCCGAACTCGACTCCGAGGACTACTACGACTATCAGGTCAACCGGCCGACCGTGCGCCAGGTGGACGGTGTGACCAGGGAAATCCAGTGGCCGTCGACGATGTTGTCGGTCTGCTCGCCGCCCGGCAGCGACCGCGACGTGGTGCTGCTGCGCGGTATCGAACCGAATATGCGCTGGCGCAGCTTCTGCGGCGACCTGCTCGAGTTCATCGAGCAGCTCGGGGTCCAGACCGTGGTCATCCTGGGCGCGTTGCTCGCCGACACTCCGCACACCAGGCCGGTGCCGGTGACCGGCTCGGCCTACAGCAAGGAGGCGGCCGAGCGGTTCAACCTGGAACAGACCCGCTACGAGGGCCCCACCGGGATCACCGGCGTGCTGCAGGACCAGTGCGTGAAGGCGGGCGTCCCGGCGGTGTCGTTCTGGGCCGCCGTTCCGCACTATGTCTCCCAGCCGCCGAACCCGAAGGCGACCATCGCGCTGCTGCACCGGGTCGAGGACGTGCTCGACATCGAGGTGCCCCTCGGTGAGCTGCCCAAGCAGGCCGAGGACTGGGAGACCGCGGTCAACGAGATGACCGTGGGCGACGAGGAGATCAGCGAGTACGTGCGCTCGCTGGAGGAGCGCGGCGACGCCGCGGCGGACGTGAACGAGGCGATGGCCAAGATCGATGGCGACGCCATCGCGGCCGAATTCGAGAAATACCTGCGCAGACGAGGTCCGGGCAGCTTCGGTCTCTGACCTAGTAGCACGGCGACGCCTTCGATGCCGGGGGCCTGCGCCACCGGGTTCACCGGAAGTTCGCCAGGGGGCCACCTTCGGGCCGGGAAACGACCGCCTCCTACACTTTCGCCGGTGACCGTCCATCCGATCGTCGAGTGTCTGCGCGGCTTCGACGACCGGATCGCCGTCCATTGCCCCGCCTCTGTCCAGGCGGACGGCGGCGCCGTGCCCGCCCGACAGTTGACTTACGCTCGGCTTGCCGCGCTGGTCGAGGACTACGCGACCGAGTTGGGCCCGGCCCGCCGCCTCGTCGCGCTCGCCGCCCGCAACGACCTCGCTTCACTCGTCGCGTATCTCGGCGCGCTCAGCGCCGGATGCGTCGTGTTGCTGACCGAGGAGATCACTGCGGAGTTGCGGGAGGCCTACGATCCGGATGTCGTCGTCATCGCCGGCCGCGCCCGCGTGATCCGGGAGAACTCGGCGCATCGCCTGCATCCGGATCTCGCCCTGCTGCTGAGCACGTCGGGGTCCACCGGGTCGCCGAAGCTGGTCCGGCTCTCGGCCACGAACCTGCGCGCCAACGCCGCGGCCATCGCCGAGTACCTGGCCATCGGCCCGCAGGACTGCGCGGCCACCACCTTGCCCATGTTCTACTGCTACGGGCTGTCGGTGGTGCACAGCCACCTGCTGTGCGGAGCGGGCCTCATGCTCACCGACCGGTCGGTATTGGATACGGAATTCTGGCGGGCGTTCCGGGAATGTCGCGCAACGTCTTTCGCCGCCGTTCCATACACCATCGAGCTGCTCGACCGCATCGGTTTCGCCCGCATGACGCTGCCCCACCTGCGTTACGTCACCCAGGCCGGTGGAAAGCTCGCTCCGGAGCGCGTGCGCGAGTACGCCGAGCTCGGCCGGGAAGCCGGCTGGGACTTCGTCGTCATGTACGGCCAGACCGAGGCGACCGCCAGGATGGCGTATCTGCCCGCCCATCTGGCGAGCGCGCATCCGGACTGCATCGGAATCCCGATTCCCGGCGGCGAATTCACCCTCGAACCGGTCGACGACGAGGACGGGCCGCGCGAGCTGGTCTATCGCGGGGCCAACGTGATGATGGGGTACGCGACCTCCGCCGCGGATCTCGCGCTCGGTGCCACGGTCGAGGCCCTGCGTACCGGCGATCTGGCCCGGCGCACACCGGAGGGCCTCTATCAGGTGGTCGGCAGGCGCAGCCGGTTCGCCAAGATCTTCGGCCTGCGCATCGATCTGGAGCGTCTCGAATCCGGCCTGGCGAAAGCCGGTTTCACCGCGTGCTGCGCCGACGCCGACGCGCATCTGGTCGTCGCGGTGCAGAGTCCGCGATCCGATCCCACCGGGATCGTCGCGCGCCTGTCCGGTCTGCCCGCCGCCGCCGTGCGTGTCCACCCGGTCGAGCGGCTGCCCCGGCTACCCAACGGCAAACCCGACTATCCGGCTATCCGCCGTCTGGCCGGATCCGCCCCGCAAACGCGGGACATCCGCGCCCTCTACGCCGGGGCTCTGGGCATCGACCCCGCGCGGATCCGCCCGGACAGCACGTTCATCGATCTCGGCGGCAATTCGCTCACCTACGTGACCACCGCGGCACGGCTGGAGCGGGTGCTCGGCCGCCTCCCCACCGACTGGCCGACCACGCCGGTGGCCGATCTCGAACGGATCCCGGAGGAGCACCGGCGTTTCGGACGGACGCTCGACACCGGCACGCTGCTGCGCGCCATCGGCATCGTGCTGATCGTGGGCTCGCACGGCGGGGTGTTCCAGCTGTGGGGCGCGGCGCACGTCCTGCTCGGCGTAGCGGGCTTCAATTTCGCGCGCTTCGCGGTGACCGCGGCGCCACCTGCCGAGCGTTTGCGCCACACGCTGCGCGCCGTGGCATACATTGCGGCGCCGACGGCGCTGTGGGTGGCCCTGACGCTGACGTTCACCGACTACTACGGCTGGCAGAATGTCCTGTTACTGAACAAGATTCTCGGCCCGCACGACAGCGCCAGCGCCGGGCACCTGTGGTTCCTCGAAGTACTCGTGTACTTCATGCTGGCCGCCGCGCTGCTGATCCGGATCCCCTCGGTGGACCGGTGGCAACGCGCCGGGCCGTTCTGGTTCGCGTTGGCGCTGGTCGCGCTGACCCTCGTCTTCCGATACCAGGCGTTCGGTCTGTATACGGCGAAGGATATTCCGTTCTCCCCGCTGGCGGTGTGGCTCTTCGCGCTCGGCTGGGCGGCGGCGAAGGCGACGTCGTTGTGGCAGCGGATGACGGTCAGCGCCGTCGTACTCGTCACGGTGCCCGGGTATTTCGGCGTTCCCGACCGGGAACGGCTGGTCATGGCGGGCTTGCTGGTCCTGGTGTGGTTCGCCGCGGTCCGGGTTCCCGCCGTGGTCGCCGCCTGCGCGGCAGTGCTGGCCGACAGCTCGCTGTTCGCCTATCTGCTGCACTGGCAGGTGTACCCGCTGTTCGAACAGCACCGGCTCGCGGGGCTGCTCGCTTCCCTGGCAGCGGGTGTGGTCGCGACGGCGACGGCGACCGGTTTGCGAAATCGGGGAACGGTGCGGTACCGGGCAATTCGGTCGCGGCGCTCAGCTCTCCACGGTCCACACCCGGGCCGCCGCCTCCTGAGCCAGCTTCGCGATCAGGATGTCGCGCGGAATCGTCTGACCGGCAAAGTGATCGAGTGACGGGACCACCACGTGATGCGCGTCCGCGCGCTTGAGTTCCGCCGTGAGCTCGGCGAAAGCCGTCCCGTCGCCGCCGGTCGATTCATGGAACGTTGCGGCGAAGCACAGCCCTTCCTCCCGGGCGAGGCTGCTCATCGCGGCCTCGAGCTCCTTGCTGTGGCCATCGGCCAGATCGTCACGCAAGTATCCATAGATCAACGCTTCCACCCGAACCTCCGTTGGATTGGGATCGCTGTTCTCTTATGTGGATCCACCCGTTTTACGGGGTAATTGCGCTTCGTGCAAGAGCAGATGTACTTGCAGTTGCTCTTGCAGGAGGGCCTGGCTAACTTTTGGCGCCAGTTCGATCATGCACAACGCGGTGCGGCGAAAGTAGCTGTCAACACACGGACATCTGCCTGCCCTCTTGGGGCCACCGAACGTTAACTGGTGCGATACTACAGACGTGGCCGCTACCGACGATCGACCCGTCTGGGCTGTCCGAATGCGTTCCGAGCGTGACGCGAGGGGGTGGTCGCAAGCCGACGCTGTTCGCGTGATGCGTGGAAAGTCTTCGCACAACCTGCCGACCGACAGTACTCTTCTACGCAACTGGCGCCGTTGGGAATCGGGCGAATCACGCCCCGACGACTTCTACGCGCCCATCATCGCCGCCACCTTCGACACGGTGACCGCGGCGTTCTTTCCCAAGGTGAGACCGAACCGGGACGACGAATTGCTCTCGGCGACGGGCATGGACACGCTCGAGTTCATCGGCAGACTGCGCATGTCCGATGTGTCCTCGGTGACACTGGAGGCGATCCGGATCACCGCCGAACGCCTGTGCTGCGAATACTCCTACGCCGACCCCCACGACCTCCACACCGAGGGCACCGCGTGGCTGCGCAGGATCACCTCGTTGCTGGACGGTCGCCTGACTCTGGCGCAGCACCGCGAAATCCTCGTTCTCGCCGGATGGGTCGCACTCCTGGTCGGCTGCGTCGACTACGACCTGGGCCGGCGCACCGCCGCCGAGGCGACCCGCCGGGCCGCCGAATCGCTCGGCCAGGAGGCGGAGAACACCGAGATCGCGGCGTGGGCAGCGGAAATGACCGCGTGGTTCGCGCTCACCCAGGGCAACTACCGCGGCGTCATCGAGACCGTGCAGCCGACGCTGGAAGTAAGCCAGAACCTGCGCGTCGGTGTTCAGCTCGCCGCCCAGCGTGCCAAAGCCTGGGCCAGGCTGGGCAACCCGCGCGAGGTGGAAGCCGCGCTCGATGACGGGCGAGCTATCTTGGAGCGACTCGAACACCCCGCGAATTTGGACAACCATTTCGTGATCGACGCGAACAAGTTCGACTTCTACGCGATGGACTGCTGCCGGGTCGCGGGCGAGGATCGGCTCGCCGAAAGCTACGCGCGCGAGGTGATCCGCAACGCGACCCGTCCGGACGGCACGCTGCGCAACCCGATGCGCGTCTCCGAGGCGCACCTGACGCTGGCCGTCGTCGCGGTGCGCGATCACGATCTGGAACTGGCGTTGGCCGAGGGCAAGCGCGCGTTCGCGGGCAGCAGGCGCTCGCTGCCGTCGCTGATGTGGATCGCGGGCGAAGTCGCGCGGGAGATCATCGAGCTCTACCCCGGCGACCCGCGCACCCGCGCGTACCTGGAGCAGTTGCGTTCGCTGTCCGTCGAGTGAGCCGCTCCGCGCCGCAGCCACGGCGAACGGTGACGAACCGGACGCGGCCACGCCGAACACCGGAACGTCGTGCAGGCGGCGACCGGCCCGCTACTACCCTGTTCCCGGTGACCGACTCCGATGACGGCTGTGCCGATACCCGCTGGGACGACCGGCTGCGGCTGTTCTCCTTCGCCACCGCCGAGCGGCGCGCCGACTACCTCTGGGTGCTGCGCGCGTTCGACAGCGCGCGGGCGGCGTACGTGGTGTTGCTGCACGCGGACGACGTCGCGGAGTGGATCGAACGCAACGGAGCCACGCTGCGTACGCCCGATCTGCTCGGCACAAACCAACCGGTCGCGACCCAGGCAGGCGTAGCGCACACGACCGAATCGCGCACACCCTCTCCGAATCCGCACGAAGGCGACGGACGGCACCCGGAAACCGATGTGCCGGAACGCTCTCCGGACACGATCACCGGTGTCACGGCGCCACGGCTGACCGCCGCCGAGATCGGTCCGTTGCTCGACCAGCTCCACCAGTGGGGTGTGCTGGAGCGCAGTTACGACGGAACCCGCGCGGCCACGCTGGCCGAGTATCGTAACCGGCACTACGTGTACCAGTTCTCCCAGGCGGGATTTCAGGCATACCGGGCGGTTGCCGGTGTGCTGAACGCCCGCCTCGATGATGCCTCGCTGTCACGACTGGTGTTGCCGGAACTGCTGGCCGATCTGCACACCCTGGCCGAGGCCAACCGGGCCGGCGACGCCGAACGCGTCTACCGCACCCTGCGCCGCCTCGACACCGCGTTGTCCGACCTGGCCGCCCGTGCCGCGCACTTCTATCTGGGACTCGGCGATCTGGTCCGCACCACCGAGATCACTCCCGAATCGTTTCTCGCGCACAAGGACGCGCTGCTGGCGCACATGCGGGAATTCAGCCTCGATCTGGCCCGGTTCACGCCGCGGCTGGCAGCCGCGATCGCCGAGATCGAGGAGACCGGAGCCGACGACCTGATCGCCAGGGCGGCGCGCAGCGACGAACGGGTCCTGCTGAGCATCGAGGAACGCCGGTCGGATTGGCAGGCCAGGTGGGACGGACTGCGGACCTGGTTCGTCATGGCAGGCAGCGGTGAGTCGGCGCAGGCGACGGAAGCCGAGCGGCTGCGCGAGGCCACCATGAGCGCCATCGCCGCGGTCCTCTCGCTGCTGCGGCGGGTCACCGAGACGCGGCGCGGCGGGGTCAGCCGCGAATCGGCGCTGCGGCATCTGGCCGGCTGGTTCACCGCGGCGCCGACGGTGGACAGCGCCCACGCGCTGTTCGACGTGGTGTTCGGGCTGGGCAAGCCGCGGCATCTGGCGATGGAGCACCCGGACGCCGACGTGATTCCGGCAATTCGATCTTGGTGGGACGCACCGCCGTTGGAGATCTCCCGCACGCTCGCCGAGACCGGCCGCCCGCCCTCGGCGGGAGCGCCCGCGCGCATCCATCGCAACGACGCGGGCATCCGCCGCCTGCGCGAAGCGCAGTTGGACGCGCAGCGGGCGCGCGCCGAGGCCGCCAGGTCGCTGGCTTCGGGCGACCTGCACGAACGGGTCCTGGACGAGCGGGAAACCGAAGTACTGCTGCGGCTGCTGGACGCCGCGTCCACCGCGTGGGTTCCGGTGCGCGGCCGGGTGGCGGGCACCACCGGCACCGACAGCGGCGTCACCCTGACGGTGTCCGAGCACGAGGGCCCGACCGTCGTGCGCACCACGCGCGGTCTGTTGCGCCTGAACAACCGGTCGCTGAAGATCGAGACGACGAGCAGGACACGGCCGCAACCGCGCGGGGAGCGCGGCTGATGCACGCACGCACGATCGACCCGCTCGCACTGGACAACTACCAGCGTGCCGCACGCGTCATCCTGGCCAATCATCTGGTGACCCGCACCTACCCGGACCGGATCGCGCTGCCGCTGATCCGCCGCTGGGCCACCGAGCTGCGCGAGGACCTCGCCGAATTGTTCGGTTATCGGCTCGAAGTCACCGAGACCACCGCGCGAGTATTCCCGGTGCCCGACCGCCTCGACGCGGGCAGGCCCGCGCGCACGCCCGCCGAGCGCGTCTTCGACCGCCGCCGCTACGCCTATCTCGCCCTGGCGCTCGCCGCGCTGGGGCGCGCTGGGGACCAGATCACGCTGTCCGAGCTCGCCGATCAGGTCGCCGCCTACGCGGGCCGGGTGGACGGCCTCGAACTCGCCACCGACCGGGCCGCCGACCGCGACGCGTTCGTCGACGCGGTGGGCTGGCTGACCGTGCGCGGCGCGCTCACCTTGGCCGACGGCGACGCCGGCGGCTGGGCCAGCGATCCGGAAGCCGGTGAAGCGCTCTACGACATAGACCGGCCGGTGGTCTTCGCGCTGTTCCGGCCGCCGCGGGCATTGCAGCATCTGCACACGGTCCGCGGGCTGCTCGCCGAAGAGCCCACGGTCACCGGGGTTTCCGCGCACGCGACGAGCACCGCCGAGAGGGCGCGCCGGGTGCGCAGGGCACTGGTCGAACAGCCGGTGGTGTACGTCGAGGATCTCGCACCCGAAGAGCGCCCCGTGCTGGCCCAGGACCGGGTCGTCGCGGATGTCGAGCTGTTCACGGGGCTGCGCGCCGAGCGCCGTGCCGAGGGAGTAGCGCTGATCGACACCTCGGGGCGGTTGTCGGACGTGCGGTTCCCCGGGACCGGCACCCTCGCGCAGGTCGCGTTGCTGCTGGCGGGCGAGATCGCCGACCGCGTGCTGGATATCGACCATCCACTGCCGCGGCGCCCCGCAGGCCCGGACGCGGGCGAGGCCCTCGCCGACCGGCTCGACGAGGCCATTCCCGAGTCCACCGTGTTCGCACCGCTGGCCGAGCTGCGTGCGCTGGATTACTCCGCGGACGAGTTCGATCCGCCGGACGACAGCCGGGAATCGGCGCACCCACCGGCTCCGTCCGGCTACCCGCTGATCGATCGTGCTTGGCTGCGTGAAACGGTGCAGGCGCTGGCCGATCGCTACGGCGCCACTTTCGCCGCGCAGTGGCAGGCCGACGTCGCGCGCCTGACCACCGAGGTGGTGGCACTGCTGGAGCGGCTGCGGCTGGTGCGGATGGTCGACGACGGACTGCTCGTGCTGCCCGCACTGGCTCGCTACCGTGGCGCGGTCGTCACGGTCCGCACCAAGCGGGCCGCGGAATTGTTCGTCATCGCGGCCGACACCTACGGCACCGGGACGGAAGGGAACTGAGGCATGTCGCTCATTCACGGCGGAGTGCGGTTCACCCCGACCCGCGCGGGGATCGTCAACCTGTGGGACTACCGCGACCAGGAGTTCTGTTTCGCCGACGGCAGATTGGTCCTGCGCGGCCCGAACGGCTCGGGCAAGACCAAAGCGCTCGAGGTGCTGTTCCCCTTCGTGCTGGACGGACGGATCGAGCCGCGCAGGCTCAACCCGTTCGCCGGTGAGGAACGCACGATGAAGTCGAACCTGCTCTATCGCAAGCAGGACTCGGCCTACTCCTATGTCTGGATGGAGTTCGCCCGCGGTCGCTGGGACGACCCCGAGGCGGTCACCGTCGGCATCGGCATGCGCGCCACCCGGTCCTCGGACAAGGTGACCCGCTGGTATTTCGTCGCCGACGGGCGGGTCGGTGTCGACTTCTCCCTGATCGGTCCGGACGACCGGCCGTTGACCCGCAAACAGCTCGCCGAGCAGATCGGCACCGATTCGATCGTCGACCGGCCGGTGGACTACCGCAACGCCATCGACGCGCGCATGTTCGGTCTCGGCGCGCAGCGCTACGACCAGTTGATCAACCTCATCCTCACGCTGCGCCGCCCGCAGCTGGCCAAGAACCTCGACCCGCGCGGCCTGTCGCAGGCGCTCACCGACGGCCTGCGCCCGCTCGACGAGCAGCTGCTCCTGGACGCCGCGCGGTCGTTCAGCGATATGGAGGAGGTGGGCCGCACCCTGGAGGGTTTGGTGCATGCCGACACCGCGACCAGGGCTTTCGTCGACGTGTACCGCAGATACCTTGCGGTGCAGGCCAAGACGGACGTCGACCAGGTGCGTGCGCGGCTCGACGCGGTGACCCACGCCGGTACCGCGTTGTTCGCCGCCACCGCGCTGCGCGAGCGCAGGGAGACCGAGCGCGCCGCCGCCGAGGCCAGGGCCGAGGACGCCGACCGCGCCTACGAGCAGGCCCTCGCCGATCGGGAGAATCTCCAGCGTTCCAGCGCCTACGAGGGCAAACAGCAGCTCGACGACCTGGCCGACGCGGTGCGGCGCCTGGAGACCTCGGCGGGCGTGCACGCCGACAAGGCG
This sequence comes from Nocardia gipuzkoensis, assembly GCF_021183645.1. NCBI lineage: Bacteria > Bacillati > Actinomycetota > Actinomycetes > Mycobacteriales > Nocardiaceae > Nocardia > Nocardia gipuzkoensis. Next base: position 5,886,388 of record NZ_CP089225.1, on the reverse strand, counting down.
CTCAAGGCCCGCCAGACCCTGGACCAGCGCACCGAGGAGGCCGAGCGGGCGCGAACCGCGGTGCGCACCGCCGCCGCCGCACTCGCCCGCGGCGAGGACGACCTGCGCGACGCGGCCGAGGAGGCGGGGATCGCGTGGACGCCGCTGCCTGCCGGGGCGCGAGCCGATCAGCTCACCGCGGCGGTGCGCGGGCACGCCGAGGAGCGCGACGCCGACGTGCGCGCGGTCCGCGCGGCGCTGGCGTCGGTGGACAGCGCAGCCGCAGAACGCGCCAGGGCCGAGCGGCTCGCCGAGCGCGCCGGTGAACTGCGCGACGCGGCCGCGGCGGAGGTCGCGCACGCCGAGGCGGCGGTCGCGCTGACCCGCTCCGAGGTCGCGGCCGCGCTGCGCGCCTGGTGGGACGAGTACCGCGAGGTCTACGCTCCCGTGCGCGGCGGCCTGTTCGAGACGCTGAACGCGGCTCTCGCCGAAGCCGGTTCGGATGCGCCGACGGTCGCCGAGGTGCTGAGTGAGCGCGCCGACCCCTTGCTCGAGGAGATCCGCACGCGGCGCCAAGAGGCGCGCGCCCGTGCGGCTGCCACCGCCGCGCGCATCGGTGAACTGACCACCGAACGCGAACGGGTCACCACTCGGCGAGACGACGCGCCACCGGTATTCGCCGGCCGCGACGGCCGGACCGGGGACCTGCCCGGCGCCGCACTGTGGCGGCTGGTGCGCTTCGCCGACGACGTGACCCCCGAGGCCGCGGCAGGCATCGAGGCCGCTTTGCACGCCGCGAATCTGCTCGACGGCTGGGTCTGCCCGGTCGGCGAACTGCCGCCGGACTACCGATCCGACCAATTCCTGGTGCCGCTGCCCGCGCCGGACCGACCGGCCGGTCGTACCCTCGCCGACGTGCTTGTCGTCGAGGACGATTCGGACACCCTGGCCGTGCCCAGGCAGGTCGTCGCCGACGTACTCGCCTCCATCGCCCTGCACGAGCACCCGGGCGAATCGAGCGGCGCGGTGGCCATCGCGGCGGACGGGGCGTTCCGGCAAGGCGTGCAGGTGGGCAGGCACCGCAAGGCCGAAGCCGAGTTCATCGGCGCCACCGCGCGGGCCAGGCGCCGCGAGATCCGCGCGGCCGAACTGACCGCCGCCCTGAGCTCAGCGGAGGAGGAGCTGCGCGCCGCCGAACAGCAGGAAGCCGATGCCACCGCCGCACTCGCGCGAATCACCGCCGCCGCCAAAGCGCTTCCGCGCCCCGCCGCGGTGACCACCGCGTTGCGCGCCGTCGCCGAGGCCGCGGGCGTGCTGCGGTCGCGCGCGGAGGCCGCAGCCCAGGCCGAACGCGATCTCGACCAGGCGGTCGCGGAGATGTCCGTCGCGGAGAAGAAGCTGCGCGCGGCCGCCACGGCGCACCGCATGCCGCGCAGCGCGCGCGAGATCGACGCCCTCGCCGCGGCCATCCGGCACTTCGAGAACACCGGCGCGACACTGCTGCGGCTGCGCGGCGATCACGAACGAGAACGGGAGCGCGAACGCGAAGCCGAGGACCGTTCGACCGAGGCGGCCGACCTGGCCGAGGCGTTCGCCGAAGAGGCCGAGGCCGCGCGATCCGGTTACCAGGAACAGGTGCGCAAGCTCGAAACCCTGCGCGAGGCGCTCGGTGCGGGCGCGGCGGACATCGATCGGGAATTGGAGCAGGCCCGGCAGCGGATCGAGGCGACCAAGGCCGAGCAGAAAGCCGCGCGCAAGGCCGCCAACGAGGCCATCGAGGCGGTCGGTGACGCCGAAGCCGCCTACCGCACCGCGCACGAGTCCCTCGCCACCGCGCTCACCGAGGTGCTGGCCGAGGTGAAAGCCCTTGCCCCGTATGCCCGGCCGGATCTGCTCACGCTGCTCGGCGCGCCCGCCGACGGACGCTGGCCCACCAGCGACGCCGCGTGGTCGACGCCCGAGCAACTGCTGTACCGGATCTCGACGGCGGGACCGGATGCGCCACCGCGGGTGCTACCCGACGAAGTCGCCGCGCTGTTCGACAGTCTCGCCACGGCCACGGCATCGGTGCGCGCGAGCGAGGCGACGCGCAAGACCACCCGCACCGCGGTGACCGGTGCGCTGCAGGAATTCGACGCCGCGCTGTCCCGGTCCGGCCGCGATTACCGGCTGCAGTGGGACGCCGCCGACGGTCTCACCGTCGTGCAGGTGCACGACGAGCACGGCGTGTCCGCGCTTGCCGACTTCGCCGCCCGCATCGACGCCGCACGCCGTGACCAGGAACTGCTCCTCACCGACGCCGAGCGGCGCATCCTGGAGGACGCCCTGCTGACCGGCCTGGCCCAGCAGATCCACGAACGCACCAGCGACGCCCGCGATCTCATCGCCAGAATGGGCGCGGAGATGAAGCAGCGGCGCATGTCCTCGGGCAACACGATCGGCGTGCACTGGGTGCTCGCCGACAGTCTGTCCGACGCGGCGCGCGCGATGTGCAAGCTGCTCGACCGGGATGCCTCGGCGCTGACCGCGGAGGATCTGGCCGCGATCCGGGCGCACTTCGCCGCCGAGATCCGGGCGGCCCGCGCCGCGCATCCGGAACGCTCCTACCCCGAGATTCTCGCGGCGACCCTGGACTACCGCACCTGGCGGGTGTTCTCGTTCACCTTGATCTCCGCCGACGGCAGCGAGGACAAGCTCACCGTCGCCAGGCACAGCGCGCTGTCGGGCGGCGAGCAGTCGGTGTCGCTGCACCTGCCGCTGTTCGCCGCGGCCCACGTCATGCTCGATTCGGCCGATCCGCAGGCCCCGCGCCTGCTGGCGCTGGACGAGGCGTTCGCGGGCGTGGACGACAACGGCCGCAGCGAATTGCTCGGGCTGAGCGTGCAGTTCGACCTCGACCTGTTCATGACCGGCTACGACCTGTGGATCACCTATCCGCACGTCCCGGCGTGCGCGCACTACGACCTGGCGCACGCGGCGGCGGAGAACACCGTCAGCGCGACCCTGCTGGTCTGGGACAGCGGCGACCTGCTCGCCGAACACGAGGGAACCGATCTGACCACCGCACTCGGCTCCCCCGATCGCCGACGGGTGCCCAGCACGATCGAGGGCGGGCTGGAACTCACGCCGGTGACGTAGCCGTCCGGCATCGCCGCGCGGAAGACGGCACCGGGTCGCGCGACGGTTCAGTCCGCGGGTTCCCGGCGGGCGGCGTCGAGCAAGGTGTCCAGCAGGCCGGGGAAGCGGGCTTCGAGGTCGTCGCGGCGCAACGACAGCAGCAGTTCTCGTCCGGAGGGGCGCTGCCAGATGACCCCGGCGTCGCGCAGCACCCGCCAGTGGTGGGTCAGATTCGACTTGGCCACCTCCGGCAACACCGAGCCGCAGGTGTGCTCGCCGCCGTCGGCCAGTATCCGCACCACCCGCAGGCGCAGCGGGTTGCCCAGTGCGGTGAGCACATTGGTCAACCGGATCTGCGCTCGCTCGGGATGTGCCGCGATCACACCGACCAGGCTAGCGCCAGGGTCGGCGTATAGTCGAACTGTACGTATTTATTCGTACAATCGAATCGTTCGGGAGGTTCTCGTGGGCGTCGGCAGCGACCGCTTCGACGGCAAGATCGCACTGATCACCGGTGGGTCCAGCGGCATGGGCTCGGCCACCGCACGACGGCTGCTCACCGAGGGCGCGCACGTCGTCATCACCGGGCGCGACAAGAGCCGCCTCGAGGCCGCGGCCGAAGAACTGGGCGACGCCGACCGCGTGCTCGCGGTGGCCGGCGACGCGGCCGATCTCGGCGACCTCGACGCTCTCGTCGCCGCCGTGACGCAGCGGCACGGCAGGCTGGATGTCGTCTTCGCGAATGCGGGCATCGCGGCGTTCCAACCGACCGAGACCATCACCGAAGCCGAGTTCGACCGTGTGGTGGATACCAACTTCAAAGGCGTGTTCTTCACCATCCAGAAGACCCTCCCCCTCGTGGCGGATCACGGGGCGATCGTCGTCAACGCCTCCTGGGCACTGCATCGCGGGGTGCCCGGCGCATCGCTGTACTCGGCGACCAAGGCGGCGGTGCACAACTTGGCGCGCAGCCTCGCCGCCGAGCTGGCGCCCCGGCGCATCCGGGTCAATTCCGTCAGCCCGGGCTACATCGCGACACCGTCGTTCCGCGCGAACGTCTCGGCCGAAGCGCAGGCCGCGATCAGCGCCACGGTGGCGGCGGGGCGCGTCGGCACCGCCGAGAACGTGGCCGACGCCGTCGCCTTTCTCGCATCCGGCGAGGCGTCCTATGTCAACGGGCAGGACCTGCTCGTCGACGGCGGGCTGATCACCGCCATTCCGGACCCCATGGTCTAGCGCCCGGCCTGCCGGTGCGGTCAGCGCACACTCGCGTCCGGCTTCATCGGCGGGCAGTTCGTACCCGGGACGGTGGCCAACTCGAAATGCCACCATTCGTTTTCGAATGTCCGGCACAGCCCCCAACGGTTGCCGTTCACCTCGAGCCAGCGCGCACCCTGCTGCGGGCCGACGTCGATCGCCTGCCCGGACACATGGGTGGACTCCTCCGGCGGCAGCACCCAGCGACGCGCGTCATCCGGACCGTAGGTCGCCACACCGTCCTCCCACAGCGCCTGCTGCTCGGCGGGCGTGCGGTATCCGGACGTGATGGACAGTGGCACCCCTTGGGCGCGCGCCTCGCGTTCGGCGAGGGTGTACGCCAAGGCCAGCGCGGGATCGAGCCCCTCCGTGCCCGTCGCCGAGCCCACCGATTCCCGTTGATCGACGACCACGACGTCCGCCTGCGCCTCCCCTGCCAGCACACCGGTCGCGACCAGCGCGGGAAGCACCGCCACCGATAGCGCCGCCACCATCCGACTCCGCCCAGCATTCTCGAGCACCATGCGGCGATGCTATCGCCTGCGGTCACCTATGCCGGGTATGCCCCGATCGGAGCCCGCGCTCGGCGCCGACGACGGCCGCTCCCGCTGCGCCACCAGGCAACGCCACCACGTCACCGCACCCCTCCCGGCCTCCGGGGTCAGGGCGTGACATCGCGATAGACACATGGTCGCCTGCTCCCCGGTCTACGGTCCGCCAGCTCTACGACCCGTCACGCCCCGGCTCCACAGGCAGCCCCCAGCGTGTGGACAACATTCAGCGAATTCCACAGAGAACTCCACAGCTTGGGATAATACTGACATCGCATGCCCGATATGCACCCAATTGTCCTGATGCAGCAAATATTTCGCGCCACATGGAAAACCGCCTGTCCACAATCTATTCCAGTGCTGTGGATCACAGTGCGGCCTTGGTGGCTACCACTCCCGGATTGCCCGGATCGACGGGGAATTTGGGCGATTCGCGATCGAATCGACGTTGCTACGGGCCAGATTCGTCCATTTCGGCCGGTATGTCGCAACGCCGGGAGACCGGTCACGACGCGAGGGCGCACCCGGCCGAATTGCACTGCGAGCCAAGGGCAGCGAGCGGTATCGAGCCGCACACGCACTGCGGGCGGCTATCGGCTCGTGCCGACAGCCGCCCGCGAGTCGAGTGGGCTATCCACAGGTGTAGGGAATTTCACATTCCCTCCCCAGCTATGTGAAGACCGGCCGCATCGGACATTCCGACTGAATCACGCGGACGGCGGACCGTCCAGTGCGCTCGGACCCAGCCGCGCGGCAGCCACCCGAACGCCGCTGCGGTGAATCGACTCCGCCGCTTGCCTATTGCGCGCGATCCGCTCCAGGATCTCGTCACCGTGCGCCCGGGCGTAGGCGAGCGCCACCCTGATCTTGCTCGCGTTCAGGTCCGACTTCGCGCTGAGCACGGCGATCCGGCTGTCCACCGGGCCGCCCAATTCGCGCAGGCGCGCAACGACTTCCCAGACCTCCGGCCCCGCGGCCAGCGCGGCGCGGCGGTCGTCGAGCGGACCGCGGAAGACGATCCCCGGGTGGTCGAGCTGGTCGACGCCCTCGTGGATCAGCCGATCGAGCAGTGCGGTACAGCTGGTTCCCTCCCGGGCAGCGCGACCGGCCAACCGGATGGCGGCCGACTCGGTGATACACAACGCCGTCGGTACTGGTCTGGACATGCTCATAGCTCCCCTCGACCTGCATCGGTGCCGGAATCAACGGTGTACTCCGCTAAGCGTGCCCGCTGCGACGACATCGAAGCCCCGGTGATCGGCAGGACATCGACGTGTCCGCGGCCTGCCGCATGCCGGTCGAGGAAGGCTCAGACGCGCTCCGTGGAGCGGGTACGCACGCGCAGCGCGATCGGCTTCTGCGTTTCGGCGAAGAAGTCGTTGCCCTTGTCGTCCACGACGATGAACGCGGGAAAATCTTCGACCTCGATCTTCCACACCGCTTCCATGCCCAGCTCGGGGTATTCGAGCACCTCGACCGACTTGATGCAGTCCAGCGCCAGCCGGGCGGCCGGTCCGCCGATCGAACCGAGGTAGAAGCCGCCGTGTTCCTTGCACGCCTTGGTGACCTGCGCGGACCGGTTGCCCTTGGCGAGCATGACGAACGAGCCGCCCGCGGCCTGGAACTGGTCGACGTAGGAGTCCATCCGGCCCGCGGTGGTCGGGCCGAAGGAACCGGACGCGTAGCCCTCCGGCGTCTTGGCCGGGCCCGCGTAGTAGACGGCCATCTCGCGCAGATAGTCCGGCATCGGCTCACCGGCGTCGAGCCGCTCCTTGATCTTGGCGTGCGCGATGTCGCGCGCGACCACCAGCGGACCGGTCAGCGAAAGCCTGGTCTTCACCGGGTATTTGGACAGCTCGGCGCGGATCTCGTCCATCGGCCGGTTCAGGTCGACCCGCACCACGTCGCCACCGAGAATGGCGTCGGTCTGCTCGGGCAGGTATTGGGCGGGCTCGCGCTCGAGCTGCTCCAGGAACACGCCCTCGGCGGTGATCTTGGCCAGCGCCTGCCGGTCCGCCGAGCAGGAGACCGCGATGGCGACCGGGCAGCTGGCGCCGTGCCGGGGCAGGCGCACGACCCGCACGTCATGGCAGAAGTACTTGCCGCCGAACTGCGCGCCGATGCCGAAGGACTGGGTCAGCTTGAAGACCTCCTCCTCCAGTTCCAGGTCGCGGAAGGCGTGCGCGGACAACGATCCCTCGGTGGGCAAATTGTCCAGGTAGTGCGCGGAGGCGTATTTCGCGGTCTTCAAGGCGAACTCGGCGCTGGTGCCGCCGATGACCACCGCGAGGTGGTACGGCGGGCACGCGGCGGTGCCGAGCGAGCGGATCTTCTCGTCCAGGAATTCCAGCATCCGCGTGGGATTCAGGATGGCCTTGGTCTCCTGGTACAGGAACGACTTGTTCGCCGAACCGCCGCCCTTGGCCATGAACAGGAACTTGTAGGACGGGTTCGCCGGATCGCCCGCGGTGGAGTACAGCTCGACCTGTGCGGGCAGGTTGGAACCGGTGTTCTTCTCCTCCCACATGGTGATGGGCGCCAGCTGCGAGTAGCGCAGGTTCAGCTTGGTGTAGGCGTCGAACACGCCCCGGCTGATCCACTCCGCGTCGTCGGCTCCGGTGAGCACACCTTCGGACTTCTTGCCCATGACGATCGCGGTGCCGGTGTCCTGGCACATCGGCAGGACGCCACCCGCGGAGATGTTGACGTTCTTGAGCAGATCGAGCGCGACGAAGCGATCGTTGCCGCTGGACTCCGGGTCGTCGATGATCTTGCGCAACTGACCCAGATGCGCCGGGCGCAGAAAGTGGCTGATGTCGTGCATCGCCGTTTCCGTCAGCAACCGCAGCGCCTCGGGCTCGACCTGCAGGAACCTGCGCCCGTTGTGCTCGAAAGTGCTGACGCCCTCGGTGGTGAGCAGCCGGTATGGGGTGTCGTCCGCGCCGGTCGGCAGCAGATCTGAATAGCGGAAGTCCGGCGCGGTCACCAGTCGCACTCCTTTGGATGGGCCCGAACACAGGACGGCCGGGCTGGTCACGAGCACAGCGAGCCTAGCCACCGCCGTACGCGCCACTACTGGTTAGGCAACCCTATCTCGGACAGTCGGTCCGAAAGGTTGCACGTTCAACCCCGGTGATGCTACCTCTCATCTCTGAGAAAACGCCCGTGTCCGGGTCCCTCCGCGCGCACACTGTTCGCGCGCCGCACGGCGGGACGCGGAACGTTCGGGACACGTCAGAGTTTGGAGCGCTATCGTGACCGATCCCCATTGGCTCGATGACGTCGAGATGCGCGCCTGGTTGGGGTTCGTGCGCACCCGCGACATCATCGCCGCGGCGGTCGGGCGGGATTCCACCAGGGAGTCCGACCTCACCTACGTCGAATACTCGGTGCTGGCCTATCTGGCCGAGACGCCGGACCACCGGCTCACTTTCGCCGAACTCGCGGCCAAGCTGGAGTGGTCGCAGAGCCGGCTCTCCCACCAGATCACCCGGATGGAGAAACGGGACCTCGTCGTGCGCGAGCCGATCCCCGACGACGCGCGCCGCACCGCCGCCAAGCTCACCCCGCGCGGCGCCGACGTGCTGACCGGCGCCGCGCCCGCGCACGTGGAGAGCGTGCGCAGGCACATGATCGACATCCTCGATCGCCAGCAGCTGGCCGCCCTGGCCGATATCTACGACACCCTGCTCGCGCACCACCGGCGACCGGCGGCGGAGAGCTGATCGCTCAGGCGGGCGTGGCCGCGTGATCGGCGGGAGCGCTTGCGGCACCGGACGCTTCGGGCACGCCGAGCGCTCGCTCGAACCCGGCGGGCACCACCAAGTCCGAACGGTCCAGCTCGGTGACGCGCGTCTTGCGCAAGCCCAGCAGCGCCGAGTCGATGCCGCCGCGCAGGATGTCCAGCACGTTCTCGACCCCGGCCTGCCCGTTCGCGGCGAGTCCCCACAGGTAGGCGCGCCCGATCATGACCGCCCGGGCACCCAGGGCCACCGCTTTCACCACGTCGCTGCCGCGCCGGATGCCGCCGTCGAGCACCACCTCGATCTGCGAACCCACCGCGTCGGCGATCACCGGCAGCGCGCGGATCGCGGCCGGGGTGCCGTCGAGGTTGTTGCCGCCGTGGTTGGACACCGAGATCGCGGCGACGCCCGCGTCGACCGCACGGTGCGCGTCGTCGACCCGCATCACGCCTTTGAGCATGACCGGACCGTCCCATTGCTCGCAGATCCACCGCACGTCCGCCCAGTCCGGCGCGGGCGTGCCCATCCACTCGCCGTATGCGCCGAAGAACCCGGGCGCCTGCCCATCGCCGACAGCCATGTTCGGCGCGGTCAGGTCGGGAATGCTGCCCGACCGCGCATAGGTCGCCAGCCACTTCGGGCGCGCCAGGGTCTGCGGCGCGAACTTCAGCATCGTGCGCAGATCGAGCTTCTCCGGGATGACCGGACTCCCCCAGTCGCGCCCGTGCGAGAACGACCAGTCGAGCGTCAGGATCAACCCGACCGCGCCCGCCTCCTTGGCACGGCGCATCCGCTGCGCGATCTCGTCCTTGCCGCCGCACCAGTACAGCTGGAAGAACGTCGCGGGGTTGGCCGCGATCACCTCTTCGATCGGCTTGCTGGCGAACGAACTCAGGCCCATCGCGATGCCGCGCGCGGCGGCGGCCCTGGCGACGGCGACCTCACCGTCGGGGTGCACCGCCTGCACACCGGTCGGCGAGATCAGCACCGGCATCGAAAGCTGCTGTCCGAGTACGGTCGTCGACTGGTCTCGCTCGCCGATCGGGCCCGCCACGTGCGGCGCGAAACCCAGTTCGGTGAATGCCTTCTGATTGTCCTCGATGGTCTGCCCGCGCTCGGAGCCGGCGATCAACGCGCCGTACACCGATTTCGGCAGCCGCTTCTTCGCCCGCCGCTGCGCTTCGGCGACGGTCTCGAACCACGGGTTCATGTTCCGGTCCTTTCCGGGGAGTTCTCCGGCCACCAGAGCCGGGTTCGGTCGATCAGGTCGGTGCTCAGGTGATCGAGCAGGGCCGCGCCCTCGGCGGCGGTCGCGCCCGACGGGTCACCCAGTACGCCGTTGGCGCTCACCGCGCGCACTCCGCCCGCCCGCAGCAACGGCAGCAGTTCGGCCAGCGGGCGGGTGTCCCCCGCCGCGGCGCGGTCGCCCCGCACGCGCTCGGGCGCCAGCGCCAGTTGCAGTGCCGTCTCCGACCGGCCCGCGTGCGGGTCGCCGTCGAAGCGCGGCAGGTACAGGCGCACGTCACGTGACTCGGAGCGCAGCAGATCCCGCGCCCGGCGCAGCGGTTCGATGTTGCCGCCGTGCCAGTTGACCAGCAGGACGCGGTCGAAGGTGTCGGTCGCCGACCGGCACAGCTCGACCACCAGCAGTTCCAGCGCCGCCTGCCCGATCGACAGCGTGCCCGGAAAGCCCGCGTGCTCGCCGCTGGCGCCGTACGGGATCGCCGGGCCGACGAGCACCTCCCGCCGCGCCGCGGCCAGGCGGGCGCACAACGCCGTGGCGACGTCGGTGTCGGTGGACAGCGGCAGATGGGGGCCGTGCTGCTCGGTGGCCCCGACCGCGACGGCCAGGATCGCACCCGCGGTGGCGCGCGCGCCCGCCTCGGGCCAGGTGAGATCCGCCAACATGCCGCGACATTATCGTCAGTCACTGACATAATCAAGGGCGCTGGTCGGCCGAGCACAATCAGACGATGCTGGAGAACCGGACCACGCGCGGCCGCCCCCGGGGCACGACCAAGCGCGACCTCGAACTGATCGCCATGCGCCTGTTCACCGAACAGGGCTTCGACGAGACCACCGTCGAGCAGATCGCCGCCGCCGCCGGCATCAGCGGACGCACCTTCTTCCGCTACTTCCCCACCAAAGCGGAGGTGCTCTGGTGGCAGTTCGACGACGAGGTCGCCGCCTTACGCGCCGCGTTCGCGACCGTGCCGGACGACGTCCCGTTGATGACCGCCGTGCGCCGAGTCGTGGTGAGCGCCAACCAATATCGCGCCGAGGATGTGCCCGAACTGCGCACCCGCATGCAGCTGGTCGCCACCGTCCCCGCGCTCTCGGCCACCGCGGGCGCGCACTACGACGCCTGGGAGCGCGCCGTGAGCGCCTTCGCGGCCGGGCGCATGGGCGAACCAGCCGACGCGCTCATCCCCCTCGCGGTCGGGCGGACCACGCTGGCGGCGGCGCGGGCGGCGTTCGACGCCTGGCTGGCCCGTGCCGACGCGGATCTCACCGTCTATTTGGACGAGGCGCTCGCAGCGCTGGAACGTGGGTTCGCTACGGTGCCGTGAGATCCGTCGCACTCGAACATCAGGCGAACAACCGGCAGGTTTCGTCGGCGACTCGGGTGGGGTATGACTAGGCTCGGATCGGCTAGCGCCGAACGCACGAAGTTCCCGACTCAACCGTCGAAAGGGGCAGGAGTTTCCATGTCCGAGGTGTCCATGAGCCTTTCGGCGGATTCCCTGACCGCGGGACCGGTCGACAATCTGCTCCCGCAGCTGGTCGAGCACCTGCGTCAGAACCGCACCGCGCTGCGTGAGGAATGGGCCCGGCGCATCACCGATGCCCAGCTGCTCACCGCGATGACCCCCGAGGAGATCTTCTCCGAAGCCACCTCGGTCTACGACAACTACGTCGAGGTGCTCGAGACCGGTAGCGTCGAGGCGCTGCAGGCCTACGCGCGCGACCTGTCCGAGCGCATCATCCCGCGGGGCGTCGAGACCGACGAGGTGCTCGGCATCGTGCTGCTGCTGCGCGACGTGCTCGCCCGGTCGCTGTTCGAGAAGTACCAGGCGGACTTCGAGCTGCTCAACGCGGTGCTCGACGCCTACGAACCGGCCGCCAACCGCATCGCCAACACCGTGGGCGTGTCCTTCGTCCAGGAGCGCGAGCGCGTCATCCGGCAGCAGCAGGAAGCCATCCGCGAGCTGTCCACGCCGGTGCTGCAGGTGCGCGAGCAGCTCCTGATCCTGCCCATCATCGGCGTGCTGGACAGCCAGCGCGCCCGCCAGCTCACCGAGCAGCTGCTGCGCGCGATCCGGGCCAACCGCGCCAAGGTCGTCGTCATCGACATCACCGGTGTCCCCCAGATCGACTCCACGGTGGCCAACCACCTGGTGCAGACCGTCGACGCGTCCGGGCTGATGGGCGCGAACGTGATCATCACCGGCCTGTCCTCGGAGATCGCGCTCACCCTGGTGACCATCGGCCTGGATCTGTCGAAGATGAATGCCGTCGGCGACCTGCAGGGAGGTATCGAGGAAGCCGAACGCCTGCTGGGCTACGAGGTTTCCCGCGCCACCGAACGGGTCACCGAACGCGACGGCCGCTGATCAGGCGGGCACATGCCGGTACCGATTCTCAAACAGGGCACGTATCTCATCGCGTCGGTGCAGTCCGCGCTGACCGACGCCGATACCGAACGCCTGCAGGACGACCTGATGAAACAGGTCAGCAAATATCGGGCACACGGCATCATCGTCGATGTCACCGCCATCGACGTGATGGATTCGTTCGCCGCGAGATCGTTGCGTACCATCGCGCACATGACGCAGCTGCGCGGCGCCGAAACGGTGATCGTCGGTCTGCAACCAGAAGTCGCGTTCGCCATGGTGCAGCTCGGTCTCACCTTCGAGGACATGCACACCGCCCTCGATCTGGAAGAGGGCCTCGCCTGGTTGGACCGAAAGACCCCAGCCCGTCGCCAGCGAGACGGTCGTGACAGTGGCCGCTGAGAACGTGGTGATCGCGGTCAGGGTGTCCGGGGACATCGTGACCGCACGTCAGGCCGGACGCGAACTGGCAGCAAAGCTCGGATTCACCCTGACCGACCGAACGATGATCTCCACCGCGATCTCCGAAATCGCCCGCAACATCACCAGTTACGCGGGCAGCGGAGAGATCCGCTTGCTGGTCGATGACCGCGAGGGCCGTCAAGCCCTGGTCGTGCAGGCCGAGGATCAAGGTCCCGGCATCAACGACATCGCCCGTGCGCTGGAGGACGGTTACTCCACCGGACGCGGTCTCGGGCTCGGGCTTCCCGGCGCCCGGCGGTTGATGGACCGGCTCACCGTCGACTCGGCGCCGGGACGCGGGACGCTGGTGGAGATGTGGAAGTGGGTACCGAACGGTGCATGAGGACGGGTTCATCGGCCGGATCGAGTGGGCGGTGGCCGGTCGCGCACTGCCCGGTCAACAGGTCTCCGGTGACCGCGGCGTCGTCCTCGACACCGGCGGCGGCACAGTCCTCTTCGCGGTCCTCGACGGCCTCGGGCACGGCGCCGCCGCGGCCGACGCGGCCGACCGCGCCGCGCGTGTGCTGTCGGAGAACCGCGCGGAACCGCTGGACGTGCTGATGGTGCTGTGCCACCGGGCGATCGCCGACACACGGGGAGCGGCGATTTCGCTGGCCCTGTTCGACGAGGGCGACCGGGTGCGCTGGCTCGGCGTCGGCAATGTCGAATCCCAGGTGCTCACCGCGGGTCCGGCGGGCCTGACCGTGCACGCGACCGTCCTGCTCACCGCGGGCATCGTCGGCTACCGCCTGCCGGCGAACCTTCAACCGCAGTCGGTCTCGGTCCGTCCCGGCGACCTGCTGCTGATGTCCACAGACGGCATCGTCACCGAATCCGCCACGCTGATCGACCTCTCCAAGTCCACCGCCGATATCACCGCCGACATGCTCGCCCGGCACGCCAAGGACACCGACGACGCGCTGGTGCTGGCGGCGCGGCACCGCGGCGCGCGAGGGACGGCCGAATGAGCGCCCTGCTGGCCGACTTCCTGGACGCCTACGCCGACGCGCTACGGCGGCACATGGATTCGCCCACCCAGGCCGGCCTCGCGGAGGGCTACGAGCTGGGCAGGCGCGCTCTGGTCGAGGGCATCAGCCTGCTCGATCTCACCGAGAACCACTTCCGGGTAGTCCAGGAGGTGGAGCAGCGACAGCACGCGATCTCCGCCGAGAGCGGCGAATCCGGCGGCGCTCGCCTGCCGGAAACCGCGCTGGAATTCCTGTTGCAGACGCTCGTCCCGCTCGACATCGCCACCCGCGGCTACCTCGACGGCACCCGCCGCTACGAACAGCAGCGTTCCCGCGCCGACGATCTCGCCGGACGCGACGCCTTCCGCACCGCGCTGGTGGAATCGCTACAGGACGGCTTCTTCATCGCCGACGCGCAGGGCACCATCATCGAGGTCAACACCGCCTTCGGAGCCCTCACCGGCTACGGGGCCGCGGGCGTCCCCTACCCGCTGCCGCATCCGTGGTCGAGCCCGGAGGGTCCGCGCTATCCCGATCTGGGAACCGAGGCGCAGCGCTTCGTGATTCCGATCCGCCACCGCGACGGACGCAACGTGTGGCTCGCGGTGAGCACCAGCGCGCTGATCAGACCGGAGGGCAACGAACGGATCTTCGTCGGCACCATCCGCGACGTCACCGCCGAACACGACGCGCAGGCACGCGACCAGGCCGCGTCCCGGCTCGCCACCGCGGTCGGCGCGGCCACCAGCGTGGTCGAGGTGCTCGCCGTCGGGCTCGACGAGCTGCGCCGCACGGTGGGCGCCCAGACCGCGGTGGTGGCGGTGTGGCCCAGCCGCAACGCCGCACCGGAGGTGTACGTCTCCGGCGCGGGCGCCGACGGCGCGTCGCACGACGGCATCGCCTCCCTCGACGACCCGTCGCGCGCACTGCTGGATCGGGCCAGGCGCAGGCCGCCGCGCAGCCTGCTGGCCATTCCGGACGGGGCGGAGAGTTCCGAGGGCATCGTCGCGCCGCTCGGCGAGGTCGGCGACGCGGCCATGTGGTTGCGCTTCGCCGCGCCCCGCGCGATCAGCGCCGCGGACTGGACGCTGTTCTCCCTGTTGATCGGCCACCTGAGCCTCGCCGTGCAGCGGGCGCGCAACTTCGACCAGGCCCGCGCCACCTCGCTGACCCTGCAACGCGCCATGCTCGGCCCGATCGACCTGCCGCCGCGTTTCTCGGTGCACTACGAGCCCGCTCTGCCGCCGCTGGAAATCGGTGGCGACTGGTACGACGTGGTGCCGCTGCGCGACGGCACCATCGGCGTCGTGGTCGGCGACTGCGTCGGTCGTGGCCTGTCCG
The DNA here is from genome assembly GCF_021183645.1 of Nocardia gipuzkoensis. NCBI lineage: Bacteria > Bacillati > Actinomycetota > Actinomycetes > Mycobacteriales > Nocardiaceae > Nocardia > Nocardia gipuzkoensis. The sequence continues at coordinate 5,871,356 of NZ_CP089225.1, read as the reverse complement.
CCGCGGTCGTGATGGGCCAGTTGCGGACCGCCGCCCGTGCCCTGCTGCTGCGCGGTGCGGGCCCGGCGCAACTGCTGGCCGAACTCGATACCGTGGCCGCGCGCATTCCCGGCGCCATGTGCACCACGGTGTGCGCCGCCGTACTGGACCCGGTGCGCGGGCTGGTCCGCTACAGCAGCGCCGGCCACATGCCGCCGATTCTCGCCGACGTGGCCAAGACCGGCCGGCTGCTCGAGGGCGGACGGTCGGTGCCGCTGGCGACGTTCGATCCGCCACGGCGCCCGGAGGCCACCACGGCGGTGGCGCCCGGTTCGACGCTGGTGCTGTTCACCGACGGCTTGGTCGAACATCGTGGCGTCGACATCGACGACGGGTTCGCCAAGATCGCCGAGGTACTCGCCGACACTTCGGGACGGCTGCCGCGCGAGGTGGCCGACGCGGTGCTGTCGCGCCTGCGGCCGGCCGCCGGTTACGACGACGACGTGGCCATGGTGGTCTACCGCCAGCCGCCCGCGCCCCTGCGGCTGGACGTGCCCGCGCGGGCCGACGAACTCGCGCTGCTGCGCCGCACGCTGAAGGGGTGGATGGCCGCCGCGGCGGTGCCGCACGACCTTGCCGCCGACCTGGTCGCCGCGGCCAACGAGGCGTGCAGCAACAGCATCGAGCACGCCTACCGCAACGACGCCAACGGCCGGGTGCGGCTGTCGGCCACCTGCGATATCGACACCGTCGTCATCGTGGTCACCGACACCGGTGACTGGAAACCACGGGCTTCCGATCCCGGCTATCGCGGCCGCGGCATCGATATGATGCGCGCGCTGACCGAGGAGCTGGACATCGACCACTCCGGGCCGGGCACGACGGTCCGGATGTCGGTGACGCTGCCTGCCATCACTTTTCCGGTGGCCAATCCGTTGCGGGGGACGAACCGCCGTATTGCCGGCTGACGAAACAGTCACGGACCGAGGGGCGCTCGGTCGCAAACGACCGCGTGCCCGACCGCACGATGATCGAACCGGAGAATAGACGGCCCTCGCCGCTCGCGCCCGCTAGCCGATCGGGGCCGCGGACCGGACTCCGTATATTCGGAATTGCATACCGCGATATGGCATTCCGGATTCGGCCCACTCGCTCACGATCAAGCAGAACGCGCCGTCGAACCTGCTGTCCGGATGGGCATAGCAACCGTACAGACGCGGCACGATATCCGGACCGCCCGGCGCCCAGAAAGACCCTTTCACCGGTCGATAGGTCAAGGCCGCGCGCCAGTTGTCGGTAATCCTGGCGGCAACCTTGACGAACGCACCGTAGGCCCCCGCGTCGAAACCCGACATCACCCAATTGCCCTGTATTCGCCGCAATCCGATCTCGCCGAGCTTCGTATTGTCGGCCAGGATGCCGAAGCGCGGGTCGCTGCCCGGATCCCGGCCCCAGCCCCAGTCGTAGCCGTTCCAGCCCCAGCCCTGCCAAGCCGCCGGGTCGGTGAGCGCGGCATGGTTCTCGCGTACTCGCCACAACAGCATGTTCTTGTTCCGGGCGAGCCCACCGGTGGAGATGACATAGACATAGCCGTCGCCGCCACGTTCCCAGGAGATCATGGTGCGTTTCCCGCCGTAGGCGCTTGTGGACCACCGGACAGCGGTATTGATCCAGCTTTCTCCGTTGTCGTCGGAATAGCGGATTTCACACCAGCGCTCGTTCGCCAGCCCCTGGGTGACCATCACCCACAGATAGATTCGGCCGCCGATCGTTATCGCGTCACAGGGCAGGATCGTGGAATACTCCGGGTTGTTGTGCACGTAGTCCCAGAGTTGTCGTGCGTCCCGCGCCGCCGATCGGAACACGATCGGCGCGGCCATATCGTGGGTGTCGCTGCGCAACAGCATCGGCGAACGCCAATTCGGGCCGCCCACTCTCGGTTCGGTGCCGGAGAACGTGTCTCCGAGAACGTATCCGATCTCTCCACTGGGCATGCGGAAGGGAATGAACAGATCCGAGCCGCCGATGTCGGCCATCGGAAGCGGATTCAAATTCTTGATCTTGGGCATCGCCGGATCCTGTCGATTTTCGTGCATCGCTGCCAGATCAGCTCGTAGGGCATCGAAACGGCCTACTCCATCAGTATCAGGTGTCGATGGCTGCGATGTAGCTCGTTCGAGCCGATGAATTTGCGCGACAATGCGGAAACCGACTGTGCAGATTGTGTTTTCCAGGCGGACCGGCCCCTGCCCTGTCTGCTTCCGGCACGCCTTATCCGGCGGGATCGGATGCGGTGGGCGCCCGCGGCGCCAGGACCCGGCAGTACGACCTGGCGCGGCACGAGGAGCTTCCCGCCGGAGTTCTACTTGTTCGGCGGAACGAAGGGCTGATTGACCGTGGTGAAGTATTGGACGAGGGCGGCAACGGCAACGGGTGCGGTGATGAAGAGCTGACCGGCGAGGGTGCCCAGTGCGCCCACGGCCAGAATGCCACCGAGACAGCCCACGGCGGCGGCCGGGATGAACGGACCGAACATACCGACGATCGTCGCGGCGGCGACGGTGGCGCCGGCGATGCCGCCGAGCACACAGCCGACGAGACCGCCGCCCAGACCGCCTACGGTGGTTCCGATCGCCGCGCCCGTCGCGATGGTGTCCTTCAGCCGGGTGAAGGCGGCGACTTCCCGCTCGTACGGCGTTCGCCAGTGCGCGGTGTCCTCGAAGGGAAGCGCGACCGGGCGGTACTCCGCGTGCTCGACATCGAATCGCGGTGTGAGCGTGGCGCTGCGGCCGCTGATGTCGGCCGTGATCGGGAAGACGAAATCGTCGACGCGGAACTGCAGCGGCGTGCCCGCGAGTACGGTGCCGTCGGCCGCCTCGATGGCGAAGACTCCGTTCTCGACCTGCATCGAGCCCGAGTCGATGTGGACGACCACGCTCCGCTCGGAGGTGGTGGCGGTGTAGTTGACGACTTCGCCACCGGCATCCTGAGGTGCGGCCCCGGCCTGTGCGGCCGGGACGCCGGCAATCGCGACGGCGAGCGTCGATACGGTGGCGATCTTACGCAAACCCATGTTCTCGGAAACCTTGACCTTTGTTGTGAAGGGTGTGATTCGTCGGCTTCGAACGCTCTGCCGTCAGTCCTGTTTCACCGTGCCCAGCACGGCGCCGCTGTTCGCGTCGACGGTCACCTCGTGCTCGATGCCGTCGGGCGTCCGGACTTCGATCTCCCACACCGTGGTTGCCCCCTCGGCGTCGAGTTCGGCGGAAACCGCGGTGCTACCGGGCACGGCTTGCAGCGCCTTGTCGATGGCCTGCTGCCTGCCGATCGTGGGAGCCGCGGTGAGCGCCCAGTCATGGTCCGGCAAAGCCGCGGCGATGGCATGCCGACCGGGCGCCTGAGGATTGGTGGCGGCATACAGCGCCACGGGGCCACCGACGAGGACAGCGGCGACGGCGGCGCCAGCCAGCAGCCTGCGCCGACCCGGCAGTGCACGGCGGATTGTGGCTTTCATAGTGAAACCTCCTGCGGGAGTGGTCGTCTCGAAGATGTCGATCACATTCGCAGGGTGTGGCTTAAGGCAGCCTGAAGTCACCTGAAATCCGTTTCAGGATTGCCGCGGAATATCCTTCGCGTTCCTATGCCATTGCCGGGTTCGCGGCGTTAAAGTCGGTTCAGGGTCGGGGTTTCCGGGGGTTCTCGCATTTGTCTCCGTCGGTCAGTCCCGATGCTGCCCGCGGCAGCCGTGCCCGCTGCTCGGCCGCCGCCGAGGCGCGGGGGTGGGTGCGCTCGATCCCCTCCGAGTGCGCCCGCCCTCCCTGATCACCTCTGGCGATGTCGCGGGCAGTTCGCCGATCGCGCACCCGCTCGACGCCGGATCGCACTGGCCGAACAGCGGTGGCCGCCCGCCGCTCACCCGGCGTCGAGGCCGATGTGCCGGGCGAGGACGGCGAGTTGGTCGGCGAAGTGCTCGATGAACTCCCGGGAAGTGGGATCGGTGTCGCAGAGGCCCTCGATGATGTGCGGCAGTGTGGTGGGCGCCATGGCGGCGGCCATGAGCATGATGAGCAGGCAGCGGGGGTCCAGCTCGGACGGTAGCCGCCCGGCGGCTTGCAGCGCGCGCAGCTCTTCGACCCCTGCGCTGAGGTTGTGCGTGCGGGCGGCGCGGTCGGGGTCGTCGCCGGGGCCGGAGTATCCCAGGCCGCTCCATGCCAGCAAGCGCGGTCCGGACGGGTTGTGCCACGCCTCCATGGCGTATCGGCGCAGCTGCTCGGGCAGCGGCGTGCCCGCGGGCACCAGCTCGCGCTGCCGCTCCTGCCACTGCTGCGATATGGCCTGGTACAGGCCCTCTTTGCCGTCGAAGTAGTACGAGATCAGCTGCACGTTGACGCCTGCCCTGGCCGCGATCGCGCTGATCCTGGCGCCCGCGTACCCGTGCGCGCCGAACTCCGCCACCGCCGCATCCAAGATCAGCTTGCGGGTGCGCTCCGGGTCACGCTGACGCTCCTGCGGCTTGGGTGACCTTCGGGGTTTCGACGGCATCCCTGGATCATACCGCCCACCAGCAATTTCAAATGATCACCTAGTCTAATCAAATGAATACTTGACAAAAACACTCGATCGTTTGACGATGGCGTGGTGCCGTAGTCGACGGCACCACTCACAGCAAGGCAGGGCGACAAGATGTCAAGTGATGCAAGGATTCTCATCGTCGGCGCCGGTGTCGGCGGGCTGGCTCTCGCGCAGGCGCTGCGCCGGGGCGGGATCGACGTCACCGTCTACGAGCAGGACCCCACACCCACCATCCGTAATCAGGGCTACCGCATCCACATCGACTCGAACGGCAACGCGGCGCTACGGACCTGTCTCTCGGCCGAGGCGCTCGACCTGGTCCGCCGAAGCAGCGGACACAACGGTGACCTGTTCGCCGCGTATACGCACCACCTGGACCAGGTGATGGTGCAAACTTTTCCCGAGATCGCCGACGACGACATCACGTGTGTGGACCGGAACGCTTTCCGCCATGCGCTGCTCACCGGGATGGCCGATGACGTTCACTTCGGGAAAAGGCTGTCCGGTTACCAGCTCACCGATTCCGGCCGGGTACGGGTGGAGTTCGCCGACGGCGGCGGCGACGAGGGCGACGTGCTCGTCGGCGCGGACGGCGTCGGATCGGCGGTCCGGCGACAGCTGCTTCCGGACGCGACGGTGCGGGACCTCGGTTTGCGCTGCCTCTACGGCCGGATGACGATCACCGAGACCACCGAGCCGCTCATCCCCCAAGACTTGCACCGCGGCTTCTCGTGGGGTCGGCGACGGCGACGGGTGCGGCGCCGGGTTCGCACCGGTGCGATTCCGCGCACGGCCCGACGGGACGGCGGACTATCTGATGACCACGCTCGTCGCCACGCCGCAACGTCTCGGCGTCGCGGATGCCGACCTGTTCGCCTCCTCCTCCGAGCAGTTGTGGAAGCTGGCCGTCGATACCACCGCCTCGTGGCACTCGGCGATCCGTGAGCTGTACGCGCACGCCGACTCCGGCACGTTCTTCCCGATCACGATCCGCGCCGCCGAGCGCCTCGACGCGATACCGTCCGGCCCCGTCACGCTGCTCGGCGACGCCGCCCACGCCATGCCGCCGACCGGCGGCGCCGGGGCGAACACCGCGCTCCAAGACGCCGCGACGCTCGCCGGGGAGCTCCTCGGCGCCGCACGAGGCGACAAGCCGTTCAGCGAGGCGGTCGCCGCCTACGAACGCGTCATGCTCCCCCGGGGATTCGCCGCCGTGGACGATTCGCTGCGCATGGCCGGACATTTGTTCGGCAACGCCGTCTGATCCGGCGGCGGGCGAACCAGCGAGAACCCGGTCCGGAGGCATTCATTCGGCGACGAACTCCGCCTCGCGTTCCACCGCCTCGATGGTTCCGAGCGGCACCCGGATCGGGCCGGGGATGTAGGTGATCGAGCGCAGAGCGCCGCTGTAACGGAAGGTTCCGCGGCGTTCCCGCAGGTCCCACGCCACGGGGCCGCGGGCGTCGACGCCGACGGAGATTCCGGTCCACGGCGACATGCCGACCAACTGGACCTGATCGAGCAGCCGCGCGACCTGGACGCCGTCGATCTCGACGGCGAAGTCCGACCGCAGCCGGGGCCGCACCGTGGCGCGCACGGTGATGCGACGCACGCCCGCCGCGAGTGGTTCCGTCGTCACGGTGTCGTAGCGTCCGTAGCTGTTGTGCCCGAACGTCACGCGGCCGTGCTCCACGTAGAGCAGATAGCCGCCCAGCGGATCGCCGTGCGCGAGGAGAACCCCTTCGTCACCGGCCCGGTAGCCGTCGAGTTCGGCGTCGATGACGAAGTCCCGATAGGTGATCAGCCGCTGCGAGCGGTACCGCTCCAGGGTCGGCGTGCCGGGCAGCAGCCGGACGGGTGCCGAGAATCCCTCCTCCTCGGGCCGCCGCCGTGCCAGGTCCTGCCGTGTGACCAAGGGGAATACCGTATTCGCCCAGGCGGATTCGTCCCAGGCGGCGGCCAGCTCCGCGACCTTCTCCGGGAACCGCTCGGAAAGATCGTGCAGTTCGGTGGGGTCGGTGCGGACGTCGAACAGCTGCCACCGCGGCTCATCGACGGCGGTCCCGGGCTCGTACAACGACAACAGCTTCCATCCGTCCCGGTAGAAGCCCCGGTGGCCCACCATCTCCGAGTACTGCTCGGTGTGTGCGGACAGCGCTCGCCGATCGCGCAGCGTCTCGACCGCGGAGACGCCGTCGAACTCTTCGGCCCGCCGACCGTTACGCACGGTCGGCCGCCGCAATCCGGCCAGCTCCAGCAGTGTCGGCGCGAGATCGGTGACGTAGGTGTACTCGTGCCGGATGCCGTTGTCGCCCTCGCCGCGCGGCAGCCCCGCAGGCCAGGACAGCAGGAACGGTACGCGCACGCCGCCCGCGAACGTCGCCCCCTTGTAGAAGCGGAACGGAGTATCGGACGCCTGGCCCCACCCGCGCGGATAGTGCACGCCGAGCTTCGCGGTGCCGATCGACTCCTCGTCGTGCGGAACGTCGCCCACCCAGTCGGGATCGGTGATGTGCGCGAACTCCGCGAAGTAGGTGCGGGTGCCCTCCGGTCCGCCCTCGGCGGTGCCGCCGTTGTCCGAGGTGAACACCACGATGGTGTTGTCGAGTTCGCCGAGCTGCTCGAGCGTGTCGAGGATGCGCCCCAGGCTCTGGTCGATGCTGTCGACCATGCCCGCGTACACCTCCATGTACCAGGCGAAACGGCGCTGTTCGGCGGGAGTCAGCGAGTCCCACTCCGCCGCTTCGTATCCCGGCTCGGTGTTGCGCGGTTTCTGCTGCGTGCCCGCGGGGAACAGGCCCTGGGCGAGTTGCGCGGCGAACCGGCTGCGCCGCAGTTCGTCCCACCCCTCGGCGTATCGACCCCGGTGTGCGGCGGGGTTCATCGTGGCGTCGCGCACCAGGTGCCATTTGCCGACGGCGTAGGTGGCGTATCCGTTGCCCCGCAGGATCTCCGGCAGCGTCAGTACGTCGTCCGCGAGTTCCAAGCGCAGACCTGGATATCCGGGATCGGCGTTGGCGACGAATCCGAAGCCGGCACGGTGGGCGTTGATGCCGGTGAGCAGCGACGCACGCGAGGGCGAGCACAGCGGAGTGGTGTGATAGTTGGTCAGCCGCAGACCGTTGGCGGCCAGCCGGTCCAGCGTCGGCGTCTCGATTTCGGAGCCGAACGGGCCGATGTCGCTGTACCCCATGTCGTCGACCAGCACCACGACGATGTTCGGAGCACCCTCGGGGGCGGTGGGCGGATAGCTCCATTCGGGAGTGGAATCGGCGGTGGTGCGACCGACCGAGCCGCCGAAATCCTGGTAGCCGCGAGCATGGGGTGGAACAGGCATCTGTGCATTCAAAGCCACCCGATCCCCGGCTCACCACTCTTTCGCGCACCGTGCGCCGAACAGGTGACCGGGTGGTCTGTTGCTGCCGGTGCGCGTCATGCGTGCAACGCGTCCACCAGGTCGGCTACGTCCGCCGCGTCCGGTTGGTAGCCCGGGAAATAGCAGCACACCTCGCCGATGCCCGCGCCGAAGCGGCTTCGGATCTGCGCCGCGCACTCCTCCGGCGTGCCGACCACCGCGATCGTGCGCACCATCTCCTCGGTCACCAGCGTCCGCATCTCGGCGAAAGCACCCGTCTTGGACAACGCGTGGAGCCGATCGTGCAGCTGCGCCCATCCCTCGACCTCGAGGACCGGACGATAGGCGGGGGTGGACCCGTAGAACGCGATGAGCGAGCCCACCCCGCCCACCGCGTCGGCCAGAGCGTCCTCGGTGCGCCCCAGCGCGACCATGACCTGACCGATCACCGGAAAGTCCGCCGGGGTCCGGCCGGACAGGCGCAGGCCCTCGGCGAGGGCGGGCAGAGTGCGCTCGGTGAAGTGCCGCTCGCTGTTGAACGGCATCACCAGCAGCCCGTCGGCGACTTCGGCTGCCTTGCGGGTCATCACGGGCCCGAGCGCGCCCATCAGCACCGGCGGGGGCCCGAACGGGTTCGGGCCGGGATCGAACGTGGGCGGCATCAGCGTGTGTGTGAAGTACTTGCCGCGAAATTTCAACGGCGCCAGTCCTTCCCACGCGGCGAAGATCGACTTCACCGCCGCCACGCTCTCCGCGGTGCGCTCGGCGGGCGCGCCCCAGCTGCTGCCGTAGCGCTTCTCGATGTGCGCGCGGATCTGCGAGCCCAGTCCGAGCCGGAACCGCCCCTCGCTGTACATCTGCAGGTCGTAGGCCGAGTGCGCCAGATGCATCGGGCTACGCGGCCCGGCGATCGCCACATTCGTCATCAGTTCCAGCCCCGTGGCACCGGCCGCGACGACGAGCGGGAAGAACACATCGTGCGGGCCCTCGAAGGTGAACAGGCCGTCGGCCCCGGTCTCGGCCAGCTTCCGCGCGTCGGTCGCGACCTGCCGGGGCGCTCCGGTGACCTGTAGATGAACCTTCACAGCGACCTCCGCCGGCCATCGATGCGCCACGCCTTCCGCGACACGACGCACCCATCGTATGGACAGTACTCCGTGCATGTGTCCAGTCCGGCGAGAAAGCATCCGCGGGCGCGGAAGGTGTCACAGCAGGGCGAACGTCAGGCGCCGGAGCGGCGGTGTTCGCGCACGTTCACGACGACCACGACGTCACCGTAGGGCGCCGCCCCCATGGCCAGCCGGTGCACCAGGCGCGCCAGGCCGACGCGTCTTCCGTATTTCGCGCGCATGCCGTCGCGCACCTGATCGAACAGCGGCCCCGTTCGCACCGATTCGGCCGAGCCGTGGTGCTGCCGTGACCCGAGGGCCGGCTCGCCGCGCCAGTCGGCGGCTTGCACGATGACCCGATGTTCGCGGGCCAGGAAACGAGCCTCGTCCGAATGCGACGAGATCTGGAAAGCCAAGCGGCCGTGGTCGATCGGCAACACGAGGTGCGCAACCGTATTCCAGTGCCCGGTCGAGTCCGGCCGAGGGTAGGTCACCAGCACTGTGCTCGCATCCCACCAGAGCATTCCCGGGTGCCATTCGCTGGGACGGTCCGGTACGGCACCGAGGCGCTCCGAACCCGGTCTACCTCTCTGCCGGGTGTAGCCCTGGACTCCGCTGCCGAGCAAGAAGCTGCCGTGCGCTGAAGATGTCATTGCGTAGGAACCTCCGGGGACAGGTGCGTATGCGGTGAATGCCGATCCGATCTCCGTACTGCGATCGCCGCCGCGGCGCCGTTGCCGGGTGTCCGGCACGACGCCCGGGCACCAGTGCGCGGCTCTGAGAAGAGCTACCATTTACTCATAGATTTGCGTCCCACCAGGTCAGGCAGCTTCGTGTCGTCCGGTTCCCGGTCTCGGGCGAACGGTCAGGTTCCGCGCTTCGCCAGGAAGGCGCTGCGACCGTGCGGCTCGGACCGGTGCGCACGGACGGCGTTCACGACCGCGAGCAGGACTCCGATGGCGATGAGGACGCTGCCGCGCAGCCACACCTCCCCGGCGATCCGGGTGAACAGGAACAGGCAGGAAGCCAGACCCGCCCAGGGCACGACCGCGGGCACGCGAAAGTGCTCCGGCCCGTCGGCTTCGCGCCGCAGGATCAGCACCGACCCATTGACCGCCGCGAACACGATCAGCAGCAACAACACCAGTGTCTCGGCAAGCTCGGCCACCTCACCGGTCAGGGCGAGCAGCAGCGACACCGTCGCCGTCGTCACGATCGCCACCCACGGCGTGCGACGGCCGGGCAGGATCCGGCCCAGCGCACCGGGAAGCAGCCCCTCGCGGGCCATGCCATAGGCCAACCGCGAGGACATGATGCCGGTCAGCAGCGCGCCGTTCGCCACCGCAACCAAGGCGACCACCGCGAACAACCTTTCCGGGACACCTCCGGCCAGGCGCACCACCTCCAGAAGCGGAGCGCTCGAGTTCGCCAGCCGATCGGTGGGTACGACCGCACCGGCCACCACCCCGATCAGCAAGTACACGCCACCGGCGGCGAGCAGCGCCCCGAAGAGGGCTCGCGGGTAGGACCTGCGTGGGTCGGCGACCTCCTCCGCCAAATTCACGGAGGTCTCGAATCCCACGAACGAGTAGAAGGCCAAGACGGCGCCCGCGAGCGTTGCGCCCACGACTCCGCGCTCGGCTGTCCCCACCTCGGTGAGCCGGCCCGGATCGGCGTCGCCGCGGATGATCACCCACGCGCCGAGCCCGATGACCACGACCAAGCCGCCGAGCTCGACCAGCGTCGCCGCCGCGTTGGCGCCCAGGGACTCTCTGACGCCGTAGACGTTGAGCAACGCCAAGGCGGTGAGGAACACCACCACGACCGCGACCGTCGGCAACGCCACCAGAGAGTGCAGGTAGTCCGCGGCGAACGCCCTGCTCAGCGCCGCGACCGAGACCACACCGGCCGCGAGCATGCAGAAGCCGACGAGCGATCCGGCGGCCGGGCCGAACGCTCGGCTGGTGTAGTGGGCCGAGCCGCCCGCCTTCGGATATCCGGTCGCCAACTCGGCATAGCAACCGGCGGTGAGGCAGGCGAGACCGAGCGCCACCAGCAGCGGCAGCCAGACCGCGCCGCCGGATTGCCGCGCGATGGCCCCCACCAGCACGTAGACACCCGCGCCCAGGATGTCGCCGAGGATGAAGAAGAACAGCAGGGGCGTACCGGCAACCCGTCGCAGAGAATCCACCACGGTGCGCGGATACCCGTCGCCCGGAGAATCGCACCACGTCGATTTCCGGATGCCGGAAGGCCAGGCGTCGCGAGATCAGCGCGGTGGTTTGCTCATATCCCGATTCATCACCGGGAGTTCGATGCTGATCGGCATCCGCAGTTCGGCCAGGTAGATCAGCGCGGCCTGCCGGAGGAACTCGTCGAAGAGCCAGTAGGCGTCCGGCGCCAGGGGCACGACCGGGAGCAAACCTTCGCGAACCGCGATGAACGGGCCCCAGCTCACCCGCAGCAGTGGGTCCCAGACCGGTTCCCTGGGGATGGCCAGCCCGTCGGCGATCTTGTCGCCGAGCAGGAAGCGGGTGAACGCGCCGAGCACCGGCTTGCTCAGGACGGCGAAATCGAGGTTGACCCCGAGTCGCAGCAATCGGTCGGCGAGCTTCGCGCCTTCCGGGGTCGGCGCCAGGATCGGATCCAGAACCTGCGCGGCCTGCGAGTCGGCCTCGGCCCATGAGTTCGGAATGTATTCGTCGCGGATGCCGAGCATGTGCGCGCAGACCTGCCACGAGTGCAGGAACGCCTCGGACTCGGCCGCGGGGATCGGGACCCGCCACGCGGTCAGGTGCTTCATGACGGTGGTCGGCAGGCTGTGCCAGGTGACCATCATGTCGTTCTGACTGATCGGGATGTCCTCTTCGGCCGAGTGCACCCAGTGCGGCGACTGCGGCAGCAGGTGACGCACCGCGGAATGAACCAGCCGGGTTTTGAGACAGGTCACGACCATTTCACCGTTGGGGCCGTAGGCATTCGCGGTCCCGATGTCGTAACCCAGTTTGGCGGTCTTCAGGATTCGATCCTTCAGATCGTGACCGCCCTTGGAGTAGTAGACCGCGCGCGCCTCCTTCGGGATGACCGTGCTCATCATGCCGCTGGCCAGCCCGTACAGCACGCCGAGATAGAGTCCCCGCTTCTTGTTGAACTCGACCGCGGTCGCGAGTTTGCCCTGATCGGCCCACTGCGGCAGCCGACGGGCGTATTCCATGAAGTCCCGCAGGTCAGACGGCAGACCAGCCGGCAACGGCTGACCATTCCTGGTCCAGGTCCGTAACAATTCGTTGACCCTGGGCACCTCGCCCCGGTCCAGTAGTGAGGCGACCAGCTGGTCGGACTCGGGGTCCCAGACGGTGAGCGGATCAGCCCCGTCCCCGCTGCCCGCCACCGAACCTTCGGGAGACCACGTCCACGGCTCCGCCCGCGCCGGGGTCGCCATGGCCAGTGCGCCGAACGCACCCAATACTCCACCGGCCTTCAACGCGTTGCGCCTGCTGAGTCCATCCATGTCTTCGCCACTCCTCATTGAGCCCGAGCGCCACCGGGTTGATCCATGAAGCCGGTCGCGCCCGCCCGCATCGTTCTGCGGATCAGAACAGTCATTAACTTAACAAGTCGCGTGGCAGGCTGTCCCAGCTTTCCGGAAATCGATCCCGGCTTCCTCGACTCGTTCGCCGGATCCAGCGGAGTTGACGCAGATACTCGCTACACCAGCGCGTTAGCCGCACGTTCGGCAGGGACTACAAGTGGGCCACATCCCCGCCCGAACCCGCCCCACCGCATCGTGACCAGATCTAAGGAATCGTAATTACGAGTCACATATCCGGGCCAGCACAGCCACAGGCAGATCGGCGGCGCCCGGGCTCCGGCACACCTCCCGGAACCGCCGCCGCGACCGACGACCACACCGGTGACACGCACGGCAATCGCTTGGCGAACAGAGCCACTTCCCGAATTCCGCCGACCGGGGATGCGGTGCGGAAGCCGAACTACTCGATCGAATTCGATCAGCGCGACTTTGCCGCAGACTCTTGACTCGTTCCAGAAAGCAGACGAGACTTCCGTGCGTGCCAACCGCTTCGGAGTTCCAGCAGATGCTGCGGGGAGTCTCGCTACGCGTGACTCGCCCCCGGGTCGCGGTGCTGAGCGCCGTGCACAAGCACCCGCACGCCGACACGGATTCGATCATCCGTGCCGTGCGATCCGATCTACCCGAGGTGTCCCATCAAACGGTGTACGACTCGTTGAACGCGCTCACCGCGGTAGGCCTGGTCCGGCGTATTCAGCCGTCCGGCTCCGTGGCCCGTTACGAAACGCGGGTCGGCGACAACCACCACCACGTCGTATGCCGCGCATGCGGAGTCATCGCCGATGTCGATTGCGTCGTCGGCGAGGCCCCGTGTTTGAGCGCGTCCGATGACAGCGGGTTCTCGATCGATGAGGCCGAGGTCATCTACTGGGGCATGTGTCCCGACTGTGCGAAGTCACAGGCTTCCCGATCACAGCCGTGATCCCAGCCCACATCACTCATTCAGGAAGGAATGCCGTGTCATCCGATAGCCGCCCACCCAATCCTGACACCGAAACTCAGAGCGCAAGCGAGAGTGAGAATCCGGCGATCCCGTCCCCCACTGCGAAGACGGACCATCGTCCGCGCAGCAACAAGGACTGGTGGCCGGAGCAGATCGATGTCTCGGTGCTGCACGCCCATTCGTCCAAGTCCAACCCGCTGGGCGAGGACTTCGACTACCCCGAAGAGTTCAAGAAGCTCGACGTCGATGCCCTCAAGGCGGACGTCGCGGCAGTCCTGACCAATTCGCAGGACTGGTGGCCCGCCGACTACGGCCACTACGGCGGCCTGTTCATCCGGCTGAGCTGGCACGCGGCGGGCACCTACCGCATCGCCGACGGCCGCGGCGGCGGCGGCCAGGGCGCCCAGCGCTTCGCGCCGCTGAACAGCTGGCCGGACAACGCCAATCTGGACAAGGCTCGCAGGCTGCTGTGGCCGGTCAAGCAGAAGTACGGCAACAAGATCTCCTGGGCCGACCTGCTCGTCTTCGCTGGCAACGTGGCCTTGGAGTCGATGGGCTTCCAGACCTTCGGCTTCGGCTTCGGCCGTCCGGATATCTGGGAGCCGGAAGAAGTCTTCTGGGGTCCGGAGGACACCTGGCTCGGCGACGAGCGCTACAGCGGTGACCGGCAACTGGCGGGTCCGCTCGGCGCCGTCCAGATGGGCCTGATCTACGTGAATCCGGAAGGCCCCAACGGTCAGCCGGATCCGGTCGCCGCGGCGCGGGACATCCGCGAGACGTTCGGCCGCATGGCGATGAACGATGAGGAGACGGCCGCGCTGATCGTCGGCGGCCACAGCTTCGGCAAGACCCACGGTGCGGGCGACGCCGGCCTGGTCGGCGCCGAACCGGAAGCCGCCCCGATCGAGCAGCAGGGCCTGGGCTGGAAGAGCGCCTACGGCACGGGCAAGGGCAAGGACGCCATCACCAGCGGCCTGGAGGTCGTCTGGACCGCCACCCCGACCAAGTGGGGCAACGGCTTCCTGCAGAACCTGTACGGCTACGAGTGGGAGCTGACCAAGAGTCCCGCGGGGGCATGGCAGTGGAAGCCGAAGGACGGCGCGGGCGAAGGCGCCATCCCGGATCCGTTCGGTGGGCCCGCGCGTACCCCGACCATGCTGACCACGGACTTGGCGCTGCGGGAAGACCCGATCTACGGCGAGATCACCCGCCGCTGGCTGGATCACCCCGAGGAGCTGTCCGAGGCGTTCGCCAAGGCGTGGTACAAGCTGCTGCACCGCGACATGGGACCGATCAGCCGCTACCTCGGCCCGTGGGTTCCCGAGCCGCAGCTGTGGCAGGATCCCGTTCCCGCGGTCGACCACGAGTTGATCGACGAGCAGGACATCGCGGCACTGAAGAGCAAGGTCCTCGAGTCCGGCCTGTCGGTCGCGCAGCTGGTCAAGACCGCCTGGTCGTCGGCGGCCAGCTTCCGCAGCACCGACAAGCGCGGCGGCGCCAACGGCGCCCGGATCCGGCTGGAGCCGCAGCGGAACTGGGAAGTCAACGAGCCGGACGAGCTGGCAAAGGTACTGCCGGTGCTCGAGCAGATCCAGCAGGACTTCAACAGCTCGGCCTCCGGAGGCAAGAAGGTCTCGCTCGCCGACCTCATCATCCTGGCCGGGTCCGCGGCGATCGAGAAGGCGGCCGAGGACGCGGGGCACGCGGTCACGGTGCCCTTCACGCCCGGACGGACGGACGCCACCCAGGAGAACACCGATGTGGAGTCGTTCGCGGTGCTCGAACCGCGGGCCGACGGATTCCGTAACTATGTGCGGACCGGCGAGAAGGCGCCGCTGGAGCGCCTGCTGCTCGACCGGGCGTACATGCTCGACGTGACCGCTCCGGAGTTGACGGTGCTCGTCGGCGGCCTGCGTGCCTTGGGCGCCAACTACGGCGGCACCGACCACGGTGTGTTCACCGACCGGCCGGGCGTGTTGACGAACGACTTCTTCGTCAACCTCCTCGACCAGAACACCGAGTGGAAGGCGTCGGAGTCGGCGGAGAACGTCTACGAAGGTTTCGACCGGTCCTCCGGCCAGGCCAAGTGGACCGCCACCGCCAACGACCTCGTCTTCGGGTCGCACTCGGTGCTGCGCGCGCTGGCCGAGGTGTACGCCCAGGACGATGCCGGGGCGAAGTTCGTCGACGACTTCGTCGCCGCGTGGGTCAAGGTGGTCGACAACGACCGGTTCGATCTCGCCTGAGCTGTATCCGCGAGTTCCAGGCCGGCCCTTCGGGGCCGGCCTGGCTTCGTTTCACCTCTCGATCAGCCGGTGCCCTCGCGCCACCCGGCGAAGGGCGGCACCGCGTAACCGCGCGTACGGTTCGACGTGGTCGACGCGCGCACCATTGTGTACGCTCGCGTCCGCTCTCGGAGAGCAGGCGAAATTCTCTCGCTCTCGCGCCGAATCGCGGTTCGGCGAGGTCCCCCATATCCACGCATCCCGGGGTCCCATCGAACCGTCACGATTCGGCCGATCCCAGTATCGATTGCCGGGGAAAGCCCGGCGAGCCCGATAATCGAGGGGCCTGCCCCTGCCCATCCACGTCGGCGTCGAGTTCGCATCATGCTCGGTACGCCCGGCGACCAGGTCGCGCGAGGAATCATGCGCGTCACGGTCCGAACAGTGAGATCTGGCCGGTTCGGCGGAGGTCCGTGCTGGTGTCGACCAGCGTGTCGCAGGCAGCGCCGTGGTCGTCAGCACCAACTTTCCTGCTCCCGTGATTGCGTTCTGGCGAATTACCGCTAATAGACTTGACGAGCGGCAGACCGAGATGTCATTATTATTACGGGAAGACACAAGAAATCAGGTGTCTATTTTTTCATGCCCTCGACATTGATCGAGTTTGGGTGTAATTTGGGACGTCGCGCCGGGCCGCGCGCTGTCCAACTCTCGAAATACGAATCGACTGGAGAAAGTGGCGCTTCCTGCGCGTCACTGTCGACCCGTCGTTGTCGAGTCCTGTTCGGGCAGCGTCCAGCACGGTGTGCCATCGATACCCCACAGGAAAAGTAGACACCGTGACGACCGCGCGAACGCGTGGGCGGCGCGAGGTGCTGGAAGGACGCATCTTGGCAGTCTCGAGTCAAACCGAGGTCAATGCAGGAAGTCCCGTCGATACCGGAGTTCCCGGGGCGCCGAAACGGGTCTCGTTCGCCAAACTCCGTGAGCCCCTGGATGTTCCAGGGTTGTTGGAGATCCAGACCGAGTCGTTCGAATGGCTGATCGGCGCACCTGCGTGGCGCGAACGGGCAGCCGCCCGCGGCGAGTCGCTCGCGGGTGGTCTGGACGAGGTGCTCGCTGAACTCAGCCCCATCGAGGACTTCACCGCGACGATGTCGTTGACGCTCTCCGACCCTCGTTTCGAGGAAATCAAAGCCTCGATCGATGAGTGCAAAGACAAGGACATGACGTACGCGGCTCCGCTGTTCGTCACGGCGGAGTTCATCAACAACAACACCGGTGAGATCAAGAGCCAGACGGTCTTCATGGGTGATTTCCCGATGATGACCGACAAGGGCACGTTCATCATCAACGGCACCGAACGCGTGGTCGTCTCGCAGCTGGTCCGTTCGCCGGGTGTCTACTTCGACGAGTCCGTCGACAAGGCCACCGAGAAGACGCTGCACAGCGTGCGCGTCATCCCGTCGCGCGGCGCGTGGCTGGAGTTCGACATCGACAAGCGCGACACCGTCGGCGTTCGCATCGACCGCAAGCGCCGCCAACCCGTGACGGTCCTGCTCAAGGCGCTCGGCTGGAGCAGTGCGCAGATCACCGAGCGGTTCGGCTTCTCCGAGGTCATGATGACGTCCCTGGAGAAGGACACCACCGCGGGAACCGATGAGGCGCTGCTCGATATCCATCGCAAGCTGCGCCCGGGTGAACCGCCGACGAAAGAGACCGCGCAGACCCTGCTGGAGAATCTGTTCTTCAAGGAGAAGCGCTACGACCTGGCGCGCGTCGGCCGGTACAAAGTCAACAAGAAACTCGGCATCCACACCGACGAGGTCATCGGCTCACCGGCGCTCACCGAGGAAGACATCGTCACGATCATCGAATACCTGCTCCGTCTGCACGCGGGCGAGAAGACCATGACCGCCCCCGGTGGCGTCGAGGTCCCGGTGGAAGTGGACGACATCGACCACTTCGGCAACCGTCGCCTGCGCACCGTCGGCGAGCTGATCCAGAACCAGATGCGGGTCGGTCTGTCCCGGATGGAGCGCGTGGTCCGCGAGCGGATGACCACTCAGGACGTCGAGGCGATCACGCCGCAGACCCTGATGAACATCCGGCCGGTCGTCGCGGGGATCAAGGAGTTCTTCGGGACCTCGCAGATGTCGGTGTTCCTGGATGAACGCAACCCGCTCGCCAGTCTCACCCAGAAACGTCGTCTCTCCGCGCTGGGCCCGGGTGGTCTGACCAGGGAACGCGCCGGTCTGGAAGTGCGCGATGTGCACTACAGCCATTACGGCCGGATGTGCCCGATCGAGACCCCGGAAGGCCCGAACATCGGCCTGATCGGTTATCTGTCGGTATATGCGCGGGTGAATCCGTTCGGATTCATCGAGACGCCGTACCGGAAAGTGGTCGACGGCCGGGTGACCGACGAGGTCGAGTACCTGTCCGCCGATCAGGAAGACCTGCACGTCGTGGCGCAGGCGAATGAGCCGCTCGATGCCGAGGGGCGCTTCATCGGCGCGCGAATCGCGGTGCGTCGCAAGAATTCCGAGGTCGAGCTCGTCACGGCCGACGAGGTCGACTACATGGACGTCTCGCCGCGTCAGATGGTGTCGGTGGCGACCGCGATGATCCCGTTCCTCGAGCACGACGACGCCAACCGCGCCCTGATGGGTGCGAACATGCAGAAGCAGGCCGTGCCGCTGATCCGCTCGGAGGCCCCGCTGGTCGGCACCGGCATGGAGTCGCGCGCCGCGATCGATGCCGGGGATGTGGTGGTGAACGAACAGGCCGGTGTGGTCGAAGAAGTTTCCGCCGACTACCTGACCGTCATGCACGACGACGGCACCCGCCGCAGCTACCGGATGCGGAAGTTCAACCGGTCGAATCAGGGCACGTGTTCGAATCAGCGTCCGATTGTGGACGAGGGTCAGCGGGTGGAGCGTGGTCAGGTTCTGGCTGATGGGCCGTGCACCGAGAACGGTGAGATGGCCCTGGGTAAGAACCTGTTGGTGGCGATCATGCCGTGGGAGGGTCACAACTACGAGGACGCGATCATCCTGTCGCAGCGGTTGGTGGAGCAGGATGTGTTGACCTCGATCCATATCGAGGAGCACGAGATCGATGCTCGCGACACCAAGCTGGGTGCTGAGGAGATCACGCGGGATATCCCGAACGTTTCCGATGAGGTTTTGGCCGATCTGGACGAGCGGGGCATCGTGCGGATCGGTGCGGAGGTGCGGGATGGGGACATCCTGGTCGGTAAGGTCACGCCGAAGGGTGAGACCGAGCTGACCCCGGAGGAGCGGTTGCTGCGGGCGATCTTCGGTGAGAAGGCCCGCGAGGTGCGCGATACGTCGTTGAAGGTGCCGCACGGTGAGTCGGGCAAGGTGATCGGTATCCGGGTGTTCTCCCGGGAGGACGACGATGACCTGCCGCCGGGGGTGAACGAGCTGGTGCGGGTGTATGTGGCGCAGAAACGCAAGATCCAGGACGGTGACAAGCTGGCCGGTCGCCACGGGAACAAGGGTGTGATCGGCAAGATCCTCGCGACCGAGGACATGCCGTTCCTGCCCGATGGCACGCCGGTGGACATCATTTTGAACACGCACGGTGTGCCGCGTCGTATGAACATCGGTCAGATCCTGGAAACCCATTTGGGGTGGATCGGTAAGGCCGGGTGGCGGGTCGATGTCGCTGCCGATGGCTCCCGCCCGGACTGGGCGGCGGCGCTGCCGGAGGAGATGCTGGGCGCGCCGGCGGATTCGAATATCGCCACGCCGGTGTTCGACGGTGCGCGGGAGGAGGAGCTGACCGGTTTGCTGGCCTCGACGCTGCCCAACCGTGACGGGGAGCGGATGGTCGATGACGACGGTAAGGCGGTGCTGTTCGACGGGCGTTCCGGTGAGCCGTTCCCGTATCCGGTCGCGGTCGGTTACATGTACATCCTGAAGCTGCATCACCTGGTCGACGACAAGATCCATGCCCGTTCGACCGGTCCGTACTCGATGATCACCCAGCAGCCGCTGGGTGGTAAGGCGCAGTTCGGTGGTCAGCGCTTCGGTGAGATGGAGTGCTGGGCCATGCAGGCCTACGGCGCGGCGTACACGCTGCAGGAGTTGTTGACCATCAAGTCCGACGACGTGGTCGGTCGGGTGAAGGTCTACGAAGCGATCGTCAAGGGCGAGAACATCCCGGAACCGGGCATCCCGGAATCGTTCAAAGTCCTGCTCAAAGAACTCCAGTCACTGTGCCTCAACGTCGAAGTGCTCTCCGCCGGCTCCGCCATCGAATTGCACCAGAGCGATGACGATCTCGATCGCACCGCGGCCAACCTGGGCATCACGTTGTCCCGCAACGAATCCGCAGTGGTGGACGACCTGCCGGGCTGATCGGGCTGCCGAGCGCTGATCAGCGCGCCGCGCACGCGACGGTGACGATAGTCCGTGCGTGGCGCGCTGGTCTCGATCAGCGAGCCGTCCGTGCCCAGCCCGCAGGTATGCCGACCGACCCGGTGTTCGACGTCCAGCGCCATCGCACGCCCACGCGCCGAGGTCGAGCGATTCTGGCGCGATCCGGCGAACCTGTCCGAGGTCCTGGGCGATGTCGCCGAGGTCCGTTCGAGCGGGCCGTCCAGCTACGAGTGGACGTTCCCTTCGGGCGCCGATGGACGCACGACCTGGACGACCACGCTGCATGAGGAGGACGGGCGCTTCCGGTTCGTCGGCTCAACGGACGACGACACCTCTGCCGCGCCGGGCCTGGAACTCGAGCTCGGCTTCGCGGACGCGCCGCGCGACCTCGGTACCGAAGTGACGATGCGGGCGCGGACTCCGCTACCGGACCTGCTGACCGGCGCGGCGACCTTCACCGCCCTCTACCGGGCCCGAGCCCGGCTGCAGACCGGCGAGATACCCACCCTGGCCCACAACCCGAGCGCTCGCTCTTCCGCTCGGTGAACAGCAGGAGACATGCATGCGCTCTGCTGGAACGGCGTCGACGACCTCGCCGTGGAGACCGTCCCCGACCCGATCCTGGTCAATCCGCACGATGTCATCGTGCAGGTCCGCCTGACCACTACCTGCGGGTCCGACCTGCATTTCATCGACGGGTATCTGCCGGGAATGCGGGAAGGCGACGTCTTCGGACACGAGTTCATGGGTGAGGTGGTCGAAATCGGAGCCGAGGTCACCTCGACCGAGGTGGGCGACCGCGTGGTCGTCCCGTCTTTCATCGGGTGCGCGTCGTGCTGGTACTGCGACCGCGAATTGTATTCCCTGTGCGACACCACCAATCCGAACAGCGCGCTGCAACAACCTCTTTTCGGCTACCCGACCGGTGGCATCTACGGCTACACCCACCCCTTCGGCGGCTATCAGGGATCGCACGCGCAATATATTCGTGTCCCCTTCGGCGACGTCAACTGCTTTCGGATACCGGAAGGCATCACCGACGAACAGGCCCTGTTCGTCTCCGATGCCGTCCCGACCGGGCTGATGGGCGCCGAATTCTGCGACATCCACCCCGGTGACACCGTCGCGGTGTGGGGCAGCGGCGGCGTCGGATTGATGGCGGGGCATTCCGCCCGGCTTCTCGGCGCCGACCGGGTCATCGTCATCGACCGTTTTCCCGAGCGATTGGCCATGGCAAGCGAGCAGTTCGGCGCCGAGACCATCGACTACACCGCCGTCGACAGCGTCCAGGAGGCCCTGCGTGAGAGCACCGGCGGCCGCGGCCCGGATGCCTGCATCGACGCTGTCGGCATCGAAGGGCATGGCACCGGACTGCAGCAGCTCTACGATCGCGCCAAACAGCTGCTCCGGCTCGAATCCGACCGAGCGACACCGCTGCGGGAAGCAATTCTCGCGTGCCGGAAAGGTGGCGTCGTCGCAGTGCTCGGTATCTACGGGTTGACCGACAAGTTCCCCATGGTCGTCGTGACCAACAAAGGCCTCACTATTCGCACCGCCCAGCAATATGGTCAGCGGTACGTGCCCCGGATGTTCGATTACATCCAGCAAGGCGACCTCGACCCCTCCTACCTGATCACCCACGACATGCCGCTCGAGGACGCGGTGTACGGCTACGACATCTTCAAGAACAAAGAAGAAGGCTGCGTCCGCTCGGTCTTCCGGCCCTGACGGGGGTTCCCGCTTCACCCGGTCGCCGACCGGTAGCGCGGCGTGGCGGATGCGCTGCTCGGCCCCCGTCCGCTGGACGCCGGTGAATAGGTCGAATGCGCTCGCGCAATGACCTTGCGCATCCCGTAGCTGTTGATGATGGGTATCCCGAAGTGGTGTTCGAACTCGGTGCGCAGTTCGGTTCCGGCCGGCGCCGCGCAGCAGATGGCGAAGCGCACCGACGAAGTGTCGGTCCGTATCTGGCGAGGCAGCTCGGACAGCGCCGCGTACAGGCTCGGTAACGCCGAATAGTAGGTGGGCCGGATTCGCTCGATCCGGTCCAAGAACGACTGCGCGCTGACCGGGCCCGCCACAGTGGCGCAACCCCCGGCTGCCAACGGTGACAAGGCGCCCAACAAGATGCTGCACAACTTCCGCATCGGCAGCGTCGACAAACTGTGATCGGCATCGGTGAGCGCGAATACTTTGATCGCCAGCCCGCACATTGCCTCGAGGTTCCGGTGGTCGAACATCGCTGGATTGCCGTCGCCGTAGCTGATCAGCGCAGGCGCTTCCCCGCTGGGCCGCACCGCTTCGATAGTGTCTTGTTCCGCCGCCGTGGGCGCCGCGGTGGGCGTGATCACCCGGACCGTCGCGGCGATCGCCGCAGGGCCCGCGACGCCGATCAGGACCTTGGAATCGGAATCGGCGATCTGATGGCTCGCTTCCGTGTGAGTCGCCATCGGATCGATCAGTGCGGGTGTGGCGCCCAGACGCCAGGTCGCGAACAGCGATACCACCAGGTCGACGGAGCCGGGCAGCATGATCGCGACGACGTCGCCGGTGGCGACACCCATGCCGTTCAGGGACGCCGCGACGCGCCGCACAGCGGCCAGAAACCCACTGTTGTCCAGTTCGATGCTGTCGTCGGCAAGGGCGGGTGCGTTCGGGGCCGCTACGGCGCGACAGTCCGGGAGAATCGAAAGCGTCATACGGTCTCCTCGGCAAGAGCGTAGGGAGCAACGGCGTAGGGCTCAACGACCACGGTAGGAATCGCGGCGCGCCTCGGCACCGTCGTGCCGCGCTCAAATTCGCCGCGTGCTTTGTCGCCGGAAGACAATATCGTCCTCGCGGTCGCGGCGATGTCATTACGATCAGGTGGTGACGAGTTCTCGTCGCAACGGCGATATCGAGGTCGACCGTTATGTCGCGACGATCGCCGCCCGCATGAACGAGCGGGTGACGGAGATCAGCGCGACTGTCTGCCGCGCACTTGAGGACGAGGTACCGGAGCTGCCCGCGGATGTCCACACCGTCGAACTGCTCGGCGCCAGCGTGCAAGGCAATATCGACACCTTGCTGCACGCACTGCGCCACGATTTCCCGGCGACGCGCCTCTACCTGCCTTCGGCGGCGATCGCGTACGCGAGACGCTTGGCGCAGCGCGGCGTCCCGCTCAATGTCCTGGTTCGCGCTTATCACCTCGGCCAGCGGCGAGTAACCGAACTGGTCTTCGCCGAACTGCGGGCGACAGAGCGGATGCCGGTGGACCCCTTCCTTGTCGGTCAGGTGATGACCACGAGGATGTTCCGTTATCTCGACCGAATCATCCAGCAGGTCGTCGCCGTCTACGAAGGCGAGCGCGAGCAATGGCTGGAAACCCGCAACAGTGTCCGCGCGCTCCGTGTGCGCGAATTACTGGCGGGCAAAACCGTCGATATCGATGGCACTACCGAGCTGATCCGCTATCCAGTGCTTTGGCACCACCTGGCGCTCATCGTCTGGTACCCCGATACCGGTGCCGGCGATGACGAATTGGCCCAGCTGCAACAGTTCGTCCGTGCGGCGGCCGAGACCGGGGGAGCCGGCGCGAGCCCGCTGTTCGTCGCCGACGATCAGCTGAGCGGCTGGGCCTGGCTGCCGTACCGATCGGCGCAACCCGATGCCGTCGCCGCCGTCCGTGGTTTCGCTGCCGCGCAGCGTAGCGCCCCGCGGGTCGCGATCGGCACGATGGCTCCCGGAGTGCCCGGGTTCCGCCGGTCTCACCGCTCGGCCCAAGACGCGCGCTCGGTCGCCCTGGCGCGGGGAGACGCCGAACAGTGCGTCATCGCGGCCGAAGATCCCGGATTGGCGGTGGCGGCCCTGCTCGGCAGGAGCATCGCGGAAGTCCGGGAATGGGTGGGCGAGGTGCTCGGTGCCCTGTCCACCGACAACGACAACGACGCACGGCTGCGCGAGACGCTTCAGGTATTCCTGCGAAGCGGATCGAGCTACAAAGCAGCCGCCGCGGAACTCGATCTCCACGCCAACTCCGTCAAGTACCGCGTCGGACGAGCGGTCTCGCGACGCGGCAGGCCCATCGCCGAAGACCGACTCGACATCGAACTGGCCCTGCTCGTCTGTCATTGGTACGGCGCGCCGGTCCTGCGCCCGGAAACGTCGTGACCAGCCGTTGACGAAACCCGGCTCGACGACAGCAGCCGGGCCCGCGGGCCTTGACGCGCTGGTGGAGGATGGGAGGATGCGGACTCGCTTCCACGAGAACCTCGATCAACTCGCTGATCGGTTACAAGCGATGTGCCTGCGTAACCACGACGCCATCGCCACCGCCACGAGCGCTCTGCTGGGCGCCGATCTGGAGTTGTCCGAACGAGCGATCGATATCTGCCACGAGATCGACGCCATGCGCGAGGACTGTGAGCACACGGCGGTGAGCCTGCTGGCCTTGGAGGCGCCGGTCGCCGGTGAGCTACGGCGGGTGGTCGCCGCCATCCAGCTCGTCGGCGATCTGGTCCGCATGGCCGCGCTGGCAGAGCACATCGCCAACGTCGCGCGCCGCCGCCATCCGCAGCACGCGGTGCCGGAAACGGTGCGCCCGATCGTGGCCGGCATGGGTGCGGCCGCCACCGACATGGCCACCAGCGCCGCCGAGGTGCTGGTCTCGGGCGACCCCCACGATGCCGCCCAGCTCGACGGCCAGGACGACACCATGGACCACCTGCATCAGCAACTCCTGGCGGCGATACTCGCCGACGACTGGACCGGCGGAACCGCCGCCGCGGTCGACCTCGCCCTGGTCGGTCGCTACTACGAGCGATTCGCCGACCACGCCGTCGAAGTCGGCCGGCGCACCATCTTCATGGCAACCGGTCACTCTCCCGACCACTGACCGTAGGTCGGCCCGGCCGTGGACGAGGGTGGATGACCGAATACCGCCGCGTACCGACGACCGGGGTGGCCGATCGCCGGTACCTGTCGCGTCAGATGGGTGACATGACGGCCCGGCGGAAGTGCCGGGCGACGATCGGGCCGGTCGATGTTCCGGCTCCACGTCCGAGCGACGAGCTGGAACACCGTGTCAGTGGTCGTGACAGGGACGTGACAGGTGGGTGTCAGGGCGGGTGCCGATGGTGGTCGCATGAGAAATTCAGCGATCACGGTTTCCGGGCTGCGGAAAGCGTACGGGGACAAGATCGTGCTCGACGGCATCGATCTGGATGTTCGTGCGGGCACGGTCTTTTCCCTGCTCGGCCCGAACGGGGCGGGTAAGACGACGACGGTGAACGTGCTCACCACATTGGCGAAGGCAGACGGCGGGTCGGTACACGTGGCCGGCCATGACGTCGCGACCGAGGCGAAGGCGGTGCGTGCGGCGATCGGGGTCACCGGTCAGTTCGCGGCGGTGGACGAGCTGCTGACGGGGCAGGAGAACCTGCAGCTGATGGTGGATCTGAACGGGGTACCGTCCGGCGACGGCAAGCGGACCGTCACAGAGCTGCTGGAACGCTTCGATCTGCTGGAGTCGGCGCAGCGGCCCGCGTCGACCTATTCCGGCGGCATGCGCCGGAAGCTCGACCTGGCGATGACGCTCGTCGGCAACCCGCGGATCATCTTCCTGGACGAGCCGACGACCGGACTGGACCCGCGCAGCCGTCGCACGATGTGGACGATCATCCGCGATCTGGTGGCCGACGGGGTGACCATCTTCCTCACCACCCAGTACCTCGAGGAAGCCGATCAGCTCGCCGATCGCATCGCGGTACTCCACCAGGGCCGCCTGGTCGCCCAGGGCACCCCCGACGACCTCAAACGCCAGGTCCCCGGGACGCACGTGCGGCTGCGCTTCACCACCGTCGCCCAACTCGGCGCGGCTGCTCGGCTCTTCACCGACTCCACACAGGACGACGAGGCACTGACCCTGAAGGTGCCCAGCGATGGCGGGACGAAATCGCTTCGCGCGCTGCTGGACCGGCTCGACGAGTACGCACTCGCCGCCGAAGAGTTCTCCGTGCACACACCCGACCTCGACGACGTTTTCCTCGCCCTGACGGGCCACACCACGGAGGCTGCGAAATGAGCACCAGATCCCACTCGATGGTGATGTTGCGCCGCAACTTCAAGCACATCGCCCGGAACCCGACCTCGGTGTTCAACGCGGTCCTGATGCCGATCATCATCATGCTGATGTTCGTGTACATGTTCGGCGACGCTTTCGACGTCGGTGTCGACTACATCGACTACGCGACACCGGGTCTGATCCTGCTGGCCGTCTGTTACGGGCTGGGTGCCACCGCGACATCGGTGAACTCCGACATGACGACGGGCATCATCAACCGGTTCAAGGTCATGGACGTCTCCCGTGGTGCGGTGCTGACCGGTCATGTGATCGCCACCGTGCTGACCAATCTGGTCGCCATCGCGGCCCTCATCGGGGTGGCCTTCCTGCTGGGATTCAGTCCGGCGGCGAGTTTCCTCGAGTGGCTGGGCGTGGCCGGCATCGTCGTGCTGCTCGGTTTCGCGGCCGCCTGGCTCACGGTCGCCTTGGGATTGGCGGCGAAGTCTCCGGAAACGGCGGGTCTGGCGTCGGTGCCGCTGGTCATGCTGCCGTTCTTCAGCAGCGCGATCGTCCCGGCGGAGAAGATGGGGCCGGGCCTGCGGCAGTTCGCGGAATACCAGCCCTTCACGCCGATCATCGAAACGATGCGCGGATTGCTCAACGGCGCACCGTCCTCCGGCGACGCGATCGCCGCCGTCGCCTGGTGCGCCGGGATCGCTCTCGTCGGGTATCTGTGGGCGGGTTCCACGTTCAAGAAGCGAGCGTGACCGCGACCAGCTGACTCCAGCTCGTCTGTGACCCTTCCCGAGCCGCCTCGGCGAACCCCGCGTCGCCGAGGCGGTTTCGCGTTGCCTGCTCGATCCGGCCCACATCCGGCTGGGAACGATCCGGCAGACCGCGCAGGCCGGCGCTCGCCGCGAGCAGCCGCGCCGCTTGCTCGTACTGCCGGTCACGCAGCGCCAGGTCCGCGATCCCGACGAGCATCTGGGCGATCAGGGGTGCATGCCCCGCCTCGAAGGCCGCCTCGAAGGCCGCGATGCGGTGTTCGCGGGCCACATCGAGATTCTCGGCGAGGTAGCCGAGCTGGTCTCGGATCGCCGCGCGGACGTTCGCCCGCTCGGCGTCTTCGCCCAGGATGGCTTTCGCGACGTCGAGTTGCCGGTGTGCCTGCTCGGCGTCGCCGCGCCAGCGCGCGAGCTCCGCCTTCGTCAGCGCCAGCTCGGCCAGTGCGTTCGGCCAGGCGACGCGCAGCGCGCACCGTTGCGCCTCGGCCATCGCGGCCTCGCTCGACTCCGCATCGCCCGCCAGCCAGTACAACTGGGCCTGCCGCGACCGCATCGGCACGACGTCCTCGATGGCACCGACCTCGGTGACGACCGCGATCGCCTGTTCGTAATGCTCGCAGGCACCGGCGAACTCGCCGCGCATGGCGATTCGGTTCGCCAGCTCGATCTGGGCGAACGACATTCCCCACCGTTCGCCGAGCGCGCGAAACTCGATGAGCGCCGTCTCGAGGTAGGTGTCCGCCTCCCGGCCGTCGTGACCGAGCTGAATCCGCGTCTTGCCGAGATGCAGCAAAGCCAGTGCGCGTACCCAAGGATCGTCGTCGTCCAGCAGTGATTCCCACGCGGGCAACAACGCGTCCGGGCCGTGCAGCAGGCGTTCCAGTGGGGCGATGAACCTCAGCACCGGGTGACGCTTCGGAACATCCCGGCTGATGTCGTAAGCCTTGTGGATCCACTCCTGCGCCTGGTACTCGTCACCCTGCCGTCCGGAGGTCACGAACTGTACGACGAACGCGTACACCATGGCCCGGATCTCGTCGGCTACCTCGCCCGGCAGGGTAGCGGCCGCCATGATCAGCTCGTTGCCCTCGGCCTTGTGACCACCGAGCCACCAGTACCAGCCGGCGGCCGCGGCCAGGCGCATCGCCGCGTCTGCCTCGCGGGCCGCGAGCGCACCGCGCATCGCGGCAGCGATGTTGTCGTGCTCGGCCTCGAGCGTGGCCAGCCATTCCAGTTGCTCCGCGCGGCGAAGATGCGGGTCCGCGGTTTCGGCGAGTGCGGTGAAATGCGCGAGATGCGCCCGGCGCGCCGGATCCGATTCACCCGCCTCCGCGAGACGCTGCTCGGCGTACTCCTTGATCGTGCCGAGCATCCGGTAGCGCGGCGCCCGATCACCCTCGGTGACCACCAGCGATTTCTCACTGAGCGCGGTCAGCAACTCGAGCACCTGATCCGTCTCGACCGCATCGCCCGCGCAGACCCGCTCGGCCGCTTCCAGGCTCGCCCCGCCCGAGAACACCGAGAGCCTGCGCAGGACCGTCCGTTCGGCGTCGGTCAGCAATTCCCAGCTCCAGTCGACCACCGCGCGCAGGGTCCGGTGCCGCGGCAGCGCGGTTCGGCTGCCGCCGGTCAGCAGGCGGAATCGATCGTCGAGACGGTGGGCGAGCTGATCGAGGGACATGGTGCGCAACCTGGCCGCGGCCAGTTCGATCGCCAGCGGCATACCGTCCAGCGCCCGGCAGACGCGCGCCATCGTCGCCAACGCGTGGGCGTCGACCACGAGATCCTTGCGCACCGCGCCCGCCCGGTCGCGCAGCAGCTGGATTGCCGGTGAGGACTCGATCTCACCGGGGGCGGCGTCCCCCTTCGGCAAGGCCAGCGGCACAACCGGCCACAGTGCCTCGCCGGTGATGCCGAGGGGTTCCCGGCTCGTCGCGAGGATCCGCAGCCGTCGGCATTCTCCGAGCACTCGATGGGCGAAGGTCGCCGCGGACTCGATCACGTGCTCGCAGTTGTCCAGAATCAGCAACATGGCGCGCTCGCGGATCGCGGCGACGACCCGATCCGTCGGCTCCGCGTCCGGCGCCTCGCCGAGCAGCGCGTCGCGCAGTTTGAGCGCGGCGAGCGTCGCTTGCGCGACGTCACCGTCGGCGCCGATGGCCGCGAGTTCCACCATCCAGACTCCGTCCGGCAGGTCGCCGAGCAACGTGCGCGCGGTTTCCGTGGCCAGTCTGGTCTTTCCCGAGCCGCCCGGGCCGATCAGGGTGGTGAGCCGATGTTCGGCGTTGAGTTCGCCGACCGCGGCGATATCGGCGTCCTTGCCGACGAAGCTGGTCAGCTCGGCACGCAAGTTGGTCTTCCGGTTCTCCTCCCGCCGTCCCAGCTCGCCGCGCAGCAGCGCGAGGTGCAACGCGGACAGCTCCGCTGACGGGTCGACGCCCAGTTCGTCGGCCAGGGTTTCTCTCGTGCGCTCGTACACGAGCATCGCCTCGGTGTCGCGACCGGTCGCGACGAGGGCTCGCATCAGCGCGGCGACAAGCCGTTCCCGCACCGGATGCGCGGCCACCAGGTCGGTCAGTTCCGTCACCAGCTCCGCACCGTGGCCGAGGCTGATCTCGGCATCGAACCGGTCCTCCATGGCGGTCAGGCGTAGCCCCTCCAGCCGGGTGACCGCCGCGTCGAACGCCGCACTGTCCTGCAGGCCGATGTCCTGCATGGCCGCGCCGCGCCACAATGCGAGGGCCTCGCGCAGCAGCCGTACCCCCCGTGGATCCTCGTCGTTGCGAGCGCGGGCGACGAGGCGTTCGAACCGAACGGCGTCGACAGCGTCGGGTTCCACCTTCAACCGGTAGCCGTCCGCCTGCCCCTCGACCACCCCTTCCGGCAGGGCCTTCCGCAGCCGGGAAACCAAGCGTTGCAGAGCATTCGCCGCATCGGAGGGCGGTTGTTCACCCCAGATCCAGTCGATGAGAGTCCCCTTCGGGACCGCGTGACCCGGTTCGAGCGCGAGGGCGGCCAACAGCCCGCGCAACCGCGCGCCCGGCACCTCGGCGAAAACGCCGTCGTCCGCGCGGAGCTCGAATGGTCCAAGAATCCCGATCTGCACCCGGCTGATCTTGCCATGAGCCATGAGCGGGTTTTCGGCTGCTGACGGGGCACGGAAGTCGCCGAGGCGCCACGCAGGGCCTGCCATGACTGCGCCGTGATCGGTGTCAGAGCCGTGTCAGTCGTGTGTCAGGACTGTCGGCGACTGTGGTCGAAACAACCGCCACGAAAGGCAATTCGATGACTCGAACGGTTCCCATTCCGCACGGTCTCCCCATGGAACGCGACGCGGGCCCCTTCGACCCGCCCCGCGAAATCACCCGGCTGCGCGAAGCTCGCCCGGTCAGTCCGATGACCTTCCCCGATGGTCACGAGGGCTGGCTCGTCACCGGTTACGACGCGGTGCGTCGGCTCATGGCCGACACCCGGTTCAGCTCCCGCCAGGACATCGGCGTCCTCCACGTGCCGTACGAGACCCCCGGCATGCCCGCCGCCACCGAACCATCGCCGCAGATCCCGGGCCTGTTCATCGCCATGGACCCGCCGGACCACACCCGGCTGCGGCGCATGCTCACCGGCGCCTTCACCGTCAGACGCATGAGGATGCTCGAAGAGCACATCATCGAGATCACCGAGCGGCAACTGGACGAGATGGCGCGCCTGGCCCCGCCGGTCGACCTGGTCAAGGAGTTCGCGCTGCCGGTGCCCTCGCTGGTGATCTGCGAACTGCTCGGTGTCCCCTACGCGGACCGGGAGACCTTCCAGATCAACTCCGCCAAGTTCTTGGTCAAGGACCAGCCGCTCGAGGAGAAGATGGCCGCGTACGGCGCGATGACGACGTATCTGGCCGAACTGGTCACGCGCAAGCGCGCCGAACCCGGCGACGACATACTGTCCGACCTGGCCCGCCATGACGACCTCACCATCGAGGAGCTGACCGGCGTGGCCTTCCTGCTGCTGCTCGCGGGCCACGAGACCACCGCGAACATGCTGGCGCTGGGCACCTTCGCGCTCCTGGAGCACCCCGAGCAGCTGGCCGAACTGCGCGCCGACCCGGATCTGCTGCCGGATGCCGTCGAGGAACTCATGCGCTACCTGTCGGTTGCCGATATCTTCTATCGCTACGCCACGGAGGACATCGAACTCGGCGGCGAAACGATCGGCAAGGGATCGACCGTCGTGGTCTCACTGCTGGCCGCCAACCACGACCCCCAGCGCTTCGACAACCCCGACACCCTGGACATCCACCGCAAGGCCCGCGGTCACCTGTCCTTCGGCCATGGCATCCATCAATGCCTCGGCCAGCAGCTGGCCCGCATCGAGATGCGCGCCGGTTTCGCCGGACTGCTGCGTCGCTTCCCGGCCCTCGAGCTCGCCATCCCCGCCGCTGCGGTGAAGCTCAGGACCGACATGAATATCTACGGCGTCCACGAACTGCCGGTGACCTGGACCGATACGGCCCGGTAAGACCGTCTGCCGAGCGCGTCACCCGCGAGGGAACGCACCTGCAGGGCCTGTCTTGTGGATCGCCCCGGTGAGCGGCGAAGCCCCGACACATTTCCTCGGGACATGCCCTATCCGTTGCTCATGAAAGGAGAGAACGAAGTGCGAATCTCTGCGGATCGGGAGCGCTGTATCGGCGCGGGCATGTGCGCCCTTCTCGCGCCGGAGGTCTTCGATCAGGACGAGAACGACGGCAGGGTGCGGTTGCTCGACCCAGGACCGCAGCGCGGTCATTCGGCAGTGCGGGAGGCCTTGGCTGCGTGCCCGTCCGGGGCACTCGACATCGATGAGTCCCGGGACTAGAGGTCGCGGGGCACGCCGTCGTAATTGTGTTGGCTCGGTGTGCCCGGGTTGTTACGGTGTCGGCGTGAGTTCTCCGGAGGCGTCCAGACGGTAGCCGCCCGGCCTGTGCGCCGGGCGGCGTTGTGAGCGTGGTTCCCGCTGCTCGCCGAGCGGCTGGTGATGCTCGATATCTCGCAACGCCGGACGATGTCGATTTCTTGCTGTCGGGTGGTGGATCACCCGATTCCGCAACCATCTCGGGCGCCGTGATGTGACCGTGGCGCCCTGTCTCCGGGAAGTTGTCTTCTTATGCCCGTTGTGGTGTTCGTGCTGGCTGTTGCTGTTTTCGCACAGGGCACGTCCGAATTCATGGTGTCGGGATTGCTGGAGCAGATCGCGGCCGATTTCGGACTCTCGCTCGGTACTGCTGGATTGCTGACCTCGCTATTCGCGGTCGGCATGGTGTTCGGTGCGCCGGTGCTGGCGGTGGCGGCGGGCCGGTTGCCGGTCAGGGATTCGGTCACGGCGTTCTTGGCGTTGTTCTGTGCCGCTCATGTCATCGGCGCTGTCGCCACCGAATTCGCGCTCTTGCTGGTGACTCGGGTCGTCGCGGCGCTCGCCAACGCCGGGTTCTTGGCGATCGCGCTGGCCGCGCTGCCACGGTTGGTCGGCTCGGCCGCGATCGGACGCGCGACCTCCGTGGTGGTGTCCGGGGTTACGGTGGCCTGCATCGCCGGTGTTCCCGCAGGCACACTGCTGGGGCAGCTCTGGGGATGGCGTTCCGCGTTCTGGGCTGTGGCCGTCATCAGCGTCGCTGCGCTCATACCGGTGTGGGTGCTTGTCGGCCGCGACGTGAGCGAGGGTGATCGGCCCGGCGCGCAGCAACTGTCGATACGAAGCGAATGGGCTGTAGTGGGCCTGCGACCGGTCCTGGCCGCCGTTGTGGCCGGGATCCTCGTCAATGCCGCGACATTCGCCGGGTTCACCTACCTCGGCACGATCACTGCCGGTGTTCCAGGGGCGGGCACCCGGTGGGTTCCGATGGCGCTGGCCCTGTTCGGTGTCGGCTCATTCGCCGGGTCGATGCTCACCGGCCGCTACAGCGACCGTCACCGCCGGCGGATCATCACCGCCGGAACGGTGGTACTCGTCGGAGTGTGGTTGCTCGCTGCTCTGACCACGCACTCGCTGATCGGGGTGCTGCTCATGGCGGCGGTGACGGGTGCGGTCGCGTTCGGCGTCGGGTCGACGCTGATCGCGACGGTCGTGCAGACCGCCACGTCAACGGCACCACGTATCGCCGGCGCTGTGGCGACTACCGCCTTCAATATCGGTGCCGTGCTAGGTCCCGGCGTCGCCGGTCTCGTCGTGGACCGCACCGGTCACCCGGCCACGGCGCTGTTGTGCAGCACCGCCTTCACGACCGCTGCGGTGGGTGTCGTGCTGGTAGGGCATCGTCAGCGCACCACGAGCCGGGTCGAGCAGGTGCGCGCGCCCGACCTGGCATAGCGGAGCAGGTCGGCGCCACCCGAATCACACCGGGACACCGCCATAGGTCCGCCGGTATCTCGCTTGGAGGAACGACAGGACCCCGAAGGCCATCAGGCCCAGCGATACCACGATGAGCAGCCAAGGGCCCAAGGCGCTGTCGGCGAAATCGTGCAGTACGGCGTCGACCCCCTTGGCATTCGCCGGCTCGTAGTCGGCGGCCGCAACCACTGTGGCGAGTCCGATGCCCACCACGATCACGCCCCGCGCCAGATAACCGAACCGGCCCAACCAGATCACGCTCTCGCGCGATGCCTGGGTCATCCAGCCCATCCGCAGGTCATCGACGAAGGCGAGACGAAGTCCGCGCAGAGTGATCAGTACGCCCAGGGCGAGAATGACCAGGCCGATCAGGAGCACCACCACCTGTCCCCCGTCCCAACCGAGTATGCGGGCGGTCACGTCGCGTGCGACGGCGTCGCTGGGCTGCGGCGACCGGCCGTCGACGACGAACCGGAGGACCACGAAGAACGCCACGGCGTAGAAGAGCCCGAGAGCCGAGGCGCGCAGCCGAAGTCCGTTCGGACTTCCCGCGGGCACGGTAGCGGCCTGCGCCAGCCGCCAAGCCGCCAGGGCGGCGAATCCGAGGGCCAGGATCCACAGCAGTAGATAGCCCAGCGGCTTACCGGCGAGTGCGGCGAGCGCCCCGCCCGCGTTCGGCTCGTGCTGCGCGGTGCCGACAGCCAGCATGAACGCGAGAATGCCGATCACGATGTAGGCGATCCCGCGTGCGATGAAGCCGAATCGCGCTGCGCCCGCCAGCCCTCCGGACCCCGCGGACCTGCGCGGCACCCGGCTGTCGCGCCGACGCCACCGGCCGCGCCACCGACTGCCGTAACCGCCGCGCCACCGGCGGCGTCCCATTCCGCCGGTACGGCGCCGTCGATACCTAGGAGCACTTCGAAACAAGCTCATGATTCTCACCTCTCATGAACCCGTATTGCCCAGTTCGGCTGGAATAACCGCGACGAGGTCGTCAATGGGCCTGCTCCGACTTCACCCGGCCTGCACCGCGCTCGCGCGAATCCGGCTGCCGCGTCCACGAATCCGCGCCGCCGCAGTGATCGTGGCTCGACCTCGATGTTTGCGTCGGCGGCGCACCTGGCGGTCGGTAAGATGAGCGTCGCTCATTTTGAATGATCAGCAGGAGGGCGTGATGCCGCCGAAGACTGTCGGTCAGCGCCGTCGTCCGACGCAGGAGCGTGCGAAGGCGACCAGGGAGCACATCCTGGATACGGCGGCGCGGTTGTTCGGGGAGCGCGGTATCGCCGATACCTCGACCAACCGGATCGCGGTGGAGGCCGGGGTCAGCATAGGCACGGTCTACCGGTACTTCGCTGATCGCGCCGTCCTGGTCGAGGAGTTGCTCGAGCGGTTGCTCGAGACCATCGAGCGGCGCTTCACCCAGCAGGTTTTCCATTTGTCGGAGAAGTCCGTCCAGCAGATCGTCATCGACATCCTGCAGGTGATCACCGCGGAACTGGTCGCGAACGCGCAGTTGGTCCGTGCGCTGGTCGGCGGGGTGCAGTTCTACAGCAGTGGTATCCCGGAGTTCGAGCCGCGGCTGCGCCTGCTGGTCAAGGTGATGTTGATCCAGATCCTCGGCCCGGGTGACGATCACGAGTACGACGTGATGACGTTCGTCATGATCAATACCGGCTTCGCGGCGGTCCTGCGCGCGTCGGCTCTGGATGTGGACAGCCGCGCCCGCGCGGAGGCGATCGATATGACCGGACGGATGATCGGCGCCTGGATCGAGGCCGAAGCCAAGGCCACCGCCGTCTGAGAGATGCTCGAAAAGTGAGCACCTCCCCAGGTTTCGGCGGCGAATCACTCCTTCACTCCGACTGCGCATGTCCTGTTTCTCCTTTTCAGGAGCATATTTCGAAGTCATCCGCCACCTGCCGAAAGCGGAGTAGTAGTTGATCGTGAGCTCGGATTACCGTTGATGACGGAGTGCACAACCGGTAACGCCGAGGCGCCGCGTAGTTGCTCCACCCCGGAAGGGTTGAGCTGGGACGTGGCCGCGGCTGCGCGGTGACGAGGAGGTCACAGGTGATGATCGAAGGTATCGCTCATCCTGCTGTCGATCCGAAAGGGCAGCCGATCATCCGGCCTCTGCCCGATGTGCACCGGCTGGCGCGCGAGGTGGTCACGCACGTCATCGATTCGGCGGTGCCCTGCCGGACGCTGCCGAATGGCGCGGTCGGTGCCGACGTCACCGAGGTGGTGCGGGCGTGCCTGCAGTGGGCGATCCAGCGATTGGACGGGCAGGCCGTGCCGGACCGCATCGACTGTTTGCCGGCCGCGGCCGCGGGCTGGGCCCGTGAGGGGATCCCGATCGACACCGTCCTGCACGCAGTTCACGCCGGATTCAAGTTCGGGCTGGACCTGCTCTTCGGCGACCGAGGACCCCGGCATCGCGTCGACATTGCCACCGGCGCCGCCACGGTAGTGGAGCTGTCGAATCTGCTGACCGGGACCGTCGGCAAAACCTACGTCCGCGAATACAAGGCCATCGCCGCCGAACATCACACCGCGGTGCACACCCTGACCTCGGCACTGCTGGGCGGGCACGCGACATCCGCGATGGCCCGCGAATGCGGAATACCTATAGCCGACGAATATTTCGTGCTCGCGCTCGCCGTGCCCGCGCATCCCGACGAAAGCCGTCCCGGCCTCGACAGCCAGGTCGTCGCGCGGCGCAAGCTCCGCCGCCTCCAGGCCGCCCTCGCGGTGCTGTTCGGTGATCGAACGCTGTCACTGCTGTCGGTTGACGGGGGAACCATCCTCATTCCCCGCACACGTCCCACTGCCCCCGGCCTCGACGAGGTCGTCCAGACACTGTCCGCCGCAGCGCAAGTGCCGGTCACCGCCACCGTCGTGTCGGCAGGCCCCGATGAGGTCTCCACCGCCGCTGTTCAAGCCCACGAACTGCTGGACACCGTGCAACAGCTGGGGCGCGGACCAGGGCTGTACCGATTCGCCGAGCTGGCGCTGCACTATCAACTCACCCGCCCGGGAGCCGGGCGAGACCGGCTCCGCACACACCTGGCCCCGCTGATGGACCACCCGGAGCTGTTGGAGACACTGCGAACCCATCTCGACACGGGCATGCACCGCCTGCGCACGGCTCGGCGACTGCATGTCCATCCGAACACCGTCGATTACCGGCTGCGGCGAATCGCGCAGCTCACCAGCCTCGACCCCGCCGACGGCAGAGGAGTCTGGTACCTGCGCTCCGCGCTCATCGCCGCATCCGCTCACAGCGACCCGAGCGAGATACCGGCCGGCACCCGCCGCCCGGCCTGAGTAGCGGTGGCCGAGGACCCGGCAGCGGTTCGCACCTCGTGCGTCGCTGCGGCGGCGGGCTGGCACCTGCACGACGAGCGGATCACCGTCACCCCCGAGATCGCCACCGGCGCGGTCATCCTCGCCATGGACCCGCGAGCCGCCGAGTTCAAAGGTATGCGCCGCCAACTGCTCCCGGCCGAGCACGTCTTCTCCCGCCGCGCGGACCTGTTCACCTTCGCCGCGCTCGGCCAGCTCCACGTCACCAACAATTGGCATCGCCTCGCACGAGAGTGGCTCTACGACGAGCCGCCCACAACCGATATGGGGCGTGCGATCGAGCAGTGGCGACGCACCCGGCAACATCGCGGGTGACGCGGGCGGCTCACCGGCAGCAGGCGTCGACCGCGGCTACCCACCGAGCTCACCCTGCCCGGTAAACCGGGCGAGCACGCGCGAACTCGCCGCAACCGAGCCGGGCGCAAATAACGGGCGAATCTCCTTGCGACAAAGGAGAATTCGCCACAGCCGCGCCACGTGTTAACTCCGATATTACTCAGGATTCATGGCGTCGATACGGATTTCTCGCTACTGTTGACGGAGCCTACAAAGCGGTGGGAATCGAGATCTCACATCGGCCGGGGGAAAACAGTCGCCCGTAGGAGAGTTCCCAGTGAAGTATCCAGTTTGCGCCCGCGTGCTCGGTCCATTGACGCTTGCTGTCAATAATCACAACGCGACACCGACTGCCCAGAAGCAGCGGCAGTTGCTGGCATTACTCTTGGTCCGGCACGACACCGTGGTTCCGGTGACGTCTTTGATCGAAGAATTGTGGAACGACGATCCGCCGCGCAGCGCCGTGACAGTCGTGCAGACCTATGTCCTCGGAATCCGTAAAAAGATAGCGGCGCAGCTCGGGGTGGGACAGGCAGAGGTGGCCGAACGTTTTCTCCGGACCCGCAGTAAGGGCTATTCCTTCG
This sequence comes from Nocardia gipuzkoensis, assembly GCF_021183645.1. Taxonomy (NCBI): domain Bacteria; kingdom Bacillati; phylum Actinomycetota; class Actinomycetes; order Mycobacteriales; family Nocardiaceae; genus Nocardia; species Nocardia gipuzkoensis. The sequence goes on along the minus strand of NZ_CP089225.1, from coordinate 5,833,695 downwards.
ACGTCAAGGACTGCGTGTTCGATCTGCGTGACTACCAGTCCATGTCCGAAGCCGCCCGATGCGCCGCCAAGACCGGCGACGACCAGCGGGCGGTGGATCTGTTCGGCGCGGCGGAGGCGCTGTGGAGCGGTCCCGCGCTGGTGGACGTGGAGGCCGGCATCCCGCTCGCCGCCGAGATATCGCATCTGGATCATCTGCGGCTGACCAACATCGAGCTGCGCGTCGAGGCAGAGTTGCGTCTGGGCAGGCATCGCGAGGTGTGCCCCGATCTGGCGCGGCTGGCCATGCAGCATCCGCTCCACGAGCGGCTCCAGGCGTACTACATGTTCGCCCTGTGCCGCTCGGGGCAGCGTGCCCGCGCCTTGGCCGCCTATCAGCAGTTCAGCAGGTTCATGCAGGGTGAGCTGGGGCTGGATCCGTGCCAGAAGTTGCAGAAGCTGCACCAGGACATCCTGGCCGCCTCCGACGTCTCGGTGAGCGCGATGCTCAACAGCCGCCACGCCGGCTATCTGATCGGGTGGCACTCCCCCGAGTACCGCACCGCCGCCGCCGAGACCGCCTGACGCCGTGCGCGGAGCTCGGCCGCGAGCCGAGCCCCGGGCGAACCTCCGGCGCGCTCATCCCCGCCCGAGGAGCTCGTCCACCAATCCGGTGGTATGCGTCGCGGCACGCATCGCCGGGTGGTCGAGCACCTCGCGCAGGAAGTCCCGGGTGGTCGCGACGCGGGTGCCGGAGATCCGGAATTCCTCCAGCGCCCGCCGCATCCGGGCGAGCGCCCGGTCGCGGTCCGGCGCCCACACCACCAGCTTGGCCAGCAGCGAATCGTAGTGCGGGGGTATGGAATAACCCACGTGCGCATGGGTGTCCACGCGGACGAAAGGACCTCCCGGCGGCGTGAATTCCGCCAGGACTCCCGGGGCGGGCGCGAATTCGGCCGCAGGGTCTTCGGCGTTGATCCGGCATTCGATCGCCGCACCGCGCAGGACGATATCTTCCTGCACGATGCCGAGAGATTGCCCTGCGGCAACACGAATCTGTTCGGCGATCAAATCGATGCCTGTTACCATTTCGGTGACCGGATGTTCGACCTGAATCCGGCAGTTCACCTCCATGAAATAGTGATTGCCCTCCTGATCGACCAAGAATTCCACGGTTCCGGCACCGGTATAGCCTGCCTCCAACACACCGTTCACGGCGGATCTGCCCATTCGGTCGGCAAGACCTTCCGGCAGCAGCGGAGCCGGCGATTCCTCGATCAATTTCTGATGTCTGCGCTGCACCGAGCAGTCGCGTTCACCCAGGTGCACGCCGTTGCCGTGGCCGTCGCACAGCACCTGGATCTCGACGTGCCTCGCCGCGGCGAGATACTTCTCCAGATACACCCGGCTGTCGCCGAACAACATCCGCGCCGTCGCCCTGGTCTCCTGATAGGCGCGCGGGAACGCCGCACTCTCGTGCACCACCTGCATGCCGCGCCCACCTCCGCCCGCCGCCGCCTTGATGATCACCGGGAAGCCGATCGAATCCGCGAGTGCGTGTGCCTCGTCGAGTTCGAGCGGATCGAGGCTGCCCGGCAGTAGCGGCAATCCCGCCTTCGCCATCAGCGTGCGCGCCGACTGCTTGTCACCGAGCTGGGCCATCACGTCGGCGGGCGGCCCGATCAGCGTGACGCCCGCCGCGCGGCAGGCGTCGGCGAAATCCGGTGACTCCGACAGGAATCCGTACCCCGGATGGATCGCGTCGGCGCCGGAGAGCTCGGCGGCGGCGAGAATCGCCGCGGCGTTCAGATAACTGCGCTTGGCCGTGGACGGGCCGATCTGCACCGCCTCGTCGGCGAAACGCACCACCGCCGAGTCGGCATCGGCGACCGAGTGCACCGCCACCGTGCGCAGGCCGAGCTCACGGCAGGTGCGCGCGACACGCAGCGCGATCTCACCGCGATTGGCGATCAGGATCTTCTCGAACATGGCGCTACTCCTACGCGACCGACCGGACCAGGACCTGCTGCCGCGCACCGAACCGCCGGAAGCGGGCGCGCCGCTCGTCGGCCAGCTCCGCACCGCTGCGCCCTGCCAGCTCGCCGAGGGTCGCGACCAGAGCGCGGTGCAACTGCTCGGCCGCGGCCACAGGAGCCGCGCCCACGTCGTCACCCGGCTCGGGCAGTACCGCGTCGACCACCCCGAGACGCAGGAGGTCACGCGCGGTGAGCGCCAGCGCGGCCGCGGCCAGGGGCGCGGCCGCAGGGTCGTTCCATACGATCGCCGCGCAACCCTCCGAGCTGATCACCGAGTACGTCCCGTTCGCGAACATCAGCACCCGGTTGGCCACACCGAGCGCCAAAGCCCCGCCGCTGCCGCCTTCGCCGATCACCACACTGATCACCGGCACCCGTAGTGCGGACATCAAACGAATGTTCTCCGCGATGACGATCGCCTGCCCCTGCTCCTCGGCGGTCGCGCCCGGGTACGCGCCGGGCGTGTCGATCAAGGTGATGACGGGCAGCCCGAGCTTCTCGGCGAGCCGCATGAGCCGCGCCGCCTTGCGATAGCCGGCCGGGGTCGGCATGCCGAAGTTGCGTTCCATCAGCTCCTTCGGATCGTGTCCCTTCTGGTGGCCGATCACCATCACCGGTCGCCCGCCCAGCCACGCCGTTCCGCCCACCACCGCGGCGCAGTCGCCCGAGATCCGGTCGCCGCACAACTCGCGGAACTCGTCGAAAGCGAGTGCGAAGTAATCGAGCGCGGTCGGTCGCTGCGGGGCCCGTGCGCGGCGGACCTGCGTCCAGGGATCGGTCGCGGGAACGCGGGCCGGATCGGTGATCACTCCCGCGTCCGCGGGCACGAGGGGCTCGGCCGGATCGACCGGGCCCGCGGCCCGCAGCAGCGCGCCGAGCGCCTGCCGCAGGCCGGCACGCGGCACGATCATATCGATCAGCCCGCGTTCCAGCAGGAATTCGGCGGTCTGGAACTTCGGCGGCAAATCCTGCCGGATAGTCTGCTCGATCACCCGGCGCCCGGCGAACCCGAGACGCGCACCCGGCTCGGCGATCAGCACGTCGGAGAGCGTGGCGAAGGAGGCCGCGACGCCGCCGTAGGTGGGATCGGTGATCACACTGACGGTGAGAATGCCCGCCCGGTCCAGCTGCTCCAGCGCCGCGCTGGTCTTGGCCATCTGCATCAGCGACAGCGGCCCCTCCTGCATCCGGGCGCCGCCCGAGGCGGTGACGATGATCAGCGGGATACGCCGGACCAGCGCGGTTTCGGCGGCAGCGGTGATCATCTCGCCCACCGCGATGCCGAGACTGCCGCCCAGGAAGCGGAAGTCCATGGCGGCGATCACCACCGGCCTGCCTTCGATCGCGGCCAGCGCGCACAGCACCGCGTCGTGCATCCCGGTGCGAGCGCGCGCGGCGGCCAGCCGATCCCGGTAGGACTTGGTGTCGGTGAAGGTCAGCGGGTCATCGTCGGTGGCAGCGACCGGCAGCGGCTCGAAGCGTCCCTCATCGGCGAGCTGCCCGGCGCGCTGTTCGGCGGTGATCGGCGTGTGCCTGCCGCATTCGCCGCAGACGCCGAGGTCGCGGGCGAACCGTTTGCCGTACAGCGGGATCAGGCATGCCGGGCAGAGCACCCAGTCCGCGGCGGCGTCATCTCGGCCGTGTGCTGACTTCATCACGCGTGTCTCCTTGCTCGGGGAACGGGTGATCGATCCGGGCAGCGCCGGCCGGGCGATCACAACGACAGCGTGCACCCCGCCGCTCGAGAACAACTCGATTCGTTCGCTCGAGCGATGTTCGAGGGACGTCCTCGATGCTCGATCACACCATCGAAGGGAGAATCGCCATGAACACCACAGCATCCGGTGGTACGCGATGAGCCGCCGCGTTGTCGTCACCGGGCTCGGGGTCCGCGCGCCCGGCGGGTCGGGCAAGGACGAGTTCTGGAAGCTTTTGTCGGAAGGCCGTACCGCGACGCGCCGGATCTCGTTCTTCGACGCCTCGCCGTACCGGTCCCAGGTGGCCGGCGAAGCGGACTTCGATCCGGTGCGGGAAGGTTTGTCGCCCAGGGAGATTCGGCGCATGGACCGTGCGGTGCAGTTCGCCGTGGTCTGCGCGCGGGAGGCGGTGGCCGACAGCGGGCTCGACTTCGCGGCGGTCGATCCGCACCGGCTCGGCGTGAGCCTCGGCAGTGCGGTCGCTGCGGCCACCAGCCTGGAGCGTGAATACCTGGTGCTGTCGGACTCCGGCAAGAACTGGCTGGTCGACGAGACGTATCTCTCCCCGCACATGTTCGACTACATGATCCCCAGCGTGATGCCCGCGGAGGTGGCCTGGAGCGTGGGGGCGGAGGGACCCGTGGCGATGGTCTCCAACGGGTGCACGTCGGGACTGGACTCGGTCGGGCACGCGGTGCAGCTGATCCGTGAGGGCTCGGCCGATGTCATGGTGGCCGGCGCATCGGACACCCCCATCACCCCGATCGTGGTGGCCTGCTTCGACGCGATCAAGGCGACCACACCGCGCAACGACGAGGCGGAAGTGGCCTCGCGGCCGTTCGACAACTCGCGTAACGGGTTCGTCCTCGCCGAGGGCGCCGCGATGTTCGTGCTGGAGGAATACGAGAGCGCCCGCAAGCGCGGCGCGCACATCTACGCCGAGATCTCCGGCTACGCGACTCGCTGCAACGCCTATCACATGACGGGCCTCAAGGCGGACGGTCGCGAGATGGCCGAGGCGATCCGGGTCGCGCTCGACGAATCCAGGATCGACCCCACCGGGGTGGACTACATCAACGCGCACGGTTCGGGCACCAGGCAGAACGACCGGCACGAGACCGCCGCGGTGAAGCGCAGTCTCGGCGCGCACGCCTACGCCACGCCGATGAGCTCGATCAAGTCCATGGTCGGGCACTCGCTCGGCGCGATCGGATCGGTCGAGATCGCCGCCTCGCTGCTGGCGCTGGAATACCAGGTGGTGCCGCCGACGGCGAACCTGCACGAGCCCGACCCGGAGTGCGATCTGGACTACGTTCCGCTGGTCGCCCGGGACCACCGGATGAACACGGTGCTCAGCGTGGGCAGCGGCTTCGGCGGATTCCAGAGCGCGATGGTGCTGCGCAAGGCCGAGGCGGTGGCGGCATGATGCTGGTGACCGGAATCGGTGTGCTCGCGCCGAACGGCGTCGGCGTGGAGCGTTTCTGGGATGCCGTGCTGGCCGGTCGCGGCGGCATCGCGCCGCTCACCCGGTTCGACAGCAGCCGCTCGGCGGCGCGCCTCGCCGGCCAGGTGACCGATTTCGACGCCGGCGAGCACCTGCCGAGCCGACTGCTGCCGCAGACCGACATCTCCACCCGGATGGCGCTGGTCACCGCGCAGTGGGCGCTGGACGACGCGAAGGTCGACACCGCGACGATGACCGACTACGACATGGGCGTGGTGACCGGAAACGCCTCCGGCGGCTTCGAATTCACGCACCGGGAGTTCAACAAGCTGTGGTCGCTGGGCTCCGGGCACGTCAGCGTGTACGAGTCCTTCGCGTGGTTCTACGCGGTGAACACCGGCCAGATCTCCATCCGGCACGGCATGCGCGGGCCGAGCAGCGCCTTGGTCGCCGAGCAGGCCGGCGGGCTGGACGCGATCGGCCACGCGCGCCGCACCGTGCGACGCGGGACGCCGCTGGTGGTCACCGGTGGCGTCGATTCGGCGCTGGATCCGTGGGGCTGGGCCTCGCACGTGTCCAGCGGTGCGGTGAGCACCGCGACCGACCCCGAACGCGCCTACCTGCCGTTCGACGCCGCCGCCGCCGGGTATGTGCCCGGTGAGGGCGGCGCGATGCTGGTGGTCGAGGACGCCGCCGCGGCGCGGGCCCGTGGTGTTCCGAAGGTGTACGGCGAAATCGCCGGATACGCCTCGACATTCGATCCGCCGCCAGGTTCGGCGCGCCCGTCGGGTCTGCGCCGCGCCGCCGAACTCGCGCTGGCCGACGCCGGGATGACGCCCGGTGACATCGATGTGGTGTTCGCCGACGCCTCCGGCATACCCGACCGCGACGGCGACGAGGCCGCCACCATCGAGGCGATGTTCGGGCCCGGCGGCGTTCCGGTCACCGCGTCGAAACCGCTGACCGGGCGCCTGTTCTCCGGCGCGGGCCCGCTCGACATCGTGACCGCGCTACTGGCGATGCGCGACTCGGTCATCCCGCCGACCGCTCACACCACCACGCTCGCCGAGAACTACCGGATCGATCTGGTCCTCGGCGCCCCGCGCACCGCCACGGTCGGCGGTGCGCTCGTCCTGGCCCGCGGGCGCTGGGGCTTCAACTCCGCGGTCGTCGTGCGCGCCGTATCCGACCGAGTACTCCCAGGGAGCGAATCATGACCATGACCATCACCGAACTACGCCGGATTCTCGTGGACTGCGCGGGCGGCGAGGACCTCGCCGAACTCGACGGCGACATCGCCGCCGCGGAATTCGAGGAGCTGGGCTACGACTCGCTCGCGCTCATCGAGACCGCGGCGCGGATTCAGCGCGACTTCGGCGTCACGATCCCGGAGGAGCAGCTCATCGAGGTCAAGACGCCACAAGAGCTGGTCGACATCGTGAACGCCCAGCTGCGGGGCGCGGCGTGAGCGTCAGGCCCGAGGGCGGCAGCGCGTGTGACCACGCGAGGCCCGCACCCGCCGAGGAGGACAGAGCATGAACACCAGCGTGATGAGCCACACCAAGGTGGTGCACGCCGCGCCCCAGGTCGTCTACGACCTGGTCGCCGACGTGACCAGATGGCCGGTGATCTTCGAGCCGAGTGTGCTGGTGCGCCACCTGCACCGCGGGCCGGACGAGGAGCGCTTCCGGCTGTGGGCGACCGTGGGTGGCGCGGTGAAGAACTGGACGTCGCGGCGGGTGCTGGACGCCGGGCAGCGCCGCATCGCCTTCGAGCAGGAACGCAGCCAGGCGCCGATCGCCTCGATGGGCGGCGGCTGGTCGTTCCGCGAGATCGGTCCTGGCACGACGAAAGTGACGCTGGATCACCACTTCACGGTGGTGGACGGTGTCGAACCCGAGCAGGTCGCCGCGTCGGTGGACCGCAACAGCGAGACCGAGCTCGCGGCGCTGGCCCGCATCGCCGAACTCGGCCACCCGGTACAAGAGGTGATCCACACCTTCCAGGACACGGTGCCGCTGGAGTGCTCGGCCGCCGAGGCGTACGACTTCGTCTACCACAGTGAACGCTGGCCCGAGCAGGTGCCGCACGTCGGCCGCATCGAGCTCACCGAGGAGGCCGAGGGCGTGCAGCTGATGGAGATGGATACGGTGACCGCGGGCGGGATTGCGCACACCACCAGGTCGATCCGGGTGTGCTTCCCCGGCGATCGGATCGATTACAAGCAGCTGGTTCCGCCCGCGATACTGTTCGGCCACAGCGGCGCTTGGGAATTCGCCGACGGGCCGGACGGCGCCATGGTGACCGCACGGCACACCGTGGCGATCAATCCGGCGGCCGCGCGCGAGATACTCGGTGCGACCACCGATCTCGCCGACGCCCGCGCATATCTCACCGAGGCGCTGTCGAGCAACAGCCGCAATACGCTGCGGTGCGCGGAGCGCTACGCCGCGACGACGAAGTCGCCGACATGACAGCCACCGACACGGCGGCCACACCGCGCGTGCACGAGGTCGCCGACGGCGTCTACGCCTACACACACAGCCGTGGCGGCTGGTGTGTCAGCAACGCCGGGGTGCTGACCGGGCCGGACGGCGCGGTGGTGATCGACACGCTGGCGACGGAGGCACGCACCCGGGCCCTTGTCGAGTTCGTCGACGGGTTGGGTACCGGCCCGGCACGCACCGTCGTGAACACCCACCACCACGGCGACCACAACTTCGGCAACCACCTGTTCGGGCCGACCGCCGTCGTTATCGGCCACGACCGGATCCGGCCCGAGATGATCGAGACCGGGCTGGCGCTGACCAAGCTGTGGCCCGACGTCGAATGGGGCGATGCGCGGGTCACGTTGCCGAGCATCACGTTCAGCTATCACCTCACCTTGCACCAGGGCGAGCGCCGGGTGGAGCTCATCCACTTCGGGACCGCCGCGCACACCACCAATGACGTGGTGGCGTGGCTGCCCGAGCAGCGCGTGCTGTTCGCCGGGGATCTGGTGATGGCGGGCGCGGCGCCGTTCTGCCTGATGGGGTCGATCAGCGGTTCGATCACGGCGGTCCGGCGGCTGGCCGCGCTGGGCGCGGAGACGGTCGTCGCCGGGCACGGCCCGGTCACCGGGCCGGAGATCTTCGACCAGACGCTGCGGTACCTGCGCTGGGTACAGGATCTGGCGGAGGAGGGACGCGCGCTCGGTCTGACGCCGCTGGCCATCGCGCTGGAGGCCGACCACGGCGAGTTCGCCGAACTGGTCGATCAGGAGCGGTTGGTCGGCAACCTGTATCGCGCGGACGCGGAACTGAGCGGCGGCCGGCTCGGCGAGCCATTGGACGTGCTGGCGATCTTCGACGAGATGGTGCTCTACAACGGCGGGCAGGTGCCGGCGTGCCTGGCCTGAGCACCGTATCGGTGCGGGTCTGCGTGATCGGCGGTGGCCCCGCCGGACTGATGACGGGACTGCTGCTGGCGCGCTCCGGCGTGGACGTGCTCGTACTGGAGAAGCATCCGGATTTCCTGCGGGATTTCCGCGGCGACACGGTGCACACCTCGACGCTGCTGGCGATGAACGAACTCGGCTTGGCCGAGGAGTTCCTGGCGCTGCCGCATGTCGAGCTACCTCAGCTGCCGATGGCGACCGCCACCGGTCCGGTGGTGTTCGCGGACTTCAGCGCTCTGCCAGGGCCCTTTCCGTTCGTGGCGTTCATGCCGCAGTGGGACGTGCTGAATTTCCTCGCCGAGGCCGCCCGCCGCTACCCCGGCTTCCGCCTCGTCCAGGAGGCGGAGGTCACCGAGCTGGTCGAGCGCGACGGCACGGTGGTCGGCGCACGCGCCCGGACCCCGGACGGACCCCTGCGGATCACCGCCGACCTGGTGATCGCGGCTGACGGACGGCACTCGATCGTGCGCAGGTCGGGCCTGCTCGAGGTCGCCGCCAGCGCGGCGCCGATGGACGTGCTGTGGTTCCGGGTGAGCAAACCCGAGGGCGAACGCCTGCCCACCGTGCGCAGCGGGAAAGGGTTCTTCATCGTCTGTATCGATCGCGGAGATTATCTTCAGGTCGCCTACATGATTCCGAAGGGCGGCTTCGCGACCATCCGGACCGCGGGGCTGGCGCGGTTCCGCGCGGATCTGGCCGCCATCTATCCTGCGCTCGCGCCGTATCTGGACGCGGAGATCTCGGATTGGAGCGACGTGAAGCCGCTCGACGTGCGGGTGGACCGGCTGCGCCGCTGGTACCGGCCGGGGCTGGTGGCGATCGGGGACGCGGCGCACGCGATGTCCCCGGCCGGCGGAGTCGGGATCAATCTGGCCGTGCAGGATGCCATCGCGGCCGCCCGGCTGCTGGCGCCGATTCTCACCACGGGCGCGACTGTGACCACAGCCCAGCTGCGCGCCATCCAGCGCCGCCGCGAATTCCCCATGCGCGTGGTGCAATTCGCGCAATTGCGTCTGCTGGCCGACCTCTACCCCAGCGCGGGACGGGCGGGAACCGACAGCCCGCTGCTGGTCCGGCTGCTCCGCCGTTTCCCGCGCCTGCCCCGGCTGGTGGCCCGGGTGATCGGCCTCGGTGTCCGCCCCGAGCCGGTGCCGCCCGCGGTCACTTCGACCGAAACCACCTCGGCCCGCACGAAACTCAGGGAGAACTGAACATGTCGACCTACTTGCTCATCCACGGCGCCTTCCATGGCGGATGGGTCTGGCAGCGGGTGACCCCTCTGCTCGAAGGCGCGGGCCATCGCGTCCTGGCCCCTTCGCTGGTCGGTCTCGGCGACCGCGCGGACCTGCTCACCGCGGACGTCGGCCTCGACACCCACGTGCGGGATCTGATCGATCTGGTCACCTCCGAGGACCTGACCGGTGTCGTCCTGGTCGGGCACAGTTACGGCGGCATCGTCGTCACCGCCCTGGCCGACGCCGTGCCGGACCGCATCGCCGAACTCGTCTACATCGATACCTTCGTGCCCCGCGACGGCGAAGCGGTGGCCGACATCATGCCCGGCATGGTCGAGGCGTTCGCCGCCGCGGCGGCCGCCACCGGCGACGGCTGGAGGGTGCCGCCGCAAACCGAACCGTCGGGCGACGGCGGGCTGTACGGGGTCACGGAGGAACCCGACCTCGGCTGGGTGGCGTCCATGCAGACACCGCAATCGCTGAAGACCTTCCAGCAGCCGATGACCTTGACCGATCCTGCGGCGCTGGCCGCGATTCCGGTGACCCACGTCCACTGCGGTGAAGGCGGCGAGGACTTCAAAGCGATGCGCGCGGCCATGCCCCGCACCTTGCCGCCCGCCGACCTGCCCCCCGACCGGCTCCACGTGCTCCCCACCGGGCACGACTGCATGATCACAATGCCGCGTGAATTGGCCGGATGCCTGCTCGAGCTCTCCGCTCGACCAGCACCGGCGCCGTGAACGTCCGGCTGCTGTGCACAACGGGGGTTTCGATACCGATCGGACGGTGACGCCGTAGCGCAACTGCGCTCGGCGTCCCTCCGTGCCGGCCGGAAGCCGAGGGATCAGCCCGCAGACCCGGCGGCGTCATAGGCGGCGCGCGCGGCGAGCACCTCGCCGAGGTGTTCGCCGGACCAGGCCACGATGCTGCCGAACACCGGAGTCAGCGTCGCGGCGAGCGGGGTCGCCTCGTACTCGACGCGCGGCGGAACCTCGGGGTGATAGGTGCGCGCGACCAGGCCGTCGCGTTCGAGCTGACGGAGGCGCTGGGTGAGGACTTTGGGGGTCAGGCCGGGAATTCGCTGTTGCAGTTCGGTGAAGCGCAGCCTGCCGTCGTGGATGAGAACCCAGAGGACCTGGGTGGACCAGCGGCCGAACACCAGGTCGATGACCGGCGTGATCGGACAGGGGTCGATGGGCGTTTCAGGCGCGGTAGTCATACGTCCTCCCGGTAAGTCACTTTCCCCTTGGTTACTACTATACTTTGGAAAGTAGTCTGTTCCCAGATTCGCGCACACGCGAAATCCGAAGGGAGCATTGTCATGACGACGACAACGGTGGCCGGACGCCTGGACCTACCGCGCCGCTCCGGCGATCGGCCCAGCACCCGCGAGCACAATCCGCACCAGCAGCTCAGCCAGATCGCACCCGCCGAACTGCAAGAGGAACTGTGGTCGCGGATGAGCACGCTCGACGGCGTTCTGCTCGGCCACAGCGGAGTATCCCTGCCCGACACCCGCGCCCTGCACCTGCGGCCCACGATGTCCAAGGGGCCCGCCGAGGCGTACCTCGCGGGCACCGAATTCGCCCACCTGCACGGGCGCGGCGACGGCAGTCTGCACACGTGCCTGCCGGAAGACGTCGTGGCACAGGCGATCCGGCAGGGCTGGGCCGAACCGCATCCGATGACCCGGCAGGGCTACCTGCCCGGGACGGTAGTGATGGTCTACGGGCCGCGCGACCGTACGGAGCTGGACGTCGTCTGGCAGCTGGTGCGGATCAGTCACGGTTTCGCCCGCCACGCGGCTACAGCGTGATTAGAGCGGCTGCCGCCATCGTCGGTGCCATGAACGCAACCGATCTTGTGGGCACCTGGGAACTGTTGTCCTACTACGACATCGACGAGCAGAACACGACCAGCCGGGGGCCACTCGGCGACTCGCCGCGCGGACTGTTGATCTACAGCGCGCACGGCTACATGTCGGTGAGCATGATGCGCACGGACGGAGCCCCGGGCGCGAACCCGTTCATGGGCTACGCCGGCACGTGGTGGCGGTCCGGCACCGAGGTGGTGCACGCGATCAGCGTCTGCTCCAACCCCGCGTGGGCGCAGACCGAGCAGGTGCGGCAGATGTCGCTGAACGGCGATGTGCTCACGCTCATCGGCTCCGCCCAGGTCGGCGGGCGGACCCAGCGGCGGGTGCTCACCTGGCGCCGCAGCGGTCCGCCCGCCTGACCATGTGGTCATTCCGGAGAGTACGAAAACAAAGGCTCATCGAATTGAACCGGTTCGTTGTCTTCCTTGAGTATCCCGGTGATCTCCCCGCCCGTCTGGGCGGTCACCGGGATCATCAGCTTCATCGCCTCGACGATGGCGATCTGCTGCCCGGCGCTCACCCGGTCACCGACCTCGACGAACGGATCCGCGCCCGGCTCAGGGCACCGATAGAACACGCCGACACTGGGCGCGCGCACGACCGCGCCGAGCGCCGGACCATCCGGGACGGCAACGGCTTCCACCGCAGCCGCCGCGGGGAGTGCCGGGACGGCGGCCTGCCATTCGGCCTCGACCGTCACCTCCCCCACCTGGAATCGCAGCGCGCTCGGCTGCTGCGGGAAACCCGCGAGCAATCGCAACGCGCCGGTCTGGATCGCCTCCAGCACCCGGAGATAGTCCTCGTGCCCCGTGGCCGGGGCATCGGCGGTGTTTTCGTCCACTGCGGTCATTGCCGTCGCTCCTTGTCAGTAATTACCGAGACCGCCACAGACGTTCAGCGCCTGCGCGGTGACCGCGCCCGCGCCCGGACCGATCAGGTAGTCGACCATCGCCGCCACCTCGAACGGTTGCACGTAGCGACCGATCGGTACCCGCGCGCTGACCCGGGCGTGCACCTCGTCGGTGTCGACACCCCACAGCCCGGAGTAGACCTCGCGCACGCGCTCGGCCATCGGCGTCTCCACGAAACCGGGGCATACGGCGTTGACCGTGATGCCGGTCTTGGCCAGTTCGAGCCCGAGCGCCTTGGTGAACCCGACCACCCCATGCTTGGACGCGGAGTACGGAGCGCCGTGCACGACGCCCTGTTTGCCTCCCGTGGAAGCGATGTTGACGATCCGTCCGCTGCCGCGTTCGAGCATGCCGCCCGCGTTCAGCACCGCCTTGGTCATCAGGAACACGCTGTTGAGATTGGTGTTGATCACGTCGAACCACAGTTCGTCGCTCACGCTGGCGGTGACGCCGCCGCCGCTGCGGCCCGCGTTGTTGATCAGGATGTCGATCGGGCCGTAGCGCCGCACACCCGCGTCGACGTACTCGCGTACCTGCGCGGCGTCGGCGACATCGCAGATTGTGCCGTCCACCTCGTGCCCCTCGTCCTGCAGGCTTTTCACCGTGTCGGTCACCCGCTGCTGATCGCGGGCGCAGAGGAACACCGCGATGCCCTGGGCCGCCAGGCTTTTGGTGATCTCCAGGCCCATTCCGCTGGTCGCTCCGGTGACCAGCGCGACGCGCCGATTTTCCGCCATGACTCCTCCATCGGTAGATCTTCCGAACTCGCCGGGCTCTTCGATCACCAGGGTCGACCGGCGTCCTATAGATCCGGTCAACCGCCGGTGGCCAGTCACGGCTCAACCGAGGCTCTAGCGGCGTCGGCCACTGTGGCGTGCAGCCGAGCCCCGCCGCACCCACAGGAGCAACCATGACCACCGTCGCAAGCCGCACCGAGTTGTACGCCCAGGTCCAGCAGTTCTACGCCGAGCAGATGCAGCGGCTGGACAGCCGCGATATCCCCGGCTACGCCGCGACCTTCACCGAGGACGCCGAGTTCGAGCACACGCCGGGCATCCCGCCCGCCCGCACCAGAGCGGGCATCATCGCGGACCTGGTCGAGTTCCACAAGCGCTTCGAGACCGACCCGATGCAGCGCAGGCATTGGTTCAACATGATCAACCTACAGCCGCAGGACGACGGAACCATCGTGTCCACCGCCTACTGCCTGGTGGTCAAGATCCGCCCGAACTGCAAGCCGGAGATCGCGCCGAGCTGCGTCGTGCACGACGTGCTGGTCCACGTCGACGGCGCGTTACTGACCCGGTCGCGGCGCGTCGTCCACGACTGATTTCGATTGTTCCCGAACACTATTCGAGGAGAACCCACGTGAACCCCGTTCAGCCAGCCCTGCTCACGCTCGCCGCCGACGCCCAGGACCTGTTGTTCCGGGATGCTCGCACGGCGAACACCTTCACCGATGAGCCGGTCACCGACGAACAGATCCGCGAGATCTACGAACTGGTCAAATACGGCCCCACATCGATGAATCAGCAACCGCTGCGGATCGTTCTGGTGCGCAGCGCCGAGGCTCGCGCCAGGCTGGTCACCCACATGATCGACAACAACAAGCCGAAAACCGCCGCCGCGCCGCTGTCGGCGATCCTGGCGGCCGACCTGAACTTCCACGAGAACCTGCCCAAGGTGTTCCCGCACGCCCCCGAGGCCAAGGACTACTTCGCCGATCCGGATCAACGCGCCGAGTCCGCGCGCGCCAACACCTTGATCCAGATCGGCTACTTCATCCTCGGCATCCGAGCAGCTGGCTTGGCGGCGGGCCCGATGAACGGTTTCGACGGCCCCGGCCTGGACAAGGACTTCTTCCCGGACGGAAACCACACCGGCCTCGTCGTGGTCAATATCGGCAAGCCGGGACCGAGCGCGTGGTTCCCGCGTTCACCGCGACTGGACTACGACGAGGTGGTCAGCACGGTCTAGGGCGGCAGTGCGGGCGACCGGAGCCGGGCACTTCGAGCCGAGACCAGCGCGTCACTCGCGGCCCTGCACGCCGGTGCGGCGTTTGTAGATCATGTGCGTGCCCCAGCCGCTCAGTGCGGCGGCGAGCACCATGTACCCCGCGTAGACGGCGACAAGGAGCAGGCCGTACTCGCGAACCCATCCGCTCAACAATCCCGATGCGGTAAGCCCGACGAGCAGCAGCACGGCGCCCACGACGACGGCCGGCACACCCAGTGGCGCGAGGTCGTCGTCGGCACCGGTCTGCTGCTGCCGCGTCGAGGCGCGGTGCGCGGGGCTCCAGCCGAGGCCGAGCCCTGACCTGTCGTTGTTCGATACATCGGCGGAAACTCTGGTGACCATGGTGTCCTCCAGGCGGCCGTTGGTGTCGACCGGGTTTGCGATCCCGCGGCGGGAGCCTCGGTCAACGATCGCCTTCTTCGGGGTCTTCGGGCCACGATGCCGGGGAACGATTCCTCCGCCCGGCACCGCGATCGGTATCGAATCGGAGTCGGCTGGCGACCAACTGCGAATCAGTCTGCTTCGTACGCTACGGCTGGAATACGTTGCCCGCATCACACCGATCTCCTTCCCGCCGCCGATACCGGACCGTGACCTTTCTCGGCAATGCGTCCGCTGAGCGGGAACGGTGGCCATCCTCGGCGAAGCGAATCAGCACCTATTGCGCAGCAAACTCATAGCGGTCGTTTATCGAATCGTTAGCAAGAGCCTCGAAACCGATCGCGTTCGCGGCACGCGATCGGCTTCGAAGTTGCGGGCGCGTCGCCCGCGAGGCCGCATAATCGGCTCACCGACGCGAGAAGGACCGCAGCGATGCACGTGAAGAACATGAGCCTCGGGAGCCTGTTGATCTTGGCCTGGTTGATCATCGGCCTGATCGCGGCAGGTCAACGCGATTATTTCGACAGAGGTCCGATCAACTGCGCCGGCTTCGGGTCGATTGCCCTGACGGTACTCGCCGGTCCACTGAATTACCTGGGCCTCAATCCCAAGATCACCGATTGCAACGTGCCCCAGCCGAGCCCGTAACCCAGAGCAGCAGGGGGTCTCACCGCGCGGTCAATTTGTCGCAGCGCGCCGCGATCGCGGCGCGCAAGGGTTCGTGCACCACGGTCAGCTCGATCGGGTTCGACCGGCGGTGTGGTCGGGAAGCCCAGTGGCAGCTGTTGCTGGAAGATGCTCAGGCCGGTCGTCGTCGCACAGCGTCGGAGATGACCGCCGCCACGAACTTTTCCACCGCCGACGCAGCCGGCAGGCCGCAGTCACGATCGGTGAACAACAGATGCCCCCCACCGACCAAGGACAAAGTGAGTGACTCCAGGTCGGCATCAGCGGCGATACGGCCCAATTCCCGCTCATCGGTCAAATACGCGCAGATCGCGGACGTCACCTCGGCGAGAATCGCCATCCCGCCACCCGGCCTGGCCTGACGCAGTCGTGCCCGCAACTCGTCACGGAAGGTGATCAACGGAATGATCGCCATCGCCACCGGCCCCAACAGATCGATCAACGCACTGCTCAGATTGGCGGCCACCGTACCGGCGCCCGCGCACGCGCGCAACGCACTCCCCCGCGCCTCGAGCCGCGCAGCCCGGTCGAGCACAAGATCGGCGAGAAAAGCGTCGAAGTCGGTGAAATGCCGATGCAGAACGCCTTTGGCACACCCCGCCTCCCCGGTCACCGCCCGGCTGGTCAGCCCGTTCGGCCCCGCACGCAGCAGCACACGCTCGGCAGCGTCGAACAATTGCTGCCGCGCATCGCGAAGGTGCACCCCAGTCGGCACTCACAGATCCTCTCCGGCGTCGAGTCACCGGCATTATTGCTCAGTGGGCATGCGCCCACTAAAGTGGGCGCATGCCCATAATATCGCCGGAGCAACCAGAACCCTCCCCAGCGCAGCCGGGGCAGTTCCAGCGGATGGCCGTGTCGTTCGGCGTGGACGCACAGCGCTACGACCAGGCCCGGCCCGGTTACCCCGACGCATTGGTGGCGCGAATCCTCGCCGAGACTCCCGGGACGGACGTGCTCGACGTCGGCTGCGGTACCGGCATCGCGGCCGGTCAGTTCCAGGCCGCGGGGTGCACGGTGCTCGGCGTGGAACCCGATGTGCGGATGGCCGACTTCGCGCGAGCCCGCGGCCTGCGGGTCGAGGCGGCGACCTTCGAGGCGTGGCAGCCCGGCGACCGGATGTTCGATGCGGTCATCGCCGCTCAGTCGTGGCATTGGGTGGACCCGGTCGCCGGCACCGCGAAGGCGGCAGCCGTGCTGCGTCCGGGGGGACGGCTGGCGATCTTCGGTCACGTGTACGAGCCACCCGCCGAGGTGGCAGAACCGTTCGCCGCCGCCTACCGGCGGGTGGCGCCGGACTCCCCGCTCAGCGGCCAACCGGCTCGACGTCCCCTCGAGCTCTACCGAGCGGGATACACGAAAATCGCCGACCAGATCCGCGAGACCGGACAATTCGGAGATCCTGAACAGTGGCGATTCGACTGGCAGCAGTCCTATACACGCGACCAATGGCTGAAGTTTCTCCCCACCACAGGTGGCCTCACCCGACTCCGTCCTGATCAGCTGACCGAGATACTGGACGCGGTCGGCAACGCCATCGACTCTCTGGGCGGGTCCTTCACGATGGACTACACCACCCTGGCCGCCACCGCCGCCCGCGCAGGCGCTGGCGCTGGCGCTTCCTGACGGCCGCACCTCGACCGGCGAGTCGGCTCTGTTTGCTACGTGCGCGCGTCGCTGATGGAGGTGGCGGAGGCGATGTCCGCCCTGACCGGTGGAGCCGCCCCTGTCGTGCGTGAGCATCGTCATCCGCCATCGCCGCGACCTCCGCGTGCATCGCGACATCAACGTATCGTTGGAGTCTATGAACACTCCGAGGTTGCGGATTCGCTGCTATTTGTGTGTGGTGGTGGGGTGACCAACACTTCCGGAGACGCGTATCCCCTCGCGGACACGATGACCACCACGGTCGCGGCGCACGACGGCGCGACAGTGCTGACGGTGGCCGGCGAGGTCGATCTGGCGACAGCCCCCGCGCTGGAGAACGCGATCGATGCCATTCTCAGCGGCAAACCCGCGGCCTTGATCATCGACCTCACCGCGGTCAGCTTCCTCGCCTCGGCGGGCATGGCGACGCTCGTGGCAGCCCACCAGCGCGCGGGCGCGACCACCGCGATCGCGGTCGTCGCCGAGGGCCCGGCGACCAGCCGACAGCTGAAGATGACCAGCCTGGACCAGGTGTTCGCGCTGCATTCGACGCTGGACGCCGCGTTGGCGGCGCTCCGGCAGAGATGACCCGAGCCGCTGCCGCCGTCGCATCGAGCGACGGCGGCAGCGGCATGTCTCACACCAGTTCGCGCAACTGCTCGATCAGCTTCACGCGCTCGGCGGCGGTCGCCGCCATCGGGACCACGTTCAAAACCGTGACACCCGCCTCTTTGAACGCCGCGACCCGCTCCTTGACGTAGCCCGCCGAGCCGACCAGCGAGATGTCCCGGACCAGCTGATCGGGGACCGCCTTGGTGGCGGCCTCCTTCTCCCCTGCCAGGTACAGCTCCTGGATGCGGTCCGCCTCGGCGCCGTAGCCGTACTTCGTCGCGAGGGCGTGGTAGAAATTCTTACCCTTGGCGCCCATGCCGCCGATGTACAGCGCCAGATGCGGCTTCACGAACTCCAGCAGCGGCTCGACGTTGTCGCCGATGGCCAGCGCCGGACCCGCGTACACGTCCAGCTCGCCCAGGACCGGGTCACGCTTCGCCAGACCCGCGGCCAACGAGTCGCCCCACACCTGCTGCGCCTTCTCCGGCAGGAAGAAGATCGGCTGCCAGCCCTCGGCGATCTCGGCGGCCAGCTCCACGTTCTTCGGGCCGAGCGCGGCCAGCAGCACCGGGACGCGCTCGCGCACCGGGTGGTTGATCAGCTTGAGCGGCTTGCCGAGTCCCGTGCCCTGCCCGGCGGGCAGCGGAATCTGGTAGTGCTTGCCCTGGTATTCCAGGCGCTCGCGCCGCCACACCTTCCGGCAGATCTCCACCAGTTCCCGGGTGCGGCCGATCGGCGCGTCGTAGGGCACGCCGTGGAAGCCCTCGATCACCTGCGGGCCCGAGGCGCCCAGCCCGAGCACGAAGCGCCCGTCGGAGACGAAGTCCAGACCCGCCGCGGTCATCGCGGTCAGGCTGGGGGTGCGGGTGTAGATCTGCAAGATGCCCGACGCCAGCTGCAAGCGGGTGGTCTTTGCGGCCAGGTAGCCGAGCGCGCTCACGGCGTCGAACGAGTACGCCTCGGGCACGAACACGACATCCAGGCCCGCCCGCTCGAGGTCGGCGACTTCGGCGGCCGCCTCTTTGAAGCCCCCCGAGTAGTTGATGCTCAATCCGATCCGCATGGCACTCAACATAACGGCGAGCAGGGTTCGGGCGCGCACCGGCCACATGCGAAGGCCGCGCAAGGCGTGGTCGCGACCGAGCGATCCGCGCCACGGGGTAGCGTTCTTCTGGTAGTCCGGTCCTCGCCGCAGAACGAAAGGCAATATCCCCGTGTCGCAGACCAGCACGTCGTCCACGGAAACTGCGCCGTCCTTCGGCGAGGTCACCCTCGCGCAGTATCTGAGCGATCTGGCCGCCAAGCTTCCCGCACCGGGCGGCGGCGCGGTGGCCGCATTACACGCCGCGCAGGCGGCCGCGCTGGTGGCGATGGTCGCGCGCTACACCACGCGCGCCAAGGATGCCGAGAACCGCCCGGTGGTCGACCGGATCATCGAGGCCGCCGACGAGGCCCGCGGGCGCGCTCTCGCGCTGGCCGACGCCGACGCCGCCGCGTTCACGGCCGTCGGCGCCGCCTACAAGCTGCCGAAGGAAACACCGGAGGACCTCGCCGCCCGCACCGCCGCGATCAATGCGGCGCTGATCGAGGCCGCCCGCGTGCCCGCCGCGGTCATCGACGAGGCCGACGAGGTGTTGTCGCTGGCCGCGGAGCTGTTCCCGATCGGGAACCCGAACGTCGTCACCGACATCGGCGCGGCCGCCGCCGCGTGCCGCGCCGCCGCGACCACCTCGCAGCTCAACATCGAGATCAACGTGGCGTCGCTGCCCGCCGCCGAGGGCGACCGGTTCGCCCCGGTCCTGATGCGGGTCGACGAGCTCACCGCGCGGGCGGACGCCCTGCACGCCGACGTCGTGCATGCCGTTCGCAAATAGTTCCGCGATCGCCGCCTCGCCGGTGGACTCGGGTGCTCAGGCGGGCGGATTCCACGCGACCAGCACGATCTTGCCGCGCACTCGCCCGGCTTCGCTGAGCCGGTGCGCCTGCGCCGCTTCCGAGAGCGGCAGTACCCGGTCGATCGTCGCCTGGAGATGACCACGCTCGACCATCGTGGTGATCTCCCGCAGTGACACCCCGGCGGGTTCGACATAGAAACGCTCGTAGCGCGGGTCGGCTTCCGCGTCCGAGCCCTGGGTGTCGATCAGCCTGCCGTGCGGACCGAGCACCGGGAGCGAGCGAGATCCGTACTCGCCGCCCACCAGATCCAATACGAGGTCGACGTCGCGCGCCACGGACCCGAAATCGACTGCAGTGTAATCGATCACCTCGTCGGCGCCGAGCCCGCGCAGGTATCCGTGGTTGACCGCACGCGCGGTGCCGATCACGAACGCCCCGCGATGCTTCGCGATCTGCACCGCCAGATGCCCGACGCCTCCCGCGGCCGCGTGCACCAGCACACGCTGCCCGGCGCCGAGCGCGGCAAGGGCCTGCCATGCGGTCAGCGCTGCCGTCGGCAGTGCGGCGGCCTGGACAAGGTCGACGTTCCTCGGCTTCGGCGCCAGCGTGTGGGCCTGCGCCACTACGTATTCCGCGTTGGCGCCGCCGAACACCATGCCGTACACCGGATCTCCGACCGCGAACCGGTCCACGCCGGGACCGAGTTCGTCGACGACACCCGACACGTCGAGCCCCAGGGTCAGCGGTGGGTCGCCGAGCTTTCCGACCAGTCCGGCGCGCACTTTCCAGTCGGCCGCGTTGACGCTGGTCGCGGCGACCCGCACCAGCACCTCTCCTGGGCCGGGGCGCGGCCGATCGACTTCGGCCACTTCGAGCACTTCCGGACCACCGAACGTGTACTGCCTGATTGCGAGCATGCACCGATTCTGCGGGCACCTGGTACCTTTTCGATAGAAGGCACCTTTCTGATATCGAGGTACCCGATGGATACTGTCTGTGACCGGTCCGGAACTGCCGGCCTGGTCGAGAGCTATTTGCACCACTGCCCCGCGCGGGAGGTCTTGGCCGTCCTCGCCGACAAGTGGGTGATGCTGGTCCTGAGCGTCCTGCGTGACCACGACAGGCCGATCCGCTTCAACGAGTTACGCCGCCGCCTGGACGGCATCACCCAGAAGATGCTCACTCGAACGCTGCGCAACCTGGAGCGCGAGGGTTTGGTGCGCCGCGCGGTCTACCCCACGGTGCCGCCGAGAGTGGAGTATTCGCTCACCGAACTCGGCAAGAGCATCGGCGCGCTCAGTCACGCGATGGGCGTGTGGGCTGTCGAGCATCAGGACCGAATCCTCACCGCGCGAGCGGAGTTCGACGCGCGAGCGGCGACCGAACCGGAACCGCTGCCCGCCGGCCCCTCCCTCTGACGGATCATCGCACTCCGTGGCGCAGCCCCGTTTCGACCGCTCCCGACCGGGTACGCGGTCTGTGGTGGGCGTGCCCGATCACAACCGGACCGCGGACCAGTTCTATCCGTGGCCGAGTTGATCATGTGGGCCTAAGATGTTCCTTGCCTACCACACCATCTCGAAGGGGTGGACGCCATGAGGAGCGCCATTCGGTACCTGTTCCTCGCGACCGTGATCGTGGCACTGGCCGCGTTCTGGTCGGGCGCGGCGGCAGCGACGATGATCGGAAAGCCATCGACATCTCCGGTGGCGGCGATCGGACCCGCGAACGGCCAGGTGGTGGGCGTGGCTCATCCCGTGACCATTCGTTTCGCCGCGCCTGTCACGGATCGCGCACAGACGGAACAGTCCATCGACATCAGAACTACCCGACCACTGCCGGGCACTTTCGCGTGGACCGACGATCGCGAAGTGGTATGGACGCCGACCGGGTTCCTGCCCGCCGACGCCGCCATCCTCGTCTCGGTCGGCGGAACGCGCACGGAATTCCGAACCAACGCGGGCGTTTTCGGCGACGCTGACATGTCGGCGCATACGTTCACGGTCACCGTGGGCGGCACGGTCGTCCGGACCATGCCCGCCTCCATGGGCAAGCCGGGGTACCGAACGCCGACCGGCACCTGGCCGGTTCTGGAGAAATTCCGTTCGATCGTGTTCGACTCCCGCACCATCGGCATTCCGCTGAGCTCGCCGGAGGGCTACATCATCAACGGCGAGTTCGCCGAACGCCTCACGTGGGGCGGCGTTTTCATCCACTCGGCCCCATGGTCGGTGGACCAGCAAGGTTACGCGAACGTCAGCCACGGCTGCATCAACCTCGCCCCCGATGACGCCGAATGGGTCTATCACACGATCGGCATCGGCGACCCGGTTGTCACGCATTGGTGAGTGCCGCCCTCCTCCGGGTAGCGTCGGAAGACGTAACCGAGGGGAGGGCACTGCGTGCGCGAGTTTCCGATTTCACCGCCGCCTGATGCGGCAGAGGCGGAGTTCCGAAACCTTTGGGGTTCTTGGGCATCGGTCACGCCGACCGATGTCGGCGAGATCCTCGGCGACATCGCCGCCCCATGGTGGGTCGCCGGGGGTTGGGCGATCGACGCGTTCACCGGAACCCGGCGCGAACACAGCGATATCGACGTCGCGATGTTCCGCGCCGATCTGCCCGCCCTGCGCACCGCGGCGCGAGGCCGCCTGCACATCTGGTCGGCGGGACCGGACGGCATCCGCCCCGTCGACGACCGCTTCCCCGACGTGGCCGACAGCGCCGACCAGGTCTGGCTGCGGGCCGACGCACGGTCACCGTGGCTGATCGACCTCTTGCTCAATCCCGGCCAGGACGGCGCGTGGGTCAACCGGCGCGATCGTTCCATGGTCGCACCGCTCGACGAGGTGACCTGGATCGCCGGCGACGGCGTCCGGTACCTCAACGCCGAGTTCGTTCTGATCTTCAAGGTCAAGCAGGCCAGACCGAAGGACCGCGCGGATCTCGAGCGGACCTGGCCGAAGCTCGACGCCGCCCAGCGCACCACGATCCGGACGTACGTCGCCGACCACTATCCGCAGCACGAATGGCTGACTCTGTTGCGGTAACGCCAACCTCGAAGCCGCCGCACTACCCACGGAAGCCACTCATGCGCCCTGAGACGCTGGCTGCTGCCGCCACGGCAACAGCAGCGAACTGGTCAGCAGTCCTACAGCGGCGAGTGCGATGGCGACGCGAACACTCGTCACCGCAGCGATGACCCCGCCGAAGGCGATGAAAGCGGGTTGGAAGCATTTGGCGCTGACGGACCATGCGGTACCGACGCGAGCCATATGGGTGTCGGCGGTGTGGCTCATGCGGTAGGTGGCGAAGACCGGGTTGAACACTCCGGCGCACAGCAACAGAAGAGTTTCCGCAGCGATGATCATGAGCAATCCGGGGACGCCGGGGCCCGCAAGCAGCAGCAGACCCAGCCAGCAGGTGCGCAAGGTGCCGGAGCCGAGCAGGACCGCCCGGGGACCGAGCCGGTTCACCAGTCCCGGTGCGCAGAGAGATCCCAGCAAGCCGCCGACCGTGGGGATGCCGAGGGCCAGCCCGTACTGCCAGGGTGGGAAGCCGAGTTCGCGCAGCATGAGTAGCGCGAGCAGCGGGCTGGTGAGCATGAGGGCGCCGCCGAAGAACATGGCATTCCAGAACAGCCGGTTCAGTGTCGGGTCGCCGAAGATGTAGGACCATCCGACGCGGAGTTCGTCGAACCAGCGCCTGCGCGCGCGAGCCAATTCCGGCGGACCGGTGGTTTCCTCGGTTCGTATGCCGCGCAACCCTATCGCGGCGAGCACATAGCTCGCGGCGTCGAGCGCGATGGTGATCGTGGCGCCGAACATCGAGATCAGCGCGCCGCCGACCGGCACGCCGACCATGGAAGCCGTCCAGAACGTCGTCTCGACGCGCGCGTTGGCGCGAATCAGGAGGGACTCGGGCACAATCGATTTCAGGTAAGCGCCGTTGGCCGCGTTGAACACGATCCCACAGGATGTCTGGACCATGACCACCACACACAGCTGGGTGTAGGTCAGCACATCCGACCAGGTTGCGATGGGAACACTCGCTAACGCGGTGAACGAGGCCAGGCACGTGGAGATCATCACCGGGCGTTTGCGACGGAATTCGATGAACGATCCGCAGGGCAGCGCGATCGCCGCCGCGGCGATACCCGAGAGAGCAGCCATCGACGCCACTTGCAGATCCGACGCCTGCACGACGAGTATCGCCACCAACGGCATCGCGCCCATGCCGAGCGCGCTACCGAACTGATCGACCGTCAGCGAACCCCATAAACGACGGAAATCCGCGGACAACGGCGCCGAAGTGGTTTTCGATCGGCGTGCTGCGGCAAGAGGCACCAGGTCACCCTAGTGCGGCGGCATTCCTTTCGGGCACGACCAGGCACTCCTACGGGTCCACGCGGCAGACCGGCGCGGGGCCGCCCGAGACGAATCCGGCGGGTGGTGCGTCGTCCGTGGGTGTGCCCGATCGACTTACCGCGCAGTATCCTCCGGGGAGCGTGACGGCTCAATTGTGAAGGTGGCAGGGCGTTCCCGCATCGTGGCGATGCGGATAACCTGACGGGGACCTGATGAAGGGCGGGGCAATGGATCGACCGGAGATGAGCGCGCGACCCGGCTATGACCGCGGAAATCCGTACGGTGCCGGGGGGCCGGGACAAGCGCCCGCGGCGGGCGAGGAGTATCGCGGCGAGTGGTCCGCGTGGATGGATCAAGCGCCCGCCGGTGCGCCGCCACCGGCTCCCGTGCCGACATCGGAGCCCGATCCGGACCGGTACGAGGATGAATTCGCCGGCCTGATCGACCGCTCCCCCGCGCCTCGTGCGACGCGGCGGTGGGCGGTACCGGCGCTCGGCACTCTCGGTGTCGCCGCGCTGGGCTTCGCGGCATTTATGCAATTCGGAACCGGCGGCTCCGACCCGCAGGCCGCCGCACCGGCACCGTCCGTTCAGGTCAGCGTCCCCGCGGCAGCGGGCGCCCAGTGCCCCGCCGAGCGGGTCGGCAACCGGATCCAGGGCAGCGGCGTAGGCGGTTTCGATTCCGGGCCCGCGGTGATCTTCGCCTTCCAGCACGCCTATTACGTGACCCGCTCCGGCGAGCAGGTGCGCGCCACCACCACCGCCGATGCCGCCGTCCAGACGGCCGACGCCATCCAGCGCGGCATCGACACCATCCCGGAGGGCACCACCCACTGCGTGGCGATCACGCCCGGAGCGTTCGCCGGCCAATACATCGTGGTCGTCACCGAACATCGCCCCGGGCAGCAACCGGTCACCTACAACCCGCAGCTCGTCACCACCACCAAAGACGGCGATCGCACCCTGATCAGCGCCATCGCGCGCGCGTAGGACTCCGCGCGCGAAGAGCGCTCGCTCAGCGAGATTCGGCCGCGATGACGACGTGGCGCATGAGCAGGGCGGTGGTGACCGGCCCCACGCCGCCGGGGACGGGGCTGAGTCCGGCGGCCTTGCCGCGCACCGAGTCCGCGTCCACATCGCCGACTATCTTGCCGTCGAGGGCCTCGTTGGTGCCGACGTCGATGACCACCGCGCCCTCGCGGACGTGCTTGCCGGAGATCAGGCCGATGCGGCCCGCCGCGGCGACGACCACGTCGGCCGCGGCGGTGACGGCAGCCAGGTCGGCGGTGCGGGAATGGCACACCGTGACGGTCGCGTCCTTCGCCAGCAGTAGCTGAGCCAGCGGCTTCCCGACGACGTTCGAGCGGCCGACGACCGCCACGTGGCGGCCGGCGAGCGGGATCTCGTGATGTTCGAGCAGTTCGACCACGGCCTCGGAGGTGGCCGGCACGAAACCGTCCAGCCCGGCCGCGAGCAGGCCCAGCGACAGCGGGCTCACGCCGTCGACGTCCTTGGACGCAACGATCGCCGAACTCACGTCGTCGAGCGTGACACCCGCAGGAAGGGGGGTCTGCAGCATGATCGCGTCGGTGGCGGCGTCCGCACCGCGCGCGGTCAGCTCGGCGCGGATCTGCGCCACACCGGCTTCCGGCCCGAGATCGACCGTGTCGCAAGCGATTCCGAGGCGTTCGGCGGCCTTGCGCAGCGAGTTGACATACCAGGCGCTCGCCGGGTCGTCGTTGGCCACGATCAGGGCGAGGCGCGGGGTGGTGCCGCGGTCGGTGAGCGCGGCGGCGCGGGCCTTGGTATCGGCGTTGACGGCGGCGGCGAGTTCCTTGCCGGACAGCGAAACGGTATCCACGTTGACACAGCCTATCGGGCGCGGCCGGACGAATCCCTCCGCCGCCCGCATCGGGTCACGCAAATATATAGCAACCACCCGGTGGACCGTCCGGACGAAGCCGTCTTCTGACCGATCGAAGGGTGGGCAGCCTTCGGCGACGACATCGAACCACCCGGCGCGCAAATTGCGGGATAGCGGGCGAATTCGCCCGTATCGTGATCCGTGCTTGCCCACAGCTAACTGCTAGCACGTGCCAACCCGTTCATCAGCGGAAAGGTGACGACTGTAGTGATGATCTCGAGGCATTGGAAACTTCTCGTCGCGGCGTCGTTCGCCGCGTTCTCGCTCACCGGCCTGGCCGGAGTCCCCGCGCACGCCATACCGGACACGAATGCCCTGTACAACTCCGCCCAGCACCATTTCGCCAACGGCGACGACGCCGCGGGCCGCGCCGACCTGCGCAATCTGATCGGTTCCGATCCCGGGGACGCCGAAGCGCTCGCTCTGCAGGCGATCTGGTCCGACTACGCCGGTGACCTGCCCGCGTTCCTGGACGCCATGACACGGCTGCACGTGGTGGATCCGGACCTCGCGCAGGGCACCGACAACGTGCTCGGCGCCATCCGCGCCGCGGTGGGCACCCTGCCGAATCCCCTGCCCGCGCTGGCGGGACCGCAGACCGGCATCGTCGTGCTCGGCTACGGCCTGCTGCCGGACGGGGCGCTGCGTCCGGAACTGGTGAGCCGGCTCACCGCGGCGTGGTTGCAGTCGATCGCCGCGCCGCTCTCGCCGATCGTCGTCACCGGCGGGAATCCGCAGAACGGCATCACCGAGGCCGAGGCGATGCGCGACTGGCTGGTCGGCCACGGCGTGCCGCCGACACGCATCCACGTGGAGAGCCGCGCGGGCTCGACGGTGCAGAACGCCCTGTTCAGCACCAGGCTGCTGCGCGATGTCGGTGCGACGAGCGCGATCGTGGTCACCTCACCCAACCACATCCGCCGTGCCGTGGCGGATTTCATCGTCGCGGGCACCAGGGTCGTCGGCGCCACGACCTCGCTCGAACAACTGGTCTCGCAGCTACCGCCGCCCGGTAGGCCGGCGCAGCGCGGCATCTATCTCGACGCCACCCGCACATTCCAGCTCAGCACGGCACGCTGACCTGCCGGGCGATCGGGACGCGCATCCACGGCCGCCGGTCCCGATCGCCCTGGGAAAAACCGTTGGCGGGATCGGCTGTGCGCGCGGCAGGATGGCCGGGTGACCTCAGCCGGTGGTAGCGATTTGGTCGCCCGACTCCGGGCGGCGGGCTGCGTGTTCGCCGAGGACGAGGCGCGGCTGCTCACGGCGGCTGCCGCGGAGACCGGTGTGGCGCTCGAATCGCTCGTCGCCCAGCGCGTCACCGGCAGCCCGCTCGAGCACCTGCTCGGCTGGGCGGAGTTCCGCGGGGTGCGGGTCGCGGTGTCGCCCGGCGTTTTCGTGCCGAGGCAGCGCACCGCGTTCCTCGTGGACCGAGCGGTCGAGCTGATCCACGCCAAGGCCGGGCATCCGGTGGTGGTCGATCTGTGCTGCGGCTCCGGAGCGCTCGGCCTCGCGGCGGCGACGAGCGCGGCCGCCGCGGGCCGTCCGGTCACGCTGGCGGCCTCCGACATCGATCCGGTCGCGGTCGAATGCGCCCGCAAGAACCTCACGCCGCTGGGCGCACCGGTCTACGAAGGGGATCTCTTCGAGGCTCTGCCGGAGGAGTTGCGCGGCTGCATCGATATCCTGCTCTGCAACACCCCGTACGTCCCCTCGGAGATGATCGCGCG
This sequence comes from Nocardia gipuzkoensis, assembly GCF_021183645.1. Classification (NCBI taxonomy): domain Bacteria; kingdom Bacillati; phylum Actinomycetota; class Actinomycetes; order Mycobacteriales; family Nocardiaceae; genus Nocardia; species Nocardia gipuzkoensis. The sequence goes on along the minus strand of NZ_CP089225.1, from coordinate 5,805,823 downwards.
GATGCCGCCGGAGGCTCGCGACCACGAACCGCGCACCGCCCTCGACGGCGGCCCGGACGGGCTGAACGTCTTGCGCCGGGTCGCGGCGGAAGCCGCCGACTGGCTGTCCCCGGGCGGGCATCTGCTCGTGGAGTCCAGCGAAAGTCAGGCGCCGCTCGCCCTGGCCGTCTTGGCCGAGCACGGCCTCGACGGACTGGTCGCGGAATCGGACGAGCACTACGCCACGGTGGTCATCGGCAGCCGCCCCCGTTGACGACGGCGCCGCCCTGCTCGGCCTCATCCTGCGGCGGCCGCGACCCCGCCGGATCGAGCCCTGCTACTTCTTGCGGCCGGTGAACTGGTCCATCGAGTGGTAGACGCCGACCGTGTCGAGAAACAGGTCGCGCAGCTTGATCGGCAGCAGGCCCGACAGCGCCTTGTTCAGGCGCGAGGTCCACGGCAGCACGACCAGTGGCGTGCCGTTCTTCATCTCGCGCCACGAGGTGTCGACCACCTTGTGCTGTTCCAGGATCGGGGTGAACAGGAATCCCTTGGCGCCCTCGAACATGCCGGTGTTGATGTAGGTCGGGCAGACCGTGGTGACCTTGACGTGGTCGTGGCCGGCCTGTTCCAGTTCGATGCGTACCGAGTCCGACCAGCCCAGCGCCGCCCACTTGGACGCGGCGTACACGCTCATGCGCGGGTTGGACACCAGACCCGCCGAGGACGCGATGGTCAGCACCCGCGCCTCGGTCGTGCCTGCGACCATGGCGGGCAGGAACTCCAGCGTGACGTACATCGGGGCGAGTGAGTTGATCGCCATCGTCTTGTCGATGTCGGCGCGGTCGCCGGTCTCCCAGAAGTAGCTGTTGCCGCGCACGATGCCCGCGTTGTTGACCAGGACGTCGATGCCGCCGACCTGCTCGCGAACGGAGGCCGCCGCCTCCGTGATCGCCTCGGGCGAGGCCACGTCGACCACATGGTGAGCAACGGCGCTGCCGCGGCCGGTCAGCTCGGCGGCGGTGTCCTTCAGCGCGGCCTCGTTGATGTCCCACAGCACCACCGCGGCGGCGCCTTCTTGTACCGCGCGCTCGGCGAACAGTTTGCCCAGGCCCATCGCGGCTCCCGTGACCAGAACCCTCTTGCCCGCAACCGTGTCCAGTTTCATCCGTACTGCTTCCTGATCCGTGAGTCGTGGGAGTTACTTCTGCCGAAGCGTTTTCATGACGCCGAAGTACAGCGTCATCGTCTTGGCCCATACCGCTTCGGACATGCCGGGCAGCGGCGCGATCGGCAGCATCCGCTGCACCGCGATGGTCTGGGTATCGATGTACTTGAGCAGGCCCTCGGGACCGTGCCTGCGTCCGGTGCCGGAGATGCCGAGCCCGCCCGACGGCGCGTCCGCGCTGCCCCACGCGGCGATGAAGCCCTCGTTGACGTTCACCGAGCCCGCGTCGATCCGCGCCGCCACCGCGCGGCCGCGGCTGGTGTCCTTGGTCCAGACGCTGGCGTTGAGTCCGTAGGCGGTGTCGTTGGCCTGTTCGACGGCTTCGTCGTCACTGCTCACGCGGTAGATCGAGACCACGGGGCCGAAGGTCTCCTCCCGGTGGACCGTCATCCCCGGCCGCACTCCGGCCAGCACGGTCGGCTCGTAGAAGTACGGTCCGAGATCCGGGCGCGCGCGGCCGCCCGCCAGGACCGTGGCGCCCTTGGCCACCGCGTCGTTCACATGCGCTATCACCGTGTCGAGCTGGCGCTGGAAGGTCAGCGATCCCATGTCGCTGCCGTAGTCCAGACCGCCGCCCAGCCGGATGGCTTCGACGTGCCCGACGAACTCGGCGACGAAGCGGTCGTAGACGCTGTCGTGCACGTAGATCCGCTCCATCGACTCGCACAGCTGCCCGGCCGAGGCGAAGCAGGCCCGGATGGCGATCTTGGCCGCGCGCGACACGTCCGCGTCGGCGAGTACCAGCAGCGGATTCTTGCCGCCGAGTTCGAGCGAGTATCCGATCAGCCGCTCACCCGCCTGCTGGGCGATGGTCCGTCCGGTCGCGCTGGAGCCGGTGTAGTCGACGTAGTCGGCGCGGGCGATCAGTTCGCCACCGATCACCGAACCCCGGCCCAGCACCGCCTGCCAGAGGCCGCGCGGCAATCCGGCGCGCACGGCGGCGTCGATGGCCCACAACGCGGTCAGCGCGGTCTGGTTGTCCGGGCGTGCCACCACGGCGTTGCCCGCGACCAGGGCGGGCAGCGCATCGGAGGCGGCCAGGGCCAGCGGGTAGTTCCATGGCGAGATCACCGCGACCACGCCCTTGGCCCGGTGCCGCACGTCGACCTGAGTGAGCACGGGAAGCACGCCGCGCGGTTTGCGCGTGGCCAGCAGCCGGGCGGCCACCGAGGCGTAATACCTTGCGTTCACGGCCACGTCGCCGACCTCGTCGAAGGCGTGCGCCCGCGCCTTGCCCGTCTCGGTCTGCACGATGTCGAGGATGGCGTCCTGCTCGGCGAGCACGATGTCGTGGAACCTGCGCAGCACCGCCACCCGCTCCCGGACCGGACGGCGCGCCCACTCGCGCTGTGCCTGCCGCGCGGTGGCGAACGCGGTCTCGATGTCCTCGGTGGAGGACTGCGGCAGGTCGGCGATCTTCGCGCCGGTCGCGGGAGCGAACACCTCGACAGCGGGGGCGCCGCCGGCGACGGCGTGCGCGAGCAACGGCTGCACCAGCGACGAGGGCAGCGCGTCGGCGGTAACCGGCTGCGAGGTGGTCGTCATGGGCGGTCCTCTCGAGGACATGGGCTACGCCGCAGGCGCGCCTCATTTAATGAACAGTGGTGTTAGATTAATGTTCATGTCACACCTCGTGTCAAGCTGTTCGTCGTGGCGCACAGAAACTCCGGGGGCCGCGTTGTGAGGCGGCACGATGTCGGCTGAGTCCACGACCGCGCGGCGCGGAAGGCCGCCGCAGACCCAGGAGCAGGCCGAAGAGGTCCGCGCCCGGATCGTGCTCGCGACCGCGGACGTGTTCACCCGCACCGGATCCCGGGGTCTGAGCGTCGCGCAGATCATCGAGCAGGCGGGCTTGGCCCGGCCGACCTTCTACCGCTACTTCGGCAACGCGCACGAACCGCTGCTGGCGGTGCTCGACGCCTCCAACGAGGGGTTGGTCGGCGGCATCCGCACGGCGCTGACCGGCACCGACGAGCCGGTCGAGCTGGGCATCCGGCTGATCGACGCCTACCTGGACTGGGCGAGCGGGCACGGCCCCATGCTGCGGCCGCTGTTCGCCGAACTGCACGATCCCGGCTCGCCGGTGTCGGCGTACCGCGAGCGCGCGCTCGACGACATCCGCGGCCTGGTGCGCGAGACGTTCACCGAGCTGGGCCGCCCGGTGCCGAGCCCGCTCGATCTGGACGCCGCGCTGCACCTGTGCGAGTACGTGGTCTACCGGATCTCCGCCGGCACCGCGCCCGGCGCCGAACCGGAGGCGGAAACCGTCGCGGCGGCTCGCCTGACGATGATCCGGGTGCTGCTCACCACGCTCGGCACGCGGGCGGATCTGGAGTACGCGCTGACGCTGCCCACCATCTTCCCCGCCGAGCCGTAGACCGGCCCGCGTGCCTCAGCGCGGTATCGGGGTGATGGGGTTGCTGTCGATGACGCGCTGCTCCACCCGATGGATCAGGTCGTGCACGCGCGGGTCGCGCGCCAGCCTGCTGTCCAGCACCACGTTGATCACGCCGCGCAACAGTGCGTAGGGCTCCCACTGCGGCGGCGCGATGGTGCGCGGCGCGCGGCGGGCGATGCCGTCGGCGATGGATTCCGCCGCGTCGCGCACGGTGATGCGCACGTTGAGCGGCCACGGCAGCAACGCGCCCAGGTCGGCGCCCAGCTCGTCCTCGTCGAGGGTGCCGTGGGTCATCGCGGTGTCGACGATGCCGAAGTAGGCCACACCCGCGGTGGCCCCGACCGCGGCCAGCTCGACCCGCAGCGCCCGCCCGAACTGCTCGACCGCGGCTTTGCTCACCATGTAGGGCGAACCGCCCATGCCGGGCGCGAACGCCGCGGCGGAGGAAACCACCACGACGTGCCCCTTGGCGGCGACGATGTCGTCCAGCGCGGGGTGCACGGTGTTGAACACCCCGGTCACGTTGATCCCGATGACCCGATCGAAGTCACCCGGGTTCATCCTCCGGATCGTCGCCGGCTCGGGCACCACTCCCGCATTGGCTACGACGACATCGATCCGGCCGAACCGCTGGCGTACCCGGGAGACGGCTTCACGCATCCCTATCCGATCGGAGACGTCCGCGCGCACAACCAGCGCGCGGTCCCCCATGGAACGCCCGACCGCAGCGGCGGCGGCTTCATCGATATCGATGAGCGCCACCGAAGCGCCCGAGGCGTAGAGTTTTTCGGCGAGCGCCCGGCCGATGCCGGTGCCCGCGCCGGTGATCACCACCACCCGATCGCGGACGTCCAGCCGGTTCTCGGCGGGCGGGGACAGCAGCTGACGCAGCAGGTCGACGACCACGGCGCTCACCCCGCCCGCAGCCGGTAGGACTCCGGATCGAATCGGCTTGTGCGCCGCCGGTATTCGAAACTCCAGTTCGGGTACAGGCCCGCGTTGCCGCCATCGGCGGTCTGGTAGTAGCTGCGGCAACCGCCGGTCAGCCAGGCGGTGTCGCGGCTGCGCTCGGTCACCTCGTCGAGAAAGGCGCGCTGCACCTCCTCGCGCACATCGATCCGCTGGATGTTCTGCGCACGCATGGTGGTCACGGCATCGACGATATAGCGCACCTGCGCCTCGATCATATAGATCGCGGACTGATTGCCCGCCGCACCGAACGGTCCGAGGGTGCAGAAGAAGTTCGGGAAGCCCGCTATGGTCGTGCCGAGGTAGCTGCTCGGCCGCTCGCGGTACCGGTCGCCGATCGACTGCCCGCCGAGTCCGTGCACCCGGTCGAAAACCGCGGGCGGCACACCGAATCCGGTGCCCCAGATGATCGTGTCCACCGCATGTTCGGCGCCGTCGGCGGTGACGATGGACCGCGGGCGGATCTCCTGGATGCCTTCGGTCACGACCTCGACGTTCGGCCGGGTCAGAGCCGGATAGTAGGCGTCGGAGAAGATCGCTCGCTTGCACCCGATCACGTAGCCGGGGGTGAGTTTGCGGCGCAGCGCCGGATCGCGCACTTGGCGTAGCAGCTGCAGCCTCCCGAGCGCCTCGTACGGATGCCGGAAACGCTTGTCCACGAAGCCGACCAGGCCGAATCCTTCGATTCCGGTGTAGTACAGACCACGGATCGCCTTGCCGAGCACGGGCATCCGGCGCAGCAGCGCGCGTTCGGCGGACAGCGTGCGGCGATCCAGCCGCGACACGATCCAGGGCGCCGAACGCTGGAACACCGTCAACGTGCCGACCACCGGCTGGATCTCGGGAATGAACTGCACGGCGGAGGCGCCCGTTCCGATCACCGCGACGCGCTCCCCGGTGAGATCGTGCTCGTGATCCCAGTGCAGCGAATGGAATTGCGTCCCTGCGAAGGTTTCCGCGCCCGGCACCCGCGGGATCTGTGCCTCGCTGAACGGCCCGACGGCGGAAACGAGCACGTCCGCGGTCAGATCACCGCGACCGGTGCGAAGCCGCCACAGCGTTGCCGTGTCGTCCCAGCGCGCTTCGAGCAACTCTGCCCCGAACCGCATGTGCCGCACCACGTCTTTGCGCGCCGCGACCGACCGGAGATAGTCGAGAATCTCCCGCTGCGTGCCGTAGGTGCGCGACCAATCCGGATTGGGTGCGAAGGAATACGAGTACAGATGCGAGGGCACATCGCAGGCGCAGCCCGGATAGGTGTTCGCCCGCCAGGTGCCACCGAGCTCGCCCGCGCGCTCGAGCAGCAGGAAATCCTCGATCCCCGCCTCGCGCAGCGATACCGCCAGACCGATACCGGCTATACCCGCACCGATCACAGCGATCGGCACGTGCTCCGGATCCGCGCCTTCGGTCATGTCTTCCTCCCACCCGCGAGCGCCGTTGCCCGCCGAGCTCACAGATCCAATTCGAGTTCGCCGCCCCGCGCCCGGGAGACGCAGGTCAGCATTGCCGCCGAGCGCTCGGATTCGAGCAGCGACCGGTCCCGGTGGTCCACCGCGCCCGCGAGCACCCGTGTCTTGCAGGTGCCGCAGAATCCCTGCTGACAGGAATAGGCCACACCGGGCAGCACTCGCCGGATCGCGCTGAGCGCGGACTCGTCGGCGGCGACCTCCACGTCGAACCCACTGCGATGCAACCTGATCCGGAACGGCTCGCCGTCCCGCACGGGCAGCGGCGAGAACCGCTCGGTGTGCAGCGAGGCCGTCGGCTCGTGCAGGGCGAGCACCGCGCGCGCGGCCTCGGCCAGCGGCGGCGGCCCGCAGACGTACACCGCCGCGCCGGGCGGCGTCTGCTCGAAGATCATCCGCGCGTCGGGTACGCCGAACTCGTCGTCCGGCCGCACCACCACGTCACCGCCGGTGTAGCGGGCCAAGTCGTACAGGAACGGCATGCGCGAGCGGGCCCGGCCCAGGTACATCAGCCGCCAGGGCACTCCGGCGCGCTCGGCCGCGGCGACCATGGGCAGGATCGGGGTGATCCCGATGCCGCCCGCGACGAACAGGTAGCTGGGCGCCCCCGCGACGAAGGGGAACGCGTTGCGCGGACCGCGTACGCCCAGCCGGTCTCCCGCCCGCAGCTCCCGATGGATCTCCGCGGAGCCGCCCTCGCCGTCGGCGATGAGGCGCACGGCGATGCGATAGAACCCCCGGTCGGCGGGATCGTTGGTGAGCGAATACTGACGCTGACGACCCGAGGGCAAGAAGACGTCCAAGTGCGCGCCGGGCGTCCACGCGGGCAGCGGACCGCCCTCCGGGTGGCGCAGCCACAAGCTGACCACCCCGTCGGCCTCGTGCCCGATCCGGTCGACGATCACCTCGAAGTCGTAGCCGCTGCGCCGTACCGGACGGGGCCGCGAAAGCAGCCGGGCGGCATCGCCTTCGACGAACAGGCGCTTGTAGGCGTCGGCCGCCGAGCCGATCAACCGCAGCGCGGCGCCGGGCTCGAACCGCTCCCCGACGGCGGTCACGCGTTCGCCGCCCGCGCCGCGGGCGACTGCGCGAGGTAGCGCAGCGCGTTGTCCATCGGGCCGAGCTGCGAGGGGTGGAAGCCCGGCCGCAGATAGCGCGGGATCTCGGTGAGGAACGTGGTGAAGCTCGGCACCACCCCGCGCACCGACGCGCTGGCCAGCTGGAGCGGCCAGAATCGCCCCTTGTGCTTCGACGGGTCCTTGTGGAACAGGTAGCCTCCGGAGAGGACGAACAGGACGAGCAAACCGGCGCTCGCGATGAGCGCCTGCCTCGCCTTGCGGGCGTATCCGCCGTCGACGTGCATGTACGCGTCGTAGACGACGCTGCGGTGCTCGACCTCCTCGGCGCCGTGCCAGCGGATCAGGTCGAGCATCGCCGGATGCATGCCCTTGGCTTCGAGCTTGTCGTTGGTCAGCAGCCACTCGCCGATCACCGCGGTGTAGTGCTCCATGCCCGCGAACAGCGCCAGCCGCTCGCACAGCCACTCCCGCTTGGCCCGCCCGCTCAGTCCGTGATCGCCGAGGACCCGGTCGACCAGCCAGGTCACCCGGTCCACCATCGGCCCGACGTCGAGGCCGAGCCGCTCCAGTTGCTCGCGCGCCTTCTCGTGCGAACTGGCGTGCATGGATTCCTGGCCGATGAAGCCGCGGACCTCCTCGCGTAGCCGCTCGTCCTCGATCAGCGGTAGCGCTTCGGCCAGCGCCTGCGCCATCGCGCGCTCGCCTTCGGGCAGCACCAGGTGCATCACGTTGATGATGTGGGTGGCCATCGCCTCGCCGGGGATGTAATGCATCGGCACCGTGGCGAAGTCGAACTCCACGGCTCGCGCGTTGATGGCGTGAGTCTGGTCGGCGTACACGGCAGAGCCCATCCCGCACCCCTCGTAGTCGATCGGCGTTCTCCGCAATGTATTAGTGACATCACATGCTGTCAACATCACATGATGTCAATTCGGCCGCTATGAGAGGATGACGCAATGGACGAAGCCGACGGGTCGATTCCGGGCATGCGCCGCTGGCGCGGGCAGTCGCCCGCCGATCGCGTCGCCGCACGCCGGGAACTGCTGCTCGAGGCGTGCACGGAGCTGATGTCGAGCGTCGGCGCCGCCGAGACGTCCATGCGCGGAGTCTGCCGCCAGGCCGGACTGACCGAGCGCTACTTCTACGAGAGCTTCCAGAACCTGGACACGCTGCTGACGACAGTGCTGGACACGGTGGTCCTCGGCGCGCGCGACCGCCTGCTCGACGAGTTGCCCAACGCGCCCATCGAACGGGACGCGATGTTCCGCCACATGGTCGCCGTCTTCACCGACTATCTGCTGGAGGACCGCCGCCGCGGGCGGATCATGTTCATCGAATCGCAGGCCACTCCGGTGCTGATGCCACGCGCCAACGAACTCATCGGCTTGTTCACCGCGCCGATCGCGCTGACCATCAGCGCGGGCGACTACACCCAACCGGTCCCCGACGAGCACGACTACGCGCTGAACGCCAGCGCCATCTTCGGCGCGCTGGCCTACCTCTATCGCCCCTGGCTCGACGGCGAGATCCCCGTTTCGCGGGCACGTTTCGACGCGCACGCCGCCGACGTCATCGAGCGGATCGCCACGGCACGCTCGTCGCTGAGCACCGAGGCCTAGTCGCGGGCGCCCTGCGCCCGCTCGAACCGCATGACCCGGTCCGCGATCCGGCCATAACGCAAGGTGATCAGATCGCGCAGATAGTTCATGCGCAGCCGCCACGGCGCCCGATCACCTTGCACCGGAAACAGGTTCGCGGCGCGCCGGACATAACCGGGGGTGAAGCCGCCGAACAGCGACTCGGCGCCCACCGACGGGTCGCGGACGGGTACGCACCGCACATATCCGTGTTCGTCCATATATTTCAGCAGCCGGACGACGTACTCCGAGACCAGGTCCGCCTTCAGCGTCCAGGAGGCGTTCGGATAGCCGACCACGAAGGCGAAGTTCGGTACGTCGGACAGCATCATCGCCTTGTAGGCCATGCGCTCCCGCGGCGCCACCGGCGAGCCGTCCACGACCAGCTCTACGCCGCCGAAGGCCTGCAGGTTCAAACCCGTTGCGGTGACGACGATGTCGGCGTCCAAGTTCGCGCCGGAAGCCAAGCGCAGACCGTGCTCGGTGAAGGTCTCGATCCGGTCGGTGACCACGTCGAGCAGGCCGTGGCGGATGGCGCGGAAGAAGTCACCGTCGGGTGCGAGGCACAGCCGCTGGTCCCACGGGTTGTACCGGGGCGTGAAATGGGTGTCGATGTCGTAGCCCGCGGGCAGCCAGCGCTGTTGCCAGCCGCGGATGCGCTTGCGCGTGCCCGCGGGATCGCGCCTGCTGAGCTGGTAGAGCGCGGTGGCGATCGCGATGTTCTCGGCGCGGGCGAGCGCGTACGCGGCACGCGGGGGCAGAAAGCGGCGCGCCGTGAGCGCCAAGCGATCGCGTGCGGGCGCGGAGATGATGTAGCTCGGGCTGCGCTGCAGCATGGTCACCCGCGCGCCTCCCGCGGTGAGCGCGGGAGCGAGCGTGACGGCGGTGGCGCCGCTGCCGATGACGACCACCCGCTTACCCGCGCAGTCGAGGTGCTCCGGCCAGAACTGCGGATGCACGATGGGGCCGGCGAAGCGCTCGCAGCCGGCGAAGCCGGGCGAGTATCCCGTGTCGTAGCGGTAGTACCCTGCGCACGAGAACAGGAATCCTGTGGTAATCGTGACGGTTTCGCCGGTGTCGGTGCGCTCCGCCCGCACCGTCCAGAGGTTCTCGGCGCTCGACCACTCCGCGCCCAGCACGCGATGGTGGAAGCGGATCCGGCGCTCGACGCCGTGTTCGGCCGCGGTCTCGCGCAGGTAGGCGAGGATGTCACCCCCTTCGGCGATCGATTCCTCGCCCAGCCACGGCTTGAACCGGTAGCCGAGGGTGTACATGTCGGAGTCGGAGCGAATGCCGGGGTAGCGGAACAGGTCCCACGTTCCACCCAGAGCGGGCCGGCTCTCCAGGAGCAGGTAGGTCCGCTGCGGCAACGCCCGGCTCAGATGACAGGCCGCGCCGATGCCGGAGAGACCGGCGCCGACGATGAGGACGTCGACATGCTCCACACCGGTGGCCATAACCTCTTCCTTCGATCGCCGACGTACGTCCGGGCACACCGCTGCACCCGCCTGCCCTGAGCCTATCGGGCCAGGTGACGGGTTCGAGACACGCATCGGAGCAAAGTCATCCGGGTTGCGTGTTCCCTTACGCCGCAACAGGGTTCGCCGCGTATACCGGAGGGACACATGCGCGATACCGAGCGGCTCGCACCCGCCGCGATCGTAGTGAAGTCACTCACATCCGCCGAGGGAGCCGTCCCGAGGACCACTCACGAATTGCCACCATCCGGCAATAGCCGATCGCTTGCCGTTCCGAAAGCGTCGCATGAACCCGCGCATGGCGGCCCACCGCGCCCGGCACTCGAAAAGCCGCGACAAACCGAAACGGGCGGTCACATCGCAATACTGCGAACGCCATAGCCAGCCGGTCACCAGTTGGTGATACCTCACGAAACAGATACCTGTGCGAGTGATTCCCGTCTCAGACGCCCGGCCTCCACGGGATATAGCCATTTGTTGTTACTGTCGGGTAGTGTTCAATGCACCGACGATCAGAGTCGATCCGGAACCGTATATGTCAACGATTTCAGGAGCGCTCGTGTCTCCCCATTCTCGTTTCGAATCCATCGGCGCCTATCTGCCCTCGACTGTCGTTACCACCGAGGAGCTGCTGTCCCGAATGAAGGAACCCCCTTCGTTCGATCTTGAGAAAATCACCGGCGTCCGTGAACGCCGGGTACGCGACACTCGACCGCAAAGCTACGAAGACTCCTTCACTCTGGCGATGAAGGCTGTCGAGGACTGTCTGTCCAGGTCACAGTACGGCCCAGAGGACATCGACGTGATCATCTCCACCTCGATCTCGCGAGGCAAGCATGCCACCCGCATGTATATGGAGCCCTCGTTCGCCATGTCGATAAGCCGTCTTATCGGTGCAAAGAACGCCATTGTCTTCGACATTTCCAACGCCTGCGCAGGAATGCTCACCGGCACTTACATCCTGGACCGGATGATCCGATCCGGCGCCGTCCGCAACGGACTCGTGGTCAGCGGCGAGGCGATTACCGAAATTGCCGACACCGCGGTCCGGGAGATTTCCGAGAAATACGATCCGCAGTTCGCTGCGCTGACCGTCGGCGATTCCGGATGCGCGATCGTGCTGGACCAGGCCGTCGATGAAAAAGATGTTATCCACTACATCGAGATGATGACCGCCGCGGAGTACGCGCACCTGTGCCTCGGCATGCCGAGCGACAAATCCCAGGGTGTCGCGATGTACACCGACAACCGCCGGATGCACAACGAAGACCGCTTCCTGCTCGGCACCAATACCCAGCGCAAATTCCTCGAGGCGCGGGGCAAGACCTTCGCCGACGAGAAGTTCGACTACGTCATCCACCACCAGTTCGGCGCCGCCGCCATTCCGTGGATGAACGCCATCGCCGAACGGGAGTTCGGCAGCCCGATGCCGCCGGATCTGCGGGTCATCGAGAAGTACGGAAACACTTCCACCACATCGCATTTCATCGTCCTGCACGATCAGCTCAGCGAGCAGAACCTCCCCGCGGGATCGAAGTTGCTGCTGGTGCCCGCGGCCTCCGGCATCGTCACCGGGTTCGTGTCCACCACCATCTCGTCGCTGAAGGTCTGAGGTCAGTCATGAGCGTGCGCATCAAGTCCACCGGCATCAGCCGGTCCGACGACACCTACAGCATCGTCGAGCACACCGCCCGGGCCGCCAGGCAGAGCCTGGAGCGCGCCGGAATCCGTTCCGATCAGGTCGGCCTGCTGATCAACGCGGGCATCTTCCGCGATTCGAATACCGTCGAACCCGCGGTGTCGGCGCTGATCCAGAAGGCGGCCGGGATCGGCCTGGAATACGCCAAAGACGACCCGAGGACCTTCTCGTTCGATCTGATGAACGGGGCGGTCAGCGTCGTCAACGCGATCCAGGTGGCCACCTCGGTCCTGGAGACCGGTAGCGCCGAGCACGTGCTGATCGTGTCCGGCGACACCCATCCGTCGATGACCCGCTCGGTCGCCGACGACGAGTTCCCGTACTCCACCTGCGGCGCGGCGCTGCTGCTGGAGCGCACCGACGAACCGGACGGCTTCGGCACGGTGCATACCGTGAAGGGCGAGGGCACGCCGGCAGTCGAGGGCTATCTCGACATTTCGACGATGGGTGACCGCGGCCGCAACCTGATCACCGTGGAGCGGGAGCCCGGCTTCGAGGACCGCCTGCTCGAGGTGGCCCTCGACGCCGCGCGCCGAGCGCTCGCCGGGTCCGACCACGCCTCGCTGAGCGAGATCGCGCTGATCGCGTCGACGCCGAGCCCGGAGTTCCCGAAGAAGCTGGCCGCCGCCCTCGGCATCGACCAGCGCTCGGTCCGCCTCCCGGATCTGCGTGACGGCGACCCGCACACGGCCGCGCTCACCGCGGCGTACGACTCGGCGATCGTGGACGATGGCCTCGCCGAGTACCGCCAGGTGCTGTTCGTCGCAGCGGGCGCGGGCCCGGCGGCCGCGGCGGTGCTGTACCGGTTGCCCGTATTCGCCGGGGCGCCTGCGTGACAACGGGAACATACTGGCAGGCCATCGATCGGTTTCGTGCGGTCGTCCGCACCGATCCCAACCGGGTGGCGGTTCGCTACGCGCACGGGGTCGACCCCGATGGCCTGCCGGCCTACCGGCATCTGACGTATCGCGAGCTGGACCTGTGGTCGAAAGCGATCGCGGGACGGCTGTCCGCGGCGGGTGTCGGCACCGGAACGCGCACGATCGTGCTGGTACTACCGAGCCCGGAGCTGTACGCGATCATGTTCGCGCTGCTCGAGCTCGGGGCGGTGCCGGTGGTGATCGACCCGGGCATGGGCGTGCGGAAGATGTTGCGCTGCCTGCGCGCCGTGGATGCCGAGGTGTTCATCGGCATCCCGCAGGCGCACGCGCTGCGCGTGCTGTTCCGGCGCAGCTTCCGCACCGTCCGTACCGCGGTCACGGTCGGCAGACGCTGGTTCTGGCGGGGCGCATCGCTGCGGGCATGGGGCCGGACACCGACGATTCCGGTGCCACCCGGCAGCCCGGCCACCGACGACGACCTGCTGCTGATCGCGTTCACCACCGGTAGCACCGGACCGGCCAAAGCCGTGCGAATGACCTACGGCAACTTGGCCGCGATGGTCGACCAGGTGCACATGGCGCGCGGCGAGATCACGCCGGAGGCTTCGCTGATCACCCTTCCGCTGGTCGGCGTGCTCGACCTGCTGCTGGGCTCGCGCTGTGTGCTGCCGCCGCTGATCCCGAGCAAGGTCGGCGCGACCGATCCCGCGCACGTGGTCGACGCGATCCGGAAATTCGGCGTGCGAACCATGTTCGCCTCCCCCGCCGTGCTGATCCCGCTGCTCGAGTACCTGCGTACTCACCCGGTTACCTTGCCTTCGCTGGACAGTATCTATTCCGGCGGTGCTCCGGTACCGGACTGGTGCGTCGCGGGGTTGCGCGAGGTGCTGCACGAGGACGCCGAGGTCGTCGCCGGGTACGGATCCACCGAAGCGCTGCCGATGTCCACCATCGAATCCCGCGAACTGCTGAACGGACTGGTCGAGCGGGCACAGCACGGCGAGGGCACCTGCGTCGGCAGACCGGCCTACCAAGTGCAGGCGCGGATCGTGGCGATCACCGACGAGCCGATTCCGACCATGGGCCGGGCCGAGGAACTGGCCGGTGAGCTGGAGACCACCCGCGGCATCGGCGAACTCGTCGTCGCCGGGCCGAACGTCAGCACCGGGTACTACTGGCCGGAGCAGGCGAACGCGCAGGGCAAGATCATCGACGGCGATCGGATCTGGCACCGCACCGGCGATCTCGGATGGATCGATGAGCAAGGCCGGATCTGGTTCTGCGGACGCAAGAGCCAGCGGGTGATCACCGCGCAGGGACCGATGTTCACCGTTCAGGTCGAGCAGGTGTTCAACAACGTCGCGGGCGTGGCCCGTACCGCTCTGGTCGGGATCGGCCCACGTGGGTCACAGCGGCCGGTGCTCTGCGTCGAAGTGAAGCCGGGCGCCGACCCGGACTTCGTCGAACCCGCGCTGCGGACTCGCGGCGCACAGTTCGACCTCACCAGGACGATCGCCGACTTCCTGGTCCATCCGTCCTTCCCGGTCGATATCCGGCACAACGCCAAGATCGGACGCGAACGACTCGCGGTGTGGGCCGCCGAACGGCTCGGAACGGACGAATAACAAATGAAAACGACTGTATTTCGGGCAATTCCCGTCATCGGGTGGCTGTATTTGGCCGGCGGCGCGCTGGCCGCGGCAACCGACCGTGTCCCGGACAGCCGGCTTCTGCGCACGGTGTGGTGGATCGACGCGTTCCTCAGCATCGTGGTGCACGCGGCTCAGATTCCGGCGGCCCTGCGTGCCGCCGAGGGCTCGGGCCGCGGCCGGTGGGAGACCGCGGTGTTGACGCAGATCTTCGGCTTGACCTGGTGGCGAACCCAGCCCGGCGAGGAGAGAGTGCAATGAGCAAGATACTGGTAACCGGCGCGTCCGGCTTTCTGGGCGGTGCGCTGGTGCGCAGGCTGGTACGGGACGGCGAGCACGACGTGTCGATCCTGGTGCGCCGCACCAGCAACCTGGCCGACCTGCGCGACGACATCGACAAGATCGAGCTGATCTACGGCGATCTGACCGACCCCGCCTCGCTCGACGAGGCGACCCGCGGCGTCGACATCGTGTTCCACAGCGCGGCGCGGGTGGACGAGCGCGGCACCAGGGAACAGTTCTGGAACGAGAACGTCCGGGCCACCGAACGGCTGCTCGAGGCAGCCCGTCGAGGCGGAACGGGACGGTTCGTATTCATCTCCAGCCCGAGCGCGATGATGGACTACTACGGCGGTGACCAGGTCGACGTCGATGAATCGCTGCCGTATCCGCGGCGCTACCTGAACCTGTACTCGGAGACCAAAGCCGCGGCCGAACGAGCCGTGCTGGCCGCCGACAGCCCGGGATTCCGTACCTGCGCCCTGCGCCCACGCGCGATCTGGGGCGCCGGCGACCGGTCCGGTCCGATCGTGCGGATGCTCGGCCGCGCCGGTATGGGGAAACTGCCGGACCTGTCCTTCGGCCGCACCGTCTACGCCTCGCTCTGCCACGTCGACAACATCGTCGACGCCTGTGTGAAGGCGGCGGGCTCGGACGCGGTGGGCGGCAAAGCGTATTTTGTCGCCGATGCCGAGAAGACGGATGTCTGGGGCTTTCTCGGCGAGGTCGCCACCCGGCTCGGGTACCAGCCGCCGACGCGCAAACCCAACCCCACGGTGATCAACGCGGCGGTCCGGGTCGTCGAGACGATCTGGCGCATCCCGGCCGTCGCGACCCGCTGGTCGCCTCCGCTGTCGCGCTACGCCGTCGCGCTGCTGTCCCGCAGCGCCACCTACGACACCACCGCCGCCGCACGAGATTTCGGCTACCAGCCGGTCATCGACCGCGACCGCGGCCTGACCGACCTGCTGGCGTGGCTGGAAACCCAGGGTGGAGCGGTCGAACTCACCCGGAATCTGCGCTGAACACCCCACCGGTACCGGAGGCCAGCATGAGCAACGCCACCGTCTTCCGCAGGAAGATCACCCCGACCGAACGCCTGTACTTCTTCACGCGCGCGGTGACTCCGCCGTTCGTCATGCACTTGGCCGTCCACGGCGACGGCAGCCTGGATCCGGCCGCGGTGCAGCGGGCCGTCGACGTGGCATCGGCCGCCAACCCCGGTGCACGCCTGGTCCGCGACGGCGACGACTGGGTGGACTGTGGTCTGGCCGCCACCGTTCGCCACGTGCCCGGCTGGTCGCTGAACTACGCCGGGCTGGAGAACGACGCGGTGCTGAACACACCTATCGGTCCGACGCCGGACCGCACCACCGAAGTGCTGCTGCTCACCGGCGAACAGACCACCATCGTGTTCCGCGCCTTCCACGGCGTGATGGACGGGATGGGCCTGCGCCTGTGGGTGGACGACGTATTCCGCGCGCTGCGCGGATGCCCCCCGCTCGGCGCACCCGATCCGATCGCCGATGCCGAACTCGTGGCCCGGATCGGCACGCCGGGTAAAGCGACCCTGGTGCTGCCCACCTTCAAGGCGGCGACCGGGCGCGGACGCCAGAACCGGGATGCCGCGCGCTGGCTGCTGCGCCACCGGACGATCGACGCGACCGGTAAGGGCATCGTCGCTCGGGTAGCGGCGATCCTGGCCGCGGAGTCGGGAGCGAAGTCGCGCTTCATGATTCCGGTCGACCTGCGCAGGCACGACCCCGCCCTGCGCTCCACCGCCAACCTGGCGCTGCCGCTGTTCCTCGACGTCACCCCCGGCGAGAACTGGGAGACGATCAGCGGCCGGATGCGCAGCGGGCTGCGGGAACGGCGGGAGCTCAACGAGCTCGACAATGGCCGGCTGTCGAAATTCCCGCCCGGCGTGATCCGGGGGGTGCTGCGCGTGAGCAACTGGCTGGGTGCACGACTGAACCGGAACATGGTGTCGGCCACCGTGTCCCATATGGGCGCGTTCGATCTGGACGAGATGGCGGTGCCCGGCTGGACACCCACCGACGTGCGGCTGCTACCTCAGCACAGCGGCGCGATGCCACTGCTGTTCGCCATGGCCGAAGCGGGCGGGAAGCTGGAGCTGACCGTCTCCTGCCGCAATGGCGCCGGTATCGAACCCCGGTTGGAGGCGCTGCTGGACAAGATCGCCGCGCGGCTGGAATCCGAGCTCGCGGCGCCCGAGGCGGTCGCGCGATGACCGGCCCGGTTCGCGTCGTCCTCGCCCGGCCCCGCATCGTCCTCGCGGTCGTGGCCGGAGTGATGCTGCTGGCCGGTTCGCTCGGACTCGGAGCATCCGACAAAGTCACCGCGGCCGGGTTCGTCGATCCCGGAAGCGAGTCGGCGCGAGTGGACGAGTTGGTATCCGAGCACTTCGGCCCGCAGAACCCCGACGTGGTCGTGCGGTACGCCGCACCGGAGGGACAGACGGTCGACGACATCGGCCCCCGCGTCCAAGAGACGCTGGCCCGGATCGACCCGGCCATGCTGCAACGACCCATCGAAACCTATTGGAACGCCGGTTTCGCGCGCAGGCAGTTCCTACGGTCGGCGGACAATCGGCACGCTCTGGCGGTGGTGTACCTCGCCGGTGACGCCAACCGGCGTGTCAGCGCGTATCCGGACCTCGAACCCCAGCTCCGGGTTCCGGGTATCGCCACCGATCTGTCCGGCTACAGCGCGATCTCCACCGAGATCAACGAGCAGTCCCGGCACGATCTACTCCGGGCCGAATCCCTCTCGCTGCCGCTGACCTTGGTGATCCTGGTGGCGGTGTTCGGCGGATTCATCGCCGCGTCCTTTCCGGTGGTGGTCGGCGGCCTGACGGTGCTCGGCGCCATGGGCGCGATCCGCGTGCTCGCCGAGTTCACCGAGGTGAGCACCTTCGCGGTGAACGTCGCCTCGCTGCTCGGGCTGGGCATGGCCATCGACTACGGGCTGTTCCTGGTCACCCGGTTCCGGGAGGAGATCGCCGACGGGCACGACGTGAACAGCGCGATCACTCGCACCTACGCCACGGCCGGCCGCACCGTCGCGTTCTCGGCACTCCTGCTGATCTGCGCGTTCGCGGGCACGTTCGTCTTTCCGCAGGCGGTGCTGCGGTCACTGGGCATCGGCGCGATCACCGCGGTGGCGCTGGCGGCCGCGCTCTCGCTCACCGTGCTGCCCGCCTTGCTCGCGCTGTTCGGCGCGCGCATCGGCACGGCGCGGGCCACCGATCGCGCCGAGCGGTTCTGGGGACGCCTGGTCGACCGCGTGCTGCGGCGCCCGGGTCTGGTGACCGTGGTCGTCGGCGCCGTCCTGCTGGTGCTGGCGGCTCCGCTGACCGGTCTGCGGCTCGGCGACATCGACCATCGCGCGCTGCCCGAAGGCAATGAGATGCGCACCGTCGTGGAGGAACTCACCGCGCAGTTCCCCGCCGCGGGTAGCGGGGTCACCGCCGTGCTGCACGGAGTGAACGGCCCACCGCAGTCGGGCGCCGTCGAGGCGACCGTGTCCGCACTCGGCAAGGTCGAGGGGGTACGGCAAGTGGTGCAAGTGGGTCGTGCGGAGGACTTCGTGGTCTTCCACGCATTCCTGAGCAGCACCGACCGCACCGAAGCAGCGGGCGACACCGTTCGTGGCATCCGCGAACTGACTCCACCGGACGGCACCGCGCTGTGGATCGGCGGCGATACGGCGGCCACCGTCGACAGCGTGCGCTCGATCGTCGCGCGGATGCCGTTGATGATCCTCGTCATGGTCGCGGCGACGATAGTGCTGCTGTTCGCGGCGTTCCACTCGATCGTGTTGCCGCTCAAGGCCGTCGCCATGGCGTTCCTGAGTTTGGCAGCGACGTTCGGGGTGCTGACCTGGATCTTCTGCGGCGGGCATCTGTCCGGCCTGCTCGGCGTGAGCACCGGACCGATCACCGCGGGCATGCTGGTGCTGATCATCGCGGTCGTCTTCGGGCTCTCCACCGACTACGAGGTCTTCCTGCTGTCCCGCATGGTCGAGGCGCACGACGCGGGCGCCGACACCGCCGCGTCGGTGCGGGCAGGCACGGTCAAGACCGCCCGCGTGATCACCGCCGCGGCAACCCTGCTGGTGATCGTCACCGGAGCGTTCACCCTGTCCCCGCTCAACCCCATGCGCTTCCTCGGCCTCGGCATGATCATCGCCCTCGTCGTGGACGCGACCCTCGTCCGCATGCTCCTGGTCCCCGCCCTGGTCCAACTCATGGGCCCCGCCAACTGGTGGTCCCCCCGCCGCCCCCGCATCATCCCCACCACCGTCCAGGAACGCACGCCCACCCCGACCTGACTCATCCGAGTGGCGCATGGTCGAGAGGTCCGCTCGGACTCGGCCTCGACCATGTGCCACTCGCCGGTCGGGAGCTAAGCGACCAGTTCCAGGAGGCCGCGGGGGTCCCAGGGCATCGGGCCGGTTGGGAAGCTGAGGCGGACCAGGCGGTGGGGCGGGGTCGCGTCGAAGTGTGCCACCGCGGGTGGGAGGAATCCGCCGAGCACCTTCTCCAGCATCGTGTTCAGTCCGGACAAGCGCGGCCGCAGCCGGACCTGCCAGCTGGTGATACGCCCGGCCGGTACCTCGACGACGGTGCGCTGCTCCACTTTCGCGCCGAGCGGGAGGTGCACCGAGAAGGCCAGCCACAGATCCACGCACTCCTCGGCGCCCTCGGCGAAGTCCAGGCCGCGCAGCAGCGTCAGGCCACCGGCGAGCGGCATCACGTTCGCCGGGAAGGGCGCGATCCCGCCACCGAACCGAAGATGGGCGGTGCCGATGAAGTTCGCTTCCTCGCGGCTGACCACCGTTGTGCCCGAGCGGGTTTCGGCGCGGTAGCGCTCGGCCAGCAGCCGGTCGCCGGAGCGCTGGAACCGCTGCTCGATGGTCATCGCGAAATTCCCGTGTCCCAGGCCGGCCTCGAGGATCGAGCGGTAGCCGTCGCCGTCGTGGGCGACCACGCTGATCAGGTCGAGTTTCTGCGGCCGATCGGCGATGGTGACGGTGTAGACGGACTTCTCCCCGTCGGGGATTCCCGGATCACGAAATGCGGTGGGCACATGTCCTCCTCACAGTGTGGCCTCGGCCGCCGCCGCGAACACCGCTCGGAGCGTGGCCACGTAACGTTCGACGGAGTCGTGCGCCACCGGTGTGTCCGGGTAGATGACGCTCAGCGTGGTTTCCGACGCGAACCGGTTGATCCAGATCAGCACCTGTTCGGACGCGGCGCGATTGGCGTACAGCCCGCACGACCCCAGGTCGAAGAGCTCGTTGCCGAGCAGTTCTCGGGTATCCACGTACGAGATCATCGGCGTGGACCAGCCCGGTTCCAGGTCGAGATCGGAGTCGGCGGGCACCAGTTCCACCACGCGCTGGAACGAGGTGGGGGCCAGGCGCAGGCCGTTCTCGTAGGCGCGCTGCGCGATGGCCGCGGCTCGCGCGAAGGTGGTGGTGGCGCCGATCGGGAAGGCCACCGGCAACAACGTCGCATACCAGCCGACCGACGCGCGTTCCGCCGCGGAGCTGCGGGTGCTGACGGGCGTCATGCCGAAGTAGTAGTCGCTATCGACGAGCTCGCGCTCCGTCAGTGCCGCCGCGGCGAAGATGCCCCCGACGAATTCGGCGCCGTCGGCGCGGCAGATCCGCTCGAACCGCTGCGCGGTGTGCTCGTCGAACAAGGTGACCGTGCGGTGCGCGCTGCGGTTGTACACATCGGTGCGCCTGCCCAGATCCAGCGGGAAGGAGGGCAGTTCGCCGTCGTTCCCGCGGATCAGCTCCAGCCACTTCCGCACGCCGGGCGAGGCGAGGGTCATCCGGCCCGTGTACTCCCGCTCGGCGGTGCAGTAGTCGAGGTAGCTGGCCGCGGGGGCCAGCATGCCGACGTCTTCCCACACTTCGCGCAGATACAGCAGCGCGAGGTCGAATCCGGACAGGTACTGGCCGAATCCGTCGGTGTGCAGATGATCGACCGCCAGGTAGACCGTGGTCGAATCCTCGCGTTCGATCGCCCCGAAAGTGAAACAGTCCCAGTCGAAGGGTCCCGGCGTCGTCTTCTGGACATGGTCGCGGATTGCCCTGGCCTCGTCGACGCGGCCGTAATCGATCGGCACGAACTCGACGTCCTGCATGGGCACGAGGTGCCGCTCGATCGTGCCGGTGGAGTCGACCCGGAACCAGGTCCGAAACGTGTCGTGGCGCAGCAGGAACGCGTTGACCGCACGCGTCATCGCGGCCAGGTCGAGGTCGCCGGTCGGGATCTCCGCCGTGACCAGGCACAGGCCGGAGTACCGGAAATCCGCCCGGGCGTGCCGATCGGCGAGCCGAAGATACTGCTCCTGCTGGTGGGAGGGCGGGGCCGGGTGACCCGGGGCCCGCCGGGCGCGCGCCACCGACTCCGGTGACGCCGTCCAACTGACCAGTCGGCCGGGTCCCGGCTCCCATTCATCGATCAGCCCGAAACTGACCACGGCGTTACCTCGTTTCGATGACGGTGGTCGGTCACGGTCTGGCCTGGGCCCCCGCCAGCGCCAGGACCGGTTCGGCCGCCGCACCGTTCGAGGCCGCCAGCTCGACCGGGTCCGGAACCGACTGCGTCTGACCGGAATCCGCGGCCAGGATCAGCTCCGCCACCTTCGGGCCGGCCTGCTCCAGGCTGAACGACCGGCCCATCTGCAGCGACATCAGGTCGATACCGAGGGTCTTGGTGACCCGCGCACCGAGCTCCACCGCCATCAGCGAATCCAGCCCGAGTTCGGGCACCGGAACGGTCATGTCGATGGACTCGACGGGCACACCCATGACCACGGCGAGTTCCTCGGCCATCTTGCGGGCGACGAAGGCCCCGCGCTTGCTCTCCTCGATCGCGGCCACCTCGGCCCGCAGCCGGGCCAGTTCGGAGGTGTCCTTGGCGGAGGCCTGCGCGAGCGCGATCGTGCGGCCCGTGCGGGTCAGCTGCGGGAAGGTACCGGTCAGCTTGGCCCAGTCGGTCGGGATGATCGCCGCGCGAGCGACGCCGAGGCGCAGCGTCTGCTCCAGATAGGCGGTGGCGTCGGCCATGTCGATCGGGTCGAAGCCCACCAGATCGAGGTACTTGAGGGCCGTCTCGTCGGCGGCCATGCCGCCGGTCGCACCCGACAGGTGACCCCAGCCGACGCACAGCGCCCGCTCGCCCGCCCGGGACCATTCCTCGGCCAGCGACTCCACCGCCACGTTGGCCGCGCAGTAGTTGTACTGACCGTAGATGCCGTACATCGAACCGCCCGAGGAACACAGCACGAACATGTCCAGCCGGATTCCGGCGTCGGCCACGGCTCGATGCAGCACCCGGGCGCCGTGCACCTTCGGGCGGTACACCTTGTCCAGCTCCTCGAATCGCATTGCCGCCAAACGGTTGTCGGCAACCGAACCCGCCGCGTGGAACACCCCGCGCAGCGGATGCTCGGTGCTGTGGGACCGCGCGACGATCGCGGCGACCGCCTCCGGGTCGGTCACGTCGGCACGCTCCTCGGCCACCTCGACGCCGACCGTGCGCCACGCCTCGAGCTGCCTGCGCGCCTCCGGGGTGCTCGCGCCGCCACGGCCCAGCAGGACCAGCCGCCGCGCCCCGCGCAGCACCAGCCAGCGCCCGATGGCCATCCCGAAACCACCGAACCCGCCGGTGACGAGATAGGTCGCGGTGCTGTCGATCTCGATCTCGGGCAGGTAGGGCCGCACCGCGAGTGTGGGCGAATCCATGCGCAGCGCGATCCGGGCGAGCCCGGTCGAGCGGATGGTCTCCTCGAAAGCCTTGCCCACCTCGCCGGTCTCGAACAGCTGGTAGGGCAGCGGCTGGTAGGTACCCGCGAGCACCTTCTCGTAGACCCGCTGCAGCAGCTTGGCCAGCCGTTGCGCGTCGACGGCGACCAGTCGGTCCAGGTCCATCGAGAAGTACGCCAGGTTCTTGTCGAAGTTGGCCATTTCGAGCAGGCCGCCGGTGTAGATGTCGGCCTTGCCGACCTCGACGATGCGCCCGAATTCCGCGACGGCGTTGAAGTTCTGGCGCAGGATCTCCCCCGGCGCGCTGCTGAGCACGACCTCGACGCCTTGGCCGCCGGTGAGCTCCAGGACGTCGTCGACGAAGTTGAGCGAGCGCGAGTCGATCGCGTGATCGGCGCCGAGGGCGAGCACATGGGCACGGCGCTCGTCGGTGCTCGCCGTGCCGATGATGCGTGCCCCGCGATCCTTGGCCACCTGGATCGCGGCCGTGCCGACGCCGCCCGCGGCGCCGTGGATCAGCACTGTCTCGCCCGGTTCCAGCCGGGCCAGATCCAGCAGCGCGTACTCGGCCGTGCCGAAGGCGATGGTGCTGGTGCAGTATCCGGGATCGGCGTCGGCCGGCAGCGGGATGGTCAGCTGGCGGTCGACGACGACGTAGCGCTGCATCATGCCCTTGGCCGCGACCGCGACCAGCTCGCCCGCCGCGAGGTCGGTGATCCCCTCGCCCACCCGCACCACTTCGCCGACGCCCTCCATCCCGGGCACGGTGCCGAAATAGGTCGGCGCGAGTTCTCGCTCACCGAGCAGGCCGATGACCTTGAGCGGATCCTTGTAATTGAGGCCGATGATCTTCATCCGCACTTCGACCTGGCCAGGGCCCGGCTCCGGCCGCGGGCACTGCCGCCACGCCAGCGCCGACAGCATCCGGGTGCGAGGCAGCTCCACCCTGAAGTTGGCCTCCGGGTCGGTCAGCGGTTCGGCGGTGTCCAGGGCGTCGAGGCGCTCCTGCAGCGGCTTGGTCACCAGCGGGACCCAGCGCAGGCCCGCGCGCAGCACGACCTCGTCGAGGTTGTCGTTCCAGAACGCGCCCGGCACGGCCAGCTCCTCGAGCAGACCGGTGATCTCGGTGTCGGGTTCCACGTCGATCAGCCGCCAGCGCAGCGCCGACTGCTCGTTGAGCAGCACCCGGCGCGCACCGGCCAGCGCGGCGTGCTTCGAGTTCGGCGGGATCGGGCTGTCCGGCAGCGCGAACGCCCGCTCGGTCACCAGGGTGGCATGACACCAGCCGTCACCGAAGACGCTCTTGGGCCCCTGTTCGGTGGTCTCGGGGTGGACGAACTCGTCGAGCGCGACCGCGATCCGCTCCAGTGTCCACAGATCGGCGACGTCGTCCTCGACGGTCCCCGCGACCACGCAGACGTGCAGCCGGTCGGTACCCTCCGCCTTGGCGGCAGCCAGTGTCGCGCCCAGGCCGGAGGCGAGTTCGCGGTCCGCCACCGCGGCCAGGTGGAGCCGGGAGCCCGGGATGGCGGCGGCCAGTTGCCGCGCGCGGCGGCAGTCGGCGCCCAGCGCGACGATCACGGTGGTCACCGAATCCTGCGGCAGCGCCGCGGGATCGATGGGGTCGCGTTGCGCCAAGGTCTCGGTGTAGTAGAACTCGACCATCCGATGCAGCGGGTCCTGGCCCGGCGCGAGCGCACCGATCTGCAGGCCGCTCAACCGCATCACGAGGTTTCGTTCGTCGTCGAGCAGGTCCACGTCGGCGCGCAGCCGGGCCCGGGGATCGCGGCGCGCGACCACGGTGATCCGCTCGGGCAGCGGTGCGACCAGCCGCACCGCCGCGACGCCGACCGGCACCAGCGTGCCCTCGTCGATCCGGGCGTCGGCGAACAGCAGGGCCGCGGACTGCATCGCGGCATCGACCACCGCGGGATGGGCGAGGTGTCCGGAGCCCGCGGCGATGGCGCCGTCGACGGTGGCGACCACCGCGTCCGCGCCGACGCGCACGGAGGTGACGCGGCGGAAGGCCGGACCGTACTGCAGCCCCGCTGCGGCCAGGCCGGTGTAGAACATCTGCGGGTCGACGTCGAGACCGACGTCGAGGCTGGGAACCGCGACCTTCGTGGGCTTGTGGCTGCCGGTCAGCGTGCGGCCGAACGCGTGCACCGTCCAGGCCGTCCCGGTCGCCGAGCGTGATCGGATCATGAAGCGGCCGCTGGCCTCCTCGATGGTCAGCGCCACCAGCGGCACATCCGGTGCGCCCATGATCAACGGCGCCACGAACCGAACCTGCTCCAGCGCGACGCGTTCGACTCCCAGACGGGCGGCCGTGGCGCTCAGCGCGGCATCCAGGTACGCCGCGCCCGGCATGATCTTGATCCCGTTGACGACATGGTCGGCCAGCCACGGCAGCAGCTCGGTGCCGACCTGCAGCAACCAGTCCGGCCTGCCCTCGACGTCGGGATCGCCGAGCATGGCGTAGCCGCCGGGGGTACCCAACCGTGCCTGCTCGAACAGCGGCAACGCCGAATGCAGCCGGGTCCGCTGCCACGGATAACGCGGCAGCGGCACGTGCGGGGTGGCGGGGTGCTGCGCCGGGAACAGCTCGTCGAGGTCGAGCACGCCCGCGGCGTAGAGGCCGAGGAGGGTGCGGCGGATGCTCTCCGAATCCCGCTGCTTACGATCCAGCGTCGCCACCGTCGTGCCGCTGACGTCCGCGCCCAGCAGAGCTTCGCGGATGTTGCCCGACAGCACCGGGTGCGGACCGACCTCCAGGAAGACCCGGCTGTCCGCGCCGATCAGCTTCGTGACCGCGTCGGCGAACCGGACCGGCTCTCGTACGTTCGCGCACCAGTATCCGGCGTCCCAGTCGGGGCCGTGCACCGGCTCGCCGGTGACCGAGGAGTACAGCGGTACGGTCGGCGCCGTCGGCTTCAGCCCGGCCAGCGCCTCGCGCAGCTCGTCCAGGATGGGGTCCATCAATCGGCTGTGGTACGGCACCTCGACGCGCAGCCGACGCGCGAATATACCGTCCTCGGTGAGCTTTTCGGCGATCTCGTCCAGCCGGTCGACGTCACCGGACAGGGTCAGCGAGCCGGCGCTGTTGATCGCGGCGACATCCACCCGCGGGTCGTCGCCGACGAGTTCGCGGGCTTGCTCGAGCGACATCCCGACCGCGAGCATGCCACCCGAACCGGCGGTGCTCGCCTGCAATCGGGCCCGGTGATAGGCCACGAGCACCGCGTCGCGCAGCGACAGCGTGCCGCTCACGTAGGCCGCCGACACCTCACCGACGCTGTGCCCCAGCACGGCCGCGGGCCGGATGCCGTACTCGGCGAGTTCCCGCACCAGCGCCACCTGTACGAGGAAGTTGGCCGGCTGCGCCACCTCCGTGCTGGTGACCCGTGACTCCTCCTCGGGCCGCGACAGCTCCTCGATGATCGACCACCCCGCGATCGCGCGGAACTCCGCGTCGACTTCCGCGGCCGTCTGCGCGAAGACGCCTTCGCCGTTCAGTGATTCGCGGGCCATCCCCCACCACTGCGGACCCATGCCGGAGAACACGAACACCGGTTCCGCGGTCCGCGCCACGATCGTCCGTGCCGCGTCGCGGCCCTCTCCGGCGGCGAACAGACGCAGATCCCGGACCAGGTCGGCGGTATCGCCGACGAGCATGCCCGTGCGGTACTGATGGTGCGCCATGCGGGTCCAGGCGGCCTCGGCCAGCCGGTCCGGGTCGGCGCCCGCGGTGATCAGATCGCCGAACCGGGCGGCCAGCGCGCGTGCCGCCGCGGTGCTGCGCGCCGAGATCGGCAGGACGCCGAAATGCCGCGGCGGCGCATCGGTCCGGGCGGTGACCCGCCGGAACTCCTGCAGGATGGTGTGGGCGTTGGTGCCGCCGTAGCCGAAGCCGTTGACCGCGATCGTCATCGGCTCGGCGTCCTCGGGCAGCGCCTCCGCCTCGAGCTGCACGTGCAATCCCAACTCGTCGAACGGAATGTCGGGATTGGGTTTGTCGAGCCAGCCCTGCGGCGGGATGGTGCGATGGTGGATCGCCAGCGCCGACTTGATCACGCTCGCGATGCCGGCCGCGGCCTCGGTATGACCGAGTGTCGACTTCACCGAGCCGACGCCGAGCGAGCGCGTGCGCCCCGCGGGCGCGCCGAACACCCGGCCGAGCGCGCGCAACTCGACGGGATCGCCGACCAGCGTGCCGGTGCCGTGCGCCTCGACGTAGGTGATCGCCTCCGGCGCGAGCCCCGAGCGCCTGCATACCGAACGGGCCAGAGCTTCCTGGGATTCGGCGCTGGGCACGGTGATCGCCGTGGTGCGGCCGTCCTGATTGGCGCCGGTCGCCTTGACCACCGCGTAGATCCGGTCGCCGTCGCGGACCGCGTCGTCGAGCTTCTTCAGCGCCACCATGCCCGCGCCCTCGCCGCGCCCGTAGCCGTCGGCCGAGGCGTCGAAGGACTTGCAGCGGCCGTCCGCGGCCAGGAATCCGCCCTTGCACATCAGGACGAAGGTCTCCGGTTGCAGCATCACGTTCACGCCGCCCGCGAGCGCCACCTTGCAGTCGTCGTTCTCCAGCGCCTGACAGGCCAGATGGAAGGCGACCAGCGACGACGAGCACGCGGTGTCGACCGTGAGCGCGGGACCGACCAGGTTGAGCGCGTAGGCGATCCGGTTGGACAGCATGGTGTAGGACGCACTGGCCGGGGTGTGCATGTCGGTGTGGAACAGGGCGGGGCCGACCACGCCGATCACCGACTGGTCCACCACGAACCCGCCCACGTAGACGCCGATCGACTCGCCCGCCGCGTGCCGCGCGATCCCGGCGTCGTCGAGCGCCTCCCAGGTCACCTCGAGCATCAGGCGCTGCTGCGGATCCAGCACGGTCGCCTCGCGGGCGGAGATGCCGAAGAAGTCCGGGTCGAACTCCCACGGGTCGATCGTCATGAAGGCCGCGCGCTTGGTGTAGCTGCGTCCTGGCGTGCGCGGTTCCGGATCGTAGTAGCGGCGATGATCCCAGCGATCGGCCGGCATCTCGACGACACCGTCGCGTTTGTCCACGACGAATTCCCAAAAGGTGTCGGGCGAGTCGATTCCGCCTGCAAATCTGCAGCCGATGCCGACAATTGCGATATCCGACATGCACATCCTCCGGGTCGGATCTAGGTGATCACCATTCTTTTCCGGCGATTCACGAATTTGCTTGTGCACAGGTGGCGACGGCCCCAGCGTAACGACCGCCACACCGGCCGTCGCCAGCTCAGGGAGAGTTCACAATTTCACTCCCCGCCGATTTGTAACATCTCGAAGATCTGGATCCGGCAGCCGCGAAACCCGTTGACATTGCTACGTTTTCACCTGTTCGCGGCCCTCGCCGAAATACGATGTCATCGATTGGGAGGCGGCATTGTTCGCCGAGTTCACGCGCTGGATCGATACGCTCGTCCGGCGGCGATTCACCGTCATCGGGCTCACCGTCGCCGGACTGCTCGCGCTCGGTGTGTACGGCCTCGGGTTGGGCGATCACCTCAGCGTCAGCGGATGGGACGACCCGACCTCGGAATCGGCGCGGGCGGCTCGGCTCACAGACGAGACGTTCGGCCACGACCACATCGCCGATGTGCTCTTGCTGGTGCACGCCCCGGCTGGGAAGACGATCGATGATCCCGCTTTCGCCGCCACGGTCGCCGGCCACCTGAACAGCCTGCCGCAACGCTTTCCGGATCAGATCACCAAGATCAACGCTACCTACTGGCCCACCGAGACCGGGCTCGAGCTACCGGACATCTTCGGCTCCCAGGACCGCGACTACGCCTTCGCCTCCATCGCCATTCGCGGCAACGACGACACGGAGGTGATGCGCAACTACCGAACCGTCGCCGACGAGTTCCGGATACCGGGCGTCGAGATGGAAGTCGCCGGCGGGCAGCCGGTCGCGGCAGCCCTCAACGACACCATGGCCCACGATCAGCGGCGCATGGAGCTGTTCGCCGTTCCCGCTGTGGCGGTGCTGTTGTTCTTCCTGTTCGGCGGCGTCGTGGCGGCCGCGCTGCCGCTCATCGTCGGCGGGTTGACCGTGCTGGGAGCGTGGGGGATCATTCGCGCCCTGACCACCGTCACCGAGGTGAATTCCTTCGTCTCGCCGGTGGTGTCGATGATCGGCCTCGGCCTGGCCATCGACTACGGCCTGTTCATCGTGAGCCGGTTCCGCGAGGAACTGGCCGACGGCCAGGAGGTGCCCGAGGCGGTCCGGCGCGCGATCGCGACCGCCGGACGGACCGTCGTGTTCTCCGCGACCATCGTGGTCGTCGCCGCGGGCGCCATTCTGCTGTTCCCGCAGGGCTTCTTGCGCTCGTTCGCCTTCGGCGCGATGGTGACGGTCACGCTGGCGGCACTGATCTCGATCACGTTGCTGCCCGCCATGCTGGCCGTGCTCGGCCGGCGCGTGGACCGGCTGGGATTCAACCGCTTCCACGCGCGCCGGGCGAGCGACCGCGAGCCGGACAATCCGTGGGGCCGCGTCGCCGGGTGGGTCATGCGCAGGCCGCTGGCTGTGGCGGTTCCGGTGGTGGCCGTCCTGGCGGTGCTCATCGCCCCGGTGCGCGACGTGGCCTTCGGCGGCATCACCGAGCGCTTCCTGCCGCCGCAGCATCCGGCCCGCACGGCGCAGCAGCACTTCGATCAGGTCTTCCCGCTGCGTCAGATCAATCCGGTCGATCTGGTGCTGATCACCCTTGACACCGCCGACGTCGACGGGGTGGTCGCGCAGGCAAGCCGGGCCCCCGGACTCATCGCGCCGTTCCCGCGCGCGGTGCAGGGACCGGCGAATCCGAACGTCTTCACCACCTCGACCGTGCTGCGCGACGCGCACGACGCGAACGCGACGATCGACTATCTGCGCGCCATGCCCGTGCCGAAGGGCACGACCGTGCTGGTCGGCGGGCAGCCCGCGATCCAGCGCGACAGCGTCGACGCGCTGCTGGAGCGGATGCCGCTGATGATCGCGCTGGTCTTTCTCGTCACCACCGTGCTGATGGCGCTGGCCTTCGGCTCACTGGTGCTGCCGCTCAAGGCCGCGGTGCTGAATCTGCTCGGCCTCGGCTCCACGCTCGGCATCCTCACCTGGATCTTCGTCGAGGGTCACGGCGCGGGTCTGCTGGATTTCACCCCGCAGCCGATCATGGCGCTGGTGTTGGTGCTGATCATCGCCGTGATCTACGGCTTGTCGACCGACTACGAGATATTCCTGCTCGCCCGCATCGCGGAGGCGCGGGCGGCGGGCGCGACGACCACCGAGGCGGTCCGCGTCGGCATCGCCCGCACGGGCTGGATCATCACCGCCGCCGCCCTCATCCTGCTGGTGGTGACCGGGGCCTTCGCCCTGTCGGATCTGGTCATGATGAAATACATCGCCTTCGGCATGGCCGCCGCGCTGTTCATCGACGCGACGATCCTGCGGATGCTGCTGGTGCCCGCGACCATGCGCCTGCTCGGCGACGCCTGCTGGTGGGCTCCGTCTCGGCTGTGGCGCGGCGGGCGTGACCGCACCGATCCCGAGGTGCCCCGCGCCGAAGCGGTCCACGGCTCCGGACGCCACTAGGCCGACCAGCTCCATGCACTCGCGGTCGCTCGCACGCGGTCCGGCAGCGCCAGCGTGAGTGCGGCGAGGCCGAAGGCCGCGGCGGCGATGGCCGAGAGCATGATCATGCTGCCCGGCAGCGTGTGCGCGCGGAAGAACAGCGCGCTGAGCACCGCCAGGCCGACCGAATTGCCGATCTGCTCGATGGTGGGGAGCAAGCCGGAGGCCTCGCCCATGGCCCGATCATCCAGTTCCGCCAGCATCAGCGGCTGCAGCGGCACCCCGAACACCCCGACCCCGAAGCCCGCGAGGAACACCGGCCCGGCCACCAGCGGCAGGTTCACCGCGCCGGATCCCACGCACAGGTATCCCACCCCCACCACGACGCACCCGCCGAAGACGCCGATTCCGGCGGCCGGCGCCCGAATTCCCCAGCGGCCCAGCAATATCGGTGACAGCACCGCGCCCGTGCCCGCTCCGATGGCGAACGGTGTCATCGCGACACCGGTGCGCAGCGCGGAGAACCGCAGCACGTCCTGCAGCAGGATCGAGACGGTGAACACGAACGCGGTGAACAGGCCGAAGAAGATCGTCACCAGCGCCGACCCGACCGCGAACCCCCGGTCGGAGAACAGATCCAGCCGCACCAGCGCCCGGCCGCCGCGGCGACGCGTCGCGCGCTCGTGGGCCACGAACACCGCAGCCAACGCCACCGCGGCCGCGACGTACACCCCGTGCAACGGACGCCAGCCCGCCTGTTGGCTGTCCGACAGCGCGAACAGCAGCAGGAACAGCGCCGCGGTGACCACCACCGTCCCGCGCAGATCCAGCGGCCCCCGATCCGTCGCCGGACTCAACCGCAGGTACATCGCGGCCAGCGCGATCGCCACCACGCCCAGCGGCAGGTTCATCAGGAAGATCGCGTGCCAGCCGAGCCCGAACGGGTCCAGGGTGATCAGGCCGCCGCCCAGGATCGGACCGAGCATTCCGGCGAAACCGGCTGTCGCGCCGTACACCGCGAAAGCGTACTGATGGTGCTCGCGCCGGAAGCTCGCGGTGATGATGGCGATGGTCTGTGCCGCCATTCCCGCCCCCGCCACGCCCTGGGCGATCCGGGCGATCACCAGTTCCGTCGCGGTGGAGGAGATTCCGCACCACACCGAGGCCGCCGTGAAGGCCGCCGCCGACCACAGGAACATCCGGCGGCGCCCCACGATCGCGCCGACGCGAGCCGCGGTGAGCAGGACGCAGGCGAACGCGAGCGAGTAGCCGGCCACCACCCACAACTGCTCGGAGCGCGAGGCCCGCAGCTCCGCGGTCACGGCCGGGAGAGCGGTGTTGACGATCGTCACATCGATCATTTGCATGAAAACCGAGATCAGGCACGCCCCGAACGATCCGAGCGCCACTGCTGCCTCTTTGCGGGTCATCGCATCGCCGTTTCGGTCGTCGGCCGTGAATCGGGCGAATCCTGTTGCGGCGGTTCGGCATGGACCGGCCGAACGCCGATCATCGCGGAGGCCGTGGTGCGGATCGCGGCGGGTGCCGTGCCTGTTCGTTGCAGATACTCGGGCATGTCGACTCCTGGCCCTGGGTAGGAGGGCTCGAATTCGCAGTCAATAACATCCTGTGGCCGATTCGCCATATTCTCGAGCGATGCTGTGTTCGGTACCAATTCGTCGCGGCGACCGTTGCCGGAATCCCCAAAGTCGAGCGTGCGGCCCTGCGGTTGCCGTGCCGATGTACTACCGAGCCGCCCGGCCGATCCGCACCGCTCAGGCCGGGTCCAGCAACACCCGGCGACTCGATCGGCGCCGAAACTGTTTGCCGCGTCGACCCTTTGGCTAGATTCATGGTATGAATATCCGTAACTTCGCCGTACCCGCGGTTTTCGCAGCGGCGCTCACGTTGGCAGGCACCGCGGTCGCGAGCGCGGCCCCGGCGCAGACCGTGGACGACGGCACCGTGTACTTCCGCTACGCCAGCTCGAACTGTGCGATCCATTCGAACGGTGACGTCGGCTGCGACATCCCCTACGGCACCAACCTGTTCGGATTCACGATCTACGACCTGGTCATCGATCTGCCGTTCTTGCCTGCCCACCCCACCTTCGGCCTCACCGGCCCGCACGGCCGCGCGGACAGCCCGCCGATCGCGGGCACCCTCACCAACGGCGGCGCCAGCTGCACCGGAGGTGGCCGGGGCGCCCTGGTCTGCACCTCGAAGGGCCACAGCTTCAGCTTCGGCTGGTCGGGCACCCAGATCAGCTGACACCCTCGAGCCGCCCCTGCTCGCGCAGCCTGCGAGCAGGGCGGCCCCGTGCGGTCACCGATGCTCTTTCCACGCCGCGTAAGGCCCGGGCAGGCAGACCGCGCACGGACGATAACCCGCGGTCTCCGCGTCGATCTCGGTCGCGAAGAAGACGCGATGTGCGCGATAGGCGCCGCGCGCCAGCGCGCGCACGGCGGAGGGGCAATCGAGGCGACCGTAGATCCGGCTGCGGCGATGGCCGCCGTAGCGGCCGGCCACGGCGCTGACATACGGTCGGCCATCACCGCCGAGCAAGGTGTACACCGGCGGTTACCGCGCGTCGTGCAGCACGAGGCCCAGTGTGTGGCGCAGGCCGCTGCGCACGCGGCTGACGCCATGGCGAACCGGGGCACGGGACCAACCTCGGCTGGACGGCGTCGGCCGATCGCGGGTGTTGAAGATCAACGCGTGTCCTTGCTCCAGAACGGACACAGTCGCTTTCGATTGGGCGCGCGGCCGTTGCTCCACGATCAGGAATTCGCCGCCGGTGTGGTCGGTCCCGGGCCGGTCCAAGCCGATGACGACCTGAAGCGGGAAGACCAGCTCACCGTACAGATCCCGGTGCAAGGCGTTCCAGTCACCCGTTCTGTAGCGCAACAGGATCGGCGTCGGCTCGGTCTGCCCCGCGGCGTGGCAGGCGTCGAGCCAGTCCGCGAACTCGTCCGGCCACGGGGCCGGGTCACCGAGCCGCTCGGCCCAGGATCGGGCCAACGGCAGCAGCTTTCGATAGAACGCCGCCCGCAGCTGGGTGATCGGCTCCGGCACCGGTTCGGCGAAGTACCGATAGGTGCCTTCGCCGAAGCGGTAGCGCGCCATGTCGACGGTGGACCGGAAGCGCGGGATGTCATCCCAGAAGGCGGTGACGGCGGCGCACTCCGGTGAGGTGAGGATCGGCCCGGTCGCCGCGCAGCCGTGGGCATCGACCTCATCGAGCAGCGCGGGCCACGGTTGGGCGTCGACGCGATCCGTCAGGGCGACAGCGGCTTTCGATCGCCCCGGGGCCGGTGCGGGCGCGTCCGCGCCTGCGCTTCGCGCGCTCACGCCGCCGCCTCCAAGCTCAACAGCGACTGCTTCGCGGCGACGCCGCCGATGTATTGTCCGATCGCCCCGTCACCGCGGACCACCCGGTGACACGGGATCACCACCGGCAGCGGGTTGCGCGCGCACGCGGAGCCGACCGCGCGCACCGCACGCGGGTTTCCTACGGCGGCGGCCACCGCGCCGTAGCTCGCGCGCTGCCCGTAGCCGATGGCGGGTAGGTGCTCGATCACCTGGCGGCGGAACCCCTCGGCCAGCCGCAGATCCAGCGGCAGATCGAAATGCGTCCGGCTGCCGGCGAAGTACTCGTCGAGCTGCCGGGCCGCCGCGTCCAGCCGACCCGGGGCGGCGAGTATCCGAGGGCTGATCCGCGCCGCCAGCGTGGCGAGCACCGCGGCGTGGTCCTCGGCCGGGTAGGCGACCCGGACCAATCCGGCCGGGGTCGCCGCCAACAGCAGCGTTCCTACCGGGGTGTCGACGGTGCGGTAGGCGACGTCGAGCAGGCCCGCGGCTTCGGCCTCGAGCGCCAGGCGCGCGTGCAGGTCGGCGAGCAGGTCGGCGCCGGGTGTCAGTGCGTGCGACAACGCGTTCAGGTCGTCGCGGTCGAGGCTGGCCATCATGCGTCCTCCTTCGGGTAGAGCTTGCGCAGGGTCTTCAGGCCGTCCGCGGCGGCGCGACGAGCGGCGTCCGGAGAGTTGCCGAGCAGTTCGGCGATCTCCGCGTGGGGAAGCCCGGCGAGGTAGTGGTAGGCGACCGCCTGGCGCTGCTTGGTCGGCAGCGCGCGCAGGGCGGCCCAGAGATCGGGGTCGTAGTCGGCGGGGCCGGGGGCCGCGGTCGGACGCTCCGGCAGTGTCTCCGCCGGGACGGGCGCGCGCGTCAGCGCCCGGCCGACGTCGATCGCGCGGCGATGCGCGACGGTCACCAACCACGCCTCGAGGTTCGTGTCCTCGGAAAGGCCGGGAAACGCGCGCAGCGCCGAGAGAAACGTCTCCGACCAGGCGTCGGCCGCGTCGGACGGGCCGAGCACCGCACGGCAGACGCGCAACACCATCGGGCCGTACTCGGCCACTACTTCCTCGAACGGGGGCAGGCTCACACCGGGTAGACGCCGCGGGCGCCGGGAACGTGAGATTCCGTCATCGAAGCTCCGGTTCCCCTTCGCGGCGGGACAACCCGCTGGCGCGCAGCACCCGCCGTGCGATACCCGCGCGGATCGATTCATCGGTTCCGATGATTCGGACGTGGCGGCGCGCCCTGGTGATCGCGGTGTACAGCAATTCCCTGGTGAGCAGGGTCGATTCGGGCTCGGGCAGCACCACGGAGACGGTGTCGTACTGGCTGCCCTGGCTGCGGTGAATGGTCATGGCGAAAACGGTGGTTACCGCGGGGAACTGCGTGGGATGCACCAGGTAGGGTTCGCTGCCGCGTTGCAGCGCCGCGCGCAGCGAACCGTCGGGCATGCGCACCACGACGCCGGTGTCGCCGTTGTAGATCCGCGCCTCGTGATCGTTCGCGGTGACCAGCAGGGGTTGCCCCGGATACCACGGCGCCTGGTGGGAATCGGGGCCCGCGCCGCCCGCGGCGGCCCATTCGGCGGCCATCCGGTCCCAGCGCTCGACGCCGAACGGGCCCTGCCGGTGCGCGCACAGCAGGCGGTGCGATTCGAGCGCGCTCAGTGCGCCCGCCGCGTCGCCGTCGAGCGCGGCGGCGCTCACCGCGCTCGCGGCCCGCACCACGTCGGCACGCACCGCGATCAGCTCGTCGGGCGCGCACAGGGACAGTTCGCCGCCGCCCCCGCGCAGCAACTCGAGCGCGGCATCCGCGTCTCCGGCCCGCACCGCGACGGCCAGGTCGGCGATCCGGCCGCCGAACCTGCGGCCCCGGGTCAGCCGCACGATGCCGCCGCGCAGGCGCGTCCGCTCCAGCGCGGTCAGGGCTTCGGCGTGATCCGCGGTGGTCTCCGGGCCGAGGATGTCGTCCAGAACGGGGTTGGGCGTGGCGGCGACCGGTCCGGCGACCAGGTCGGCGAGCACCGCGCCCGCGTCGACCGAGGCCAGCTGGTCCGGGTCGCCGACCAGGACGAGGCGAGTGTCCGGGCGCAGGGCGGCGAGCAGCCTGCTCATCATGGTCAAGGAGACCATCGAAGTCTCGTCGACCACGATCACGTCGTAGGGCAGCCGGTTGAATTCGTGGTGCTTGAATCGAGTGCTGCGACCACGCTGCCAGCCGAGCAGCCGGTGCAGAGTGGCGGCGCTGAGTTCGGGCAGTCCGAGCGAAACGGCCTGTTCGCGAACGGCTTCTTGCAGGCGGGCCGCCGCTTTCCCGGTCGGCGCGGCCAGCGCGATGCGCAGCGCGGGCAGCTTCGGCTCGGTCTCGCGGTGCGCGGCCAGCAGGGCGATGATCCGTGCGATGGTGTGCGTCTTGCCGGTGCCCGGCCCACCCGCGACCACGGTGGTCCAGTGGGTCGCGGCCAGCGCCGCGGCCAGGCGCTGGCGATCCGGCGCCGGGCCGGTCGACGCGTCGAACAACCGGTCCAGTTCGCGGCGCACGATCCTCGGATCGACCACCGGGTGGTGCGCGGATCGCTCGGTGAGCACCCGCCGGATCGTCTGTTCCTGCCGGTAGTACCGATCGAGGTAGAGCAGCGGACCCGAATCGCCCGGCCCCTGGGATTCGACCAGCCGCAACGGCCGCAGCGGCCCCGCGGGTCCGCCGAGCACCAGCGGGCTCACCCGCAGCGCGGCGACCACCGCCGGGATGTCCGGCCACGGCAGCGTCGCCGGATCGACGCCCGCGTCCCAGGTTTCGTCGGCGTCGACGCCGATCTCCCGCATCCGGTGCAGTTCCAGGCACACCGAGCCGGAGCGCACCGCTCGCACGGCAAGCGCCGCGGCGAACAGCACCGGCTCCGACGATTCCCGGCCCAGCCTGCCCAGCCGCAACGCCACGTGCACGTCAGCGGCCGACAGCACACCCGCCTCGTTGAATATGCGCAGCAGGCCGGTTCCCCGCTGCGCCACCTGGATCGAGGTCACCGCGCGGCCTCCCCGGCCAGCAGCGCGGAGAGCGCGACGACCAGATCGGCGGGCGGATACCAGTCGAAGACGCCGCACCCCGCCGGTGTCTGCGGTCCGATCATGCCGCGCACGAACAGGTACCGAACTCCGCCGAGATGCTGGGCGGGGTCGTAACCGGGCAGCCGCCAGCGCAGATACCGGTGCAGCGCAACCGAATACAGCAGCGCTTGCAGCGGATAGTGCGAACGCAGCATCTCGGCGGCCATGCGGTCGCGGGTGTAGTGCGCGACGGTGAGATCGCCGGCGCCCAGCCGATTGGTCTTGTAGTCGACGACCACGAATCGCGGGCCCGCGCCGCCGTCGACGCGCAGCACCGCGTCGATGCTGCCGGTCAGGTACCCGCGCAGCGGTATGTCCTCCAACGCCGCCAGCTGGTCGGCGTACATGGACAGATCGTCGTCCGCCGGGAGGTGCGCACGCAGCAGGTCAGCGATGCGGCGCAAGGTCGCCGCGGTGGCGCCGGCGTGTTCCCCGCCCGCCAGTGGCAGTTCGAACTCGAGCTCGCTGAGCCGGTCGCGGGGCGAGATGTCGGCCAGGCAGCCGCCCTCGAGTGGGGTACGCAGCACCGCGAGCAGCGCGGTGGCCAGCACGTCCGGGTCCATGTCGGCCATCAGCTCGTCCACCGCCTCGCGGCACCGGTCGTGTACCTCGGCCGCCAGATCCACACGGCCGGTGTCGATCCGCTCCAGGACGCCGTGCACCAGCGTGCCGAACTCCGCGCCGTAAGGTAGCGCGTTCATCAGCGAGGCCGCGCTCGTCTCCTGCGGTTCCGCCGCGCCGATCAGGGAAGTACCGGCGGGCTCGTCGCCCAGCTCTCCGGGATCCTCAGGTTCGCTGCCGGATTCGGGTACGACCGCTTCGTGCGCCGACGCGGTCAGGGCCGAGTACGACGTGCGCCGCCACTGCTGATCCAGCACCCGGTCGAATCGGGCGGCGGCCAGTGCGCCCTGCGCCGCCGCGGTGCGCACCCGCCGGACGGCTACATCGTCGGTTCCGGCCACCGCCGTCACCGAGATCGCCGCGGCCGCGTCCTGCGCCCACGCCGAAAGCGACTGGGCGGCAACGGTGTCCGCGGCGACCGGCGCACGCGTGGCGACGACGGAGCCACCATCGGCCCGCCCGAAGACCATCCGGTGCAGCGGCGACGCCGCGGTGGTGATCGCGGGCGCCCACCAGGCGACGATCTGGCACATCGCCCGGGTCAGCGCCACGTACAGCAGGCGCAGCTCCTCCCCCGCCTCCTCGGCTTCGCTGCGTGCCTTGCGTTCGGCGTATCCCGGTGCATCCGGTCCACCGACGTCCAGCACGCGCGCCCCGTCGTCGGCGTGGAACAGCAACGTCGCCGGATAGGGGTTCTTCGCGCTGTCCCAGGCGAAGGGCAGGTAGACGACCGGGAATTCGAGTCCCTTGCTGGCATGCACGGTGGCGATCTGCACGGCCGCGGCGTCCCGGTCGAGCCTGCGGCTGCGATCGGCGACGGCGCCGGAGGCGGGGTCGCGTACCCGGTCGGCCAGCCACCGGGTCAGCGCGGTCAGCCCGAGGCCCTCGGCGAGCGCGACCTGGTCGAGCAGCTGCGCGATGTGCCGTAGGTCGGTGAGCTGCCGTTCCCCGTTCTCCACGGCGAGCAGCCGCTGCGCCAGTCCCGTTTCGGCCGAGAGCTTCTCGAAGACGGCCGCGAATCCCGCGCGGGTGAACAGCCGCGCCGCCTCGCGCAATTGGGCGCTGATCCGGCCGACCAGATCGGCGCCCCCGCTGTCGATCTCGGCCGCGGTGACGCCAAGCAGCGGTGTGCACGCGGCCAGCCGCACGCGGTCGCCGCGGTGTGGCTGTTCCAGCGCCCGCAGCACCCACAGCCAATCGGTGGCGCTGCTGGTCGCGAAGACGCTGACGCCGCCGGCGAGCACGGAAGCGACGCCGACGCGATCCAGCGCCGCGCGGACCACGTCGATCTGCGAGCGGGTTCGCACCAGCACCGCGATGTCGCCGGGGCCGATCGGTCTGCGTGCCGCGTCCACCGGCCGGTCCGGAGCCGAATCGCCTTCGGCGGCAGTGATTTCGGCCTTGCCGTCCAGCAGCACCCCGGATTCGAGCAAGTGGACGATGTCGGCGGCGAGATCGTCGGCGACCTTGGCCCGCATCCGGCCGACGGCCGGGAAACCGGATTTGTTCAGCGGCCCGGCGCCGGTGCGCGGCAGGCATCGGACACGCATCGGAGTGGTGAGTTCGCCGGGGCCGGACAGCCGCGACCACGGCCTGGTCGGGGCGACCGGGTAGACGCGGATCTCCTCGTGGCCCAACGCCGCGCCGCCGTGCAGGTGGTCCAGCGCCGCGAGCAGTCCCGCGTC
Source organism: Nocardia gipuzkoensis (assembly GCF_021183645.1). Taxonomy (NCBI): domain Bacteria; kingdom Bacillati; phylum Actinomycetota; class Actinomycetes; order Mycobacteriales; family Nocardiaceae; genus Nocardia; species Nocardia gipuzkoensis. The sequence continues at coordinate 5,766,914 of NZ_CP089225.1, read as the reverse complement.
GCTGCGCCAATTCGTGGTGAGCTCCCTGCGGGTGTCGGCGTGCGCGACGGCGTCGAGGTAGCTGAGCACTTCCGCGCCGCGGAAGGCGTAGATCGCCTGCTTGGGATCACCGACCAGCACCAGGGTGGCGTGTCCGTGGAAGGACCTGCGCAGGATGTCCCATTGCAAGGGGTCGGTGTCCTGGAACTCGTCGACCAGGGCTACCCGGTAGCGCGCGCGGATGCGCAGGCAGGCGCGCGGGCCGTGCTCCGGATCGGCGAGCACGTCGTGCAGCAGCACCAGCAGGTCGTCGAAGTCGCGCAGCCCGGCCAGCCGTTTGCGGCGCTCGGTCTCCGCGCGCACCGCATGCGCGAACGCCACCCGCTCCCCCGCGCCGGATTCGCCGTCGGGCACGAGCGCCGCGTGCCGGTCCCGCACGGCGGCCAGCGCGAGCGTGCGGGCCTCTTTCAGCGAGAACGGCGGTTCGGCGCGGGCATAGCGATGCAGATACAGGTCGTCGACGACGGTGCCGACGAGGTCGTCGACGGTCTCCACCAGCCGGGCGCCGGGATCGTGTTCACCGGCGAGCCCGAGTTCGTCGAGCATGCGCTGACAGAAGCTGTGCGTGGTGGCGATGGTGCCCGCGTCGAAATCCGACAGTGCCGTCAGCAGCCGCCGCTGCCGCAGCCTTACCTCGTCCTCGTCGGCCTGCGCGAGATACCGCACCAGTTCGTCGGCATGCGCACGCGCCGCTGCCGGATCGGCCAATCCGGCGGCGACGGCGACGAATCGGTCGCGGGTGCGTTCCCGTAGCTCTTGGGTCGCCGCCCGGCTGAACGTCACCAGCAGCAGCTCGGAGACATCGATGCCGGCCTCCGCGACGTAGCGCACGGCGAGACCGACGATCGCGTGCGTCTTGCCGGTGCCCGCGCTGGCCTCCAGCACGGTCGTGCCGGTGGGCAAGGGCCCGTTCGGCTCGAACGCGGCGGCGTCGAAGCCGCTTGCCGGGAAGGAGGTTTCCTGCACGGTCATCCGTGCCTCCTTCCTGCGCGGCCGGTGGTCACGCGGTCCGCGGACGTCGCGATCGACCCGGTGGCCGGCCACGCCGCACGGACCTGCTCCCGAAGCGACTGTCCGAGCTGACATTCTGCCGCGCGCCCGGCCGCCCACCGGCGACCGACACGCGCCGTGGCGGTGTATCCCGGCCTTCCGCACCGGATCACGCCGAACCGCCGCGGGCGACCGGTCCGCTCCTGATCGGTCACGGCTGGCCCTGGCTTTCCGCGGCCAGCAGCGGAGCCCACATCCGCCGGGCCAGCGCGCCGAAGCGGGTGCTCTCACCGGGCTCGCCCGCCGGAGCGGGCGCGGCCATGAGGTTCTCGAGCCGGGGCGCCGGACCCCAGACGTAGCGCAGGTGGCGGTCGGTGTGATCGCCGAAGGGTCCCGGGCCGTTGGGTCCGCCGTTGAATTCGCGCTCCGCCGCGGCGATCGCGTCGTCGGTGCCCGCGCCGCGGAAACGGCGCTCGGCGTAGATCGCGCTGGCGGTGGGCGCCACGGGCAGCGGTTCGGTCAGGCCCGCGTCGCGCAACACGACGAGTTCACGCAGGATCTGCCTGGCGACCGGCACGTCGGGCGCGGTGAGTTCGCAACGCCAGGTGGGGCGGCCGAATTGGCCGCGACCGGTGCTCACCGCCCGCCAGGAGCGGTCCTCGGTGACGGTCAGCGCCAGCAGCGAGACCCATGCTCCGATACGGTGTTTGGGAGCCAGCCGGGAAAAGGTGGTGCGAACCAGGGTTTCGCCACGCACCTCGGGCACGGTGCCGCTGAGCCTGCGCCCGTTGCCGAGATCTACCGCGATGTCCACCGCGCGGGCCTGGCCCGCGTAGTCCGCCTGCGCCGCGCGCACCAACCGGTCCACGGTGTGCTCGACCTCGTCGAGCACGGCGGCGCCGAACCCGAACGGCGGCAACGTGCCGCGCCGCCATTCCGCCGCCCGCAGCCCGGCCGGGTCCGCGCTGGTCAGGCGGGCGGTGAGCAGGCGTTCGCCCAGCTCCCACTTGGCCAGGCCGTCGAGCTCGATGGGCAGCCGGTCGGCGATGTCCTCGTCGTGCTCGGGGACCCGCAGACCCAGACGCTGCCACAGGAACGCGCGCACCGGATGCTCCGCGAACGCGATCAGGTCGGCCAGCGCGACATCCGCCGCTTCCGCGGCGGGCAGCGGCGCGGCCAGGAAATCGGGACGCGGCCGCGCGGGCCCGTCGGCCGCGTACGCGCCGGCCAAGGCCACCGTGTCGAAGCTGAACGGCTGCTCGGCGCGGAAGTTCCGGCGGTCGAACGACTGCAGCGGATGCCGCGTCACCACCGCGCGCATCGCCGCGGCGCCGACGTGCGCCCGCAGCGCGTCCAGCACCTCGGCGACCGGAATGGCGGGAGGCCGGTGCGCCCCGCTCACCGGATCGGCGCCGGTGTGGAACATCAGCAGCGTATCCCGGGCCGCGAGAATCGCATCCAGCAGCAGTTGCCGGTCCTCGCTGCGCGGATCCCGTTCGCCCAGCAGGGGTTCGCGAGCCAACACGTCGTCGCCGTCCGCGGCGCTCGCGCGCGGAAACACCTCGTCGTCCAGTCCGAGCAACACGACCACCCGGTGCGGCACCGACCGCATCGGCACCATCGTGCAGACGGTCAGCTCACCGGTGCGGAAGTTGGCCCTGGTGGGGCGCGCCGCCAGCCGTGCACGCAGCAGGACGCCCACATCGGTCAGCCGCAACGGCACCTCGCCCGCGTGCCCGGTGGCGGCGGCCAGTTCCTGCCTGGCCTCGGTGCGCACCCAGGCCTGCGCGTCGGGTACGTCGGTCAGCAGATCGAGCGCGCGGCCCAGCGCCGCCGCCCACTCGTGCGCGGGCCGGGGCCCGCGCAGGTCGCGCAGGCAGACCGCGAGCCGATCGATGAACTCCGCGAAGCGTCCGGCCAGGTCGACGTCGTTGCTGTCCACGTCGTCCAAGGGCAGCGCGAGATCCAGCCAGTCGTCGGAGGTCTCGCCCGCGGTGACGCCGAGCAGGATCCGGTCCACCGCGCTGTTGAGCGTGTTCTGCGCGAAATCGGCGAGCCCGAACGCCTGGCGCTGACGCTGCCCGATCCCCCACCGCGCGCCGGACTCGGCGGCCCATTCACGCAGCCTCTCGATGTCGTCGTCGTCGAATCCGCCACGCCGCCGGACGGTTTCGGCGGCGGCGAGATCGAGCACCTGAGTGACCGTCACCCGGCCGTCGGCCAGCTCGAGCAGTACCGCGATCACCGCGAGCAGCGGATTGGTCACCCCGCGCCCCCGGTCGGCCAGGCGCACCCGCAACCGGTGCGCCGGATGCTCCGCGTCGGCCTGCGGCTCGGGCGATCCCGAGGTGCGCTGCCCGAACGCCGCGCGCACCAGCGGCGCGTACGCCTCCACCTCAGGGCACATGATCAGCACGTCACGCGGTTCCAGCGTCGGGTCGGCCGCGAACAGCCCGAGCAGGCATTCCCGCAGCACCTCGACCTGTCGCGCCGGGCCGTGACACGCGTGCACCTGCACGGTGCCGTCGGCGCCGACCGCCCCCGGCGCGGGCGGCCACCGATCGTCCCGAATACCCGCCTGCAGCGCCGTCAGCAACGTCGGAGGTGAATCGTTCTGCGGCGCAGGGTCTTCGGATCGAGCCGCGGCAATCGGATGATAGGTATCGGAGCCGTCGGCGGCGGGTGCGGCGAGCCGCTGCTGGAGTTCCCGGACGTCGCGGGCCAGTCCCGCCAGCAGCGGGTGCGCGACCGCCGTGGCGCTCACGTCCTCGGCGCGCGTACGGGCCACGGGCAGCTCCCGCAGGGCCGACCAGAGCACCGGGCTCGGATGGACGAGCCACAGATGCACGTCGCGGGCGGCGGCCAGCGCCGACAGCACGGCGAGTTGGTCGCTGGGCAATCTGGTCACGCCGAACAGCGACAACCGCGGCGGCAGCGTGACCAGATCCGGCCGCGCGCGCAGCCGCGCGCAGGCGGCGTCGAGCCGTTCGGCCGGGCTCGGCTCCCCGATCTCGGCGCGCAGCCCGCGCCATAGCATCGGCTGCCAGAGCAGGTCCTCGGGCATCGCGGCGCCCGCACCGTCGGTGTCCGAACCCGCCGTCCACTCGGTGATCAGCGCGGGCCGTTGGGACGCGTAGCTGTCGAACAGCGCGGCGATCTGGGCAGCGGTCCCGTAGCGCCGGCCGACGCGGTGCGCGGTGGCCGCGGTGGCCCGCGCGCCGAGGTGCCTGGCCAGCACCGCGCACCACGGCTCGTCCAGCGACGCATCGATCACCCGCAGCAGCGTCCACACCGCCCGCTCCTGCGCCCACGGATCCTGCGCGGGTGTCACGCCGCTCGCCGCGGCCAGGACCTCGGCGACCAGCGCGGCAGGCGAGGGAAAAGCGACATTGGCGCACACGCCGTCGGCCGAGCCGTCCGCGCCGAGCACACCGGAGAGCGTCTGCGTCAGCCAGCGCTCCACGCCTTTCGCCGGTACCGCCACCACCTCGGCCGCGAACGGGTCTTCCTGCGGCTGGGCCAGCACCCCCGCCAGCGCCCGGGCGAGAACGCCGGCGCGCTCGGCACGGTGGATGTGCAGCGGCATCTGCGCCCTCTCGATCGATGGTGTCCGGCTGCGCTGGCCTCGGACTTCGTGCACGTTTATACGCCCAGCGACCGACGCGCAACTGCACCGCCCCACCCGGACGCCAGTGAAATAGACCACACGAGAACGGATTACTTCGCCGTGTCACGCGGGGACCGCGGCGGCCGTGTGCGACAGTGCTGCACCGGGGAGGTAAGAGTTTGCACCGGGGCGGAACGAGAGAGCTGCACCGAAAGGCTGGTTCGCGTTCATGGATGCGATGGTGATTCCCCTGGTCCCGAAAGGCGGATTCACGGTCCGCCGGGTCGGTGACCGCTGGGAGCTCGTCAACTCGCGCAACTACGGTCGCACCGTCGTTCTGCATTCCTGGCCCCGCGATCGGCACACCGAGGCCTTCGAGCACTGCTACCGGCTCAACGGACGCACCGTCGAGGAACTGCGCGCCGCCTTCCGCTGACGTTCCCCGGCCTGCGGCGTCGAGCGAAAACTTTTGCGCCGCAAGTGCCCGAAATGGGCGTTAGCACACCTTGCGGCCGAGCTCAAGACGTGCGTCCGGACCCGCGATGTGCGATCGTGGTCCCTCGTGCGTTATCCGTCCGCCGCCACCCGAACCGTTCCCCGTGTGGCCGCCTCCGCCTGTGTCCTCGCCGCCGTGGCGATCATCGCTCCCAGCCTGCCCGCCGCGCTACCGATCGCGGGCGCCGCGCCGCTCGCGCACACTCAGGGGTGCCTGTCCGGTTTCGACTGCGATATGAGCAGCCGCATCGCGAAGGCCGACGCCTATCTCAACAGCCGTCCCGGAGTCACCGGCTACGTCCTGCGCGACCGGGTCTCGGGCGGGGTCTACGCCAACGCCAACGCCGAGAACGCGGTCTGGACCGCGTCCACGATCAAGCTCGCGATCGCCGCCGACCTGCTCAACCGGGCCCGGGTCGGCGCCATCTCGCTGTCGCCGGAGGACCGCGGACTGCTGGAGGGAATGCTCGCGACCTCGAACGACGGCGCCGCCGACCTGCTGTGGACCAAATACGCGGGCATCGACCGGATGGCGTTCAACAACGCCTTCCGCGCCAACGGGATGTCCTCGCTGGTTCCGCAGCCCACCAACACCGCGCTGTTCCCGGACTGGTCGTTCCAGAAGTGCACCGCCGCCGACCTCGACCGGCTGATGGACCACATCCTCAACCACATGCATCCCGACGACCGCAACTACCTGGTCGACCGGATGCGCGCGGTGGACTCCAACCAGCACTGGGGCGTGTGGGGCGCGGGCGCGAGCATGCGTCCCGGACTGAAGAACGGCTGGTCGGCCGAACAGGGCGGCTGGGTGGTCAACTCGGTCGGTTTCGCGGGACCGGGCGAGCGCTACACCTTGGCCATCATGAGTTCGCTGGGTGACGCGGGCGGCTACACCGAGGGCGCCGACACCGACACCAAGCTTGCGGAGATCCTGCTCGCCGGGCGCTGACGCGCCGCCTCAGGCGCCCGCCCGCCTGCGCAACGTCATCGGCGCACCGTCCCTGGGGAATGGAATCGTGGTGAATCCCCAGGGCATCCGGTATTCCTCGGGGATCCGCCACTCGTATTCGCGCACCAGGGCGGCGGTCACCGTCTTCACCTCGAACGTGCCGAAGTGCATCCCGATGCACTTGTGCGCGCCGGCCCCGAACGGCATCCAGGCCAGGCGGTGCGACTTGTCCTCGTGCCGCTGCTCGCCGAATCTCTCCGGATCGAAGCGCTCGGGATGGGTCCACAGTTCCGGTAACAGGTGATTCACCTGGTAGGCGAGGTCCACGGGCGCGCCCGCCGGAATGTAATGGCCCGCCACCTCGGTATCGCGCACCGCGCGGCGCGACAGTCCGGGAACCGGCGGCATCAGCCGCAGGCTCTCCCGGACCACCAGATCCAGGTCGCGCAGCGCTTCCAGGTCCGCGATGGCCGGGGACGCGTCGCCGAGCCGTGCGTCCATGTCGAGCACCTCGGCGCGCACCCGCTGCTGCCAGTCCGGGTGCTTGCCCAGGTAATAGGCGACGGCAGTGGCGGTCGTCGTCGTGGTGTCGTGCGCGGCCATGATCAGGAAGATCATGTGGTTCACCACGTCCGCGTCACCGAAGACGCCGCCGTCTTCGCTGCGGGCGTGACACAGCCCGGAGAAGAAGTCCGGCGATTCGGAGCGGCGCTTCTGCGGCAGCATCGCGGTGAAGTAGTCCTCGAGCACCTTCCGGCCGCGCAGCCCGGCCCGCCAGTGCCCGCCCGGCACCGAGTGCCGGATGATCGCCAGCCCCGCGTGGGTGCAGTCGACGAACGCGTCGATCAGTTTCCTGCGCTGCGGGCCGACGTCCGCGGCCATGAAACTCTCCGCCGCGATGTCGAGGGTCAGCTCTTTGATCGTCGGATACAGCCGCACCGTGCGTTCGGCGTCGCGCTCGGGCGGCACCCAGTGCGCGATGCTCGCCCGCACCACCGGAGTCAGCGCGGCCAGGTGGGCTTCCAGCCGGTCCCTGGTGAACGCCTGCTGCATGATCCTGCGGTGGAATTTGTGCTCGTCGAACTCCAGCAGCAGCAGACCGCGCCGGAAGAACGGGCCGATGAAGTAGTCCCAGCCCTGGCCGAAGTCGCGGCGCCGGTGTCCGAGCACTTCGTCGAGCGCGTCCGGTCCCGAGACCAGCACCCGGTCGACACCGAGCGAGGTGTTCAGCGAGACCGGTCCGTACCTGCGGTAGCGCTCCATCATCTCGGCCGGACCCCAGCGCATGTAGTGCAACGCCCGGCCCAGATAGGGCAGGCCGGCATCGCCGCGCACCGGGACCGTGGTGCTGCCCCGCGGCGGGGTGGCCAGCACTTGGCGCCGTTCCGGCAGCAGTCCCAGCGCCCGGTCGATCAAATGGCCGTGCGGTACCTCGATCAGCGCGACGTTCTCCGATTCGGCCTGCACGCTGGGCTTCCGGCCGACCGCACGATCACCGGCGACCATGGCAATCCTCCCTGAGCGACAGTAACCATCGTAGGCTCTCGGCCGCGTTCGCTCGGCCGGTTCGGTCGCCGCGATCCTCCCCGCCTCGGCCCGTCGGCGGTGAGACATCGCACCGCAACACGCCAGGAACGGGGATCTCGTCGTGACGGTGCTCGGCTCGGCGGCTACGGTTTAGCGTGTCAGGAATCGTTGCCGGGGACGACCCCCAAGGTCCATCGAGGAGCAGGACGATGAGTACTCAGACTGTCGAGAACGGCCGGCACCGGGTGGTGGTGATCGGTTCGGGCTTCGGCGGCCTGTTCGGCACCAAGCACCTCAAGCGCGCCGATGTCGACGTCACGCTGATCTCGAAGACCTCGACCCACCTGTTCCAGCCGCTGCTCTACCAGGTCGCGACCGGCATCCTGTCGGTCGGCGAGATCGCGCCGGCCACCCGGCTGGTGCTGCGCAAGCAGAAGAACGCGCAAGTGCTGATGGGCGAGGTCACCGACATCGACCTGGCCGCCAAGACGGTGACCTCACGCCTGCTCGACCAGGACACCGTCACCGGTTTCGACAGCCTCATCGTCGCGACCGGTGCGCAGCAGTCCTACTTCGGCAACGACCGCTTCGCCACCTACGCGCCCGGCATGAAGACGATCGATGACGCGCTCGAGTTGCGCGGCCGCATCCTCGGCGCGTTCGAGCAAGCCGAGCTGGCGACCACCCAGGAGGAGCGCGACCGGCTGCTCACCTTCGTCGTGGTCGGCGCGGGGCCCACCGGCGTCGAGCTGGCCGGGCAGATCGCCGAACTGTCCGACCGCACCCTGGAGGGCACCTTCCACAACATCGATCCGCGCGACGCGCGGGTGGTGCTGATCGAGGGCGCGGGCGCGGTGCTCGGGCCGATGGGGCCGAACCTCGGCGGCAAGGCCGAACGCCGCCTCGCGAAGATGGGCGTGGAGATCCAGCTCAACGCCATGGTGATCGACGTCGACGCGTTCGGCGTGACGGTGAAGGACTCCGACGGCACGATCCGCCGCATCGAGTCGGCGTGCAAGGTCTGGTCGGCAGGCGTGCAGGCCAGCCCGCTGGGCAAGATGATCGCCGACCAGTCCGACGGCACCGAGGTCGACCGCGCGGGCCGGGTCGTGGTCGAACCGGACCTGACCGTGAAGGGCCACCCGAACGTCTTCGTGGTCGGCGACCTGATGTCGGTGCCGAACGTGCCCGGCCAGGCCCAGGGCGCCATCCAGGGCGCGACCTACGCCGCCCGGCAGATCAAGGCCGGACTCGAAGGCCAGGCGCCGCAAGAGCGCAAGCCGTTCAAGTACTTCAACAAGGGCAGCATGGCCACGATCTCGCGGTTCAGCGCCGTGTGCCAGGTGGGCAAGCTGGAATTCGGCGGGTTCATCGCGTGGCTGGCCTGGCTCGCGCTGCACCTGTACTACCTGGTCGGTTACCGCAGCCGGATCGTCACCGTCATCCAGTGGTTCGTCACCTTCCTCGGCCGCAGCCGGGGGCAGATGGCGGCCACCGAACAGTGGGTGTTCGCCCGACTAGCCCTGGAGGCCATCAGCAACGGCGACGACGAAGACGCCGAACAGCTGGCCGCCGCCCTCGGCGCCTCGACCAACAGCCGGGCCGCCGTGGACAAGGCGCACACCGACGCCAAGGCCGGCTGACCGGGTGTCATAGCGGGCCCGACCAATCCAGGTCGCCAGCAGATCCGAATGTGGGGCGTCGACGTCTCCTTCCGGATGAGAGGTGATCTATGGGCACAGGCAAGCACCGAGCACCCAAACCGAACCGGCCGAAGGTGGGTTCGATCGTCGCGGCGGGGACGGTTCCGCTGATCCTCGCGATGGTGGGAACCGGTACCGCGAACGCCGAGCCCGATCGGTCCGTGCCGGTGAACCGGTTCGATTTCGGCGCCCTGAGCGACGCGGCTGCCCAGTGGCCCGGCGCCGAGGCGCCGAACGTGCGTCCGTACGAGGGTGTGCGGATCCCGGACGACACGCTGAGTTCGTTGCAGTGGGCACGTCCGTTGCCGGCCCACGAGTACCTGGCCCCATTGATGGGGCTGCACGCACCCGCCCGGGTCGCCCCGGTGCCGCCGATCGCACCGCCCCCGGGCAAATTGCGCTTCGGTGACGTGCAGGTCGACGCACCGGAGTGGCTCTACCGGGAGCAAGCGATCCAGATCAACGACAGCGCCGCGATGGCCGAGGCCGATATGGCGACCTTCCTGGACTCGGTCGGGATGGAGCGCACCAGGTCCGACCGCGTCGCGAGTCAGACCATGGGCGCCGCCGCGATCGGCGCGGCGGCGGGCTTCGTGTTCGCGAGCCCGTTCGCGTTGTTCGGGGCGGCCGTCGGCGGAGGTCTCGGCCTGGCGATCGGTCTGCCGTTCGCGCCGATCGGCCTCGCCGCAGGCCCGATCGGGGCCGCCTATGGCGCGGCCCTGATGGCCGCCCCGCTGTCGGCCATCGGTGCGGGCATCGGAGCGGGACTCGGTGCGGTGCACGCCCTCAGCGCGCCTCCGCGGGCGCTCAGCGCGCCGGAGTCGGTCGCCCCTGGCCAGGAGGCCACCGAACCGGCGCCGGAGGGCGCGGACACAGCTCCGGAGGCTTCCGAGGCGGCCGACGGCTGATCGGATGTCACTGTCCAGGAGCGAGCCGGAAGGTGGGAGCTCGACGACGCTGTCGGGCTCCCACCCTTTCTATCTCCAGGTCTCGGCCTGATTACACCTGTACTGGACGATGTCGGCATGCGGCACAGGACCTTTCGTCACCGATACCAGTAGGTGGCGCCCTTCGCGCCGAAACTCGATTCATCTCACCCCGGAATGCTCAGCAGCGCCCCCGTGCGGGTGAACAAACTGCCACCCCCCGCCAGGGGCAGCCGGGACTGCGTCAATCCGATTGTCGTCGCGGCGCGTTCTTCCGGATAGACGAGTTCGCTCTCCAGGGCACGAGGGGCGGCCAGCGCGTCATCGGCCGGGGTGCCCGCGCCCAGGGCCAGCCGATGGCGCAGCAGGGGCATGTCGTCGACGTCGGCGATCAGGTCGCCCCGCCACTCGCCGCTGTTCTCACCCGCGCGACCGACCTGGACGCGCTCGCGCATGCGCAGCCGGGCACCGGAAGCCAGCCGGATCGTGGTGACCGTGTGATGTCGCGCGCCGCCTGCTACGACCATCGGTTCGGGATCGAAATCCAGGGTGGCCCCGCTCCCGACCTCGAGGTGCCAGCGCCCGAACGACAAGGGCGTCGCCGCGCCCGGCAGGGCGATCGACGCCGCGACCGAGCGCACCACCAGTTCGGCGCCCGGTGCGACGGCGATCACGATGTCGAGCTCGTCACCGCCCAACGGCGTCGCCGCGGTACCGATCAGATGCACCGTGTTCGGACCGGTGCGACGGGCCGACAAGCCGCCGCTCGCATGGATCTCCGGAAGCGCCGCCGTGGTCGCGGCTATACGTAACTGCGTGCGCAACAGGCGATCTCAGCGCGCGGCGGCGGATTCGTCGGCGTTCGCCCGGTCCTGCTCGGCGACCGTGCGCAATTGCTCGCGCACCCAGGCCAGCACCGGCGTCGCCGCCGGGTCCTCGGTGAGCGAGACGAGCACGGTCGGGCGGTTCGCACGCACCCGCGCCGCGTCCCGCTCCATCACGCCGAGGTCCGCGCCGACCAGCGGCGCCAGATCGGTTTTGTTGATCACCAGCAGATCGGAGAAGGTCACCCCGGGTCCGCCTTTGCGCGGCACCTTGTCGCCGCCCGCCACGTCGACCACGAAGATCTGGACATCGATCAGGCCGGAGGAGAAGGTCGCGGTCAGATTGTCGCCGCCGGATTCGACCAGGATCAGATCCAGCGGCGGGTTGGCCGCCACCAGATCGTCGATGGCGTCGAGGTTGGCGGTGATGTCGTCGCGGATGGCGGTGTGCGGGCAGCCTCCGGTCTGCACGGCGGTGATCCGCTCGTCCGGCAGGACCGCGTGCCTGCGCAGGAAATCGGCGTCCTCGGTGGTGTAGATGTCGTTGGTCAGCACCGCCAGCGACAGCTCATCGCGCAGTTGCCGGCACAGCGCGGCCACCAGGGCGGTCTTTCCCGAGCCGACCGGTCCGCCGATGCCGATGCGCAGCGCCTCCCCGGGCGTGCGGGTCCGTTTCGGCCGATCGTGACCGTGGTCGTGCGGCTCACCGTCGAGCAGGTGCGGGGGCATGGCGCGGTCTCCTTCTTCCGGGGCTTCAGCTCGCGAACAGGGGCATGTCACGCTGCCGATGACGCTCGGCGAGCACGTCCTGCAGCGGATCGGACATCGCGGCGAGACCGGTCGCCGCTTCCGCGGCGACGCGGTCGCACAGCTCCGCCAGCCAGATCGTGCACGCGGCGACAGCGGCGGGGTCCAAGGCCAGCAGACGCTGGGCCGCGGTGGCGGCGCCGGTGAGTGTCGTGTAGACGACCACGCCCGCGGTCTCCCGGGGCGATACCGCGGCGGCCGCGCCGACCATTCCGAAGACCGAGGACAGATGCGGTGTGCGGCCGAGCGGTGACCAGTCGTGCCGCGGCCACAGCTGTCCGGCCAGGCGCAACAGTCCGCGGCCCTGCGCGCGGGATGCGGCACGTGCCGCGGGCGCGGGCGTGCGCGCGTCGGCTTCCGCCTCCGCCCGCGCCGGATCCAGTTCGCCCGCGCACACCGCCGCGGCGAGCGACGCGGCCACCAGCCCCGAGGTGCGGACCCGGCGACGCAGGTACAGCTCCACGGTCGCGACGTCGCGGACCAAGCCGGAGGCGACGGCTTCTTCCACGCCGCCGGAGTGCACGTGCCCGCCGATCGGCAGCCGCGAGTCGGCGAGCGCGAGCACCGTCGTGAGACCGGACACAGCCGGACCGGTCGCAACGGATTCACGCATCCGCCGATCCTATGTCCGGCGCGTCGTCCGCGTGTCCCGGACGTTGCCGCTCAGCGGCGGAAGGCGCGCTCCATGAATCGCTGGGCATGGGTGCGGGTCAGATCGGTCCACGCCTGCACCGGCGCCGACCACCACGGGGCGATTTCCCGCGGCCGGGCGGTCACCGCGTGGCAGACCAGGTCGGCGGCCTCGTCCACGGTGAGCCCGGGAACACGGCTGAAGTCGGTGGGAGCACTCATTCTGGTGTGCACGAGCGGCAGGTAGATCGAAGTGGTGGTGACGCCGTCGCGGGCCACCTCCGCCGCGACACTGCGCAACCAGACGTCGAAGGCGGACTTGGACGCGCCGTAGGCCGCCCAGCGCGGCGCGGGCGGCATCCGCACACCCCAGGTGGACATGTTCACGATGTGGCCGCGCCCACGAGCGCGCATGGCGGGCAGCAGGGTGAGCAGCAGGCGCACCGGACCCAGGTAGTTGACGTCGATGGTGCGGGTGAAATCGTGGAAACGGTCGTAGGACTCGTCGATCGGGCGGCGAATCGACTTGCCCGCGTTGTTGATCACCACGTCCAGGTGGTCGTGCTCATCGAGGAGCTGACGGCCGAGGCGTTCGACCGCGTCCATATCGGTGAGGTCGGTGGGATAGGCGTGCGCGACGCCGCCCGCGGCGGTGATCTCCGCGGCCAGCCGCTCGAGTTCGGCGCCGGAGCGGGCGACGAGCAGCACGGTCGCGCCCGCCGCGGCCAGCTTGCGCGCGCCGGCCTTGCCTATGCCGTGCGACGCACCGGTGACGAGCACGATCTCGCCGCCGACCGCGGCGCGCAACGCGTGCTCGCGCGGGCGCGACGTGGGATACAGCAGGCGCGTCGCCATACGTTCGGCGAGAGGTCGCCCGTTGTCCGAGGCCCGGGTGCGGTTCACGAATTCGACTGTAGGCGCAGAACAGGGCAGCCACTCGCGGTTCGCGCGATCACTCCGAGCGCGACATCGCACGCACGAACCGCGGCAGGTCGCGGGTGGATAGCCGGCGATGCCGACGCGCCGAGTCAGGAAGTCGCTGTAGGCGTCGCCGAGGGAAACCTCCGGTGCGCCGAAGTGAGCCGCCGAGCTCGATGGTGAACAGGGTGGCCCGCGTCGCGTGTGGGGCGGTGAGACCGCGGGCACGGGCTCGAGCATTTCTACTCACGCGCCGCCAGCGGTCATGTGTTCGAATGTGGGTAGTACACAGACTTTTTCGCCAGGGGTAGTCCCCCAGCGCCAGCCGAGGGGGAACGCCATGTCGACGCCGGGCACGCAGGTCTCGGTCGCGCAGTGGATCGCGCGCGGGATCGCGATCGTGGTGCTCGTCCCGATCCGGCTGCTGTGGGAGGGGATCGTCCTGCTGGGCCGCGTCACCGGAGCGGTTCTCGTGTTCGTCGCGCGGCGCCTGCTGGTTCCGGCAGTGGAACTGATCTGGCACTGGGTGGTGCGGCCGGTGTGGATCTTCGCGAAGGATTTCCTCTGGGGCTGGGTGGTGCAGCATCTGCTGTGGGGCTTGGTGCTCACGCCGCTGCTGTCCCTCTTGCTGGAGTACCTGCTGCGACCGCTGCGGCGCGCGGTGGAGGTTTTTCTGTGGCGCAGAGTGATTCGTCCGGTGGGAGCTTGGTTGCTGCGCTGGGTCGTGTACCCCGTCGGGTACGCGATCGCCTGGGTGTGCCACCGCATCGTCAAGTGGCTGATCGTCTGGCCGCTGGCGCAGTTGTGGCGCTGGGTGCTCCATCCGCTGTGGCGTGTGGTGCGTGCGACCGCGCGGTACGGGTGGCGGGTGGCCACCGTCATCGTGGGTGTGCTGGTCGTGGCGCCGTGCCGGGCGCTGTACCGCTACGTGCTGCGCCCGGTGTTCGCCGCCGTCGCGGTCGTCTGGAACACGCTGGTGGCGCGCCCGGTGCGCTGGGTGCACCGCACGATCGTCCGGCCGACGAACCGCTGGGCGGCCGAGGTCGTGGCGGCGGTGTTCGGCCGCTGAGCCCGGCCCCGCGGTTCAGCGCGGGCCGGGCGAGGCGAAGCGCGCGATCAGCGCCATAGCGGCGAGCACCGTCGCGCCGACGGCCACCGCGACGTGCATGCCGTCGACGAAGGATCCGCGCGCCGCCTCGACCAGTGCCGCGTCGCCGCCGGACCGCTGGATGGTCTCGCCGAGCGTGGCCGCGTAGTCGCCGCCGGACCGGAAGATCAGCGCCGCGAGCGAACCGAGCAGCGCCAGGCCCAGCGCGTTGCCCAGTTCGAAGCTGGTCTCCGAGATGCCCACCGCCGATCCGGCCCGCTCCGGCGGCACCGAGGCCACCGAGACCTCGGACACCAGGGTGAACGCGAGACCGTAGCCGATACCCGCGATCGTCGACCCGGTCAGATACCACCACAGTCCGTCGTGCGCGCCGACGCCGAGCAGCATCAGGTTGCCCGCCGCGGAGGCGAGCAAGGCGAACACGAACGTGGCGCGGGCGCCGAAACGATGTCCGACCCGTGCGCCGCCCATCGAGCAGACGAAGACCGCGATCGCCATCGGAATGCCGAGCAGCGCGGCCGCCAACGGCGTGCGCCCGGTCACCGACTGCAAATAGATGCTCGTCAGATAGCTCATCCCGGCCAGCGACATCATCCCGGCAAGACTGGCGCCGATCGCCACGGAGAACTGGGGACGGGCGAACAACCGCAGGTCGAGCAGGGGTTCGTCGAGGTGTCGCTGCCTGCGCACGAACGCGGTCAGGATCACCGCGCCGATCAGCGCGATGACCACCGCCTGCCCGTCGACGCCCTCGGTGGCGGCGTGCTTGATGCCGTACACCACCGGCAGGATGCCGCCGATCGACAGGGCGACGCTCGGCAGGTCCAGTGGCCCGAGGGCCCCGGCCCGGTGTTCCGGCAGGACGAACGGGCCGAACGCGAGCAGGATCAGCAGCACCGGAATGTTGATCAGGAACACCGAGCCCCACCAGAAGTGATGCAACAGTATTCCCCCGATGATCGGCCCGACGGCCGAACCACCGGCGAAGAACGCCGTCCAGACGCCGATCGCGGCGGCGCGCTCCCGCGCGTCGGGGAACAGGCTCGAAATCAGCGCCAGACTGGACGGCAGCAGCGTCGCGCCGCCGATGCCCATCAGCGCCCGCGCCGCGATCAGCACGCCCGCGCTGGGCGCGAACGCGGCGATCACCGACGCGATGCCGAAGACCGCGGCGCCCGCCAGCAGGATATTGCGCCGCCCGATCCGGTCGCCGAGATTGCCCATGGTGATCAGCAGGCCCGCGATCAGGAAGCCGTAGATGTCCAGGATCCACAGCTGCTGGTCGGCCGACGGGTCCAGATCGAGCGTCAGCGTCGGCAGCGCGAGGAACAGCACCGAGATGTCCATCGACACCAGCAGCACCGGCAACAGCAAGACCGCGAGGCCAAGCCAAGCGCGGCGCGAGCCCGTCGTGGACGGCGCGGTCCGCACCGGCTGCACGTCTGTCATCTCCGAAAGTCCTCTCGCTGGCGCGTACGTCGTACGCATGAGTCCGGGTACAGTGTACGCAGCCGGGCCGAGGACGGAAAGCAGGACATGGGATGACCGAGATCAAGCTGCACCGCGCCGCCATCGTCGACGCCGCGATCGAACTCGCCGATACCGAGGGCTTGGACGCGCTGTCCATGCGGCGCATCGCCGACCGGCTCGGGGTGGGCGCGATGTCGCTGTATCGCCACGTCGCGAACAAGGACGAACTGCTCGCGCTGATGACCGACGAAGTGGCCGGGCGCAACCCGTATCCCTCCCCCGAGGGACAGCAGTGGACGTGGCGCGAGCGGGTTCGCATCGCCGCCGAGGTCGACTGGGCCCTGTACCGGCAACATCCGTGGGTGCTGCTCACTTTCGCCACGCCCCGCTACAGTTTCGGGCCGCAGAGCCTGGCCTGCCTCGCCTGGTTGGTGGACGGTTTCCTGGAACTCGGCGTGTCCACGCGCGAGGCGACCGGCATGGCCTTCACCGTGTGGAACTACATCTCCGGCGCCACACTGCCGGAGATCAGCGCCGAACTGATGGCGCGCAAAGGCATGGATCCCGGCGGCGACAACGCGCTGCGGACGCTGCTGAACGGCGCGGCAGCGGGACCGGTCCCGCCCGCGCTGGCCGATCTCGCGGGCAGCGGGGTGAGCGATCTGACCCAGCAGGAATTGCTCTACGACGGGCTCGACGCGCTGTGCGACGGATTCGCGGCGCGGGCCCTGCGGCGTGATCGGTTGACCTCGACCTGACTCGAGGTTGCAGGCTGGTCGGCGACCACCCACGAACAGGAGTTTCCGTGCACGCCATTCGCCTCCATGCCTTCGGCCCGGCCGAGAACCTGCGCTACGAATCCGTTCCCGATCCCGTGCCCGGTCCCGGCCAGGTGCGTATCGCGGTGGCGGCGGCCGGTGTGCATCTGATCGATACGGCGCTGCGCAAGGGCGAGGCCGGGCCGTTTCCGGTGCCGGAACTGCCGACCATCCCCGGCCGCGAGGTCGCGGGCACCGTCGACCGCGTCGGCGCCGGCGTGGCGCCGAGCCTGCTCGGCGCCCGCGTGGTGGCCCACCTCGGCGCGATGCCCGGCGGTTACGCCGAACTGGCCGTGACGGACGCGGCCCGGCTGCACGAGATCCCGGCGAACCTGGACGCGGCGGAGGCGGTGGCGATGATCGGCACCGGGCGCACGACGATGGGAATCCTTCAGTTCACCGAGTTGCAGCCCGGCAGCGTCGTCCTGGTGACGGCCGCGGCGGGCGGCATCGGCACCCTGGTGGTGCAATACGCGAAGAACGCCGGAGCGACGGTGATCGGCTTGGCCGGTGGCCCCGCGAAAGTGGATCAGGTGCGGCGCAACGGCGCCGACCTGGCGGTGGACTATCTGGCACCGGACTGGCCGGACCGGGTTCGCGCCCGCATCGGCGAGCACGGGGCGAACGTGCTGTTCGATTCCGTGGGCGGTGCGGTCGCCCGCACCGGCATCGATCTGCTCGCACCGGGCGGGCAGCACCTGGTCTACGGCTGGTCCGGCAAGTCGGAGCAGGAAGGGCGGTTGCGGCTGTCGGCCGACGATCTGGCCGCCCGCGGTATCACCTCCGAGATGGTGATCGGCCCACCGATGCTCGCGCGCGTCGGCGGCGATCTGCGCGTCCTCGAGGACCGCGCCATGGCCGAGGCGGCCGCGGGCCGGCTGCGCCCCGAGGTCCATCGCTTCACGCTCGCCGAGGCGGCCGCCGCGCACCGGGCGCTGGAAACCCGCGCGACGACCGGCAAGGTGGTGCTGACGCCCTAGCCGAAGCGGCTCACTCGTCGATCTCGCCGTTCACCACCGCATAGGCGAAGCCGTCCCACCCTTTGCTGCCGACGGTCTGGACCACCGTCGCGTCCAGACTCGGTTCGGCGGTGAGCAACTCGACCAGCTCGCGGCTGGCCTGTGCGTTCGGATCCTCGGAAGCCTCCTCGGCGATCGCACCGCCGCGCACCACGTTGTCGACGATGATCACCGAGCCCGGCCGGGTCAGCCGCAGTGCCCACAGCACGTAGTTCGAGTTGTTGACCTTGTCCGCGTCGATGAACACCAGGTCGAACGGGTCGGGATCCTCCTCGGCGAGCACGGGCAGGCTGTCCAGCGCGGCGCCCACCCGGATCTCCACCCGGTCGCCGACACCCGCCCGTTCCAGGTTCGCCCGCGCCACATCGGCGTGCTCAGCGGCGAACTCGAGCGTCACCACGCGTCCCTTCTCCCCGACCGCACGGGCGAGCCAGATCGTGCTGTACCCGCCGAGTGTGCCGATCTCCAGCACCCGCCGTGCTCCCACCGTCCTGGCCAGCAGATGGAGAAACTTCCCCTGCGGCGCCGACACGTCGATCGGGGGCAGGCCCGCCGCCTTGTTCGCCTCCAGCGCGGCTTCGGAAGCCGGATCCACCACCAGCGTTTCCACGAGGTAGCGGTCTACGTCGGCCCATCCAGGTGTCGTCATACATGGAAGTCTGCCACCCGATTCCACGCGCGGAACGGGCTTCGGCGAGTAGCGTGCGGCACAAAGAGACGTGCATGTCCCACGATCGCGCCGAGAAACGGACGGACAGGACCCGACATGACGAATCTTGCGCGAACCGTGGCCGTCGCCGCCTGCCTGGTCGCCTCGGGTTTCACCGCGCCTGCGTACGCGGCCCCGACGGACGGCGGGACCGAATACGTCGCTCTCGGCGATTCCGGCGCGGCCACTACGGGCGTGCGCAATTTCGACACTTCGTCCCCACCGCGGTGCCTGCGCTCGACTGCCAACACACCGAAGCTGATCGCCCAAGACCTCGGCCTGCGGATCGACGACCGCACCTGCAACTCGGCGCGCATTCCGGACCTCACCGCTGCCCAGGGACCGGGCATCCCACCCCAGTTCGACGCTCTCGGCCCCGGCACCAGACTGGTTACGGTGCACATCGGCGCCAACGACGCCTTGATGGCCGAGCACGTGGTCGGCTGCCACGTATCGGGCCTGGTCGGAGTCGGTGTGTGCGCCGGTCCGGACTGGGACACCGCCATCGACGCGATCGCTGCGTCGTATGCGACCGCGCTGCAACAGATCTCCGTGCGGGCACCGCGGGCGAAGATCGTGGTCGACGGCTGGCCGCTCTATGTGCGCGACGGCGGCTGTCCCGAGCTGGTCGGTCTTCGCCCGCCCGATGCCGCGCGCATCCAAGCCGCCTTCGATCGTCTCAATACCGTGGTATCCCGCGTCGCCACGGCGCAGGGCGCGGTCTACGTCGACACCCGCGCGGCCTCGCAGGGCCGAGACGCGTGCGCGCCCGTCGGCATCCGCTGGATCGACCCGGTCATCGCCACCGAGACACTCATCCCCTACCACCTCACCCCGCAGGGCATGCGTGGCGTCGCCGACGTCGTCCTCCCGGCGATCCGCGCCGCCGGCCTGCCCGGCTGAGCCGTTCGCCTGCTCCGACGCACCCGCCCCGGGCTCGGGCGGAGTCCGGGGCGGGTGGGCGTGGGTTTACTTCGAGAAGTTCTCCGGCGGCTGCCAAGGACGGCCGTGCGGGTCGTCCGGTTGCTGGGCGGGGGGTTGCTGCGGCGGCTGCTGCGCCGGGAAAGCCTCCTGCGGAGGGATGACCGGCTGGTGCGGCGAGGGCTCGAAGCCCTGTGGAGGCGGTGTCGGAGTCAGCCCCTCGACCGGAGTCCGCGCCGTCGCCTCGGCGGCGCGCACGGCCCGCTCGATGGTCGGGTCGGGCGCGGTGTCGAACCAGTCCGCGACATCGGAGTCGTCCTCGGGCTTGACTTCCGCGCCGTCGGAGGCGGGCGGTTCATACCGGAACACGCCGTCCTCGCCCTGGCTGCCGAAACTCTTGGCGAACCCTTCCAGCGCTTTGCCGAAATCGCTGGGCACCAACCACACCTTGTTGGCGTCCCCGCGCGCGACCATGGGCAATGTCTGCATGTATTGATAGGCAAGCAATTCCGGCGTGGGCTTACCGGATTTGATGGCGGCGAAGACCTTCTCGATGGCCTTGGCCTGGCCCTGCGCCTGCAGATAGGAGGCAGCGCGCTCACCCTGCGCCCGCAGAATGCGGCTCTGCCGTTCACCTTCGGCGGCCAGGATCGCCGACTGCTTGGCGCCCTCGGCGGACAGGATCTGCGCCTGTTTCGAACCCTCGGCCGTCTTGATCGCCGACTCGCGCTGGCCCTCCGCGGTGAGGATCATGGCGCGCTTCTCGCGGTCGGCCTTCATCTGCTTCTCCATCGACTCCTGGATCGATGGCGGCGGATCGATGCTCTTCAGCTCGACCCGCGCGACGCGCAGACCCCAGCGCCCGGTCGCCTCGTCCAGCACGCCGCGCAGCTGGCCGTTGATCGCGTCGCGGGAGGTGAGGGTCTGCTCGAGCGTCATGCCGCCGACCACATTGCGCAGCGTGGTCACGGTCAGCTGCTCTACGGCGGCGATGTAGTTGCTGATCTCGTACACCGCCGCCTGCGGGCTGGTCACCTGGAAATACACCACGGTGTCGATGTGCAGGGTCAGATTGTCCTCGGTGATCACCGGCTGCGGCGGGAACGACACCACCCGCTCCCGCAGATCCACCTTGGCCCGGACCCGGTCGGCGAACGGCACCAGGAACGTGAGCTGGCCGGACACGGTACGCGAATACCGGCCCAGGCGCTCGATCACCGCGGCCTCGGCCTGCGGCACCAGCGCGATCGACTTGAAGACCACCACCACGACCAGCAAGACGAGGACGGCGGCAACGATCAGTACAGCCATCAAGGCCCCTTCCAGACGACGGCGGTCGCGCCGTCGATCTTCATGACATACACGGTCGTACCCGGTTCATACACTTCGGTCGTGTCCATCGGCCGCGCCGTCCACACCTCCCCGCCCAGCTTCACCTGGCCGGAATGCGCCGCGACCTGTTCGAGCACCAGAGCGGTCTTCCCCGGCAAGGCGTCCACGTTCGTCGGCGTGGGCGGCGGAGTTCCGAAGCGGCGCCGGATGATCGGGCGTACGCCGAGGAACAACACCGCCGACATCACCGCGAAGACGATGGCGTCCACCACCAGCGACGTACCCGCCGCCGCGCTGACACCTGCCGTGCCCAGCGCAGCGACACCCAGCATCAGCAGGGTGAAGTCGCCGGTGAGCATCTCCGCCGCCGCGAGCAGAATGCCCGCGACCAGCCAAAAAATTGCGGCCACACGACCACTGTAGTGCTCCGGTCATGATCTGGGGCGCGACCTTCGGGAGTACTCCGGATGAATTCCGGACGCGGGCGCGCGGTGCCCCGGGTGCGCCGAAAGCCGCAGCGGCGGTGCTAGCTTCAGGCAGGTGAGCGGGCGTGACAGGTATGATGACATCTTCTCCGGACATCCTCGATCGAAGAACAGGACGGTGCCGACGGTCATCGCGGAACGCGATCTGGTCGTCGAGGACGCCGCCACCGGATTTTGCGGCGCGGTGGTCGGATTCGATCGCAGCTACGACGGCGAGTTCGTGAAATTGGAGGACGCCCGCGGCACGGTGCGCCTGTTCGCACTGCGCGAGGCCGCGTTCCTCATCGACGGTGAGCCGGTGACGCTGGTGCGGCCGTCGGCCGCCCCGCCGAAGCCGCCGCACCGCTCCGCCTCCGGCTCCACCCGGGTCGAGGGGCTGCGCGCCCGGGTCGCCCGCGGCAGCCGGATCTGGGTGGAGGGCGTCCACGACGCCGCCTTGGTCGAGCGGGTGTGGGGCCACGATCTGCGGGTCGAAGGCGTGGTGGTGGAGCAGCTCGAAGGCTTGGACAATCTGGCCGCACGGCTGCGCGACTTCGAGCCGGGCCCGGGCAGGCGGGTCGGCGTGCTGGTCGACCATCTGGTGACCGGATCGAAGGAGACCCAGCTGACCACCGGACTCGGGCCGCACGTCCTGGTGACCGGACATCCCTTCGTCGACGTGTGGCAGGCGGTGCGCCCGGCGACGGTCGGCATCGCGCAGTGGCCGCAGGTGCCGCGCGAGGAGGACTGGAAGACCGGCGTCTGCGCACGCCTGCGCTGGGGTACGCCCCAGGACGGCTGGCGGCGGGTGTACGGCGCGGTGACCTCCTTCCGCGATCTGGAGGCTCCGCTCATCGGCGCCGTCGAGCGCCTGATCGACTTCGTCACCGAACCGGATTAGGCGTACCTCCGCCTGCGCTCCGGCCATGCGCGGGGCTGTCGACGGACTACGTCCGGCCGCGCCCAACAGTGCGTACCTCCGCCTTCGCTCCGGCCATGCGCGAGGCTGTCGACGGACTACGTCCGGCCGCGCCCAACAATGCGTACCTCCGCCTTCGCTCCGGCCATACGCGGGGCAACGGACGGACAACGTCCGGCCGCGCCCAACAATGCGTACCTCCGCCTTCGCTCCGGCCATGCACGAGGCTGTCGACGGACAACGTCCGGCTGCGCCCAACAATGCGTACCTCCGCCTTCGCTCCGGCCATGCACGAGGCTGTCGACGGACAACGTCCGGCTGCGCCCAACAATGCGAACCTCCACCCTCGCTCCGGCCACGCACGAGGCAATCGACGGACAACGTCCGGCCGCGCCCACTCAGGTGTAGCTCCGGCCATGCGGGGGCCTATCGACGGACGACGTCCGGCGCGCCCACTAACGGGTTCCGGATCGGTCGCGGCGGTCAGATGCCGGACGGTGTCCGCGCGAACCCCGTGGTAGCCGGGAGCGCGGTGCCCGCGGTTCCCGTGCTGCTCACGAATGCCCTTGCGCATGGATGCCCACCGGTAGCGCCCACCCTTTATGCTCGATAATTATGTGCTCTCCAAGCGCGACACTGACGGTGTGGGCGAGCTCCTGGCTGGCCGGCCGCAGTGCGCCCGACGACGTTTTGGCCGCCTTGCACGCCTGGGCGCCGAAGCACACGATCGCGGCGGGTGACCCGTTCACCGGCGGCCGCACCGACCTACCGTGGTCCGCGCACGGCAATCTGCCGGGAAGCGGAGTCATGGCGCTGTTGAAGGTGATTCGCGAAACGATGGCTCAGCCCGGTTCGCAGCTGCGGTTGGTGCTCCCCGTCCCCGGAGACGTGCGCGGAGTCCCCACGGGCACGGCATTCGCCGCCGACGCGATCGAGGCCGAGGAAGGCATTCTGATCGGTCTGCCGGGTACCGACGGCACCGGCCTCATCCCGCAGTGGCCCGACGACGACACTCTGCAGTGGACCGTGTACAGCACGCCCATCCCGGCGGCGCCGGGCCCGGACATGTCGCTCGGCGAGGCCGAATACGCGATGCGCGAAGCGGTCCGCGATGCCGCCGACGCGCTGATGAAACTGCACACCACCTCGCTGGGCGCGGCCGACTCCGATCCGCGCGAACTCATCGAAGCCGAGCTCGCCGATTACTCGCGGCACGACTATCCCGAGTCGATTCCGTTGCGCGCCAGGCGCATTCTCGATACGGCCGATCACGTGGCGGCCATCCTCACCGTGGCGCAGCGGGAGCCCGCTTCGGCACCCACCTCGGCTACCGCGATCGGAGCGCAGGAATCGCTGCTGCGCCCGCTGTGGGACGCGATCCGCGCCGCTCGTCTGGTCGCCGTACACGCCTCGGCGCGCGGAAGCCGCTGACCGGGATCGCGGGCGGTGTGACATGCGAATTCTCCGTCGTGGCCGCACAGCCGCCCTCGCCGTGCTCATCGGTCTCGGCCTGCACGCCCCCGCCTCGGCGATCGTGGGTGGCACCGACGCCACGACCGCGGAGTATCCGTGGCTGGCGGCCATCGGCACGCCGTTGTTCCTCAACCGTGCCACCGGCCAGTTCTGCGGCGGCGCGCTCATCGCGCCGGACCAGGTGATCACCGCGGCGCACTGCGTGGCCCTGACGCCGCCGCTGGCGCAGACGCTCACGGTCACCTTCGGCCGCGATGACCTGCGCGGGAACAACGGAAACACCGCGCAGGTCAAGGACATTCGCATTCATCCCGATTTCCGGGTGAGCGGTCTGGACGCGACTGCGGTCTATCGGAACGATGTGGCGATCCTGACCCTCGACCAGCCACAGCCCGGTCCGACCGTCGGTATCGCGGCGCCCGGGCCGGGCGCCGGAACCATCTTGGGCTGGGGAGCGACCTCGGAAGCCGGCGAAGGCAACGCCCGGCTGCACACGGCGAGTGTCTCCCTGGTCACCGACGCCGAGTGCACCGCCGCCTATGGTTCCGCCTTCGACCCCTACACCATGCTCTGCGCCGGTAGTCCGACCGCGGGCGCCACCCAATACGACAGTGGCGGACCGCTTCTCGTCGACGGCCGGCTCACCGGCCTCATCTCCTGGGGGGAGGGCACGGCCCGCCCCGGCTTCCCTGATGTCTACACCCGCCTCACCGGCATCGAGTTCTGACGCTCCGGCGGGTGGCGATCACTGCTGCGGCGGCTGATACGGCTGCTGCGGAGGATACGGCTGCTGCTGCGGGTACTGCTGGTACTGCTGCTGCGGCTGCTGCTGGTAGGGCTGCTGATACTGCGGAGGCGCCGGGTACTGCGATTGCCCCGAGAAGTCCTGCTGCGGCGGATACGGTTGCGGGTACTGCTGCGCCTGCGGGAACTGCTGCTGGTAGGGCTGCTGCGGATACTGCTGCTGGGACTGGTTCGAACTCCCTCGCTTGCGCAGCCAGATCACGAGTCCGATGACTACGACGACGACCCCGATGCACAGCAGCAAGCCGCCGATCGAGAACCCGCCACGGCCACTGCTGCGGCTGCGGCGCCTGGCCTCGGTGGCGTCGAGAGCCACGGTCCACACCTGCGCGTCGGACCAAGCGTGCGGATCGAGCAGTGCGGCGTTGGTCAAAACGTCGGCATAGGTCATCGAGAGTTACCCCCCAGAAAGTCGGATTCGGCGATCGGTCGCAGGCGATGCTATCGCCTGGGCCGCCTCAGTTCCCAGCAGTGGGACGGCGCGGCACCGCGCAGCAGCCGACGGCACATGGTGCGCCGTCCCGGGTGCAGCCGTAGCCCGCGACCTCGCCGAGCCGACGGGGTTCGATGCCGCGCACCTGCTCGCGGACCAGTTCGACGACCAGCTTCGCGAAGCGCGGATCGGTTCCCGGTGTCGCGGCCCGGGCGAAGCCCATACCGAGTTCGGCGGCTTTCTGCGCGGCCTCGTTGTCCAGATCCCAGATGACTTCCAGGTGATCCGAGACGAACCCCACGGGGCAGACGACTACGGCCTCGACCCCTTTGGCGGCGAGGTCGTCCAAGTGGTCGACGATGTCCGGTTCCAGCCACGGCACCTGCGGCGGACCGGAACGAGACTGCCAGACGACGTCGTAATCCGTGAAACCCGTTGCCGCGGCACACAATCGGGCCGCATCGGCGACCTGCCGGCTGTAGAGCCGCCCACCGTCGGCGGGCGGACCGGCGGCGGCATCGGCCGACACCGGAATGGAGTGCGCGGTGAACACCAGGCGCGGCGCGGCGCGCCGCTCGGCCGCGAGCTGATCGCGCGCCGCGCGGATGGCGTCGGCGAACGCCTCGATCAGCAGCGGGTGGTCGAAGTACTGGCGCAGCTTGAGCAGTTCCGGCGCGCCCGCGCCGGACGCAGCGCGCGCCCTGGCGATGTCCTCGTGGTACTGCAGGCAGCCGGAGTAGCCGCCCCACGCCGAGGTCGGGAAGACCAGTGCGGAACCGACACCGTCGGCGGTCATCCGCGCGACGGTGTCCTCCACCATGGGATGCCAGTTCCGGTTACCGAAATAGACCGGCAACTCCAGACCCGCGGCGGCCAATTCCGCCTCCACCGCGGCGATGATGTCGCGATTGAGCGCGTTGATCGGCGAGACACCGCCGAAATGCAGGTAGTGCTCGGCGACCGCTTCGAGACGCTCGCGCGGCACACCCCTGCCCCGAGTGACGTTCTCCAGGAACGGCATCACGTCTTCGGGACGCTCCGGACCGCCGAAGGACAGCAGCAGCAGCGCATCGGCGGTACGAATCACGGTGTCTCCCCTCGAATCGCTCAGTTGATCGCCATGTCCTCCGGGAACCAGGTGTTGTGGCTGGCTCCGCCGTCGACGTAGATGATCGAGCCGGTGGTGCCCGGCAGCCAGTCCGACAGCAGCGCCACGATCGACTTCGCCACCACGGTGGGGTCGTCGACATCCCAGCCGATCGGCGAGGCGCCGTCCCAGTAGGTGTTGAGCTGGTTGAGCTTGGCCGCGTCGTCGGTCGCGGTGCCCGCGATCGCCTTGGCGGCCAGCGTCTTGATCGGACCGGCGGCGATGAGGTTGGAGCGGACCTTCTTGGCCGCGCCCACCTCCCGCGCGACGTACCGGTTCACCGACTCCAGGGCCGCCTTGGCTACGCCCATCCAGTTGTAGTACGGCATCGCGGTGCGCGGATCGAAGTCCATGCCGACGATCGAGCCGCCCTCGTTCATCACCGGAAGCACCGCGCGCGAGAGCGAAGCGTAGCTCCACGCCGAGATCTCGAACGCCTTGGCGGCGTCCGGGCCCGGACCGTCCAGGAACGGCCGAGCCTCCGGCCCCATCAGGGTGCGGGGTGCGAAGGCGATCGAGTGCAGCACTCCGTCGATCCCCTGCGGAGCCAGTTCCCGCAGCTTGTCTGCCAGGCCGGCGAGATCCTCTTCGCTGGTGACATCGAGCCCGATGGCCGGTGGCACCTCCTGGGGCAGGCGCTTGGCGATCCGGTCGATCAGCCGCAGCCGCTCCGGGATGCCGGTGATGATCACCTTCGCGCCCTGCTCCTGCGCGACGGCCGCCGCGTGGAACGCGATCGACGAATCGGTGATGATGCCCGTGACCAGGATGGTCTTGCCTTCGAGCAGTCCGCCCATGAGTTCTCGGTTCTCCTGAAATTCGAATGTGGGGGTTGGCTACGGGCGGCCGTGACCGCCCGCACTAGGCGTACGGGGTGGTCAGTGGCCCATGCCCATGCCGCCGTCGACGGGGATCACCGCGCCGGAGACGTAGGCGGAATCCTCGGAAGCCAGGAAGCTGACCACGGCCGCGATGTCTTCCGGCTGGCCGAGCCGCTGCAGGGGAATGAACTTCTTCGCCATGTCGCGCATGTCCTCGGGCAGGTCAGCGGTCATGTCGGTCTCGATGAAGCCAGGGGCGACGACATTGGCGGTGATCGAGCGCGAGCCGAGCTCACGGGTGATCGAGCGGGCCAGACCGATCACACCGGCCTTGGAGGAGGCGTAGTTGATCTGGCCGGCTTGGCCGCTCATGCCGACCACCGACCCGAGAAAGATCATCCGGCCCCAGCGCGCGCGCAGCATCGCGCGGTTGGCCCGCTTGGCGCACCGGAACGCGCCGGTCAGGTTGGCGTCGAGCACCTTGGTGAACTGCTCCTCGGTCATCCGCATGAGCAGCGTGTCGTCGGTGATGCCCGCGTTGGCCACGAGCACTTCGACCGCACCCTGATGCGCCTCCACCTCGGCGAACGCGCGGTCCACCGATTCGCTGTCGGTCACATCGCATTTCACACCGAACAGACCGTCCGGCACCCCCGACCCACGATGCGTGACGGCCACCTTGTGACCGTCGGCAAGCAGACGCTGCGCGACCGCGAGTCCGATGCCGCGGTTACCGCCGGTCACCAGGACCGAGCGTGACGTTGTGTTCGACATGGGCTAAACCTACCTGGTCGAGGTGATCACAGCGGAGCGGGCACCGATGGTCGAGGTGATGACACATGATCCGGCGTCGCTGCTCGAGCGATATCACCCAGCCGATCCGCCGACGCACCCGGGATCATCACCGAGCACCGGTCATAACCACGATCCGCTCACGCGATGCCGCCGGCTCGTCGCCGCGAGTTCCGCGACGGCGAGCGAACGAAAATCAGGCCGCATGCGCGCAGAATGCCACGCACACGGCCCGATCGCGAGCTCGGTCGATCACCGAATCAGCACTGCCTGCACCAATGAATCGAGTAAGCGTCGAATCCGAGGTCCGAATACGACGTGCGGCCGTTCGTGTGGCGACCGTTGCAGTCCGAGCTCTCCCAGAAGGTCAGCGACTGACCACTCCTGTTCACTACCGAACGAGCGGCTCCTCCCTCCGGATAGGCCACCACACACGAGGTCGCGTTGACCACCGGACGCCACTCCAGCATCTTGCCGGTGTAGTTCGCTCCCGTCCACATACAGACGCTCCCGTTCGGGCATGACGGCGCGGCGGCCGCTTCCGGTGCTCCGACGAGAAACATCGCAGTGAAAATGGCTGCTGCGGACGCGATTATGGTACGCATCGATACTCCCTCCCTGACGATACGGGCCGAGCGTACCGGGACTCCTCTTGGCGGACAACATCTTTCCGCCGCTTCGACTACGGCAGCCGTTGCCGATAGAGCAGACCTGTGACGATTCCCGTCGCGACGAGCAGCAGGCCTAGCAACAGCCACGGTCGGCTCGCGTCACCCCGGGTCAGCTCGAATCCGATCTGTTCCTCGAGCGTGTTGTACACCTTCGTCAACTCGTCGAAGGAAGCCGCCGTGTAGAACTCTCCGCCACTCAGACGCGCGATTTCCCGCATCGCGTCGTCATCGACCTTGACTTCCACGCGATCGCGCGTCCCGTCCTCGCGCGGAATCTCGACGACTCCCCAGGCAGTGCCGAAGGAAATGGTCGAGATCGGAATATTCTTGGTCTTCGCCAGCCGGGCCGCGACGTACTCGTGCCGAGGATTGTCGTAGTCCTTGAAATCCGGAACGGTCTGTTTACCGTCCGACATGAGCACGATCCGGGCAGGCGGGGGCTCCTGGCCGCCGCCGAGTACCGAAGCGAGAGTCTGTATCGCCTGTAGCGCGGTGTGGATCCCTTCGCCGGTGGCGGTGCGCTCGGCAAGCCGGACGTTGTCTATCGCGGCTTTGACCGATTCGTGGTTGGTCGTGGGCGAGACCATCACCGAGGCGGTGCCTGCGAAGGTGACGAACCCGATGTTCACGCCCTCGGGCAGCCCGTCGACGAAGTCCTTGCCCGCCTGCTTGGCGACCTGGATGCGGCTCGGGGCCACGTCGGTCGCCTCCATCGACAGCGACACGTCCATCACCAGCATGACGGTCGCCCGATTGCGCGGCACCTTCTTGACCGCGGTGGGCCCCGCGGCGGCGACGGTGAGGAACACCAGGCCGACCAGCAGCAGCGCGACGGCCACGTGGCGGAACGGGCTCGGCCGCGACGGAGCGACCTTCTCCAGCAGCTCCATGTTGGTGAACTTCAACATGTGCTTGCGCCGGTTGCGCTGCACCAGGACGTAGCCGAGCGCAATCAGCGCGATGACGGCGAGGAATCCGAGCCAGATCTGTGCGGTGAAATGCGAAATACTCACTGACGTGGCACCCGCCCGGTCGGGGCGCCGAAGCTGTGGCGCCGGGTGGACACGAACCGGACCACGTCGGCGATCCAGTCCCGATCGGTTCGCAGGGTCAGCACCGGAGCGCCGCAGCTGCGCAGGGCCTGTTCGACCTGCTCACGGTGGCGCTGGGCGGCGGCCGCGAAATCGGCGCGCAAACTGGAGGTCACGCTGAACTCGCGGGTGCGCCCGGTCTCCGGGTCGTGCAGCACGACGTCGCCGATGTCGGGCAGCGACAGGTCGCGCGGGTCGAGCACTTCGACCGCCAGCAGATCGTGCCTGGCCGAGATCGCGCGTAACGACCGCTGCCAGTCGATGTCACCCAGAAAGTCGCTGATGATCACCGCGAGTCCGCGTTTGCGCTGGGGACGGCGCAGCGATTCGATGCCGCCACGCAGGTCGCCGCGCACACCGTCGCGCGCGTGCGGCGTGGTCGCGATGCTGCGCAGCAGCGACTGGGCGTGCACCCGCCCGCCGCGCGCCGGGATACGGGTCAACCGTTCGCCGGTGGCGACGACCGCGCCGATCCGGTTGCCGCCGCCGCTGGTCAGATGGGTGATCGCGGCCGCGGCGGCGATCGCGAGATCGCGCTTCTGACAGGCGGCGGTGCCGAAGTCGAGGCTGGCCGACAGATCGACGACCATCCAGGTCTCCAGCTCCCGATCGGCGATCATCTGCCGCACGTGCGGATGGGTGGTCCGGGCGGTGACCGACCAATCCATCTGGCGGACGTCGTCACCCGGCTGGTAGGCGCGCGCCTCCCCCGGCTCGGAGCCGGGCCCGGGAATGAGACCGAGATGATCACCGTGCAGCACGCCGTCGAGCCTGCGGCGCACGGTGAGTTCGAGGGTCTTGAGCGCGACCGTGAGCCTGGGGTCGGTCAGCTCCCCCGCGTGGAAGGACGGCGGTGCGTGGGACGATGACATCGGCACTGGCGCAACCGAATCCGATGCGGAGGTCACTTCGGCGGGAGGGTGCCCGCGGGCTGCGACTGCTGCCCGTTGGGCGGCTGGGGCACCGCCTGCTGCGGCGAGGGCGGCTGCGGAATCTGCTGTTGCTGCCCGGCGCCCTGCGCCGGGGCGGCGGGCGCGCCCGGCGCGACGGCCTGCGGGGCGACCTGCGGCATGCCGACGGTCTGCAGAACACGCTTGATCACGTCTTCCGGGCTGATCTCGTCGGCGAGCGCGTCGTAGGACAGCACCAGACGATGACGCAACACGTCCGGAATCACTTCGACGACGTCCTGCGGCACCACGTAGTCGCGGCCGCGGATCAGCGCGACCGCACGAGCCGCGGCGATGATGCCGAGGCTGGCGCGCGGCGAGGCGCCGTAGGAGATCCAGCTGGCCACATCCTGCATGCCGAAATCGGCCGGCTTGCGGGTCGCCGCGATCACCCGGACCACGTAGTCGACCAGGGCATGGTGCACGAAGGTGTTGGCCGCGACCTTCTGCAGGCGGATCAGTTCCTCCGGCTCCAGGATCCGGCCCGCCTCCGGCGGGGTGACGCCCATCCGGTAGATGATCTCGCGCTCCTCCTCCACCGACGGGTAGTCGACGACGACCTTGAACAGGAAGCGGTCGCGCTGCGCCTCGGGCAGCGGGTACACGCCCTCGCTCTCGATCGGGTTCTGCGTCGCCATGACCAGGAACGGGTCGGGCATCGGGTAGGTCTTGCCGCCGATCGACACGTGCCGCTCGGCCATCACCTCGAGCAGCGCCGACTGCACCTTGGCTGGCGCGCGGTTGATCTCGTCGGCGAGCACGAAGTTCGCGACGACCGGGCCGAGTTCGGTGTCGAACTGCTCGCGGCCCTGCCGGTAGATGCGGGTACCGATGAGGTCGGTGGGCACCAGGTCGGGCGTGAACTGGACGCGGGAGAACGAGCCGCCGACCACCTTGGCGAAGGTCTCCACCGCGAGCGTCTTCGCGATGCCGGGAACACCTTCCAGCAGGACGTGACCACGCGCGAGCACGCCGACGAGCAGTCGCTCGACCAGGCGGTCCTGGCCCACGATCACCCGCTTGACCTCGTAGATCGCCTTCTCCAGGGTCTGGACGTCACGCTCGAGGGTGCTGGGCGTGGAAACCGGCACATCCTTCGCCGAGTTCGCTCCGCTCACACCGTCCGTCGAAGTCACCAACATCCCCGCTTTCGCCTTGGTCCTGTGCGTGCTGCCACAACTATTCCAGGTAATCACCGCCTGTGCCGCAACCGGACCCGACAGAATGGGAATTCGGCGGTCCCGCGGCCCAGCGCGATACCCGGAATGTCCGATATCAGGAGACGATGCGCACCGCGAACGGCATGATGCCGCCCTCCCGGACCGGGGACACTTTGACCACGTCGCCGGACTCCGGCGCCTCCACCATCTTCCCGTCGCCGAGATACAGCGCCACGTGCTGACTGCCGTTCGGCCCCCAGAACAGCATGTCGCCGCGTTCGCGATCGCCGACCGGCACCCGGGTGCCCGCGTTGTACTGGTAGCCGCTGTAGTGCGGCAGCGAGACGCCGATGCCGGCGAACGCGTAGACCATCAACCCGGAGCAGTCGAAGCCCACCTTGTCGTAGTCGCCGTGCCGGTCGGCGACGCCGCCGTCGCGGATGCCGAGGGTCGGCCCGTCCTCGTCGCCGCCGCCCCACGCGTAGGTGACGCCCAGTTGCGACATGGCGCGATCGACCACGATCTCGATCGCCGACGAGCCTCCCACCGACGGCGGGTTCGGCCGGGGCGCGCTGCGCCGCGGCGGTGGGGCGTCCTCCAACTGGGTGTGCGGGCGCTTGCCGGCGCTGAGCTCGGCGGCGCGGTCGCGGGCGGCCCGGTCGGCGGCCGCGCGGTCGGCGGCCGCCGCGGCGGCGGCGCGGACCGCGGCCTCCTCCGCTTTGCGCAGCGCGTCCCAGGCCAGGTAGGCGTCGCGCTGGTCCTGTAGCCCTGCCACGTTCCGCCGCGCCTGATCCAGCCGGCCTTGGGCGTCGTGGCGCAGGCGCAGCAGGCCGTCGCGCTGCGCGGTCTGCTGGTCGAGTTCGGTCTTGGCCGCGGCGACCGCGTTCTCGGCGTCGGTCTTGCGCGCGGCGGCGGTGGCGGCGGCCGCGTCGGCGTCCGACTTCGCCCGCCGGGCGCTGGAGTTCTTGTTGCCATGGTCGATCTGCGCGCGCCGCAGGCCGTCCAGCACCTGCTGGCGATTCTTGGAGACCAGGTCCAGCAGCTGCGCCCGGTCCAGCGCGACCGCCGGGGTGGCCGCCGCGAGGTAGGTGACCATCGAGTCGGAGCCGGGCCGGGTATAGACCTGGGTGGCGAACTGGTCGAAGTTGCGCCGCGCCTGGCCGACCTGTTCCGCGGCGTCGGCCAAGGCGAGCTGGGTGTCGACCACCACGGCGGCGGCCGCGTCCGCGGCGTCGCGCGCGTTCTGCAGGTCGACCAGCGCCTTGTTGACGTCTTCGCGGCGCTGCGCGACCACCTCGTCGAGCTGCCGCAGCTGGTGGTCGACCGCGGCGACCTGGTTGATCAGGGTGCCGACCTCGGCCACACCGGCGTCGACCTGTGCGCCCGCCTGGGCGATCTGGCCGTCGCTGGGATTTGGCGGAGCAGGCGGCACGGCAGCGACCGGCCCGGTCGTGACCACTACAGCGACCGAGATCAGCAATCCCACAGCGACCGATAGTCGGCGCCGGTAGGTCGGCGCGCCATTGTTGCGCATCACACCTCCAAGGACCGGATTCCGGTAATCCTCGAGGGCATCAGGCGAACCATGACGCACTGTGGTCGACAGATGGCCTCTGAAAACACTTATTCCCCATCAGGGACCATTCGAACCGTAAGACACTTCCGTCACCGACGAAACAACATTCACGCAACTATGCGCCCAGGATTCTTGATTGCTAGAAGTTTGCTAATCACCGCAGCTGATTCAGCGAGCCACAGCAGACCAACCGTTCGGAAAATCAACTGCCCAGAAACCGATAGCCCGGTTGGCTCCCAGAAGCGGGCAGGGGTGACCTTCACATCGAGCGAAGGTCACGGCGGACTCACACTGGTGCGACAGAGGTATCCGCCTCGGCAATTCCCGACAGCCGTGGTCGATCGGGGCGAAGGACAATCCGGCGAGGATCGAGTCGGCCTCAGCCGAGCGCGCCGAGGCGCGCTGTGCCGAACTCAGCTGGTACGCGCGTCGGGCGACTCGCCCTCCGCCGCCCGCCGATCGCTCGCGACTCGCACCGGCGCCGCCTCGCCGGCCGCTCGCCGGGCCTTGACCCAATACAGTCCCGCGATGGCCACCACCGTCCCGGCCAGCAGCGCGCTGGTGATCGCGGTCCACGACACCGACTCCGGCGCCTCCAGGCGGGCCGCGAAGATGCTCGCGGCCTCCCCGCTCTTGCCCTGCGTGCCCTTCGCGGCGTCCTCGGCCCATTCCAGCCGTACCCGGCTGATCGAATCGCTGTAGGTGCCGATCCAGTCGTCACTGAAGACGACGACGGTGCCGTGCTGCGTCTTGCCCACCTCGGTGGCCAGGTCCCGTAGGCTCGAGTCGTGTCCTGGATTGCCGGGGACGACCACGATGCTCAGCGGGATTCCCTGCGATCGCGCCTCCGCGGCGATGGCGGCCAACTCGGGCTCGTCCTTGCCGGTCAGCGTCGCGACGTGATCATCGGCCAGGTCGGCGGTGAGCGAGCGAACGGTGTCGGCGGTCACATTGGGCGGCAGTTCGGCGGCCATAGGGGCGAAAACCGAGTTGTGCGGGGCGGTCATCTTCCATCCGGTCTGTCGAGCCGCATCGGCAACCGAAGCGACGGGCATCCAACACTGCAGGGTCGAGCGAGGTCCCCCTTGCTGGCTCGAAAGCACAGTACGCGACGGAGTGTCGCATCACGCGAGCGCGGCACGCCGAACCGCCCCCTGGTATTTCACAGGACAAGCGTACTGTTAAGGTCGTAGGCGCGAGGAACCTGCGCCCCAGCGGCGCCGGAGCACCTCCGAAGACTCGGTCGCCGGCACAGCCCCGCCGGCGGCCGCCCTCACAGACGAGTGGAGCTGACGTGACGACAAGTATCGATACTTTCGGCGCCAAGGGCACCCTCGAGGTGGGAAGCAACTCCTACGAGATCTTCCGCCTCTCCGCCGTGCCCGGCACCGAGAAACTCCCCTACGCACTGAAGGTCCTCGCGGAGAATCTCCTCCGCACCGAGGACGGCGCCAACATCACCGCAGATCATATTCGCGCCATCGCGAAATGGGATCCGTCGGCGCAGCCGAACACCGAGATCCAGTTCACCCCCGCCCGCGTGATCATGCAGGACTTCACCGGCGTGCCGTGCATCGTCGACCTCGCCACCATGCGCGAGGCCGTGGCCACCCTGGGCGGCGACCCGGACAAGGTGAACCCGCTCGCCCCCGCCGAGATGGTCATCGACCACTCCGTCATCATCGACGTCTTCGGCCGCGCCGACGCCTTCGAGCGCAACGTCGACATCGAGTACCAGCGCAACGGTGAGCGCTACCAGTTCCTGCGCTGGGGCCAGACCGCGTTCGACGACTTCAAGGTCGTCCCGCCCAGCACCGGCATCGTGCACCAGGTCAACATCGAGCACTTGGCCCGCGTCGTCATGGTCCGCAACGGCCAGGCCTACCCCGACACCTGCGTCGGCACCGACTCGCACACCACCATGGTCAACGGCCTCGGCGTCCTCGGCTGGGGCGTCGGCGGCATCGAGGCCGAGGCGGCCATGCTCGGCCAGCCCGTCTCGATGCTGATCCCGCGCGTGGTCGGCTTCAAGCTGACCGGCGAGATCAACCCGGGCGTGACCGCGACCGACGTGGTGCTCACTGTCACCGACATGCTGCGCAAGCACGGCGTGGTCGGCAAGTTCGTCGAGTTCTACGGCAAGGGCGTGGCCGAGGTGCCGCTGGCCAACCGCGCCACCCTCGGCAACATGAGCCCCGAATTCGGTTCCACGGCCGCGATCTTCCCGATCGATGAGGTGACCGTCGAGTACCTGCGCCTGACCGGCCGCTCCGACGAGCAGGTCGCGCTGGTCGAGGCGTACGCCAAGGAGCAGGGCCTCTGGCACGACGCCGACACCGAACCCGCCTACTCCGAGTACCTCGAACTGGATCTGAGCACCGTGGTGCCGTCCATCGCGGGCCCGAAGCGGCCGCAGGACCGGATCCTGTTGTCGGAGTCCAAGGTCGCGTTCCGCAAGGACATCCACAACTACACCAGCGACGCGGAGAGCGGCCCCGCCGCCGACACCCCGCACAGCAAGCTGGACGAGGCCGTGGAGGAATCCTTCCCGGCGAGCGACCCGGCCGTGCTGTCCTTCGCCGACGACGGCACCGAGTCGCTGGTGTCGGCCGCCAACGGCGCCGAGGGCCGTCCGTCCAAGCCGGTGGCGGTCCGCACCGAGGAGTACGGCGACTTCGTGCTCGACCACGGCGCCGTCGTGGTCGCCTCGATCACCTCCTGCACCAACACCTCCAACCCGTCGGTCATGATCGGCGCGGCCCTGCTGGCCCGCAACGCGGTGGAGAAGGGCCTGGCCCGCAAGCCGTGGGTGAAGACCTCCATGGCGCCGGGCTCACAGGTCGTCAACGGCTACTACGAGAAGGCCGGCCTGTGGCCGTACCTGGACAAGCTGGGCTTCAACCTGGTCGCGTTCGGTTGCGCCACCTGCATCGGCAACACCGGCCCGCTGCCCGAGGAGATCTCGAAGGCGGTCAACGACAACGACCTCACCGTCACCGCGGTACTGTCGGGCAACCGCAACTTCGAAGGCCGCATCTCCCCCGACGTGAAGATGAACTACCTGGCCTCCCCGCCGCTGGTCATCGCCTACGCGCTCGCGGGAACCATGGACTTCGACTTCGAGAACGACCCGCTGGGCCAGGACACCGAGGGCAACGATGTCT
The DNA here is from genome assembly GCF_021183645.1 of Nocardia gipuzkoensis. Lineage (NCBI taxonomy): Bacteria > Bacillati > Actinomycetota > Actinomycetes > Mycobacteriales > Nocardiaceae > Nocardia > Nocardia gipuzkoensis. The sequence goes on along the minus strand of NZ_CP089225.1, from coordinate 5,730,654 downwards.
TCCTGAAGGACATCTGGCCCGCGCCGCAGGAGATCCAGGACACCATCGACCGGGTCATCAGCCGCGACATGTTCCTCGAGGACTACAAGGACGTCTTCCGGGGCGACGAGCGCTGGCGTGGCCTGCCCACGCCGGAGGGCAAGACCTTCGAGTGGGATCCGCAGTCCACCTACGTGCGCAAGCCTCCGTACTTCGAGGGCATGCCGCAGACGCCGGAGCCGGTCACCGACATCAAGGGCGCCCGGGTGCTCGCACTGCTCGGCGACTCGGTCACCACCGACCACATCTCCCCGGCGGGCAACATCAAGCCGGGCACCCCGGCCGCCCAGTACCTGGAGGCCAACGGCGTCGAGCGCAAGGACTACAACTCCTACGGCTCGCGCCGCGGCAACCACGAGGTGATGATCCGCGGCACCTTCGCCAACATCCGGCTGCGCAACCAGCTGCTCGACGACGTCTCCGGTGGCTACACCCGCGACTTCACCCAGGACGGCGGCCCCCAGGCGTTCATCTACGACGCGTCGCAGAACTACCAGGCCGCGGGCATCCCGCTGGTCGTGCTCGGCGGCAAGGAGTACGGCTCGGGATCCTCGCGTGACTGGGCCGCCAAGGGCACCAGCCTGCTGGGCGTGCGGGCCGTCATCACCGAGTCGTTCGAGCGCATCCACCGCTCCAACCTCATCGGCATGGGCGTCATCCCGCTGCAGTTCCCGGCGGGCGAGTCGGCCGCGTCGCTGAAGCTGGACGGCACCGAGACCTTCGACATCGAGGGCATCACCCAGCTGAACGAGGGTGTCACCCCGAAGACCCTGAAGGTCACCGCGACCAAGGAGAACGGTGACAAGATCACCTTCGACGCGGTCGTGCGGATCGACACCCCCGGTGAGGCCGACTACTACCGCAACGGCGGCATTCTGCAGTACGTGCTGCGCAACATGATCAGGGCCTGATTGCGCCGCCTTCGGCGGCGCGTGTTCGCGCCTCTGAAGTCTCGTGTTCGCGCGCCCAGGACTCGCGCCTGCGGCGCACGCGCTTCGGGCACGCGAACACGAGACGGGCGCGAACGTCGCTCGTAACACTCGCTCCCGGCGGAGTCGCGATCGCGCAAGCGGCCGCATCTCCGCGAGCACCTGGGTTGTCAGTCCCCGGCGCGCCGTCATCGCGGTCGCTCGGATCACTGCTCGTCTCGCTCGTACTGTGAGAACCCCCGCATCGGTGGACCGTCGATGCGGGGGTCCGTGTTTCCCCACTGGAGGATTCCGTGCCCAAGGTCAGTGACGATCACCTCGCCGCCCGGCGCAGCCAGATTCTGGACGGCGCACGCCGTTGCTTCGCCGAATACGGCTACGACGGCGCCACCGTGCGCCGCCTCGAGGAGGAGATCGGGCTATCCAGGGGCGCCATCTTCCACCACTTCCGGGACAAGGACGCGCTGTTCCTCGCCCTCGCCCAGGAAGACGCCGAACGCATGGCCGACGTCGCGGCCAACCAGGGCATCGTGCAGGTGATGCGCGACATGCTCGCCCACCCGGAGCAGTTCAACTGGCTCGGCACGCGATTGGAGATCGCGCGGCGGCTGCGTACCGATCCCGAATTCCGGGCAGGCTGGACCCAGCGTTCGGCCGAGCTCACCGCGGCCACCCTGGCCCGGCTGGAACGGCGCAAGGCCGCGGGCGCGCTGCGTGACGACGTGCCCACCGACGTCCTGCTCGGCTACCTCGACCTCGTCCTCGACGGACTGATCGCCCGGATCGCCTCCGGGCACACCAACGAGAACCTCTCCGCCGTCTTGGATCTCGTCGAAGCTTCGGTTCGTCGCAAGCAGTGAGCGCTCCCCCGCCGCTGCGGGTCTCGGGCCGTGCCGGTCGGATGGCGCAGGATTCGCGGCGGCGGGGGCGCGTCAGTGCTTGCGGAGGGGGATGCTCAGAACGTCGTATTGATGTACTCCGCGGCATGCGTTGTCCACGGGACGTTCGTCCCCGGCATGTGCTGGTGGTTGTAGAGGACGTGCTGGCCGTAGGGCCAGGGGGTGAGATAGCCGACGACGCCGCGGACCGCGGCGGTGTAGCGGTCGAGGTTGCCGATCGGGTCGCGCAGCAGGATCTCGAGCAGTTCGGCGAAGATCAGCGGCGCGACGTCGCCGATGCGAGCCCCTTCGACGAACGAGAACGGCGAGATACCCACGTCGATGATGCGCAGCGGGGAATTCGACGGGGACGCGGTGATGATGTCGCCGGGGTTGGCGTATTCGCGCACCGCCACCGAGGCCGGCCACGCGCCCCGCTGCCCGTGCAGGCCGAAGGTGTTCGCCGGGCAGAGATTTCCGACCGACTGCCCGGCCCGGCGCAAGGGGTTGGCGATGCCGACCACAAAAGCGATCTCCAACGGCGTGCCGTCGACGTTCTTGTACTTTCCCGACTGGACGCCCTCCAGGATCCGGCTGGCGCAGATGCCGCCGAGCGAATAGCTCAGCAGCCCGCAGACGTTCGGCGAGTCCTGGATCGCCTGCACGCCCGCGGCGATGCCGCGCCGCACCGAGGTCTCCAGCGAAGGCCCCCATGCCTCCGGCACGGGGCCCACCGAAGCGGGCCAATCCGGTTCGAAGCAGCTGAACTTGCCGGTGTCGAGTAATTTCGTGACGTCGTGCAGCATGCCCGCGGGCGTTCCGTCGGAGTTGCGCGGCTCGCCGGTGCCGCGGAAAGTGATGATGTCGATCATCGTGTCCTCCTTGCCCCAACCGCACCGACCCCTTCGGCACGGAATCTCAAGGTAGACCCGGGCGACCCCGCTGACACGAGTATCGGGCTACCTCATCGCGGCACGAGTTCTCCCACGTAGAGCGGGATTCGGTGGGTCGGTGGCTGCGCGAGCTACCGCCGCTACGCGCCCGGTTCCATGCTGCTCAGCAGAATTCGCGCGATCCGGTCCAGTTCTGTCCGTTCCGCTACGGTGAGCACGGACAGCATCCGGGTCTCGTTCGCGACGTGCTCGGTGACCACCCGGTCCACCAGTTCCCGCCCTGCCTCGGTGAGGGCCACGCGTACCGCTCTGCGGTCCTGCGCGTCCGCGACCCGCCGCACCAGCCCGGCCGACTCCAGCCGGTCCAGCCGTCCGGTCATGCCCGCCCGGGAGAGCATCAGCGTGTCGGCCAGCACCGACGGGTTGAGCTCGCACGGCTCGCCCGAACGGCGCAGCGCGGCAAGCACATCGAACTCGCCGCGCTGCAGGCCGTGCTTACCGAACACCGCCTCGATCTCGCGCTGCGCCACCAGCAACAGCCTGCCCAGGCGCCCGATCACGCCCATCGCCTCGAGGTCGAGGTCCGGACGTTCGCGCCCCCACTGCGCCACGATCGCGTCGACGGCGTCCGTTTTTCGCTCGGTCATGGACAGGATTCTATTCGCCGGGATATAGTTCGCTAGCGAATTATCAATCACCGAACTAATGGAGATCGAGATGGCCATCCCCACCCCGCGCAAGGACGTCGCGATCCGGCAGCCGCAGGACGCGGAGATCCTGCGCACGACGGCGGTCACCCTGCGCCTGCTGATCGACGCCGAAGAGGCAGGCGGCGGGCTCAGCACGCTCGAGGTCACCATGGATCGCGGAGCGGACGGCGCGGCGCCGCACTATCACACGCGTTCCGACGAGCTGTTCTATGTCACCGAGGGCGAATTGCAACTGCTGGCCGGTGACCGGATCGTCACCGTCGGCGCGGGCGGTTCGATCGTGGTGCCGAAGTTCATGCCGCACGCCTTCGGCGCCGCGCCGGACAGCACGGCACGGATTCTGATCGCGCTCACTCCCGGCGTGCAGCGGTTCGAGTACTTCCGGCTGCTGGAACGGATGGCCGCGGGCGAAGCCACGATCGCCGATCTCGCCGCCGCGCAGGACGAGTTCGACAACCACTTCATCGATGCCCCCGCCTGGTGGGCGGAGCGCAACGCGAACCGCAGTTGAGCTCGCGGGACTCCCGGATTTGTTGGGCCAATGGAATTCGAGCAGAGAGATGACGAAGCGCCGCCCATACGGGCGGAAGAAATACGATGCCGCGCGCGGAAGCGGTCGTCTCCGGGCGGTCCGCACCTCCGCCGCGGGGCGCGAAAGTACAGATGCACAGCCGCCAATATCGGGCTATGGGCACCCTCACGCAGCGCGTCGGAATAGCTCGATGATTGCGCCGTACGCGTTCCCAGACTACCGGAAATCTTTCGGTCCTCGGCGCTTATCGATCGGAATTCGGTTTGCCGCAGGCCGGGAAATCTCGCGATCCGAGCCGACGAAGACCCTTGCCGCGATATGATCGCTCACACGCTTGGGGGTCGTGGCAAATCGTGAGCAGATCGGAGAAAAAGGCTATGACCGACGCAATCCACCTTCCCGGGACGACGCCGAAAGGTGACCGCGTTCCTCCGCTCCAGGGTCTGCTGGTCGCGGAATCGGACCGCGAGATCAGCGTACGCGTCGCCGAGGGAACGTGGACGTTCTGTCGGTCGGATGTCTTGCGCGTGGTCGATTCCGCAGTGCCGCAGTCCGATCAGGACGGCCGCCCGGTGCTCGTGGACATCCGCGCGGGCGCCACCGCCGACTTCACCCGCAGGCTGCGCATCGACCTGATCGATCGGCCGATGACCATTCCGGAGTCGCCGTCGGAGGCGCTCGGCGACGACCAGTTGCGGCAGCTGACCGAAATCTGGGCCGACCGCCTGCAACTCGTCGACATCCCCGGCGTCAGCGGGGCGACCTTCACCTACTGCCAGACCAGGTCGATCGACGGCAGCGACGACGGCATCAACTGCGACAGCCTCGACTGAGCGGCAGGCGGATGGCCGCACGCCGGCGGAGTTCGGTTCTGATCGTGTCCGAATCCGATGATCTACACGCCACCGCGATGGCGGCGACGTTACGAGAACACCACGGGATCGGCCCGATCCAGCTCGACCTGCGCGATTTCCCCCGGGAGTCCGGCAGCTTCCGATTGGACCGGCTCGGCACCGCACGCTCGCTGTCGCACCTGATCGGCCTCGACGATGTCCGGTCGGTGTGGTGGCGGCGCCCGCATCCGGCGCGGGTGCCCGCGGGTGTCCGTGCCTCGGACAACGATTTTCGCCAGGCCGAGTGCGATGGATTCATCCAGGGCCTGCTGTGGTCCATTCCCGCTCACTGGGTCAACGACCCCGGGGCGGACCGCACCGCGGGACGCAAGATCGTGCAACTCGAGACGGCGCTGCGGGCCGGGTTCGCGGTGCCGGAGACGTTGATCACCAACGACCCGGACGAGGCGCGCAGCTTCGTCGAATCCCGGCCCGGCCCGGTCGTTTACAAGCGCACCGGCACCAGCCGGGCGGAGTTCGCCGAGACCAGGATCATCTCCAGGGACGATTTCGGCAGGCTGGCCGCGATCCGTTCGGCGCCGACGACCTTCCAGGACTACGTCGACGCCGTCTGCGACCTGCGGGTGGTGTGGGTGGACGGCGTCGAGTGGACCGTGCGTATCGACTCGCAGGCCGGCGTGGGCAAGGTCGACTCGCGCCTGGACACCTCGGTCGATTTCACGCCCGACCACCTGCCCGCCGCGGTGAGCAAGTCCCTGGCCACCTTGATGGGCGCGCTCGGGTTGTCCTTCGGTGTGCTCGACATACGGTTGGGCCGCAACGGGGAGTACTACTTTCTCGAGGTCAATCCGCAGGGCCAATTCGCCTACCTCGAGGTCAAGACCGGTCTGCCGATCTTTCGCAGCCTGGCCAACCTGCTGGTGGACGGTGACGGCACGGTGGCGGGCTACTGAGCCCGGCGATAGATCTGCAACAGCACGCCCGAGGCACGGAACGCCACGCTGTCCACCAGCCGCAGCCGCCGCGGCGCGACGCCCTCGAAAAGCGGGCTACCCGCGCCGAGCAGCACCGGAAACACCAGCAGCCGAAGCTCATCCACCGCGTCCAGACCCAGGAACTCCTGCGCGGTGCGGACACCGGCGAACACCACCACCGGCTTGCCGGAGCCGTTCTTCAGCTCCGCGATCTCGGCGGGCAGGTCCGCGCCGATCCGGCGCGCGGGCTGCCACGGCAGCTCCAGGTCCGGCCGGTGCGACAGCACGAGTTTCGGCAGGGCGTTGACCAGCGGCGCGAGCATCGCGTCCCCGGGCGTCGCCGGATGTCGTTGCGCGTCCGGCCAATACCCCGCGAGCAGCTCGTAGGAGGTGCGCCCGAAGATCTGGGCATCGACGCCGCCGAGCAGCTCGGCGAGGTAGGCGTCCAGTTCGGGGTCGTCGACTTCGATCCAGTCGAGCGCTCCGTCCGGGCCGGCCGCGTAGCCGTCCAGTGTCACCATGATCTGCAACAGCACGTTGCGCACCGCGAGGTTCCTTCCGTCGACAATGTGTCCTTATCGTGTCGACGGTCCTCGCGGCGCGAAGTCATCGCGCCGTCACGGCGTCATTGCACCTTGCGGCGATTGGCTCCACCCCGGCTGCGGAGCTGCACATGCGACTCCACCAGGACGTTGTGGATGAAACCGTAGGAGCGGCCGGTGGACCGCGCCAGGGACCGGATGCTCGCACCCGCCTCGTACTGTTTCTTCAGCTGGGTTTGTAGGCGGTCGCGTGACTTCCCGGTGACGCGTGTGCCCTTACCCAATGGGGCCTTGCTCTGTGGCCTGTCGCTCATGGCTTCCTCCGAGTCGCCGAGCAGCGTCTTTCCAGGCTAAGCACTCAGCTGGCCGTGATCAACGGGTTCCTGTGATGAAACTCACGCAAGCTGAATAAGTTCCAGATATTCGGCCGACCAATGGTCTTCTGTCCCGTCCGGAAGCAGGATCACGCGTTCCGGAGACAACGCCTCCGCTGCGCCCGGATCGTGGGTCACCAGCACCACGGCGCCTGCGTAGGTGCGCAGGGCGTCGAGCACCTGCTCCCGCGACACCGGGTCGAGGTTGTTCGTCGGCTCGTCGAGCAGCAGTACGTTCGCCGCCGAGGAGACCAGTCCGGCCAGCGCCAGACGGGTCTTCTCACCGCCGGACAGGGTGCCCGCCGGCTGGTCGAGCTGCGGACCGGAGAACATGAACGCGCCGAGCAACCCGCGCAGATCCTGCTCGCCCGCGTCCGGCGCGGCATGGCGGATGTTCTCCCACACGCTGGCGTTGTCGTCCAGGGTGTCGTGCTCCTGGGCGAAGTAGCCGACCTTCAGGCCGTGCCCGGGCACCAACCCGCCCGCCGTCGGCTGCTCGACACCCGCCAGCAGGCGCAGCAGCGTCGTCTTACCCGCGCCGTTGAGACCGAGCACCACCACCCGGCTGCCCCGGTCGATCGCGAGGTCGACGCCGGTGAAGATCTCCAGCGAGCCGTAGACCTTGGTCAGGTTCTCGGCCATCAGCGGCGTCTTGCCGCAGGCCGCGGGCTCCGGGAACTTGATCCGGGCGACCTTGTCGGCGACGCGCACGTCGTCCAGCTCGGCCAGCAGGCGATCGGCGCGCTTGGCCATGTTCTGCGCCGCAGTCGCTTTCGTGGCCTTGGCGCCGAGCTTGGCCGCCTGGGCGCGCAGCGCACTCGCCTTCTTCTCGGCGTTGGCGCGTTCGCGGCGCCTGCGCTGCTCGTCGGTGGCGCGCGCGTCCAGGTACTTCTTCCAGCCCATGTTGTAGACGTCGGCCTCGCCGCGCACGGCGTCCAGGAACCACACCTTGTTCACCACGTCGGCGAGCAGTTCCACGTCGTGACTGATCACGATCAGGCCACCGTCGTGGTTCTGCAGGAAACCGCGCAGCCAGGTGATCGAGTCGGCGTCGAGATGGTTGGTCGGCTCGTCCAGCAGCAGGATCGTGTCCGAGCGCCCGCCGCTGCCGTCGGAAGCCGCGAACAGGATGCGCGCCAATTCGATTCGGCGGCGCTGACCACCGGACAGGGTGCGCAACGCCTGGCCGAGCACCCGGTCGGGCAGACCGAGGCTGTGGCAGATGCGCGCCGCCTCGCTCTCGGCGACGTAGCCGCCGAGCGCCGAGAACCGTTCCTCGAGCCGGCCGTACTTGCGAACCGCCTTCTCGCGCTCGGCGTCGTCGGCGACCTCGGCCATCAGCGCCTGCTGCTTCTCCATCTCACGGATCAGCGTGTCCAGGCCGCGCGCGGACAGCACCCGGTCGCGGGCCAGCACGTCGAGATTGCCCTCGCGCGGGTCCTGGGGCAGGTAACCGATGTCGCTGGAGCGAAGAATCTTCCCGGCGTACGGCTCACCCTCACCGGCCAGGATCCGCAACGTGGTGGTCTTACCCGCACCGTTGCGCCCGACCAGCCCGATCCGGTCGCCCGCCTGCACCCGCAGCGCCGGTCCGGGAGCGGACAGCAGGGTGCGGACTCCGGCCCGGACCTCCAGGTCGGTCGCGGTGATCACAAATTTCTCCTCGCGGATCGTGGTGCTGGACGCGTGCTCGATTGTGCGACCCGACGCGCACAAGAACCACCGATTTTACCGGGACGAACGGTCCTCCCCCATTCCAGCACCCCGCATGTGACGGCGGTAACGGCCCGCGCGCTCAGCTGCGCTACCGTGCGATGCCATGAGTACCGATCTATTGGGCAAGAGCGCTCTGGTCACGGGGGCCAGCAGGGGCATCGGCAAGGCGGTCGCGGCGGAGCTGCTCGGCCGCGGCGCGAACGTGCTGATCACCGCGCGGAAGAAGGATCCGCTGGAGGAGGCCGCCGCCGAGCTGCGCGGGCTGGGGCATCAGGGCCAGGTCGTCGCCCTGGCGGGCAACTCCGGTGTCGCCGAGGATCGGGCGGCCGCGGTCGAGCGCGCGGTGGCGGAGTTCGGTTCGCTGGACGTGCTGATCAACAACACCGGCATCAACCCGGTCTTCGGCTCCCTGATGGACGCCGACCTGGACGCGGTGCGCAAGATCTTCGACGTGAACGTGGTCGCGGCCCTCGGCTACATCCAGGAGGCCTACCGGGCGTGGATGCGCGACCACGGCGGCGCCGTGGTCAACGTGGCCAGCGTGGCCGGCATCCGCTCGACCGGCGTGATCGCCGCGTACGGTGCGTCCAAGTCCGCGCTGATCCATCTCACCGGTGAGCTCGCCTGGCAGCTCGGGCCGAACATCCGGGTGAACGCGGTCGCGCCGGGCGTGATCAAGACGAAGTTCGCCGACGCGCTGTACTCGACCGACGAGGAGCGCGCCGCGAGCGTGTACCCGATGAAGCGGCTGGGCACGCCGGAGGACGTGGCGCGGCTGATCGGCTTTCTGGTCTCCGACGAGGCGGCGTGGATCACCGGCGAGACAGTGCGGGTGGACGGCGGATTGTTGTCCACCGGCGGGATCTGACCCGCGCCCGGCGGCCGTCCGCGCCCGGGGCGAGCGACCTGCGCTAGCGGAACGCCAGCGCGCCGAGAGTGTCGGCGTGCCGGTAACGCAGGTATTTCTCGACCGTGGGCGCGTCGACGGCAGCGGTGGCGGTCGCGAAGGTGATCACCACGAATTCCTTCTCGCTGCCGTCCTTCCACTTGCCGGTCGCGTGGCCCTTGATGTAGGTCCCGGGACGCAGTTTCAGGTCCGCGTCGGTGAACCGGTCCTTCGCCGCGTCCGCCCGGCCCGGGTCGGTCATGCCCAGGACGAACTGGGTGAGCATCAGCGCGCCGCCTTCGGCGCGGTACACCAGCTCCGCCGCGTAGACGCACCCGAGACCGGTGAGCGTGCCCGCCACCTCGATGGGGCCGCAAGCGGGGTGATCACGCCCGTCCACCCAGTCGGCGTGCAGTTGCACGCGATCGAACCGGAAATCCCAATTTTTCGCGTATTCGGTGTAGCTCAGCCGGCCCGACGAAGGACGGACGGGTTGCGTGCTGGTGACGCCGCTCGCGCGGGTGGTCGCGTCGGCGGAGGTGACCGCGGCTTGCGCGTGCCCGTGCTCGCGCGGATACACCGCCACGCCGACGGCGACCGCCACGAGCACGGCGACGACACCGGCCACCAGTCCGACGAGGACACCCGTTCCCGACTTGGGCGGCGGCGGCAGCGGCGGCGGCTCCCACGCGGCCATCGGGTACGCGCTCGGCGGACCCATGCGCCCCCAGTCCGACTGGTACCGCGCCTCGTCCGATTCTCCGTGACCCTCTGGGCCGCCACCGAATCCGGAACCGGATGGATAGGTCATCGCGGTCGCCCTCCACATCTCCCGACAGCCGTCCCACCCCGCGTGGGCCTCCCCGGACTGCCCGGTCGACCCTACCCGACCGGGCCGGCCGGGACCCGGCTCACAGCCGCGCGGGCTGGAGCCAATCCTCGCGGCCTGCGACCGCCGCGGCGGCGGGCTCCTCTTCGATGCCGAACCGCCGGTGCAGTGTGCGCAGCGGGCCGGGCGCGTACCAGTTCCAATGGCCGAGCAGTTCCATCGCGGCGGGCAGCAGGAATCCGCGCACCAGGGTGGCGTCCACCAGGACGGCGAGCGGAAGCCCGATCCCGAACGCCTTCATGAAGGTGATGTCGGAGGCGAGGAAACCGAGGAAGACCAGCGAGATCAGCACCGCCGCCGCGGTGACGATCCGGCCGATCCGTTCCAGCCCGGAGGTGACGGCCAGCGCGTTGGACCTGGTGCGCTGGTACTCCTCCCGGATCCCTGCCAGCAGGAACACCTGGTAGTCCATGGCGAGACCGAACGCCACCCCGAACAGCATGACCGGAACCGTCGGCGGCAGGTCGCCGGTGACAGTGAAGCCGAGCAGGCCGGACAGGTGCCCGTCCTGGAAGATCCAGACCAGTGCGCCGAAGGTCGCGGTGAGGCTCAGGAAGCTGAGCACGACCGCCAGTATCGGCAGTACGACGCTCCCGGTGAGCAGGAACAGGACCACGAGCATGATCAGCACGACGAAGGCCAGTGCGTACGGCAGTGCCGCGACCACCGCGCCGATCGCGTCCGCGTTGGCCGCGGCGACGCCGCCGACCAGCACCGGTGACGCGGCGGGCGTCGCGCGCACGTCGCGCGCGATCCGGTCCAGCACGCCGGGATCGGTGGTGTCCGGGACCACCGCGAGATAGGCGGCGCTCTCGGCGCGGAAGCGGTCGTTGGCCGTGGTGGGCGCGACGAGCAGACCACCGTGGCTGTAACTGCCGGTGGCGGTGTCGACCCGGCTGACGTTCTCGATCTCCGACAGCTCGCGGGCGTAGGCGTCCAAACCCGCTGCGCTGTAGGCGCTTTCGGGCAGCACCGCGAACAGCCCGTTCTGCTCGGTGGCGGCGAAGTCACGCTGGATGGTCTCGGTGACCTGCCGGTTGTTCATCGATTCCGGCAGCGAACGTTCGTCGGGGAAGCCGAGTTTCACACCGAGGAACGGCGTGCCCAGCACGAGCAGCAGGGCGGTGACCGCGAGCCCGATCGGCACCGGCCGCATCATCACGAACCGGGCCAGGCGATGCCAGGCTCCCTCGCCGGGTGCGGGGCGGGCGGCGCGCAGGAACCACCACAACTGTCCGCTGTCGATCTTGGTGCCGAGCAGGAACAGGATCGCGGGCAGCACCGTCAGCGATACCGTCGCGGCGATCACGGCGACGGCCAGACCGGCGTATCCCATCGACCGAACGGCCAGCAGTGGGAAGAACAGCAGTCCCGACAGGGCGATGGCGACGGTGACGGCGGAGAACACGACGGTCCGGCCCGCCGAGCGCATGGTGGCGGCCACCGCGGCCCCTGGTTGCTGCCCGGCGACCAGCTCGTCGCGGTAGCGGCTGATGATCAGCAGGCTGTAGTCGATAGCCAAGCCGAGGCCGAGCAAGGTCGCGACGTTGGTCGCGGTCGCCGCGAGATCGGTGACGCTCGCGATCAGCCACAGCGCACCCATCGTGATCATCACCGTGATCATCGCGACCACCAGCGGCAGGCTGGCCGCGACCAGGCCGCCGAACACCAGCAGCAGCGCGATCAGCGTGATCGGGAAAGCAATGGATTCGCCCAGTACGACGTCTTTTTCGCTCTGCTGCACCGTCTCGTGCAGCAGCATCGCGTAGCCGCCCACCCGCACCTCGAGCGGGCCGTGGGTGCCGCCGAACCGGTCGGCGAGATCCCCCACCCGCTGGTCGACCTCGGCCTCCTCGCCGAGGATGCTGGCCACGATCAGTCCCTTGGTGCCGTCGGTGCTGCGCAGCGCGGGCGATCTGTCGGTCCAGTACGAGGTGACGCCCGCGACGCCGGACACCGACTTCAACTCGGTGACCAGGTTCGCCGCCGCGGTGGCCGCCGCGTCGTCGTCCACCGACCGGCGGGTCTGCACCAGCAGCACGAAATTCGGGGTGGCCTGGCCGAAGGTGTCCCGCAGCACGGCGGTCGCCCGGCTCGATTCGCTCTCGGGGTCGATGTACCCGCCGCCCTGCACTTTGTCGAACAGCGTCGCGCTCAGCGTGCCCATCGCCAGTGCGAGGACCACGAACACGGCCAGGATCCATCGGCTGCGCCGCCTGGTCAGTTCGAACACTGCGTCTACCCCTAACTCGTTCCGGTCGCGCCGCTTTCGTCCAGTTCCCGCGGACTCCGGTCGGCACCGTGCCCGGCGCGCCATTCTCGGCACGCCGGTACGCCGACACCTGACACTCGGCACCGGGGCCGGATGCGCGCGCCGACGCCCCGGCATCCTAACAACGTGCGAGAAACTCCGATGAGCGCGAACACATTCCGTCCACCGCGCCGAGTCGCCGCCATCGGCTGGCGTGCTGCGGCGCCACCCGGTTCGCGGCACAGCCAGGGCCTCGCACGCTCCCACGCGCGGCAAGGATCGCCGCGCCGGTATTCGCGAAGAGTTCATGTCGGCCGGACCCATGTCGGAGGCCCCGCCGGACATGTCGGCGCGGCGCGGGCGCTGCCCTCGGGCGGGCGAATGAGAGGCTCGGACCATGCACCGCATCGCACCGCCCCGGATCCGGACGGCCGCGGCGTGAAGCCGGACCTCGTCGTCTGCGGTCTCGGCCCGGCCGGACGCGCCCTCGCGCACCGCGCGGCGGTGCACGGACTCACGGTGACCGTGGTGGACCCGGCGCCGGAGCGCAGGTGGACGGCCACCTACGCGTCGTGGGCCGACGAACTGCCGGATTGGCTGCCTCCGGAGGTCGTCGCGGCGACGGTACCCCGGCCGATGGCGTGGGGAACCCGCGCGCACCGGGTGGACCGTCCCTATGTCGTGCTCGACAACATGCGACTGCAGACCGCGCTGCGATTTCCCGCTGCGCAGGTCGTCCCGGATCGCGCGGTCGACGTCGATCCCGGGCGTGTGCGACTGGCGTCCGGCGCGACGATCACCGGCGGGCGAGTAGTCGACGCGCGCGGACTCACCCGCGCCCCGGCACGGGCCGAGCAGACCGCCTACGGCGTGATCGTGGCGGCAAGCCGTTGCGCGGGCCTCGACCCGCTGTTCATGGACTGGCGTTCCGACAACGGCGCCCCCTCCGACGCGCCGCCCTCGTTCCTCTACGCCGTCCCGCTCGACGCCGAGCGGATGCTGCTCGAGGAGACCTGCCTGGCCGGTCGCCCCGCCCTGGCCGGGGCGCAATTGCGGACGCGCTTGCGGCACCGGCTCCGCGCCAGGGGCATCGATCTGACCGGAGACGAGCCCGTCGAGCACGTCCGGTTTCCCGTGCAGGGTGGCCGTCCTGGGCCGCACCGATTCGGCGCGGCGGGCGGCTTCCTGCACCCGGCCACCGGGTACAGCGTCGGCGCCGCGCTGGCCGCGGCCGACGCGGTGGCCGCGGGGCAGGACGTGTGGCCCGCCGGGGCGCGCGTCGTCCACCACTTGCGCGGCGCCGGGCTGCGGGCGCTGCTGGCCTTGCCGCCGGAGGACATCCCACTGTTCTTCGACACCTTCTTCACGCTGTCCCCGGCGGCGCAGCGCGCGTATCTGTCGGGCCGCGCCGACCTCGGCGGCACCATCGCGGCGATGAGATCACTCTTCGAGGCCCTGCCCGGGCGGCTGCGTCGGCGCGTCGCGGCCGCGACACTCGGGATCCCGGTTCGCTCGCGAGGTCGGTGGGGTTCGGCCATGATGGGTCTATGAGATCGATCTGGAAGGGCTCGATCGCATTCGGGCTGGTGAACGTCCCGGTGAAGGTGTATACCGCCACCGAGGACCATGACATCCGGTTCCATCAGGTACACGCCAAGGATGGAGGCCGGATCAAATACGACCGTGTCTGCACCGTGTGCGGTCAATCCGTCCAGTACACCGACATCGACAAGGCCTACGAGTCCCCCGACGGGGACAAGGTCGTGCTCAATGACGAGGACTTCGCCAAACTGCCCGTGGCCGAGAAGCACGAGATCCCGGTTCTGCAGTTCGTGCCGTCCGATCAGATCGACCCGGTGCTGTTCGAGAAGAGCTACTACTTGGAACCGGATTCCAGCACGCCCAAGGCCTACGTCCTGCTGGCGCGAACGCTGGAAGAGATCGAGCGCACCGCCCTGGTGTATTTCACGCTGCGCCAGAAGACCAGGCTGGCGGCGCTGCGCGTGCGCGAGGGCATTCTGGTGCTGCAGACGCTGCTGTGGCCGGACGAGGTTCGTTCCGTCGAATTCGAGTCCCTGGACGGTGTCGCCGAACCCCGGTCGCAGGAGATCAAGATGGCGGAGACGCTCGTCGAGGCCATGTCCGACGACTTCGATCCGGACCAGTTCACCGACGAGTACCAGATCGAGCTCAAACGCCTGCTCGACGAGGCGATCGCCAGCGGCACCGGCAAGGTGCCCGAGCAGCCGGAGCCCGTACCGAGCGGGATGGATGCCGAGGTGGTCGACCTGGTCGCCGCGCTGCAGCGCAGCCTGGAGGCCAGCGGACGCCGGACGGCGAGCGGTGACGGCGCCGCGGCCGAGCCGAAGAAGACGGCGAAGAAAGCCGCGGCCAAGAGCACCGCGAGCAAGAGCGGCGCCGCGAAGACCACGGCGTCGAAGAGCGGTGCGTCGAAGAGCGCTTCCAAGAGCGCGTCCAAGAGCGCGGCGAAGAAGGCGCCTGCGAAAGCGGCCAAGAAGACCGCGGCCCGCAAGGGCGCCTGAGTCCCTGCCGGACACGACCGGGTGTTCGAGGGCGGGTCAGCCGTGTGCGGCGCGTTCCCTGCCCGTCTCGAAGAACTCCAGCAGCGCCGCGACGGTGTTCACCGCGTCGCGTGGCCGCAGCGCGCCGAACGGCGCGTTCCAGAACTCGCCGGTGCGCGGGGTCCACGGCCCCACATACGCGTACGGGCCGGGATGCGTGTCATCTCCCGGCGAAACCCCGTAGTTCACTTCGTCGATCGTGCCGGCCAGATCGAAATGCTCCGGCCACAGCACGGGCGTCACGCCGGGTGCCAGACAGCGCAATGCCTTGTCCCCCATCGCGAACCAGGTCTCGATCAGCCCGGCCGCCGAGGGGTCCACCTCGATCACCGCATCGAGGTCGACTCGCGTGGTGTCCGGGTACGCCCCTTCGGGCGGCCCCGGCTCGAAACCGGCGGCCCGGGCGACCTCTCGATATGTGCCCTCCAGCCGAGCCCGGCCCTCCGGCCACACCAATTCCTCCCCGACCACCGACACCGGCCACCGCACACCCCCGAAACCGCCGCGCACGGCGCGGAGCCGGATGGTGCCGAACTCCCGGTACTGCGGCCCGGCGATCAACAATTCCGCGACCGCGTGCAATCCCACCCGCGATTGCCGGTACGTCACCTCGTCCACTCCCGCATCATCTCCGTTGCCGTCGGCCTCGCGCACGCGTTTCGCCGGAGAAGACGGCGGTACAGCCGACGGTGCCGGAAACAGTCGGCGCGCGGTCGCGTGGCACGGGAGTTCCGCGGAGGACGTTCAGGGAGGAGCACTTCGGCGTCCGGACGCGAACTCAGTCCGGTGCGGGAATGCCCTCGCTGGCGCCGAAGCTCGCCTCCTCGTGGCTGACGAGTCCGAGCAGGGCGAGTGGCCTGGGCGTGACGGCGATGGTCAGGTAGGAGACCGTTATCGCCCAGCGGTTGACCGCTCGCGGCACGGCGAAGGTGTGGTAGGCGCGGGTCACCGCCTTGGCGGGCAGGCCGGACAGGCGGATGCCCATCGGGTTCGCGACCGCGAAGCCGGGCCCGAGGTCGACCACCAGACCCAGGTCGCGGTGCTTGTACCGGGTGGCCGTGCCGATACCGAGGCTGGCGGCGACGTTCCTGGCCAGCGTCTTGCCCTGCCTGGACGCATGCTGAGCCGTGGGCGGGGTGATCCGGCCCGGCTTGGTGAGATCCGGCACGGCTGCCGCGTCACCGCCCGCGAAGACGTCCGGATGACCGGGCACGCCCAGCTGAGCGTCCACGATCAGACGGCCCTTTTCCAGCGGCAGGCCGAGCGTGCCGAGGACGGGTGCTCCGGTCACCCCGGTCACCCAGGCGACCGTGTGGGTCGGCACGACCGTGCCGTCGGTCAGTTCGACCTGGTTGTCGGTCAGTTTCGTGAGCGAGGTCTCCAGCCGGATCTCGATGCCGCGCTGCCGCAGGACCTTCAACACTTTGTCGCTGAGCCGCTCGCCGACCTCGGGCATCACCCTCGCAGCCGTGTCGAGCAGGAGGAAACGCACCTCGGCCGGGTCGAACCCGCGGCGGGCGGCGTAGGCGTCGGCGAGGGCGCGCAACTGCGCCACGAGTTCGGTACCCGCGTAGGACGCGCCCACGACGACCACGGTACGGCGGGCCTGCCGCACCTCGGGGTCCTCTTCGTCGTCGGCGAGTTCGAGCTGGCGCAGCAACTGCTCGCGCAGGTACAGCGCCTCGGCGACGGTCTTGAGCCCCCGCGCGTGCTCCGCCAAGCCCGGTATGTCGAACAGCCGGGTGACCGACCCCGGCGTGAGCACCAGCCGATCCCACGACAACTGCCGCGGCGGGTGGCGCTCACCGGCCACCGTGACGGTCTTGTTCCGCAGGTCGACCGATCGAACGGTCGCGACCACCAGCCGCACCCGCGGCAGCGCATCGGCCAGCGAGATCGCGACGAACCGAGGGTCGATCAGCCCGCCCGCGACGTCCGGCAGCAGCGGCGTATAGAGCATGTAGTCGTTGGGGGTGACGAGCACGACCTCGACGTCCCGATCCGCCCGTGCCACGATGCGGCAGAGCTTCTGGGCGCAGGTGAACCCGGCGAACCCGCTACCGATGATGACGACCCGCTGCGGGCCCGCAGTGTTCTCATCCGGCACGAATGCCTCCTTCACGTCGACTCCCCGACGCGATTCCCGCCCCGGCCGGGTTCGAAACCGCGAAATGGGCCGTCCCGGGCGGGGACCCGGGCGAGCGGTGGGTGCTCGGAATTCGCTCCGGTCCCGTAACGATCTTGGTTTACTGGTCACGAAATTCGCCCTGTACGACGCACCGCGCGAAAGGGGAAGAGCATGAAGCTCACAGTCATCGGCGGTACCGGACGGATCGGCTCGCAGGTGGTCGGGAAGCTCACCGCGGCCGGACACTCGGCCGTCCCGGCGGCGCCGTCCACCGGTGTCGATCTCATCACGGGCGCGGGCCTCGACCAGGCGCTCGACGGCGCGGACGTGGTGATCGACCTGGCGAACTCGCCGACCTTCGACGAGGCGTCGCTCGAGTTCTTCCGCACCTCCATGCAGAACCTGCTCACCGCAGGTGAGGCTGCCGGTGTGCGGCACCAGGTCGTCCTTTCGATCGTGGGCGTGGACCAGGTGCCCCAGCTGGACTACTACCGGGCCAAGACCCTCCAGGAAGACCTGCTCCGGCAGGGCCCGACGCCGTACTCCATCGTGCGCGCCACCCAGTTCTTCGAGTTCATGGACGCGGTCCTGTCCTGGACCGCCGACGGCGACACCGTGCGCCTGCCCGCCACCCGGCTGCAGCCGATGGCCGCCGCGGACGTGGTCGACGCGGTGGTCGAGGTCTCCACCGGCACACCGCTGGGCGGGATCCGCAACGTCGCGGGCCCGGACGTCTTCGCGCTGGACGAACTCGGCAGGATCACGCTGGCCGCGCGGCAGGACAGCCGGACCGTGGTCACCGACGACACCGCGGGCATGTTCGCGGCGGTCACCGGCGATGTGCTGATCGCGGGTCCGGACGCCCACCTGGCGTCCACGCACTACCGGGACTGGCTGCGCAAAGCCCACTGAGCCGGATCGACGAGGATTCGCCAGGACGTCACCGGCCATTCACCACTTCCCCGCCACCGCCGCTTACGATCGCGTCATCGAGGGGAAGGTGGCGAATTGCCGTATCGCCGCACGAGAGTGCTTGTCGCAGCGCTCATCACACTGGGCGCACTGCTGACGGGTTGCGGGGAGGATCGCGGGCCGGGCCCGGTCCGCGAGTACAACCCTGACGCGAATGTGCTGAACATCGTGGCGGGCTCCGAGCACGCCGCGGTATTCCGGCAGGTGGTGCAGCCGTGGTGCCGGGAGCAGAAGCTGACCTGCACCATGACCGAACTCGGCTCGGTGGATCAGGCTCGTCTGCTGGACGCGGGCGAGGCGCCCTACGACGGATTCTGGTTCGCCAGCAGCGTCTTCCAGCAGTTGGGCGACACCGGACACCACCTGCAGCAGGCGCAGCCCATGTTCAGTACGCCCCTGGTGTTCGCCGGTCCACGCAGCGAGCTGGAGGCCCTGGGATTCACCGGGCGCGACGTCGGCATCGAGGAAATTCTCGCGGCCGCCGAGGCGAAGAAGACCACGGTGTGGATGACCAATCCGACCCAGTCCAATTCCGGCGCCACTGTTCTGCTGGCCTTCCTCAACTACTTCGCGGGCAACGGGCCCGGTGTGCCGCTCACCCGCGCACAGCTCGATTCCGAGCAGGTGCGCACCGGGATCACCCGCTTCACCAGGTCCTTCGCCAGGACGCCGCCGTCCACCGGACTGCTCATGGACGAGTGCCTGGCCGCGCCGCAGCAGTGCAAGACCATGTTCACCTACGAGAATCTGGTGATCGAACGCAACCAGGAACTGATACGCGCGGGCAAGGAACCACTGCACGTCATCTACCCCAAAGGCGTACTGGCGATTTCGGACGCCCCGCTGGGCTTCCTACCGCACGGCGACAATGCGGAGAAGCTCGGCAACTTCCGCAAGCTGCAGGATTTCTTGCTCTCGGCCGATACCCAGCAGCGGCTGGTCCGGCTGGGGCGAAGACCGATCACCAGTATCGGGCTGTCCCTGCCCGACGCACCGCGGGAAGTCTTCGATCCCGCCTGGGGAGTTCGCACGGCGCTCACCGAGCAGCCGATCACGTATCCGGCCGCCCCGGTGATCGACGCCGCCCTGGAGAACTACCAGACCGTCTATCGCACGCCCACCGACCTGGTGTACTGCATCGACTCCTCCGGCAGCATGGCCGACAACGGCGGCTGGACCGGGGTGCAGCGCGCCGCGGATCTGCTGTTCGATCCGGCGCAGTCCAAGAAATACCTACTGCAAACCGGTCCTCGGGACCGCACCGCGGTGCTGCTGTTCAACGGCACCGCCACCTCCACGCAGTGGACCAGCGGCAATGCGGCATCGGATCTGCGATCCCTGCGCGACGGCATTCGCGCGCGGAACCCGGGCGGCAATACCGGCATCTATCGCTGCCTGAGCAGCGCGGCGAAGCAGTTCACCGGCCCGGCCGACCCGGATCGCAAACGACTGGTCGTCCTCATGACCGACGGCGCGGACACCGAGGGCGGCAACGGCCTCGACGACATCGCGCGTACCGGGATCCCGGTGGTGGTCATCGGATTCGGCTCCGCCGTAGAGGAAGACAACCTCCGGACGATCGCCGAGCGCACCGGTGGGTCGTATCTCACCACGGACGATATGGTCGCGGCGCTGCGCCAGGCCACCGGCTACCGGTAGGAGGCGCCGGTGCCGGGTAATGCCGCCCTGATCGCGGCGCTGATCGTGCTCGTCCCCACCTTCCTCGGGCTCTATGCCGTGATCGGCTCACCGGTCGGCGCGGCGCTGGTGGCGATCGGCGCGGCCGTGCTCACCGCCCTTGTCGGACAGTGGGTCTTCGTCCGCACCCAGCGCCGTCGACTGGTGCGCCGAGTATCGGAGACCAACCAGCGGGTGGCGACACTGGCCGCGCGGGTCGGCGACACCGAGACCCGCGCCTCGCTGCTGCGGGCCTGCGACATCGTTCCGCGCCTGCTGAATCGCACCGAGACCGTCGATCCCGCAAGCGTTCCCATGACCGCGCGCAAGCTGCTCGACTATCTGGCGAGTGTGGAGTCGGCGCTGCGCCGGTATGGGGAGATCCAGGACCACCGGTCGTCCTACCGCGACGCCGAGGCGCTGCTGTCACGCAGCCGCCGCGTACTCACCGGATTCGAGACCTTCGCCGCGCACGGCGCCGAGCAGGTCGGCGACGCGAACCTGGAGTCCTTCTTCCGGGACCTGGCACACCTGGAACTCATGAGTCCCCCGCAGCTTCCCCCGACCGAGGAGCCATGAACAGATCCCGCCTCCCCGTCGTCCTCGCGATCGTGGTCGCCGTCATCGCCATCGCCGTGGGCGTCGTGGTGATCCGCGGGGCGAACGACGCCCCGGTCGCGGCCCGGCAGCTCACCTGCCTCGGCGGCTCCGAGAAATCCGCGCTCATGGCCGATGCCGAGGTCCGCGCCATCCTGCGGGACGAGTACGGGCTCGAGGTGCGCTTCGACAAACGCGGCTCCTACGACCTGGTGCAGATACCCACCGACCAGTTGCGCGAGCAGAAGATCGACTGCTTGTGGCCGTCGTCGGCGAGTGCCCGCAGCGTCTTCGAAGAGTCGCACCGCACCGGCGACTTCCCGGACTACCGCGCCGAGTCGGCGCTGGAGACACCGGAGGTGATCTACGCCGGTGCGGCCGCCACCGACGCGCTCGTCCGCGCCGGCATCGTGGCGCGGCGGGACAACTCCTACTACATCGTCGACTTCAAGCGCCTGCTGCTGGAGTACGTGCTGCCCAAGCAGAAGTGGGAGTCGCTGGGAGCGCACGACCTGGCCGGTCCCGTTCGCATCACCAGCACCGACCCGAAGTCCTCGAACTCCGGATTCACCCTGCTGCAACTGGAATTGACGGTCATCGCCTCCAACGACGTCTTCCAGCCACCCACCGTCGCCGAGGCCAGATCCGGGTTGCCCGCCGTGCGCGACCTCTACGACGCGCAGGGTCTGCAGTCCGACAGCTCCGACGGCGGTTTCCGGGAATGGCTCATCCAAGGAGCGGCCACGCTGTACGCCGGATACGAGAGCCAGATCCTGCGCCAACTGGTCGACTACCGCGACAACAGGCCCGCCACCGAGGCGCTGCTGGCGAACGCGCGACTGCTGTACCCGGATCCGACCATCTTCAACAGCAATCCGATCCTCACCCTCACCGCCCCCGCTCATCGGCTGGTCACGGCGCTTCAGGATCCGAAGATCCAGCAGATCGCTTGGAAGCGCTACGGTTTCCGCTCCGCCACCCAGCTCGGCGCGGCGCACACCGCCGATTTCGCGCCGATCCCGCTGGCCACCCAACCGCGCTCCACGACTCCCCCGCGGGCCGACATCACCCAGTTGCTGCTCGCCTGCGTCCGCGACGGCAAGTGCTCCTGAGCAGGAGGACGGGCACCCCTACTGCCGGACCCGGGCCTGCAGTTCCGTGAGCGTCGCTTGCAGATCGGCCGGGGTGTTGGTCTTGAAGATGCCCTGGTAACCGGTTTCCGCGCGGACCGCGGCTTCGACCTCCGGATCGTGATAGAGCTGCGCGAGTTTCAGCAGGGTCGGGTTGTCCTTGTCGGCGGCGCGGGCGGCGAAGACGTTGATGTACTGCTTCAACTCCGGACGCTCGGGGTCGGCGCGACCGCTGCGCATCATCCTGACGCTGCTGATCCCCGAGGCGCTCGGTCCGCTGATCCTGGGCTACACGTTCGTGGTGATCGCGATCGTCGACATGTCCGCGATGGCGGGCACCGTCGGCGGCGGTGGTCTCGGCGACTTCGCCCTGGTCTACGGCTACCAGCGCTTCGACTGGCAGGTCACGCTCGTCGCGACGCTGATCATCATCGCGGGCGTGCAGGGCATCCAGTTCTTCGGCAACTGGCTGGCCCGGAAGGTGCTGCGCCGCTGAGCTATCCGGCGGTCGACGTGCAAGCCGTCAATCGCACCGCGGCGGGCCGGGGAATCGCGCTGCCGAGGCTCGGGAACGGCGGAGCGCTGGGGCCGAGCACTTCGATGGCCCGGCGTTCGGCTTCGGCGCGGGTGGGGCCCCACGCCCATCCGTGCTTGCCGTCGGCGCCGCGGACGACCGATCCGCACGCGTTCCAGAACTGCACGACCGTCCGGCAGTCGGTGACACCGCATTGGGCGCGAGCGGCGGCGTCGGCGGCAGCCGCGCTCGTGTGGTCCACGGCCGAAGCGACGGCGCCGGTGCTGGACGAAAGCGCCAGCGCGCCATAGGTGGTCCCGGCGGCACGCGCTTCACCCGCGGGACCGCCGACCACGGCGCAGGTGGCGGCGGACACCGCCACGAGCCCGAGGGCGGCCTTGTGCGGCACCGACATGCGATCCTCCCCGTCTGGCGAACGACTCCGGGCTCAGATCATTGTCCGGTTCGCGCGCTTTGTCGAAAGAGCGGACTTCCCACCCTCGGCGGGTGCGCGACGGCACTGCCACGGGGACACCGGATACGACTCGGCCGCCGGGGCACCCGTTGGGGGCTGTCCGGCGGCCGATGCCAGCCTGGCGGATTACACCGTGAACCCGAGCGCACGCAGCTGCTCGCGGCCGTCCTCGGTGATCTTGTCCGGACCCCACGGCGGAATCCAGACCCAGTTGATCTTCAGGTCTTCTACCAGCCCGCTGCGCACCAGCGCGTTGCGGGACTGGTCTTCGATGACGTCGGTCAGCGGGCAGGCCGCCGAGGTCAGCGTCATGTCGAGGACCGCGATGTTGTCCTCCTCGACGCGCAGCCCGTAGACCAGGCCGAGGTCGACGACGTTGATGCCCAGTTCCGGGTCGACGACGTCGCGCATCGCCTCTTCGATGTCCTCGAGCTGCTTGATGTCCTCCGAAGACAACTCAGACAGCTCAGACAGATCGGCGCCCTGCGCGGCCTGCTCGGTCGTGTCGGTGGCCGGTGTGTCACTCATGAGGCTTCCCCGTTTCCCTTCGGACGGTTCGGATCTTCGGCGGCGCTCGCGGGCTGCTCGGGGCCGATCCTGAGGACGGCGTCCTTGAACGCCATCCACCCGAGCAGCGCGCACTTCACCCGCGCGGGGTACTTCGAGACGCCCGCGAGGGCGATGCCGTCGCCGATCACGTCCTCGTCGCCCTCGATGGTGCCGCGGCTGGAGATCATCTCACTGTAGGAGTCGACCACCTTCAGCGCCTGCTGCACCGGCAGCCCGATGACCTGGTCGGTGAGGATCGAGGTGGCCGCCTGGCTGATCGAGCAGCCCTGGCCGTCATAGGAGACGTCGGCGACGTCACCGTTGTCGTCGAGCCGCACGCGCAAGGTGACCTCGTCGCCGCAGGTGGGGTTCACATGGTGCACCTCGGCCCCGAACGGCTCGCGCAGCCCCCGGCGATGCGGGTGCTTGTAGTGGTCCAGGATCACTTCCTGGTACATCTGCTCCATGCGCATGACTTATGCAACTCCGAAGAAGCTCTGAGCCTTCCGCACCGCGGCGACCAGCGCGTCCACTTCGGCGACGGTGTTGTAGACCGCGAAGGAGGCGCGGGCGGTGGCGGCGATGCCGAAGCGCCGGTGCAGCGGCCACGCGCAGTGGTGGCCGACCCGGATGGCGACGCCCTCGTCGTCCAGGATCTGCCCGACGTCGTGGGCGTGGATGCCGTCCACCAGGAAGGCCACGGCGCCACCGCGATCGATGTTCTCGGTAGGCCCGATGATGCGCACGCCGTCGATTCCGGCGAGCCCTTCCAGCGCCGCGCTGACCAGCGTGTGCTCGTGCGCCGCGATGGCGTCCATGCCGATCTGTTCCAGATACCGCACGGCCGCGCCCAATCCGATCACCTGCGAGGTCATCGGTACACCGGCTTCGAACCGCTGCGGCGGCGGGGCGTAGGTGCTGTGGTCCATGAAGACCGTCTCGATCATGGACCCGCCGGTGATGAACGGCGGCATCTCCTCCAGCAGCGCGCGGCGGCCGAAGAGCACGCCGACGCCGGAGGGGCCGAGCATCTTGTGCCCGGAGAACGCGGCGAAATCCACGCCGAGCGCGCGGAAGTCCACCGGCATGTGCGGCACCGACTGGCAGGCGTCGAGCACGACCAGCGCGCCCACCGCGTGCGCCCGGCGCACCAGCTCCTCGACCGGAGCCACGGCGCCGGTGACGTTGGACTGGTGGGTGAACGCGACCACCTTGGTGGCGGGCGACAGTTCCAGCGAGTCCAGGTCGATCCGGCCGTCCTCGGTCACGGCGTACCACTTCAGCGTGGCGCCGGTGCGGCGGGCCAGCTCCTGCCAGGGCACCAGATTCGCGTGGTGTTCCAGCTCGGTGATGACGATCTCGTCGCCCGGGCCCACGTGATGCGGGAACCGGTCGTCGGCGAACGCGTAGGTCACCAGGTTCAGCGATTCGGTGGCGTTCTTGGTGAACACGATCTCGCCCGCGTCGACGCCGACGAACCGCGCGATGTCGGCCCGAGCGTCCTCGTAGGCGTCGGTCGCCTCCTCCGACAGCTGGTGGGCGCCGCGATGCACCGCCGCGTTGCTGGTGATCAAGAAGTCGCGTTCGGCTTCGAGCACGCCGATCGGCCGCTGCGCGGTCGCGCCGGAGTCCAGGTACACCAACGGTTTCCCGTCCCGGACCGTGCGGTTCAGGATCGGGAAGTCGGCCCGGATGCGGGCGACGTCGAGGGTGCGGACCGTAGCGGTCATGTCAGGCTCCAGCAATAGCGGTCTGAGTGAAGCGGACGTAGCCGTTGGCGTCGAGTTCCTCGGCCAGTTCCGCGCCGCCCTCGGCGACGATGCGGCCGCCGACGAAGACGTGCACGAACTCCGGCTGGATGTAGCGCAGGATACGGGTGTAGTGCGTGATCAGCAGGACGCCGCCGTTCTCGCGCTCCTTGTAGCGGTTGACGCCCTCGGAGACGATGCGCAGCGCGTCGACGTCCAGGCCGGAGTCGGTCTCGTCCAGGATGGCGATCTTCGGCTTGAGCAGGCCGAGCTGGAGGATCTCGTGGCGCTTCTTCTCACCGCCGGAGAAGCCCTCGTTCACGCTGCGGTCGGCGAAGGCGGCGTCGATCTCCAGTTCGCTCATCGACTCCTTCACCTCCTTGATCCAGTGCCGCAGCTTGGGGGCCTCGCCGCGCACGGCGGTGGCGGCGGTGCGCAGGAAGTTCGACATCGAGACGCCGGGAACCTCGACCGGGTACTGCATGGCCAGGAACAGGCCGGCCCGCGCGCGCTCGTCCACCGACATCTCCAGCACGTCCTCGCCGTCGAGGGTGATCGAGCCGGAGGTCACCGTGTACTTCGGGTGACCGGCGATGGCGTAGGACAGCGTCGACTTGCCGGAGCCGTTGGGGCCCATGATCGCGTGCGTCTCACCGGAGCGCACCGTGAGGTTCACGCCCTTGAGGATCTTGATGGGCTCGCCGGACTCGTCGGGGTTGGCGACCTCGACGTGCAGGTCCTTGATTTCCAGGGTGGTCATCGAATTCGAATTCCTTTGTCAGGTATGGGTCGTTGATCAGGCGCCGACGGCGGCGAGTTCGGCCTCGATGGCCGCCTCCAGCCGCTCCCGAACCTCGGGCACCGCGATCTTCTGGAGGATCTCGTGGAAGAACCCGCGCACCACCAGGCGGCGGGCGGCGTCCTCCGGGATGCCGCGAGCGCGCAGGTAGAACAGCTGCTCGTCGTCGAACCTGCCGGTCGCGGACGCGTGTCCGGCGCCGACGATCTCGCCGGTCTCGATCTCCAGGTTGGGCACCGAGTCGGCGCGGGCGCCGTCGGTGAGCACCAGGTTGCGGTTCACCTCGAAGGTGTCGGTGCCCTCGGCGGCGGCGCGGATCAGCACGTCGCCGACCCATACGGTGCGGGCGTCGCCCTTCGGCGAGTGCGGATCGCCCTGCAGCGCACCCTTGTACAGCACGTTCGACTTGCAGTTCGGCACGGCGTGATCGACGAGCAAGCGCTGTTCGAAATGCTGGCCCGCGTCGGCGAAGTAGAGGCCGAGCAGTTCGGCGTCGCCGCCGGGGCCGTCGTAGCGGACCGTGGCCGTCAGGCGCACCAGGTCACCGCCGAGGGTGACCGCGATGTGCCGCAGCGTGGCGTCCCGACCCAGCTTGCCGTGATGCGCGGTGGTGTGCACAGCGTCGTCGGCCCAGTCCTGGACCGCGACGACGGTCAGCTTCGCACTGTCACCGAGCACGAATTCCACGTTCTCGGCGTAGGTTCCGCTGCCGCGCTGGTCCATCACCACGGTCGCGACCGCGAAGGTGTCCAGCCTGATCTGGAGGTGGCCGTAGGCGGTCGCGCCCTCGCCGGGGCCGGTGACCGTGACGACGATCGGTTCGCCGACCTCGGTCTCCGCGCCGACCGTCACGATGGTGGCCGACTCGAAACCGGAATAGGCCTGGGCGGCCACTCGATCCGACGGCACACCGGCCTCGCCGAGGCGGGCGTCGGTGCGCGTCACGGTCTCGACCTTCACTCCGGCGGCCGGGGTGACCTCGACCGTGGCCCGGCCGTCCCGGACCGCGGTGCCGTCGTGCAACCCGCGCAGGCGGCGCAGCGGGGTGAACCGCCACGCCTCGTCGTGCGAAGAGGGCACCTCGAAGGCGTTCACGTCGTAGGAGGTGAAGACCTCGCCCTTGTTGGTCGCGGCACCTGCGCCCGGGTTCTGAATCGGCTTGGCCGTGGGGTTCTCGCCCTCGACCGCTCCAATCACACCAGTCGCCATCAGCCAACGGCCCCTTCCATCTGCAGCTCGATGAGCCGGTTCAGTTCCAGTGCGTATTCCATCGGCAGTTCCTTGGCGATCGGCTCCACGAAGCCGCGCACCACCATCGCCATCGCCTCGTCTTCGGTGAGGCCGCGGCTCATCAGGTAGAACAGCTGGTCCTCGGAGACCTTCGAGACGGTCGCCTCGTGGCCCATGGTCACGTCGTCCTCGCGGATGTCGACGTAGGGGTAGGTGTCGGAGCGGCTGATCGTGTCGACCAGCAGCGCATCGCACTTCACCGTCGACTTCGAGCCGTGCGCGCCCTTGTTCACCTGGACCAGGCCACGGTAGGAGGCCCGGCCGCCGCCGCGCGCCACCGACTTCGACACGATGGTCGAGGAGGTGTGCGGCGCGAGGTGCAGCATCTTGGCGCCGGTGTCCTGGTGCTGGCCCTCGCCGGCGAAGGCCACCGAGAGCACCTCGCCCTTGGCGTACTCGCCGGTCATCCAGACCGCCGGGTACTTCATGGTGACCTTGGAACCGATGTTGCCGTCGATCCACTCCATGGTCGCGCCCGCCTCGGCCTTGGCCCGCTTGGTGACCAGGTTGTAGACGTTGTTCGACCAGTTCTGGATGGTGGTGTAGCGGCAGCGGCCGCCCTTCTTCACGATGATCTCCACCACCGCGGAGTGCAGCGAGTCGGACTTGTAGATCGGGGCGGTGCAGCCCTCGACGTAGTGCACGTAAGCGCCCTCGTCGACGATGATCAGGGTCCGCTCGAACTGACCCATGTTCTCGGTGTTGATCCGGAAGTAGGCCTGCAGCGGGATGTCGACGTGCACGCCCGGCGGCACGTAGATGAAGGATCCACCCGACCACACGGCGGTGTTCAGCGCGGAGAACTTGTTGTCACCCGCGGGGATGACCGTGCCGAAGTACTGCCGGAAGATCTCCGGGTGCTCCTTCAACGCCGTATCGGTGTCGAGGAAGATGACGCCCTGCTGCTCCAGATCCTCACGGATCTGGTGGTAGACGACCTCGGACTCGTACTGCGCGGCGACACCGGAGACCAGCCGCTGCTTCTCCGCCTCGGGGATGCCCAGCTTGTCGTAGGTGTTCTTGATGTCCTCCGGCAGCTCATCCCAGGACGCGGCCTGCTTCTCGGTCGAGCGCACGAAGTACTTGATGTTGTCGAAGTCGATGCCGTCGAGATTGGAGCCCCAGTTCGGCATCGGCTTGCGATCGAAGATGCGCAGCGCCTTGAGCCGCTGCTCGAGCATCCATACCGGCTCGTTCTTCTTCGCCGAGATGTCGCGGACAACCGCCTCGGACAGACCTCGTTGCGCACTGGCGCCGGCCACATCCGAATCGGCCCAGCCGTAACCGTATTTGCCCAGCGAGGCGATGGTCTCTTCCTGGGTGAGCGGTTGCACCTGGTCGGTGGTCGTCGTCATTCGGCACTCCTTCCGGAGTCGTTCGTTCGTACCGCTGCGGGCTGTGCAGCGGTTTGTGCTGACGTTCTGGTCTGCGCGGTGGGTGGTACCAGCAGCGGCACGTGCGTGGTGCACGCGCAGTCGCCGTTGGCGATCGTGGCCAACCGCTGCACGTGCGTACCGAGCAGCTCACGGAACGCCTCGAGTTCGGCCGCGCACAACTGCGGGAACTCCTCGGCGACGTGCGCCACCGGGCAGTGGTGCTGGCAGATCTGCACGCCCGCGCCCACCTTGCGGGTGGTGGCGGCGAACCCGGCGTCGGTGAACGCCTCGGCGATCTCCTCGGCTTTGGCCTCGGTCTGCTGCGGGGTGTGCTCCGCGACCGGTTCGATCCCGGCCACGATAGTGCGTGCCCGTTTCCGGGCGAACTCGGTGAGGGCCTGTTCGCCGCCGATCTCTCCGAGCTGCCGCATGGCGGCGCCGGCCAGATCGTCGTAGGCGTGGCCGAGTTTGCCTCGTCCCGCGGCGGTGAGCTGGTACTGCTTGGCCGGGCGGCCGCGGCCCTTCTGCTGCCAGGGCGCCGAGCGGCCCGCTCGCGCCTGACCGGAGTCGATCAGGGCGTCCAGATGCCTGCGTACGCCCGCCGGAGCCAGGCCGAGCTTGTTCCCGATGGCGGTCGCGGTGATCGGCCCTTCCTCCAGCAGCAGCTGGACGATGGCCGCTCGGGTATGCCCTTCACCGCCGACCGTCGCGGGCGCAGCGACCGACCCGGCGCCGGTCCTGCGACCAGCTCCTTCGTCGCCTCTCCGCAAACCCACGGTTTTCACAACACCAGTGTGGCGGAATTAGTTCCTGAAATCTAATAAGGGTGCCCTGACTTCCCCGCACTATCGACCTGCGGGAATCGCGCCATCGGTTCCGGTCACACACCACATCTCCCACCGATGCGGCCCGATGGATGCGCGCCGATTCCGCAGCCGCCGCTCGATTTCCCCATCCAGCTGCGGCTGACCTGCACGGACCGGACCGCGCCGAGCGAGCACGCCGCACGCACGTCCACATCGGCAGTGCGCACATGCCTGCGAACCCGGACGAGCGCGGTGGCGAAGAGTGCGATTCGTCACAAGCCAGCGCTCGGCGCACCCGCCTCGCGGGGTTGCGCCTACCTGGAGGGGGCGTCTCGACGTACCGCCACCAGCTTCATGGGCGTCTCCAGCAGCGCGTCCACCGCTTCGTCCCATGTGGCCGTCGCGGTGGTGACCAGCGACGGGTCGAAGCGACCGGTCGCGACGAGGTCGAGGACCTGCGGAATCACCGGACGAACGTGGGCGCGGCCGGTGTGCAGGGTGCAGCAGCGGGTGTACATGTCGAGGATCGGCAGCGCGACGTCCTGCAACTGCACGCTGACGCTGGTGCACCAGCCGTCGTAGGTGGTCGCGTCGATCGCCGCGCGCAGCGCCTTCGCGCCACCGGCCGCCTCCACGACGATCGGGAACCGGCCGACCCGCGCGTCCGGCGGTCCTTCGATCGCCTCCGCGCCGAACGCCTTCGCGATGTCGAGGCGCTCCATTGAGTCGTCGAGGTAGACCACCCGGGCGGAGCCCAGGGCGACCGCGAGCCCGGCGGCGTACAACCCGATCGACGGCGCGGCGGGGCCGCCGAGCACCAGCACCTCGGCGCCGGGATCGTCGGCCAATCGCGGTCCGACCGCGCGGTAGGCGTCCGGGATGTTGTCGCTGGCGCTGGCCACCACGACCGGGTCGACGCCGGACGGCAACGGCACGAGCATGGCGTCGGCGTGCGGCACCAGCGCCAGATCGGCCCACAGTCCGCCCCAGTCCAGCCCGCCCATGGGGCCGAGGCCGTAAGTGGACAACCGCGGATGGCTGGTGCAATTCCCGGTCCGCCCCCGCGCGCAGGCCCGGCAGCTGCCGCACGAGATCTGGAACGGCACCACGACCAGATCGCCGACAGCGACGCCGCGGACCGCCGGGCCGGTCGCGACTACCTCCGCGACTCCCTCGTGCCCGAACGGATACGGCCCGGGCAGCGGGAACCCACCGCGCAGGACGGCCGGGTCGATGTCGCAGGTAGCCAGCGCGACCGGCCGCACCAGCGCCTGGCCGGGCCCGCTCAGGACGGGTTCGGGGTGTTCCTCCCAGCGCATCGCACCGGGACCGGTCAGCATCAGACGCTTCATCGTCCGAGTCTCGCTAGAACGTTCTTTCCAGTCAAGCCTCTCATGGGGAATTCCCCTGCTCGGCAGGCATTTCCGGAATTCTTCCGGCCGGACCGGCCGCGGACGCCGATCCGCCGCCCGGCGCGGACCCGTCGCCCCCGATCCCCGCCGCCGCGAAGGTCGACCGGATCAGCCGCTCCATCGACTTCGCCACCGTGCGCAGCGGCGCGTCCGTCTGCCGGATCCGGGCCAGGATGGTGGCGCCCTCGTAGGCGGCGACCACCGTGGTAGCCAGTTCGGCCGCCTCCTGCCCGCCGAGGCCGAGTTCGGCGAGCAGCCCCGCGAACGCCTGCTCCATCGTGTCGAAGGCGCTGACGCAGGCCGAGCGCACCGCCTCGACGTCGCTGCCGCCGTCCAGTGCGGGCGTCCCGATCGGGCACCCGTCGGTCCACCGCGAGTCCGCGAGCTTGCCGACCATGAATTCGAACAGCGTGGCCATGGTGGCGAACACGTCGGTCGGCGCCTGCCGGATCATCCGGCCGGTCAGCGTCCCGGTCCCGGTGATCGCCGCGACGGCGATCTCCTCCTTGCCGCCCGGAAAGTGGTGGTAGATCGAGCCGTACGGCAGTTCGGCCGCTTCGCTCAACGCCTTCAGACCGAACCCGTGATACCCGTGCCGCGCCAGCAGCCCGGACGCGGCCACCTCGATCCGCCGCCTGGACTCCGAAACCATCCGTCGATTGTGCCCCGCGACGGGGGCGG
The DNA here is from genome assembly GCF_021183645.1 of Nocardia gipuzkoensis. Taxonomy (NCBI): domain Bacteria; kingdom Bacillati; phylum Actinomycetota; class Actinomycetes; order Mycobacteriales; family Nocardiaceae; genus Nocardia; species Nocardia gipuzkoensis. The sequence continues at coordinate 5,699,451 of NZ_CP089225.1, read as the reverse complement.
GTCCGGTCGGAACGAGCGGGGTCCGTGCGCGGTGCGAGATCGCCGCTCGAACTAGGCTTCGTGACGTGGCGGTACTGGAGGGCGCGCGGCGCAGGACACTGGCGTTCGGGCGCCGGGCACTCGGACTCGACGTGCCCGCGGCCGATCACACGATCGCGGTGCTGCACCGCGACGAGTCGGAGGTGCCCGGTCTCGATCGCAAGGAGCTGGCGCAGCTCGACCGCATCCGCCTGATGGGCGCGACCGGCACGGTGCTGATGGCGATCAGCGCGCTCGGCATCGGCGCGCAGCCGGTGCACCAGAACCCGGTCTCCGGCGTCCGCGTGCTCGGCATCTTCGCCCGCGCCCACACCGGCTCGCTGGCGATGTGCATGACCGGCACCGTCGTCGTGGTGCTGGCCTGGCTGCTGCTGGGCCGGTTCGCGGTCGGCGGCATCGGCGGCTCCCCCGTGCACCGGCTGACCCGCTCGCAGCTGGATCGCACGCTGCTGCTGTGGATCATCCCGCTCAGCGTCGCCCCGCCGCTGTTCAGCAACGACGTCTATTCCTATCTGGCACAGAGCGAGATCGCCGCGCGCGGCATCGATCCGTACCAGGAGGGTCCGGTGGCCGGGCTCGGCATCGACAACGTCCTGACCAACAACGTCCCGACCATCTGGCGCGACACCCCCGCGCCCTACGGTCCGCTGTTCCTCTGGATCGGCCGGGGCATCGCCGAACTCACCGGGGACAACATCATCGCGGGCGTGTGGGTGCACCGGATCCTCGCGCTGGGCGGCGTCGCGCTGATCGTGTGGGCACTGCCCCGGCTGTCGGCGCGCTGCGGCGTCGCGGCGGTGAGCGCGCTGTGGCTCGGCGCTGCCAATCCGCTGGTGCTGTTCCACCTGGTCGGCGGCGTGCACAACGACGCGCTGATGCTCGGCCTGATGCTGGCCGGGCTGGAGTTCTGCCTGCGCGGCATCGAGGACACCCACCCGTTCGACGGCCGCGCCTACGCGTGGCTGATCAGCGGGGCGGTCACCATCACCTTGTCGTCGACGATCAAGTTCACCTCGATCGTCGTGCTCGGGTTCGTCGGCATGGCCTTGGCGCGGCGCTGGGGCGCCTCGCTGCGCACGGTCGCCATCGCGGCGGCCATGCTCGGCGCCATTGCCATCGGCACAACGCTTTTCATCAGTTCGGTGAGCGGTCTGGGCTTCGGGTGGATCTACACGCTGAACACCGCGAACGCGGTGCGCAGCTGGATGTCGCTGCCGACGGCGCTCGGCATCATCACCGGGTTCGGCGGTGTGCTGCTCGGGCTCGGCGATCACACCACCGCGCTGCTGAGCATCACTCGCCCGATCGCGGCACTCGTCGCGGGCTTCTTCACCGTGCGCATGCTGGTCGCCACGGGCACCGGGCGGTTGCACCCGGTCGGCGCACTCGGCGTGGCACTGGGTGCGATCGTGCTGCTGTTCCCCGTGGTGCAGCCCTGGTATCTGCTGTGGGCCATCGTGCCGATGGCGGCGTGGGCGACCCGGCCGGTGTTCCGCGTTCCGGCGGTGGTGTTCTCGGCGATCGTGAGCGTCATCCTGATGCCGCGCGGCGCCAACCTGGAAGTGTTCCAGATCGTGGGCGCCGCGATCGCCACCGTGATCGTCGCGGTGCTGTTCCTCGTGATCACGCGCAACTCGCTGCCCTGGCGCGGGCAGACGGGGGTGTCGGCTCCGTCACAGGTGCCCACCTCTTACGGTGTGACATCGTGACCGAGCGTGGCGAGGGAGCCATCTACACAGCACCATCGGGTGCGACGCGGCCGAGCACCGGCGAGGCGGAGTCGTGATCACAGCTTCCGGACCCGCGGTCAGCGTCGACGGCATCGTCAAGCGTTACGGCTCGACCACCGCCGTGGACGGCCTGACGTTCGAGGTCGAACCGGCGCGGGTGCTCGCGCTGCTCGGCCCGAACGGCGCGGGCAAGACCACCACCGTGGAGATGTGCGAGGGATTCGCCGCGCCGGACGCGGGCACGGTGCGCGTGCTCGGCCTGGACCCGATCGCCGATTCCGAACGGCTGCGCCCCCGCATCGGCGTCATGCTCCAGGGCGGCGGCGCGTATCCCGGTGCGCGGGCGGGCGAAATGCTCGACTTGGTGGCCGCCTACTCCGCGGATCCGCTCGATCCCGACTGGCTGCTGCGCACCCTCGGCCTGCAGGACAACCGCCGCACCCCCTACCGCCGCCTCTCCGGCGGCCAGCAGCAGCGGCTGGCCCTGGCCTGCGCGCTGGTGGGCAAGCCGGAGATCGTTTTCCTGGACGAACCCACCGCCGGCTTGGACGCTCAGGCGCGGCTGATCGTCTGGGAGTTGATCGACGCCCTGCGCCGCGACGGGGTCACCGTGGTGCTGACCACGCACATGATGGACGAGGCCGAGCAGCTCGCCGACCAGCTGATGATCATCGACCACGGCCGTATCGTCGCCTCCGGCACCCCCGCCGAGGTCACCGCGCACGGGGCGGCCGGGCAGCTGCGATTCTGCGCGCCGCCCAGACTGAACCTGGAACTGCTGGCGAACGCCCTGCCGGAAGGGTTCGCGCCCCGGGAGACCACCCCGGGCACCTACCTGGTGGAGGGCGAGATCAATCCGCAAGTGCTCGCGACCGTCACAGCGTGGTGTGCGCGAATGGACGTGCTGGCCACCGACATCCGTATCGACCAGCGCCGCCTCGAAGACGTCTTCCTCGAACTGACCGGACGGGACCTGCGCGGATGAGCGAGCACGACCGGACCGCCAACCGGTTCGCGCCGGGGACCTTCGCCCCCGGCCCCCGGCCGAGCAGCCGCGCCGCGATGCTGCTCGCGCAGACCAGACTCGAACTGATCCTGTTGCTGCGCAACGGCGAACAACTCCTGCTCACCATGTTCATCCCGATCACCCTGCTGGTGGGGCTGAGCCTGCTGCCCTTCGGCGACCTCGGCACGCACCGGGTGGACAAGATCGTCCCGGCGGTGATGATGGTGGCCGTCATGTCCACCGCGTTCACCGGTCAGGCCATCGCGGTCGGTTTCGACCGGCGCTACGGCGCGCTCAAGCGGCTCGGCGCGACGGCGCTGCCCCGGTGGGGCGTGATCGCGGGCAAGAGCGCGGCCGTGCTCATCGTGGTCGTGCTGCAAGCCGTCCTGCTCGGGTTGATCGGCTTCGCGCTGGGCTGGCGTCCGGAAGCGGCCGGGCTGCTGCTGGGTGCGGCGGTGATCGCGCTCGGCACCGCCACCTTCGCGGCGATGGGCCTGCTGCTGGGCGGCACCCTCAAGGCCGAGGTGGTGCTCGCGCTGGCGAACATCCTGTGGTTCGTCATGCTGGGCGTGGCCAGCATCGTCTTCGCCGCCGACGACCTGCCCGCCGCGGTGAGCGTGCTCGCCCGGCTGGTGCCGTCCGGAGCGCTCGCCGAAGCGCTGGAAAGCGCGATGCACACCGGCGTCGACTGGTTCGGGATCGCCGTTCTCGCCGTCTGGGGCGTGGTCTCGGGCATCGCGGCCACCCGCCTGTTCCGCTTCCACTGAATTCCGGGCGCGGCGCCGGCGGTTCGGTGTCCGCGTGAGCGGCACGTCCAGCGCGGCAGGCAAGGCGACCGGCAGACTCAACGACGAAATGTAGTAGACCGGGTGCCGGGCCCGGATCCGGCCCGGCTACGATTTTCGACGTGCTGTATCGCGCGTTCCTGCGACTCGTCGACAAGCTGCCGCTGCCCTCCTTGCGGGCGCAGCGCCTGATCGCGCTGGCGGTCATCCTGTCCCAGGCGGGCATCTCGGTGACCGGCGCCGTCGTGCGGGTCACCGCGTCCGGACTGGGCTGCCCGACCTGGCCGCAGTGCTTCCCCGGCAGCTTCACCCCGGTCGCGGTGTCGGAGGTTCCGGCGATCCATCAGGCGGTCGAGTTCTCCAACCGGCTGCTCACCTTCGTGGTGACGCTGTGCGCGGCGGCGATCGTGCTGGCGGTCACCCGGGCCCGCCGCCGCCGCGAGGTGCTGGTGTACGCGTGGCTGATGCCCGGCGGCACGGTCGTGCAGGCGATCATCGGCGGCATCACGGTGCGCACCGGACTGCTCTGGTGGACCGTCGCGACGCACCTGCTCGCGTCCATGGTGATGGTGTGGCTCGCGGTGGTGCTGTACGCGAAGATCGGCGAACCCGACGAAGGCATCGACGTTGTGCGAGCGCCCGCACCGCTGCGCTGGCTCACCGCGCTCGCCGGGGTGGCGCTCGGCGCGGTCCTGATCGCGGGCACCCTGGTCACCGCCGCGGGTCCGCACGCGGGCGACAAGAGCATCGAGCGGCAGGTGGAGCGGTTGCAGGTCGAGATCGTCACCCTGGTGCATCTGCACTCGCAGTTGCTGGTCGGGTATCTCGCGCTGCTGGTCGGGTTGGCGTTCGGCCTGTTCGCGGTCGGTATCCCGCCCGCCGTGCGCACCCGGCTGTTCGTCCTGCTCGGGTTGGTGTGCGCACAGGGGCTGGTCGGCGTGGTGCAGTACTTCACCGATGTCCCCGCCGCGCTGGTCGTCGTGCACGTGGGCGGGGCCGCCGCGTGCACCGCCGCCACCGCCGCGCTGTGGGCATCGCTGCGCACCCGGGAGCGCGTCGCCGCCCCGAAACCGGACCCAGCCGCCCAGGCCGCCTGAGCGAGGTAGACGCCTCCGAGGGTGAGAACGGACCGGGGGTTGCGCTCGGCGGTAGTGTGGTCGCTCGTGTCCACGCACCCGCAACCCGATGCGCCGCAGCCTTTTCCCGATATCGAGCCGTATGCCCGCGGACTGCTGGACGTCGGCAACGGTCAGCGGATCTACTGGGAGACCAGCGGTAATCCGGAGGGCAAAGCGGCGCTGGTGGTGCACGGTGGGCCGGGCGGCGGCGGACGGCGCGGCTCGCGGAAGAGTTTCGACCCGGCGGTCTACCGGATCGTCCTGTTCGATCAACGGGGCTGCGGGGAGAGCCTGCCGCACGCCTCCGACCCGGCGGTCGATCTCGCGGAGAACACCACCCATCATCTGATCTCCGATATGGAACGGCTGCGCGAACACCTCGGGATCGACCGCTGGCTGCTCTACGGCGGTTCCTGGGGCGCGACGCTGATCCTCGCCTACGCGCAGCGCTACCCCGAGCGGGTCAGCGAAATCGTGCTGGCCGGGGTCACCATGACCCGGCAAGAGGAGATCGACTGGCTCTACCGCGACGTCGCGCGGCTGCTGCCCGAGCAGTGGGAGACCTTCCGCATGGGCGTTCCGCTCGCCGACCGTCACGGCGATCTGGTCGACGCCTATCGCCGGCTGATGGAAAGCCCCGACGCGCCGACCCGCGAGTCGGCCGCGCGGCGGTGGTGCGCCTGGGAGGACGCGGTGATCGCGCACGAGAATCTGGGCAGCCCAGGGCAGTACAGCGCCAAGCCGGACGCCGCGCGACTGGCGTTCGTGCGGATCTGCACGCACTACTTCGCCCACGCGGCCTGGCTGGAGGACGGGCAGTTGTTGCGCGACGTGCACCGGTTGACGGGCATTCCCGGCGTGCTGATCCACGGCAGACTCGATCTGAGCGCCCCGCTGTACACCGCCTGGCAGTTGGCTCGAGCCTGGCCCGAGGCGGAACTGCAGGTCATCGATGATTCCGGGCACACGGGCAGCCCGGCGATGGGTACCGCCATCCGGCGCGCGATCGCCCGGTTCGCCCCATAGGCTCCGCCGGCGCGGCCGATCAGCGCACGCCCGCCACTGGCCTCCTGACCACCCGCTGCAACGCGCGCAGGTCGGCGTCGAGCGTCCGGTACAGCCAATAGACGGCGACGAACGCGAGTCCGCCGACCGCGCACAAGCCCAGGACCGAATCGCGCACCAGCGGAAGCTCCTGCTCGGGTTCGAGCAGGCTGAATCCGGCCAGCACCCCGACCACCGGAACGGAGGCCGTGACCGCGAGATAGATCGTGGTTCTTCGACGCAGCGCGCGAATATGGCCGGAGTCGTGCGCCGTGGGGCGGCTGTAGCGCAGATAGACCGGATAGACGGAGCGGACGATATAGAAGGTCGACAGGAAGAACGTGTAGGCGACGGAGATGACGGCTGCCATGAAAACCGTCATCGCCGCATGGATCACCAGCCGCGCCGGAAGGTCGGTGAGCCAGAGGCACAGGAACGCCCCGGTCACGGTTGCCGTTATCCCGGTCTGGAAGGTGTTCAGCGCACACATATCGCCCCAGAACAGTGTGCGCGCCCGCGCCCGCGCGAGCAGTGCCTCGTCATAGCGTCTGCCCTCGCGCAAGCCGCGAAGAACCGTGAGCTGATCACGGGACATGAATGCGTAGATGACGATGGACAGCGGGCCTGCGATGAGAACGAAAATGTAGACACCCATGTTGAGCTGCAAATTGGTGGCATCCGACAGGCGCTCTCGGAGCAGTTCTTGAACGTGCACGGCCATATAGATCGTGGCCAGGCCGACGCCGACCAGCGACGACAACCACAGAACGGGGGTGGGCCAGCGTGAAAGCCGGAGCCGCCAGCTGTCCGGCGGCGGATAGACGAGATCGCGGGCCCTCTCCTCGAGGCACAAGTCGAACTGCTGCGCCAATTCCGAACCGGACGAGTAGCGGTCCGCACGGGCGGCTGACAGGCACTTCAACAGCACGCGCCGCAGCGCCACAGGGCAATCCGGCGGAAGCTCCGAGAGGAACTTCGGCTCGACGGGTCTGCGCCGCAGTTCGATCATGCGGGCAAGCGATGTCTCCGACTCGCCCGCGGAGGTTTCGTCCACGAAGGGGCGGCGGCCGGTGAGCAATTCCCACAGCATGACCGCCAGCGCGAAGATATCGCTTCGAGTATCGAGGTCGGCGGCGGAGCTGGGCAGGTCGGGATGACAGGCTTGCAACTGCTCGGGCGACATATACGCCAGTGATCCGCCGAAGTACGCCAAGGGGCTGGTGCCCTTGACGCGTTCGCTGAAACTGACGTTGAAGTCGGCCAGCTTCGGAATCCCCTCGGCGCTCAACAGCACATTCGCCGGTTTGATGTCCCGGTGCAGCACCCCGCGTTCGGACGCGTGCTGCAACGCGTCCGCGAGTCGGCGGCCGAGCCAGGCGACGGTCTCCGGCCAGGTCAGTGCGGCGATCCGGGTGCGAACGGCTGATTCCGTCGGCCGCACCTCGCCTTTGTCGGCGAGTACCTTGTCGATGGCGTCGAGCAGCAGTTGCCCACCGCGCCGGTCCCGGGGCGTCGCGCGCGACAAGCGCAGCACGTCGAGCAGTGTTCCGCCGGGGAGGTACTGCATGTACAGCAGCTTCAGTTCGCCGTCGGCGATGAGTCGCTGGTCGAAGATGCGCACGATGTAGTCGTGGTCGAGCTGGGCGAGCGTCTGCGGCTCGTTGCCGTGGTTGTGCGAGATCTTGACCGCGACCAGTCGCTGCATCGATTGCTGACGAGCGAGATACACCTGGGCGAACGCACCGGCCCCGATCCTCATCAGGAGGTCGAAATCGTCGACCTGATCACCGACGTCGATGGCGTCGAGCGCGATTTGGGCACCTGGGCGGGCGATCATCGTGCTGCGGTAGTCGCTGGTGAGCCGGTCGAGCGCAGGACCGGCCGCGGTGGCGGTGGCGGCAGCGGCCAGGTCGGCGGCATCGCTTCCGTGGCCGCCGCGGCGCATGGCGTGGAATTCCTCGTAGACCAGATCGGCCGGAAACGGCCCGTTTCGCAGCTCGGCGAATTCCGCACGGTAGTCGATCAGCCGCTTGGGAAAGTCGTAGCGAATCCAGCGATACTCCAGGTCGACCTTGATCAATTCGATCAGTATCGTGCGCCGCTCGGCTTGCTCACGGGGTAGGTAGGCGGCCAGATCGGGTGGGGATCCGGACGCCCAAGCCTCTGAGAACTGCGCCACGACGGCGGCGAGCGCGGCGCGGGTTCGTTCGGCTGAATCGGCCAGATCGATCGGCTCACGCATCGGTAGCTCGGAATCAGCCGTGATCGATCATACGGCGGCTGCGCACGATGCGTCCTTGCCTCGCAGGTGTCCCACATCAGCTCCTCGACGTTGAATTTCCCTGTTCAAGGGTATCGCTCCGGGAAGGGCAGGTACTGCATCTGCGCGAGAGCGGCCGGATTAGTCGCTTTGCAGATAATTCGCCAGTCCGCTCGCTCGGTCAATTCCGGGTCGGTGGCCGCGCCGCGCACCACCGACACCGCGCCACCGGACTCCGCGGCAATGACCATGACGACATGTCTTCGACGTCATCGCGGATTCCGGCCGACACCAACTCGGCATGCGCGCTCACAGCACGCCCGCCGCCCAGGGCAGCGCGTCGGCACTGCCGTCCTCGATGACCGCACCGGCTCACGCGCCCGCCCGCGCCGGGAGCCCTTCGCCGACGCTTTAAACAGATCGACTGACCGGACGCCGACCACGACGCCGCTTCCCGTCGAGTTCACCTCGACGCTCGGACGCGACGCCGCGGCCACATCCACACCTCGCCGACGCTTACGGATCGAGGAACAACCGCTCGTTGGGCAGGCGAGGTAGACCGGTCGGGTCGTCCGGCAGCACCGTGACCGCGTCCTCGTAGTGACGGGCCCGCCATTCCTGGACGAACAACGCGGCAGCGGTCGCGCAGGCCGCGAAATCCAAACGCACGTCGTGGAATTGGACCGAGAGATGGACGTCGTCCTCGTCCGGCCGCGGTGACCGGTGCTCCGGCGCGGTCACCACCGGCGTCCCACGCGCTGACGAATCGCCGCGAGTACGACCGAGCCCGACGGCCGGAACGTGTCGCGAGGCGGTTCGACCCACACCCGGAAGCACGGCGAGTGGTCGGCGGGCGAGGGCAGCGCGATCTGCGCACCACCGCGGGCGACCGACACGTCCAGGCGGAACAGTTCGGCGAACAAGCCGGACTCGTCGGGCAGGTCCGGCCGCACCAGGTAGGTCCAGCGTCTCGAGCGCGGATGCGAGATGATCGGCCCGAGCGCGGACCGCCGGACCTGCATCAGCGCCTTCACCTCCTGACCCAGACGAGCGGGCATGGTGATCGCGCCCACGCGGCCCGCGGGCACGACGATGCGTCCGAGGTCCGGTTGCACGACCGCCGCGAGCCCGCACTGCCGGTAGAAACGGCACCGGCTGGCCGGGGTGTCGGCCGCCGGATCGGATGGTTCGCTCACCGCGCGCTCTCCGCCGCGCCGCCGAGGTGTCCGATGCGGGAAGCGATCACCGGTTCCGCCGTGCGCACGTACTCGTGCGACACCCGCCGCGTCATCGCCGCGAAGTAGGCGGCGCGGTGAACGATCACCGTCACGGAACGGGGCGTGGGCACGCGATCCAGTAGCCATAGCGTCGAACCCGGCGCGAACTCCGCGCCGGGTGCGCAGCTCGCGCCGACCTCGTACCCGTACCGGTCGGCGACCGGCCGCACCACGATCACCGGGGTCGTGCTCGGTGGCAGCGTCGGCATGCGGGAGCCCGCCCCGACCGCACCCGCGTCATCATCACCGTCCGGTGCCACGGCCGTGGCGTACCACACGAACCCGAATGCCCTTCCCCGCATAACTTTCGCCTTCCCCTGCGCGTTTGTTGTGAGCACCCACCGGGGCGCGCACGACCGATGTGCCGCGCGCCGACGTGCCGGCGCATGGTCGTGCCCGTGCCACGGGCGAGTGCTCGGGAAAGCTTGGCGGGCCCCGAAACCCGCGCTGTCCCGGTGCGGGACACCTGGCGACGCGTCTAGCATGGGGTTTTCGATCAGCACCCGGCGAGGGAGAGCCGATGAGCGAAGATCTGGGGAAGGACGACGGCCGGTACATCGGCCGTCGGGTGCGCGCCATTCGCGCGCGCCGCGGCATCTCGCAGCAAGTCTTGGCCGACCGCGTCGGCGTCAGCCGGGGAGCCATCGCCAAATACGAGAACGGCGAGCGCCCCATCGATTCCCGGCGGACTCTGCACGCACTCGCCCAGGCGCTCGGCGTCGCGGTCGGTGACCTGACCGGCGACCAGCAGGATCGGCTGGATCCGGTCTCCGCCGGGTTCCACTCAGCGGTATCCGACATCGAAACCGTGTTCTGGACGCGCGGGGACATCACGACCGCCGCACCGTCGCGAAGTCTGGACGAACTCACCGCTGCGACGAAATACGCGGCTGAACTGCGACGTGCATGTGACTACGCGAGGCTTGGCCCGATGCTCGCCCCCTTGCTGACCGACTGCTATCGCCATACTCGCGACGCGACCGGGGTGGGCCGGGACCGAGCCTGGGACGCGCTGGCCACGGTCGCGTATCTCACGGCACAGTCGGCGTCACGCCGGGGATATCCCGCGCTGGCGTGGACAGCATCGCTGGAAATCGAACGCGCGACCGAAAACGTCGGTGGCACATCAGGTCCGGCGACAGCCGCTTACACTCGAAGCCAGATACTCCTTGCCCGGCCCGGAACTCTGCCTGCCGCACTCCATGACGCCGAGGCAACAGCCGAGCGGCTGGCGCCGGACGTGCGATCGCTGGGGGAAATCGAAACTTACGGCATGCTGCACCTGCAAGCCGCACTCGTCACCGCCGCACTCGGCGGCGATCCAGCCGACCACTTGAACGAAGCGGACGAGCAAGTCGCCCGGCTCCAGCAGGCCACCCCCGACCCCACCCTCCTGCGCAACCCGACCTTCAACGCGACAAACGTGACCTTGTGGCGGATGTCTGCGGCGATGGAACGCCGCGAGCCGGGCCAAGTCCTCGAACTCGCCCCCACCCTCGATCCCGAAACAATCCCCGCCGAAGGACGCCGGGCCCAATACTTCGTCGAAATCGGCCGCGCCCACGCGCTGCGCCGCGACTACCGCAACTCCCTGCACGCCCTGCTGCGCGCCGAACACATCGCCCCCCAGCAGATTCGCAGCATGACCCATGTCCGCGAACTCGTGGGCCACATGATGCGCACCGCCCGCCGCGACCTCACCACCGGGGATCTGGGCCGCCTCGCCAAACGCATCGGCGCCGTCCCCGCCTGACGCTCGTCACCACCACATTGGCACGCAAATATATTGCGGCACAGATGCTTCGAGCGACGCCGACAGCAGGTCCGTCCCTGCGTCCCAGCAGCGCGGCAACCGCTCGAGCTGGTCGTTGCCGCCGTCACCAGCGATTACGGCCCCTTCTCGGGCGGTTGGCACCAACCGCGATCCAGCCCGGGCCTGGCCTGACACCGTCAGGAAGCGTGCAGAACCGCTGGCAACGGCACGGTGACAATTTGTTCCGAGCCTTCGCCCCGCTGGCCTGGCGCGATCATCAGCGACGACGGCCGCCTCGCCGACTTCACCGGTGACCTCGCGGCGGCAATGCGCCGATCGGTGGGGCACACGGCAGAGTCGAGCGGACGCAGGTCGACCTCGGCGCGCACCGCCGCCGTGACACCATGATCCTGTGGACGCCAATGGAAATCCCGTGCTGTACGCCCTGGTGACCGGCTCGCCCGCCGCGCGTGATGTCGGCAAGTTGATCACCCTGGCCCAGGCGGACGGCTGGGTCGTATGCGTGATCGCCTCGCCGTCCGGCACGCGGTTCATCGACGCCGACGCGGTTGCGGCGCAAACCGGTTATCGCGTGCGCAGCGAATACAAGGAACCCGGCACGCCGGATGTGCTGCCGCCCGCCGACGGCCTCATCGCCGCTCCGCTCACCGGCAATTCGATCGCGAAATGGGCTGCGGGGATATCCGATACGCTCCTGCTCGGTCTGCTGGTCGAAGGGTTCGGCAAAGGTTTGCCGATTGTGGGCGTGCCTTACTCGAATCGCGCGCAGATCAGCTTCCCCGCGATTCAGGAGGGGCTGCGCAAACTGTCCGACTGGGGGGTCACCATCGTGATCGGCGAGGGTGAGCCGCACGAGCGGGGCACCGGGGAAGCGCGTCTCCCCCACTTCCCCTGGCAGGCAGCTTGGAAAGCTCTCCTCGAGCATCCGCGCCGAACCGGCGCCGACCATCCGAACTGACCCGCACGGCTGCCGCCGACGCACCCCCGGGCCGCTCGGTCATGCCGACAGCGCGGGCACCGCGGACGAAGCGCGGCTTCGACGCCTGGAGGATGCGGCGGTCGTCGTGCGGCCTGGCCTGATCTCGAACTGCCCGATCCGCACCTTGTTTGAAGGTTTTTCCGCACTGTCCTGCGAATATTGCCAGGAACTTCCAACCGGCGGCTCAACGATACCGTCGAATCTCATGAGTGCAGCCGACGAGAATCCGCCGATCGAACTCAGCATGACCGAACTGCGCGCCGTCACGGCCTATGCCCTGGCCTGCGCGGAGCCTGTGCTGGCGATCTTCGAGCGCGACTGTCCCGATGATTCGCGTCCCCGGGCCGTGCTCGACGAGGCGCGCGGGTTCGCCTCCGGGGGCAAGCGGACGAAGGCGCTGCGCGTGACCGCGCTGGACGCGCACCGGGCCGCACGGGCGGCTCGCGAGAGGGGACATGAAGCCGCATCCGACGCGGCGCGCGCGGCCGGTCACGCGGGAGCGGCCGCGTACCTGCACCCGCTGGCGAAGGCGACCCAGGGCGGGCACATCCTCATGTCGGCCGCCCACGCGGCCCGAGCGCTCGAACTCGAGGCAGGCGACGACCGTCACGTCGGCGGCGACTACATCCACAAGGCTACGGAGCTGGCCGGGCCCATCGTGGTGAGCGTCCTGATGCGTTACCCGCACGCCCCGAGTGGTCGCGGCCGCGTGGGAGAGCTATGGCGGGAACTGGACGCATCGCTGCGACGGCTGGCGACCGATCGTTGACCGGCGGTCACCCTGAGGAAGCCGCGGGCCCGATCCACTGGTCGAACAGCCGGTCCACCGCGCCGGTCGCGAGCTGGGTCGCCAGGTAGGCGTCCAGGGCGGTCGCCAGAACCGGATCGTCCTTGCGTACCAGCAGCACCTTCCCGAACGAGTCGAACGGCGCTTCGGGATGCAGCACTTGCAGGTCCGGGTGCTGGCGCACGCGGTAGCGGCCCTCGACGGAGTCGGTGACGAACACGTCGGCGCGGCCCTGCTCGATCTCGCCGAAGATCGTCAGATTGTCCGGCCACAAGGTGAGCTGCGCGTCGGGGAAGTTCTTGCGCGCGAATTCCTCGTTCGTCCCACCGCGATTGGCGATCACGCGAACACCGGGACGGTTGATCTCCGCGATGGTCGCGTAGGCGGCGCCGTTCGCGCGGTGGGTGATCGGCGCCTTGCCGTCGGTGCCGTAGATGATCGAGAAGTCCGCGAACACGCGGCGCGACGGCAGATCGGAGATTCCCCCGACCGCCAGATCGCAGTTCCGCTCGGCGAAGTCCGTCCGCAGCGTCGCCCACGTCACGGGCACGAACTCGATCGGGCGGCCGAGCAGTGTGGCGAACCCCCGCGCGAGGTCGACGTCCACGCCGCGGTAGCCGCCCGCGTCGTCCCTGATCGAGTACGGCGGATAGTCTCCGGGCGTGCACGCGCGCAGCACGTTCGAGGGCTGCGAGGGCCGCGCGGCCGCCGGAACCGCCACTGCGACGAGCGCTGTCCACGCGGTGAGCAGAACCGCGCCGATGCGGCCGGGCAGCGTCACTCGGCTACGCACCGATCACTTCTCGTTGCGCGCCTTGGGGAAGCGGGCCTGCTTGGCGACCCAGCCCGCCATCTTGGCCCAGTGACCTTTGCGCGGGGTGACGATCGAGGTGAGTTCGCGATCCCATTCGTCCGCCTCGGTGAGACCGTCGATGGTGTCGATCAACGCCTTGGCGGTATCCAGGTCCGCGACGACCCGGTCACCGAGGACGCCGTCGGCGCCGACCAGGGTGACGCGGACGCCCGCGCGACCGATCGGCTGGAGCACGGCCGTGGCGGATTTGCCGTGGTCGGCGACGAATCCCTTGACGGACTCCACGAGGGCGCCCGACAGCTTCACCGGCGCCGTGGCGGTTTCAGTACTCATGGCAGGCAGTTTACCGACCGGTAGAAAGCGGGCCCGCCGCTCGGGTGTAGAACTGAAACTCATGCGCGCCATTCAGGTTTCCGAACACGGTGGTCCCGAGGTCCTGAAGTACGTGGAGGCGCCCGATCCGCAGGTCGGGCCGGACCAGTTGCTGGTCGACACCCAGGCGATCGGCGTCAACTTCATCGACACCTACATCCGCACCGGGCGCTACCCCCAGGATGTCCCGTACATCCCGGGCGCGGAGGGCACCGGCGTGGTCGCCGAAGTCGGCGCGAACGTCAGCGACTTCGCGGTCGGCGACCGGGTCGCCTGGGCCGCCGGGCCGGGCAGCTATGCCCAGAAGGTCGCGATCGCGGCCGCCGTCGCCATTGCGGTACCGGACGGCGTCGAGCCGCCGGTGGCCGCCTCGGCGCTGCTGCAAGGTATGACCGCGCACTATCTCATCGAGTCGATCTATCGGCCCGAGCCCGGGGAAACGGTGCTCGTGCACGCCGGTGCGGGCGGCGTCGGGCTGATCCTCACTCAGCTGCTCACCGCGCGCGGCGTCCGGGTGATCACGACGGTGTCCTCCGACGAGAAGGAGACGCTGTCGCGCGCGGCGGGGGCCGCCGAGGTGCTGCGCTACGGCGACGACCTCGCCGGCCAGGTGCGCGAGCTCACCGACGGCGTCGGCGTGGCGGCGGCCTACGACGGCGTCGGCGCGGCGACCTTCGAGTCGAGCCTGGCCGCACTGCGCGTCCGCGGGACGCTCGCCCTGTTCGGGGGCGCGAGCGGGCCGGTGCCGCCGTTCGACCTGCAACGGCTCAGTACGGCCGGGTCGCTGTTCGTCACCCGTCCCACCCTGGCGCATTACACCCGGGACCGCGCCGAACTCACCTGGCGCGCGGGCGACGTGCTCGACGCCATCGCCAAGGGCACGCTGAACATCCGGATCGGCGCGACCTACCCGCTCGCCGACGCCGAACGGGCCCACCGCGACCTGGAAGGCCGCAAGACCACCGGTTCCATCGTCCTGCTCCCATGAGCCCGCGGCGGGCGATCCGACGGGTCGCCCGCCGCCCGGTCAGTAGTCGCGGCCGGTGAGACCGCGATAGATGAAGCGGGTCAGCCCGTCCACGGCCTGTTCGTCGGTCAGTTCGACGTTGCCTTCCTCGACCGCGGCCAGCAGGCTCTGCGTGAGCAGGAACATCATCGCGAGGCTCGCATCGACCGTGCTCGGCAGCCGTAACCCCTGGTCGGCGAAGCCCGCCACGTGATCGGCGATGTCCGCGCGCTGCTGCATGCCGAACTGCGCGACCATGCGCGCGAACTCGTCGTTGACCAGAGCCGCCTGATTCACCGCGCGCAGCACGGGGGCGTGCTCCCGCGCGAAAGTCCAATACCCGGCGACGTGGTAGCGGACCGCCTCCGGGTCGCCGAAGTCCGGGTTGTGGCCGGGCCCCTCCGCCCGCTCGTCGCCTGCCGCGGCCAGATCGTTCAGCAAAGCCTGGAGCAGTTCCTCCCTGCTCGCGAAATGGTTGTAGAACGACCCGGCGGCCCGGCCCGCCGCCGCCGTGATGTCGGTGATCTTGGTGTTCAGGTAGCCGCGCTCGGCGAACAACCGCAGCGCCGCGGCCTTCAACGCCTGCTCGGTTTCGGCCGACTTCTCCTTGCGACTCAACGACACCCAGCTCACCTCCTTGACAACGAAAGGTACCAAGCGCAAAACTGAATCATCATTCACTGAACTTTAATTCATCTTCATCGGGAGTACCTCGTGTCACAGCTCGTTCTCATCGCAGGCGCCGGACCCACCGGGCTCACCCTCGCCCTCGATCTCGCCCGCCGGGACATTCCCGTTCGGATCATCGACAAGGCGGACACGTTCTTCGCGGGCTCCCGCGGCGACGGCATCCAGCCGCGCACCCTGGAAGTCTTCGACGACCTGGGAGTTCTGGACGCGGTACACGCGGCGGGGATGCCGGGGCCGGTGCTGCGCGTGCACCTCGACGGCCAGTTCGTCGCCGAGCGCAGGATGAGCGAGCAGGTCGAACCCACCCCCGCCGTCCCCTACCCCAACGTGTGGGTCCTCGGCCAGTCCCGCACCGAGGCCATCCTGCGCGAACGGCTCGCCGAATTCGGCGTACCCGTGGAGCTGGGCACAGCCCTGGTCACCTTCGGCCAGGACGACGGCGGCGTCACGGCGACGCTGGAACGCGACGGCGCCCGCGAGACCGTGCGCGCCGCGTACCTGGTCGGCGCCGACGGCGGCAAGAGCACCGTGCGCAAGACGCTGGGCATCGCGTTCGAGGGCGAGACCGACGAGTCGATCCGGATGCTGCTCGGCGACGTGCGCGCCGACGCGCTCGACCACGACTTCGGCTACTGGTTCGCCGCCGCCGACCAGCCGATGCAGGGCATCGCGCTGTCTCCGCTGCCCGGTGGACGTCACTTCCAGTTCGCCGCGCCCCTGAGCGCGGACGCGCAACCGAGCCTCGAACTGCTGCAGTCCTACGCCGATCGCTACTGCGGGCGCGACGACGTCACGCTCACCGACCTGACCTGGGTGACGGTGTGGCGGCCCAATGTCCGCTTGGCGCAGCGGTTCCGCGACGGCCGGGTGTTCCTCGCCGGGGACGCCGCGCACGCGCATCCGCCCACCGGCGGCCAGGGCATGAATACCGGCATCCAGGACGCCTACAACCTCGGCTGGAAGCTGGCCGCCGCCCTCGCCGGTGACCACACGCTCCTGGACAGCTACGAAACCGAGCGCAGGACCGTCGCCGCCAGGGTGCTCGGCCTGAGTTCCGAACTGCTGGACAAGCTGGTCGACGGCGACGAGGACGCGATGCGGCGCGGACCGGAGACCCAGCAGCTGGACATCAGCTACCGCGATCCGGCCGTGCGCGAGCCGCTGGCCGCGGGCGACCGGGCCCCGGACGCGCCGGTGAAAGACGAGGGAGGGCGGCACGTCCGGTTGTTCGACCTGTTCCGCGGCCCCCACGCGACGGTGCTGTCGTTCGGCGCGCCCGCGCAGGAAGGGCCGCACGCGTATGCGGTGGTACGCCCCGGAACGCAGGTGTCAGGGCGGCACGTGGTGGATGTCGACGGCCACGCCCACGCGGCCTATGCCGCGGTCGAGGGCACCCGGGTGCTCGTGCGGCCGGACGGCTACGTCGGCGCGATCAGCTGAAGAAGCTGCCGATGGTGTCCCAGCCGAGCACCGAGTCCACGGCGAGGCCGCAGAACACCACAGCCAGGTAGTTGTTCGACTGCAGGAACAGCCGCAGCGGCTTCACCGATTCGCCGCGCCGCACGCCCGCGTACAGCTGGTGGGCCATGAGCAGGAACCACGCTCCGGCCACCAGCGCCACGGCCGCGTAGATCACGCCGGTGGCCGGCACCAGGGCGAGCGTGGCGAGCACGGTCAGCCACGTGTAGACGACGATCTGCTTGGTGACGGCCCGCTCGGTGGCCACCACCGGCAGCATCGGCACGCCCGCCGCGCGATAGTCCTCCTTGTAGCGCATGGCCAGCGCCCAGGTGTGCGGCGGGGTCCAGAAGAAGATGACGGCGAACAGCGCGACGGCGGGCCAGCCGATGCCTCCGGTCACGGCCGACCAGCCGACCAGCACGGGCATGCAGCCCGCAGCGCCGCCCCACACCACGTTCTGCGAGGTCCGGCGCTTGAGGCCCAGGGTGTAGACGAAGACGTAGAACAGGATCGTCGCGACCACCAGCAGGCCGCTGAGCAGGTTGGCCTGCCACCACAGCCAGGCGAAGGAGCCGACGCCCAGCACGACGCCGAAGACGAAGGCGTTGCGGGTCGGCACCGCCTCCCGGGCCAGCGGCCGCTTGGCGGTGCGCTTCATGACCTTGTCGATATCGGCGTCGGCGACGCAGTTGAGCGTGTTCGCACTCGCCGCGCCCATCCAGCCGCCGAAGAGGGTCGCCAGGATCAGCCGGATGTCGATGGTGCCGCGGTCGGCGAGCAGCATGGTCGGGATCGTGGCGACGAGCAGCAGCTCGATCACCCTGGGCTTGGTCAGGGCGACGTAGGCCAGTGCCCGTCGCATCAACCGGGACGGTAGGCCGGGCCCCGTGAACCGGTCGGCCAGCGCCGTCGCGGAGGAGCCGTGCGCACCGTCGCCACCCGGCTGTTGCCCAATCCGCACTGTCTCTCCTCGCACGCTGTGCATCGCATCCGGCATGGACGAGCAGTGCGCTCGTCCCGGTGGTACGGATGTGCCGACGCCGGACCCGCGTCCGCCCCGGCGCCCCTTCCGACCGGTGCGGCGCGACTACTACTACAGAGGATGGTAGACCCCTGCCGCCCCTCCCCCTCCCCTCGCCCCCGCGCAAGGGCGCCGGTCGGCGACGGGCCGGACCGCCGGCTCGCCGCGGCACGGCCGAGCAGCCGGGCTCCCGCCGCGCGGGCCGAATCTCGTTCCCGCGGCCGGAAGAATTTCCTGCCCCGGGACCTGAGCCCGCGAATACACCGCGCCTTCGCACGGGCCGTTGCAGCAACTCTCGCCGCGGTCGCGGCGCGTTCGGTGAAGCGGTCGCTTGATCGAAACGTTCCGTCCTGCCGAGCGCGAGCTGACGAGCGCATTCGCGGCCCGCCGCAGATTCGAAAGGGCCGAACCACGTGCACCGATGGCACGGATCTCGTCCCGCTCCGTGTCCGCCGTGCAAGGCCGCGAACACACCGCCGCCGCGGGCGCGGGCGAGGAAACACCACCTGCGAACACGCAGCGCAGCGGGGCCCGCCGAACCAACCCAGGGTTAATGGTGTGCCGGTCAGCGGGCACATCTAGGGTAGGTGGGTATAGCCGGTACGCACGCCGTAGCTGCCGCGCGATCATCGCCGTCAGAAACCCCACCCGCCGTCGACGAAACCAATGTCAGGAGAACCTCGGTCGTGTCGATCACAGACGACATCCGCGCCCTCACTCAGCCGAACCACCCGGACGACTGGACGGATCTGGACACCAAGGCCGTCGACACCATCCGGGTCCTGGCCGCCGAGGCGGTGCAGAACGCCGGAAACGGTCATCCCGGCACCGCGATGAGCCTGGCGCCACTGGCCTACACGCTCTACCAGCGCACCATGCGCATCGACCCGAGCGATCCGAGCTGGGTCGGGCGCGACCGTTTCGTGCTCTCCTGCGGTCACTCCAGCCTCACCCAGTACATCCAGCTGTACCTGGCGGGTTACGGCCTGGAACTGGACGACCTGAAGAACCTGCGCAAGTGGGGCTCGCTCACCCCGGGTCACCCGGAGTTCCGGCACACCGACGGCGTGGAGATCACCACCGGTCCGCTCGGCCAGGGTCTCGCCTCGGCGGTCGGCATGGCCATGGCGGCACGGCGCGAGCGCGGTCTGTTCGACCCGGACGCCGCGCCCGGCACGAGCCCGTTCGACCACTTCGTCTACGTCATCGCCTCCGACGGTGACCTGGAGGAGGGCGTCACGTCCGAGTCGTCCTCGCTGGCGGGCACCCAGCAGCTGGGCAACCTCGTGCTGGTCTACGACGACAACAAGATCTCCATCGAGGACGACACCACCATCGCCTTCACCGAGGACGTCGCCGCGCGGTACGAGGCCTACGGCTGGCACGTGCAGGTGGTCGAGGGCGGCGAGGACGTCGTCGCCATCGAGGCCGCGCTGGAGGCCGCCAAGGCCGAGACCGGCAAGCCCTCGATCATCGTGCTGCGCACCATCATCGGCTACCCGGCCCCCGGCAAGATGAACACCGGTTCGGCCCACGGCGCGGCGCTGGGCGCCGACGAGGTGGCCGCCACCAAGAAGATCCTCGGCTTCGACCCGGACAAGAGCTTCGACGTGGATCCCGCGGTCATCGAGCACACCCGCAAGGTCGTCGAACGCGGGCGCGCGGCGCACGCGCAGTGGCAGAAGTCCTTCGACGCGTGGGCCGCGGCGAACCCGGAGAACAAAGCGCTGTTCGACCGCTTGATCCAGCGGCGGCTGCCGGAGAACTGGACCGCGAATCTGCCCAGCTACGAACCGGATCCGAAGGGCATGGCCACCCGCAAGGCGTCCGGCAAGGTGCTCGCCGCGCTGGCGCCGGTGCTGCCCGAGCTGTGGGGCGGCTCGGCCGACCTGGCCGAGTCCAACAACACCACCATGCCCGAGCAGCCCAGCTTCGGGCCGGAGTCGATCTCCACCGGCATGTGGAAGGCCAACCCGTACGGCCGGACCCTGCACTTCGGCGTCCGCGAACACGCCATGGGCGCGATCCTCAACGGCATCGCGCTGCACGGCCCGACCCGCCCGTACGGCGGCACCTTCCTGGTGTTCAGCGACTACATGCGTCCCGCCGTCCGCCTGGCGGCGCTGATGCGCGTGCCCGCGATCTACGTCTGGACCCACGACTCCATCGGCCTCGGTGAGGACGGCCCGACGCACCAGCCGATCGAGCACCTCGCCGCGCTGCGCGCGATCCCGGGCCTGAACGTGGTCCGTCCGGGCGACGCCAACGAGACCACCTACGCCTGGCGCACCATCCTGGAACGCGACAGCAGCGAGCACCGGTCGCATTTCTCGGTGTCCGAGCCGCCGCACCAGGACGGCCCGTCCGGCCTGGCGCTGACCCGCCAGGATCTGCCGATTCTGGAGGGCACCAGCTACGAGGGCGTGTCCAAGGGCGGCTACGTGCTGGCCGAGGCCTCCACGGGCACCCCGCAGGTGATCCTGATCGCCACCGGTTCGGAGCTCCACCTCGCGGTCGCCGCCCGCACTACCCTGGAGGAGCAGGGCATCGCCACCCGCGTGGTGTCGATGCCGTGTGTGGAGTGGTTCGACGCGCAGGACAAGGCTTACCGGGACGAGGTGCTTCCGCCCGCGATCACCGCACGCGTCGTCATCGAGGCCGGAATCGCGATGCCGTGGCACCGGTTCGCCGGTGACGCGGGCGAGATCGTGTCGATCGAGCACTTCGGCGCCTCCGCCGACTACAAGACCCTGTTCCGCGAATTCGGCTTCACTCCGGAAGCCGTCGTTGCCGCCGCGCAGCGCACGCTCGAGAACGTGAAGGGATAAGCGCCCATGGCTCAGAACGAGAATCTCGCCGCCCTCTCGGCGGCGGGGGTGTCCGTATGGCTCGATGATCTGTCCAGGGACCGGATCCGGTCCGGCAACCTGCTCGAGCTGATCGAGACCCGGTCCGTCGTCGGTGTCACCACCAACCCGACGATCTTCCAGGGTGCGCTCAGCCAGGGCCACGCCTACGACGGCCAGCTCAAAGAGCTTGCCGCGCAAGGCGCGGACGCCGACGCCGCGATCCGCACCATCACCACCGACGACGTCCGCGCGGCCTGTGACGTGTTCGCTCCGGTCTTCGAGGCCACCAACGGCGTGGACGGCCGGGTCTCCATCGAGGTCGACCCCCGCCTGGCGTTCGACGCCGACCGGACCGTGGCGCAGGCGGTCGAACTGTGGAAGATCGTCGACCGGCCCAACCTGTTCATCAAGATCCCGGCCACCGAGGAGGGCCTGTCCGCGATCACCGCGGTGATCGCGGAGGGCATCAGCGTGAACGTCACGCTGATCTTCTCGGTCCAGCGCTACCGCGCGGTGATGGGCGCGTACCTGGAAGGCGTGAAGAAGGCCAAGGTCGCCGGCCACGATCCGGCCAAGATCCATTCCGTCGCTTCGTTCTTCGTCTCCCGGGTGGACACCGAGATCGACAAGCGGCTGGAGGCGCTGGGCACCGAGGAGGCGCTCGCGCTGCGCGGCAAGGCCGGCATCGCGAACGCCCACCTGGCCTACGCCGAGTACCAGGACGTGTTCGACGGCGGCACGCACACCTCGACCTTCCAGAACCTGGCCGCGTCCGGGGCGAATCGGCAGCGCCCGCTGTGGGCGTCGACCGGTGTCAAGAACCCGGAATACTCCGACACGATGTACGTCACCGAACTCGTCGCCCCGAACACGGTGAACACGCTGCCGGAGAAGACGCTGCAGGCGGTCGCCGATCACGGCGCGATCCGCGGCGACGCCGTCAGCGGCCAGGCCGCCGCGGCCAAGGACGTCTTCGACCGGCTCGCCGCGGTCGGCGTCGACCTCGACGACGTGTTCGTGGTGCTCGAGCGCGAGGGCGTGGACAAGTTCGAGAAATCCTGGGAGGAGCTGCTTTCCGCCACCGCCGACGAGCTGAAGTCGGCGTCGACCGGGAACGGCTGATCGATGGCCGGACCAGCGCCCACAGATCGACCGGACGCCGTCGAATGGCAGAACCCGCTGCGTGACAAGGGGGACAAACGACTCCCCCGCATCGCCGGACCGTGCAGCATGGTCATCTTCGGCGTCACGGGTGATCTGTCTCGGAAGAAGCTGATGCCGGCCATCTACGACCTGGCGAACCGGGGGCTGTTGCCCCCGGCCTTCGGCTTGGTCGGCTTCGCCCGCCGCGACTACGCGGACGAGGACTTCGCCGCGGTCGTGCTGGAGGCCGTCAAGGCGCACGCGCGCACTCCGTTCCGCCAGGAGGTCTGGGATCAGCTCTCCGAGGGCATCCGGTTCGTCCAGGGCACCTTCGATGACGACGCGGCATTCGACCGGCTGGCCGACACCCTCGCCACGCTGGACAAGGAGCGGGGCACCGGCGGCAATCACGCGTTCTACCTGTCGATCCCGCCGGACATGTTCCCGGTGGTGCTCGATCAGCTCTGCTCGCACGGCTTGGCGCAGACGACCGGGCCGGACGCCGCCCGCAAACCCTGGCGAAGGGTGGTGATCGAGAAGCCCTTCGGGCACGACCTGCACAGCGCCCAGGAACTCAACGCGCTGGTCAACGGGGTGTTTCCGGAGGAGCGGGTGTTCCGCATCGACCACTATCTGGGCAAGGAGACGGTGCAGAATCTCCTGGCGCTGCGCTTCGCCAACCAGTTGTACGAGCCGATCTGGAACGCCAACTTCGTCGACCACGTACAGATCACGATGGCCGAGGACATCGGCTTGGGCGGCCGCGCGGGCTACTACGACGGCATCGGGGCCGCGCGCGACGTGATCCAGAACCACCTGCTGCAACTGCTGGCGCTCACCGCCATGGAGGAGCCGATCAGCTTCGAGCCCCAGCAATTGCAGACCGAGAAGATCAAGGTGCTCTCGGCGACCAGGCTCATCGAACCGCTGGAGGAGACCACCGCGCGCGGACAGTACACCGCGGGCTGGCAAGGCAGCGAGCACGTGGCCGGCCTGCTGCAGGAGGACGGCTTCGACCCGAATTCGAAGACCGAGACCTATGCCGCGATCAGCCTGGAGATCGACACCCGCCGCTGGGCGGGCGTGCCGTTCTTCCTGCGTACCGGAAAGCGGCTCGGCCGCAGGGTGACCGAGATCGCGGTGATCTTCAAGCGGGCACCGCACCTGCCGTTCGACCAGACCATGACCGAGGAGCTGGGGCAGAACGCACTGGTCATCCGGGTACAGCCGGACGAGGGCATCACCACGCGGTTCGGCTCGAAGGTGCCGGGCTCCGGCATGGAGGTGCGCGACGTCAACATGGACTTCACCTACGGCGAGGCGTTCACCGAGTCCTCCCCCGAGGCTTACGAACGCCTGATCCTCGACGTGCTGCTCGGGGTGCCCTCGCTGTTTCCGGTGAACGCCGAGGTCGAATTGTCCTGGCGCATCCTGGATCCGGCGCTCGAGCACTGGGCCGCCGAAGGCAGGCCGGAACCGTACGAGGCGGGCACCTGGGGTCCGCCCTCGGCCGACGAGATGATCGCCCGCACCGGGCGGGAATGGCGGCGCCCGTGATCGTCGACATGCCCGAGACCAAGACCGGCGAGGTCACCAAGCGCATCGTGCAGTTGCGCGAGAGCAACGGCGTGATCACCGTCGGCCGCGTGCTCACCCTGGTGGTGTGCACCCTGGACAGCTCCGAGGCCGAGGACGCGATCGACGCGGCGAACGAAGCCAGCCGCGAGCATCCCTGTCGTGTCGTGGTGCTGGCGCGCGGCGACCGGGAGGCCGCCACCCGGCTGGACGCGCAGATCCGGGTGGGCGGCGACGCGGGGGCGGCCGAGGTGATCGTGCTGCGGCTGCAAGGCGAACTGGTCAACCACGAGAGCAGCGTCGTCACCCCTTTCCTCCTACCGGATACGCCGGTGGTCGCGTGGTGGCCGCGCGGCGCCCCGCAATTCCCGTCCAAGGATTCGGTGGGGCGCTTGGCGGGCCGCCGTATCACCGACGCCACGTTCGCGCCCGATCCCCAGGCAGCGATCAAGAAACGGCTGCAGTCCTACGCCAGCGGTGACACCGATCTGGCCTGGAGCCGGATCACGTACTGGCGCGCGCTACTGGCGGCGGCCATGGACGAGCCGCCGTTCGAATCGGTGGATTCCGCGACCGTGTCCGGGCTGCGCGACGAGCCCGCCCTGGACATCCTGGCCGGTTGGCTGGCCGCCCGGCTCGGCTGCCCCGTCCGCCGCCGCACCGGCCCGCTGCGGGTGGAACTGCACCGACCCACCGTCTCCATCGCGATCGAACGCCCGCAGACCGGCCGCACCGCGACACTGACCCGCACCGGCGAACCGGTGCAGCGGATCGCACTGGCGCGCCGGGAGACCCGTGACTGCCTCGCCGAGGACCTACGCAGGCTGGACGCCGACGAAACCTACGCGCAGGCGCTGGCCGGAATCGAGAAGGTGATCTATGAGTGAGCACACCGATTCGCCGTTCCCCAGCGACACCGTCGAGGTGCACCTCGACACCGACTCGCTGGTCGCCGCCGCGGCGGCCCGCTTCGTCTCGGTCGTGGTCGCGGCCCAGGCCGAGCGCGGCTCCGCGTCGGTGGTGCTGACCGGCGGCGGAACCGGCATCGCCCTGCTGGAACAGGTGCGCAAGTCTCCCGGCGACATCGACTGGTCCCGGCTCGAAGTGTTCTGGGGCGACGAGCGTTTCGTGCCCGCGAACGATCCGGAGCGCAACGACCTGCAAGCCAGGCAGGCGCTGCTCGATCACGTGCCGGTGGACCCGGCGCGGGTGCATCCGGTGGCCACCTCCGACGGCGAGTATCCCGACCCGGTGGAGGCGGCCGCCGAATACTCCACGACGGTGCACGCCTATCTCGCCGAACACGGCGCGTTCGATCTGCACCTGCTCGGCATGGGCGGCGAGGGCCACGTGAACTCGCTGTTCCCGCACACCGACGCGGTGCGCGAGGAGCACGAACTCGTCGTCGCGGTCACGAATTCACCGAAGCCGCCGCCGGTGCGGGTGACCCTCACCCGGCCCGCGATCAGGCGGACCCGGCACGTCGTGCTGGTGGTCGGCGGCGCGGGCAAGGCCGAGGCGGTCGCCGCGGCCATCGGCGGCGCGGACCCGGCCGACGTGCCCGCGGCCGGTGCGACGGGTATCGACTCCACGACCTGGCTGCTGGATCAGGAGGCCGCGTCCGCGCTGCGCTGAGCGG
This sequence comes from Nocardia gipuzkoensis, assembly GCF_021183645.1. Lineage (NCBI taxonomy): Bacteria > Bacillati > Actinomycetota > Actinomycetes > Mycobacteriales > Nocardiaceae > Nocardia > Nocardia gipuzkoensis. The sequence continues at coordinate 5,674,082 of NZ_CP089225.1, read as the reverse complement.
GCCGCGACCGATCGACTCGTAAATTTGCCCGCTCTGATCCCGGGCTGCCGAAAGAATACCGACGGATAACGCAGCCGGACGGTGGAGTTTACGAGATGATCGGTCGGTGACCGAGCAGGCAGTGGATCTGGACGAGCGGTTCCGCACCGCCGTCGCGGCCTTCGTGCCGGGGCCGCGCCGTCCGCCGGATCAGCCGATCGTGCCGAGCGGCGCGATCACCGGCACGGCGTGCCTGGAGTTGTTCGACGCACAGGCGACGAGCAGGCACCTCGATCTCGCGGCACGCCGCCTCGGCAGTGACCGGCGCGGCTACTACAGCATCGGCTCGTCCGGTCACGAGGGCAATGCCGCCGTGGCGGCCGCTCTGCGCAGCACCGACCCTGCCCTGCTGCACTACCGGTCGGGAGCGTTCTTCGTGCATCGGGCCCGGCGTGTGCCCGGACTCGACCCCATCCGGGACGTCCTGCTCGGTGTGGTCGCGGCGGCGACGGACCCGATTTCCGGTGGGCGGCACAAGGTGTTCGGCAGCGCTGCCGCGAACGTCATCCCGCAGACCTCCACCATCGCCTCGCATCTTCCGCGCGCGGTCGGGTTGGCGTTCGCGATCGATCGCGCGGCGCGGCTGGATGTCCCCGGCCCCTGGCCCGCCGACTCGGTGGTGGTGTGCAGTTTCGGCGACGCGTCGGCCAACCACTCCACCGCGACCGGGGCGATCAATGCCGCGATCCACACTGCGGGTCAAGGGATTGCGATGCCGATCCTGTTCGTGTGCGAGGACAACGGCATCGGGATCAGCGTGCCCACCCCACCCGGCTGGATCGAGCAGGCGTACGGCCACCGGCCGGGCCTGGCGTACTTCGACGCGGACGGCTGCGCCGCACTCGATGCGCTGACCACGGCGAACGCCGCCACCCAGTGGGTCAGGGAGCACCGCGCGCCCGCGTTCCTGCGCCTGCGGACCGTGCGGCTGCTCGGTCACGCCGGGTCCGACGTCGAAACCGCCTACCGCCGCCCCGCCGAGATCGCCGCCGACCTCGCGCGCGATCCGGTGACGGCGACCGCACGGCTGCTGATCGCGTCCGGCGTCGCCACACCCGCCGAGCTGCTCGACCGCTACACCGACCTGGGCCGCCGCGTCGCCGCGACCGCCGAACTCGTCTGCGCCGAACCGAAACTCGACTCGGCGGCGGCGGTGATCGCACCGCTCGCCCCCTCCCGTCCCGCACTCGTGCGCGCCGACGCCCTCCGCACCGGCCCGCTCCCGAGCGACGAGCCGGAGCAGGCGGACACCGGCCGGGCGAGCACGCGTATCGGGGCACCGCACTGCGTGAACGGCGCTGTCGCGCAGGGTGATCCGATGACCCTGGCGCAGGCGATCAACGACGCCCTCGCCGACCTGCTCGCGCGCGACCGTGACCTGCTCGTCTTCGGCGAGGACGTCGGGCGCAAGGGCGGCGTGTACGGGGTGACCAAGGGGTTGCAGAAGACCTTCGGCGCGCGGCGCGTGTTCGACACCCTGCTGGACGAGCAGAGCGTCCTGGGCACCGCACTCGGCGCGGCGCTGGCCGGATTCGTGCCGATCCCGGAAATCCAGTACCTCGCCTACCTGCACAATGCCGCGGATCAGATCCGTGGCGAAGCGGCCACGCTGTCGTTCTTCTCCGACGGCCGCTACCGCAACCCGATGGTGGTGCGGATCGCCGGATACGGCTACCAGAAGGGCTTCGGCGGCCACTTCCACAACGACAACTCGGTGGCGGCGCTGCGCGACATCCCAGGCGTCGTGCTCGCCTCCCCGTCGCGCGCCGACGACGCCGCGGCGATGCTGCGCACGTGTGTGTCCGCCGCCCGGGTGGACGGCAGAGTGTGCCTGTACCTCGAGCCCATCGCGCTGTACCACACGCGCGACCTGCACCGTCCGGGCGACGAGGGCTGGCTGGCACGCCCGTCTCCGGCGGAGCATGTCGAGATCGGCCGCGCCCGGGTCTACGGCGACGGTGCCGACCTGACCCTGGTCAGCTTCGCCAACGGCGTGCCGATGAGCCTGCGCGCGGCGCGGCGGCTGGCCCGGCACGGAATCCACGCACGGGTGCTCGACCTGCGCTGGCTCGCTCCGCTACCGGCCGGCGATCTGCTGCGGCACGCTTGCGCGACCGGACGGGTCCTGGTCGCGGACGAGACCCGCCGCGGCGGTGGCGTGTCGGAAGCGGTGTGCGCGGCTCTGCTCGACGCCGGTTTCACCGGGCGGCTCGCGCGGGTGACCAGCGAGGACAGTTTCGTGCCGCTCGGCCCGGCCGCCGCGATGGTGCTGCTGGACGAGGAACGGATCGAAGCCGCGGCCGTCCGGCTGCTCGGCGTGGCGACCGGCGCGGACCCGCGGCGCGCCGAGGCCCGGCATTCCCCGCAATTCGATTCGACCGGTGAATAGTGGAAATACAGTGGGGGTGACGGTGACCAGCAGCGGAAAGGACACGGCGATGACCACGATGTCCATGCTCGGCGAGGTACGGCCGGAGCACGAGCACACAGCAGATGGCGATCTGGTGCTCCTGCACTACCTGCGTTCGTTCCACAAGCCGGTGCTGGACGTGTGGTCGGCGGCCACCGAGCGCGGCCAGCTCGCGCGCTGGCTCGGCACCGTCTCCGGCGGCAACGGCAACCTCACCATCGAATTGTTCGACGGTCCGGTCCCCGGCCCGGTCGCGGTGCGCGTCGACGATTGCCAGGCGCCGCACGAACTCGTCGTGCACATCGACGGCTGCCTGCTCGAAATCCGGATGGCCCAGGTCGGCGTGGTCACCACCGTGGAGCTGACCCGCCGCCACGTGTGCCCCGCCGACGCGGGAGCGATCGGCCCGCGATGGCAATACCTGCTCGATCGCCTGACCGCCTACCTCGACTTCCAACCGCTGCCGCGGTGGTCGGACTACCCGAAGCTCGCGGAGGAATACCGCTGAGCGGATCCGGACGGCGGCGGCCGTAGCTACCCCTGTCCCGGCACGGCTCGCTCCGGCGGGCCGATCAGTAGAAGAACCCGGCGATCCCCCAGCCCGGACGCGCCTGGGCCTCCCGGATCCACTCGACACAGGACTCGATGGCGGCGAGGACCTCGTGGTCGACCTCTTCGCGCTGCGGCGGCGTGGTCGACTCCCACTGGACGAGCGCTTCCGCGCACTGTTCCGGTGTCCATTCCCCGTAGCCGGGCAATTCGTCGGGCTGCGGCAGCGCGGGCGGCAGTGAGTGGTACATGAACGCACGGACGCTGACCGCTTTGATGCCCAGCGTGGCGAGCCCGTCATCGATGTGGTCGAGCCAGCGACCGCGGAACGCCGAGAAGTAGCGGTTGTCCACGAACCGGCCGTAGAACTGGCAGATCGTCTGGTAGGCGTAGCCGTATTGGAAACCATAGGCCGGGTCGAACGGACCGCCGTCGATGACGGCGCGCACCGCCTCGTAGCGGGTGGGTGCGCCGTCCGCGATCTCCTCGGCGAACCAGTCGTCGTCGTGGGTCAGCTGGGCCTTGAAGCGGCCCCCGATCATGCGCCGGAGCTTGTCGTCCCGGGACCCGATGGCGCCCTTGACCCTGTCCAGTTCGACGACGTAGATGCTCAGGCTATAACTCATTCACCGAACATTAGCGGTGCCCACCGACAACGAACGGCGGTGGGCCCGAGGATGTTTCGTCTCAGGCCGGAAGCCGGTCCGGGTGGGCGGCCAGATGGGCGAGATGTGCGGTGAGCACCGCGTTCACCTGCTCGGTTCGCTCCAGCTGCACGAGGTGGCCCGCGCCGCTGATCTCGGTCACCGCACGCAGGTCGACGACGTGCGCACGCAAGGTGGCCAGCGGGTCACGCCCACTGAAGCCTTCCATGTCGGGATCACGGTCGCCGTACAGGAAGTAGGCGGGCACGGTGACTTTCGCGTCCGCGTACTCGGCGGTGAGTTCCCAGTTGCGATCCAGGCTGCGGTACCAGTTCAATCCGCCGGTGAACCCGGTGCGCTCGAAATCCCCTGCCAGCACGTCCAACTCGTCCGCGCCGAGCCAGCGCCACGGCAACGCGGGCGCCTCGGGCAGCACATCGAGGTAGCCCGTGCCCTCCGCGGGGAAGCGCCAGGTGTCCAGGTAGTGGTAGTCGGCGCTGAGCGCGTAGTAGACGCGGGCCAAGAACTCCCGGGGACGCGCGGCAAGTTCCGCGTCCGCGACCCCTGGGGTCTGAAAGTAGTGCAAGTGCAGGAAGTGCCGGGCCGCGGCCTTGGCCCACAATTGCGACGGAGCGCGCGGCGGACGCGGCGCGAAGGGATTGTTCAGGACGATGACGCCGCGCACCCGCTCCGGCGCGCGCAACGCCAGTTCCCACACCAGTGCCGCGCCGAAGTCCAGGCCGACGAACACCGCCTGCTCGGCGCCGATGTCGTCGAGCAGTGCCAGCAGGTCGGCGCAGACCGCGCGATTGGTGTACGCCTCGAGGTCGGCCGGGGCGTCGGTCTGCCCGCAGCCGCGCAGGTCCGGCGCGAGGGCGCGGTAGCCCGCCGCGGCGAGCGCGGGAAGCTGGCGGTGCCAGATGTACCAGGTGTGCGGAAAGCCGTGGCAGAAGACCACCGGCTGCCCCGCACCCTGCTCGGCGACGTGCATGCGGACCCCGTTGGTCGTCACGAACCGATGCGTCAGCTCCACTCGGGCCTCCAGAACGATGTACTAGAACACGTTATCGTTTCAAGGTAATGTTCCGATTCCGTGAGCGGAATACCCGAGAGGCTCGAAGGCAAGGTCGCGGTGGTCACCGGCGCCAGCCGCGGCATCGGCAAGGGAATCGCGCTGGAACTGGGCGCGGCGGGTGCCACGGTGTTCGTCACCGGGCGCTCGACGGCCCAGGGACGGCTACCCGGCACGGTACACGCTACGGCCGCGGACATCGATGCCGCGGGCGGAGTGGGCATCCCGTTCGTGTGCGATCACCGTGACGACGACGCGGTGGAGCGGCTGTTCGAGCTGATCCGCACCGAGCACGGCAGGCTGGACGTGCTGGTGAACAACGTCTACAACTCCCCGGCCGCGGCCCGCTGGCTGGGCAAGCCGTTCTGGGAGGTGCCACCGGCGGCCTGGGACGAGTCGTTCGACGTGGGTGTCCGATCCCATTACGTGGCGAGCGTGTTCGCCGCGCCGCTGCTGATCGAATCCGGCGGGCTGATCGTCAACATCTCCTCGCCCGGGGCGCGCAGGTACATGCACAACGCGGTGTACGGCGTCGCCAAAGCGGCGGTGGACCGGCTCACCGCCGACATGGCGCACAACCTCGCGGGCACCGAGGTGACCGCGGTCTCGCTCTGGCCGGGCATCGTGGACACCGAACTGCTGCAACTGGTTCCGGCCGGCGCCGACGGCCGGCGATTGGTCACGCTGCCCGGTGAGGGCACCTTCGACCTGGGCGACGCGCAGACACCGCGCTTCACCGGCCGCGCCGTCGTCGCACTCGCCACCGACGCGGGGCGGCGCTCCCGCACCGGGCTGCCCTGGCGGGTGGCCGATCTCGCCGAGTACTACGGGTTCACCGATCTCGACGGGCGCATTCCGCGCGTCGACTGACGTTCAGAGCGCAGCGAGAAAGCGCTGCACCGAGCGGGGCGGGACCGGCCTGGCCCGCCACGCGACATACACATGCGAGGGCGGCGCGTCGGGGATGTCCAGATAGACGACGCCGGGGTGCGGAGCCCTGGTACGCGCCAGATCCGGTACGACGCCGATGCCGCGATCGGCCGCGACCAATTCGATCCATTCGTCGAAGTTCGTGCAGGTGATCACGACCCGGTCCGGGGCGGCGGGGTGCCACGACGCCTCGTCGGTGGTGCCCGACACGGTGTTGACCACCAGCGGCCGATCGGCCAGATCGGACCAGGACAGGTCGGTCGCCCCTGCCAGGGGCGAGTGTGCGGCCACGGCGAGCACCCGCTGTTCGGTCGCGATGATCCGGGACGCCAGATGGCGCGGCAGCCCGGTCTCCTTGCGGTAGATCGCGATGTCCACGGCCCGCTCGCCGAGCGCGGCCAGCGGGTCGTCCACGCGCCGCAATGTGATCCGGCCACCCTGTTCCTCGAACCGGCGGCGGGTCGCGGCGAACCACGCGTCGGGCAGCAGCCAGGAGAATCCGATCTCCAGCGTGGCACGCGAGCGCAGCTCTGCGGCGACCGCGTCGACGTCGGCCAGGATGCGGCGGGTGTGGGCCAGCAGTTCGGCTCCCTCGGGAGTGAGCGCGAACCGCCGTGCGGTCCGCTCCACCAACCGGCAGTCGACCAGCCGCTCCAACTGCTGGATCGTCCTGGTCAGCGCGGGCTGGCTCAGGTGCAGCCGGGCTGCGGCGCGGGTGTAGTTCGCCTCCTCGCACAACGCGAGATACGCCCGCAGGTGGCGCAGCTCGATATCCATGCGTCGAGCGTATACATCGTGCGCAGAAAGCATTTCCCGAGTGCGCCGACGGCCTCGTACGGTCGAGCGGTGAGCACCGTTGTCCGTACCCGCGCCCCGCGCCGCGGCCTCGCACCCGCGGTGGCCGCGGCATCCGGCCTGGCCGCCGCGATGGGCGTCGGCCGCTTCGTGTACACCCCGTTGCTGCCGCTCATGGTCGACGCGCAGCGCATCACCGCACACGACGGCGCCCTGATCGCGACCGCCAACTACGCCGGGTATCTGCTCGGCGCGCTACTGCTCACCTGGCGTCCGGCGCTCGGCAACCGCTCGATCTTCCTGGCGTCGGCAGGACTGTTGATCGCGAGTGAAGCGCTCATGGCGGCGCCGGGGCCGATCCTGTTTCTCGCCTTCCTGCGCCTTGTCGCGGGCATCGCCAGTGCGGTGATCTTCGTTGCCTGCGCGAGCTTCGCGAGCCGTCCCGGCGCCGGCGGGCAGTCGGCGGGAATAGTCTTCGGCGGCATCGGCTTCGGCATCGCGTGGACCGGTCTGCTGGTGCTGGCATTGCGGCCGGTGGTGTCGTGGCAGATTCTGTGGCTGATCTCCGCGGCGCTCACCGCCGCCCTGCTGATCCCGGTGTGGCGTCTGGACATCCGTCCTGGGCAACGCGTCCCACGCGGGGCGGCGCGCGCCCTGCGGGCTTGGCGTTCCCTGTTCGTCGCCTACTTCCTCGAAGGCTTCGGGTACATCGTGATCGGCACCTTCTTGGTGGCGGCGGTGAGCGTAGACCGCGGGCCGGTGACCGGTTCGGCGATGTGGATCGTCGTCGGCGCGGCGGCGACGGTCTCGACCGCGCTCTGGGCCATGGCCGCGCGGCGCTGGTCTCCGGCGCTCCTGCTGCCCGTCGCGTTGGGGGCGCAGTGCGTCTCGGCGGTGCTCCCGGCCGTGTCCGATGCGATCTGGGCCGCGGTGACGGCGGCGGCGCTGTTCGGGGGGACGTTCGTCGGAATCGTCATGCTCGCGATGCGAGTCGGCGCCGAGTTGACCGACGGGGCCGCGGCGGCGCCGCTGACGGCCGGATACGGCACCGGGCAGATTCTCGGTCCGTTGGTGGTTGCCCCGGTGCTCGGGACGAGTTACCCCGCCGCGTTCGTCATCGCCGCGGTAGCGCTCGGCGCGGCGGCGCTCACGGCGGGCGCGGTGACCGCCGAGATCAGGCGAACTTGATCTCCAGGCCGATGCCGAGGATAGCGATCAGCCAGATGACGCCGGTGAAGATGGTGACGCGGTCGAGGTTCTTCTCCACGACGGTGGACCCGGACAGGCTGGACTGCACACCGCCGCCGAACAGGCTGGACAGACCTCCACCCTTGGCGCGGTGCAGCAGCACCAGCAGCACCAGCAGCAGGCTGGTGATGATCAGGAGGATATCCAGGAACATCCGCATGCCGGACAGTGTATGCGGTCGGTGCGATCGCACCGAATCAGGCACTCGCGCCACCGCGCCCGCGGGTCCGCCCTAGCGCCGGTCGACCGCGACCAAGTGCGTGACCTGGTCCCCCTCGTCGGTGCCGAACTTCGCGACGGCCTGTTCGCGCAGCTGGTCCTGCGCGGTGAGCCGGATCTGATGCTGGTGCATGTGCTCGGCCCAGGACCGCACGACGAAGGCCTCCACGTAGCGGTCGATCATTCCGACGTCACGATACAGCCGCCATTCCATCGCGCCGGTGCGCTGCCGGGACCGACCGACGAAGGCCATGGCGGCCAGGAACTCCTCGGCGCTCTCCGGCGGGACGTCGTAGCTGCGCAGGACGAGCACCGGACCGTCGTCGGGATCGGGTTCGACCGCCAGCTCGGGTTCCGGCCAGAACGCCGAGGGGGTCAGGTCGAGCAGTTCGGGATCGTTGCGGATGGGCAGCCACACCGTGCTCACCGCGCAGAACGCGAGCAGCGCCGCGGCCCACAGCAGCGCGGGCACCGAACCGATCGCGTCCGCGACCAGGCCCCAGACCAGTGAGCCGATCGCCTGGCCACCCATGAACACCAGCAGGTACACCGACAACCCGCGGGCGCGCACCCAGGCGGGCAGCAGCAGCTGCATGGTCGAGTTCATCGTGGACATCGCCAGCAGCCACGCCAGCCCCGCGAACACCAGCAGCACCAGCACCACCGGCACGACGCGCAGCAGGGCGGTCCCCGCCGTCGCCGCGCCGAACAGGACGGCGGCGATGGTGAGCCGCTGTGTCGGGGTCAGCAACGCCCGCAAGCGGGACAGCGCCGCGGCGCCGAGCACCGCACCGATGCCCATCGCGCCGAGCATCAGCCCGTACCCCGACGACGACAGCCCGAGCCGGTCGCGCGCGATCACCGGCAACAGCGCCCAGACCGCGCTCGCGGGCGCGATGAACAGGATCGAGCGCAGCAGCACCCGCCGGATCGCCGGAGCCGCGCGGATGAACCGGGTACCCGCCTGCAACGCCGCCAGCGGACGCTCGGTGGGCAGGCGCCGATCGATCGCAGGGCGGCGCCACAGCGTCAGGACCACGACGATCCCGACGAACGAGACCGCGTTCAGCGCGAATACCAGCGTCGGCCCGGACAGCGAGACCAGCGCTCCGGCCAGGGCGGGCCCCACCGCCCGGCCGATGTTGATGTTCATGCTGCCCAGCGCGGACGCCGCCGGGATCTGCTCGCGCGCGACCAGTTCCGGCTGGATCGCCTGCCACGCGGGCGCGGTGAGCGCCTGCCCGCAGCCGAGCAGGAACAGCAACGTGAGCAGCACGGCGGGCGTGGTGTGCCCGGTTGCCGTCGAGACGGCGAGAATCATCGCCAGCACCGCCATCGTGGACTGCGCGCCGAGCAGCAACCAGCGTCGATCCACCAGGTCGGCGATCACCCCGGACGGGATGGCCAGCAGCATCACCGGAAGGGTGATGGCGGTCTGCACGAACGACACCAGCGCCGCCGCGTTGGGCTGGTCGACCATGATCCACTGGGCACCGACGGTCTGCATCCACGTGCCGAGATTCGACACCATCTGCGCCACCCACAGCGCGCGGTACACCGGTGAACGCAGCGGCGCCCAGGTGGAACCCGGGGTCGTCGCGGCAGAAGTCACTCGCCGAAGCTTAGTCGCGGGGCAAGCGCGGCTCGGACGCCGTGTCCGACCGCTCGATCGTGGCACGCGAAGGGACGGCCGCCAGCAACAGCGCCCCGATGAGCAGCGCGGCGCCGGTCAGTCCCGTCGCGGTGAGGCGTTCGCCCAGGACGACCGCCGCGAGCACCGCGCCCGTGAGGGGTTCGAGCAGTGCGAGCACCGCGGCGATCCCGGGGCCGGCATCCGCGAGGCCCCGGAAGTAGCAGGTGTAGGCGACCGCGGTGGGCGCCAGCCCGAGCATCAGGACCAGTGCGATGCTGCCGATGGCCGGGTCGAAGGTCAGGCCGCTCGTCGCCGCGACGGGAGCAAGCAGCAAGGCGCCGCCGGTGAATCCGAGGCCGGTCGTGGTCATCGCGTCGAGCCCGGGCACCGGCGCGGCGTTGATCACGGTGACCGTCGCGAACGCCGCCGCGGCCAGTGCGGCCAGCGCCGCGCCGATCAGCAGCCCGCCGACTCCGCCTGCGCCGGACGGAACACCGGCCAGCAACGCCAGTCCGCCGAGCGCGAGGCCGATCGTGGCCGCGCGGCGCCGATCCACCGGATGCCTTCCGGTGACGTGCTCCAACACTGCGACGACCACCGGCGACATACCGATCGTGAGCAACGTCGCGAGACTGACCGAGGACATCGCGACCGCGCCGAAATAGGCCGCCTGGAAGGCCGCCGCGAGCACCGCCACCGCGCCGATCCGGCGCCAGGCCAGCGGATCTCGCGGCCACGGCCGCCGGGCGCCCGCGAGCAGCGCCACCAGCAGGAGCCCACCGACGGCGAGGCGGCAGGTGGCGACGGAGACCGGAGACAGCCCGGTGGCCCGGTGCACCAGCGTGCCGAGCAGACCGCCGGTGCCCCAGAGGATTCCGGCCGCGACGAGGTAGACCAGCCCCGAACGGCCGGTCGTGGACACAGATGAGGACATGAAGGATCGCGCTCCTGCGACGAAGAGGGATGGGGTCGCGGAAGCGAGGTGCGCAATGATGCCGAAGAGCGCGCGCTCACCGCTCGGTGGCGCGCTGGAAACCTACACCTCGCTCAGGAGGCGGGCGGCGGTGTGATGGGGAAGCATCGATGCACGATACGGATCCTAATACGACGCGAGACAAGTCATCCCATGAGCTTCCATCTCGCGGGCGGGAGGCGGCGGCGGGAGATCTCCGCCAGGCCGTCTCGACCGGCGAAAACCGGGGTGCCGCCGCTCGGCATCGGTAGCATCGCCGCATGACGGCACACTTCGCGCGATCAGGAACGCTGGTCCTGCTCGCCCTCTGCGCGATCGCAGCGTGCTCGAGCGGGGAGCCGGATCGGGGCGCCGACGAGCCGACACCGGTGGGCCGCACCTTTCTCTCGACCAACGTCGAGGGCACCCCGATTCCCGGCGGCGGGCCGCTGACGATCAGCTTCTCCGAGGGCCGGGTCGCCGCCGACGCGGGGTGCAACAAATTCACCGGCGCGGCCGAGCTGGACGACCACGTCCTGCACGTGTCCGGCCTGTCCACCACCCTGATGGCCTGCGAGGACGATCGGCGCGACGCCGACGAGTGGCTCAGCGGCCTGCTGAATTCCCAGCCCGGCTGGCGGCTCGACGACTCGCGGCTCATCTTGCACAGCCCCGACCGCACGGTGACCCTGCTCGACAAGAAGGTCGCTCGGCCGGACAAACCAGTCAAGGGCACGCCTTGGCTGGTGACCGCGTTCATCACCGACAACAGCCAGATCCGCTCGCGTGCCCTCGACGAAGCGCGGCCCACGCTCACCATCGCCGAGGACGGCAGCGTCTCCGGGGCCACCGGGTGCAATCGCATGACCGGCAGCGCCGAGGTGTCGGGCCCGCAGATCGTCTTCCGGATCGCCACCACGAAGATGCTGTGCTCACCGGAGGCGATGGAGGTCGAGCAGTCCGTGCTCGAAGCTTTGGACGGCAAGACGACGGCCACGGTGGACGCCGACATGCTGACCCTGCGCAACGACAACGGCGCGGGCCTGGTCCTGCACGGGCAGTAAGCGCGCGGCTACTTCTTGCGGGTGAGCACGACGCGATCGGCGATCCGCTCCGGTTCGCCGGGCGGAGCGAAAGAGATCTCCATGACGACCCGGTCGGCCGACTCCAGCCGGATCACCGTGCGCATCGGGATCGTCTTGCCCACGAACTGCGGGCCCAGCACGCCGGGATCGGTGAATTCGCCTGCCATGACGATGTCGGCGTCGCCGCCGCTGCCCTTCGCGCCCTTGTAGCTCATGGTCATCGGCGTGACGCTGTCGACGGTGGACCATTCGTAGCGGTTGTCGGTCGGTGAGAATCCGAGCAGTCCGAGCCGGTAGTACGCGCTGCTGCCCTGGATGTCCTCGGCTTCCTCCCGCACGAAGTTGTTGCCGGTCTCGGCGATCCATTCCCAGCGCGAGACGATTTCCCGCTTGGTCGGATTGTCGGCCGTGCCGCCCGCGACGAAGGTCGACTTCTCACCCTTCCACTCCCCGACCAGTTGGCCGATCCTGCGGTGCCCCGCGTCCTGCTGCTCCGGCCGCACCGCCGCCGCGGCGGTGGTCGACGCCGTGCCGTGGTGGGCGTGATCGTGGTCGTGCGCCGAGTCGTCGGAACAGCCGACGAGCGCGACCAGCGCGACCAGCGCGACCGGAAGTGCGGTGGACAACTTGCGAAGAGTCACGAAAATCCTTGTCAGGCCGTTGTTTCGAGCTCGGCCATCATCGCACGGGTACCGGCCGCCGAGCATCCGTGATCACTCTCGGCGAAAACGGCAACAGCCCGGTATCGCTGTCCGCGATACCGGGCTGTTGCGCGTAGTGCCGAGATCAGGGCAACGGGCCGCCCGCGGCGATCGCCGAGAGGGTGGCGAATTCGTCACCCTTGAGCGAAGCGCCGCCGACCAGCGCGCCGTCGATGTCGGTCTGGGCGACCAGCTCTCCGACGTTCTTGGCGTTGACCGATCCGCCGTAGAGCACGCGGACCCCGGCGGCGACCTCCGGCGAGGCCAGCTTCTCCAGCTCCCCGCGGATCGCGCCGCAGACCTCCTGCGCGTCGGCGGGGGTGGCGACCTTGCCGGTGCCGATCGCCCACACCGGCTCGTAGGCGATGACGATCTTCGAGATCTCCTCCGCCGTCAGGCCTTTCAGCGATCCACGCAGCTGCTCGAGGTTGTACTCGACGTGCGTCTGCGCCTCACGGACGTTCAAGCCCTCGCCGATGCACACGATCGGGGTGATCCCGTGCTTCAGTGCCTGCTTGGCCTTGGCCAGCACGGTGGCGTCGTCCTCGTTGTGGTACTGCCGCCGCTCCGAGTGCCCGACCACGGCGAACGTGCAGCCCAGCTTGGCGAGCATGCTCGCGCTGATCTCGCCGGTGTAGGCGCCGGACTCGTGCACCGAGACGTCCTGGCCGCCGTAGGTGAGCAGGAGCTTGTCGCCTTCGACCAGCGTCTGCACGCTGCGCAGATCGGTGAACGGCGGGATCACCGCCACGTCGACCTTGTCGAAGTACTTCTCCGGCAGCGCGAACGCGATCTTCTGCACCAGAGCGATGGCCTCGAGGTGATTGAGGTTCATCTTCCAGTTGCCCGCGATGAGCGGTTTGCGTGCCATGCTCAGTCCTCCAACACCGCGATGCCGGGAAGTTCTTTGCCCTCCAGGTACTCCAGCGACGCACCGCCGCCGGTGGAGATGTGCGAGAAGCCGTCATCCGGCAGGCCGAGCGCGCGCACGGCCGCGGCCGAATCGCCACCGCCGACCACGGTGAACGCGCCCTTGCCGGTGGCGGTCACGATCGCCTCGGCGACCCCGCGGGTGCCCGCGGCGAACTTCTCGAACTCGAACACGCCCATCGGCCCGTTCCAGAAGACGGTCCGCGCCTCGGTCAGCAGCACCGCGAAGCGGTCCACCGACTCCGGGCCCACGTCCAAGCCCAGCCAGCCGTCCGGGATCTCGTGCGCGGGAACCACTTTCGACTCCGCGTCCGCGGCGAAACCATCGGCCACCACGATGTCCCGGGGCAGGTGGATGACGTCGGCGTACTGGTCGAGCAGGTGCTTGCAGGTGTCCACCATCTCCTCCTGCAGCAGCGAGGCGCCCACCGAAAAGCCCTGTGCGGCAAGGAAGGTGAAGCACATGCCGCCGCCGATCACCAGCGTGTCGACCTTCGGCGCGAGCGCCTCGATGACCGCCAGCTTGTCGGAGACCTTGGAACCGCCGAGCACGACCGCGTACGGCCGGTCCGGGTTCTCGCTCAGCTTGGCCAGCACCTCGACCTCGGCCGCGACCAGCGTGCCCGCGTAGTGCGGCAGCAGCTCGGCCACGTCGTACACCGAAGCCTGCTTGCGGTGCACCACACCGAAGCCGTCGGAGACGAATGCTCCGTCGTCGCCGACCAGCTCGACCAGCGCCGCGGCCAGCTTGGCCCGCTGTGCGTCGTCCTTGCTGGTCTCGCGCGCGTCGAAGCGGATGTTCTCCAGCAGCAGCACGTCGCCGTCGGTGAGGCCCTCCGACCGCGCCAGCGCGTCCTGGCCCACGACGTCACCGGCGAGCTGGACGTTGCGGCCCAGCTCCTCGGCGAGCCGGGCGGCCACCGGCGCCAGCGAGAGCTTCGGGTCCGGCTCGCCCTTCGGGCGGCCCAGATGCGCGGTCACGACGACCTTGGCGCCTGCCTCGGCGAGCGCCTTGATGGTCGGCGCCGAGGCGACGATGCGGCCGGGATCGGTGATCTGTCCCTGGTCGTCGAGGGGGACGTTCAGGTCGGAGCGCACCAGCACGCCCCGGCCCTCGACGCCCTCGCCGAGCAGATCCGCGAGTGTCTTGACAGTCATACGCGTCAGAGCGACTTGCCGACGAGGCCGATGAGATCGGCGAGACGGTTGGAGTAGCCCCACTCGTTGTCGTACCAGGACACGACCTTGACCTGGTTGTCGATCACCTTGGTCAGCGGAGCGTCGTAGATCGACGAGGCGGGGTCGGTGACGATGTCGCTGGAGACGATCGGATCGGTGTTGTACTTCAGGATGCCCTTCAGCGGGCCCTCCGCGGCGGCCTGGTAGGCGGCGTTGATCTCCTCGAGCGTGGCCGACTTGCGCAGCGTGGCGGTCAGGTCGGTGACCGAACCGGTCGGGACCGGCACGCGCAGCGCGTAACCGTCCAGCTTGCCCTGCAGTTCGGGCAGCACCAGGCCGATGGCCTTCGCGGCGCCGGTGCCGGTGGGCACGATGTTCAGCGCGGCGGCGCGGGCGCGGCGCAGGTCGCTGTGCGGGCCGTCCTGCAGGTTCTGGTCCTGGGTGTACGCGTGGATGGTGGTCATCAGGCCGTGCTCGATGCCGAACTCGTCGTTGAGCACCTTGGCCAGCGGGCCGAGGCAGTTGGTGGTGCACGACGCGTTCGAGATGATGTTCTGGCTGCCGTCGTACTTGTCGTCGTTGACGCCCATGACGATGGTGATGTCCTCGCCCTTGGCCGGGGCGGAGATGATGACCTTCTTGGCGCCCGCGGCGAGGTGGCCCTTGGCCTTGGTGGCATCGGTGAAGATGCCGGTGGACTCGACGACCACGTCGACGCCCAGCTCGCCCCAGGGCAGCGCGGCGGGGCCCTCCTTGATGGCCAGCGCCTTGATCCGCTGGTCGCCCACCACGATGGTGTCGTCGCCGTCGAGCGAGACATCCTGGGGCAAACGGCCCAGGATCGAGTCGTACTTGAGCAGGGTCGCGAGGGTCGCGTTGTCGGTGAGGTCGTTGACCGCGACGATCTCGATGTCGGTGGTGCCGAGCGCCTTCTGCGCCTCCACCGCCCGGAAGAAGTTACGTCCGATACGACCGAAGCCGTTGATGCCTACCCGGACAGTCACGTTATCGCTCCTCAACTTTCCAGCGGATCGTTCCGATGCCCATTCACACTAACGTCCTGCCGTGACCTCGCCGACACGCACCTGGCATTCGTGCGGGCGGCATGCCTGGTCAAACGCCCGACCAATACGGTTTCCGCAGTCGAAACGCCGTGATCCCCGCGACAGACGACGTCACGGGGATCACGAGGGAAAACGCGGCTCAGGCTTCGTCGAGCAGCTCGGCCGTCACGGCCGATTCGGTGTCCGGGACGCCCAGCTCCTTGGCGCGCCGGTCGGCCATCGACAGCAGCCTGCGGATGCGGCCCGCGACAGCGTCTTTCGTCATCGGCGGGTCGGCGAGCTGGCCGAGTTCCTCGAGCGACGCCTGCCGGTGCTGCACGCGCAGCCGGCCCGCGGCGGCGAGATGGTCGGGGACGTCGTCGCTGAGGATCTCCAGCGCGCGTTCCACCCGGGCCGCCGCGGCGACCGCGGCCCGCGCCGACCGGCGCAGATTGGCGTCGTCGAAGTTGGCCAGCCGGTTCGCGGTCGCGCGCACCTCACGGCGCAGCCTGCGTTCCTCCCAGACCATCCGGGTGCCGTGCGCGCCCATCCTGGTCAGCAGCGCGCCGATGGCCTCACCGTCACGGACCACCACGCGGTCGGTGCCGCGCACCTCGCGCGCCTTGGCCGTGATGCCGAGCCGCCGGGCCGCGCCGACCAGCGCCAGCGCCGCCTCGGGCCCGGGGCAGCTGACCTCGAGCGCCGAGGAGCGGCCGGGTTCGGTCAGCGAGCCGTGCGCGAGAAACGCGCCGCGCCAAGCGGCTTCGGCGTCGGCGATGCTGCCGCCGACCACCTGCGCGGGCAGGCCGCGCACCGGACGGCCGCGCACGTCGAGCAGGCCGGTCTGCCGGGCCAGCGCCTCACCCTCCTTGGAGACGCGCACCACGTACCTGGAGGTCTTGCGCAGTCCCCCCGCCCCGAGGACGTGCACGTCGGAGCCGTAACCGTAGAGCTCGAAGATCTCCCGGCGCAGCCGGCGCGCGATGGAACCCATGTCCACCTCCGCCTCGACGATCACCCGGCCGCCGACGATGTGCAGGCCGCCCGCGAAACGCAGCAGTGCGGACAGTTCCGCTTTGCGGGAACTCACCTGCGACACCGTGAGCCTGCTCAGCTCGTCTTTCACATCGGCTGTCATCGCCACGGGACGCGCTCCTTTCCACCCAACCCGGAACGCACATCCTGACCCATGTGCCGTCCCTCGACTCGAAGCCCTGCCATTTGCGGCCGAGGTTGCCGGATCAATTGATCCAGTGCGGCGGCAAGCTTTCCGGGGTGATGCCGGTCCGTTCCCGCTTCGGCGACATCGGAGAACGTTACCCGTGCCCGCAACTGCTCGGCAGCCCTGGCCACGTGTTCCCGCTCGCGGCCCTCCGGCACCGAGCCGGAATCGACCAGCACCTCGTCGACGACGAATTCCGGTGCGTGCTGGGACAGTACGTGCAAATGCCGCTCCGCGGAGAACCCGGCGGTCTCCCCCGGCTCCGCGGCGAGATTGAGCACGAGAACTTTTCGCGCTCTGGTGTAGACCAGGGCTTCGCGTAGTTCCGGGACGAGGACGTGCGGGATCACACTGGTGAACCACGATCCCGGGCCGAGCACCACGACGTCCGCGTGTTCGATCGCCGAGGTGGCCTCCGGACTGGCCGGTGGATCGGACGGAATCAGCCGCACTCGCCGCACCTTACCCGGCGTCGTCGCGATGGCAACTTGGCCGCGAATGCAACGGCTCACCCGTGGATCCGCTTCCAACCCAGATACATCCGCCTCGATGTCCAGCGCGATGGGCGACATGGGTAGCACCCGGCCGGTGATGCGCAACATGCGGGCGACCTCATCGAGCGCGGCGACCGGGTCGCCGAGCACCTCGGTGAGCCCGGCCAGGATCAGGTTGCCCACCGAGTGCCCCGCCAGCGCGCCGGTGCCGCCGAATCGATGCTGGACGGTCTGCGTCCACACGCCGTCGGCGTCCGCGGCCAAGGCCGCCAGCGCCATCCGGAGATCCCCCGGCGGCAGCACACCCAGCTCGGCGCGCAGCCGGCCCGAGGAGCCACCGTCGTCGGCGACGGTGACCACCGCGCAGATCTTCCTGGTCAACCGCCGAACGGCGGTCAGCGTCGCGTACAAACCGTGTCCGCCACCCAGCGCGACGATGCTGGGATCGGATTCCCACCCGGTCATTCGCGCCCCAGGTCTCGATGCACGACGCGGACCACGTCGGCGGACTCCTCCGTTTTGCCGGTGACCTCGCTCATCAACTCGCCCAGTGCCTGGGCGATCGCGACGCTCCGGTGCTTGCCTCCGGTGCAGCCCACTGCGACCGTCATGTATCGCTTCCCCTCTTGGCGGTAACCGTTCGTGGTCAGCTCGACCAGGTGGTGGCAGGTACGCAGGTAGTCGTCCGCGCCGGGACGCGACAACACGTACTCGCTGACCACCGCTTCCTGACCGGTGTGTTCCCGCAACTCCGGTATCCAATGCGGATTGGGTAGAAAACGCACATCCAACACCATGTCGGCGTCCAGCGGAACCCCGTACTTGAAACCGAACGACTGCACGGTGAGCTGCAGCGCACTGGGGGCGCCGCCGCCATACGCCTCCTCCATCTTGCGGTGCAACTGATGAATGGAGAGTTCGGTGGTGTCGATCACCAGGTCCGCGGCGGCCTTCACGGCCGACAGCCGCACCCGTTCGGCGGCGATGCCGGCCGACAGCGTGCCGTCCTTGCTCTCACTCTGCAACGGATGCCTGCGCCGCGCGAAGCCGAAGCGACGGATCAGCACATCGTCGGAGGCCTCCAGGAACAGCACCCTGGTGCGCACGCCGCGGGTCCGCAGCTGCTCGGTGACCGCCGAGAGATCACCGGTGAAGAACCGGCTGCGCACGTCCATGACCAGCGCGAGACGCCGGATCGGCGGCTTGGCGGACGCGCCGAGTTCGACCATCCGCTCGAACAGCTCGGGCGGCAGGTTGTCGGCCACGTACCAGCCGAGGTCCTCGAGCACGCGGGCGGCGGTGCCGCGGCCCGCGCCCGAGAGCCCGGTCACGATCACCACCTCGACCTGCGGATTCGCTCCGCCGACCGCGGCGGACGAGACCACTCGTCCCGCACTCGTCGGCGGACTGCCCGCACTGCTGTTCGATTCGACGCGTGTCATGTCCTACCGGATCCGTCTCTGGGGTGCCTTCCGATCATCGCGCACCGGTTTCGGTATCGGGCACAGACACACAACGTACGCGAAACCGAAACTTCCGGTGCACTGTCGACTGTCTATTCGGACTCGAGGGCCGCAAGGACCGCTTTTGCGGTTGCCATTCCGATGCCGGGCACTTCGGTGATCTCCTCGACCGTGGCCTGCTTCAGCTTGGCCACCGACCCGAAATGGGTGACCAGCGCGGTCCGGCGCGCCGCGCCGAGGCCCGGCACCGAGTCCAGCGCCGAGGCGGTCATCCGGCGCGAGCGTTTGCTGCGATGGAAGGTGATGGCGAAGCGGTGCGCCTCGTCACGGACCCGTTGCAGCAGATACAGCGCCTCGCTGGTGCGCGGCAGGATCACCGGGTCGCTCTCGCCCGGCACCCACACCTCCTCCAGCCGTTTGGCCAGGCCGATCACCGCGACATCGGTGATGCCCAGCTCGTCGAGCACCTCGGCGGCCGCCGCCACCTGGGGCGCGCCGCCGTCGACGACATAGAGATTGGGCGGGTAGGAGAACTTGCGCGGGCGGCCGGTGCGGGGATCGATACCGGGACGGGAGGTCAGGTCGAGCGCGTCGTCGTCGGGTCCCGAGGCGGCGAGATCGTCGTGCTCCATCTGGTCGCGCTCGCGGCGCAGTTTGAGGAACCGGCGGCGGGTCACCTCGGCGATGCTGCCGACGTCGTCGGAGCGGCCCTCGCCGGCCGCTTCCTTGATCGTGTAGTGCCGGTAATCGGACTTGCGGGCCAAACCGTCCTCGAAGACCACCAGCGAGGCGACCACGTCGGTGCCCTGCACATGGCTGACGTCCACGCACTCGATGCGCAGCGGCGCGGTGTCGAGTTCCAGCGCGTCCTGGATCTCCTGCAGCGCTTGCGATCTCGAGGTCAGGTCACCCGCCCGCTTGAGCTTGTGCTGGGCCAGCGCCTCCATCGCGTTGCGCTGCACGGTCTCGGCGAGCGCCTTCTTGTCGCCGCGCTGGGGCACCCGCACCTTCACCGCCGAGCCGCGCAAGCCCGACAGCCAGTGCTGGACCTGGTCGACGTCGGCGGGCAGCTCGGGCACCAGCACCTCGCGCGGCACCACGGCGGCGGGCTGCTCGTCCGCCGCCTGCTCGGCCACCGCGACCTGCTCGCCGTAGAACTGGGTGAGGAACTGCTCGACCAGCGCGGCGAGCTCACCGCCCGCCTCGGGGACGTCGACCGCGTCACCCGATTTGTCGACCACCCACCCGCGCTGGCCGCGCACCCGGCCGTCGCGCACGTGGAACACCTGCACCGCCACCTCCAGCTCGTCGGTGGCGAAGGCGATCACATCGGCGTCGGTGCCGGTGCCGAGCACCACCGCCTGCTTCTCCAGGGCGCGGCGCAGCGCTTGGACGTCGTCGCGCAGCCGGGCGGCGACCTCGAAATCCAGGTCGTCGGCGGCCTGGTGCATGCGGCGCTCCAGTTCCCGCACCAACCGGTCGGTGCGCCCGGCCAGGAAGTCGCAGAAGTCCTGGACGATCGCCCGGTGCTCCTCGGCGCTGACCCGCCCGACGCACGGCGCCGAGCACTTGTCGATATAGCCGAGCAGGCAGGGACGCCCGATCTGGCGGTGCCGCTGGAAGACTCCGTTGGAGCAGGTGCGCGCGGGAAACACCCGCAGCAGCAGATCGAGCGTCTCGCGGATGGCCCAGGCATGCGCGAACGGACCGAAGTAGCGGACACCCTTGCGGCGCGCGCCGCGGTAGACGAACAGCCGCGGGTACTCCTCGTTCAGGGTGACCGCGAGCACGGGGTAGGACTTGTCGTCGCGGTAGCGGACGTTGAAGCGCGGATCGAATTCCTTGATCCAGTTGTATTCCAGCTGCAGCGCCTCCACCTCGGTGGAGACGACCGTCCACTCGACGCTCGCGGCCGTGGTGACCATCTGCCTCGTCCGCGGATGCAGGTTCGCGACGTCGGCGAAGTAGGAGTTCAGTCTGCTGCGCAGGCTCTTGGCCTTGCCGACGTAGATCACCTGTCGATGGGCGTCCCGGAACTTGTAGACACCGGGTTCGACGGGAATCGTGCCCGGCGCGGGCCGGTACGTCGCTGGATCTGCCACCCATCCAGCCTATCGGCGCGGTCGGACACGATTCGTCCGCAGCCCGCGCCCTTGCCGGGCGGAGGCCCGGCCGAATGCCGACCGCGCCCGGCGGCCCGGCCACCGCGACGCTCAGGACGGCTCAGGGCGCGCGGACGCCGAACCACGCCTTGGCTTCCGGGCGGCACAGTAGGTACACGACGGCGCCCGAGGTAGCGAACGAATAGCCCGCGGCGACGACGCCGACGACCGGCGGGACGGTCGCGAGATCCCTGATCGCCCAGCACCCGAGGACCGCCTGCAGGACGGCCAGCGTGACCGTCAGCCTGCGCAGGCTGTGCGCTCCTTCGGTGAACCCGAGCACGAGAAGGCCCAGCGCCCAGGCCACGCAGAATTGGGTGGACGCCGTGGCGGCCGCGTCGCCACCGCGCGTCAGATTCATCAGCACGGGATAGGCGAGTCCGAAACCCGCCATCCCGGCGACGGCTTCCCGCACGTCCCGAACCGACTCCGGCATGACCGTTTCCACGCCGATGGACGGCTCCTCACCGGAGAACGCCAAGCTCACAGCCGTACCCCCGTTGGTACCGAACCTTTCGGCGCAACCTGCGAATACGCCGAAATCGCACCGTAACACGAGGACATACCCCACCACTCGCACTTCGGCAAATGGGGCACGGCATCGGCGTGCGTGGAGCGCACCGAGCGGCCGTGGAACTACTCCACGAGGCCGTGCCGCCGCAGGGCGGCCATCAGCGCGTCCGGACGCTCGGCCGTGGGCAGTGCCTGCACCAGAGCGAATCGGCTGCCCACCGCCTCGGCGCCACCGTCGGCCTCGGCGCTGTCGCCGATCATCAGCGCCGCCTCGGCGGGCACGCCCAATTCGCCGAGAGCGGAGTGGAAGATCTCCGGATCGGGTTTCATCGCGCCGACCTCATAGGAGAGGGTGAACGCACCGACCAGCCGATCCCAGCCGCGCGCCGCGAACGACGGACGGATGTCGAACGGGATGTTGCTCACCACCGCGACCGGGACGCCTTGTGCCGCCAGATGATTCAGGACGGCCTCGCTGTCGGGATACGGCGTCCACTCCAGTGGGTCGAGCAGACGGGCATACAGCCGTTCGGCATCCTCGTCGGTGGGCACGCCCGAATCGCGCAGCACGTGCATCATCACCTTGCGGTGCAGCGCCGGGTCCAGGTCGCGGTGGTCCCACGCGTACTGCGTCTCGGCGTCGAACTCGGCGGTGTGGCCGACCGGCGCCGTCATCCGCCGCATGATCTCGGCCTTCTCGCCCACGTCGAACGCCCGGCCGTCCGGCCAGGTCAGATCCGCGTACCACGATTCGTCGTCCTCCAGCCGGAACAAGGTCCCGGAGAAGTCGAACAGCACCGCCTCGATCGCCACCCGGCCAGCCTACCGGCGGACCGCCCGGCACCTCCGCCGCGCGCGGGACGATCGCACCGGTCATCGGCTCGACACACGCTGTGGTCAGGGCGATTTCGCCGGTGGGAAGGAAACCGGCGCGGCTGTCGGTGCCGGAGGTTAGAGTCCGGGCATGGGGCGCAAGCGAGGAAGTTGGGTCGCCGCAGCGGCGGCGTTCGCACTCACCGTCGGAATGGCCACCGCCTGTTCGTCCGGCGAGACCGGGGCGGGCGGTGTCTGCGAGACGGTTCCGAACGGCACCCCGGTCGCCGCCGGCGCGACGGACCCGGCGGGCGGCGGCAGTAAGGATCTCAGCACCAACCCGGAAATAGCGACCGGCTATCGCGCGAACATGACGCCGGTGCGCACGCACACCTTCGCGGTGTCGACGGCCAACCCGGTGTCGACCAAGGCCGCCTGCGAGGTCCTGCGCGACGGCGGCACCGCGGCGGACGCGTTGATCGCGGCGCAAACGGTGCTCGGACTGGTCGAACCGCAGGCCTCCGGTATCGGCGGCGGGGCGTTCCTGCTCTACTACGACGCGAACACCAAGACCGTGGACGCCTACGACGGCCGTGAGGTGGCCCCGGCGGCCGCGACCGAGAACTACCTGCGCTGGATCAGCGACACCGACCGCACCGAGCCCAAGCCGAACACGCGGGCCAGCGGCCGCTCCATCGGCGTGCCCGGCGTGCTGCGAATGCTCGAGCTGGCGCACCGCGACCACGGCAAGACCGCGTGGCGCGAGCTGTTCGACCCCGCCATCGGACTCGCCGATCAAGGCTTCCCGATCAGTCCCCGCCTCGCGGGCCAGATCGCGGAGTCGGCGAAGGACCTCGCGGCAGACGAGGACGCCAAGGCGTATTTCCTCAACCCGGACGGCA
Source organism: Nocardia gipuzkoensis (assembly GCF_021183645.1). Classification (NCBI taxonomy): domain Bacteria; kingdom Bacillati; phylum Actinomycetota; class Actinomycetes; order Mycobacteriales; family Nocardiaceae; genus Nocardia; species Nocardia gipuzkoensis. The sequence goes on along the minus strand of NZ_CP089225.1, from coordinate 5,651,084 downwards.
GCCCGAAGGCCGCCGAGACCGTGCTCACCAACCCCGCCATGGCCAAGACGCTCGGCGCCGTCGCCACGGAGGGCGCCCAAGCCTTCTATACCGGCGCCATCGCGCGGGACATCGCCACGGCGGCGGGCCGATCCTCCGGCGGGCGCACCCCCGGCATGATCACGACCGAGGACTTGGCCGGCTACCAGGCGAAGAAGCGCACCGCCTTGTGCACGGGCTACCGGGAGCACGAGATCTGCGGCATGCCCAGCCCCTCGTCGGGCGGCATCGCCGTCGCCGCGACCTTGGGCATCCTGGAGAACTTCGACCTGGCCACCATGCGGCCGGACAACATCGACCGCAACGGCGGCAAGCCCGCTGCCCAGGCCGTGCACCTCATCTCGGAGGCCGAACGCCTGGCCTACGCCGACCGCAACAAGTACGTGGCCGACACGGATTTCGTCCCATTGCCGGGCAATTCGGCGCAAACCCTGCTGAACCGGGATTATCTGCGGCAGCGCGCCGGGCTGATCGATCCCAACCGCAGCATGGGCACGGCGCAGCCGGGTGACTTCGGCCCCGTGCCGCTGGGCGTCGGCCCGCAGCCGCCCGAGCACGGCACCAGCCACATCTCGGTGGTCGACGAGTACGGCAACGCCGCGGCGATGACCACCACCGTCGAGTCGGCGTTCGGTTCGTTCCACCTGGTCGACGGCTTCGTGCTGAACAACCAGCTCACCGACTTCAACGCCGAACCGCTGGGCGCCGACGGCGTGCCGATGGCCAACCGGATCCAGCCGGGTAAGCGCCCGCGCAGTTCGATGAGCCCGACGCTGGTGTTCGGCAAGGCACCCGACGGGTCGCGCGGCGAGCTCACCCATGTCGCCGGCTCGCCCGGCGGTTCGGTGATCATCCAGTTCGTGGTGAAAACGCTGGTCAACATGTTCGATTGGGGCCTGGACCCGCAGCAGGCGGTCTCCGCGGTCGCGTTCGGCGCCGGAAACAGTCCGTCCACCGGCATCGGTGGTGAGCACCCCGCGATCAATGCCGCCGACAACGGTGACCACGACCCGCTGGTGCTCCGGCTGCGTCAGCTGGGCCATCAGGTCTCCGTGGCACCACAGGTCAGCGGCCTCAGCGCCCTGAAACGCACCGGCACGGACGGCTGGATCGGCGGCGCCGACCCCCGCCGCGAAGGCGCGGTCCTCGGCGACACCCACTGAGCGGCCCACGGCGGCGAGCTATGTCGCGCCCGCGAGTGCGCCGTCGCGAATCGGCGCACTCGGCGAGGGGGCGCGGTTACGGCGTCCGCATCATCGGATACACGACCGGCCCACTGCCGATCCTCAGCTCGCCCTGCGGCTCGAAGCCGAACCGCTCGTAGAAGGGCACGGTGGCGCGGGTGTTGGAGATCAAGAAGCAGTGCTGGTCGGCCGCCGACAGCCGCCGTTCGAGCAGCGCGGTCGCCAGCCCGCGCCCTTGCGCGCCGGGCAATGTCCCGATGGCGGCCAGGTACAGGTGTGGCGTCGCCGGTCGCGCGTGCTCCATCTGCCTGCCCGCGGCCAGCGCACGCGCCGCACCCCGCCCCAAGGCGCGCAGCAAGGTCAGCGGCTTCGCCATCGGCGACACCACGTTCGCGGGCTCCCACAGCGCCAGGCAGGCGAGGTTGCCCTCCGCGTCGTGCGCGAGATCGACCAGCCCGTTGCTCCGGCGCGAGGCGATGCGCGAATCCCAGAACAGCGGCAACGCTTTTCGCCGCCGCGGCGAACCCGGCCAGAAGTAGGTCATCAGTGGATCGTCGGCGAAAGCCGCCGCGAGAACGAACGCACCCGACTCCATACCGGCGAGGCTAGTCCAGCGTCCGCACCAACGCGAGGCGGACCGGGGAGGCTGGACCAGCATCAGGGCCCACGCGAGGGCGGACAGTTCGGGGCGGATACCCCGCCCGCTCACTCGCTCGTGGAATACTTCGCGCCGAGTTCACGCAGCCGGGCCATCGCCTGCGCCGCGTGCTCCTTGTCGTTGGAGCGGATCGCCAGCATCGGGACGTAGTCGTCGTCGACCAATTCCAGGCGCGCCCAGGACTTTCGATCCGGAAACGACGCCCCCCGAATATAGGCCCACGGGAAATCGTTGTCGCCCAGAATGTTTCGCACCGACACGCCACGCGCACCGGCCCGGACCCGCGGCCTGGTCAGCAGCAGCACCGCGGCGGCGCCCAGGACGCCGATCCCGATCATCGCGATCTGATCGGCCACCCGGAAGTTGACGCCGGTCGATCCGGTGCGCAACCAGATACCGCCCGCGGTGAACGTGGCCGCCACCAGCACGGCCACGATCCAGGCCGTCCGCACCGCGCGCCGGGGCCGCACCTCGAACTCCCACTCGGACTCGTCGCCTGCCGTCGCGGGTGATCCCACGTTCCTGCGGAAGATACGGACGACCGGCATCGCTACGCGGACTGCCGCAGGGCGCGCAGCGTCAGCGCGGCGTCCAACGCCGCGGCGGCCGCCTGCTCGCCCTTGTTCTCGTGCGACTCCGGCAGCCCGGCCCGATCCAGGGCCTGCCGCTCGTTGTTCGTGGTCAGCACCCCGTTCGCGACCGGCGTGCCCTCGTCCAGCGAAACCCGGGTGAGCCCCGCGGTCACCGCGTCGCAGACGTACTCGAAGTGCGGCGTGTCACCGCGGATCACCACGCCGAGCGCCACCACCGCGTCGTGCGACCTGGCCAGTTCCTGGGCCACCACCGGCAGCTCCATGGCTCCCGCGCAGCGCACCACGGTGATCTGCTGGACCCCCGCGTCCTTGGCCACCCGCTCGGCGTTCGCCAGCAGGGTGTCGCAGATCTGGGTGTGCCAGCGCGAGGCGACGATGCCCAAGGAGAGGTCCTTGGCGTCGGCCAGCGCGAAGGTCGGTACCCCGGTACCGCTCATCGATGTCCGCCTTTCCGGTTCGCTCGCAGTTCAGTGCGCGGTCTCGCCGAGATCGAGTTCGTCGAGCCCGATCAGGTCGTGCCCCATCCGGTCCCGCTTGGTGCGCAGGTAGTGCAGGTTCTCCGCGTTCGCCCGCAACGGCATCGGCACCCGCTCGGTGATCCGCAGGCCGTAGCCGTCCAAGCCGACCCGCTTGGCCGGGTTGTTGGTGAGCAACCGCATCGACCGAAGACCCAGATCCACCAGGATCTGCGCGCCGGTGCCGTAATCGCGCGCATCCGCGGGCAAGCCGAGCTCCAGATTCGCGTCGACCGTGTCGTGGCCGGAATCCTGCAGCTGGTAGGCCTGCAGCTTGTGCATCAGGCCGATGCCGCGCCCTTCGTGACCGCGCATGTACAGCACCACACCGCGCCCCTCGGCCGCCACCATCTCCAGCGCCGCGTCCAGCTGCGGACCGCAGTCGCAGCGCAGCGACCCGAAGACATCTCCGGTCAGGCACTCCGAGTGCACGCGCACCAGGACGTCCTCGCCGTCGCTGATGTCGCCGCGCACCAGCGCGACGTGCTCCACTTCGTCGTAGATGCTCTGATAGCCGACGGCCATGAACTCACCGTGCGCGGTGGGGATGCGCGCCTCCGCGACGCGCACCACGTGCTTCTCGTGCCTGCGCCGCCACGCGATCATGTCGGCGATCGAGATCAGCGCGAGCTCGTGTTCGTCGGCGAAAACGCGCAACTCCTCGGTGCGGGCCATGTGGCCCTCGTCCTTCTGGCTGACGATCTCGCAGATCACGCCCGCCGGACGCAACCCGGCCATCCGCGACAGATCCACGGCCGCCTCGGTGTGGCCGGGGCGACGCAGCACGCCACCGTCCTTGGCGCGCAACGGCACCACGTGGCCGGGCCGGGTGAAATCGTCGGCCTTGGCGTCCGCGTCGGCCAGCAGGCGCATGGTGGTGGCGCGGTCGGCGCCGGAGATACCGGTCGTCACGCCCTCGCGCGCGTCCACCGAGACGGTGTAGGCGGTGCCGTGCTTGTCCTGGTTCATCGCGTACATCGGCGGCAGGCCGAGCCGGTCGCAATCGTCACCCGTGAGCGGCACGCAGATGTAACCGGAGGTGTAGCGGATCATGAAGGCGACCAGCTCCGGGGTGGCCTTCTCCGCCGCGAAGATGAGGTCGCCCTCGTTCTCGCGGTCCTCGTCGTCGACTACGACGACCGCTTTACCGGCGGCAATGTCGGCGACTGCGCGCTCGATGCTGTCGAACCTGGTCACGTCTGCTGTGCTCCATCTCGAAATAGGTGCCTCACCACAGTACTGTGTTCGATTTGCAGCGCCTGCGGCGCTGCGTGTTCGCGGCCCCCTTGTGGCTCGCGTCCGAGCGACCGCCGCTGGCGACTTCGTCGCGGACGCGGCGGCCACTCGGACGCGAGCCGGGCCGCGAACGGCGCATGCTCGGTCTCGCTTCGCTCGGAAGACGGAGTGAGGTTCGTCTGGCGCGCGAAGTGGTGAGCGCCGGACCCGCATGTTCGGCGCTTCCCGGTGCTCGGCGAGGGGGCGACGGCGGTCGGTACTGCTGTCCGGTGGACACGACGGGCTCCCGGACGCGAGCCACGCCAGGGGCGGCGCCATTTCGCGCGCACAAAGCGGAGACTTTTCGCGCTCACCGAACTGAACGAAATGGATCCGATCGCGAGAGACGATGGGCAGGTGCCCCGCATGCCCGTCGCTCCGGGGTGTTCGGCGGGTGGGCGAGCACTCGCGGCTGCCGGATTGCGGGCGTGAAGGCTTTTGTCTTCGCCGATTCCCGGCACTCCGCGAGGGCGTGAGCGCTTCGCACGCGCCCCCGTCACGCACCCTCGTCCGGCGCGGACGGGGACGAGCGGGGTCACGGCTAGCCGCGCTGCTGGAGGCGTTCGACGTACTTGGCGATCACGTCGACTTCCAGGTTGACGGTGGTGCCGACGGTGGCGAAGCCGAGGTTGGTCAGCGAGAGTGTGGTGGGGATGAGGGAGACCTCGAACCAGTCCCGGCTGCCGGTCTCGGCGGGTTCGTCGAAGACGCCGAGCCCGGAGACGGTGAGCGAGATGCCGTCGACGGTGATCGAACCCTTCTCCACGACGTAGCGGGCGATGTTCTCCGGCAGCGAGATCCGGACCACGTCCCAGTTCTCCGACGGGGTGCGCGAGAGCACGGTGCCGGTGCCGTCCACATGTCCCTGGACCAGGTGGCCGCCGAGCCTGCTGTTCAGCGCCGCGGCACGCTCCAAGTTCACCTTCGAACCGACGTCCAGCTTGCCGATGCTGGAGCGGTTGAGCGTCTCGGCCATGACGTCGACAGTGAACGAGTCTCCGCCGACCACGTCCACGACGGTCAGGCACACCCCGTTCACGGCGATCGAATCACCGTGTCCGGCATCGGAGGTCACCAGCTTGCCCTTGATCGTCAGCCGCGCGGCGTCGGTCAGCCGCTCGCTGGCGACGATCTCGCCGAGCTCCTCGACGATGCCTGTGAACATGTGCTTCGACTCCCTGTCGCGTCGTTGTCCTCGAGTTCCGGAACAGTGCGAGTCCCGGCCGCTATTCCCGCGCCCTCAGCCTAACGACGCCGGGTCGTAGGAGATAGCGCCGTTCCCCGGTTCGCGCGCAGACCGGCCGGCTCCGCTCCTCCCGGGCAGCAAGCAAACCGCCGGGCGGGGAGAGCCCGCCGGAACCGGCCGGTCCCATGGAAAGTGGAACAAAATATCTCCACACGCGCCGCACTCGCCCGGCCATACGGGATCGGGTATTCGTTCGGCACCTTTCGGCGTACCGCGCGAATTAATTATTCCCGAGGTGCCCGATTCATTGTCGATACCCGAAAGAAACACGGTCATAACGCAGTTTCCGCGCGCCTGCGAAGCGCGAAAGCGATATCGTTATGCGGCTGACTTCTCGTGTTCAACTTTTCCGCACAAGTAGTTCGATGCGCCGCTCTACCTGGGCCCACGGCGTACATCCGCGCGGCCCGCCGCACGACTTCACTACTCGAGAAAGCCGGAGACGACAGTGGGACAAATCTGGTCGGACACAGTGGGGGGCGCGGTGTGACCACTTTTCTCGATTCGACGCCGGAAGTTCGCTGCCTGCGGTATCGCCGCGAATTCCAGCTGCCCGCATCGATGGATCCCGGTTCGCACCGTATTCTCCTGCACATCGGCGTCGACTACGGCGCGGTCACCATGCCCGCCGAACTCGGCGAGCAAGTGCTGCGACGACTCGTCCAGGACGGAATCGCCGGACCGGTCGTCGACCACCCGCGAGCCAGGCACTGGACCTTCCTCACCGGCCCCGCCGGACCCGACGCGTTCAGTCCGGCGGTCTCGGCCGAATTGTTCCGGCTCTACGCGGCGGTGGCCTGCGCGGGCAGTCAAGTGGTGCTGCCCTCACCGGACGACGAGCGCACCGGATACCGCGTCTGGATACGGTCGCCGGAGACCGGGGCACGCCGCCCGCCGCTCAGCGCAGTGATCGCGACGATCCGCGCGGTCGCGGCGCGCAAATCCCGAATCGGATAGAACTTTTCAGCGTGCCCACGCCGAGGCCGCCTGCCTGCGCAACTTCTCCACGGTGGCCCCGGGATCGGCCGTGCTGTAGACCGCGGACCCGGCGACAAAGCAGTCCACGCCCGCCTCCGCGGCCGCCTCGATGGTGTCGGCGTTGATGCCGCCGTCGATCTCGACCAGCAGCCGCAGCTCACCGGCATCGACCAGGTTGCGCACGATGCGCGCCTTCGCCAGCACGTCGGGGATGAACGACTGCCCGCCGAAACCCGGTTCCACGCTCATCACCAGCAGCGTGTCGAATTCGCGCAGGATCTCCAGGTACGGCTCGATCGGCGTGCCCGGCTTCACCGAGAGCCCCGCCTTGCTGCCCGCGGCGCGGATATCGCGCGCGACCGCGATCGGATCGTCCGTCGCCTCGGCATGGAAGGTCACATTGTGCGCGCCCGCCTCGGCGTACGGCGGCGCCCAGCGGCCCGGATCCTCGATCATCAGGTGGCAGTCCAGCGGGATCTCGGTCGCCTTCAGCAGGCTTTCGACCACGGGAAGTCCGATTGTGAGATTCGGCACGAAGTGCGCGTCCATCACGTCCACGTGCAGCCAGTCCGCGCCCGCTACGGCGCCCGCTTCGTCCGCGAGGTGCGCGAAGTCGGCGGAAAGGATGGACGGGGCGATCATCGGAGCGGCCGGACGAGGGTAAGTCGGGTTGGACACAACGCCGGAGTCTAACGGTACCGAGGATTGTCCTGGGTGGGAGTGGGTAGCCTGCATAGGGTGATCAATATTTCGGCGGAACAGGGGCTCTACAGCACCCCGGTGGAGATCAGGGTGGCGGCGTCGGTGACACAGCTGCCCATCGTGCGCGGGCTCGCCGAAACCCTCGTCCTACTCAGCGAATTCACGCTGGACGAGGTGGCCGACATCCGGCTGGCCGTCGATGAGGTCTGCTCGACGCTGATCGCGGTCGCCGCCCCGGAAACGAGCCTGAACTGCCGGTTCACCGTCGGTGACACCGAACTGCTCGTCCGGGTCGAGGGCATCGCGGAGAAGCCGGGACTGCCCGACCAGCGCAGCTTCGGCTGGCACGTGCTGCGCACCCTCACCGACACGGTCGAGGCCACACAGGATTCGTTCGATGCGACGGTCTCCGGATATCCGACGACGGTCGAGTTCCGTCGGGTCCGGGGGAAGGCGTAGTGGCGGACGAAGAAACCGTGTTCGACGCACAGCGCGACGACGACTCCGACACCTTGACCGCGGAGGACGCCGTCGAAGACAGCGAAACCCTGGAAGACGAAAGCGAAACCCTGGAAGCGGCCGGTGCGGTCCCCGGGTACGACGACGTCGGCTTGCTCTTCGAGCAGATGGCGGGCAGCGAACCCGGGACGGCGCGGCACACCGCCTTGCGCGCGGAACTGATCAGCCGCTGCATTCCGCTCGCCGACCACATCGCCCGCAAGTTCAGCGGACGCGGTGAACCGTTCGATGACCTGACCCAGGTGGCGCGGGTCGGTCTGGTGCACGCGGTGGATCGTTTCGACGTGGAGCGCGGCTCGAACTTCCTGTCGTTCGCGGTGCCGACCATCATGGGCGAGGTCCGCAGGTATTTCCGCGACCACACGTGGGCGATGCGGGTGCCACGCCGGGTCAAGGAGACCCACCTACGCATCGGCGCGGCGATCGACAGCCTGTCGCAGACCCTCGGTCGCTCGCCGACGGCGAAGGAGATCGCCGCGGAGCTCGACGTCGATCCGGACGAGGTCACCCAGGCGGTGATCGCGGGCAACGCCTACCAGCCGAGCTCGATCGACGCGGCCACGCTCGGCCGGGACACCGACGCCTCGCTGCTGGACACCCTCGGCGAGGAGGAGTCCCAGTTCGACCGCGTCGAGGAGTACGTCGCGATCCGGCCGCTGTTGGCCGGGTTGCCCGAGCGGGAACGGCGCATCCTCACCATGCGGTTCTTCGAATCGATGACCCAGACCCAGATCGCGCAGCAGATGGGCATCTCGCAGATGCACGTCTCGCGCATCCTCGCGAAAACCCTTGCCCGGCTGCGGGAACAGTCCAGCCGGGAATGAGCGGACTCAGCGCGGCTTGCGCAGCGCGGCCAGGAACATCGCGTCGGTGCCGTGCCGGTGCGGCCACAGCTGCGCCCCCGGCCCGTCACCGACATCGGTGACGCCGGGTAGCAGCTCTCGGGTGTCGAGTTGCTCGGCGCCCAGGCGGCGCACGGCGTCGGCGACGACCGACACGGTCTCCGGCAGGTGTGGCGAGCAGGTCGAGTACAACACGACTCCACCCGGGCGCAGCAGATCCCATGCCGCGGCGAGCAGTTCGCGCTGCAATACGACCAATTCGCGCACGTCGGCCGGGGTGCGCCGCCAGCGCGCCTCGGGCCTGCGGCGCAGCGCACCGAGTCCGGTACACGGGGCGTCCACCAGGATGCGGTCGTAACCGGGAGTCAATCCACTGGCCCGGCCGTCGGTGACGTGCACGTCGACCGGCAGGTCGTGCACCGCCTTGCGCACCAGTTCGGCGCGGTGCGCGGCGGGCTCGACCGCGTCCACCCGGAAGCCGTCGATCGCGGCGATCGCCCCCAGCAGCGCGGCCTTGCCGCCCGGTCCCGCGCACAGATCGAGCCAGCGCCCGGTGTCCGGACCTTCCAGCTCGGCCCTGGTCAGCGCCAGGGCCACCAACTGGCTGCCTTCGTCCTGTACGGCTGCCATGCCCGCGCGCACCGGCTCGAGCTTTCCCGGATCCCCGCCGTCCAGGTAGACCGCGTACGGCGACCAGCGCCCCTCCGCACCACCGGTGACCAGCGCGAGTTCCTCCGCGGTGATGTCGCCGGGACGGGCCACCAGATGCACCAGCGGCCGCGCGTCGTCGGCGGCGAGCACCTCGCCCAGTTCCGCCGCTCGCGCCCCCAGCGCGTCGGCGAACGCCTGCGCGATCCATGCCGGATGCGCGTACTCGAACGCCAACCGGCCGACCGGGTCGGCGGGCGCGAGCGCCTCGACCCACTCTTCCGTTGTCCTCTCCGCCGCCCGCCGGAGTACGGCGTTGACGAAACCGGCCTTGCCCGCGCCGGATTCGGCGCGCGCCAGCGCCACCGAGGTGTCCACGGCCGCGTGCGCGCCGATCCTGGTGCGCAGCAACTGATAGACGCCGAGCCGGAGCACGTCCAGCAGGGGGCCGTCGATCTCCTCGATCGATCGGCCCGCGCCTTCGGCGATCACCGCGTCGAGCAGGCCGAGGGAGCGGCACGCGCCGTAGGCGAGTTCGGTGGCCAGTGCGGCGTCACGCCCCGACAATCCCTGTTCGCGCAGCAGCGCGGGCAACACGAGGTTGGCGTAGGCGTCGCGCTCCCGGACCGCACGCAGCACATCCCTGGCGACCGACCGCGGCGGATCGGCGGGCGACTGACGCGGTCGCCCGGCGACCTTGGGCCCCTGACGCGCGGGGGTTTTGGACCCGGAAGCCGGGCGCCCGGCGGAGGAACGGTCCGCTCGACCCGTCGCCGCGCGTTGTCCCGTGGAGCCGCGCCGTTCGTCGCGGTCGCGGCCGCCCGCCTCGGCTCGCCCGCTGCCGGAACGCTGATCGGCTGCCCGTGGCCGGCCTGCACCGTTGCGGTCACGCCGAGGGCCGCCCTGCGCGCGAGCCCGGCCGGACTCGCCCGAACGATTCGGCGCGGGGCCGCGTTCGTCGCGCCGCCGGTCGCGTGCGTCGTCGCCGCCGGCCCGATTGTCCCGCGGCGTCATTCGACCACCGCGCCGGGCTGCAGGCGGGCGCCGCGCGCCCAGTCGAGCGCGGCCATCATGCGCTTGCCTTGCGGCTGCACCTGGTCGAGCCGGACGGCGGTGGTGGCGGTACCGACGAAGACGCCGGACTTGCGTACCTCGATCACGCGCTCCGGCAACTCGTCCTCGACCAGCTCGACCGGTCCCAGCTTCAGCCGCGTGCCGCCGACCTCCGTCCACGCCCCCGGAGCCGGGGTGACCGCGCGAATCCGCCTGCTGATGGCCAGCGCCGGTTGATCCCAGCGCACGTGCCCGGCCTCGACCCCGACCTTGGGCGCGTACGACACGCCGTCGGTGGACTGGGCGACCGCCTGCAGTGTCCCGTCCTCCACTCCGTCGAGCGTCGCTTCCAGCAGACGGGAGCCGCTGTCGGCCAACCGCTGCAGCAAGGTGCCCGCGGTGTCGGTGACGGCGATCTTCTCGGTCACCATGCCGAAGACCGGCCCCGTGTCCAGCCCTGCCTCGATCTGGAAGGTCGAGGCGCCGGTGATCTCGTCGCCCGCATCGATCGCCGCCTGCACCGGCGCCGCGCCACGCCACGCGGGCAGCAGCGAGAAGTGCAGGTTGATCCAGCCGAAACGCGGGATGTCGAGCACCGGCTGGGGCAGCAGCGCGCCGTAGGCGACCACGGGGCAGCAGTCCGGCGCGAATTCGGTGAGTTGCGCGATGAATTCCGGCTCCGACGGCCGCCGCGGGGTGAGCACCGGGATGCCGTGCTCGTCGGCCAGTTGACCGACGGGCGACCTGGTCACCTTCCGGCCGCGCCCCGCCACCGCGTCGGGCCGCGTCACGACGGCGATCACGTCGTGACGCGCCGATTCCAGCAAACGCCGCAGCGACGGAACCGCCGGCTCCGGTGTCCCCGCGAAGACAACGCGCATCAGCGGACGACCCCGAACGGGTTGGGCCGCCCCGCGCCGCTCATCGAGCGGGCCGGGCGCACCGTCGTTCCCGCGGCGAACCAATCGGATTCGCGAATCACCCGCATCGCCTCCTTGCGCTGGGCAGGGTCGAGACGATCGATGAACAGCACACCGTCGAGGTGATCGGTCTCGTGCTGCACGCACCGCGCCAGCAGGCCCTCCGCCTCGAACGAGACCGGCGCGCCGTCGACGTCCACACCGGAGGCGCGCACCCGCAGCGCCCGGCGCGTGTCGTAGCGCACTCCGGGAATGGACAGGCATCCCTCCGGGCCGACCTGCTCTTCGTCGCCGACGACCTCCCACTGCGGGTTCACCAGATGCCCGGCGGCGTCGCCGGTGTCGTAGACGAACACCCGCAGCCCGACCCCGATCTGCGGCGCGGCCATCCCGACCCCGCCGTCGTCGTGCATGGTCTCGGTCAGGTCGGTCACCAGCTGCCGCACATCGCGGTCGAACGCGGTGACCTCCGCGGCGCGGGCACGCAGGATGGGATCGCCGAACAGGCGAACAGGCTGGATGGTCACGGCTGGCTCCCGGAAGCGGACGAATACGGTCGCCCCATTCTAGTGAGACGACCGCAAATCCCCGATTCACCGGGCAGAAGCTGGTAGAACTCCTATGCGGTCCGGGCGGGGTGTCGATCCCTCCGCCCGGCCGCCCGGAAAATCCCTGGTCAGCGACCTGTCGGTGACACCTGACCTGCTTCTCACCTGCAGGTTCACAACACGTCGATGCATTTCACTACCGCACGTAACGAGAAAGTGGTGACGGCGTCACCACCAACGGGCCAGGTCAAGCGATGCGCATCCCAGCAGGCGATACGTGTAGATCGCCCCCACGATCGAGGCTTCAGTGGGTATCGGGTGTCAGCGGTTTCATGGTTGGGTCAGCTGCCCCGTAGCGTGCCGCAGGAGACCCGGGGGGGGTGACTCGTGAACCGTCTGTCGTCCTTGCGATTGACTTGCCGGCAGGGGCGAGGATTCACAGGCCGATCGGCGGGGCAGCGCAGACGATGCCGTAGGTGCGGCCGTACACCGCCCCGGCGTGCACCCTCTCGGCTGGTGGCCACGCGGGTCGGTCCTTGTCATCGGGGCTGCTCGCGGTCAGGCCCGCCGACTACGCGGACGGCCTCGGCGATGGCGCGGAAGTCCTTGCGCAGGATGTTGCCGTGGTTGCTGGGGACCTTGGCGTGGATTTCGATGTTCGGGTTGCGTTCGACCACCTTGTGCAGGCTGGCGCGGATGCGTTCCTGCGAATCGCCCTTGCTGCCGAGCGAGGATCCGGAGGCGTTGACATATCGGGTCGGGACGGTGAGGTTGTCCATCACCGGGCCCAGGACACGTTCGCGGGCGATCTCGCCGACCTCGATGTTGCTCTCGGCCATCTGTTCTGCGGTCATCCGCGGTGCCATGCCGATCGGGCGTAGCAGCGGCATCACCCAGCTCAACCGCCGCCACAACTTGCGCATCGCCTCGATATCGATCTCATCGATCCAGTCGTTCGGTTGTGCGCCCTCGACCAGGACCGCGCCCACGGTCCGATCGGGGTTGCGGCTGGCCCAGTGCGCCGCGACGAAAGCCCCGTAGGACCAGCCCACCACCAGCGCCCGCTGCACGCCCCTGGCCGCGAGCACGGCGTCGATATCGGCGACGTTGCTTTCGAACGAATAGTCGGATGACGTCCCGGATTTGCCGCGGGCTCGCATGTCGTAGGTGATGTGACGCCAGTCCGGGCCGAGCTCGGCGATCACGCGTCGCCAGTTCCGCTGTGTGGCGACGTGGCCATTGATGTAGAGCACGGGGATGCCGGGCCCGCCGGTATCGGTGACAGCGAGGGCCGTGTCTGCGACCGTCACCATGCCTGTCCAGGTAGCGGTCGGGTCTGCTGTGGTCTGGCGGCGACTGTTCATGTGCTTGCCTTTCGAGAATGCTTATACGCAGATGTATACGCACGGGGATCGGTCGAGGTATGCGCTGACGGGACGGGTGGTGGATGGCTGGAAGCGCGGACGGCCCAACCCTTGGGGTCAGCCGCCCAGGACGCGTTCGACATGGGCGAAGTAGTCGAGCAGATCTCCGACCTCGGTCGGCGGTAGGCCTGCCCCGGTCAGCGCCCGGACCTGTACGAGCCGCAGTAGCTTCGCGGGTCCGTATCGCCGGCAGCCGGAACTGTCCAGCTCGGGTTCGTCGAGTAGACCGAGCCGGCGATAGCTCCGCACCGTCGTTACCGCGATCCCGACGAACGCCCGCTCGATCGTCAGGACGATGCCTTGCGACTCACCTTCGGGCATCTCTGCGGTCGAGCCCATGCTTCACCAACCGTCGAACAACTATTCACTGACACTGACTACCACTATACAGTAGCACTAAGTAGCGGTTGGTCAGGGCTTGCTTCTCGGCCACTACTCTGTGTTACAGTTTAGCGGTAGTCAGCGCCACTGAATAGTGGTCATGATCGAAGGAGGCCGCCACGGACAACTTGACGGAGATGCTCAAAGGCACGCTCGAAGGCTGTGTCCTCGAGATCATCGCCACCGAGGAGACATACGGGTACGCCATCACGCGCCGGCTGAACGAACTCGGTTTCGCCGACGTCGTAGAAGGAACGGTTTACGCGATCCTGGTGCGATTGGAGAAGAACGGGCTGGTCGACGTTTCGAAACGACCGTCCGAAGTCGGCCCGCCACGCAAGTTCTACGCACTCAACGACGCCGGGCGTGAAGAGCTCGCGACGTTCTGGTCGAAATGGGAGTACATCTCCTCGCGCATCAATCAACTCAAGGGAACCGAACGATGAAATTCTGGGAGACGATCACGGGAAGCGATCTGACCAGGGAATACAAAGCCTTCGAAGCTCGAGCCGAGACTCTCCCGGCCGAGTATCGGGCGGCGTGGGCAGAGATCAAGACCCACCTTTCGCCCTACTCCGACCTCACAGGTCGCAACTTGATGCCGATCCTCGATGGCGTCCTGGGCCTGCTCGAGGAAACAGCAGCGGAGGGACAGAGCGTCCACGAGGCCTTGGGCGAGGACATCAAAGGCTTCTGCGCGGCGATCGCCGGCGAAGAAGGGGCGAAGAACTTTCGCGACAAGTGGCGCGAACAGTTGAACAAGAACGTGACACGAAAACTCGGCCGGCTAGGAGCATGACGTGGGTATTCGCGACATCATCGAAGGCAAGCGGGAGTGGCGGGCGCACGTGGCGCGCGTCAAGGCGCTGCCTCCCGACTACAAGATCGTCTACGAGGAGAGTCAGAAGTACTTCTTCAAGATCGGGCCGGTCGAACTGGTCGATGGAAGCCTGCTCTCGAACATGCTCGACTTCTTCGAGGAAGGGGTCGCGGCCGGTAAAGGAGTGCTGGAACTCATCGGTGACGACGTCGCAGCTTTCTGCGATGACCTGGTGAAAGACTCGCGAACCTATGCCGACGTCTATCAGGAGTCCATCAGCACAGACCTCGACAAGAAAAGAAGATGACCGCCGGAGCCGGCTGCTAGGCGACCCCAGCCCGGCACCGGCTCGGGGGGCGAGCGCCTACCGTCAGCGGAACACCATCTCCTGACAGTGGCGCAGGCGGGTCAGCGGCGTTGGGGTAGCCCGTGGCCGCGAGCGATTCCGTTGCCATCTCGACATCTCGAGCCGCGCTCAGGCACCAATCCTGTGCAATGAACGAACACGACCAGACCAGGTGTCGGAGCGTGTTCGGGTGGAGACGATCGGCTGCTGGCTATTCCCCGGTCAGTTCGTCGAGCAAGTCGGCGGCGTCGCTGTCACCGTCGGCGGCGGTTGCGTTCAGAGGCGAGTTGAACGAGTTCATCGGTCGCATCCTGGTTTCCGGCGGCGGCAAGGCGTTGTAGTTCGGTGGCGTCACCGCGCTCGGCCGCGAGCTGAACGAGTTCATCGGTGGCAGTGCTGTTGCCCTCGGCGGCAAGCTGCCGAAGTTCGGCCATGTCGCCGTTTTCGGTGGCCGGCTCGATAAGTTGCGCAACCGCATCCGCATCTCCTGCAGCGGCTCGGTTGCGCAGGTCGGTCAGCTCCGCATCGGTCATGACCACAAGCGTATTCGTGCGCCGCAACGGATGAGATCGTCGGTCCGATCTGGCTCAGGCGTTGGCGAGGCGGTTGGAGGTCGACGGTCAGCATCAATACGTCGTCGTTTTCGCCGGGTTACACCTCGACCTGGGAGCCCATGATCACGGTCCGTTCGCGGGGCAGCCCGAAGTAGTCGGCAGCGTCGGAGGTGATGAAGGAGGTGGCGATGAACAGGCGTTTATGCCAGGCAGCCATGGTGCGCGCGTCGCCTGTCTTCAGTTCGATCTTGGACAGGAAGTAGGAGGCGTCGTCCACCGAGATCGGGCCTTCGGTGCGGGCCGGATCCAGCCGACGCAAAATGTGCGGCACGTTGGGAGGCTCCATGTAGCCGTGATAGGCGGTGACGTGGATGATTCCGTCCTCGGTGTAACCGACGGCATCGATGCCGACACGGTCGGCTTCGGCGACACGGGGAACGGGCTGGGTCTCCAGCGACAGGATCACGACGTGTTCGTGGAGTACGCGGTTGTGCTGAACAGCAGGGTCGTGATGGTGATCGTCGCGGTCACCGCCATACCGAAGGCGTAGGCCAGCGCCGCCGAAGACTGAAAAGCGAAAACCAGGGTCAACACCGACACCATGAGCAGCCAGTTGATCCAGGGAACGTAGATCTGCCCGATGGTCGATTCCGAGGTGTGCGCGATGCGCAGCCTCGGCAGATACCCCAGCTGCACCGCTTGGGAGGCCACCGAGAAGGCGCCGGTGATCACCGCTTGGGAGGCGATCACTGTCGCGGCGGTGGCCAGCAGCACCAGCGGTAGCCGCGCCCAGCCGGGAGCGAGCAGGAAGAACGGACCACTGACGGTGGCCTGGTCACTCAATATCAGTGCGCCCTGCCCGATGTAGCTCAGAGTGCAGGCCGGCAGGACCAGCCCCAACCACCCCAAGTGATGGCCTTGCGTCCGGAATGCCCCATATCGGCATACAAAGCCTCGGCGCCGGTGACCGAGAGCACGATCGCGGCCAAGGCGAAGAACGCGATGTGGAAATGCCCGACAGCGAAACTCGGCGCATAGGTCGGCGACAGTGCCTTCAAGATTTCCGGATGTCGGAGGATCCCCGCGACGCCGAGGGTGCCGATGGCCAGGAACTACACGATCATCACCGGCCCGAACAACCGCCCCACAGCGGCGGTGCCACGCCGCTGAACAGAGAACAGGTCAATGATGGTGACCACCGTGATCGGGATGATCAGGTTCTCCAGGTCGGGTTCGACGATCTTCAGCCCCTCCACCGCCGAAAGCACCGAGATGGCGGGCGTGATCATGCTGTCGCCGAAGAACAAAGCGGCACCGAATATTCCTACGCCGGCCAGGACAGCGGCGGCGCGGCGGCCATGCGTTCCGCCGAGACGCCGAAGCAGCGTGATCAATGCCATGATCCCCCTTCACCGTCGTTGTCCGCGCGCATCACCAGCGAGATATAGGTGAGGGTGACGATGATCATCACCGACCAGAAGATCAGCGAGCCACTCCGTAGACGTTGGCGGTACTGACCGGGACCGGATGCGGATCCGCCGGATTGAACACCGTCTGCAAGGTGTAGATCGAGCTGGTGCCGATATCACCGAACACCACCCCCAACGCGCCCACCACCACCGCGGCACGCACCGGGCCACGACCCGCTGTGTGCGCCGGTGAACCGGCCTGCGTCTCGGTAACCATATGCCGTGCTCCTTCTCAACTTGGGCCCGCACCGTTTCGTGCCGTAGACGCGATCGAAGTCGACAAGACACCGGGACCAGCCCTTCGCACCGGATGCCGACCGCTGAAGTCTCAGCGCCGCCCTGCCCGCATAACCCAGCCGGGCGGAGGACAAGCACCACAGGTGAACCCGGAAAATTGTGGGTCGGTGCCGACCAGTGCCCAGGCGACCAGTCGACCTGCGACCAGGAGCCGAGACCGCCTGCCCTGCACCGCACAACTCTGGTGTTGCCGTAGCCGGCAGCAAGCCCGTGCAGCGTCCTGGTCTGGTGTGAACAGGTGGCACAACGTGTCAGGCTCGTGTCAGGGCGCTGTCAGGCCAGACGTTGACGGTTATTGCCATGACGAAGAACAGCACCTCCTCGAATGCCTCGACCTGGACGGGCATGGTGTCGGTCGACGACACGGCGCTGGCCGTGACCGATACCGGTGGCCCCGGCCGACCGGTCGTCTATCTGAACGGCGCCTACGCCAGCCAGCGGCCTTGGCGGCCGGTGATCGATGAACTCGGCAGCGATTTCCGGCACATCACCTACGACGAGCGGGCCCGCGGCAAATCGAAGCGGTCGGCGGACTATTCCTTCGAGGCGTCGTTGCGAGATGTGGATGCCGTTCTCGCGGCGCGGGATGTGCAGCGGCCGCTGTTGGTGGGTTGGTCCTACGGCGGGATTCTCGCGTGGCATTGGGCCGACCGCAATCCCGACCGTGTCGCGGGGGTGGTGACCGTGGATGCGGCACCCTACGGGTTGACCGGTGACGAAGGACGGGCGCGGATCCGCAAGCTGTTCCGGCGGATGCGGTTGGTGCTGCCGCTGGCGCGTCCGCTCGGGTTGGCCGCGCGGATGAGCGCCGACCAGCATGCCGAGGTCAACATCGATGCCAATGAGGTCGCCGCGGCCAGCGTGCCGGTTCTCGAACGTCTGACCTGTCCGGTGCGGTTCGTCCTGGCCACGGGTGACGGCCTCGGCACCGGCGGCGGGGAGATGGAACAGGTGCGGGCCTCACTCGATCCGGTGCTCGCCCACAACCCGAACGTGAAGGTGAGCGCGAAGGTCGCCAGCAACCACGACAAGATCCTGCGCAAGGACTTCCGCGCCGTCGCCGCGGCTGTCCGCGAGACGGTAGCCGCCGCAGACCAGCAGGGTTCGCCGAGCCGATAGCCGCCGGGCTGGCGCACCCCGGCCGGGCTGAGCAATCCGGACATCCCGGGCGCCGGCCCTGCCGGATCCACTTGAACCAATCAATCGACTTTCGCCACAACACCTTTGAGGAAGCCGCCCGCCATGCCTATCACCTTGACCGACCAGGACAAGGCCACCCTGCAGACCGCCGCCTACGGCGCTGTGTCACTGATGTCTGCCACCGATGCCACCGGCTCGCCGCACGACGGCAGGTCATAGCGAAAGTTGCGGCTGTGAGTAGCTGCGCTCGCAGCCACTCACAGACCAACACCTTTTCCGTCGGCGAGTCTTTCCTGTGCAGACGGCAAGAATGCACGTGAGTTTGCGCTTCGAAAAGCAAGTTACCTGCCCCCTGGTCGGCGTCCTGGACGGCCCCGCCGTCCTGCCGCAGGCGGGTGAGTAGGTCCCGTCCGGGCACAGGCCACGCAAACCGTCGACGGTCGGGGATCGGAGGGCAGCGTGTCACGACTGAACGGCGCTGCTATGGGACATGACACGCGGCGCGGATGTACAGCGCACATGACGACAGCCCGAACCTGCCATGTCCTGACCGCCTTTTCTGCCCGGCTCGGTGGGCACTTTCCGACTCATTCCACGTACCGCAATCACGAACAGTCAGAGGAATTCTCGACATGCGCGCCCTTGAAGATACTCGACCGAACCGAGTAGTCCAGCAGTTGCTGAGCGACCGCCATTGCCTGCCGCTGTCGGTCGCGTTGCATCTCGTCCCCGGCGTCCTGATCGTCGCCGCCTACCTGCTCATCGGTGAACCATTCGTCAAGGCCATCGGATATCCGGTCCTCATGGGCTGGGCGATCGCCCTGTGTCTGGTTCTCATTCCGATCCTGGTGGGACTGCTGTGGCTGGGACACAAGCGCAACGGCCACATCTCGCTACGCGGCGTGCTGCACTACACCGACAAACCCGTTCCGCGCGGGAAGCTGGTGGTGATGGTCATCCCGCTGATCGTGTGGATGACGGTGCTGAGCTTCGCGACAACGCCGATGAATCGCTTCTTCCTCGAAAACTTCTTCACATGGGTTCCGTACACGGACGGCGCCGGAAGCGCCACCGCATTCCTCGACGGATACTCGTACTCCATCATGCTCACCACGATGGTGATCTGCCTGCCGCTGACCGGAATCTCCCTCCCGCTCATCGAGGAGCTGTACTTCCGCGGTTTCCTGCTGCCCCGCATCGCCCACCTCGGCGGTTGGGCGCCTCTGGTCAGCACAGTCTTGTTCTCGCTCTACCACTTCTGGTCACCGTGGGTGTTCGTGTCGCGGGTGATCTTCATGTTCCCCGGGTTCTGGTTCGCCTGG
The DNA here is from genome assembly GCF_021183645.1 of Nocardia gipuzkoensis. Taxonomy (NCBI): domain Bacteria; kingdom Bacillati; phylum Actinomycetota; class Actinomycetes; order Mycobacteriales; family Nocardiaceae; genus Nocardia; species Nocardia gipuzkoensis. The sequence goes on along the minus strand of NZ_CP089225.1, from coordinate 5,631,611 downwards.
CAGAACAAAGACATCCGGCTATCTATCGGGATGCACGTCGGCGTCACCTCGATCGTGGCGACGTTCGGCACCATCGCCGTTGCGCTGAATGTCATCTAGTGCTCCTGCAAATCACCTCTCTTGCCCCCGAGGGCGTTCAAATGCCGGGATGTGATGGGCCTGCCACCGGTTCACCGGGGAGATCCACTGGAGGCCGGAGTTGATGCGGTCGACCAGGCTTAGTCGTTGTTTGAGGCGGATGGTGCCGATGCCAGCGGAAAGACGCGGCACACTATCGGGGTGTTGCGACTGCGAATGCTGGCTCCGAGCGAGATGACCGATGACGTGATCCGAATTCTCGAACAGGACGATGCCGTCAGCGGCCTGGCGGTGATGCGCGGCGCGGCGCTGCGGCCCAAGGGTGACATGCTGGTGGCCGAGGTGGCGCGCGAGGCGGCCAACGACTTGATCCAGCGGTTGCGCGCGATCGGCCTACATCGGGTGGGCACTATCGAGATCGAACCGGTGCGTACCTGGCTGTCTCGCAGCGGATTCGATTGCGAGGTACGCACCCCCGGTAGCAGCGCAGACGCAGTGGTATGGGCTGATGTGGCCCAGCGCTCGTATGAGGAAACCGAGCTGAACTGGACCTATCTCAGTTTCATGACCTTCGCCACCGTGATCGCCGCGATCGCGATCGTGCTGGACAGTCAGATTCTGGTAATCGGGGCGATGGTCCTCGGGCCGGAGTTCGGAGCCATCGCCGCACTCGGAGTCGCGCTGGTACGTCGCCGATTCGCCTTGTTCGGGCTCGCTGTCCGCACACTGCTGCTCGGCTTCGCCACCGCGATCGCGATCACCTTCACCCTCGCGTTGCTCGGGCGCGGGCTGGGCTGGATCACCGTGGAAGACGTCACCGGCCCACGCCCCGGGACAGCCTTCATCTACACACCCGACAAATGGTCGTTCATCGTCGCCGTCGTCGCTGCCGCCGCCGGAGTGCTGGCGCTGACCTCCGCCAAGGCGGGAGGACTGGCCGGCGTTTTCATCTCTGTCACCACCGTGCCGGCCGCGGGCAATATCGCACTCGGCGCCGCTTTCGGTGTCGGTTCGGCGGTCTGGGGCAGCGCCCTGCAACTCGTGGTGAACCTGTCCGGAATGGCACTGGCAGGGTGGGCGACGGTGGCAGTGCAGCAGGCGGTGTGGTCGCGAGTATCCGTGCGGCGTGCCAAAGCGATGAGCACGCCTCGTCGGATGCTGTAGACAGCAAGTGGTCGGTCTCGTAGCGATTGCTCGCGAGATCCGAATCATCGGAGAAGTCGGTCTTCGGACTGTTGCGACGGCATCTCTGTCTGCGGTTCGCCACATCTGAAGAATTCACGTGGTGACAGACTTGGTCGCCGAGAACTCCTCAGGTGACGGCGGACCGCAGAGTTCGCCGTAGCCGCTTGGCGATGCGAGCCACCTGGATGGCCGCGTACTCCAGGGAGATGTGCGGGTCCAACCCGCTGCCGCTGGCGGTGACGGCGGGCACCGCTGGGGCGATGGGAGCATCGCCGTGGATCGGCACGATGCGGCCGGCCGAGTAGTTCCGGCCGGGTTCGGCGCATTCGACCCGCACGCCCCGATAGGTGTGCAGGAACGGCGTCGCCGGGCATGTCTGGTTCGCGCTGACGACTTCCACCGGCGGCGATACATCTCCGGCGGCGTCGCCGACGGTAGCGGCGATCGACGACATTCCTGGTCGACATCCACTCCTCCTGCGCCAGGCGGCTGCGGTGATCACGCAGGTCCGCCCCCTACAAGTAGGGGCACCCAAGGTGGTAACCGGGGGTGAGGTGGGGGCGATGAGCCAGGTGGAGTTCGTCGAGAGCGGAGGCCGGTGTGGGTCGAGGTATGAGAAGCATTGTGGTGGCTGCCATTACGGTGACCACGTCGATGCTGGGGATTGGTGCACCGGTAATGGCGCAGGCCGGGCCGGACGGGCTGAGGCATTGCGCGGTCAGCAGTGGACGGGCACCCGAAACGGCGACGCCGGAGGAGGTCGGACTCGATTCGGCGGCGCTGCGCCAGGCGGTGGCGCTCGCGGCGGATTCGACGCGCACGACGCTGCAGATCTTTCGGAACAATTGCCTGATCGCGACCGGCCCGAACAACGCGCGGGCCGCCGGTGTGCCGTGGAATCTCTGGAGCAGCACCAAGAGTGTGGTTTCGATGGTGGCCGGGATCGCGGTGGACGAGCAGCGGCTGCGGCTCGATGACCCGATCGGCGCCTATCTGCCGCCCGGACTCGGCGATGCCGGCCATCGCGCGATCACGGTGCGGAATCTGCTCATCGAATCCAGCGGCATGCAGGTGGCGGTGGCCTCCGAGGGCATCACCGGGCTGGCGCAAATCGACCCGAATGTGGTCGCGCAGGCGTTGGCGATGCCGATCGACCAACAGCAGGGCGCCGAGTGGCGCTACAGTCAGCGCGCTGTCGATCTGCTCGCATACGTCATCCAGCGTGCGGTCGACGAGGACTTCCAGGCCTACGCGCAGCGAAAGCTGTTCGATCCGCTGGGAATTCCGCCGACCGACTACTTCTGGGGGCGTGACCGCAGCGGAAACACTTACGGATACGCGCATCTGCTGCTGCCACCAGACGATTTCGCCAAGCTCGGTCTCCTGCTCACCAATCGCGGCCAGTGGGGCGATCATCGGATCATTTCGGCGGATTATCTCGCGCAGGCAAGCCGGCCCGCCCCGACGAACCCGTGCTACGGCTTCCTGTTCGTCGTGAACGGGCCGGACTGCGCCAACTACTTTCCTGGTCTGCCGCCGGATGCGATGCAGATGTCGGGAATGATGCGCCAGGACAACTTCGTCGTGCCGAGCCTTGGATTGATGGTCAGTTGGACCGGCGTCACGGTTCCGGGGAGCGCGTTGAGCTTCCCGCACGATGTCCTGCGTGCGGTCGGCGCCGCGTTCCGGGAACCCCGCATACCCGCCGCGGCGCCCTACGAACAGCAATCGGATGTCCAACTGTCCGATCCGATGATCTCGAATCCGGACGCGACCCTCGCCGCACTCGGAATCGGCCCGATGGCCTACCCGGGCTGCAACCCGCTGTCCTGCCTGGGCAAGCCCATGTCCGCGCCGTTCGCGAATTGGCCACCGGGCTGCTTCATCCTCGGCTGCGTCGGCCCCCACCCCGCGACCCCTGGAATTCGCTAGCGGCACAACATGGATAGGCGGTCCCAGTTCGTGCTCTACCGCATATAGGGCCTGTGACATGTCCGGGTCGCCGGTGTGCGGCGCTGTCTATCGCGTCGGCGCGGCCGGGTCGGAAGACGCGGTTCGGCCGTCGCCGAACACCTCGTTGACCAGACGTTGCGTCGCCTGCTGAAATGGCACCGCCAGTGAGAGCGCGGCATCGTCCACGTAGTTCAGCGCGGCGGTCAGGGTCTTGCTGCCGTCGGGGGTGCTGAACATCATCGCCGCGTGGCCCGCGGCGCCGCCGTTGTGCGTGATCACGGTGCCACCCAGGCCGGTGTCCTGTACGAAGACCCCCAGGCCGTAACCCATGTTCGGGATGGGTGTCGGGTGCGGGGTGCACATCTGGTCGAGCAGCTCGGCCGGCAGGAGCTTGCCGCTCATCAGTGCGGAGATGAATGTGTGCAGGTCGCGGGTGGTCGAGATCATGTCGCCGCCGCTGGAGATCCAGGAGGGGTTGTGGCGGGTGACATCGACCGTCTTCTGCTCGCCATCGTCCTCGTACCGGTAGTAGGCGTGCGCGTGCGGCTCGGCGATCTCGGTCTGGGTGGTCGGTGCCACGGTGCCCGACAGTCCGAGCGGTCCCAGGATCAGCCGGTGCATTTCCTCGGCGACCGAGCGGCCGGTGACCTTCTCGATCAGCAGCCGGGCCAGCACGTAGTTGGTGTTGGAGTAGCTCCAGTCCGTGCCGGGCTCGAACCGCGCCGGCTTGGACAACGCCAGCCGCACCAGTTCCTCCGGCCGGTAGCTGTGGAATCGGTTGTCCACCCACTGCTTGCCCGCAGAGGTGGCGGGAATGCCCGGCACCACAGTTCCGTCGGGGTAGTACTCGCCGGTGAAGTTGAACACCCCGCTGGTGTGCTGCAAGAGCATTCGCACTGTGATCCGCTCGTCGAGCTCGAACTCGGGCAGGTAGTCGGCCACCGGGGCGTCCAGGGCGAGCCTGCCCTCGGCCACCAGTTGCAGCACCAGGGTCGCGGTGAAGGTCTTGGTGTTGCTGCCGATGCGGACGTGCCCGTCGATCGGCGGCTCCGCGGTCCCGCCCAGCTTGCTCACCCCGGCGCTGCCGACCCACTCGCCTCGCTCATCGTGCACACGCAGCGTGATTCCGGTGATACCGGAATCAACGATATCGGCGAGGGCCTGCTGCAGTAGCGGGAAATCCAGTGCGGCAGCACCTTTCGGTTCCACTATGCTGTCCGCGGTGACCGCCCCGTTGGCGTCGAGCGCGGCAGTGATCTTGCGGGCCATCGCGGTCGTGGCCGGGCTGGGATCACCCTTGCCTGCCTGACCGGCCGCGTCGACGGCGATCAGCACGGTGGTGCGGAAGTTGTCGGCCTCGACCGGATCCTGTGCGGTGAGCAGGGTCATCGCCGCGGTCAGGGCAGGCAGCACCTGGTCGGCGAGTTCGGCGACGGTCTTCCCGTTCAGTTCGATCTCGGCGGACTTCGCCGCGAGGACGTGCCCGACCGGACCGGTCGCCGATGTCAGGGCGATAGCGGCACTCGTGCCAGCCCGGTGGGGCGTGCCGGTGGCGGCCATCAGCGACACCGCACCGTAGGCGGCCGTGCGCAGGGTGTTCTCGTCCCGGTCGGTCAGGGTGAGGGTGGACACGATGGTGTCTCCTTCGGATCCGTAGTGAGGCAATCCGATCGAACGGACCGCTGTGCTGTTGACACCGAAACTGTCGCCGACCCGGCTGTCACCGGCCTGACGTCGACCTGACACGCCCACTGACACAGCGCTTCACCCGGTCGCCCCAGGCAACCCTGGCCATCTCGTCGCCGGCCGAATCCACGAGCAGCCGTGAACCGACCCGCCTGCGCGCTACTGGTCAGTCCTCACGAACATCACGTAATCGGCCATGACAAGACGTAGACGAGAGGCGACCGGGGGCACGCCGCCCACCCGGTTCTGCCGGATGGGCACCGGCACGCGGACGACGAACACCTGCACCGACTCTCATCACGCGTCTTCATCGAGCGTCACGGGTGGGCCCCAGCGGCGGGGCCGAGCTGTCGCGCGGTGGCGGCGGTCCGAGCATGATCCGGTCCAGTTCAGCGCGCAGCTGACCTACCGTGTGCTGTCCACTCGAGCCCGGGAGTTCGGTGACGATCCGCTGGGCCAGCGCGTGCACGTGCACGTCGGTGTTCTGCGAACACGACCGCAGCAACGCGAACGCTCGCTCGTCGCCGATTCCGTACAGCAACATCACAATGCCTTTGGCCTGCTCGATCACCGCACGAGTGGCCTCGAACGCGAACCGTTCGACATCCTCCGGCGGCCTGGGCTCGGTATCCACACCCAACGCCTACCCGTCATGCGCCGTGAAGTAAACACTCTCACCTGAAGGAAAAAATCTACACCGAGGGATGTAGACATTCTGAGAGACGCGGTATACAGTCTCTGTCGTTGGAGATGAGAAGTCTGGTTGGCCGGGCAGGTGAACTGCCCGGAAGCAAGATTCCGTCCCCTCCGGCGGAGAAGAGAACCTGGTGCAGTCGGCCGGACCGCCGGAGGGGATGACGAAATACCGCAGACAAGGTTCGTCGATCCGGGAGGTGGTCGCTGAGACAGTTACCGATATTCCTCCGCGCCCGGGAAGAAGTGCGGGCGCGGTGTTCGACGCCGACCCTCATGGTCGGCGGATGGAATTGAAGTCAAACCCCTTCGAAAGTCCCGAGGCCCCGGCGCACAGTGCGCCGGGGCCCGATGGCGTTGACCACGAGAGGTGTTGTGGACCCACAGAACACGAACCCCACCAGCGGCTCCAGTGCCGAGGACCGGCTCGATGACGACGACTACCCCGCCTACAGCATGGGCCGGGCCGCGGAAATCCTCGGCGTCACCCCTGCCTTCCTCCGCGGCCTCGACGCGGCCGAGCTGTTGACACCGCAGCGCTCCGACGGTGGGCATCGCCGCTACTCCCGCTACCAACTGCGCCTGGCCGCACGGGTCCGCCAACTCGTCGACGACGGCAACACCCTCGAGGCAGCCGCCCGCATCGTCATCCTCGAAGACCAACTCGCCGAAGCACAACGCCTCAACACCGAACTCCAGCACACCCTCGACCAGCGCAGCGATACCACTCACCCCGAATGATCCGGGTACCGGTTACGCCTCCGAGCTGATCGCTGAGCCGCGGCCGCAAATATTCCCTGCACATCGCGTGCGCTCGCCTACGCCGGGTATCACGTTCGCAGGGCGAACATCGCACACTCGATTGCACCCGATTCCGAGCAGACCGCTGCGCTACGGCCACGGTCCGGACGATCGAAGGAGAGCGTCATGTCGGCGCGACACCGCACGTATCTCGTCCGTCTCGACCCTCATCTCCACCACGAAAGTGCGACTCGTCAGGGTGTTCGAGGGGCGTTCTTCGACTGGCTACAAACCGCCGACGCCGAGGTCGTCGAACTGTGCGGCGCCGATCGCGTCGTCATCTCCTCCGCACCGGACGTAGCCGACCGGATCAGAGACCTCGCGTACGTTCTGGCCGTCGAGCCACACGAATAGCGAAACGCTTGCGCGGTCGAGGTGCGGGCTGCGCGACGTCACCGATGCCGATCCGCCCGTCAACGGCGTCGGCCCCGTATGGACGCACGGGGTGGAGGCCGCTCGGTCGGCGGTCGGGATGTGTCGGTGTTCGGCGCTACGGTGACCGCGTGAACCGGACTGATCGGCTGTACGCGATAGTCGAAGAGCTGCGGGCGATCTCGCCGCGGCTGCGCAGCGCGCGCGAGTTGGCCGCGCGGTACGAGGTGAGCGTCCGGACGATCGAACGGGATATCTGCGCGCTGCAGCAGGCCGGTATTCCGATCTATGCCGATGTCGGCAGGCGCGGCGGGTACGCGCTGGACAAAAGCATGTCTTTGCCGCCGCTGAATCTCACACCCGCGGAGACCGTCGCGCTGGCGGTCGCGCTGGCCCGCCATCGCGGTGGCCCGTTCGAGCGGGCGGGCCACAGCGCGCTACGCAAGATCGTGGCGGTGCTGCCGGAACGCGACGCGGTCGCCGCCCGAGATCTCGCCGCCCGGATCCGATTGCTGTCGGTCGACGCACAGCCCGACCGCGAGATCCCCGCGGTGATCGAACGAGCCATCGAAATCGGCAGAGTGCTGCGGATCGGCTACCTCGACCGGTCCGGCGCGCACAGCGAACGCTCGGTCGAGCCGTTCGCGCTGGTGCACGGGGCCAACGGCTGGTACCTGGCGGCGTGGTGCCGGCTGCGCGACAGTCCGCGCTGTTTCCGGCTGGACCGGATCACGTCGGTGGCGGCGACCGAACTGTCCGCGCCGCACCGCCCGTTCGACGGGTCGGCCTGGGACATTCCGGATGCCGGGCTTCGGGTCGTCGCGCTGTAGAGCCGATTCGAAAACACCGACAGGGGGTTGTCGCCGCGGCAGGAGATCGTGGTTCGGCAAGACCACGACCCCGAGATTCCGGAGACGATCAATGAGCACTCCCCCGTACAACACGGTGACCTGGTTCCAGGTCGGCAGCGACGAGCCCGAGCAGATCAAAAAGTTCTACGGCGAGCTGTTCGGCTGGTCTTTCAGCCCGTACCCGACCGACGACGGATACGAATTGGTCCACTACCCCGGCAGCGAGGCACCCAGCGGCGGTGTCGCGCACACCCCGGACAGTGCGGCCAATCACGCCACCTTCGTGGTGGTCGTCGAGGATGTCGCGGCCACCGTGGCAGCAGCCGAGGCGCTGGGCGCCAAGGTACTGACCGCGCCCGTCACAAGCGGGAACGGTCTGGTATCGGCCGATCTGCTGGACACCTCCGGCAATCATTTCGGCGTGTTCAGCCCCGCGCCCGCGGCGTGATCGAACGGTGAACTCGTCTCCCGGCGCATCGCCCGACGATGCGCCGGGAGGAGAATTCGTCTGGTTTCCGGGCGCTGGGAACGCGATCAGCTCAATTGGGCGACGGCCGCTGCGCCGACCTTGTGATCGATGATCGAGGAGGCCGCGCCGGATACCCCCAGCGCACCGACAACCGTTCCACGGACCCGGATGACCACACCACCGCCATTGGGCACCAGCGCGTGCGCACCCGATCGCGACGGCTCGCCGAACAGCGACTGTCCTTGCGGTGCTGGGGTCATGTGCACGGTGTCGAAACCCAGCGCAACGGCCGCGTCCGCCTTGTGTTTCGCGACCTCGTTCGCATGCGGGGGTGCACCGTCCATACGCGCACTGGCCACCAGACTCCCGCCGGCTTCCACGACTGCAAGACAGACGGACGCACCGAGTTCGGTCGCCGCCTTACGAGCCGCAGCAATCACCGAGTCGGCCTGGTCGAGCGAGATCGCCATAGGAGCATTGTCTCCCAGAAGCATTTGGGCTGGCTCCTGCCGCCGTACAGCACCGACCCCGACGGGGCGTGTCGGACCTCACCGAATCGGGGAGCGGCCATCAGCCGGCCGCGCTTCGCTGGGCGTTGAGGCCTGCGGTCAGCGTGGTCGCACGGTCCGGGGTGTACCCGGCGGCGTTCAGCGTGGCGCTGTCGGCGGCGATGCGGCGCAGCAGCGCCGATGGCACCCCTGCCTGGAGTTACCGCTGTGCGTGGTCCCCGCCACGCCGTGGTCCGTGGCTCGAAGGTCGGTCGCCCGCTATTTCCAGGGGCGAACGACGCCGAATTGGACCAGCTCGCCGTATGTTTCGGGTCGCACGGGGCTCAGGGCGAGGTCGAGCAGCGCTTTCGCCGCCTGGGCAGGGCTCTGCGCCTGGTTCATGTTGTCGAACCAGGGCCGGGAGGCGTCGGTGTCGACCAGGCCGGGGCAGACGGCCGCGATGAGCGTACCGGCGGCAGAGCTGTCCGCGAAGTACCATGCGGCCCAACCGCATCGGGCCACCGCGCCCGGATCAATCCGGCCGCTTTCGGCCAATGCAGAAGATGAGTGTTTCGGACAATGATCTGAGCCTCGTACCCATGTCCGCACTCACAGATGGTCCGTAAATTCAGCTTCCGAGCAACGACTATCGAACGGAGTTCGACATGGGGATCGCTCCCTGCGGCGCCGCCGGACGCACCGGCGGCCGCCGCACTGCAGAATCGGTTCGACCGGGTATCCGCCCGGTTCTCGCCGGACCGGACGGCGACCGACCGAGGTCGATCGCCGAGGGCACCGGCTCGGAGATCGGGATCGCAACGCTCGGCGACTACGGAGTCTCCGGTCGATGAGCCCGCGAAATAGGCGAGCCGCCGTGGTGTCGGCAGTGGCGGCGTTGCTCCTGGTCGTCACCGGTACAGCGCTGTATGCCGGCGACCGATCGCAGCAGCGCGAGATATGGCTCGGCAGTTGGTCCGCCGCGCAGATGGCCGCCGCCGATGTGGCGGGGCCCAATTGGTCGACGAAGGGCTTTGTCGACCAGACCATCCGCCAGACCGTGCGTCCGACCCTCGCAGGCGAATCCGTGCGGATCACGCTGTCCAATCTCTTCGGCGATCGGCCGTTGCGGATAGCGGCGGCCACGATCGCGCGCAGCGCTGAACGGGCGGCGGTGCATCCGGGCACTGTGCGGCCACTCTCTTTCGACAGTGCGCCGGGCGCGGTGATTCCGCAAGGCGCCGAGCTCACCTCCGACGCCACCGATTTCCCGTTCTCCGCGCGGCAGTCGATGACCGTGACCCTCTACCTGAGCGAGGTAACCGGGCCGGCCACCTTCCACTTCCTCGGCAACGCCACCACATACCGCGCGGGCGGCGATCACAGCGCCGATACCTTCGGTGCGGCGTTCACCGAGTCCGACGACTCGTGGTACTACTTGGCCGACGTCGAAGTCCGGGGCGCACCGAACCGCGACGGCGTGGTTGCCTTCGGCGACTCCATCACCGACGGCGCGGGCGCCGGAACCGACGCGGACAACCGATACCCCGATGCCCTGGCCGATCGACTAGCCGTCGACGCCGCGCCCCGAGCCGTGCTCAACACCGGAATCGGTGGAAACCGGATCGTGTCGGACTCCGATTACCTGGGCCAACGCGCGGCCACCCGATTCCGCCGAGATGTGCTCGACAAGGACGGAATCGGCACTGTGATCCTGCTCTCGGGCATCAACGACATCGGGGCCAGTGAACTCTCCGAACTGTGGCTGCGACCGAATCCAGAGGTCTCCGCCGACCAGCTGATCGCCGAATATCGGCTCCTCATCCGGATGGCGCATGCGGAGGGCCTGCGCGTCATCGGCGGCACCCTGCTTCCCTATCGCGGAGCCCCGTACTACAGCGAACGCGGCGAACGGGTCCGGGACGCGGTCAACTCCTGGATACGAAGCTCCGGCGAGTTCGACGCCGTCATCGACTTCGAGCGCGCACTCGCGAACCCCTCGGACCCGGACGTCCTCGCCACGCCGTTCGACAGCGGAGACCACCTGCATCCCAATCCCGCCGGGTATTCCGTGATGGCCGATGCCGCCGCGCGCGTGCTGAACGAGATGGACCACCAAGCCGCATCCAGGTAACCGACTTCCTCGCCGGATGACGAACGTGGACCTCCGACCGCCCAGTGGGTGAGCGCGGAATCAGTCCGGCGGCTCTTGCGGCTCGTCATCCGCGGAGGCGAGTTCCGGCGCGACTTCCCGGGTCGCCATCCCACCGTGGCCGCCCTGATCGGTCGGGCCCGGTGCGACGCCTTTCGGCCGCTCTGTGTCCTTTTCGTCTTCGTCGGGGTCTTGTCCGCGTGGCATGGCAGCCCTCCTTGGTTGTCGGATCGGCCTACCCGGGTGGACCCGTTTCAATCCCGGGCGACCACGCTTTGCCGAATAGACCAGAACCGCCGTTCACTTTCAGCTATCGTTCGGTGGCAGAGCAACCGCTCGACGGGAGACCAGGGATGCCGGCGCGGCCGTGGGTCCGGGAGCCCGCGCACGACGGGCGGTCGAGCATCGACCGCTGGAGTTCCACCGAGGAGCCGCATGTACCCCGGCGCACACATCGACCGATTCCCCGAAAAAGCAGCGGTTGTTCTCGCCGAGAGCGGCGAAGTGCTGACCTACCGGGAACTGGAGGAGAATTCGGTTCGGCTCGCCCGGCACCTGCACGACGCGGGGCTGCGCAAGGGCGATCACGTCGCGCTGCTGTCCGGAAACGACCCGAAGGTCTACGAGGTCTATTGGGCGGCGTTGCGAACCGGGCTTTACATCACCGCGGTCAACCGGCACCTGTCGCCGAGCGAGATCAGCTACATCGTGAACGACTGCGGAGCGCGGGCCTTGATCGTATCGGCCGCTCTCGCCGACGCCGCAGAGCAGATCGTCGCGCAAACCCCGGCGGTCGACATCCGCCTGGCCTTCGGCGGCCACGTGCCGGGATACAAGTCCTACGAGGACGCCCAGGCGGCAGCGTCTCCCGAACCCCTGCCGGACCAGCCGCGCGGTGCGGACATGCTCTACTCCTCCGGTACCACCGGCCGTCCCAAGGGCATCGAGCAGCCGCTGCCGGACCGGCAGGTGGGCGACGCACCCGGCGACACCTACACCGCGATCTTCGGCCCGCTCTACGGATTCGACACCGAGACCGTCTACCTGTCTCCCGCCCCGCTCTATCACGCCGCGCCGCTGCGCTTCGGCGGCGTGGTCCACGCGCTCGGCGGAACGCTCGTGGTGATGGAGAAGTTCGACGCCGAACAGGCCTTGGCCGCGATCGAGCGCTACCGCGTGACGCACAGCCAGTGGGTGCCGACCATGTTCGTCCGGATGCTGAAACTCGACGGGGCCGTCCGCGCCCGCTACGACGTGTCCAGCCTCCGGGTCGCCGTGCACGCGGCCGCCCCGTGCCCCGTCGACGTGAAGCGGGCGATGATCGACTGGTGGGGCCCGATCCTGCACGAGTACTACGCCTCGACCGAGGCCAACGGTGCGACCTTCATCGACAGCGACCAGTGGTTGCGCAAGCCTGGCTCGGTCGGCAAGGCCGGTCTGGGAACGATCCGCGTGTGCGGCGACGACGGCGCGGAACTTCCCACCGGCGAGATCGGCACCATCTACTTCGAACGCGACGAGGTTCCCTTCGCCTATCACAACGATCCCGCGAAGACGGCCGACGCGGTCCACCCCGACCACCCGACCTGGACCACCACCGGCGACATCGGCTATGCCGACGAGGAAGGCTACCTGTTCCTCACCGACCGCAAAGCCTTCATGATCATCTCCGGTGGCGTGAACATCTATCCGCAGGAGGTCGAGGACGCGCTCGCCCTGCACCCGAAGGTGCTGGACGTGGCCGTGATCGGCGTGCCCGACGAGGAGATGGGTGAATCCGTCAAGGCCGTCGTCCAGCCCGCGCCGGGCGCCGCGCCCGGCCCCGCGCTCGCCGACGAACTGCGCGACTATCTGCGCGACCGTATCGCGCACTACAAGGTGCCCAGGAGTTTCGACTTCGCCGACGACCTGCCGCGAACCCCCACCGGCAAACTGGTGAAGGGCAAACTCCGACAACGTTACGTGTGACCGCGAGGTCGGCGGCGACTGTGTTCGAGCGGGTTACGCGACGAGCGTGAGCTGTGCGGCTCCGACCCGACCGGTATCGGCCGCTCGCGTCGTCAGGCGGGCGATGGCGTCGGCCACCTGGCCGGGCTGCTCGAGAATCACCGAGTGACCGGCGCCGTCGACCATCACGAAGTCGGAGTACTCGACGGCCGCGGCCATGGTGACGGAATGCGACGGCGGCGTCATCAAGTCAGCGGAGCCGCACAGCACCAGCGTGGGGATCCGCGAAAGAACGGCGAGCGCGTCGGTCCGGTCGTAGACCATGAAGTCGCTCAGGAAGGTCGCCATGGTGACGATCGGCGTCTCGTTGCGCATCGCGTTGGCCAGCGCGAGCACCCGCGCGCTGACCTTGCGGTCGCCGAATTCCGCCGTACGGATAACCGGGGCGAAGAGTCTGCAGGCCACGAGCTTCGCGTGGTGCATCAGGCCCGGAGCACGACGGACGGCCGCCTGGAACGCGGAAACGACCGGGTTGCGCAGGAGGCGGCCGAAGCCGGCGTCGGCGAGCCCGCTCGCGGCGGTGGCGAGGAGCGCGACGCCGACGACACGAGTGCCGATCTCGTGCGGATACCGAGCGGCGTAGGTCAGCACGGTCATGCCGCCCATCGAGTGGCCTGCGAGGACGACCGGTCCGGTCGGGGCGACCGCGTCGAGCACGTCGCGCAGGTCGCGGCCCAACTGCTCGAGGTTGTAGGTTCGCCGGGACGCCGTGGCGGAGTCGCCGTGGCCGCGGTGGTCGTAGCAGACCACCCGGGCGCCGGGGTATCGGCGCAGCAGCGCGTCACGAACGTAGGTCCAGGACTCGGTGCGCAGGCAGTGGCCGTGCAAAAGGACGACGGTGAGGTCGGCATCGCGCGGACCGTATTCGCGTACCGCGAGAGCGACGCCGTCTTCGGTCGAGACCGTGGCACGCCGTTCCGCCACGGTGGGGATGGTGGTGAGGATCGACATGAGCGGCTCCGGATCGCTGGCGGTGATGTGTTCAACCTTCCGCCTTGTTCGCCACCGGCAGCAGGTCCCCGAGAGTGCGGGTCCCTTCCCCAAGGTGGAGCCGATCCCCACCTAGGGTGGCAGCGTGGGCTGACGCGCCGGATCGACCCCGAGCACACCGAGAGCGAAATCGCCGTACTGAGCCGCCACTTCCTCCGGGGTCGCCGGACCGGATTCGCGGAACCACTGGGGAATGGCGGTGCACATCGTGGCTATGGCGCGCCCCGCGGCGCCGGTGTCGCGGGTGGCGACGCGGCCCTCGGCGCTTGCCTCCGCGATCGCATCGTCGAGGATGGCCTGGATATCGCGGCGCGAGCGGGCGATGCGCGCGCGTTCGCCCGGGGAGAGGCTGCGCATCTCGCTGGCGCCGATGAAACCGAGCTCGCGGCGGTGGGTATGGAACAGGGCCAGGGCTTCGACGATCAGGCGCACCCGATGGATGCTGTCGCGGCCCTCGGCGCGGGCAGCCCGCACTCGCCAGTGCAGTTCGTCCATGGTCAGGTCGAGGATGCGGACCAGTAGGTCGTGCTTGTCGCGGTAGTGGTGGTAGAGGCCGGGCACACTGGTGCCCGCCCGCCGGGCGAGGGCGCGCACGGTCGTCCCGTGATAGCCGATCTCGACGAAAGAGGCGAGGGCGGCGGCCAGCACCGGATCGACATCCAACGGCGCGAATTCGCGCCAAGCGCCCCGCGCGCCGGGAACGGTGCCGACCGGGCGGGAGATCGGGCCGGCCGGGGCAGAAGTGACGCCGAGCAACTGGGCGACGGGCACGCCGAGGACATCGGACAGACGGGTGAGCCGGGCGATCGAGATTCCGGTCTTTCCGGTCTCCACGGCGCTGAGGGTCGCGGGGCTCACCTCGAGCCGCCGGGCCACTTCGCGCAGCGACAGGCCGGTCGCCCGGCGCGCACGGCGGATCGCCGCGTGTGGTGCGGCGTTCTCCGCCTCATTTCGCATAGCGTTCAGAATAACTGAACAACACGTGACCGCAGCGGTCCGAGAAGTACCGCTGCATGCATGCTTTTTGACAGCCGTCGAGCCCGGTGGGACAGTGTCCAGATGGAGCGATCGTTCGGTTACGCGAACAGGCTCCGGATATCGAGGAGGACTACGCGATGCCGATCGATCTGACCTATTCCGAGGAAGTCCGGGCGCTGACCGACCGCACCCGCGCATTCGTGCGGGAGACGGTGCTGCCGATCGAGGACGAATACCACGGCGACATCACCGCCGCGGGTGGCGACGGACTGCGTGCCGCGCTGAACAAGCAGGCGCGCGATGCCGGAGTCTTCGCACCGCACGCTCCCGTGGAGTACGGCGGTCACGGACTGTCGATGTCGGATCGCGCGCCGGTATTCGAGGAGGCGGGTTACTCACTGTTCGGGCCGACGGCGCTCAATATCGCGGCGCCGGACGAGGGCAACGTCCACATGCTCGCCCACATCGCCGACCCGGAGCAAAAGTCCCGCTATCTGGAGCCGCTCGCCCGTGGCGATGTGCGCTCGGCCTTCGCGATGACCGAGCCCGCGCCCGGCGCCGGCTCCGACCCGGCGGCGCTGGCCACCCACGCCGCCCGAGTGGACGGCGGCTGGCGGATCAACGGCCACAAGCACTTCATCACCGGCGCCGAGGGCGCGGGCTTCTTCATCGTGATGGCCCGAACCTCCGGCGAACCGGGGCAGCGCGGCGGCGCGACCATGTTCCTGGCGCCCGCCGACACGCCCGGCCTGCGCGTGGGCAGGCACATCGGCACGCTGGACCGGGCCATGATCGGCGGCCATTGCGAGGTCTTCTTCGAGGACATGTTCGTCCCCGACGAGGCGGTGCTCGGCGCGGTCGATCGCGGTTTCGAATACGCCCAGGTCAGGCTGGGCCCGGCCCGGATGACACACGTCATGCGGTGGCTGGGCGCGGCGCGGCGCGGGCACGACATCGCCGTCGAGCGGGCCGCCGAGCGCGAAGGCTTCGGTGCGCGCATCGGTGATCTGGGCATGGCGCAGAAGATGATCGCCGACAACGAGATCGATATCGCCGCCACGCGGGCGCTGCTGGTGCGCGCCTGCTGGGAACTGGACAACGGGGAGCATGCGGGCAACGCCACGTCCATAGCGAAGACATTCGCCGCCGAGGCGATCTTCCGCATCGTCGACCGCAGCATTCAGCTGTGCGGCGGGCTCGGCGTCTCCGACGACCTCCCGCTGGCACGCCTTTCTCGTGAAGTGCGGCCGTTCCGCATCTACGACGGCCCCTCCGAGGTGCACCGCTGGGCCATCGCCAAACGTGCGGTGAGCGCCGCCCGCCGGGCAGCCCGGGACTGATCGGCCTCAGCCTTCCCGCCCCAACTCAGCCGCGCCATTGCCGGTATTCGGCAAACGAGCCCCTTCGTTGCCGATGGGTCCACGATGGTGGAGAGGGAAAGGAGAGTCGTATGTCAGCGCATGATCGCCAATACCTCATCCTTTTGGATCCGGGAAAGCTCGGCGGCGACGCCGTTCGGACCGAGTTCTTCGATTGGCTGCGGACGACCGGCGGCAGAGTCGTCCAAGACGGCGGCGCCAATCGAGTAGTCATCACTTCCGCGCCGGAGATCGCCGAACGGCTCACGGGCCTCGACTACGTGCTCACCGTCGAGCCGTACGCCTAGGGGGTGTCCTCAAAGTTGCTGCGGCGGATCTGCTTTGTGGCCGGTGGTGTTCTGTTTTGATGTCGCGTTGTGGTGCGCAGGCATGAGTTGACTGATGAGCAGTGGCAGGTCGTGGCGGGGTTGCTGCCGGTGTCGGGGGCTAAGGGCCGCCCCAGGGTGGATGATCGGCGGGTTGTCAACGGCATGTTGTACAAGGCCAAGACCGGGATCGCTTGGCGGGACCTGCCGCAGCGGTACGGGCCGTGGAAGACCGTCTACAACCGGTTCTGGCGGTGGTCGCGCAACGGGACCTTGGCGCTGCTGGTGGCGCGGGTTCGGGTGGTCGCCGAAGCGGTCGCCGAGCTGGATCGGGAGGTGTCGGTGGACTCGACGATCGTGCGCGCGCATCAGCACGCCGCCGGTGCCTGCCGCGGTCGGGTGGTCCATACCGGCGGAGACCGGGTTCTACCCCGAGGCAGGCGACGAGCCCGCTGACCACGCGATCGGCCGTTCCCGTGGTGGACCGACGACGAAGATCCACCTGGCCTGTGACGGGCTGGGGCGGCCGTTGTCGGTCGTGCTGACCGGCGGCAATGTCAACGACTGCACCGTGTTCACTCGAGTGCTGGCCGGTATCCGTATGCCACGCCCCGGGCGGGGCCGGCCGTGGACACGGCCACGTCGGGTGCTGGCCGACAAGGGCTACTCTTCACGAGCGATCCGGGAGCATCTGCGCAGACGCGGGATCGCTGCGACGATTCCCGAACGTGCCGATCAGCAGGCCCACCGCCGTCGTCGCGGCCCGGCTGGTGGTCGCCCGCCGAGTTTCGACCCGGTCGCTTACCGGCGCCGCAACGTGGTCGAGCGTTGCTTCAACCGGCTCAAGCAATATCGGGCCATCGCCACCCGATACGACAAAACCGCAACCTCTTACCGCGGCATGCTCGACCTGGCCACCCTGCTCATATGGCTTTGAGGACACTTCCTAGCCCCGCCGGGTCGTGGCGGCGGCTCCGGCAATGACGATCCGCCGCCGCCAGCGGAGCTGACGGCGGCGGTGTCGGCAGCCCGGCGAACCGGGCGGGTGGATTACCGTCCGTGCTGATGCGAGGACTGGCGGGCCTCGTCGACGTCCGCCTCGGCCCTGGCCTTCTCCGCCGCGGCTTCCTTGCTGGCCGCCTCGCGCTGTGATTCCGCCTTGTCCTGCTGCGCGCGACCCTCGTCCTTCAGGCCCTCTTTACCGGTGAGGGTACCGGCCGCTTCCTTCACCTTGCCCTTGGCATCTTCGACGACGCCTTCGACGCCTTCCCGGGCACCGCTTCCATGTTCAGCCATAACAACCTCCTGGAATATCGGAACAAGCTGACATCTCGTCGCATACCCGGGAGACCGGCCTCGAACCGTCCCCGGCGAGAAAGTTCGGATCCGGGGCTCAGCGCAGCGGGGTGCTCTCGCTCGGACCCTGCCGATACCGTGTCATCGTGAGCCGCTGCTCGCGGTCGTTGTACTCCGGAATCGGCAACGGGAACCAGTAGCTGCCATCGAGCCAGGCCTGGCCGAGCAGCGGCACCGGCTTCCGCAGGATGTTGACGCCCTTGCCGTGCGGCGGGCTGCCGAACGCTCCCACCGGCGCGCCGTCGATGAAGAACTCGACACGTTCCCCGGTGAGACGCACGGCGTAGGCGTGATCGTCCGACAGCAGTGCCGGGTCCAGCGGCGTGATCCGCGGGACCAGCTCGCCGCCGCGTTTGACCATCAGGAAGAAGCCGCGGGGCAGATCCTGACCGAGGACGTTGACGATCGGCCGGGTGAGTTCGCTTGCGTCGCCGACGAATCCGTGCGAGCCGTGGTACATGAACCAGGCGATCCCGAGTCCTAGTGGATCGATGGAGCGGTTCGAGACGCCCCAGCCCGCGGTGCCGTTGTGGGTCGTCAGATCGGGCGCGCCCTTGATGTCGATGGTCATCGTCTGGCCGGGTTCGAACACCGGCTTGGCGAGGACCTCGGAGTTGTTGTAGGGAAACACACGACTCTCGGGTCCCCCGCTGGGCACGCCCACCATGCGGCCACCGACCATACGGCGGATCTGCCGTACCCGATGCTCGGCTGGTTTCTCGCGGGCGTGTTCCTCCTCGACGCGGTGGTCGCCGCCGCGGCCGTGATCCGCCCGCCCGGCGGCCTCGAGTCGACCCGCCGCCGCCTCGTTGTCACGGTGTTCCCGCATCTGGCCATGGACGTCGCGATGACGGCGATGCTCGTCGCAAGCCTGACCTCACGCTGAACCTCGGGCGGCGCCGATAGAAAAGTCCGATCGCGCGCGAGATCCGACTCCCGTCTTCTGGCATCGAAGCTCCGCGCGTGTCTGAATATCTTCTGCCGCTTGCGGTTTCGAGCGACATGATGCGCGGACACATGAGGACGACCAGGAGAAGATGAGCCGGCCCACGATAAGCCCGACCGTCGCGGCGCGCGAGTTCGTGTCCGCCTGCCAGACGCTGACCAGCCTGATCGAGCTCGCCGGGCACCCCGCGACCTCCCCGCGCCTGCGGGTGACCTTGGCCGAGTACTGCCGCGCGCACGCCACGGCCGACCCCGGGCTGGCGGCGAGCCTGTCCTCCTGGAAGCAGCGCCGGGCGTCGCTGACCCCGAACGACTACGAGGCGATCCGTCTCGTCCTCGCCCGGGACGGCGCCATCCTGCGCGCGGTGCGCCACTGATCGCAGCCGCAGCCGCTCACAGGTTCCCCGGCTCGATCGCCGGGCCGATCATGCCTTTTCGTCGGCGCCGCCCACACCCGACAATGTGAGCTCCACGGGTTCGCGCGGCTGACCGGGATGGAACACACAGCGGGTACAGGTGTAGATCGTGGGCATGCATTCGTTGCAGTGCACACAGGCCGACCGGGTGGAGGCGTCGGATCGGATGCGCTGCAGGAGATTCGGCTCCCGCAGCAGCGCACGACCCATCGCGACGAACTCGAAGCCTTCCGCCATCGCGAGCCGCATGGTGTCCAGGTTGGTGATGCCGCCGAGCAGAATCAGCGGCATCGACAGTTCGCGCCGGAAGTGGCGCGCGCGCTCGAGCAGATACGCCTCCCGGTACGGATACTCCTTCAGGAACGCCTTGCCCACCACGCGAAAACCCCAGCGCGCCGGTACCGGAAGAACGTCGGCGAACGACTTCCGCGGTGCGTCGCCGTGGAACAGCAGCATCGGGTTGAGCAGTGAACTGCCCGCCGTCAGCTCCAGCGCGTCCAGCGTTCCGTCGGCTTCCAGCCAGGCGGCGACCTGCAGCGACTCGGGCACCGTGAGCCCGCCGCGCACGCCGTCTTCCATGTTCAGCTTGGCGATCACCGCCAGACGGCCACCCACGGCTCGGCGCACGGCCGCGGCGATCTCGCGCGCCAACCGTGCCCGGTTGGCCAAGGTGCCGCCGAACCGGTCTTTGCGGCGGTTCAGTTTGGCGCTCAGAAAGGAGCTGACCAGGTAGTTGTGCCCGAAGTGGATCTCGACCGCATCGAAGCCGGCCTGTTCGGCCAGCTTCGCCGCGTCGGCATGAGCGGCCACGAGTGCGCGGATCCCGTTGTCGTCGGGAGTTCGCGTCATGCGCATCGAGAGGGGGCTGAACATCCGGCTCGGCGCGAGCGCCGGAGCCCGGTTGGAGGCCGCGTTGGCCACCGGGCCGGCATGACCGATCTGCGCACTCACCGCGGCGCCCTCCCGGTGGACCGCGTCGGTGAGCCGCCGCAGTCCCGGCACGGCATCCGGGCGCATCCAGATCTGGTGCCGGTCGGTCCGGCCGCCGGGAGCGACCGCGCAGTACGCCACGGTCGTCATCCCGACGCCACCGGCGGCGACCTCGCGGTGGAACTCGATCAATTCGTCGGTCACCAGAGCGTCCGGCGTGCGGCCTTCGAATGTCGCGGCTTTGATCACCCGGTTGCGGAGGGTGATCGGTCCGAGCTGGGCCGGCGCGAATACGTCGTTCATCGTTTCTCTCCTGTCGGCGCGGTCAAGCCGGCCACCACGAAGTCCCGGAGGGTGGCCACCGCCTCCTGCGACATCTCTCGTTGCTCCGCACTACCGAATCGCATGATGACGAGGTCGAAGGCCAACATCCACCGCCGCCGGCTCTCGCGCTCGCTCACCCCGGGCAAAAGGCTCACCCACGAATCGATCAGGAACCAGGGCTGACGCCATTCGGTCACATGCCTGCCGAGGACGAATTGCGCCAGCAACCGCAGGTGCAACCGGCCCATCGGATCGGCCGACAACGCGACGAAGGGCTCGATCACCGCATCGACCACCTCGGTGATCGAGCCGTGCCCGCCGGTCACCGCGGACAGCCGGCTCTCCCACACGGGCCCCAGCCGCTCCTCGAGCAGTGCCGCGACAAGGGCGTCCTTCGACCCGAAGTGATAGTGCACCGCCGCCGGATTCGCGTGGGCCTCGGCGCAGATGCCGCGCACCGACACCTCGTCGTACCGCCCTTCGAGCAGCAGCCGTTCGGCAGCCGTCAGCAGACGATCACGGGTGTTCGTGGAGTCGGAGACCTGTTTCGGCATGCGCTCAGTCAACCACGTCCCTATCAATGGTTCAATCAGTGATTGAACCATTGATAGGTGTAGACCAAGACTACCGCTGCCGAGACCTCTCAGCGGCGGCCGGAGAAGGCATTGGTGGTCGTCAGGAGTTGCCCGCGATGATCACTTCGGGGATGCCGGTGCCCAACGGGACCTCCCGGCACACCGGAGCCGGACTGCCCGGATCGAGCACGGTGAGCAGCAGCTCCTGCACGAACGGGTCGTACACCATGTGGAAGTGCCCGGTGAGATCGACGGGACACAGGTCCTGCAGGGCGATGTTCCGCGCGCCCGGCCCGCGCAGCGCGATGTTCTCGAACGGCTGGATCATCTCGTCGACCCGGCTGCCGATGGTCACGTACCGCACACCGGGCACCGTGTCGCCGCCCGCGTTGAGGTCGAGCATGATCGGCGACCCCTCCGCCTGCTGCACCGCGGCGAGCGAGGTCACCGCGGCGAATGCCTGCAGGGCGCCGGGGATCGCCTGGGCGACCGGCACCAGCCCGTACATCACACCGCCGTAAGTGGGCGAAGCGAGGCCGACCCACTGGTCGACCTTGGGCGCACCGCCCAGCTTGTTGACGTAGTACCGGGTGACGTTGGCGCCCTGCGAGAAACCGACCAGGTCGACCTTGTCCGCCCGGGTCGCCGCGAGCACCTGATCGACGAACGCCCCGACCTGGTAGGCGCTGAGCACCAGATCCTCGGTGCCGTAGCTCTCCGCGCCGGGCTTGCCGCCGTAGTTCAGCGCGAAAACGCAGAATCCGGCCGCGGTCAGCCGCGGCGCGATCCCCGACCAGTCGGAATAGGCCGAGGAATCGGTCCCGTGCGCGAGCACGACCGGATGGGGATGCGCGGCGCTCGGCACGCAGGTGAAATCATTGGTCCCGCTCGGAACCGCGTTCGGGTGGCTCTTCTGATACCACGCGGCGGCCAGGTGATCGGGTTGCGGCGGCGACGCGTACATCGGCACGTCGGGCGGGCGGAACTCGACGGGCTCGGCCGAGACCACGCCCGAGCCCAGCGCGGTGGCGCCGGCGAGCACGAAGGCCAGCACAGCGCCACGCAAGTGTGAAATACCCCAGGCTCCCGACCCAGTCGACTGTCGCATATCACAATGATCGCTCCAATCGGCTCGAAATGCCCGCTCTATCGGGGTGTTTCGCCTCCCCTACTTCTCGGGGGTCTCATCCTCGGCGAGGATGCGGTAAAGGGACTTGCGGGTCTCGGTGAGCAACTCCGCCGCACGCGCCGCCTGCTGCGGGGTGCCCGCCGCCGCGACCTGGGCGACCGCGCCCATCAACTGTCCGACGAGTCCGCGCAGATCCATCGCCTGCGCCCCGACATCCTGCTGCACGTCCGCCCACGGATCGCCCAGCTCGTCCCGGTGCGCCGTGACGTACTCGGTGCCCGCCTCGGTGAGCTTGGCGGTTTTGCGTCCGGCTACCTTCTCGATGAGGACCAGACCCTCGTCCTCCAGCTGCGCCAGGGCCGGGTAGATCGATCCGGGGCTCGGCCGCCAGATGTCGTCGCTGCGTTCCCGGATCTGCTGGATCAGTTCGTATCCGTGCATGGGCCGCTCGGTGAGCAGCAGCAGCACGGCCGCCCGGACGTCGCCGCGCCTGCCACGGCCGCCCCGACCGCGTCCGCGACCGAAGTGCGGGCCGAAGCCGGGCCCGAAACCGGGACCGAAGCCCGGCCCGAATTCTGGACCGAAGCCATGACGTCCGCCCCGGCGGAAGCGCAGCCCCCGTTCGAAGCCCTCGTGATCAGGCTGCGGTCCCCGACCACGCCGTCCGAATTCTCGTTGTTCTCGGTGTTCCATCTCGGCCTCCCAAGGCTCTCGTGCTCGTTTCATGTTATCGACGATATATCGGCAATGCATCGAATGCAAGACCCGATTCGGCGGCCCGAACCCGCGGGGAGATCAGCTCGCCAGCGAGTCGATCCAGCGTGCCAGCCTCGCACCCTCGGCGACCATGAGCTCTGGATCGCGAAAAGTATTGGTGAGCAACGAGATTCCTTGATAAGCAGCAACGTAGGCGACCGCGAGCTCCCGGGCGTCGGCGCGTCCCATCGCAGCGAACTGCCGTTCGGCCCAGTTCACCAGAACGCGCATCACATCGGCAGCCGCGGTATCCAACCCGTCGCCTCGCTTGTCCAGTTCCGACGACAAGGTGCCGAACGGGCAGCCGTAACGCACCGTCTGGTCACGGTCGGCGACCCACCCCGCGATCAGCGCCTTCAGTCGCCGCGCGGGCGTCTCGTGCCGGTCGCTCGCCGCGATCACCGCCTCCAGGATGCGTGCGTGCGAGCCGATCGCCGCCTCGATGATCTGGTCTTTCGTCTTGAAGTAGTAGTAGACGTTGCCAACCGGAACGTCTGCGGCACGAGCGATGTCGGCAATCGTCGTCTTCTCCACGCCCTGTTGGTAGAACACCCGCACGGCGGCTTCGACCAACCGCTCCCGTTTGCCCGCCCTGGTCCCCACTGAGTCAGTCACACAACTAACTGTAGACAGCAGGCGCACGAGCGGCTAGATTACTTTTTAGTCAGTCAACTAACTGAGGAGCGACAATGATCGTGGTCACCGGAGCCACCGGAAATATCGGCGCACCGCTGGTGCGCTTGCTGGCGGACGCAGGCGAGGAGGTGACGGCCGTCGCCCGGCATGCGGACCTCTCATTGCCCGAGGGAGTCCGATCGGTCCGTGCCGATCTGGGCGAGCCCGAGAGCCTCTCCCCCGCTTTCGCGGGCGCCGACACCCTGTTCCTCTTGATCACCGGCGAGCAGTTGGTGGCGGGCCCGGAACCCGAGCAGGTACTGAAGACCGCCGCCGCGGGGGGCATACGCCGAGTGGTCTTCGTGTCCTCGCAAGGCGTGGCGACGCGGCCCGACGCGGCGGGCTACGCCCGGCTCATCGCCTACGAACTGGCGATCAGGGATTCCGGGCTGGAGTGGACCTTCCTTCGGCCTGCCGGGTTCTTCTCCAACACCTACGCGTGGACGGAGTCGGTGCGCACGCAACGTATGGTCGCCGCGCCGTTCGGCGACATCGGCCTCCCCTCGATCGATCCGGCCGACATCGCCGCCGTCGCGGCGACCGCGTTGCGCGACGACCGGCATGCCGCACAGGTCTACACCCTGACCGGTCCCGAACTCGCCACGCCACGAGCGCAGGCCGAGGCACTCGGCACGGCACTCGGCGAACCGCTGCGATTCGTGGAACTGACTCGGGCACAAGCTCATTCGGCAATGACCCAGTTCATGCCCGAGCCGGTGGTCGAGCATACGCTGACGATCCTCGGCGAGCCGACACCCGCCGAACAGCTGATCAGCCCCGATGTGCCCCGCGTGCTCGGGCGGCCCGCGACGAAGTACGCCGATTGGGCCGTCCGCAATCGAGCGGCCTTCGCCTGACGCTCGCGAAAGGCGCCGGGCCGCGGGTGGAGAGTTGTCGGCGACTTCATCGTCTCCTCCCCTCGATGGCATCGACAGGGGCCGACAGTGGCACGCTTTCTGCCCGTGAGCGGCCGCCGACCCGCTCGTCGGCGACCCGCGGCCGAAACTCCTGGCGAGCAGGCGCCATCGAAGCTTGCGCGCGCCGGGCCCGTCAGCCGATGTCGACCGGGTCGATCTGGACGCGAAGCGGGGCATCGGAGCGGTGTGTGCTGCGGACCGCTTGAGCGGCGCGCAGGGCACGCGCGAGCGCTGCCCCGGAACGACGCTCGACCCGCAGCAGCAGACGTTCGACTTCGGCGGGCGAATCGCCGGAGGAGAACGGCTTGCGGGCGCCGTCCGGCAGTGGCACCGGTCCGAGGCGGTCGACGGTATCGGGCAGGTCCGCCGCCGAGAGCAGTTCGGCGATGGTGTCGGCGGTGCCGTCGATCGCGGCGAGGCGGACCGCGGGCGGGAACCCGACCTCGGCGCGAGCCGCGACCTCGGCACGCGCCGCGCCCACCGGATCCCACCGGACCAGCGCCTGCACGGTGGGAATCGACGGCTCGGCCACCACGATGACCTGGCCGTGCGCACGGACCAGCGCCGCGGCCGCCATCCAGCGGCGCAGCGCGTCCTCGGCGGCCCGCAGGTCGGCACGACCGAGCAGCGCCCAGCCGTCGAGCAACAGCGCGACGCCGTAGCCGCCGGGAACCACCGGTTCGGCGCCGACCGTCGAGACGACCACTTGGGGGCCCGGCTCCACGGTGTCGAGCACCGCGCCGCCGCCGGAACCACGGATCGGCACGCCGGGAAAGGCGCGCCCCAGCTCCTCCGCCGTGCGCGCCGCACCGATCACCACGGCACGCAGCGCGCGCGACCCGCAGGTGGTGCAGCGGAACGCGGCCTCGGTGATCCCGCACCAACGACAAGCGGGACTCTGCGCGGCGGCGCCGGATTCGGTCGCCGATCCCCGCGACCCGCGGGCTTCCGGCAGCGCGAGAGGTCCGTTGCAGTGCCTGCACCGGGCCGGAGTGCGGCATTTCCCGCAAGCCAGCGCGGGAATGTAGCCACGGCGCGGCACCTGCACCAGCACCGGCGCGCCCTCCTTCAGGGCGGCACGAGCGGCGGCGAAGGCGACGCCGGGAATCCGCACGGCGCGCGCGACCGGATCCCGTTCCAGGGCGATGTCGCTGTCGCCGGGCGCACTGATCCGGGGCGCGGCCTTGCGCAGCACGGCGCGGTCGGCCACCAGGTCGTGCGCCCAGCCGGAATCCACCACGGCCTGGATCTCGGCGGTGCGCGCGAAGCCGGCCGCGACGAACGCCGCGCCCGTCTCGTGGGCACGCAACATCGCGACCTCACGGGTGTGCGGATACGGCGCGCGTGGTTCGGCGTACGTGTCGTCGCCGTCGTCCCAGAGCGCGATCAGACCGAGATCAACCGCCGGGGCGAACACCGCGCTGCGCGTGCCGACCACCACCCGCGCCGATCCGCGCAGCACCGCGAGCCAGCGGCGGTACCTGGCGGCGGGCCCCAGACCGGCGGCGAGCCCGACGGCCGAGTCCCCTACCAGCCGTACACATTCCGCCAGTACCCGGTCGAGATCGCGTTGGTCGGGCACCATGAGGATCGCGCTACGCCCTTGCCCGGCCACCACGGCGGCGAGTTCGGCCAACCGCCGGGGCCAGTCCTCGCCGGGCAGCGCCTGCCAGGCCGCGCGAGCACCTTTCCCCTGTGCGAGAGCGGCGACGAAGGCCGCGCCGTGCACATAGCGCTCCCAGGCAGTGAAATCCATGTCCAGGGCGGAGCGCGCCTGCGGAAACGGCGAGTCACCCCCAGCGGCCCGGTCCGCGGCGGCAGCGTCCGCGTCTTGCTCGGTGTCGATTCGTTCGCCGACCTGACGTGATTCCCCCGGCTCCGAGGGCGACCCGGCATCGGGCTCGTCGCTGACCGATTCCGAAGGGTGCGGCTGCCCGTTCGCCGGGCTCGTAGCACTCGGTTCCCTCGCTCCGATGACTCCGTCATCCGGCATGTGCGGCTGCCGACTCGCGGGGCCATCACTTGCTTCCCCGGCTCCGGCGGCTCCGCCATCCGGCGTGCGCGACTTCCCACTCGCCGGACCAGCACTTGACTCCCCGGCTCCGGCGGCTCCACCATTCGGCGTGTGTGATTGCCCACTCGCCGGGCTATCACTTGGCTCCCCGGCTCCGGCTACTCCGCCATCCGGCGGCACCGGTCCACCACCGCCTTCCGCCGAATCACCTTCCATAGCAACGGAATCCGAGAGTCGCGAACCGAAAGACGTTGGATCGCCGCCGCGTGCGATCGGCATATCGTCCGTGCGCCCGTCGGGCGGCACCGAGGAAACAGCAGCCGGAACCACGGGCTCGGCGGAAACAGTCTGGGCGGCAGTGGGTTTCTTGCCACCGGTTTCGGTGCGGGCATGACGTGGGGGGATGGCCAGGCGCAGGACATCGGCGCGGGTGCCCGCGTACCGATCGGCCACCGCGCCGGCCAGCTCGAGGATCTCGGGCGTCAGCACGCGTTCGCCGGAGACGACCCTTTCGAGCTTGACCAGCTTGCCCCCGTGGTCGGTGTGCGCCGATCGCGCGAGCAGATAACCGTCGACCAGGCGGCCCGCGAAACGGACCCGTACCCGGACCCCGGGCTGGGCGATGTCGTCCAGCTCGGGGGGCACCACGTAGTCGAAGTCGCGGTCGAGGTGCGCCGGCGACAGCAACGGGAGTACCCGGGCAATCGGCAACCGCACAGCCGCGGGACCCGCGGACGGACCGTCCGCCTCGATGGCGGGGATGTCCGCCGCGGGTTCGTTCACTCGGACCTGATCGCGGTCAGAGTCCGATGGCCGCGCGCAGCTTGTCCGCGCGGTCGGTGTGCTCCCAGGGCAGGTCGACGTCGGTGCGGCCGAAGTGGCCGTACGCGGCGGTCGGGGCGTAGATCGGGCGCAGCAGGTCCAGGTCGCGGATGATCGCGCCGGGACGCAGGTCGAAGACCTCGGCGATCGCGGTGGAGATGCGCGCCGGGTCGACCTTCTCGGTGCCGAAGGTCTCGACGAACAAGCCGACCGGCGCGGCCTTGCCGATCGCGTAGGCCACCTGGACCTCCACCCGCTCGGCCAGATCGGCCGCGACCACGTTCTTCGCGACCCAGCGCATGGCGTAGGCGGCCGAACGGTCCACCTTCGACGGGTCCTTGCCGGAGAAGGCGCCGCCACCGTGGCGGGCCATGCCGCCGTAGGTGTCGACGATGATCTTGCGGCCGGTCAGGCCCGCGTCGCCCATCGGGCCGCCGAGCACGAACTTGCCGGTGGGGTTGACCAGCAGGCGGATGTTCGAGGTGTCCAGCGTGGGCACCTCCAGGTCGGCGAGCACCGCGTCGAGAACCTTTTCGCGGATGTCGGGCGCGAGCAGGTTGTCCAAGTCGATGTCGGCGGCGTGCTGGGTGGAGATGACGACCGTGTCGAGCCGCACCGGGCGGTCGCCCTCGTACTCGATGGTGACCTGGGTCTTGCCGTCCGGGCGCAGGTAGGGCAGCACACCGGACTTACGCACCTCGGTCAAGCGGCGCGACAACCGGTGCGCGAGCGCGATCGGCAGCGGCATCAGTTCAGGGGTGTCCTTGGTGGCGTAGCCGAACATCAAGCCCTGGTCGCCCGCGCCCTGGCGCTCGATCTCGTCGTCGGAGCCGCCGACGCGTGCCTCGTGCGAGGTGTCCACACCCTGCGCGATATCCGGCGACTGCGCGCCGATCGCGATATTCACACCGCACGAATTTCCGTCGAATCCCTTTGCGGAAGAGTCATATCCGATTTCCAGGACCTTTTCCCGGACAATTCGCGGAATATCGGCATACGCCGACGTGGTGACCTCGCCGGCGACATGGACCTGGCCCGTCGTCACGAGGGTTTCCACCGCGACCCGGCTGCGCGGATCTTCCGCGAGCAATGCGTCGAGAATGGAATCGCTGATGGCATCACAGATTTTATCCGGATGACCTTCGGTCACGGACTCACTGGTGAAAAGCCGGCTCCCGGACGTGCGCACAGTTCTTCCCTCTCCCTCAACGGGTTACTCGTATCGGGTTGCGACAGTAACGCGATGTCGCTACCGCGCAACCCTTATATCCCAGACTATTCCAAATCACCGACACGGCGGGGAGCTACCCCGATGCCATTCCGAACAGCTGAACCGGCGGTGTCCCGGCGATGCCGAAATGATGACGGCGGCGCGAACGAACGACCGATCAGCCGTCGATCCCGGCAGGCACGCGGCCCGGCTCAGCGCAGCAATACGCTCAGCGCGTCGAGCACCCGGCTGGCCAGCAACGCCTTCGACCCGTGATCGAGCGCCTGCTCGGTGCCGTCCGCGCCGAGCAGCCAGCCGTCGTTGGTGTCCACCTCGAACGCCTTGCCCTCGCCGACGGCGTTGACCACGAGCAGGTCGCAGCCCTTGCGCGCGAGCTTGGCCCGCGCGTGAGTGAGGACGTCGCCGTGCTCGTCACCGGTCTCGGCGGCGAAGCCGACGATCGCGGTGCCGGGCAACTGCCCGTCGCGCCGCGACTGCACCAGCCCGGCGAGGATGTCGTCGGTCTTGGTCAACGCGATGACGTCCGGCTCCCCCGCGCCCTTCTTGATCTTGGCGGCGGCGACGTTGGTCGGCCGGAAATCGGCGACGGCGGCGGCCATGATCACCGCGTCGGCGCCGACGGCGTGCTTGTCCACGGCGGTCTTCAGCTGTTCGGCGGTGGTGATGTGCACCAGGTCGACGGCGGCCGGCGCCGCCATCTCGATCGTGTTGCCCGCGATGAGCGTGACGTGGGCGCCGCGCTGGGCGGCGACCCGGGCGAGCGCGTAGCCCTGCTTGCCGGAGCTGCGGTTACCGAGGAAACGCACCGGATCCAGCGGTTCCCTGGTGCCGCCCGCGGTGATGACGACCCGGCGGCCCTCCAGATCACGCGGGATCGCGTCGGCGCGCTCCATGAGCAGCGACGCGAGACCGAAGATCTCCTCGGGCTCGGGCAGCCGTCCGGGGCCGGTGTCGGCGCCGGTGAGGCGTCCCGCCGCGGGTTCCATGACGATCGCACCGTGGGCACGCAGCGTCGCGACGTTGGCGACGGTCGCCGGATGCTCCCACATCTCGGTGTGCATCGCGGGCGCGAACAAGATCGGACATCGGGCCGTCAGCAGCGTGGCGGTGAGCAGGTCGTCGGCACGGCCGGACGCGGCGCGGGCCATGAGGTCGGCGGTCGCCGGGGCGATGACCACCAGGTCCGCCTCCTGGCCCAGCCGAACGTGCGGGACCTCCGGCACGTCGGAGAACACGCCCGTGTGCACCGGGTTCCCGGACAGTGCTTCGAAGGTCGCCTTGCCGACGAACTCCAGCGCCGAGTGGGTGGGGATCACCCGGACGTCGTGTCCGGTCTCGGTGAACCGCCGGACCAGAGAGCACGCCTTGTAGGCGGCGATTCCTCCGGCTACGCCGACGACGATCCTTGTGGTCACTACGCCTCCGGCCTAGTAGTGGTCACGGCGAACTCGGTTCGCCTCACTCGCCTTCGGAGTGCTCGAGCAGGTCGGAGTGGATCTCGCGCAGGGCGACCGACAGCGGCTTCTCCTGCAGACCCGGCTCGACCAGCGGGCCGACGTACTCGAGGATGCCGTCGCCGAGCTGGTTGTAGTAGTCGTTGATCTGGCGGGCCCGCTTGGCCGCGTAGATGACCAGGGCGTACTTGGACGACGTGCGCTCGAGCAACTCGTCGATCGGCGGGTTGGTCAGGCCGACCGGCGTGTCGTAGGCGGGCGCGGTCTTGGTGTCCGTACTGCTCACTAGGGGGACTCCTGGTGTTGGGGAGGTCACGAACTCGAATTTGTGCTAACGAACAACGATACCAACTGCTCACATGCGCTGGTCACCTCGTCGTTCACGATAACGATGTCGAACTCGTCACAGGCCGCCAGCTCGATCCTGGCGGTTTCCAGGCGGCGCTCGATCACCTCGGGCGACTCGGTGCCGCGCGAGGTCAGCCGCGCCACCAATTCCTCCCAGCTCGGCGGGGCCAGGAACACCAGGATCGCTTCCGGGATCGCCCGGCGCACCGACCGCGCGCCCTCCAGATCCACTTCGACCAGCACCGGAAGGCCCTCCGCCAGAGCGGCGCGGACCGGCCCGGCGGGCGTGCCCGAACGCTGCAGCCCGCCGTGGATGTCCGCCCATTCGAGCAGCTCATCCGCCTCGATCATCGCGTCGAACTCCGCGCGGGAGACGAAGCGATAGTCGAGGCCGTCGACCTCCCCGGGCCGCGGGGCCCGGGTCGTTGCCGACACGCTGAAGACCAGGTCGGGCAGTCGTTCGCGGACACAGCGGACCACGGTGGACTTGCCCACGGCCGAGGGGCCGACCAGTACTACCAGCCGACCCTTCCGCGTGTGTTCGATCACCCTCGTCGTCAGGCGTCGAAGTCGAACCGGGCCAGCAGCGCCTTACGCTGCCGGTCGCCGAGTCCGCGCAGCCGCCGGGTGGGGGCGATCTCCAGCTCGCTCATGATTTCCGCCGCCTTGACCTTGCCCACCTTCGGCAGGGCCTCCAACAGCGCCGACACCTTCATCTTGCCGAGGATCTCGTCGGTCTCGGCGTCGGTGAGGACCTGCTTCAGGTTGGTGCCGCCACGCTTCAAGCGCTCCTTGAGCTCCGCCCGAGCGCGGCGAGCGGCAGCCGCCTTCTCCAAAGCAGCGGCGCGCTGCTCGTCAGTCAGCTGGGGAAGGGCCACGGTTCCTCCGTCTCATCGTTCATTGCATCAACTCCTACCGGTAACCCGGCAGTCTCAGCGACCGTACCCACGACGTCCGCCGATTGCGAACCCACCCCCCAGGTCAGCGCATGATTCCGAATACCGAGTACACCGGGGCGGCTCCGGCGGCGGTCCGCCCGCGCCACCGCGCGGCTCACCCTGGCGAACTCGCGAAATGTGCCGCCAGCAGGGAGTTTTCGACAGACCGAGTGGTTTGCGGAAGGGTTGCGACACCGCGGCGCATCGCTCCAGCAACCCCTCGACCGCCCTACCAGGAACTTTCTCGAAAATTTCCGCGTGTCGCGAGTTCTTACCGCGTGTCGGGCGTCACATCCGGGTCATTCGGGCCGTCTTTCGCGGCATTCGATGCCGGATCCTGGCCCTGTACGCCGGTCCAGGTGCGAAGTGCCTCCCCGTACACCAACCGCACCCGAAATCGATCCAGGAGCGCGCACAGGCCCCGCTAAAGGCCGCCTGTGTACGTGCACCTGCATGCACAGGCGGCGAAACCGACCGAAGGCCGGCGCGGGTGCGCCGGCCTTCGTTGTCATTTCCGTAGAAACGCGAACGCGTCCTGCAGGGCTTGCACGCTGGCACGCAGTGCCGGGACGGTCGGCCCGTCCCGGAGCACCTCCCGCGAGACAGTCGGGACGACGG
Source organism: Nocardia gipuzkoensis (assembly GCF_021183645.1). NCBI lineage: Bacteria > Bacillati > Actinomycetota > Actinomycetes > Mycobacteriales > Nocardiaceae > Nocardia > Nocardia gipuzkoensis. The sequence continues at coordinate 5,599,779 of NZ_CP089225.1, read as the reverse complement.
CCCCCAGCATCGGCTCGGGGACCAGGTTCCGGATCGTTTCCGGGCCGCCGCCCTGCGCACCGACCCCTGGCATGAGGATCGGCCCGTTCAGCGCGGCGAGGTCCGGGGCCTCGCTCAAGGTGGCCCCGACCACCACGCCCACCGAACCGAACGCTTCGCCCGCGTTGCGGGCCGCGGCCTCGTCGACCATTGTCTGCGCCACGACGCGACCGTCCACGGCCACCGCCCGTTGCACCTGCGCTCCTTCGGGATTCGACGTCGCAGCGAGCACGAAGACGCCGCGATGGTTGGCCTGCGCCAGCGTCAGCGCAGGCGCCAGCGAACCGAATCCGAGATACGGCGAGACGGTCACCGCGTCGGACCCGAGCGGGCCGTCGGCCAGCCAGGTCCGGGCGTAGGCGTCCATGGTGGACCCGATATCGCCGCGCTTGGCGTCGGCGAGCACCAAGGTCCCCGAGGCGCGCAACACCTCGATGGTGCGCTCCAGGACCGCGATACCGCCGGAGCCGTAGGCCTCGAAGAACGCGACCTGCGGCTTGACCAGCGCGACCAGGCCGTCGAAAGCCTCCACGCAGATCTCGGCGAACCGCTCCAGCCCCTCGACGTCCTCGGTCAGGTCCCAGGAGCGCAGCAGTGCCGGGTGCGGGTCGATGCCGACGCACACCGGCCCGAACTGCCCCATGGCGTGGCGCAACCGGTCGCCGAAGGTCTTCATCTCGCCCGCTCCGTCCTGCCGCGGCTCACCCACGCAGCACCGAGTGCAGTTCCTGCAGCGACCGCACACCGATCCCGCCGTTGATGCTGGCCTCGATGCCTTGCACCGCGGCCGCGGCGCCCTGCACGGTGGTGATGCACGGGATGTTGACCCCGACCGCCGCGCTGCGGATCTCGTAACCGTCCACCCGTGGACCGGAGTTGCCGTAGGGCGTGTTGAACACCATGTCGACCTCGCCGTCGCGGATCTGTTCCACGATCGTCGGCTCGTCGCCCGGGCTCACCTCGGAGTGCTTGCGCACCTGCTCACACGGAATCCCGTTGCGGCGCAGCATTTCCGCCGTGCCCTCGGTGGCGAGGATACGGAAGCCGAGGTCGTGCAGGCGCTTCACCGGGAAGACCATCGCGCGCTTGTCCCGGTTGGCGATCGAGACGAACACGGTGCCCTCGGTGGGCAGTGAGCCGTAGGCGGCGGTCTGGCTCTTGGCGAAGGCGGTGCCGAAATCGGCGTCGATGCCCATCACTTCGCCGGTGGACTTCATCTCCGGCGACAGCAGCGAATCCACGCCGCTGCCGTCGGCGCGCCGGAAGCGATGGAACGGCAGCACGGCCTCCTTGACCGCGACCGGAGCGTCCAGCGCGACGTGCCCGCCGTCACCCTCGCTCGGCAGCATGCCCTCCTTGCGCAGCTCGGCGATGGTGGCGCCGAGCATGATCCGCGCGGCGGCCTTGGCCAGCGGCACCGCGGTCGCCTTCGACACGAACGGAACCGTCCGGCTCGCGCGCGGATTGGCCTCCAGCACGTAGAGCACATCGTCCTTGAGCGCGTACTGCACGTTGAGCAGGCCGCGCACGCCGATGCCCTTGGCCAGCGCGACGGTGGAGCGGCGCACCGCCTCGATGTCGCTGCGGCCCAGCGTGATCGGCGGCAGCGCGCAGGCGGAGTCACCGGAGTGGATGCCCGCCTCCTCGATGTGCTCCATCACGCCGCCGAGGTAGACCTCCTCGCCGTCGCACAGCGCGTCGACGTCGATCTCGATCGCATCCTCCAGGAAACGGTCGACCAGCACCGGATGCTCCGGGCTCAGCTCGGTCGCGCGGGAGATGTAGCCCTCCAGCGACTGCTCGTCGTACACGATCTCCATGCCGCGGCCACCGAGCACGTAGGACGGTCGCACCAGCACCGGGTAGCCGATCTCGGCGGCGATCCTGCGCGCCTGCGCGAACGTGGTCGCGGTGCCGTACTTCGGCGCGGGCAGCCCGGCCGCGACCAGCACGTCGCCGAATTCGCCGCGGTCTTCGGCCAGGTCGATGGCGGCCGCGCTGGTGCCGACCACCGGCACCCCCGCGTCGGTGAGGCGCTGCGCGAGACCGAGCGGGGTCTGCCCGCCCAGCTGCACGATGACGCCCTCGACAGTGCCGGACTCGCACTCGGCGTGGTAGACCTCGAGCACGTCCTCGAAGGTCAGCGGCTCGAAGTAGAGACGATCGGCGGTGTCGTAGTCGGTGGAGACGGTCTCGGGGTTGCAGTTGACCATCACCGTCTCGTACCCGGCCTGCGACAGCGTCTGCGCCGCGTGCACACACGAGTAGTCGAACTCGATGCCCTGGCCGATCCGGTTCGGCCCGGACCCGAGGATGATCACCTTCGCGCGCTCGCGCTGCGGCGCCACCTCGGACTCAGCGGCGGGATCGAGCTCGTAGGCCGAGTAGTGGTACGGCGTCTTGGCCTCGAACTCGGCGGCGCAGGTGTCGACGGTCTTGAAGACCGGCCGGACACCGAGCCGGTGCCGTAGCACACGCACCCCGGTCTCTCCCGCCAGCTCCGGCCGCAGCGCGGCCAGCTGACGATCGGACAGCCCGTAGTGCTTGGCCCGCCGCAGCAGCGGCTCGTCCAGCACGGGCGCGTCGAGAATCTCCCGGCGCAACTCGACCAGGCCTGCCACTTCCGCGACGAACCACGGGTCGATGCCGGAGGCGGCGGCCACGTCCTCGATGCTCGCGCCCAGGCGCAGCGCCCGCTCCACCTGGTAGATGCGCCCTTCGGTGGGAGTGCGCAGGTCATCCAGGATCGCATCGGCGTCGGTCCACGCGCCGTCTTCCTGGGTCCAGAAACCCGCGGCCTTGGTCTCCAGCGAACGCAGCACCTTGCCCAGCGCCTCGGCGAAGTTGCGGCCGAGCGACATCGCCTCGCCCACCGACTTCATGGTGGTGGTCAGCGTGCCGTCGGCGCCGGGGAACTTCTCGAACGCGAACCGTGGCGCCTTGACCACCACGTAGTCCAGGGTCGGCTCGAAGCAGGCCGGGGTTTCCTTGGTGATGTCGTTGACGATCTCGTCGAGCGTGTAGCCGATGGCCAGCTTGGCGGCGATCTTCGCGATCGGGAAGCCGGTCGCCTTGGAGGCCAGCGCGGACGAGCGCGAGACGCGCGGGTTCATCTCGATGACGATCAGGCGGCCGTCGAGCGGGTTCACCGCGAACTGGATGTTGCAGCCGCCGGTGTCGACGCCCACCTCGCGCAGGATGGCGATGCCGAGGTCGCGCAGCTTCTGGTACTCCCGGTCGGTGAGCGTCATGGCGGGGGCGACGGTCATCGAGTCACCGGTGTGCACCCCCATCGGGTCGACGTTCTCGATCGAGCAGACCACCACGACGTTGTCGCGGCCGTCGCGCATCAGCTCGAGCTCGTATTCCTTCCAGCCGAGGATGGACTCCTCGATGAGGACGTTCGCGGTGGGCGAGGCGGCCAGGCCGCCACCGGCGATGCGGTCGAGGTCCTGGTCGTTGTAGGCCATGCCGGAACCGAGCCCGCCCATGGTGAACGACGGGCGCACCACCACGGGGAAGCCGAGCTCGGCGACCGTCTCGCGCACCTCGTCCATGGTGAAGCAGACCCGCGAGCGGGCGCTCTCCCCGCCCACCTTGGCGACGATGTCCTTGAACTTCTGCCGGTCCTCACCACGCTGGATGGCGTCGAAGTCGGCGCCGATCAGCTCCACGCCGTACTTCGCCAGCACTCCGCGCTCGTGCAGCGCGACCGCGGTGTTCAGCGCGGTCTGGCCGCCGAGTGTGGCCAGGATGGCGTCGGGACGCTCCTTCTCGATGACCTTTTCCACGAACTCCGGCGTGATCGGCTCCACATAGGTGGAGTCGGCGAATTCCGGGTCGGTCATGATCGTCGCCGGGTTCGAGTTGACCAGCGACACCCGCAGGCCCTCGGCCCGCAGCACCCGGCACGCCTGCGTGCCGGAGTAGTCGAATTCGCACGCCTGGCCGATGACGATCGGGCCAGAACCGATCACCAGGATGTGCTCGAGATCCTCGCGGCGAGGCATCAGGCTCCTTCCATGAGACCGGCGAAACGGTCGAACAGATATGCGGCGTCGTGCGGTCCGGCGGCGGCCTCCGGGTGGTACTGCACCGAGAAGGCGCGGCCGTCGACCAGCCGGACGCCTTCGACCGTGCCGTCGTTGGCGCAGACGTGACTCACCTCGGCCGTGCCGAAGGGGGTGTCGAACCGCTCGCCCCGCTCGCCTTCCAGCGCGAACCCGTGGTTCTGCGCCGTAATCGAGATCCGGCCGGTCTCGTGCTCCACCACCGGGATGTTGATGCCGCGGTGGCCGAACTTCATCTTGTAGGTGTCCCGGCCGAGCGCGCGGCCGAGGATCTGGTTGCCGAAGCAGATGCCGAACAGCGGCATGCCTTTGCCGAGCACGCCACGGGTCAGCTCGACCGCCGTATCGGCGGTGGCCGGGTCGCCGGGGCCGTTGGACAGGAAGACCCCGTCCGGCTTCAGTTCGAGGATCTGCTCCAGCGGCGTGGCCGACGATACGACGTGCACCCGCATGCCGCGCTGGGCGAACATGCGCGGGGTGTTGGTCTTGATGCCGAGGTCGACCGCGACGACGGTGCACCGGTGTTCGCCGTCCGGCTCGATCGTGTAGAGCGCGTCGGTGCTCACCTCGCCCGCGAGGTCGGCGCCGAGCATGGACGGCTGACCGTTCACCCTGGCCACCAGCTCGTCGAGGCCGGCGAGCGCGTCACCGGAGAAGATGCCCGCCTTCATCGAACCGCGGGTGCGCAGGTGGCGCACCAGCGCGCGGGTGTCGATGCCCGCGATGCCGACGATCCGCTGCCGCTGCAGTTCCTCGGGCAGCGTGGTGGTGGCGCGCCAGTTGGACGCGCGCCGCGCGGGATCGCGCACCACGTACCCGGCGACCCAGATCTTCGCGGACTCGTCGTCCTCGTCGTTCCAGCCGGTGTTGCCGATCTGCGGGGCGGCGGCCACCACGATCTGGCGGTGATAGGACGGATCGGTGAGAGTCTCCTGATACCCGGTCATCGCGGTGCAGAACACCGCCTCACCGAGCGTCTGGCCCACCGCGCCGTAGGCCCGGCCGCGAAACACCCGGCCGTCCTCCAGCACGAGCGCTGCGTCCGTCCCCGCCCTGCTCCCGCCCGTATCTCCTGTCATCCCTCGTCATCTCCCGTCATCGTCCCGCTCTGATCCGCCGCAGGAAGCAGGCGCCAAGCCGGGTAGACCGACTTGTCGTCGCCGCGGAAACCCGTATCGATCTCGGTTCCGGTCGGCAGCTTCCAGCGAATGACCAGCACACCATCTTCCGTCATCACTTTGCCCGCATGGCCGCGTTCGGTGCGCACCGCGGTGATGGATTCCTGCGGAATCCAGATCACCGTCGCGCCGTCGCGTTCGAGCAGAATCCCCCGTTCGAACCGGGTCAGTTCCGCGGTGGCCCGGAAACCCAGGTCGCCCACCGTGATCCGGTCCTGCCAGCTCGGCGCGATGGTGCTGCCCAGGTACAGGCCGGTGGTCGGCTCCAGCACCTGCGCGCCGAGTTCGGCGGGCACGGCGGGCAGCGTGCCGATGCGCTCCGCCTGACGAGCCGCGCGATTGCGCCAGCCCCGGTACATCAGCCAGAGGCAGACCGCGAACAGGACCAGCAGCCCGACAACCCAGAGTGTTCTTTCCACTTACGGACCTCCTTGAACGGCTGCGCCTCGATCGCTCATCTACGCCTCCGCACGGTTGCCCAGCGCTTTGCCGTCCCGGGCGGTGACCCGGCCGCGCAGCAGCGTCGCCGTCACCCGTGCCGGGAAGGTCATCGCCTCGAACGGCGTGTTGTTCGAGATGCTGGCCAGTTCACTCCCGCGCACCGTCCAGCTCGCCTTCGGGTCCACCAGCGTCAGGTTGGCCGGCTCACCGACCTCGAGCGGCCTGCCGTGGTCGTCCAGTCCGACGATCGCGGCCGGGCGCTCGCTCATCACGCGGGCGACGCCGCGCCAGTCCAGCAGCCCCGGCTCGACCATGGTCCGCACGATGATCGACAGCGCCGTCTCCAGGCCGAGCATGCCGGGGCGGGCCGCGGCGAACTCGCAGCATTTGTCCTGCTCGGCGTGCGGAGCGTGATCGGTGGCGACGCAGTCGATGATCCCCTCGGCGAGCGCCTGCCGCAGCGCGGCGGCGTCGGAGGCCTCGCGCAGCGGCGGGTTGACCTTGTTGACCGCGTCGTAGGTCTCCAGCCGGGAGTCGTCCAGCAGCAGGTGGTGCGGGGTGACCTCGGCGGTGATCGCTATGCCTTGGGACTTGGCCCACTTCACCAGCTCCACGGTGCCCGCGGTGGAGGCGTGGCAGATGTGCACCCGGGCACCGGCGTCGCGCGCCAGCAGAGCGTCGCGCGCCACGATGGACTCCTCGGCCGCGCGCGGCCAGCCGGCCAGCCCCAGCCGGGCCGCGGTCGGTCCCTCGTGCGCGATCGCGCCTTCGGTCAGTCTCGGCTCCTCGGCGTGCTGGGCGATCAGCACGCCGAGCGAATTCGCGTACTCCAGTGCGCGGCGCATGATCAACGGGTCGTAGACGCAGTGTCCGTCGTCGGAGAACATGCGCACCGCACCGAGGCCCGCGGCCATGGTCCCCATCTCGGCGAGCTGCTTGCCCGCCAGGCCGACGGTGACCGCGCCGACCGGATACACGTCGACCAGGCCGACCTCCCGGCCGCGCCGCCACACATGGTCGGTGACGACCACCGAGTCGGCGACCGGGTTGGTGTTGGCCATCGCGAACACCGCGGTGTAGCCGCCCAGCGCCGCCGCGGCGGAGCCGGTCTCGATGGTCTCGGTGTCCTCGCGGCCCGGCTCCCGCAGGTGGGTGTGCAGGTCGACGAAGCCGGGCAGCAGGATCTGGCCCTGCGCGTCGATGATCTCCGCGTCGACCACGACCGGATCGGTGCCGATCCGGCGGATCTCACCGTCGGCGACGAGCACGTCGACCGGCTCGCCCTCGCCGTAGAGCAACGCGCCCTTGATCAGTACGGGGGTGTTCGCACTCGTCCGAGCGCTCATGCCACTGCCTCCTGTGTCCCGACGAGCAGGCGGAACAGGACCGCCATGCGCATGTGCACACCGTTGGTGACCTGTTGCAGCACCGCGGCCTTCGGGGAGTCCGCGACCGAGGACGCGATCTCCATGCCGCGCAGCATCGGGCCGGGGTGCAGCACGACGGCGTGGTCCTCCAGCAGGGCGAGCCTGCGCTCGGACAGTCCGTAGGTGATCGAGTACTCCCGCGCCGACGGGAAGAACCCGCCGTTCATCCGCTCGGCCTGCACGCGCAGCATCAGGACCGCGTCGGCGCCGATCAGCTCGGCGTCCAGATGGTGGGATACGCGGGCGGGCCAGGTCTCGACGCCGATCGGCAGCAGCGTGCGCGGCGCCACCAGTACGACCTCCGCACCGAGGGTGGCCAGCAGGAAGACGTTGGACCGCGCGACCCGGCTGTGCAGGATGTCGCCGACGATGACGACCCGCTTGCCCTCGATGTCGCCGAGGCGCTGCCGCAGGGTCAGCGCGTCCAGCAGGGCTTGGGTCGGGTGCTCGTGGGTTCCGTCGCCCGCGTTGACGACCGCCGGGCCGGATACCCGTCCCGCGGCGACCGCCCAGTCGTCCATCCAGCGCGCGATCTGATGCGCGGCTCCGGAGGCCGGATGCCGCACGATCAGCGCATCCGCGCCTGCGGCGTGCAAGGTCAGCGCGGTATCGCGCAGTGACTCGCCCTTGGCGACCGAGGAACTGCTCGCGCTGACGTTGATCACGTCCGCGCTCATCCACTTACCCGCTACCTCGAACGAGACCCTGGTACGGGTGGAGTTCTCGTAGAACACCGTCATCACGGTGCGGCCGCGCAGCGTGGGCAGCTTGTGCACCTCGCGGCCGAGCAGGGCCTGCTCGAACCGTTCGGCCTCGTCGAGCAGCTCGGTGGCGGCGGGGCGATCGAGCGCGGCGACCGACAGCAGATGCCTCATACGCCCGCCTCCTGCCGCGAGCCGGCGTGCGGATACCTCACGCCTCCTCCTGGTGCAGGTAGACGCCGTCGCGGCCGTCGTGCTCGGTGAGCAGGACCGAAATGTCCTCCGACCGGCTGGTCGGCACGTTCTTGCCCACGTAGTCGGCCCGGATCGGCAGTTCCCGATGGCCGCGGTCGACGAGCACCGCCAGCTGCACCGCGCGCGGGCGGCCCAGATCGCGCAGGCCGTCGAGCGCGGAGCGGACGGTGCGGCCGGAGAACAGGACGTCGTCGATCAGGACCACCAGCGCGTCCTCGATGCCGCCTTCCGGTACGGAGGTGCGTTCCAGCGGCCGGTGCGGGCGGCTGCGCAGATCGTCGCGGTAGAGGGTGATGTCGAGCGAGCCCAGAGCCGGGCGGACGCCGGAGAATTCCTCGATCTTCTCGGTGAGCCGCGCGGCCAGGGTGGTGCCCCGGGTGGGGATGCCGATCAGCACCACCCGCGGCGCGTCCGGCTCGCCCGCGTCCAGCGCGGTCTTCTCGATGATCTGGTGCGCGATGCGCGCGACGGTCCGCCCGACATCCGAAGCCGACAACAGCTCTCGCCCCGCCGCCACCCACTCCGGGGTATGTCGCTGCGATGTCTCGGCAGCGCCGGACTTGGCGGCCCGTTCTTCGGGCACGGCCATGCCGACCTCCTTCCCCGCCTCACCGGACGGTCCGTTAAAGGATGTCTTACGGCAAGCAGCGTAGCAGCGCCCCGACCCCCGCTTTCACCAGGCATATCGCGCTGTGAGCGGGGCCACTTGCCGCTTCGGTCCGCGCCGCTACTCGCGTACCGCGAGAATCAGTCCGAGATCCCGGCTGCCCAGGGCGGCCGGACGATCGAGCGGCGCCACCAGATCGTCCCAGGCCCGGAACGCGGTCCGCCATCCGTTCTCGGCGAGCCACCGTTCGGCGTCGCGTCCGAGCCCACTGGGTTCCCGCGGCCCGTCGGCCCCCGCGCGCACCAACCGCCGTAGTTCGGTGTATCGCTCGCTGTGCTGAGTGGTGTCGAACTCGGCGAGGCCGAAGTGGCTTCCCGGCGCGGAAAGATCGGTCACCGTGCGCACCACCCGCATCGCGTCCTCGCGCAGCAGGTAGCCGAGCACACCCTCGTCGACCCAATGCGTCGGGACATCGGCGCGAAATCTGTTCGCGCGCAGCGCGCCCGCCCAGTCCTCGCGCAGATCGGCGGCCACCACGTAACGCCCGCAGACCGGTCTCGCGTTCGCGGCGGCCAGCACCGGCTCCTTGAACGCGAACAGTTCCGGCAGGTCGATCTCGAAGACGTCGACCTCCCCCGGCAGCGACAACCGGTAAGCCCTGGTGTCGAGACCCGCGCCGAGGATCACGAGCTGACGGCATCCCGCCGCGACCGCCGTCTCGACGTCGTCGTCCACCAGCCGCACGGAGACGCTGCGGCCCGCGTAGAACTGCTCGGCCAGCGCCTCGAGCCGCGCCCAGCGCGCCGCACCGTCCGGCCCTGCGCCGAGGGTGCGACGCGCCGCGTCCACGAACAGCTGCGCCGCGGGGTCGTCGTAGAGGCGGTCCGGCCGCCGCGATTCCCACGCGCGAATCACCGCCACGCCGATGGCCGTCATCGCGACGCCGGCCTCGGGCGCCCGCGCAGGTGTTTCCGACATGTCAACTCCCTTGTCCGGTCAGCGCCGACCGGCTCATTGTCTCCGACCATTTTCCCGAAGATCCGACAACCCTGACCGAAAACCGCTAGTACATATGTTCGATCAGCGGTACGCTCGGCCGCATGTCCACACCGCTGCAAGGGTCGCTGCTCGACGGATTCGGTGACACCGAATTCGCGCCGCTTCGCGATGCGCGCCGCACGGTGCTCGACCACGGGGCTTGGGTGGATCTGCTGCCCGGTTGGCTTTCGGGTGCGGACGCACTGTTCGACCGGCTGGTCGACAGTGTGCCGTGGAAAGCCGAGCGCAGGCCGATGTACGACCGCGTGGTCGACGTGCCCCGGCTGCTGCGGTTCTACGCGGAGCACGAACCGCTGCCGGACCCGGCACTGGCCGACGCCCGCACGGCCCTCAGCGAGCACTACCACCATGAACTCGGCGAACCGTTTCGCACCGCGGGCCTGTGCTACTACCGCGACGGGCGCGACAGCGTCGCCTGGCACGGTGACAACATCGGCCGCGGCGCCACGCACGACACCATGGTCGCGATCGTGTCGATCGGGGCGCCGAGAGCATTGTCGCTTCGGCCGCGCGGCGGCGGCGCGAGCGTCAAATACCTTCTGGGGCATGGTGATCTACTGGTCATGGGCGGCTCCTGCCAACGCACGTGGGAGCACGCCGTGCCGAAGACGCGAAGGCCCGCCGGTCCGCGGATCAGCATCCAGTACCGCCCGCGAGGCGTCCGCTGACCCGCGCCGTGTGCCCCGGGCAACACCGCGACCAGCTTGACCTGAACCGCCATTGAGGTCGGAAGCTCGTCGGCATGAGTACGACAGCATCCACCCCGCCCCTGGTCCGAGACACGACGGTGGACCACACCGACGACATCGTCGCGATCCGCCGGATCGTGGCCGACGCGCAGGCCGGTTTCAACACCAACGACGCGCAGCTGCTCTCGGCGGATTTCACCGCCAACGCCGCCGTCGTCAACGCGATGGGCACGTTGATCACCGGATTCGACGCACTGCTCGACGCGAACCGCAGCGGTCTGGCCGGATTCCTGAAGGATCAATACGCCCGCTACGAGCTCGCCGACCTCACGTTCCTTCGCCCCGATGTCGCGATCGGTCACAAGCGGGCGTGGGCGACCACGGCCGACGGCGAACTCCTCGACAGCGATCACGCCATGATCGCGCTCTACGTCTTCGTGAAGCAGGGCGATCGCTGGCACATCGCGGCCAGGCAGAACACCCTGGTACCCAAGGCCGAGTAATCGTCGTCCGTCGCGTGTCACCAGCTCCGGTTAGCCTGGCATCATGAGCAATCCAGGGGCGGGGGTCTTGGCCGTGATGCCGCTGCACACGATCAGCGAGGTCTACGGCGAGGCCGGGCTGCGGGAACGACTACTGCTGGAAATCGCCGAGCTGCCGGACACGCAGCGCCTGGCCGCGGCGCTCGATCTCGCGGCCGACCTGCATCGCGACGATCGGTACGGCCGTGAACCCTACCTCAGTCACTTACTGCGCGTGACGATTCGGATCATCAGCCACTACGAGGTCCGGGATCCCGACGTGGTCGCGGCCGGCCTGTTGCACGACTCGGTCGAGGACCATGCCGCCGAACTGGCCGCCGACCGCTCCGGCCCGGCCGTGGACGCCGCGCTGGGCGCGCTCAGCGATCGGTTCGGCGCGCGCGTGGCCGATCTCGTCGCCGCGGTGACCAATCCCGAACCGGATCCGGCGCGCGACCGGCAGGCACAGTACCGCGAGCATGTCGCGGCCAATCTGGACCGAGACCCGTGGGCCCGGGTCATCAAGCTCTCCGACTTCACCGACAACGGCGTCGGCATCCTCTACGCAACCGGTCCCACGATGGCCAAACTCGCCGCCAAGTACCGCCCACTCACCGCCGTATACCGTGACCTGGTCACCCGACCGGACACGCCGCTGGCCGAGCATGTCCGCAGGCACATCCTCGATCAGCTCGATCGGGCGGACGAGCGCTTCGACGCGATTCTGTCGCGGGACTGATCACAGCGGTTCGCCGAAGCGGAGGACTCGCTACACAACAGAGTCCGGGGTTCGCCGGCCTGAAACTACTTCTGCTGCTTGCGATCCCCTTGCTGTTCCGGCGCGTATCCTGGCGCGAGTCGTATCGCGTCGGCACCCGAGTGCGGTGGTTGCGGCCGCTCTCCGCCGCGGCGACTTTCGTGGCACCGACAACCCCGCGGTAACCGGTCACGGCGCCCGCAGCACCGACTCCACCAGCTCGCGCACCGCCGCCAGCAACCGATCCGTTTGGCCTGTCCGGACCATGGCGGGCACCACCTCGGTACTCAGTGCGCCGAGCAGCAGCCGCCCGACCGCCTCGGCATCGAGGTCGGGACGCGCTTCGCGCAGCAACGTGGTGATGTGGTTGTCCCAGAACGCGTGGAATTCCGCGGTGCGTGGATGGGGCGGTTCGGTGCGGTAGGCGACCATCAGTTCGGAATTGTCGATCACCAGTCGTGTCATCGCGTCGAAGTAGGCGGTCAGGCGGGCGTCCGCGGGCGCGCCGGGCCCCAAGGGCGGCGGGCCGCTGGTGACCGCCTCCATGAGCGTGAGCGCGCTCTCGGCGACCATCTCGTGCAGAAGCCCCGCGCGGTTGCCGAAACGATGGAAGACCGTGCCCTTGCCCACCCCGGCGGCCGCCGCGACGCGATCCATGGTGATCGCTTCGGCGCCGTGCTCGGCGAGCAGCGCGAAGGTGGCGTCCAGAATGGCACGCCGGTTGCGCGCCGCGTCCGCCCGTTCCCTGGGCCGTTCGTCGCCCATCGCACCCGCTTTCTAGACAAGTTGACCGTCGGTCCATATGATCAGTGAGTCAATTGGACCGTCAGTCAACTTATGGAGTTCTCGATGCAGGCAATCGTAATGACGGCGCCGGGAAGCCCGGACGTGCTGGTACCGCGTGAGGTCCCGGCGCCGCGGGCGGCCGCGGACGAGGTGGTGATCCGCGCCGAGGCGATCCCGGTGTTGTTCCCGGAGACCAAGCTGCGCTCCGGCGAGTTCCCACTCGGTGCGCCGCTCCCGCTGGTCTTCGGGTTCCAGGCGGCGGGCATCGTCACCGAGGTCGGCACACAGGTCGATCCGGCGCTGATCGGGCAGCGGGTCGTCGTGTCGACCAGAGGGTTCGGCGCGTACGCCGAATTCGTCGCCGCACCCGCGGATTCCGTGGCGTCCGTTCCGGACGGCCTGTCCACGGTGGACGCGGCCGCGGTGCTGATGAACGGCACGGTGGCTGTTCCACTGCTGGAGACCGCCGCGCTGACCGGGGACGAGACCGTACTGATCGAAGCGGCCGCGACGGGCATCGGAAGCGCCCTGACCCAACTCGCCAAGGAATTCGGGGCGGCTCGCGTCATCGGCACCGCCGGTGGTCCCGAGAAGGCGGCCCGCGCCCGCGAACTCGGGGCCGACGAGGTGATCGACCACAACGACCCCGCGTGGACCACCCGGCTACGCGAAACACTCGGCGGCGCAACGGTGGATGTGGTGTTCGATTCGATCGGTGGCGAAAGCGCTTCCGGTCTGCTCGACCTCATGACCCCTTTGCGCGGCCGGATGCTGGGCTACGGGTGGCTGTCCGGCGCACCCGCGCAGATAACGGCGACCGACCTGATCATGCGCGGCCTCACCTATACCGGCTGCGCGGGGCCGGAATGGTTGAACCGAGTCGCCGCCGCGCGCACCACCGTGCTGGCCCGTGCGGCGGCGGGTCAACTCGATCCGCTGGTCGAGGCGGTGCTGCCGCTGGATCAGGCCGGCCACGCGCACCGACTGCTGGAGGACAGAGCGCCGCTGGGCAAGATCGTGCTGCGTCCAGGGTCCGTCGCATAGCGCGAACGGCGCGAGGCCGGCGCGACCGTGGCTAGGGTGGGGGTCGTGCGGACTTCTCTGGAATCTCACGTCGATGCCGCCAACGCGCTCACCGCACGGTGGTGTGCGACGGCAGGCGAGCGAGACTTCGTGGTGTCCGGTGCCGGAGTGTGGCCGCTGCTGGCCTTGCTCGCCTCCGCCGCGGACGGTCCGGCGCGGGAGGAACTGACGACGGCGATAGGGGTGCCCGCCGCGAACGGGCGAGACGGCGCGCTGCGGTTGCTGCGCGACCTCGAGCGCGCGGAGGCGGTGTCGGCGGCACTGGGCGTGTGGGTGCACCGCGATCTTCCGCTGCACGAGACGTGGTCGCGGACACTTCCCGAGGGAGTCCTCGCACGGTTGACCGGGCAGTCCGAGCTCGACGGCTGGGCGGCCCGGCACACCGACGGACTCATCGAGCGGTTCCCGCTCACGGTCGATCCCGACACCCTCCTGGTGCTCGCGACGGCGCTGGTGGCGAAGACGCGGTGGCAGGTTCCCTTCGAAGTCGGGACGCTGACGTCGAACGACGGTCCGTGGCGGGGACATCGGGGGCCCGGATTGTCGCGCACGAGCACCGAGGTCGGTAGCGCCGCGATTCTGGAAGCGCCGCAACCGGTCACGCGCGTCGTCATCGAAGGTGTCGCCGACCTCGACGTCCACCTTCTGCTCGGCGCCGGAACACCCGCGGCCGTGCTCGGAACAGGCCTGACGGCGTTGTCCGGCGCCACGCCGATCCGCTCCGACCTACCGGTCGGGACCGAGGGCCCGGGGCTCAGCGTGCGCACCGAGCAGGTGCTGTCCAGCACCGGCCAACTGCGCGTCCGACTGCCACCCTTCGAGGTCCGTTCCACCCACGATCTACTCACCGCGTCCGACTTGTTCGGCCTGGCCGCCGCCACCGATTGCACGCGCGGCCATTTCCCCGCGATCTCCCCTGCTCCGCTGTGTGTCGGACAAGGAGCACAGGAGGTCCTCGCCCGTTTCAGTCACGAGGGGTTCGAGGCCGCCGCCGTGACGGCCTTCGCGTTGCGCGCGGCCGCGGCGGCGCTGCGCCCCCACAGCGCACCCGTGATCTCGGTGACCTTCGACCGCCCCTTCGGCTTCCTCGCCGTCCACCGCCCGACCAGCCTGGCGGTGGTAGCGGGCTGGATCGCCACCCCACCCACCTCCTCCCCCGACACCCTCGCCTGACCACCCACGAGCAGGCCGTCCTCGCACACCAACCGTCCCTCGCCCGACACCCGCTGCGTGCGTGCGAGGTACCGTGCACTGTTGGGCAGAGAGGGTTCAACCCTCACACCAAGTGTCGAGCGAAATCGAGCACTCACTTCAGCGATTCAGGGCGCGCGGCTACCGCCCTACGCAACCGGCATCGGCTCGACCACAGGTTTCGAGCGACGCGAGACCGAGCATTGTCCGTTCGCCACCATGAAGTCGCTGCGAATCAAACACCTCGCCGCGCGAAGTAGGGAGCGTGTTCCGGTAAGACGCCGCGGGCGAGCAAGAACGGGGGAACGCTGCGGAGGACGGGAATGCGGCGCAGGATCCGGATCGGCAGCGGTGCGCGCGGGGCGCTCGCGATGTCGATTCGTCCGTCGAGGGCGGGAGCGATCGCGGTGGCGTGCAGGACTCGCTGGATTCCCTGCGTGACAACGGTCGGGAATCTTCGTCGGCGCTGCACCATGGCCAGGTCGCGGGTGCCCAGCGTGCCCGAGAGCAGCGGCGAAGCAAGGATTCTCGCCGCGGCGACGGCATCCTGGACGGCCAAGTTGATGCCGACGCCGCCGGCCGGGGACATGGCGTGCGCGGCGTCGCCGAGACAGAGCAGGCCGTTGGTGTACCACTTGGTCAGCCGGTCGAGTTTTACTTCCAGCAGCTTGACCTCGTCCCAGCTGGTCAAGGCATCGACCCGGTCGTGCAGCCAAGGCGCGGCCTCGGCCAGGCCGCGCACGATGTCCTGGACCGGCTCGCGGCGGGCGGACTCGTCGGCGCCCTTGGCGATCAATGTCGCGCACTGCCAGTAGTCGCCGCGGTCGAGCAGCACCGCCACCCGCCGGGCGGTGACGATCGGCAGCGCACCCGCGGGGTCGATCTCGGTGCGCGGCAGGCGGAACCACCAGACGTCCATCGGCGTCGGCCATGTGCGGATCGACAGCCCCGCGGCCGACCGCAACAGCGAACCGCGCCCGTCGCATGCCACGGTGACGTCGGCTTCGATCGCGCCGGTCGCGCCGTCGGCGGTCCGGTAGGCGACGCCGCCGACTCTGCCGTCGGTCCAGACCAGCTCGGTGGCCTCGGTATTCATCCGCAGCCGGAAGGTCGGCTCCTCGGCCGCGGCCCGCGCGAGCAGATCCAGCAGATCCCACTGCGGCACCATCGCGACGTATTTGTGCTTGCCCGGCAAGTTCTTCAGCGTCGCGAGGGTCTGCAGACCGCCGGCGACCGGCAGTTGTACCTGATCCACCTTGCGCGCGGGCAGTTTCGCGAATTCCGCACCGAGCCCCAGTTCGTCGAGCAGGTCGAGGGTGGTGGGATGCACGGTGTCGCCGCGGAAGTCGCGCAGGAAGTCCTTGTGTTTCTCCAGCACCGTGACGGCGACGCCGGCTCGCGCGAGCAGCAGCCCGAGGAACATTCCGGCCGGCCCCCCTCCGACCACCAGGCATGTCGTGCGTTCCATCGACTATCCCTCCCTCGGTCGCCGCATCGCCGCAAGGTGTCGCCTGTTTGCGCAAAATCCTAGTGCGGCGGGCGCGGCACCGGACCCGATCGGCGACGGCCGACCGGATCCGCGGCGGCTTCAGCCGATGTCCCTGCGCAGGACAAAGAAATACGGTTCCGCCATGCCGCGCAGATCCATCACGCCGAACAGGGTGTGCTCGTCGGCGGCACGGAAGTGATCGATGATCGGCAGGTGGTCGTAGACCATCGCGGCACTCGTCACGCCGCGGTATTCCACCTCGCGCAGACGCGCGGTGGGCTTGCTCGTCCGCAGCGCGGGGCTCAGGACCGGCAGCATCTTGCGCACCGCGCGCACACCGGAGAGCGGCACCCGCCCGGCGAGCGAGAGCGGGACCCGGCGCGGATCGATCGGAAACACCGTGCCGCCGGAGGTGAACAGCAGCGGATGCACATGGTCGGGGCCGTCGAACTGCTTGCCGTACCAGCCCGAAGCGACCAGCACGCCATCCATCGGATGACCGGTCTCGAGTTCCTCGCCCTGCCAGCGCCCCGTCGTGATGTCCTCGACTCGCGCCGCCGGGAGGCGGTCGAACAGCGCCCACGCCTCCTGCGCGTTGTGGACGTCCGTCACGGTCAGCTCGTTCGCGGCCATGTCTCCTACTTCCTCAGCGACGCAACGTTGCGACAGATACCCTATCCGTCTATCAGCACGGTGCGCTCATCGGCAGCTACCCTGGCCGCTTCGCAGTTCAGTAGGTGGCCATCAGATAGATGCCGATGATGATCAACGCGCAGGCGGCGACGCGCTTCGGGCTCACCGCGCGCCGCGGGAACCCCATCAGTCCGAAGTGGTCGATCGCCAGGGCGCCGAACATCTGACCCGCGATGATCAGGGCATTGAAGGTGCCCGCTCCCACATCGGAAGCCACCGAGATCATCGCCAGGATTGCGGCCCCGCCGAGCAGTCCACCGAACGGCGCCCACCGGGGCATGCTCCGGATGTCGGCCCTCGTCGGCCACGGCCGGTTGGCGGAAACCAGCAGCGCGACCGTGAGAAAAATGGCGAATCCGGTGAATGCCACCGCGTAAGAGATCACGCCGCACAGCCAGACATTCTTCAACGCGAGCTTCAGCGAGTTCTGGCAACCGGCTTCCACGGAGCGCAGCGCGCCGCCGACCAGGATGAACGCGAAGATGAGTGCCGTCGTGACACGAGGCAGTGCGGCACGGGTTTCGGCGGTCTTGACCGTCATCGTGAATCCTCGGGAGGGTGCGAAGGTTGGATGGCTGACCGGCAGCTGGGTGGAACTTGTCGTCAGGTGACGCTGGCCGTGCGCGCACCCGTTTCGGAGTCGTCGGCCATCAGGTAGATCGCGAGCGTGATCAATCCGCAGGCCACCAAACGGGGAAGGCTGGCGGACCGCTCTTCGAATCCCATGAGGCCGAAGTTGTCCATGATCACCGCGACCACCATTTCGCCGATGATCACGAGCGCACTGAACGTCGCCACCCCGACATGGCGGGCGACGGCGATCATGCCCATCACCGCGGCCCCGCCGAGCAGGCCACCGAACGGCGCCCACCACGGCATGTTCCGCACGTCGTCGAGCGTCGGCCACGGTGTCTTCGACGACAGGGCTAGGAAGATCAGAAATCCGGTCAGCGCGACGGCGTACGAGATCACCGCGCAGAGCCACATGTTCCTCATGTAGTTCATCAGGGTGTTCTGACAGCCGGCTTCGGCGGAGCGTAGGCCGCCGCCGACGAGGATGAACAGGAATACCAATCCGACGACGATGGTCATGGGCACCACATCCTTGGCTCGAGGCGGCCGAGCACCGAGATCACCTCGGACGCAACCGATTCGGCTCCGAGGAAATGGGCCGATCCCTGTCCGAGTCGACGTGCGACCGCTGTGACGCGAATAACGTACCATTGTTCAACGGCACGATCAACGGGTCACATAAGCCTGCTGTGTCAGGGAAAGGCTGCCATGATGGCCCTCGTGCGCGAACTGGTCGACTCCTCCCCGCGGAAACCGCCCTCGCATGCCACGGTGCCTGCGTCCGGCTCGAAACCGCGGCTCGGCGTCCTGGACTGGGTGCGGTTCGCCATGCTGGGCGCCGGTCTGCTGTGCGTGGTCACCGGGCTCCTGCCCCGCGACGAGGCCGCCGAGAACATGCGCCGCATCGGCCCGCTCCTGCTGTTCCTCGCGAGCGTGATCGTGCTGGCCGAACTCACCAAGCAGGCCAAGGTCTTCGACGCCATCGCCCATCGTCTCGCGATCCTCGGTCGCGGCTACTACCCCGCGCTGTTCGCCCTCTGCGTCCTGTTCGCCTCGGCGACGACGATCCTGCTGAACCTCGACACCACAGCCGTGCTCATCGCCCCGGTCATGCTGGCGCTGGCGGCGCCTGCCCGCATTCCGCCGCTGCCGCTGGCCATGACCACTCTCTGGCTGGCGAACACCGCGAGCCTGCTGCTCCCGGTCTCCAATCTCACGAACCTGCTCGCCGCCGATCGGGTCGCACTGACCGCCCCCGAATTCGCCGCGCGGATGTGGGCGCCGCAACTGGTGTCGATCGCCGCCACGACGGTGTGCCTGTGGTTGTGGTACTGGCGGCGCGGACTGCGCGAAACCGACCGCTATGTGCCGCCCGACCCGATCCGCCCCGTGAACTTCCGGGAGCGCTCGCTGTTCTACACGACGGCGGGGGCCTGTCTGCTGTTCATCGTCGCGATCCCGCTCGTCGGCGACCGGATCGGTGTCGCGGCGACGTTGGCTGCGCTGATCGCGGCGGCGGCGTTCGCGGTCTTCGACCGCAGGGCATTGCGGCTGTCGCTCATCCCGTGGCAGCTGCTCGTCTTCGTGGTCGGCTTGTTCCTGGTGGTGCCCACCCTGACCCGATTCGGCCTCGGCGATGTGCTGCACACGGTGATCGGCACCGATCCAGGCGCGTCCGGGGCGTTTCGCGCCGCCGCTGCGGGCGCGGGACTGTCCAATGTCGCGAACAACTTGCCGGCCTACACCGCGGGCGAGGCGGTGATCCCCGCTCAGAACGGCGACCAGCTCCTCGCCCTGCTGATCGGCACCAATGTCGGCCCGATCGTCACCCCGTGGGGCTCGCTCGCCACACTGCTGTGCTTGGAATTCTGCCGCAGCCACGATGTACGCGTCCCCATGACGCGTTTCGTCCTCACCGGTTTCGTCCTCGCGATGATCGCCACCGCGGGCGCGGTGGCAGCGCTGTTGGTGATGGGTTAGTCGGCGCAACCGCTGAGCGGGCACGTCGAGCAGAGGCGGTCGAGTCCGGGTGCCGCGGCTCCGCTGCCTTGACCTCGAGCGCGGTCGAGGTTGGAGGATCGCACGGAGGCCGGATCGAGGCGATTCGATCTCACGTGTGGAGTCACCCGGCTCCCCGGGGCTCCCGCTGGTCATCCGTACACCCACCAGCGGGAGTCCCGAGCGCCGAATCATGGTGCCCTGCAGCCGATGCCGCGCAACAGGCGCGCCTCGACGGACCCTGCTATCGCATAGACCGGAAGCAGAGGCCGGAGTTCGGAGCGAAACGAACTCAGTTCACCGCCGTGATTTCCCACTCGTAGACGGTGAGTTCCGAAGCGCCCGTGGTATGCACGGGGTCGGTGAACGCGATCTCCCGTGCGGCATCGAGGCTTTCGGCGTAGATGACGTACGCACCGCCCGTGCCATCGGTGAAACGCCCGCTCTCCTGCAACTGCCCGCGGTCGTGCAGGGACCGCAGGAACCGCCGGTGCGGCTCGATCACGGCGGAATCGAAGCGCGGGGTACGCATCACCAGGACGAGGTACTTGTTCACGAGTCGGCTTCCGGACGCGAAGCCCTCGTCGCGGCCGCCGCGGCGCGCACCTGTGGTGCCACCAGGACGACCTGACCGAGTACACCGTTGAGGAAGGACGGCGAGTCGTCGGTGGACAGCTCCTTGGCCAGCTCCACCGCCTCGTCCACGGCGACGACCGGGGGGACGTCGGCGGCGTGGAACAGCTCCCAGACCGCGATGCGCAGGATCGCGCGATCCACGGCGGGGAGACGCGAGAGGGTCCAGTCCTGCAGATAGGACTCGATGGTGCCGTCCACCCGGTCGAGGTCGTCGGCTACGCCCGAGACCAAGGTGCGGGTGTAGGGGTGCACCGGCGCGACCGACTGGTCGCGGGTGGCCAGCTCGGCGCGCTCGTCGAGCAGTTCGGCGGCGTCGACGTCCCTCGCCTCCGCCTCGAACAGCAGGTCGACCGCACGGCGGCGGGCCTTGTGCCGCGCACCGAGCTTCTTGTACGTGGACTTCTTGTCCACGGGCTGTTCAGCCACGGTCACATCATCCCGAATCGGCCGGTCGGCCGGATCAGGCGTTGACCCGGCCGAGGTAACTGCCATCGCGCGAGTCGATACGCAGCTTGTCGCCGGTGTTGATGAACAGCGGGACCTGCACCTCGGCGCCGGTCTCCAAGGTGGCGGGCTTGGTGCCACCGGTGGAGCGGTCGCCCTGCAGGCCGATGTCGGTGTGCTGGACCACCAGCTCGATCGAGACCGGGAGCTCGACGTACAGCGGCGCGCCCTCGTGCATCGAGACCTGCACGGTCATGTTCTCCAGCAGGAAGCGGGCGCCGTCGCCGATGGTGGCCTCGGAGATGGAGATCTGGTCGAAGGTCTCGCCGTCCATGAAGACGTAGTCCGAGCCGTCGTGGTAGAGGTAGGTCATGTCGCGGCGGTCGACGGTGGCGGTCTCCACCTTCACACCGGCGTTGAAGGTCTTGTCGACCACCTTGCCGGACACGACGTTCTTCAGCTTGGTCCGCACGAACGCGGGGCCCTTGCCCGGCTTGACGTGCTGGAACTCGATGATCTGCTGGAGCTGACCGTCGATCTTCAGCACAAGGCCGTTCTTGAAGTCGCTGGTGTCCGCCACTGTCTTCGGATCTCCTCGTTCTACCGCTTGGTCTCGGGTAGACCGGCGTCAGTCGACGACGGTCAGGTCTTTGCTGGTGTGGGTGAGCAGCTCCGGGCCCCCTTCGCGCACCACGAGCGTGTCCTCGATCCGGACCCCGCCGCGGCCGGGAAAGTACACACCTGGTTCGACGGTCACCGCCACGCCAGTCAGAAGTGTACCGGTTCCGGTTTTCGCGATTCCGGGCGCTTCGTGGATCTGCAGACCCACCCCGTGGCCGAGACCGTGCACGAACAATTTGCCATGTCCGGCCGCCTCGATCACCGCCCGCGACGCGGCGTCCACGTCGGCCACCGGAACCCCTGGTCGCAGCGCCGCGCACCCGGCTCGCTGCGCCGCGGCGACCAGCTCGTACACCTCGCGCTGCCAGTCGGTCGGCGTGCCGAGCACGAAGGTGCGGGTCATGTCGGAGTGGTAGCCGCCGACCACCGCGCCGAAGTCCAGCTTGACGAAATCGCCGGCGGCCAGCACGGCGTCGGTCGGGCGGTGATGCGGGACAGCCGAATTCGCGCCGGTCGCCACGATCGTCTCGAACGACACCGCTTCGGCGCCGTGTTCGAACATGGCCCATTCCAGATCCCTGGCCACCTGACGCTCGGTGCGGCCGGGACGCAGTCCGCCCCGCTCCAGCAGCGCGGCCAGGCCCGCGTCGCCCGCCGCGCACGCCGCGCGCAACCGTTCCACTTCATAGGCGTCCTTGACCATGCGCAACTGCTCGACCAGCCCGGGAGACGCGACGAACTCCAGGCCGGTGCGCTGTTCGAGGAAGCCGCGGTGCTGGTCGACGGTGACGACATGGCTCTCGAAGCCCACCCGGCCGAGCTGCCATTCCCCGGCTAGTTGCACTATGCGCCGCGTGGTGGCCCGCGCGATCTCCGCCCGCAGGTCGGGCGCCTGCTCGGCGATCTGGGTCCGGTACCGGCCGTCGGTGCCGATCACGGTCCGGTCCTCGGCGGTGCGCGTGTCCCAGGAGTGCACCAGCAGCGCCGCGTTGGAGCCGGTGAACCCGGTCAGATATCTGATGTTCACCAGATCGGTGACCAGCAGGGCGTCCACCCTGTTCTCCACCAGCAGGCTGCGCAGCGCGCTACGCCGCGCCGCGTAGTCCGGCACATGACCCTGGTGATCAGCACACATGTGTCAAAACTACCGCCGACGCACCGCGAGCGGTCGGGCAACACGTGTTCAGCATGCCGTCGGCCGGGACCGAAGCGCGCGCGGACAGTCGAAAACCGCTGTCGACCAATGCTTGTCGCCTTTGACGCCAAGGCTGACCATGCACCTGTTCACATTCGCCCATGCTGTGCACATTCCGGGCATGCGCGGCCTTTTCGCGCCGCGGCCGGGCGAGGGTTGGGACATGACTCCTCTCGCCTACGGTGCGCTCGCCGTGTGGTGCGCGCTCCTCACGGTGTCCGACGTGCGCGAACGGCGCCTACCGAACGTATCGACCGGTTCGGGCGCCCTGGCCGTTCTCGGATATGCCCTGTTCACAAAGCAATTCACTATCGCACTCCTGGGCGCACTGCTGCTGTCGGTGCCGTACCTCCTGGTGCACCTGTTCACGCCTGCCGCACTGGGCGCGGGTGATGTCAAGCTCGCGGTGGCGCTGGGGGCGGCGGCCGCACTCGGTGGCGCTCGGACGTGGGTATGGGCGGCGATCGGGGCACCGGCGCTCACGGCCTGCCTCGCGGCCGGCGTTCTGGCCTGCCGCCGCGCGTCGACCGCCGCCGTCCGCGACGACAACGCGGCCACCGTGCCGCACGGGCCCGCGATGTGCTCGGCGACGCTGCTCGCCTTGTGGCCGGCGGCCCTGGACTCGACCTGAGTTCGACGGTCCGGGCCGAAGAACCTCGCAGCGGGCGGCTGGACCGTATAGCGAAGCCAGCAAATAAGTCGCAATCCATCGGTAGCATTACCGCGGGCAACGACTTTCCGAGCTGTCGCCGGATCCGTACCGGGAATAAGGCCGCGCGGGGAGTTGCCCCCTCGAGGGCGCCATGCCAGCGATGCAGGTCGAGAAGGAGCCGCCGAGTGAATTCGAGGCAACCGTCGCGGAAGCCGATCGTCGTGGGAACCGACGGTTCCGCCCAGTCGGTGGTCGCGGTGCGCTGGGCGGCGCAGACCGCCGCGCTGCACGACGCGCCCCTGCACATCTCGCTGATCGTCGAGTCCTCGCTCGGCTCCGACGACGACGATCCGCCGCGTCCGGCGGCGTTGCTGCGGGTGCGCGAGGCGGACGAGGCGATCGAGCGCGCCGCGGAGGCCGCCGTAGCGGCCGCACATGCGGTGCGCGACATCGCCATCGGCACCGAGATCCGCACCGCCCACATCGCCACCGCCCTGATCGAGCGCTCCCGCAGCGCGGCCATGCTCGTGGTGGGCACCCGCGGCATCGGGCGCGTCCAGCGTGTCCTGCTCGGATCGGTCAGCGCCGCCGTCGCCAGGGAGGCCGACTGCCCCGTCGCGGTGGTGCCCGCCGAGACGCCGCTGTGGGACCGGACGAGCACCGGCCCGGTGATCGTCGGGGTCGACGGCTCCACCGCCGAGCAAGCCGCCATCGAGGTGGCGGCCACCGAGGCGTCGCTGCGCGGGGTCGAGCTGGTGGCCGTGCACACCTGGGGCGAGGTCGAGCCCCTGGCCGCGATCGGCACCGACCGGGCCGCGCTGCGCCGGACCGAGGAGGCACTGCTGGCCACGAGCCTGGCCGGGTGGCAGGAGCAGTACCCCGAGGTGACCATCCGGCGCGAGGTGGTCCGGGACCGTCCGGCGCGGCGGCTGCTCGAACGCTCCCGCGACGGGCAACTGCTCGTGGTGGGCAACCGCGGCCGAGGTACTTTGGGCCGTCTGCTGTTCGGGTCGGTCGGCGACGCGTTGCTGCGGTCGGTGGATCGCCCCATCGTGATAGCACGCTGAACGCCTCGGCCCTGGTATCCGGTCCGCCCCCCGCGTGCGCGTGATCACGGCGGGCCGCGTTCCCGGGCACCGGCGTCGACATGGGAAGATGAACGACGTGCTGCGTTGGATAACTGCCGGAGAATCCCATGGTCCCGCTCTCGTCGCCATCCTCGAGGGGATGGTGGCAGGCGTCGAGGTGACGTCGGACGAGATCTCCACGCAGCTGGCCCGCCGCAGGCTGGGTTACGGGCGCGGCGCGCGGATGAAGTTCGAGGCCGACAAGGTCACCGTCGTCGGCGGCGTCCGGCACGGACGGACCATGGGCGGTCCGGTCGCCATCGAGGTGGCCAACTCCGAGTGGCCGAAATGGACCACCGTGATGTCCGCCGACCCGGTCGATCCGGCCGAACTCGCCGAGCTGGCCCGCAACGCCCCGCTGACCCGGCCCCGGCCCGGGCACGCGGACTACTCCGGCATGCTCAAGTACAACTTCGATGACGCCCGCAACGTGCTGGAGCGGGCCAGTGCCAGGGAGACCGCAGCCCGCGTCGCGGCGGGCACCGTCGCGCGCAATTTCCTGCGCCAGGCGTTCGGCGCGGAGGTCGTCTCGCACGTCGTCTCGATCGGCACGGCGCAGAACACCTCGGGCATCGTGCCGACCGCGGCCGACCTCGCCGTGGTGGACGAGAGCCCGGTGCGGGCGTTCGACAAGGACGCCGAAGCCGCGATGATCGCGGAGATCGAGGCGGCCAAGAAGGACGGCGACACCCTCGGTGGCGTGGTCGAAGTGGTCGTCGATGGGCTTCCGGTCGGTCTCGGCTCGTTCACCAGTGGCGAGAACCGGCTGGACTCCCGGCTCGCGGCCGCGCTCATGGGAATCCAGGCCATCAAGGGCGTCGAGGTCGGCGACGGCTTCGAGACCGCGCGACGCCGCGGCAGCCAGGCGCATGACGAGATGCGGCCCGGCCCCGACGGCGTGCTGCGCTCCACCAACCGCGCAGGCGGCCTGGAGGGTGGCATGACCAACGGCGAGGCGCTGCGCGTGCGTGCGGCGATGAAGCCGATCTCCACCGTGCCGCGCGCGCTGTCCACCGTCGACATGACCACCGGCGGGGAGGCCGTGGCCATCCATCAGCGCTCGGACGTGTGCGCCGTGCCCGCCGCGGGCGTGGTCGCCGAATCCATGGTGGCGCTGGTCGTCGCGCAGGCCGCGCTGGAGAAGTTCGGCGGCGACTCGATCACCGAGACCGTCGAGAACATCACCAGCTACGTCAAGCGCATCAGCACCCGTCCCCACGTGCCCGCGGACAGTCGGTCGCAATGATCGTGCAGACCGATCCGCGCGCCCCGCGCGTGGTGCTGGTCGGACCGCCCGGGGCGGGGAAATCCACGATCGGCCGCAAGCTCGCCAGGGAACTCGGTGTCGAGCTGTACGACACCGATGCGGGCATCGAGCGGGAGACCGGTCGCACGATCCCGGAGATCTTCGCCGAAGACGGTGAGCCCGAGTTCCGCAGAATCGAGGAACGGGTGGTGCGCCGCGCCGTGCTCGCCGAGCGCGGCGTCGTCTCGCTCGGCGGCGGCGCCGTGCTGTCGGAGAACACCAGGGCCCTTCTGCGCAACCGCACCGTCGTCTACCTGGAGATCAGTGTGGCCGAGGGCCTTCGGCGCACCGGAGCGAGCACCCAGCGGCCCCTGCTCAACGCCGCGGACCCGGGCGCGAAGTACCGGGAGCTGATGCGCGCCCGCCGCCCGCTCTACCGGGAGGTGGCCACCGTCCGGGTCCGCACCGACGGCCGCAGCCCGGGCCGGGTGGTGCGGATGATCATGACCAGGCTCGGAATGGAGCCCGCGGAGCGCGCCGAGGCGGACCTGCGGCCACCGCCCAGCGGAATCCCGCAGGGCAGCAGCCGGTCCCGGGCCCGCCGGCGCGCCCGAGCCAAGGCCACGTCCCGGCGCAAGGACGCCGATCAGGGCGAGCCCAACGACACCGCCGCCGGTCCCGCGCCGGAATCCGCGGTCGCAGCCGTTCGATCCCGTCGCACCCGCAGGGGCGTCACGAGCGAACCCGACGCCGCGACCGGAGCGGGCAGCGGCGAGACCGCGG
Source organism: Nocardia gipuzkoensis (assembly GCF_021183645.1). Lineage (NCBI taxonomy): Bacteria > Bacillati > Actinomycetota > Actinomycetes > Mycobacteriales > Nocardiaceae > Nocardia > Nocardia gipuzkoensis. The sequence goes on along the minus strand of NZ_CP089225.1, from coordinate 5,573,518 downwards.
GCAGCCGATCCAGGCGCGCCCGCTCCCGCCGTGCCCGCTCCCGGGCACGTCAGCAGTCGACAACAGCACCAACAGAATCGGAGCAAGCCACGTGACAGAGCCGAGTCGTCTCGAAGTCCGGACCGCCGACCCGTACCCGGTGATCATCGGCCGCGGGTTGCTCGGTGAACTCGTCGAGTCGGTCAGCGGCGCGACCACAGGCGTGCGCACCGTGGCCATCTTCCACCAGCCGCCGCTCACCGAGACCGCCGAAGTGGTGCGCAAGGCGCTGGCCGACACCGGTATCGACGCGCACCGCGTCGAGATCCCGGACGCCGAGGCGGGCAAGGACCTGGCCGTCGCGGGCTTCTGCTGGGAGGTGCTCGGGCGCATCGGCCTGACCCGCAACGACGTCGTGGTCAGCCTCGGCGGCGGCGCGGCGACCGACCTGGCCGGGTTCGTCGCCGCCACCTGGATGCGCGGCGTGCGCATCGTGCACGTGCCCACCACGCTGCTCGCCATGGTCGACGCGGCGGTGGGCGGCAAGACCGGCATCAACACCGAGGCGGGCAAGAACCTGGTCGGCTGCTTCCACGAACCCGCCGCCGTGCTGGTCGACCTGGCCACCCTGGAAACCGTGCCGCGCAACGAGATCGTCGCGGGCATGGCCGAGATCATCAAGGCCGGCTTCATCGCCGACCCGGTGATCCTGGACCTGGTGGAGCGTGACCCGCAGGCCGCCCTCGACCCGTCCGGCGACGTGCTGCCCGAACTGATCCGCCGCGCGATCCAGGTGAAAGCCGACGTCGTCGCCGCTGATCTGAAGGAGTCGAGCCTCCGCGAGATCCTCAACTACGGCCACACTCTCGGCCACGCCATCGAGCGTCGGGAGCGCTACCGGTGGCGGCACGGCGCCGCGGTGGCAGTCGGACTGGTGTTCGCCGCCGAACTGGGCCGTCTCGCGGGCCGTCTCGACGACGCCACCGCCGACCGCCACCGCGCCATCCTGTCCGCTGTCGGATTGCCGACCAGCTACGACGCCGACGCGCTGCCCCAACTGCTGGACGCCATGCAGACGGACAAGAAGACCCGCTCCGGCGTGCTGCGCTTCGTCGTGCTCGACGGCCTGGCCAAGCCCGGCCGCCTGGAAGGACCCGATCCCACTCTGCTGGCCGCCGCCTACTCGGCGATCGCCCGGGAGGACAGCCCGAGCGGCGGCGCGGTCCTGCTGTAGCGCCACCGTCCGTCCGGCGCCGGGATTCCCAGCGAACGACAACGGCGCACCCTCTCGGAGGGTGCGCCGTTTCGCTGTTACGGCAGGCCGGCGTGGCGGCTTGCTCGACCCACCTCGAACCGACCGGTGGTCATCGGGTTCGCCCAGACGTCTCAGTTGGACGGAACCCAGAGGTCGTACCTACCACTACCGTCGTTTCGCGGAATGCACTGCGCCCGATCGCTCCACAGCGGCGCGTCCTTCAGGCAGCTCGCCAGCGAGACGTTCGACGCCGAACCCACGCATTGGAACCCCCAAGTCGGCTGCGCCGATGCGCAGCCACCGGCTTTCGCCGCCGACTGTCCGCCGAACACGAACGCGGACGCGGCGATCGCCATTACCGCGGTAACCCCGATCCTGATGAACATAACGCTCCCCTCCCTTGAAATCCATTGGACAGCAGAATAATACAGCGGTCACGGTAACGGAGAGCATATGGACGGACTGGACCTACACGTCGGCAGAGTCGCCACTGCCGACTCTGCGGCAGACCGTGCGTGCTGGACGATCCGAGAACCGGGATATGCCCGGTCATGGCGGGCATCCGTCAGTGCGCGAGCCGCGAGTTCGGGTCAGGCGGGGGTGTGGGCGGTGGCGGACCGTTTGGTGGCGGCGCGGTCGCCGAGTGTACGGCCGATGCCGACGCCGATGAGGGCGGGGATGAAGATCAGCAGGACGATGAACGATGCGGCCCCGGTGAGTTCGAAGAGCAGGCCGTTGTCCCCGAGGTCGAACCTGGGCAGCCAGTCGAGCAACCAGGCGCCGAGGCCGCTGCCGACGCCGGCCGCCACGGCGGTCTTCAGCCACAGCATTGTCAGGTCGGTGCCGCGCTCGGGATCGGGGTGGGCCGTCCTGTCCTTGCGACCGTCCAGGAAACCCCAGGACAGGATGGCCGCCACGAGCACGATCAGTGCGAGCGCACGCATCCACGCCCCGTGGGTCGGCCAGTACACCATCGCGAACCCGAGCGCGGCGCGCAGGAAGACGACCAGCGCACCGAGCACGATGGCCCGCAACACCCAAGCATTCATGCGCACCACCCTAACCCTGCGCCACGCCGAACCAAACTAGAACTTGTATCAATTTTTGGGTCGATGCCCCTCGTCCAGCGCCGCCGCCATCTCCGCGCGCGGCGCCGGCCGCCCGGTGAACAGCTCGACCTGCCCGTACGCCTGGTTCAGCAACATCTGCAGCCCGCTCACCACCGTGTGCCCGGCTCGCGCCACCGCCTCGGCCAGCGGGGTGGGCCAGGGGTTGTAGATCGCGTCGAGGACCACCGGGGCAGCTGCCACCGCGGGGGCGACCACCGCGGCCGCCGTGGCGGGCACGGTGCTCACCACGGCGCCTGCCGCCGCACAGATCCCCTGAAGGGTTCTGGCATCGAATCCGGCCAGTGCCGGGGTCATCCCGAGCCGCTCGGCGAGGTCGAGTGCGCCGCCCGCCCGCCCGGCGTCCCGCGCCACCACGGTGACCGACTTCGCGCCGAGTTCCGACAACGCCAGCAGGGCGGGCCGCGCCGTTCCGCCCGCGCCCAGCACCACGCCCTCGGCCAGGTCGGTGACGCCACCGCCGCGCAGCGCGCCGAGCACTCCGTCCACGTCGGTGCAGTCAGCCAGCCAGCCTGCGTCGGTGCGGACCAAGGTGTTGGCCGATCCCACCAGCACGGCCCGGTCGGTGCGCTCGTCCGCGTAGGCCAGTGCCGCTTCCTTGCCGGGCATGGTCACCGAGAGCCCGACCCATTCCGGCCCCAGCCCGTCGACCAACCCGGGCAACTGCTCGGCCGAGCATTCGATGCGCTCGTAGCTCCAGTTCAGCCCGAGTGCGCGATACGCGGCCAGGTGCAGCTGTGGCGATCGCGAGTGCGCGATCGGCTTGCCGAGCACCGCCGCCTTGCGACTATCGGCCACCACTGTCCTTGGAACTGTCCAGAATGCCGCTGCGCTGCGCCCGTGCGATCAGGCGCAGGTGCTCCTGATAGTCGTCGGTGAACAGGGTGGTGCCCTGCTTGTCGACGGTGACGAAGTACAACCACGGCCCCGCCTCGGGATTCTCCATGGCACGCAACGCGTTCAACGACGGCGCGGCGATCGGGGTCCTGGGCAGGCCGCGCATCGCATAGGTGTTCCACGCGGTTTCCTGGGCACGGTCGGCGTCGGTGGTCGCCACCTCGGTGCGATCCAGGGTGTAGTTCACCGTCGAGTCGAATTGCAGCATCTGATCCACCCGCAGCCGGTTCACGATCACCCGTGCCACCTTGCCCATGTCCTCGGGTTTCGCCTCGCGCTCCACCAGCGAGGCGGCGACCAGCGTCTCGTACGGGGTCAGTTTCGTGTCGGCGCCGGACTGCAGCAGTCCGGTGGATTCATAGCTCTTGGCGCTGGCGGTCACCAATTGCCGCAGGATCTGTTCCGGCGTGCCGCTGGGATCGAAATCCCAGGTGCCCGCGGCGATGAGCCCTTCCAGCTGCCTCGTCCGGTCCGGGCAGTCCTTGACACCCTGCGTCGCCCACGCGGGCACCCCGAGCGCGGACAGGTCCAGGCTCGCGCCCGCGGCGTCGAGCTGTTCGTAGGTCACGCACTTCTGGCTGGGGCCGGTGCCGATGCAGCTGGCCTCCGCGATCTTGCGGTAGATGCCGTCATACCGCCCGCCGGTGCTCATGTCGTGCTGGTCGTGCAGCAGCCGCCCCTCGGAGACGACCAGGTTGCCGACCCTGGACTGCTTGCCGACCAGCGCGGCGACCGCCTCCACGGCGGGACTGCGGCTCGGGATCGCGTAGAAGCCCGGCTGCACCGCGCTCATGTTCGAATTCCGCACGGCCGCTTCGATGAACGCACCCGTGCTCTTGACGACGCCCTTCTCGTGCATGGTCGCCGCGATCTGCGTGGAGGTGTCGCCGTCGTGCACTTGCACGATCACCAAGGGACCGGCCGGACCCGCATAGTCCTCCGGCGGGCCGAAACTGGCGATCAGCTTCATGCCCGCGAAGACCACGGCGCCGGCGAACAGCAGCGCGAAGACGCCCCCGAAGATCCACAGGGTCCGGCGGCGCCGCTTGCGCTCGGCGGCTTTGCGCGAGGCGACCCGGGATCGCTTGCCGCGCTGGGAGCGGCCGGAGCGCTCGGGACGCTCGGACCGGACGCGCTTGGCGCCCCTCGGCGCCTGCTCGCGCGTAGCGCTCGCACGCTGCCCGCCACGCCGCGGGGCGGGCGGAGGCGGCGCCGGCTCCTCCTCCTCGTCATCGATGTAGCGCGGGATGACCGTCGTGTCGTCGTCGTAGTAGTCGTCGACCTCGTGTTCGCCCCAGGCCTGGTCGTCTCTCCGGTAACGCCGATCAGCTTCGCGCTGTCGGAACAGTTCCTCGGCCCGCGCCCACCGATCCGTCATGCATCGTCCCCGGGCGACGCAGGACGTCCCGCTTCCACCGACCTCAACACCGCACTCCGTTCGTCCAACCATCCTTGCAGGATCGACACGGCCGCCGCCTGATCGATCACCTGCCGCTGGCCACGCGCGCGAACTCCGCTGTCCCGCAATGCACGTGCAGCTGACACCGTAGTCAAACGTTCGTCGGAAAGCCGGACCGGCACCGACCCGACGGCAGCCCGCAATCGCTCAGCGAATGCGCTGGCCAGCGTAGCCGCAGTCCCCTTCTCCCCGCGTAATGTTCGCGGCAATCCGACGATTACCTCGACTGCCTCGTACTCCCGCACAATTTCGGCAATTCTTTCGATATCGGGTGCGGGCGCCGAGCGCCGCGACTGTTTCGCGCGTGGCACCGTCTCCACCGGCGTGGCGAGAATGCCGTCGGGATCGCACGCGGCGACCCCGATCCGGACACTGCCGACGTCGACGCCGATCCGCCTGCCCCGACCCGGATCGGTGGCGGGATGCGGCCGGTCGGCGCCGCGCTGCGCCGACCTCTCCGGTTCCGCGGGCTCGCCCATCACCCGGCCAGTTCGGCCACCCGCGCGCGGACCGCGGCCAAGCCCGCCGGAATGCCGGACGGGTCCGAACCCGCGCCCTGAGCCATTTCCGGCTTGCCGCCGCCGCGTCCGGCGATACTCGGGCCGAAGCTGCCGACCAGATCGCCTGCCTTGATGCCGAGCTCCTGGGCGGGCTTGTTCACCGCGACGACGAACGGCACCTTGCCGTCGGCGTTGCCGAGCAGCACCACCACGGCGGGCTCACTGCCGAACCGGCCGCGGATATCGGTGGCCAGGGTGCGCAGATCGCCCGCGGGCACGCCCTCGGGCGCGGCCACGGCGACCAGCAGCAGGCGGCCGATCCGCTCGGCCTCCTCGACGAACTTGCCCGCCGAGGACAGCACGGCGGCCATCTTGGTGCGCTCGAGCTCTTTCTCGGCCACCTTGAGCCGCTCCACCAGCTGCTCGACGCGACCGGGCACCTCCTCGGAGGGCACCTTCAGCGCGGAGGCGACACCGGCCAGCAGGGCACGTTCCTTGGCCAGGTACTTGTAGGAGTCCAGACCGACGAACGCCTCCACGCGGCGTACACCCGAGCCGACCGACGACTCACCGAGCACCGTGATCGGGCCGATCTGCGAGGAATGCTGCACATGGGTGCCGCCGCAGAGTTCCATCGAGAACGGGCCGCCGATCTCCACGACGCGGACCTCGTTGCCGTAGTTCTCGCCGAACAAGGCCAGCGCACCCATCTGCTTGGCCTTCGGCAGGTCGGTGACGAAGGTGTTCACGGGGAAGTCGGCGCCGACCGCGTCGTTGGACACGGCCTCGATGTCGGCCTTCTGCTGCTCGGACAGCTGGCCCTGCCAGTTGAAGTCGAAGCGCAGGTAGCCCGGCTTGTTCAGCGAGCCGGCCTGCACGGCGTTCGGTCCGAGCACCCGCCGGAGGGCGGCGTGCACCATGTGCGTGCCGGAGTGGCCCTGGGTGGCGCCGCGCCGCCACGCCGGGTCGGCCTGGGCGAGCACGACATCGCCCTCGGTGACCTGGCCGTGCTCCACGGTGGTCTTGTGCACCCACAGCTTCTTGGCGATCTTCTGCACGTCGTTGACCCGCAGCTTCAGGCCCGATGAGGCGGTGATGGAGCCGCGGTCGGCGATCTGGCCGCCGGACTCGGCGTAGAGCGGGCTGCGGTCCAGGATGACCTCGACGTCCTGGCCCACGGTCGCGGTGGGCACCCGGACGCCGTCGGCGATCAGGGCGAGCACGGTGGCCTCGGAGGTCAGCTCGTCGAAGCCGGTGAACTCGGTGGCGCCCCGGTCGACCAGCTCCTTGTAGATGGTGAGGTCGGCGTGGGCGTGCTTGCGGGCCTGGGCGTCCTCCTTGGCGCGCTTGCGCTGCTCGGCCATGAGCGAGCGGAAGCCCTCCTCGTCGACCGACAGCCCGGCCTCGGCGGCCATCTCCAGCGTCAGATCGATCGGGAAGCCATAGGTGTCGTGCAGAGTGAAGGCGTCCGACCCGGCGATCGTGCCGCCGCCCTCGGCCTTGACCGCGGCGGCGGTGTTGTCGAACAGCGTGGAGCCGGTGTTCAACGTCTTCAGGAACGCCGTCTCCTCACCGACCGCGACGGTCTCGATCCGGCGGAAGTCGGTGGCCAGCTCCGGGTAGGACGGGGCCATCAGGTCGCTGACGATCTTCATGAACTCGCCCATCACCGGCTTCTCCGCGCCGAGCAGGCGGGCCGAGCGCACGATGCGGCGCAGCAGGCGGCGCAGCACGTAGCCGCGGCCGTCGTTGCCGGGGTTCACGCCGTCGGCGATCAGCATGGCGGCGGTACGGGCGTGGTCGGCGATCACCCGGAAGCGGACATCGTCCTCGTGCTGGACGCCGTAGGAGCGCCCGGTCAGCTCCTCGGCCTTGTCGATGATCGGGCGCAGCAGGTCGGTCTCGTAGACGTTGTCCACGCCTTGCAGCAGCAGCGCGATCCGCTCGACGCCCATACCGGTGTCGATGTTCTTCTTCGGCAGCGACCCGACCGGCGGATGCCCCAGCTTCGGGCTCAGCTCGCCACGAACGTCCTGCATGAACACGAGATTCCAGATCTCGAGGTAGCGGTCCTCGTCGGCGACCGGACCACCGTCGCGGCCGTGCTCGGGCCCGCGATCGTAGTAGATCTCCGAGCAGGGGCCGCCGGGACCGGGCACGCCCATATCCCAGTAGTTGTCCTTGCCGTCGCGGAACTGGATGCGCTCCTCGGGCATGCCCGCGACCCGCTTCCAGATCTCGGCGGTCTCCGGGTCGTCCTGGTAGACGGTCACCCAGATCCGCTCGGGATCGAACCCGTAACCGCCCTCGTCCTGTGGCTTGGAGATCAGCTCCCAAGCGAGGGTGATCGCCCCCTCCTTGAAGTAGTCCCCGAAGGAGAAGTTGCCCGCCATCTGGAAGAACGTGTTGTGCCGCGTGGTGACGCCGACCTCTTCGATGTCGCCGGTCCGCACGCATTTCTGCACGCTGGTGGCGCGCGGGTAGGGCGGCGCTTCCTGACCCAGGAAGTACGGCTTGAACTGGACCATGCCTGCGTTGACGAACAGCAGGTTCGGGTCGGCCAGGATCAGCGAGGCACTCGGCACCTCGGTATGGCCGGCACGGAGAAAATGGTCCAGGAAACGCCGTCGAATCTCGTGGGTCTGCACGAATACCCAGCCTACCGGTGCCGCGCACGCGAATTTTCATCGACCGGGGCTGCCCGCGCGTCCCGGCGACCGGCCCGCGAACCGGTCTCGTGGCGGTCAGCCTCGGACGATGCGGCGCAGCTTGTCGACTCTGGGGCCGATCTCGCGTTCGTGGCCGTGATCGGTGGGGTGGTAGTAGTCGACACCGACCAGTTCGTCGGGCGGGTACTGCTGGGAGAGCACGCCGTCCTTGTCGTCGTGCGGGTACCTGTAGCCCTGGGCGTTGCCGAGTGCCGCCGCGCCCGGGTAATGGCCGTCGCGCAGGTGCGGCGGGACCGCGCCCGCCTTGCCCGCCGCGACGTCGGCCATGGCCGCGCCGATCGCGGCCACGACGGCGCCGGATTTCGGGGCGGTCGCCAGGTGGATCGTGGCCTGCGCGAGCGCGAGGCGGCCTTCGGGCAGGCCGACCAGCTGCACCACCTGCGCGGCGGCGGTCGCCGTCTGCAGCGCCGTCGGGTCGGCCATGCCGATGTCCTCGCTCGCGTGGATCATCAGCCTGCGGGCGATGAAGCGCGGGTCCTCCCCCGCGCTCAGCATGCGCGCCAGGTAGTGCAGCGCGGCGTCGACGTCCGAACCGCGGATGGACTTGATGAACGCGCTGATCACGTCGTAGTGCTGGTCGCCCGCGCGGTCGTAGCGGACCGCGGCCTTGTCCACGCTGGCCTCGACCAGGTCCACGTCGACGGTGCCGTCGAGCGAGGATTCGGCCGATGCTTCCAGGGCGGTCAGCGCGCGGCGGGCATCGCCGCCCGCGATGCGGACGATGTGGTCGAGCGCGGCCTCGGTCACCGTGTACTCGCCGGCGAGGCCGCGCGGATCGGCGATCGCGCGAGTGAGCACCTGGCGGATGTCGCCTTCGGTCAGCGACCGCAGTTGCAGCACCAGCGAGCGCGACAGCAGCGGTGACACCACCGAGAACGACGGGTTCTCCGTGGTCGCGCCGACCAACAGGACGATCCGGTTCTCCACCGCGGCGAGCAGGGCGTCCTGCTGCGTCTTGGAGAAGCGGTGCACCTCGTCGATGAACAGCACGGTCTGCTCGCCCGCCGAGACCCTGCGCCGGGCCAGGTCGATGACCGCGCGCACCTCCTTGACGCCCGCCGACAGCGCCGACAGCGCCTCGAACCGGCGACCGGTGGCCTGCGAGATGAGCGCGGCCAAGGTCGTCTTGCCGGTGCCGGGCGGGCCGTACAGCAGCACCGAAGCGGCACCCGAACCCTCGATCAGCCTGCGCAGCGGCGAGCCGGGACCGAGCAGATGTTGCTGGCCGACCACTTCCTCCAGCGCAGCCGGACGCATGCGCACGGCCAGTGGCGCACCCGCGTCCCTGCGCACCACCGTGTCGATCGAATGCTCCGGGGGCACCGCGGCGCCGGGCACGTCGAACAAACCATCGCTCACGCGGAAAACGTTACCCAGCCGCACCGACAGCACGACATGCCGTGCCCGCCCAGCGGTCCCGCGGCCCGGACCAGCGCGAAGGCGGGCCGAGTTGCGAGGCGCCATTACTTCGGTTGGGATCGGGACCCGTGCCTGAAAACGCTTCCGTTTCAGATCCCTCGTCCGTTCCGCGCTTCGCTCGGCGCACACTCTTGGCGGGCACCGCGGCCGCCGCCACCGCCACCGCGGTCCGGGGCGCCGGACGCGCGGCAGCCGCCACCCAGGTTTTCCGGCACGGCGTCGCCTCGGGCGACCCGCTTCCCGAGGGCGTGATCCTCTGGACCCGCGTCACCGTCTCCGACGACGCCGTCCCCGGCTCGGGCCTGGGCGACCCGGCGGCCGTGCGCTGGGAGATCGCCGCGGACGACCGGTTCGCCTCGATCGCCGCATCCGGAACCGCGACAGCCGCGGCGGAGTCCGACCACACCGTCAAGGTCGACGTTTCCGGCCTCGCGCCGAGTGTGGAGTACTTCTATCGCTTCAGCGCGCTCGGCGAGACCTCCCCCGTTGGTCGTACCAAAACCGCGCCCGCCACCGCGGGCACACCGGAGCGTCTCCGATTCGGCGTGGTCTCCTGCTCGAACTGGGAGGCGGGCTACTTCGGCGCCTACCGCCACCTGGCCGCCCGCACCGACCTGGACGCGATCGTGCACCTGGGCGACTACATCTACGAATACGGCCGGGGCAAGTACGGCGGCCGCAACGGCACCGTGCGTCCGCACGAACCGGCCGACGAGATCGTGAGCCTGGCCGATTACCGCGTCCGCCACGCGCAGTACAAGACCGACCCGGATCTGCTCGGCCTGCACGCCACGCTGCCGTTCATCTGCACCTGGGACGACCACGAATCCGCGGACAATTCCTGGTCCGGCGGCGCGAACAACCACGATGCCGCCACCGAGGGCGACTGGGCCGACCGGCGCGCCGCCTCCGCCCGGGCCTACCTGGAATGGATGCCGGTCCGCGCGTCCGGGTCCGGCGCCGACGTGCGGATCTACCGCAGGCTGCGCTTCGGCACCCTGGCCGAACTCGCCATGCTCGATCTGCGCAGCTACCGAGACCAGGAGGCGAAGCCCGGAGCGCACTGGCGGGACGCCGACGATCCGGCGCGCAGCCTCACCGGCAAGGCTCAGATGGAGTGGCTGACCGCGGGCCTGGCGTCGGCGCCGGTGCGGTGGAAGCTGGTCGGCAACTCGGTGATGATCGCTCCGCTGGTCTTCCCGCCGCCGCTGGAGCCCGCCACCACGGCGGCGATCACCAGCACCGTGGGCGTCCCGCAGGCCGGCCCGGCGCTGAACGGCGACCAGTGGGACGGCTACACCGCCGACCGCGCCCGCCTGTTCCGCGCCATCCTCGACCAGCAGATCTCCGACGTGCTGTTCCTGACCGGCGACATCCACTCCTCGTGGGCAGCGGATCTGCCGGTGGACGCGGCGAACTACCCGGGCGGGGCGACGGCGGGCGCGGAGTTCGTGGTGCCCTCGGTGACCTCGACCAGCATCGGCGATCTGCTCCGGATGAACTCCGCGCCGCTGGCCGCATCGCTCGCGACGGTCAACCGTCATCTGCGCTACGTGGAACTGGATTCGCACGGCTACGGCGTCCTGGAGGTCACCGCGGACCACGCGCAGATGGACTGGTACTACCTACTCAACGTGGCCGACCCGAATTCCGGTGTACGCCATGGCGCTTCGTTCGCCGTCCGTTCCGGGGGACGGATCGAGCCACGGCAGGTGCCGCTCGGCTGACCGACGTGGAAGATCACTCCCCGCCGGCGCATCCCCCACCACCGCCGCCGCATCCTCCGCCTCCTGCGGAGTAGTTGTTCGGTTTGCCCTTCCGCCACTGCCGACCGCGGGCTGCTTTGCTGAGCTGGGCCCCGGCCGCGCGGGCGCGAGTCGTCGTGTCTTCGCCGATCCGGCCGCGGGCCCTGTTCCGTCGCACGATCACGACGCCGAGCGCGGCGGCGATGAGACCGATCGCGAACACGACGAGCAGTAGGTAACCCACCCGATACTCCCCCTTCCCCGCGCCCGCTCGCGTCCTCGGCGGGCCCGGCCGACGCCCGCCGGCGGAGACCTACTCCGACCAGCGCTCTTCCAGCATCGCCGACACGTCCTCGGCGAAATCACCCACGATGTCGTCACCCGTGCACCGCGCGTCTTCGGCGAGCGCGGCCCAGCGGTTGATCAGCGCCGCCGAGCGCGGCACCGACAGGCCGTGCTCCCTGGCGGCCGCGATGCGCGTGTGGTCGGCGGGCAGGAACCAGTAGGTGGACAGCCAGACCCAGATCAGCCTGGCTTCCAGAATTCGTTCGTCGAGCTGCTCGTCGTCGGCCAGCGCGGGCCAAACGCCGACGACCTCCGCGCGCCACGCCTCCACCATCTGCTTGGCGCGTTCGCGGGAGAGCTCGACATCGCACAGGCAGCCGGGGAACGACACCAGGGCGTAGGCGATGTCCAGGGTGGCGTCGCGGAATCCGCCCCACTCGTAGTCGAGGAAGCGAGCGCCCTCCTCGTTCAAGATCACATTGTCCGGGCACAGGTCCGAGGGGCTGAACGCCCGGAAGCGGCCCGCGGAGTACAGCCGATTGCCCCGCACGATCCGCTCGGCGATCTCGCCGGGCACCTCGATGCCCAGTTCGCGCTGCAGCAGTCCGGGCACCTCCGCGATCGCCGATTCGGCCTGCTGCGCGATGCCGTCCACCCGGTGCACCACGTCCACCCGGCGCAGCAGCGCGACGAAGTCCGCCTCGCGCCCGACAGTGGCGGCGTGCATCCGGCCCAGCGCCTGGGCGAAAGCCATCAGGGCGTTGCGGGCCGCGGTCTCGGTGCCCGACCGCAGCACGGCGGTCAGCAGCGAGTTCTCGCCGAGGTCGCTGAGGATCAGCAGGCGGTCGGGGAGGCTGTGCGCGATCAGGTAGGCGCCCGGCCGGTGTTCCCGGCTCAGAGCGGTGGTGAACTGGTAGGACACCGCCTCGCGGAGGAAAGCGGAATCGATGCTGGCCACCCCGGGCGCCAGCCCTCCGGTGCGGCGATCTTGGGCGGCTCCGCGAACCTGCTTGATGATCAGGGTTCGCGGTAACGAGAATGCGTTCTCCGCTACACGCACGCGTAGGACCGTCGTCCTACCACTACCGCTGAGTTCGATCGGATCGCTCAGCTTTACCGGAGCACCCATTCGCTTTGTGAGCAACTGTTGCGCTGCGGACACGACTTCGGCGGCGCGTTCGGCCAATAGTGCGGTCATCGACTCTCAAGCTACTCGCATCCGGTCACTTCTAGCGAGCGGTTACACAACCTTTCCGCGTCGCTCGGCGTGTCTCCGGCGAGGCCGGAGCGCGACCGCAGGTCGCTTGACACCTCGACAGCGGTCGGGTTTTCTCATCGTCAACTGCCATGCGCCACACCGCAAACCAGTTGAGTGGAAAGGTCTACGCATGACCGAAACACCGCCCCCCGCACCCAAACCATCAGCTGGCGGCGCTACCTCCCCGAACGACGACGAACGCTTCGCGCCACGGCCGGGCCAGCACGAGAGCCCGCATCCGCAGGCTTCCGGTCCCGGGACCGGCCATCCCCGCCACGAGATGGCGGGTTCGTCCGGATATCCGCAGTTCGAGGGCCCCGGCGCGGCGCACTACGGCAGCGAACCGCTGGAGCCGCCCCCGCCGGTGGGCGGCCCGCACCCCAGCTACGGCCCGCAGGGCACCGGGCCGGGATGGGCGCCGCCCGGCCCCGCGCAGGCGCAGGAGCCGGTCTACGGCTACCAGCAGGTCCAGGTGGGTCCGAGTTCGCTGGACGTCGGTCAGGCGCTCAGTTACGGCTGGGCGAGGTTCCGGGCCAATCCGGGGCCGTGGGCCGGGGTGACCGCGGTCGGCCTGGTCATCTACCTGGCATTCCTGCTCGTCGTGCGGATCACCGACCCGACGACGATGCTGCCACTGCTGCTCATCTTCCTGGCGGTCATGGCCGCGATCTGGCTGCTGCAGGCGGCCATGGTGCGCGGCGCGCTGTACGAGGCCGACGGCACGCCCCCGCCCTTCGGCGCCTACTTCCGCTTCGTGAACGCGGGCAACGTGCTGCTCACCGCGCTACTGGCGTTCACACTGACTTTCATCGGCTCGGCGATCTGCCTCGTCCCCGGTCTGATCGCCGGCTGGCTGTGCATGTTCTCGCTGCATTTCGTGGTCGACCAGGACCAGGGTCCGTTCGAGGCGCTGAAGTCCAGCTTCACGCTGGTGGTCGCCAACGCCGGGCAGGTGCTGCTGCTCGCGCTGGCGGTGCTGGTGGTGACGTTCCTCGGCCTGCTGCTGTGCGGGTTCGGCCTGCTGATCGCGGGCCCGGTCGCCACCATCGCGGTGACCTACGCCTATCGCACGCTCACCGGCGGCACCGTCGCGGCATACTGAAGCGCGGTCATCCGCCGATCCGAACGCGTGTCCCGATCCACCGCTTGAATCGCCCCACCGGTCCGGCCTCGCTGCCCGCGCGAGGCCGGAGGGCGAGTACCACGATCCCGGCCACGACGATGCCCGCCATGTTCACGGCCAGCTGCCCCGCGGACAGAAAACGCCACCCGCCACTCCCCCAAAGTCGCGGCGACGACGGCGAATCCGGCCGCGGGCACGGTCGTCACCGAGATGAACACGCCGACCAGCGCGGCCGATTTCGCGGTCACCAGCGACAGCATGCCCGCCGCGCCCGCCAGTAGTGCGACGACCAGGGAGAACGGCCCTACCTGGTAGATGAAGTCGACCTCGTGGATGCTCGACACCCCATCGATGGCGATCCAGCCGATCTGCTGCCACACCACTGTCGCCAGTAGCGTGACGACCATCGCCACCGGGAAGCCGACCGCGAGCGCCGCCGCCGACCGCCGGACCAGCTGAAAGTCCCTGCGCACCACCGCGACCGCGAAGGCGGCCAGCGGCCCGAACTCCGGGCCGACGACCATGGCGCCGACGATGGTCACCGGCGAATCGGTCGCGACGCCGACGGCGGCGAGCAGGCAGGCGATCGTGAGGAACGCCAGGAACGCCGCGCTGAGGCTCGACTCCTCGTGGGTCTGCGCGAGCAGTTCCTCCCACACCACCGCGTCGCTCGGATCGCCGGGCGCCTCGTGCACCGCACGCTCACCCGCGTCCGACAGAACCGTCTCGACCGGCGTGAGTGTCATACCGCCGGACCGGCAGATACCCAGCGCGGTCAGGTCATCGAGTACGTCGTTGGCGGCTTCACGAGCCACGTCCGCCTGCACGAGATCGCCTTCCGGCTCCAGCGCGAGGCCGCGTGCCAGGGTCACGTGCGTGACCCCGGGATCGGCGGCGAGCACCTCGAGCGCCGCCTAGGTGATCTCCGGCGGGCTGATCATGCGCAAGTGCAGCAACGGATTTCCTCGCGGTCGGCGTCCTCGAGCAGGGACGCGGCTGACCAAAAGTACCGTTCGAGCGGTTGCTCCGCTACGACGCGGTCGCGGCGCCGGCAGTCTTCTGCTGCTCCGGCTTGACGTCCAGTCCCGCCTCTTTGCGCTGCTGCGCGGTGATCGGCGCGGGTGCGTCGGTCAGCGGGTCGACGCCGCCACCAGTCTTCGGGAACGCGATGACCTCACGGATCGAGTCCTCCCCCGCCAGCAGCGCGGTGACCCGGTCCCAGCCGAAGGCGATCCCACCGTGCGGCGGAGCGCCGAAGGCGAAGGCGTCCAGCAGGAAGCCGAACTTCTCCTGCGCCTCCTCCTGACTGATCCCCATGACCTCGAAAACGCGTTCCTGCACGTCGCGGCGGTGGATACGAATCGATCCGCCACCGATCTCGTTGCCGTTGCAGACGATGTCGTAGGCGTAGGCCAGCGCCGAGCCCGGGTCGGCGTCGAAAGTGTCCAGCGACTCCGGCTTCGGCGAGGTGAAAGCGTGATGCACCGCGGTCCACGCGGAGTGGCCCACCGCCACGTCGCCGCTCGCGGTCGCCTCGACGGTCGGCTCGAACAGGGGCGCGTCCACGACCCACACGAACGACCAGGCGTCCTCGTCGATGAGCCCGACCTTGCGGGCGATCTCCACACGGGCCGCGCCGAGCAACGCACGCTGCGCCTTCGGTGCGCCCGCGGCGAAGAACACACAGTCACCGGGGACCGCGCCGACGTGCTTGGCCAGCCCCTCGCGCTCGGCTTCGCTGAGGTTCTTGGCGACCGGGCCGCCGAGCGTGCCGTCCTCGTTCACCAGGACGTACGCCAGCCCCTTGGCGCCGCGCTGCTTGGCCCACTCCTGCCAGGCGTCGAGCTGTCGCCGCGGCTGGCTCGCACCGCCCGGCATGACCACCGCGCCCACGTAGGGCGCTTGGAACACCCGGAACGGGGTGTCGGCGAAGTAGTCGGTGCACTCGGTGATCTCCACGCCGAAGCGCAGGTCGGGCTTGTCGGTGCCGAAACGGCGCATGGCCTCGGCGTAGGTCATGTGCGGGATCGGGGTCTGGATCTCGTAACCGACCAGCTTCCACAGCGCGACCAGGATCTCCTCCGCCAGCAGGATCACGTCCTCCTGGCGTACAAAGCTCATCTCGATGTCGAGCTGGGTGAATTCCGGCTGGCGGTCGGCGCGGAAGTCCTCGTCGCGGTAGCACCGCGCGATCTGGTAGTAGCGTTCGATGCCGCCGACCATCAGCAGCTGCTTGAACAGCTGCGGACTCTGCGGCAGGGCGTAGAAGCTGCCCGGCTGCAGGCGGGCGGGCACCAGGAAGTCGCGCGCGCCCTCGGGCGTGGACCGGGTCAGCGTGGGGGTCTCGACCTCGATGAACTCGTGGCGGGCGAGCACCTCACGGGCGGCCGCGTTCACCCTGGACCGCAGCCGGATGGCGTGCGCCGGGCCTTCGCGGCGCAGGTCCAGGTAGCGGTGCTTCAGGCGCGCTTCCTCACCGGGCTGCTCGTCCAGCTGGAACGGCAACGGAGCGCTCTCGTTCAGCACTTCGAGCTCGCTGACGTTCACCTCGATGGCGCCGGTGGGCAGTTCGGGGTTCTCGTTGCCGCTCGGCCGTGCCTCCACGGTGCCGGTGACGCGCACGCAGTACTCGGCGCGCAGCCGGTGCGCCTGTTCGGCGGGTTCGCCCTCGCGGAAGACCGCCTGGGCGACACCCGACGCGTCGCGCAGATCGATGAAGATCACCCCACCGTGGTCACGCCGCCGGGCCACCCAGCCGGTGAGAGTGACGGTCTGACCGGCATGCTCGCTTCGCAGCGAACCAGCCAAGTGGGTGCGCAGCACGGGGTTCCTTTCGACGACTCGGCACCGGGCTCGGTGTGACCAGGTGCGAGACCATCGTAGTGAGACACATTCCCCGAGTGGAAACCGATATCACCGCGCCCGTGCCAAGCTGTACCCGCGGAGTGTGAACCGGGGCTCGTACGACCGAGGGCTGTGTGACCCCGACGGACAAGCGAGAAAGCGACGGCGATGACCTTCAACGAGGGCATGCAGATCGATCCGGACCGGGTTTCCTCCGGCGGTCCCGGCATGGGCGGCAAACTCGCGCTGGGCGGCGGCGCGGGCGGACTCATCGTGCTGGTACTGACGCTGCTGATGGGTGGCGACCCCGGCTCCATCCTCGGCAATTTCACCGGCGCGCCCGAGCAGAGCCAGACCCAGCCCGGGACGGAGGGCACCCCGAGCCACTGCAAGACCGGCGCGGACGCCAACAAGTACGTCGACTGCCGGGTGGCGCTCACCGCGCAGAGTCTGGACGCGGTGTGGTCGGCCGAGCTGCCGAAGCAGGCCGGCAAGCGCTATGCCGAGCCGAAGGTCGTGCTCTTCTCCGGCGCCACCTCCACCGGCTGCGGCAACGCCACCAGCGATGTCGGCCCGTTCTACTGCCCGGCCGATCGGACCGCCTACTTCGACACCAGCTTCTTCCAGGATCTGGTGGATCGCTTCGGCGCCAGCGGCGGTCCGCTCGCCCAGGAATACGTGGTGGCGCACGAGATCGGCCATCACATCCAGAACCTGCTGGGTGACCTCGGCCGCGCACAACGCGATCCGCGCGGACCGGAGTCCGGCGCGGTGCGTACCGAACTGCAGGCCGACTGCTACGCGGGCATCTGGGCGCATTTCGCGGACCAGCAGCCCGCGCCCGGCAGCGACCAGCCGTTCCTGAAGCCGCTGTCGGACAAGGACGTCGCCGACGCGCTGTCGGCGGCAGCGGCGGTCGGCGACGACCGCATCCAGCGCGCGGCGCAGGGCCGGGTGAATCCCGAAGCCTGGACGCACGGTTCGTCCGAGCAGCGCCAGAAGTGGTTCCTCACCGGTTACCGGACCGGTCAGGTGCGTGCGTGTGACACGTATTCGGCGCAGGACCTCAACAATCCGCCCACCGTGCGGTAGAACCGGATCGGATCCGATACAGCGCGCCGGTACCGCAAGGGCCGGCGCGCTGTCATGATCTACGGCAGTCCGCCTGCGCCGCAGGCGAACACGGACGGCACCGGAAGATGGGATCGATGCGAGTAACGAAAGCTGTTCTGCTGGTTGTGCTGCTGATCGTGGCGGCGGGCTCGGGCGCCGCAACGGCCGACCCGGCCCTGGATCGCCCCAGTGCGCTACCGCCGATCGCCGCACCGCTGGCACTGTTCACGCTGACCACCATCCCGGATGGTTGGCAGGCCCGGACCGATCTCCGCCCACAGCTGGAGATCTTCGCCGACGGCCGTGCGGTCAGCAGCCCCGACGCCGTGGCCGCCGACCGCCGACCCGAGACCGCGCCGAAGCGGATCGACGGTCACATTCCGCCCGACGTGCTCAGCGCCGCGCTGGCCGAGACCAACGCACTGGCCGCGGCGGACCTCGGCGTGCCGAGGCCCATCGATCAGAGCAGCCGGATCATCGACTACATGCCGCAGTCACCGGCTCAGGATGTGCATCTGGTGGTGTACTCGCCGGAAACCACCGAGGGGCTCGGCAGCGAGCAGCAGGCCGCACGCAAGCGTTTCGCCGACCTCTACAAGAAGTTGCTCGACGCGTTCGTCCAGGACAACTGACACTCGCTCGTCACTCGGCCCGAACGGCCACGGTCCGTTCGGGCCGAGTGCCGCGCCGGGCACCCGGGGATCGGGTCAGAACTGGTCCTGCTCGTAGTCCGAACTGATGATCTCGTCCGAGTGCGTCGCGCCGATGACGTCCGGCGTGGATTCGCCGAGCGGACCGGTGAGATCCTCGTTGCCGGTGGGGCTCTGGTACGGCTGCACCGTGCGCGAGTGCTCCTCCTCGTTGCTCCGTTGCCCCGCGGCGCCCGCCGGACCACCCATGAAGCTGCTCGATCCCGCGGGTGTGGTGCTACCGGGTGCGCCGGTACCGAGCGAAACGCCGGGGACACCGGCGACCGAGCGGATCGGTGGGACCGTGGTGCCGGGCAGGCCGGTGGCCTTGGGCACCGAGGACGTGCTCGGGCTTCCGGACCGGCTGGGGTTGCTGCCGAGCAGTCCGCTCGGCACCCCGTGGTTGGAACTGGGACTGTGCGTGTTGTGCACCGACGACGGAGTGGTCGTCGGGCTCGACGTTCCTGGCGTGTAGGAGTCCAGGCCCGCCGCCTTCGTCGCGGTCTCGGACGCGGTCGACTGCGCCTGCTCCAGGATCGGCTGGCCGACGTTCTGCGCCAGCGCCTGCGCGACCTCCTGGGGCGCGGGCCCGCCGCCCGGCGCGACCAGCTGCTGCACCATGCTGCCGAGCTCGCCGGTCTTGCCCGCCAGATCCCCCCGGGTGGCGTTGACCACGCCGACGGCGCTACCGAGATGCTCGGTGGCCGAGGCGATCAGCGCCGCCTGCGCGGGCGGGGTGAGGATCACCGGCGCGAACGCGGTGGCCTGGGTGGCGAACGAGGACGCGATCCCGAGCAACTGGGCATTGCCCTGCTGCACGACCGCGGCGGCCCGCTGCGTGATTTCGGAGATGTCGATGCCGCGCTTGCTGGTCTCCTGCCCCTCCACGTTCGCCTGCTGGCTCGCGGCCTGGGCATTGCGGGCGGCCTGGCTCTGCCACAGCTGCTCGACCGTGCTGATGCTGCCCTTGCCCACCTGCATCGCCATCTCGATGACCTTGGAGGACTGGCTGAGGATCGCGGTCGGGTCGAACGCGCCGATGACACCGGTGCCGAAGCTGCTGAGCAAGTCCAAGATCGGCTTCATCAGCAGGTCCACGCCGGGCAGCGCGGGAACCGCGACGCCCTGCATCAGCGCGGCGACCGGGTCGGCGGGCAGCGCGGGCAACGACGCGGCCGCGGCCGAAGCCTGGTTCACCGCGGTGCTGATCGCGCTCGGCGCGGCGGCGAGCGCGCCGTCGAGCACACCCTGCGCCTGCCCGAGTGCGGACTCGGCTACCGGCGCGGCGACGTGCTCGACCGCGGTGTTCATGTCGCCGAGCAGCGCGGACACCTCGTGCGGCATCCCCGCCGTGTCCTCCGCGCCCGGCGCGCCGCTCAATCCGGGCAGACCGGCGGGCACAGCGGCGGCCGATTGCTGATCCTCGGAGATCTTGCGCGACAGCACGAATGCGGGCGGCTCGATGGGCGGCAGGTCTTCGGGCAGTTGCGGCAGCGGCACGTCGAGCATCGCCTGGGCCGGTGCCTGCTGTAGTGCCTCCAGCACGGTCTGCTGGCCGATGGCGACGTTCTGTTCGGCCGCGTGCGCGACGGCGTCGTCCTGCGGCGCGATGACGCCGCTGTCCAGTGGCCTCATACCGCGTCTCCGATCCGGCCCGCGATCGACCCGAGCGCGCCCGCGTTGGACCAGTCGACGGCGTCGTAGGCCGCGGCGGCGCTGAACGCCGACTCCGAGAGCTTGCTGTACTTGGCCGACAGATCGTTGATGTCCTTGGCCTGCAACACCTGCGCCGCGGCGAACATCGCCAGGTAGTCCGCCCCGATCAAGCCGAACACCGGGACCAGCGCGGAAACGTTGCGCACCGCGTCGAAATTGCCCGCCCCCGCGAGATCACCGGCGATTCCGGCGTTCGTGGCGGCGAACGCCCGGACCGCTTCGGTCTCTACCGAGAGATCACTCATCGAGTTGCCCCCCACATCGTCGTACAGATCTGCGTCATGAACTTGTCGTGATCCGCCGGCTCCCTGCCGAATCGGCAAGGGCCGCTACGGTTGCGCCCAATATAGCGGACCGGACCGGCATGTCACGAGCCCGAACGCGCCGGGCGACCGGGCGAGCCGGACAAAATTGGAACGTGTTGCAAATTAGAACAAGTTCTATATTCTCTGTCCCATGAAGGTCGCAGTGACCGGCGCAGCCGGCTACCTTGGCACGAATCTGCTCCGCATCCTCACCGAGCGCGGCCACCAGGTCGCCGCCATCGATCGGGCGATTCCCGACGAGCCCGCGGCGCCCGGCGTCACCTGGGTGCGCGGCGATGTGCTCGACCCGGCCTCGATGCGTGCCGCGCTGGACGGCGCCGAGGTGGTCTACCACCTGGTCGCGGTGATCACGCTGGCGGAGAAGAACGATCTGGCCTGGCGGGTGAACACCGAGGGCGTGCGCGTGGTCGCCGAGGCGGCGCTGGCCGTCGGCGCGCGCCGGATGGTGCACGCCAGCTCGATCCACGCGTTCGACCAGTACAGCTGCGGCGGCCGGATCGACGAGAACGCGCCCCGCTCGACCGACCCGGCGCTGCCGGTCTACGACCGGTCCAAATGGGCGGGCGAGGTGGCGCTGCGCACAGTGATCGACCAGGGCCTCGACGCCGTGCTGTGCAACCCCACCGGCGTGTTCGGCCCGCTGGACTACAGCAAGCCGCTCTCGCGCATCAACCGGACACTCAAGGACGCGGCGCTGGGACGCGTGCCCGCCATGATCGGCGGCGGATTCGACCTGGTGGACGTGCGCGACGTGGCCGAGGGCCTGGTCCTGGCCGCGGAACTCGGCCACACCGGCGAGAACTACCTGCTCGGCGGCTCGATGATCTCGATGCTCGAACTGTGCCGCGCCGCCGCGACCCACGGCGGCAAGCGGGGGCCGCGGTTCGCCATCTCCCCCAAACTCGTGTCCGGCGTCATCCCGGTCCTGGCCCCGCTCGGCAAGCTGTTCAACTCCGACATCGTCTCCAAGGCCGCGCTCGGCGCCCTCATCTCCGCGCCCGTCGTCGACCACGGGAAGGCCGAACGTGAGCTCGGCTACCGGCCACGCCCGCTCGACGACACGGTTCGCGACCTGGTCGCCTTCTTCGCCGACCCGGCCCGGCTCACCCCGCCCGACACCAGGCAGATCGCTTGACAGTTCCTAGAACACATGTTCGACTGAGGGGGTGCGTTGGCAGAGCCAGACCTTGGACGCCGAGGACGGCGCCTTGCCCGGGCTGTCCCGGGCCGGTCTGGTGCGCACCGTGCAGACGCCGGAGTTCGAGGGCATCACGTTTCACGAAGTGCTCTGCAAGAGCGCACTGAACCGGGTGCCCGAGGGCGCGAGCGTGCCGTTCCAATGGACGGTCAATCCGATGCGGGGTTGTTCGCACGCGTGCCGCTACTGTTTCGCGCGCGGCACGCACGAATATCTCGACCTGGACGCCGGCCGGGACTTCGATTCGCAGATCGTGGTGAAGACGAACGTCGCCGCGGTGCTGCGCAAGGAACTCGGCAGGCGCTCCTGGCACCGCGAACCGGTGGCGCTGGGCACCAACACCGATCCCTACCAGCGCGCCGAGGGGCGATACCGGTTGATGCCGGGCATCATTCGCGCACTGACCGAATCCGGCACCCCCTTCTCCATCCTCACCAAGGGCACCCTGCTGCGCCGCGACCTGCCGTTGCTCACCGCGGCCTCCCGCGAGGTGCGGGTGAGCCTGGCGGTGTCCATCGCGATCCTCGACCAGGATCTGCACCGGAGTCTGGAGCCCGGCACACCGTCGCCCCGGGCCCGGCTGGACCTGGTGCGCGCACTCGCCGACGCGGGTTTCGCGGTCGACGTCCTGGTCGCCCCGGTCATCCCCTGCCTCACCGACGGCCGGGCGCACCTGGACGCGATCTTCGGCGCGATCGCCGATGCCGGGGCGGATTCGGCCGTCGCGTTCCCGATGCATCTGCGCGGCAGCACGCGGGGCTGGTTCCTGTCCTGGCTGGCCGAGCACCATCCGGCGTTGCTGCGCCGGTACCGCCAGCTGTATCGCCGGGGGGCCTACGTCACGCCGGAGTACTCCGCCTGGCTGCGCGCGCGGGTGGCTCCGCTGCTGGCGGAGCACGGCCTGACGGCGCGCACGCGAGCCGAACCCGAGACACGACGCCCAACCGCGCACACGACCGGCTCGCAACTGGCATTGTTCGCCTGACGCCAGCATCGCGAATCTCGCCGGTCCCGCGCTTCGGCGGCGCGCACCGCATTCGACGGAGTAGTTTGGCGATGGCACCTCTCAGCGACGAGGAAGTGAAGCAGGCATATGGTTTCACACCAAAAAGATGTCGGCACAGCGAAATTGGAAAAGGTCGTCATTCGGTTCGCCGGGGATTCCGGCGACGGAATGCAGCTGACGGGCGATCGCTTCACCCACGAGGCCGCCGCCTTCGGTAACGACCTGGCCACCCAGCCCAACTTCCCCGCCGAGATCAGAGCGCCGCAGGGCACCCTGCCGGGCGTCTCGTCGTTCCAGATCCAGATCGCCGACTACGACATCCTCACCGCGGGCGACCAACCCGACGTGCTGGTCGCGATGAACCCCGCCGCGCTCAAAGCGAACCTGGAGGATCTCCCGCGCGGCGCCACCGTCATCGTCAACACCGACGAGTTCACCAAGCGGGCCGTGACCAAGGTCGGCTACCCGGCCGATCCGCTGGCCGACGACACCCTGTCGGACTTCGTGGTGCACCGCGTACCGATGACCTCGCTCACCCTCGGCGCCACCGAATCGACCGGCATCGGCAAGAAGGAGGCCCAGCGCGCGAAGAACATGTTCGCCCTCGGCCTGCTGTCCTGGATGTACGGCCGGCCGATCGGCGGCACCGAGCAGTTCATGCGAGAGAAGTTCGCCACCAAGCCGGACATCGCCGAGGCCAACGTGCTGGCGTTCCGGGCGGGCTGGAACTACGGCGAGACCACCGAGAGCTTCGCCACCACCTACGAGATCGCGCCCGCCAAGCTGCCGCCGGGCACCTACCGCCAGATCACCGGGAACACCGCGCTCGCCTACGGCCTGATCACCGCCGGTCAGCTCGCGGGGCTGCCGGTCTTCCTCGGCACCTACCCCATCACGCCCGCCTCGGACATCCTGCACGAACTGAGCAAGCACAAGAACTTCGACGTCACCACCTTCCAGGCCGAGGACGAGATCGCGGGAATCGGTGCGGCACTCGGCGCTTCGCTCGGCGGCTCGCTCGGGGTCACCAGTACCTCCGGTCCCGGACTCGCGCTCAAGAGCGAAACCATCGGCCTCGCGGTGATGACGGAACTGCCGCTGATCGTGATCGATGTGCAGCGCGGCGGGCCGTCGACCGGCCTGCCGACCAAGACCGAGCAGGCCGACCTGTTGCAGGCGCTCTACGGCCGCAACGGCGAATCGCCGGTGGCGGTGCTCGCGCCACGTTCCCCCGCCGATTGCTTCGCCACCGCCGTGGAGGCGGCGCGGATCGCACTCACCTACCGCACGCCGGTGCTGCTGCTGTCCGACGGCGCGATCGCGAACGGTTCCGAGCCGTGGTCCATTCCACGGGTGACCGAGCTGGAACCGATCGACCCGGCGTTCGAACCGGAAGGCGACGACTCCGACCCGTTCCAGCCGTACGCGCGCGATCCCGACACGCTCGCGCGCCCGCTCGCCGTCCCTGGCACGAAAGGCCGCGCCCACCGGATCGGCGGGCTGGAGAAGGCCGACGGTAGCGGCAACATCTCCTACGACCCGGCCAATCACGAACTCATGGTTCGCCTGCGTCAGGCCAAGATCGACGGCATCGACGTGCCCGACCTCACGGTCGACGATCCGGACGGCACCGCCGAGCTGCTGTTGATCGGCTGGGGCAGTTCCTACGGCCCGATCGGCGAGGCGTGCAGGCGCGCGCGGCGGCGTGGTGTCGCGGTCGCGCAGGCGCATCTACGACATCTGCATCCGTTGCCCGCCAACCTCGGTGAGGTGCTGCGCCGCTATCGCGTCGTGGTCGCGCCGGAGATGAACGGCGGCCAGCTGGCCACGCTGTTGCGGGCGAAGTACCTGGTCGACGTGCGGCCGTGGACGAAGATCGCGGGCACGGCGTTCTCCGCCCAGGAACTGGTCGGGGTCATCGACGCGGCGCTGGACGGGTCGATCGAGGAAATGGAACAGAACAAGGTCTTCGCCGCACGGGCGCGGGCCACCTACCGACCCTGCGCCGGGCCGAGCGCGGGCGAGACAGCCGCCGATCGCACAGCTGGGGGTGACGCATGACCATCGTGGAGACCTCACTGGTCGGTACCGATCTGGGATTGACCGGAGTGTCCGGTGTGCCGTCCGCGGACGGACCGCAGAAGGTGAAGGACTTCACCTCCGATCAGGAGGTGCGCTGGTGCCCCGGCTGCGGCGACTACGTGATCCTGGCTACCGTGCGGGGCTTCCTCGCCGAACTCGGGTTGCGCAGGGAGAATCTGATGTTCGTGTCCGGGATCGGCTGCTCCAGCCGCTTCCCGTACTACTTGGAGGCCTACGGCATCCACTCCATCCACGGTCGCGCGCCCGCGATCGCGACCGGTCTGGCGGTCAGCAGGCCCGACCTGTCGGTCTGGGTGGTGACCGGTGACGGCGACGCGCTGTCCATCGGCGGCAACCATCTCATCCACGCGTTGCGCCGTAACGTGAACATGACGATCCTGCTGTTCAACAACCGGATCTACGGCTTGACCAAGGGGCAGTACTCGCCGACGTCGGAGCAGGGCAAGGTGACCAAGTCGACCCCGATGGGCTCGGTGGATCACCCGTTCAACACCCTGTCGGTAGCGCTGGGCGCGGAAGCGACCTTCGCCGCCCGCGCGCTGGATTCCGATCGCGCCGGGCTCACCGAGGTGCTACGCGCCGCCGCGGAGCATCGCGGCACGTCGTTCGTGGAGATCCTGCAGGACTGCCCGATCTTCAACGACGGCTCGTTCGACGCGCTGCGCCGGGAGAACGCCGCCGACCATCTCATCCCGCTACGGCACGCCGAGCCGATCCGTTTCGGCGCCGAGGGCGAATTCGCGGTGGTTCGCCGTGGTTTCGGGCTCGCGGTGGCTCGCGCCGACAGTGTCTCGGAGTCCGACATCGTGGTGCACGACGCCTACGCCGACGACCCGGAATACGCCTACGCGCTGTCGCGGCTGTCCGATCAAGGACTCGACCACGTCGTCACCGGGGTCTTCCGCCAGGTCTCGCGACCGACCTACGACGACGGGGTGCGCTACCAGACGGAGACGGCTCGCGAAAAGAAACCCGTCGGTCCGGACTCGCTCCAGTCCCTGCTCACCGGACGCGAGACCTGGACGGTCGGGTAACCAGCCGCTGATCGCCGGGCGTCCCGCGGCAGGTCAGGCGCGCTTGGCGAAGCCGAGGTCGATGACGGCGTCGCGTTCCTGCTCCAGCTCGGCGACCGAGGCGTCGATCCGGGGCCGGGCGAGATCGTCGATGACCAGATCGGGCACGATCCGGTACTCGCCGTCCGCGCAGGTGACCGGGAACGAGCTGATCAGCCCTTCGGGCACGCCGTAGGAGCCGTCCGAGGGCACGGCCATGGAGACCCAGTCGCCGTCCCTGGTGCCGCGCACCCAGTCGTGGATGTGATCGATCGCGGCGCTGGCCGCACTGGCGGCCGAGGACGCGCCGCGGGCCTGGATGATGGCGGTGCCGCGCTGCTGCACGGTGGGCACGAATTCGTCGGTGACCCAGGCCCGATCGCCGATGACGTCGAGGGCGGGACGTCCGGCGATGGTGGCGTGCGCGATGTCCGGGTACTGCGTCGCGGAGTGGTTGCCCCAGATCGCGACGCGCGCGATGTCGGCGGCGGGCGCGCCGGTCTTCTTGGCCAGTTGCGCGATGGCGCGATTGTGGTCCAGCCTGGTCATGGCGGTGAAACGCTCGGCGGGCACATCGGGGGCGTTGCTCATGGCGATGAAGGCGTTGGTGTTGGCCGGGTTGCCGATCACGAGCACCCGCACGTCGTCCGCGGCGCTGGCGTTGATCGCGGCGCCCTGCTCGGTGAAGATCGCGCCGTTGGCGGCCAGCAGATCCGAGCGCTCCATGCCTGCCGTGCGCGGCCGGGCGCCGACCAGCAGGGCGACGTCGGCGCCGGCGAAGCCGATCCACGGGTCGTCGCTGATGTCGACGGACGCCAGCAGCTCGAACGCGCCGTCGGCCAGTTCCATCGCGACGCCCTCCAGCGACGCCACCGCCGCGGGGACCTCGAGCAGCCGCAGCCGCACGGGCGTGTCCGGGCCCAGCATCGCGCCCGAGGCGATCCGGAACAGCATGCCGTAGGCGATCTGCCCCGCGGCTCCGGTCACGGTGACGGTCACGGGCCCAGCGGCGGTGCTCACGACGAACTCCTTGCGGTCGGCGGACTTCTGCTGCCCACCCTAGCCACTCTCACCGCTTCCGAAGGCGCACGGTGAGCTACGCGACAGCGCCTCCGGGAGCGGACGGTCAGCCGAGTGTGGCGACCTCGGTGTCGGTCAGCACGATCGGCGATACCGCGTCCTTCGCCCGCGCCAGCCGCACGGCGCGATACAGGGGCCGTTCCTCAAGCCCGGCGTCCCGCGCCTCGGCTCGCAACTGGTGCACCAGCATCTCGGAAACCGCTACGGCCGCGGCCAATTGGCTCGCCGACAGCGCGTCGGCGAGCCTGCGCAGGCCGAGCAGGTGCAGTTCCCGGCCGCTGCCCGCGTCGGTGTACATGGCCAGCGGGACGACCTGGGAGACCTCTCCCGCGGTGACCCGCAACGCGATGCGGCTCAACCTGGCCGGGAATACCAGGACCTCGACGCCGGTCGCCGCCGACATCTCCACCTGGCGTTCACCGAACAGCCTGCGTGCGTGGATCCTCGTTCCGGTCACCCACATTCGCCGCCTGCGCAGCGCGACGGCGTACAGCACGGTGGGCGCGCCGACGACGACGCCGATGGCCACGGCGATCGGCCAGCTCACCACGGTCGCGGCCAGCAGCGCCGCGCCGAGCCCGATGCCCGACGCGGCCAGCGCGAGACGGCGCAGCATCGGCGCGTACAGCTCGGGCGCGACCAGGTCGAGCCCCACCGGTGCGACCGCCCGCTGGTCATCAGAATTCGTGGACACTCCTCCGCCCTCTCGCGACTCCGTCGCCGGTCGTGCGCCGGTCACGCTACCGCGCCCATCGCCCGGTCAGCGACGGGTTCGACGCACAGTACCGTGCGTGCGGCGCTCGTGCCGGGAAACCCGACGGCGCCGCGCACCCGCTATCCGGCCAGCGAGTCCCGGATCACGCCGACCGCCTCGGGCAGCGGAATCTGCCGCTGGTCGCCGGTCGCCATGTCCTTGAGACCCACGGTGTTCTCCGCGAGATCCCGATCGCCGAGCACGAGGGTGAACTTCGCCCCCGAACGGTCGGCCGCTTTCATCGCGCCTTTCACACCACGCCCGCCGTAGGCCAGATCGACTCGGACGCCCGCCGCCCGCAGCTGTGCGGCCAGCACCACCAGCCGCTGCTTGGCGGCATCGCCCAGCGGCACGCCGAAGACCTCGCAACGCGCCTGGTCGCCCGCCGACTTGCCTTCGGCGGCCAGCGCCAGGATGGTGCGGTCGACGCCGAGGCCGAACCCGATACCCGACAGCGGCTGCCCGCCGAGCTCGGCCATGAGCCCGTCGTAGCGGCCGCCGCCACCGATGCCGGACTGCGCGCCGAGACCGTCGTGCACGAACTCGAACGTGGTCTTGGTGTAGTAGTCCAGCCCACGCACCATGCGGGGGTTGACCACGTACGGCACACCCAGCGTTTCCAGGTGGCCGAGCACCTGTTCGAAGTGGGCCTTGGCCGACTCCGACAGGTGATCGATCATCAGCGGCGCGTCCGCGGTCATCGCGCGTACCTCGGGTCGCTTGTCGTCCAGCACGCGCAGCGGGTTGAGCTGGGCGCGCCGCTTGGTCTCCTCGTCCAGCGGCAGGCCGAACAGGAAATCCTGCAGCAGTTCGCGGTACTGCGGACGGCACGTCTCGTCGCCCAGCGAGGTGATCTCCAGCCGGAACCCGTCGAGTCCGAGGCCACGGAACCCGGCGTCGGCGATGGCGATCACCTCGGCGTCCAGCGCCGGGTCGTCGACGCCGATCGCCTCGATGCCCACCTGCTGCAACTGCCGGTACCGGCCGGCTTGCGGCCGCTCGTAGCGGAAGAAGGGGCCCGCGTAGCACAACTTCACCGGCAGCTGGCCGCGGTCGAGGCCGTGCTCGATGACCGCGCGCATCACGCCCGCGGTCCCTTCGGGACGCAAGGTGACGCTGCGGTCGCCCCGGTCGGGGAAGGTGTACATCTCCTTGGTGACCACGTCGGTGGACTCGCCGACACCACGGGCGAACAGGCCCGTGTCCTCGAAGACCGGCAGCTCGATATGCCCGTACCCGGCCAGTCGGGCGGCACGCAGCAGGCCGTCGCGCACCGCGACGAACTCGGCCGAGCCGGGTGGCACGTAGTCCGGTACCCCCTTCGGGGCGGAAAAGCTGCTGGTCTTGGTCACGATGCTCCAGTTTCCACCACTACGCCCCCGCAAGTCCAACCGGTTCCGCGCAACCGCCTCTCAGGAAGGTTGCCGAGCAGTCTCAGGAAGAAATGGCACACTCTTATCCCGATGTAACCGGATACGGGAGGAACGTGGTAGTGCCGACCAACGAACAGCGACGAGCAGCGGCGAAACGCAAGCTGGAACGTCAGCTCGCCAACCGGGCCGAGCGGGCGCGCAGGCGCAAGCAACTCACGATCGCCGGATCGGTACTCGGTGTCGTCGTCGTGGTCGCCGCCGTGACCGGGGTGTACTTCTTGACCCGCGGCGACGACAGCGGTAGCTCCGAGGCAGCCGACGCCTCGCTGTCCAACACGCCCAGCGCGGCCGCGCCGCCCTCGGCGAAGGCCAAGGCCGCGACGGTCGACTGCGCCTACCGCGACAGCGCCAAGCCCGCGGACAAGCCGGTGAACAAGCCGAAGGGCGACGGCATCCCCACCACGGGCGTCGATGCCAAGGTCAGCGTCAGCGTGGAGACCAGCCAGGGCCCGATCGGGCTGACGCTGAACAACGCCGAGTCGCCGTGCACGGTGAACAGCTTCGTCAGCCTGGCGGCGCAGAACTACTTCGACGGCACCAGCTGCCACCGGATGACCGCGGGTGAGGGTCTGAAGGTCCTGCAGTGCGGCGACCCCACCGGCTCCGGAATGGGCGGGCCCGGCTACGAATTCGACAACGAATATCCGACCGATCAGTACGCTCCGGATGATCCGGCGGCGTCCACCGAGCCGATCTCCTACAAGCGCGGCGTGCTCGCCATGGCCAACGCGGGCCCTGGAACCAACGGCAGCCAGTTCTTCGTCGTGTACTCCGATTCGCTGCTCCCGCCGCAGTACACGATCTTCGGCACGGTGGACGACAACAGCCTCGCCACCCTCGACAAGATCGCCGCGGTGGGTCAGGACGACTCCAACGGCCCCGGTGACGGGAAGCCCAAGCAGCCGGTCACCATCCAGTCGGTGCGCATCGACCGCTGAGCGCGATTCCTCGGGCCCGCCGCCGACCACGGCCGCGGGCCCGAGTCATATCCGGTGCCGTCCGGCCGGAGCAAGGCTAACCAAACCTTTCTTCAGTTAGGCTGTCCTCAATCCGAAGATCATCCGGCGCGCCAGGAGACACGCCGGAAATGTGCGATATATGCTGATAAAGCAGCACGCTCGTTCGATTGTGCCGACCTTTGTCGGGTAATCTCGAAACAAGGAGTTCCCGCAGCGTAGTCACCCTTCGGCCGGGCGATCCCGAACCGAGAGTGGCGCGACGCGAGCCCTCCGGGTGTCCACGTTTGCAGGCGGGACCCGCTGCGCGGGACTACAGTTCGCGTGGCGGCGTCCGTAACGAAGCACCACAACCATCCATAGTGATCACTGCAGCATCGGGGAGCAGCCATGTCCGAGGAACTGGACGACATCGGCCGGGAAACCGCGGCCATGATGAGGACAATGTTGCAGCTTGCGACGCTCGTCGCCTTGCGGACCCGCGAGCGTGGTCAGAAGGAAGCCGAAGCGCGCGCCAAGCTCACCGAGGCCCGCATCAAAGAGGCCAAGGAATTGCAGATCCGGGAAGCTCGCGACGCGAAGGCCAAGGACCCGCGCAACACCGAGCTGGCCCGGCTGATCGAGAAGCCGATCGCGGAAAAGGGTGTGTCCCTGGAGAAGGACCGCTTCTCCGCGCAGGCCGAGGCGTCCCGGATGGCCGCCAACGCCGCCGCCACCGCCAAGCCGGCTTTGCAGTACGACTCCGCGGAACGCCGGATGGCGATCGCGGCCCATCTCGCCAAAATGGGTGTCGCACCGGAACTCGCGGCAGTGCGGATGCTGATCGAAGTGGGGCAGGCGCAACCACCCAATGAGGCAGTACGCACCCGGCCCGACGCGGCGCCGTCGGTCACCCGGGCGAGGGAACAGGAATCCCGCGGCCTGGAACGCACGAGGTAGCCGAACGAACAAACGCCCGCCGGATTCCGGCGGGCGTTCGTGTTTCCGAGGGTCATCGCGAGAAAGACCGTCGCACAGCGGATTACGTGCGGAAGTCGCCCACCGTGGGATCACCGAACATGCCGTGCTGCGGCGATTTCAGTGGCAGCGGGCTGAGCATGTCCTTGTGGCCGTTGCGCACACTGCAGTACTTGAACGGGCCTTTGGGATCGAACAGCTTCGCCATGTGCGGGTCCGCGTGATCGAGGAACCAGACGCTCAATCCGGTGCGCCCGTCCAGCCGATAGTGCTCCCAGGCCCGCCACAGCGCGTCCAGCCGGGCGACCGCCTCGGCGTGCTGCCACCACTCCGGGCACCACACCGTGTCACTGAGATCGGTGACCTGCCGCCGATAGACCAGGCTGAGGTAGTTCTCGACGAACTCCACCACGCTCGCGTAGATCATCGGTTGTTGCTGCTGTTCGGTCACAGCGGCCGAACCTCCTCGACTTGTCCGTATTCCGGCGGCGGCGTCGACTTGCTGAGCGAGGGCGCGCCGATCAGGTCCGTGACCTCCGTCTTGCGCTGCGGGTCGTGGCGCGAGATGGACTTCTTCACGTCGGCAGCGTACTCACCCTCCCACCACGGCACGGTGCGCAGGAGCACCGGCGGCGCACCGGAGGGGAACAGGATGGCCCGGCCCCGCGGCAGCGTCGCCAGGCCGTTGACCGAGAAGGTCTTGGACGAGCCCAGCGAGCGCGAATAGCTCTTGCCGCCTTTGGATTCGGAGACCGACTGCGAAATCGCGTCGTACTCGCCGAGCACGTCCGAACGCTCCTGCAGGAACTTGGTGTCATCCACGCCGCTGCCGAGCACCTTGATGTTCGCCGCCGACCACAACGCGTTCATGCCGCTCTCACCCCAGCAGCGCGCGCCCTGCGCCCAGGACTGCAGCACGGTCATCACCACGATGCCACGCGAACCGAAGTGGCTGTACTGCTTGGGCAGATCCTTCCAGCGCACCACGTTGGCGGCCTCGTCGAGCACGGCGAGCAGCGGAATCGCCAGACGACCACCGGCCGACTGCGAGGCCTTCCGCATCGCCACGTCCACCACGGCCTCGGTGAGCGCGCTCACCAAAGGCGCGGCCGACCCGCGGCCCTCCAGCGACAGGCTGTAGAGCGTTCCGTTGTTCTCCAGGAACTCCAGCTCGTCGAACTCCCTGCGGTCGCCGCCGCGGCTGATCCACGGGTGCACGTTCGACAGCTTCAAGCAGCGGATCATCTTCTTGGCGGTGCCGAAGATGCCGCTGCGCGTCCGCGGGTCGGTGTTGTACTGCGAGGACAGACCAGAGGCCGTGTAGTGGTGGCGGGCGGCGCGCAGAAGTTCGATAGGTTCGGTGTCCTGCGGGTTGGTCACCCACTCCCACACCTGCACGATCGGCCTGCTGCCGTTGCGATCGCCCACCGCCGCGGCGAGGAACAACCCGGCCAGCAGGTCCTCGGCCTCGGGATCGAAGAACGCGTCGGTCTTGGTGTCGCGGCCGTCGTCGCCGTCGGCGAAGTGGCCCGCCAACCGCGCCGCACGCATTTCGCAGCCCTCACGCTTGGCGTCCACCCAGGACAGCGGATCCCAGAACCAGGTCGGCTCCTCGCCCGCGACACCCTGCGGATCGAAGACGAAGGTGGGACTTCCCTTGGCCTCGCGGACGTCTCGGGTCGCGTCCACCACGTCGCGCTTGTTCGAGGTGGCCAGTACCGGACCGATCGCGGTGAGAATCGCCGGGATCACCCGGGAGGTCGACTTGCCTTGCCGCGGCCCCCAGATGTCCAGGTGCAGATCCTCGTACGAACCGTAGAGCATCACACCATCGGCCACACCGACGCCGATCGGCACGCCCGGGACGTCGTTGTAACCGAGTTTCACGCCGAGCTGCTCGGCTTTCTCCCGGACGCCCGCCTCGGTGAGCATGGAAATCGCTCCGCCGTTGCCCATCACGTCGGCCTTGTCGTCGACCGGCAACCTGCCCTTGGACCGGCGCTTCTGCAATTCCTTGCGGATCACCAGATAGGCGACCACGCTCAGGATCACCAGCAGGACGATCGCCGTGGCCGCGCCCGGCCACTGCAGCTTGCCCCGCGCCAGATCGGCCGCGATCGCGATCGGGTTGAACGGGACCTTCTGCGGGCTGCCCGCGAGCAGGTTGCCCAGATGCAGCGCGAGCCAGAGGGTTCCGAAGATCGCGAAGCCGGCGTAGGTCAGTAGCAGGCTGACGTCGGGCCCGGGAACGGCCGGATCCGTCACCTTTTTCTTCTTCGCCATGTGTGCCTCCTGGGTCGGCCGTCCGGTACGGAAAGCGGGTGGTCAGCGGAACGCGTCGAGCCGCCAGCCGTCGGGTGTGCGCACGACGGTGGCGATCACCGTCGCGGGCGGCAACGGCTCCTTGCGCCCGTTCGGATAGACGACGGTCTGCTCGATCCCGATCTTGAATTGCTGGACGTTCGGGTCGCTCAGGGCCGGGGCCTTCTCACCCGACGCGAAAGTGAACGCCTCCACCCGCGCCCCTTCCCTCGCCCAATCCGACCATTGCAGCGTCGGCTTCGGCGTCTCCACCGCGGTCGGCGCCGCATCCAGCATACGAATCAGGCTGGGGCCGAGAAACTTCCGCGCCCGGGCCAGCGAAGCGCCTTGGGCCTCGGTGGCGGGTTGCCAGCTGTAGATCTCCCGCAGCGCCGCGACCGCCACGCCGTCGGGCGTCACCGGGTCCGGGGCGGGCACGCCCTCCAGTAACCGGGGGGTCGACGTAGCGGGGTGCGCCGCATCGGATCCCGCGTCCGCGCGGTCCGCGCGGCCACAGGCCGCACTCAGCACCGCGGCGCTCAGCACCAGAATCACCACCAGTTTCGCGCGTGCACTTGCTCTGTCCATCCAGGCTAGCCGCACCCGGGGTGGTCGCGGCAGTCCCGCCGTCGCGTGTTCGGGCCCGTCGACGCTCACAGCACCCTCCTCGCCCGTGCGTCCCCTGGCACCGCGACTTCCGAAACGCCGCCTCCCGATCGGGCATCCGCGCCCGGCACCGACTGGATCATCCGGCCGTTCCCGGCGTAGACGCCGACCTGCGCCGGTCCGCGCGGACCGAACGAGCTGAACACCAGATCGCCCGGCCGCGCTCTGCTCATCGGCACTTCGGCACCTGCCTCCCACTGCTGTTCGGCCGTACGCGGCAGCGTCACCGTGCCGGAGGACGCCGCGAACACCGCCGCCGCGGTCAGACCCGGCCCGTCCAGTCCCCCGCCGCTCGGCCCTTGGGGCCCGCCACCGCCCCAGACATAGGGCGTGCCGAGCCACTCGTGCGCCGCTTCGACGATCTGGTCACCGCTGGAACCCTGCCCGGGAGTGAACCGGCCGAGTGAACCCGGCGCTCGGTATTGCGCCTCCATCGCGAGAATATTGCGCACGTACGGCTGGGTCTCGGCGTAGTGGGCCGCGACCTGGTTCGGCATGCCGCCGGAGGCCAGCACGGCGCCTTCGCCCGCGTTGTACGCCGCCAGCGTCAGCGCGACGACGTCGCCCTGCACCCTGCCCTCGGCCTGCCAGCGCTGGATCTTGTGCGCGATCGCGCACATGTACCGTCCCTGGCCGATGATCGCGTCCCCGTCGTCCCACACACTCGCCACACCGTTGCCGTCGGCGTCGATCACGTAGGGCTGACCGTCGTCGGGATTGATGCTCACCGCGGTGGTCGGCAGGAATTGCGCCAGGCCCTGGGCACCGGCGGGCGACGTCGCGCCGCGGCGGAAGCCGGACTCCTGCCTGCCCTGCGCGGCCAGCAGCGACGGCGTGACCTGCGGGCAGATCGAACCCGCACGGCGGTACCAGATCTCCAGCTCCTGCGGCACCTTGCCCGCGGCGAGCGCGCCGCCCGCGGTGCCGAAGCCGAGGCTGCAACGCGGATCGCTGGAATAGGCGCGCGCACCGCCGACGTCCGGAGTCGGCGCGCCGTCCAGCCAGGGCAACGGGTCGATCTGGCGTCCGCCGGTGAACCGGCCGCCCGGGACGATCTCGAAATGCAGGTGCGGCCCGCTGGATTCACCGGCCGAGCCGACCGCGCCGATGTGCTGCCCCGCGGTCACCGTGTCGCCCGGCCGGACGAGCACGCCCGAATCCCACATGTGGCCGTAGACCGCCGAATACGAGCGTCCGTTGGTGTCCACCGAGTCGACCACGATCCAATTGCCGAATCCCGACGCCGGACCGGCGGCGACCACGCGGCCGTCGGACACCGAGAAAATGGGCGTACCGTCGGGCGCGGCCAAGTCGACGCCCCGGTGCGCGCCGCCGCGCGACCCGAAAGTGTCCGACACGGTGAAGGTTCCGGTGGCCATCGGCAACGTGCGGCGCAGCCGACCGACTCCCGCGGCGAGCGAGGGGGTGGCGGTCGCGGCCGGATTGGCCTGTGACGCACCGGAGGTGGCCGTCGCGGCGGCACGCCGATCACCCGGCGGATAACCGCCCAGCGGCGGAAGCGCCGACTGCGAGCCGAGGACGGATCCGCCCTCACAGGGGTCGTCCACGGCGGGCATGACGATGACCAGCACGATGGTCACCAGGCCGAGCACCGCGCCCAGCGCCGTCCACAACGCCGATTTGCCGCTCATCGCCGCACTCCGGCATCGTGCCGCGCGCAGCCGTGGTTCACGTCCGGCGCCGGGCTTCGTTGAGGGTGTCGGCCAACGTGCGGTTCATCTCGGCGGCGGCCGCCAACTGCTGTTGCAGCAGCGCCACTTTGCGCCGCAGCGCGGTCGCGTCCATCCGCTCCAGACTGGGGCCTTCGGCCGCGCGCACCCAATTCCGCACCGAGTTCGTGTGCACACCGATCTGTTCGGCGACCACACGGCAGGCCTCCGATTCACTGCGCAGCTTGCCGGTCAGTGCGACGACCTGTTCGACCGCCGCCTGGCGCACCTCCGGGGAGACGCGGCGGTAGGACCGGTGCGGCATCATGCGGCACTCCCCGGTGAATCCGTCCCGCGCGAGGTGGATTCGGTGAACTCGCTGAACCGCTGGTTGGTGTCGTGGATCCCGCTTTCCTTCTCCGACAGCGTGAATTCCATGTGGAACGGGATACCGGGCCTGCGGTCCTCACCGATCTTCAGCAGGAATTTACCGGTGCCGGGCGGGGACGGCCGCTGCTGACCCGGCTTGAGCGCCTCGCCGGTCAGCGCTTGCGGTGCGGACCATCCGGTCACCATCTCCTCCTCGGCCGATGTGAACGGAACCGTGCTGTCCAGCCGTTTGATCTCCTCGGCCGGAAGCGCGCCGAAGATCTTGGCGCGCGCCCGCTCGAGGAAACCGAGCGCCTTCGCGATGGCGGCTTCCGAGCCGAGCGATTGCAAGTCCTTGATGGTGTGGCTGATCATGATCAGCGCGGTGGCGATGCCGCGCTGCAATCGGGTGAGCTCGTCGACCCGGTCGACCATGAAGTCACCGAGGCCGAGCACCTGCCACAGCTCGTCCATCACCACCTGGAAGTAGCGCTGCGGGCCGAGCTTCGCGTCGGCGAGCACGTGCGCGGCTTCGACCGAGGCGAACCCGTCGGCCCAGCAGGCCAGCATGACCGCGGCCTTGAGCTTTTTGTCGCCGGTCGGGATGTGCGAGACGTCCATGCACACCGCGACCGCGCTGGTGTCGATCGGCACGGTGGTCTGGCCGTTGAAGACCGCGCCGAACGGCCCCTGGGTGAGCGCGCGCAGCGAGCGGCGCAGCCCCTTGATCGCGTCCTGGTACTCCGCGGGGTTGTCCGAACCCGCGTCCAGCATCAATTCCTCACCACCGCCGACGATCACCTCGAGGAGGTTCTCCATGATCGGCGGCTTGTCCGGGGTGTAACCGCTGCCCGGCCGGTAGAGAATGCGCAGCGCGGTGGAGATCAGGGTCTCCTCGTAGTCGCGGACCCGGTCGCCGCGCACCAGTTCGACCAAGCCCGCGATCAGCGTCACCTGCCTGGCCCGCAGGTCCTGCAACACCTGCAGTTGCAGGGCCGGGAACTCTTCCAGGCGCGGAACGACCGCACCGAGCACGCCCGCCGCGAGCGGGTTGAGCTTGCCGTGCCCGTACCCCAGGTCGATCACCTGGCCGCCGACGAGCTCGACCATCTTCCGGTAATCCGGTTTGACGTCGGCCAGGATCAGCGGCGTGATCCCTTGCGCGATGCCGCCCAGCACGATCCGGCGGACCAGCGAGGACTTGCCGAAACCGTTGAGGCCGAGCACGAACAGGCTGGGGGCGGTGATGAAACTGCCGCGCATGAACCAGTTCATCGGATCGAAGCAGACCGGCGCTCCGGTGTGCAGATGCGAACCGAGCGGCGTGCCGATCAGCGGCGCGCCCGCGCCGACCGACCACGGCCACAGACCGGCGACCTGGGCGGTGGTGGCACGGTACTCGACCGGGCGGCCGACCACGTTCATCCGGCCGCCGCCCGCTCCCGCGTAGCCGCGGTCGGTGAGTTGCGCTGTGCTGCGGTCGAATCCGTCCTCGATCGTCTGCTCCGCACGGGCCGCGTAGTTGCGGCGGCGGATGTCGTCGGTGCGGACCCGGAACTGCGCGAACGCCGCCCGCAGGCCACTGCCCTCCCGGGCGATCATCTCCAGTTTGGCGCGGGTGGCGTCGTCGAGCAGCGGCGGGCCGGACTGCTTGCGCCGATCGGCTTTCGCCTTCGCGCGGCGGGCCGCCTTGTCCGTGTACGGCGTGCCCATGGCGCGGTCGGCGGTGTAGTCGACCTTCGCGGGCCGCGCCACACGACCGTTCCTGCCGCCGTTGCGATCCGGCCGTGCGGCGATGCGCTCGGTGGCCGCGTCACGGGGCATGCGGGAACTCCGCTCGCCGCGGGACCGCTCGGCGTGCGCCCGGTCGGCGTGCGCCCGGTCGGCCCGCACGGCGTCGGCC
Source organism: Nocardia gipuzkoensis (assembly GCF_021183645.1). Taxonomy (NCBI): domain Bacteria; kingdom Bacillati; phylum Actinomycetota; class Actinomycetes; order Mycobacteriales; family Nocardiaceae; genus Nocardia; species Nocardia gipuzkoensis. The sequence goes on along the minus strand of NZ_CP089225.1, from coordinate 5,535,606 downwards.
CGGCCCGCGGCTGCTCGCGCGCGCCGCTCGGCGGCCCGCCGGTCGGACGGGTCGACGCCCAGGCGGTCCTCGCCGTTCACCCGCGCCGAATCCCGTGCGGAACGCCGCCGCTCCGGCCGCTGTCCCCACTCGTCCCGGCCGGATTGCTCGAGTCGCCTGCGGCGTGCGTCCTCGTCGCGTTCCCGTACGGGTGGCTCGTAGTCGCGTGCCATGAATCGCTCACCCCGCCAGTGCCTTCGGAATAGTGGCATGCTCCGGCAGGATCACCCCGCAACCGAGCGAAGCCGCGAAGGCCGCCGCCTGGTAGCGGTAACACCGCCGAATCTTCAAGCGCGCCTGGGTCGACAGGTCGCGCGTGATGGCTTCGATGCGCGGCAGGTCACCGCGCAAGGGCTCGGTGATGGTCACCAGCGCCCCGAAGCGGGTCACACCGTGACCCCTGGCCTGCTCCTCGCGGGCCTGCTGAGTCGCGCCCACCCGCAGCGTCGCCGCCGCGGACACGACCCCTCGTTCGCTCTGCTGGGCCACCAACGCGTTCTTGAAATCGTCGTCGACGATCTCGGCGGCGTCGGCGGCTGAGTGCGGACGGTACACGATCGCGATACGTTTGCGCGGTACTTCGGGATTCGGCGCGAGCAGTCGTTGCAGCACCCGCTCGTCCACCGCGCCCTCCGGCGCGGCGTCCATCTCCCAGGTGACCGACCGGCCACCGTCGTGCACCAGGTGATCCCACTTCTCGTCGTGGGACACCGGGCCCGCGTCCGCCCAATCCAGGCCGTGCCCTTCGGGTTCGCCCGCGGCCACCTCGAGGTCGGCCTGCGAGGCGGGATCGTAGCTGCGGCGGATGAACGAGATCACCTCGTCGGCCGACATCGGCTGGGCGCGCACACCGGCTTCCGCCAGCGCGGCGCAGATGCCGGGCAGGCGGCGGCCGATCTCCACGGCCTCCTCCGCCGGGTTCTTGCGGCGCTCGGCGGTGGTGGCCTTGAACGTGATCGCCACGCGCGGCAGCAATTGCACCCGTTCCTGCGGCAATTCGGTGGCCAGCTCGTACATCACCTGCTGGGCCAGCTCCGGCGCCTCCGGCCTGGTGATCGTGGAAACCTCGGTGAGCAAGCGGTTCCCGGTCTCGGGCACCGTGTCGATCACCGGCACCACGGCGACGATGTCGCTGGTCTGGCCGACCGAGGCCAGGAAGGTGCCCCACGCCGACACCCAGCGGTCGATCACGGGCTGGTCCACCGCTTCGTGACCCTGCGGCCACGCGCGCAGCACCACCGTGTACTGGGCGAACTGCGGGAGGTGGATCATGCCGAAGCTGTAGCCGCCCGCGTCGATGCCCTCGTACAACTTGGAGGGCGCCAGCAGACCGGGCAAGCGGGTGACACCGCCCGGGATCCGGGAGAAGCGGCCACCGCGGTACACGTGCTCGCCGCGATTGCGCGAGCGCATCCAGTTGAACATCATCAATCCCGTCTCGTAGCCCGAACGACCTCCGGTCCGCCACACCAGCGGGACCATCACGACGACACCGACGCCGCCGACGATCATCCCCCACTGGAAGCCGCCGACCATCGCGGTGATCAGCGCGGTGATCACGACCGCGAAGCCGAGCACGGTCTCCTCCCAGCGCAGGCCGAAAAGACCCGCGCTGCGTGGCTTCTGCCAGAGCCCGTACGAGCGCCGCTCGTAGGTGTCGGTGATTGTCATCGCGGAATGGTGCTCCTTCCGAGATCGGGTGACCGGTTCGTCCAGCGATCGCCCGCGACGTCACCCATGGCTTGATCGGCCCGGTTCAGCCCGCCGCTCGCGGCGCGCGCCGCTCCGATCCGGCCGGCCGCCCTGGCCGCTCCGGACGGTACTCCGGCCGCGCCCGCGGGTCCGGAGGCGCGCGGTGCCGCACCACCCTGACCACCGCCGCCACCGCGCGGCGGGGTGGGCCGCGGTACGCCGCCGCCACGCGGTCCTCCCGCGCCGCCGGGCCGGGGTCCGGTTCCGCCGCCGCTCACGTAACCGGGCGCACCCGCGGCCGCCGTGCCCTTGACGCCGACCGCCTTGGTGCCCATGGCGCCCAAGGCCGCCACACCGACCAGGGTGCCGCCCGCCGCGGTGAAACCGGAACCGCCGCTGCCGACGATGGCGACGGCCGGGGTGACCAGCCGCATCAGCGCGGGCAGCACGAACGCCACGCTGCACAGCAGCACGATCGCGACCAGCATGCGCTGGGCCTGCTCACCGTCGGGCAGACCGCCCGTCGGGGTGAGGCCGTCGACGTGACCCGCCGTGGTGAACGCGATCATGTAGACGATCGCCGCCACCGGTTTCCAGAGCATGAAGGCGATGATCCAGCCGATGAGCTTCTGATAGGACTGCTTGCCGATGTTCATGCCGGAGGCCGCCGCCGCCAGCGGAAGCACACCGGCCGCGATCACCAGCAGACCTTGCCGGACGATGGCGAGCACGATCTGCGCGAGCGCGCCGAGCAGACCGACGATCGCGATGATCAGCACCAGACCCGGGGAAAACGCCTGCAGCTTACTGGTTTTCACCATCAGCTCGGCGAGGTCCTTGGCGTTGCCGTTGGTCGAGTCCTCGATGATCCACTCCGCGAAGCGGTCCGAGGCCTGCGTGCCCGCGACGATCACCGCGCCGAGCATCCAGGAGCTGAACACGACGCGGGTGAACATCCGGAACGATTCGGCCGCCTCGTTCATCGCGGCCCCGCGTCTGGCCTCGGCCAATCGCGCGCCGGAGAGGATCACCGACGCTATCAACAGAAGGATCTGCGCTTGATAGGTGTAGTCGTTGATCTTCGTGAACAGCGAACCCGAATCGCTGACCGCCTCGTTCGGCACCTTCATCCAGAACGTCAACGCCAGGATGATGGCCTGGCCGAGACCGTTCATCAGCGAATCGACCACCTTGCCGAAGGTCGAATCCCAGGCTTTGTCCTTCACCGCGTCCGCAGCCTGGCCCGGATGCGCGCCGACATTGCCCGCCTTGCACGCGGCGGACGCGGCGTCACCGAGGGTGAAGCCGGGCAGTCCCAGGCCGTCGAGCGTGTCGTGGATTTCGTTGCACGTTTCGTCCCAGCCGTACGACTGGCCGTAGGCCACGGTCGGAGTCGCGATCATCACCGTGAAGATGACCGCGAAGATTGTGACTAGCCGCCTCACCATTGTGTCCACCCATCGATCGAACCGATCGTCTCGAGCGGCTGCGCGTCGCCCGCGGACGACTTCAGTCTCCAGCCACCATCACGCCATAACACGTTGAGTCTCATTGCCACCCAACTTCGCCCTCCGTGCAGGAACTCACGGGTCTTGCGGGCGACACGAACAACAGCGAAATCGTCACCATAGCTTTCGATTCGGAAAGCGTCGGACGCGTACAACAGCGGTTTGGCATTCTCCGGCAAGACGTCGGGCACTTTGCCCTCGGCGATCTTGCGCTCGCGATCGGCGAGTTCCTCGGGAGTAAGGATCACCAACTGCCGCCACAGCGTGCGGTCGGTAGGCCGTGCCACGGTCCGCCAGTAGATCTGCTCGGCGGCGAGCGCGGCGCCCTGCGGGGTCTTGGCGAATCCCGACGGCACGCCGTTGTCGATGCGCGCCGGTCCATCGGTCGTCGAGAAAGGAATGATCGGGCCGCCGTACACCTGCTGCCAACCGCCCGGCTGGTTCGTCCCGCCTGGCGCGCCGGTCTGCCACTCCGGATCGGTCGGCCTCCGTTGCGCGCCCGACTGTGAAAGCGCCTGTCCGGCCGGTTCGTTCGGGATATCGAAACGGTGCCCGAAGGAATCCTTACCAGAACCGGCGAAAGTTGGCCCGCCATGGGCATTTTCCGACGCAGTCGTCGTTTGCGAGACCTGCGCGTGTGGCGTGTCGTCATCCCGAGTCGCGACTACGGTGACGACTGCGGCCACCGCCACCGCGAGTACCGCAGCTGCGCCCAGCACAGTCAGCGGCATGCGACCGGAAGACCTCCTACGGCTCACCACCTCGTCCACCCCTGCAACGACTCGATGTACTCGGCCTGGGCATTGTTGGTGATCGATGGCTTCAGGCGCCAGTCCCCCGCGTCCCACACCATGACCAGGCGCGTCGCCGCCCACAGCTGCTTGCCGTCCATCACCGGGCCCCTGGTGGCCAGGCGGATGATGGCGAGATCGTCGGCGTAGTCGTCCACCTTGAACGCATCGGAGGCGACGAAGTAGCGGGTCACCGTCTCCGGCTGCTGCTCCGGCAGCCGGTCGTCGGCCAGCGCCTTGTCGTAGGCGGCGATCTGCTGAGCGGAGACCCGCACCTGGCGCACGTACAGGTCGCGGTCGGCGGGACGCGCGTTGAGCCGGTAGGTGATCTGCGCGGCGGCCAGCACCGCACCCTGCGGGGTGTGCGCGTAGCCGACGGCCAGGTCGTCCTCGATCCGCGTCGGCCCGTCGGAGGTGGAGAACGGCACGGAGGCGCCGTACACCCGCTGCCAGCCGTGCGGTTCGGTGGTGCCCTCCGGCGCGGCGGTCAGCCAGTCGGGGTCGCTGGGCTTGCGCTGCCGCGAGGGGTCCTGCGGAAGCGGTTGTCCCGCAGCGCTGTTCGGGATGTCTACGCGCCTGCCGAGGATGTCCGCCTCGGGGGTCGCGAAACCGGTGCCGCCGGAGCCCTCGGTGACGGCGGGTGCGCCGCCGATCTCCTCGTCGTCCCGGCCGACGAAGACGAAGATGCCGACCACCACGATGAGCGCCAGCACGGCGGCGGAGGCGACCACGCCGAAGGAGACACGATCGCGCGCGTACGACTCCCTGTCGCTCACGTCGGTGCCTCCAATTTGACGATATCGGTGGGTAATGCGTCGATCGAATCGATGGGCCGGGCGGTCGAGTCCGGATCGGGCAGTCGTAATCTCCAGTCCTCGCCGAACCACTCGACGGTCGTGTGGTGCACCGCTTTCGAGCTGTCGGAGTATTCGGTGTACACGTCGACGGTGGACTGCCCCTCGGTGTATCCGGTGATCTTGTAGCCCAGCAGGCGGGGCGCGAACTCGGGGCCCGCCGGACCGGTGATGGACAGCTGCACCCGGTTGATCGCCCACTCGTCCTTGGCCGGGCCGGGAACCACCTCTCGCGCAGCCACTTTCGCCCACTGGGTGTCGGCGGCTACCGCAAGCCGTACCGAATGGGTCAGCGCGGCGATGCCCGCGCCGCGCGGGGAGTGCTCGAAACCGGTGGCGGCGCCGTCTGCCGTCGACCGCGGTCCCTGGTCGGTGTGCGGCAGCGGCACACCCTGGAACGGCTGCCACCGCACGTCGGTGGGAGCGGCCGCGAGGTCCGGCCCCGTCGAGTCCTCGCTACCTCCGCAGCCCACCGCCGCGAACAGCAGCGCGGCGCCGACGACTCCCGCCGCGGGGCGGCGGATGTCGCGCCGCCACGCCGTGGAGTCCACCGGCCGCAGTCCTGTCGAATTCATTCCCGCGTCGTCCCCGTCCCACTCCGGCTCACGCGGGCAGGAACGCCAGGGCGATCCCCGACGCCGTGCTCGCCACCACCGCACCAAGCAGGCTCATCAGGACGCCGTGCGAGGCATCGTTCATCGCCAGATCGCTGCGGAAGGTCAACCACAGCTTTCCAGCGGACACGATCATCCAGGCCAGGCACACCAGGAGGACGAACCACAGCAGCCAGTTCAGCAGCTGCATCAGCGGTGCGAGAACGTCGGCGGGCATCTGCTTGTAGGCCAGCGGCTCGGCCGCGAGCATGCGCACGGTACTCATCGCGGGCCTCAGGTGCCGATGACGGCGTTCATGATGGTGCCCGCGCTGGTGGCGACCACGCCGCCGATCATCGCGCCCGCCACCATCTTCGGCGACTCCAGACCACCGCCGGTCCACTTCTCCCAGGCGAACCTGCCGCCGGCGTAGACGATGCCGCAGATTCCGGACAGCAGGACGAACCACGTGAGATACCGCACCAGCTGCAGGATCTTCTCCGAGCCCGGCGGCGCCTCCGGCGTCGGATTACCGACTTGCGCGAGTACGGTGCCGTACGTGTCCTGCACGGCGAGGAGGAGCATGCTCATCGGGTGCCTTTCTCGAATAGTGGGTGGTTGTCGCCGTTTCGAGGCGGACGATCACTCGTCGGGCGGCTTGCGGAGATCCGGTGACCGGCGGTCGTAGCCGGCCTCCTCCAGTGCCGTCCGAGCGGCCGCCACGATGTCGGCGCCGAGCTCCCGGACATCGAGCGGGACTTCCTCCAGCAGATCGAGCTTGCGCTTCCTGGGCGGCAGCGGATCACCGGGCGACCACACCGGCAGCTGCTCGGGTTCGACCAGCGTCCACTCCTCGTACCACGGCACCTGCCACACCTGTCCGGCCAGAGAGCCGACCACGTCGCGATAGCGCCGGATCTCGGGGGCCATCCGGCCGGGGCGCGCGGCTACGGTGATCAGGCCGAGCACGTCGGAGGGGCCGGCGAAACCCGAAAGATGTTGGCGCAGAAGATCGTGCGCGCGGGACAGACCGGCGATCGTCTCCCTGGCGACCAGGACGACGAACGGACTTTCGCGGTCGAAGACGCCGGGCCAGCGGCGGCCCGAATCCGCCGCGGGCGCAAGCACATGCGCGAGGGTACTGGCTCCGGCACCGCCGTGCACACCCAGCAGCCAGACCAGCGGCGCACGGCCGACACCCGGTACCGGACGGTCCCAGATGGCGGCACGGCGGGACTCCGGCGGGGCGATCACACCGGCGGGCGTCGGGTCGGGCTGGCGCGGAAAAATCATGGCGGCGGTCATGATGCCACCCCGGCGAGCAGGCGCCCATATGCCCGGCGCGTCTCGGCGGCCAGCGAGGCGTGCCGCACGAGTTCGCCACGGGCCAGGTGCGGATCGTAGGGGATCTCCATAATGTCGCGAACCCAGCCGGACAGATGCTCGCGCAAATGATCCGCTACCCGGGAATCGTCACCCGGGTATTGATGCGAGACCACGATCGTGGTGTCGCCGACGACGCCGCCGCCGTGCCCCTCCCCCGGGTCGCCGAACTGGTCGTCGAGCCATTCCAGGGCGACCCGCAGCCGGTTGGCCGCGTCGGTGCGGGCCGGAATGGCAAGCACCAGAGCCACATCCGCGTCATCGAGCAGGGGAATCAGTTGCCTGGCGGCAATCGGGTGCCCGCCGTCGTAGACGGCGGTGTATCCCGCGTCGTGCACCGCGCGCGCGACCGTGAGATAGGTCGCACGCCTGCGCAGCGGCGCGGCATCTCGCCAGAGCAGACCGATACCCGAAGTCGCGCGCGACAGGCACTCCTTCAACGGCGCGGGCTCGTCGTCACCGCGGCCGTACAGCCAGGACTGCAAACTGATCGGGTGCAGATGCTCATCGGCGCCGCGCAGCGCGAGATCGCTGCCCGCCGAGGTGGCGTCCACCGCGACCGTCGGCGTCCCGCCCGTGCCGAGTTCACCCGCCAACCCCAACGTCGTCGTGGTGGTACCCGCACCACCGCACCCACCGACCACCAGAATCGGCCGCTGCACCGGGTGATCGGCCTCGGAGCCGCTGCCCTTGCCGCGCCGCAACCGCACCACCGGAGCCTTGGAGCGCACCGGCCGGCCCGACGCCGCGCCCTCGCCGGGCGTCTCGTCGAGCCAGCGGCTCCAGTCCTCTCCCATCGCCTCTGCTCTCCTTTATCCGGCCGCGATACCCGTGATCAGGGTGCGACCGTCGATCACCGCGGTGGTGACCGTCTGTCTGTTGTACGTGGCGGGCACGCCGCCAGGCCGGTACTCGGTCACCTCCACCGAATACCTGTTGTCACCGGCGCCCACGATCCGCACGCAATGTGCCGTGCCCACCGGGACCGAGTCGATCCCCCGCTGAATGACCCAGGCCGGCTGGACGTTGGCATCCGGCGCGACGGCCGCGCGGGCCCGTTCCCCGGAGCGTTCGACGTAGTACGCGTATTGGAACGACAGCACCGCGTCCGGTCCGGATCCGGTGCCGCCTGCCTCCGCGCTGCGCACGACCGTGTCGCTGCGTTCGGTCGGGCAGGCGCCCGCGCTGATCGCGCGCGGATCGGTGCCCGCCTGCGCGCCGCCGACGGTGAGTTGCACCGACTCGGACATGTGCGAGTCCCTCGTCAAAGCGGCGCGATCGGCCGCGGAGCGCAGCAGCAACAGCACACCCACCGCGGCCACGGCGATGACCAGCACCGCCACGATGACGAGGATCAGCAGCCGGGCCCGGCGCAGGGCGGGGTGGTCACGGGCGGCTTGCCGCAGCGCACGCGACTCCGCGGGACGCGGCCGGTCCTCGGGCTCGGGTTCGTCGTCGTCGGCCCACGGGAACGGGACCGGACCGACCGGCCGGGGCGCGACGTAGTCGTCGTCAGGACCGGGTGCGTGGCCGGTCACCACCCAATCCGACCACCCTCCGGTGAATTCGCTGCGCTGGGCGGGCAGATCCGCCGGGACCTCGTCGGGTCTGCGCTGCCAGGGCTGGTCGTCGTCGCGAATGTAGTCCGGGTAGCGCGATGGCCCGTCATCGTCCGCGGGGGCGATGACGTTCGGCTCGTCACGCTTGCCTGGCTCCGGCGCGTCGGTTTCCGGCTCCAAAGCGCCGTACCAGCGGGAAAGCTGTTTGTACGACTTCAACATTCCCCCATTCCCGCAGAGCAGGGCACGCAGTATCGCATCGTCGGACCCTCTCGGCGATCAGTTCGTGGAGAACGGGTAGGCGTTGGGTATGCCGGGTCGGTCGGTGGGCGGAATCGATGTCACGCCGCCGGATGAGGCGCCATCGGCTCCTGTCCCGAACGGAAATTGTCCCGTACCGGACGAACTCGACGTGGGAGACGCGCCGGAGCCGTCCCCGAAGAATCCGGTGGGCTGCTTCTCCAGCACGCCCCGCGGCTCGGCCTTGCCACCGAAGGCGTCGGCGACGTCGCGGGCGACGGCCGCGAACCAGTCGGCGACGAACTGGGTGGGGGCGGCGCCGTTCGCCGAGACGGTCGCGCTGCCGTAGGCGGTGTGGCGCTGAACGGTGTCCCAGTAGCGCACCCAGGTGGTCGTGTTCAGCAGTTCACTGTTGTCGGTGATGTTCTGCACTACCGCGTCGAATGCCTGGGTGACCAGCCGGACTCCGGTGGTCGGCGGAATCAGCTGGGGGATGGCGCCGAGCAACCTGGCGCCGAGCAGCAGCAGCGCGGCGGGCGGATTCGCCAGGCCCGCGGTAGCCAGCTCGGAGATGTTCGCCGGGTTGATGACCGCCCGGACCACCGTGACCACGGAGTTCAACCCGATCATGCCGACCTTGAGCAGTGCCTGCAACGCACCGGGCAGATTCAGCGACGTGCGCGGGTCCGAGGCGTCGGCCAGACGCTGCGAGATCGACTTCCGCGGCGAGATCGCCAGGGTGGCCAGCGAATTGCCCTGGACGTCCTCGTTCACCACTTGGGTCGCGGTCTTGATCGAGGTGAACGCCAGCGCCTGGGCGATGGACACCAGCGAGGCGATCGGGTCGCCACCGCTGAGCTTGGACTGGCCGACCACGTTGGCGACCGCTTTCAGGATCGGCGCGCCGTCCGGGGCGTCGCACGCCAGATCACCCGCCGTGCAGAAACTCGCCACCCGGCCCGTGAGCGCCCCGAAGTTGGCGGCCTTGTCCCGTTCCGGGCCGATGCCGCCGCCGGCGGCGGGTGTCTGCGGCAGGGCGGCGAGGGATCCGAGCCGGTCACCCGAGGTTCCCGGCGCGGGATCCGGCCTCGCCTTGCCCGGCGAACCGGGGAACAGCGGCGCGCCCGGATTGCGGGTGGGGTCACCGAACAGCGCGACGGCCGCGACCTTCTCGGCGGGCAGCACGCCACGACCCTGGCCGATCTCCTGGGCGAACATCGAAGCGACGTGCGCGCCCTGCGAGTAACCGACCACCGCGAAACGGGTGTTCGGGCAAGTGTCGGCGACGGTTTCGGCCATGTTCCGCAAACGGTCGAGGCCGCCGGTCACCGATTCCGAGTAGGGTGCCGCGCCACCGCCGGTCACACCGCCGAAACCGGATTCGTATGGCACATAGGCCCGGTCGACCAGACCGGTGTCGGGAGCTTTCGCCATCATCGGGCGGAAGACGGTGGAGAGCATGCCGGTATCGGTGCTGGGCGCCGCGTCCGGCGAGGATTCACCGGTGCCCTGAATTCCCAAGGCGTACAACGCGGGACAAGTCGCGAGGCGAATGTTCGTGGACGGACCGGCGGGACTCGACGGCTCCGCCGCGGCGACACCTGCGGTCGCCACAACCACGGCGAGTGCTACCAGCATCCCCGAGAGTCTTGCCGTGTATCCAGTCATAGCGATCCGCAATCAAGTCGTCTGCCGCAGCTACCTCAACGCCATGAAACGCAATAGACGGTAACAGATTCCGGCTATTACTGCCGCATCGACGGAAAACTTCCATGACACGCCGACATGAACGCGACACACCGCGGCGCGTTCCCGGAATCAGTCCGACAAGTTTCCGACAACCCGCCGCGGATGGCAACCCCGGAACCGATGCCGCGCACGCGAAACTCGTTGCGTCGACAGTTAATTGATAGCTATCGATTGGTGGCGGAGCCGTCGATCAGGCCGCGGAGGTGACGCGGTAGACGTCGTAGACGCCCTCCACGTTGCGCACCACGTTCAACAGGTGCCCCAGGTGCTTCGGATCGCCCATCTCGAAGGTGAACTTGCTGATCGCCACCCGGTCGCCGTGCGTGGCCACCGACGCGGACAGAATGTTGACCTTCTCGTCGGCCAGCACCTTCGTCACGTCGGACAGCAGCCGCGTGCGATCGAGCGCCTCGATCTGGATGGCGACCAGGAACACCGAGGACGGCGACGGCGCCCAGGACACCTCGATGATCCGTTCGGCCTGCTCACGCAGCGAACCGGCGTTCGTGCAGTCGGTGCGGTGCACGCTCACCGCGCCGCCGCGGGTCACGAAGCCCATGATCTCGTCACCGGGCACCGGGGTGCAACATTTCGCCAGCTTGGCGACCGTGCCCGTGGCGCCGGGGATGAGCACGCCCGCGTCGCCGGTGACCCGCTGCCTGCTCGGCGTCGTCGACGGGGTGGAGCGCTCGGCCAGCTCGTTCTCCACGTCACCGATGCCGCCGAGCTGCGCCATCAGCCGCTGCACCACGTGGTGCGCGGAGACCTGGTGCTCACCGACGGCGGTGTAGAGCGTGGAGATGTCGGTGTAGTGCAGCTCGTGGGCGACCGCGGTCATCGCGTCGACGCTCATCAACCGCTGCAGCGGCAGCCCGACGCGGCGGACCTCCTTCGAGATCTGCTCCTTGCCGCTCTCCAGGGCCTCCTCGCGCCGCTCTTTGGCGAACCACTGGCGAATCTTGGCCTTGGCACGCGGCGACACCACGAAGTTCTGCCAGTCGCGGCTGGGTCCCGCGTTCTGCGCCTTGGAGGTGAACACCTCCACGACCTCGCCGTTCTCCAGCTGACGCTCCAGCGCGACCAGGCGCCCGTTCACCCGGGCGCCGATGCAGCGGTGGCCCACCTCGGTGTGCACGGCGTAGGCGAAGTCCACCGGCGTCGACTTCTGCGGCAACGTGATGACGTCGCCCTTCGGCGTGAAGACGAAGATCTCCGGCGACTTCAGGTCGAAGCGCAGCGACTCCAGGAACTCGGCCGGGTCGGCGGCCTCCCGCTGCCAGTCCAGGAGCTGGCGCATCCACGCCATGTCATCGACCTCGGCGGTGTCGTTGGAGTGCTTGCCGCGGGTCTCCTTGTAGCGCCAGTGCGCGGCGATGCCGAACTCCGCGGTGCGATGCATGTCCTGGGTGCGGATCTGCACCTCGAGGGGCTTGCCGTCCGGTCCGACCACGGTGGTGTGCAGCGACTGGTAGACGCCGTAGCGCGGCTGGGCGATGTAGTCCTTGAACCGGCCCGCCATGGGCTGCCACAGCGAGTGCACCACGCCGACGGCCGCGTAGCAGTCACGCACCTCGTCACACAGGATGCGGATACCGACCAGGTCGTGGATGTCGTCGAAGTCCTTACCCTTGACGATCATCTTCTGGTAGATCGACCAGTAATGCTTCGGACGGCCCTCGACGATCGCGTTGATCCGGGAGGCGGCCAGCGTGTTGACGATCTCGGCCCGCACCCTCGCCAGGTAGGTGTCGCGGGAGGGCGCGCGGTCGGCGACCAGCCGGACGATCTCGTCGTACTTCTTCGGGTGCAGGATCGCGAAGGCGAGGTCCTCCAGCTCCCACTTCACCGTCGCCATGCCGAGGCGATGGGCCAGGGGCGCAATGACTTCCAGCGTCTCCTTGGCCTTCTTCGCCTGCTTCTCCGGCGGCAGGAAACGCATGGTGCGCATGTTGTGCAGCCGGTCGGCCACCTTGATCACCAGCACGCGCGGGTCGCGGGCCATCGCGATGATCATCTTGCGGATGGTCTCGGCCTCGGCGGCGGCGCCCAGGTTGACCTTGTCCAGCTTGGTGACGCCGTCGACGAGGTGGGCGACCTCGGAGCCGAAGTCCTGGGTCAGCTGCTCGAGGCTGTAGCCGGTGTCCTCCACCGTGTCGTGCAGCAGCGCGGCCACCAGCGTGGTGGTGTCCATGCCGAGTTCGGCGAGGATGTTGGCCACCGCGAGCGGATGGGTGATGTAGGGATCGCCGGATTTGCGGAACTGATGCTTGTGCCGGTCGTCGGCCACGTCGAAGGCGCGCTGCAGCAGGGTCAGGTTCGCCTTGGGGTACAACTCGCGATGCACCGTGGCCAGCGGTTCGAGCACCGGCTTGACCGCCGCGATACCGCGCTGCCCCGTCATGCGGCGAGCCAGGCGCGCACGCACCCGGCGCGAGGCCGAGGTCGGGACGGCGGCGGAGGTGCCCGGCTGCCGCGGAGGCGTCGCGTTCGCCGGCGTCTGCGGTTTCGCGACCTGCGCGGCGTCGGTGGCGCCCGCACCGTTCGACTGCGGGCCCGACGTCGATTGCTCGACTTTCGCCTCGCCCAGATGCTGCGTCATGCCACCACCTCTCCGCGCCTCGATCGGACCACCCTATCCGACCGGTGCAACCTCCCGGACCACCAACTTTAGTCCGGGCGGAGCACCCACGTCCGCTCAGCGGGCGACGGATGCGCACCAGGGCCTTCGGAGAGGGAACGGGCGCCGAAGCCGGGCGGTTCCGGGCACACCTGGCAACCGTCAGATATCGGACACCCCCGAGCCGTCACGAGCAGCACCTTCCTGGGGGCGCGGCAACGAGACCAACGGCCGCACCTACCACGACCAGCGCTTTCCACCCGATGAGGGGAGAAGGGCGGAACCTGCGCCCGATATCGCCCCCGGCAGTCGATCGAGGAACAACCAGGGCACCGGAGCCGACGAGCCTCGGCTCGGTCCCCGCGGCTCGGTCAGCGAATGGCGGCGGGCTGGGGTTCGGAGAGCGGCGACCGGGCGGGCACGGGCTCGGGAAGCAGGGAGCGGCCGTCGAGATCGGCAGTGGAAGCGACGTCGAGGAGGTCGAGCACCGTAGGGGTGATGTCGACCAGGGTTGCTCGCGTACTGGTGGCGCCGGGCCGGAAGTCGGGGCCGCGGGCGATGACGAAATTGGTCGTCTCGTCGGCCGATCGGCCGCCGTGCCCGCCTTTCGGCGTGTGACCGTGATCGGCGGTGACCAGCACGGTCCACCGCTCGGCGGGGTGCGCGGCGGCGCGGGCGTCGACGGCGGCGACGAGGCGGCCGACCAGAGCATCGATGCGCGTCACGGCGTCCAGATAGGCGCGCGAGGCGCCACCGGCGTCGTGACCGGCGCGGTCCACCTGGTCCAGATGGGTGAAGATCAGGTCGGGCGCGAATTTGCCGATCGCGGTCACCACGGCGTCGGTGGTGGCGGCATCGGTGCGCGCCTCGTCGGGATCGTCCGGCACGGGCGCGGTGGAGACGACCACGTCGGCGCGGGGGCTGCCGCTGCCGGTCATGGTGGCGATCTGGTCCCAGGTCGCGATGGACTGCGTCTTCAGCGCCGGCCGGGCCCGTTCGAGCTGGGTGAAGACCGTCGGGTACCGCGCGAACGGCGCGGCGGTGAACTGGTTGTTCGTGATGCCGTGCTTGCGATCCCACACCCCGGTCAGCACGGTGGCCCAGGAGGGGCCGGAGATGGTGATGTGCGGGGCGATCGATGAACGGCTCAGCAAGCCCGCACTGCTCAGCCGCAACAGATTCGGCGCCTGAGCCTGCTCGATCTTGCTGTACATCAGGCCGTCCAAGCCGATCACGACTACTTTGGCCGCCTGTGCCTCCCCCTCGGCGATTCCGGCCGCACCGGACAGTGGGAGGAATACGGCCGCCGCGACGGCAACAACTTTGGGCAGCAGTCGCGCTCGGCTCATACCGCGAACCATGCGGGACCGACCGGGACGTGCGATAGCCCGTCGCCGCAGTGTTCATGGACGTTTCATCGGGAGCCACACTGCCCGTCGCCTCACTGAACACGCCTCGAACAAGGCATAGCGGAAAGCTATATCCGAACTTCACGGTGGGTCGCGGCGAGGTGAACGCCGAGTTTCCGCCGTGCGACGCGATCGGCGCGCCTGTGACTCACCGCCCGTGGCTCGGCACCGTCGCTTGACACGCCCTTCGCCGATATGGATGGCTGGCCGTCGTGACCGCACGATGCCTTCGCGTCGCGGCCGTCGGCGACCTCCATATGCGCGCGGCCGTGTCCGGACGTTTTCGTCCCGATTTCCTCCGCCTGTCCGCGGACGCCGACCTCCTTTTGCTGGCAGGCGATCTCACCGACGGCGGCAGCCGAACGGAGGCGGATCTGCTGTGCGCCGAACTCGCCGATCTTCCGGTGCCGGTGGTCGCCGTGCTGGGCAATCACGACCATGATCGGAAATCGGGCTACCTGATCGCGGCGCGGCTCACCGCGCTGGGCGTCCACGTGCTGGACGGCACCGCGATCGCACTCGCTGTCCAGGGAATACGGCTGGGCGTCGCCGGAGTCATGGGCGGCAGCGGCGGCTTCCCCGGCCATCCCGGCACACCGGAAGAAGGTTCCGCCGAACATCGCGCCCGCATGCGCCGCGGTCCGCTCGACGCCCTGCGGCTGCGCCAGGCGCTCGACCTGATCGACTGCGAAACCCGCATCGCTCTCATGCATTTCGCGCCTGTCCTCGACACATTGGCCGGTGAACCGCCCAAGATCTACCCCGGACTCGGCTGTCATGATCTGGCCGCGGCGGTCGACGCGGGCGGGGCGCTGCTCGCCGTCCACGGGCATGCCCACGGCGGAACGGAATTCGGTCGCACCCAGGGCGGTGTGCCGGTGCGGAACGTCTCCTACCCGGTGCTCGGGCGCACCTACGCCGTCTACGAGGTGGCTCCGGGCCAACGCCGTCCGGCCGATACCGGCTGAGTACCGTCCCCGCCATGACGGTCGCTCGCTCACTGCTCCTGTTCGCCCTCGCCGCGCTCGCCGAGATCGGCGGCGCCTGGCTGGTCTGGCAGGGCTGGCGGGAGCAGCGCGGCGTCGTCTGGATCGCCACGGGCGTCCTCGCGCTCGGCGCCTACGGCTTCGTCGCCACGTTCCAACCGGATCCGAACTTCGGGCGCATCCTCGCCGCCTACGGCGGTGTCTTCGTCGCGGGATCACTGGCGTGGGGCGTGCTGGTGGACAAGTTCCGTCCCGACCGCTGGGACTACCTCGGCGCGGCGATCTGCCTCGTCGGCGTCGGCGTCATCATGTACGCGCCACGGCGCTGAGTCATGTCCGTCCCACGGCGCAGTCGTGTCTGCCCCATGGCGCCGAGTCGTGTGCGCGCCGCGGCGCCGAGTCGTCGCCTCCGATCCGCGGCGACGTCGGCAGCGAACACGCACCGGTTCACGCCCGGAACGAAACGACGACGGCGGTGGCTACGCCGTTCCCTCCTCCGCGCCGAAGGCCCACACCGCGGCGGGCCGCCCGGTCGCCTTGACGCGACGCCGTTCGGTGGTGCGCGCCAGGCCGGGGACGGCAGCCAGGGTGCGGTTCAGGTTCGCGGGGTCGGGACGGGCTCCGGACAGCGCGGTGGCGGCCGCCACCGCCCTCGTCGCGGGAAACTCCGCGCCGAGGAGGGCACGGGTGAACGTCAGGTCCTTCCACAGCAACCGCGTCAGGACACCGCGGGCCACCGCGACGATGCGATCGTGGTCGAACGCCAGCTCGGGCACCTCGTCGAACCCGGTCCACCGCGCCGGTCCCTCGTGCGGGCCCACCACCGCCCACATCGCGATCGACAGCGTCGGTCCGCGCGGGTCGCGGTTCGGTTCGTCGAAGGTCACCAGCTGCCCCACCGGTCCGATGGCGGCCTCCGGCACACCCAACTTGGTGTGCACCGCTCGCCGCGCCGCCATCGCCAGCCGCTCCCCCCGTCCGAGCAGCACACCCGGCAGGGCCAGCTGCCCCGCGAACGGCTCCAGCGCACGGGGTGCGATCCCGAACCGCACTTCACCGTCCTCGTCCCAGAACCGCAACGCCACCACATCCACCGACACAACGGACTGCTCCACGGCCACCCATCCTGCCCGACCGTCCGCACCGCGGGTGGACCGTCTCGCGGTGCGCCACCGCGGACGATTCACGCCGCGGCGGTATATGCCGCGCGGCTGCGGTGACGGCGGCCGGGGCCGTGGCCGGTGAGGACGACCGGCACGCCGAGCGTCCCGGCCAGCCAGGGCAGGGGGTCGGCAGGCAATTCGGCGAGGACGGGTTCGGCGCGGGACAACAACCCGGTCAGCTCCCGCTGGTGGTCCAGGTCCTGCCAGCGCCCAGCGGGCACCGCGTCCACGGCGACACCGTCAACGGTGTATCCCGTGGCGGCGTATCGCGTCCCTGGCACGTCGAGATGGTTGACCGCGATCCCGTCGACGCCGCCGCATACCTCGATGGCGTAGCGCAGCAGGACCGTGTCCAAGTGCCCGAGACGGAACGCGCCTTGGTACCGGCCTGCCGCATTGTGCGGCTCGGGCAGATCGAGGCCGGGAACCTCGGTGGGGAGCGGACCGGCGCCGTGGCGGGTCTGATAGGTCCGGGTGACGCCGAGCACGTAACCGGACGCGCCGATCTCGGCGAGCATCGCCCGCGCGTTGCGCGGCTCGACGGTGGACCACGTCGTGTGCGGATGGAACCCGCGCCACTCGTCGAGCAGGACGCCCTGGGCGCCTTCGAACACCAGCCGGCCCTGCCGCGCGAACCGGGCCAGCTGATCGTCGCCCACCACGGGTACCGCCCCGGCGAACTCGCGATACATCTCGACCAGATCATCGATCGGTTCGTAGCGATGATCGCTCGAGGCGATCAGCGGCGCGTAGAACGCCGCCAGCGTCCGCAATTTGCGCCGCAGCACCATGGGGCGCAGGCAATCCGACACCGTGGGAGCGTCGTGCGCGAGCGCGTATCCCGCGGTCTCGCCGATCCCGCGACCGCACGAACCGTGCCGCGCGGAACCCCGCGCATCCTCGCGCGCACGGTTGGCGGCGATGTGGACGGGCGTGGTGAGTAGCGCCCGCCCATCGATCCGCAACAGCGACAGCGGATCTCGGACGCCCAGCGCGGCCAGCCTGCGTGCCTCCGCGGCCAGCGCGATCGGCTCGACCAGCATGTGCCGCGACAGCAAGGTCGGCACGCCCGCGAACGTCCCCGATCCGAACTGAGCGAACGTGTGATGCCGCCCGTCGGCGATCACGTTGTGCGCCGCCTGCGCCCCGCCGTTGAACCGGACCACGGCGGCGACATCGAATCCCGCCTCGGGTGCGCAGAGCCAGTCGACCGTGGCGCCCTTGCCCGCGTCCCCGAAACCGAGATCCACGACGATGATGTGCGGCCCGTACATGCCCGCCCCGGTTTCAGCCGCGGCCACGCGGCAGTGCGCGCGGTCGCCCGCCGTCGACTCCCAGCGCCTTACCGACCGACGCGGCCTCGGCCACGGACCCGACATCCCGCAGGTCGGCCAGCCCGGCGGAGAGGTCGACGCGCCCCTCGGCCAATCCGATCGTCAGCGCGATGAGTTCGCACACCGCGGCCGGGTCGTCCAGACGCAGGAAGTTCTGGCCGAGCAGCGCGCGCCAGTGCTCGGCGATCTCCGGATCATGGAAGTAGCTCGACTGGTCGGGCAGGATGTAGTGCACGTGCCAGCGTTCGGCGAGCTCGCGGTACACGGATTCCACCGAGATGTCTCGGCGCACACTGTCTCCGATGACCGCGCGGATGTGGCGGGAGGCCAGCCGCGGCTTGTTCAGTTCGTCACCGATCAAGAACAGGTAGCCCTTCTTGCGCCGCTTCTCCCACGCGTCGGTCACGATGTGCGTCGCCAGGAAATAGGCGGCCAGTTCGTAGCTTTCGGACTTCTGCCCACCACCGCCGCCCTCCAGAAAGACGGCGCGCAACTGCTCGTCCATCCGATTGTCGGATTCGAACTGACCGATCTGCAGCGGCACGCGGTCGGTATCCGCGTCACCGATGGCCCCGAACAGGATCTGCGGATCCTCCGCGTATCCCTTGCGCCGCAACAGCCCGTGCAGCGTGCCCAGCTTGTCCTGCATGATCCGCGGTACCCGGCCCATCGATCCGGTGACGTCGAACAGCACCGCGATGGGCAACGAGTTGCCGTGCTCGGCCGAATCCCGGCATTCGCGCGCGGTGACCCCCAGCGGATCCAGCATCGGATGCACCCGCCAGTCCGCGGGCGGCTCGGCCCGCATCTGGGCGGTGTAGCCGAAATCGTCGATGCCGCGGGCGGCACGGAAGGTCTTGGCCGCGTGGTAGGCGGAGTCGTCCCAGTGTCCATATCCCATGTGATCACGTCCTCTCTTTGTTTTAGTCTAGATGACTAAAACAAAGCCGGTCAAGGGTTCCGACCGCCACGCAGCCGATGGGCGCACGCATGCCTACACCCCGAACTCGCAACTATCCGGCCCGGCAAGGCATCCGGCCGGGCGGAACACCCGGATCAGTCGGCGGCGGCTCCCGCTTCGAGCAAGTCGCCGATCAGCATCGTTCCCGGCCCCTGCCGGCCCCCGGGGCCGGGCAGCCACCGAACATCGTCCGCGGTGAGCGGCTCGCCGCATTCCAGGCACACCACTACACCGGAGGTCGGCCGACCGCACTCGCGATGGACCACGACGGCGGGCGGGCCTTCCGCGCCCGACAGCCATTTGTCACCCCAGGTGATCAACATGGTGAGCACCGGATACAGGTCACGGCCACGTTCGGTGAGCAGGTACTCGTAGCGGAGCGGATTCGACTGGTACGCGCGCTTTTCGACGATGCCGTGCTCCTGCAGCGCATCCAGGCGAGCGGCGAGCACGTTGGAGGCGATGCCGAGATCGCGGCGGAGATCCTCGAAGCGGCGCAGCCCGACGAACAGGTCGCGCAGGATCAGCGGCGTCCAGCGCTCACCGATCGCGTCCACCGTGCGCGCGATGGAGCAGACGATGTCGGAGAAAGCGGCCTTGGGCATTCGCCCAGTCTAGTCCGTTGCTTTTTGCAAGTGACCTCCACTAGGTTCGAATCCATCGACGAGCCAAGGGGTGAGGGACATGTCCGAAGCGATCGCCGAGTTCCGCAGGGCCACGGAGGCGGGTGACATCGACGCGTTGACCCAGGTCTTGGCGCCCGACGCCGAGCTGATCTCGCCGCTGTCGGGCCGGCTGGTGTTCCGCGGCCGAGACGACCTGCGCGTGCTGCTCTCGGCGGCCTACGGCAGCCTCACCGGCTTGCGCTGGACCGAGGAGATCGGCGACGGCGCGCGGCGCGTCCTGCTGGCCGCCGCCACGATCGGACCGTTCCGGCTGACCGAGGCACTGGTCCTCGGACTCGATGAGCAGGGCCGCATCCGCACGTTGCAGCCCCACTTGCGGCCCTGGCTCACGCTCACCTACCTCGCGGTGCGGCTGGCGCCCGGCCTGCTGAGACATCCCGGCATCCTGCGGCGGGCTGCCCGCGCCGCGTAAGCTTCACCGGTGGACCCGCTCGCCCGCATTCGCGCGATCTGCCTGGAGCTACCGGAGAGCACCGAACGGCCCAGCCATGGCTCTCCCACCTTTTTCGTTCGCACGAAAACCGTGTTCACCTACTACCTCGAGAACGGGCATCGGGAGCCGGGCGCGACGATCTGGTGCCCGGCTCCCGTGGGCGTGCAGGCCGAACTGATCGCCGCCGAGGCCGCCCGGTTCTTCGTGCCGCCCTATGTCGGGCACCGCGGCTGGATCGGCGTTCGTCTCGACATCGCACTCGACTGGGACGAGGTGGCCGAGATCGTCCAGGACGGTTACCGCCTCGTCGCCCCGAAGCGGTTGTCGGCGCTGCTGGACCGATAGCGCGTCAGGTCACCAGCGTCTCCGCCAAGCCGTCGGCGGTGAGCTCGAGACGCCGGGTGACTCCGATGTCGTCGAGGAAACGCGGATCGTGGCTCACCACGATGAGCGCGCCCTCGAAGCTCGCCAGCGCCTGGGTGAGGTGCTCCAAGCTGGGCAGGTCGAGGTTGTTGGTCGGCTCGTCCAGCAGTAGCAGCCGTGGTGCCGGATCGGCCAGCAGCAGCATGGCCAGCGCCGCGCGCAACCGCTCGCCGCCGGATAGTGCCGCGGCCGCGACATCGGCGTCGGCGCCGCGGAACAGGAAGCGGGCCAGCTGCGCCCGGATCCGTTCCGCGGACGCGTGCGGCGCCGTCGAAGCGACGTTGTCGAACACCGAACGCCGCTCGTCGAACACGTCCAGCCGCTGCGGCAGCATGCGCCACGGCACCTTCGGCCCCTCCTGCGCGATGGCCCGCAGCAACGTCGTCTTGCCGACGCCGTTGCGACCGGTCAACGCGATCCGCTCGGGACCGGACACCCGCAGCGTCACCGTCGGCCCGCAGGCCAGCTCGACTCGGTCCAGCTCGATCACCTCCTGGCCGGGATACAGCCGCGTGTCGGGCAGCTCCACCCGGATCTCCCGATCGTCGCGCAACAGCTCCTTGGCCTGCTCGAGCTGTTCCTTGGCGGTGTCGAGCTTCTCGATGTGGTTGTTGCGCAGCTTGCCCGCCGATACCTGCGCCTGCCGTTTGCGTTCGCCCATCACGATCTTCGGCTCCCGCTTCTGGTCCCACATCTTCTGTCCGTACCGCTGCCTGCGGTCCAGCTTGATGCGCGCCTCGACGAGCTCGCGCGCCTGCTTGCGAACGTCGCTGCGCGCATCACGGATCGCCGCGCGAGCCGCTTCCTGCTCGGCGGCGACGATCCGCTCGTACTCGCTGAAATTACCGCCGAACAGCCGCATTTCGCCGTGCCGCAACTCCGCGATGGACGTCATCCGCTCCAGCAGCTCACGATCGTGGCTGACCGTCAGCACCGTGCCGGAGAACTGTCCGACCACCTCGTAGAGCCGTGCGCGAGCCACCTGATCCAAGTTGTTCGTCGGTTCGTCCAGCAACAGCACGTCGGGTTCGGCGAGCAGTTCGGCGACCAGCCCGAGCAGCACCGTCTCGCCGCCGGACAGTGTGTCCAGGGTGCGATCGAGCTGTTCCACCGAATCGGCGACGTAGTGCAGGCCGAGCCGGGCCAGCAAGGCCAAGGCTCGCTCCTCGACGTCCCAGTGATTGCCGACCAGGTCGAAATCGGCTTCGCTCCCGTGCCCGGATTCTATGCGGTGCAACGCTTTTCGTACTTCAGCGATGCCGAGCACCGCATCTACGCGCTGACCCGCGCCCAGACCGAGGTCTTGGCGCAGATACCCCAGATGCCCGGTGACAGTGACGGACCCGCGAACGGGCTTCAGCTCCCCCGCGATCAACCGCAGCAGCGTGGACTTGCCCGCGCCGTTTCCGCCGACCAGGCCGATGTGACCGGGACCGAGGACGGCGTCGAGCCCCTCGAAAACGGGGGTGCCGTCCGGCCAGCCGAAAGTGAGATCGGAAAAAGACAGATTGGTCATACCAGCTCCCAGAGGTTGCGACGAAACACGGCGCGCGAATGCGGGCCGCACGTGTGGCTACCTCAGATGAGCAACGGCAGAACTCCGATCAACGGGGATAAGACCTGTCCAGGGTAAACACAACTCCGGCGAATGCGCCAGTGCAATTCGGATCACACTTCCGGGTCAGGACGACGCGCCGATGGTGGCGGCCACGGCCGCGCCCGGCTCCCCCGCGGCTACCATCCGCCGCAGCTGCCGCGCCTCCCGGCTCGTCAGACCGCACGTCGCGGCCCTGAGAGTAATCGTGGTGCGGGGCAACGATTTCCGCTACGCGGAGCCAGCCGCGAGTGGCGGGCGGGCTTCCGCGTACGGTCTATCCGTACCGGCTCAGAGCTTGACGATCGAGGTCAGCGGGTAGTCACCTTGCCGCGCACGCCCGCCGAGGAAGCCCAGTTCCAGCACGACCGCGGCGGCGGCCACCTCGGCGCCCGCCTGCTTGAAGAGTTCAGCGGCGGCGGCGAGGGTGCCCCCGGTGGCCAGAACGTCGTCCAGCAACAGAATTCGGCGGCCGGACAGGTCGATGCCGTCCCCGGGAATCTCCAGCGCGGCGGTGCCGTATTCGAGGCTGTATTCCCGGCTGATCACCGGCGGCGGCAGCTTGCCCGCCTTGCGGATCGCGAGCACGCCGGTGCCGAGAGACGCAGCGACACCGGCCCCGAGCAGGAAGCCGCGGGCGTCGACGCCGGCCACCAGATCGGCGTCGGGCGCGCACGAGGCCAGGCACTCGACCACCGCGCGAAAGCCCTCCGCGTCGGCGAACACCGGGGTGAGATCCGCGAAACGGACACCGGGAGTGGGGAAATCGTCGTGCCAACGGGTCAAACGGTCGACCACCTCGGCGGCTTTGGTGGTCCGTTCGGCGGCTACCTCGTCGGATTCGATTGCCGCGTGCTTGCTCATCGACACCTCTCCATGATCACATCACCCACACCATCTGTCACCGCTCGAGCACCCACCGGTCCATGTTCCATCCGGATCCGGCCTGGTTGGGGGCAGCGATCCCGTTGCGCAACCCCTTGCCGAAGGCGATCGTGCGCGGGGTGGCGAACAACGGAATGCTCGGCAGCTCCGCCCACAGCAGGTTCTCGGCCTCGATGAGCAGATTCAGCTGTGCGCCCGAGTTGTCCTCGGCCCCGAGCTGATCGGTGATCGCATCGTAGCGGCCGTTGCCGAAGCGACCGACATTCAGCCCGCTACCGGTGCGCAACGCGCTGGTCGCGGTGACTCCCGCGATCGAACCCGCCGGACCGGGCGCCGACGCGGTGCTGCCCAGCACGGCGTCCACCTTGCCCTCGGCGAGCCGGGCAGGCGTGAAGTCGGGCGCACCGGCGTCCACCACGGTGATCCCCGCCGGTTTGCAGGCCTCGGCGATCATCGCGACGGTCTGCGCGCGGCGATCGTCCGGAGCCGTATAGCCGATGCGGACAGTTGGGTTCGGTGCGCCGGAGGCCGCCACCGCCCTGGTCGCGTTGGCCACGTCGCCGCCGGAGTACTTGTTCGACGCGGCGATGACCGCCGGGTAGAACAGGGAATCCTGCTGCACGACGTGCGCGTTGAGCGGGCCGGAGCCCAGCCCCGTCTTCGGCGCGTCCGGCACCTTACCGAGCTTGTCGAACAGCGTCTGCCGCGGCAGGCACAGCGCGAACGCCCGGCGCGCCTCGACCGAGGAGAACACTCCGCCGGTCGTCAGCACCAGCTGCTCGGCGCCCCGGCCGGGCACGGTCTGCACCGAGAAGCCGCCCAGGTTCAGGTCTTTCACCGAGTTCGCGCCGATGTCGAGCACGCCGACGGCGTTGTCGCCGACTTTCTGCTTCAAGTCGAAGGTCTTCGGCCACACCACGATTCGCCCGGTCGCCGGCTTGTTTCCCCACCACCGCTCGTTGGCCACCAGCACCAAACCGTCGGCGCTGCCGAAGGATTCGATGCGGTAGGGCCCCGAGGAAGGGAACCGCGACAGGTCCAGCTTGCCGTCGGCAGGGATGGTCCATCCGGTGTTCCAGAACTCCGCGATCCGGCCGAGAGCGTTCGGATCGCCGGTCTGCAAGGCCGACACGACGTTGGGCACGTTCGCCACCCGTGCCGCGACATGCGCGGGCATCAGCTCACCCGCCGTGAACAGGTTGCGCCACGGCAGGTAACGGCGACCGGGCCGGAACACCACCGTGGCGTCACGGGAGCCGGGCTGGCATTCGACCCGCTCGATGTCGGCGTAGCCGCTGGTGCTCGCGGCGTCGAAGAGCGGAACCGGTCCCCGGTCACCCGGTTTGGTGTACCGCCCGCTGCGGGCGGCCCAGACCAGCACCAGGTCGTCACACGAGGTCGGTACGCCGTCGGAGTACACGCCGTCGGGATTGAGCCGGTACTGGATGGTCTGCGACTCGCCCGGCACCTCCTTGGCGGTGCCGAAGTCGGTGTCGGCGACCTGCTGGCCGTCCGGACCGGTGTAGAAGAACCCGGTGAGCACCCGGGAGAACACCGCGGGCGAGCCGGAACTCGCCCCGAGTGTGCTGCCGCCGTTATAGGTGGCGATGGTGGCATCGGTCGCGTAACCGATGGAGGGCACCTGGTTCTTGCTGGAGCATCCGACCATCAGCCCGGCGGCCACCGTGCCCGCAACGAGCGCTCCGATCAGTCGTACCGCCCTGCGTGGCTGTCGCATGAAACCCCCTGCCTGGTGTCAGTTCCGCCTCTTGTGCCGTTTCCCGCTCGGGCGCGCGCCTGGTCGCGGCGCCTGCCCGGCCGCGCGCTGCCGGCGCGGAGTCTCGTCCAGGTCCCGTCCCGCCGCCGTGCTCGCCCGGCGCTCGGCCGCGACCCCCGCGCGAGCGCTGGCCGCGCCCGCCCGCTTGGCCAGAACCTTCCTGGTGTGCGCCGCCACCGGTCCCCAGCGTTCCTTGATCGAGACCAGCAGCGGAGTCGCGAAGAAAATCGAGGAGTACGTGCCGATCAGCAGACCGACCAGCTGCACCAGCGCCAGGTCCTTGAGGGTCCCGACGCCCAGCATCCAGACCGCGATCACCATCAAGCCGACGATCGGCAATATGCCGATCAGAGCGGTGTTGATCGAGCGCATGAGCGTCTGGTTCACCGCGAGGTTGGCCTGCTCACCGTAGGTGCGTCTGGTCAGATGGAGAATACCGTGGGTGTTCTCCTCGACCTTGTCGAACACGACGACCGAGTCGTAGAGCGAGAAGCCGAGGATGGTCAGGATGCCGATCACCGTCGCCGGGGTGACCTCGAATCCGACCAGCGAGTACACGCCCGCGGTGACGGTGACGTCGAAGACCAGCGCCGCCAGCGCCGCGATGGCCATGTGCGTCTCGAAGCGGACCGCGATGTAGACCGCGACGAGCACGAGGAACACCGCGAGCGCGATGAGCGCCTTGCGGGTGATCTGGCTGCCCCAGGTCTCGCTGACGTCGGAGGTGCTGATCGCGGCCAGGCTCGGGTTGCCGGTCTTGTCCTTCGGCTGGAACTCGGCGAACAGCGCGCTGTTGACCGCCTCCACCTGCTCCTGGTTCAACGCCTCGGACCGGATGAGCATCGTGGCCGACCCGCCGGTGCCGACGGTCTGCACCGAGACCGGGTCGGTGCCGATGGCGCCCCGGTAGACATCCTCCACTTCGCTGGTGGTCGCGTTCCCGGCCGGGAACTGGATGCGGGAACCGCCCTCGAAGTCGATGCCGAAGTTGAAGCCGCGGAAGAGGATGCTGCCCAGCGAGATGAGCACGATCACGGCGGTGATGAGATACCACATCCGGCGCTTGCCGATGACGTCGATCGCGCCCGTGCCGGTGTAGAGGCGGTTGAAGAAGCCGTGCTTGGGCGGCTGCGGCTCGGTGACCGCCTCGAATACGTCGGTGACTTCGGTGGCGCTCGGCTTGTCGAGCGAATGGGTGGTGTGGCTGTTGGTCATCGCGTCCTCACGCCTTCCCGAGGGCGGCCGCGGCCGCCTTCCGCTCGCGGGCGATCTGCTGGATCGCGCCGAGGCCGTTCACCGACGGCTTGGACCAGAACGCCGTCCGGGAGGCGAGCAGCACCAGCGGCG
Organism: Nocardia gipuzkoensis; assembly: GCF_021183645.1. Taxonomy (NCBI): domain Bacteria; kingdom Bacillati; phylum Actinomycetota; class Actinomycetes; order Mycobacteriales; family Nocardiaceae; genus Nocardia; species Nocardia gipuzkoensis. The sequence continues at coordinate 5,509,583 of NZ_CP089225.1, read as the reverse complement.
AGGTGACCAGGAAAACCACCACGACGTCGAGGATCGTGGTGAGACCGAGGGTGAACGCGAAACCCTTCACCTGGCCGACGGCCAGGATGTACAGCACGGCCGCGGCGATGAAGCTGACGGCGTTGCCGGACAGGATGGTCCGGCGGGCGCGCTGCCAGCCGCGCGGCGCCGCGGAACGGAAGCTGCGCCCCTCGCGCATCTCGTCCTTGATCCGTTCGAAGAACACCACGAACGAGTCGGCGGTCATACCGATACCGATGATCAGACCGGCGATCCCGGCGAGGTCGAGCGTGAAGCCGATCCAGCGTCCGAGCAGCACCATGATGCCGTAGACGGCCAACCCGGAGGCCACCAGCGACAAGCCGGTGACGAAACCGAGCATCCGGTAGTAGGCGAGGCAGTAGAGCAACACCACCGCCAAGCCGATCGCACCGGCGAGCAGGCCTGCCTTCAGCGACGACAGGCCGAGCGTGGCGGAGACCGTCTCGGCCTCGGAGGTCTGGAACGACAGCGGCAGCGAGCCGTACTTCAACGTGTTCGCCAATTCCTTCGCCGACGACGCGGTGAAGTTGCCCGAGATCTGGGTGCGGCCGCCCTGCTGCGGCCCCTGCTGCACGACCGGTGCGCTGACCACCTTCGAGTCGAGTACGAAGGCGACCCGCTTGTAGACGTACTCGCCGGTCAGCGCCGCCCAGGCGTCACTGCCGCCGGACTTGAAGTCCAAGTAGACCTCGTGCCTGGCCTGCTGCTGGTTCAGGCCGGAGGTGGCGTCCTTGATCTCCTGGCCGTCGATGCGGCTCTTGTCCAGCAGGAACACCTCGGTGCCGTCGGTCGAGCAGGTCACCAGCGGAAGGGCCGGGTCGTCGTTGCCCGCGAGCGGATCGGCCTTCCCGCAGTCCAGGGTGGCCAGCGCGGTCTGCTGCACGGACTGATCGGTGCTCTGCCGCAGTGCCTTCGCCGCCTGGATCTCTCTGGTGGCCTCTTCGGTGGGCGTCAGGGCGGGATCGGCCGGCGGCTGGGTCGGCTGCTGGGCGGGGAACACCCGCTGCTGCGGTGCGGGTGTCGGCTCCGCGGTCTCCGGCGTGCTGGGCTGGGCCTCCGGCGCCTGCTGCGTGCCCGGCGCGGTCTGCGGGGTGGCGCCGCGACCGGCGGCGGGCACGGCCTGCAGCACGGGGCGGATGTAGAGCTTGGCGGTCGTCGCCAGCGCGCGCGCCTGCTGCCCGTCGTCGCCGGGCACGGTGATCACGATGTTGTCGCCATCGATGACGACCTCGGAGCCGCCGACACCGAGCCCGTTGACCCGGTTCTCGATGATGTCCTGCGCCTTCTTCAGGCTGTCCTGGCTCGGCTTGCTGCCGTCCGGCGTGCGCGCGGACAGTGTGACCCGGGTGCCGCCCTGCAGGTCGATGCCGAGCTTGGGCGTCGGGGACTTGTCACCGGTGAAGAACACCAGCGCATAGACCACGGCCAGCAGCGCGGCATAGACGCCGAGCAGCCGGAGCGGGTGCGCCGATCCTTGGGAAGGTGGCACAGTACGTCATCTCCTAGGCGGGAAGTCGAGGATGAAACGAGCAGGCAGGCACCAGCGCCGCCGGGTGCGCGGACGGAGGGCCGCGGCGACATCCGGCGAGGCGGGCACAACCGGAACGATCAGTCCTTGGTCAGGCGGGTCTCGGTCTGCTCGGCGGATTCCTCGACGGTCGCGGTCGCGTCCGCGTCGTCCGAGCTCGTGGCGTCCGCGCCGGTCGACTCGGTGGTCACCGCGTCCTCGGCGCGTACCTCACGGATGGCCTGACGCAGCCACGTGGTGACCACGTCCTCGGCGATCTCGAGGTCGACCGTCGTGTCGTCGAGTTCGACCACGGTGCCGTACAGACCCGACGTGGTGATGACCTGATCGCCGATCTTCAGGTTGTCCTGCATACTCGCGACCTTCTCGGCCTCCCGCTTCTGACGGCGGACACCGAGGAACATCGGCACGAGCAGGGCTACCAGTAGCAGCGGAAACAGCAGTTCCATCGTCGAAGTCAGTCCCTAGTGTTGTGGGTGGGATGGACAAGTACCCACACAGTCTGCCAGTTCGCCGCGCGGATGCCACACCCGCACGCCCGCTGGACAGCCATAACGCCCCTTCACACGCCGACTCGCCCGCCGGAACACGCTCCGGCGGGCGAACTCGCGTGCGACGCGGCCCCGGGAGTCAGGCGATCTCGCCGTAGCGGTAGTCCTCCAGCGGGAAGCTGACGGCTTCGCGGTGCGCGTTGAGCGTGCTGGTCGGCCGCAACAGGGCGGCCTCGCCGTGCTGGTTGAAGTAGTAGCTGCGCGCGGTGGCGCAGTCGCCGCCGTAGAAGACCGACGAACCGAGCTTGGCGGTGACCCGGTCCAGGAACGCAGCGTTGGCCTGCTCGGTGACCTCGAAGGTGTGCTCGCCCCGCCTGCGCAGTTCGCCGAACAAGCGGCCCATGTGCTTCATCTGCGCCTCGATGGTCGTGAAGTAGGACAGACCGCTGTAGGAGTAGGGGCTGTTGAGGCTGAGGAAGTTCGGGAACTTCGGCACCGTGATGCCCTCGTAGGCTTGGAAACGGTTGTCCCGCCAGAACTTTCCGAGGTTCACTCCGTCGCGGCCGATGATCTCGATGGCCGGGAAGTTCACGTCCCAGAGGTTGAAGCCGGTGGCCAGGATGAGCGTGTCGATCTCGGTCTTGTGCCCATCGGCGGTGACGATGCCGTCCGGCTCGACGCGCTCGATCGCGTGGGTCTCCAAGCGCACGTGCGGCTGGTTGAACGTCGTGAAGTAGTGGTTGGAGAAGGTCGGCCGCTTGCACCCGAAGTCGTAGTGCGGCGTCAGCTGCCTGCGCGTTTCCTTGTCGCGCACGGATGCGCGCAGATGCGCCTTGGCCAGCGCTCCCGCGCCCTTGTTCATCAGCTTGGCCTGCTTGAAGTGCAGCACCCCGACCACCATCAGGGCCTCCAGCAAGCTGGTGTTGACCAGCCGCGCCGCCTTCTGCGTGGCGGGAACCCGTTCGAAGAGCCTCCGCACCGGGCCGGGGATCGCGGTATCGATCTTCGGGACCACCCAGATGGGAGTGCGCTGGAACACCGTGAGCGCCTGCGCCCTTTTGGCCACTTCGGGCACCAGCTGCACGGCGGTGGCGCCGGTGCCGATGATCGCGGCCCTGCGGCCGGTGAGATCGAAGCCATCCTCCCACGCGGTGGTGTGGATGATCTTGCCCTGGAAAGAATCGATGCCGGGGAACGGCGGAGTGTAGGGCTGGGAGAGGAACCCCGTCGCGGTCAGGAGGTACCGGCCGGTGATGGTCTCCCCGCCCGCGATCGAGACCACCCAGTGCTGCTGCTCGTCGTCCCAGCGCGCGCCGTCGACGAGGGTGCCGAAGCGCATCCGGCGCCGCAGGCCGTACTTGCCGGCGACGTGTTCGGCGTACTTCTTCAGTTCCGCGCCCGGCGCGAACAGGCGCGACCAGTGCGGATTCGGCTCGAACGAGTAGGAGTAGGTGACCGAGGCGATGTCCACCGCCAGACCCGGATAGTGATTGACGTGCCAGGTGCCCCCGAGATCGTCCTCCCGCTCCAAGATGACGTAATTGCTCAGGCCGAGCCGATCGAGCTGAATGCCCGCCCCCATGCCCCCGAACCCCGCACCGACCACGACCGCGTCGTATTGAGGCGCCACGCCGAACCTCCTGCTAGCTGAACCACATATCACGGAATGACACATCATTCCGCTTGTGACGACTGTATCATCGGCTAGGTGACGAAGCCATCCACGCGTGCCGAGCGACGGAAAGCCGAACTGCGCCAGGAGATCATCGACACCGCCTTCGTCTGTTTCGCGGAGAAGGGCTATCACGCGACCGGCATCGCCGACATCGCGGGCCACCTAGGTATCGGACACGGCACCTTCTACCGGTACTTCAGCAACAAGCGCGACATCATCGACCACGTCATCGATGATCTGGCCGCGCGCATCATCGCCGCCCTAGGCACCGAGAACGCCCCGGACGCCGCCGCCACCCTCGACGAATACCGCGCCCAGATCGACCGCATCGGCGTGGCACTCACCGAGATCCTGCTGGCCGACCGCAGGGTGGCCCAGCTACTGCTGTTCCATGCCACCGGCATCGATGACGAACTCACCCAGCGGCTGTACGGACTGCTCGACACCGCCGACGCGCTCACGGCGGGCTATCTCGACCACGGTGTCGAGCTGGGCTACCTGCGCGCCGACCTGGACACCCGCAACACCGCGCGGGCGGTGACCGGCATGCTCATCGCGGGCATCGTGCACTCGCTGCGCGAACCGGACGAGGCCGCGATCGCCGGACTCAACCAGGCGATCCGCCGTCTGCTCGTGGACGGCGTGCGCAAGGATTGAGCAACGCGGCAATCCCCCTGACACCACCACCGGGCGCTAGGGTGAGGCGCACTGATCCGACGCTTCGCCAGGGGGACGGCCCTTGTTCGCAAAAGGCCAGGGAATTCCGAAACTTTCCTTCCGAGCGGTCCGGCGCACCGAGCCTGACAGAATGGCGCCCGTGACCCCGGAGGACGTGCGCCGCACCCGTTTCGCGACTTCGACGCTCGGCCATCGCGGCTACCACGCGGACGAGGTGGACGCGTTCCTCGAACTCGTCGCCGCGACCCTGGCCGGACAGGGGGTGCTCGCCGCCGACGATCTGCGGCATGTCAGCTTCGACCCGCCGCGCCTCGGCCAGCGCGGCTATCGCGCCGATGAGGTCGACGAGTATCTGGATCAGCTGCGCACCGAGCTGGAGTTCCGTCAGCGCGGCGTCCGGCCGGTGCCGGCCGCGAACGGCAACGGCCACCCCATGCTCACCCCCGACGACGTGCGCCGCATGCGATTCACCCCGGCCCCGCTGGGCCGACGCGGATACAACGAGGAAGAGGTCGGCGCGTTCCTCGATCTGGTCGCCGCGAGCCTCGCACACGGCGGACCGGGCAGCCTCACCATCGATGACGTCCAGACCGTGCGCTTCACCGAGGCCCGCCTCGGCACTCGCGGTTGTCAACGCGACGAGGTCGATGCCTTTCTCGACTTGGTCGCCGCCGCATTGCGCCATCGCCACTGATCGGCCACCGCGCCCTCGTTCCCGCAGGGGCGGGTCATTCGAACAGGTCGAGGGTGGGATGTGGCTCGCGGCCGCGCACTTCGATGGAGCCGAACACCAGGTCGGGTGGCGGGACGAGGCCGAGGTGCTCCCAGGCGGCGGCGGTAGCCACCCGGCCGCGGGGTGTGCGCGCGACCATACCCGCGCGAACCAAGAACGGTTCACATACCTCTTCGACGGTCGCGGCTTCCTCCCCGACCGCCACCGCCAGGGTGGACACCCCGACCGGGCCACCGCCGAAACTGCGGACGAGCGCGCCGAGCACCGCGCGGTCGAGGCGGTCGAGGCCGAGCACGTCCACGTCGTAGACCTCGAGCGCGGCCTGCGCGATAGGGCGGGTGATCCGGCCGTCGGCGCGGACCTCCGCGTAGTCGCGGACGCGCCGCAGCAGGCGGTTGGCGATGCGGGGCGTGCCGCGCGAGCGGCCCGCGATCTCGGCCGCCGCCTCCTCATCGATGACGACGCCGAGAATGTGCGCCGACCGTTGCAGGATGCGCAGCAGCTCCCCCGGCTCGTAGAAGTCCATGTGCCCGGTGAAACCGAAGCGGTCGCGCAGCGGCCCGGTCAGCGCTCCGGACCGGGTGGTGGCGCCGACCAGGGTGAACGGCGCGATGTCCAGGGGAATGGAGGTGGCGCCGGGCCCCTTGCCGACGACCACGTCCACCCGGAAGTCCTCCATCGCCAGATAGAGCATCTCCTCGGCGGGGCGGGCCATCCGGTGGATCTCGTCGATGAACAGCACGTCGCCCTCGACCAGGTTGCTGAGCATGGCGGCGAGATCGCCCGCCCGCTCCAGCGCGGGGCCCGACGTGATCCGCAGTGCGGTGCCCAGCTCCGTGGCGATGATCATCGCCATACTCGTCTTGCCGAGGCCAGGCGGGCCGGAGAGCAGGACGTGGTCCGGCGTGCCGCCGCGCTGTTTGGCTCCGCGCAGCACCAGTGCCAGCTGTTCGCGCACCCTGGGCTGACCGATGAAGTCGTCCAGCGACTTCGGGCGCAGATTGGCTTCGATCTCGCCGTCGGACTTCAGATAGCTTGCGCTGACCTGGGATTCGGCGGGTTCCTCTCGGTGGTCCATGACGCGCCTTACCGGTTCTTGCCGAGCAGGCCGAGCGCGGCGCGCAGGGCGGCGGAGGTGTCGGCGGTGGGCTGGTCGGCCAGCACCGCATCGATCGCCTGTTCGGCCTGCTTGGCGGCGAAACCGAGGCCGACGAGCGCCTCGGTGACCTGCTCGCGCACCGGCGTGCCCACCGCCGCGGACGCCGATCCGGGCGGACCGGCGGGCACCGGGACGAGATTCACCTTGTCCCGCAGTTCCACCACCATGCGCTCGGCGCCGCGCTTGCCGATGCCGGGCACCCGGGTCAGCGCCGCCACGTTGCTCTCGGCCAGCGCTTTGCGCAGCGCCTCGGGCTCGAGGACGGCCAGCACCGCCATGGCGAGGCGGGGTCCGACGCCGGAGACGGTTTGCAGCAGGCCGAACAGGTCGCGGGCTTCGGTGTCGGCGAAACCGTAGAGCGTCATCGAGTCCTCGCGGACGATCATCGCGGTGTAGAGCCGGATCTCCTCGCCGCGGGTCAGCCCGGCCAGGGTGGACGGAGTGGCGTTGAGCCGGTAGCCGACGCCGGCCGCCTCGATCACCGCGTGGTCGAGGGCGATTTCCAGCACTTCACCGCGTACCGACGCGATCACCCGCGCACCGCCTTCCGTTGTTCGGCCAGCCGTTCGATGTACCGGCGCTGCGCCGCGGCCGCCTTGGCCTCCGCCGCCGCCATCCGCTCCAGCAGCGGCGCCCGCCAACAATGGCAGATCGCCAGCGCCAGCGCATCCGCCGCGTCCGCCGGTTTGGGCGCGGTCCGCAGGCCGAGGATACGGGTGACCATCGCGGTGACCTGCTTCTTGTCCGCGGCGCCGTTGCCGGTGACCGCGGCCTTGACCTCGCTGGGCGTGTGGAAGGCGACCGGGATACCCCGGCGCGCCGCGGCCAGCGCGATCACTCCGCCCGCTTGCGCGGTGCCCATGGCGGTGCGGACATTGTGCTGGGCGAAGACGCGTTCGATGGCGACGGCCCCCGGCTCGTGGGTGTCCATCCAGCGTTCGGCGGCGTCGGCGACCGCGAGCAGGCGGTGGGCCAGATCCATATCCCCGGGTGTGCGGACCACGTCGACATCCACCGCGGTGACCTTCCGCCCCGACCCGCCGTCGACGATGCTGAGGCCACATCGGGTGAGCCCGGGGTCGACGCCCATCACCCGCACGACAACCCCTCTCCCGGACACGAACAATTGTTCGAGAGTCTAGCGGAGGCTTGCTCTTTCGCCCTCCGTGACACGAGGGCTATCCGCCGAGGGCCGTCGCCTCCCCTGCTGGGCACGGTAATCCCAGCAACTGCGGATGAGTCGCGCGCGCCGCCCACTGCCGCGCGGGATCGGCGACCAGGCGGCGGGAACCCAGATCGAGCAGGCCGCTGACGTTGGTCACCGTCGCGGCGACCACCCCGTCGGCCCGGGTCAGGACGTGCTCGACCCGATAGGTCTTGCCCTGCCCCCACTGCCAGGCGCACGACACGTCCACGGTGTCGCCACCGCGTAGTTCGCGCTGGAAGCGGAGCACGGTCTCCACATTGACCGGCCCGAGGCCCGACGCGATCAGCTCGTCGACCGAGACGCCCGCCGCCTGGACGCACGCGAAACGCGCGTGGTCGGCGAATTGGTGGTAGGCCGCGCCGGTGACGTGCAATTGCGGATCCAGGTCGGACACCCGGACTTCGATACGGGTACTGAACGACACGGGCCGACTATGCCAGCGGGCACCGACAAGTTCGCCGCACCGACGGGATGCATGCGATCACACGGCCACCGCCCAGTCCGCATACCGAAGGCGCGAGCGATAGTCGATCATTGCGCAGCCGCCGCGCGCCGCACTCGCGACTCGAATCGGCTGCCGAGGCGGGCGCTCGCGCGGCCTACGTTCCGGTGACGTGCCGCGCGAACACGGCATGAGCCTGCTCGCCGAAGAGAACGAACCGGGCTTGCGCCACCGCCGTCTCGGTCGTGCGGACCGTGTCGACGGCGATCCGGGCGCCGTCGTCCATCGGCCAGCCGAAGACGCCGGTGGAGATCGACGGGAACGCGACCGTCCGCGCTCCCAATTCGTCCGCCACGCGCAAGGATTCCCGATAGCACGAGGCCAGCAGGGCGGAACGGTCCTCGGTGGCCGACCACACGGGCCCGACGGTGTGGATCACCCACCGCGCGGGCAGGCGACCGGCCGTGGTGGCCACGGCCGCACCGGTGGGCAGGCCCGCGCCGTATCGGGAGGCGCGCAACCGGCGGCACTCCGCGAGGATCTCCGGCCCGCCGCGCCGGTGGATCGCGCCGTCGACTCCCCCACCACCCAGCAGCGACGAGTTCGCCGCGTTCACCACCGCGTCGACCTCCTGTTCGGTGATGTCACCGCGCACCAGCACCAGTTCGACCATGCTTCGCATTCTGCCTCCGCCACGGGCGGTCGACACCCGCCACCGCAGTGGCACGCTCACCGACGCGGACGCCGACCGTGACCGGAGGCGCGGGCGCGAATCACGCCACGATCCCGCTCTCCGACACGGCGGCTCGCGCGCGAAACGTTCGCCGGTAGGCCTGCGGTGACACACCGATCGCCTCGGTCAGGTGCTGACGCAGCGAGGTGCCGGTGGCGAAGCCGACCTCGCCCGCGATGCGATCGACAGTCAGATCGGTGGTCTCCAGCAGATGCCTGGCACGGAAGACGCGCTGCTGGATCAGCCAGCGTCCCGGGCTCATACCCACCTCGTCGCGGAAGCGCCGGGCGAAGGTTCGCTTGCTCATCCGGGCCCGGATCGCCAATTCGTCGACCGTCAGCGGGCAATCCAGGTTCTCCAGCGCCCATTGCCGGGCCGCGGCGGTCCCGGCCGACGTCGCGGGCGGCACCGGCTGCTCGATGTACTGCGCTTGGCCGCCGTCGCGCCATGGCGGTACGACACACCGCCTGGCCACCGCGTTCGCGACGGCACTGCCGTGATCGCGCCGGACCAGGTGCAGGCACACGTCCAGCCCCGCAGCCGCACCCGCCGAGGTGAGGACATCCCCGTCGTCCACGTAGAGCACGTCGGGATCGAGGCGGACACGTGGAAAGGTGCGCCGGAACAGATCCGCTCGATGCCAGTGTGTGGTGGCCGGGCGCCCGTCGAGCAGTCCCGCGGCCGCGGCGACGAAAGCGCCGGTGCAGATCGCGACGATTCTGGCCCCGGGCCGGATCTGCGCCAACGCGTCGAGCACCGGCTGCGGCAGCGTGCCCGCGAGGGACGTCGTGATATCGCAGGCGGGCAGCACGACGGTGTCGGCGTTGCGCAGCGCCCGGCTGTCGTGCGCGACGGCGATGGCGAAATCGGCGGCGCTGCGCACCGGACGCCCGTCGACCGAGCAGGTGCTCACTTCGTATCTGCCTGCGGCGCTGCCGAACACCCGCGTGGGGATGCCCAGTTCGAACGGATACACCCCATCCAACGCCAGCACGACCACCCGATGGGGCGCGGCCACCTCACTCATGGCACGATCATATCGAAGAATGGCAATCGTGCCATTTCCCGCACCGTCCGCCCCCGGCAGGCTGACAGTCGTGACCGAAATCGACAGCACCGCGACAATGCGCGCGATCAGCCAGCACACCCTCGGCGGACCCGAGGTGCTCACTGAAGTACAACTCCCGCAACCGGTTCCGGGACCGGGCCAGATCCTGGTCCGGGTGCGCGCGGCCGGACTGAACCCGACCGATTGGCGCCACCGCGCCACCGCGGGACTGTTCCTGCCCGCGCCGCCGTTCGTGCTGGGCTGGGACGTCTCGGGTGAGATCGCGGCCACCGGCATCGGCGTCACCCTGTTCCGCCCCGGCGACGAGGTCTTCGGCATGCTCCCGTATCCGCACGGTCACGGCTCCTGCGCCGAATATGTGACCGGGCCGGCCCGCGCGTTCGCGCGCAAACCGGCCGCACTCGACCACACGCAGGCGGCGGCGATCCCGCTCGCCGCGCTCACCGCCTGGCAGGCGCTGATCGACACGGCGGGCCTGGCAGCGGGGCAACGCGTGCTGATCCACGCGGCCGCGGGTGGCGTCGGCCACTTCGCGGTGCAGATCGCGAAGGCGCACGGGGCTTACGTCATCGGCACGGCCGGCGCGCCCAACCACGCGTTCCTGCGCGGAATCGGCGCCGACGAGGTGATCGACTATCGCGACACCGATGTCGCCGAGGCGGTCCGCGACATCGACGTGGTCCTGGACTCGATCGATGACGGCAACAGCATTCGCGCACTGCGCACCCTGCGCCCCGGCGGCCTGCTGGTGTCGCTGCGGGCCTTCGGCACGGTCGACCTCGCGGCCGAGGCGCAGGCGCGCGGCGTGCGCGCGGTTCGGATGCTGGTCGAACACGATCACGCCGGCATGCGCGCCTTGGCCGCGCTCGCCGATTCCGGCGCCCTGCGCCCGACACTGGCGGGGACGTTCCCGCTGGCGGAGGCGGCGAAGGCGCATGCTTTGGGCGACACCGGGCGAACCGTCGGCAAATTAGTCCTCACCGTGCCCTGAAATCTCCCACGATCAGGGCATCAGCGCTTCTACCATCCGAGGATGAGTATTGGTGCGAAAGCTGTCCTCGAAGGCGGGCCGCAAGACTTGCCCACGCGTATCGTCCCGATCACCCCGCCAGGGGTCGAGTTGAAGGTGCCGTTCCGGGGCGGATACGAGCATTTCAAGGTCACCCAGCGCGAACAGGACACCTCCGAAGGACGACTGCGCGTATACGAGTGGTGCGATCGCACGAAGATCGCGGAATGAGCCCGATCCACCTTTCCCGGCGGCGGTGACGAGCCGACCGTCCGCGAAGTTCCGACCGAATTCGGCGCGGGAGGCCATGGACAAAAGCGTAACTAACTGGTTACGCTTTTGTCGTGGACAAGGTGGCCGGCGCGATCGCCGATCCGGTGCGCCGGGAGATCATGGAACTGCTCGTCGGCGCCCGGCGCACCGCCGGGGAAATCGCCGGGCATTTCGCGATCAGCCGCCCCGCCGTCAGCAGGCATCTGCGGGTGCTGCGCGAAAGCGGCCTGGTACGCGATGAACTCGTCGGCAGAGAACGCTTCTACGTGCTCGACACCGGCCCGCTGTCGCCGCTCACCGAGTGGCTCGCGCGGTTCCAGCAGCCCGTCTCATGGGCGCACCACCTCGACGCACTCGAGACCGAGGTCTACCGGACCAGACGCGAGCGTCGTTCCGGCGGCCAGCACACGCCACGGGAGGACACGGCATGAGCGGTCAGGCCCGGAGGCGGCAGCGCAGCGTAACCACGCAGGGCCCCGCACATGCCATCAGCAGACACCGCATGAGCGGTCAGGCCCGGAGGCGGCAGCGCAGCGTAACCACGCAGGGCCCCGCACATGCCATCAGCAGACACCGCATGAGCGGTCAGGCCCGAAGGCGGCAGCGCAGCGTAACCACGCAGCGCCCCGCACATGCCAGAAAGGAAGCCGCATGACCAAGCCCCCTACGGGACGACTGTTTCCCGCCGACGCGGGCCAGGATCTGGTGCTCACCCGCACGTACCGCGCCCCGATCGAGGACGTCTGGGCCAGCGTCACCGAACCCGATCGCACCGCACGCTGGTTCGGACCGTGGGAGGGCGAAGCGGGACCGGGACGAACGATCAAGGTGCGTATGGTTTTCGAGGACGAGCAGCCGTGGATGCAGATGCGCATCGACGCCTGCGAGCCGCCGCGCCGTCTCGCCGTCTCGGCTGTCGACGACCACGGTTCCTGGCAGCTGGACCTGGCGCTGCGCGAGACGGCGGGGACCACCGAACTGCGCTTCACCCACCACCTGCGCACCGATACCGAGCTCGCCCAGCTTCCCCACGTCGGCCCCGGCTGGGAGTACTACCTCGACATGCTCGGGGCGGCCCGTGCGGACACCGACCGCCCCGATTTCGCGCATTACTATCCCGCCATGCAGGACTACTACGCGCGGTTGACCGACTAGTCGTCGAGCTGAGCGAGCACCTCGTCCGAGATGTCGACGTTGGTGTAGACGTTCTGCACGTCGTCGCTGTCCTCGAGGGCGTCGACGAGCTTGATCACCTTGCGGGCGCCGTCGGCGTCCACCGCGACCGATACCGAGGGCTGGAAGCCGGACTCGGCGGAGTCGTAGTCGATGCCGGCGGTTTGCAGCGCGGTGCGCACCGCGATCAGATCGCTGGGCTCGCTGATAATCTCGAACGACTCACCGAGGTCGTTGACCTCCTCGGCGCCCGCGTCGAGTACCGCGAGCAGCACGTCGTCCTCGGACAGGCCGTTCTTCTCCAGGGTGACGACACCCTTGCGATGGAACAGGTAGGCCACCGAGCCCGGGTCGGCCATATTGCCGCCGTTGCGTGTCATCGCGACCCGGACCTCGCCCGCGGCCCGGTTGCGGTTGTCGGTGAGGCACTCGATCAGCACGGCCACGCCGTTGGGCCCGTAGCCCTCGTACATGATCGTCTGCCAGTCGGCGCCGCCCGCCTCTTCACCGCCGCCGCGCTTGCGCGCGCGCTCGATGTTGTCGTTGGGGACCGACGACTTCTTCGCCTTCTGGATGGCGTCGTACAACGTCGGGTTGCCATCCGGGTCACCGCCACCGGTCCGGGCCGCCACCTCGATGTTCTTGATCAACTTCGCGAACAGCTTGCCGCGCTTCGCGTCGATCGCAGCCTTCTTGTGCTTGGTGGTGGCCCATTTGGAGTGGCCGCTCATTCCCTACTTCCTTCAGGTCGATGGCACGTCTGGTCGTATGTACGGTACCGGCACGGCCGGGCGGACAACTTCCCCAGCCTACTCGGGCGGCCACGACGTCCGCGCAAAGCGGCCCCGGCTACGCGGCCGCCGAGCCTTCGACCAGCGGGGCGCGAGCCGCGGACGGCCTTCGCCCGCACCCCTCAAGCCGCCCGGACCATCTCCACGAACATCCGGTGCACCCGCAGATCACCGGTCACTTCGGGATGGAACGACGTGGCCAGGACATTGCCCTGCCGCACCGCGACGATCCGGCCCGCGGCGGGACCGTGCGGCACGGTGGCCAGCACATCGACGCCCTCGCCTGCCCGCTCGACCCACGGCGCCCGGATGAACACCGCGCGCACCGGACCGTCGGTGAGCCCGGCGAACGGCAGATCGGTTTCGAACGAGTCGACCTGACGGCCGAACGCGTTGCGCCGCACCGTCATATCGATCCCCGACAGGTGCTCGGCGTCCGGGCGGGTGTCGAGCACCTCCGAGGCGAGCAGGATCATGCCCGCGCAGGAGCCGAACGCGGGCATGCCGTCGCGCAGCCGGGCCCGCAGCGGCTCCAGCAGCTCGAACACCGTCAGCAGCTTGCTGATCGCGGTCGACTCGCCGCCGGGCAGCACCAGCGCGTCCACCGCGGCGAGCTCCGGCTCGCGCCGGACCAGCACCGGTTCGGCGCCACAGCGCGCGAGCGCGGCGACGTGCTCCCGGACGTCGCCCTGCAACGCGAGCACGCCGATGGTGGGACGGGACCGGTCCGGTCCTGCGTCGGCGGCGGGTGCGGCGACCGAGGAAGCGTTCACGCCGGAAAGCTTACGAGCCGTACCGATGTGGGCCCGCTCACGGTCGCCCTCCGGCGCACGTTGTGATCAGTCCGCGCGCAGCGTGCGGATGAGACCTTCCTGGACCACCGCCGCCACCAGCGTGCCCTCCCGGGTGAAGATCTTTCCGCCGGTCAGCCCGCGGCCGAAGCCGGCCGACGGCGAGGACTGGTCGTAGAGCAGCCATTCGTCGGCGCGGAACGGGCGCAGGAACCACATCGCGTGATCGAGCGAGGCGTTCTGGGTCGGCTCGTCGGGGTGGATGACCTTCGAGGAACCCAGCAGCGTCATATCGCTCATGTAGGCGAGGGTGCACACGTGCACCAGCGGGTCGTCGGGTAGCAGGTGCCGGTAGCGGAACCACACCTGCTGCTGGGAGACCACGCCGTCGCGGCGGGACACGCTCTCCGGCGGGACCATGCGGATGTCCCAGTGTTCCCACTCGCGCATCTCCCACAGTCGTTCGGGACTCATCGTGGTGCTCGCGTCGGGCAGATCCTCCGGCATCGCCACGTCCGGCATGACGTCCTGGTGCTCCGGCCCCTGGTCACCGACATGGAACGAGGCCGACATGGTGAAGATCGCGGCGCCGTCCTGGATACCGGTCACCCGCCGGGTGCAGAACGAGCGGCCGTCGCGGATGCGCTCGACCTGGTAGACCGTCGGTTCCTGCGGATTGCCCGGACGCAGGAAGTACCCGTGCAGGGAATGCACCTGGAACCGCGGTTCCACCGTCCGCACCGCGGACACGAGCGCCTGGCCGGCAACCTGGCCGCCGAACGTGCGCGGGAGCTGGGTCTTGGTGGACGCGCCACGGAAGATGTCCCGCTCGAGCCGCTCTATCTCCAGCGCCTCTTCGATTGTCGCCATGCGCTGAGATTATCCCGGCCGCTCCCGGTGGCGCCGCTCGGCCGCCGGTGAACCCTCGGCAACACGTGCGCTCCCCCGGCGGCCCGTGGGCGCGATTTGCTGAGATGGACGGGTGCCACGCTTTTCGCCGATCACCCGCGACGGCCTCGTCGAGCTGGTGATCCACCCCGTCCTGACCGCGAGCTCGCACACGGTGATCGCCGTCGACGGCGCGGACGCCGCCCGGCCCGTGGCGCTCGCCGACCGGATCGCCGAGGCGCTGCGCGCGGCGGGGCGGTCCGCCGGGGTGGTCTCCCTGCACGACTACGTGCGCCCCGCCTCGCTGCGCATGGAGTTCGGCCGCACCGACGAGACGTCCTATCGCACAGCGTGGTTCGACTACGCCGCGCTGCGCCGCGAAGTGGTCGACGCGCTCCGGCGGCACGGCTGGTGGCTGCCCGCGCTGTGGGACGAAGCCGCCGACCGCTCCGCGCGCGCCGCGATCCGCACGGCACCGCCCGCGACCACCATCGTCCTCGCAGGTCCGATGCTCGCCGGCCGCGGGCTCGACGCGGATCTGATCGTCCGCCTGGAGCTGTCCGAAGCCGCGCTCCGCCGCAAGACACCACCCGATGCGCAGTGGACCATCCCCGCCCTGCTGCGGCACGAGGCCGAGAACCCTTACACCCCGAATTTCTTCGTGCGCTGGGACCATCCTGATCGCCCGGCGCTTCGAGTCGACGAGGTCCAGGGGAATTAGGCTTCCGCGTCCTTGCTGGTTCTCGCCCATTTCATAGGTAGATGCGCATAAGTCTGTATCCATATGTGATTCACCGAGACGGCGAATAAGGCTTCCAGCAGTCAGACGAGCCGATGCCCGCCGTCCACGTGCAGGACGGTGCCGGTGATGAAGCGATTGCGCATCACGCCGAGCATCGCCTGCGCGATATCGGAGGGGTGGCCGATGCGGCCGACGGGCAGGCGTGCGGCCAGTTGCTGGTGACGTTCGGTCTTCGCGGCGCCCGCGATGGTGTCCCAGATCGGGGTGTCCACCCATCCCGGTGAGACCACGTTGACGCGAACCGGACCGAGTTCCAGCGCCAACGCGTAGGCCAGCGAGGCCAGGGCGCCGTTGACGGCCGCCACCACGGCGCCACCCGGCGCGGGCCGGTAAGCCGCGACGCCGGAGGTGAAGGTGAGCGAACCGCCGGGCACGATCCGGGCGTGCTTGGCGAGCAGAGTGGGGCCGATCAGCTTGGCCGAGATCAGGTTTCGGGCCACGTCGGCGTCGAACTCGGCCACCGGCCGATACGCGCCGGTGACGTCGGCCGCGGTGGTGACCACATGGTCGACCGGCTCGAGGCCCGCGAACAGGCGCTCGAGGTCGGCTTCGCGGGTGATATCCGCGACCACCGAGCGCAGCACGCCCGGCTGTGCGGACAGCGTGCGTTCGGCGGCGGCGAGCCGGTCGGCGGATCTGCCCGCGATCGTGACCTCCGCGCCGTCGGCGATCAGCGCGGCCGCCAGGGCCAGTCCCATGCCGGAGCTGCCGCCCACGATGACGACGCGTTCGGGTGTCGTGCTGGTTGCTGTCATGACTCCAGCCGACCATCGCGGTGGTCGAGTGTCCATGTCGCGCTGCCGAACACGCGTTAGCCAGGAACTGACGCCGCAGGCAGCGGACCGATCCGGCCCGGCGACCGGGCGATGGCGGGCTCGGCGCGGCCACGCCTCATCGCCCGGCGCGCCGGGCAGGCTCCGGCACTCAGGCGGCGCAGGCCGGGGATTGCTGGTTCAGGTTGGCCAGCGCCTGGCAGGCCCACGTCTTCTGGACCTTCCACTTGCCGTCCTCCAGGACGAACGGAACGTCGACCTGGCTCTCCTGCCCGTTGACAGTGAACTTGGCCTGCGCGGTGACACTGTCACCGAAGGCGGTCACTCCGGTGACCACTGCCGTGGCGTTGGCCTGCCGGAAGGCTTCGGCCAAGCGGTTGGGCAAGCCGGGGTCGGCTTCGATGCCCTGCACGGAGTCGAGCTTCTGCTCGTTCGGCACCGTGGGATCGAGGGCCTTCTGCAACAGGGCGTTGAGCTCGTCGACGGTGGGCGGGGCAGGCATGGTCGCGGAGGCCGCGGCGCCGGTCGTAGTGCGGGTCGACTTGGGCGAGTCGCCCGAGTCGTCGCCGCCGCATGCGGCAAGGCTCAGGGCGGCCACCATGGCCAGGCCGGCGACTGCGAGGCGTCCGGTTCTGCGAAGCTTCAACTGTTCGTCCTTTGCGCTCGGATCGTTCCGACGGTAAGAGGGCGCGCAATGGCCGGGGCGGCCATCGAATGGCGAAGCTACTGAAGATGATTGTGGAAACCATGAGACGGCCTTCTGGCCGCTGTAAGAGTTGAACCTAGCACCGGAACCGGTCCGGGCGGTCTATTCCGCCGACAGTCCGCGCGTGACGGCGGCGATCAGCGCCGCGACGGCCGGATCGCGCACTGCTGCCCGCCAGGCGATCGCGTAGGTGACCACCAGTGGTGCGCTGCGCAGCGGCCGCCAGACCAGGCCGGGCAGTCCGTCCACGCGTGCGGAGCCGAGCCCGATCACGTCGGGCCGCGAGGGCAGCACCGCGAGCATCTGCGCATGCCCCATCGCGCTCTCGCTGAGCCGTACCCGGCCGCCGTGATCGGTCAGCGTGCGCAACAGCCAGTCGTGCAGGCCCGCAGCGGATTCACGGGCGAACAAGATCAGCTCCAGACCGCTGAGAGCGGCCGGGTCGAGCAGCGTCTCACGCGCGAGCGGATGCCGCGCGGACATCACGACCCCCAGCTCCTCGCGGGCGACCGGACGTTGCGCGAAACGGTCGGGCAGGTGCACCGGCGTGCGGACCAGCGCGAGATCGACTTCGTCGTCATCGAGCATGCGCACCTGATCGGCGGTGGTCCCGCCGGTGAGCACCATCCTGGCGCCGGGCAGCTCGCCGGTGAGCAGGCCGCCGATGCGCGTGGGCAGCCAAGGCGGAACGCCGTTCAGCAGCCCGAGGCGCAGCACCGGGGCGTCGGCGGCGGCAGCGCGCCTGGTCTCCCGGATCGCCTCGTCCATCGCGCGCAGCACGTGCTTGCCGGAGCGCAGCAGCGCCGCACCCGCCGCCGTCAGCTCCACCCGCGGCTCCCGGACCAGCAGCGGGCCGCCCAGTTCCCGCTCCAGCATTTTGATCTGCTGACTGAGGGTGGGCGTCGAGATGAACAATCGCTGCGCGGCCCGGCGGAAATGCAGCTCCTCCGCCAGGACCACGAAGTACCGCAACTGCCGCAACTCCACGCGGCAGACGCTACCGGCCCGCGCTCACCACCCGCGCTCGGCCAGGCGATGCGGCTGGGCGATCTCCTCGACGTTGATGCCGACCATGGCCTCGCCCAGACCGCGCGACACCTTGGCCAGCACGTCCGGGTCGTCGTAGAAGGTGGTGGCCTTGACGATGGCGGCGGCGCGCTGGGCCGGGTTGCCGGACTTGAAGATGCCCGACCCCACGAACACGCCCTCGGCCCCGAGTTGCATCATCATCGCCGCGTCGGCGGGGGTGGCGATGCCGCCCGCGGTGAACAGCACGACCGGCAGCTTGCCGGTCTCGGCGATCTCGCGAACCAGCTCGTAGGGCGCCTGCAGCTCCTTGGCCGCGACGAACAGCTCGTCCTCGGGCAGCGACGAGAGCCTGCGGATCTCCTGGCGGATCTTGCGCATGTGCGTCGTCGCGTTGGACACGTCGCCGGTGCCCGCCTCGCCCTTGGAGCGAATCATGGCCGCGCCCTCGGTGATCCGGCGCAGCGCCTCGCCCAGGTTGGTGGCGCCGCAGACGAACGGCACGGTGAAGTTCCACTTGTCGATGTGGTTGGCGTAGTCGGCCGGGGTGAGCACCTCGGACTCGTCGATGTAGTCGACGCCGAGGCTCTGCAGGATCTGCGCCTCCACGAAGTGGCCGATACGGGCCTTGGCCATGACCGGGATCGAGACCGCGGAAATGATCCCGTCGATCATGTCCGGGTCGCTCATCCGCGACACGCCGCCCTGAGCCCGGATGTCCGCGGGCACGCGCTCCAGCGCCATCACCGCGACCGCGCCCGCGTCCTCGGCGATCTTGGCCTGCTCCGGCGTGACGACGTCCATGATCACCCCACCCTTGAGCATCTCGGCCATGCCGCGCTTCACGCGGGCGGTGCCGACGGTCTGGGTGTTCTCGGGGGTGGTCACGGCAAACTCCTCCAGCATGTGCGCCATTCGGTCGCTCGGATGCGAACGCCACGATTCTAGGCGGCCGTAAAAGGCCACTTGATAGCCAGTTGGAGTGCACTGGCCTGGTGTGATCTCGGTTATGGCGCGCTAGGCCGGGAGGGCGCGGCGATCGGGCCGTCCCGGCGCGGTACTGGACTGCCCGGCCCTCGCCGGGCGCCGGATCACAGCGGGCCGACCACCAGCAACGTTGCCCAGTACTCCGCGGCCGCGGGACCGATCAGCGGCAACAGGAAATCGAACAGCAGGTACGACATGAACCAACTACCTCCACAACCGAGCGGGAACGGCCCCGCCGTCAGCAGGACCACGACGCCGAATCGCATGCGTCCCTGTCAGCTCTACCCTCCGGCGCCCTGAATCATCGCGACGCTATCACGATCGTGAAACACATCACATCCGTTCGGCGGCCGGTCAGCGGATGGAGCGGACCTCCGGGTCAGCGTTACCCGACGCCGCCTCGGCCGCTTCGGCGAGTAGCTCGTCCAGGTTATATGGGTAAACGGTTTCACCCGAGCGGTCCAGCGCGACGATGTCGGCCGCGGTGCACCACTTGTTGCCGGTGATGGAGCGACGCTCGATCACGGTCTGATTCGCCGCGTGCGGTTCGAAACCACGCACCCGCAGTGCGAAGAACAGCTCTTCGGACCGGATCAGGTCACCGTTGAACGGAAACACCGCGACCCGGCGCCAGATCGGACCGCGCAGGTGAGCCGGATCCGCGCGGTACCCGGTCTCCTCGTACAGTTCGCGCACCGCCGCCACGCGCAGGCTCTCCCCCGGCTCGACGCCGCCGCCGACGGTGAACCAGAACGACACTTCCGGCGTCTTCGGGTCGTTGCCGCGCATCAGCAGCGTCTGGTCGTTCTCGTCGAACAGCACGATGCGCGCGGTGGTGCGGATGGTGTCGACCGCGAGGCCGGTGGAGGCCGCCGGGGTGGCCCGCTCGGTGATCTCGAAGTAGGACGGCAGCGGGGCGGTACCGCCCAGATGAAGGATCCGGACCGGGCGCCGCGTGCGCAGCGCCAGCGTGTCGCGCACCGCGTCGTTGTGGAAGCGGCGGGCGATCAGCACCCTTGCCTCGGCGTCGGCCAGTTCGGCGACCAACTGCGGACGAAGCGTGCCGATGTCGACCGCCGACAACGCGGAGGACAACCGGTTCTCCACGGTCTCCCGCTCGGCGCGACCGGCGCGCTCGGCCCGGTCCGCCAGGGACGAGAGCTGTCTGGCCTGCTCCGACAGGGCCGGATCGGAGACCGGCCCGGCGATGGCCATGGCGACCGCCCTGGCCACCACCGCCCGCCGCGCCAGCGCCGCGTCGAGCGCCTGCCAGGACTGGTCGGAGCGCACGTGCAGCCGGTCGAGCCGGTTCGCGGTGGAGTACGCCCACAGACCGATCGCGACGACTACCGCGGCGATCAGCGCGAGGACGAGAACGGTCGTCGCGGAGAAGGTGATCATCCGGCGGCCCGCACCCGCGTGTCGCCGATGGTCACCGTCTCGTAGACGCGCAGGATCTGTTCGGCCACCACCGGCCAGTCGTACTCCCCGACCACCTGCGTCGCGGTGTGCACCAGAGCCTCCCTGCGCACCTCGTCGGTGAGCACGGTGTGCAGCGCGGCGGCCAGGGCCGCCGAGTCGCCGACCGGGACCAGCAGGCCCGCCGTACCGTCGCGCAGCACTCGGCGGAAGGCGTCCAGTTCGCTGGCCACCACCGCGGTGCCCGCCGCCATCGCCTCGATCAGGATGATGCCGAAACTCTCCCCGCCCAGGTTGGGCGCGACGTACACGTCCGCGCTCCGCATCGCCGAAGCCTTCTCCTCGTCGGACACCTGACCGAGGAAGCGCAGGTGACCGGACAGCTTGCCCGCTTCCCGGCGCAAGCGGTCCTCGTCGCCGCGGCCGACGATCAGGATCTCGACGTCGGGATGCTTGCGCACCAGATCGGGAAGCGCGCCCAGCAGCACCTCCATGCCCTTGCGCGGCTCGTCGTAGCGTCCGAGGAACAGCACGGTCCCGCCGGGGCGCGGATAGCCGGGCAGCATGGGCGCGCGGGCGAACGCCGGGACGTCCACGCCGTTGGGGATCTCCACCGCGTCCGAGCCCAGCGCCTCGACCTGCCAGCGCCGTGCCAGCTCGGAGACGGCGATACGGCCTGCGATCTTCTCGTGATACGGCCGCAGCACCCCCTGAAAAGTGCTCAGCACCAACGATTTCGTCGTCGAGGTGTGGAAAGTCGCGACGATCGGGCCCTCGGCGATCTTCAGCGCGAGCATGGACAGGCTCGGCGCGTTCGGCTCGTGGATGTGCAGCACGTCGAAATCGTTGCCGTCGATCCAGCGGCGAATCCTGGTGTAGGCCATGGGTCCGAAGGACAGGCGGGCCACCGACCCGTTGTACGGGATGGCCACCGCGCGGCCCGCCGACACCACGAACTCCGGCAGCGGGGTGCCGTCGGACGCGGGCGCGAGCACACTCACCTTGTGCCCGCGTTCGTTGAACACGCGCGCCAGCTCGACGACATGCGCCTGCACCCCGCCGGGGACGTCGAACGAATAGGGGCAGACCATGCCGATCTTCATGGCGATACGTCTCCCTGCTCGGCCGCGAGGCTCGCCTGTGCGGTGGCGATCGAGGCGCGCCGCCGGGGCGAGAGATCGCTCTCCCACAATGGTTGCAGCATGTGCCAATCCGCGGGGTGCTCGGCGATATTCGCCGCGAAGCGGTCCGCCAATGCCTGGGTGGCCGCGGCCACCCCTCCGGAAACATCCAGCGGCGCCTCGGTTTTCAGGCCCCAGTTCTCGCGGCCGTCGGCATCGACCTCGAACCACGCGTGCACCGGAATCAACGCGGCTCCGGTCTCGACGGCCAGTTTCGCCGCGCCCGCGGGCATCCAGGTGCGCTCACCGAAGAACTGGACGGGGACACCCTTGCCGGTGAGGTCGCGTTCGCCCATCAGGCACACGATCCTGTTCTGCCGCAGGCGCGCCGCCAACTGGACGAACGGCGGTTGCTCGCCACCGGTCAGCGGGAACACCTCGAAGCCGAGACTCTCCCGGTAGGCGACGAACCGCTCGAACAGCGATTCCGGCTTCAGTCGCTCGGCCACGGTGGAGAACGCCCCGTAGTGCTGCACCAGCCAGACGCCTGCCATATCCCAGTTGCCGGAGTGCGGCAGCACGAGTACCACGCCTCGCCCCTCCGCCAGCGCCGCGTCCAAGTACGGCAACCCGTCGACGAAGTAGTCGATCGTGGAATGGTCCATCGTCGGCAGCCGGAACGCCTCCCGCCAGTACCGCGCGTAGGAGCGCATGCTGGCGCCGATCAGCTCGTCCGGCACGTCGGCGGGAAGGACGCCGAGCACCCGCGCCAGGTTGCGCCGCAACTGATTCGGCGCGCCGCCCGCGTGGAACTCCCGGTTGGCGCGACGGGCGACGCGGTCCCCGCCCCACTCGAACAATCGCCGGGCCGTCGACTCCGGCAGCGCGCGCACCAGCCGCCAGCCTGCCGTGTACCCGACGGCACCGAGCTGCTCGCCGATATTCATCCGCACTCCCCCGTCGCCGGTCGGCAATTCATCACGGATTCCCGGACGCCACCGTCGATCGATCGGCGTCCGGCACCGGGTGAGATCACGACGGAAGTCCCGTGGCGTCGGTGGTTCCCGCGCTCGGGCGTTGCGGCTGCCCGGCCGGGATCACAGTGCGTGCTCCCGGCGAGTTGCGCACGGCCAGCACCCGCTGGACGACGGTGACGATGCTGAGCACGGCGAGGATCCACATCGCCACGTGCACGGCGTAGGTGAGCCACTCGATCCCCCAGTGTCCGCCGATCCCGGTGAACCCGGCGCCCACCAGCACGATGATCAGCCGGTCCGGCCGCTCGATGAGCCCGCCGTCCGCGGACAGCCCGCTGGCCTCGGCGCGCGCCTTGGCGTAGGAGATCACCTGCGAGGCAACCAGGACGACGAGCGTCGCGGCGAACAGCGGCTCGTGCTGCTCGTGGAAGACCGCCCACCAGGCCAGGCCGCCGAAGATGGCGCCATCGGCCAGCCGGTCGCAGGTGGCGTCGAGCACCGCGCCGTATTTCGTGCCACCGCCGCGCGCCCTGGCCATGGCGCCGTCGAGCATGTCGAACATGACGAACAGCCAGATCACCATGGTTCCCCAGAACAGGTGTCCGGTGGGGAAGAGGGTGACCGCGGCGACGATGGAGGCGGTGGTGCCGATCAAGGTCATGGCGTCGGGAGTCAGTCCCGTGCCGACCAGCGCCCGGCCCAGCGGAGCCGTCGCTTTGGCGAACGTCTCGCGGCCGAAGAAGCTCAGCACGGCAGATCCGCCCGGTCGCTCATCTACGCCTCCTTCCAGGCCGCTGACAACAGCGCCCTGGTCTCCCGCAGCAGTTGCGGCATCACCTTCGCCCCGCCGATGACGGTGATGAAGTTCGCGTCGCCACCCCAGCGCGGCACGATGTGCTGGTGCAGGTGGTCGGCCAGCGACCCGCCCGCCACCCCGCCGAGATTCAGCCCGACGTTGAACCCGTGCGGCCGGGACACCTTCTTCATCACCCGGATCGCCTGCTGGGTGAAGGCCATCAATTCGGCGCTCTCCGCCTCGGTGAGGTCCTCCAGGTTCGCCACCTTGCGGTACGGCACCACCATCATGTGTCCCGGGTTGTACGGGTACAGGTTGAGCACGGCGTACACCAGCTCGCCGCGGGCGACGACCAGACCGTCCTCATCGGACATCTTCGGGATGTCGGTGAAGGGATGGCCGGTCGAATCCTTGGGCTCCGTGGCCGCCTCCGCGATGTAGGACATGCGGTACGGCGTCCACAGCCGCAGCAGCCGATCCGGTTCCCCGGCGCCGGTGTCCACGATGCTGCCCGGCTCGGCCGAAGGCGCGGCCTGGTCCAGATCCGCGAGCCCGTCCGGCACCGTACGCTCGGTCATGCCCCACCCTTGCTCGATCGGATCTCGAAACCGTCGGCCGTCGGCGACGCGTTCTCCCGGTGGGCGATCCACGCGACGATGGTGGCCACCGCGTCCTCGACCGGGACACCGTTGACCTGGGTGCCGTCGCGGAAGCGGAAGCTCACGGCGTTCGCGTTCACGTCGCGCTCACCGGCCAGCAGCATGAACGGCACCTTTTGCGCGGTGTTGTTGAAGATCTTCTTCTGCATGCGGTCGTCGCTGCGGTCCACCTGCGCGCGGACGCCCTCGTCCTGCAACCGCTCGATCACCCGATCCAGGTGCGGGGCAAAGGCTTCCGCGACCGGGATGCCGACGACCTGCACCGGCGAGAGCCATGCCGGGAACGCGCCCGCGTAGTGCTCGGTGAGCACACCGAAGAATCGCTCGATGGAGCCGAACAGGGCGCGGTGGATCATGACCGGCCGCTGCTTGGTGCCGTCGGACGCGGTGTACTCCAGATCGAAGCGCTCGGGCAGGTTGAAGTCCAGCTGGATGGTCGACATCTGCCAGGTGCGGCCCAGCGCGTCCTTGGCCTGCACGGAGATCTTCGGGCCGTAGAAGGCGGCGCCGCCGGGATCGGGCACCAGCTCCAGACCGGAGGCCGAGGCGACCTTGGACAAGGTCTCGGTGGCCTCCTCCCAGATCTCCTCGGAACCGACGAACTTCTTCGGGTCCTTGGTGGACAGCTCGAGGTAGAAGTCGTCGAGACCGTAATCCTTCAGCAGTTCCAGCACGAACCGCAGCGTGTCGGTCAGCTCGCTGTGCATCTGCTCTTTGGTGCAGTAGATGTGCGCGTCGTCCTGGGTCATGCCGCGCACCCGGGTGAGCCCGTGCACCACACCGGACTTCTCGTAGCGGTAGACCGAGCCGAACTCGAACAGCCGCAGCGGCAGTTCCCGATACGACCGGCCCCGGGCACGGAAGATCAGATTGTGCATCGGGCAGTTCATCGGCTTGACGTAGTAGTCCTGGCCGGGCTTGCGGACGGTGCCGTCCTCGTTGAACTCGGCGTCCAGGTGCATCGCGGGGAACATGCCGTCGCGGTACCAGTCCAGGTGGCCGGAGACCTCGAACAGGTGCCCCTTGGTGATGTGCGGGGTGTTGACGAACTCGTAGCCCGCCGCCACATGCCTGCGGCGCGAGTACTCCTCCAGCTCCTTGCGGATGATGCCGCCCTTGGGGTGGAACACCGGAAGGCCGGAGCCGAGTTCGTCTGGGAAGCTGAACAGATCCAGCTCCAGGCCCAGCTTGCGATGGTCGCGGCGCTCGGCCTCGGCGAGCAGGTGCAGGTGCTCGTCGAGCGCCTCCTGCGATTCCCACGCGGTGCCGTAGACCCGCTGCAGGTCCTCGCGGCTCTGGTCACCGCGCCAATACGCGGCCGAGCTGCGGGTCAGTTTGAAGGCCGGGATGAACTTGGTGGTCGGAATGTGCGGGCCGCGGCACAGGTCGCCCCAGATCTTCTCGCCGGTGCGCGGATCCAGGTTGTCGTAGATGGTCAGCTCCTTGCCGCCGACCTCCATGACCTCCGGATCGTCGATCCCGGACTTGTCGCTGATCAGTTCCAGCTTGAACGGCTCCCCGGCCAGCTCGACCCTGGCATCCTCGACCTCGACCACCCGGCGGGAGAACCGCTGCGCACCCTTGACGATCTTCTTCATCCGGGATTCCAGCTTGGCCAGATCCTCCGGGGTGAACGGCCGCTCGACGCGGAAGTCGTAGTAGAACCCGTCCTTGATGTACGGGCCGATGCCGAGCTTGGCCCCGGGGAACTCCTGCTGCACCGCCTGGGCGAGCACATGCGCCGCCGAGTGCCGGATGACGTTGCGGCCGTCGTCGGTGTTCGCCGCCACCGGCTCGACGTCGACGTCGGCGTCCGGAGTCCAGGACAGGTCCTTGAGCTCACCGTCCACCCGGACGACGACCACGGTCTCCGGCCCCTTGGTGGGCAGTCCCGCCTCGCGCACCGCGGCGCCCGCCGTCGTCCCGGCCGGCACCCGGACGAGGGCGACAGGACTGATAGGGGCTGAGGTGGTCACGGCTGCGCTCTCCTTGGCGTTTCGTGTGCGGGCTTGGTCCCGCTGGACGGTGGCCGATCGCATGTTCGTCCGGCGCGACCATGCTACTGTCCCGCCACTTCGGCCCGCCCCTCCGGGCTTTGGGCCGTACCGGTTCGGTGCCGCGGGATTTGCGTTCACTTCGCCCGCGACGGCGGTCGAGTTCGGGCGTACCCGGCAACTCACCCGTGGGCGTGCGAATCAGTGGCGTCCCGGCAGGTCCTCAGCCCTCGGCGGCCAGGCCCGCGAGCAACGCCGTGCGTTCGGCGGCCGGCCGTTTCGGGCAGCTGGTGCACATCTGGCAGCCGGGCACCTCGAACACCAGACAGCAGGAGATGCGCCGGACGTAGGTGCGTCCGCCGACCTCGACGAAACGCGGAGCCGGGAGCTTGCCGCCGATCTCGGCGGCCAGCCGCGCCCCAGCGTCCGGCGATCCGGCGTCCAGCGCACGGTTGCCGATGGCGTCGGCCGCGATCGCCCACAACGCCGGGACACCGGCGCCGGACACCTCGGCGACCGGCGGGATGACGGTCGCCAACGTCTCGCGCAGCGCCGCCGCGCTGCCGGTCCGCGGACCGTCCCCGGGCCGGATGCGCACCCGCTCGACACCACCGTCCGGGCGCACCTCGCAGTCCAGCCGGTCCAGCGTGACTTCGGGGGCGTCCCCGTCTTGCGCGTACGCCCGCGCGATCTGCTCCACCAGGGCGGAGGCGATCATGCACCACCACAGGGTGCCGGCGATGCGCAACGACGTGGTCCCCCAGGAGTGGCCCATCTCCGCGATCCGTGCGGACAGCCATTCCGGGTGGGTGAGCGTCCACCCGGCGACGGTGATCACCGTTGCAGGGGGCTGCGCAGCCATTCCCATTCGACTCCGATCCAACTACCGACGAGCCCGAAAGTCCCCAAAATCCACAGCGTCGCGACGACCAGCGCGGCGGTGGCGACCGCCGCGGCCGCCTGCGTGACCGGACCCCGCGCGGAGTACCAGGCCATCAGTTGCCGGTACCGGTCCCGCAGCCAGGCCAATGCCGCACGCGCCCAGGCGAATTCGGTGGCGAGGATGCCGAGGCCCGCGAACACGATCGCCCAGCCGGGACCGGGGTAGGGGATCGCGAGGACACCGACCGCGAGCACAGCGACACCGACCATCGCGACCACGATCCGGTAGACGCGATACAGCGTAGGTCGGCGTTCGATCCCGGCGTGGAAGGCGCGCCAGCGGGTCGGTCGATCGCCCGAGCTCGTTTCCAGGTCTGCGGTCACGTTCCCAGGGTACGAGCTGTCCGGCGCGCCGCATCCGGTCCCAGCCGACCGGATGCGGTGATCCCGCCCTGGCGCGTGCCCGGGCGGGATCACCGTTCCCATTCGTCAGACGAGCTGGGCAGCGGGCTGACGGCCCGTGTCATCGATGTGCGCGATGCCGTTCTCGGTCACCTCGACGACCCGCGCACTGGCGATGTCGAAGAACAGGCCCGACACCGTGACGCCGCGTTCGGCGACCGCCTTGCGCACCGCTGGGTGCCGGTGCAGCAGCTCGAGCTGCACCGCGACGTTCACCATGGCCAGCTGATCGACCTCGCCGAAGCCCGCCTCCTGCGCCGCACCCGCCACCGGATGGCCGGCGCGGAATTTCGCCAGGCTCGGCTGCGCATGGGCCAGCCAGGCGTCCACGCCGGGGACAGGGGCGCCCGTGTGCAACGCCTTCATCGCCCCGCAGGAGGAGTGTCCGCAGACCACGATCGAGCGGACGTTCAGCTGTTCCAGTGCGAACACCAGCGCGGCTTCGACCGATGCGTCACCCTCGGCGGGCGCGAGGTTGCCCACGTTGCGCACGGTGAACAGGTCGCCCGGTCCGCTGTTGGTGATGATGTTCGGCACGATCCGCGAGTCCGAGCAGGTCAGGAAGAACGAATCCGGGTCCTGCTTGTCCCGCAGCTCGTCCAGGTGCGACCGCACGACATGCGCGTGACTGCGGTGGTAGGCGGCGACACCCGCTGCGACCGGGTTCTCGTGTCCCTCGTCGCGACGCCACGGGCCGAGGATGTCGTCGAAGACCGCGCGGGCGAAGCTCCGCGCGGGTGGTTTCGCCGTGGCGTGGGCCATCCTGGCCCCGCCGATCTCCACGAAATCGACGCTTCCTCCGGTGTTCACCTGCTGGCGGGCGAACTCCTCGATGGCCTCGAAAGCCGCGTGATCGAGGAAGTCGACCGTCATCTCCACCGTGACGTCGGCTCCCGCGGGGATCTTCGCGAACTGCGCCGACAGCTTCGGCAGCGCGAGGAAGGTGGCCGAACCGTCGACGGTGATCAGCCAGCGCTGCGTGCCGGAGACCTGTTCGGCCTTGATCGCCACCCGGACCACCCGCCACAGCAGCAGGCCGAAGGCCAGGCCGAGGCCGATGAGCACGCCCTCGAGCAGGTTCAGGAACACCACACCGAGCACGGTCACGGCGTAGACCAGCAGGTCACCGGTGCGCCGGGCCAGTTTGATGTGGGCCAGCTTGACCAGCTGGGTACCGATCACGATGAGCAAGCCGGCCAGCGCGGCCTTCGGGATCTGCTCCACCACCGACACCAGAGCCACCGAGAACACCAGCAGCCAGACCCCGTGCAGCACCGCCGAGGCGCGGCTGCGCGCGCCCGCCTGCACATTGGTGGCGCTGCGCACGATCACGCCGGTGACCGGCAGGCCGCCGAGCAGGCCGGACAGTACGTTCGCCGAACCCTGACCGATCAGCTCGCGGTCGAAGTCGGTGCGCTTGCCGGAGTGCATCTTGTCCACGGCCACCGCGGACAACAGGCTCTCCACGCTGGCGATCAGGGCGATGGTGATGATGGCAAGGACCAGACCCGACCAATCGCCGCTGGGCAGCGCCGGCAGGCCGATGGCGTCGAACAGCGAACCGTTGAGCACGATGCGTTCGGCGTCCAGCGGCAGCACCAGCGACAACACCGTGCCGACGAGCACCGCGACCAGCGGACCGGGCACCGCGCGCAACCTGGCGGGCAGATACTTCCAGCCGAGCATGATCGCGATCACGACCGCGCCGATCAACGTGCCGCCACCGTGCAGGGACATCAGCTGCCCGGGCAGTTCGGTGATGTTCCGCCAGGCCGAGCTGTGCGAGGAACCACCGAGCAGCACATGGATCTGCTGCAGGGCGATCGTGATGCCGATACCGGCGAGCATCGCGTGCACCACCACGGGCGCCACGGCCAGCGCCGCTCGGGCCACGCGGCTGAGCCCGAGCAGGATCTGCAGCACTCCGGCCGCGAAGACGATGAAACACGTCGTGCGCCAGCCGAATTGGTTGATCGTCTCGGCGACGACGACGGTGAGACCGGCGGCAGGGCCGCTCACCTGGAGGAGTGAACCGCCGAATGTCCCGGCGACGATACCGCCGATCACGGCGGCGATGAGCCCAGCGGCGACGGGGGCTCCGGAAGCGATCGCGATACCGAGCGAAAGCGGTAGCGCGACAAGGAAAACCACGATCGAAGCGGGTACATCGTAGCGGAGGATTTCGGTGAAGCGGTCGGACAACGGTCCGGAACTGCGGCCCGAGCCCGCCTCCGCGGGCAGTGACGGTGGCGGGGCTAAATCTTGATCGATAGCCATGACTCTCCTTCGCCGACTCGGCTGATTCGCCGAGGTCGGTTGACGATCAACATGTCCAGCAGGGCACAAGACCGCGAACCGGCATCTCGCGGTGAAGCAGTCCCGACACAGCGATGAGTCGAGATGTAAACAAGCACAAGTGTATTGGTAAAGACTTAGCAAAGCCTGAGAACTGAGCGAATTGTGTGTCGCGCCCCACCGCCCTCTCGTCGTTATCACCGTGACGCATCGCACATCGCCTGCTCAGACCGGCTCCGCCGCGATCCGGCGTCCTTCGTCGTCGAACTCCGCGATGCCGTCGACCATGACCTCGATCACACGGGCCGTAGCGAGGTCGAAGAACAATCCGGACACGGCCACGCCCCGCTCCTCGACTCCCCGTCGCACGGCCGGGTGCGCGTACAGCGTCTCCAGCTGCACCGCGACGTTGACCATGCCCAACTGGTCCACCGGGCCGAAGCCGGCGACGGCCGCCGCCTCGCCGACCGGATGACCGAGCCGGTACCGCTCCAGGCCGGGACGCGCGTGTGCCAGCCAATCACCCAGCCCCGCACCGGGATCCACCTCGCGGTGCAGCGCCTCCATGGCGCCGCAGCCGGAATGCCCGCATACCACCACCGCGCGCACGTCCAGCTTCTCCAGCGCGTAGATCAGGCCCGCCTCCACCGAGAGGTCCCCGCCCCGGGTCGGCACCAGGTTGCCCACGTTGCGGACGGTGTACAGGTCGCCCGGCCCGCTGTTGGTGATCACGTTGGGCAAGATCCGCGCGTCCGCGCAGGTGAGGAAGAACGAGTCGGCGTCGTGCCGGTGCCGTAGCCGGTTCAGATGCGGGCGAAGCAGGTGCGCGTGCCCGCGGTGGTAGGCGGCGATGCCCGCCGCGATGCGGTGCTCCCGGTTGCCTGTGCGCCGCCACGGTCCGATGACCTGATCGATGACCTGCCGGAAGTGCCCTCGCTGCGGCGGCCCGGCCAGTGCGGTGGCCATGCGCGCGCTGCCGAGTTCGGCGAATTCCACCGTGGCGCCGCCGGATTCGTGCTCGAGAGCCCAGTCGGTGAGGAACTCGCAGGAGGCGTGGTCGAGGAAGTCGACGGTCATCTCGACGGTCACGTCGGCGCCCGCGGGGACCTCGGCCAGTTCCGCGGTCAGTTTCGGCAAGGCGAGGAAGGTGCAGGTGCCGTCGATGGTGACCACCCACCGGCGCGAGCCGGGCACCGGCGCGGCGACGATCGCCACGCGCACCACCCGCCACAGCAGCAGCGCGAACGCGAGCACCAGCCCGATCAGCATGCCCTGCAACAAGTTCAGGAATACCACGCCCAGCACCGTGGCCAGGTAGACGTACACCTCGCCGGCCCGCCTGGCCAGCCGGATGTGCGCCAGCTTGATCAGTTGCACGCCGACGAAGATGAGCAGACCGGCCAGCGCGGCGGTCGGGATCTGCCGCACCAGCCCGGCCAGCGCTACCGCGAACAGCAGGATCCAGACTCCGTGCAGCACGGTCGCGGCCCGGCTGCGAGCACCGGCGTTCGCGTTGGTGATACTGCGCACGATGACGGCCGCGATCGGCAGGCCGCCGAGCAGGCCGGAGACCACGTTCGCCGATCCCTGCCCGATCA
Source organism: Nocardia gipuzkoensis (assembly GCF_021183645.1). Taxonomy (NCBI): domain Bacteria; kingdom Bacillati; phylum Actinomycetota; class Actinomycetes; order Mycobacteriales; family Nocardiaceae; genus Nocardia; species Nocardia gipuzkoensis. Next base: position 5,478,404 of record NZ_CP089225.1, on the reverse strand, counting down.
GCTCGCGGTCGAAGTCGGTGCGGTGGCCCGGCCGCATCTTGTCCACCGCGACAGCCGAGAGCAAGCTCTCCACACTGGCGATGAGCGCGATCGTCACCATGGCCGCGATGACGGCCCCCAGGCCGGCGGAAGGGGCGGCGGGCAGACCCACAGCGTCCAGCAACGAGCCGTCGAGCACGATCCGCTCGACGTGCGTCGGCAGGATCAGCGCCAGCAAGGTGGCGGTCACCACGGCGACCAGTGGTCCGGGGAGCGCGCGCGCCGGCGGCGGCACGCGACGCCAGGCGACCAGGACGACGATCACGAACAGCCCCACGCACAGATCGCCCTTGTGCACCGACATCAGCTGTTCCGGAAGGGCGACCAGCGCGGCGAACGACGAACTCAGCGAGGTGCCGCCGAGCAGCACGTGCACCTGCTGCAGAGCGATCACCACGCCGATCCCGGCGAGCATGCCGTGCACCACCACCGGGGCGATGGCCAGCGCCGCGCGCGCGACGCGACTGAGCCCGAACAGGATCTGCAGCATCCCCGCGCCGACGGTGATGAAACAGGTTGCGGCCCAGCCGAAGTGCTGCACACTCTCGGCGACCACCACGGTGAGGCTCGCCGTGGGCCCGCTGACCTGGATCGCGGAGCCGCCGAGCAGTCCGGCCACCACGCCGCCGACGACGGCCGCGATCAGGCCCGCGGCCACCGGAGCGCCGGATGCCACCGCTACGCCGAGCGAAAGCGGCAGGGCGACAAGGAAAACCACGATCGAGGCGGGCAGATCGGCACGGGCGATTCCGGTCAGGCGACCGGCCATGTCCGCGCGCGGCGACGTCCGTGGTGCGGAATCGGTGTCGGTGGACATATTTTCTCCTTCGCCGGGACACTGGCCCCGGTTCATCGGTCAAACATGTTCTTGGCATCGAAGTCGAGCGGCGTGCGAAGCTCGGGCCCCCATCCGTGGGCGGAAGCGCGACCCGTGCAACAAGGTCGCAATGATAGTAAAGACTTCGCAAAGCGTGTGGAAAGGGTTCGGGTCGAGAAGAAGACAACCGCTACCATAATGTGACTCAGGTCACAGTGCAACAAAGAGATGACCCAGAGGGCCGTGGACCGGGCGGCGCCATGAACCCAACGGTTTCGATCTATTCGAAGAGAAAAGAAGACCGGGCAGAATCTGCACCGGTCTCGCACTGTGTGAGTGGTCCCAGCTGGGATCGAACCAGCGACCTTCCGCGTGTGAGGCGGACGCTCTCCCGCTGAGCTATGAGACCTGACTTGGTTCCGGCGGCTCGGGGTGCCCTCCGGACGAGACGAAACATTAGCACGCGCCACCGGCGGTCCACCAAATCGCCTTCCGGGCAGGGACGGTTCGACGAGCCGAGCATGCGCCCGGCAGCCTTCCGACGCCTCCCACAGGGGGTTCAAGGCGAGCCCCCGGATAGGCGCTGGACCACGCTGAGCACGGGTCGCCGATCGAGGGCCCGAGCCTGCCGATGGACGACAAAAGCCTCTACTCCCCCAGGCACCACATCCGCCACCACCGTCACAGCAGGACACTTCGTCGATTTCCACCGTCCTACCAGCGGATTTGTACCTTTTACCGGGCGTCCGCTAATGTTCTGTCTCGCACCACGGAGGTCGGAAACGAGCTCCGAGGAGGCAGAATGCGGATGTAGCGCAGCTGGTAGCGCATCACCTTGCCAAGGTGAGGGTCGCGGGTTCGAATCCCGTCATCCGCTCGAGAGGTAGGGCCAGGCAACATTACGCCGTCCCCCTTCGCACGGTGGAGTGGCCGAGTGGTGAGGCAACGGCCTGCAAAGCCGTGCACACGGGTTCGATTCCCGTCTCCACCTCGCGCGATTAGCTCAGCGGGAGAGCGCTTCCCTGACACGGAAGAGGTCACTGGTTCAATCCCAGTATCGCGCACCACCGTCTCACCAGGTCAGAGGCACTTTCTGAGGAAACTCGGAAGGTGCCTCTTCTGCTTTTCAGTCTCCGAACACCCCCTCAGCACACACCAGGATGAGTAACTGCGGAGAACTCGCCTATGCGCAGACCGGTGTAGGCCATGAACCGAATCGCGAGCCTGTCCGGCGACGGCGCGACAGTCGGGATGCTCGGCGCCCCGTCGTTGTCGTGTTCGACGGCGAGTTCAGCGGCACGGTCGCGCCCGACCCGCTCGGGGTCGTCCGCAAGCCGTCGAGGTAGACCGCGACAGCGGCGAGCCGCGCAACCTAGGCGTGCGAGAACTCCGCAAGCTCTCGCTGTGTCAGCCCGCGACGCTTCCGAACGGTTGGGAGCCGTTCTCCAAGGTCCATGTGCCCAGGCTACGGGTGTGTCCATCCGCCGCGCACCACACGCCGCGACCTCACACCGGCGACCTCGGCAGGCGCGCGCAGCAGGTAGCGCGGCGCCAGCGTGAACACACACGCAGAGTTTCCGCTGTAGCTCGGAGTTGGTCGAACACTACCGATAGTCGCTACATCCGCTGGCGGCGCTGCTGAGGACGGTCAGTCCCGGGCGAGGGGATGTTCATCGCCCCATTTCAGCATGGCGTACAGGACCTCGACGAGGCTTTGCCCGTCTTCGGTGAGTTCGTAGACGACGCGGGGCGGCACTTCGGCGTACACGGTGCGGGTGAGGATTCGCTGGTGCTCCAGGGCTCTGAGGCGGTCGGTGAGGGTCTTGGCGCTGGGAGCGCCGAGTGCCGTACGCAGGTCGCCGAAACGTTTGGGCCCGGAGAGCAGTTCACGGACGATCAGCGTCGTCCACTTCCCGTCCAGGACCTTCAGCGTGCGCTCGATGCCGCACCCTCGGGGCGCCGCCGCGTTCAGTCGTTCGAGCTGGTCGCCGCCGATAGTTCCCATAAGGAACCTATATCACGTTCTGGGTATTGCTTCACCCGGAAAACTAACGTCGCCGGGCATGAACAGTTCCACCGTGATCGTCCATGGCGCGACGGGCGCCCAAGGTGCCGCGATCGTCCGCGGGCTCTTGTCAGCAGGACACCGGGTGCGCGGTATCGTCCGCGACGCGTCCGCCGCCCGGCTGCATCCGGACGCCGAGCCGGTCCGCGCCGACCTGCTCGATGCCGGTTCGCTGGCCGCCGGGTACGCCGGCGCCGACGCCGTGGTCGTCCAGTTGCCGCTGGTGTTCGCGGCCGACCCAGCCATCCGGCAGGCGCGGGCGGTGCTGGCCGGGCTCCGGGAAGCGGGTGTGCGGCGAGCCGTCTTCAACCCGGGCAGCGTGGTGCCCGCCGAACCGGTCGGCGTGCCGTTCGTGGACGCGCGGGTACTCGTGGCGGCCGAACTGCCCAGGGTTGCCGAAACCGCTGCGGTGGTCGCGCCCGCGCGCACGTACCTGGAGAATCTGGCCGCTCCGTGGTCGGCCCCGCTCGTCGGCGCCGGGGAGGTCGCCTACCCGCTTCCGCCGGACCTTCCCGTTCCGTGGGTCGCGCTCGACGATCTCGGCGCCGCTGTCGCCGTCCTGATCACGTCGACGGCTCCTCCCGCGCTGCAGGTCGTGGCCGGCCCGCAGGCACTGACCGGGAACCAGGTCGCCGCCGAACTCACCGCCGTCCTCGGACACCCGGTGCGGTGGAATGCGATAACCCCTGCCGCGTATCAGCGGATGCTGGCCCCGCATCTCGGAACCGAGGCCGCCGCGGGCATCGCCGGGGTCTACACACCACCGCCGCCGGGGACACCCACGCCGCCGGAACTCGACCCGTCATTGATCACGTCCGGCACCACCACTCTGCGCGACTGGGCGGCGCGCCAGTACTGGCCGGCTCACTCCCGTACCTGAAGGGCTGGACAGGTCATCCACGTGAGCAACTCGACCTGCCCCGCCACCGAGGACACCCGATGACGCGATCGGCGGCGGCGCGTTCACCACCATCGCACCGGCGAAGCGGGCGTCGTCGCCCAGCGCGAGTGATGCCCCCGTCCACGTCATGTGCCGCCCGCGGTCGTCGCCGAGGGTCACGGTCTGCGCACCCGCGAGGTATCGGCGCGATCGCAGTTCCCTACCGAGCCGAAGCCGCTGGAACGGCTCAGCAGAGATCCGCGCAGGACAGCGGGGCGGGTGTCGGTGGGTGGGGATACGCTGTGCCGCACAGTGCCCGAGCCGAGTCAGGGGGTTGTCGCGTGACGATCAGTGCGGAGGTCGCGCAGGGAGCGGCGCCGGATGACGACGATCCCGAATCGCTCGATCTGCGCGACGACATCTCGTTCGAGCTCGAGGAGGTCAACGAGGTGCTCGGCGAGTTGATCGCGCTGCGCGCCGACCAGAAGGCCAAGGACGGTGACCTGCTGACGGCTCGGCTCGGGGTCAGCGGTGAGAAACCCGAAACGCTGGCGCGGATCGGCGCGCGTTACGACCTGTCCCGCGACCGGGTGCGACAGCTGCACACCAAGGCGGTCGGGCAGATGATCCGCATGGCACAGCTGTCCGGGCATCGCGCCGCGGCGGTACTGTCCGCGCGCTATCCGCTCGACGCCATGGACCGGCAGCTGGTGCGCGCGCTGCTGGTGGAGACCTACGCGACCGACACCGACATCGCCGCGACCGAGCTGTCGTACCTGAAGCTGCGGCTGGCCGGGCATCCGGCCGAGGACGCGAAACGGATCGCCGGGTTCGTCACCCAGCGCATCGCGGCCTGGCAGAAGAAGACCAACCGGCGGCTGGCGAAGCTGCACGACGCCGAGCCGCGTGCGGCAAGTCAGCTGAATCCCTGGTTGGATCAGGTCGATTGGCCCGGTACCGGCGCCGCGGCAGCGGTGCCCACTGCCTCCGCGCGCACCGTGGACAGCGACGACGACGGCCGCGGCCGCTTCTACCTGGATAAAGTCGGTCGAGACGTGCCGTTCGACTCCGGTTTGGAGGCCCGACTGCTCTGGATCCTCAACGCCAGCGACCGGGTCGAGACCTTTCAGGAGCACCCCGCGGCGGTCACCTACGATCTCGACGGCGCGCGGCGGCTGCACTATCCGAGCATCGTCGCCCGGCTCGCCGACGGCCGCACGGTGCTGATCGACGTCGCGCCGCTCGGCCACGTCGGCTTCCACGTCAACCGGGTGAAAGCGGCCGCGGGCCGAGCGCACGCGCACGCCAACGGCTGGGGGTGGCTGGTCTGGACCGGCAGCCGCATCGGCGTCCCGGACCTGCTGGCGCGCCCGGTCGACCCCACGAGCGAGCAGACGCTGCGCGACCTCCTCGCGCGCGGCCCGGTGCACTGGGCCGCGCTCCGCGAGGTGCGCGCGCGGACCGGCCTGGAACTGCTGGACTTCCTCGCGCTGGTGCTGCGCCACGAATGGCGATGGGATCGAGCGCCCTTCCGGCTCAGCGCACCACCATCGCCGCCGCCAGGAACGTGACGATCAACAACATCGCGCAGATGGTGATCAGCTGCCAGCGGCCGATGGTCACCTCGAGATTGGCGATCGTGTTGCGCAAGGCCTTGTCCAGCCGATCGTGATCGGCGATCGTGCGCTGAGCGGCGGCGAGGGCGTCGGCCTTCTCCTGCGCGGCCAGCTCCGCGCGTTCCAGGCGCGTGGTGAGCTTCAGCAGGTGTTTCTGCTTGTCCCGCAACGACTTCCGGGTCACCGCCAGCGAGGTACGCTGATTGACCAGTTCCTGACGCTGCCGGGCGATCACCGTGGCCTGCGTCTTCGTGTGGTACTCCCAATCGGTCACGGTGGCCCAGCCTCCTGTCCTCTCATCCCGATAGCCCCAGACGTACTCGCCGCGTACCCAGCCCGCGATGAACTCGCGTACTTCGACCGGCTCGCGCCGCGGCGCCGCCATGGCGTGCGCGGTGTCCAGCACGCCGGTCACCGCGCGGTAGTCACAGGCGGCGGGCGCGAAGTCCGCGATGCCGAGCGCGTGCAGGTACGGCACCCAATAACCGGGTGGGCACAGCCACAGGACGTCCGTGCAGCCCGCGGCGCGCAGCCGCTCGGTGTGCTCCTGGGCGAGCCCGCGCTCCAGCGGGCCGCTGCGCACCTCGATCGCGTACACCCGGTCACCCTTGCGCCAGTACACGTCCACCGGCAGCGTGCCGATGCGCCGATCCACTTCGGCTTCGTCGGCGCCGTAGGCGAGCAGCCTGCCACACAGCCAATACTTCAGCCGCCGCGTATCCCACTGCGCGGCGGAACACTCCGGACACCCACAGGCGTATCCGGTTCTCGAACCACGGGTACGGCCGGAAGCCTCCCCGATACCCAGCTCGGCGAGCATCGCTCGGCGCCCGCAGGCGATTTCCGCCCGCTGCTTCGTTCTCACGCGACCACTCCCCTGCACAACCACCGCAGGCCCGGCGACCTACGCCATAGATCAAGAGTGCGTCAGACTCGGCTACCTCGCCAGCCCGGCTCACCCCGCGCTCGGGTGTGCCACGCGCGAGGCCGATCACCGATGTCGGCGTCGTTCTCTGCGGCACAAGGACTTTCATCATGCCACGGGGGCGGCACAGGGCACGTCGAGATCAGTGAATTGACAGTTGCCGCCATCCCGCGACGCGCCCGGCCGCGGCGTCCGCACGGTTCACCGCCCACCGCCCGCGCCAGCGGCGGCAGAACACCCGCGGCAGCGGCAGCAGCGCCAACGGCAGCAACGGCAGCAGCAGCGCCAACGGCAGCAACGGCGGCGGCAGCGGGCCAGCAGCGGCAGCGGCTTGGCGCGCGTCGGCGATCCGAGCGCGGACTCGCGGACGACGCCGTTCGGCCGGATAATGACCGATCAGATGCGTCGGCGTGATTTCCGGACAAACCGGGTCGCCGCGTAATCCGCCTGCGTGGGGGTATTTCCGGGGGCCTAGGCTGCTTCGATCAGGTCAAGGATCGGTGCGGCGCCGCCGATTCTTCGCGAGCCGCGGATGTCCAACTGGGCGGATAGAATCGTCCGGCCGAGTGCGAGCTGGGCCGATACGGGGAAGTGGGTACTGGATGGAGCACGGTCAGCAGACCGGCGAGTCGATCGGCGCGATGTTGTCTGGTATCGCGTCAGCTCTCCGAGAGGTCAGCGAGAAGCTGGACGCCGTCGCGGCCCGTATCGATGGTGCACAGGCCATCCAGGCCGTGGGGAGCGAACCGACGGTCGAGGGGCGGTTGGCCAAGCTGGAGGCGTGGGCTTTCCGTGCCGGACAGGATATTTCGGGTCTGGATACCCGGGTGGAGCGCCTGGAGTCCGGCGACGGCCCGGCACCGGAGGACCGGCAGCCGACCGCGGAGCGTTCGGCCGTCCCGTTGCCTCGGGCCGCCGGACGGTCGAACGCGCACCGGCAGGAGCGCGTCGGCACCGAGCCCGCGGCGGGCAAGAGCGATTCCCGCGAACCGGCGGGTGCCCGCAACGGCGCACGACCGCAGAGCACCCCTCGGGAGCCCGTGCACGCGGCGCCCGAATCGAATTCCGCTGCACAGACCGGCTTCACGCCGCCACGCGAACCCGCGCTGGAGCCGAAGGTCACCGCGGCACAGAGCTTCACCGCGCCCCGCGACTCCGCGTCGAACTTCACCTCCCCTCCGTCGCGTGAGCCCGTCCAGACCTTCACCCCACCGACGCCGCGGGAACCCCGGTCGCCCTTCACCTCTCCGCCGTCACGTGATCCGAGCACCGGGCAGCACGAGACGTTCACCGCGGCACGCGAACCCGCCCCCGCCTCGTACTCCCCCAGCGAGAACGCCGCGTACGAAAGTATCGTCGCGTCCGCCACCAGCGCGAATCACAGCGGCTCGGCGAACGGGGCGGCGCCGGACGCACCCGGCACGGGGCTCACCGGAGCGCACCGCGCCAGCGAGGAAGACCGCACGCCGGTCGAGAACACGCACGTGGACAAGCTGCAGGCCATGCTCGACGAGCTCAAGCGCACGGCGGCGGCCCCGCTGGGCCGCTCCGACCTCTTCGAGTCGCCGGGCGACTCGGCTTCGAACGGTTATCCGTCCGAGCGCACCGAGGCGCAGCGCAGGCCGGCCGACTACCGGCTATCGAGCCCGCCGCCGGTGTCCTGAACGACTTTGACGCGCCGCCGTTTCGGCGGAGCCGCCGCAGCCGAACGCAGCAGGATCTCCTGGACGAGATCGCGCAGCCAGCGATGCCCTCCGTCGGCGGTGTTGCGCGGATGCCACGCCATACCGATGGCGACTTCGGGCAGTGGCAGCGGTATCTCGAACGCGCTCAATCCGATCGCGGGCAGAGTGGCGGCGCTCAGCATGGCGGGCGCGGGGCAGATCAGGTCGCTGCCGCGCACCGCGAACAGCGCGCTGGTCAGGGTCGGCACGGTGGCCACCACCCGCCGGGTGCGGCCGTGCAGCGCGAGACGGTCGTCGATCGGGCCGTGTGACCGGCCGTTGCGCGAGATGCTCAGATGCGGCGCCGCGGCGTACGCGGCGACGGTGACGCGATCGGTGACCAGAGGATGATCGGCGGCGGCCACACCGATCACGCGGTCGGTGAGCACTCTGCGCACGGTGGTCTCCGGGTCGGTGTGGTCGATCACACCCACCTCGAGATCCACGCGTCCGTCGCGCAGCGCGGCGGTGCCCTCCAGGGTGTCGGGCAGGAAGCGCAGCGTCACGCCCGGCGCCTGCGCCCGCACCGCGGACAGCAGGGGCCCGGCCAGTTCGGTGAGTACCATGTCGCCGGCCTGCACCGCGAACGTCCGGCGCAGCGCCGCCGGGTCGAGCTCGTTGCGCGGCGTCAGCAGCGCGCGTCCCTGCTCGACCAGCGTGCTGACTTCGTAACGTAATTCCAGTGCCCGTGGCGTCGGCACCAAATTGCGCCCCGCGCGCACCAGCAAGGGGTCGCCGAGCACGCTGCGCAGCTTGGCAAGCGTCCGGCTCATCGCGGGCGGGGAGGTGTGTAGGCGCTGCGCGGCCAGCGTGACGCTGTTGGTGTCCAGCAGTGCGTCCAGGGCCACGAGGAGATTCATGTCCAGCGCTTCCACCCTTGGATTATCGCCAACGTAACCAGCTACTCCCGGCATTGCGGGGGTGACAACCCAGGGCGAGTCCCATCGCAGCGGCAACGCCGGAGAGGCGTCGCAGGAAAAGCGCCACTGAGCGCGATATCGCTTCGAGCCGCGTACCGCCCCCAGTGCCCAGCAGCCCCTCGACCTCCGTATATGCGCTGGACCGGGTGATCACGGCCCGCGTGGCCTTCCCATGGACAACCATGGAGACGGCACGCGGCGCCGTACTCTGCTCCGCTACCGGGCTGCCTTCCCGAACCGCCGGGCGACGCGGGGCGGATTCGGCAGTCGATGCAAGTGTGCACAGCGCCGCTCGGAATCAGCCGCTCGAGCCGGAGCCGACGCTGCGGATCGAACAATCGCTCCGTACGCCCGGACGACGGGCTCGCGGCGCCCTAGTGGCTGACCCGCCCGCTGTCGCCCTCGTACGGAAGCAGTTCCGCCTCGATCGGGGCGGCCGGTGGCGCCACCGGCCCGGCTCCGGGCTTGCGCCGGGTGGCCAGCCCTCGGTAGGACTCCGGCTTCACCCGCCGGAAGACCTGCGCCGCACGGGTGCGCAGCGGCAGCCGGAACTTCAGGTCGGCGAGCATCTCATCGATGTTCTGGATGGAGAAGGGGGTGACGGCGGTGCCGCGCGCGTGGCGACCGTGCGTGCGTTCCTCCATCCAGCGCAGGCGGGCGTCGATCTGCTCGGCGAGTTGCTCGGCCGGTGGCAGGTCGATCCTGCCGGTGAGCAGCGCGGCGGTCCAGTGCGCCGCGACTTCGGCGTTCAGCGTGCTGATCACCGACGAGTTGTAGCCGGCGAAGGTCAGGTTCGGGACCTCCAACGGCAGGATCTGGCGGTGCAGGCGGAAGTTGCCGTGCTCGTCGGTCAGCCTGCGCTGGACGTACGGCGTGAGGAAGGGCACGCGCTGCTGGAAGCCGGTCGCGCACACCACGACGTCGGCCTGCAGTACCTGCCCGCTGGACAGCCGGACCCCGGGCGCGGCCTTGGGCCCGCCGCCCAGTTCGGTGATCGTGGTGTCCCGGTGCACCGTGATGTGCCCGTTGGCCACCTGCTCGTAGAAGCCTTCGGTGGTGAGGCTGACGGTGCTCTCGGCGATCTCCTCGAACCGGCCACCGGGCACCAGACCGAGTTCGCGCAGGTGGGAGTGCTTGGTGGCGAGTTCCTGGATCAGATCGAAGTTGCTGATCCGCACCGATTCGCCCGGGCCGTCCAGGAAGCGATCCATCCAGCGCGGCCGTAGGTAGTGGAAGTGCGCCTCGCCGAAACGGGTCAGCATCAGCCGCTCGTAGTCGATCACGCGCGCCAGCTTGCGCGGCATCTTCCAGAACAGCCGCCGGGCCACCACCGAGGTGGACGCCGCGACCTCGCTCACCGCGGTGGCGATATCGCAGGCGGACTTGCCATAGCCCACCACGACGACGGACTTGCCGCGCACCGATTCCAGATCGGTGAACTCCGACGAGTGGCACAGCCGCCCGCCGGCCGCGCGGAACCAGTCGGCGCCGCGGTAGTCCGGCATCGCCGGTTCGCTGAACACACCGTTGGCGATCACCAGGTGATCGCACGAGGCCCGGCGCACTCCACTTTCGTCGCGAATTTCCAGCAACCAGCCACTGTCGACCGGATCGGCGGCGACCACCTCGGTGCGCAACCGCAAATGCTCGGTCAGCCCGAAGTGCTCGGCGTAGGCGGCCAGATAGGCCTGCATGTGCTGTCCGTCGAGGACGCGCGGGTAGTCCGCGGGCATGGGGAAGTCGGAGAAGTGATACGTGTCCTTGGAGTTCTGCGCTTGCAGTCCCGGGTATCGCCGGGTCACACTCCACACGCCACCGACATCGGGTGTGCGGTCGAACACCTCGACCGGAAAACCCGCCTGTTTCAGCACTTTCGCGCAGGCGAGACCTGCGATACCCGCACCGACGATCCCGATGCGGCTTCCGCTTGTCATGCGCAGGAGATTACGTCGCCAGCGGCGCGCAGCAAAGTCGGTCGACCGAATCCGCTCGTCAGCGCACCGCGGGCGCACGCACCGCAACGACGGGAAGCTCCTGCAGACCGCGGATCAGGATGCTCTCGCGCCACCGCAGATCCACGTCGCCGACGGCGGGCCGCAGCAACGGATAGCGCCGTGCCAGCCTGGTGAGCGCCACGCGGGCCTCGAGCCGGGCCAGCCCGGCGCCGAGGCAGTAGTGGATGCCATGACCGAAGGCCAGATGGCCGTTCGCGCCACGGTCCGGATCGAACGTGGCGGGCGCCGCGAACTGCCGTTCGTCGCGATTGGCCGACGCGACCGAGACCAGCACCAGTTCCCCCGCGGGGATGACGCTGCCACTCAGCGGGACCGGCGCGGTGGTGTAACGCAGGGTCACCGTATTGACCGGTCCGTTGTAGCGCAGCATCTCCTCCACCAGTGGTGTGGCGCTCGTGGGGTCGTCGCGCAGAGCCCGGTAGCGGGACGGATCGGCCAGCAGTTCGAGCACGGTGTTGCCGATCAGGTTCACCGTGGTCTCATGGCCCGCGATCAGGATCAGGAACACCATCGAGATCAGTTCGTCGTGACTGAGGCGGTCGCCTTCCTCGGTGGCGAGCAGCAGTTGCGAGATCAGATCTTCGCCCGGCCCTTCCTGCCGTCGCCGGGCGACCAGTCCGTCGAAATAGCCGACGATGGCGTCGGTGGCGGTGCGCATGGCCTCCGGTGTGGACATGGCGGTGTCCACGACGGCCGCCGACCATTCCCGGAATCGCGCGCGGTCCTCGACCGGCACGCCGAGCAGTTCGCAGATCACCGTGATGGGCAGCGGGAACGCGTACTCCGCGAGCAGGTCCACCGGCCCGGTGCCTGCGGTGCGGTCGAGCGCGTCGAGCAGATCGTCCGCGATCGCCACGACCCGCGGTGCGAGGGCCTCCATGCGGGCGGGCGCGAACGCCGGAGTGACGAGTTTGCGCAGCCGCGAGTGCTGCGGCGGGTCGGCGTTGAGCAGATGGTGGCTCAAGCGCTGGTTGGCCGACGCGACGCCGCTGTTGCCCGCGGCCGCTTGCCGCGCGTGAGCGCCCGCCGGGGTGTGCGGGTCCTTGCGCACGTCCGGGTGACGCAGCACGTCCTTGGCGGCCTGGTAGTCCACCACCAGCCAGGCGCGAACGCCGGTGCGCAAGCGGATCTGATGCACCGGCCCCTCCGCGCGCAACTGCCGGTAGAAGGCATACGGCGTGCGAAAGAAATCCGCTGGCAGCTCTCTCATCCGGCCGGCTCCCTACGTTGGCGACTGTTGTTGCGTCCCTTCGATACTGACATCGGACACGGATCACGGCCAGGGTGCGCGGTCGGATCATCCGGCCGATCGACGTGGCCGATCGCGGCGTCGTGGTTCGGCGCGCGCCGTGGTCACGCTCCGGCTACCCTGCGCCAATGAGTCCGATCGCGCCCCTGTTGCGGCGCGCCCGCATCGCGAACTCCTTCGCGTTCGGCTTGCAGGGCTTCTTCTTCGCCGTGGTGCTGACCGAGTTGCCGCAGCAGAAGGAGCGTTTCGGCCTGTCGGACGAGGTGATCGTCGTCTCGGTGGTGTTCGTGTCGCTGCTGGCGGGCGCGGGCAGCGTCGTGGCGGAGCGACTGGCGCTGCGCCGGTCGAGCCGCGACGCCGTGCGGATCGGGCTGTTGCTCGTCGCCGTCACCGGCTCGGCCGCGGCGTTCGCGCCGAACGCCGCGCTGCTGGTGGCCACGCTCGGCTGCTACGGGATCGCGGTCGGCATCGTCGACGCGAGCACCAATATGCAGGCGGTGTTCATCCAGCGCGGGTACGGGACGTTCATCCTGTCGTCGTTCTACGCGGCGTGGAGCGCCGGATCGATCACCGGGGCACTGTTCGTCTCGGGATGCGAGGCGCTGGGGGTGACGCTGCGCGTATCGCTGCTCGCGGCCGCGGCGATCGTGTTCGTCCTCGGCTCGGCGCTCGGACCGCACCTGCTCGGCGTCCGGGACGCGGAGACGAGTCACGCCGAAACCGGGGCGACTTCCGAGTCCACCGCGACCGAGGGAACCACTGAACCCGACGCGACCAAGACAACCCGGGCAACCGCCGAACCCGGCGTGACCAGGGCGAATACCGAAACCACCGCCACGGCGACCCGGGCGACCGCCGAAGGAGGCGCGCCCAAGGCCACCCATGTGACTGCCGATCCCGGGGCGACCGTCGCGCTGCGCGCATATCTGGCGTTCGGGGTCGCCATGGCGCTCGTGTTCGCCGTCGATCTGGCGGTGGGCAACTGGTCGGCCCTGTACCTCACCGACGACCTGCTCGCCACTTCCGCGACCGCCGCGCTCGCCTTGGCCGCGTATCAGGGCACCTCGCTGCTCGCCCGGCTGGCCGGTGATTCGCTGGTGCGCCGCTTCGGTCCGCGGAGGGTGGTGCGTGTCGCCGCGAGCACCGGGGCGTTGGGGCTGGCGATCGTGGTGGCCGCGCCGAGTCCGGTGATCGCGATCGCCGGATTCCTCGTGGCGGGTGTCGGCCTGCCCGTGATCGCGCCGCTGTGTTTCAGCGCGGCCGGGCAACTCGCCACCGGGCGGCGGCTCGATGCGCTGATCGCGCGCCTCAACCTGTTCAATTACGCGGGAACCCTGCTCGGCGGCGGCGTGATCGGCGCGGTCGCGGCGAGCTTCGGTCACCGGATGGGCTTCGTCCTGGCCTCGGTCTTCGCCGTCCTCCTGATCGCACTCGCCCGTGTCTTCCGCTCCCACCGGGTGGCGAGCGCGCCCGCACGCCTCGCCCCGGGGCGTTGAACGCGTCCGCGCTGTGGCGCCTGCTCGACGACAGCCGCGACGGGCTGTCGGACGTGCCGCCGGGCCGCTGGAGCATCGACGGCTCTACGACCCGGGCCCGGCCGCCGAGAGCGAGGCCTACAGGTCCTGCGGGCGCGTAGGCCCACGTCGTCGGGCGTTCGGCCGGTGTCCAGGCACAGTGCTCGGTCCGGAGACGGCCATCAGCGACGCAGGGGGCCTTCCAGCGGATGGGCACGGAAGAAGTCCCACATGATCCGGTTGGCGCTGATCGACGTCGTGGTGGTGCCGACCAGCGGCACGGGCGAGGCGACGGACGGGTTGCCCGGCCACGTGTGCCCGCCATCGACGATCGAGTAGAGCTCGACGGCGCCTCCGGGCGGGCACGGGTAACTCGCCAGCGTCACGTCGGCAGTGATCTGCCGCTCGGCTGGATCGGCTACGCACCCGTTCCGGCGTGCCCATGCCCCCGCCTGAGCCGGGATGGTGTCCGGTCCCGGTCCCTCGATCACCGGACGGCCCGTCCCGGCGTCCGGCGCCACGACCGAGCCGGAACCGTCGGGCTTCGGCAGGAACCTGGCGTTCGGGCCGGTGCCGCCGGTGTAGGCGACGATCGGGTCCGCGGTGCCGTGGAACGCGACAACGGGGACGGGACGTTCGGTACGGCACCACGCGAAGTCCTGCAGGCCGGCCACCGGAGCGATCGCCGCGATCCGGTCCGAGAGCTGACATGCCAGCGAGGACGTGGTGAAAGCACCCATCGACAGACCGGTGACGTAGATGCGGCGCTCGTCGACGCACAGCGACGACTCGACATGCGACATCAGTTCGGACAGGTAGGCGACGTCACCACTGGCCTCGCCGAAATCCCAGCGCGGCAGGCCCGGTTGCTCCAGCTGCGGGGTGATCGTCACGAATGCCTCCGCGGCGCCCAGCTCGCTGATCCCGCTGCTGAGGTGTTCGATCGCGGCGGGCTCGAGGTAACCGTGCAGATCGAATACGACGGGCACGGGGCGCCCCTGGGCGGCGCCCGGCAGGTCCTGGATGTAGCTGCCGGACTTCTCGCCCGCGGCGAAACGCAGCGTCGATCGCCCCGGCGCGGGCGCGGGCGCGGCGCAACCCGCGGAGGCGACAGGATCAGGCGACGAGGTCTGTTCGTCGGCCCGCGCGGCGCCGTGGCCCGGGGTGAGGACCGCTCCGATGGCGACGACGGTCGTGGCGATCACGGCCAGGCGGAGCGGCACGCTGACCCGCCGCCGTTCGCCGCGCGCGCGACCGACCCGCCGCACGGGCTCGGCAGCCGGAAAAATAATATTCTTGAGCATGAGAAGCATGTTTGCACCGGTACGTGGAAGTCGGTGCCGCTTCGTGATTTTCAGCAGGCTCGGGAAACGTCGACGACGCCCGCGGCGGCCCGGCGGCCGCCCGAGTCCCTGTCGCTGCGGGGTGGACAGACAGCCGAATCCGTACCGGCATGGCAGGACAGACAGCCGAATCCGTACCGGGCGGGCGGACATGGCGCCGAAATGCCCGGCGGCCCATGGACGTGACCCCCGCCAGCAGCATCGCTTCGGTCGAGTGCACCATCGCGCGCAACGCACCCGGTCGGGCGCTCGACGAGATCGTCGAGGTATCGGTCGAGATCACGAAAGAAGAGGTCACGGCGACCGCGCCCGGAGGCGTCGAGTCATCCTGAGGATCGAACGCCTCGGATTCGGCGACGATCAGTGCGGACGGAAGCAGGACGATGGCCCGCACTCCGCCGTAGTCGGATTCGCTCAGCCGTACCGAGATGCCGTGCCGCGCACCGAGCCGCGCGACCACGAACAAGCCGAGCCTCGGAGACCGCGGCGCCGGTCAGCAGGAGTCGCGGGGCTGGCGCGCCGCGGTGTCGGCCGCCTGTCGCCGGGCCTGCTTGTTCTGGTCTCCCCAGATCGCTACCACCTCGCTGTTGACCTGATCCGCGGCCGACCGCCAGTCCGCGATGCTCATCGGCAGCGCAAGCGGGCCCTTGCTTCCCCCGCACCCGGGCAGCGGTCAGGCTTCCCGGCTTCGGTTGCTCGCCTGCCGGCCGCCAGAGCGAAAGGAGCCGCTCCTGGTCGACGGCGAGCACCAATTTCCCGGCGGGGCCCGGCTTCGTCTCCAGGGTCTCGGCGAAATCCCCGGCATGCTCTCCCGAGCGAACGAGCGCGACCGCGGTGGCCACGCCGACGACCATCGAAACGAGGCTGGGTACGAGCGCGATGGCGAGAATCCGTGCCTTCAAAGAGAATATGCTCTGATGGAGGCATGAGCCACCTCCCAGTCATCGTCGACCGGGCCGGACTGTGGGACGCCGAGGCCCTCAGCGACGTCGCGGCGGCGACTTTTCCGCTGGCGTGTCCTCCGGAGGCGACGCCCGACGACATCGATGTCTTCGTCAGCGACGTGTTGTCCGGCGAACGCTTCGGCGAGTATCTGAGTGATCCCGCCCGGATCGTGCTCAAGGCAGTCGCGGAAGACGAGATCGTCGGTTACGCGATGCTGGTCGCGGGCGACCCTGCCGACCCGGCGGTGGCCGAATCCGTCGGGCTGCACCCGGCGCTGGAGATCAGCAAGATGTACGTGCTGCCCGGCCGGCACGGCACCGGCGTGTCCACCGCACTGATGCTGGCCGCGCTGGACTGGGCGCGCGCGGAGGGGTATCCGGGTGTCTGGCTGGGCGTCAACCAGCAGAACGTCCGGGCCCAGCGTTTCTACGCCAAACATGGTTTCACCGAGGTCGGCACGAAGACGTTCACCGTCGGCGCCCAGCTGCATCACGACTACGTGCTGCGTCTGGTCTTCTAGGCCGGACTCACCGCAGGAAATCGACCAGCGCGGTGTGGAACGCGGGCGCCACCACCGCCATCAGATGATCACCCGGCACCACCGCGAGAGTGCCGTTCGGCAAGGCCGCGGCCAGGCGCTGCGGCTCGGCGGCGAACGGGTCGCTATCGCCGGCCAGCACCAGGGCGGGCACGGTGATGTCCGCCAGGGTCTCGATGGGACGGGCGTCGAGACCGGTCGCCACCGCGTGCATGGCCGCCACGTCGGCCCGCACCGCGTCGGCCAGCACCCGGAACATCTTCGCGGTCGGGGAGGCGGCCGCGCCGTCCCCGGTCATCGCGGCCTGGAGATCGGGCAGGTCGATCACGCGCCGGTCGACGCCGCCACAGTCCAGCACGCCCGACCCGATGCCGCCGACGGCCAGGCGCCGCACGCGCGCGTCGGTGGCGGCCACCATCAGCGAGATCACCCCGCCCATCGAGTACCCGACCTGCACGACTTCGTCGAAACCCAGCTCGTCGTAGAGCGCTCGCACGTCCCGCGCCATGGCTTCCCACGAGTAACGGTGCGCGTCGTGCGGCTTGCCGGAACGGCCGTGGCCGCGCGCGTCCAGGGACACCACGGTGTGCCCGGCCGAGTGCAGGGCGCCGACCACGCCGGTGCTCATCCAGTTCGCGTTGGTGTCCGCGACCACCCCGTGCTGCAGAACGACCGGAACGCCCGCGCCCTCCCAAACCCGGTAATTGAGTTCCAGGCCGTCCCATGTCTCAAACTTCGTCATGCCGGGATCGTAGTGGACGTCACGGTGGCGGACGGCCGAAGTGGACGCTCCCCCGAGACGCCGCGCTCAGCCGAGCAAACGCGCTCGCAGGGCGGCGACCTCGCGGTCGTCGAGTCGCAATCCGTCCCGGACATAGGCGCCGAAACTGCCGTAGGTCCGATCCATCTGGTCGAAGGCGGCGTCCAGCCAGGACCGCTGCACGCCGTTCAGCGGATCGTCCGCACGCGCGTCGCGGTACCGGTTGGACAGCAGGTAATCCTCGGTGACGGTGGCGCGATCGACACCGAGCAGGGTCAGCAGCACGGCGGCCGTCCAGCCGGTGCGGTCCTTTCCCGCGGTGCAGTGGAACAGCACCGCCCCGTCGGCGCCGATGATGTCGCGCAGCACGGAGGCGAACGCCTCGTTCGCGCCGGGCGCGGTGAGGAACGCGCGGTAGAGCCCGTCACCCCCGGTGAGTGTGGTGGCGAGGACCTCCGGCGGAGCCTGGCCGATCACGTCCGACCAGTGCGCCGTCGCGCCCTCGGGCATCCGGTCCGGTCCGAGCGCGCGCTCGTAGACCGTGCGCAGGTCGTGCACGGAGCGAACGCGGCGGTCGGTCAGCGCGGCCACATCGCCTGCGGTCGCGTTGTTCAACTGCCCGGTCCGGTACACCAGGCCGGTGCGCACGATCCTGCCGTCACCCGTACGGTATCCGCCGATGTCGCGGGCGTTCTGCACGCCCTGCAAGTGCAGCGAGGGATCGGCGACGACGGCCGGTGCCGCGGGCCGGTCGGCGAGTGCGGCACCGGCGACCGGCCCGAAGGCGATCGCCAGACCGGCCGCCATGGCCACCGGGGCGCGGAAACGAGAGGTCATACCAGTCTTCCGATCATCGGGTCTGCGGTGCTTCCATGCGTCGCTGCTGCCGAACCGCCACGAGCGAACCCGCGCTAGGCCGCGACTTCGAAGCGCGACAGCGCGAGCAGGCGCGAGATGGCGCGCAGATACTTCTTGCGGTAGCCGCCCTCGAGCATCTCGGCCGAGAAGATCTCGTCGAGCTTCGCGCCCGATACCGTCACCGGGACGCTCGCGTCGTAGAGCCGGTCGGCCAGCACCACGATGCGCAGCGCCACGGCCTGATCGGTGACCGGGTGCACGTTCGAGACGAACACCGACGAGACCCCGGAGATCAGCGCGCCGTACTTCGACGGGTGCAGCGTGCTCAGGTGCTTGAGCAGCGCGTCGAACTCGTCGAGGGTGGAGCCCGGTGTGCCCGCCGCCCGTTCGGCCAGCAGCTCCGGCGCGGTGGGCTCCGGCGCCGGGGGCAGATCACGGTGACGGTAGTCCGGCCCGTCGACGCGCACCGCCTCGAAGATCGCGCCCAGCTTCTTGATCTCGCGCAGGAAATCCTGTGCGGCGAAGCGTCCTTCGCCGAGCTGACCGGGCAAGGTGTTGGACGTGGCGGCGATGGACACACCGGCCGCGGACAGTTCGGTGAGCAGCCGGGACACCAGCATGGTGTCGCCCGGGTCGTCGAGTTCGAACTCGTCGATGCACAGCACGCTGTTGCCCGAGAGCCGCTCGAGTGCGTTGGCGAAACCGAGCGCGCCCACCAGGTTGGTCAGCTCGCCGAACGTACCGAACGACTTGGGCGCGGGCGAGCTGTGGAAGATCGAGGCCAGCAGGTGGGTCTTGCCGACGCCGAACCCGCCGTCCAGATACAGGCCGGCGCCACTGATCTGCTTCCTCTTGCCGAAGAAGCTCTTCTTGTGGACGGCCTTGCTGATCTTGGCGACCTGCCCGGCGAACTCCTCGGCCTTGCCGACCGCGGCCGCCTGGCTGGGTTCCTTCGGATCGGGGATGTAGGAGGCGAAACTCACCTCGTCGAACATCGGCGGGGGCACCATTTGGGCGACGAGTTGATCGGCCGGGACCTCCGGGTGACGATCGACGAGGCGTTCTTGCATGGACGAAGCCTAGAGACGTGGTGTGATCTGGTCTCATGCAGCGTAGCCACAATGCGATCCAGCTCACAGGGCTCAGCCCGGACGACCTCGCGCAGTTGTACGCGTTTCCCACCGACCGCGACGCGCCTTGGGTGCGCGCCAATTTCGTCTCCAGTATCGACGGCGCCGCCACCAGCGGGAACCTGACCGAAGGGTTGGGCACGCCGGCCGACCGCACGGTGTTCATGCTGCTGCGGGAACTGGCGGAGGTGATCGTGGTCGGCGCGGGCACGGCGCGCGCGGAGAACTACGGCGGTGCGCGCACCGATCCGGCGCGCAGGCGCGCGCACCACGAGCGCGGCATCGGCGGGCATCCCAACGGCGCACCGCCGCCGATCGCGGTGGTCACGGCGAGCGCGGCGATCGAACCCGGCGCGCGCCTGCTCACCGACACCCAGGTGCCGCCGTTGATCATCACGACGGCCACCGCGCCCGCCGACCGCAAACAGCGACTGGCGGACGCGGGCGCCGAGGTGATCGAAGCGGGTGACATCGTGGTGACACCCAGCGGCTTGCTGCGCGTGCTCGCCGAGCGCGGCCTGCTGCGCGTGCTGACCGAGGGCGGCCCGCACCTGTTCGGCGAACTGCTGGAGGCCGACGTAATGGACGAGCTCTGCCTGACCACCGCGCCGCTGCTGGTCGGTGGCGCCGCGCGGCGAATCTCGCTGTCCGCGCACGAGTTCCGCCTCCGCATGACCCGCGCGCACGTCCTGCTGGACGACGACGGCACGATGCTCACCCGGTGGGCCCGTCGATGAAAGAACCGCCCGAACCTGGCAGGCTGTAGCAATGCGCTGGACTCGGGCCGCCGTGCTTGCCGCCACTCTCTCGATCGTGACCGCCGGTTGCGGCGCGGGACCGTCGGATCGTCCCGGCGTCGCGGTGCAGCGCCCGCCCGTGGCGGGCACCGCGACGACCTCCGCCGCGCCTGCCGCGCCGCCGAGCGCCGAACTGCCCAGGACCGACCTCAGCTGGCGGGAGTGCACGCAGCCGACCCTGGACGAGCTCGGGCTCGGCCCCGCCCCGGCTGGGCTCGTGCTCGACTGCGCCGAGTACTCCACCCCGATCGACTCGAACGGCGCCGTGCTGGGCAACTTCCGCGCCGGCGCGATGCGGGCCCGGCTGCCGCAGACGCCGACCGATGTGCCGCCGCTGGTGCTCACCTCCGGTTCGGATCGTTCCTCGTCGGCCACCCTGGCCGGTTTGGCCGCCGGCCCGGCCTCCGCGCTGCTGGCCGCACGCCCGATCGTCGCGGTGGACCGGCGCGGCATCGGCACCTCGCAGCCGATCGATTGCCTGCCATCGGAGATCCGCCGCGGCTTGGCCGACAATGCCCAGTCCGGTCCCGGCGAGGGCGACCCGGTGGCCCGGATGGTCAAGCTGAGCCAGGACGGCACCATCGCCTGCCGCGACTTCCTACAGCCCTACGAAGGCACCTTCGACGCACCGCACGCCGCCGACGACATCGAGCAGTTGCGCAGGCAGTGGCAGGTCGAGCACATCACGCTGCTCGGCACGGGCAACGGCGCGAAGGTCGCGCTGAGCTACGCCCGCAAATACGGCGACCACCTCGCCCGGTTGGTGCTCGACTCCCCCGAGCCGGTCGGAACGGACGCCGTGACCCGCGCGGAGCAGACCGTGCAGGGCGCCGAGGCGGCGTTGACGGCGTTCGCCCAGCGCTGCGTCGGCCTCGGCTGCTCGCTCGGCGCCGACCCACGCGCCGCGGTCACCGATCTGGTGAACCGGGCCGGGAGCGGCGGGCTCGGCGACATTTCGGCGAACGCGTTGCTGACCGCGTTGTCGGGCTTCCTCGGCAGCCCGCGGGCCGACCAGGTCAGCCGGGTCGCCGAACTGTCCGATGCCCTCGCCGCGGCGGGACGCGGCGATCGCGGGGCGCTGAGCAACCTGATCACGCGCGAAGCCGCGGCCACCGAGAACGACGGCCAGTTCGTCAACCGGTGCACCGACATTCAGCAGCCGCCCACGCCGGACAAAGCCACCGAACTGTCGAGCACCTGGGCGGGCAAGTACCCCGTCTTCGGCAAAGCGGCGGCCATCGCCTTGATGGAGTGCGCGGCCTGGCCGGTGTCGACCGCGCCCCCGCTGCCGGAGAAGCTCGGTATTCCGGTGCTCGTGCTCGGCGGGGTCGCCGATCCGGTGGTCGGCAACGCCGGTCAGTCGTCGGTGACCGGCGCGCTCGGTGCGGCGGGCGCTCGTTACGCGGCGCTGTCCTGGCAGGGCTTCGGCCATCCGGTGGCCACGCACTCCGCGTGCGCGCAGCGGGCGGTGCTCGACTATCTGAAGGACGGCAAACTTCCCGCGGACGGCACCGCCTGCCCCGCCTGAACTCGGCGCCGGGAGCCGCTGGAGCGACGCGTCAGGCAGGTCCCGGCAACCACCGGTAACCGATCCGGTGTACCGTGCCCCAGTGTTCCTTCGACAGCTCGAGCCCCGCACTGCTCGCACCACCGCCGAGGTGATCAAGTTCGCACTCTGGCCGCTGGCGGTCATGACGGTGCTGAACCGGGTGTTCATCAAGGCTGTCAACGGCTTCATCACCGATGATTACAAGCCGGTCTACCAGGCGTCCCTCGACTTCCTGAACGGGCGCCCGGTCTACACCGCGAACTTCGACTCGGTGGACCCGCATTATCTGTACCCGCCCAGCGGCACCCTGCTGATCGCGCCGATCGCGGCCATCGACTACGAGAAGTCGCGCTGGCTGTTCATCGGCCTGAACGCGATCGCGATCCTCGTCGCGTGGTACCTGCTGCTGCGGCTGTTCCGGTACACGCTGAACTCGGTCGCCGCGCCCGCGCTGCTGCTGGCGATGTTCACGTCCGAGACCGTGATCAACACGCTGGTGTTCACCAACGTCAACGGCTGCGTGCTGCTGGCGGAGCTGATCTTCATCCACCTCCTGCTGAAACGGCGGGACCTCTGGGCAGGGGCCGCGCTCGGATTGAGTATCGCGGTCAAACCTACGCTGGCCCCCTTGCTGTTGATCGCGCTGGTGCGCGGGCAATGGAAGGTGTTCGTGACCGCGCTCGGCGTGCCGCTGGCGCTGACGGCGATCGCCTGGCCGCTGTCGAAGGACCCGGAGAAGTTCCTCACGCGCACCGCGCCCTACATTTTCGAATCCCGCGACTATTTCAACAGCGCGATCGTCGGCAACGGCGAGTACTACGGCCTGCCGCCGTGGCTGACCTGGGGCATGCGCGTGGTGCTCGGCGTGCTCGTACTGATCTCGCTGTGGTTGCTGTACCGCTACTACCGCGAGGACGAACTGTTCTTCGTCTGCACCGCCTCCGGCGTGCTGCTGACGGCCTCGTTCCTGCTCAGCTCGCTCGGGCAGATGTACTACTCGATGATGCTGTTCCCGTTCCTGATGACGGTGGTGCTGCGCAATTCGGTGCTGCGCAACTGGCCCGCCTGGCTGGCGATCTTCGGGTTCATGAGCTACGACAAGTGGCTGTCGGACCGCTGGCAGCACATCGGGCGCAACGTGGAGTACCTGCGCATCACCTTCGGCTGGGGGCTGCTGCTGATCGTCGTGTTCTGCGTGCTCGGCGAGCGCTATCTGGCCGCGCGACGGGAAGGCCGGCTGCCGTTCGGGCTCGACCCCGCCTGGATGGCGTCCGCACCGGACTCCCGCGACGGCGCGCCGCGACCACCCGCCCCGGCGACCGAACCCGCTTTCGCTGCGGACACTTCCCGGCCACACAACGGTTCGGCACCCCTGGAGCAGAATCGTATTAGCGTGGAGCCATGAGTTTCGAAGCCGAGACCTCCCTCCCCGCGCCGCGCATCCAGCTCTCGCCGCAGGAATGGCGGTCGAAGCTGGACCCCGAGGAATACGCGGTGCTGCGCGAGGCTGCCACCGAGCGGCCGTTCACCGGCGAATACACCGACACCACAACCGAAGGCGTCTACGTGTGCCGGGCGTGTGGCGCCGAACTGTTCCACAGCGCCGAGAAATTCGACTCGCACTGCGGCTGGCCCTCCTTCTTCGATCCGGCGGCGTCCGACGCGGTGATTCTCCGGCCGGACGACACGCTCGGTATGCGCCGGGTCGAAGTGCTGTGCGCGAATTGCCACAGCCACCTCGGCCACGTGTTCGAGGGCGAGGGGTACAACACGCCCACCGACAAGCGCTACTGCATCAACTCCATCGCCCTGCGGCTGCACCCCTCGGACAGCGCAGCGGAGTAACAGCCCGACGCTCACCGCAGCGTACGGAGTTCCAGCGCGCGGCGCATGCCCCGAAAACTCTGGGCAAGCGGCCTCGGGGTGACCGGCCCTCCTGCCGCGGCGGCCTGCGACGCTCACCGCGTCGGCCGCCGACCAGGCGGAGCCGTCAGGCAGACCGGGCAGCCGAGCTGGGTAGGCCGATCTCCCGCGCCGGAATGCCCGCCGGCATCGGCGGGGCCGCTACCGTCGGCCTACCGACCGGCAACCGAGCGCGACAAGCGAATTCCCCGCCTGCGCCTCAGGGCAGGGCGGCGATCAGTTTCTCGATCTCGACGCGGGGGCCGGTGAAGAACGGGATCTCTTCGCGCACGTGCTTCCGGGCGTCGGTGGCCCGCAGATCGCGCATCAAGTCGACGATGCGGTGCAGCTCGGGCGCCTCGAAGGCCAGGATCCATTCGTAGTCGCCGAGCGCGAACGAGCTGACGGTGTTGGCCCGCACGTCCGGATACCCACGCGCGGCCTTGCCGTGTTCGGCCAGCATCCGGCGGCGCTCCTCGTCGGGCAGCAGGTACCACTCGTAGGACCGGACGAACGGGTACACGCAGATGTAGGCCCCCGGGTCCTCACCGGCCAGGAACGCCGGGATGTGGCTCTTGTTGAACTCGGCCGGACGGTGCAGCGCCGCGTTGCTCCAGACCGGCGCACTGGCCCGGCCCAGTTCGGTGGTGCGGCGGAAATCGGCGTAGGCCGCCTGCAGGTCCTCGACGCGTTCGGCGTGCGTCCAGATCATGAAATCCGCGTCGGCGCGCATCCCCGCCACGTCGTAGATGCCGCGCACCACGACGTCGCGGTCGGCGAGACCGTCGAAGAACGCCTTGGCCTCCTTCGTCGCGGCGGCCCGGTCCTCGCCCAGCACTCCGGGCTGTACCTGGAAGACCGAGAACATCAGGTAGCGGATGGTGGAGTTGAGAGCCTCATAGTCGAGTCGCGCCATAGCACCATCGTGCCACTCGCCCGGCGCCACGTGATCCGCCGGGCAGGCACCGGAACGCCGCCCGCTCTCCTCGAACGTCGCGGCACTCGGCTGAGCGCGCGCGAGCACAAGAAATTCGCGGCCGCGCCGACCATCGGCCTGTGGACCGGTCGGCGATCGCCCTCGGTGGCCGCATCGGGCCGTGCGGATTCGCCAGGGGCCGAAGTAGCTCAGCGCGCGGAGTTCGCGCCGAGTCGCGCGACGATACGGCTCGCCGCGGCCGCACCGGAGGCGACGCACGCGGGTACGCCGACGCCGTGCAGGTACGCACCGGCCACGGCCAGGCCGTCGAGCGTCGCGACCTCGGCTTCGACGGCCGCGATGCGGGCGGGGTGGCCGGGCGCGTACTGAGCGAGACCGCCCGGCCAGCGCTGGACGACCGCCGCGACCGGCTCGATGGCGACCCCGGTGACGGTGGCCAGGTCCTCGCCGGCTGCGGTGACGAGTTCGGAATCGGGCCACGACAGCACAGAGTCGTCCCCGAACTTGCCGAAGGAGACTCGGACGAGGGCTGTCGCGCGCTGCGCGAGATGCGTCCATTTGCGGCTGGAGAGGGTGAACGCCTTGGCGCGCAGCGGTTCTCCGGTGGCCACCAGGATGCCTGAGTTGCGCGGCAAGTCGGTCTCGCGTGGCAGCGCCAGTGCGACCACGACCGACGAGGACAGTTCGACGCCCGCCAGTTCCGCCGCCGCGGCGGGGGCGATGGCCTTCAGCAGCCGTGCGGTCACCGGCGCGGGGGTGGCGAGCACTACCGCGTCGACGGCGCCGATCGGGTCGACCACCCAGCCACGCAGACCCTTGGCCAGGCGCGTCCCCGGTGTCGCGGTGACGAATCTCGCACCGGAGCGCTCGGCGAGTGCCTCGAGCAGCACCCGGTAGCCGTCGCGGATTCCGCCGAAGACCGGCGCGTTCGACGGCGGCGGCAACGCGGCGCCGACGGCGGCGGTGAGGCTGGGCGCACCATCGTCCAGCGCGGCGGCCAGCGTGGGCAGCGCCGCGCGGACACCGATGGAACGGGAACTGCCCGCGTACACCCCGCCGAGCAGCGGATCCACGCTGCGCTCGGCGACCTGCGCGCCGAACCGGTCGGCGACCAGGCTATAGACGTCGACATCGGAACCGGGCTCCCAGGTCAGGGGCCGATCGGGCTCGGCGGCAATCCGGGCCAGCGTGGCGTCGTCGACCAGCCCGCGCATCGACTCGGCATTCGCCGGGACACCCATCAGTGTGCCTTCCGGCATCGGATGCGCCGATCCGGACGACCACACCAGCGGCCGCAACCCGGCGGGGGTCACCAGCTGCGACTCGAGCCCGAGTTCACGCAGCAACGCGGGCACTTCCGGCCGCCGTCCGACGAACGCTTCGGCCCCCAGATCCAGTGGCTCCCCGGCCAATTCACCGGTGTAGAGGATGCCGCCGACCCGCTCGGCCCGATCGAGCACGAGCACGTCGGCTTCCGATCCGAGCGCCGTCCGCAACCGATACGCGGCCACCAGCCCACTGATCCCGCCGCCGACCACCGCGATACGCATGCCTCGACCGTATCGCGTGCCGCGGACATGAACATCGAACGGTCGGCGCCGTATGACCAGCGGCACACGACGACCGGCGTGGACTGGCTCGGCCTGTCGATCTGCCGTCGGGCGCGACTCGCGCGCTTGCCCAGCTCAGTGCGTCGACACCCCTCGGCAACGCTGTGTGCTCGCCGATCACCGGCCACGCCCGACGCAACGTCAGCGCACCCGCCGTCCGACCTCTGCGACCTACCGAGCAGCGGCGCGCCGACGTCGAGCAGTCGGCGCGCCAGCTGTGGCGCCGCCCCGAACCTGGTCCCGCGTTCCTCGCACTCAGAGTTCGTGGACGAGCTCCACCAAGGCGGTCAGCACGCCCGGATCGGTGTCCGGGAGCACCCCGTGGCCGAGGTTGAAGATGTGCCCGGTCGCGCCGAGCGTGATCGCCTCGTCCGCTTCCCGCACGATCCGCCTGGCCTGCGCCTCGACCGCCTCGGGCCCGGCGAACAGCACGGCGGGATCGAGATTGCCCTGCAACGCTTTTCCGGGCCCGACGCGGCGGACGGCATCGGTCAGCGGCACCCGCCAGTCGACGCCGACCACGTCGGCGCCCGCCTCACCCATGGCGCCGAGCAGCTCGCCGGTGCCCACACCGAAGTGGATCCGCGGCACGCCCGCGTCGGCGATCTCGGCGAACACCCGCTCCGAATGCGGGAGCACGAACCTGCGGTAGTCGGCCAGCGAGAGCGCGCCGGCCCAGGAGTCGAACAGCTGTACCGCGTCGACACCCGCCGCCAACTGAGCCTGCAGGAACGCGATCGTGATGTCGGTGAGCACGCCGAGCAATGCGTGCCAGGTCTGCGGGTCGGCGTACATCATCGCCTTGGTGCGCTCGTGGTTCTTGCTCGGACCGCCCTCAACCAGGTAGGAGGCGAGGGTGAACGGCGCGCCCGCGAACCCGATCAGCGGCGTCTCCCCCAGCGCGTCCAGCAGCAGGCGCACGCCGTCGGTGACCGCCCCGACCTCCTCGGGACGCAACCGGGGCAGCGCGCGCACGTCGTCGACGGTGCGCACGGGCGCAGCGACCACCGGCCCCACGCCCGGCACGATGTCCAGATCGATTCCGGCCGCTTTGAGCGGAACGACGATGTCGGAGAACAAGATCGCGGCGTCCACCCGATGCCTGCGGATCGGCTGCAAGGTGATCTCGCACACCAGCTCCGGATCGAAGCAGGACTCGAGCATCCCGATGCCCGCCCGCACCTCGCGGTATTCGGGCAGCGAGCGTCCGGCCTGGCGCATGAACCACACCGGACGCCTGCTGGGCGTCGCGCCGGTAGCGGCGGCCAGGAACGGGGCATCGGTCAACCGGCGGCGGGTTTGAGTGCTCATCACGGCTATCGTATGCGGGCCCGCCCGCAGGGGCGGACGCGGAGGCGGCGGAGATGACCGCGCAGTCGCCGCATCGCCTGTAGCGGCGCGCCTCCGACTGCGCCGGGTGCACAAGGTCTACCGTCAGCATTCGTGACACCGCTCGACTTCCGCGACGGCGCCGCACCGACCGAAGGACCTCATGGCGAGCCAGCTCAATTTCGCGCCGCGGTCGAGGCGATGGGCACCGCTACCGTGCACCCTCGGATCGAGCTCGCGCCCATCCGGCCGCCGCAACGACTCGCACCGTACTCCTACGCCATCGGCGCGGAGGTCGCACATCCGGAAACCCCTGTGGTACCGGCCGATTCCGAAGGCGACGCGTTCGGCAGGCTGATCCTGCTGCACGACCCGGACGGCGACGACACCTGGCACGGCACCCTACGTCTGGTCGCCTATATCCAGGCCGACATCGACGCCGCGCTCGCCACCGACCCCTTGCTGCCCGAGGTGGCGTGGAGCTGGCTGGTGGACGCGCTGGAGTCGCGGACCGAACCGTTCACCGCGCTCGGCGGCACGGTGACCTCGACCAGCTCGGTGCGCTACGGGGATATCGCCGGTCCGCCGCGCGCCCACCAACTGGAACTACGCGCCTCGTGGACGCCCGTCACCACCGACCTGCGCCCGCACCTCGAGGCGTTCTGCGAGGTGCTGGCCTACGCGGCGGGGCTGCCACCGGCCGGGGTGACCCAGCTGCAGGTACCACCCGGGCTGTCCGGCGATCACCCCTGAGTACGTCCCTGGCATGACGTGACCTGCGCCGGAACAGCAGTTGCCCCCTCCGGCGGCATGCCGGGCCCGATCCGCCGACACACTTATGCGGTGATAGGACGGCGGCGCCCTGGAGTCGGCACGTAAAGTTCATCACCATGTCCGTACCAGACGAATCCGAAGCCTCGGCCGCGACGCCCCTGCTCGCGCCGGTGGAGGGCGTGCCACCGGTACTGGACACCGCCGCCGAGATCAGCGCGGCCGCCGCCCGGCTGATCGCGGGCACCGGGCCGCTGGCCGTGGACGCCGAGCGTGCCTCCGGGTTCCGCTACTCGGCGCGCGCGTACCTGATCCAATTGCGCCGCGCGGGCGCGGGCACGTTCCTCATCGATCCCATTCCGGTCACCGACGCCCTCGCCCCGCTGGCCGAGGCGATCAACGGACTCGAATGGGTGCTGCACTCCGCGGACCAGGACCTGCCCGGTCTGGCCGAACTCGGCTTGCGTCCGGCCCGGCTGTTCGACACCGAATTGGGCGGGCGCCTGGCGGGTTTCGAACGCGTCGGGCTGGCCGCGATGGTGGAGCGGCTGCTGGGCCGTGCGCTGCGCAAGGGGCACGGGGCGGCCGACTGGTCCACCCGGCCGCTGCCCGCCGAATGGCTGAATTACGCAGCCCTGGACGTGGAATTGTTGCTCGAACTGCGCGACTCGGTGGCCGCCGCTCTCGACGAGCAGGGTAAGTCGGATTGGGCCGCACAGGAATTCGAGCACATTCGCACCTTGGATCCGCCCGCGCCGAAGGCCGAGCGCTGGCGGCGCACTTCGGGCATCCACACGCTGCGCCGCACCAGGCAGCTCGCGGTGGTGCGCGAGCTGTGGACCACCCGGGACGCGCTGGCCCGCGCCCGTGACGTGGCGCCCGCTCGCATCCTTCCCGACGCCGCGATCATCGCCGCGGCGGTCGCGGAACCGAAATCCATCGCGCAGTTGCGCACGCTGCCGGTGTTCGGCGGTCCGCGGCAGCGCCGGTACTCCCGCGAATGGCTCGCGGCGATCGAGCGCGGCCGCACGCTGGAGGACAGCGAGCTGCCGCCGCTCACCCAGCCGTTCGACGGTCCGCCGCCGGTCAACCGCTGGGAGCGTCGCGACCCGGCCGCGGCGGCCCGCCTGACCAGGGCACGAGCCGCCATGGGCGAGCTGTCGACCGAGCACTCGATCCCGGTGGAGAATTTGCTCGCGCCGGACCTGGTCCGCCGCCTGTGCTGGGACGGGCTGCCCGACTACGAGGTGGCCGAACCCTCCGCGGTCGACGGGTTCCTCAAGTCGGGGGGCGCCCGGCCCTGGCAACGGGAACTCGCGGTACCGCTGCTGGCCGTCGCGCTGCGGCCGGGGGACTAGGACCCGGCCCGGCGGTTCGGCCGCGGCGTCAGCGGGCGGCCAGCCATCCGCTGATCCGCCGGGCGATGTCGGGGCCGGTGAGGCCGAGTTCGGTGTGCACCTCGCCGCGCGAGGCATGGTCCAGGAACTGTTGCGGCACACCGAGATCGCGGGTGGGGACATCCAGCCCGGAGTTGCGCAGGCGAGCCGACACCGTCGAGCCGATGCCGCCGTGCAGCCCGCCGTCTTCGAGCGTGACGACGAGCCGGTAGTTCTCCGCGAGCTTCAGCAGGGTGTCCGAGACCGGCAGGACCCAGCGCGGGTCGATAACGGTGACCGAAATACCTTCGGAATCCAGCAGGTTCGCCGCTTCCAGGGCCGCGCCCGCGAATGATCCCACCGCGACGAGCAGGACGTCGCCGTGCACCGCCTGCACCGAGCCGCCCTCCGGCTCGGCCATCCGCAGCACATCGATGCCGTCCAGCCGTTCCACCGCGGAGATGTCCTCGGCCACACTGCCTTTCGGGAAACGCAGCGCCGTGGGCCCGTCGTTGACGGCCAGCGCCTCGGCCAGTTCCTCGCGCAGGGTCGCGGCGTCGCGCGGAGCCGCGACCCGGATACCGGGGATGATCCCGAGGACCGACAGATCCCACATGCCGTTGTGGCTGGCGCCGTCGGAGCCGGTGATGCCCGCGCGGTCCAGCACCACGGTGACCGGTTGTTTCAGCAGCGCCACGTCCATCAGCAACTGGTCGAAAGCGCGGTTGAGGAACGTCGAGTAGATCGCCACCACCGGATGCATGCCGCCGAGCGCGAGCCCCGCCGCGGAGGCCATGGCGTGCTGTTCGGCGATGCCGACGTCGAACATCCGGTCGGGGAAACGCTCCCCGAAGGCGGCCAGCCCGGTCGGGCCCGGCATCGCCGCGGTGATGGCGACGATGTCGGCGCGACGCTCGGCCTGCGCGATCAGCTCCTCGGAGAACACCGACGTCCAGCCGCGCGCCTTCGGACCGCCGACGGGGACGCCGGTCAGCGGATCGATGGGGTCGCAGGCGTGCATCTGGTCGGCGACGTGATTCTCGGCCGGCGCGTAACCGCGGCCCTTCTGCGTTACCGCGTGCACCACGACGGGGCCGCCGAAGTCCTTGGCCCGGCGCAGCGCCGCCTCCAAGGCGACCACGTCGTGGCCGTCCACCGGCCCGACGTACTTGAGGCCCAGGTCGCTGAACAGCTCCTGCGGGCTGACCGCGTCCTTGATGCCCGCCTTCACCGCGTGCACCATCGAGTACGCCGACTCGCCCACCCGGGGGATGCTCTTCAAGATGCGCTTGCCCGCGTCCAGCGCGTGTTCGTAGGCGGGCTGGGTGCGCAGCGCCGTGAGCCGTTCGGCCAAGCCGCCGATGGTGGGAGCGTAGGAGCGGCCGTTGTCGTTGACCACGATGACCACCGGGCGGTCCGGGGCGGCGGCGATGTTGTTGAGCGCCTCCCAGCACATGCCGCCGGTGAGCGCGCCGTCGCCGACGACGGCGACCACGTGCCGGTCCTGCCCGCTCAGCGCGAACGCCTTCGCCAGACCGTCCGCGTAGGACAGCGCCGCCGAGGCATGTGAGGACTCCACCCAGTCGTGGGCGCTCTCGGCGCGGCTCGGGTAGCCGGACAGGCCGCCCTGCTTGCGCAGCGAGTCGAACTGGTCCTTGCGGCCGGTCAGGATCTTGTGCACGTAGGCCTGGTGCCCGGTGTCGAAGATCAACGGGTCGGCCGGTGAGTCGAAGATCCGGTGCAGCGCGATGGTGAGCTCGACCACACCGAGGTTGGGGCCGAGGTGCCCGCCGGTCGCGGCGACTTTGCGCACCAGGAACTCGCGGATCTCCTCCGCCAGCTCGCGCACTTGCGGCACGGTCAGCCGGCGCAGATCATCGGGTGTGTCGACCCGGGAAAGCACTCCCACCTGAACTAGCTCCCTCCGGATAGCGCATCTGATCCAGATCAGTCTACGGAGCGGCGGCCGACGCTCCCGCACGAGAACGGTCACACCGACCGACAAGGCGTCGAAATGTGAGCCTCGACATACGGTACCCGGCCTAGAGTGACAGGGTGGTGCAGCCCGAGCAACTGGTCTCGCGGACCGTCGAACCCGGTGGGGTTGCGCGCAGGCCCGCCGATGCCGGTCGGCGGCGCCGAGGCGGCCGTCCCGGAACGCCGGACCACCGCGTTATTCGAACTTGCTGCCAGGCAACACGATTCGTTCGCCGATTGCCCGGACTCCGCCGAGGGCCGGAGCTACGGAAGATCAATTCGGGCGCGACGACCACCGCCTCGCCGATCGCTGACCACCACCTCTGCGCCGTTCCGAGCAATTCCGGTGCTGCTCCTCGGACTCACCGGGGCGAGCCGACCGCGTGCGGCGGTCCACGCCGCCGCGGCGCGCACCGGCGACCGCGAGCGCGCCCTCGGCGACATGCCGCGCTCGCCCGGCATACTCCGCGCCTGGAGCCCCCGGCGCTCGATCCACGCGGGATCGACGCGGTCAGCGCGATCGCGGCACGCCGCGGCGGCTGGTGAACAGGCACGATGGTGCGGTACGGATCGACAGCGACCGACGAGGAGAGTCCGGTGAGCAAGAAGAACGAGTCGCGTGCGGGCAGCGTCACGACCTACGGGCACGGCACCGCCCGCGCCACTCCGGACCTGATGCGGGTGACGATCTCCGTCGAGTCGCGAGCGAGCAAGGTCGCGCTCGCCTACAGCCAGGCCGGTGCGCGCGTCGCCGCGGTCGCGCGGTCGCTGCGATCCGACGGCGTCGACGGCGCGGACATCGCCACCAGCGGACTGTCGGTGCAGACCGAGACGGTGTGGACCGAGGGCCAGGGCAACCGCATCACGGGATACCTCGCCACCACGTCGCTGACGGTCGCGTTGCGCGAGATCGGCGAGGATGCCGATCCCGCCCCGGGTACCGTCATCGCCAACTGCGTCGATGCGGGCGGCGACGACGTCCGTCTCGGCGGTCTCGTCCTCACCTTCGCCGACCAGGAATCGTTGCTCACCCGGGCCCGCGACGCCGCGTGGGAGAACGCCATGGCCAAGGCCGAGCAGTACGCGCGGCGCGCGCAGCGCTCGCTCGGCAAGGTCCTGGAGATCACGGAGAACACCGCCTCCGCGCCGCCCGTCCCGCGCGCGCAGTCCATGTCCGCCCCGATGGAGGCCTATCGCGCCGCCGCCATCCCGGTCGAACTGGGCGAGAGCGAGATCTCCGCGGGCATCCGCATCACCTGGCAGTTGGACTGACGACCGGTCATCCCGGTACGGCACCCCGCGACCGCACGACGGTCCACCGACTATCAGTCGGCCAGGAACTCCACCCGGTTGCCCACCGCGTCGTGCGTGTGGAATCGTCGCCGCCCCGGAATCTCCGCCGGATCGGCCCAGACGACCGGGTACCCGGCGGCCGACACCGCTTCGGCGGCGGCGTCGATGTCCACGACGAACGCCGGGTGCGCCTTGGTGGCCGGGCGGAAGTCGGCCGCCACGCCGATATGCAGTTCGCCGTCCGGACCGCCGCGGCCCGGGACGCGGAACCAGTAACCGCCACGGGCGGCCAGCAGCGGCGGCTTCGGCAGCTCGGGCCACCCGAGCACGCCGGTGTAGAAGCCGCGCTGCCGGCCCTCCGCGCCTGCGGGGCAACATAATTGGACGTGATGGATCACCGTTCCATCATGCCGGACGCCTCACGACCCGTGGCCGAGTCCGCGCACCAGCAGGCTGACCGTGTCCGCTCCGGCATGACGATCCTTCGAGATCTCCTGATACTCCGGCGATTCGGACCAGGCCCGGAAGGACGGCTCGTCGGGGAAGGACATCAGCACCACCTTCTCGCGGTCGGTGACGCCCTCGATGGTCTGCGGGGATTCGTCGGCGGCCAGCAGCGTGCCGGAGTACCGGAGAAAGATGTCCAGGAATTGTGCCTGATAGCGATCGTAGGCGCTGCGATCGGTGAACTTCAGCTGCGCAATTACGTACACGGTCATGCCAGTGACTCTAATTGGACGTCCACGCGAATTCGCCGACGCGGCGGGCCGGGCTGCCTATATTGAGGTCGCAACCGATCGGAGGTCGTATGTCGTTCGTGCTCATCGACACACCGCGGCCGCATGTCGCCCTGGTGACGCTCAACCGGCCCGAACGGATGAACGCGATGGCGTTCGATGTGATGATTCCGCTGCGCGAGGCGCTCGAGCAGGTGCGCGCCGACAACGACATCCGCGTCGTCGTGCTCACCGGCGCGGGCCCCGGCTTCTGCTCCGGCGCCGACCTGACCAGCGCTGGGCAAGTGCCGAACGTCGACGGGCTGACCGTCACCAGCGTCGCGCGACGCTCGATGGATCTGCTCAACGACGTGATGATCACGCTGCGGCGGATGCACCAGCCGGTGATCGCCGCGGTCAACGGCGCGGCCATCGGCGGCGGGTTCTGCCTGGCCGTCGGCACCGATATCCGGATCGCCGCCGCGGACGCGTATTTCCGCGCGGCGGGCATCAACAACGGGCTCACCTCGGCCGAACTCGGCATCAGCTATCTGCTACCGCGGGCCGTCGGCGCGTCCAGGGCATTCGAGATCATGCTGTCCGGTCGCGACGTGGACGCGGCCGAAGCCGAACGCATCGGCCTGGTCTCCCGCACGGTCGCGACGGCCGAGCTGCTGGACACCTGCTACGACCTGGCCGAACGCATCATCGGCTTCAGCCGGGTGGGCACCGAGCTCACCAAGCGCATGCTGTGGAGCGGCATCGAGGCGGGCGGATTCGAATCGCACATGCAGCACGAGGGCATGGCCCAGCTCTATGTCCGCCTCACCACCGGCAATTTCGACGAAGCGATCCGCGCTCGCCGTGACCACCGGCCGCCGGTCTACGAGGACTGATCGCTCATCGCTCCAGCAGAGCGAGGCATTCGACGTGGTGCGTCGCCGGGAACGCGTCGAAGGCGCGCAGATCGGCGAGCCGGTAGCCCCCGGCCTGATACAGGCCGAGGTCGCGGGCGAACGCGGCGGGATCGCAGCCCACGTGGATGATCCGGGTCGGCCCGCCCGCGGTGACCGCACCGACCACCTCCTTGCCCGCGCCCGCGCGTGGCGGGTCGAGCACGACGACGTCCGGGGCGGCCGCGCCGATGTGCTCGAGCACCCAGCGCTCCACCCGCTGGGTACGCAGCTGGACCCACGGCAGATCGCGCAGCGCGGCGGCGCCGTCGGCCACCGCGGACCGGGCGGATTCCACCGCGAGCACCGCACCGGTGCGCCCGGCCTGCTCGGCGAGGCGCGCCGCGAAGACCCCCGCCCCGCTGTAGAGGTCCCAGGCCCGGCCGCCGGGCCCGAGGCCGGACCACTCCGCGACCAGATCCGAATAGCGTTGCGCCGCACCGCGATGCGCCTGCCAGAAGCCCGTCGCCGCGACCTCCCACCGGCGGCCCGCCACGTACTCGGCCGCGCGCCCGGTGCCCTCGAACACCCACTCGTCGCGCGCCGCGTGCGCCGCGGCACGGCGTGCCGAGGCGTCGCGCCTTTCGTCACGCCGGGCGAACTCCCCCGCGGTCCATTCCCCACCGCGCCGATCGCCGCCGCCGTGCCGTGCGCCGCGGTGATCACGGCTGTGCGGCCGTTCGCGCCGGCCGCTTCCGGCACGCCGGTCCCGGCCACCCGGATCGGATCGCCGCCCACTCCCCCCGGGCCCGCGCCGGTCCGCGCCGCGGCTGCCCGGCTCGGCCTCCACGGCGGGCGCCAGCTCGACGATGTGCCGGATCCCGTCGCCGTCCACGGCGATCACCAGGTCGGCCCCGGGCGTCCACTGCCGGTCCGCGACTCCCTCCAGCGCCCCCGCCACCGGTTGCGGGCACCGGAGATCCGCGATCACGTCGGTGCTGCGATAACGGTGCACGCCGGCCCGTCCGCGCGCGTCGACCGCGAGCCGCACCCGAGTGCGCCACCCGCCGATCGCATCCCCCGGCACGATCGGCTCCACCAGCACTTCCCGCTCGATGCCGGCCAGCCGCCGCAACTGCTCGGCCACCACCGTGGCCTTCAACGCGCGCTGGGCCACCGGCGTGGCGAACGAGAAATCACAGCACCCGGCGCCACCGGGACCGGACACCGGGCAGGTGGCAGGCACCCGGTCCGGCGACGCCTCGAGCACCTCGACCGCGTCGGCCCGGCAGAACGAGCCGCCGCGATCCTCGGTGACCCGCACCCGCACCAGTTCGCCGGGTAGCCCGTGCCGGACGAACACCACCCGTCCCTCGTGCCGTGCGACGCAGAAGCCGCCGTGCCCCGGCGGGCCGAGCCGCACCTCGAAGGTGTTTGTCCGCCAATCGCTCATCCCGGATGCTCCGTCGGCGTCATGTCCGGTCCCCGTACCCGCGTCGCACCGCGCCGGGAGCGTTCACCACGCCGGGCGTCTTCGCCCGCGTGGACGAGCTCAGCTGCCACGGCACGCTGGTCACCATCACGCCGGGCTCGAAGAGCAGCCTGCCCTTCAACCGCAGCGCGCTCTGGTTGTGCAGCACCTGCTCCCACCAGTGGCCCACCACGTACTCGGGGATGAACACGGTCACCACGTCGCGCGGAGCGTCCTTGCGCACCCGCTTCACGTAATCGAGCACCGGCTTGGTGATCTCGCGGTAGGGCGATTCGATCACCTTGAGCGGCACCGTGATGTCGCTGTTCTCCCATTCCCGCACCAGAGCCCTGGTGTCGGCCTCGTCGACGTTCACCGTCACCGCCTCCAGCGTGTCGGGGCGGCTGGCCCGCGCGTACGCCAGCGCGCGGCGGGTCGGCAGGTGCAGCCGGGAAACCAGCACGATGGAGTGCGAACGACTGGGCAGCACGCCGTCCCACTCGTGCTCGTCCAGCTCCCGCGCGACCGAATCGTAGTGCCGGCGAATCAGTTTCATGACCACGAAGATCGCGACCATGGTGAAGATGGCGATGTAGGCGCCCGCGAAGAACTTGGTGATCAGCACGATCACCAGCACCGCCCCGGTCGCGGTGAGACCGACCGCGTTGATCACCCGCGACCGCTTCATCCGCGCGCGCTGCGCCGGGTCGGTCTCGGTGCGCAACAGACGGGTCCAGTGCCGCAGCATGCCGGTCTGGCTGAGCACGAACGAGACGAACACACCGACGATGTAGAGCTGGATCAGCTTGGTCACCTCGGCGCCGAACAGCACCACGAACGCGATGGCCGCGCCGGAAAGGAACAGGATGCCGTTGCTGAACGCGAGCCGATCGCCTCTGGTGTGCAGCTGGCGCGGCAGGTAGCGGTCCTGCGCCAGGATCGAGCCGAGCACGGGGAACCCGTTGAAGGCGGTGTTCGCGGCGAGCACGAGGATCAGCGCGGTCACCGCCGTGATGAAGAAGAACCCGAGCGGGAACCCGGAGAACACGGATTCGGCGAGCTGGGCGATCAGCGTCTTCTGCTGATAGTCCGGCGGCGCGCCGGTCAGGTCGTCGATGTTGTGCGCGTACACGACGCCGATCTTCTGGGCGAGGACGATGATGCCCATCAGCAGCACGATCGCGATCGTCCCCAGCATCAGCAAGGTGGTGGCGGCGTTGCGCGACTTGGGTTTGCGGAAGGCGGGCACACCGTTGCTGATCGCCTCCACACCGGTCAGCGCTGCGCAGCCGGAGGAGAACGCGCGCGCGATGAGGAAGGCGAACGCCAGACCGTAGAGGTGCTCGTGCTCGGCGTTCAACCCGAAGCCGGCCGATTCGGCGCGCAGTTCCTCGCCGAGCCCGAAGATCCGGAACAGACCCCAGCCGAGCATCAGGAACATGCCGAAGATGAACGCGTAGGTCGGAATGGCGAACATGGTGCCCGATTCCCGCACGCCGCGCAGGTTGATCGCGGTGAGCACCGCGATCGCCACGACCGCGAACAACACTTTGTGGGTGGCGACGAACGGGATGGCCGAGCCGATGTTGGACGCGGCCGACGAGATCGACACCGCGACGGTGAGCACGTAGTCGACCAGCAGCGCGCTGCCGACGGTGAGGCCCGCGTTCGGTCCGAGGTTGGTGGTGGCGACCTCGTAGTCGCCGCCACCGGACGGGTACGCGTGCACGTTCTGCCGGTAGCTGGCCACCACCACGGCCATCACGAAGGCGACGGCCAATCCGACCCACGGCGCGTAGAGATACGCCCCGACCCCGGCCGCCGACAGCACGAGGAAGATCTCTTCGGGGGCGTAGGCGACCGACGACATGGCATCGGAGGCGAACACCGGGAGCGCGATTCGCTTCGGCAGCAGCGTATGGCCCAGCGAGTCGCTACGGAAAGGCCTGCCCAGCAGCACTCGCTTCGCTGCCGTCGTCAACTTGGACACTGGAGCGAGCATAGGCCCCCGCACGGTGGATCGCGCGCGTGGCTCGCAGGTTTGCTCGCCTGCTGGAGGGGGAACGTGGCCGGTGGAATCATTCGACGGGTAGCGTTCGACCGAACAGCAGAGCAGACCGAACACCATGGTTCCAGGAACGAGGTTGCACGGTGTACGTAGTGATCATGGGGTGCGGGCGCGTCGGCTCGTCGCTGGCCCACGCCCTGGTCCGCGTGGGTCACGAAGTCACCGTCATCGATCGGGACTCCAGTTCCTTCCTCCGCCTGGGATCGGATTTCCCGGGTGAGCGCGTGACAGGCGTCGGATTCGATCGAGATGTGCTGATAAAGGCGGGAATCGAGCGGGCGGACGCGTTCGCGGCGGTCTCCTCCGGCGACAACTCGAACATCATCTCCGCACGGGTCGCCCGGGAGATGTTCGGAGTGGAGCGGGTAGTCGCCCGCATCTACGACGCCAAGCGCGCGGCCGTCTACGAGCGGCTGGGCATCCCGACCATCGCGACGGTTCCGTGGACCACCGACCGCTTCCTGCGCGCGCTCATCGGCGACACCGGCACCACCACATGGCGCGACCCGACCGGAACAGTTGCTGTGACGCAGCTGACGTTGCACGAAGAGTGGTATGGCCGCACCGTGCGCGACTTGGAGCAAACCGTCGCGGCCAAGGTGGCGTTCATCATCCGGTTCGGCCAGGCGCTGCTCCCCGACCGCAAGACCATCATCCAGGCCGACGACATCGTCTATGTGGCCGCCGCGTCCGGCACCGTGGGCGAGACCGTCGCCCTGGCCGCGAAGCCCCCAGCGAGCGAGGACTGAACATGAAAGTGGCCATCGCCGGAGCAGGCGCCGTCGGCCGATCGATCGCCAGGGAACTCCTGCGCGGCGGGCACCGGGTCATGCTGCTGGAGCGTCAGCTCGAGCACATCGAGTCCGCCGCGATCCCGGACGCGGTCTGGGTGCACGCGGACGCGTGCGAACTGGCGCTGCTGGAGCAGGCCGGGCTGGAGACCTACGAGGTGGTCATCGCGGCCACCGGTGACGACAAGGCGAACCTGGTGCACAGCCTGCTGGCCAAGACCGAGTTCGGGGTGCGCCGGGTGGTGGCGCGGGTGAACGACCCGCGCAACGAATGGCTCTTCGACGGCTCCTGGGGCGTGGACGTCGCGGTGTCCACACCCCGGCTGCTCGCCTCCCTGGTCGAGGAGGCGGTTTCCGTCGGAGATCTGGTGCGCCTGATGACGCTGCGTCAGGGCCAGGCGAACCTGGTGGAGATGACGCTGCCCGCGGACACCGCGCTGGCGGGCAAGCCGGTGCGCACCCTGACGCTGCCGCGCGACGCCGCCTTGGTGACCATCCTGCGCGGCGGGCGGGTGATCGTCCCGCAGCCGGACGATGCGCTGGAAGGCGACGACGAGCTGCTGTTCGTGACCTCGGTGGAGGCCGAGGAAGACCTGCGGGTGGAACTCGCCAATCACGGCATCAGACCGTAACTCCCCGTACACGGCCGGACGCGCGTCCTCGGCGTGGCACCACCCGAGGACTACGCGGCCAGTTTCAGCTCCGCGCGCAGCTTGTTCAGCGCGCGATGCTGCATCACGCGGACCACGCCCGGGCTGGTGCCGATGGCTTCCGCGGTCTGTGCCGCCGACCAGCCCAGCACGATGCGCATCACCAGCACCTCACGGTGCGCCGGCGCCAGCACCTTCATGAGTTCCTTTGTGGCGGCCCGCCGTTCGGAGGCCAGTGCCCACTCCTCCGGCCCGGGGGCGGAGGACGCGTAGTCCGGGACGTCGGCCATCGGGTAGGCGGGGTGCTGCTGCGAGCGGCGGAACGCGTCGGCGACCTTGTTGGCCGCGATGCCGTAGACGAAGGCCAGGAACGACTTGCCCTGGTCGCGGTAGCGCGGGATGGCGTTGACGGTGGCCAGCAGGATTTCCTGCACCACGTCGTCGGCGGTGACCTGCAGATGGGCCGTGTTGCCCAGGCGCGCACCGCAGTAGCGCCGCACCAGCGGGTGCACGATCCGGATGATCTCGGTGACCGCCCGGCGGTCGCCCGCGGCCGCCGGACCGATCAGCTTGTCCAGTTCGGCCGATATCCGCCGGCTCTCCGAGAGAGCGGGGTTGTGGGTCTTGGGCAGTGCCGCGGTCTTGTGCTCGGTAGCCACGTCCGAGTCCTTTCTTGCCGATCAGTGCGTGTTTTCGGTACGCATAGATCGTCTGATGAACTCGGGGCGGTAACCAGGCACCCCAGGGTGGGGAAGCACCCACCTCGGCGGTGGGACTTCTCCCACCCCTGTGGTTTTCGCCGGGCGACGGCGGAGGGTTAACGGCTCAGGCCGGCCCGGTCGCGGCCATCGACTTGGTGGGCAGGTGACCGGCCCGCCGCACCGCCCAGACGGTGACGCCCAGCGCCACCGCGGTCAGCGGCCAGCCCATCGCGATGCGGGCGAACGCGAGCCAGCCGGTCCGGTCGGTGTCATAGAGCTGCGACTGCACCAGGTAGCGGGCGCCGAACACCACGATCCACGTGGTGGTGGCCAGATCGTAGAGGCGCACCGCGCGCGGATCGGATCGCCAGTCCGAGCCATGGCCGTTCAGCACGCCCCAGATGACGCCGACCAACGGCCGACGCACCAGGATGGACCCGAGGAACACCGCGGCGTACACGAGGCTGGTGTAGATGCCGAAGAGGAAGAACCCCTTCGCCTCGCCCATCCGGTAGGCGATGAAGGCGCAGATGCCCACGCCGAAGAAGCCCGAGATGGCGGGCTGGATGGGATCGCGCCGCACCAGACGCCAGATCAGGATGGCGGCGGCCACCCCGAGGGCCGACCAGATCGCGACGGTCAGACCGGCGACGCTGTTCACGGGAACGAACACGACAACGGGGAGAGTCGAGTAGATCAGGCCGCTGAAGCCGCCGAGTTGTTCGAGGAGGGTCTGCTCGGCACGGTCCTCGTCACGGTCGGGCCGGTCCAGCCCGGTGCGGTCGTCCGATCCTGCGTTGTCGTCGCTCAATGGCATACGTCAGCTGTTCCCGCGCAATTCGTAGTAGGGGTTGAAGATCACTTTGCGGCCGTCACGGTCGCCCACCCGGCCACGGACCAGGATGCGCCGCCCCGGCTCGATGCCGGGAATGCGCCTGCGCCCGATCCAGACCAGCGTAATCGCGTCCGTGCCGTCGAAGAACTCGGCCTGGACGCTGGCACCGGCCGACTTGGGACACGCCTCGACACTCCGAAGCCTACCGAGCATCGTGGCCTCTTCACCGCGCCGGCACTCCGACGCGCGACACGCTCCTGAGGCCTCGGATGTCTCGGCCAGCTCTTCGGCGTCGAGCTGATCGATGTCTTCGGTCAGTTTGCGGCCCAGACGTCGGAAATATCCTGAGGCAGCGGATGACATTGTGCACGCTCTCCTGCATAGAGCAGATGGCGTGGGTCGCACACCATCGTGGGGGATCCGATCCGCACGACCTGCTGAGGCCGTACACCGCCACTGTAGATGGGCCGGGCCACCCCCGCTACGCTCGGACCGATGTTCGACTCCCCACATCCCGCACGCGTCGTGGCGCTGCCCGGCACCGGATCCGACGCCGATTTCGCCAGGCGCGCCTTCGGGCCCGCGAGCGCCGCGCGCGGCCTGGATTTCGTCGCCGTGGAACCGGATCCGCGGCGCGTGGTCGCGAGCTGCCGGGCCGCGCTGGCGGCTGCGGCGCAGGCGGGCCCGGTGCTGGCGGCGGGCATCTCGCTCGGCGCCGCGATCGCGCTGGAGTGGGCGGCCGAGCACCCGGACGACGTCGTGGGGGTCGTGGCGGCGCTGCCCGCGTGGACCGGATCCGACACCGCCTCCTGCCCGGCGGCGCTCAGCGCGGCGGCGACCGCGGCGCAGCTGCGCGCCGACGGCCTGGCGGCGGTGACCGACCGGATGCGGGCGAGCAGCCCGCGGTGGCTGGCGGACGCGCTGACCCAGTCGTGGCGCGCGCAGTGGCCGGACCTGCCGCGGGCGCTGGAGGAAGCCGCCGACTACAAGTGGCCGGACGCCGAGCGCCTGGCCACCTTCGAACTGCCGATCGTGGTCGTGACCGCGGTCGATGACCCGGTCCATCCGGTGGCGGTGGCCGAAGAGTGGGCAGCGCTGGCCCCGCGCTCACAGCTGCATCGGGTCACCCTGGACGAACTCGGCGCCGACCCCGCGATCCTGGGACGCGCGGGGCTCGGCGCCTTCCGGTGAGTTCGATCGCTCAGTTCAGGCCGAGCTGCTGCATGGCCG
Source organism: Nocardia gipuzkoensis (assembly GCF_021183645.1). Lineage (NCBI taxonomy): Bacteria > Bacillati > Actinomycetota > Actinomycetes > Mycobacteriales > Nocardiaceae > Nocardia > Nocardia gipuzkoensis. The sequence continues at coordinate 5,436,170 of NZ_CP089225.1, read as the reverse complement.
ATCCATCCGCACCGCGCCGCGGTCCCTGCGGCATCCGCGGCACCACCGGCTGCGCACCGGTCTGCGCCGCGGCCTGCGCGGCCATCGCCTGCTGCTGAGCCTCCACCTGCTGCTGATGCGCCGCGGCCAGCTGCTCGGACAACTGCTGCGGCAGCACCACGGGCAGCGGCTCCCGCACCGGCAGCGGATCCTCGCCCCGCCGTACCACCGTCTCGCTCAGGATGGCGCGCGCCGCCTTGACCAGCGGGCTACCGTCGTTCGCCGCGCCCGAGGGGCCCGCGGCGACCAGACGCACCATCCAGCGATAGCCGTCCACGCCGATGAAACGCAGATCCGCGCCCTCGGTCAGCGCCAGCAACTCCCGGCCCCACGGCCCGTTCTCGATCGAGACCCTGGCGCCGTCCTTGCGCAGCGAGTCGGCGAGGTCCGCGGCGACCAGACGCCATTGGCCCGAAGTCTTGGGCGCGGCGTAGGCCGCCACGGTGATCCGGCCGTGCTCGGTGGCCAGGTGCACCGCCTGCGGCTGGCCCTCCGGGGTCATCTCGACCTGCAGCTGGCCGCCGGGCGGGACCGGCAACAGCACCGATCCGAGGTCGAGCCGCTGCTCGGACACCGTCTCGAGCAGTTCGGCGACCTCGTCGTAGTCGTACGGGCCCGGCTTGCCCTGCGGCCGGTCGACGGTCAAGTCGACGCCCTCGTACGAGCGCTCGTCGGTGGGCGCGTCGTCGTAGAACTCGTCGTCGTACTCCGCCTCGTACGCGGGCTCGTAGTCGGCGTAGTCGTACCGGTCGTCCACGGCCCGGCTGGACTTGTTTCTCTTTCCGAACATTCCCGTCATGCCTCCTTGCCGGTCGTCCGGCCCGCCCCGTTCGTCTGCTCGGTCAGGCTCGCGTGGCCGCCGCTGGAGCCGTAGCCCCCCGCCCCCCGGGTGGTCTCGTCGAGCGAGTCGACCTCCACGAAATCCACCAGTTCCACTCGCTGCACCAGCAGTTGCGCGATCCGGTCACCGCGACGCAGCTCGATCGGCGTGCGCGGGTCGTGGTTGATCAGGCACACCTTGATCTCGCCCCGGTATCCCGCGTCGACGGTGCCCGGCGTGTTCACCACCGATAGTCCGGTCTTGGCCGCCAGACCCGAGCGCGGATGGATCAGGCCGACCGTGCCGACCGGCAACGCCACGGCGACACCGGTGCCGACCACCGCCCGCTCCCCCGGCTCCAGGATGACGTCTTGCGTGGTGCACAGGTCCACGCCCGCGTCGCCCGCATGGGCGCGCGTGGGCACGGGGATGCCGGGGTCCAGCCGCAGCAAGGATATGGGTGAAAGTGCGCTCACGTTGGACGAGCCTACGCGTAGGCTGTTTGCCCTCGTGACTTAGTGTTGACTCGTGTCGGACCAGCCCAATCCCATGACCACGGACTCGAAAAAGCGGCCAGCGCACCTGTACCGGGAGCGCCTGTGGGTGCCGCTGTGGTGGTGGCCGGTGGCCTTCGCCATCACCGGGTTGCTCGCGGCGGAGATCCACATGGGCGCACCCGGGTTACGCGCGTGGCTGCCCTATGCGCTGTTGTTCCCGGTGCCGGTCTGGGTGTTGCTGTGGCTGAGCCGCCACCGCGTCGAAGTGGCGCCGGACGCGAACGGCACACCGGAGCTGCGCGCCGATCGCGCACATCTGCCGGTGAATTTCGTGGCCCGCGCGGCCGCTGTCGCCCCCAGCGCGAAAAGCGCGGCGCTGGGCCGCCAGCTCGACCCCGCCGCCTATGTCCAGCATCGCCCCTGGGTCGGGCCGATGGTCTTGCTCGTGCTCGACGACCCCGACGATCCGACGCCGTACTGGCTGGTCAGTACGCGGCGGCCCGAACGGGTCCTTGCCGCGCTCGGTATTCCGAGCGCGGGCTGACACTGTGCTCGATCTCGTCGAGATCAGGCGGCGCAATCCATGCAGATCATCTGGCCGCCCTTCTCGCTGGCCAGCCTGCTCCGGTGATGTACCAGGAAACAGCTGGAACAGGTGAACTCGTCGGCCTGCTTCGGGATCACCCGAACCGTCAGCACTTCCTCGGACAGGTCGGCGCCGGGAAGCTCGAACGACTCCGCGGTATCGGATTCGTCGATATCCACGACGGCGGACTGTGCCTCGTTACGACGAGCCTTCAGCTCCTCCAGCGAATCCTCCGACACATCGTCGGATTCGGTGCGCCTCGGTGCGTCATAGTCGGTTGCCATGTCGTCTTCCCCTCGTCCTAACTCCGTATATCCCGGACCGGTCCGCTCACACCCGATTCCTGCCGGAACCGCCGCGACCGGTACCGCCCCGCCGGTGGTGCACGTCACACGTACACCGGTCGCCTATCAGGGCGGATCGTGCCGATCCACTCCCGATAGCGCTGGGTAAACGCAGGACATGCCCTTCTTGTTCCCGCGACCGACCACTGATTTCCGCACCGGCGATTCGATCTGGGCCGCCAGACAATAGCGGACCCCGGAGGAAAAGTCGCAATCAAAACACAGCCGAGTCGAAAATGAGGGGCAATCGACACCGTCTGGGGAACGCACCGAGACCTTGCGCCGCCACCCCGCCACATTTTCGTAGAGTGTGCTGGTGGTTTCACTGATCACCGAAGGTACCTCGACGGATCCGCAAGGTCGTCCGTTCCTGCGTCGCCGCCCCCAGCCCTGGCTCGTCATGCTCGGCGTTCTCGCTCTGATCTGCGGGATCGTCTGGATCAAAGCCCTCACGACGCACGACACCGACTACACCGCGATGGCCTGCAACTCGCCGAGCCCGGCCTCGGATCCCGGTGCGCCGCAACCGCCTCCGCTCGGCCAGCGAGTCGGCTCGGGCCGGTTGCAGGACGTGGAACCCGCGCCGCTGGCCGCGAGCAGGGTGCGCGTGCTGAACGCGAACAACCAGCGTGGTCAGGCCGCGCACGTCGCCGCCCAGCTCGGCGACCTCGGTTTCGCGAGCGCGCCCGGCACGCAATACGGCAACGATTCGGTATACGTCAACGGCGACCTGGAGTGCACCGGGCAGATCCGCTTCGGCGTGCACGGCCGTCCGGCCGCCGCGGCCGTGCAGCTGGTCGCGCCGTGCGCCGAGCTGATCGAGGATCAGCGCGGCGACGAGACGGTCGATCTGGTGCTCGGCTCGTTGTTCCGGGACATCCGGCCCAGCAACGACGCCGAGGAGGTGCTGCGGTCGCTGAAGAACCCGGCGCCGGGCAACTCCACCTCGATCGATATCAAATTGCTCGACGCCGCGCGGCAAGCCCGCTGCTGATCAGCGGTCCGGGATCGGCTCGGTAGCGCCGACCCGGGCCAGCAGTTCCCCGAGTTCGTCGGCGATGCCGGGCGCGGCGGCCACCACCAGGTCGCCGTCGGCGCCCGGCGCCGTGGCGGGCGGAAGCGTCAGCCGCGCGCCGGCCTCCGCGGCGATCAGCGCGCCCGCGCCCCAGTCCCAGGCGTTCAAACCGTGCTCGTAGTAGGCGTCCACCCGGCCCGCCGCGACGTGGCACAGATCCAGCGCCGCCGCGCCGAAGCGGCGGATGTCGCGCACGTGCGGCAGCACCTGCGCGGCCAGTTCCGCCTGCCTGCTCCTGCGGTGGCTGCCGTAGGCGAATCCGGTGGCGACCAACGACATGGCGACCGTTTCGACCGGCGTGCAGCTGAGGTGCTCCACCACGCCGTCGGCGTCCACACGCAGCGCACCGAGCCCGAGCCCGGCGCTGTAGGTGGCCGCCCGCGCGACGTCCACCACGGCGCCCGCGACCGGTCGCCCGCCGCGCAGCGCCGCCACCGACACGGCGTAGCCGGGAATGCCGTAGAGGAAGTTGACCGTGCCGTCGATCGGGTCCACCACCCAGTGCACGGTGTCCGCGCTCGCGTCATCGATGCTGCCGCCGCCCTCCTCGCCGAGGATCGGGTCGCCGGGGCGCTGTTCGGCGAGCAGTCTTCGGATCAGTTCTTCGGTCTCGGTGTCCACGATGGTCACCGGGTCGGTCGCGTGGCCCTTGGACTGCACGGCGCCTTCGGCGTGCGCGCCCCCGGGCCCGAACACCTCGGGGCGGCGGGCGCGGACGTGCGCGGCGGCCGTCTCGGCGATGTCGACCGCGACGCGGCGCAGGTCGGCTTCGTCGCCACGCGCGACGATCGAGACGAACGAGTCGGAGGTGTAGTCGGACACTGACGATGAGGTTTCCGGCACGCCTTCCATCGCATCACATATCCTCGCCGAACGCCCAGCCTCGCAGTCCGATTACTCTTGTCGTGCACGACACAGCGCCGTCGTCGGGCATCCCACTCGCAGCGCCCGCCGGGGCGTCGTGGGCCCCGTGCAGCGCTGTCATCACACCGGCCAGCACAGGGAACGAGGGGTTAGTCATGTCCGCTCGGGGGCACGCATTCGGCATCGATATCGGCGGCAGCGGCGTCAAGGGCGCCGTGGTCGATCTGGCCACCGGCGAATTGGTCCACGAGCGGATCAAGATCGCGACGCCGCACCCCGCGACACCGTTCGCCGTGGCGGAGGCGGTGGCCGAATTGGTCGCCCAGGCCGGGTGGAGCGGTCCGGTCGGCCTCACGCTGCCCGCCGTGGTGATCGGCGGCGTGGCGCGCACCGCGGCCAACATCGACAAATCCTGGATCGGCACCGACGCGCGGGCGCTGTTCTCCGCCGCGCTCGGCGGCCGTCCGGTCACCGTGCTCAACGACGCGGACGCCGCGGGCATGGCCGAGGACCGCTATGGCGCGGCGCGGAATTTCACGGGCCTGGTCATGTTGCTGACCTTCGGCACCGGCATCGGCTCCGCGTTGCTCTATCACGGCACGCTGGTGCCCAACACCGAACTCGGCCACCTCGAGATCCAGGGAATGGAGAGCGAGCACCGCGCGGCGGCCTCGATCAAGGAACGCAACGGGCTGAGCTACGAGCAGTGGGCAGCGCAGGTCAGCCTCGTGCTGACCACGCTGGAAAACTTGTTCTTCCCGGTCGTCTTCGTCGCGGGCGGGGGCATCAGCCGGGACGCCGAGCAGTGGATCCCTCTGCTCACCAACCAAACCCCCGTCATCCCGGCACGCCTGAGGAACACCGCGGGCATCGTCGGCGCGGCCATGGCGATCGCCGGGGGCATCGCGCCGTGAGGCGCGCGCATACCGCGAGGATGCCGTTCCCGGCATCGTGCCGTAGGTACCCTGGTTAGATCGTTACAATGGAACGTGCCCGGCTGAGCCGGAGAAACCCCGACCGGCCCTCCGCCGGTGAAACCCGACAGATCGCTCCGCCGGAAACCACTCTGGCGTGACGCCGCACGAGACCGTCACGAAAGGGCGTACGTGGTAGCCACGAATACCCGTCAGACCGCCGAATCGGCCGATGCCGACTCCGCAGATGTAACCGAAGCACGGCCGGTCCGAAAGGCTGCCGCGAAGAAGGCTCCGGCGAAGAAGGCCGCCGCCAAGAAGGCGCCTGCCAAGAAGGCCGCGAAGGCGGCCAAGGCTCCTGCGAAGAAGGCCGGCACCAAGAAGGCGGGACCGGACGGTGAGCCCGGCGCCGACGAGGCGATCGAGGACGAGTCGCTGGACCTCGACGATCTCGGCGATCTGGAAGTCTCCGAAGAAGACCTCACCGAGGGCGACGAACTGGTCGACGTCGCCGAAGAACCCGAGACCGAGGAAGCCGGGGCCGCGGCCGACGAACCCACGGCGGCGGACAAGGCCTCCGGCGATTTCGTCTGGGACGAAGAGGAGTCCGAGGCGCTGCGCCAGGCCCGCAAGGACGCCGAGCTCACCGCCTCGGCCGACTCGGTCCGCGCCTACCTCAAGCAGATCGGCAAGGTCGCGCTGCTCAACGCCGAGGAGGAGGTCGAGCTCGCCAAGCGGATCGAGGCAGGCCTCTACGCGGCGGAGAAGGTGCGCGAGTTCGCCGAGCAGGGCGAGAAGCTGCCGGTCGCGATGCGCCGCGACTACAACTGGATCGTCCGCGACGGCAACCGGGCCAAGAACCATCTGCTCGAGGCCAACCTGCGTCTGGTCGTCTCGCTCGCCAAGCGCTACACCGGCCGCGGAATGGCCTTCCTCGACCTGATCCAGGAGGGCAACCTGGGTCTTATCCGCGCGGTGGAGAAGTTCGACTACACCAAGGGCTACAAGTTCTCCACGTACGCCACCTGGTGGATCCGGCAGGCCATCACCCGCGCCATGGCCGACCAGGCCCGCACCATCCGCATCCCCGTGCACATGGTGGAGGTCATCAACAAGCTCGGCCGCATCCAGCGCGAGCTGCTCCAGGACCTCGGCCGTGAGCCGACGCCGGAGGAGCTGGCCAAGGAAATGGACATCACGCCGGAGAAGGTGCTGGAGATCCAGCAGTACGCGCGTGAGCCCATCTCGCTGGACCAGACCATCGGCGACGAGGGCGACAGCCAGCTCGGCGACTTCATCGAGGACTCCGAGGCCGTGGTCGCGGTGGACGCGGTGAGCTTCACCCTGCTGCAGGATCAGTTGCAGTCGGTGCTGGAGACGCTGTCGGAGCGCGAGGCGGGCGTGGTCCGGCTGCGCTTCGGTCTCACCGACGGCCAGCCCCGCACCCTCGATGAGATCGGCCAGGTCTACGGGGTCACCCGGGAACGCATCCGCCAGATCGAGTCCAAGACCATGAGCAAGCTGCGCCACCCCAGCCGCTCCCAGGTCTTGCGCGACTACCTCGACTAGGTCGCATCGCCTCGACGCCCGTATTCGTCGTGCCGCTCGATATTTCCGGCGGCCGGCGGATGCGGGCGTCGCGCATTCCGGCGTCAGCTCACGCCGCGTAGCCCACCTCCTCGGGAGATTCGTTCCCGCGCCTCGAGTGCGCTGCTAACGCTGAGAGTCGATCAGACTGTCGGCAGGCCCCCGAAGGCCGCTGCCGCGGCGCCGGTCCCGTGACGGAGCGCACAGGCCCCCTTTCGGCGGGTGTGAGTTCGAACCGGGCAGACTGCGGGGGGTGGTTGCCCCCACTTCGATGCCGAGCCTGCCGCGGTCGCCGTGGACGCAGACCGCCGAATTGCGCGAGATCTGGTCCCGGCTGCGCCGCCCCGGCTCGCCGCGGCGGATCCTGCCCGCGATCCGGGCGCATCTGGGCGCCGCGCCCGCGAGCACCGCGTACGCGTTCACGCTGTTCGTCACTTGGTGGACGCTGCGCGGCGTCGGCGACGCGGTCGAGCGCAGACTGATCTTCTCGGCGTCGACCAACCTCTACAACATGCGGCACAACCCGGTGCAGGTGCTGGTCGCCTCCGCGTTCTGGACCGAGGGCGGGTTCCCCTGGACGACCATCGCCGGATTCCTGGTCGTGATGGCCTACGCGGAGCGCTGGCTGGGTACCGCGCGCTGGATTCTGCTGTTCGCGACCGGGCACATCGGCGCGACCCTGCTGACCGTCACCGCCGTCTCACACGCCATCGACCGTGGCCTCATACCACTGCGGGTGGCCGTCGCCGCGGACGTGGGTACCAGCTACGGCTTTTCGGCTGTGCTGGCGGCCCTGGCGTTCCGATTCCGTGGCGCGGTGCGCCTGATGTGGGCCGGATCGATCATCGTGGCGCTCGGCATGGCGCTGTGGATCGAACCGACGTTCACCGACTACGGCCATCTGTGCGCGGCCGTGATCGGGCTGGCGGCCGGGGCGACCGCGAGCCTGTTCTGGCGCCGGCTGGAACGGACCGCCGCGCGCAAGTCCGGCTCCGCGCGGAACTGATCAGGAGACCACGGGCTCGGGACGGCCGCGGTGCTGCAGCAACGCGACCATCGGCTCCACCACACGCGCCGCGATCGGACCGAGCACCGCCATCAGCAGTACGTAGGTCGACGCGAGAGCGGTGAGCTGCCCGTCCATCGCACCCGCGCTGACCGCCAGTCCCGCGATGACGATGGAGAATTCGCCACGGGCGACCAGGGCCGCGCCCGCCCTGGCCCGCCCCATCGGACGGATGCCCTCGCGCGCGGCCGCCCACCATCCGGTCGCCATCTTCGTCACGAGGGTGACCGCCGCCAGCGCGATCGCCCAGCCGAGCACCGGCGGGATCGCTCGCGGCTCGGTGCTCAGCCCGAACGCCACGAAGAAGATGGCCGCGAACAGATCCCGCAGCGGTTCGAGCAGCTTCGCCGCCGCGTGCGCGGTCGAGCCGGAGATGGCGATGCCGAGCAGGAACGCGCCCACCGCCGCGGACACGCTCAGCGCCGAGGAGACACCGGCCACCAGCAGCGCAGCGCCGAGCAGCGTGAGCAGGAAGACCTCGCGGTCGGCGCTGTCCACCACCGACGACACATAGCGCCCGTAGCGCAGGGCCACCACAAGCACCAGCGTGATGGTGATCAGTGCCAGCGCCAAGGCGCGCAACCCGCTGACCCAGCTCAGCCCGGCCAGCACCGTGGTGAGAATGGGCAGGTAGACCGCCATCGCCAGATCCTCGAACACGAGGATGGACAGGATCACCGGCGTCTCCCGGTTACCCAGGCGGCCGAGGTCGTCGAGGACCTTCGCCACGATGCCGGAGGAGGAGATGTAGGTGACGCCCGCCAGCGTGATCGCGCCGTTGACGCCCCAGCCCAGCATCAGCGCCACCACCGCGCCCGGTGACGCGTTGACCACGATGTCCACCAGGCCGGCCGGCCACGACCGGCGCAGCCCGGTCACCAACTCCGCCGCGGTGTACTCCAGGCCGAGCAGCAGGAGCAGCAGCACGACACCGATCTCACCGGCGACGTGGCCGAAGTCGTAGGCGGCCCTGAGCTCGATGACACCGCCTTGGCCGAAGGCGACGCCGCCCAGCAGGTACAGCGGGATCGGTGACATTCCGACACGACCGGCGACACGCCCCAGCATGCCGAGAACGAAAAGAACCGCTCCGAGCTCGATCAGGGCGAGCGCGGTGTCCGTCACGTGCTCAGCCGTGCGTCATGATCTTCGCGGCGGCGTCCAAGCCCTCCGGAGTGCCGACCACCACGAGCAGGTCGCCCGCGGTGAAGGTGAAATCGGGGCCCGGCGAGGGATGCAGCTGGCCGGCCCGCATGACCGCCACGATGGAGACCTTCGTGCGGGTGCGCATCTCGGTCTCGCCGAGGGTGCGACCGTCGTACGGAGAGTCGTCGCCGATCGGAAGCTGGCGGGTGGTGATCCCGGGCAGGTCCCGATGGTCGTCGTTGAGCTTCGCGACCAGTTGCGGCGCGCCGAGCAGGTTCGCCAGGACCGCCGCTTCGTCGGTGGTCAGCGGGATCTGCGCGGCGCAGGCGTCCGGATCGTCGAGCTTGGAGACGATCAGGTCGATATCACCGTCGCGGTGGGCGACCACGCCGATGCGGCGACCGGAACGTACTTCGAAATCCTTGCGGACACCGATTCCGGGTAGTGCGGTGACGTCGACGTTCACGCCCTCCAGATTAGCCGGATACGGGCGGAGATCGACGGATCGGTCATCACTTCGGCGGATGGCGCGTCGCGGGCGCTGTGTTGTGATGGAGGCGTGCGGCGGTGGTCGGAATTGCCGGAGCGGACGCGGGATGCGCTGGGTGCGGTCCTCGCGTTCACCGGCGGCGCCGCGCTGTACCTCACCGGCCTGTCCACGATGACCGATCGGGGCGTGCACCTGCCGCTGTGGGCGCGCTTCGGTGTGCTGGTCGCGTTGTGCGCGGCGACGTTCTTCCGTCGCCGGTATCCGACCACGGCCATGCTGTACGGCCTGCTTCCGCTGGCGGTGGACATCTGGCTCGGCGCCACGGTGCCGGTCTGGATCATCTACGCCGACCTGATCTACTCGGCCGTGCTGTACGCCGGGCGACGGGCCTCGCGGATCACCGCTATGGCCTGGTCGGTGTTCTCCGGCATCGCCGTGGCGCTCACACTGGCGTCGACCGGCAACCTGCGGGCGGTCGCGCTGGCCCTGGTGGCGGTGTTCAGCTTCGTGGCGACCCCGATCTGGGGGGCGAACTCGGTTCGCACGCACAAGGAGATGGCGGCCGCCGAGCGCACCCGCGCGCAGGCACTGACGCTGGTCGCCGAGCTCGACCGCCGCGCGGCCATCGCCGACGAGCGCACCACCATGGCCCGCGATCTGCACGACGTGATCGCCGGGCACCTGTCGGCCATCGCCCTGCACTCCGAGGCGGCGCTCGGGGTGCTCGGCCGCGGCGGCGCCGATCCCGCCGTGGCCGGGATCATGCGGTCCATCCGCGCCGACAGTGTCAGCGCGCTGCACGAGATGCGCACGATGATCGGCTTGCTGCGCAGCGACGGCGACGCGGCGACGGAGACCGCCGCGCCGCGTACGCTCGCCCAGTTGTCGATTCTGGTGGATGCCGCGCGCGCGGCCGGGATCCCGGTGCGGGTGCGCACGGCACTGGACGGCGCCGCGCTGCCCAGCGCGGTCGACCAAGCCGCCTACCGCATCGTCCAGGAGGCTTTGACCAACGCCATGAAACACGCCCCAGGCCAGGAGGTCTGCATCGACGTGCGGGCCGAGGAGGAGACGCTGAGCATTTCCGTTCGCAACCCGGCCGTGCCCGCACGGCCGTCCGGCGCCGGGGCGGAAACCGGGCGCCGCGGCCTGGTGAACATGCGCGAGCGGGCCGCCGCGCTCGGCGGAAATCTGCGCGCCGGACCGGATTCCGGCTGCTGGGAAGTCCTGGCCAGCCTGCCGCTCGGCTCCGCAGGTGCCGCATGACGATTCGAGTGGTGATCGCCGACGACCACGCGGCGATCCGCGCGGGCCTGCGGATGATCCTGGACGTCGAGGACGATATCGAGGTGGTGGGCGAGGCGGCCGACGGCGACGTCGCGGTGGCGCAGGCCAGAGCGCTGCGGCCGCAAGTGGTGCTGATGGACATCCGGATGCCCGGTGTGGACGGGCTCACCGCCACCGAGCGGATCACCGCGGGCGGCCTGGCCAAGGTGCTGATCCTGACCACATTCGACTTGGACGAGTACGTTTTTCGCGCGCTGCGCGCGGGCGCCTCGGGGTTCGTCCTGAAATCCGCGTCGGGACAATCGCTGGTCGAGGCGGTGCGCACGGTCGCGGCGGGCGACGGCGTGCTCGCTCCGGAAGTCACGCGGGCGGTGATCACGGCGTTCGCCGCGACGAATCAGGCTGCCGCGCAACCGGCTCCGCCCGGGCTCGGCGAACTCACCGAACGGGAACGAGAAGTGCTCGACTGTCTCGGCGACGGACTGTCCAACGCGGAGATCGCGGGCCTGCTGTTCATCGGCGAGACGACCGTCAAGACGCATGTCTCCCGGGTGCTCACGAAACTCGGTGTGCGGTCGCGGGTTCAAGCCGCCATCCTGGCGCGCGAGATCCGCGACCGGTAGTCACGCCGCGAGGGGGGCGAATATCCCGTCCGCGCCGGGCAGGTACTGCTCGACTCCTGTGACCGCGCCCACCGGCAGTGGGCCGTACAGGTGCGGGAAGAGCATCGATTCCGGATCGGTCGCAACGCCCGGCTCCCACTCGATCGGCGACCCTACCCGGCGCGGATCTATGCGCAACAACACCAGATCACGCCGTCCCACGAACAAGCGGTTCGCGGGCAGGTGGACCTGCCGCGGCGACGAGAGATGGATGAACCCCGTCTCGGCGAGCGAGGGGGCACGGTACTCCCCCGTTTGCCGAGCGGAAAGCCATTCACCCAAAGTGCATAGGTGAACAAGCGTGTGAGTGTCATAGGTCACGGGTAATCTCCCAGTAGACAACTGGATCGGTCGATCGAGGGTGTGACGCAGTACACATCGACGGCATGACCTGTGGCGTTCGCCCGTAGCGAAATCCCAGGTCGTGTTATCGAAAACACACTGATTCACGCGCGGGAACAAAGTCCCCCGTCCCGAACGTCTGACAGAGTAGTCATACCCCTGCTGGGAAGTAGCGGTAGCGAGCTCGTGGTGAGTGACCACGGGCCCCACACCAGGTGAACGGTCGTCGGGACCGGGAGCCAGGACGGAGGAGTCATGCCAGGAACCCTGACAAGCACCCCACTGACCGCGGTCGATCGTTGCGACCGCTGCGGGGCGGCTGCCCGAGTGCGTGCCGTACTGCCCGCGGGTGGAGAGTTGCTCTTCTGCCAGCACCACGCGAACGAACACATGGATCGCCTGCGTGAGCTGGACGCCGTTATCGACACGGAGTCCGCTCCCGCGCTCTGATCCGCTCCTCGCGTCCTGACACAACAGCATCGGACAACAGAACACCGTTTCCACCGGCAGCGGGCGACCCACAGGTCGCCCGCTGTCGGCGTGTCCAGGGGGCGGTCAATCTCCGGACGCCGTGCCCGAGATCCCGTCCAGCAGCCTGGCCAGGCCGTATTCGAACGCACCGTCCGGGTCGGCGGGCGCCTGGTACAGCTCACCGACCGCGGCCCCCACGCGCGAGGACAGCGGGAACCGGCTCGGCGCGATGACCTCGGCCAGCAGCGGACCGTGCACCTCCCACCAGCGCGCGTCGCTGGTCCGGCCGGTCTCGCGAGCCGCGGCGATCGCCATCCGCGCATTACCGGTGGCGAACTCCGACAGCACGGCGATCACCCGGTCCATCTCCACGTCCGGCAAGCCGAGCCCGTCGATCGCGGCGAGCTGCCGCTCGTAGCGCCGCATCCGCCCCGGGCCGAGCACGAGCCGCCAGGGCGACACCTCGAGCAGCCAGGGATGGGCGAGAAGTTCGTTTCGGACCTGGCGAGCCACGGCGGCGAGGCGTTCGCGCGGCGGCAGATCGCCCGGAATGGGCGCGTCCTCGTCCGCCACCGCGTCGACCATGAGGACCGCCAGCGCGTCCTTGCTCGGCACGTACGTGTAGAGACTCATCGGCCGCAACCCCAGCTCGGCGGCGACGGCCCGGATGGACACCTTCTCGTAGCCGTCCCGATCGGCCAGCGCCACCGCGGCGGCGACCACCGCGTCGACGCTGACCGTCTGCTTCGGACCGCGTCCCCCGGGACGCGGGGGACGTTCGTGCCGCCACAGCAGGCTCATCAGCCGTCGGGCCTGGTCGGTGCTGAGTTCGTCGCTCACTGGCTCCTCGGAACAAATCCAGTACGGTGTACGTTGTTCAGGCTACTCCGTACGCCAGACGTTGATTTAGGGGTCCGTTCTGCCCAGCACACACGCCACTTATCTACCGGACCGGCACATGTTCGCACTCTGGAGCTGGAACGGCCACGGCACCGGTCCCGCCCCGCATGGCCAGGGTGACCGCGAGACCCTCGCGCTGGCCGTCCCGGCCGCGATGGACGGGGCGCTCGAAGTCGCCGATGTCGACGCCACCCTGGTGGACCCGCGCACTTTCGCCGACTCGACGGTCGAGCACCCGGGCGAGTCGATCGTGGCCTGGCAACGGCTCGTGCGCGCCGTCCTCGCCGAACCCGCCGCGCAGCCGCCCGAGGCGGACGCCGTCGACCTGCCCATCGCCGCCCACGCCGTGCCGGACGCGTCCGGCACGGCGATCGTCTCGGCGCGACGCGCGCTGGACGTCCTGCGCGACACCGAGGCCGTCACCGCCGGGTTGCATGCGACGCTGACCGCGCGGCTGCGGCCCTACCAAGCACGTGGGATCGGCTGGCTGCGCGAAACCGTGGCCGCGCACGGCGGCGCGGTGCTCGCCGACGAGATGGGGCTCGGCAAGACCGTACAGACCATCGGCTTCCTGCTCGACCGCGCCGAGGCCGGAGCACAGCTGGTGGTGTGCCCGACCTCACTGGTCGGCAACTGGGCCCACGAGATCGGCCGATTCGCTCCGGGCCTGCGGGTGGTTGTCTGGCGGGGCGGCGACGTGCACGCCGACGCCGCGACCGTCGTCGTCACGGGCTACCCGACCCTGCGGCTGCACGGACAGCGGGTGGCGCGGCGGAGCTGGGCGACGGCCGTCTTCGACGAGGCGCAGGCACTGAAGAACCCCCGCACCCAGGTCGCGAAGGCCGCGCGCGCGATCGACGCGGCCGCGACCGTCGCCCTGACCGGAACGCCGGTGGAGAACCATCTCGATGAGCTGTGGGCGCTGCTGCACCTGGTGGCGCCCCAGCTGTTCGGGCACCGGACGCAGTTCCGGCGGCGCTTCGTGCGGCCGATCCACGAGGGTTCGGCGGCCGCCGCGGCGCGGTTGCGCGACGCCATCGAACCGGTCGTGCTGGCCCGCACGAAGAGACAGGTCGCCGCCGCACTGCCCGCGAAGATCCACAGCGACCTGCTCTGCGACCTCACCGCCGAGCAGGAGCGGCTCTACGACCAGTTGCTCGACCGTGCCATCGACGACGGCTTCGGCGCGGGCATCGAACGCCACGGCCGCGTGCTGGCCGCGCTGACCGCGCTGCGGCAGGTGTGCAACCATCCCGGGCTGATCACCGGCGAGCTCGACGAGTTGGCCGGCCGCTCCGGAAAACTGGACCTGTGCACCGACATCGTCGCCACCAACCTCGAAACAGCGAGTCCCACCCTGGTTTTCACCCAGTACCGCCGGACCGGTGAGCTTCTGGTCCGGCATTTCGCCGAACAGTTCGGGGTGTCCGCGCCGTTCTTCCACGGCGGGCTCACCCACACCGAGCGCGCCGCGATCGTCACCCGGTTCCAATCCCAGGACGGACCACCGGTGCTGGTGCTCAGCCTGCGCGCGGCGGGCACCGGGCTGACGCTGACCCGCGCCGCGGATGTCGTCCACTTCGATCGCTGGTGGAATCCCGCGGTGGAGGCGCAGGCTTCCGACCGGGTCCACCGGATCGGCCAGACCCGCACGGTCACCGTCACCACGCTCACCTCGACCACCACCGTGGAGGAGCACATCGCGGCCATGCACCACCGCAAGGCGGCGCTGCGCGACCTCGGTGACGCGGCGGGCATCGCGGCACTGGCCGCGCTGGACGACGACCAGCTGATCGAAGTCCTGCGCCGCAAGAGGGAGAGCTGATGGCGGACAACGAATTCGGTTACACCGCGTGGGGCATGGACTGGGTGCGCCTGGCCGAGCCGCTGCGCCAGACCCGGCCGGACCCGCTGCTGCCTCGTGCGCGCAGCATCGCCCGCAACCACGGCGTGCAGGCCGTCGTCGAGGGACAGGTGGTGCGCGCCACCATCCACCGCGGCGGCCAGGCCTCGCTGACGCACGTGGAGGTGGCGCCCCTACCCCGACAGAAGATCACCGCGATCGCCGGGATCGTGCCGGACCCGGCCGTGCTGACCGACGACGCCCACCGCGCGCTCGGCGCGGCGGGCGTCTCGCTCGCGCCGCGGCTCGCCGGCACCGACTGCTCGTGCACGGCGCGCTCGCCGCGGTGCGTCCACATCCTCGCCGTCTACTACGAGATGGCGCGGCAGGTCGACGAGAACCCGCGGCTCGCCTTGGCGATCCAGGGCTATTTCGCCGCCACGCCGCAGGATTGCGACGAGTCGGCGCCGGTGGCGCGGTGGACGCCGATCAGCGCGCTCGACCCGCGGCGATTCTTCACGACGACGTCCAGCTGAACCACCGGACGAGATCCGACGCGTCTCGGTCGGGTCGAGGCCCACTCGTCCCGCCCACCAGCCGCCGCTGGGCGGGACCTCACTCCGGCCGCCGGGCCCGGAAGCGGAAACTCGAAGCGCCGGTATCGATCTCCACGTCGGTGAAGCCGATCCGGAGCAGCCGGTCGGCGGCGGTCTCCGGTGGCACGGGCACGCAGGTATCGCCCAGGTGCATGAGCCGGAAGAGCCGGCCGTCGAGCCCGTCACTGCCCGCGAACACGCCGCCGGGGCGCAGTACCCGGAGGGCTTCGGCGAACAACGCGTCCTGTCTGCCGGGCGTCGGCACGTGGTGCAGCATGGTGAAGCACACCACGGAATCGAATCCTCCCGGCGGCAGAGGCATGTCGGCGCCGTCGCCGTCGAGCACCGTCATCGCGGCGCCGTGCCGGTCACGCAGCCGGGCGGCCAGCGCCGGATCGATTTCGACGCCGGTGAGCGTCGAGGTCCGGGCCAGCAGCGCGGACACGTTGGCGCCGTAGCCGGGGCCGATCTCCAGCGTCTCGGCGCCGAGGTCGAGGCCGGACAGCGCCCACGGCACGATGCGGGTCGCGCTGGTCCGCTCCCACATCGAGGAGCGGCACAGCAATCGGTGAAGTGTGTTCATCGCCATGCCTGTGACGCTAGAAACGGATCGCCCCCGGCACGACAGGCTACGGTGACAAACTGTGTCGCAGAACGGCCATGCCGTGGTTCATCCCAACCCACCCGGCGCGACCGCCATGGTGTTCGGAGCCGGAGTGCTCCCCGCGGGGCACTGGTTCGGTGTGCACGAGCATCCGCAACACCAGATCGCCTGGGCTTCCCGCGGAGTCATCGCGGTCGAGGTGGGCGACAACCGGTGGGTACTGCCGCCGACCAGGGCGCTGTGGATCCCCGCGGGGGTCGGGCATCGCACCGGCACCTCCGACGGGGCGGCGATGCGTGGCATCTTCCTGGATCCGGTCCGGTGCCCGGTCACCTTCGGCGCGCCGACCATGTTGCGCGTGAGCCGGCTTCTGCACGAACTGTTCGACCTGCTCACCACCCAGGACACCGCTCGGCAGCGACGGGAGCGCGCCGAGGCGGTGGTGTTCGATCTGCTCGAGCCCGTCGAGGTGATCCCGATCGGCGCGCATCCGCCCACCGATCCGCGGGCGCGGCAGGTGGCCGACGCGCTCGCCGCCGATCCGGCCGACCCGCGCACGCTCGCCGAGTTCGCCGCCCACGTCGCCGTCAGCCCGCGCACGCTGGCCCGCTTGTTCGTCGCCGAGACCGGGCTCGGCTTCGGCCAGTGGCGCACGCAGATCCGGCTGGCGGCCTCCCTGCCGTTGCTCGCCGCGGGGCTGCCGATCGCCCGGGTCGCGGGCCGGGTCGGCTACGCGACGCCGAGCGCCTACGTCGCGGCGTTCCGCCGCACGGTCGGGGTACCGCCCGGACGGTATTTCACCGGCTGATCAGGCGTTGGTGCCGCTGTCCACGGTGAGGAACGCGCCGGTGACGCTGCGGCCGGACGGACCGGCCAGGAAGGCCACCGTGGCCGCGACATCGTCGGCGGCGCCGAAACGGCCGAGCGCGGTCAGGTCGCGCTGCTGCTGCGCGTGAGCGCCGTCGCCGGGGTTCATGTCGGTGTCGGTGGAGCCCGGCTGCACGAGGTTCACCGTGATCGCGCGCGGGCCGAGTTCACGGGCCAGCGCCTTGGTGAAGCCGTTGAGAGCCGACTTGCTGAGGTTGTAGAGCGCCAGACCGGCGAACGGCGCGTGGTCGGTCAGGTTGGTGCCGATGCTGATGATCCGCCCGCCGTCGGTCATGTACGCGATCGCGGCCTGCGCACCGACGAACGCGGCGCGCGCGTGCACGTTGAGCGCGTTGTCGATCTCCGCGACGGTGAACTCCTCGAACGGCTTGGCCGGGAAGATCCCCGCGTTGTTGACCAGGATGTCCAGTCCGCCGAGTTCGGACGCGGTGCGGTCCACCGCCGCGCGCACCGCCGCGGCGTCGGCGCTGTCGGCCTGGATCGCGACGGCTCGGCGTCCGAGCGCCTCGACCGCGTCGACCACCGTCTTCGCCTGCCCCTCGGCGTGCTGGTAGGTCAGCGCGACATCCGCGCCCGCCGCGGCGAGTCGGCGCGCGATCGCCGCTCCGATACCGCGGCTGCCGCCGGTCACCAGCGCGATCTTGCCCGTGAGGTCCGACATCGGTTCTCCTCTATTTTTGTGCCGATCAATACATAAATAGCCAAGCGCATCGGCCACGGCGCTGTCAAGAGGTATATTTAACGATCGACACAGAAAGGTGTGGCATGGCTGGACGGGGACGACCGCGCGCCTTCGACCGGACCGAGGCGTTGCAGCGCGCGATGGAGGTCTTCTGGGAGCACGGCTACGAGGGCGCCTCGATGAGCGACCTGACCACCGCGATGGGCATCAACTCCCCCAGCCTGTACGCCGCGTTCGGCGGCAAAGAGGAGCTGTTCCGCGCGGCCGTCGAACTCTACGGCCGCACCGACGGCGGTTACACCGACCGCGCGCTGCGCGAAGAGCCGACCGCGCGGGCGGGCATCGAGGCGATGCTGCGGGACAACGCGGTCGCTTACACCGAGGAGAACAAGCCGCACGGCTGCATGGTCGTGCTCGCCGGTTCCACCTACACCACGCGCAACACGAGCGTCCGCGACTTCCTGATCGAGAAGCGCCGCGAGACGACCGAGGACATCCGGCGCCGGCTCGATCGCGGCGTCGCCGAGGGCGATCTGCCGGAAGGCACCGACACCGCCGCGCTGGCCGCTTTCTACACCACGGTCCTGTACGGCCTGTCCATCCAGGCACGGGACGGCGCGTCACTGCCAGAGCTCACCGCGTCCATCGACTGTGCCATGGCCGCCTGGCCTGCCACGACCGGTTGACCCGGACTATTTCCGGCGCAGCGCGGCGATGCGCTCACCGAGTTGCTCGGCCGAGGCCAGCGCGGTCGGCGGCCCGCCGCATTCCCGGCGCAGCTCGCCGTGGATCACGCCGTGGGGTTTCCCGGTGCGGTGGTGATGCATCGCCACCAGGCTGTTGAGCTCGCGCCGCAGTTCGCCGAGCCGATCGGCCGTGGCGACCCGCTGCGCGGCGTTCGCCACCTGCGGACCGGGATCGGGAGCGGGCGCGGGCACGCTCCGATCGGAGACCTGCTTGGCCTGCCGCTCACGCAACAGGGCGCGCATCTGCTCGGCATCCAGTAGCCCCGGAATCCCCAGATAGTCGGCTTCCTCGTCGCTGCCGGCGAAAGTCGCGGTGCCGAAGGAGGATCCGTCGTAGATCACCTGGTCGAGTTCTGCGTCGGCGGCCAGCGCGACGAAGGACTTCTCCTGCTCGCCCGGCTCGTCCTGCTGCTTGTTCGCCTCGATCAGCAGTTCGTCGTCGAGGCCGTTCTTCTCGCGGTGCGGCTTGCCGATGACGTGGTCGCGCTGCAACTCCAGCTGCGCGGCAAGATCGAGCAGCACCGGCACCGAGGGCAGGAACACCGTCGCGGTTTCGCCCGGCTTACGGGCACGCACGAACCGCCCGATCGCCTGTGCGAAGTACAACGGGGTGGAAGCGCTGGTCGCGTACACCCCGACGGCAAGGCGTGGCACGTCGACGCCTTCGGACACCATGCGCACCGCGACCATCCAGGGCTGCGTGCTGTTGCTGAACTCGGCGATGCGACTGGAGGAGGCCGGGTCGTCGGAGAGCACCAGCGCGGGTTTCTCGCCCGAGATGTGCTCCAGCAGTTCGGCGTAATCGCGGGCGCGGTCCTGGTCGGTGGCGATCACGAGGCCGCCCGCGTCGGGCATGCCGGAGGCGCGCTTCTGGCGCAGCCGGATGTCGGCGGCACGCAGTACGGCGGAGATCCAGTCGCCCGCCGGGTCCAGCGCGGTCCGCCAGGCCCGGGCGGTCTGCTCGGCGTTCAGCGGCTCACCGAGGCGCGCGGAATACTCCTCGCCCGCGCTGTCGCGCCAGTGCGCCTCACCGGAGTAGGCCAGGAAGACCACCGGCCGCACCACACCGTCGGCGAGCGCCTCGGCGTAGCCGTAGGTGTGGTCGGCGCGGGACTTCGGGAAACCGGACTCGTCGGGTTCGTAGACGACGAACGGGATCTGGCTGTCGTCGCTGCGGAACGGGGTACCGGTCAGCGCGAGGCGGCGGGTGGCGTCGCCGAACGCCTCGGCGGTCGCCTCACCCCAGCTCTTGGCGTCTCCCGCGTGGTGGATCTCGTCGAGAACGACGAGCGTCCTGCGATTTTCCGTACGCACCCGATGACGGAAGGGATGCGCGGCGACCTGCGCGTACGTGACGACGACACCGTGGTAGTCGCCAGAGGTGCCGCCGGTGGAATTGGAGAACCGCGAGTCGAGCGCGATGCCGGCGCGCGCCGCGGACTGCGCCCACTGGTGCTTGAGGTGTTCGGTGGGCGCGACGACGGTGATCTGGTCCACGGTGCGGTCGGCCAGCAGTTCGGCGGCCACGCGCAGCGCGAACGTGGTCTTTCCCGCACCCGGGGTGGCCACGGCGAGGAAATCCCGCGGTCCGGTGGCCAGATACTTCGTGAGCGCACGTCGCTGCCAGGCGCGGAGAGTGCCGCCGGCGGGGGTGCCCACTGCTTTCGAATCGCCCGGCGTCTTCGCTTCTCCCGCCACAGCGGCGCCACCGGACCCAGTCACGCAGACGACCCTAGCGGCCCGGCCCGGCGTGTCGCCAAACCGACGCGAGCCGCGCGACGGGCATCACAGGCCACCGGCCGAGACGATGGGAGTTCACTCGATGCCCACCGACACGTCGTGTCCGCACGCCGATACGGATCGCCGAAGTGCGCGATGCTGTAGGCACGATGACAGATCACCGCACCCGCCCGGGCGATCCGCCGCGGATCGACGCACCGTCGCCCCGCGGCACCGCCGTGCGTACCGGGACGTGGGCGGCCCGGGCGGGCGCGCGGACAGCGGAGGCGGGCAGGCGGGCAGGCACGCTGATCGTGCGGGTGGCGGAGAAGGCCTGGGCGGATTCCATCTTCGCCAAGTCGGCCGCGGCGGCGTTCTGGCAGACGCTCTCGCTGGCGCCGCTGCTGCTCGGGGTGCTCGGCAGCCTCGGATACGTCGGCGGCTGGTTCGGCCCGGACACGGTGCAGATCGTCGAGTCGAAGATCATCGCGTTCAGCCAGGAACTGTTCAGCGCGAGCGTGGTGACCGACCTCATCGAGCCGACGGTGCGCGACGTACTCGGCCGCGGTCGCGGCGCGGTGGTCTCGGTGGGCTTCGTGCTGTCGTTGTGGGCCGGATCGTCGGCGATGGCCACCTTCGTCGACTCCATCGTCGAGGCCCACGACCAGCAGGACGCCCGTCACCCGGTGTGGCAGCGCATCTTTGCGCTGCTGCTGTATGTGCTGTTCCTGGTGGCGGCGGTGTTCATCCTGCCGCTGGTGGCGCTGGGGCCGACGCTGATCGGCCGGGTACTGCCCACCGCCTGGCGGGCGACCGGCCTGCAACTGCTGGATTTCTTCTACTACCCGGGCGTCGGCCTGCTGCTGATCGTCGGGCTCACCACCCTGTACAAGCTGGCGCTGCACACCTCGCTGCCCTGGCACCGGCTCTTCGGCGGGGCACTGGTGGCGGGCGTCTTCTTCATGGCGGCCAGCGACGTGCTGCGCCGCTACCTGTCATGGGTCACCCGCACCGGCGTCACCTATGGTGCGCTGGCGACGCCGATCGCGTTCCTGCTCTTCACGTTCTTCCTGGGCTTCGCGGTGATCCTGGGCGCGGAGTTCAACGCGGCGGTCCAGGAATTCTGGCCCGCCCGCGCGACGCGCATGGAGCAGGTGAAGGAGTGGATCGCCAATCAGGTCCGCGGCGAAGGGGGCGCCGAGGAGGACATGGCGGACCGCGACGAGGGCGCCCCGCCCGCGGACGCCGCCGCGGCCGGGCCTGCACAGGCCGGGTTCGACCTGCGAAAGGCGTCGTCCTCCGGCGACCTATCCGCGTCTCACTCGCCCTTGCGTAGGCCGTCGTAGACCTTCTTGCACTCCGGGCACACCGGAGAGCCGGGCTTGGGCGAACGGGTCACCGGGAAGACCTCTCCGCACAGCGCGACCACGTGGGTGCCCATCACGGCGCTCTCGGCGATCTTGTCCTTCTTCACGTAGTGGAAGAACTTCGGGGTGTCGTCGCCCGTCGTCTCGTCGGTCGTCGTATCCGGGCGAACGATGGTGTCGGTGCTCACGCATTCCATGATGCCGCATCGGGAGAGACGGGCCACCACGGTGTCGCGGCCAGGGTGACCACGGTCTCGGATCGGGAGCCGACCACGGTCTCCGACCAAAGGTGACCACGGTATCGGCGCCGAAGCCGACCGCGGTGTCGCATCAGAGGTGACCACCGTTCCGGCACAGAGCTGACCACGGCATGTGCGCGGCGGGACCACGAGTGGAAGACTCGGGGTATGCAGCAGAACGGCGATTCCCCATCCGCCGACGGCCGCGACCGCGAAGAGCACCCCGACGTGACGATGCCGACGCAGCCCCGCCGTTCCCCCGGATACTTTCCCGGCAATGACGACAGACACCCGGCGCTGATCACCGAGGCCGCGCCCTCGCTGGAGGACCAGCACCGCGCTCGTGTGCGCCGGTACACGATCATCATGGCGTTCCGCATTCCGTGCCTGGTGCTCGCCGCGATCGCCTACAGCGCGCTCGGCAATCCATTGGTGTCCATCCTGATCATCGTCGCGTCCGTCCCGCTGCCCTGGATCGCGGTGCTGATCGCCAACGACCGCCCGCCCCGCCGCAAGGACGAGCCCAGCCGCTGGGACCGTCCGCGCACGGCCATCGAGTCCCGATCGCACAACGCCATCGACGGCTGAGCCTCCGTCCGGCGGCCATCGCCCTGCCACGAGCACTCCCGCGTGCGTTCAGTGCGAACCGGGCCCGACGAAGGCCGGTGCGCGGCGGATGACGGCCGACATCACGGCAGCGGCGGCGCACAACCCGCCCGCCACATACCAGGCGAGGTCGTAGCTGCCTTGGACATCACGGATGACGCCCGCGCCGGTGGCCGCCACCGCCGAGCCGATCTGGTGGGAGGCGAACACCCAGCCGAAGGCGACGGGGCCGTCGGCGCCGAACAGTTCGCGGCACAGCGCGACCGTCGGCGGCACCGTGGCCACCCAGTCCAGGCCGTAGAAGACGATGAACACCCACAGGCTCGGTTTCGTGTCCGGACCGAGCAGCGCGGGAAGGATCAGCAGCGACAGTCCGCGCAGCGTGTAGTAGCCGATCAGCAGGTAGCGCGGGTCGATCCGGTCGGTCAGCCAGCCCGACGCGATGGTGCCCGCCACGTCGAAGACGCCGACGACGGCCAGCAGGCTCGCCGCGGCGGTCGGCGGCATGCCGTGATCGTGCGCCGCGCTGACGAAATGGGTTCCGATCAGCCCGTTGGTCGACGCGCCGCAGACCGCGAACCCACCGGCGAGCAACCAGAATCCGGGTCGGCGCGCGATCGCGCCGAGCACGGTCAGCGCGCGCGATGCCCCACCCGCGGCCGGCACCCGCATCCCAACCGCGCTGTCCGGCGCCGCGCCATAGGCCCGCACCCCGAGGTCGCTCGGGTAGTCCCGGATGAACAGCAGCACCAGCGGCGCCACAGCCAGCGCCGCGCCCGCGACGATCAGCGACGGCATCCGCCAGCCGTGTGCGTTCGCCAGCGCCGATACCAGCGGTAGGAAGATCAGCTGTCCGGTCGCGCCCGCCGCGGTGAGCACGCCGGTCACCAGACCGCGCTGCCGGACGAACCAGCGGCCGGTGATCGTGGCGACGAACGGCATCGACATCGACCCGACGCCGATCCCGACCAGCAGGCCCCAGGTCAGCACCAGGTGCCACGGCTGGGACATGAACACCGTCAGTCCGCTGCCCCCGGCGACCAGCAGCAGTGCGCAGGCCACCACCCGGCGGATGCCGAAGCGATCCATCAGTGCGGCGGCGAACGGCGAGATCAGCCCGTAGAGCAGCAGATTCAGCGATACGGCCGTTCCGATGGTGCCGTGCGACCACCCGAACTCCTGCTGTAGCGGGTCCATCAGCACGCCGGGCACGGATCGGAAGGCGGCCGCGCCGAGCAGCGCGACGAAGCCGACACCCGCGACGAGCCACGCCGGGTGCAAGCGCCGCCGCGGCGTGGAGTGGAGCGGAACCGGGGTCGGCGTCTGAAGTTCGGTCACCGGCTGAGCGTGCCGGAACTATGCCCACGCAACGAGTGGCTGGAATGCCACATACCATCAAATTCGTGCCATTCGCGGTCGCCCCGGTATTTTCTCGACAAGGCGGGCACGCGTCCCTAGGGTCGCAGGGAGCCTGCGGCACCATGATCACCGTTGCGGGCCACAAGACAGGAGTGAACATGATTCGGTGGATCTGGGTCTTCCTGGACCGCCCGACCCAACGCTTCGACGATTGCGCGAAATTCTGGTCCACGGTCACCGGCACCCAGCTCTCCGCTCGGCGCGGCGCGAACGACGAATTCCTCACCTTGCTGCCGGACCCGGCGCTGTTCGCCGCGGCGAGTGTGAAGATGCAGGCCGTCACCGGTCTCGGCGGTGTGCACCTCGACTTGGACGTCGACGACATCCCCTCCGCCGTTCGCAGCGCCCTCGATCTGGGCGCCGAATTGGTCGCCAACCACCCGGACTACGCCGTGCTGCGGTCCCCCGGCGGTCAGACGTTCTGCCTGACCCCCAGCGGCCGCGCCACGAGCACGCCCGCACCCGCCGTCCGGGCGCCGGACGGCACGTTGTCGCGCCTGGACCAGGTGTGCCTCGACATCGGCCCCGACGACCACGAGGTGGAGACCCGTTTCTGGACCTCGCTGACCGGCTGGACGTACCGGCCCGGCAGGCGGCCGGAATTCGCCCTGCTGCGCTCCGCGCAGCGCCAGCTCCCCACGCAGTTGCTGCTGCAGCGCCTCGGCGAGAACCGCCCGACCAGCGCGCACGTCGATCTGGCCGCCGGCGACATCGAAGCCACCGCCGCCTGGCACGAGTCGCTCGGCGCGACCGTGGTGCAGCGGCACGAGCACTGGATCGTCCTCAGCGATCCGAGCGACGCGCTGTACTGCGTCACCGCTCGCGATCCGAACGGGGTCTGACCTTCGTGCGGCGCCGTACGTCTGGCCCCACGGCCCTGCGAGCCTCAGCCCCGCACTCGCCCTGGTAGGGCCCGCTCGGCGGCGAGCCGGTCGCCCGGCACCACGCTCAGACCGCCGTCCAGCTCCCTGGCGATCGGCCTGCTCAGCAGCTGCCGCTTCTCCGCCGAACTCCAGCCACTTCGCGGCCGCACATGAGCGCGTAGTGGGTCCGTGTGGTTCGGTCGCGCCGCTGGGTCCGGTGACACAGCGGGCACCTGATCTGGGCGCGGGAGCCGCGGTGGCAGAGTACCGGTGTGCCTACGAACCACTCGACCACCACCGGATCGCTGCTGACCGCGTTGTGCCCGGACCTGCGGACCGCGCTCACCAGGGTGGGTTACGACGCCGACACCCTGCTCGAGGCACTCGGTGACGCGCACGCGGCGCTGAGCCGGTCGGAGCCGGTCCCCGTGCGCCGAGCGGCGCGCGAGGCGGGCGAGCTGGGCACGCTCATCCGCCTGCTGCTGCTCGGCGACGCCCTGCCGCAGCGGGAGGTGGCCGCCGCGCTCGCGCCCGTGGCGATCGACCGCGCGGTCGCCGCGGGCCTGCTGGACCGCGACGGTGACCAGGTGCGGGCGGCACTGGACCTGCGTCCGCTCGACTCGGGCGCGGGCACCCGATGGATCCTGTCCGACCTCGATGATTCGATGCGGCGGCGCACCCTGACCGAAGACCACGTCCTGGGCGTGGGCCACGCCTCCCTCTCGCTGCTGCGCGCCACCCCCACCCGCCCGGTCGGCACGGTGCTCGATCTCGGCACCGGCTGCGGCGTACAGGCGGTGCACGCCGGCTCCTATGCGCAGCGCGTCACCGGCACAGATGTCAACCCCCGCGCGTTGTGGCTGGCCGAGGCGACCGCGGCGCTCAACGACCTGGACATCGAACTGGTGGAGGGCTCCTGGTTCGAGCCGGTCCGGGGCAGGCGCTTCGACCAGGTGGTGGCCAATCCGCCGTTCGTGGTGGGCCCGGCGCGGGTCGAGCACACCTACCGCGATTCCGGCCTCGCGCTCGACGGCGCAAGCGAATTGGTCATCGCGCAGGCCGCGGATCTGCTGGCACCCGGTGGCACCGCCGCGATGCTCGCCGCCTGGGTACATGCCGAGGACGAGGACTGGCGCGGGCGCGTCTCGTCCTGGCTGCCGTCCTACGGTGTGGACGCCTGGGTGGTCCAGCGCGACGTCGCCGACCCCGCGCTCTACGTGGGCACCTGGTTGCGTGACGCGGGCGCCGACCCGCGTGACCCCTCCGCCCAGGCCCGCGCGCAGCGCTGGCTGGACGCCTTCGAGGCGGCGCGCGTCGAGGGAATCGGGTTCGGTTTCGTGTATCTGCGCGCCATCGACGGACCGACCGAACTGCTCGCGGAGGATCTCACCCACGGCTTCGACGATCCGCTCGGCGACGAGGCCGTCCGGTATTTCGAGCGTTCGGCTTGGCTGCGTGCCGTCGCCGGTGACGAAAGTCTCGCCTGGTCTTCACGTTTCGTCGTGGACCCCGCGACCGCGCTGGAACGGGTGTATCTCCCCGGCCCCGACGGCTGGGCTCCCGAAGTGGCACGGCTGCATCGTGGCGACGGACCGCGCTGGCAGCACGAAGTGGATGAGGCCACAGTCTCGCTGCTGGCGGGAATGCACGCCGACGGCCTGCCGTTGTACGAGCTGATCGAGCTGCTGGCGCTCGCGCACGGATCCGAGGAGGTGAGTGCCCAGTTCGCGGCCGACGCGTTGTCCGTGGTCACCGGGTTGGTACGGCACGGGCTCATCCGGCCCGTGTGACCGCACGGCAGCCGTGCGCCGGTCGGCGCAGGTCCCGGCCGGGGATTGTCCCCGACTGCGGTGCTTCTCAGGAACTTCTCAGACGAGAGGGGCGAAAACCGCTGTTCAGAGCGGTTTATGCCGGCCGTAACGGGGAACTTTCTTCCTGTCGGGTCCGTTGATCGGAGTGAGACACCACCGACAGGAGGCAAGTCATGACAAGCCCCGCCACCACTCGTGTGCGCACCAGCGATTCGGACCTCGACGCTCAGAGCCCCGCCGCCGACCTGGTACGTGTGTACCTGAACGGAATCGGCCGCACCGCGCTGCTCACCGCTGCCGACGAGGTCGAGCTGGCCAAGCGCATCGAGGCGGGCCTCTACGCGCAGCACCTGCTGGAAACCGGCAAGCGACTGTCGGCCACCCGCAAGCGTGATCTCGCGATCATCGTGCGTGACGGTCAGGCCGCCCGGTCGCATCTGCTGGAAGCCAACCTGCGCCTTGTTGTCTCGCTCGCCAAGCGTTACACCGGTCGCGGCATGCCGCTGCTCGACCTCATCCAGGAGGGCAATCTCGGCTTGATCCGGGCCATGGAGAAGTTCGACTACGCCAAGGGCTTCAAGTTCTCCACGTACGCCACCTGGTGGATCCGGCAGGCCATCACCCGCGGCATGGCCGACCAGAGCCGCACCATCCGCCTGCCCGTCCACCTCGTGGAGCAGGTGAACAAGCTCGCCAGGATCAAGCGCGAACTGCACCAGCAGCTGGGCCGGGAGGCCACCGACCAGGAACTGGCCACCGAATCCGGCATCCCGGTCGACAAGATCTCCGATCTGCTCGACCACAGCCGTGACCCGGTGAGCCTGGACATGCCGGTCGGCAACGACGAAGAGGCCCCGCTGGGCGATTTCATCGAGGATTCCGAGGCCACGTCGGCCGAGTCCGCGGTCATCGCCGGTCTGCTGCACCACGACGTGCGCAGCGTGCTCGCCACCCTGGACGAGCGCGAACAGCAGGTCATCCGCCTGCGGTTCGGCCTGGACGACGGCCAGCCGCGCACCTTGGACCAGATCGGCAAGCTCTTCGGTCTCTCCCGCGAGCGGGTGCGTCAGATCGAGCGTGAAGTCATGTCGAAGCTGCGCAAAGGCGAGCGGGCCGACCGGCTCCGCGCCTACGCCAGCTGATCATCCCCCGGCCGCCGGCTGCTCCGAGACAGCTCCGGCGTTCGGCTCGGTGACCCTCCCGCCGGGGTCACCTTCCCGCGCCGACCGGTGACCGCGCGTACCCGTCCCCTCCGGGTGACGCGCGAGCCGGTCGGCGGTGTCGTACCCCCTTCTTCGAACGGGTTCAGCCCTGTTCCACCTCGATGTCGTATTTGACGGTGTCGCCTTCCACCGACGTCACCGTCAGCGTCACGCCCAGCGTGTCGGCGCCCGCGGTCAGCGTGCAGCGCATGGTGGTCCCCTCTTTGCCGGTGAGATCGCCGGGGCAATCGATCGAATCGGGTTCCTGGCCGACTTTTTCGGTGAGCGAGTCCTTGACCGATTTCTCCAAATCGGCCTCCTGGACCTTCGGAGTGCCGACGCTGACCGAACACGCGGTGAGTGCCGCGGCGAGCAGCGACAGCAGAGCAACACTTCGGATCTTCATGGCGAGCGGGCCTTTCTTTCGGATGAACCTGGCATCCCCACATCGCGGCAGAAGCGATCGTCCGTTATCGGACACCCCGCGCGTGACGTGTGCGAGCCGACGTCGCAGCCGCGCCATGGCGCTGGCCGACAACGCGCCCGGCAAGCCCGGTGGTGCTCAACCCAGCCGGCGCGGGCCGGTATCGAAACGGCTCGGCTCCGGGCCGATACGGCCGCGCGCGTAGAGGATTTCCGCCGATGTCGGCGAGGCCAGCACCGGATCGAAGGCCAGTTCCCGCATCTCCGGCAGGTCGTCGAACAGGGCCGAAATGCGCTGGGCGAGTTCGGCGAGAGCCGCCTTGTCCACGCGCGGACTCGCCGGGGTACCGGACAGCAGAGGCGCGGCGCGCGGCGCGTCGATCAGCGCCGTGGCCTCGTCGGCGGTCAACGGCAGTGCCCGATAGGCACGATCGCCGAGCAACTCGATGATCAGCCCGGACAGGCCGAACTCGATCACCGAGCCGAACGAGGGGTCGTCCTGCACGCGCAGGATGCAACCGACGCCCTTGGTGGCCATCTTCTGGATGTGCAACACAGGGTCACCACACAGCTCCGCCAGGTCCGCGTATCCCTGCCGCACCGCTTCCGGCCGCCACAGATCGAGCCGCACACCGGTGAGATCCGGCCTGCGCCGCCACAATTCGCCGGTCGCCTTGGCCGCCACCGGATAGCCGAGTTCCTCCGCGGCCGCGACCGCCTCCTCCGCACTGCGCACCTCGCGGAATTCCACGACCGAAATGCCGTAGCAGGCAAGCAGTTCCACGGTCTCGAGATCGGTGAGCCGGCGGCCGCCCGACCCGGCCATCCAGTCCGCCACCAATTGGCGCGCGCGGTCGGTGTCGATGCCCTGCGGGCGCACCACCGGCGACACGGGCCTGGTGCGCCATTCGGCGTATCGCCGGACCCGGGCCAACGCCCGTGCGGCGCGTTCGGGATCGGGATACGACGGAATCGACCCGTGCACCGCCGCGGCGCCCGGACCGCGCACCGCGAGCAGGTTCGGGATCCCTTGCTCGGCGACGAAGGTGGTGAGGATCGGCTTCCCCGACTCCGGCACGGCGGCCGCCGCCGCCCTGATCGCGTCGGCGAAGCCTGCGGTCGGCAGCGGCACCGGCGGCGCGAAAACGACGATCACCGCATCCGTCTCGTCCGACCGCAGGGCCGCGACCAGGGCGTCCAGATACGCACCCGGCGTCGCCTGCGGGCCGAGGTTGACCGGCTCGCCCACCGTGAGGCCCTCGCCGCGCGCCGCGTCGAGGGCCAGCCAGTTGAGCGCCGTGCTGTTGCCGACCACGGCCAGCCGCTGGCCCCGGGGCAACGGCTGGTAGCCCAGCAGAGCGGCGCAGTCGAAGAGTTCGGAAATCGAGTCGACCTGGACGATGCCCGCCTGAGCGAACAGATCCCGCACGATCGACCGGTCCATGTCCCCCGCGGGCTGGGCGGCGGAGCGTCCGCTGCTCACCGCGACGATCGGTTTGGTCCGGGCCACCCGGCGCGCGATCCGGGAGAACTTGCGCGGATTGCCGAAGCTCTCCAGATACAGCAGCACCACATCGGTGTCCGGGTCGCTGTCCCAGTACTGCAGCAGGTCGTTGCCGGAGACGTCGGCGCGATTACCCGCGGACACGAACGTGGACAAGCCGAGGTTGCGCGCCGCCGCCTCGCCCAGGATCGCCGCGCCCAAGGGCCCGGACTGGCAGAAGAATCCCATCCGCCCGCGACCGGGCAGCAGAGGAGCCAAGGTCGCGTTCATGGCGACCGCCGGGTCGGTGTTCGCGATCCCGAGTGCGCTCGGTCCGACCACGCGCATGCCGTGGCCACGAGCGGCGGCCACGAGTTCACGTTCGGCTGCCAGACCCCCCTCCCCGGTCTCGCCGAAACCCGCGGTCAACACCACGAGCCCTTTGACGCCCTTGGCCATGCAGTCGTCGAGCACCGACCCGATCGCCGCGGGCGGCACCGCGACCACGGCGAGGTCGACCTCGTCGGGGATTTCCCGGACCGTCGCGTATGCCCGGACCCCGCGCACCGACTTGCGGTTCGGGTTCACCGGGAACACCGGCCCTTGGAACAGGCCCGACAGCAGATTCGCCAGCAGCGCTCCGCCGACGCGCCCCGTCGCGGGGGTGGCGCCGATCACCGCGACCGACCGCGGGGCCAGCAGATTGCCCACGCTGCGCGCCTCCGAGGCGCGCTCGCGCGAATCACGCACCGACAGCAGCGCTTCGGTGGGATCGATGGCGAACTCGAGATGCAGGACCGACCCGTCCCTGCTGCGCTCGACCTGATAGCCCGCGTCGCGGAAGACCGTCACCATCACGGTGTTCTCCGCGAGCACCTCGGCGACGAAGGTCTCGATCTTGTTCTCGGCGGCGGCGCCGGCCAGGTGCTCCAGCAGGATCGAGCCGAGCCCGCGGCCCTGATGCCCGTCGGCCACCACGAACGCGACCTCCGCCGCCCGCGGCCCGTCCCGCTCCAGCAGTTCGTAGCGGCCCACCGCGACGATCGCCTCCCCCAGTTCCAGTACCAGCCCGACCCGGTCGTGATAGTCCATGTGCGTGGTGCGGTACAGGTCTTTGGGCGAGATCCGCGGGTAGGGCCCGAAATACCGCAGGTACCTGGTGCGATCGGACAGTGCGCCGTGGAACTCCTGCAGCGGCTCGGCGTCGGCGGGGGTGATCGGGCGCAATCGTACGACGCCGCCGTCGGAGGCCAGCACATCGGCGAACCAGTGCTGCGGTGGCGGTGGCGGCGCGGCGGGAGCGTCCGGGGTGTCGGGGAAGTCAGTCACGAGGGTCCTCCGGGTCGAGACCTAGCAACCCGAAAGTCGCTCGGCGAGTGGCCAGCACGGCCATGTCTACGGCACGTTGCGCACGATCGACCCGCGCGTCACCGGTCTCACCCGTGCCGCCGGGGCCGTCCCATGGACGGTAGGCCACGTCACCGCCGTCGCCCATGGTGTGCGGCGGGTCCGCCTGCGGCGCCGCCGCGCGGATCGTCTCGATCCAGTCCTGCGGAATCGGCGTCGCGGGGTCGACGGTGCGATCCAGCGCGGTGGCCAGCAGATGCGTCCAGGCCCGCGGCACCACCCGGATCAGGCCGTATCCGCCGCCGCCGACGGCGAGCCAGCGTCCTTCGGCATATCGGTCGGCGAGCTCCCGCATGGCACGGAACGCGGCTCGCTGCCCGTCCACGGTGAGTTCCAAATCGGCCAAGGGGTCTTCGCGATGCGTGTCCACCCCGCACTGGCTGACCACGATCTGCGGACCGAACGCCGCCACCGCGCCCGGCACCACGGCGTGGAAACCGCGCAGCCATTGCGCATCCCGGGTACCGGGCAGCAGCGGCAGGTTGATCGACGTGCCCTCCGCCGCGCCCGCGCCGGTCTCCTCCGGCCACCCCGTGTTCGGCCACAGCGTGGCCGGATGCTGATGCAGCGAAATGGTCAGCACCCGGGGATCGCCGTAGAAAGCACGCTGCACGCCGTCGCCGTGGTGCACGTCCACGTCGATGTAGGCGATCCGGTCGAAACCGTGATCCAGCAGCCAGGAGATGGCCACCGCCGGGTCGTTGTACACACAGAAGCCGGACGCCGAATCCGCCATCGCGTGATGCATGCCACCGCCGATGCTCACCGCTCGCTTGGTGCGCCCCTCCGCGATCTCCCTGGCCGCGGCCAGGGTGCCGCCGACGATCGTGGACGCGGCCTGGTGCATCCGTGGAAACACCGGATTGTCCGGGGAACCGAGGCCGTAGGGCGGTGCGGCGGGCGAACCGACCGGCGGCACGGCGCGTTCGACCGCGTCGAGGTAGTCGGGGGTGTGGATACGCAGCAGGTCCGGACGTCCCGCGGCGGCGGGTTCGAGCAGCTCGACACCCTCGAGCAGTCCGAGACTTTCCGCCAGCGCCATGGTGAACTTCAGGCGCGCCGGCTTCATCGGATGCTCCGGAGTCCATGTGTAATCCAGGAACCGCTCGGTCCAGACGACGGTTCCGGACCGGCTCGTCCCGGGCGAGATCGGCGCCCGAGGTTCGCCGCGCGGTGCAGTGGCCATGATCGCAACGCTAGCGGGAAGTAAGCAACCCCGCGAAACGTTCCTATGCAGTACAAATACAAGAAAGACGCTCACGGCCGCCTGCCGTGCGCCGATCGGGTTGCCGCCGTGCCGCCGGAGACGTCGTGCGCAACGTGGAGCGACGCGATCCGGCACACGGGGGCGCCGTCGCGCGTGGGTAGAATTCGTGCCGACGAAGGGGTAACAGGTGAAGGATCTGGTCGACACCACGGAGATGTATCTCCGTACCATCTACGACCTCGAGGAGGAGGGCGTGGTGCCCCTGCGCGCCCGGATCGCCGAGCGCCTCGAACAGAGCGGCCCCACCGTCAGCCAGACCGTCGCGCGGATGGAACGCGACGGTTTGCTGCTGGTCGCCGGAGACCGTCATCTGGAGCTGACCGAGAAGGGGCGCAGCATGGCCGTCGCGGTCATGCGCAAGCACCGGCTGGCCGAACGGCTGCTCGTCGACATCATCGGTCTCGACTGGCAGAACGTGCACGCGGAGGCCTGTCGCTGGGAGCACGTGATGAGCGAGGACGTCGAGCGCCGTCTGGTCGAAGTGCTCAACCACCCCACCACCTCCCCCTACGGCAACCCCATTCCCGGCCTGGACGAGCTGGGCATCATTCCGCCCGCCTCCGCCGACGAAAAGTTGCTGCGCCTGTCGGATCTGCCACACGGCCAGCTGCACGCTGTCGTGGTGCGCAGGCTCGCCGAGCACATCCAGACCGATCCGGAGGTGATCGGCCGCCTGCGGGAGGCGGGCGTGGTGCCCGACGCCCGCGTCACCGTGGAGACGAAGGCGGGTTCGGTCGTCATCACCGTGCCCGGCCACGACGGATTCGAATTGCCCGACGAGATGGCGCACGCCGTCCAAGTGAAGCTGGCTTGATACGTGAAACTTCTGGTCACAGGTGGCGCGGGCTACGTCGGTGGCGTGTGCGCACAGGTTCTGCTGGAAGCCGGCCACGAGGTGGTCGTGCTCGATGATCTGTCCACCGGCAATGCCGACGGCGTCCCTTCCGCCGCCCGGTTCGTCGAGGGAGACATCGCGGTCGCCGCGCCCGAGCTGCTGGCCACCGAAACCTTCGACGGGGTCCTGCATTTCGCGGCGCAGTCGCTGGTGGGCGAGTCGGTGCAGCAGCCGGAGAAGTACTGGCACGGCAACGTCGTGAAGACGTTCGAACTGCTGGAGGCCCTGCGGCGCACGGGAACGCCGCGACTGGTGTTCTCCTCCACCGCGGCGGTGTACGGGGAGCCGGAGCAGGTGCCGATCACCGAGGACGCCCCGACCCGTCCGACCAATCCCTACGGCGCGTCGAAACTGGCCATCGACCACGCCATCACTTCGTACGCGGTGGCCCACGGGCTCGCGGCGACCAGTCTGCGGTACTTCAACGTCGCGGGCGCCTACGGTGGTCTCGGCGAAAACCGAGTGGTGGAAACGCATCTCATTCCGCTGGTGCTGCAGGTCGCGGCCGGGCATCGCAAGGCGATCTCGGTCTTCGGCACCGATTGGCCCACGCACGACGGCACCGCGGTCCGTGACTACATCCACATCCGCGACCTCGCGCAGGCCCATCTGCTGGCCCTGGCGACCGCGGAAGCCGGCACCCACCGGATCTACAACCTCGGCAGCGGCACCGGCTTCTCCGTGCGCGAAGTGATCTCGGCCTGCGAGCGAGTCACCGGATTGCCGATCGCCGCGCAGGACGCGCCGCGCCGCCCCGGCGACCCGGCCACCCTGATCGCGTCCAGTGCGCGCGCGATCGCCGAGCTGGGCTGGCGTCCCGAGCACAACGACCTCGACGAAATCGTCACCGACGCTTGGAATTTCCTCCAGTCGCTCGGGCCGCGCGCGCACAGCGCGAAATAACCGGCCCCGCGGTGCCCGGGTCGGCCACTCGCCGGCTCGGGCCGACCCGCCCGCACCAGCCCACCGACGTGGCGACCGCCGCCGGATGGTGTAGCCGGACGAGGCAGTGCGCGCCCCGGAATCGCCGGAGCCGAGTACAGGTTCATCGGGCCGCGCACCGCCGGGGCGGTCACCGGCCCGACGTTCCGGTTTCACGACGCAGGCCAATCGAGGTCGACACCGAG
Source organism: Nocardia gipuzkoensis (assembly GCF_021183645.1). Taxonomy (NCBI): domain Bacteria; kingdom Bacillati; phylum Actinomycetota; class Actinomycetes; order Mycobacteriales; family Nocardiaceae; genus Nocardia; species Nocardia gipuzkoensis. The sequence continues at coordinate 5,401,893 of NZ_CP089225.1, read as the reverse complement.
GCCCGCGGCGGTGCGGTAGCCGCTGTGCGCGAGGCGACGCAACTGTTCCGGACGCATGCCCAGGCGCAGCGAGGTGTCTAGCAGCATCGCCATCGGATGTCCCGGATCCGCCTCCAACGCGGCCTCCAGCGCGATGCCCGCCAGTGGTCCGTCGCCGCGGACGTAGGCGCTGTAGCCGAGCAGGGCGGCGGCTTCGGCGCGATCGGTACCGGACGCGGCGCGGGTCAGCGCGCCCCACACCGCCTCGGCCGCATCGGCGTGATCGCCGACCGCCAGCGCGAACATCGTGTCCCGCACGGATCTATCACGAAGAGCGACAACGATTTTCGCGAACTCGGGCGCCATCGGCGCGGCGCCCGACGCGGTGTTGGCGATCTGCCACAGCACGTAGTCGAGCGCTTGCCTGCTGTATCCGATCGGATCACCGCGTCGCGCGGCCCGCGCGGCGCGCTCACGGGCTTGGCCGAGCGCGTCCTCCATGTGCGCGGCCACCTCGGCCCGAGCGAGGGGATCCATCGCGACCACGGCGGTGAGCTCGGAACGCGAACCCCGGATCTGCCTGCCGTCGAGCACGTGGGTCAGCGCCACCAGTGAAGCGGCCGGATCCCGGAGCACCCCGCGTCGCTCCGGTCCCGCCAACGCCCACCAGCGCTGTCCAGCGGTGATCGCACGGACCGCCCATACCCCGCCGAGCGCGATGTCCCCGGCGGCCAACCGCTTGCCGAGCGAACCGACCAGCACGTCGAACCGCCCGCCCGCGCAGCCGTGCCTGTCGGCGCCCGCTTCCGGTTCCACGGCGCGGTCGTCGACGACGACCGCCAGCACCTCGGCCGCCTCGTCATGGGCGCAGATCCGCGCGACCGCGGCGGCCAGTGTCGCGCCTCGCACGCGCCTCCCGCCGGGCGAATCCAGATCGAACCGCACCACCGCGTCGACGATCGCCCCGTCGGCAGTCCCGGGCCGCAGCACGAGCACGATCACCGATCGTTCCGGAGTGAAGCCCAGCATCGCGGGCACGGCGGCGATCAGCTCTCCCGGATCGTCCACGCGCACCGCGTGATCCGGCGCGCCCCGGAACGGCGGAGGATCGTCGCGGCACCGGGCATGCCGAGCAGGTCCTTGCGCATTTCCCGTGCTCGGCTCGCCCTTGATCGAGTACGGAGCCGGTCTTCGCGCAGCGACGCCGGGCTGGACTCGCCCCGCGGCCTCGGTAGCGCGGCCGGATACGCGCTGACCGCGGTGGCACAGCCGGGATGCGTCGTTCTTGCCTGCATACCCGTCGTCGACCGGTTCAGGGGTGGAAAACGGAGTCGCGGAAGTGGTCATGCCTCGACCATGCGGCTCGGCGGTTTCCGCCCTCCGACACCGACCTGGCGATTCGTCCGGCCTGGGGAATTCGTCTCGCGCTGTGCACGACTCGCCCCGCAAGTCTCTCGCTCGGCGCTCTGTGTCGGTCGCCCCTGCTACGGTGCCGCCGGGCTCTGCCGTCTCCCCCGCACTTATCTCTCCCGCACTTTGCGAACGGCGGTCGCGAACAGCGCATCCAGTGCCGCGCTATCCGGTTCGCCCGCGGCGAACGACATGTACGTCACCGTGATTCGCACGTCGCCGATCTGCCCGACGTGGGTGCGCATGGACTGGGTCAATCCGGCGCCCCCGGACTCGGGCCGCACGATCCTGCGCAACGAGAGGGCATCGTCGGCGTCGATCGGCGGTGGCGAATCCAGTTCGGTCGTCACGGTCGTGGTGGCGCCCGCCCGGCTCACCCGCACCGACCCGCACTGCTGCGTCCTCGCGCGCAGCGACGTCAACGGCTCGCCGGTGCGGGTCAATTCGACGGTCAGGGTGGCGCGCGTGGCATCGTCCGTGCCAACCGCCATCGCCGTGCGATCGGGTCCGAAGTCCTGGTGCGGCGGCACACACCGGCTCGGCTGTACGTTGGCGCCGCGGCCCATCCCGTCCAGATCGCCCGCCGCCTGGGCCACGGCCTCCTGGGGCAGCGTCACCGCCGCGTAGGGCGGGGGGAACTGGGCCGGATCCGGCAGCAGCGTCGGTAGTTCGGCGCTCACGTGCCGGGTCACCGTGGTCGGCGCCGGCGTGGCCGGGCGCCCCGGCACCGTCGACCCGCATCCGGCGAGCAGCACCGCGCAGGCGACGGGCACCACACAGCCCAGCCGCCTACGCGTCGAATCCGCCACGGTCACACACCTACTGTGCCAAACTCCCCGTGCCCAGCCCGCGATGCCACGCCGCCGAGCCGGGAATGCACAGGCCGCCGATACTGTTGGCTCGGAGTATGGGTCGGTGTCCGGCCGTGCGCGATGACCGTCATCGACATGGGGGACAATGGACGGTGGTCCCCGGTTCGGACGACTGCTCGTCGCACGCCACCACCAGGGGTGGCGAACGACCGGGCAGCCAACCACACTGGCGCGTGCGGTGCGCGTCCGGGCCGCAGGAACCGCGCAGGAAGGAGTACGCGATGGACTACGAGTCGCGAATGTACGAATTGGAGTTCCCAGCTCCGCAGCTGTCGTCCGCCGACGGCGCGGGCCCGGTCCTGGTACACGGACTGGAAGGTTTCACCGACGCCGGGCACGCGGTGCGCCTGGCGACCACGCACCTGCGCGAGAGCCTCGAAAGCGAACTTGTCGCCTCGTTCGACGTGGACGAGCTGCTGGACTACCGATCGCGGCGTCCGCTCATGACGTTCAAGACCGATCACTTCTCCGATTACGCCGAACCGGAGCTCAATCTCTGGGCGTTGCGCGACACCGCGGGGACCCCGTTCCTGCTGCTCGCGGGTCTGGAGCCCGACCTACGCTGGGAGAAGTTCACCACCGCGGTCCGCTTGCTCGCCGAACAGCTCGGCGTGCGCCGCAGCATCGGGTTGAGCGCCATTCCGATGGCGATTCCGCACACCCGCCCGCTCGGCGTGACGGCGCATTCCTCCGACCGCGACCTGATCTCCGACCATCAGCGGTGGCCGGGTGAGCTGCAGGTGCCGGGCAGCGCGTCGTCGCTGCTGGAATTCCGCATGGCGCAGCACGGTCACGAGTCGGTCGGCTTCTCGGTGCACGTCCCGCACTACCTGGCGCAGACCGCCTATCCGGAAGCCGCGCAAACGCTGCTGGAGAACGTCGCCGACAACGCGGGCTTGGAGTTCCCGCTGGCCGCGCTCGGCGAGGCCGCAGCACGAGTGCGCGAGCAGGTCAACGAGCACATCGCGGGCAACGCCGAGGTGGAGACCGTGGTGCATGCCCTGGAGCGGCAGTACGACAGTTTCGTCACCGCGCAGGAGCGGCAGTCGAGCCTGCTGGTCGGCGACGGCGAGCTGCCCAGTGGTGACGAGCTGGGCGCCGAGTTCGAGCGATTCCTCGCCGAGCAGGGCCGCTACAACGGCGACGACGAGGGCGAGCAGGACTGATTCGGCGGCGGTCGGGTCCCCGATCGCCCCTGCGCCTGAGGCCGTAGGGTGGTCGGAGTGGATCTGACCGAACTGCTCGACATCCCGGGAACCGACGCCGACGCGCTGTACGAGTCGTTCGGGATGTGGGCCGCCGAGCAGGGCACCCCGCTCTACCCGGCGCAGGACGAGGCGCTGCTCGAGCTGGCATCCGGTTCCAACGTCATCCTCGCCACGCCGACCGGTTCCGGAAAGTCGCTGGTCGCCGTCGGCGCTCATCTGTTCGCCCTCAGCCAGGGGCTGCGCACCTACTACACCGCCCCGATCAAGGCGCTGGTGAGTGAGAAGTTCTTCGCTCTGTGCGAGGTGTTCGGGGCCGAGCGCGTCGGTATGGTCACCGGCGACGCCGCGGTGAACCCGGACGCGCCGATCATCTGCGCGACCGCGGAGATCCTGGCCAATCTGGCACTGCGCGAGGGCGCGGACGCCGACGTGGGCCAGGTCGTGATGGACGAGTTCCACTTCTACGCCGACCCCGATCGCGGCTGGGCATGGCAGGTCCCGTTGCTGGAACTGTCCCGCGCGCAGTTCCTGCTCATGTCGGCCACGCTCGGCGAGGTCGACTTCTTCGCACGTGACCTGAAGCGCCGGACCGGCCGCTCCACCGCGGTTGTCGCGGGCACCGAGCGCCCGGTGCCGCTGACCTTCTCCTACGCCCGCACCCCGATCACCGAGACCCTCGAAGAACTCGTCACCACCCACCAGGCTCCGGTCTACGTCGTGCACTTCACCCAGGCCGCCGCCCTCGAGCGCGCGCAGGCGCTGACCAGCGTGAACTTCGCCACGCGCACGGAGAAGGACGCGATCGCCGAGGCACTCGGCGGGTTCCGGTTCGCCGCCGGATTCGGCAAGACGCTGTCCCGGCTGATCCGGCACGGCATCGGGGTGCACCACGCGGGCATGCTGCCGAAGTACCGGCGCCTGGTGGAGCGCCTGGCCCAGGACGGCCTGCTGAAGGTGGTGTGCGGCACCGACACCCTCGGTGTCGGCATCAACGTGCCCATCCGCACGGTGCTGCTCACCGGCCTGACCAAGTTCGACGGCGTGCGCACCCGCAGGCTCAAGGCCAGGGAGTTCCACCAGATCGCGGGCCGAGCCGGGCGGGCGGGTTACGACACCATGGGCACCGTCGTCGTACAGGCACCCGAACACGAGGTGGAGAACACCCGTTTGCTGGCCAAGGCGGGCGACGATCCCAAGAAGCAGCGCAAGGTGCAGCGGCGCAAACCGCCGGAAGGCTTCGTCTCCTGGAGTGAGGAGACCTTCGACCGCTTGGTCACCGCGCAGCCGGAGCCGATGGTGTCGCGCTTCACGGTCACCAACGCCATGCTGCTGAACGTGATCGCCCGGCCGGGCAACTGCTTCACCGCCATGCGTCACCTGCTCGAGGACAACCACGAGCCGCGCCCGGCCCAGCGCAGGCACATCCTGCGCGCCATCCGGCTCTATCGCGCGCTGCGCGACGCCGGGGTGGTGCAGCAGCTGCCGGAACCGGACGAGCAGGGCCGACGTGCCCGCCTGACCGTCGACCTGCAGCGCGACTTCGCCCTCGACCAGCCGCTGTCGCCGTTCGCGCTGGCCGCGCTGGACCTGCTGGACAAAACGTCCCCGAGTTATACCCTCGACGTGGTGTCGCTCATCGAATCCACGTTGGAGGACCCACGCCAGCTGCTGATGGCCCAGCAGCACAAGGCGCGCGGCGCGGCGATCGCGGAGATGAAGGCCGACGGCATCGACTACGACGAGCGGATGGAGCTGCTCGAAGAGGTGACCTGGCCCAAGCCGCTGGCCGAACTGATCGAACCGGCCTACGAGACCTATCGCGCCGGGCACCCGTGGGTGTCGGAGTTCGCGCCCGCGCCCAAGTCCGTGGTGCGCGACATGATCGAGCGCGCCATGACCTTCGCGGAGCTGATCTCCTTCTACGAGCTGGCCCGGTCCGAGGGTGTGGTGCTGCGCTACCTCGCCGACGCCTACCGCGCGCTTCGGCGCACGGTGCCCGAGTCGGCGCGCACCGAGGACCTCGACGACATCACCGAATGGCTCGGCGAGCTTGTCCGCCAAGTGGATTCGAGCCTGCTCGACGAGTGGGAGCAACTGACCAACCCGGGCGCGGAGACCGACGCCGACCAGGTCGCCTTCGGCGCGGAGACGGTACGCCCGATCTCCGCCAACGAGCGCGCCTTCCGGGTGATGGTCCGCAACGCGATGTTCCGCCGGGTCGAGCTGGCCGCGCTGCGGCGCTGGGACGATCTCGCCGCGCTCGGCCCCGGCCCCGACTGGGCGGCGGCGCTGGCGGACTATTACGCGGAGTACGAGCGGATCGGCACGGGCCCCGACGCCAGGGGTCCGCAGCTGTTCCAGGTGGAACGAAGACCCGGATTCTGGCAGGTGCGGCAGGTGCTGGACGACCCGGCAGGCGACCACGGCTGGTCGATCGTCGGGGTGGTCGATCTCGCCGAGTCCGACGCCGCGGGCGAGGTCGTCTTCGACGACGTCACGGTGTCCGCTGGCTGAGCCCGCACCGCCTGACGGTCCCGCATCAACGCAGGTCAGCAGCTCCGCCGCGCAGGAAGCACAGGGTCGCGCGACCTCGTGGCGAACCCAGGTTTGGACGGATTCGTTTCTGGGTACGGGCCGCTGATACTCTCTCCCCCGCTGCCCAAGCGAAAGATCAACTATGCCCGAATCGCCGTACCTTGTCATCCATCCCGAGCGTGTCCGCCGGAATTACCGCGCGCTCGACGCCGCGCTGTCCGCCGGCAGCGGCGCCGCGACGAGGATCCGTTTCGCCGTGAAGGCGAGCCCGGTGCCGGAGATCGTGCGCCTGCTCGACGAGGAGGGCGCGGAATTCGACGTCGCCAGCATCGGCGAGATCGATCTGTGCCTCGGGCTGGGCGTGGCGCCGGACCGGTTGTGCTACGGCAACCCGATCAAGAAGGCCGCCCATATCGCCCGGGCCCACGCCCTGGGGGTGCGCCGGTTCGCCTTCGACACCGAGGACGACCTGCTGCGCATCGCCGAGCACGCACCCGGCTCCGAGGTGGAGTGCCGGTTCCTCGCCTCGGCGCCGGAGTCGCGCACCCCGTTCGGCACGAAGTTCGGCTGCGCCCCGGGCGAGGCGTTCCGGTTACTGGTCCGGGCCAGGGATCTCGGGCTCGTCGTCGCCGGACCGTACTTCCACGTCGGCTCCCAGCAACTGGACCCCACCTCATGGCGGATCGGCATCGAACAGGCGGGCCGCATCGTGGAAGCCTTGGCGGACAAGGATATTCCGGTCAGCTCGGTGAACATCGGCGGCGGGCTGCCGATCTCCTATGCCGACCCGGCGCCCACACTGGGCGAGATCGCCGCGGTGGTCAAGCACGCGGCAGCCGAATTCCTTTCCGGGAACACCGGATTGGTCGTCGAACCGGGCCGGGCACTGGTCGGTTCGGCGGGCACGATCCACGCCGAGGTCGTCGGCGTCCGCATCGCGCCGGACGGCCGGCGCTGGGTGTATCTCGACATCGGCCGCTACAACGGAATGGCCGAGACCGAGAACGAGTACATCGCCTACCGGTTCGTCACCGACCGGGACGGCGACCCCGTCGACGAGGCGGTGGTGGCCGGTCCGACCTGCGACGGCGACGATGTACTGTATCAACGCACGCGAGTCCTCCTACCGACCACGTTGCGAGCCGGTGATCGCGTTCGAATCCTCGACACCGGTGCCTATACCGCGAGCTATTCGTCGGTGTCCTTCAATGGTTTTCCGCCCTTGACCGTTCATGTCTCGGGCGCTGAGCGAGAGTGAGTTTGCCCATGACGGCGGAATTCACCGGTTGGCATGTGCTGGCCGAGTTCGGTGGTGTCGACGCAGCCCTTTGCGACGATCTCGAACGACTCGAATCGGCGTTGCGTGAGTCTCTGATCGCGGCGGGCGTCACCATCTGCGATGTCGTACACAAGAAGTTCGAACCGCAGGGGGTGACCGTCCTCGCGCTGTTGTCGGAGTCCCACGCCTCGATTCACACCTATCCGGAGTCCGGCGACATCTTCGTCGACGTCTTCACCTGCGGCAGCATCGGCGCCGGCGCGTCGACAGCGGTCGAGCTGCTGCGGGACGCGTTGTCGCCCAAGGATGTTCGCATGCAGGTCATCCGCAGGGGACACGGTAGCCAGCGGATCGAGGAACCGGTGGGCGCGGGCCTGACCCGCATCTGGGACCTGCACGAGGTGATCGTCGACACGCACACCCCGTTCCAGCACATGGTCATCGCGCGAACCGAGCAGGGCATCAGCCTGTTCTCCGACGACGACCGCCAGTCCACCGAGTTCTCCCAGCTGACCTACCACGAGGCGATGATGGTTCCCGCCTTCGCGCTGGCCGAGAAGCTGGACAAGGTGCTGATCATCGGCTCCGGCGAGGGCGTGGCCAGTCAGATGTCGGTCGCCGCGGGCGCCACCCACGTCGATCACGTCGACATCGACCAGCTCGAGGTCGAGCTGTGCGCCCGGCACCTGCCCTACGGCTACACCAGCGACGAGCTGGCCGCCGCGGTCGCGGGCGAGGGGCCGATCACGGTGCACTACGCCGACGGCTGGGACTTCCTGGCCACGGCCGCGAAGTCCGGCACCCGCTACGACGTCATCGTGATCGACCTGCCGGACGAGCGCGTCGAGGACGCGCAGCACAACCGGCTCTACGAGGCGGAGTTCCTGTCCCGATGTCGCGCGCTGCTCGCGCCCGGCGGCGTGCTGAGCGCGCAGGCCGGCTGCGCGACGATGTGGCGCAACGAGACGCTGAAGCGGTCCTGGGACCGTTTCCACGATCAGTTCGGCACCGTGGTGCACTACGGCAGCGACGAGCACGAGTGGTCGTTCCTGTTCGGTCTGGTGGACTCGATCGACGACCCGGTCGAGGCCATGACCGATCGCCTGTCGCGACTGCCCTACAAGCCCGAAACCATCGACGCGCGAGCGCTGGTGCGCGGCGCGATCGAACCGCACGCCCTGCGGGTCTAGACGACGCGCCGAATGCGCCGGTCCCAACGGGACCGGCGCATTCGGCGTTCGTCACCCGGTCAGCGCCGCACCGGACGACTGCTGTGGCTGTTCCGGCGCTGTCCTTCCTTTCGGCTCCTCGCCGCCGGGCCCGAACACCATGCCGTTCTTCCAGGCGCTGCGCTCGAACATCCGCTGCAGCGGGGTCGCGACGAAGGTGGTGACCGTCGTCATGATGGCCAGCACGGTGTACAGCTCCGGGGTGATCAATCCTGCCGAGAGCCCGACGTTCAGCAGGACCAGCTCCATCAGTCCCCGCGCGTTGGCCAGCGCCCCCATCGCGCCCGCCTCGCGCCAGCCCATGCCCTGTGTGCGGGCGACCAGTCCGACGGCGCCGAACTTGCCCACGAACGACACCACGAGCACCACCGCGGTCACCAGCAGCACCGTCGGATCGAAGATCAGGCTCAGCTTGGTGTTCAGACCGGTGTAGATGAAGAAGACCGGCAGCAACAGATATCCGACCAGCGGCTCGAAACGCGCACGGATCCGGTCCAGCAGCTCGCCGCGCGGCATCACGATGCCCGCGACGAACGCGCCGAGCACGGAGTGGATTCCGACGAAGTCGGTGACGGCGGCGGCCAGCAGCACCACCAGCAGGACCACGGTGAGGTGCCCGACCGGCAATCCGCCCGCGGTTTCGGAGTCACCGCGGCGCGGCGTCCGGATCTGCAGCCGAGCCAGCCAGCGGCGCGCGACGAAGAACATGAACAGCAGGTAGGCCGCTCCGCCGCCCACCGCGAGGTAGACACCGCCCGGGCTGTCCTTCGCCGTGGCGACGACCACCGCGAGCAGCACCCACGCGCACAGGTCGTCCACGGCGGCGACGGCCATCGCCATCGTGCCGAGGCGGGTGTTCATGAGCCCGGAGTCGTAGACGATCCAGGCCAGGATCGGGAATGCGGTGACCGCGACCGCCGCGGCCAGGAAGAGCGCACCTTGCCAGTTCACCACTCCGCCGGTGAAGAACTTCCCCTGACCGACCAGCCACCAGCCGACCACGCCGCCCAGCACCATGGGCACCGCTACGCCGGTCATCGAGGTGGCCCCCGCCTGGCGCACGTGCTTGCCGAAGATGTCGAGCTGGAACGAGCTGCCGACCAGGAACATGTACAACACCAGGCCGAGCTGGCCCACCACGTAGATGGCGGTGAGGTTCGGGTGAACGATGCTCGTCCCGCCCACCATCAGCTTCGTGGGGAACAACCATTCCTGGGCCTGCGGCCACGCCCAGCCGAACACCGACGGCCCGAGCAGGAAGCCGGCGATCATGATGACCACCACCTGTACCTGGCCGAGCCGCCGGAACAGCGGCCAGAGCAGACGATAGGTCACGAGAATGACCACGATCTGCAGGAATAAGTGGGTGGATATTTCGAGCAGTGTTGGCACCGCAGCTCCCCTCCGTCGAGCTGTTCCGTCCTACCAGGATCTCGGCTGCGCGTGGAAACGTAACCGCTTTCGCGTGACTTTTTCGTGACGAGTTCGGGCGGACGCCCCGACGGAGACGCGCCGACGCCCGAACCGCCTTGTCCGCGAAAGTATCTCGCGATTCAGGAGCGCTGCTGCTCGCGCCACCGCTCGACGTCGACTCCGCCGACGCCCCAATTCGACAGGGCGACCTCGTCGATCACGACGTACGTGCTGGCGGGCGCCTTGCCGAGCACGTCGTACAGCAGATCCGTGACGCCCGCGATCAGCCGCGCCTTCTGCTCGCGGGTGACGCCTTCGTCGGTGACTTTGATGTTCACGTATGGCATTTCAGGCTGCCCTTCCCGAGATGAACCCGCCGTCGACGGGCAAGATATGTCCGGTCGTGAAGGCGGCGTCGGCGAGATACAGCACGGCGGCCGTGGTCTCGTCGACCTCCCCTACCCGGTTCAGCAGGGCGAGCCTGCCGGAGGACTCTTCGTCGCCGTCGCCGAACAGCGGGGTGCGGATGATGCCGGGGGCCACCGCGTTGACCCGGATACCGTCGGCGGCGAGTTCGGCGGCGAGGCTGATCGTCAGCGCGTGCACCCCGCCCTTGCTGACCAGGGGCGCCGAGGCGGGCAGCCCCGCGAGAGCGTGGTCGATCAGCACCGTGCCGATGTTCACGATGCTGCCGCCCCGCCCCTGCGTCAGCAATCGCCGCACCACGGCCTGGGTGGTGAAGTAGGTGCCTTTCAGGTTTCCGTTCAGGTAGCCGTCGAGGTCCTGCTCGGTGACCTCGACGAACGGTTTGGCTGCGAAGATGCCCGCGTTGTTGACCAGCACGTCCACGCCGCCGAACCGCTCGACGGCGAGATCCACCAGGGTCGTCCCGGTAGCGGCGGCGCCGATATCGCCCGCCACCGCGGCCACCCGTTCCGGCGCGCCGAGTTCGCCGGCCACCCGCGTCAGCTTCTCCGCGTCCCGCCCATTGAGCACGACGTTGTCGCCGCGCTCCACGAACGCCCTCGCGATATCGCGTCCGATCCCACTGGAGGAACCGGTCACGATGACCGTCTTCGTCATATCTTTCCTTCCTTGATACGACCGGTCGTCTTCTGATTGCCACACGAAGACGCCGGACAGGTGATGCCCTCGACTCAGGGCAGGAAATAGTCGCCGAGCAGGCGATCCAGGCACTTGCGCAGCGGCGCGAGGGTGCGATCGATCTTCATTCGGATCACCGCGCCCTCCCAGGATTCGAGCAGCAGATCGGCCAGTTCCTCCGCCTCGATGTCGGAGCGGATCATGCCGAGGCGCTGTCCGTGCGCGAGCTGATCGGCCACGCGATCGCGCCACGCGCCCCATGCCGCCGACAGCGATTCCCGCAGCAGTTCACTGCCTTCGAGTTCGCCGCCCAGGTTCGCGATCAGGCAGCCGCCGGTGAAGTCGGCCGCGACGAAATCGTCCATCAGTCGCGCGAAGAACGCCCGCAGGCCGCTCACCGGGTCCGCGGCGGCGCCGAACGCTTCGGTCAGATTCCGCTGCACGCACCGGGAGTGATACTCGATGATCGCGCGCCCGAAACTCTCCTTGCTGTCGAAGTAGTTGTAGAACGAGCCCTTCGGCACACCGACCTGGTCCAGAATCTGTTTGATCCCGGTGCCGTGGTAGCCGTTGGTCAGGAACCCCGAGGCGCCCGCTTCGACCAGCAGCCGCCGGGTGTCTTCACTGCGTCGGGGTCGCGCCATACGCCGAATATACGACCGGTCGTCTTGGAATGGCAACTCGAAGCGCGCGAGCCGCTCCGCCTCACATCTCCGGACCCGCCCATCCAGGCCCGGCGGAATCCGAGAAGGTCGCGGGATCCCGGCGCCACCGCGCGGAGCGAGCGGCGAAACGCGCGAGGTGCTCGGCGGCGAACCGATCCCGTTGCCAGTCCGCCGGATCCGCCGTCACCGTCCAGACGTAGGTCCACACCGGAACGCCGCCTGCCTCGACCCGCACCCGGCGCAGGTCGTATTCGTCGTCCTCGAACGCGTCGAGAACCGCCCACTCCGGCGCGGTGAGACCGCTCAGCACGGCGCCACGGGCCAGCCCGTGCGGCGCGGCGACCAGTCCCGGGTAGATCCGCCGCGGCAGCGCGGCGGCACGCCAACCGGTCAGCTCGGCCGGTTCGAGCGGCGGGACGCGCCCGAGCAGCGTCTGCAGCACCTCGGGAAACTGCAGCGTGCCGTAGACGAACAGCGCATGGTCCAAGCCGAACAGGCGGCCCAGCCGCCCTGATCCCAGCGCCGCGGATTCCACTTCCCCACTCCTCTCACCCTGCCCTTACTGTGCCCGCCCCGCCCGGCGCAGCTACATCGGGCGCTGAGCACGAACGATGGCGGCGAGGTATTCGTAATCGTCGGCGCGTGCGCTGGAGGTACGGAAGACCAAGCCGATGGTGCGTCCGGGAGCGGGGGCCGAGAAGTGCGCGACATCCAATGTGCCCCGGGCGGTTTCCGAAGCGACTGCCATCTGCGGGATCAGCGTGACGCCGAGCCCGCCCGCCACGCACTGCACCACCGTCGAGAGGGAGGCGGCTCTGGTGTCGCCGACGGCGGCCGGGTGCACATCGGCCGAGCGGCACGCCTCGAGCGTCTGGTCGCGCAGGCAGTGCCCCTCGTCCAGCAACAGCAGCGGCTGGGCGTCCAGCACCGACGCCACGAGGTCGGTGCGCCCGGCCAGCTCGTGACCGCGTGGCGTGACCAGCACGAATTCCTCCGCGTAGAGCGGGATCTCGACCAGGCCGGGCATCTCGGTGGGCACCGCGAGCAGCGCGACGTCGAGCACGCCGGTGCGCAGCCCGTCCAGCAATCGGGCGGTCTGGTCCTCGATGATCTGCGGGCGCAACTCGGGCAGCCGCTTGCGCAGTTCGGGCAGCAACCCGGGCAGCACATAGGGGGCAACCGTCGGGATGATGCCCATCCGCAATGTGCCGCCGAGTCCGTCGCCGGTGGCCGACGCGACGAAGCGGTCGGCGGCTTCCAGCGTCGCCATAGCCTTGGGCAGCAAGCGCATCCCCGCCGCGGTCACCAGCACCCGCCGGGTGCTCCGCTCGATCAGCTGCAGCCCGAGCCCGTGTTCCAGAGCCGCGAGCGCCTGCGATAGCGTGGGCTGACTCACACCGAGGCGGGCGGCCGCGGTGCCGAAATGGCGGTATTCCGCGATCGCCACGAACGCACGCAGCTGTGACAGGGTGGGCTGATAAGTCTGATCAGTCACGCCTATCAGTGTAGTGCGACTGATCACCTTTACCTTTTACGCACCCTTGGGCAAGATCGCCGGTGAGCTTTTCACCCGCGGTGTGAGTGCCCGGTCCGAGGCGGTGGTTTCGCGCGACCGCGACGGGCCCGCAATACCGCAGAACACAGGTAGCAAACCAACTTGACGAGGAGACGAGCATGGCCCTGCTGACCATCGGCGACCAATTCCCGGCATACAACCTCACCGCGGTCATCGGCGGTGATCTGTCGAAGGTCGACGCTCAGCAGCCTGACGACTACTTCACCCGGATCACCAGCGACGACCACGCGGGCAAGTGGCGGATCATCTTCTTCTGGCCCAAGGACTTCACCTTCGTGTGCCCGACGGAGATCGCCGCGTTCGGCAAGCTGAACGACGAGTTCGAGGACCGGGACGCGCAGGTGCTCGGCGCGTCGGTGGACAACGAGTTCGTGCACTTCCAGTGGCGCGCACAGCACGAGGACCTCAAGACCCTCCCCTTCCCCATGCTCTCGGACCTCAAGCGCGAACTGGCCGCGGCCACCGGCGTGCTGAACGCCGACGGTGTCGCCGACCGCGCCACGTTCATCGTCGACCCGAACAACGAGATCCAGTTCGTCTCGGTCACCGCGGGTTCGGTGGGCCGCAACGTCGACGAGGTGCTGCGCGTACTGGACGCGCTGCAGTCCGACGAGCTGTGCGCCTGCAACTGGAAGAAGGGCGACCCCACCATCGACGCCGGCGAGCTTCTGGCCGCCAGCGTCTGAAAACCGCCGTCGCACCCGGGTTTCCGGGTGCGTCACCCCCACCGAGAAACGACCCGGTCCTCGCATGGGACCGCATCGAGCAGAGGAATCGCCGCATGAGCATTGAGAACCTGAAGAACTCCCTCCCCGAGTACGCCAAGGACCTCAAGCTCAATCTGTCATCCATCGCGCGCAGCACAGTGCTGAACGAGCAGCAACTGTGGGGCACCCTGCTGGCGTCGGCGGCCGCGACCCGGTCGACCACCACGCTGCGCGAGATCGCCGAGGCGGCCGCCGACGTGCTGTCGGCGGAGGCGTACAACGCCGCGCTCGGCGCCGCCTCGATCATGGGCATGAACAACGTGTTCTACCGGGGCAAGGCGTTCCTCGACGGCCGCTACGACGACCTGCGGGCCGGGCTGCGCATGCAGATCATCGGCACGCCGGGGGTCGACAAGGCCGATTTCGAACTCTGGTCGTTCGCGGTGTCCTCGATCAACGGCTGCGCGCACTGCCTCGAGGCGCACGAGCACACGCTGCGCGAGGCGGGCGTGTCCCGCGAAGTGATCTTCGAATCGCTGCGCGCCGCCGCCATCGTGGCCGGTGTCGGCCAAGCGGTGCAGTCGACCGAGGCCCTCAGCACCGCCGCGATCTGATTTCTCCGCGAAGAGGCCCCTGTCCTGCGACAGGGGCCTCTTTCGCGTTCCCATGTGGTCCGGACGACAGCTCGGCGCCGGCGTACCCGGGTAGGCTCGGGGAGCATGAGCACACAGGTTGATGTGGTGCGAGTGTTCACCGACGCGGCGGGCCGGTTCGGCAACGAGCTCGGTATCGCGCGGGCGGCCGACGTGGCCGCGGTGGATCGGCAGGCGCTGGCGGCGAAAGCCGGTTACAGCGAGACCGTAGTGGTCGAGGAACCGGTGGACGGCACCGTCGCGGTGCGGATCTACACCCCCACGGTGGAACTCCCCTTCGCCGGGCACCCGTCCGTGGGCACCGCCTGGTGGTTCGCGGCCCAGGGCGTCCCGGTGCGGGTGCTGGATGTCCCAGCGGGCCCGGTGACGGTGGAACTCACCGAGGGATTGACCTGGATCACCGCGCGCGGCGAGTGGGCGCCCACGTTCATCTTTCATCAGCTCGAGGACGCCGAGGAGCTGGCCACCGTGCACCCGGACGAGTTCCCCGGCGGCCCGCACTACCTGTGGGCCTGGACCGACGAGCATCGCGCCGCCCTGCGTTCGCGGATGTTCGCGCCGACCATGGGCATTTCGGAGGACGAGGCGACCGGAGCCGCTGCCGTGGCCTTGACGGCGTTGCTGCGCAAAGGCCTGGTCATCACCCAGGGCAAGGGCTCGCAATTGTTCACCCAGTGGGACTCCGACGGCTGGGTGCGCCTCGGCGGCCGCGTCGTCGCCGATCAGCCGGTGGAGGTCTAGGCCGGGCTCACGGCAGCGTCACACCGACGACCGGATCGCCGCTGGGCGCCGCCGAGCCGCCGTCCGGTTCGACGCTCACCGCCAGCACCTCACCCGACCGGAATCCGGTCACGAACGGCCGCTCGGCCGAGGGCACGTCGCTCAGCACCCCGACCGAGCGGGGCTGCCCTTCGGAGCCGACCAGCCACACCTGATAGACCCGCCCCGCCGGTGGTGGCGCCACCCCGTCGAACACGACGATCGCGCGGCCGAGTTCGGGGGAAGCGTCGACGACCAGCAGACCGCCGCTGTCGAACGCCCCGTTGACCGTCCGTACCCCAGGCTGCCCAGGTACCTCGCTGGCGGCGACCGGGTCCGACGACGAGCCGGTGAACTGGGCGGCCACCAGGCTTCCGCCGACCACCAGGCACGCGGCTGCCGCGATCGGCACCGCCCAGCGCAGCGGCCGTCGCCACGACGAGATCCGCGTGACCGATCGTCGCTCGCGCAAGTCCGGCAGCGCCGCCAGAATGCGGCGTTCCAGTTCCGGCGGCGGCGCGAGCTCATCGAGCACGGCCAGTCGCCCCATGACGTCACGCGCCTGCCAGACGGCGTCCGAGAAGGCCCGCCGCACGTCGGGGTCCGCGGCCGCCAGACGGGCATCGATATGCCTGCGTTCGATGTCGGCGACCGCGTTCAGCGCGCACGGGTAGGCGAGGTCGATGAGATCCGCGTCCGACCGCGGCGAGGTGTCAACCATCGGTGCGCTCCCCGGACAAACACTTCTCCAATCGTTTCAGCCCGTCCCGGATGCGAGTCTTGATCGTGGGCAGCGGAACCGACAGATGGTCGGCGACCTCTCGGTAGGTCCGCCCGCTGTAATACGCCAGCGCGATCGCTTCGCGCTGGGTGGGGGTCAGGGCCTCCAAGCAGCCCGCCACCTGTTGCTCTTCGATGCGCTGGGCGACCGATTCGGCGACCACGTCGTGGTCTCGCCCCAGATGCTCGTGCGCGTAGACCAGATCTCGGCTGGTGGCCGAACTCTCCGAGCGCACCCGGTCCACCGCCCGCCGGTGCGCGAGCATCATGATCCAGCCGACCGGACTGGCCAGCGTGGCATCGTAGCGATCGGCCATCGACCACACCTGGAGGTAGACCTCCTGGGTCACCTCCTCCGCGGCGGCGTGACTGCGCAGGATCCGCACCGTCAACCCGAACACCCGCGAACTGGTCAGCTGATAGAACTCGGTGAACGCGCCGCGATCGCCCGCTCCCGCGGCGGCGAGCAACGCCGCGAGTTCGCGGCTGGCAAGGGTGGCCTGCGAGCGGTCGTAGCGGGCGGGCGGGCACGCGAGCGCGGAGTCGCCGGGTTCCTCCCGCACCCGTGCCGGGTCGCCGGATCGATGGGATGAAGCAGAACCGTGTTCGTTGCTCATGGCCGAATCCCGTGCCTGCATGAACAGGGGTTCGGTATGCAGCGGGAACCGGATTGGTCCCCGGTCAGCGAGCGATCACGGCCACCAGCATGTAGGCGGTACCGGCATCCATCACCACGTGCGGCACCGCCGCCCACGGTTTCACGGGACCGGTGAGTGCGGCGACGCATCCCCCGGAACGCGCCAGCAGCCGCAGCGGACGCGGCAGCTGCGCATGTGCCCAGCCGGTACGGGCGGCGAAGACGACCAGGAGTGCGTCGAGGACGAACAGGGCGGCGAGACCGAGCGCGGGGCCGGGAGCCGGACCTCCCCCGTGCCCGGAGGCCGTATGACCGGACATCGCGTAGAGCATCGCCGCGACGGCCGCGATGTGGTAGCCGAGCGGGACCAGCCGGTCGATCGGCAGTGGCCGCCCCTGCGTGGCGTACTCCGCCGCGCGGATCATCAGCAGTCCGGCGAAGACCACGGCCATCGCCGTGAGCACGCCGCGCAGCGCGTGCGGGCTCGCTGCTGAGGGAAACACCAGCATGCCGAGCATGACCAGGCACATCACCAGGTGCGCCGCATCGGATTCGGCATGCTCGCCCGAAACCTCCGGTGGCCCGGACGTTTCCGGGACCGAATCGGCCGGCGACGCCACCGGCGCCGTCACCCGCGTCAGCACGATCCCCGCCGCGATCACGAACGCGGCCACCACCATCCACCGCACTACCGCGTAGTCCTGTACGAACTGCGCCACACCCCACCACCTCTCGGCACGCCGACCACGTCGTCGCCCTTCCATGCTCGCATCCCGGAGCGGTCAGGGTGCCCTTTTCTCTTGCGCTACATCGTCGATCGAACCGGCTACAGCGATCGCCCAGCGCTCGTCGAGCGTTGGCGAGCGACGGGCGCCTCGGTCACCTGGCTGTTCGTCCCGGCCACCGAATCATCGCGGCATCCTGATCGGATCGGGCCGAGCCGGACTCGTGACTTCGCCAGTGCGAGTGCAGCTTTGCTCTTCGGATGCGATTCGCCTCGCCTCGGCACTGCTCAGCGCACATCGTTCAGTGCGCGGGTGAATCCGTCGACGAGTTCGGCGACCTGTTCGTCGGTCATGACGAACGCCGGGGAGACCTGCATGGCGCCTTGGCCCGCGGCGCGACCGGAGATGCCGTGCGCGCGCAGCGCCTTGACCAGTGCGGGCCCTTCGGCGGGATCGGCCAGCTGGACCGCGGCGACGGCACCGAGCCCGCTGCGCACCTCGGCGACCCTGGGATGCGTGGCGAGCACCGACAGCTGATCGTGCAGGCTGGACTCCAGGCGCAGGGCCGCATCGAGCAGGCCTTCCCGCTCGACGATGTCCAGGTTCGCCAGTGCGGCGGCCGCGGCGCCCGCGTGGCCGCCATAGGTGTAGCCGTGCCGCCACCACACCCCGCCCGCGAAGAACGGCTCCGCCACGTGCGGTGCGGCGAAGACCGCGCCCATCGGGAGGTAGCCGGAGGTCAGTCCCTTCGCGGTGGTCATCAGGTCGGGTTCGAGCGCGAAACGGGACGACGCGAACCAGGCGCCGCCGATCCGGCCGAAGCCGGTCACGACCTCGTCGGCGACGAACAGGATGTCGTGGTCGCGGCAGATGCGCCGCACCTCGGCGAGGTAGCCCTCCGGCGGTGGATACACACCGCCCGCGCCGATCACGGGTTCGCAGAAGAACGCCGCGATCCGCTCGGCGCCGACCTCCTCGATCAGAGCGAGCAGGGCCTTCGCGTCGTCCCACTCGACGGTCCGCGCCGCGGGCATCAGCTCTCCGTAACCCTCGCGGTTCCCGGGTATGCCCGCCAACGCCGTGCCCGCCACGTGCATGCCGTGATAGGCCATCCGCCGCCCCACCACGATCGTTTTGCCCGGCCGGCCGAGTTCGTGCCAGTAGCGGCGGGCGAGCTTGGCCGCGGTGTCGACGGAGTCGGAGCCACCCGAGGTGAAGAAGATCTTGCTGCCCGGCACCGGAGCGAGGCCGGCGAGCCGCTCGGCGAGCTCCTGGGTGGCGGGTTCGGTGATGTCGCCGAAATTGGAGTAGTGCGCGATCCTGCGCAACTGGGCGGCCACCGCGTCGGCGATCTCCCCGCGGCCGTGGCCCACATTGGCGAACCACAGACCCGCGGTGGCGTCCAAGTAGCGATTGCCCGCCCGGTCGAAAACGTAGGCGCCGTCGCCGCGAGCGACCACGAACGCGCCGTCGCGCTCGACGGCGCCCATGTCGGCGAAGCCGTGCCATAGCGCATTCATACCTCCACCTTTACCGGATACCGATCCGCGCCGCTCCCGCAGCGCAGCACGGTCAGCTTCCACCCCGCTACCGGCCCTGGCGCCCGGCGCGAAAAATCCGCTGGCGGCTTTCGCTAGGCTGGTCGATGCAATGACCAGGACAGCCGCCACCGACTCCCGTGAACTTCGCACCCGTCTGGCGAATCTCTCCCTTCGCGACGAACACCGGTTGCGGCGCAAGCTCGAGAAAGCGCGCGGCGGCGACCTGAGCGGCGTGGAAGCCGAGATCGCGGCGGCCGAGGTGCGGGTGGAGGCGCGGCGCGGCGCCGTGCCGGAGATCCGCTACCCGGAGCAGCTACCGGTCACCGCCCGCCGCGCGGACATCGCCGCGGCCATCGCCGAGCATCAGGTGGTGATCGTCGCCGGCGAGACCGGCTCGGGGAAGACCACCCAGATTCCGAAGATCTGTCTGGAAATCGGCCGCGGTATCCGCGGCACCATCGGGCACACCCAGCCGCGCAGGCTGGCCGCGCGCACCGTGGCCGAGCGCATCGCCGAAGAGCTGGGCACCGAACTCGGCGACGTCGTCGGCTACACGGTGCGGTTCACCGACCAGGCCTCCGAGCACACGCTGGTCAAGCTGATGACCGACGGCATCCTGCTCGCCGAGATCCAGCGCGACCGGCTGCTGCGCCGCTACGACACGATCATCATCGACGAGGCGCACGAACGCAGCCTCAACATCGACTTCCTGCTCGGCTACCTGAAGCAGCTGCTCCCCCGCAGGCCCGACCTCAAGGTGATCATCACCTCGGCGACCATCGATCCCGAGCTGTTCGCCCGGCACTTCGCGGACGAGGCGGGCAACCCCGCACCGATCGTCGAAGTCTCCGGCCGCTCGTACCCGGTGGAGATCCGCTACCGGCCGCTGGAGCTGCCGGGCGCCGCCGAAGACGAGGACGACGAGGACACTCGCGTCGTCGACCGTGATCCGGTGGACGCGATCGGTGACGCCGTGACCGAGCTGTTCGACGCGGGCGACGGCGACGTGCTGGTGTTCCTGTCCGGCGAACGCGAGATCCGCGACACCGCCGAGGCCCTGCGCGATCTGAAGCTGCCGCGCACCGAGATCCTTCCGCTGTATGCCCGGCTGTCCACCGCCGAGCAGCACCGCGTCTTCGCCCCGCACACCGGGCGCCGGGTGGTGCTGGCGACGAACGTCGCGGAGACCTCGCTCACGGTGCCCGGCATCCGGTACGTCGTCGACCCGGGCACAGCGCGGATCTCGCGCTATTCGATGCGAACCAAGGTGCAGCGGTTGCCGATCGAACCGGTGTCGCAGGCATCGGCGCGGCAGCGATCCGGCCGGTGCGGTCGCGTCGCCGACGGCATCTGCATCCGGCTGTACTCCGAGGACGATTTCGAGTCCCGGCCCACCTTCACCGAACCCGAGATCCTGCGCACCAACCTCGCCGCGGTCATCCTGCAGATGACCGCGCTCGGGCTCGGTGACATCGAGAACTTCCCGTTCGTGGAGGCGCCGGATCGCCGCGCCATCCGCGACGGCGTCGCCCTGCTCGAAGAGCTGGGCGCCCTCGCGCGGCGCGACGGCGGTTCCGCCGCCCGGACCGGCGGCGACCACGACGCCGCGCTCTCGCTGACGCCGATCGGCCGGGAGATGGCCCAGCTGCCGGTCGATCCCCGGATGGCGCGGATGCTGGTGGAGGCCAACCGCAACGGCTGCCTGGCGGACGTGCTGGTCATCGTCGCGGCGCTGTCGATCCAGGACGTCCGGGAGCGGCCCGCCGAGCAGCAGCAGGCAGCCGACACCAAACATGCGCGCTTCACGGTCGATGGCTCCGACTTCCTGGCCTACCTGCGACTATGGGCATACCTCGGCGGTCAGCGCAAGTCGTTGTCGTCCAACCAATTCCGGCGGCTGTGCCGGGAGGAGTTCCTGCACTACCTGCGGATCCGGGAGTGGCAGGACCTGCACGGGCAACTGCGCACGATCACCAAAGGCCTCGGATGGTCGACCCGAGTGGACGAGCCGGCCGACAGCGCGCGATCGGCCGCAGCCGACGCAACGCCGGATCGCAAGTCCGGCGACAGATCACGCCGAAACAGCCCGGTGCGCCGCCGAGGTGACGGGCGATCCGGCGCCGACCGTGACCGGTCCGCCACCGCGGCGGCAGCCCTGGACGACGACGGGATGCCCTGGGATTCCACCGCCATCCACCAGGCGCTGCTGGCGGGCATGCTGTCGCACATCGGGGTCAGGGAGGCGGAGTCCCGCGAATTCCTCGGCGCCCGCAACGCCAAGTTCATGATCTTCCCCGGATCGTCGCTGGCGAAGAAGCCGCCGCGGTGGGTGATGGCCGCCGAACTGGTCGAGACCTCCCGGCTGTGGGGCCGGATGGCCGCGAAGATCGAGCCCGAATGGGCCGAACGACTCGCCGGTGACCTCGTCAAACGCACCTACTCCGAACCGCACTGGTCGGCCAAGCGAGGTGCGGCGCGCGCCTACGAACGGGTCACCCTGTACGGGATCCCGCTGGTCACCGGAAGAGCCGTGGACTACGGCCGGATCGATGCCGAATTGTCGCGCGAGTTGTTCATCAGGCATGCCCTGGTCCAGGGCGAGTGGCAGACCCGGCACGAGTTCTTCCACCGCAATCGCGCCCTGCTCGAGGACGTCGCCGATCTGGAGCACCGCGCCCGCCGCCGGGACATCCTGGTCGATGACGAGGTGCTGTTCGAGTTCTACGACAAGCGCCTGCCCGCCGACATCGTCTCGGTGCGGCACTTCGACAGCTGGTGGCGTTCCGCGCGGCGCGAAGAGCCCGAGCTGCTGGACTTCTCCACCTCCACCGTGGTCAACGAAGGCGCGGCCGCGCTGGACCCGGCGGCCTTCCCCGACTCGTGGCGCCAGGGCGAGCTCAGTTTCCCGCTCTCCTACCAGTTCGAGCCCGGCACCGAGGAGGACGGCGTCACCGTGCGCATTCCGGTGGAACAGCTCGCCCACGTGCGCGCCGTCGGCTTCGACTGGCTGGTGCCCGGCATGCGCGACGAGCTGGCCGCCGCGCTGATCAAGACCTTGCCGAAGGCGTTGCGCCGCAGCGTCGTTCCCGCGCCCGACTTCGCGGCCGCGGCACTGGCGGCGCTGACCCCGCGTGCGGAGCCGCTGCGCGCCGGACTGGCACGCGAGCTGTCCCGGCTGGGTTCGGTGTCGATCGCACCCACCGACTTCGACCTCTCCGCGCTGCCCGATCACCTGCGCATGACCTTCGCAGCCGTCGGCGCGGACGGCGCCACGCTCGCACGGGGGAAGAGCCTCGCCGCACTGAAAACTCAGCTCGCCGAGCAGGTTTCCGCCGCGGTCGCCCGGGCCGCCGCCGGGGCGGAACGCCCGCCGGCCACGGTGTGGACCTCCGAATCGCTCGGCGCCATCGCGCCGACGGTGCGGCGCGAGGTGGCCGGGCAGACCGTCACCGGATACCCCGCACTCGTCGCCGAGGGCGACGGCGTGGCGGTCCGGGTACTCAGCTCCGCCGCGGAGCAGGCCGCCGCGATGCGCCTCGGCACCAGAGCGCTGCTGTTGCGCGCACTGCCCGCGTCGGCCCGTTCCGCCACCGCGGGCCTGTCGCCCTCGGATCGCCTTGCCCTGAGCCAGAATCCGTACGGCTCGCTGGAGGCGCTGCTCGACGACTGCCGTGCGGCCGCCGCCGACGAGTTGCTCGCCGCCGCGGGCGGTCCGGTGCGTGATCCGGCGGCATTCGACGCACTCGTCGCCCGGATCCGTCCGGACTTCGCCTCCGCCGTCGCGCGTTACGTACGCCTGGTCGTGCCGGTACTCGCCGGCGCCCATCAGGTTTCCGCCGCGCTCGCGCGAACCAGCGAGCGCGACATCGCCGATGACGTCCGCCATCAGCTCGACAACCTGGTGTTCCGTGGCTTCGTGTCCGAAACGGGCGCGGCCAGGCTGCGCGAACTGCCCCGCTATCTCCAGGCGGCGGTGGCGCGACTGGAGGCGCTGCCCGGCTCGGCCGTGCGCGATCGGCAGGGCATGGCCGAACTCGATCGGGTGCTCGCCGCTTACGACCGCTTCGTGGAGTCGCTACCGGCGAACCGCAGACACGCGCCCGCGGTCACCGAGATCTGGTGGATGATCGAGGAATTGCGCGTCAGCCTGTTCGCGCAGAAGCTCGGCACACCGTTCCCGGTGTCCGCCAAGCGAATCGAGAAGGCGATCGCCGCGGTCCGGCGCTGAGTCAGTCCGCGGCCGACAGCGCTTCGGCGCGCGCCCGGCGCATGTCCCTGATCTCGCGTTCGAAATCCTCGGCCGAGGTGAACGACCGGTAGACCGAGGCGAACCGCAGGTAGGCCACCTCGTCCAGGTCGCGCAGCGGGCCCAGGATGGCCAGCCCCACCTCGTGACTGGGCACCTCGGGAGAACCCTTGGCGCGCACCGCGTCCTCCACCTGCTGCGCGAGCAGGTTCAGCGCGTCGTCGTCGACTTCCCGGCCTTGGCAGGCCCGGCGCACGCCGCGGATGACCTTCTCGCGACTGAACGGCTCGGTGACGCCGCTGCGCTTGACCACCGACAGGATGGCGGTCTCCACCGTGGTGAACCGCCGCCCACACTGCGGGCACGCGCGGCGGCGGCGGATGGCCGCGCCTTCGTCGGCCTCACGCGAGTCCACCACCCGGGAGTCGGGGTGTCGGCAGAACGGGCAATGCATCCGAGCAATCCTTCGTCGATGCGCGTGCTCGCGTCCGGACCGGGCGCCGATGGCGGCGATCGGTCCGGCGAGCCCGTGTACAGAGGTCTATACCCCGGCACCAGACATTCCTCGCGCGACACGCGGAATGCCTGCATAACACTTCGAGGATACCCGTCCGGGTCCCCGGATCGTCGCACTCACCCCGGCAACCGGACCGGCTTGCTCATCCGGCGATCTGCCAGTGCGCGGTCAGGTCCGCGAGGATGTCCGGCAGACGGGCGGCGAGGCGGCCACGGGCCAGCTTGCTCCAGAACGCCTCGCCGAGGACGGCGGCGGCCAGCACGGGGTCGGTCTCCAGATCGATGTGGCGGGGTACCAGGTCACCGGTGATGTAAGCCCAGCGCGTCTCGCGATCGGCCCAGTTGAAGCCGGGTAGTGGGACGCGCAGCGCGAGGCTGCGGCCTCCTACGTCGGCACTGACCACGACCGGCGCGAACACACCGGGCGCGCGGACGCCGGGGACAGCGGGTTTGCCCGCGACGGTGCTGACGTAGGTGAGCACGCGGCCGATCGGCGCACGGCCCGCTGATGTCTCGTCCCACTGGTCGGCGACCACGTGGTTCTGCTCCCGGTCGGTCATCCGGATCAGCGCGTCGACGTAGCCGTCCCGGGTGCCCGCGGCGATCGACCGCCAGGCGGTGCGGATGTCGTCGTCGAGCACGCCCGCCTCGTACATCTCCTCGATTCCACGCATACCGAGCGCGACGTAGGCCTCGTGCATCGGTACCAGATCGGTGAAGATGTGCTTCTGCATGATCATCAGGCGCGTCTGGTACCAGGCGACGTCCGCGGCAGTGAGGCGGGAACCCTCGGTGGCGAGCAGACGGATGTCCTCCGGCAGGGCACCCACCAATTCCGGCGGAGTTGCGCGCAGGAGGTCGGCGACCGCGGTGCCGAGCTGATGGATGCCCGGTACGTCCAAGGCGACACCCACCTCGCTCATGTCGAAGAATCCGGAAGCGAACGATCCGCCCGCGATCCCGGCCAGCCCGGCCCAGTAGAACTCCGGATGCTGGGTGGCCAGCCGCAGATAGTTGACGTACACCTGATTGAAGGTGCGTTCGTTCGCACGGGGCCCGCGCCCGGGATCCCAAGCCGCCACGTCGATGTCGGCGTGGCGGGTGGCGATCACCAGCCAGTACTGGTGGAGCAAGGTCGCGTACCGGCGCGGCGCCACCGAGTCGGCCCGCGCCTGTCGCAAAGCCTCCGCGAGGTCCGCTTCGTCCAGCGGCAGCAGGGGATTGAGCCCGCCCGCCCCCGCACCGTCACCGTTGACGGAGGGCAGATCGAGATACGCGGCGTAGGCCGGTTCCGCGTGGGCGGTGGCCGAGGCGCCGATGCCGAAAACCAGGCAGAAGGAGAGGGCGGCGGCGCGGGTGAAGACGCGAACCGAGCGGCCTGCGGTGAGGAGTGTCATGTGCTGAAAGGTCCCGACATCGTTCGGGCGGTGTTGCCCGGATCACGTTTTCAGCACGGTAGCAACACGTTCTAGTTTGTCGATCAACATTTTCGGCCGCCCGTCGTGGCCGATTTCCTTGTCGGTCAGCGCGGATCGCCGCCCCCAGGGGCACCGGAGTCCTGCACCATCGCCGGTACCGACCCGCCGGGCCCACCGCCCCACTCACCCGCCCGCACATGCGCCAGGGAGATCAGACCCACCACCACGAGGGCGGTGAGCAACGCGGTGACGGCGATCGCCGCGAAACCGATCTGAGCCTGCTCGACCCGGCGCATCGGGTGTTCGCCAAGGGCGCGCCGGTGTGTGAAAGCCCTTGCGCCACGGCCATAGTCGACCATGCCGCCACTGGGGCGAGCGCCGAACGGCCGCCGATCGATCGCGGACCGGTGCGCGGGCGTCAGCGCCCGTGCGCGCGCACCGCCGCGCAACAGCAGCTGGGCGGTCTCGTATCCGAGATCGTCCGATGCCTGGTCGAGACCGGCGACGCCGCGATCGAGTTCCGCAGCCGTCGCGCCGATGGATGGGGTGCTATCGCTGAGCGTAGTGCGCATCGGACAAACCTCCGTGTGGGTGCTCCGTCGCCATTCGAACCGGACGCCGTGTTCGAACACATGTGCAGTTCCCATTCGCTCATGTGTTCGAAGAACTGGTGTTCGATTTCTACCACGCCCCGGTGACAAAGTCAGCAGAAACGCCCGACATGCGTCGAACAGATGTTTGATCGAGCGACGCGACCGGACTAGATTCGAAGAACCGAAGACAGGACAGGTCATGCAGGCACAAGCCGGGCACGGATCCGCCTGGCACAGCAGGAAAGGGCGGTTGCGGTGAGGCACACGGACGACACGGGCGACGAGACCGACAGCGGCGCCGACGCGGCGGGTAGCGGGGCGGATCTCACCGTGCGTCAGCGCAGAGTGCTGGAGGTGATCCGCACCTCGGTGAGCGAGCGCGGCTACCCGCCGAGCATCCGGGAGATCGGCGACGCCGTGGGCCTCACGTCCACCTCGTCGGTCGCCCATCAACTCCGCGCTCTGGAGCGCAAAGGCTATCTGCGCCGGGACCCGAATCGGCCGCGCGCCGTGGACGTCCGAGGCTTGGACGAGGTGGTGCGGTCGGTGACCAGCCTGCCGGTGGCCGCGGTGGACGACGGCGAGGTGACCGTCGAGGTCGACCGGCCCGTCCCCACGTTCGTCCCGGTGCTCGGCCGGATCGCCGCCGGTGGCCCGATTCTGGCCGAACAGGCCGTGGAGGACGTCTTCCCGCTGCCGCGCGAACTGGTCGGCGACGGTTCGCTGTTCCTGCTGAAGGTCGTCGGCCAGTCCATGATCGACGCGGCGATCTGTGACGGCGACTGGGTGGTGGTGCGGCAGCAGAACGTCGCCGACAACGGCGACATCGTGGCGGCGATGATCGATGGCGAGGCCACGGTGAAGACGTTCAAGCGCACCGGCAAGGACGTCTGGCTGATGCCGCACAACCCGGTCTTCGAGCCGATCCCCGGCAACGACGCGCAGATCCTGGGCAAGGTCGTCACGGTCATCCGCAAGATCTGACGCTCCGGCGAGACCATGGTTCGATGGCCGCGCGGCAGTCCGCGCGGCCATCGCTCGTCACGGTGCGGGTGATCAGCTGCCGCCGACGCCGAGTGCGGTCAAGAGCACCAGCACGACGGTCACCACGGCCAGTACGCCGTGGCCAGCGACGACGGCGACAGGAAAGTGCCCTTCCGGCGGTCCGCCCGTACCAGCAGTACCGGCGGTGCCAGCAGGACCGGCTGTACCGGCGGACCGGGCGCGGTAGGTGGGGATCCAGCGCAACAGCATCGCGAATCCGAGCAGCGCGACCGGGATCAGCAGTACGAACGCGACCCACGCCAGCGATTCGGTGTCGACGAAGAGGTACACGATCCAGACGATCAATCCGGTCACGGCGAGCGCGAAGTGACCGAAGACGACCGGCGCGGGCAGTTGAGTCGAGTTCGGTTGCCGCGCACCGCCCCGGGCGATCCACGTGCCGAGCAGGAAGAAACCGCCGCCCGCGGTGAGCAACCAGAAAATCAACGCGGCGATGCCCATGTGTGCCTCCTGACGGATGAGAAGGGATTCAGTGCGTGAAGCCGCCGGCCTGGGTGGCTTCGTCGGCGACGCGCACGCCATAGCGATAGGCGAGTTTGCCGCCGAGATACCCCGAGACCCCCAACGTCCCCAGGGCTACCACCGACAGCGCTAGCGGTCCGGCCGCGACCGCGACCCGGGTATCGGCGCCTTGCCGCCACACGAAGCCGACAGCATAGGCGAGAGTCACCAGCAGGTTGAGGGTCATGTGTAGCAAGCCGGTGCGGAAGGCAGGGGTGCCGGTCGGGATCGCGAGCAGATCGAGGAATCCGATCGTCGCCGCGGCCGATGCACCGAGGACGCCGATCGCGATCAGCCACACCGATCCCTTGACCAGGAATTCCGGATCGTCGGCGAATCGGGACGCGAGGTCGAACACGAGACTGGCGACCCACGCGCCGATCGGGACGGTCACCAGTATCGGATGGAACGGATGCCCGTACGGACCGGCCAGCACGGCACTCACCGGCCGCTTTCCCTGCTGCGGATCTCCGCTCATCGCCTACCTCCGCCGAGGTCGATTACTCCATCCGCCGACCACGACCGAGCCGCATTTCGTCCCGGCCTGCCGAGCCGCTCGATCCCGCGATAACACACCGAGCCAGGGACCCGATAGCGGGCCACTCCCGTGCGAGCGGATGGTGAAAAATTACGGTCGATTACGACAAATGCGTACCCACCGCGCCGAACATCACACGCACATCGGGGGCGGATATCGATGCCGCGAGGCGAATTTCGGCCAGGAATGGTCGGAGCGTGTTGCCGACTCGCCTCACCGCCGGATCATCAATTCGTTTTCCCTGGCTGTGGGCAGCTACTACATCATGGGCAACATCGGCATCGGCATGCCAGGGAACATGCGATTCCACCATTCACGTGCCATCCCCATCATCTGGTCCATCACGGTAGTTCACCTCCCTTCGAGCGGGATCTGCAACACAAACCGGCTCATCGGACACGAAATCGAGGGAACGCTGAGACACGCCGTGAGAATCACCGAGAACAATTTTTGGGTGCGATGAATTTTTCGCCCTGGCAACCATCGGCGAATCTCGCGTCGCTCCTCGAGGTCGGGCTCGACAGCCATATACATCATACTCCGCACACTCGTTACCGAAACACACCGACGAGCATTCGGAATTTCGCCGAACCGTCTGGTTCGAGACAATTTCCGAAGCTCGGATTCGTGTGCCGTCAGTTGGTCGCCGCACCCCGATGTGCGGCCAGTCGCCGATTGGTGACCTCCAGCTGACGTACCGTCCCCGCCTCCAGAGCGTTCGCCTGAGCGTCGTCCAGCCGCCCGCACAGCCGCCCCCAATGCACCGCCACCTGCTCACCCGCCGCCACGTCCGGCACCGCCGCATACCCGTCCACCCGGATCGGCACCGACCGCACCGTCTCCGTGGACAGCGCGAGACGCTCGCCGTCCCAGCCGAGCCCGCGACAGCGCAGCACGACCTCGCCGCCGGTGCGGTCGAGGACCGTTGCCCAGGTGATCCGGCAGCTGTCGAGCACGTGCAGGGGATGGCTGTTGCCGTGCCGGAGCAACCGGGACCACGGGTACACGCCGAAGACGTGGAAGCAGTGGTTGGCCGCGGCCTCCTCGGCCAGCTGCGGGGTCAGGTGCGTCCAATATCCGCCCGCGACCGGGCCGAGCAGGCCGAGCAGCTCCGCGGTGAACGCACGGGGGTCCAGGTCCGCGCCGATTCCACCGCCCAGCCAGTAGGACTCGACGAGCCGGTGGTCCAGCGGGTCGGCGATGCCGGTCATCCGTGCCATCACCTGCAGGTAGGGCCATGCCCCGGTGAACCGGCGCGCCACCGCCCGCACCTGCTCGTCCGAGCCGTCTGCCAGGGCGGCCGCGTCGGGCGGCCCGCAGTAGCCGAGCCGATTGGGGGCGTAGGCGTACCGGGCGAACATCTCCGCTCCGCTGCCCGCCATCAGCAGGGCCTCTCGCCGGCGCGCCCAGGAGTCCACCGCTGCTCGAGCCTGCCGAATCGCCACACCGCGACGGCCACCGCCCAGGTGAGCACGAACAGCCCGACGATGAGGAAGCCCATCGCCCCGAGGTCGAGTCCGCCGACCCAGGCCAGGGGACCATCGGCGATGCCGAGTTCGTCGGCCAGCAGCGAGATCATCTCCTGTGCGCCGATCAGCAGGGCCACGGCGACCGATAGAGCCGTGACGACGATGTTGTAGTAGACGGTGCGCAGCGGCCCGGCGAACGCCCACCCGTACGCGTAGTTCATGAACGCGCCGTCCAGCGCGTCGAACAGGGTCATCCCGGCCGAGAACAGCACGGGCAGCACCAGAATCGCGTACCACGGCAGATCGGTCGCTGCCGCGCCGCCCGCGATCACCAGCAGGCTCACCTCGGTGACGGTGTCGAAGCCGAGGCCGAACAGCAGCCCGACCGGATACATCTGCCACGGTGCGCGCACAGCCCGGGTCAGCGGTCCGATCACCCGCTGCAAGGCGCCGCGGTCGTTCAACTTCTGCCGCAGCGCCGCTTCGTCGTAGGTGCCGCGGCGCATCCCGCGGAAAACCCGCCAGATCCCGATCAACGAGGCCAGGTTCAACAAGCCGATGGCGAGCAGGAAGGTCCCCGAGATTCCGGTTCCGAACAGGCCGGTCCACCGTTGCAGCCCGGAGTTCTCGTCGCGCAGGCTCCCCGCGAGCGCCTTGACACCGAACGCCAGCAGCGCGACGAGGGCGAAGACGATGGTGGAGTGCCCGAGGGAGAACCAGAACCCGACCGACAGCGGCTTGCGTCCGTCCGCGACCAGCTTGCGGGTGGTGTTGTCGATCGCGGCGATGTGATCGGCGTCGAACGCGTGCCGCATCCCGAGGGTGTAGGCCGTGACGCCGAGACCGACACCGAACACGGCGCCGTCCACCACATACCCGCCGGGGACCACCAGCAACAGCAGCGCCGACCAGCCCAGGACGTGCAGCGCGACGACGACCGACGCCATTCCCGCCACGCCGCGCCGCTGCCGCCCGTCCAACCGGGCCAGCGGGCCGCGCGGCGCCGCGGGAGTATCGGCGATCCGAACGATGACGCCCACCTCGCCTTCTCGCTCCGGACCGGTTCGGGTCCGCCGTCAGCAGATTCGCGGCAGCTGCTCGCCCGCGGGCAGGTCCACCACGCGCGTGCCGCCGAGCGCCGTGCGAGCCACCACCATCCCGGGATGCTCGGCGACGCACCGGCCGATCGCAGCGGCCTGCGCGCCCAGCGGGTGTTCCCGCATCGCCGCGAGCACACGGTCGGCGTCCTCGGGCGGGACGAACGCCAGCAACTTTCCCTCGTTGGCCACGTACATCGGGTCCAGGCCGAGCAGTCCGCACGCGTCGCGCACCCCGTCGGGCACCGGGAGCTGCCGCTCGTCCAGCGCCACCCCGACATCCGCGGCGCGGGCGATCTCGTTGAGCGAGGCCGCGACGCCGCCGCGGGTGGGATCGCGCAGCACGTGCACGTCGGCGCCGGTCGCGAGCATCGCCGCGACCAGACCGTGCAGCGGCGCGGTGTCGCTGAGCACGGTGGTGCCGAACTCCAGGCCCTCGCGGCAGCTGAGCACCGCGACACCGTGCACGCCGATGTCGCCGCTGACCAGCACGACGTCGCCCGGCCTGGCGCGCTGCGGCCGGATGTCCACGCCGGGGCCGACCACACCGATTCCTGCCGTGTTGATATAGATCCCGTCGCCGTGCCCGGCGTCGACGACCTTCGTGTCGCCGGTGACCAGCCGGACCTCCGCCGCCAGAGCGGCGGTGCCGACCGCCTGCGCGATCCGCGCGATGTCGGCCAGCGCGGTGCCCTCCTCCAGAATGAACGCGGTGGACAGCACCATCGGGCGCGCACCGGACATGGCCAGGTCGTTCACCGTGCCGTTGACCGCGAGTTCGCCGATCGTGCCTCCGGGGAACACGATCGGCTTGACCACGAACGAATCGGTGGAGAACGCCAAGCGCGCACCGTCGAGCGTGACGACCGCGGAGTCGGTCAGATCCGCGGTGGCGGCCGAGCCGAACGCGGGCAGGAACAAATGCTCGATCAGCTCGCCGGACATCGCGCCGCCGCCGCCGTGACCCATCACGATGTTCGGCGAATCCCGCAGCGGCATCGGGCAGACCCAGCCCTCCACGTCGATCGTCGCGGGGGCGGCGCCTTCCTCACGCATGAGCCACCTCCGCGGGCAGGTCGAGGCGCCGGTACAGGTAATAGGCGGCGCACGCGCCCTCGGACGACACCATGGTGGCGCCGAGCGGGTTACGCGGCGTGCACTGCTTGCCGAAGGCGGCGCACTCGTTCGGTTTGATCAACCCCTGCAGCACCTCGCCGGAGCGGCAGATCGTCGACTCGGCGGTGTGCATGTCGCCCACGGCGAAACGGTGTTCGGCGTCGAACTCGCGATAGCGATCCGACAGCCGCCAGCCGCTGCGCGGGATCACGCCGATGCCGCGCCAGGCCCGGTCGGTGACCTCGAAGACGTCTTGCAGCATGGCTTTCGCCGCGGGATTGCCCGCCGCGGACACCGCGCGCGGGTACGCGTTCTCCAGCTCGTGCCTGCCCGACTCCAGTTGCAGCACGGTGCGGCGGATGCCCTCCAGAATGTCCAGCGGCTCGAACCCGGTGACCACCATCGGCACCCGGTACTGCTCGGCCAGCGGCGGATACTCCTCGGTGCCCATGACGGTGCAGACATGTCCGGCCGCGAGGAAACCTTGCACGCGGCAGGTCGGCGACTCCATGATCGCGGCGATCGCGGGCGGGACCAGCACGTGCGACACCAGCAGCGAGAAGTTCCGGATGCCGAGCCGCTGAGCCTGATACACCGTCATGGCGTTGGCCGGAGCGGTGGTCTCGAAACCGATGCCGAAGAACACGACTTCCCGATCGGGATTCGCCCTGGCCAACTCGAGCGCGTCCAGCGGAGAGTAGACGACCCGCACGTCACCGCCCTCGCTCTTGACCCGGAACAGGTCCTTCGAGCTGCCGGGCACGCGCAGCATGTCGCCGAAGGAGCAGAAGATCACGCCCGGCTGCGCGGCGATCTCCAGCGCCTTGTCGATCACCTCGAGCGGGGTGACGCAGACCGGGCAGCCGGGGCCGTGGATCATCTCGATCTGGTCGGGCAGCAGCTGGTCGATGCCGTGGCGGATGATCGAATGGGTTTGGCCGCCGCAGACTTCCATGATCGACCAGCGGCGGCTGGTCGTGGCGCGGATCCGATCGAGCAGGCGCTGGGCCAGCTCGGGGTTGCTGAATTCGTCCAGGTACTTCATGACGTCGCCTCCGGTTGCTCACGTGCTGGCTGCGCGGCGGGGTTGTCGACACCCGCCTGCTTGGCGGCGATCTCGAAGCCGTCGCCGAATTCCTCGTTCAGTACGCCGAGGTGCTCGAACTCGGCCAGGGTCCGCAGCGCGGAGTCCTCGTCCAGCCGCTGGATCGCGAAGCCGACGTGGACCACGACGTAGTCACCGACCGCCGCGTCCGGGATGTACTGCAGGCACACGTCCTTGTGCACGCCGCCGAAGTCGACGACCGACATCAGCGTGCCGTCCCGCTCGTGCAGGCTGAGCACTTTGCCTGGTACCGCAAGACACATCGTTGCTCTCCTTCGCTCATCCCTCGCTGCACGCGAGGAGTTGCCCGAACGCGAGGCCGCCGTCGTTGGGCGGCAGTCGGCGGTGGGTGATCACGGTGAACCCGTTGTCGCGCAGCAGCGCACACGATCGCGCGAGCAGCAGGGCGTTCTGGAAGACCCCGCCGGACAGCGCGACGACCGTCGCCGGGGCGGCGTAGCGGACCGCGAGGTCGAGCACCAACCGGGCGAGCGCCGCGTGGAACCGGGCGCCCACCACCGATGCGGGCGCGCCGGCGCGAACGTCGGCCACCACGGCCGCCAGTACCGGCGCGGGATCGATCACGGCCGGATCGCCGTCCGCCAGTGGGAACCGGTAGGCGGTGGCGCCTTCCGCGCCGGCGCGGGAAAGTCCCTCCAATTCGATCGCCGCCTGCGCTTCGTAATCGACCACGTGGCGGACGCCGCACAGCGACGACACCGCGTCGAACAGCCGGCCCATGCTCGACGTGGGTGCGCAGCCCAGTCCGGTCCGGAACTGGTGGGCCAGCACCGATCGCTCGGCGGGCGGGCACGCGGCGACCGCGGGAATGTCCTCGTCCCAGCCGAGCCCGGCCGCTTGCAGATGCGCCAGCGCCATGCGATAGGGCCTGCGCACCGCGAGATCGCCGCCCGCAAGCGGCACGTACTTCAGGTGCGCCAGACGCCGGTAGCCCTTGTAGCCCGCCAGCAGGACCTCGCCGCCCCACACCGCGCCGTCCGGCCCGAACCCGGTGCCGTCGAAGGCGATCCCGACCACCTGTTCGGTGGCGCCGAGCCCGTGCTCGCCCATGACAGAGGCGATGTGCGCGTGGTGGTGCTGGACGGTGTACACGGCGCGTCGGCCCGCGTTCCGGCGCGCCCATGCGGTGGAGCGGTAGCCGGGGTGTGCGTCGGCGACCAGCTGCTCCGGGCGTACGCCGGTGAGTTCTCCGAGGTGCCGCTGGGCGGCGTCGAAGGAGTGCAGCGTCGCCAGGTCGTCCATGTCGCCGATGTGCTGGCTCAGCCAGGCGTAGCGGCCCTCGGCCATCGCGCAAGTGTTCTTGAGGTCGGCGCCGACGGCGAGGGTCGGTGGCAGCGGAACCGGCAGCAGCAGCGGCAGCGGCGCGTAACCGCGCGAGCGCCGCACGGGCAGTTCGCGGCCGTCGAGCGAGCGCACCACCGAGTCGTCGCAGGGCACCAGGATGCGCCGGTTGTGCGACAGCCAGCCGTCGGCGAGCCCCGCCAGGCGGGTCCGGGCGTCGTCGTCCTGATAGCAGATCGGCTCGCCACCGAGATTGCCCGAGGTCATCACCAGTACCTGCGGGCCGGGCGGATCGCCGGGCAGGCCGAACAGCAGCAGGTGCAGCGGGGTGTAGGCGATCAGCACGCCCAGATCCGGGTTGCCGGGCGCCACCGATGGGGCCGGAACCGGATGCGATTCGGCAGTGTCGCCTTCTGGCAAGGCGTTCGGTGAAGCCGCACCTGCGCCCGGTCCAGCGGTGACGCCGCCTGAGCCGACGGCCGACCGGGCCTCTCCCGGCGCGACCCGGCGGGCGAGCAGCACTATCGGCCGAGCCGGGCCGGTCAGCAGCGTCGCGGCGGCGGCGTCGACGGCGACGATCGCCTGCGCCGCGGCGAGATCCGGGACCATCACGGCGAACGGCTTGTCGCCGCGGCGTTTGCGCCTGCGCAGCTCCGCGACGGCCGACTCGTTGGTGGCGTCACACGCGAGGTGGTATCCGCCGATGCCTTTGACCGCCAGGATCCCGCCCGAGCGCAGCAGTCGCCGCGCGGCCGTCAGCGGCGTACCGGCGTCCGGACCGGTATACGCGAGCGTGGGACCGCAGTCGGGGCAGGCGATCGGCTGGGCGTGGAAGCGCCGGTCGGCGGGATCGGCGTACTCCCTGGCGCACCGGTCGCACATCGCGAAGTCGGCCATCGACGTTCGCTCGCGGTCGTAGGGCAGGCTCGCGATGATGGTGAAACGCGGACCGCAGTTGGTGCAGTTCACGAACGGATGGCGATAGCGGCGATCGCCGGGATCGCGCAACTCGCGTTCGCAGTCCGCACAGATCGCGACGTCGGGTGAGGCCAGTGTGCGGCCGCCGCCGTCGCGCGTAGTGTCCGCGATGTGGAATCCGGTGCCGCCCCGCACCGGGATGTCGGCCTGCTCGACCGATTCGACCACCGCCAGCGGAGGCGGCCGCAGGCGCAGCCGCTCGGCGAACTCGTCCAGACCCGTTGGCGCGCCCTCTATTTCGATGACGACTCCGCTGCTGTCGTTGCTCACGCAGCCGGACAGGGCCAGTTCCGCGGCGGTGGTGTAGACGAACGGGCGGAACCCGACTCCTTGGACCACGCCGCGCACCAGGAGCCGCCGCCGCAGCCGCTCGGTGGTCACGGCAGGTCTCCGCGTTGCAGCAGCCGCAGTCCGTCCAGCGCCGCCGCGGCGCCCGCCTCATCGGTCTTCTCCACCGCGAAGCCCATGTGGATGATCACCCAGTCCCCCGGTCGCGCCGGATCCTCGTCGAGCAGGCCGATGTTCACCTTCCGCTGCTCGCCGGACACGTCGACCAGCGCGATCTGCTCGTGGTAGCCGTCGGGGATCTCCACCACCCGTCCGGGGATGCCGAGACACATCGGTCAGTCCTCCTGTCGCGCTGTGGTCGGTGGAAGCGGCGCGGCAGCCGGTGCGGCGGCGGCGTGCAGTAAGTCGGCGAGCACACCGCCGACAGCGGCGACCGCCTCGTCCACTGCCGCGGCGACCGGCTCGGACAGGCCGATGCCTTCGTCCACGCAGGCGACCTGACAGCCGATCACCACGGTGGGCGGCAGCACGCCACCCAGTGCGCGCACCCCGGCGAAGACGGCGTCCGGGCTCATCGCGTGCGCGTCGAGTCGCGCGGCGCCGGTGTCCTCCACCTCGGCGCGGAACACCTCGACCCGGCCGGGCGCGCCGCGGCCGGGCACCGCGTCGACCAGCACCAAGGCGTCCCAGGAGTCGAGCAGGTCGTAGGCGAGGTGCATGCCGCGGATGCCGTAGTCCTCGACGCGCACGCCGGGACCGGGGTGGCGTGGCAACCGCCACACCACCTCGGGTCCGAATCCGTCGTCGCCGAGGAAGATGTTGCCGATCCCGGCGATCAGCACCGCGGCCGTGGGCTCAGCCCTCTTTCTCGGTGGGCGTCGTCGCGCCGCCCACCCGCGCGTCGTCGACCTTTCCGGTCGCCGTCTCGCCGGGAGGGTTGGCGGTCTGCTTGCGCTCGCCGTAGGGCGGCGCCGCCGATTCGGTGCCGGGCGGGGCCTGCGACGTGAAGTCGGTCTCCTTCTTGGCGTCTTCGGAGTGCGCCGAGGTCATTTCCTCGTGACCGATATCCCCGGGCTTGCGTTCCGCCGGTCCTCCGGCCGCTACGCCGGCGCCGGTGTCGCGCGAACCCGGCGCGCCCCGCGCCGACTGCGGCTCTTCACGATGCTCAGCCATGATGTTCCTTTCCGGTCGGCCGCTACATGTGCCGGATCTTCAGGTATCGCCGGAGATCCGGTATCGACCGCACCCCGAGATACAGCCCCGCCGCCACCAGCACGGCGACGACAGTCGTCGAGACCACTCCTACGGTTTCCATAGCGGACTTCCTTTCACTTCTCGGGGCCGTCGAGCGGCTCCAGTTCGTCGGGTGCGAAATACAGGTAGCGGCCGTACCATTCGTGCAGTTCGGCCGCCGGGTCGTCGTCGAGCACGACCC
This sequence comes from Nocardia gipuzkoensis, assembly GCF_021183645.1. Lineage (NCBI taxonomy): Bacteria > Bacillati > Actinomycetota > Actinomycetes > Mycobacteriales > Nocardiaceae > Nocardia > Nocardia gipuzkoensis. The sequence continues at coordinate 5,365,154 of NZ_CP089225.1, read as the reverse complement.
CGACGTGCGCATGCCCGTCCACGTCGGCGTGGACCGAGACGACCCGGGCGCGGCGGCCGTCGAAGAACAGATCCTGGGCGTCGGCCCGCCGCGCCGGATGCAGCAGGACATGGCTGCCCTTGCGCACCAGTACGCCCGCGACCGGCACCGCGTCGGCGTCCGGGCGGACGGCGGTGTCGGCGAGCGGGTCCCACCAATCGATGCCCTCGGGGATCTCCGGAATCACCCGGGGGCGATCGGCGTGCGGGTCGCGCAGGACACCGTGCAACTGCCGCATCGCGTCGGGCGTCATGGCCTCGCAGCGGTCGATGATCTCCGCCGCGCGCGGATCGGTGGCCCGCGCCTGCGCCTTCTCCGCGTCGGTCATCGTCAGCACCCGCAGCGTGAGGATCTCGTCGATCTCGGTGGAGTCGAACAGCGCGCCTTCGCTCTGCTCGGCGATCTCCGGGTGGTCGTAGAGGATGATCGGCGAGATCAGCAGCATGCTGTAGTCGCCGGGCGGACCGGCGAGCACCGGGAAGCACCGGTACCGGTCGCAGCGGGCGGCCGCGGCCACCGCGCCGGGCGGCGGCTCCAGCAGCGAGACGAACTCACCGCCGGTGACCTCCGCGATGACGTGCGCGCCGATCAGCGAGCGGGCGATGGCGTCGCGCGCGTCGGCCGCGGGCCTGCCCACGTTGCGCAGGACGACGGTCAGCCGTAGGAAGCCGTCGTCCCGGTCGGACGCGAGTTCGAGTTCGCCCGCCAGCGGGAGCCGGGTCCGCACGAAGGCGCCGCCGTCGGCGGGGGCGGACGCGGTGGCGATCTCCTCGGTGTCCGCGCCGCCGGGGATGTCCAGCGGCCGGACGTGACGCCCGGGCGTGACCGGGCCGACGACGACCTCCCGTTCGACCGCCTCGTCCCAGGACAGCCACGACCGCTCGCCATCGGTCAGTTCCGCGACGGGCGTACCGTCGGCGTTCACCACTTGGCGGCGCTGCAACTGGAGGAACCGGACGGTCAGGGTGAGCTGGGGGTTCTCGCCCGGATCGAGCAGGCACTGCGCGGAGAGTATCGATTCCTCGCCGAGTCCTGCCGCGGCGGCCCCCTCCGGCCCCAGCACACCGAACTGCCATCGCGACTGGTTTTTCCGTGCGTCGGCTCGGTAGGGGTAGAGCAAGTAGCCCTCGTAGAGCACCGCGTCGGCTACGGCACGAGCGCGGGCGCGGGATTCGGCGGAGGTCACGACGCCTCCTCGGAGCTGGTCAGCAGCCGGGTCACCGCGTCGTCGAAGCCGAGCAGGCCGTGGCCGGATTTGTAGGCGGCGAGCGCCCGCAGAGTGTCGCTGTGCAGGCGCACCCACCCGGAATTGGGGAAGTGCGCGGCTACCAGGTCCTGCCAGACCGAGACCGGCATGTCGAACTTGTCCTCGCGGTCCCACGGAATCTGCTGAACGGCGAATCCCGAACTGCCTCGGATGAAGACCGTCCCGCTGAACAGGAACAGCAGCGGAACCACGCCCTCGCGCAACGCGTGCAGGTACTTCGATCCGGTCACCTCGAAGTCGTAGGTGCACGGCATCGGCAGGTCCACTTCGGCGCCACCGGTGAAACCCGGAACCATGGTGGCGCAATGCATCCAGAGGAACGAACGCTGGGTCTCGTGCCACCGCTCGCGCGGGCCGAACAGGTCGGCCAGCCCCGCGCCCTCCTCGTCGGAGTAGCCCCGGCGGAACGGCTCGATGCGTACCTGCGCGCGCAGGGCGATGGCGTGCACGGGTTCCTCCGCGAGCGCGGCGATGCCGACGCGTGCGGACAGGATCGGCGCGACCGCGTACGGCTCGGGTTTCATCTCGAGCACCGCGAACGTCGTCGAGTACACCGGACTCATGCCGCACCACCGGAGGTCGCGCGCGCCGACGTCTCGGCGAAGAACTGCTCGAGATATCGCCGCACGTCCTGACCGCCGTCGAACCCGCGCCACAGCAGCCGCATCCGGCCGACGAACTCGTAACAGGCGTCGATCGGCAGCAGCAGGCAACCCGCGCGCTCGGTCCGGCGATCGGGCACCCGGATCAGCAGTGCCTCCACGTCGGGGGCGAGGACGTCCAGCTCCGGATGCCGCCGCAGGATCGCGTTCCACTGCTCCAGCGGCAGTTCCGATTCCGTCGCGCCCGCCGGCCCGGGATAGAACGCCACGGTCCGGTTCAACGCGGAGTTGCGGAAGAAGAACGCCAGGCTCACCGGGATCTCCAGGGCGTCCCATTCCGCTTGGCTGATCGTGAAATCGGGGAACGCGAGATACCGATCCGGCACCGCTCGATAGCGCAGCTGGGCGTTCTGGTCGACGAACAGCAGATAGCAGCCGCGGCACACGCACATCAGCTGCCTGCCTTCGACGTTCACGACGTGCTGGTGCTCGTCGGCGATCGGCTCCGCGCACATCTCACACCGTTCGCCGGGGCGGGCCTGCGGCCCGCGATCGGCGGCGATCCGTTGCAACGCGCGGAACGGCGTGCTCACCCGTGCACCCCCACCGGCACCGCCACCGACAGTTCGCCGGAACGCACGAGCACCGGAAGCGGCTCGAGGTGCCCTTCGCCGTCGACCCGGGCGCCCGCGTGCACGACGTCGTAGTGCGCCCGGCAGGTCGGGCACCGCAGTACCGCGTCACCGACCGGGAATCCCACGCGGCGCTCCAGCACCGCACCCGCGAGGGAGCGGTCGCATCCCGGGCAGTGGTCCCGGTAGGCGTACAGCTCTTCACCGACCCGGCAGGCCAGCACGGTCAGCCCGGCGACGTCGAACCCGCCGACCTCACCCGCGCTCAACTCGGCCAGCTCGGGGACCGCCACCCAATTACCGGGGCGGCGGTCCTCCGCGTGCACGCGCGAGAACAGCGAGTCGGCGGAGATCACCCCCGCCGACTCCGTCTGCGCGGCGACGACTTCGATGGACTCGATCTCCGGCGCCGCGGCCCGCACGGCGTCCTCCACGGCCAGCTCGAGCGTCACCGACGACGACGGGCAGCTCTTGCAACTGCCCGCCAGCTCCAAGCGGACCACGCCGTCGACGATGTCGACCAGGTGCACGTCGCCGCCGTGCGAGCCCAGGTACGGGCGCACGCTGTCCAGCGCGTTCCGCACCCGGGCGTCCACGTCGTGCGGGTGCAAGCCGTGCACGAGCAGCAGACTCGCGACCAGATCGTCACGGGCCAGCTGCTCGACCGCCTCGGCGTCGAGCAGCCCGACCACACGGGTCAGTCCCGCGCCGTAGAGCTCGACGAGTTCGCGCACCAGTTGCTCGGTGCGCTCGCGGGCGAGCGCACCGCCCGCCGAACTCGCCTCGAGCAAGGTCTCGATGCGATCGCCGGCTTCGCGCCACCGGGATTCACCGAGCGTTGCGTCGTCCTGGTCGTGCGGGCGATCCTCCACCGTCACCTCCGGTCGTTTCGCCCGACGCGGACTCACTCGGGTGTGAGCGTCTGCGTCGGTGAGTGCAGTTTCTCCAGCGTCTTTCCCTTGCCGAGGTACATGTGCACGCCACAGGGCAGGCACGGATCGAAACTGCGCACGGTGCGCATGATGTCGATGCCCTTGAAGTGCTCGCGGTCGTTCTCCTCGAAGATCGGCTGGCCCTGCACCGCGTCCTCGTAGGGTCCCGGCGTGCCGAAGCTGTCGCGCGGGCTGGCGTTCCACGGCGTCGGCGGATACGGGTGGTAGTTCGCGATCTTGCCGTCCCGGATCACCATGTGATGCGACAGCACGCCGCGCACCGCCTCGGTGAAGCCGCAGCCGATGCCTTCTTCGGGGACCTCGAATTTCTCCCAGGTCTTGGTGTGGCCGGCCCGGATCTCCGCCATCGCCTTCTCCGCGAAGTGCAGCGCGCACGCCGCCGCGTACGCCTGAAAATAGGTGCGCGCGCGGTTGCGCTCTAGGGTGTTGCTGCCGTGCGCCGGGATCTTCCACTCCAGCGTGACCGGGCCTTTGAGGGCGGTCTTGGGCAGGTTGATCTGCACGCTGTTCCCGGTGGCCTTCACGTACCCGATGTCGATCAGGTTGGCCAGTGCCGTGGTCCACAGCCGGGCCAGCGGGCCGCCGCCGGTGTCCAGGGCGAGGTGGTCGGTGCCGTCGAACCAGCGCGGCGACATCACCCAGCTGTACTTCTCGTCCAGGTCGCGCTTCTGCGGCCGCGGGTTGGTGTGCTGGTTCCAGGGGTGGCGCCGGTCCACCGGGTTGCCCAGCGGATCGGTCTGGACGAACATCTCCTGATCGGTCCAGTCCTCGTAGTACGAGCTGCCCAGCAGGATGCGCAGGCCCAGGTTGATGTCGACCAGGGAGGTGGTCAGCAGCTTGCCGTCGACCACGACACCCGGGGTGACGAACATCTTGCGACCCCAGTCCTCCATGTCCTTGTACTCGAAGTTGCAGACTTCGGGGTCCTGGAAGGAGCCCCAGCAGCCGAGCAGCGTGCGCCGCAGGCCGACTTTCTCGTAGCCCGGCAACGCCTCGTAGAAGAAGTCGAACAGGTCGTCGTGCATCGGCACGACCTTCTTCATGAACTCCACGTAGCGCATCAGCCGGGACATGTAGTCGGTCATCAACTGGATCGTCGCGACCGTGCCGGGGCCGCCGGGATACAGCGTGGACGGGTGGACGTGCCTGCCTTCCATCAGGCAGAACATCTCCCGGGTGACCCGGCTGACCTGCAGCGCCTCCCGGTAGAACTCACCGGTGAACGGGTTGAGCGCCCGCATGATGTCGGCCACGGTGCGATACCCGTGCTCGCCGGCGTGCGGCGCCTCGGTGTTCTCCGCCCTGGACAGCACGCCAGGGTTGGTCTCGGCGACCATCTTCTCGCAGTAGTCCACGCCGACCAGGTTCTCCTGGAAGATGTTGTGGTCGAACATGTACTCCGCGGCCTCGCCAAGGTTGACCACCCACTCGCCCAGGTGCGGCGGCCGCACGCCGTAGGCCATGTTCTGGCAGTAGCAGGAACAGGTGGCGTGGTTGTCGCCGCAGATGCCGCAGATGCGGCTGGTGATGAAGTGCGCGTCGCGCGGATCCTTGCCCTTCATGAAGATCGAGTAGCCGCGGAAGATGGACGAGGTGCTGTGGCACTCGACCACTTCGCGATTCTCGAAGTCGATCTTGGTGTAGATGCCGAGGCTGCCGACGATGCGAGTGATCGGGTCCCACGCCATCTCGACGAGACGGTCGGGCTCGATCGTTCGGTGCGACGGCTCCGGGATGATCTGTGTCATCAGAGATCCTCCTACCAGGTGCGGGTCGCGCCGGTCTCCAGCTTCTGGCCCCGGTGCCGCCAGTGCGGCTCCTTGTCGACCGTGCGTCCGGTGATGTGACGGAGACTGCGGATCACCGATCCGTAGAGCCCCGATGCGGTGGACGAGAACTTCCCGCCGGGCGGTTCGTCCATGAACGGCATGAACTTGTCCGGGAATCCCGGCATGGTGCAGCCGATGCAGATGCCGCCGACGTTCGGGCAGCCGCCCAAGCCGTTGATCCAGCCACGCTTGGGCACGTTGCATTTGACGACCGGACCCCAGCAGCCGAGTTTGACAATGCACTTCGGCGAGCCGTACTCGGTGGCGAACTCACCCTGCTCGTAGTAGCCCGCACGGTCGCAACCCTCGTGCACGGTCGCGCCGAACAGCCACTTGGGCCGCAACGCTTCGTCGAGCGGGATCATCGGCGCCTGCCCGGTGGCCATGTAGAGCAGATAGGTCAGCGTCTCCGACAGGTTGTCGGGCTGGATCGGGCAGCCGGGCACGCAGACGATCGGGATGCCCGCTTTGCTCTTCCAAGTCCAACCGAGATAGTCCGGTACGCCCATCGCACCGGTCGGGTTGCCCGCCATGGCATGGATGCCGCCGTAGGTCGCGCAGGTGCCCGCCGCCACGATGGCGGTGGCCTTGGGCGCGAGCCGGTCCAGCCATTCGCTGGTCGTCATGGGCTGACCGGTGGCGGGGTTGTTGCCGAAACCGCACCAGTAGCCCTCTTCCTTGAGTTGTTCGTTCGGGATCGAGCCCTCGACCACGAGCACGAACGGTTCGAGCTCCCCGCGGTCGGCCTTGAAGAACCACTCCAGGAAATCGTCGGCGCCGCCGTTCGGGCCGCACTCGAAGTCGATGAGCGGCCAGTGCACGGCGATCTTCGGCAGACCAGGGAGGGAACCGAGGGCGATTTCTTCGATGCTCGGCTGAGTGGCCGCCGTCAAGGCGACCGAGTCACCGTCACAACTGAGTCCCGCGTTGATCCAGAGAACGTGGATCAGCGTCTCTTCGGCTCGTACTGCTTCCTGAGTGGGCATATGTCGCCACCTTCCGCAGCGGACCACCGGGGGCCGGATCTCACCTTTCTCGAAGAAGGGGTCACCCCGTGAATGTGATCCTGATCACTTCACTTTAAGCGCGCCCGGCAGCATCCTCAAGAGCCGCCGGACCGGCCGCGCGACGCTGCTCGGCCAGCCAGTCGTACCAGGTAGACAGGCCTGCACCGCTGCTGACGGACAGCGGTAGGACCTCGACGCCGGGATGTATCGAATGGATGTATTCCCGGCATCGGTCCATGTCGAAATCGACATAGGGCAGCAGATCGATCTTGTTCACCAGCACCAGTCCCGCCGCCTGGAACATGTGCGGATACTTCAGCGGTTTGTCGGTTCCCTCGGTCACCGAGACGACCACCACCTTCTGCCGCTCCCCCAGGTCGAACAGGGCCGGGCAGACCAGGTTTCCGACGTTCTCGACGAACAGCAGGGTGCCCGGCGCTGGATCGAGCGCCTCCAGCGCGCGGTAGGTCATCTCGGCGTCCAGATGACATCCCGCGCCGGTGTTGACCTGCACGACGCGGCACCCGGTGGCCTTGATCCGCTCGGCGTCCAGCAAGGTGGCCTGGTCACCCTCGATCACCGCGATCGGGGTGCGGCCGGATTCGCGGATGGTGCGTTCCAGCAGCGTGGTCTTGCCCGCCCCCGGCGAGCTGGTCATGTTCAGCGCGAGGATGTCGCGCTCGGCCAGCCAGGCTCGGTTGCGCTGCGCCAGATCGTCGTTCTTGGCCAGGACCTTCAGTTCCAGACTGACCGTCTCGGTGGCGGGCGGGTGGACGTGGTCGGCATCCGGGCCGTGCGCGTGCTCGTGCGGGTGGTGGTGCTCGTGCTGATGCTCGGCCGGATGGGCGTGGTCGTGCCCGTCGGCGTGCTGGTGGTCGTGCGGGATGCGAATCAGCGCGGCGGCGTCGTCGCCGCAGCCGCAGGTTGCGCACATGCCTCACTCACCTCCATGGATCGGATACGCAGCTCGCGCCCGGAGCGGATCTCGACGTCGGCGCTGCCGCAGGGACACAGCAGGATCGGGTCCGGCAGCCGGAATTCGGCGCCGCAGGTCCGGCACGCCGCGACGCCCGGAATCTCCACCAGGATCAGTTCCGCGCCTTCGGCGACGGTGGTCTCGGTCGCGACTTCGAAACAGAATCGCATGGCGTCGGGCACGACCGCGCACAGCGCGCCGACCTCGACGGTGACCGCGTGCACCCGCCGGCCCTCCGCGTGCTCGCAGACCGCGTCGACGACACTCTGCGTGATGGCCATCTCGTGCATCGCGACCTCGATTCCGTCGAGCGGACAACTTTGAGGCTACTCCCGGGCAAACCAGCCGCGGGGGAAATCTCCGGTGCTCCGTGAACACGACAGCGGGCCGTTACTCCCAGGGGACTGGCGGAGCCTCGGTGCGGGCGAACCCGCGACCGAGATCTCCCTCCGGATCCCGGCCCGGCCGACAGCAAACATCTCGTGGCTTACCCGCTCGCCCACTTGTCACACGTGCGTGGCCGCGGCTGCGCGCACCGCTCAGTCGTGGTCGGCGACGGTGCGTACCTCGCCGCTGTTCGCGTCGATCGTCACGTCGTACTCGGCCCCCTCTGGCGTGCCCAGCTCGACCTCCCACACCGGGGTGCCATGATCGATATCGAACTCGGTGGACAAGACCCGCCCGCCGGGCACGGACGCCACCGCCTTGTCGATGGCCTGCTGCCTGCTGATCCCGGTGTCGGCCACCAGCGACCAGTCCCCGGCGAGCGAGCGGAAGGCGACGGTGTGATCCTCCGGGCCTCCGGTGGCCACGGCAGCCAGGACAACACTCGAACCGACGACCGCGGCCGCGACGGCCGTGCCGACGAGGAGCCAGCGGAGACCGGCGTAGGCGCGGCGGAAGACGGTGTTCATGGGGAAACCTCCTGCGGGAGTGCTGATCTCGAATGCGTCCACTGTGGCGGACACCGGCTGAAGGCGAGCTGAAGCCACCTGAAGACGGTTTCAGGATCCTTCTGCCACTCTTGGTGGATGCGTCTGCTGATCGTGGAGGACGAGAAACGTCTGGCTCTCACGCTGGCAAAAGGGTTGTCCGCCGAGGGATTTGCCGTGGATGTGGTGCACGACGGCGCCGAGGGCCTGCATCTGGCGACCACCACCGACTACGACTTGATCATCCTCGACATCATGCTGCCCGGGATGAACGGCTACCGGGTCTGCGCCGCGCTGCGCGCCGCGGGCCACGAAACGCCCGTGCTCATGCTGACCGCGAAAGACGGCGAATACGACGAGGCCGAGGGCCTGGACACCGGAGCCGACGACTACCTCAGCAAGCCGTTCTCCTACTTGGTGCTGCTGGCCCGCATTCGCGCCCTGCTACGCCGCAGAACCCGCGGCGGCGCACGGGTTCTGCGCGTCGGCGACCTGGTCGTGGACCCGGGCACCCGCACCTGCCGCCGCGGCGCGCAGGAGGTCACGTTGACCGCCAAGGAGTTCGCCGTCCTCGAGCACCTGGCCGTCCGTGCCGGTGAAGTGGTGTCCAAAGCCGATATCCTGCACCATGTCTGGGACTTCGCCTACGACGGTGATCCGAACATCGTCGAGGTCTACATCAGCACGTTGCGGCGCAAGATCGACGCGCCGTTCGGGCGTCGATCGATCACCACCGTCCGCGGCGCGGGCTACCGGCTGGCAGCCGACCGTGGCTGAGCGCGAGCGGAAGGCCTGGTGGCGTTCGGTACGCGCGCGCACCACGGTGGCGGCGACCGTGGTGGTCGCGGTGGCGCTCACGGCCGCCGGGCTGGCGGTGCTGGCGGTGCTGCGCCACAACCTGGTGGAGAGCGCCGAACTACAGGCGGAGACCACAGCGCGCGACGTGGCGACCCAACTCGCGGCAGGCGCCGAACTCGGGCGTTTGACGTTTCCCGATGCCGAAAGCCAACCGGTGCAGATCGTTTCGGCCGACCGCCGGGTCCTGGCAGCCGCCGACGACCTCGCGGGGAAACCACCGATGGCCGACTTCGGGCCGCACTCGAAAGCTCGCGATGACGAAGAGGACGAAGACGACGAGGAAGAAGACGACGAAGACGAGGCGGACGACGAGAACTCCCCTTCGTCGGCCGCGACGCCCGCGACGGCCGAAGTCGAATTCCGCGACATACGGCTGACGGTGGAGCAGGAAGACGGACCACACCCTTACCGGGTGGCCGCGCTCGCGGTAACCGTCGCCGGCGGACAGCCCGCCACCGTCTATGCGGGCTCCTCCCTGGAGACCGCCGACAGCGCGGTGGCCGACGCACGGCAGGCGATGCTGATCGGCCTGACGCCGCTGCTCGCCGTGGTGGCCGCGGTGACCTGGCTGGTCACCCGGCGCGCGCTGCGCCCGGTGGAGGCGATCCGCAGGCAGCTCGCCGAGATCATGGACGGCGATCTGTCCCGGCGCGTCCCCGAACCGGGCTCACGCGACGAGATCGCCCGGCTGGCGAGCACCACGAACGCCACGCTCGCCGCGCTGGAGGAATCCGCGGAACGCCAGCGCCGGTTCGTCGCCGACGCCGCACACGAATTGCGCAGCCCCATCGCGAGTCTGCGCACGCAACTCGAAGTCGCCCAGGCGCACCCGAAACTGCTGGAACTGGACGGGCTGATCGTCGACACCATCCGGCTGGAGCATCTCGCGGCCGACCTGTTGCTCCTGGCCCGGCTCGACGCGGGCGAGCAACCGCGGCCGGATCGCGTGGACCTGGCCGCCCTGGTGCACGAGGAACTGGAGCACCGCGTCGGCGACCGGGTCGCCGTGCAGGTCGCGGTTCCGGAGCAGACCGCGGCGGTCACCGGAAGCCGGACCCAACTCGCCCGCGTCCTGGGCAACCTCGTCGACAACGCGCAGCGGCATGCCGCGAGCACCGTGCGCGTCGCCGTGGAGCGCGGCGCCGACGGGCGGGTGGTGCTGTCGGTCGCCGACGACGGCCCGGGGGTGCCGCACACCGATCGCGACCGCATCTTCCAGCGATTCGTCCGACTGGACGACGCGCGCACCCGCGACGAGGGCGGTGCGGGTCTCGGCTTGGCAATCGTCCGTGACGTCGTCGAACGGCACGGGGGCACCATCCGCGTCACCGATGGCGCGCCCGGCGGCGCCTGCTTCGTGGTATCCCTGCCCGTGGCCGGTGCGTGAACCGGAGTCCGGTGACCGTTCCGGCGAAGTCGAGTTCCGAACGGCTGACCGCAGCCGCTATTCACCGGTTTCAGCGCTCGTTCGATCGGCGAGGGCACTGCGCAGCCTGTCGATGACGACCCGGCGCGCGGCCCGCCCTTCGGGAGTGGGCGTGAGTGGATAGACGTGCGGCAGGCCGGCGCCCTCGTGGTAATCGACCGCGACTCCGGCGCCGCGCGCCGCGTCGACCAGCAGGCGGGTATCCGGATGCACGATGTCGTCGGTGCCGCAGAAGATCGTCAGCGGCCCCAGCCCGCGCAGGTCCGCGGTGAGCGGACTGACCCGTGGATCGGCGATCTCGAGGTCTCCTCGCCAGTGCTCGATGAACACCCGGGTCCCGGCCACGCCCAGCCACGGATCGCGTGGCTGCACGACCGCTATCTCGGGATTGCTCAGCGAGAGGTCCAGGGCGGGCGCAATCAGCACGGTACCGGGCAGACGCACGCTATGGTCGTCGCGCAGGACCACCGCGGCCGACAGCGCGATCTGCCCACCCGCCGAATCCCCTGCCAGGCAGATGTTTCCATACGTATCCCGGTCGGCGAGCACCAGGTCCACGAATCCCTGGACCGCCTGCCCGGCCGTCCCGAACGGAACCAGCGGGTATATCGGCACCGTCACGGCCGCACCGGCTTCCGCGGCGATGGCCGCGCACAGTGCCCAGTGCTGCGGCGCGATCTCGTGCACCCAACCGCCGCCGTGGGCGTACACCACGTTTCCCTGGGCTCGGCGCCCGCGCGGAGTGAGGGTATAGACCGGCCAGCCGCCGCGGCGATCCACCGCGATCGCCACATCCGCACGCAGTCGGCGCGGCGGAGCGTAATTCCGGGGCCGAACGCTCACCTCGAGGACGCGTGCACGTGCGGCGTCGGCGTCGACGAACACGCGATTGGCGCGCGTCGCTCTCAGATAACCACGCACGAACTGGTTGGCGAAGCTCGGCACCCCGTCTCCTCTGCTCCGGGCACTCGACGGCCGTCGAGTCCTCCCGCACCTCAGGAGGCGATACTGTCGCAAGTTACCGCAAGTGCTGCCGCATGTCGGCCCTATCCGGCGACCGGCCGCACTGCGCAGTGGTGCCGCTGAGACCGGTCCCGTGGACGTGCTCGCGGCGACTCGGCACCGGGCAGCCGAATCTCCACCGCGGCACTCGGCAACACGCGATGCTCACCACCCAGGCCGACGACGCGGCACGACCGGCTGTCGGCCCGAGCGGAAAGCGCCTGCGGTCAGGAGAGTTTCAGGCTGCGCCCGACGATCTCCTTCATGATCTCCGTGGTGCCGCCGTAGATGGTCTGGATGCGCGCGTCCATGTAGGCCTTGGCGATCGGATACTCCTTCATGTACCCGTATCCGCCGTGCAGCTGCAGGCAGCGGTTGATCAGGTCGAGCTGTTCCTCGGTGCTCCACCACTTGGCCATGGCGGCTTCCTCGGCGCTGAGCTTGCCCTCGTTGAGCAGCTCGATGAACTTGTCCACCATCAGGCGCACCGCGGTGGTCTTGGTGGCCAGTTCGGCGAGCACGAAGCGGGTGTTCTGCAGTGCGCCGATCGGCTTGCCGAACGCCTTGCGATCGCGCACGTACTGGATGGTCATGTCCAAGCAGGACTCCATCGCCGCCGCGGCCATGACCGCGATCGAGAGCCGTTCCTGCGGCAGATTGTGCATGAGATGGATGAAGCCCATCCCCTCCGTGCCGAGCAGGTTCTTGCCGGGCACGCGCACGTCGTTGAAGCTCAGCTCCGCGGTGTCCTGGGCTTTGAGACCGATCTTGTCCAGGTTGCGGCCCCGTTCGAAGCCGGGCATGCCGCGCTCGACCACGAACAGGCTGAAGCCCATAGCGCCCTTCTCCGGGTCGGTCTGCGCCACCACGATCACGATGTCGGAGTTGATGCCGTTGGTGATGAAGGTCTTGGCGCCGTTGAGGATCCAATCGTCCCCGTCGCGCACCGCGCGCGTCTTGATGCCCTGCAGATCCGAACCGGTGCCCGGTTCGGTCATGGCGATCGCGGTGATGATCTCGCCGGAACAGAAGCCGGGCAACCAGCGCTGTTTCTGCTCCTCGTTGGCCAGCTCGAGCAGATAAGGCGCGATCACATCGTTGTGCAGCGTGAAGCCGAGGCCGGAGTACTGGCCGCGCACCGACTCCTCCGAGACGATGGCGTTGTAGCGGAAATCCTGCACCCCGCCGCCGCCGTACTGCTCCGGCATGGCCATGCCGAGGAAGCCCTGCTTGCCCGCCTCCAGCCAGACCTCACGGTCGACGATGCCCTGGTCCTCCCACTTCGCGTGGTTCGGCGCGACGTGCTGATCGAGAAACTTGCGGAACGACTCCCGGAACAGTTCGTGTTCGGGTTCGAACAGTGTGCGTTCCACGCCAACCTCCTAGTGACCACACCGGCCGATCCACACCGACCAGTCGTTGCCCATACCGTACCCGGAAGGAGAATCCCTGTTCACTTCTGGGGCCATAATCATGGTCTCACCAGGAGCGGCGTATCGGGTCGAGATCAGCGGGCGAGATTCCCGGCAAACGGGCGAGACTCCCGGCCGGCCAGGGTCGGCACGCGATCACCGAGCCGGGAGCCCGCCGAATCGCGGGCGGGAACCAGGCCGCCCACCGAGCACCGAGCACCGAGCACCGAGCACCGAGCACCGAGCACCGAGCACCGAGCACCGAGCACCGAGCACCGAGCACCGAGGCAGGGTCCATCGATTCGGCGGCGATGGCATCCGGCCGGTAAGCAGGCGACTCGCCCCTCGGCTGATCGACGCCGAGTGCGCCGGCTGCGCCGACCACGCCATCGAGCGCGCGGAACACGGCCTCAGCGACCGGGCTGTCGCTCGGCGCACCGCGCGTCTGCCGCGCCGGATGCGAACCATCGCCGCTTCCACGACGACGGTGATGGCATCACGGTATGCCATTCCCGCACCGCCGACCCGGCTGTCGTCACCGCTGCCGCGAACGTGGTCAGCCGCGGCGGGCCGCATCGGCCCGATCTCTTCCGTCTACGACGCTGGATCGGATCGCTGATCGTCGAAGCCACGAGCGTCGGCCAGGACCCGGCCCTCCCGGCGGCCGGAAAGCGCCGGAACAGTCAGCGCTTCAGCCAGCCGCGCACGCGGCCGACCAAGGTGCGCCCTTCGTCGCGCGCCCGTTCGGCGAAGAGGAAGTTCATTTCCTCTTCGAGCGCCTTGCGCACCACATCGCGGAACTCCGTCGCGGCGGCGTGCATGTCATCGGCATTGCGCCACGGCGCCGGGTCGATGGGCGCGCCCGCGGAGAAATAGAAGCGTTCCGGACGCGGGATGACGGTGGGGCCGACGCCGCGGATGAGCGGCGGGGTGAGGTCGGAGCTGAGCCCGAGCGCTTGCACGGTCCAGCGCAGCGGTCGCAGGATCGGATGGTCGCCGTCCACCACGATGTCGTACGCGTCGTCCACGCCGATCATCGCGACCGGGACGATGGGCGCGCCCGCCTCGATGGCCATGCGCGCGAAGCCGCTGCGGCCTTCCCACTTCAGCAGGTACTTCTCGTTCTTGCGGCGGACCGCCTCCCGGCCGCCGCCGGGGAACACCATCACGGCCTCGCCGCGCCGCAGCAGCGCCAGGCAATTGGACCTGGTCCCGCGCACCGCACCGTAGTGGTGCAGCAGGTGACGCACGCCGGGAACGTTGATGAGCACGTTCTCGGCGAGACCGCGGATCAGGCGGCCACGGCGGCGCAGCACCTCGGGCAGCAGCATCGGCGCGTCGATGCCGCCCAGCAGGTTGTGGTTACCGACCAGCAGCACCGGGCCGTCGGCCGGGATGTTCTCCAAGCCGTAGAAGCGCGGGCTGGTCCACGCGCGCAGCGGCGCGAGCAGGGTGTCGATCAGCCGCAGATCGGTGTCGGTCAGCGAAACCGACAGCGGCGCACCGTCGGTGAGCACCGGATCGGCGCTGTTCGCGGCGCCGGAGCGCCGAGTGCGGGAATCGGAGCGGGCGTCCGACATGAACCCTCCTGGTGTCGATTCGATGACGATAGCGCAACGAAATCGACTGCGTCGCACCGGATGTGCCCGGCACACCGCGACACGCCCGGTCCGGTCGTTCGACCGGATCGCTCGGCGCCTCGGCAAGCCTGCCGCGAACCAGCACGTCACCGCCCTGCTCGGGCAGCGACACCGTCCGTGGCACGCGGATGCGCTGTGAGCACGCCCACACCGCACCGGGTAGCGACGCGCCCCGCCAGCCCGATTCGCGCTGCCTCTTCAAGGGGCCTTGCCGCCGTTCTCGTCCTGTAGGACGGCGAGCACACATGCCCGGGGCCGTAGGTCGCGCCCGGCTGTTCAGGCGGGGACCGGCTCCAGGTCGGCGTCACCGAAGGGTGGATAGCTCTTCCTGCCCGTTCGCTCGGCTGCCTCGATGTAGTCGGCGAGAGCGTCCCGGGATCGGGCGAGCCTGTCCATCTGCTCGTCCAGGCGCCGCAGCCGCGACCGCATCGCGGCCAGCAACTCGGGACACCCGAGCAGCTCCGGGGCCTCCCCGACCGCGCAGGGCAGCAGGTACGCGATGTCCTCCGAGGAGAGACCGGCACCGAGCAGGTGCCGGATCTGCTGCACCCGCAGCACCGCCCCCTCGTCGTACTCGCGGTAACCGTTCGCGCCGCGGTCGGCCTCCAGCAATCCTTGGGCTTCGTAGTAGCGCAACTGATGGGCATTGACGCCCGTCCGACGACCCAGTTCCCCGATCCGCATCGAAACCTCGCTTGACCTTCACACCGGTATCAACGTTGACGATGTTGCCATGAACGACAGAACCACTACCTCCGTGACAGTCATCGGACTCGGACTGATGGGCCGGGCACTGGCCGGCGCGTTTCTCCGAGCCGGGCATCCCACCACCGTGTGGAACCGTACGACCGCCAAGGCCGATCAGTTGGTGGCCGAGGGCGCGCGGCTGGCGCCGGCGGTCGGCGAAGCACTCGAAGCAGGAACCCTGACGATCATCTGCGTCACCGACTACCAGGCCATGCACGAGCTGCTCGGCGCGAGCGACATCGACCTGGGCGGCAAGACGTTGATCAACCTGACCTCGGGCCACTCGGCCCAGGCGCGGGAAGCCGCCCGCTGGGCCGGGCAGCGCGGCGCCCGTTACCTGGACGGTGCCATCATGGCCGTCCCGCCCGCGATCGGGACCGCCGAGGCGGTGATCCTGCACAGCGGGCCGCGGGCGGACTTCGAGGCGCACAAGCCGACCCTCGACGCCCTGGGCACCGTCACCTATCTGGGTTCCGACCATGGCCTGGCGTCCCTGTACGACGTGGCCGGCCTCACCATGATGTGGAGCGTCCTGAACGCCTGGCTTCAAGGCACTGCCCTGCTCAGGACGGCCGGTGTCGACGCAGCGACGTACGCGCCGTTCGCCCGGCAGATGGCCGCCGGTGTGGCCGAATGGCTGCCCGGGTACGCCGAGCAGATCGACCGCGGCTCCTTCCCGGCCGAGGTGTCGGCCCTGGAGACCGACGCACGGGCGATGACGCATCTGATCGAGGAGAGCGAGGCGGTGGGGGTCAACGCCGAACTGCCGAAGCTGTTCAAGGCGATGGCCGATCGCTCGATCGCCGCCGGCCACGGCGGGGAGCAGTACCCCGTGCTGATCGAAGAGTTCGGCAAACCCCGCAACGACTGACGACCGATCCCGGCACCGGCCGAAGCGCCGGCCGACTGCCTTACTCGCCGGTCTCCTCGGCGGACGCCGTGCCCGCGTGCGCGTACTCCGACAGCGCGGCCGCGAGGGCGTGCGGGACGCGGGCGTGGACCCGCGTTCCGCCCTCCTCGTGGTGCGAACTCAGGATGCGTCCGTCCGCGTGGATGCGTGCGAGCAGGTCGCCGCGCGTGTACGGCAGCAGCACGCTGATCTCCACGTCCAAACCGCCGAGCAGTTCGGCGAGCCGCCGGCGCAGTGCTTCGATGCCCTCGCCGTTGTGCGCGGAGACGAACGAGGCGTCCGGCAGCAGCGCGCGCAGGTTGGTCAGCTCCGTCGGGCCCATCGCGTCGGTCTTGTTCACCACCAGCAGTTCGGGCGGGGCCGGCGTGCCGGATTCCTTGATCACGTCGGTGACCACCTCGCGGACGGCCTTGATCTGCTCGACCGGCAGCGCGTCGGAGCCGTCCACCACGTGCAGCAGCAGGTCGGCGCCGGTGACCTCTTCCAAGGTGGAGCGGAACGCCTCGACCAGCTGGGTCGGCAGGTGCCGCACGAAGCCGACGGTGTCGGTGAAGACGACCTCGCGCCCGTCGTCCAGGTCGGCCCGGCGGGTGGTCGGGTCGAGCGTGGCGAACAGCGCGTCCTGCACCAGCAGGCCGGAGCCGGTGAGGGTGTTCATCAGGCTCGACTTGCCCGCGTTGGTGTAGCCGACGATCGCGACCGACGGAATGCCGCTGGAGTTTCGGCGCGCCCGCATGGTGTCGCGCGCGGTCTTCATCTCCCGGATCTCCCGGCGCAGCTTGGCCATGCGCTCGCGGATGCGACGACGATCGGTTTCGATCTTGGTCTCACCGGGACCACGCAGACCCACGCCGCCGTTGCTGCCCGCGCGGCCACCGGCCTGGCGGGACATCGACTCACCCCAGCCACGCAGCCGCGGCAGCATGTATTCCATCTGGGCCAGCGAGACCTGCGCCTTGCCCTCCCGGGACGTGGCGTGCTGGGCGAAGATGTCCAGGATCAGCGCGGTCCGGTCGATCACCTTGACCTTGACCACCTTCTCCAGGGCGGTCAGCTGCGCGGGGGTCAGTTCACCGTCACAGATGACGGTGTCGGCGCCGGTTTCCAGCACCACGGTGCGCAACTCGTCGGCCTTGCCGGAGCCGATGTAGGTGGCCGGATCGGGCCGATCGCGGCGCTGGATCAGCGCCTCCAGCACCTCGGAGCCCGCGGTCTCGGCGAGCGCGGCCAGCTCGGCCATACTCGCCTCGGCCTGCGCGGCGGTCCCCGCGGTCCAGACACCGACCAGCACGACGCGCTCGAGGCGCAGCTGCCGGTACTCGACCTCGGTGATATCGGTGAGCTCGGTGGACAGGCCCGCCACGCGGCGCAGCGAGCTGCGGTCCTCCAACTGCAGCTCACCCACGGTGGGATCGGGCGACCAGCCCGATCGCTTCATCCGGGCGGCATGTTCGGCGACGACGTCGCCGGTCACCTCGTCGCCGGACACGGCGTCATCGACCGGCTCGTCGGCGCGGTCGCCGTCGTCCGCCGGAGTGAATTCATACGTCTTTGCTTTACTCATACATCATCCATGCTGCCACGACATCACCGCAGTAGCACCCGGTTATTCGAGGGCGGTACGGCTCACGGAGCCTCCCACCAGGCTCCTGCGAGGCGGCCGGTGGCCACCAGGACCGACGGACCGCGCAGCCACGCCGAGCCGCGCTCGAGCCCCACGGTCAGTTCGCCACCCGGCACCCGGACCGTCACCCGGCCGGTGTCCTCGGCGATGCGGAAGCCGTCGGCGGCCAGCGCCGCGGCCGCCGCGGCGACGGTTCCCGTTCCGCAAGAACGGGTTTCGCCCACGCCGCGCTCGTAGACGCGCATGTCGACGGTCCCCTCGGCGTCCAGCGCGGTGACGATCTCGACGTTGACCCCGTGCGGGAACAGGTCCGGATCGAAGCCGGGTGGCACGGTCAGGTCGAGCTTGCCGAGCGCGTCCACGGACATCCCGGGATCGACGCAAGCCAGATGCGGATTGCCGACATCGATCCCGATCCCGGACAGCGCCCAGCCCGCGATGGTCGCGGTGGACTCCCCGAGCTCGCGCACCCGGCCCATGCCGACGGTGACGTCCCCGGTGACCGCGTTCCCGGCATGCACCGTGACCGGGCGGGCACCGGCGCGGCTGCCGACGACGAAGCTGTCGCGGGTCTCCAGCCCCGCCGCGTGCAGGTAGTGGGCGAACACGCGGACGCCGTTGCCGCACATCTCCGCGATCGAGCCGTCGGCGTTGCGGTAGTCCATGAACCAGTCCTCGGCGCCGACACCCTCCGGGATCTCCGCGAGCACGCCGGCCGCACGCAGCGCGCCCGCCCGCGCGACCCGCAGCACGCCGTCCGCACCGAGCCCGCGCCTGCGATCACACAGCGCGGAGACCTGCGCCGCGGTCAGCGCCAAGCCGGCCTGCGGATCCGGCAGCACCACGAAATCGTTCTGGGTGCCGTGGCCCTTGGTGAACTCGATGTCCGGCACGTGCGATGTCTCCCTGTCTCGTCGTCACTTGGCAAACGTCCGGCGCTGCCGGGAAATTTCGTAGAGCGCCACCGCGGCCGCCGAGGGCGCGCCCAGCGAGCTGGCCGTGCCGCCCATCGGGATGTGCACCAAGTCGTCGCAGGCCGCCTGCCAGGCGGTGCTCATCCCGCTGGTCTCGTTGCCGACGACGAGGACGGTCGCTTCGGTGAAGTCGTAGTCGTAGGCGGCGTGCCTGCCGTGCTCGTCGGTCCCCACGATGCGGGTCGGAATGCCGCGGCGCACCTGCCGGTTGCGGAACTCCAGCACCTGCGCGGGCCCGGCGGCGCGGATCACCGGCACGGCGAACAGCGAACCGGTCGAGGCGCGCACGGCCTGCGGGTCGTAGTGGTCGGCGCCGTGCCCGGTGACGATGACACCGCTGGCACCGAACGCGTCGGCCGAGCGGATCAGCGTGCCCAGGTTGCCCGGCGAGTTGGGCCGGTCGAACACCACGACCACCGGGGCGTCCTCCCCCGGCTCACCGGGCTCGAAGGTCTCCAGCTCGGCTTGGCGTGACTCCGCGACCGCCACCAATTCCGGTATCCCTGCGGATTTCTCGCCGAGTTCGGCCATCAACTCCGGCACCAGACCGACCTGCGGCACACCGCTGGTGTCCAGCACCTCACGTGCCCAGCTCGACAGTTCCGGGCCGCCGAGGCGGTACAGCAGCGTCTCCAGCGGCCAGTTGTTGGCCACGGCCTGCGTGATCGGACGGACCCCTTGCACCAGGAAACGGCCGTCACGATGGCGCTTGGTGCGATTGTTGAGGTAGGCCTGCCACACCTGGACGGAGGCGTTGCGTGTGCTGACACGTCGGGTCACTGCGTAGTCCGTTCTTTCTCTTTCTCGTCGAGCAGGGCCAGCGCGGTCGCGACCGGATCGGGGGCGGCGCCGTCCACCCACCGCACCCGAGAGTCGCGCCGGAACCAGGAGCGCTGCCTGCGCACGTAGCGCCGGGTGCCGATCACAGTGCGTTCCTGAGCGTGGTTCAGGTCGTATTCGTTGTCCAGATAGGCCAGGACTTGTGCGTACCCGATGGCGCGCCGCGCCGTGACGCCCGCCCGCAGGCCGCGCTCGATCAGGCCCCGCACCTCCTCGACCAGTCCGCCCTCGAACATCGCGGCGGTGCGCCGCTCGATGCGCGCGTCCAGTGCGGCGGTGTCCCGGTCGACGCCGATGATCACTGTGCCCCAGCGCGGCCGCCCGATGGTCGGCGCCGACGCGGCGAACGGCCGTCCGGTCAGTTCCACGACCTCGAGCGCTCGCACCATGCGCCGCCCGTCGGTGGGCAGGATGGTGGCGGCGGCCACCGGGTCGGCCTCGCGCAGTGCCGCGTGCACGGCGGCGACACCGCCCTCGGCGAGCACCGCTTCCCAGCGCGCCCGGACGGCCGGATCGGTGGCCGGGAACTCCCACTCGTCCAGCAGCGCCTGGACGTACATCATCGAGCCGCCCACGATGACCGGTACCCGGCCGCGGCCCATGATCGCGAGGACATCCGCGCTCGCCGCCGCCTGATAGGCGGCCACCGACGCGGTGTCGGTCACCTCGAGCACGTCGAGCTGGTGGTGTGGAATGCCACGGCGCTGGGCGACGGGCAGCTTCGCGGTGCCGATGTCCATGCCGCGGTAGAGCTGCATGGCGTCGATGTTCACGATCTCGCCGCCGAGCCGTTCGGCCAGGTCCAGCGCGAGATCGGATTTGCCGGTGGCGGTGGGACCGACGACCGCGATCGGAGTGATGCCCGAATCCGTCACGGCGCGTCGTCTCCGGTGGGCCGCCAGAGGCTCACGTGGTAGCCGACGCCGAACGGGGCGTCGCAATAGCGCGTGTCCACCAGCGGGTCGGCGCGGAACAGTCCGGCCAGCACCTGATAGGCCGGGCGGCCCGCGACCGCGAGTTCGGCGCACAGCCCCGGGTCCAGGGCACGTAGGGCGGCGCGGTCACCCGTGGTCAGGGCTTGGTCCAGCCGGTCCTGCGCCGGCCGTGCACGTTCGTCGAGGTAGCCGGGCGCCTTGACGGACAGTGTGGCCGCGCCGTCGGCGACGACCAGCACACCGTGCGGCGCGACGTCGCCGTCCAATTCGGCACGCAGTTTCGCCCCGATCTCGAGGCAGTGCTCCGGCGTCGCGTCGGCGGGCACGATGCGCGCCTCGGCAACCGCGTCCGGCGCTACCTGCCCGCGTAGCCAGCCGCCGATCAGCACGGCCAGCGGTAGGTCGGCGTCGGCTCGCTCCGCCGCGGCGACCGCCGCGGCGGACAAACCGACCCGTACGTCCGCCCCGAAGCCCCGGAACGTGCCCACGGTCTGCGGACCCAGCGTGCGGTCGCCGGGACCGACCCCGATCACGGTCCACCGGTCGGTCCCGGCCGCGAAAGCCCGCACGGCCTCGAGCACGGCGGCCCGCAGCACCGCGCGCGGATCGGTTTCCGCTGCTCCCGCCGCATCCGCCACGCCGCCGCACAACTCTGGGATCAGGACGGGCGGCGACGGAACGAGGGCGGCGACGGAGAACACGTCGTAACCGTAGTCGTTGCCGAGACCGCCGGTACCGCCCGGCTTCGAGTGTCTCTGCCGGAAACACCGCCGGGATTGATAGTGTTCGAGGAGCTGCAACCCAGGTCATCAGGGGTTGGAATCCCCGGGATTCCTCCGCGGGAAGGCGTAGATCGATGGTCTCGAGGGCTCGGACCGGGTTGAATGGGATGAGCTAGGGCGTACATAGGCAGCCGTGACGCGCGGCAGGGACGAGGAAACATGACCGACAGCAACGGAACCGCGAAAGCCGGACCCGGCAAGATGCCGCGTTCTTCCGGTGTTCCGAAACCGGGCAGCTCGATTCAACCGCCCAAGCCGCACGCGGTCAAACCCGCGCCGGGCCCGGCCCAGCAGCATCCCCATCCCGTCGTCGTTCCCGCCGTCTCCGATCCGAGCCGCTGGGGCCGGGTCGACGAGGACGGCACCGCGTGGGTGAAGACCGCCGAAGGCGAACGTCAGGTCGGGTCCTGGCAGGCCGGCGACGCCGCCGAGGGCCTGGCCCACTTCGGCCGCCGGTTCGATGACCTGGCCACCGAGGTCGCCCTGCTGGAGGCGCGGTTGGCCGCGGGCGCGGACGCGCGCAAGACCAAAGCCGCCGCCGTCGCGCTCGCCGAGTCGCTGCCGTCCGCCGCCGTCATCGGCGACATCGAGGGCCTGGCCCGACGCCTGCAGGCCATCGCCGAGCACTCCGAAGAGGCGGCAGCGCACGCCAAGGAAGAGAAGGAACGCGCCCGCCACGAGCACACCGAACGCAAAGAGGCGCTCGCCGCGGAGGCGGAGAAGATCGCCGCCGAATCCACCCAGTGGAAGGCCGCGGGTGATCGGTTGCGCGAGATCCTCGACGAGTGGAAGTCCATTCGCGGCGTGGACCGCAAAGTCGATGACGCCCTGTGGAAGCGCTACTCCAAGGCGCGCGAGGCGTTCAACCGCCGCCGCGGCGCGCACTTCGCCGAGCTGGATCGTGAACGCGCCGCCGCGAAGACGCGCAAGGAAGAGCTGTGCGTGCAGGCCGAGGAGCTGTCCGGCTCCACCGAGTGGGTGGCCACCGCGGGCATCTTCCGCGACCTGCTCGCCGAGTGGAAGGCCGCCGGTCGCGCGCCGCGCGAGGCCGACGAGGCGCTGTGGCGGCGCTTCAAGAGCGCGCAGGACGTCTTCTTCGCCGCCCGCAACGCCGCCGTCTCCGAGCGCGACGCCGAGTTCGAGCAGAACGCGGCCGACAAGGAAGAGCTGCTGCGCGCCTACGCCTACATCGATCCGTCCGCCGACCTGGAAGCGGCCCGCAGCGGCCTGCGCGAGCTCCAGGACAAGTGGGACGCCGTCGGCAAGGTGCCACGCGAGCGCATGCAGGAGCTGGAAGGCAAGCTGCGTGCGATCGAGAAGCGCGTCCGCGACGCCGTCGACGCGCAATGGCGGCGCACCGACCCGGAGGCCATGGCACGCGCCGCCCAGTTCCGCGAACGCGTCGCGCAGTTCGAGGAGCAGGCCGCGAAGGCGCAGGCCGCGGGCAACGCCCGCGACGCGGAGAAGGCGCTGGAGCAGGCCAAGCAGTGGCGGGAATGGGCCGAGGCGGCCGAAGGCGCCGTCAGCAACCGCTGAGACCTGCTATTCCGACCGGAGCGACGACCGCGGCCCCTCCCGATCGGGAGGGGCCGCGGTCGTCTCGGAAGATCGGGTCAGGATTCGCCGGTGAGACGACGGCGATCGCGTTCCTCCGCGGCCGCGGCGGCGTTGCGGCGCTGCTCCTCGGCGGCCAGGTGCAGCGCGGTACGGCTCCACACCACGCGGATCCAGTGGAAGGTGAGCACGATGGTCACGATGGCGCCGAGGATCAGGCCGATGCCGGGGCCCGCGCCGATGTAGTTGCCCACCCCGGGAGTCTGGCGGTGCCAGATCGAGAGCACCCCGAACACGCCGGCCACGGCGCTGCCTGCGACGGCGATCCAGGCGAGTACCCAGCGACGGGTCATCAGGGCCAGCGTCGAGAATCCGATGCCGAAGATCACCAGGAACCAGACGAAGACCCGCGAGGGCAGCCCGATGTGCTCCACGCGGGCCACGTCGGTGTTCAGCAGCACGTCGAAGCCGCGCGCCGCGCCCGCGTGCGGCAGCACCAGCGACACCAGCAGCAGGAACACCGCGCCCGCCACGACCATGGCGCGGATGCCGGGATCGATCTCGCCGGCGATTCTGCGCTCGACGGCGTCGAGGTCGTCGCGGAACTGTTCGAAATCGTTGGTGCTCTCGACCGAGCTCACTGAATCCTCGTTTCGTTGGTCTCCGCCGGGGCGCGCGGGCTCGTTCCGCGGGGTCGCCGCGGACGCACCGCGCTCGTCGTCGCCGGACGCGGGGACAGACCCGTCGACGCGGGCCGCGTCGCCGTCGTCGTCCGGTCCGGTGGTCATGCGCCGCAGCCGGTCGAGCAGGCCGCGCCCGCCGGTTCGGGGGCCGGCACGCCGATGCGGGGCAGTCCGAGACCCACGCCGATCGGCGCGGTCTTCGGCGTGACGCCGCGTTCGTGGGCGTCACCGGCGCCGGTACGGCGGTGGGTCTTGATCGTGGCGTCGGCGATCAGGTGGTGCGGCGCCGCACCGGTGATGTCGACGGTGACCAGATCGCCGGGGCGGATCGGCTCGGCCGTGCCGCCCAGGCGGAAGTGCACCAGCCTGCCGTCGCGGGCGCGGCCGCTCATCCGCGCGGTCGCGGCGTTCTTCTTGCCCGCGCCGTCGGCAACCAGCAGCTCCACCTCGGTGCCGACCAGCTCCTGATTGGCGGCCAGGGAGATCTCCTCCTGCAGCGCGATGAGCCGGTCGTAGCGCTCCTGGACGACGGCCTTGGGCAACTGGCCGGGCATGTCGGCGGCGGGCGTACCGGGCCGCTTGGAGTACTGGAAGGTGTAGGCGCTGGTGAAGCGCGCCCGGCGGACCACCTCCAGCGTCTCCTGGAAGTCCTCCTCGGTCTCGCCCGGGAAGCCCACGATGATGTCGGTGGTGATCGCCGCGTGCGGCATCGCCGCACGCACCTTGTCGATGATGCCGAGATAGCGGGCCTGACGATACGAGCGCCGCATCGCCTTGAGCACCCGGTCCGAACCCGACTGCAGCGGCATGTGCAGCTGCGGGCAGATGTTCGGGGTCTCGGCCATGGCCTCGATCACGTCGTCGGTGAACTCCGCCGGATGCGGAGAGGTGAAACGGACCCGCTCCAAGCCGTCGATGTGCCCGCACGCACGCAGTAGCTTGGCGAACGCGCCGCGGTCGCGCGGCTCGCTCGGGTCGGCGAACGACGCGCCGTAGGAGTTCACGTTCTGACCGAGCAGCGTCACTTCGAGCACGCCTTGGTCCACCAGCGCCTGCACCTCGGCGAGCACGTCACCGGGGCGGCGGTCGACCTCCTTGCCGCGCAGGGCGGGCACGATGCAGAAGGTGCAGGTGTTGTTGCAGCCGACCGAGATGGAAACCCAGCCCGCGTACGCCGATTCGCGCTTGGCGGGCAGAGCGGACGGGAACGCCTCCAGCGACTCCAGGATCTCCACCTGGGCTTCCCGGTTGTGCCGCGCCCGCTCCAGCAGCACCGGCAGCGAACCGATGTTGTGTGTGCCGAAGACCACGTCCACCCACGGCGCCTTGCGCACCACGACGTCGCGGTCCTTCTGCGCCAGGCAGCCGCCGACGGCGATCTGCATGCCCGGATGGCCCGCCTTGATCGGCGCCAGGTGACCGAGCGTGCCGTAGAGCTTGTTGTCGGCGTTCTCGCGCACCGCACAGGTGTTGAAGACGACGAGGTCGGCCGTCGCGCCCGGCGCGGCCTTCACGTAGCCCGCGTCCTCCAGCAAGCCCGACAAGCGTTCGGAATCGTGCACGTTCATCTGGCAACCGAAGGTGCGGACCTCGTAACTGCGTGCTGTGCCCTCGGCGGGCGCGGGAGCCAACACTGCCTGTCCGATCGAATCCACCCATCCAGGGTACGGGGCGGCCTCCGGCGGCTTTCGCGGGCATCGGCGCAGGCTCCGGGCGGTCTCACGGCCGACGCGGAGGGACCGCGAGGTTACGCGCACATGTCGAATCGGCGCGGCGAGACGGTGTGTCGCGGAAAGTCGGGCAAATTTCCGATTTTTGCCTAAGGTCATGTCCATGACCGACGACGCCGCCGCTCCCGGCACCACCGGGGACGCCTCTGCCGGGGACGTCAGCGCCGCCACCAGCGCGCCGCCGATGATCTCGATGCGCAATGTGGACAAGCACTTCGGCGACCTGCACGTACTCAAGGACATCACCCTGGAGGTCCCCCAGGGGCAGGTCGTGATCGTTCTGGGCCCCTCGGGCTCCGGTAAGTCGACGCTGTGCCGCACCATCAACCGCCTGGAGCCGATCGACTCCGGCGACATCGCCATCGACGGTGTCCCGCTGCCCGCCGAGGGGCGGGCACTGGCCGCACTGCGCGCCGACGTCGGCATGGTGTTCCAGTCGTTCAACCTGTTCGCGCACAAGACGATCCTGGAGAACGTCATGCTCGCGCCGGTCAAGGTACGCAAGGTCAAGAAGAACGACGCCCGGACCCGCGCGATGCAACTGCTCGACCGGGTCGGCATCGCCGATCAGGCCGACAAGTACCCGGCGCAGCTGTCAGGCGGACAGCAGCAGCGCGTCGCCATCGCCCGCGCGCTGGCGATGAGCCCGAAGGTGATGCTGTTCGACGAGCCGACCTCCGCGCTGGATCCGGAGATGGTCAACGAAGTGCTCGAGGTGATGGTGTCGCTGGCCAAAGAGGGTATGACGATGCTGGTCGTCACCCACGAGATGGGCTTCGCGCGCCGCGCCGGGAACCGTGTGCTGTTCATGGCCGACGGCCAGGTGGTGGAGGACGCGGCGCCGGACGCCTTCTTCACCGCCCCGAAGTCCGAACGCGCCAAGGACTTCCTGGGCAAGATTTTGAGCCACTGACCTGCCGGACACAGCGGCCAGCACACCCACGGATAGGGAGAAGGAACTCGATGAGGATCAATCGTGCTCTGCGCATCGGTGTCGGGGCGATCGCCCTGACACTCGCCGCCGCGACCGCCACCGCGTGTGGCGGCGGCGACGACAAATCCGCCTTGGACCACGCCAAGGACGGCAAGCTCACGGTCGGCATCAAGTTCGACCAGCCTGGTCTGGGCCTGCGGAACAAGGACGGGTCCTACAGCGGATTCGATGTCGAGGTGGCCAAGTACGTCGCCGGGAAGCTGGGTGTGCAGCCGGACCAGATCACCTTCAAGGAGGCGCCTTCGCCGCAGCGTGAAACGCTGATCGAGAACGGGCAGGTCGACTACATCGTCGCCACCTACTCGATCAACGACAAGCGCAAGGAGAAGATCGACTTCGCCGGGCCGTACTACGTCGCAGGACAGTCGCTGCTGGTACGCGCCGACAACACCGACATCAACGGCCCGGACAATCTGAAGGGCAAGAAGGTCTGCTCGGTGAAGGGCTCCACTCCGGCCCAGAACATCGAGAAGAACTTCCCCGACACCCAGTTGCAGACCAACGACACCTACTCGCTCTGCCTCGAGGGCCTGCGCGCCGGATCCTGGGACGCGGTGACCACCGACGACATCATCCTGGCCGGTTACGCCGCGCAGAGCAGCGGCGCGTTCAAGGTGGTCGGCAAGCCGTTCACCACGGAGAACTACGGCATCGGGTCGAAGAAGGGCGACAAGGAGTTGCGGGACAAGATCAACGACGCCATCGAGGCGATGATCGCCGACGGCTCCTGGAAGAAGGCGTTCGATTCGACCGTCGGCGCCTCCGGCTACCAGGCCCCGCAGCCGCCGACCGTCAACCGGTACTGACCTCCCGCACCCCGGACGGTGGCCCGGTCCCGACCCGGACCGGGCCACCCCCGCACTTCCCCTGACCATCGAGACCGATCGGAGGGACGCGCCCGCCGTGTTCGACCTGATCTCGAGGTACGACAGCCAAATCCTCGAAGCTTTCTGGGTGACCATCCAACTGTCCGTGCTGTCCGCGGTCGGCGCGCTGATCCTGGGCACCGTCGTCGCCGGGCTGCGCGTGTCTCCGGTGCCGGTCGCCCGTTGGGTCGGCACCGCCTACGTCACCATCTTCCGCAACACTCCGCTCACGCTGATCATCGTGTTCATGTCGCTCGGTCTCTACACCACGATGGGCTGGCGCCTCGCAGGTGAGGGGCCGGACTCTCTGGCACAGAACAACTTTCGCTTCGCGGTGATCGGCCTGAGCATCTACACCGCCGCCTTCGTCTGCGAGTCGCTGCGCGCGGGCATCAACACCGTCCCGATGGGCCAGTCCGAGGCGGGGCGCTCGCTCGGCTTCGGCTTCCTGCAGAACCTGCGGCTGATCGTGCTGCCGCAGGCCTTCCGCTCGGTCATCGCCCCGCTGGGCAGCGTGCTGATCGCGCTGACCAAGAACTCCACCATCGCCTCGGCCATCGGCGTCGCCGAAGCGGCGACCCTGATGGCGGAGATGACCGAGACCGAAGCCGCGGTCCTGGCGATCGGCGCCATCTTCGCGCTCGGCTTCGTGATCCTGACCCTGCCCACCGGCCTGTTCTTCGGCTGGCTGGCCAAGAAGTACGAGGTGGCTCGATGAGCGTCAACGAGGCGCAGGTATGAGCGCGGGCGCTTCGGTCCTGTTCGACGCGCCGGGCCCGAAGGCGAAGCTGCGCAACAATATCTACTCGGTCCTGGTCCTGCTCGTGGTAGCCGCGGGAGGCTGGGCGCTCTACCGCGGCTTCGCGGAGAAGGGCCAGTTCACCGCGGAGAAGTGGCAGCCGTTCCTGGACGCGGAGGTCTGGTCGACCTATCTGCTGCCCGGTCTGCGCGGAACGATCGTCGCCGCGCTGCTGTCCATCGTGTTCGCGCTGATACTCGGCATGATCTTCGGAATCCTGCGGCTGTCCGACCATCGCATCGTGCGCTGGGTCGCGGGGGCGATCGTCGAGGTGGCGCGCGCCATCCCGGTGCTGATCCTGATGATCTTCCTGTTCGCGGTGTACTCGGACTACGACCTGTTCAAGTCCGACGATCTCGCGCTCGCCGCGGTCGTCACCGCACTGACCATCTACAACGGCTCGGTGATCGCGGAAATCGTCCGTGCGGGGATCCGCTCGCTGCCGAAAGGGCAGACCGAGGCGGCTGTCGCACTCGGCATGCGCAAGAACCAGTTGATGCGATTGATCCTCTTGCCGCAGGCGATCACAGCGATGCTGCCCGCGTTGATCTCGCAGATGGTCGTCGCGCTGAAGGACTCGGCCCTGGGCTATCAGATCACCTACGTCGAGATCGTGCGCTCGGGACAGCAACTCGGCGCGGCCGAACAGAACACGATCCCGGCGCTGATCGTCATCGCGATCGTCATGATCGCCCTCAACAGCGCGTTGACGCTGGTGGCGACCAGGCTGGAGCGGCGGCTGCGGGCGCGCAAGCGCGGCAAGGGCGCCGGCACCGTCGTCGCCGCGGACTCGGTCATCACCGACGCGGCGCCCGGTGTCGCCATCGGTACGAAGCCGTGACCATCAGCACGTGTTGTGCTCGAGCTGAGCACAACACTCGTGCCCTCGGTGGTGTCCCGCCAATCTCGTAGGCGTATGCCGATCCCCGGTAGCCGACCGGTGGGGCGGTCGTCAGTGCTTCGTGCCTGCGGGAGTCGATGATCGATGATCAGCCGTGCCCCGACCACCTCGTCTACGAGTCCGGCTCTATCACAGCGCCTTTCGCCGACGGGGAACCGGACGTGTACGACCTGCCGCGCGGTCGCTTGGCCGCACGTACCAGGTGGACGAGGTCCGGCTCGCCTACCGGTTGCACGAGGCCGAGCCGACCGTCCCCCTGCCGGTGCCCGAGCGGCTGCACGACACCTGAGAAGTCCTCGACACAGGAGCAGGAAATGACCATAACCACGACCTCGGGTCCGCTCTCCGACACAGGAGAGGTGTAGACCGACAATGCCGCACCCGAAACCCGCGCAGCGTTGCACTTCCGCAGCGGCGGTACGAAGGGTACAGACCTCGACCGCTGTGGGCCGGGCGCCGATCGGCTGTCCGAGCAGCGATAACCAGGAAATCGACCGGAAACGCCGCTGCCGCCCGCGATTCCGCTGACCAAGGCGGCCGTTCCGGCCGCACCCGGAGCAGGTAGCCGCACCGGGCATCCGTATCCCGCATATCCGACCGGCGTGTGACGCAGTTGTGAGCGGGATGCGGCTTCGCGCGACCGGACCCGATCGGCGGCAACCCGCACGTTCGATCTGTTCGAGTGCCGCCGACAGCGTCTCGAGCAGGTGCTGTAGGCGCACCGTTGTTGGAGCCACCTAGGGCCACAGAGTTCAGTCGACGGGCTCGTCGAGGGCGCCCTCGACCCCCTGATCGGCCAATTCGGCTTTGACCACGCGATAGGCCGTGGCCTGGCCGTAGCCCCGGCGGGCGAGCATGCCGACGAGGCGGCGAATCGCCTTCTCCCGGTCCAGGTCTCGCGGTAGGGAGCGTAGTTTGCGGCGGACCAGTTCGCCGGCCCGCGCCTCCTCGTCGTCAGCGGTGATCGCGTCGAGGGCCGACGCGGCATCCGACGGCGCGACGCCCTTGCGTCGCAGCTCCTGCGCGAGCGCCTGTTTGCCTTTGCCGGAGAAAGCGTGGCGGGAGTGCACCCATTGCTCGGCGAAGGCGACATCATCGATGAGCCCCACGTCGGTGAGGCGGGCGAGCGCCCGTTCGCTCACCTCGGCCGAGTACCCTTTGGCCGCGAGACGCTGGGCCAGCTCGGCACGACTGCGGGCGCGGACGGCGAGCAAGCGCAGACATGCCTCTTTCGCCTGCTCGACCGTCCCGCCCTCGGATCCGGCCGCCACCGGACCCGCCGACCGGCCTTCGGGCCGATCGGAGTCGGTCGAGGACGAGCCGCTGTGCCCCCGCGCGTCGCGACGGCCGCGACGGGACCCAGCCGGACGCGCCCGCTGCGGATCGGACGCGTCCGGCCGAGTTCCCATGGTGTCCGGCGCAACCGAATCACCTTCGGTTTTCCGGACGAGCTCGGATTCCTGCCTGCGGGGCCGGATGGCAGCCGGCGAACCGGAGGCGGACAAAAGTTCTTCCAGCCGACGCCGCATATCCCGCACCGCGTCGGACTCCGGCCGCCCGGGAGCGGCCGGACCTGTCCCGGGCGAGCGCCGGCCGTTCCTCGGCTCAGAAATCGGCGGGCACCTCCGCGGCCGCATCGGCCGTCACGTCGGCGCCGATGCCGAGCTTCTCCTTGATCTTCTTCTCGATCTCGTCGCGGACGTCGATGTTCTCCAGCAGGAACTTGCGGGCGTTCTCCTTGCCCTGGCCGAGCTGATCGCCCTCGTAGGTGTACCAGGAGCCGGACTTGCGGATGAAGCCGTGCTCGACGCCCATGTCGATGAGCGAGCCCTCCTTGGAGATGCCGTGTCCGTAGAGGATGTCGAACTCGGCCTGCTTGAACGGCGGGGAGACTTTGTTCTTCACGACCTTCACGCGGGTGCGGTTGCCCACCGCGTCGCTGCCGTCCTTGAGCGTCTCGATGCGGCGCACGTCCAGGCGCACCGACGCGTAGAACTTCAACGCCTTACCGCCGGTGGTGGTCTCCGGCGAGCCGAACATCACGCCGATCTTCTCGCGCAGCTGGTTGATGAAGATCGCGGTGGTGCCGGAGTTGTTCAGCGCGCTGGTCATCTTGCGCAGCGCCTGGCTCATCAGGCGGGCCTGCAGACCGACGTGGCTGTCGCCCATCTCGCCCTCGATCTCGGCGCGCGGCACCAGCGCGGCCACCGAGTCGATGACGATGATGTCGATGGCGCCGGAGCGCACCAGCATGTCGGCGATCTCCAGCGCCTGCTCACCGGTGTCGGGCTGGGAGACGAGCAGGGCGTCGGTGTCGACGCCCAGCTTGCGGGCGTAGTCCGGGTCGAGCGCGTGCTCGGCGTCGATGAACGCCGCTACGCCGCCCGCGGCCTGCGCGTTGGCCACCGCGTGCAGCGCGACGGTGGTCTTACCCGAGGATTCCGGGCCGTAGATCTCGACGACGCGGCCGCGCGGCAGGCCGCCGATGCCCAACGCCACATCGAGCGCGATCGAGCCGGTGGGGATCACCGAGATGGGCTGGCGCGCCTCCTCGCCCAGGCGCATGACGGCGCCCTTGCCGAAGCTCTTCTCCACCTGGGCCAGCGCGAGCTCGAGCGCCTTGTCCCGGTCGTACGCCTGTGGTGCCATGTCCTGATCCCCTTTTCGACGGGTGAGTCTCGTTCTGTGGTTGGCGCCTACAGTAGAGCCCGGCACCGACAAGTTCTGGCGACCAGAGTAGACGAACAGGTGTTCGAGTCAAGTGACGCGCCCGGCGGAACGCGCACCGCATCCGTGGTCCCCGGCAACCGCCGCGCGATCAGCGCACCAGCGCGATCCGGTCGGCATCCAGCAGCGTCTGCGCCTGTTTGAGCACGCGCAGCGACGGCGTCACCTCGAGGCCGGTGATCCCGTCCAGCGCGCCGAGCCGCTCGGTCACGTACCGGTAGAGGTCCGCGGTGTCGCGGCAGATGATCGGCGTTCGCCGTCGCGGCCGCGGTCGGCGTCGTTTTCGGACTGGTCGCGTTCGGGCTGTTCCACCGGCAGCGCGCCGACGCCGGAATGTCGGAAGCCGAGCGGCACGCCGTCGCCGCCTGACCGTGATCCGGCACGACGAGACGGCGGCGCCCGGCTGGGGCGCCGCCGTTGCGCGCTCGCGGTCACCGGGCCGTTCGCGCCCTACCGCTGGGGCAGCACCGATTCGTCGCCCGGATCGCGCGGCCCGAAGATGCGCCGCTGGGATTCCTCGATCCGGACATCGTTGATGCTGGCCTCCCGCCGGGACATCAGTCCGTCCGGCGCGAACTCCCACTGCTCGTTGCCGTAGCTGCGGAACCACCGGCCGGACTCGTCGTGCCATTCGTACTGGAAGCGCACGGCGATGCGGTTGCCGTCGAAGGCCCACAGATCCTTGCGCAGCGCGTAACCGTTCTCGATGGACCACTTCCTGGTGAGGAACTCGACGATGGCGTCGCGGCCGGTGAAGAACTCGTCACGATTGCGCCACACCGAATCCTCGGTGTAGGCGGCCGCGACCCGCTGCGGATCGCGGGTGTTCCAGGCGTTCTCGGCGGCCCGCACTTTGACCTGGGCGGATTCCGCGTCGAACGGGGGTAACGGAGGCCGCATGGGACGGCTCCTTTCTCAGAGGGTTCAGAGGGTCAGGGATTGACGGGTGAAAGCTCGGCGGGCCCCCACCGCAGTGCTCCTCCGGGCCGCTCGACGACCTCCTCCACGGTGAAATCGAGAGAGCATTGCGCACCCGCGGCGAAGGTCTCCGGTTCCCAGACCAATTCGGCGGTGCCGGTGAGTTGCAAGGTCGCTCCGGTGGCCCAATCGGGGATCAGGATTCCGCAGCGCGGGTTGACCTCGATGTTGCCGAGCGTCATGAACATCGAATTGCCCCGGTAGTCCGGCCAGCGCAGCCGCGTGGGCGAAACCACGTGCAGGAACCCGGGATTCCCGCCGCGGTGCGAGGCGTCGGCGTTGCCGTCCCTGTCCGCGGTCGCGACGAAGAACGTGTCGGCGGCCGTGATGGCGGCTTGCTGATCCGCGTCGAGTTCGACGCCGCGGCGAACGGCCGCCGAGGAGGCGTCGGGTATGTAGCTCTCGACGTCCCGCCGGGAGATGTACTTGGGGCAGTTCGAGTACACCTGATCGGTGACGATGCGCAGGCCGGTGCCCTCCGGCGCCGATCTCCCGTTGACCCGCATCCGCCTGCGCCGCTGCGGTTGGAGGGCGATCATGCCGATGCGGGAGCGGTGGGTCAGCGTTTCGTGCAGCGGATCGGCGGCCGCTGGACGGGCATCGACCGCGATCGTCCGATCATCGATCGCCCGCACGAATCCCGGCCGCCCGACCAGTTCACTCGCCCACAGCCTGCCCGCCGCGTCGGCGGCGGCGAGCACCACCATGCGCTGTTCGGCCAGGAAGCCGGCGGCCACCGACGGGATATCGGGACGGATCATGCGGCCGACCCGCTCGGCGATCTCCGCCTGGCCCATGCGGCGCTGGACGGCGACCTCCCCGTCGTGAAACGGCCCCATCACGATTCTCCCTTCACTGTGCGACCGACCGATCAGAAGAAACCGCAGGTCGGGGCCGCGCCGCTGGGCGCGGGAGCGGCTTCGGCGCCGCTGGGCGCGTAGACCTCGAGCCGAATGCCATCGGGATCGGTGAAGAAGATCCCGCCGGAAGCGACGCCCTCGCCGTGCGCCACCACTCCGTCGTGGGCGAAGGCGACCGAGAGCTCACGCAACACCCGCTCCACGGCGCGCACCTGGTCGATGCTGTCGACCTGGAACGAGAGGTGGTGCAGGCCGGGCGTCTCGGTGGAGAACGCGCCGTCGCTCTGCTCCCACAGTGTGACGACCAGCTTGCCGTCGGCACCGAGGAACGCCCAGCGGCGCTGGGCGTCGGTGCTCGCGGCGAGCTGCTCGAAACCGAGTGCCCGGCGATAGAACTCCACGGAACGATCCAGATCGGAGACGTTCAGGCCGATGTGCCCGGTGGCGAGCTGAGGTGCGGCAACGGCGGTCATGGTGTTCCTCCTCGGAATGTTTAACCGTCTATTACGGTTTGAATAGTTAGAACATACTGAGCAGCGACCGGCGCTGTCAACCACTGAAATCGATTTGACTAGTTAGAGCGGAGGTGGCCGCCGTGGACGACGACCCACACTCGATACCCTCGGGCATGCCCGATCCACGCCCCCACCTCGGTGAACCGCTGGCGCTCGATCTGCTGAACACGCGATGGATCGAGCACGGACCCCGCGATCTGCTCACCGATGTCGCCGGTCTGCGCACCTGGTTGACGTCGGCGGGCCTCGCCGATCGCGCGAGCGCCGACGAGGCGACCTTGAACGCGGTCCTGGCGGCTCGGACGGCCATCTACGACGTGGTCGTGCACGCATCCCACGCGGGACTCGACGACGTGCTGGAACGCGGCCGCATCCGGCGCGCGCTCACCGCGTCCGGACCCACCGACCTGGTGGAGGTGCCGCAGCGGCCGTGGCTGCCCGCCTGGCTGGCCGCCGACAACCTGCTGGATCTGTTGCGCACCGCGCCCGATCGGATCCGGCAGTGCGCGCACCCGGAATGCGTGCTGTTCTTCTACGACACCTCGAAGAACGGAACCCGCCGCTGGCACTCCATGGCCACCTGCGGCAACCGCACCAAAGCGGCGCGGCATTACGCGCGAAAGGCTTGAGGCTCAGAACAATTCGTCGAGCAGCCGGTAGTACGCCAAGCGGCTTTCGTCCGGCTCGGTCAGCCCGTAGGCCGCGTAGAAGGCCGTCACCTCCGCTTCTCCGAAGTCCTCGCGCAGGTCACGCACGGCCAGCGCCAGATCGCGATAGCGGTCGGCCACGCCGAGCGCGCCGACATCGAGGAGGATCTCGTTCTCCAGCACGTTCGGCGGAGTGAAATCGCCGTGCGCCACCACCAGATCCTCCTGGTCCGGGCGCTGCGCCAGCAGCCGGGCGAAGAGCTCCGCCGGGGTGGATCCGGCGTTGTCGTCATCGAAGTCGTCCGCGTCCACGAGGCCTTCCACCACGTGGCGACGCGCCTGTGCCAGCACGACGTCGAGACGTCCGTCGAAGGGGCACTCGCGGACCGGAATGCTGTGCAGCCGCCGCAACACCGCGCCCATGACGGCGCCGATGGAGTCGGGATACGCGCGCTCGGAACCGGCTCGCGCGGCCAGACTGGGGGCGCCCGCGTCCGCGAGCACCAGCACGTCGTCTTCGAAGGCCGCGACCTGCGGCAGCGCGATCCCTCTGCCGCGCAGCCAGGTCAGCCGCTCGTACTCGGCGACTGCCTTCGGTCCGCGTTTGAGCCAGTAGGCCCCGTCGACGAACACCACGCCGCCGCTCATGCCCTCGTGCTCGTCCGACCAGCTGGGCGACTCGCCGAGCAGCGCGGCGACAGTGGGCGGCAACGGGATCGGCAGCTCGCCCAACGTGTCCAGGGCGGCGCGGGTGGCCTCGATCTCCTCGGGATCGCCGTCCGTGACGCGTAGCCGCATCGCCTCGGTCAGCAGCGCGTGCGCCTCGGTCAGCTGATTTCGCTCGGCGAGCGCCTTGCCCAGGTGCTGCACGGCGAAGGAGAGCACCTCCGGATCGGCCGCGCGCGCGTGTTCCACCGCGCGGCGGTAGAGCGTTTCGGCGGTGCCCGCGTCGCCGCGATAACGGTAGACGTCGCCCAGGTTGATCCACACGCTGATCCTGCGCCGCTCGGTGTCCACCAGCTCGAGCGCGCGATCGAGGTGATCCAGCGCCTCGTCGTAGCGACCGAGCAGCATCAGTTCGATGCCGGTCTGCCGGTAGCCGGCGAAATCGTCGGGGCGGGCCTGCGCCACGCGGGCGGCCAGGCGCTGCGGGTCGTGCGGAATCATTCGCTGCCGCTCGTCGAACCGGTACAGCGGCTCGTCCCGATCCACCTGCCCGGGGGCGTTCACCAGCGCGCCCTGGGGACGTCGAACTCGGCACACAGTGCGCGCCAGACATCGCGGGGATCCATCCCGGCTTCGATGGCGTCGGCTCCGGTCCGCCCGCCCAGCCCGGGGATCACGTGGTCGGCCAGCAGGGCGTCGCCCCGGGCCACACCGAACTCGGTGTGCAACAGTTCCTGAAACTCGGTCAACCGCACCGTCCCGAACTTACTCCCATCCCGCGCGTCCCCTCGTCAGTGCCACACCCGGCCCGCGCTCCCGGTCAGGGATGCACGGCGTGGCGGATCTGGTGGCACAGGGCGACGGGATCAGCGAACTCGGTCGCGGCGGCGGCTCGCCCGGCGGCCTCGGTGTAGCCGGGATCGCTGAGGATCTCCTGGACGGCGGCGCGCAGGGCCTCGGGTGTCAGCGGCCGGACGACGATCGAACTGCCCTGTCTGGCAGCGCGATTGGCCAGCTCCCACTGGTCGCCGCCACCGGGGACGGTCACGATCGGGACGCCCGCGGACAGCGACTTGGCGAGCAGGCCGTGGCCGCCACCGCCCACGACGACGGCAGCGCGGGTCAGCAGTTGGTCTTGCCGCCCGAGCCCCGCCCTCGCCCACGGAGGAAGGTCGGCGGGCGGAGTGTCCAGCATCGAAATCGCCACGCGGACACCGGTTCCCTCCAGCGCCTCCAGGACGGTCTCCGTCATGCCCGCCACGCCGGTGTGCGCGGTCGACGGGGCCACCATGACCAGCGGCCCGTCACCGGGCGGAAGATCCAGGATCGCGTCGGTCGGTTCCCACAGCAGCGGACCGATCACATGGGCGGATTCCGGCCAGTCCGGTCGCGGCACCTCGAGCGCGGGCAGCGTGGCGATCAACCGTGCGGCGGGACCGGGGTCGACGGCCGGGAGACCGACACTCTCGCGGGCCCGCTCCCGCTGCCTGTGGCCGTTCCGGAGGGCCCGTGCGGTCATTCCGCGCAGCACACCGTCGCGTAATCGCCCGCGCACGCCGGTGCCGGGTGCGAGTCCGCTTCCGATGGGCGGCAACCCCTTCGACGGCAGATACAGCGGATGCGGCGACAGTTCCACCCACGGGACGCCGAGCCGCTCGGCGGCCATCCCGCCGCCCGCGGTCAGCACGTCGGAGATCACCAGTTCCGGCAGCATGGCGCTCAGCTCGGGCAGGATCTCGGTGGAGATGTGCGCGGCCCGCTCGTGGATGCGCTGCCCCGCGTCGGCGTCGTCATCGACCGGCCGCGGTGCCAGGCCTTTGAGCCTGCGCACGCCGATGCCGGCGGCGAGCGCGGCGTCGAACCAGCGCGGTCCGGTGAACAGGACCGGCTCGTCACCGGCTGCCAGGAACCGCAAGCACAACGCGATAGCGGGAAACGCGTGCCCGGGATCGGGCCCTGCGACGACGGCTATTCGCATTCGCCTAGCCTGCCACACTCCCTCGAGGGCGGGCGGCACCCGCATCCGTGCCGACGCGAGTCGAGGGTTCAGCCGGCGAAGAAGAACAACTCGAACCCGACCGCGCGCTCGGCGGGAAACCCCTCCTTGGGAGCGGTCGCCTGCTCGACCACGGCGCGCACCTGATCGGCGACGGGCTCGGGGCTCAGCGCTTCGAGGTAGCGCCGGTGCGCGGCCAGCGACGCGGCGGCCTGCTGCACGGTGTCGGTGACGTCGACGGCGTGGGTGGCGGCCGGTCCCACGACCGCCGCCCACCGCGCCGACCACGGTTCCCATTCGGCGATCTCCGGGAAGATCCACTCGTTGCCCGCATCGGAGACCGCATCCAGCGCGGCCCGGCCGACCGCACGGTGGTCGGCGCTGTTGACGTAGCCGGGCGCCCAGACGTCGCCGAAGTTGAACAGCACCACCATCTCCGGCCGGTGCCTGCGAATGGCGGCGGCCAGGTCACGGCGCAGGCCGAGGCTCTCCTCGACACGGCCGTCCGGATAACCCAGGAACTCCACCTCCCGCACGCCCACCGCCTCGGCCGCCGCGATCTCCTCGGCCTCGCGCAGCGGGCCTGCGAGCGCGGGCCGCAATCCGGCGATACCGGCCTCCCCGCTGGTCACCAGCACGTAACGAATGTCTTTGCCCTGCCGCGTCCACCGGGCGACCGCCGCGGCGGCGCCGTATTCGATGTCGTCGGGATGCGCGACGATCACCAGGCCGCGCTGCCAATCTTCGGGAACTCGCTCCACGAAGAGTCATTCAAACACCGCCGGTACGCGACGGCGGTGCGCCGCCCCGGCTGGGCGTCGCACCGCCGCGTCCGCTACAGCTTGCTCACCGTCGAGTTGTCCGAGCCCGACACCGCCTTGTACAGCAGGTACAGACCGAACACGATGGCGCTGATCACCAGGATCGGGAACAGGCCCTCGAGCAACGCGCCGATGACCGCCAGCGCGATCCAGACGACGGCGACGATGCCGATGATCTTCCACAACATTTCGGTGCCTCCAGACGTTCGTTTCCGCTTCGAGCATGACAGTCTGAGGAGCCCGAATCAGCAGGTGAAACGGTATTTCGGGGTGAAGATCAGGGTTTGCCCCGACATTCGGCCGCCACCGGTGGGGTGCCGATCGGGGTTACTGCACGCCAGGATGTCCGGCTACGCGGCGACGACAGGCGTTCGGTGCCCGAGTCCGCGATATCGGCGCACGCACTCGATGGCCACGGACCGGAGCATGAGCCAGCACACGGTGAGTTCGGATGTCCACGCCTCGCCGGCGGACGTGCCTGCGGCATCGCTGCACGCTCTGGTCTCGACATCGGTGCTGCTCTTCGCGGCCTGCGGCGAATCGGACATTCTCCGGATCGCCGCGGAGTCGATGGCATCCATCGGAGGCTGCCACGCACTGGGCTGCTATCGAGTGGTCGATAGCGAGTATCGGGCTGTGCGCTGCCCCTGCGTGACCATTTCCAGACCGTGGGCGCGATCGTCGTCGGGGCCGACCACCGCCGCAGGCGGAGATGTTCCTGCTCACCGCGCTCGCTCAGCTCGCGGGCGCCGCGCTGGCGAACGTCGCGCTGCGCGAACGGGATTGCGCCGAGGCCACGGGTTACGACCTGCACGGCGAGCACAACGTGGTACTCGTGCACGGCGACGACAGTCGAGCAGTTCATGCGGCAATGGCTCGACACTCTGCTCGACTACGATCGCGACCACCGTGCCGATCTGATGCACACCTCGAGCCGATACCTCGAATGCGGTGGCAACTACGACGATTCGGCCGCCGCGCTGCACATCCATCGCAGCACCTTGCGCTACCGGCTGGGGCGCATCCGCGAGCTCACCGGCTTCGACACGCGCGCATGGCGGTTGCTCTCCCCGGTCGCACTGCCCACCTGACCGGCACGAGGCAGCCGACCGAATCGCGAACAGCGATGGTGTGCGCGTCAGCGGACTCGCACACCATCGCTGCCGACGAGCCCGGTCGCGCATTCCGCACGCCGGGTCCACTCGCCCCGATCAGCCTCTGCGACGCTCGGGGTCGCGGTCTCCTGCCTGTTCGGTCAGAGGGTCGGCGTGCGGAATGCCATCCGGTTCCTGCATACCGAGATCGGCCGTGTCGACGGCGTAGGGGTCGATCATCGGCTCACGCCCCACGCTCGTCCCGTCGCCGCCGGTCGGCATCCGCAGCGTCTCTTCCGCGCTGTCCAGATAGGTCCGCATGCGTGCCGTGGCGACGTCGGCCTGCTCCCTGGACCTTTCCTCCGGCGGGCGGGTCATCTCGGGGCGGGCTCGCCGCGGCTGTGGAACCGGCTGCCTGCCGTAGACATCCCAGGCGGCCTGATCCGGATCGATCTGGTAGTGGTCGAACAGTTCCTGCTCGGCCTGAGGGCTGATCTGCCCGTTGTGGTCCAGCTGCGGCGAGGCCTTCACCGCTTCCTTCCCGACCCGCACCTGCAACGTGGCCGACTCGGCGCGATGCTCGGCTCCGGCCAGCGGGACCAAGGCGTCGGCGCTGAACAGGCCGGTGGACACCGCGATCCAGGTCGGCGACCCGGAGTTGTTGTCGACGTAGACCCGTTTGACCTTGCCGATCTTCTCGCCTTCGGGGCCGTACACCGAGCTGCCTATGAGCGTTTCCAGCATTTCAGTCATGGGTTCCTCCGCAGTTCGTCCGTGCGATGCGCAGTCCGACAAACGCGGCTGTCCACCGCGCGGGTTGAGAAAGGGGTTCAATCGCTTGTGGGTCGATCGGTGGTGCCGGGACCGGCGGCGAGGCGCTGCGTTCTCCGCGCCGGCCGCACCGGGTCCTCGGCGGATTCACACGTCAGGTACCGGCTGACATCCAGCCGCTGCGTGTCCTGGTCGAGCAGCGATAGACGGTAGGAAACATCGAGCATGACCTGCTCCTGCCCAGTAGTGCATGTTCCCGGGCCGCAAGCGCGACCGGGAGAAATCAGCTACATTGTGGCAACTACCCGGACCATCGCAGATCAAACGCTGATTACCGCACGATTCGACGACTCTAAGCGAGAGTTGAAGCCATTCAGCTATTGAATAGCTACATCAATCGGTTCTGTCGGGCCGCTCACTGTGCCGATCCGGCGTCCCGGGGCCGCCCTTGAGCAGCGTGAGAGCGGAGGGCTTACTGGTGAACCGGAAGTTCTTGCCGCGATGGTCGACTTCGCCGTCGGTGGCCAGCGAGACCGGCGCCTCGGCCACGCCTACGTCCACCCGGGAAACTCGGCGGTGCCGGTAGGTCGGTGAATACTCCAGCGTGCCGGTGAATGTCGCGAACACCAACCGCAGGCGCGAGAAGGGGACGTCGGCGCGCAGGTACCGCACGTCGAGTGTGCCGCCGTGCAGTTCAGGACGCGACATGGGGATCTGGTCGGCGGGCCGGTAGGCGCCGTTGCCGACGAACAGCATCCACAGCGCGATGCGGGCGTCATCGATGGTGACGTGCAGCGGCTTGGCGCGCAGCAGCACGCGCACCATGGCGAGGCCCGCGGCGGGCCATTTGCCGATCCGGCGTTCCCAGCGTTCGCGGACGCGCACGAAATCGGGATAACCGCCGAGGCTGGCGGTGTTGACGAAGATTCGCCGCTCGGCGCCGTCGAACGACACCTCGGCCACGTCGACGCGGACGACTTCGCCCGACTCCAGCGCGGCGAAGGTCACCGCGGAGTCCTCCACCCCGGCGTCCCTGGCGAAGTGGTTCAGCGTGCCGCCCGCGAACACCGCCAGGGACAGCCGGTGCCGTACCGCGTACTCCGCGACGGTGGACACGGTTCCGTCGCCACCCACGACGCCGAGGGCGACGATGTCATCGCGCCGCAGCAGTTCATCGACCCGGGCTTCGACATCGTCGCCGCCGGTGAGCTCGAGCACCTCGGCGGCGGGCAGCCGGTCACCCACGGCGGCGAGCGCGCCGTCGCCGCTGCCCGACCCCGCGTGCGGATTGCCGATCAGCAGCAGTCCGGCGCCACCCGGCAGCGGGTCGATGTGGCCGACCGGGCCCAGAGCGGCGGGTTCGTCGTCGCGCACCGCCCACCATCGCCGGGTGAGCAGCGCGACCGCACCCCCGAACAGTGCGCCCGCGACCACGTCGGATGGCCAGTGCACGCCGATGTGCACGCGCGAATACCCGACCGCGGCGGCGACCGGGGCCACCGCGGCGGCCGCTGCGGGGGACTCCAACGCGAGGCCCGCCGCGAACGCGGCCGCCGAGGCCGAGTGCCCGGAGGGGAACGACGACGAGACCGGCGGGGCGACCAGCCTGCGCACGAACGGAACGGACTCGTCCGGCGGGCGGCGGCGCGGAAACAGCGGTTTGGCCACGCCGTTCGCCACGCCGCTCGCGATGCCGAGCGCGAGCAGGGCGCGCGCCGCGCCGCGCCGGGTCGAACGGTCTCCGGCGACGAACAGGACCGCTCCGAGCGCGATCCACAAGCGGTTCTTGTCGGCCGCGGTACTCAACGCCTTCAGCACCCGGTCGGCCGAGGTCGCCCGCACGCGCGCACTGCGGCCGACCAGCCAGCGATCCAGGCTGCTCGTTATTCCGGCCACCCCACCGTCGCGCCGCTGAGTCGAGAGAAACCGCATCGCCGCCAGCCTACCGATCGGACGCGGGGTCCTGGCGACCGGCGGCGGGCCCGGCGTAGGCGCTCAGGCGTTCACCGGCGCGGTCGCGACCGGATCGCGCACCCTTTCAGTGTACGGATGTACTCTGATCTCGAACGCACAGTGGCGTTGAGCGACAACCGGGAAGGGATGATCGACCGATGCAGACACCCCAATCAGCACACACTCATGCACTGAATCTCAGGTGACGGCCGGAACCTGATGGAAAACACGAACGAGCTGGCCCAGGAACTCGCGGCCGCGGCACGACGACACGGCTCAGCGATCGCGGGGATCGTCGGCTCCGCCGCCCGCAAAGCGTCCTGGGAGGTGCTCGACCTCATGGCGGAGAGCCGCGAACTGGTGGGCGCGGCGTTTCGCGTCAAAGCCGAAGAACTGCGCCGCCGGGATCGGGCGAGCTGAACCGCATCCGGTCAGATCGGTGGCCGTGGCGACGCGGTCACCGACTTGTCGGCCACCTCGGTGAGAGCCTGTGCCCATCCGTCCAGCCGGTCGGAAGCGTGCCGCAGATCCGCCACGATGGTGTCGAAGTTGTGCCGCAGCACTGTGTTCTCCGGAACCGCCAGGATCCGGCCCGCCGCGGCCACGACCTGCTCGTACTCCGCCACACCCGCGTCGAGCCTGTCCAGCGTCAGTCGCAGGTTCTCGGTGAGTGCCACGGCCGCGGGCGAACTCGCGCTCCCCATCGCGCCGAGGCCCTGTTCCATCGCCATGATGTCGGAGGCCAGCGCGTGCAGCGCCGCGGCGCCCGAGGCGGCCGTTTCGAGCAGGTCGGCCAGCTCGTCCGGAGGCAGCCGGTGCGAGCGCGCGATCTGCGCGCCCATCCCGTGCAATGCCTTCTCCGCGCGCACCAGGCGGGCGATCGGCGGCCGTGCGTTGGACCACAGCGGCGGCTGCTTACGCGGGATGAACGCCGCCTGCGGCAGCGGCGCGCCACGCAGCCGCAGGTAGCGGCGGGTGCTCAGCGCCGCACCGGTCACCAGCGCGACCGCGCCACCGCCGACCACGACCACCGCCCACACCGGCGCCGAAAGAACAACGAGGCCAAGGGTTCCCGCCGTGGTGAGACCGGACACGGTACCCAGCTGATAGCTGCGGCGCCGGGCCCTGCGCCGGCGACGCAGCTCCCGCTCGCGCGGATCGGCCCAGCGCCGCACGGCGACAAGCGCGTTCTCCCCGACTTCGCGAATGCTGTCCGGCAGGCTGCCCGGCTGCGGTGCCAGCGCGGCCTGGGCCCGGATCATCGCTGACCCACGCAGTCGCCGCGTGTCGAGCTGCCGCTCGCGAAATGCACTGCCGCTCATACCTTCTCTCCCGCCGGTTGCACACATCGGACAGGCCGAGGCCCGACTCGGCCGACGGCCGGCCGGTCGGGTCTGCACGCCTTGTCTTCCAGTGAACCAGTCCCCACCGACACATGCCCGTCCGAACGTGCGGCCGAGGCTACTGCTGCGCCGCCTGCCCCTTGTTCATCTGCGGCTGCGCCGCTTCCGTCTGAGCCGGGTTGATGGCGGGCTGGGTGCCACCGGCGGGCAGCTGGTCCCCGCGCATGGACGCGCGGATCTGCTCCAGTTTGCTGTGCCCGGCCATCTGGATGCTGGCCTGCTGCACCTCGAGCATCCGGCCCTGCACCGTGTTCTGCGCGAGCTCGGCGGCGCCGAGCGCGTTGGCGTAGCGGCGCTCGATCTTCTCCCGCACCGCGTCCAGGCTCGGCGTGCTACCCGGCGCCGACAGCGTCGAATCCATCTGCTGCAGCGAAGCGGAGACCTGCTCCTGCATCTTGGCCTGCTCCAGCTGGCTGAGCAGCTTGGTCCGCTCGGCGACCTTCTGCTGCAACAGCATCGCGTTCTGCTCCACGGCCTTCTTGGCCTGGGCAGCCGCCTGCAGCGACTGGTCGTGCAGGACCTTCAGGTCCTCGACGGACTGCTCGGCGGTGACCAGCTGCGCGGCGAACGCCTCGGCGGCGTTGGTGTACTGGATCGCCTTCTCGGTGTCGCCCGCGGCGGTGGCCTGATCGGCCAGCGTGACGGCCTGGCGTGCGTTGGCGTTGAGCTTCTCGACCTCGTCCAGCTGCCGGTTCAGCTTCATCTCCAGCTGACGCTGGTTGCCGATGACCGACGCGGCCTGCTGCGAAAGGGCCTGATGCTGCCGCTGGGCTTCCTCGATAGCCTGCTGAATCTGGACCTTCGGATCCGCGTGCTCCTCGATCTTCGCGTCGAAGAGGGCCATCAGGTATTTCCAGGCCTTGACGAACGGATTAGCCATCGATTGATCCCGCCTCCATCTGACATGCCGCGCTCCGGCGCGACTCCAGTGCGCGACCGTCACGCACTCGATATGTGCCTATCCTCCACCATGTGGCACCAGGGCCGGGCAAACCCGACCCAACCGGCGCCTAGGGAGAATCTATCCGCTTTCCGCGCCGGTCCGCAGCGTTGCCACCGTGACCACGTCTCGCCGC
This sequence comes from Nocardia gipuzkoensis, assembly GCF_021183645.1. Taxonomy (NCBI): domain Bacteria; kingdom Bacillati; phylum Actinomycetota; class Actinomycetes; order Mycobacteriales; family Nocardiaceae; genus Nocardia; species Nocardia gipuzkoensis. The sequence goes on along the minus strand of NZ_CP089225.1, from coordinate 5,320,733 downwards.
GCGTCACGCGCCCTTCACCAGGACCAACATGTCCGATCGCGGTGCGGGGATGACGATGCGGGTGTCCTCCGCCAAGGGCAGCGGCCGGGTGGCCGCGTCGGCCGCCGACATCGTCGCCGCAGCCGCGGCGGGTTCGGCCTGCGCGGCAGGCTCGGCCGCGGTCTGCTCCGATTCGGCCGCGGCCGGAGCGGACGCGGTCGCGGCCTCGTCCGCGGGAGCGCCCGCGGTCGGCCCGTCGGCACCCGCCATGATCGTGCTCACATCCCACAGCACTCGCGACAGCGGCACGTCCAGCGCCTCGCAAATGGCGGCCAGCAATTCGCTGGAGGCCTCTTTGCGACCGCGCTCGACCTCGGAGAGGTAGCCCAGGCTGACCCGTGCGGACGTCGACACTTCGCGCAGGGTTCGATTCTGGGCGAGACGCGCACGCCGCAGACTGTCCCCGATCGCCTCTCGCAGCAGCGTCATCTCGTTCTCCTTCGCTCCCGGTCGCCGGGCCGACGCGATTCGCGACCCCACGCATGCCGTTCTCTTTGGCACAACGCGGAAGCCGGGGCGGTGGTTCCCGCCCGGGCGACCTCAGCCGCCTCGCCCGACGCGCTCGGCCGCATCCGTGCCCGTCTCCCGCACACACCGCAGCAATTCCGACACCGCCGTGTGCGTCGCACCGATTCTGATCGTCCACCGGTCGCCGGAGAGTTTCAACCGCATCACCTCGGTATGGCCCGGCCCGGCCAGTCCGAGGAAGACCGTGCCGACCGGGTGCCCGTCCTGTGAATCGGGCCCCGCGACCCCGGTCAACCCCACGCCCCAGTCAGCGCCGCAGCGCGTACGCGCGCCGACGGCCAGCTGTTCGGCGGTGCTCGCCGCCACCGGGCCCTCGGTCGCGAGCACCTCCGCGTCGACGCCGGCGAGGCTGTGCTTGAGGTCGGTGGCGTACACCACCAGACCGCCGCGCAGCACGGCGCTGGCGCCGGGCACCCCGGCGATGGTCGCGGCGAGCAGGCCCGCGGTCAGCGATTCGGCGGTCGCCACGGTTTGCCGCACTGTCACCAGCGCGCGGACCAGATCGCCGGCGGGCACGCCCGCGATCAACGGATCGCTCATACGCCGCGCGTCCGCCCCGGTCCGCCCGCGAACCACACCCGGGCTGCCTGGCCGACGTAGTCCAGCCCGGTGACGACGGTCAGCGCCACCGCCAGGTACATCAGCGCCATCCCGGCCTCGGCGACCCAGCCGGTCAGCGGCAACAGCAGCATGGCGATCGCCAGCGATTGGACCAGTGTCTTGAGCTTGCCGCCGCGTCCGGCGGGAATCACGCCGCGCCGCACCACCACCAGCCGCAACAGCGTCACGCCGATCTCCCTGCCGCAGATCACCAGCGTGATCCACCAGGCCAGATCGCCGAGCGCGGACAAACCGATCAGGGCGGACCCGATCAGCGCTTTGTCCGCGATGGGATCGGCCAGCTTGCCGAAATCGGTCACGAGACCGTATTTGCGAGCCAGTTGCCCGTCGAACCGGTCGGTGATCGCGGCGAGGCCGAACAATGCGGCGGCGGCGATCCGCCAGCCCGTCTGGTGACCGTCCGCGGCGAACAGCGCCGCGACGAACAGCGGCACGATCGCGATGCGCAGCATGGTGAGCACGTTCGCGATGTTCAGCAGCGGCGCGCCGGTCTCGGCCTGGGCGGTCGCGAATCCGGGCCTGGTCGGGTCGGGCGGACCCCAGGGGCGGTCCGTCTCGTCGGGTTGCACGCTCATGCCCTCGCCTCACCGGCCGCGCGCTCGGTCACTGCCGCCTCGTCACGCCGTCGCGCGACCCGGCGCGATGCGGTGTTGTGAACGAGAGGATCTGCGGCACACGTTCAGAGTATCGGTAGCCGGGCCGACTACTGTGCACCCCATGACCTCTCGGGGACCACTAGGTGGTTCGACAAGCGACGCTCATCCGGGCGCGGCTTCGGCCGCGCAGAGCTGCCTCCCGGTCGTCCGACGCGCGCGAACCTCCGACGTGCCCGAGATCAAGCGCCTGATCGACGTCTACGCGGGCCGGATCCTGCTGGAGAAGAACCTGGTCACCCTCTACGAGGCGGTGCAGGAGTTCTGGGTGGCCGAACTCGACGGCCGCGTCGTCGGCTGCGGTGCGCTGCACGTGCTGTGGGCCGACCTCGGCGAGGTGCGCACGGTCGCGGTGGACCCCGGCGTCAAGGGCACCGGTGTGGGCAAGCTCATCGTGCAGCGGCTGGTCACGGTGGCCCGGGAGCTCGAGTTGCGGCGGCTGTTCGTGCTCACCTTCGAGGTGGAATTCTTCGGCAGGCACGGCTTCGTGGAGATCGAGGGCACGCCGGTGACCGCCGAGGTGTACGCCGAGATGTGCCGCTCCTACGACACCGGTGTGGCCGAGTTCCTCGATCTGAGCTATGTGAAGCCGAACACTCTCGGCAATACTCGAATGCTGCTGACGCTCTGAGTCCGTCCCCCACAGGAAGCGATACCGTGCCGATCTTCGCCGTCCACTACGTCTACTCCGAGGCCACCACCGCGGGCCGGGACGTCCATCGTCCCGAGCACCGGGCCTGGCTGGCCGGGCTGCTCGAATCCGGCGCCCTGCTCAGCAGCGGCCCGTACCCGGACGGGTCCGGGGCGCTGCTGATCTTCCGCTCGGCGGACGCCGGGCAGTTGAAGGACCTGCTCGCGCGGGACCCGTTCGCCCGGGAGAACCTGATCGACGACGTCCGCGCCGTGGAGTGGGCTCCGATCTTCGGCGCCCTCGCGTCCTGAGCGGCTAGCGTTTCGCCTCGGCGCGGGTGCGCAGCAGGCTCGCGACCGTGGCGACGACCAGGATGATCAGGATGACGCCGAGCGAGACCGGCGTGGAGATCTCCGGGACGGTGACATGCTCGCCGCCGTTGACGAACGGCAGCGTGTTCTCGTGCAGGGCGTGCAGCACCAGCTTCACGCCGATGAACGCGAGAATGGCCGCCAATCCGTAGGACAGGTAGACCAGCCGGTCGAGCAGGCCGCCGATCAGGAAGAACAGCTGTCGCAGGCCCATGAGCGCGAACGCGTTCGCGGTGAAGACGAGGTAGGGCTGCTCGGTCAGGCCGTAGATGGCCGGGATGGAGTCCAGCGCGAAGAGCAGGTCGGCGAACCCGATCGCCAGCAGGGCCAGCAACAGCGGCGTGACCGCGCGGCGCCCGTCGATCCTGGTCACCAGCTTGTCGCCGTCGTATTCGTCGGTGGTCGGCAGCACCCGCTTGGCCAGTGCGACGATGCGGCTGTCGCGTTTCTCCTCGACCTCCACCTCGTGACCGCTCTCGCGCATGAGCTTGACCGCGGTGTAGACGAGGAAGAACCCGAACAGGTAGAACACCCAGCTGAACGCGCTGATCGCGGCCGCGCCGACGGCGATGAACACGCCGCGCATCACCAAGGCGAGCACGATGCCGATCAACAGCACCTTCTGCTGGTAGATCCGGGGCACCGCGAAGGTGGACATGATGATCAGGAAGACGAACAGGTTGTCCACCGAGAGCGCCTTCTCGGTGACGAAGCCCGCGTAGTACTCGCCCGCGTAGGTCGAGCCCCACTGCCAGGCGACCACGCCGCCGAACAGCAGCGCGAGCCCGATGTAGATCGCGGACCAGAACCCGGATTCCCGGAACGTCGGCTCGTGCGGCGTGCGGACGTGGGCGTAGAAGTCGAAGACGAACAGGCCGAGGATCACCACGATGGTGATCACCCATTCGAGTGCGGTTACGTGCATGCGGTGTGCCGATCGGAAGCGAAGCTCATGATGTCCATAATGCCCGAATTATCCATTGCTCTTCAGTAGCGGGTTGGTTGCCGCCCATAATTCCACATGCGTTCACCCGGCCGTTCGTGCCACAGTCATCGACCGTGGCCGACGATTACCGCATTCTGAACCGCGCCAACTGGGACGAACGCGCCCCCGCGCACGCCGCCGCCACCGAGTACGCGGTGGAACGCTTCCTGGCGGATCCCGACTTCCTCAGCGATGTCGTACGCTTCGATCTCCCCCTGCTCGACGATGTCGCCGGACTGCGCGGCGCGCACCTGCAGTGCCATATCGGCACCGACACGCTGTCCTTGGCGCGGCTCGGTGCGACGATGACCGGGCTCGACTTCTCCCCCGCCTCGCTCGCGCAGGCGCGCTCGCTGGCCGAACGGACCGGCACGCCCATCGATTTCGTCGAGGCGGACGTATACGACGCCGTCGAGGCCCTCGGCGGCGCGCGATTCGACCTGGTGTTCACCGGCATCGGCGCACTGTGCTGGCTGCCGAGCGTCGCCGACTGGGCAGCGGTCGTGGCCGGGCTGCTGCGACCGGGCGGACGGCTGTTCCTGCGCGAAGGCCATCCCGCCCTGTGGTCGATGGACGACAACTACGACGATCGGCTGGTCGTGGGCTATCCGTACTTCGAGACGCCCGAACCGATGGTCTGCCAGGACGGCACCACCTACGTCGAGACCGACGCCCGGTTCAGCCAGATCACAACACACGAATGGAACCACGGTCTCGGCGAGGTCGTGACCGCGCTGCTGGCGGCGGGCCTGACGCTGACCGGCCTGGTCGAACACCGCAGTGTCCCGTGGAACGCGTTGCCCGGCCTGATGACAGCGGGCCAGGACGGCGAATGGCGGCTGACACGACACCCGGAAAGGCTGCCGTTGAGCTATACCCTTCAGGCTCGGAAGAACTGAACCGGGTAGGGTCGTCGGCGAAGCGAAAGCGGTTCACAACACCGGCATCCGGTGCTACTTTCTGAGCGGCGAAGATCAGACCCACACCGAAGGCGAGACGATGACCGAGACAGTGCGGCAGCAGTGGTTGCCGAGCGGTGTCCGGCAGTCGCGCGTGCTATCGGCGTTGTCCGTCTCTGGGCGGATGAGCGCGCGGAGCCGCCCCTGAACGTGTCTATCGCAGGCCCGTACCGAAGGGGTCACTCCGCGGCGAATCGCCGGGGGTGACCCCTTTTCGTGGTCGGGCACGCCGACCGATCCCTCGTAGCCCAATCGGTAGAGGCGCCGGACCTAGATTCCGGGAGATGCGAGTTCGAATCTCGCCGAGGGAACCAGCCGGATCACTCCTGCGACTCCGAGTCGCCGTCCTGCCCGCCACCGCGGATCGACCACAACAACCCGTCCAGCTCATCGGGTTTGACGAGTACGTCGCGCGCCTTGGAGCCCTCGCTCGGGCCGACCACGCCGCGGGTCTCCATGAGGTCCATCAGCCGCCCCGCCTTGGCGAAGCCGACGCGCAGCTTGCGCTGCAGCATGGAGGTGGACCCGAACTGCGAGGTGACCACGAGTTCCACGGCCTGCAGGAAGACGTCGAGATCGTCGCCGATATCGGGATCGACGTCCTTCTTCTCCCCGGCCTTCGCGGCGGTGACACCCTCTTGGTAATCCGGCTCGGCTTGGTTCTTGGCGAAGTCGACGACGGCATGGATCTCCTCGTCGCTGATGAACGCGCCCTGCAGGCGGGTCGGCTTGCCCGCGCCCATCGGCAGGAACAATCCGTCGCCCATGCCGATCAGTTTTTCCGCGCCGGGCTGGTCGAGGATGACGCGGGAGTCGGTCAGCGACGAAGTGGCGAAGGCCAGCCGGGAAGGCACGTTGGTCTTGATCAGACCGGTCACGACGTCCACCGAGGGCCGCTGCGTGGCGAGTACGAGGTGGATGCCCGCGGCACGGGCCTTCTGGGTGATACGGACGATGGCGTCTTCCACGTCCCGGGGAGCGGTCATCATCAGATCGGCCAGCTCGTCGACGATGGCCAGGATGTACGGGTAGGGCCGGTAGACGCGTTCGCTGCCCAGCGGCGCGGTGATCGCTCCCGACTTCACCTTCTTGTTGAAATCGTCGATATGGCGCACCTTGTTGGCCTGCATGTCCTGATAGCGCTGCTCCATCTCCTCGACCAGCCAGGCCAGCGCGGCCGCCGCCTTCTTCGGCTGGGTGATGATGGGCGTGATCAGATGCGGAATGCCCTCGTAGGGCGTCAGTTCCACCATCTTCGGGTCGATCAGGATCATCCGGACCTCGTCCGGCGTCGCCCGCTGCAACAGCGACACCAGCATCGAGTTGACGAAGCTCGACTTACCCGAGCCGGTGGAGCCCGCGACCAGCAGGTGCGGCATCTTGGCCAGATTCGCCGAGACGAACTCGCCTTCGATGTTCTTGCCGAGACCGATCACCAGCGGATGGTGGTCGGTGCGGGTGGAGGGCGCCTTGAGCACGTCGGCCAGCCGGACCAGCTCGCGGTCGGCATTGGGCACCTCGATGCCGACCGCGGACTTGCCGGGGATCGGCGCGAGCAGCCGGACGTTCTCCGTCGCGACGGCATAGGCGATGTTGCGGGCCAGGGCGGTGATCTTCTCGACCTTCACGCCGGGCCCGAGTTCGACCTCGTAGCGCGTGACCGTCGGGCCGCGGACGAAACCGGTGACCGCGGCGTCGATCTTGAACTGCACCAGCACCTCGGTGATCGCCTCGATCATCGATTCGTTGGCGGCGCTGCGCTTCTTGGGCGGATCCCCGTCGGTCAGCAGCGACAACGGCGGCAGGGTGTAGTCGCCTTCGACTTCGCGGTCGGTGACGAACTCCAACTGCTGGGGCGGTGGTGGCGTCTGGTCCTGCACCGCCGGGGCGGGACGCTGCCTCTTCGGCTTCGGTTTCGACGCGGGCTCCTCGACCGCGATCGGCTTGGCGTCGCGCAGCGGGGGCTCGCCGATCGCCTCGGTGACCGCGTCCGGGTCACCGAACTCGTCGGGCGGGTAGTTCTCCGCGGGCGTACGACCGCGCCGCTTGGCGCCGGTACGGCGCACCGGGAAGCCGTCGGCGTCGTAGTCGGCCGGATCGAAGTCCCGGTACTCGCCGTCGAATTCACCGTATTCGTCGCCACCGGTCGCCGTGCCGAGGTATCGACGCAGCTTGTCGGGCACCTCGCGGACCGTGGTGCCGGTCACCAGCAGCGCGCCGAAGACGATGGCCAGCAACAGGATCGGGACCGACAGCCAGGCGGTGAGGCCGTTGGTCAGCGGGCCGCCGGTCACGAAGCCGACGAAACCCGCTGCGCGGGAGCGCCCGTGCGCGTCGGTGGGGGCGCCCGCGGCGATGTGCCACAGCCCGAGGATCGGCAAGCCGATCAGCAGGCCGCCGAGCACCAGCCGCGGCCGGATCTCGGGGCGCGGTTCGGTGCGCATCAGGACGACAGCGATACCGGCGGCGACGAACGGTAGTCCGGCGGAGGCCGATCCGGAGATCGCGCGGATGACGTCCTCGACCCAGTGACCCACCGGCCCACCGGCCGACAACCACACCGCCGCCGCGATCACGGCACTCAGCGCGATCAGGGCCAGCGCGGCACCGTCGCGCCGATGTCCGTTTTCGATCTCCCCGGCCCGGCTCAGCGTCCGCGTGGTCGCGCCGAGACCGCGGGCCAGCATGTTCCAGCCGCTGCTGATACCGCGCGTGATCACCGCGAGCGGCGCGGTGTTCGAAGTGTTCGAGATGCGGCGCACCGGACGGCGCGCCGAGGAACCGCGGCGGCGGGGCGCCGGGGTCGCTCGCGGGGTCGCGGTGCGGGGCGTGGCCGCGCGAGACCGCGCCGTGGTGGTCCTCCCCCGGGCCGATCCCGCCCGCGCCCGACTCGTCGTGGTGCTGCGGGACTTACCTGCCATGGCCCCAGGCTAGCCGCAATCGCCCCATCCGGACCATCCGCAACACTGGTACTGCCGCGCCTCCGCGCGCTTTCGCGCCGGTCGCGACCTTCCCCCGCCATGCAACGGCCCAGCTTCGGCGGGCGGTTGCGGGTGTCCGGGCAGGCCGCGATCGAGGTGCGGACAGCGTGACGCTCCGTTCAGCGCCGGAAGCCTGGGCCGGGATCCGGTCGACGTCCGGAGCGGAGAACGCGGGGAACGTCGCGCCGCCGGTACGGCGCATATATCAGACCGAGCGGTCTGTCTCCAGCACGGCCCGCACCGACTCGGGCGATCCGGTGGTCTCCAGCCGGACTTCGTTCCGGCCGAAGGCGTGCAGCAGCAGTTCGGAGGGCTTCCCGGTCAATGTGACGACATCGTCGCCATCCGACCGCACCACGACTTTCCTGCCGTCGGGCGTCGCCAGTTCGACCGTGACCGGCGCCTTGCGGTAGGCCAGCTTGGCCATCTTGCGCAGCGTCGACCACAGCTGATCCTCGTCGGCCGCGGCCAGTTCGCGCGGTTGCCACCCGGGCTCCGCACGGCGCACGTCCTCGTGGTGGACGAACATCTCCGACAGATTGACCACCGCGTCCACCGGCCGCAACGGCGACCACCACGGTGGACCGGTACGCACCTGGTCCAGCAGCTCGGGGAACGGCTTGCGCGCCGCCTTCGCCTGCACCCGGTCGAGATACCCGGCCAGTGGCCGCAACATGATGCCGGGCGCGGCGTCGGGGCGTCGTTCGCGGACCACCAAGTGCGCGGCGAGGTCCCGCACCGTCCACGCGCCGCAGAGCGTCCGCGCGTCCGGGCCCGCGGCCGCCATCGCCTCGACGAGCCCCCTGCGTTCCCGCTGTGCCATAGTCACACCCCGAACATACCGACCACCCGGCCACACCGCCGCGCGGCGCAGGCCCGGTGGGGCGGACAGCCGCGGCGCATACCGTCGTCCCTCGCCAGGCTTCCGCGGTGGCGCCGATCGGCTGCCGCCCCGCCGCGGCACGACCTCGTCCGGCGCCGAGCGCAATGGTGTTGTCGTTCACGGAGTTTCACCCACCGTGCGAGCACCGGGACGCAGGTGTGCGGGTTGCGGGAGGAGCCACCGTGGGCCACACTGGAGGCGATGCTCGCCGCGCGTTCCGCCGCGCGTCCTTACCACGGAGTTCGTGACTCCCCCTGCCGGGAAATCTCCGGCTAGCGTAATGAGAGTCGGCTCTGTACTTTGTCACTCGGTCCATCGGGTCGTGGACCTCATGACAAGAAGGGGCAAATCCTCCGTGAAGAAGTTTGCTACCGGTGTTGCCGCGCTCGCGGCAGTGGGTTCCGCGCTGGCCGTCAGCGCGCCCACCGCGCACGCCTACACCAACAACTACGGCGCGATCGCGCTGTCCACCTCCACCGGTTTGATCGGGTACTCCTACGACTACCCGAACTCGTCCGCCGCGCAGCAGCGCGCCGTGAGCTCCTGCGGCGCCGCCGACTGCCAATCGGTGGTCTGGTTCCGCAACGGTTGCGGCGCAGTGGCGTACTCCAGCGGCAGCGGCAGCTGGAGCTGGGGGTATGCGTCGTCGCGGCGCAGCGCGCAGAGCCAAGCCCTGCGGCACAACGATTCCGATGCCTACATCGTGCACTGGAACTGCACGTCCAACCACGGCTGATGCCCGGAATTCGAGACGAAGGAAACATCGTGAAGCATCGTATTTTCCGGACCGCCGTGGCCGTCGTCCTCACCGCGGCGGCCTGCTCGCTGACCGCCTGCGCCTCGGGCGAGGACTCCTCGTCCCCGAGCACCAGCGCAAATCCCAGCCACGCGGCGGGTGAGCTGGAGGGCGGCTCGGACAAGGGCGACAAGGAGACCGGCTCCGCGCCGACCACCCCGTCCTCGCCCGCCCTGGCCAAGCCCTCCGTGCAGCAGCTGAACGAGCGGCTGCAGAAGGCGTTCGATCCGAACGTGCCGAACGCGGAGAAGATCAGCTGGATCCAGGCCGCCGAGCAGGATCCCTACCTGGTCGCCAACCTCGTCGACGCCGCCAAGAAGCAGAAGGTCACCGTCGAGGTCACCAACGTCGGCGACCCGAAGGACGGCAAGCTCAAGGCCGACGCCAAGGTCACCATCGACAGCACCCCGGTGGACGACGCGTTCATCCAGTTCGTCTCCGAGGGCGGCCAGTGGAAGGTCGACCACACCTTCGCCTGCAACATCGTCAAGAGTGCGAAGATCGAGTCCGCGGCCTGCCAGGAGTAAGCCCGCCACTTGCGTGAAAAGCGCCGGACAGCTGAGCTGTCCGGCGCTTTTTCGTGGTCCGAAAGGTCAGACGCCGATGACGGTCGGCACGATCATCGGGCGACGACGATAGGTCTCGGCCACCCAGCGGCCGACGACACGGCGCACACCCTGCGCGATCCGGTGGGTGTCGGTGACACCCTCGCCCGCCAGCCGCAGCAGTTCGGCCTCCACCAGTTCCGCCGCGCCGAGCAGCGCGGCCGGATCGTCGGAGAAGCCGCGTCCGCTGAGTTCCGGAGTGCTCACCGCCTTGCCGGTGGTCTCGTCGATGGCGACGGTGATCGAGATGAAACCCCCCTCGCCGAGCACCAGCCGGTCCGACAGCGTCGACTCCCCGACATCGCCGACCGACAGCCCGTCGACGTACACGTGGCCCACCGGCACCCGGCCGACGACCGAGGCGATGCCGTCGACCAGGTCGACCACCACGCCGTCCTCGGCGAGCACCACCCGCTCCTGCGGCACGCCGGTGGCCACCGCCAGCGCGGCGTTCGCACGCAGGTGCCGCCACTCGCCGTGCACCGGCATCGCATTGGTCGGGCGCACCGCGTTGTACAGGTACAGCAGTTCACCCGCCGAGGCATGCCCGGAGACGTGCACCTTCGCGTTCTGCTGGGTGATCACCGTGGCCCCGAGCCGAGCCAGGCCGTTGACCACCGCGAACACCGAGTTCTCGTTGCCGGGGATGAGTGAGGACGCCAGCACCACCAGGTCGTCGGGGCGGATGTTGATCTGCCGGTGGTCGCCGCGCGCCATCCGCGACAGCGCCGACAGCGGCTCGCCCTGCGAACCCGTGGAGATCAGCACGAGGCGGTGGCCGGGCAGGGTCGCGGCGACATCGAGGTCGACGACCACGCCCTCCGGCACGGTGAGATAGCCCAGGTCCTGGGCGATCTGCATGTTGCGGACCATCGAGCGGCCGACGAAGCACACCCGTCGCCCGTACTTCTGGGCCACGTCGACAACCTGCTGGATGCGGTGCACGTGACTGGCGAAGGACGCGACGATCACCCGGCCGCGCGCCTTGCCGATAACCGAGTCCAGTACGCCGCCGATCTCGCGCTCCGGCGTGACGAAGCCGGGGACCTCGGCGTTGGTGGAGTCCACCAGGAACAGGTCGACGCCCTCGTCACCGAGCCGGGAGAATCCGGCCAGGTCGGTGAGCCGCCCGTCCAGCGGCAGCTGGTCGAGCTTGATGTCGCCGGTGTGCAGGGCGACGCCGGCCGGAGTGCGGATGGCGACGGCGAGCGCGTCGGGAATCGAGTGATTGACCGCGAAGTACTCACAGCCGAACGGGCCGTGCGTGGTGTGCTGCCCCTCGGTCACCTCGACCAGTTTCGGATGCAGGCGGTGTTCCCGGCATTTCGCGGCGACCAGCGCGAGAGTGAACTTCGAGCCGACGACCGGGATGTCGGGCCGCAGCCGCAGCAGGAACGGCACCGCGCCGATGTGGTCCTCGTGGCCGTGGGTGAGCACGACGGCGACCACGTCGTCCATCCGGTCCTCGATGGGACGGAAGTCCGGCAGGATCAGATCCACACCGGGCTGCTGGTCCTCCGGGAACAGCACGCCGCAGTCCACGATCAGCAGTTTGCCGCCGTACTCGAAAATGGTCATGTTGCGGCCGATTTCGCCGATGCCGCCGAGGGCGAACACGCGCAGGCCGTTCTGGGGCAGGGCCGGCGGGGTGCCGAGGCGGTCGTGCGCGGCGATCGGATCAGCCTGCGGCGGCGGCTCCTCGGCCCGCCGGGCCCCGGACTGCGCACGTCCGCGGCCCGCTCGCCGCGACGCCGCGTTCTGCGTCCTCGGCTCCCGGCGTGCCTGGGCAGGCGCGGGATCCGCGGCCCGCACGACGGACTCGGCGTTCACTGTGGTCTCGTCCACCGCGGGCTCGGGCAGCGCGATGGTCTCCGCGGACTCGGCCGGCGTCACCTGCTCCGCCGGTGCGGAAGGCGCGGGCGCTCCCGCGGGGCGGGAGGAACTGCGGCGGCGACGGGATAGGGGCTCGCTCACGAAAGCACTCCGACCGCTCGCAGGTCCGCGGCGAGCAACTCGAGTTGCTCGCCGCTCGGCATCAGCTGGGGAAGTCGCGGCTCACCGACTTCGATGCCGAGCAGCCGCAGTCCGCCCTTGCTCATCGCGACACCGCCCAGCCTGGCCATCGCGGCGTGCAGCGGCAGCAGGGTGGTGTTGATCTCGCGGGCGCGCACCACCTCGCCCGCCGTATACGCCTCCAGCAGCGCGCGCAGCCGTTCGGGCGCGAGATGTCCGATGACGCTGATGAACCCGGCCGCGCCGACCGACAGCCACGGCAGGTTGAGCGCGTCGTCGCCGGAGTAGAAGGTGAGGCCGGTGCTCGCGATGAGTTCGGCGCCCATGTTCAGGTCGCCCTTGGCGTCCTTGACCGCGACGATGCGCGGGTGCTCGGCGAGCTTGCGGATGGTGTCACTGGCGATCGGCACCACCGACCGTCCCGGGATGTCGTAGAGGGTGACCGGCAGGTCGGTGGCGTCGGCGACGGCGGTGAAGTGGGCGAGCAGTCCCTCCTGGGAGGGCCGGGAGTAGTACGGCGTCACCACGAGCAAACCGTGTGCACCCGCCCGCTGCGCGTTGCGCGCGAGTTCGATCGAATGCGCGGTGTCGTAGGTACCCGCGCCCGCGATCACGGTCGCGCGCTCGCCCACGGCGTCGACGACGGCGCGCAGCAGGTCGGCTTTCTCCGATTCGGTGGTGGTCGGCGATTCACCGGTGGTACCCGAGATCGCGAGCAGGTCGACGCCGCGGTCGATCAGGCGGGCCGCGAGCGCGACCCCGGCATCGACGTCGAGCTTGCCGTCGGCGCTGAAGGGGGTCACCATCGCGACACCTACCGTGCCGGAGGCACGCAGCTCCGTTGGCGTCGATTCACCGTTCTTCATGGTCAGAAAGGCTACCCGGTCTGGGACACGCCCTCGACACCGTCGTCGGCGATCAGGCCGCAACAAAGACGCGAATCCATATCGGCGACGCTGCGATGATGTCAAATCGCCGCTTGATCGACATCAACAATGACGCCACACTGACATCATGGATCTGAACAAGTACACCAGCCGGTTGCGCGAGGACCTGATCGCCGCCGCGGCGCTCGGCGACGAGAAGACCCAGGCCACGGCGGCGTCACTGGCCGCGGCGACCGAGGGCCCGGCCCGCCTGATGCTGCTCGCCGCGCTGTCCGACCTCGCCGCCGAGGTCAGCGCCGCGCTCGGCGACCGAACGGTGCACGTGTCGGTGGACGGCACGGACGCCGCCATCGATGTGCGCAAGAGCACGGCCGGCGACGAGCCACCCACCTTCGAGGAGATGACCGGAGACATCAGCAGGGTCACGTTACGACTGGTCGAGCAGATGAAGGCGCGCGCGGAAGAGGCTGCCGCACAGAGCGGTCAGTCCCTGAACTCGTGGCTGTCGAGCGCCGTCCACGGGGCCTTGCGCGACCAGATGCGCGGGTACGGGCCCAAACGCGACAGCTGACCCAGTCGCGCTACAGCAACGCGGCGAGATTGCCGCGATCGCCCACCGCGACCTCGTCCAGCTCGAGCCAATCGGCCAGCTCGCGCAGCGCGCCACCGAGAGCGTGGGCGGTGGCCGGGGTGTCGTACCCGGGTTCGGCGAACGCCGCAGGCACCGACAACCGGCCGTTCGCACGCTCCGCGCGCAGGTCGACGCGGCCGACGAGCTCACCGTCGAGCAGGAACGGGAAGACGTAATAGCCGTGCACCCGTTTGTGTTCGGGGGTATAGATCTCGATGCGGTAGTGGAAGTCGAAAATCCGCTCGGTGCGGGCCCGGAAGAAGATGAGCGGGTCGAACGGGCACAACAGCGCGGCGCCTTCGACACGGCGCGGTGTGGGTGCGCCCGCCCGCAAGTAGGCCGGTTTACCCCAGCCCGCCACCTCCACCGGAATCAACTCGCCCGCGTCCACCAGATCGGCGATGGCGGGTTCGGTTTGAGCGCGGTGCAGGCGGTAGTAGTCGCGCAGGTCCGCTTCGGTGCCGATGCCGTGCGCGGTGGCCGCGCGAAGCACCAGTTCCCGGACGGCGTCCTGTTCGGAGACCTCGCGCGCCAGCACGTCCGGTGGCAGCACCCGTTCGGTCAGGTCGTAGTGCCTGGTGAACCCGACGCGGGTGGCCACGGACAGCGCGCCCGCCGCGAAAAGCTGCTCGCAGATCATCTTCGTGTCGCTGAGATTCCACCAGGAGCCCTTCGGCCGCGGCTTGTCCAGCTCGAGGTGGCGCTCCACCTCGCCCGCCGTGGCCGCCCCGACAGCGGTGATCACGTCCAGAATGTCCTTGCCCAGGGTGGGATTGCGCTCGACCACCTTGCGCATGCCCGACCAGCGCCCGTGCTCGTACTGCCGCATGCGCCAGCGCAGCAGCGGCCAATCCTCGACGGGGATGAGCGCGGCCTCGTGCGCCCAGTATTCGACGAGCGCCCTCGGCCGCCGCGAGCCATTGCTCCACGCCGCCTGATCCAACAGCGTGCGATCGTAGGGGCCGATCCGGCTGAACACGGGAGCGTAATGCGCCCGCACTACCGCCGACACCGAATCCAGCTGCAGCAACTGAGTTCGGTCCACTACTCCGAGCACCGTCCGCCGCGTGACCCGACCGGGCCTGCGCGCCCCGAAACCTTGCGCCGCCAACGCCGTTCGCCGCGCCGCCGCCGCACCCATCTTCCGCATGCGGGCAACCATGCCACGAGCCACCGACAGGACTGCGGTTCGCACGCGAGTATCGGGGCGTTCCGTCGTGGCGGAGCCGCGTCGCAGACCTCAGGTCGAGACGGTGACCGTGCCGGTGGCGTCGATCTCGGTGCGGCGGTCCCGGTCCTCGGCGGTGGCCAGGACGGTGGCCAGGATGCGGCGGCCGGTCGGGAGGATGCGAACGGTGACCGAGCCTTCGTTCGCGGCGTCCAGTTCCCGGGTGGCGGCGGCGATCACCTGCTGGCGTACCCGATGCGGGACGCCGGTGAAACCGCCGTCGTCGAGCAGGATCACCTCCACGCCGCGGGAGCGGGCTCCGCGGGCGGCGCTGTTGAGCTGCTCGGTGGCCAGCTGTGGGGCCCGCAGACCGTCGCGCAGTTCGGCTTCCAGCAGTCTGCACTGTTCCCGTTCGGCGGCGGTGAGTTCCTCGCCGTCGGCGATGCGTTCCAGGATCGGGCGCGCCACCGCGTCCAACCGAGCCAGCTGACGGGTGCGTTCCCCGTTCTCCGCGGCCATCGTGGCCTCGGCGGCGGCACGCATGGCCGCTTCCTCGCGCAGCAGCCGCAGCGACCGCTGGGTCGGGCGCATGATCGCCGCGAACAGGGAGACTCCGGCGACCGTGGCCACCGGGACGATCGAACCGACGACGACCCCCACCCGCAGGCCCGCGACCACGCCGACCACGGCGATCACCACACCGATCCCCGCGACACCGAGCCACGCCGCGGCGAGCCGTCCGCGCAGCACCAGAACGGCGAGCACATACGACGCGGCGAACGCCGTCCACACCTGCTTCGACCAGCCGTGCTCGACGTCGAACGAGGTCAGGGTCGTGGCGAGCGGCCCGGAGGCGGCGACGAACACGGTCGCGGGCCAGGGCAGCGGATCGTTCGGCGCCACCAGCACCACGACGCCGGCCAGCGCCAGGACGACGAGCGCGGCGACCGCGGCGGCCACCGGTGATTCCGAGAAGTTCCGGATCATGTACAGCACGATGGTGGCTTCGAGGATGACCAGGAACAGCCAGGCCGCCCGGTCGCGCAGCCCCAGCAGATCGCGCAGTCCGAATTCGGTCTCCCGCTCAGCCATGTCCGCCCCACACCAGCGTCACGGTCGTCCCTTCCCCCGGCTCGGATTCCACGAACCCGGCGCCGCCCGCCAGCTGACGCATGCGGCCCAGGATGCTCACCGAGATGCCGAGCCGATCGACGGGCACCTCACTCAGGTCGAAACCCGCTCCGTCGTCCCGGAAGACGACTCGAATACCACCCGCGCTGATTGTCACAGTGACGGTGCGGCGCACTTCGCGCCCGGCGACGGTGGCGTGCCGCAGGCTGTTGCGCACGGCCTCGGCCAGCGCGGCCGCGATGGTGCCCGCGGCGTCCACCGGCAACTGCAGATCGTCGAATCCGGCCCAGCGGCGGGTGGTGAAGCGGATGCCGGGGTTCACCTCGTGCACGGCCGAGCGGAGGAATCCGATCGCCGACTGCGCGTCCAGCCGGTCGGGTTCGGGTTCCCCGACCCGGCACTCGTCGAGTTGTTCCAGAGTCCGTTCGGCCTGGCGGCGCAGCACCGGCGATTCGGTCCCGGCCCGCGAGGCGTCCAGCAGCGTGGACAGCACCGCGTCGTGGATCAACGCGGCGAAACGCGCGCGTTCTCGCTCCCGGGCCGCCGCACCCGCGACCGCCGCCGCCCGATTGCTCTCGATCGCCGACTCACGATCCACGCGGGCGGCCGCGGCCCTGGCATAGATCACGCACCACAGGAACAGCGCGCTCAGCCCGGCCGCCCTGGCGAAGTCACCGAGCAGCGCGAGCGCTGTGGTGTCGCGCAGCACGACCAGATTCGCCAGCGCGCTGAACGCCGCGCCCACCACCAGGTACGCGACGGCGAGCGGCGGACGCCACGCGAGCACGGCCGCGAGGACGCCCAATGCCAGCACCCGGTACAGCCAGACCGAGGCCGCGCCTTCGGAATCCGGCACGGCGTACGCGAACGGGACCACCGCCATCGCCCCGAGGAAACTCACCGCCGCCGCCCCGGCCACCCGCTGGATCACGCGCCGGCTCATGCCGACCGAGACGACCGCGAGCACCGGGAACAGCCCGAACGCCAGCACCACCTCGATGACCGTCCACCGGACGGGCACGAAGCGGCTCTGATCGGCGATCTCGGGCAGCTCGACAATCGCGGCGATCACCCCGGCGATGCCGATGGCCAGTGCGAGCCTGCGCAAGATGCGGTCGGCGGCGCCTTCGGAGGCCTTTTCCTTGGACAGCGCGACGACTCCGCGGCGCCAACGGCTCACATGGGGCCGCTCGCGCGGGACGGAGTGGGAGTGCGACGGAGCGTCCAGCATGCTGGACGCGATCATCCGCGGGGATGCCGCTCGGGAACCGGCAGCCAGCCGTCCTCCACCGCCCGCTTGTACAGGTCGGTCTTGGTCGGCGCCGGACGACCGGCATCGGCGTACTTCTGCCGGATCCGGCCGAGGTAGTCGTTGACCGTCTGCTCCGACAGGCCGGTCAACCGCGCGACCCGGGAGGCCTTCTCGCCAGAGGCGTACAGCATGAGCACTTCCTCCTGGCGCGGACTCAGGCCCACGCTGGACAGTTGTGGGTCGCCGTCGATGGCGGCCGCCCAGTCGGTGGTGACCACCTGCTGCCCGCCTGCCGCGCGGCGCACGGCGGCGACGACGGTCGGCACGTCCTCGGATTTGCGCACCACGCCCAGCACGCCCGCGCGCGCGGCGGAGCGCACCAGGAAGGCGTTGTCGGCACCGGTGAAGACCAGCACCTCGATGCCGCGGCCGCGCAGGGCCCGCACGTTGTCCTCGGGCGAGGAACCGTCGGCCAGCCGCAGGTCCAGCACCACCAGATCCAGCTTCGGCGCGCCGTCGGCGGCGGCGAGCAGTTCCGGCACGGTGCCCGCGGTCAGCACCAGATCGAGATCGGTCTCCGGCGCAAGCATCGCGGCGAGACCTATCGCGACGGATTCATGGTCCTCGACCAATCCGATCCGGCGCGGCGTGCTCTCGCCCCCTTCGGCCCACGTCACCTGGCTCTCCCATCCCGAGCTACTCGAACACATCCCCACCGCGACAACAATCGCAGACAGTATGCCGGGTGATGGTGCGCGATGGTCAGACACCAGAATTCGGGGGGCCTCAGGCCATCAGCCCCGCGGCCAGCGTGGCGCCCAGCTCCCAGCACCGTTGCAGGTCCTCCTTGGCGGGCGGGCCGGAGACCACCACCACGGCGGCGGCCTGTTCCCAGCCCAGTCCGGTGGTCACGCCCGCCACCCCGCGTTCGGCGCCCTCGGTGCCTTCGTTGCCGTGCAGGTACAAGCCGTACGGACGACCGCGCGTGGAATCGAGGCACGGGTAGTAGAAGGTGTCGAACGCGTGCTTGAGCGCACCGCTCATGTATCCCAGGTTCGCCGGGCTGCCCAGCAGGTATCCGTCCGCGGCCAGCACGTCGGGAGCAGTGACGGCCAGCGCGGCGCGGCGGACGACCTCCACACCTTCGATGTCGGGGTCGGTGGCCCCGGAGACGACGGCCTCGAACATCGCCTGCATGTGCGGGGACGGCGTGTGATGGATGATCAGCAACCGGGCCACCCTGCGATGGTATCGGCCCCGCGCCGTCAGAGGGTGTCGCGCTCGTGCCGTTCCAGCGCGACCGCGCGGCGCATGGTCTCGCGGGCTCTGGTGCGGTCACCCGCGTAGTCGTAGGCGCGCGCGAGCCGGTAGGAGACGCGCCAATTGTCCGGGTCGGCCTCCCACTCCGCCTTGACCGTCGCGAACAGCTCGTCGGCGGCCGCGCGTTCGATGCGGCCGGACGGGAGGCGCGGCAACGCGGAGGTGTCGAGCTCGAGGCCCTCGTCGTGGATGCGCCGCGCCAGGTGCTGATGCGCCAGGGCCGCGCGCACGGTGGCCACGACGATCCACACGCCCAGCAGTGGCAGGATCAGCACGCCCACACCGATGACGATCGCCGCCACGTCGCCGGAAACGATCAGGCTGACCGCGATCCGGCCGAGAACCAGGAAATAGAAGCCGAGAACCAGGACGAGCGCCGCGATCGGCGCGACCACCTTGACGACGTCCCCGCCGCCCTTCCGATCGGACGGCTCGGAGCCGCTCACGATCGTGCACCGCCGCGGGTCGGCGCCGCCGGGTGCGACAGCCGGCGCGCGCTCACAGGTCGAGGAACGGGTCGAGTCCGACGGTGAGGCCGGGGCGGTTCGCGATCTCCCGCACGCCGAGCAGCACGCCGGGGGCGAACGACGAGCGGTCGATCGAGTCGTGCCGGATGGTGAGGGTCTCGCCCTGGGTGCCGAACAGCACCTCCTGGTGGGCGACCAGACCGGCCAGGCGCACCGAATGCACCCGTACCCCGTCCACGTCGGCGCCGCGCGCGCCCTCGAGTTCGGTGGTGGTCGCGTCGGGACTGCGGTGCAGTCCCGCCTTGTCCCTGGCCGCGGCGATCAGGCCCGCGGTGCGGTAGGCGGTCCCGGAGGGCGCGTCCGCCTTGTTGGGGTGGTGCAGCTCGATGACCTCCACCGATTCGAAGAACCGGGCGGCCTGCTCGGCGAAGCGCATGGACAGCACCGCGCCGATGGCGAAGTTCGGCGCGATCAGCACGCCGACCTCCGGGCGTCCGGCCAGCCAGCCGCGCACCTCGGCCAAGCGGGACTCGTCGAACCCCGTGGTGCCGACCACCGCGTGAATGCCGTGCTCCACCAGGAAATTCAGATTCCCCATCACCACGTCCGGGTGGGTGAAGTCGACGACCACCTGCGTATTCGCGGCGGTGAACGAATCCAGCGAATCGTCCTTGTCGACGGCGGCGACCAGTTCCAGGTCCGCCGCGGCCGTCACCGCCGCGCAGATCGCCTGTCCAACCTTGCCACGCGCTCCGAGCACTCCGACCCGAATGGTCACCGCACCTCCTCGTTCCGCTTCGGTCGGGGATCAGCCTAATGGGCCCGGCCGTCCCCACTCCCTCCGCCGCCCGCGCGGGCGAGGCAGCCGCTTATCGCACCGGCTGTGCAGCGCCGACCTCCGCACTCGATGCGCCCGCGAGATTCGCGGCCATCCGTTGCAGCAACCGCATGGTCTCGGCGAACTGATCGCCGGTGATTCCCTCCGCCATCTGCCGCCTGCGCCGGGCGATCCGGACGAAGGCCTCGTCGTGGGCGACGCGGCCCGTCTCGGTCAGCGACAGCACGCCTTCCTCCTCGGCGACCAACCCGGCGGCGACGAGTTCGGCCACTTCGGTGGGCCATTCGGAGTCGTCGGTCCAGAAAGTGTCGAGCGCGTCGCGGACGTCGTCGGCGCGCTGTGGGCCCTCCGCGAGCGAGTGCACGGCCTGCCAGCGCCGGCGGCTGAACCCGCCCGCGGCGAGGTCTTCGTCGAAGCGCTGGTTGATCAGTCGGTCGAGTTCCACGAGCCAGTACCCGATACCGCGTTGGATGGCCATCACCACTCCTATATATGCATCCAAACAAGTACATGTACTATGACATATAAATGTCGGCTGTGACAGAGTGAGCGGATGGAGGAGCACGATGCCGTCACCGTCGCCGTGGAAGCGGCGATGGTCCGGATCCGGCGCAGGCAGACGCGCGGTGCGCTGAGCGACGGCGCGGTTCCCGTGGCGGTGTTCCGTGTGCTCGACGCCGTCGCCGACGGCGCAGCGGACACGGTCGGCGCACTCGCTCCCGCACTCGGCGTCGATCAGCCGAGGGCGAGTCGCCTGGTGGCTCAGGCGGTCTCCTCCGGCCTGCTGGAGCGCGTCGCCGATCAGCGCGACGGACGGCGTTCGGTCCTGCGCCTGACCGCCGCCGGGCGCCGAGCCGTGGCCGAGGCCGCGGCAGGCAGGCGCACCGCCATGGCCGCCGCGATGGCGGACTGGACTCCCGCCGAGCGCGCCGACTTCGCTCGCCTGCTCGAACGATTCGTCGAGAAGATGGACCGGCCCGCCGAGTGAGTCGGTCCGCAATCCCGGGACTCACCGGTGGCGCGGCAACCCTCGGCTACCACCGGCCGGGCCGGATCAGTCGAAGACGATGACCTGGCGCAAGGCGTGGCCCGCGGCGAGTTCGTCCATGGCGCGGTTGATTTCGTCGAGACCGATGTGCGCCGAGACGAGCCGTTCCACCGGCAGGCGTCCCGCCCGCCACATGCGGACGTACTCGGGAATGTCCCGGGACGGCACGGCCGAGCCGAGGTAGCTGCCGACGATGGAACGCCCTTGGGCGACCAAGGCCAAGGGCGAGATAGCGGCGCGGGCATCGGGAGCGGGCAATCCGACGGTCACCGTCGTGCCACCGGGCGCGGTCGCGGCGACGGCGGTCTCGAAGGCACGGACGTTGCCCGCTGCCTCGACCACCACCTCCGCCTGCACGCCCAGCTCGACGACCTCGGCCGGGGTGTATGCGGCGTGAACACCCAATTCCCGTGCGAGGGAGAGCTTTTCCGACACGGTGTCGACCGCGATCACCTCGTGTCCCTCCGAGGCGAGCGACACCGCGACCAGCACCGCCGCCATACCGACGCCGCCGAGACCGACGACCATGATCCGGTCCCCCGTGCCCGGTCGCGCCGAATTCAGCAGGGCGCCACCGCCGGTCAGCACCGCGCAGCCGAGGACGGCCGCGACCTCCGGGGGCACGTCGTCATCGACGGGGACTACCGACCTGCGATCCACCACCGCGTGCGTGGCGAAAGCGGAAACGCCCAGATGATGGTGCACTTCGCCTCCCGCACGGGACAATCGCCGCCCGCCGTTGAGCAATTCGCCCGCATTGTTGGCGACGCTGCCGGGCACACACGGTGTGCGACCGTTGGTCGCGCAACCGGCGCATTCGCCGCAGCGGGGCAGGAAGGTCATGACCACGCGCTGCCCGACCGCGATGTCGCCGTCACCGGGACCGACCGCCTCCACCCGCCCCGCGGCTTCGTGGCCCAGCAGCATGGGCACCGGGCGCACCCGGTTGCCGTCCACCACGGACAGGTCCGAGTGGCACAGCCCCGCCGCCTCGATCCGGACCAGCAGTTCGCCCGGCCCCGGCGCGTGCAGCTCCAGATCGCATACGGTGATCGGCGCCGATTCGGCGAACGGCGCCGGCGCCGCGATCCGCTCCAGGACTGCTCCACGAATCTTCATTCCGCCGACGCTACCGTCCGCACCGGTTCGGGCACATCCATTCCGGGACTGGCGCGGGCCGCGGACCGGTGTTAAGTTGGCCGACCGTGACGGTGCTCCCGTTGGCCGCCTTGTACCGAGCCCGGGGTCGGGATCGTCACGCACCAGAGGAGAAATTCCACTGTCCGTACGATTCGATCACACCATTGTCGGTTGCCACGACCACCGAGTATCCGCCGCATTCTGGGCGGACATCCTGGGACTGGAAGTCGGAACGGGATGGGGACCGTTCATTCCGCTCTCGCTGCCCGGTGGCGGCACCTTCGACTTCGCGAACGTCCCGCCGCAGGTCACCGAGATCCAGCCCCAGCACTACGCGTTCTTGGTCTCCGAGGCCGAATTCGACGCCGCCTACGCCAAGATCCAGCGCGAGCGCCTCGACCACTGGGCCGATCCGCAGCAGCAGCGGCCCGGCGAGATCAACCACAACGACGGCGGTCGCGGCGTGTACTTCCTCGACCCCAGCGGTCACTTCCTGGAGTTGATCACCGTTCCGTACGGCGGCTGGTGATCCGGCTGCCGTTCGAGAGCAGGAGCTTCCGGCCCCGGCGATGACGAAGGCCGCGGGCGTAGGATGCCGCGAATGGGTGGCGATCTGGTCGACGCGGTCGAGCGGTTGCACGCCGACCTCGCGACATGGCTGGGCTCGCAGGCGCAGGCCGAGGTGTTCGAGCGATTCGCGGCGGCGCAGCACGAGCGGTTCAGCATGGTGACGACCGGCGGCGAAGTGCTGGGACGCAGTGCGCTGATCACGAGGCTGCGCGGCGCGCGTAACGCCGTGCCCGGGTTGTCCATCGAGGTCTCGGACGTCGAGGAACTGCTGCGGTCCGGCGGCGTCGCGGTCGTGCGCTTCCTGGAGACGCACCGAGCGGCCGGAAACGTCACTCGACGCCGCGTGACGGCCGTGCTGACCACCGACGACATGGAGGGAGTCCGCTGGCTGACGGTGCACGAAACCGACGCGGCACCGGCCTGAGCATTCCCAGCACGGGGGACCTGCGCGCGGTGCCCACGTCCCGGACAATTCCTGCCTGAATGCTCGGACGCGGCGGTGGGCACGCCTGCTGCGCGCCGAACGTGCGATCGACGGTCCGGGACGACGCGGACCCGAGGAGGTGGGAGCCGGTGGATCGGTGGGAACGCGATGGGCTGCGCGCGACCAACAGCGGAATGCGCAACCAGGTGGACCACATCCTGGATGCGCTCGCCGAGCAGCGCACCCACCTGAAGGACGTGCACGAGAAGCTGTCGGCGTTGCGGTGCACGGCGGAGTCGGCGGACAAGCTGGTGGAAGTGACGGTGGACGCCGCGGGCGTCATCGTCGACGTGCGGTTCACCCCGGACGCCCTGCGCAGCACACCGGAACAGCTGGGCCGTTCGGTCACCGAAGCCGGCCGGGAGGCGGCGCGGCGGGCTCGCGAACAGCACACGGCGATCATCGCCCCGCTCACCGCCGACGCGGAAGCGATACCCGATCTGCCCGATCTGGTTCCTGGCGCGCCGAGTCTGCGGGAGGTGTGGGAACTCCCGCGCCCGGACGCGGCGGGCTAGCGCGTCCGAAACCCCGTGGTTCCTCGCCGGACGGGACGGTCCGGCCCATCCGGGCCGACTCGACCGGCGAGGAACTGCGGCCACCCCGAGCGCAGTCGGGTGGCTCGGGGTGACTCGACCGTGCGGTCCTCGAGTATCGGCACATGGCATCTACCTCCGTTCGGGCGGGCAGCGCGGCGGCTGCCTGATGGTCGGGCGAGTGATCAGGCGTAGAGCTTCGCGAGGAACGTGGTCATGTTCTCGCGCACCCGCTCGATCTTCTCCTCGGGCGTGAGGTCTTCTCGGTACCGGCTTCCGAGCGCGGGCCGCTTCTTGTTGCGCGCGTACAGCGAGCAGGCGAGATCGGTGCACATGTAGGTGCCGACCGAGTTACCCCGGCGCCCGGATTCGCCGGCTTTGTGCGCGGTCATCAGCGAGACCCCGCCGCCGGTGTGGGTGGTCAGGCAGATCGTGCACATCTGCGCACGGCCGGCGCCGCCGGTGGGATAGCGCAGCGCGACGCCGACCAAGCGGTCTTCCTGCGGAACGATCAGGTAGCCACGCCCTGGCAAGGACGGATCGCTCCAGCCCAGGAAGTCCAGGTCGTCCCAGGGCCGCTCGGCCAGGTCCCGCGGCACGGGCAGCCGCTTGGCGTCTCCTTTCGAACAGTTGACGAACGACGACCTGATGTCGCGCTCGGTGACGGGTTCCATGATCGGATCTCCTTCGTCGATCGGGGGCAAACCTGAGCGACGTTACGGTCCCCTCGGGGCCGGAACAACGGATTTTCTCGGTGTCGCGACCCGAATTCACGCACACCCGCGGCGGGTGTGGCGGGACCACGAATCGGCCGAAAGTCACCGGGTGCACGTCGGATTCGATTGGTGTACGTTGCTGTTTGTAAATGACGATTTGCTGCTCAGGCGAGGCGAGTGCAGCACGTCGCCAAGGTCGGTGGCACCCGCAACGTTCGATTATGTTGTCGTCCGTTCCGCGAGTAAACAGGAGGGGCCCTCGCTTGTCTCGGGATCGGATGGCATTCGCCGCCGATGACCCGCGGCCGCCGCACACCCTGCGCACGGCCGGAGGCCGACCGCATCCGGAGCTCGGGGGCAACCGGCCATTCGACCTGTGTGAAGGAGCACGATCCGTGTCGGACATCGCGATCGTCGGTATCGGCTGCCGCTACGCGGGTGGCATCGACTCACCGGAGTCGTTCTGGGACTTCGTCATCGGGAAGCGCGACGCGGTCACCGAGATTCCGGCCGACCGCTGGGACAACCGCCGCTACTACGATCCGGACCACCGCGCGCCGGGTCGCATGTACACCAAGCGAGCGGCATTTCTCACCACCGACCCG
Organism: Nocardia gipuzkoensis; assembly: GCF_021183645.1. Lineage (NCBI taxonomy): Bacteria > Bacillati > Actinomycetota > Actinomycetes > Mycobacteriales > Nocardiaceae > Nocardia > Nocardia gipuzkoensis. Next base: position 5,295,878 of record NZ_CP089225.1, on the reverse strand, counting down.
TGGGCGTTCGACCCCGATTTCTTCGGTATCTCGCCGCGCGAGGCGGCGGCCATGGATCCCCAGCAGCGACTCCTCCTGGAGGTGGCCTGGGAGGCGCTCGACGACGCGGGCATGGCGGGCCGCACCGCCGAGACCTCCGTGGGCGTGTACGTCGGCGCGTTCACCCTCGACCAGCTCGCGGTCGGGTTCACCGGCGCCGCGCTGCCGCACATCGATATGCACTCCGCCGCGGGGGCGTCGTACACGATGCTGTCCAACCGGATCTCCTACGCACTCGACCTCGACGGTCCCAGCCTGACTGTGGACACCGCCTGCTCGTCCTCGTTGGTCGCCCTGCATCTGGCCTGCCAGGCGCTGACCAACGGCGACTGCGGGACCGCGCTGGCCGGGGGTGTCAATCTGATGCTGCAACCGGGCACGTTCGTCTCGATGTGCAAGGGCGGCTTCCTCGCCGAGGACGGGCGCAGCAAGGCCTTCGGGGCGAGCGCGGACGGCTACGGTCGCGGCGAGGGCGCGGGCATGGTGATGCTGAAACCGCTCGCCGACGCCGAACGCGACGGCGACCGGGTCTACGCGGTGCTCGCGGCGACCGGCGCCAATCAGGACGGACGCACCACCGCGATCACGGTTCCGAACGCGGACGCGCAGGAGGCGCTGGCGAAATCGGTGTGCGCGCGAGCGGGCATCGCGCCACACGAAGTGACCTACGTGGAGGCGCACGGCACCGGGACACCGGTCGGCGACCCGCTCGAACTGCGCGCGATCGGTCGCGCCTACGGTGCGGTCGAAGGCCGTTCGACGCCCCTGCCGGTGGGATCGGTGAAGGCGACCCTCGGGCACACCGAAGCCGCCGCGGGTATCGCGAGCGTCATCAAATCCGCGCTGGCGATCTCGCACCGCACGCTGCCTCCGCAGGGCTGGCTCGACGACGAGCTCAACCCTGACATCGACTTGGACAGGTTGCGGCTGACGATTCAGCTCGATGCCGCGGCCCCCGCATCGCATGTCGGCCGGATGACGGTGGCGGTCAACGGATTCGGCTACGGCGGCAGCAACGCGCATGCCATCCTGCGGGAACACCGGCCCGGCCCGGCCGCGGCGGCACCATTGCCCGCGCATCGTGGCGTGCTCGCCTTGTCCGCACACAGCGAGCAGGCCGTCCGTGCGGTGGCGCGTGATCTCGCCGCGCTCCTGGATCGCGGTGTCGACCTCGATCATCTCGCCGCGGCGGCGTGGACCAGGCGCAAGCACCACCCATTCCGGGTGGGACTGCCGTTCACCGACGCCGCCGAGCTGGCCGCCGACCTCCGCGGTCTCGCCGCGGGCGAGGGCAGGGCGCCGGTACGCGTGACCGGAGACCCCGGCGCGGGACCGGTTTTCGTGTTCACCGGCATGGGCCCTCAATGGTGGGGCATGGGTCGCGACCTGCTGGCCGCCGACCCCGTGTGCGCCGCGGCGGCCGAGCGCGTCGACATCGCGTTCACCGCGCTGGCCGGGTGGTCGATTCGCGCCGAGCTGGCCCGGCCGCGGGAGCAATCCCGGGTCACCGCGACCGAGCTCGCGCAGTCCGCCAATTTCCTGCTCCAGGTGGCGCTGTTCGAAATCCTTGTGGCACAGGGCATCCGGCCCGCTGCCGCGGTCGGCCACAGCGTCGGCGAAGTGTCGGCGGCGTATGTCACCGGTGTGCTGTCGCTCGACGACGCGGTGGCGGTGGTCTACCACCGCGCTCGTTTGCAGGCGACCACCGCCGGCACCGGCGGCGTGCTCGCGGTCGGCCTGTCCGCCGACCAGGCCGTGCGGCTGATCGGCAACGGTGTGGACATCGCGGCCTACAACGGCCCCGCTTCCGTAGCCCTTTCCGGCGCCGCGCACCGGCTGGCCGAGATCGCCGACCTGCTCGGCGAACGCGGCGTTTTCGCGAAGCGGCTCCAGGTGGAGGCGCCGTACCACAGCGCGCTGATGGATCCGATGCTGGACGAGTTGCGCGCCACCCTGGCCACCCTCACGCCGCGCAAGCCGACGATTCCCCTTTTCTCGACCGTCACCGGCGCGGCGGTGACCGGCGCGGACTGGGACGCGGGCTACTGGTGTTCCAACGTCCGCGCACCCGTGCGCTTCGCCGACGCGATCCGCGCGGCGATCACCGCGGGTGGACGCGTGTTCCTGGAGATCGGTCCGCACCCGGTGCTCGGCGGGAACATCCGCGAGGTGCTGCTGCACAGCGGGAAACAGGGCACCACCGTGGCGACACTCGACCGCAAGCAGCCCGACGACCACAGCATGCGCCAGGTGATCGCAGACATGTACGCCGCGGGCGCGCTCGACGTCGGCGCGGTGATCGGCGAAACCCGCGCACCCCATCTGCCGCTGCCGAGATACCCCTGGCAGCGCGAGCGTCTGCGCGCCGACCTACCGGAGTTCGGCAATCGACTGCACGGCACGCCCAGCGGATACACCATGCTCGGCGACCCGAGCCCGGACCAGGAGCGGCACTGGACGGTCCAGATCGCCGCGGAGCTACTGCCCTGGATCGATGACCACGTAGTCGACGGCGCCCGGATCCTGCCCGGCACGGCCTATCTGGACGCGGCGCTGAGCGCCGCGGCCGTAGAGTTCGGCGCGCCGGATACTGGCTGCGTGGCCGCCGTCGAGCAGGTCCGCTTCGTCGCGCCGCTGGTGATCGAGCGAGGTGAGGTCCCGGTCGTGCGACTGCGGGTCGAGGAATCGACACGGCGGTTCACCATCCGCTCCCGCGGCGCGACCGGCGACACGTGGACCACGCATGCCACCGGCCGGCTGGTCGAAGGCGCGATCGACGCGCCCCGGATCGTCGTGCCCGACACCGCGGCGATGACATCGGTCGAGCCCGCCACGCTGTACGCCGGTCTCACCGCCACCGGCGTCGCGCACGGTCCTTCCTTCCGGCTGGTCCGCGCGGCGTGGGTGGACGGCGACACCGTCGTGGCGTCCGTGGACGCGGCCATCGCCGGCGGCACCGGCCATCTGGCGCATCCGTGCGTGCTGGACGCCGCCTGGCAGGTCGTCTCGCTCGGCGACTCGAGCTGGCCGCGGCAGGCCGGCGCAATGATTCCGGTCGGCGCGGCCGCGGTGCGCATGTTCGCTCCTTTGCCGCGGCGCGTGGTCGTGGTCGCGCGGCTGACCGCACCGCTGCGCGCCGACGTCACCGTGCTCGACGCCGCGCACGAGGTGGTGTTGCAGATAGTCGGCGCGAAGTTCCAGGCCGTGCCGTTCGGCACCGGGCCGCTGCGCCGATTGGAACAGCTGTACTACGAGGAGCGCTGGACGCCGCGCGATCCGATCGATCACTCCGCTCTGTCTCCGGCCGCCCCCGCCCACACCGTGGTGGTGCCGCTGGAGGGCGCGCGGCGAACCAGGGTGGAGCAGATCACGCGGAGTTCCACCCGTGCGGAGGTGATCGACATCGGTTGGCTCGGCGCCGAATTCGAGAACGTACTGCGGGAGCGATTGCACACAGCGCACACGGCGGAGGGGGTCGAGCGCATCCACGTGTGCGTGCTCGCGGGTGCCAGCGCCGATCCGGTGCGCGAGCTGTGGCTGCTGAGCAGGCTGGCGCTGATCGTCGAGCGCTTCGCCGACGCGACGCACCCGCAGCCGTGCCCACCGACCGGCGACGGCTCCGTCCACGTCACCCTGGTCACCGAACGGGCCTTCGTGCATCCCGAGGACACGGCGCTGCCCGACCCGGATCACGCCGCGCTGGCCGGCGCCCGCCGCGTCCTGCTGAACGAGCAGCCGCGGCTGCGCTGGCGGCTGGTCGATGTCGAACCGGAGACCACCGAGACCGACCTGCGCGCCGAACTGGCTGTGCCAGGGGCGTTTTCGGCCGACGGCACCGACGAGGTCTTCCTCCGCGACGGCTTGCGCTGGTCGACGACCGTGGTGCGCGCGCTGCCGGATCGGCTCGCGGCACTCGACCGGCCCGCGCCGTTGCTCGACGCCGAGGCCAACTTCACGCTGGACATCCCGCGCTCTCGGGCGCTGTCCCAGCTCGGCTGGCGGCGCGCCGGACGGCGCGCGCCGGGCCCCGGCGAGGTCGAGGTGCGGATGGCCGCCGTCGGTCTGGGTTTCAAGGATCCGCTCAAAGTGCTCGGCGTCCTCGGTGCGGACGAGCTGGCCGGGACGCATTTCGGCACCGCGCCGGGCATGGCGGGCGCGGGCACCGTGGTCCGGGTCGGCCCCGATGTCACCCGGCTGCGCGTCGGTGACCGCGTCGGCCTGGCCTCGCCGGGCATGATCGAGCGCTACCACGTGGCGCGCGCCGAGGTCGTCGGCCCGGCAGCGGACGGCATGCGGCCGGAAGTGTGCACCTCCACCGTCTCCATGGTCACCGCCGAGTACGCGCTGCTGGATCTGGCGCGGGTGCGCTCCGGGGACACGGTGCTGGTGCACGGCGCGGCGGGCGGCGTCGGCGCGGCGGCCGTCCAGCTGGCGAAACTGCACGGCGCCAGGGTGATCGGCACCGCGAGCGACGACGAGCGGCGCGCTTACGTGCGAGCCCAGGGCGCCGACGAAGTGCTGCACTCGCGGTCGCTGAACTTCGTCGACGACGTGCTGCGCCGCACCCACGGCCGGGGCGCGGACATCGTCATCAGTACCGCCCCCGGCGAGATCGTCCACCAGAACTTCGCCGCGGTAGCGGAGTTCGGCCGCATCGTGGAGATCGGCAAGGCCGACATCTACACCGGCGGCGTGCTGGACCTGCGCAACTTCGACAAGAACGTCGCCTACTTCTCCTTCGACCTGGACCGGATGATGAAGCTGCGCCCCGCCGAGGTACTCGCCCGCGTCCAGGCGGTCGACGACAAGCTCGCCGACGGCATCTACCGCCCGCTGCCGTATCACTCGTTCGGCGAGCACGAGGTGGCCACCGCGTTCGAGGAAGTGCTGCGCTCCACTCGAATCGGCCGCGTCGCGCTCGACCTGACCGGCTCGGCGCCTCCGGTGCGGCCAAGCCCTCCGGAGGTATCCATCGATCCGGACGGCCGCTATCTGATCACCGGCGGCCTCGGCGCCTTCGGGCTGGCCACCGCGCGTTGGCTGGTGCGGCGCGGCGCCCGGCACCTGGTGCTGGTCGGCCGCCATGGCGCCACCACCGCGGCCGCCCGCGCCCACCTGGAGCAGTGGCGCACCGAAGGGGTCGAGGCGCTGGTCGAGCGGACCGACATCACCGATGCCGCCGCGGTCCGCGCGGTGATCGAGCGGGTGCACACGGCGCGGTCCCCGCTGCGCGGAGTCTTCCACGCCGCGGGCGTGCTGGACGATCAGCGCATCGCCGCCATGGACCGCGCCGGTCTCGCCGCGGTGTTCCGGCCGAAGCTGGACGGGGCGCGTGCGGTGGCCGCCGCGCTGGCCGCCGCCGGGGTGCGACCGGAAATGATCGTGCTGTTCTCCTCCGGCGGCACGATCATGGGCGGCATCGGCCAGTACTCCTACACCGCGGCCAACCTGGCGTTGCAATCCTTCGCCGACCAGCTGGCCCGCCGCGGCCAGCGGGTGCTGTGCGTCGGCTGGGGCGCGATGTCGGGCGGCGGCATGGTCGACGCCGACGAGACCGTGCGGCGTTACCTGCGCATCGCCGGATTCGACGCGATCGACATGGACGAGGGCACCGAATACCTCGGCGAAGCTCTGCGGCTCGGGGTGCGTCAGGCGGCGATCGTTTCCGTCGAGTGGGGCAGGGTGGCGCTGGCCGCACCCCAGCTGGCCCGCACCCCCAGGGTGGCCGAGCTGATCGCGGCCGCCGCCGAGGACGATTCGGCCCTCGCCCGGCTGCGCGCGGACGTGACCGCCCTCGCCCCGGCCCAGCGCGCCACCGTCGTCGGCTGTCTGCTCGCCGAGCAACTCGCGGACGTGCTGGGCGTGGCGGCCGACGCCATCAATCCGGCGGCGCCGCTGCCCGAACTCGGCATGGACTCGCTGATGGCCGTCGAGTTCGGGGCGCTGGTGAGCAAGACGCTCGGCGTGGAAATCAACAGCATGCAACTGGGCCGCTCGTTCAGCCTGGCGCAGGCCGGTGCCCGGATCGCGGATATGGTCGTCGGCTCCGCGGACCGCGCTCACTGGCCATGACACCTCGGCGTATCACCGAACACCCCTGACGTAACGGCGGTTTCGAGGCCGGTACGCCGGGTATCCGGCGCGAGCGGGAGGTGTGGATGTGGCGCAGAATGCACAGCAGAAATTCGCGGCGCGACGGCGGCTGCGCGGGCCGGCGGATCTGCCGGGCCGGTCGTGGTGGGGCGTGGTGAAGCGATCGGTCCGCGAATTCCAACAGGACAATCTCAGCGACTGGGCCGCGTCCCTGACGTACTACAGTGTGCTGTCGCTGTTTCCGGGGCTGATCGTGCTCACCGCCGGGTTGGGCATGCTGGGGCGCGACGATACCGGCGCGTTGGTCGACACCATCCGCGCGATCGGGCCGGGCAGCGGAACGGACCTGCTCGTCGACGCGGTGAACGACATACACGAAGCGCAAGCCCCGGCCGGCCCGCTGGCGCTGCTCGGGTTGGCCTCGGCCTTGTGGACCGCGTCGGCCTACATCGGCGCGTTCATGCGCGCGAGCAACGCGATCTACGACATCGAGGAAGGGCGGCCGCCCTGGAAGACCGTGCCCGTGCGGGTGGCACTGACCGCCGCGGTGGTCACCCTGCTGGGCGTCTGCACGGTCGGCGTGGTGATCAGCGGTTCGCTGGCCGACCACGTCGGCCGGTGGCTCGGGCTCGGGGAGGTCGCGATCACGGTCTGGGGGATCGTCAAGTGGCCGGTGATGATGGCGCTGATCAGCCTGGTCTTCGCCCTGCTGTACTGGGCGGCGCCGAACGTGCGGCAGCCGGGGTTCCGCTGGTTGACGCCGGGTAGCGCGCTGGCCGTCCTGCTCTGGGCGGCAGCTTCCTGGGGCTTCGCGTTCTACGTGGGCCACTTCGGCTCCTACAACCGGGTGTACGGCTCCCTCGGTGGCGTCGTCGTCTTCCTCGTGTGGCTGTGGATCTCGAATATCGCGGTGCTGCTGGGCGCGGAGGTGGATGCCGAACTCGCGCGAGCACGCAGCATCGCCCACGGCCACCCCGAAGATGCCGAACCTTATCTGCCTCCGCGCGACGACCCCGACGAATGACCGAGAGCGTCAAACGATCCTGGTAACAGCGCGGAGCCGGGCGCACGAACGACCACCGCCGCGAACTCGCCGAAGCCGTCGGGCTCGCGAACCCGGGCGAGCGCGGTTGGACGGGCGCGAAGGTCGGCGCCATCTAGGATCGCCGACCTTCGCGCCGCCGATTCGTCACCGGCGATCGGCTTCGGCGCTCTGGTCGGCTGCGCGGATCGCTTCGGCGAGTTCGCCGCGCAGACGCTCGGCGGTCGTCTCGTCGCCCGCGTCCTCGGCGGTGGTGATGTCCTGCCGCAGTTGCGCGATCGTGTCCTGCAATGCCATGAGACCTCCTCGTCACGTTCTCGGACGGCTTCGATGGGAGAGGCGGCGATCCGCCCCTCCTGATCAGGGTGGCCGCTCGAGCGAGGACGAAACACCGGCGGCCGGTCGCGAACCCGGAAAACCTGCTCGTCTCGATCGATACCGCGGTGCGGAAACAGAGTCCTGAGATTGAACCCGAGGCAACCGGGTACTCATGATCACGATGTGTCGGGGATTTCGGTCGCCGCTGCCTCGTTTGGTACCAACCGTGCTGACACCTGCCTGCACACCGAACGGTTGTGACCAGTCCGAACGCTGAGCACAGCCGCTCGGCCACCACCTACGACATGCTGGGCGGGATGCCGTATCCGAAAGAGCAGAAGTGCCGCGCCGATGGAATCGTTCGCCTTTCGCAGCGACAGCTTGAATGACACCGAAGAATTCCTCAATCGCAACTACACCACCATGCGGATCGGCAACAGCACCGGGACACCGGTCCGCACCAGCGTCACCCGGGACGTCCTCGGTCCCGTCAGCCTCGACGATCTCGATCTGGACTTCGACATGAGCTATGACGCGCAGCCGTTGGGCAAGATATGCCTGTGCCGAGTGAAGTCGGGCACGATCGAAGAGCACTACCGCGACGTCGGCACCGACTACTTCCATCCCGGGGAGGTCGGACTGCTCACTCCGCCGGACCTGCCGTATTCCGGGGTGATCCACCACGCCCGCTACAGCATCACGATGTTCGACCCGGCTCTGCTCACCCGAGTGGCGGCCACAAGCCCCGATCACGACCTCGAATCGGTCCGGCTGACGGGGCACCGGCCGGTCTCCCCCGCAGCCGCCGGCCACCTGTCCCGGGTACTGGAGCACATGCGCGACCTTGCCGCCGATCGCACCGCACGCGAGCAACCCCTGATCACCTCCACCGCCGCGCAGTACCTGGCCGCCAGCGTGCTGCACGCCCTGCCCAGCACAGCCCACACCGATCCGACGGCGAGCGACCGCAACGACGCCCATCCCGACACGGTGCGGCGCGCGCTGGCGTATCTCGAGTCCCACGTCCGCGACGACATCGCCGTCACCGACATCGCCGCAGCCGCATACGTCACCGTTCGTGCGCTGCAATTGGCGTTCCGGCGCCACCTCGGCACCACGCCCATGGCGTATCTGCGGCGGCTGCGCCTGCGCGGTGCGCACGAACAACTGCGCGACTGCTCGCCCGAGGACGGTCACACGGTCACCTCGATCGCGGCGGCTTGGGGCTTCGGCCACCCCGGACGATTCGCGACCGCCTACCGCGAGGCGTACGGCCGAACCCCGTTGACCACGCTCAACGACTGAGCCGGTACGGCGCGCCGGGACTGCGATCGGCCAGGCACACCGCCGGACGTCCGGTGCCGCGATCAGTCCCGCATGGCGCGCTCCCGAAGGTCGGCGATGGTCCGTGCGAGGACCCGGGAGACGTGCATCTGGGAGACCCCGAGCACCTCGGCGATCTGCGCTTGCGTGCGCCCTTCGAAGAAGCGCATGCGCAGCACCCGCCGCTCCCGCTGGGGCAGTTCGGCGAGCAAGGGCGCGACCGCCAGCGCCTCCTCGGTCAGTTCGTAGGAGGGGTCCTCCTCGCCGAAGGTCTCGGCGACCCGGACCGACGTGCCGCCGGTTTCCTCGTCCTCGACGACGGCGTCGATCGAGTTGGTGGAGTAGGCGTTGCCCGCCAGCAGCGCCTGCGTGACCTCCAGCAGGTCGATGTTCAGTTCCACGGCGATCTCCAGGGCGGTGGGCATCCGCTCCAGGCGCTGGCAGAGCCTCTCCACGGCGGGACCGATGGTCAACTGGATCTCCTTGATCCGGCGCGGCACCCGCACGGCCCAGCTGTGGTCGCGGAAGTGGCGGCGCACCTCGCCCATGATCGTCGGGACCGCGAACGACAGGAACGACGGCCCACGAGCCGGGTCGAAGCGATCGACCGCGAGGACCAAACCCACCGAGGCGATCTGGTACAGGTCGTCATAGTTCTCGCCCCGACCGACGAAACGGCGGGCGATGTGCTCGGCCAGCGGCAAGCACCGGTGCACGATCTCTTCCCGCAACCGTGGGCGTTCGGGGTCGTCGTCGGTCATCCCGCACAATTGCTCGAGCCACGGTTCGATGCCGTCGTAGCTGTCGGTTCCGCGGCGCGCCCGGCGCGGAACGGCGGTCCTGTGCTTCGTGGTCGCCAGTGCCATGAGCTTCCTCGATTCGCCTTCACCTGCGGTCGGCACGCTCACGACATGGTGAACGATGCGACGATCGCCGAGTACCGCCCGACGACGATGTCAAGCGATGGCGGGCAGGTTTGTTCGTATAGTGGACGGCCGACGGCGTGGACGTTCGTTCGCGACGCGGCTCATCTCGGCTCCAGGTCGCCGCGGCTGCGGCCCGCCACCGGAGCAGTGCGGTCGATGATCCGCGTGCGCGGGGACCGCGCATTGCTTCCCGGACCACCTTTGGTCCGCCCGAGCGCGTCGTTCGGCCGCACGGCCCCGGGTGAGCGGCACTCGCGGGGCGGCTCGGCGACGTGCGGCCCGGGCACGCGGCACACGACGACCGGCAGGTTCTGCCGCACTGCCAGCACGTCCACGATGCGCGGCACCGGACCGTCGTCCGGCACGGTGATGTGGACGGCGACGTCCCCTCGCGCACCGCGTTCCGCCAGGCGCAACACCGCGCGCACGCCGGCGCAGGACAGGAAACTCACCCCGGCAGAGGTCGACGATGACCGAAGAGATCGACGTTGTGCCACAGTGGTTCTCGACAGCCTCGGCCATCGCCGTGAACCAGTCGTCGGCGTTCGCCGCGTCCAATTCACCATACGTGATCAGAACAAGGCCGTCGTCGGTCCGGATGGTCTCCACGCCGTACTGACCTGACATGCGCACCTCCGGCGGCAGGGTTTCGGGCACGAGACCGCGCAACTCCCAGGCTCTCAGGGCTCCGGGCCGGTGTCAGCGCGGCAGGCGAAGTCATCCGGGGGGCGTCGGTCCGAAAAACGAAATCGCCTCGTGGTCAATCGCGGGGTATCCGGAGATGGACCGTGAGCAGGATATGGTCGAACGAGGCGACCACGTCCGGCGGTGGCGGCGGCACGAAGGGCAGTTCGGTGATCAACTGCTGGGCCAGCGCGCGCAGCTTGGTGTTGGTCTCCTGGGAGCGCCAGCGCAGCACCTGGAACGCTTGATCGGCGCTGATCTGGTAGATGTTCATGAGCACCCCCTTCGCCTGCTCGATCACCGCGCGGTTCTCGTAGAGACCGGGCAGGGTCGCGGCGAGCATGGCCCGGTGGGCCTCCTCCAGGGTGCCGGAGAGATCGACGTAGAAGCCGGAAGTACCGACGGCGGTGCCGGTGTCGTCCAGGATGCGGTCGGCGACGACGAGCACGGTATGTTCCTGGCCGGACAGGTCGATGAACCGATGCCGACTGGAGAAAGGCTCGCCGTGGTCGATGGCGCGCGTGATGGTCTCGGCGACGTGCGTGCGGTCGTCGGGATGTTTGTGCGCGAGCAGCAGTTGGGTCGTCGGTTCGATCTCGCCCGGCCGGTAGCCGTGCATGCGGTACACCTCCGCGGACCACTCCCAGCGACGCGTGGCGAACCAGAACCGGAAACTGCCGACGGCGGGCTGCTCGGTAGGCGACGAGCCGGTGGCGGTCATGGGTGACGCGCACGGCTGCGTGTGCTGAGTCATGAATGCGATGCCTCTCCGAAACACAAGGGGCTGGTGGCCGCGTGCGCCCGCGAACCGGCGCCATCCCTCGCGAGGAAGCGCACGGCCGTGGACCCGTTCGGCCGAAATATCCGCTGTTGACTCAACGGCCGGCGCACGCACGCATCGTGTCGGCAGCCGGTTATTTGCCGACCCAGTATGTCATCCGCGTTCGGATCGAGCAGGCCGGACCCTGCGACGGCGCCGAACGGCATTGCCGACTCATGTTTCCGGCGCGCGCGTGATCGCTTGCCCCACAGGTGATGTCGCTGCGACGGATGACAAGAAGACCGTCAGTTGCCCTACTGTTCGACGCTCGCGCAGGCGGCGTCGCGCCCACGCTTGCGCGGCCACCGCCCGCCGCTCTGCCGGGTTTGCGGCACGCAGCGCGGGCACGCCGATCAGCAGGCCACGAGCGCGGAGATCACATCCATCGGCTGTCCCAAGTGATGGGCGCTCGGGATACGAGGGCCGATTCGGATTCCGAGAACGCGGCGGCGGCGCCGGAGCCGACGAACTCGGCCGCCGCGATCACCGCACGGCGCACCGCGCTCTCCGGTGTGCGGCCCGCGCCGAGATGAGCTGCCGCGGCGGCGGCGAAACTGTCTCCCGCACCGCAGGTGTCACAGCCATAGGCTGCTTTCGCCGCGGCGGGGAGCGGGATGCGCAGGCGTTTCCCGGACGCACGCAGGCAGACCAGGGCGCCCTCCGATCCGAGGGTCACCGCGATCGCGTCTACCGCCCACCCTTTGGCGAGCTTCCACAGATCCGGTCCCTCGTCGAGCCGGCCGGACAGCCGATCGAGCGCTTCCGCGCGATTGGGGGTGACCAGAGCCGCGCCGGGAATCGGGACGGGCCCGCGCGGATGGGGGTCCCAGACGACCGGGACGTGGGCGGCGTGGGCGCGCAGCAGCGTACGGATCTGCGGGTGGGCCGCGATACCGCGGCCGTAGTCCGAGACCAGTACGGCGTGCGCCGCCGCGAGCACGGCATGCGCCGCCTCGGGCAGCGGGTCCGCGCCGACTCGTCCGGTGCCGGAATCCATTCTGGTGATCAGGACGGGCCGCGCGAGCTGCCTGGCCTTGGTGTGCCCGTTCGGGCTCGCCCACGGCCCGACCGCTCGCACCCGTTGCTTGCAGACGGTCGAACCGCGCAGGGGCAGGGCGATGACCCGCACGTGCCGATCCAGCAGCGAACGCAGTCGCGCGGCCGCCTCGTCCGCGGCGAAACCCGCGATCAGCACCACTTCCCGGTGGTCGGCCGCGGCGAGCCGGGCCGCCAAGGCGGCGCCACCCGGCCGGAACGTCCGGTTCCCGACGTCGACGACCGGGGCCGCCGCTTCCGGGCTGCACCGGTCGGCGCGGCCGTCGACGTCTATGTCGAGCAGCGCGTCGCCGATCACGACGAGCGGATCGCCCGCTGCCATCACTGCCCCTCCCGGCGTGCGATCGAGACCCGCCCGCTCATCCGGGCCCGCCCGGACCCGTCGCGACGGCATCGACCAGCAGGTCGTCCCATCGCCGCACGAAGTCGTGGAGGCCGAAATGCGTCAGTGCCCACTGCCGAGCGGCTTTTCCCGCTACCTCGGCGGCCATCCGATCGCCCAGAAAGTGCCGGACAGTCCGGGTGAGTACATCAGGGTCGGCCGAGACCACGCCGGCTTCGGGCGGGATCGACGCGTGCGCCTCGGCGGCCGCGACGGCGACGACGGGCATGCCCAGATGCATCGCCTCGAGGACCGGCAGTCCGAGCGAAGTCCAGCGCGGCGTGTGCACGAAGACGCGCCGCCGCGCCAGTTGCCGGTGCAGGCGATCCTGGGTGTGCTCGCCCGCACCGTGCACCCGCCGGGGCGAGCAGCGCAACGCTTCGTGCACGTTCTCGGTGCCGATGCCGTAGACGTCGATCGGGGCGGCTCGCGACAGCGGAACGAGCAGATCGGTGCCGTTGACACGCCAGCGAAGCACCGGTTCGTCGACGACCGTCGCGGCGCGCGGGAGTTCGCCGGTGTAGGAGTAGCCGGGGTCCGGCACGCCGCACGGAATCACGGTCACCGGAGTACGGCCGCTGTCCCACATCAGCCGATTGAAGTGCGTCACGTGGACCAGAGTCAGGTCGGGCCGGTCCGCGAGCGGATGCCTGGTCAGCGCCGCGTGCTGGTCGGGGGTGTTGTGCTCGACGTACAGCACCGGCAGGTCGACGCCGGGTCTGCGCCGCGACCATTCCCCGATCAGATCCAATTCGCGCGGGCGCTGCGCCACCACCACGTCGATCGGTTCGCCGGCGAGCGCTTCCGGCGCCACCTCGACGGCCGTGTCCGGCCAAGGGCGCCCGCACCGCCCGCGGGCCCACGCACCCAGCCGGGCATCGAACGGAATCAGATAGCGATGACCGCCTTGGACGAACGAGGTCGTCCAGGAGCCGTGCACGTGCCAGACGAGCACGTTCAACCGCCGTCCCGTCGCGCGCCGGGCGCGGGCGTCGGTCACGGACGAGAGCTTTCGGTGGACGGGCAGACCACCGGCTCTCCAACGGTCGGCACAGCGCCGAGTTCCGCTGCCGGTCGTCGGCTCACGTCGCTCCTTTCGGCATCACCGGCGGCACGGTCGCGCCCGCCACGCCGGAGGCGGTGGCCGCGGCGGTCCGCTCGTTGCTCGCCGACCCCGTCCTGCGCGAGACCTGGGGCGGCGCGACAGCCACCGCCGGGCGTCGACATCCAGAAGTGGGCGTACACCAGGTCGGGCCGGTTACCGGCCCAGCAGTAGACCGTCACGTCGTGCCCACGCCGCGCCATCGCCGCCGACAGGTCGGACACGCGCACGTTCCGGCCGTCGGCGTCGACCCCACCGAGCTGGGCCAGCGGGCTGGCATGGTCGGACACCATGGCGATCTTCACTGCCGGCTCCGTTTCGTCGCGGACGACTGGATCGAGTAGCGCAGTAGCCGATCGGGCCGTACCGCGACAGCCCGCCACCTGCGGACATGCCCTGGCCGCCCGCGCCGAAACATCGATCGCGAAAACGCGGGGGTGCCGGGCCGCCGATCACAGCGGACGGCGACCGGACCTCCGGAACTCCGCCCGCCGCTCGGCGGACTGCCGGCGGGGCGGGTAGGGACGCGCTGCGCAGGGGCGAACGGTCGCCGCTTCGGGGCCGCGGTCGGTGATGGTAGTGGTGAAAGCGACGGTGCCGTGCCGCCATGCCGCTGCCGCAGATTTGCGGCCGGGACGCGCGCAGCAGCGAGGAGTGGACGGTAATGGTCTGATCCGCGACGGATCCGATCTGGATCCATTCGGACCCCTGGCGGGGAAGAGAGTGTCGCGGTGCGCGCGAAGGCTCCGCGATCAGACCGGGGAATGCGTTGTGGGCGTCATGGGAGCGTGGGGCCGAGTTCGGGTCAGTAGGCGAGCGGGTACTCGTCGTCCGGTAACGGGGTGAGGATGGCTTGTTCGAACCGGTCGGCTCGGTCGGCGTGGTCGAACGCTTCCCGGATGCGTTCGGCGAGCGGCGTGAGTGCCGTGGCGCCGATTCCGGTGTGCTCGCGGCGGTCGGCAGGTGAGCGCTGTTCGAGGTGATCGGCGGTGCTACCGGCGGGAATCATCGAGTTGTTCACGGTGGTCCTTCTGGTTCGGGCCGTCGCGGATACGGGAGCCGCGGGCCCGGACGTCGGTACCGGGCCCGCGTCGGAAGAGAGTGACGTGACGGTTGGATCGGTCCGAGCATCACCTGCCTTTCTCATTCCTCGCATCTCCGATTGATCTGCGGTGCCCGCCGGGATCCGGCCACGTGCGGGCCACTTCCGCGGAAGGTCACAGCGCGGCTACTCCCTGGGGCACAAGTCGGTTGTGGTCACCTCCGATTCACACCGTTCTGGCCCACTGAATCAAGATAACCTATGTCAACCCAGACAGATTTCTTATATCACTCTAGAGAGTATGAGGCAAGTGCCTGACCGGGGTAATCTGCGATCGACATGCGGCGCCGACCATGGGACGAGGATTCTCTCCGGCGCTCGCGCCGAGCGTTCGGCGCTCACCACGGCGCTGCCGAACTGGTAGGCATCGCGCGGCATGGACGGGCGCGTTCAGGGTGATTCCGGCAGAGAAGGCCGGGGAGTTTCGTGGAGCGGATGACGGGATTCGAACCCGCGACCCTCACCTTGGCAAGGTGATGCGCTACCAGCTGCGCTACATCCGCACTCGCATCGCGGCGTCCGCGATGCGACACAGAACATTAGCGGACGCGCGCGGCAAAAAGCCAATCGCGGCTCATGCCGCCCGGTTGCGGCGAAGGCCGAGTCCGGCCGCGACCAGGCAGGCAAGGGCGACGACGCCGACGAACCAGGGGAACACGGTGCTCAGGCCCCAGGTGGTGGCGGCCCAGCCGGCCAGGATGGTGGGCAGAGCCATCGCCGAGTAGGCCAGCAGGTAGTACGCGGACATCGTCTCGCCGCGCTTGTGCTGCGGCACAACCTCCGACAGGTGCCGCAGCGAACCGCCGAAACCGAGTCCGAAGGTCGCCCCGAGGGCAACACCCGCTGCGAGCACCGCGATCCAGTGGTGCGTTGCCAGTGCGGGCACGGTCAGCAGCAGCGACAGTGCCATGCCGATGTCGCCGAGGATCGCGGCCCACCGGGCGGGTACGCCGGTCGCGAACAGTTGCGCGGTGGCGCCCGACAGCGCCGTCGAGGCGACGACGGCGCCGCCGAAGACCAGATTGTGGATGCCGGTCTGCTGCGCGGCCAGCGACGGGTACAGCGACAGCAGCACGCCGAGCACCGACCAGGCCGCCATCACGCCGATGGCCGAGAACCAGAAGTCGGCGCGGATTTCCTGTGGCACCGCGGGTTTCGCGATCCGGATACGTCCGGCCACCCGGGCGGAGTGCGGTTCGCGCAGCGCGAGCACGCCGATACCGATCGCCAGGCAGACGACGGTGATCACGACGTAGGGGGTGCGCAGCGGATGCGGCGCGTACTGCGCCAGCAGCGCCGAGCCCAGGATGGCCACGGCCATCCCCACATTGAACGCGACGCCGCTGAGCTGCCCGGACCGCGCGCCGCGGTGCGGGCGCAGGTCCAGCAGCGCGGCAGCCCCGGCGACCACGGTCGAGCCGACCGCGATCCCGTGCAGCGCTCGCGCCAGCAGCAGCATGGGCACACTGTCGGCGAGCACGAATACCCCCAACCCGGCGACCATCGTGGCGAAGGCGCCGAGCAGCACCGGCTTCCGGCCCACCACATCGGAAATCCGCCCGGACACCAGCACCGCGCCCAGGGCGGCCACCGCGTAGACGGCGAACACGATGGTGGTGGTGAGCGGCGAGAGATGCCACTGCTTCTCGTAGATGCCGTAGAGCGGGGCGGGCACGCCGGAAACCCCGAGCGCCACGCCCGTGGCCGCGAGCACCAGGGCGTAAGCCCAGCGCTGCGCGGTCTGCTCCTCGACGGCCACCGCCATCGTCGCTGCCATCGGAACTCCGATCGGGTAAGTTTGATGATGATCGAACTAGAGTCGACCCTACATCCGGTACGACGATCATCAAACCTGGGAGTGATCCAGATCATGACCGATGTCCGTGGCGCGGAGCAGCAGGCGCCCCCCGTGGCCGCGCTGCCCACGGTGCTCAACGCGCTGCAGGACCCGGTGCGATTGGAGATGGTGCGGCGGCTCGGCAACGCGGGAACGGCGGTCCGCTGCGGCGCGCTCTACGAAGTGATCAACAAATCGACCGCCACCCACCATTTCAAGATCCTGCGCGACGCAGGCGTCATCGAGCGCCTGGTCATCGACGGGCACACCTGCCAGCGCCTGCGCATCGACGACCTCGAATCCGCCCTGCCCGGGCTGGTGCCGACGATCATCGCGGCCGCCAACCGCGCGCGGCGGGAATGACGCGGCAGCGGGGGTGCGCGCTCAGCAGTTGTCGAAGCGCCACTGCCCGTCGATGAATGTCCAGGTCGCCGGTTTTCGGTCGTCCTGGGCCGCACGGGCGTCGAAGTTCTCGACCGTGACCGTCCCCGTCGATCCCGACGTGGTGACGGTGACCTTCGACGGCTTGGACTTCAGGTCCCTGCCGTCGTAGAGCTGCGCCATCGACGCCACGTAGTCGTCCTGGTTCAGCGTGAGCCTGCAACGCGCGGAACGGAACTGGTAGGCGGCCGCGTAGTCGTGGGCGGCCAGCGCGCCGGTCATCTTCGTGGCTTCCTCGCGCAGCGCGGCCGCGGTCGGCTCCCCCGCCTTGCCCGCCTCCGCGTCCGTTCCGCCGCACCCGGACAGCACGAGCATCGGCATCGAAACCGCGCCCAGCACGCGAAGGGCACGATTCGTTCGGTTCATCTCGACTCCTTGGCAGAGATCGCCGGATCCGACACCCGGACAATCGAGTTCAGCGCCCTCCGGCGGGACCGACGGCCGGGCGGCCGAAACGATATCGCGCGGACGGATTCCCCGCCAAGCCGCGGGCGGGTCACGCGGCGAGGATCAGCTCGGCACCAGCCGCCGTACCGCGGCGGGCAGGTCACGGGTGCGCTTGTAGGGTCCGGCGACCGACGCGGCGAAGGGCCGAGCCAGCAGCGTGCGCGCGATGGCGGACACCTCGTCGGTGGTGACGGCGTCGATGCGGGCCAGGGTCTCCGACACGCTGCGATGATTGCCGTAGCTGAGTTCGCTGCGCCCCAGACGGTTCATGCGCGAGGCGGAGTCCTCCAAGCCGAGCACCAGCCCGCCGCGCAACGAGCCCTTGGCTCGCGCGCACTCCGCGTCGGTGATGCCGTCGGCGGCCACTTCCTCCAGCACGCCGCGCGCCAAGGTCGCCACCTCGCCCAGGTTCTCCGGCTGGCAGCCGATGTAGACCGAGAACGCCCCAGTGTCGGCGAAGGTGTCGACGCTGGAATACACCGAGTACGCCAGCCCGCGCTCTTCCCGGATGCGCTGGAACAGCCGCGAACTCAGCCCACCGCCGACCACCGTGTTCAGCACCGACAACGGCCAGCGCCGCTCCCCCTCGTGCCGCCCGAAGGCGCGCACGCCGAAAGCCAGGTGCGCCTGCTCGCTGTCGCGATGACTCCACTGCAGCTGCGGCGCACCGTTCGGCCGGAACCGGCCCTCACGCCGCCGCGCGGGCGCCGCCGCCGGATCGAGCCGGTTCTCGAAGGCACGATGCACCAATTCCACGGTGTGCTCGTGCTCCACGTTGCCCGCGACGGCGACCACCATCCGGTCCGGCCGGTAGCGGCGCAGGTGGAACGACCGCAGCTGCGCGGCCCGCATTCCCTCGATGGATTCGATGGAGCCGATCACCGGCCGCCCGATCGGGTGGTCACCGAACAGCGCGGCCAGGAACGAGTCACCGACCAGGTCCTCGGGGTCGTCGTCGCGCATGGCGATCTCCTCGAGCACCACCTGCCGCTCCACGTCCACGTCCGACGACCGGCACAGCCCGTTGAGCACCACGTCGGAGACCATGTCGACGGCCAGGGGCAGATCCTCGTCCAGGACGTGCGCGTAGTAGCAGGTCTGCTCCTTCGCGGTGAACGCGTTGAGCTCGCCGCCGACCGCGTCCATCGCCTCGGCGATGTCCAGGGCCGAGCGCGTCGGCGTCGCCTTGAACAGCAGGTGCTCCAGGAAATGCGCGGCGCCCGCGACGGTCGGGCCCTCGTCGCGCGAACCGACCCCCACCCAGACGCCGACGGACGCCGAGCGGACGCCGGGCAGATGCTCGGTGACCACGCGCAACCCGCCGGGCAGGACGGTGCGGCGCACTCCGCTGTCCGTATCCGCCCGCAGCTCGAGTGACGAACCCCCTCGCCCGGTGTTGAGCGAAGGGGTTGTCGTCTTCTTCTTCGTCACAGGGACAAGTACTACTCGGTCCCGGCCGAGCCCGCATCGGCCGAGTCGTCGCCGGACTCCTCGGCGTTGTCCTCGACCGGCACGAGCGAGATCTTGCCGCGGTTGTCGATGTCGGCGATCTCCACCCGCAGCTTGTCGCCGACGTTCACGACGTCCTCGACCTTGGCCACGCGCTTGCCGTTACCCAGCTTGGAGATGTGCACCAAGCCGTCGCGACCCGGCAGCAGGGAGACGAACGCGCCGAAGGCGGTGGTCTTGACGACCGTGCCCAGGAAGCGCTCGCCGACCTTCGGCAGCTGCGGGTTGGCGATGGCGTTGATCGCGTCGATCGCGGCCTGCGCGGACGGGCCGTCGGTCGCACCGACGAACACGGTGCCGTCGTCCTCGATGGAGATGTTGGCGCCGGTGTCCTCGGTGATCTGGTTGATCACCTTGCCCTTGGGGCCGATCACCTCACCGATCTTGTCGACCGGGATCTTGATCGCGGTGACGCGCGGCGCGTACGGGCTCATCTCGTCCGGGGTGGCGATGGCCTCGGCCATCACGTCCAGGATCGTGGTGCGCGCGTCGTGGGCCTGGCTCAGCGCACCGGCCAGCACCTGCGAGGGGATGCCGTCCAGCTTGGTGTCCAGCTGCAGCGCGGTGACGAACTCGCGGGTACCCGCGACCTTGAAGTCCATGTCGCCGAAGGCGTCCTCGGCGCCGAGGATGTCGGTCAGCGCGACGTAGCGGACCTCGTCCTCGCCCTTGTCGTTGGTGATGGTGTCCGACACCAGGCCCATCGCGATACCGGCGACCGGCGCCTTCAGCGGCACACCGGCGTTCAGCAGCGACAGGGTGGAGGCACACACCGAGCCCATCGAGGTGGAGCCATTGGAGCTCAGCGCCTCCGAGACCTGCCGGATGGCGTATGGGAACTCCTCCTGGCTGGGCAGCACCGGGATCAGCGCCCGCTCGGCCAGCGCGCCGTGACCGATCTCGCGGCGCTTGGGCGAACCGACTCGCCCCGTCTCACCGGTGGAGAACGGCGGGAAGTTGTAGTGGTGCATGTAGCGCTTGCTGGTCTCCGGGCCGAGCGAGTCGACCTGCTGGGCCATCTTCACCATGTCCAGGGTGGTGACGCCCATGATCTGGGTCTCGCCCCGCTCGAACAGCGCCGAGCCGTGGGCGCGCGGTACGACCGCGACCTCGGCCGACAGCGCACGGATATCGGCGAGCCCGCGGCCGTCGATACGGAAGCCGTCGGACAGGATGCGCTGGCGCACCAGCTTCTTGGTGACCGAGCGGAACGCGGCGCCCAGTTCCTTCTCGCGTCCGGCGAAGTCGTCGCCGAGCCGGTCGAGCACGGCGAGCTTGATCTCGTCGATCTTCTCCTCGCGCTCCTGCTTGCCCGCGATGCCCAGCGCCTCGCTCAGCTCGCGCTTGGCGGTGCCTTCGACGGCTTCGTACACGTCCTGGCCGTACGGCGGGAACAGCGGGAACTCTTCGGTCGGCTTCGACGCCAGCTCGGCGAGATCCTGCTGCGCGCGGCACAGGCGGGCGATGAACGGCTTGGCGGCCTCGAGGCCCTCGGCGACAACGGTCTCGGTCGGCGCCTGCGCGCCACCCTCGATCAGCTCGATCACCTTGTCGGTGGCCTCGGCCTCGACCATCATGATGGCGACGTCACCGGACTCGACCACGCGGCCCGCGACCACCATGTCGAACACGGCGCCCTCGAGCTGCTCGACGGTCGGGAAGGCCACCCATTGCGACGCAGCCCCGTCCGGGATCAGCGCGACCCGCACGCCGCCGACCGGGCCGGAGAACGGCAGGCCCGCGATCTGGGTGGACGCGGACGCGGCGTTGATCGCCACCACGTCGTAGAGGTCGTTCGGGTCCAGGCTCAGCACGGTGACCACGACCTGGATCTCGTTGCGCAGGCCGTCGACGAACGACGGACGCAGCGGCCGGTCGATCAGGCGGCAGGTCAGGATCGCGTCGGTGGAGGGACGGCCCTCACGGCGGAAGAACGATCCGGGGATGCGGCCCGCGGCGTACATCCGCTCCTCGACATCGACCGTCAGCGGGAAGAAGTCGAACTGGTCCTTGGGCTGCTTGCCCGCGGTGGTGGCCGACAGCAGCATGTTCTCGTCGTCCAGGTAGGCGACGACCGAACCGGCGGCCTGCCGGGCGAGGCGTCCGGTCTCGAACCGGACGGTGCGGGTGCCGTAGCTGCCGTTGTCGATCAGCGCGACGGATTCGAATACGCCCGGTTCGACCTCGACGGCCGAGCTCTTGCGTTCAGTTGTTTCGGTCATTCTTCTCTCTCAACCTCTCGTCTTCGCCGGCTCGAGCGCTCGTCGGGCGCGATCCGGCTGTCGTCAGCCGCACCGGGTACGGACGCGCGGCAACCCTCCTGGCTGCGACGCGCACACCCGGCCGAATCCCCTTGGAGACGGCGACGCGGAGGCGGTCATCGATCGAAGCCCGACGGCGCCAACTCGCTGCCGATAGGCCACTACCGAAGACCGACGCCACGCGGGCGGGTGCATACGGCTGTGCAATGTTGTCGTGCGCAGGGGGGCGATCCACCCCTATACACAAATAGCCAACGAGGCGATTGTACGTCTCCCCATCGGCTGAACCAGCGACCGCCTCGGACACCCCCGTGTTGAGCAGCCGGTTACCACTTCCCCACCCCGCATCGAGTCACCGGCGCCCCGGACACCGACCCCCGCCGAGTCGGCCGAGACCCCCGCCTGCACGGAAGCCAGGGACAACGATGCGTGAAAATTACTGCTGATCTGCGTGCACTTCCCCACCCGGCGATCAGCGTGACCGCACTCCGGGTGGCCATGGCCGGTACGCCTCGTCGGCTCACCGGCAGCCTTCGGAACTCGGACTCGAGCGCTCGAGCTATCGCCCACGCGACCGCCGCAGGTCAGCGGCCGATGACGGGCGCGCAAGCTACCCCCGAATCGGAACCGAATCGGCCCCACCCCGTCTTTCGAGCGAAGCGAGACCGAGCATTGTCCGTTCGCGGCCCGGCTCGCGTCCGAGCGGCCGCCGCGTCCGCGACGAAGTCGCAAACGGCGGTCGCTCGGACGCGAGCCATAAAGGGGCCGCGAACACCCAGCGCCGGAGGCGCTGGAAAAACTACCGCCTGAGCCCGAGCCGCTCGATCAGCGAACGGTAGCGGTTGATGTCGTTGTCCTGCAGGTACTTCGACAGCCGCTTGCGACGACCGATCAGCGCCATCAGACCGTGGCGGGTGTGGTGGTCGTGCTTGTGCTTCTTCAGGTGCTCGGTGATGTCGGCGATCCGCTTGGACAGCAGCGCGATCTGCGCCTCCGGCGAGCCGGTGTCCTTCTCGTGCAGGCCGTACTCGGCGAGAATCGCCGACTTCTGCTCGGTGGTCAACGCCATGGGGCATCCACTCCTGTTTCTCAGTTCCGCGCTCGAATGTCCGGTTACCCGGGTGCGGGCGCCACCGCGGACCGCAGCAAACCCGAGGGACCACCCTACCGGACCGGGCTCTTCCTGCCGAAATCGCAGGTCGATCGGCACGGCCTGCGGCACCGGGCGTGCGGCGCACGGAAGCGCCCGCATTACCTTCCGGGTAATCGACTCGCCACACGTCGGCTGCGAATCTTTCTCTCGTACCGCCGAATACGAGGAGAGAACGAATGCCTTACCTGGAGACGACCGACGGCACTCGCCTGGCCTACGAAGACTACGGAACCGGAGCGCCGATCCTGTTCCTGGCCGGGTGGGCGCTGGATGCGGAGATGTGGGAGTACCAGGTCCCGTTCTTCGTCGAGCGGGGCTACCGCTGCGTGCTGCTGGATCGGCGCGGACACGGCCGTTCCGACCGGCCGTCCACCGGATACGACCTGGACACTCGCGCCGACGACGTTGCCGAGCTGATCGAACGGCTGGACCTGCGCGAGCTGACCCTGGTCGCTCACTCGGCGGGCGGCGCGGAGGTCGCCCGTTACCTGGCCGGGCACGGCACCGAGCGGGTGGGGCGTATCGCACTGCTGGCCACCACTCTGCCGTTCCTGCGGCAGACCGAGGACAACCCCGAGGGGCTTCCGGACGAGCTGAGCCTGGCGTCGATCGCGCAGTGGCGCACCGACCGGCCCAAGTGGTTCGCCGATCGCGCCCAGGGATATTTCGCCACCCACCTCGGCAACGACGTGTCCCCCGCGCTGATCGAGCACGAGATCCGCCGCTGCCTGTCCGCGTCACCGTGGTCCACCATCGCGGTCTGGGAGTCGACCTTCCCGTCCGACCACCGCGAAACACTGCGGAATCTGCCGATTCCCGCGCTGGTCGTGCACGGGGTGCCGGATCAGTCCATTCCGATCGACGCCAGCAGCAGGCGCACCGCGAAACTCATTCCCGACTGCGTCTACAAGGAGTACCCGACCGCTGGGCACGGGCTGTACATCACGCACGCCGACCAGCTCAACCAGGACCTGCTCGACTTCATGAAGTCCTGACGCTCACCCGGCGTCGACGGCGATGAGAATCTTGCGCGCGGTCTCCACGTCGCGGCCCATGCACTCGATCAGCTCGTCCACGGACTCGAACTTGCGCTGCCCCCGGATGTGCTCGACGAAGTCGACCGCGACGTGCTGACCGTACAGATCGGCCTCGCCGTCGAGCACGTACGCCTCGACCGTGCGGGCGCGGCCGGAGAAGGTCGGGTTGGTGCCCACCGAGATGGCGGCCATGGCCCGCTCACCCGGGGTGACGGTACCGATGGTGGGGCCGGGGCCGAGCACGGTGAACCATCCCGCGTACACGCCGTCGGCCGGGATCGCGGCGTGCATCGGCGGAGCCACGTTCGCGGTCGGGAAACCGAGCTGCTTGCCGCGGCCGTCACCGTGCACGACGACGCCTTCGACCCGGTGCGGCCGCCCCAGCGCCTCGGCCGCGGCGGCCATGTCGCCCGCGTCGACGCACGAGCGGATGTAGGTGGAGGAGAAGGTCACGGCGTGTTCGGCGAGCAGTGTCACGCCGTCGACCTCGAATCCGAATCGCTTGCCGAGTTCGCGCATGGTCTCGACCGTGCCCGCGGCCTTCTTGCCGAAGGTGAAGTTGTCGCCGACCACCACTTCGACCACGTGCAACCGCTCCACCAGCAGGTCGTGGACGTACCGCGCCGGGGTCAGCTTCATGAATTCCTGAGTGAAGGGCATGACGCAGAACACGTCGACGCCCAGTTCCTCGGCCAGTTCGGCACGGCGGGTCAGCGTGGTCAGCTGCGCGGGGTGCGAGCCGGGGCGGACCACTTCCATCGGGTGCGGGTCGAAGGTCATCAGCACCGCGGGCACGCCGCGCGCGGCGGCGGACTTCACGGCCCGGCTGATCAACTGCGCGTGGCCGCGGTGCACACCGTCGAACACACCGATCGTGAGGACACAGCGCCCCCAGTCCGCGGGCACCTCGTCGAGACTTCGCCATCTCTGCACAGTGCGCAGCCTACGCAAATCAGGTGGCGAACAGTATTCGGGCGTGCTGATCTCACACAACACTTCCGCGCGCGGGGAGGCCTCGACCGGGACCGGATCGGCGCGACGGCGTCGTCCGCCCGGACGGGCGACCCGTGACCCGTCCGGAGCGAACGCCCGCCGCGTCCGCCCGCCGGGCCGATTCGACCGAGCGACGCGGGATCAGGGCGCTGCCGCATTTTCTCTGCCGAGAGTTAACCGCCGAGTGGCCGAGCCCCCGCGTGACGGTGCGCTTCCGTGCGCGGGCGTCGGGGTTCACGACATCGCCGACGGAAACTTCGCGCACCGGAAACGTGCCGGACGGATTGGTGAAAGTGCCGAGACACCCCCGGTTTTCCACGCTCCCACAAGCTCGTCTCTCGCCAGCAGCGGGAATGGTCTACCGTCCAGTTCGATCGGCGAGAAAAGTGTCCGGAGTACCCATGAAAAGTGCAGTCAAGCAGGTTCGTGTGATCAAACCGTCCGACGCGGCGGAGACTTTCGGACGACAACGACAACGCCTCACCCCCTGCGTCACCACCGAAACCTGTGGTGCGACCGGCATTTCGGCCGGGATGGTCACCATGCCCCCTGGCGCCATGTCGAAAGCGCATTATCACGCGCACAGCGAGATCGTCGTCGTCTGCCTGCGCGGCCGGGCGGTCACGCTCGTCGGCCCGCGACTGACTCCGTATTTCCACGGCCCCGGCGAGTTCATCTACATCCCCGACGGCGTCGTGCACGTGGCGGTGAACCTGGACGAGGCGGAGGACTTGATCGCGGTGGAAATGCGGACCGACCCCCTGTTCAACGAGGACGTGGTGCTGACTCCGGAATACGACGCCGACGTGGCCGAAATCGTTGCCCGCCTGCGCGGCCAACAGCCGGTCGGTTCCTGAGATGGCCCTTTCCAAGCGCAGTCGCGGCGCGGCCGGAGTGACCAGCGGGCCGATCGACGACATCTTCGCGGCGCTGGCAGGCCGCCGCGACGTCGTCTCGTTCGCCGTCGGAGCGCCCGATCCGGCCCTGTTGCCCACCGAACTCGTCGCGACGCTCTCGCAGGCCGTCATCGGCAGATACGGCAGCGCCGTGCTCCAGTACGGGATGACCCAGGGATTCTCCCCGCTCCTGGGCGAGGCCCGGAATCTGTTGCGCAATCGCGATATCCGGTGTTCGCTCGATAACCTGCACATCTCGACGGGTGGATCCGGCGCATTGCACAACGTGTGTTTGGCGCTGCTCGACCCACAGGACGTGGTTCTGGTGGAAACGCCGACCTACGGCCCCGCGGTCAAAGAATTCCGCAGCCACGCGGCGACCGTCGTCGCGGTGCCGTCCGACGATTTCGGCATGCTGCCCGACGCACTGGAGCAGGCACTGGTCCGATATGACGTCGCATTCGTGTACCTGCTTCCGACGTTCCAGAATCCGACCGGGCGGACGATGCCCGCCGAGCGGCGCGAACGAATTGCCGAGATCGTCCTCCGCCACCGCACGCTGGTTGTCGAGGACGACGTCTACACCGACCTGCGCTACCGCGGCGTGCCACCGCCCGCGCTGGCGTCTTTCGCGCCGGACAACTCGATTTACATCACCTCCCTGTCCAAAACTCTCGCCCCGGCGATCCGTGTCGGTATCACCGTCATGCCCGCGGATCTGTTGAAAACCGTGCTCGCCTTGAAGCAAGGCATTGATATGCAGACCTCGACCTACTGCCAGGCGATTGCCGCCGAGTTCCTGGGCAGCTCGGCCGGAGCCGAGCACCTGGCCCACGTCGTGGACGCGTACTCGGCCAAACTGGACATCTTGGCCGCCGCCGTGCAACGGCATCTCCCGACCGGGTTCCGCTGGGTCGTGCCCGACGGCGGGATGTTCCTGTGGGTCGAGGGCCCGCCCGGTTTCGACGCCGACGCGCTGCTGGAGGAGGCGCTGCGCCGCGGCGTCGCCTTCCTGCCGGGAAGCGTCTGCTACGCCGAGGACGTCGCCGACCACCGCAACACGATGCGGCTGAGCTTCGCGAACGTGCCGCGCGAGGACATCGACCGCGGCGTCGCGCTGCTGGCGTCGGTCTGCGCGGGCGCGGCATGAGCGAGCGGCATCCCGTACTGGGCACCTGGGAGGTCATCGCCGACGGCGCTCCGTTCGGCTACCACGTGATGCAGTTCCACCCGGGCGGCACGATGCTGCAATCGAATCCGGACCACGGAAACCGCGCCACCAGTGACAGCAACGGCATGGGCAGCTGGCGATCCGACGGCGGCCGGGTCACCGGCGCGTTCCTGGAGTTCACCGTCGATCGAACGGATCCCGCCGTCGTGCGCAAAGGGATCGTCGCCTTCGACCTGGAAGTGACCGGCGACCGGTTCACCGGATCCGCTACGGCGACCTTCTACGAGCTGTCCGGTGCACCGGTCCGCGCCCCGGCCACAGCACGCTTGAGCGGTAGACGGTTCGACGGCGCGGCCGCACATCGCGCTGCGCTGAACCGCTCCGCCACCGCCTGACGACGTCGAGGTCACGGCCCGAACGGCTCCGCGTCCGGAGCGGACGCCGGTCCGCCCGCTCGCGGATCAACGCCGAATCGCGATTCGTTTGCGATGCCCCAACGGCGAGTCGCAGGATGTGTGTATCGGCACGCCAGTGCCTAAGCTCGGGTGTGTGCCCGGTAAACGAGATATCGCCACTCGACGTGAGTTGGCCGACGCCCCGGTTCCGGGCGATCCGCACGGCGGTACCGCGACGATCGCGCCTGTGCTCTCGTCGGTCGCCCAGGACTACCTGAAGGTCATCTGGACCGCGCAGGAGTGGTCGCAGGAGAAAGTGACCACCAAACTGCTCGCCGAGCGGATCGGCGTGTCGGCCTCTACCGTCTCCGAAGCGGTGCGCAAGCTCGCCGACCAGGGATTGGTCGAGCACGCTCGCTACGGGGCGATCACCCTCACGCCCGAGGGCCGCCGCGCCGCCATCGCGATGGTGCGCAGGCACCGGCTCATCGAGACGTTCCTGGTGAACGAGCTCGGTTACGGCTGGGACGAGGTGCACGACGAGGCGGAGGTGCTCGAGCACGCGGTCTCGGAGTTGCTGATGGCGCGCATCGACGCGAAACTCGGCTACCCCGATCGCGACCCGCACGGCGACCCGATTCCCTCGGTGGACGGCGCGGTGCCCACCCCGCCCGCGCGTCAGCTCAGCGATTTCCACGCCGGTGAGCACGGCCGGGTCGCCCGCATCTCGGACGC
Source organism: Nocardia gipuzkoensis (assembly GCF_021183645.1). NCBI lineage: Bacteria > Bacillati > Actinomycetota > Actinomycetes > Mycobacteriales > Nocardiaceae > Nocardia > Nocardia gipuzkoensis. The sequence goes on along the minus strand of NZ_CP089225.1, from coordinate 5,268,116 downwards.
CGATCCCGACATGCTGCGCTATTTCGACTCCGTCGGCATCGCCTTGGACACCGTCATCACCGTGGTCGAACGCCGCGACTTCGCGGGCACCATCGCCATCCGCATCGGCGCCACCGAGTCCGCCACCGACCTCGGCCGCCCCGCCGCCGAGGCCATCTGGCTCACCGCCTGAGCCGCGGGTCCGCTCGGCGGTTCGAGCGGACCGGGCAGCCGAATCGGAATGCTTAGAACCACCGGATATGCCGGTGCCTCCTCGGCCCGAGTCGACCGGCCCGAGTTCACTCGGTCCGACACCCGTCGACCGCGCCGAGGTCGGCCTGACCTCGGCCCGCACCTGCGCCACCCTCAGCGTCGCGGCCGAGGAAACGGCGCTGGAGCATCAACCGGGATCTCGGCGATCGGTCAGCCGAGTTCCGCGGCGGAGCGGCCGACTCGGCCACGCGGGCGGCGATGGCGTCGCCGAATTCATCGGTCAGCCGAGTTCCGCCGCGGCGGGGCGGGCCAACTCGGCCGCCCGGGCGGCGATGGCGTCGCCGAGTTCATCGGTGGTGCCCGTGCCGCCGAGATCCGGCGTGCGGACCTCACCCGCGGCGAGCACGTCGCGGACGGCTCGGTCTATCGCGGCGGCCGCGGCGGACTCGCCGAGATGGTCGAGCATCATCGCACCCGCCAGGATCTGCGCGACCGGGTTCGCGATGCCCTGACCAGCGATATCGGGGGCGCTGCCGTGCACGGCCTCGAACATCGAGGGGCCGGTGCGCTCGGGATTGATATTGCCCGACGGCGCCAGACCGAGCCCGCCGGTGACGGCGGCGGCGAGATCGGAGAGGATGTCGCCGAACAGATTCGAACCCACGATCACGTCGAGCCGGTCCGGGTGCAGCACGAGTTCGGCGGCGAGCGCGTCGACGTGCATCTGCCGCGTCGTCACCTGCGGGTAGTCGGCCGCGACGTGTTCGAAGACACTGTCCCAGTACGGCATCGAGTGGATGATCCCGTTGGATTTGGTCGCCGAGCACAACCGCCCGGACCGTTCGGCGGCCCGCTCGAACCCGTAGCGGATGATCCGCTCGCACCCCGTGCGGGTGAACACCGACTCCTGGAGCACGAATTCGTCGGGGCGGCCCTCGTTGTGGATGCCGCCGATCCTGGAGTACTCGCCCTCGGAGTTCTCCCGCACGATCAGGATGTCCAAGTCGTCGGCGGTCCGGTCGCGCAGCGCCGACTCCGTGCCGGGGAGCAGGCGCACCGGGCGCAGGTTGACGTACTGACCGAAGGCCCGGCGCAGCGGGATCAGCAGCCCCCACAGCGAGACATGATCGGGCACACCGGGAAACCCGACGGCGCCGAGCAGGATCGCGTCGAAGTCCGCGAGGCGTTCCGCGCCGTCGGGCGGCATCATCGCTCCCGTGCGCAGGTAGTTCTCGCAGGACCAGTCGAATTCGGTCCATTCAACGCCCGGCAGCACGGCGTCGAGCACGCGCACCGCCGCCGCGGTGACGTCGACTCCGATCCCGTCACCCGGGATGGTGGCGATGCGGTACTCCCTCACTGGCACTCCTTCACAGTCGCACTCCGATGTACTTGGTCTCCAGGAACTCGTCGATCCCGGTGAGCCCGCCCTCGCGTCCGAGCCCCGACTCCTTGACACCGCCGAACGGTGCGGCCGGGTTCGACACCACGCCCTGGTTGAGTCCCACCATGCCGGTCTCCAGCGCCTCGCACACCCGCAGTCCGCGCCGGAGGTTCTCGGTGAACACGTAGCTCACCAGCCCGTAGGGGGTGTCGTTGGCCCGGCTCACCGCTTCGTCCTCGGTGTCGAAGACGCCGATCGCGGCGACCGGTCCGAAGATCTCGGTGTGGCACAGCTCGGCGTCATCAGGGACGTCGGCCAGGACGGTCGCGGGATAGAACGTGCCGGGCCCGGCCTGCGCGGTCCCGCCGGTGAGCACCGTGGCGCCGCGGGCGCGAGCGTCATCGACCAGGCGCTGGACCTTGGCGACGGCCTCGCCGTCGATCAGCGGCCCGACCACGACGTCCGGTTCGGTGCCCCGGCCCATCGGCAGGGCCGCCATCCGGTCGGCGAGCCTGCGGGCGAACTCCGCGGCGACGCCGCGCTGCACGAGGATGCGGTTGGCGGCGGTGCACGCCTGACCGATATTGCGCATCTTCGCCGCCAACGCGCCCTCGATCGCCTCGTCCAGGTCGGCGTCGTCGAAGACCAGCAGCGGCGCGTTGCCGCCGAGTTCCATCGAGGTGCGCATCACCGTCTGCGCGCATTGCGCGAGCAACTGCTTGCCGACCGCCGTCGAGCCCGTGAACGACAGCTTGCGGGAACGGGCGTCCAGGATCAACGGCGTCATCACCGCGGCGGGGTCTGCCGTCGTGATGACGTTGACCACCCCGGCGGGCAGCCCGGCGCCCGCCATCACCTCGGCCAGCGCCAGCATCGAAAGGGGCGTCTGCTCGGCGGGTTTCACCACGCAGGTGCAGCCGGCGGCGAGCGCGGGCGCGATCTTGCGCGCCCCCATGGCCACGGGGAAGTTCCAGGGCGTGATGAGCAAGCTCGGGCCGACCGGCTGCCGGGCCACCAGAAAGCGGGAGCCACCGGTCGGCGCGGGCATGTATCCGCCGTCCAGGCGCACGGCTTCCTCGGCGAACCAGCGGAAGAACTCCGCGGCGTAGGCGATCTCGCCGCGCGCCTCGGCCAGCGGCTTGCCCATCTCGAGCGTCGCGATCAGCCCGAGCCGGTCGGTCTCGGCCAGCAGCACGCGATGCACGCGCATCAGCAGATCACTGCGTTCCCGTGGCGGCGTGGCCGCCCAGCTCGGTTGCGCCGCGCAGGCCGCGTCCAGCGCGGCGAGCCCGTCGGCCGGGTCCGCGTCGGCGACCGCGCACAGCGGTGCACCGGTCGCCGGATCGAGAACCGGCAGCGTCCGCGCGGTCGCACGCCACTGCCCCTCGATGAACAGCCCGCGCGGCACCGTATCGATCGCCGCGCGCTCGGCTGCGCTGAGGGCGCTTTCGGTGAGCATGGTCGGTGGCTCCTTTCGTCACCGCGCAGCGTTCGGCCATTGCTGCGACCCGTGCCGCCATGTTATGCATATTGTCAACAATCCGACAATAGACAGCCCCGCATCCACCCGCGCTCCGGGAGGCGAACCACCATGACCGAGCTCTCGCCCATCCTGAAACAGGCCACTCCGGTGACCGTCGACCACGGCGCGGGGTGCTATCTCTACGGCACCGACGGCCGCCGGTATCTGGACTTCACCGCCGGTATCGGCGTCACCAGCACCGGTCACTGCCACCCGCACGTGGTGGCGGCGGCGCAGGCGCAGGTCGCGACGCTGATCCACGGCCAATACACGACCGTGCTGCACCGGCCGCTGCTGGAGCTGACCGAACGGCTCGGCGCGGTGCTGCCCGAGGGGCTGGACGCGCTGTTCTTCGCCAACTCCGGCAGCGAGGCGATCGAGGCCGCGCTTCGGCTGGTCCGCCAGGCCACCGGGCGGCCGAACGTCGTCGTCTTCCACGGCGGCTTCCACGGCCGCACCGTGGCCGCCGCCACCATGACGACCTCCGGCACCCGGTTCTCCGCCGGGTTCAGCCCGCTGATGTCGGGGGTGCACGTCGCACCGTTCCCCGCCGCGTACCGGTACGGATGGAGCGAATCGGAAGCCACCGCCTTCGCGCTGCGCGAACTCGACTACCTGTTCGCCACGCTCACCTCGCCCGCCGAGACCGCCGCGTTCATCGTGGAGCCGGTACTCGGTGAGGGCGGCTACGTCCCGGGCAACACCGAGTTCTTCCGCGGGCTGCGCGAACGCGCGGACCGGCACGGCATCCTGCTGGTCTTCGACGAGATCCAGACCGGCTTCGGGCGCACCGGAAAGTTCTTCGGCCATCAGCACTTCGGCGTGCGGCCCGACGTGATCACCATCGCGAAGGGCCTGGCCAGCGGGTTCCCGCTGTCGGGCATCGCCGCCTCGCGCGAGCTGATGTCGCGGGCGTGGCCCGGCTCCCAAGGCGGCACCTACGGCGGCAACGCGGTGGCGTGCGCGGCGGCCATCGCCACGCTCGACGTCATCGAATCCGAAGGGCTGGTGGACAACGCGGCCGCCCGCGGCGCACAGCTGCTGCGCGGTCTGCGCGACAGTGCCATCAAGGCGATCGGTGACGTTCGCGGCCTCGGTCTGCTCGCGGGTGCCGAGTTCACCACGGCCACCGGCGAACCCGATCCGGCCACCGCCGCGGCCGCCCAGCGCGCCGCGGTGGACAAGGGACTGCTGCTGCTGACCTGCGGCGCGCACATGAACGTGGTCCGGATGATTCCACCGCTGATCGTGACCGATACTCAGATCGAGGATGCTCTGGCGATCTGGTCCGAGGTGCTCGCCGAGCTGTAGCGCCCGCGAACACCGTCCGTCCACCCGCCGGGCCCGCCCGGCGCACCGATCAGGAAGCAGGACCGCATGGCCCGCTACATCACCATCACGCTCACCAAAGCCGCCGTGACCTGCCGCGCCCGTCTGCTGGACGAGGAGGCTCCGCGCACCTGCGCGGCGGTGTGGAACGCCCTGCCCCAAGAAGGCGACGCCTTCCACGCCAAGTACGCCCGCAACGAGGTCTACACCCTGCTCCCCCGGATCGGCGCGGCCCCGCATCGGGAGAATCCGACGGTCACCCCGATCCCCGGCGACGTCTGCCTGTTCGATTTCGAGCCGTGGGAGATCGGCAATCCGGCTTACGGCTACGAGCCCGGCTCCGCGGCCGAGCACGAGCGCGGCGCCACCGATCTGGCGCTGTTCTACGGCCGCAACAATTTGCTGATCAACGGCGACCTCGGCTGGGTGCCGGGCAATGTTTTCGCCACGATCGAAGAAGGACTCGCCGAGATGGCCGCGGCGTGTAACACACTGTGGCTGCACGGCGTGCAGGGTGAGACACTCGCCTTCGCCCGCGCCTGACGCCCGGCGAACGATGGCCCCGCGGTAACCCGCGGGGCCATCGGCGTTCAGGAGGCCAGCACGAATTCGGCGTAGCGCGCCACCGCCAGCACCAGCTCGTCCGAGTGGCGCGGGCCGACGATCTGCAGTCCGACCGGCAGGCCCGCCCGGGTCGTACCGGCCGGGATGCTGATCGCGGGCTGCTGGGTGAGATTGAACGGGTAGGTGAAGGGGGTCCACTCCGGCCAGCTGCGCAGGCCGCTGCCCGGTGGCACGTCGTGGCCGGCCTCGAACGCGGGAATCGGCACCGTCGGGGTGATCAGCACGTCGTAGTCGGTGTGGAAGGCGCCCATGGTGATGCCGATCTGCGCGGCCACGTTGCGCGCGGCGAGATAGTCGACCGCTGTGACGGTTTCACCGCGCTCCCATACCGTGCGCAGACCGGGGTCCACCCGGTCGCGCGTGCCCTCCGGGAAGCCGGACAGCATGGTGGCCGCGCCGGCCGCCCAGAGCAGTTCGAACGCTTCGCGCGGATCGCCGAAGCCCGGATCCGCGACACCGACCCGGAGTTCGGCCTCGGCGAGGCGAGCCACCGCCGCCTCCACGATCGCGGCGACTTCGGGGTCGACCGCGGCGTAGCCCAGCGTCGGCGAGTAGGCCACCCGCAATCCACGGACGTCGCGCTGCATTTCGGCACGGAACACGGTGAGCGTGGGCGCCAGCGAGGTCGGATCGCGCGGATCCGGCAGCGACAGGATGTCCATCAGCAGCGCCGCGTCCTCGACGGTGCGCGTCATCGGCCCCGCGTGCGCCAGCGGGCCGAACGGACTGGCCGGGAACAGCGGAATCCGGCCATAGGTGGGCTTGAACCCCACGATGCCGCAGAAAGCGGCCGGGATGCGCACGCTGCCACCGCCATCGGTGCCCACCGACACCGGGCCCATGCCACCGGCCACGGCCGCCGCGCTGCCGCCGGACGATCCGCCCGCGGTGGTGGACGGGTCGGCCGGGTTGCGGGTGACACCGGCCAGCCGGCTGTCGGTGACCGCCTTCCACGCGATCTCCGGGGTGGTGGTCTTGCCGAGGAACACCATGCCGTCCTCGCGCAGCCGGGCCGCCACGGGACTGTCCACCGGCCACGGCCCGGCCGGATCGATCGAGGTGGAGCCACGCCGGGTGGGCCAGCCTTCGGTCAGGAAGACGTCCTTGATCGAGATCGGCACACCGTCGAGCAGGCCGCGGGCGTGGCCGGATTGCCAGCGCGCCTCGGAATCCTTCGCCTGCACCAGGGCGCGATCGGGGTCGACGAGACAGAAGGCGTTGAGCGCGCCGTCGCGGTCGGCGATCGCGCGCAGGATCGCCTCGGTCGCCTCGACGGGCGACAAGGTGCCCGCCGCGTAGGCCGAGACCAGCTCGACCGCGGTCATGGCGGTCGGGTCGGTGGGATGGTTGCTGTCGGGGTAGCTCATGGATGGGCTCCTTCAGCCGGGCACGTAACCCAGCCTTTTGTCGACCACGTTGTCCAGCGGACGTCCGGCGATCCAGTTGTCGAAATTCTCGGTGAACGCATTGACGATCTCGGTGCGCCATCCGATGAAGTCACCGGAGTTGTGCGGAGTGATCCGGACATTGGGCAGTTCCCACAGAGGGTGATCGGCGGGGAGCGGCTCGGGGTCCACCACATCGAGCGCCGCCGCGGCGATCGATCCGGTGCGCAGCGCGGCAACGAGATCGTCGGTCACAACGAGTTCCCCGCGACCGACGTTGACAAACCTCGCGTGCGGCTTCATCGCGGCGAAGGCCGCGGCATCGAACATGTTCCTGGTCCGCTCGGTGAGCGGAGCGATCGCGACGACGTAGTCGGCACCGGCCAGTTCAGCGTGCAGATCGGTGGCCACCTCGCCGAAATCCGGATCCGACGCGCGCTCCCGCCTGCCCACCGCGCGCACGCTCATCCCGACCGCGCGCAGTAATCGGGCGATGTGGCGGCCGATCGAGCCGGTGCCGACGATCAGCGCCGTCGCCCCCGCGACCCGTTCGGATTCCCGGTGCCGCCACTCGTGCCGCTGCTGCAGCAGCAGCGAGCCGGACAGGTCCTTGGCGAAACCAAGAATCTGCCCGAGCACGTATTCGGCGATCGCGGCGTCGAAGACGCCCCGGGTGTTGGTCACAACCACGTCACTCGCCCGCAGTTCGGGAAACATCGCGGGGTCGACACCCGTCGACCCCATGTGCACCCACCGCAAACGGTCGGCGGCGTGCCACGCGCCGGGGAGCGCCCGGGTACGAAAGTCGTAGACGAACAAGATTTCCGCCCCGTGCAGGGCGTCGGCCAAACCGGATTCCTCGGTGTACCGAATGGTGGCGCGGTCTGCTATCCGGTCCATGCGCTCGGCGTCGGGCACACTATCGCTGTGCAGGACGGCGACGATCGGGCCCTGTTCCACATTGACACACTAAGAGGACATCGTATGATTGTCAACAATCCGATCGTGTTCGGAGGTCGACCCGGCTGAGCGCGAGAGGGGCCGTAGTGGATCTGAGCTTTCCCGACCTCGAGGGGCCCGTGGCCCAACGAGGTATCGGGATCATCGCACCGTTCGATCTCGCCCTCGAACGCGAGCTGTGGCGCTGGGCGCCGCTGGAGGTGAGCCTGCACCTGGCGCGCACACCCTACGAGCCGGTCCCGGTGTCGCTGGAGATGGCCGAGCTGGTCTCGGACGCCGCGCACCTCACCGCGGCCACCCGCAACGTGCTGCACGTGGAGCCGGAAGTGGTGGCCTACCTGTGCACGTCGGGCAGCTTCATCAAAGGTCTCAGCTACGAGAAGTCGCTGCGGGACACCATCTGCCAGGCCGGGGCGCAGGACGCGGTCACCACCTCCGGCGCGCTGCTGGAAGCGATCCGCCACCTGAACCTCACGCGGGTCTCGGTACTCACCCCGTACGACGAGATCCTCACCCACCGGCTGCACGAGTTCCTCGCCGAAGCCGGATGCTCGGTGGTGCGCTCCGACCACCTCGGGCTCGGCGGCGGCATCTGGAAGGTCAGCTATCGCACGATCGCCGAACGCATCCTGGCCGCCGACGATCCCGAAGCCCAGGCCGTCTTCGTCAGCTGTACCAACCTGCCGACCTACGACGTGATCGAGCCGCTGGAGAACGCACTCGGCAAACCGGTGCTCACCGCCAACCAGCTCACCATGTGGGCCTGCCTCGGCCGGATGAAGCTGCCGATGATGGGCCCGGGCAAGTGGCTACTCAACGTTTTCTGAAGGAAGAACATCGCATGCACGCACCCACCGTCGGCTTCATCTACCCCGACCACGCGGCGGAGGACGACTACCCGCTCGCGGCGGCGGCGCTCGGCGCGCACCTTCCGGTAGCCCACATCTACGGCACCGATCTGCACGCCGTCCCCGAATTGCTCGAGCTGGGCAGTCCGGAGAAATTGCGCCTCGGCGCCTCGCTGCTGGCCGGGCACCGCCCCGACGCGATCGTCTGGGCTTGCACCTCCGGCAGTTTCGTCTACGGCCCCATGGGCGCCCGCGACCAGGTGCGCGCGCTGGCCGAGGTCGCCGGCGTGCCCGCGACCAGCACCAGTCTCGCGTTCGCCGATGCCGTGCACGCGCTGGGGCTGCGCACCGTCGCCGTCGCCGCCAGCTACCCCGACGAGGTCGCCCGGCTGTTCGTGGACTTCCTCGCCGACGCGGGTATCGAGGTCGTCTCCATGTCCAGCGCGGGCATCGACACCGCCGCGGAGGTCGGCACCCTCACCGCGAGCCAGGTGCTGCGGCTGGCCGCGGACAACGACCACCCCGCCGCGCAGGCGCTGCTCATCCCCGACACCGCGATGCACACCCTGGCGGTGCTGCCGGACCTGGAAGCTACGCTGGGCAAACCGGTGCTGACGGCCAATCAGGTGACGATCTGGGCGGGCTTGCGGCTGGCCGACGCCGAGCCGGTCGTTCCCGGACTCGGCACCTTGTTCGCGGAAAGGCAGACCGATGTCCGTCGTTGATTTCGAGCCGGTGAACCGGCAGTCGACCGCGGAGATGATCGCCGATCGGCTCCGCGAAGCGATCATGCGCGGCAGTCTCGCGCCGGGGTCGCAGCTGGGCGAAGCCGATCTCGCCGCGCGGTTCGCGGTCTCGCGCGGGCCGGTTCGTGAGGCGATGCAGCGCTTGGTGTCCGAAGGCCTGCTGCACAGCATCCGTCACCGCGGCATCTTCGTCATCGAACTGAGCCTCGACGACGTCGTCGACATCTACCGGGCCAGGACGGCGCTGGAGGGCGGCGCGCTGGAGCTGATCCTGGACGGTCGCCGCCCGATCGCTTACGAGGCCCTCGGCCCCAGCGTCGACGAGATGGTCGCCTGCGCCGCACGCGGTGACGCGGTGGGTGTCTCGGACGCCGACCAAGCCTTTCATGAGGCGCTGGTGGAGAGCGCGGCCAGCCCGCGCCTGGTCCGCGCGGCACGCACCCTGCTGATCGAGACGCGTATGTGCTTGGGCGCCTTGCAGACCACCTACCCGGACCTGCGCGAGCAGGCCGACGAACACGTCGACCTGCGCGAAGCGATCGCCACCGCCGAGCCCGCGCGCGCCCGCGCCCTGCTCATCGAGCACATGGACGACGCCGTGGAACGACTCCGCCGCCAACTCGTCTCCTGACCGAACGGCCGCGACGCTACCGGGAGAGGAATTCCAGCAGCGCGCGGAATTCCGGCAGCGAGAGATAGCCGTCGCCGTCACTATCGGCGGCGGCCAGCAAGGCGTCGGCCGGTTCATCGATCCGGCCCGCACCGCAGTGTCGGATGAGCGATTCGAGTTCCTCGACCGAGATGCGGCCGTCGCCGTTGACGTCGAAAACCTTGAACGCGGCGTCGGCGTCGGTCACCTCGAGGCGCCCGCCGACCAGCGCCGCGTCGAATTCGGCCCGGGAGACCAGGAAGTCGCCGTTGGTGTCGGCGGCCGCGACGAGCCGTTCCACCGCCGCGTCGTCGACCTCCAGACCGAGCGCCCGGATGCCCGCCGTGATGTCCTCCACCGAAACGAGCCCGTCCCCGTCGCGGTCCCACAATCCGAACGTGTCCACCGGTCCATCACTCATGCCCGCTACCTTCGCCGCCACTACCGACCACAGCCGTCGGCGAACCGCGCGGACGACCACCCCACACTGTACGGATTCCGTTGGGAGCGTGAGATGCTCAGGCCGAACCCAGGGAACGCTCGGTACAGCGCCCTGCAAGGGCGACAGTCCCTACAGATTCGCCGGGCGCACGACCATCACCGATGCCGCTCGCTTGCCGCTTTCCCGCAACAGCGCGATCGCGCGGCCCTCCGGGTCGATGGCGGCGTAGACGTCCGGTATCCCCACCGGGTCGAGCCAGCGTCCGTTGCGCAGGTCATCGGCCTGCTCGGCGTCGATGTCGCGGTGCGGGAAGGCGGTGCGCACGGCCTGGTCCATATCGAGGCTCAGGGGTGGCGCGCCCGATTCCGCGGCGGCGGCCAGCTCGTCCAGGGTGCGCGCGTGCTCGAGGGTGAAGGGACCGACCCTGGTGCGGCGCAAGGCGGTCAGGTGGCCGCCGACGCCGAGCGCGGCACCCAGGTCTCGGGCCAGCGCCCGCACGTAGGTGCCCGAGGAGCACTCGACCACCACGTCCAAGTCGACGAAATCGCCGTTGTCGCGGCGGGCGAGCACGTCGAAGCGCGACACCGTCACCGGGCGGGCGGCCAACTGCACTTCTTCGCCCGCGCGGTGGCGGGCATAGGCGCGCTCGCCGTTCACCTTGATCGCGCTCACGGTGGCGGGCACCTGGTCGATGTCTCCGGTCAGTTCGGCTGTGCGCGTGGCGATGTCCGCGTCGTCGAGGTGCCCGGCCGGGGTCGTGACCAGCACCTCGCCCTCGGCGTCGTCGGTGCTGGTGGCCTGCCCGAGCCGGATGGTCGCGGTGTACGCCTTGGTCGTCAGGGTGAGCAGGCCGAGCAGTTTGGTCGCGCGTTCCACGCCCAGCACCAGCACACCGGTGGCCATCGGGTCCAGGGTGCCCGCGTGACCGATCTTCTTGGTGCGCAGCAGTTTCCGGCATCGCGCGACGACGTCGTGGCTGGTCCAGCCACCGTCCTTGTCGACGACGAGCAGCCCGCCGAGTGCGTCCATCAGACGTGCGCGATCGCGGTCAGGATGTAGCCGTCGGTGATCAGCCAACGACCGTCGAACGAGTGCAGCGGCGGCCCGCCGTCGGTGGTCTGCCCCGGCACCAGCAATTCGGTGTGGAAGCTGCCGCGCCCGGAATCAGCGGAGCTGTCCTCGATCTCGAACGTGATGCGCGCCTCCTCGAAGCCCAGCCAGCGCACGGTCAGCGGAAACCACGCCTTGTAGGTGGTCTCCTTGGCGCAGAACAGCAACCGGTCCAGGTGCAGGTCGGAGTCGGCGGTCTTCAGCCACTCCCGCTCCTCCGGCAGACTGACCGAATCCAGGACGCCGTCCGGCAGGGTGGCGTGCGGCTCGGCGTCGATGCCGATGGAGCGGAAGCGCAGCTTGTGGCCGAGCGCGGCCGCGCGATATCCGTCGCAGTGGGTCATGCTGCCGACGATCCCGCGCGGCCACACCGGAGCGCCGCGCTCCCCTTTGCCGATCGCGACCGGCTGCTCGCCGAGCTGCGTCAGCGCCAGCCGGGCACAGTGCCGCGCGCCGATGAAGTCACGGCGCCGCTTCTCCACCGACTTGGCGATGAGATGCTCCTCCGCCGGATGCGGCCGCAGGTCCTCCGGGTATGCCAGCAACTCGGCCGAGGCCACACCCGCGGGCAGAATGTTCTCGATCATCACCGATGAGCGTAGTCGAGCCCCACCGGGCGGACGCGCAGCGCCAGGCACGTGCAGCGTTGCCCGAGCCGGCCGGGAGCCGGCGCATCGCACGGCATGAGCCGAGCCCATCGAGGGCGCGGTTGCTTCGCGCCCACGAGGCGAGCGGGCGGGGCCTACCCCAGCCCGCGCCGCTGCTGCGCCTTGCTCCGCATCTCGGCCGCGGCGGCTTCCATCTCCGGGGTCACCTGGAAGTGGCCGCCCCACTTGTTCAACGTGCCCGGCGGGTACTCCGGGGTCGGCAGGATCTGGCGCAACAGCCGCTCGGGCAGGCCGCGGCGCTGCCATTCGCGCGGGTAGCCGAGCGAGACCTCCTCGAACCGGACGCCGTCGTAGTGCGAGGTGCGCGGAATGTGCAGGTGCCCGTACACCGAGCACACCACGTTGTAGCGGGTGTGCCAGTCCGCGGTCAGCTCGGTGCCGCACCACAGCGCGAACTCCGGGTAGAACAGCACGTCGGTCGGCTGCCGGACCAGCGGAAAGTGATTGATCAGGACGACGGGGGTGCCGGGGGCGAGCGCGTCGAGCTTGCGCTTGGTCACCTGCACCCGGGCATGGCACCAGGCGTCCCTGGTCAGGTACGGCTCCGGCGAGAGCAGGAACTCGTCGGTCGCCACCACATTGCGCTCCCGGGCGATCGCGAGACCCTCGGCCTTGGTGGTCGCGCCTTCCGGCAGGAACGAGTAGTCGTACAGCAGGAACATCGGCGCCAACGTGACCGATCCGCCGTACTCCTCGGCGCCCGCGCCCTGCCAGACCGGATAGGGGTCCTCCGGGGTGAGCACGTCCAGGTCACGGCACATCGACACCAAGTAGTCGTAGCGCGCCACCCCCGGCATCTGCACCGGATCCTTCGCCGTGGTCCACAGCTCGTGGTTGCCCGGCACCCAGATCACCGTGGCGAACCGGCTGCGCAGCAGTTCCAGCGCCCACCGGATGTCCTCGGTCTTCTCCCCCACGTCGCCGGCCACGATGAGCCAGTCCTCCGGCGAGTCCGCCCGGATCTGCTCGACGACCGGCCGATTCCCCTGGTGCCCGACGTGAATGTCGCTCACCGCCATCAACTTGGGTATCACCACACCTACCTTGGCACATCCGTCCGGATTCGCACGCACCGGCCGAGCCGGGTGTCGGTCACCTCGGTATCTCGGCGCCGACCTGGGCCCACCGGCCCGACAGCGCCCGCCACGCGACGGCGAGCAGCCGCAACATCATGAACGCGGCGAGGCCGGACCAGATTCCGGCGACGCCCCAGTCGAAGGCCAGCGACAACCAGATGGCGGGCAGGAAGCCGAGCAACGCCGCGCCGAGGGTGGTGGTGCGCAGATACGCCGCGTCGCCCGCGCCGAGCAGAACGCCGTCCAGGGCGAAGACGACGCCCGCCACCGGGATGAGCGCGACGAAGAACCACCACACCACGTGGGTGCGCTCGAGCACCGCCGGGTCGTCGGTGAACAGCGCCGGAATCGCCATCGCCCCGGCCGCGAAGCAGGCGGCGAGGCCGAGGCTGAAGATCTCCGACCAGCGGGTCACCCGCCGCGCGATCGCGCGGGCGCCGGTGGCGTCGCCCGCGCCCAGAGCGGCGCCGGTGAGGGTCTGCGCGGCGATGGCCAGGGCGTCCAGCGCCAGTGCCAGGAAGTTCCACAGTTGCAGCACCAGCTGGTGAGCCGCCACGGACGCGGCCCCGAAACGCGCGGCGACCGCCGCCGCCGAGACGAAGCAAGCCTGGAAGGCAAAGCTGCGGGCGATGAGATCGCGCCCGAGCACGAGCTGGGCCCGCATGACCGGCCACCGAGCGGCGAGCGGAACGCGTTCGCGGACCAGTGCGTTCAGGAACAGGATCGCGGTGACGACCTGACCCGCGACGTTCGCCACGGCGGAGCCCGGCAGGCCCAGATGCGGCGCACCGAGCAGTCCGTGCACCAGTACCGGGCACAGGACGCCCGACACCCCGAGCCCGGCAACCACGTAGACCAGCGGCCTGCGCGTCTCCTGCACGCCCCGCATCCAGCCGTTGCCCGCCATGGAGATCAGGATCAGCGGCACGCCGAACAGCGCGATCCGCACCCAGGCCAGCGCTTCCACCGCGATGTCGCCGCCGCCGGCGATGGCGTTGGTCACCGGCACGGCGAACGCCTGGACCAGCAGCAGGATCGCGGTGCCGACGGCGGTCGCGATCCAGGTGGCCTGCACGCCTTCTGCGACGGCTCCCCGGTGGTCGCCCGCGCCGTGGCGACGCGCCGAGCGTGCGGTGGTGCCATAGGACAGGAAGGTGAGCTGCGAACTGGTCTGCGCCAGGATCAACCCGCCGACGGCGAGACCGGCCAGCGCGAGCGCGCCGAGCCTGCCGACGACGGCAAGGTCGAACAGCAGGTAGATCGGCTCGGCGACCAGCACGCCGAGAGTGGGCAACGCGAGCCCGAGAATGCGCATCGGCCCGGCCGCGGCGGCGCGCCCCGGCTCCGGCCCGGCCGCGGGTAGGACCTGGTCACCGATTTCCGCGCCACTGGAACCCTGCCCGTTCACGTACACCTCCCCCGCTCGCACACCTCCGGGACCACCATCGTTCGCTCACCTTCGCACGGCTCACCGACAACCACGGCAGCGTGCGGCTCCGGTGAGCGGGCGATGTCCACGCGGCGGCGTGCGGCGGGCGTCGCAGCCGACGGTTGCGGATCGGCAGGGCGACACCGATGACCAACCTCTGGGTGACCGCGCAAGCGTCTCGGCTCGGCTACGTGTGCGAGATGGCACGCAGGCACGCTCCCGCCACAGGGGTCGGGCGCGAGTCGCCCCGGGACGCGGCCGACGACTGCCGAGGCGTGCGCCGCAGCCGTACACCAGCCTGCGGATGCCACGAGGGTCGGTCGATCGGCGAACACCCCCGGACCCGAGCGGATCTCGCGGAGTGACCCGAAAATGACACGGGCCAGCGATTTTTCGTCGAAGACCACGGTCACCCGAGGGCGGCCAGCAGCGCACCGACCAGATCGTCTGGCGTGCCGTACCCGGTGTATCCGGCGGCGAAGCGGTGGCCGCCACCGCCCAACGCTGTCGCCACCTCCGCGACGTCCACCCCGTCGCCGATGCACGATCCGCTGTCGCGCGAGCGGAGTGACACCGTCCACCGGTCGGGTACGAGACGGGATTGCTTGAATACCGCGGCGACTCCCGCTTCGGCGGTCGTGCGCACGATATCGATCACGCTCTCGACTTCCTCCGACCGCACGTCATCGATGTCGTCGCGACGCACGAACGCGTACACCAGGCCCACACCGCCGCGCACGTCCGGGACGAGCTGCGCCGTCCCGAGCACCCGCGCCAGCATGGGCAGCCACCCGAACGGGTGGGTGTCCATCAGCGTGCGGGCGATCTCCGCGCCGTCGATCCCGGTGGCCAGCAAGCGTTCCGCCAGTTCGTGCGTACCCGGCCGCACCCACCGGAACGAGCCCGTGTCGGTGACCAGACCGGCGTAGAGGCAATGCGCCACCTCCGCGTCGATCGGCACGCCCCACACGTCGAGCAGCCGGGCGACCAGGCTCGTGGTGGACTCCGCGGCGGGATCGATCACGTTGATCGCGCCGAAACGCGTGTTGGACCGATGGTGATCGATCACCATTGTCGTTGCCGCGCCGGACAATCGGTCCGCGAGCGCGCCCAGCCGGCCCGCACTGCCGCAGTCGACCGCGACGAGCAGGTCGACCTCGGCGCGCACCGCGGCGGGCGCCACCAGATACCGCACGCCGGGCAGCGACCGCATCGACGCGGGCAACTCCGCCGGTTCGGCGAACGACACCTGCACCGGGATCCCGCGCCGGTGCAGAACCAGCGCCAGCGCGAGACCGCTTCCCACCGTGTCCGCATCGGGCTGCACATGGCAGACGACGGTCACCGAGCGCGCGGCCTCCAGCGCCGCAACGGCCATGTCCAAGTCGGCCGTTTCCCGCATCGTCGTCATCGACTACCGCATGTCACTCGTCGGCGTCGCGTTCGGCCTTGTAGGGGTCGGCTTCGCCCGCGTGCCTGGCCGTCGCGGCCACCTTGGCGACCTCGTCGTCCAGTGCCCGCGCCCTGGCCAGCAGTTCCTCCATCTGCCGGGCCGCGTCGGGCACCCGGTCCAGCACGAATGCCAGCGTCGGGGTGAACTTCACCCCGGTTCCAGCGCCCACCTTGGAGCGCAGCACACCCTTGGCCTTCTCCAGGCCGGCCGCCGCGCCTTCGTAATCCGGTTCGGCGTCGATGGTTTCGCCCATCACGGTGTAGTACACCGTCGCCTCCCGGAGATCGCCGGTGACCTTGGCGTCGGTGACAGTCACGAAACGCAGCCGCGGATCCTTGACCTCGTATTCGATCGCGGTCGCGACGATCGAGGAAATCCGCTTGGCGAGTCGGCGTGCCCTGGCTTGGTCCACCATGGCCGTTTCCTCCTCACTACTAACTCTGTCGATGGCGGGCGGAGCGTGGACCGGTGTGGCCCACCCGAGCTCCGTCCTCCGCGCCGTCGCTGGGCCGCGTCAGTCTTCGGGGCCGAAGATTCGGCGGCGCACCGCCAGCAACTGTAACTCCGGACGGGACGCGACGTGCCGTTCACAGCGGTCCAGCACCTCGGTCAGGTGATCCATGCCCGCGCTGACCATGGCCACGCCCAGGAGCGAGCGACGGTATAGATCGTGTTCCCCACCTTCGGCCGCACTCACACCGAATCGCTGCAATTCGGCCAGAATCGGCCGGATCACCGAGCGCTTCTGTTTCAGCGAGTGCACGTCGCCGAGCAGCAGGTCGAACTCCAGTGCACCCAGGTACACACACCCTCCAGTGTCGGGACGACCGAGCCGGACGCCGCGCATTTCGCGCGGCGTCCGGGTTCGTATCGGTCGGTCAGTCGCGCGGCTTCTCGCGCAGCTCGTAGGCCTCGATGATGTCGCCCTCCTTGATATCGGAGTAGGTGACCGTCATACCGCACTCGTAGCCCTCGCGGACCTCGGTGGCGTCGTCCTTCTCCCGGCGCAGCGACGAGATCGTCATCGTCTCGGCGATCACCACGTTGTCCCGGAGCAGGCGTGCCTTGGCGTTGCGCTTGACCGAACCCGACGTGACCATGCAACCGGCGATATTGCCGATCTTCGAGGAACGGAAGATCGCCCTGATCTCGGCCCGGCCCAGCTCGACCTCTTCGTAGATCGGCTTGAGCATGCCCTTGAGGGCCTTCTCGATCTCGTCGATGGCCTGGTAGATCACCGAGTAGTACCGGATGTCGACACCCTCGCGGTTGGCCAGCTCGGTCGCCTTGCCCTCGGCGCGGACGTTGAACCCGATGATGATCGCGTTCGACGCCGACGCCAGGTTGACGTTGGTCTCGGTGACGCCACCGACACCGCGGTCGATCACCCGCAGACGCACCTCGTCGCCCACCTGGATCCCCAGCAGCGCCTCTTCGAGGGCCTCGACCGTACCCGAGTTGTCGCCCTTGAGGATCAGGTTCAGCTCGCTGGTTTCCTTCAGCGCGGCATCCAGATCTTCCAGGCTGATCCGCTTGCGGCTGCGTGCGGCCAGCGCGTTGCGCTTGCGCGCATTGCGCCGATCCGCGATCTGCCGGGCGATCCGGTCCTCGTCCACCACGAGCAGGTTGTCACCCGCGCCCGGCACCGACGTGAAGCCGACGACCTGGACCGGCCGCGACGGCAGCGCCGCCTCGACGTCCTCGCCGTGCTCGTCGACCATCCGGCGCACCCGGCCGTAGGCGTCTCCCGCCACGATCGAGTCGCCGACCCGCAGCGTGCCGCGCTGGATGAGCACGGTCGCCACCGGGCCTCGACCGCGGTCGAGGTGGGCCTCGATGGCCACGCCCTGGGCGTCCATGTCCGGGTTGGCCCGCAGGTCCAGCGCCGCGTCTGCGGTCAGCAGGACGGCCTCGAGCAGAGCGTCGATGTTGATGTTCTGCCTGGCGGAGATGTCCACGAACATCGTTTCGCCACCGTATTCCTCGGCGACCAGACCGTACTCGGTGAGCTGCTGACGAACCTTCTGCGGGTTCGCGCCCTCCTTGTCGATCTTGTTGACCGCCACCACGATCGGCACGTCGGCCGCCTGCGCGTGGTTGATCGCCTCCACCGTCTGCGGCATGACGCCGTCGTCGGCGGCGACCACCAGGATCGCGATGTCGGTGGCCTTCGCACCGCGGGCACGCATAGCGGTGAACGCCTCGTGACCCGGGGTGTCGATGAAGGTGATGAGCCGGTCTTCCTCGCCCAGGTGGGTGAGCACCTGGTAGGCGCCGATGTGCTGGGTGATGCCGCCCGCCTCGCCCTCGCGGACGTTCGCCTTGCGGATGGTGTCCAGCAGTCGGGTCTTACCGTGGTCGACGTGACCCATGACGGTCACCACCGGCGGACGCTGTTCGAGGTCTTCCTCGCCGCCTTCGTCCTCGCCGTAGGTGAGGTCGAACGATTCCAGCAGCTCGCGGTCCTCGTCCTCGGGGCTGACCACGTGGACGACGTAGTTCATCTCGCTGCCGAGCAGCTCGAGGGTCTCGTCGTTCACCGACTGGGTCGCGGTGACCATCTCGCCGAGGTTGAACAGGGCCTGTACCAGGGCGGCCGGGTTCGCGTCGATCTTCTCCGCGAAGTCCGACAGCGACGCGCCGCGGGCGAGCCGGATGATCTCGCCGTTGCCGCGCGGCAGCCGGACGCCACCGACGGCGGGCGCCTGCATCGAGTCGTACTCTTGCCGCTTCTGCCGCTTCGACTTGCGGCCGCGACGGGGCGCGCCACCGGGACGGCCGAACGCGCCTGCCGCGCCACCGCGGCCACCGGGACCACCCGGACGACCGCCGCCACCGCCGCCGGGACGACCACGGAAGCCACCGGCCGCACCGCCGCCACCGGCACCGGGCGCACCGGTACCCGCACCGGGGGCGCCACCGCCGCCGCCGCGGTAGCCACCGCCACCGCCGCCGCCGGGACGACCTGCACCGGCGCCGCCGCCGGGACGACCCGGACGACCTGCGCCGGGGCCTCCGGCGCCGCCCGGACGCGCCGCACGCGACGGCATAGCACCGGGGTTCGGACGAGGCGGCATCGAGCCGGGGCTCGGCCGCGGGCCACCGGGACGCGGACCACCGGGGCCGGCCGACGGGCGCGGACCGCCCTGAGCCGGACCGGGCCGCGGACCACCCTGAGCCGGACCCGGACGGGGACCGCCCTGAGCCGGACCGGGACGCGGACCACCCTGACCGGGGGCCGGACGCGGCGCGGGACGCTCGGGAGCCGACGAATAGGGGTTGTTACCGACGCGCGGGGTCTTCGGCCCCGGGCGCGGGCCGGAAGCGGCGCCGCCCTGGCGCTGACCACCGGGGCCGGGCGCACCGGGCCGCTGCTGCTGGCCGGGACGCGGGCCACCCGGCGTCGGACGCGGACCCGCCGGAGCGGGCGCGGAACTCGCCGTCGCACCCGAAGCCGACGCGGCCTGCGGGGTGATCGATTCCCGGGCGGGGGGCTTGGGCGACGGGGACGGTGCCGGACGCGCGGCGGGACCCGGCTTCACGGCCGGGGATTCGCCGGTGCGCGCGGCGGGAACGGCGGTCTCCTGCACGGCAGGCGCCGGGGTGGGCGCCGGCGGACGGGGACCTGGACGCGGGCCACCGCCCGCGGGCTTGGCGGCCGGACGGCCGGACGGTCCGGGGCGTGCGCCCGGCTTGTTGCCGTTCGACGGGGCAGATTTCGCCGCGAACGACTCACGCAGCCGACGCGCGACGGGTGCTTCCACCGTCGAGGACGCCGACTTCACGAACTCGCCCTGCTCCTTGAGCGTTGCGAGTAGTTCCTTGCTCGTGACACCGAGTTCTTTGGCCAACTCGTGCACGCGGGCCTTGCCTGCCACTGCTCTCCTCACTGAGAGGTCGAGCAGCCCCACCGTTCTGGCGACGGCGGCCCGCACGACCTCGGGTTATCTCCGATGGACGTTCATCGTTGGTACTTCACGGTGTGCTCATGAGTGCTCGTGCCTGTTCTCGAGGTAATGCTCCAGGGCTGAGATATCCAGATGTCCGGACACTCGTAGTGCTCTGCCGATCGCTCGGCGCCGCTCCGCCGCGCGCAGACAAGCCGAAAGGGGGTGCATCCAGGCACCCCGTCCAGGAAGTCTGCGCCGCGGATCGGGAACGATCTCGAGGACGTGGGAGCCGTCTCCGGTCTCACGATCCCGAGCCACGATCCGCAACAGATCGACGGCCAGTACTCGCTTCCGGCATCCGATACACGTCCGTACCGGAGCTGCTCGGCGCTGGGGCGCCGGGGGCTGCTCGGTGGTGCGGTCGGGCGTTGGAACCGAAGGCTCGGACTGAACCTTGGACCACTCTACCGCTGCCACGCTCGGAACGCCGAACCCCTCCCCCGCGGAAGTTACGAACATGTCATCCCGAGCACTCCGCGGGCGGGCTCCGGTCAACTCCGATGCGCCTCCGTTCGCACGGATCCGCCCATGTCGGGGGCGGCGTCGCTGCGGATATCGATGCGCCAGCCGGTCAGCCGCGCGGCCAGGCGGGCATTCTGGCCCTCCTTGCCGATCGCCAGCGAAAGCTGGAAATCCGGGACCACGACGCGGGCCGCCCGGGCCTCGGCGTCGACGATAGTGACCGATACCACTTTCGACGGCGAGAGCGCATTGCCGACGAAGGTCGCCGGATCGTCGGCGTGATCGATGATGTCGATCTTCTCGCCGGCCAGCTCGCTCATCACGTTGCGCACGCGCTGCCCCATGGGCCCGATACAGGCGCCCTTGGCGTTCACGCCGGGCACGGTGGTGCGGACGGCGATCTTGGATCGGTGGCCCGCCTCCCGCGCCACGGCCACGATCTCCACCGAGCCGTCGGCGATCTCCGGCACCTCCAGCGCGAACAAGCGCCGCACCAGGTTCGGGTGGGTGCGCGACAGCGTGATCTGCGGACCGCGCGAACCGCGGGAGACGCCGACGACGTAGCACTTGATCCGGTCACCGTGCTCGTAGGTCTCGCCCGGCACCTGCTCGGCGGGCGGGATCAGCCCCTCCGCGCCGTGCAGCTCACTGCCGATGCGCACCACGACCGTGCCGCGGGCGTTGGCGCGCGCGTCGCGTTGCACCACGCCGCCCACGATGTCGCCCTCATGGGTGGAGAACTCGCCGAAGGACTTCTCGTTCTCGGCGTCGCGCAGCCGCTGCAGCACCACCTGCCTGGCGGTGGTCGCCGCGATCCGGCCGAACCCCTCCGGGGTGTCGTCCCATTCGGAGATCAGATTGCCGTCGGCGTCCACTTCGCGCGCCATCACCCGGACCACACCGGTCTTCTGGTTGATGTCGATGCGCGCGTTGGGCTGGTGGCCCTCGGTGTGGCGGTACGCGGTCAGCAGCGCCGACTCGATCGCGGAGATCACGGTCTCGATCGAGATCCCCTTGTCGGCGACGATCGCGCGCAGGGCTTCGATTTCGATGTTCATTCCACGGTCCCTTCGGTCAGCGAATCGGACGCAGTCACGGATTCGGAGAGTGCATTCGGTGTTCCTCGGAGCTCCGCGGCGTCGTCGACCGCCACCGCATCTTCCTGGCCCGGGGCGGGCCGCCCCGGAACGACTCCGCCCGCGAGTTCCAGCTCCCGCGCGCCGGGCGGGGAGAACTCGATCTGGACGACGGCTGTGGCGATGTCGGCGAGCGGGATCGTCACCCGGTGCGGGTCGCGTTTGCCGCCGAGCACCAGCGCCACCGCATCACCGGAGAGCGCGCCGACCCTGGCCTCGAAGCGGGCCGATCCCTCCGGCGGCTGCGCGCCCTCGCGCAGTGTGACGCGCACCTTGCGCCCCCGCGCCCGTCGCCAGTGCCGGTCGGCGGTCAGCGGTCGATCGATGCCCGGGGTCGTGACTTCCAGCAGGTAGGGCGTCTCGCCGAACTCCCCCGCCTCGTCCAGCAGCGCCGACAATTCGGTGCTGAGGTTCGCGAGCGCGTCCAGATCGGAGGTGTCGCGATCCACGGTCACCTGCACCCGAGCCTGCGCGTCCACGCGCTTGCCCGCCGTCGAGATCTCGACGCCCTCGAGGTCGAATCCTCGGCGTTCCACGAGGCCAGCTACGAGCTGGCTCACCCTTTCCTCGGTCGGCATCGGCATGTGGGGCGGCTCCTGGTTCAGTTGTGACGCGGCGGGAGAATTCTCTACCGAAGGTCTAGCGTAACGCGCCACGAGAGTGTAAAGGACCAGTGGTCGAGGACTTTGCGCGCCACGGCCGACGCTCGTCCGGTGACGCCCCGCGAATCTGGCACGATGGTGCCGTGCCCATCCGCCTTCCCGCCCCGCCGCGTGCCGGGCGCACTTCCGGCATGCCTTCCGACCGGCACCAACCCCGCCTCGCCGCGCTGGATCGTCGCAGCGCGCTACGTCTCGCGGGCGGCGGAACGGTCGGCGTCCTCGCCCTCGGGGCCCTGGCGGGCTGCACCGGCGACGACGTGGTCCACGAGCCGGATCCCCTTGCCGCGCAGGAGGTTGTGGCCCGCGCCGACGCCGCCGCCGCGACCGCGGCCGTCGCCGCCGCACCCGAGCGGCACGCCGCGTTGACCGCGATCGCGGCCGAGCGCACCGCCCACGCGGACGCGTTGCGAACCGAGATCGACCGGGTGATCGGCGTCTACGCCGACGGCACCAAGCCGGTGCACCGCACCCGCGCCAACGGTTCCGGCCCGTCGGCCGTGGCTTCGGGCAGCGCCGCACCGCTCACCGCGCCGCCCACCGTCGACGCGCTGCGGGCGCAGCTCACCGAGTCCCGGAAATCGGCCGCCGATCTGGCTCGCGCCCTGTCCGGCCACCGGGCCGGCCTGCTCGCTTCGATCAGCGCCGCCTGCGCGGTGCACGCTGGGGTGTTGCTGGCATGACAGAGGCCGAACGCGAAGCGCTGGTGGACGCGCTGAACGCCGAGTACGGCGCGGTGTACGCCTACGGGGTGATCGCCGCCTACGCCTCGCCGGAGCGCACCAGGCTGGTCGCCGAGCACACCGCCGCGCACCGGGCCCGGCGGGACGCCACCGTGGACGCCCTCACCTTGGGCGGTGCGACGGTGCCGCCGCCCGACGCGGCCTACACGGTGCCGTTTCCGGTCACCGATCCGATCGCCGCCGCGCGGCTGGCCGTCACGGTCGAGTCCGATACGGCCGTCGCCTGGCGGTCGGTGGTCGAGCGCGGCGCGTCCATGGCCATCCGGCGCAGCGGGGTCGACGCGCTCACCGAAGCCGCCGTCCGGCTGGCCACCTGGCAGTCGATTCTCGGCGCCGATCCGCCCACCGTCGCGTTTCCCGGCAAAGCCTGACCCGGCGACGGGCACCGAGGCGTCGAGCGATCCGTTGCGCCGCACCGGCCCGTGCGCCGGTGCGGCGAGTGCGGCCGTCGGCAGCCCGCCGAAGACGCCGCACCGGGGACCAATGCGAGCACCGCTATCTATGCGAGCACCGCGCGATCGATGCCAGCGGCGAGCGATCGATGCCAGCGGCGGCCGACGGATCGCCCCGGGCCGCCGCTCGGCGCACGATTCCTACGGGCGCATCTCGTACGCGCCGTCGTAGGACGCCACCTCTGCCCACACCCGGTCGAAGCGCGGGCGATCGGCGACCGGAGGCCGCAGTGCGGACGCGGCCCAGCCCTGCTGGTCCGGAGTAGCTGACGACTTGCCGTACAGCGCCGTCGCGTAGGCGTTGAAATCGCGGATCTGGAAGTCGAAGATCTGGTCGATCAGGTCACGGTCCAGGCCCGTGATCGCGGCCTGCTCCAGGATCAGCTGGCCGTAGACCACCAGGGAGAACAGGTGGCCGATGGTCAGCATGAAGTCCAGATCCTTCTGCTGGTCCGCGTCCGGCGCCGCTGTGGTCAGCAGCGTGCGCAGCGCCTGCGCCTGCTCGTAGAACCGGCCCACGTTCGGAATGTCGGCGTGCTTGTCGTAGACCGGCGTCCAGTCGGCGAAGCGCACCTTGCCCGCACCCCGGGCCGGGCCCTGACGCCAGAAGAACGCGTCGTCGGCGGCGTCCTGCCGGGTTCCGATCTCCGGGTAGTCCTGCGGGGCGAACAGGTAGTTGGGCATGAACTTCAGGATCTGCCCGACGTTCACGTGCACCGTGCCCTCCAGCCGGGGCAGCGTGTTGATCAGGCGCTGCACCTCGGCGAAGTAGGTGTTCTTCTCGAATCCCTTGGCGGCCAGCACATCCAGCAGCAGCGTCATGACCGTTTCGCCCTCGGAGGTCACCTTGGACTTCGTCATCGGGTTGAACAGCAGGTACCGGCGGTCCTCCAGGCTCGCGCTGCGGAAGTAGTCGACCGCGCGATCGCTGAACAGCTTCATCGCGACGATGCGCGCGTAGGCGTCGACGAAGTTCCCCCGCACGTGCGGGAAGTCGGTGACCGGGTTGCCGTAGAGGATGCGGTTGTTCGCGTGCGTGATCGCCTCGTAGAAGGAGTGCTCGACCATGCCGATCCCGCCGTGGCAGAGGTTGAACTTGCCCACGTTCACGGTATTCAGCGCGGCGGAGAACGCCTCGGGGCCGGTGTGCAGGATGTCCTCCGCGCGCACCGGGTAGTTCTCCAGGCGGAAGGTGCTGACGTACATCTGCTGATGCACGACGTTGCCGAGCAGTCGGTAGTTCTCGTGCCGGGAGTCGGCGGCGAACCAGACGTAGGCGTCCGCGCCCTCCAGGTCGGAGCGCCGGGAGAACACCGACACCATGCTGGCCACGTTGCCGTTGCCGATGTAGTACTTCTCGCCGTTCGCGCGGAAGAGGATGCCGGCTTCGGCGTCCGCGCTGCCGGGTTCGGTAGGCGTGAGGACCAAGTCGGTGTTGTAGATATCGGCGCCGTGGGTCTGCTCGGACAGACCGAACGCCATCACCTCGCCGTCGGCCAGATCGGCGGCCGCGCGCTTCTTGGCCGCCTCGTTGTCGCTCTGCCAGATCGGTCCGAGGCCGAGGATGGTTACTTGCTCGGCGTACCAGTACGCCAGGCCGTAGAAGCCGAAGATCTCCGACAGCGCCGCGTTGCGCGCGGCGTCCCAACGCCGGTTCGGGTCACCGTCGGCGTAGGCCGCCGGGGTCAGGAAGGTGGCGAACAGCTTCTCCTTCTTCACGAAGTCGAGGAAGTCCGCAGTCCACACCGCGTTCGCGTCGTCGGCGAGCAGACGCTGCTTACCCCGGCCCTCGAACCACTCGATGGTGGCGCGCAACAGGCGCCGCGTTTCGGCGTCGAACTGCTGCGGGTCATAGGTGGCGGGATTGAACAGCCGCGCGTCGGTGTTTGTCATGCCGGTTAACTTACCAGCGGGTAATAGCAGCGTCGGCGCGGTCTACGGATCTGTGACCAGCAAATACAGGTTACGGTCACGTAGGGTGGCGGGCCCCTGGTTCCCCCGGTCGGAGCAGTCAGCGGGCAGCGCGGCGATGGCCCTGGTCCGGACAGCGAGCGGCCCCCGGCGGATTCCGCCGGGGGCCGTTCGAGTACCGGGTCAGCCGCGGACTCGGGCTACCACCGCGTCCACCGCAGAGGCGGCGGGAAGTTCCTCGGCCTCGCCGGTGAAGCGGTCGCGCAGTTCGACCTTGCCCTCGGCCCAGCCGCGGCCGATCACCAGCACCAGCGGCATGCCGAGCAGCTCGGCGTCCTTGAACTTCACGCCCGGCGAGGCGGTCCGGTCGTCGAAGAGCACGTCCAAGCCTTGGGTGTGCAGGCCGGCCACCACGTCCTCCGCGCCGGCACGGGCCGCTTCGTCCTTGTTCGCGACCACGACGTGCACGTCGTAGGGCGCGACCGCCGCGGGCCAGCGCAGCCCCTTGTCGTCGTGCTGCTGCTCGGCGATCACCGCGACCATGCGCGAGACGCCGATGCCGTAGGACCCCATGGTCAGCCGCACCGGCTTGCCGTTCTCGCCGAGCACGTCCACCTCGAACGCGTCGGTGTACTTGTTGCCGAGCTGGAAGATGTGGCCGATCTCGATACCGCGGGCCGCCACCAGCGTGCCCCGGCCGTCGGGCGAGGGATCGCCGTCGCGGACCTCGGCGGCCTCGATGGTGCCGTCCGGGGTGAAGTCGCGGCCCGCCACCAGACCGACGACGTGCTTGCCCGGTGCGTCGGCGCCGGTGATCCAGCTGGTGCCGGTGCCGACGCGGGGATCGGCCAGGTACCGAACACCGTTGGCCTGCAGCGCCTTCGGGCCGATGTAGCCCTTGACCAGGAACGGATTCTCGGCGAAGTCCGCCTCGGTGAGCAGCTCCACCTCGGCCGGTTCGACCGAGGCGCCGAGGCGCTTGTCGTCGACCTCGCGGTCGCCGGGGACGCCGATGCCGACGATCTCGGTCTTCCCGTCGGGGTGCCGCAGCTTGACCATGACGTTCTTCAACGTGTCGGCCGCGGTGACCGGACGACCGTAGCGCTCGGCGATACCGGCGCTGTTGGCCCAGTCGACCAGCGTCGCGATGGTCGGCGTGTCCGGGGTGTCGTGCACCTCGGCCGCCGGCTGTCCTTCGATCGGCAGCGGTTCGGGAGCGGGCGTGACCACTGCCTCCACATTGGCCGCGTAACCGGATTCCGGGCAGCGCACGTAGGTGTCCTCGCCGACGGGGCTGTCGGCCAGGAACTCCTCCGACGCGCTGCCGCCCATCGCGCCCGAGGTGGCGGCCACAATGACGTACTTGACCCGCAACCGGTCGAAGATGCGCTGATAGGCCTCACGGTGCGCGTCGTAGCTGGCCTTCAGGCCGTCCTCGTCCAGATCGAAGGAGTAGGAGTCCTTCATCACGAACTCGCGCCCGCGCAGGATGCCCGCGCGCGGACGCTCCTCGTCGCGGTACTTCGTCTGGATCTGGTACAGCGTGACCGGCAGGTCCTTGTAGGAGCTGTACTCGCCCTTCACGGTGAGCGCGAAGAGTTCCTCGTGCGTGGGGCCGAGCAGGTAGTCCGCACCCTTGCGGTCGCGCAGCCGGAACAGGCCGTCGCCGTACTCGGTCCACCGGTTGGTGGTCTCGTACGGATCCCGCGGCAGCAGCGCCGGTAGCGAGATCTCCTGGGCGCCGATCGCGTCCATCTCCTCGCGCACCACGTCCTCGACCTTGCGCAGCACGCGCAGGCCCAGCGGCAGCCACGAGTAGACACCCGGGGCGACGCGGCGCACGTAGCCGGCACGGACCAACAGTTTGTGGCTCGGCACCTCGGCGTCGGCGGGATCGTCGCGGAGAGTTCGCAGGAACAGGCGGGAGAGGCGGGTGATCACGGAAGCACAGGGTAGTCGCTGGCCGGTCGCCGGTCCCAGCGCATTACCGTATTCGTTCGTGCTGGTGCTGCTGCCTCCTTCCGAAACCAAGTCCGATGGCGGCGCGGGGACGCCGCTCGCGCTGGACTCGCTGGCGATGCCGCAGCTCACGGCGGTGCGGGCGCGGCTGATCGATGAAGTGGTGCGATTGGCGGCCGACCCGGAACGTTCGCGAACCGTGCTCGGCCTCGGCAAGGGGGCCGACGGCGAGATCGCGCGCAACGCCGCGCTGCGCGTTTCGCCGACTCGTCCCGCGCTGGAGCGCTACACCGGCGTTCTCTACGACGCGCTCGACGCGCGCTCGTTCAGCAAGGCCCAGCGAGCCAAGGCGTACGCCCGGCTCGGCATCGGCTCCGCCCTGTTCGGCGCGGTCCGCGCGGCTGACCCCATCCCCGCCTACCGGCTCTCCGGCGGCTCCAAACTGCCCGGCCTCCCGACCCTTTCGGCCCTCTGGCGCGACGAGCTGGCCGCGGCGCTGCACACCGAGGCCGCGGGCGAACTCGTCGTGGACCTGCGCTCGGGCACCTATCAGCAGCTGGGGCGGGTGCCCGGCGCGATCACCGCGAACGTGCTCACCGAGCATCCGGACGGCTCGCGCACGGTGGTGAGTCATTTCAACAAGCACCACAAGGGCCTGCTCGCGCGTGCCCTCGTGCTCAGCAGGGCCGAACCGGCCGACGTCCGAGGGGTCGCGCGGGTGGCGGCCAAAGCGGGGTTGCGAGCCGAGATCGCCGCACCCACCGAGCTGCTGATCATCACCTGAGCGCGTCGGGCCGCTCCATGGCGAGCGCGACCAGCTCGGCCGCGAGATTGGCCCGCGCCGCCGACTCGTACCGGCGGCGGGCGGCGGATGTCCGGAACAGGTACGGCTGATCGGCCAGCTTTCGCAATACCGCGGCGCGGCCCGCCCGGAACAGGTCGTCCGGAACGTGCCGGTACTCCGCGCGCACGGCCCGCGTATAGGCGGCGTAGCCGGACGCGTCGGCGGCGAGTATCGCCAGGTCGGCGTCGCAGAGCACGTTGCCGTTGCGGTCATCGGCGGCGGTGTGGTGGGTCGCGGTGAGGCGAACCAGCCTGCCGACTTCGCCGGTCAGCTCCGGCGACGCGCCCAAGGCAGGCAGCGTCGACTCCGCCAGTTCGGCGCTGCGCTCCTCGTTGTCGGCGCGATCGACCGCGTAGATCGCGTCGTGGAAGAAGGCCGCATAGCGCACCGCGGCGATGTCGTCGGCGTCGTCGGCCAGGTCGTCGACGACCGCCAGCACGGCCGCCAGATGCTCGACCGTGTGGTAGCGCCGATGTGGCTCGCCGTAGCGCTCGACCAGATCCGAACCCACCGCACCGGAGTGCTCCCCCGCCAGCTCGATCCAGCGCGCCAGCACACGTTCCTCCACCGTCATGCGCACAGTCTCACGCAACCGCCTGCGCACGACAATGGCGCGATCCACGGCGCGCATCACCGGCGCGCATCACCGGCACATCGGCGACAGGGGACGCACCGGCGAATCGTAGGACCGCCGCGGAAATGGTGTACAGACCGTCGGCACACGGGGAAGGCTATGAGCTGGACAGTAGTAGTCGAGCCGCTTCTCGCCTCTCGTTCCGTGGGATCGGAGGTCCGGCGAGAGCCCGCGGCACCGCCGATGCTCACCGAGCGAATCGAGGAGACATGCAGACCATCGCGCACTGGCTCGACGGCAAGGCTTTCGCGGGCACCAGCGAGACGACCGCGCCGGTGACCGATCCGGCGAGCGGGACGGTGACCGGACGGGTCACGCTGGCGAACGTCGCCGACACCCGCGCGGCGATCGATTCCGCCGCCGCGGCCTTCCCCGCCTGGCGGGACACCTCCCTGGCCCGGCGCACCCAGATCCTGTTCCGCTTCCGCGAACTGCTCAACGAGCGGAAGGACGAGCTGGCGCGCTTGATCACCGCCGAGCACGGCAAGGTCGTCGCCGACGCGACCGGCGAGGTGAGCCGTGGTCTGGAAGTGGTCGAGTTCGCCTGCGGCATACCGCATCTGCTCCAGGGCGGCTACACCGAGAACGCCTCCACCAAGGTCGACGTCTTCGCCGTCCGCCAGCCGCTCGGACCGGTCGCGGTCATCTCGCCGTTCAACTTTCCCGCGATGGTGCCGATGTGGTTCTTCCCGCTCGCCATCGCCGCGGGCAACACCGTGGTGCTCAAACCGAGCGAGAAGGACCCGTCGCCGTCGCTGTGGCTGGCGCGGCTGTGGGCCGAAGCCGAGCTGCCCGCGGGCGTCTTCACGGTGGTGCAGGGCGACAAGGTCGCGGTCGACGAACTGCTGGACAACCCGGCCGTCAAGGCCGTCTCGTTCGTCGGCTCGACTCCCGTCGCCCGGTACGTCTACCAGCGTGGCACCGCCGCGGGCAAACGGGTGCAGGCGCTCGGCGGCGCGAAGAACCACATGGTGGTGCTGCCGGACGCGGACCTGGACCTGGCCGCCGACGCCGCGGTGAACGCCGGGTTCGGTTCGGCGGGCGAGCGGTGCATGGCGATCAGCGTGGTGGTCGCGGTGGGCGCGACGGCCGACGATCTGGTCGGCAAGATCGCCGAGCGGGCCAGGACCATCAGGATCGGCGACGGCGCGCGCGGCGCCGACATGGGCCCGCTGGTCACCCGCGCGCACCGCGATCGGGTCGCGGATTACATCGCGGCGGGTGAATCCGCAGGGGCCACCGTGGTTCTCGACGGACGAGGCGCGCGAGCCGACGGCCCGGCGGACGGATTCTGGCTCGGACCGACAATCCTCGACCATGTGGGCACCGATATGAGCGTCTACACCGACGAGATCTTCGGGCCCGTGCTGTCGGTCGTCCGCGTCGACGGCTACGACGACGCGCTGGCGCTGATCAACGCCAATCCCTACGGCAACGGCACCGCCCTCTTCACCAACGACGGCGGCGCCGCCCGCCGCTTCCACAACGAGGTCGAAGTGGGAATGGTCGGCATCAATGTCCCGATCCCGGTCCCCATGTCCTACTACAGCTTCGGCGGCTGGAAGAACTCGCTGTTCGGCGACGCGCACGCGCACGGGGCCGACGGCGTGCGGTTCTTCACCCGCACCAAGGCGGTCACCACGAGCTGGCTCGACCCCAGCCACGGCGGGCTGAACCTCGGCTTCCCACAGAACAAGTAGGCACCGGCCGGTGACCCGGGTTGAGAGCGTTGACCTCGCCCGACCGGCATCCCCTCTGAACCGCAACGCTTTACGACTGCCGCGGCGGCCGCCCTACGGGAATGCCGCGCCGCGGCCGGTTGTTCGCTCAGAGCGTGACCAGTACCGCAGAGCTTTCCGACGACCTGAAGAAATACCTCGACGAAGAGAAGGTCTTCGCCACCGCCGCCACGATCGGGCCGAACGGGCAACCGCACCTGACCGTGATCTGGCTCAAGCGTGACGGCGACGACCTGCTCTTCTCCACCACGACCGATCGCCAGCAGGGCAAGAACCTCGCCCGCGACCCGCGGATCACCGTGCTGATCAACCCGCCGGACAACCCGTACGTCTACGCGGAGATCCGGGGCAGCGCGACGATCACCCCCGATCCGGAGAAGACCCTGCCCGACGAACTGTCGGCGAAGTACACCGGACAGAAGTACGCGGATTTCAACCCGGCCTCCGTCAACGACGGACCACGAGTAATCGTGCGGGTGACGCCCCGACGAGTAGCGGGGCGTTTCTGATATCCAGCGCCTGCGGCGCTGGGTGTTCGCCGCATGCTCGGTCTCGCTGCGCTCGAACGACGTGGTCGCGGTGCGCTGGGCATGACGGCCGGACACCTGATGACCCGGGGTTCGGGCGGGTCTTGCCGATGACCGAGGGAGCGCGAACCGGCCGCACTCATACAGCGGTGACGTCCGGACAGCAGCGAGACTGCAACAGGCCCTGCACGCGTGCAGTGCGGGCTGCGGCTCGAACACATCCGCCGGCACCGCCCGCTCCACCACAGTGGTGAGAGGGTCGAGACGCAGCTGCGGCCCGGTCGACCGCTCAACTATGTCTGCTGGGCTTCATCCTGGGCGTGCTGGGCCATGGCGAGTTGCTGCGGGGTGAAGCGCAAGGTCAGGGCGACCAGTCCGGCCGCGAACGCGATGAGGGCGCAGACGAACAGGACGAGGGTGTAACCGTCGCCCAGCGCGGCGATCTCCGCGGGTGTCATCCCGGCCACCTTCTCCGTGCGGCCGCCGAGTGACAGGGTGCGGGAAGCGGCGATCGGGGTGAGCAGGCCGATGGCCACCGGAGTGGCCAGGTTCATGAACATCTGGCCGACCGCGGCCAGCGGGCCGATATTGGCCGGCGGCACACCGACCAGCACGCACAGCGGCGAGAGCACCATGGCGACGCCGACGCCGAAGCCGATCACCACCAGCAGGGGCAGCAGCGTCGCGAAGTACATCACCTCGCCGTCGAGCGTCGAACCGAACAGCAGCCCGACGCCGAGCACCGCGGCCGCGCCGGCGAGCAGCCAGCGCGGCGCGATGTACAGCGCCGCCTTGGAGGCCACCGCGCCGCCGACGCCGATGCCGACGGTGAACGGAATCGCCGCGACACCCGCCTTGAGCGGACCGTATCCGATGACGTTCTGCATGAATTGGGCGACGAAGAAGGTCATCGCGCCGAGCACGCCACCGGCCAGGAAGATCAGCAGGAAGGTGGCGATGCGGTCGCGGCTGTCGAACAGCGACCAGGGCAGCAGCGGGTCGTCCACCCGTCGTTCCAGCGCGATGAAGACGATCAGTAGCACCACGCCCGCGATCAGGGAACCGATGATCGCCGGGTGCCCCCATCCCATCTCCGGCCCCTCGGTGGCCCCGAAGACGATCGCCGCGCAGGCGATGGTGCCGAGCACCGCGCCGGGGATGTCCAGCGCCGAGCGGTGGTGTTCGGTGTCGGCGAGTTTGTAGGCCGCGCCGAGGATGATCAGCGCGCCGATCGGGACGTTGATCAGGAAGATCCACCGCCACGACAGCTGGGTCAGCGCACCGCCGACCACGAGCCCGCCGACCGAGCCGATGCCGACCATCGAGCCGACGATCGCGATCGCCTGGTTGCGCGCCTTGCCCGGCGCGAAAGTGGTCGCCACGAGGGCGAACGCGGTGGGCGCCGCGACCGCCGCGCCCGCGCCCTGCAAGGCCCGCGCCGCGAGCAGCATCGCCTGGTTCTGCGCGAGCCCGCACAACAGCGAGGCCAGGGTGAACACCGCTACGCCGACCACCAGCATGCGCTTGCGGCCGAACGCGTCGCCGAGGCGGCCGCCGAGCAGCATCAGACCCGCGAAGGTGAGCCCGTACGACGTCACCGTCCACGCGCTACCCGCGCTGGACAGCCCCATCTCCTCCTGCAGCCGGGGCAGCGCGAAGATCACCACCGTGCCGTCGAGCACGACCATGAGCTGCAATCCGCTCAGGACTAGGATGGCGAGCCCGAAGGCCCGCTGCGTCACTGGATACTGCATCGTCGCAGCGGGGTTCCGAAGCACAGTGAGTCACTGTAATTGATGCTGTCCCCGGCCTTGCCCGCCCACCGATCCGGCGGCGACTCGGCGAGGCTCGGATCGTCCGGCGTCACCCGGTGGCCGCGCTATCCCGTGGCGGAGTCGGCGTGCGGGACGACGTTGTCGGCCGAGAATCCGGCGGTCGGGCCGATCACCACGATCGCGGGTGGGCGAATGCCTTCGGCGCGCACCCGGGCGGCCACCGTGCCGAGATCGGCGCGCAGCACGCGCTGGGTGCGCAGGGTGCCCTCCTGGATGACCGTGGCGGGCGTGCCCGCGGGGCGCCCGCCGTCCAGCAGGGCGGCGGCGAACTGTTCGATCCGCTCCACCGCCATCATCAGAACCAGGGTGCCGCGCAGGCGGGCCAGCGCGGGCCAGTCCACCAGCGAGTCCGGGTGATCCGGCGCGACGTGCCCGCTCACCACGACGAACTCGTGGGTGACGCCGCGGTGCGTCACCGGGATGCCCGCGGCGGCGGGCACCGAGATGGGACTGGTGACACCGGGCACCACCGTGACCGGAACACCCGCGGCGACGCACGCCTCCACCTCCTCGTACCCGCGCCCGAACACATAGGGGTCGCCGCCCTTGAGCCGCACCACGAACTTGCCCGCCTTCGCGCCCTCGACCAGCGCGTTGTTGATCGCTTCCTGTGCCATCGCCCGCCCGTACGGGATCTTCGCGGCGTCGACCACCTCGACCTCCGGCCCGAGTTCGGCGAGCAGTTCCGGCGGCGCGAGCCGGTCGGCCACCACCAGGTCCGCCCTGGCCAGCAGCCGCCGCCCGCGCACGGTGATCAGGTCCGGATCGCCGGGACCGCCGCCCACGAGGGCCACCCCGGGCGCGATCGGCGTCGAGTCGTCGCTCACGACACCCGATTGCAGAGCTTCCAGCAACGCGTTGCGCACGGCCGCCGACCGCCGGTGCTGGCCGCTCGCCAGCACACCGAGGGTCAGCCCGTCGTAGCGCGCGGTGGCCGGAGTGACCGCGGTGCCCAGCCGTGCCGTGTCGGCCCGCACGCAGAAGATCCGCCGCCGCGTCGCTTCGGCGACGACTGCCGCGTTGGTCTCGGGCTCGTCGGTGCACGCGATCGCGTACCAGGCGCCGTCGAGGTCGCCGTCGGCGTAGTCGCGCAGCGTGACGGTGATCTGCCCCGAGGTCGCCATCCCCTCGACGGCGGGCGTGACCGCACGACTCACCACGTGGACGTCCGCGCCGGAAGCGATCAGCAGGCCCAATCTGCGCTGCGCCACCGTCCCGCCGCCGACCACGACGACGCGCCGGCCGTGCAGATCGAGCCCGACCAGGTAGTTCGGGTCGCCGGTGGGCTGGTCTTGCGTTGCGTCTGACGTGTTCGGCACAAGTTTCGAGCCTACGGCGTGACCGTCCGGCACCGGCAATCGACCGGGCATGCCGAATGTCCCCCTGGCCGGAGCCCACCCACCGCCCACCTACTGTGACCAGCGGTAACAAGCGGTTCACCGCGTCCGGACGGTAGGTTGCGAAGCGACGCGTCCTGCTCGGAAAGGCGGACCGATGACACGGGTGACACCGGCACGACTGCTCGACGTGGCCTACGACCAGGCGCTGCGCGGGCTCGCCGAGGGCGGTATCCCGATCGGCGCCGCCCTGTTCGACACGGCGGGCACGCTGCTCGGGCGCGGCCGCAACCGCCGGGTGCAGTCCGGCGATCCCAGCATGCACGCCGAGACCGACGCCTTCCGCGCGGCGGGACGGCGGCGGGACTACCGCCGGACCATCATGGTCACCACCCTCTCCCCGTGCTGGTATTGCAGCGGTCTGATCCGCCAGTTCGGCATCGGCTCGGTGGTGGTCGGTGAGTCGCAGACGTTCTCGGGCGGGCACGAGTGGCTAGCGGGGCACGGCGTCGCCGTCACCGTTCTGGAAGACCGGCGCTGCATCGACCTGATGAGCCGATTCATCGCCGA
The DNA here is from genome assembly GCF_021183645.1 of Nocardia gipuzkoensis. Lineage (NCBI taxonomy): Bacteria > Bacillati > Actinomycetota > Actinomycetes > Mycobacteriales > Nocardiaceae > Nocardia > Nocardia gipuzkoensis. The sequence goes on along the minus strand of NZ_CP089225.1, from coordinate 5,233,541 downwards.
GCATCCCGCGTTGTGGCAGGAGGACATCGGGATCGCCGACGATCTCGAGGCGTGACAGGGCGGCCCAGCGTGCTCAGCGGAAGTACGGATATTCCTGTACCCAGTGGAATCCGCGGCTGCGCAACGGGAAGTCGTCGAGCGCCACCGATGTCAACGCTATCGAGACCTGCTGCCCGGCGAGTTCACCCGTCAAGGTCAGCCGCTCGGGTGCGGGGCGGTCGAAGCCGAAACTGCCCAAGCGTTCCGGTTGCGCGCCGAGGGCTCTCGGCGGCGCGATCATGACCAGGGTGCGCGCGTCGGCATCGACCATGGCCAGCACCGGGATCAACTGGCCGTCCATACGCTGCACCGTGGCCCCGTCGCGGTCGAAGACCAGGCGCTGCCAGCGCAGTTCGTCGGTGGTCAGCGGCGGAATCGGGGCGCCGTGCGCGCTGAATTCGGTGACCGACCAGATGCCGTACAGCGGAGGTTCCGGCCTTCCCGCCCCTTGTTCGTTCCACCGATCCCAGCCGGTGTACGCGTTCGACAACAGCAGCCACACCCCGAGTGTGATCTGCACCGCGGCCGCGATCCGGTTGGCTCGGGGGGTACGCAGCAGCGGCGGTGTGGTCGACGGTGCGGCCGGCCGGTTCAGCAGCAGCACGTTCACCAGACGCCCGGCCTCCGGCGTGAGCAGCACCAGGCACAGCAGCATCAGGTGGAACGACAGGATCTTCGCTGGCACGTCGTAGGTCATGTCCAGCACGAACACCTGCGTGGTGCACACCAGGCTCAGCATCGCGCCCACCAACGCGGTGCGGGGTACGAACAGCAGCACGCCGCCGAGCAGTTCCGCGCAGCCGAGCAGGATCTCGTACTGCGTCGACACCCCGATCTGGTTCCAGAGCACCGCCATCGGACTGAAATTCCCGTACGGCTCGAGCAATCGGCTCAGCGGTGTCGGCGGCATCTGGGTCGGGATGGCCTTGGCCATGCCGTACGCCACCAACTGCCCCGCCAGGCACAAGCGCACGAACAGCAGGAACCACGGCAGCACGGCGCGATAGTCCGGGCGGTTGCGATCCAGCACGCTCCACATCAGCGTGCCGAGCAGCGCGACCACCACGACGACGAACACCAGCACCCAGAAATACGCCTGGTCTCCGCTGATCGACGCCGTGTTCGCCGCCACGGACGCGCCGAACACCTCGGTTCCGGTCCACTCGACCACCGGGCGCAGCGCTCGGGCGACACCGGAGTTCACCCATTCCGGCAGCCATTCGCGCGTCAGTCCGAGGAATTCCGGGACGATCGCCGGGTACACCAGGCAGAACAGCCCGAAGTACAGGAAACCGAAACGGAACGCCACCCGGGTGCCGCCCCGCCAGAGGCGGGTATCGGAATCCTCCGCCTTCGTGTCGGTGTCCGTCCGATCGAGGATCGCTTCGGTCACGGCGGTCCCTCCAGTCCGAGTCGATGCAGACCGAAGGTATCGAAAAGTGCCGTGCCCGTATCAGGTTTCGGCTGGATCGCCCCCGTTCTCGGGTCGCCGATCTCGGGTCAGCGGAAGTACGGGTATTCCTGAACGAAGTGGAAGCCCCGGCTGCGCAATGTGAAGGAGTTCAGGTCCATGCGGTCGAGCGACACCGTGACCGGCGTTCCGTCCAGCTCACCCGTCAGCACCAGTGTGCCCGGGGTCGGCTGGGTGAAGGTGAAGGCGCCCGAACGGGCGGGCGGCGCTTCCGGCGACCGCGGCGTGGCCGACAACGTCATGGTGTGCGCGGCCTCGTCGACCACGGCCACGACGGGAACGAACGAGCCGTCCATCTGCTGCAGCGTGGCGCCGGGCCGGTCGAAGATCATTCGCCGCCAGCGCTTCTCGTCGGTGATCAGCGGTGGCGCCGGATGCCCGTCCCTGGTGAACTCACCGACGGTCCAGATGCCGTACAGCGCGGGTTCCGGTGCGCCGCCACCTGCTTCGCGCCAGCTTTGCCAGCCGATGTACACACCGCCGATGAGCACCCACAGTCCCAGCGCGACCTGCACCGCCGCCACGATCCGGTTCGCGCGGCGGGAACCGAACAGCACGGGCTGCGTAGCCGGCTCGGCTGGGCGTTCCAGCACGAGCACATTCGCCAGCCGCCGGGCCTGCGGCGCGAGCACGACCAGCGACAGCAGCAGCAAATGGAACGAGAGGATCTTCACCGGCACGTCGTAGGTCATGTTCAGCACGAAGACCTGCGCCATGCTCACCAGGCTGAGCAGCGCGCCGATCGTCGCGGTGCGCGGCACGAACAGCAGCAGACCGCCGAGCACCTCGGCCGTACCGAGCAGGATCTCGTACGCGGGCGCCGCGCCGACCTGGTTCCAGAGCACCGACGCGGGGCTCATCGTCCCGTACGGCTGCAGCAGCGTGGTCAGCGACGGCGCGGGCATCTGCGACGGAATGGCTTTGGCGAGACCGTAGAACAGCATCTGGCCGCCCAGGCAGAGCCGGAGGAACAGCACGAACCAGTTGTGGAGCGTCCGGTAGTCCGGGCGGCGGCGATCGAGCATCGACCAGACGACCGTGATCACCGCGGCCGCGACGAGTTCGCAGAAGATCAGCACCCAGACGGCGGTCTGGTCCCCGCTGCCCGAATCCTCGTGCAGCACGGCGTCGACCCCGAAGACGTGTTCGCCGACCCAGCCGACCAGCGGGCTCGTCGCGCGCATCTGCCAGATGACCGCGCCGTCCGGCAGCCACTTGCTCACGATGCCCGTGAACACGAACAGGATTTGCGCCATCAAGACGCAGAACAGCCCGAGATAGACGAAGACGAACCGGAACGCGATCCGGGCCGGCGAGCTCCAGGGCCGCCGCTCGGCATCGATCGGCGCCTCGCCGCCGCTCCGCCGCACGACATCCGTTCCGACCGTACTCACACCGCTCCCCTCGCCCGACCTTTCCGCGAGCCGACCGTATCCGACCAGGTCATGGGATGACCTCCGGGAAAACCCCCGATTTCCGCGTACATCTTTCGGCCTACGTGCCTGCCCCACCGGGGTGCCGATACCGGCCCGGCCTTCGTCTTCCGGTTCCGGCCCGCCGACAATTAGAACGCGTTACAGTCGCGTATCCCGGGGCATCGGGGCGATGCAGCCGGGCGGCACGTGTCAGGAGGACAGATATGACCGACGACCCGGACCCGGCACAGCGACAGCAGCTGACCGTGAGCGAACGCGACCTCGACGTGCTCACCGGGGACCTGGCGCGCTGGCTCGGCACGAAGGTCTCCGCCGACGAGCTGCCGCGGGTCTCGGAGTTGTCGCGGCCGCAGTCCGGCGGCATGTCCAGCACATCGATCCTGTTCGACGCCGAATGGAGCGCCGGAGGGCGCGTGGAGCGCGGGTCCTTCGTCGCGCGGATGGCGCCCGAGGCCGGGTCGTTCCCGGTGTTCGAGACCTACGACCTGGCCACCCAGTACCAGGTGATGGCGGGCGTCGCCGCGGCCACCGACGTGCCGCTGCCCGGTCTGTGCTGGCTGGAGACCGACCCGAAGCCGCTCGGCACACCGTTCTTCGTGATGCGCCGGATCGACGGACGGGTGCCGACGGACAACCCCCCGTACGTGTTCGTCGGCTGGCTGTTCGACGCGAGCCCCGCCGACCGTCTCCGGCTCACGCACAACACCGTCGAGGTGATCGCGAAGATCCACGGCATCCCCGATCCTGCGGCGCTCTTCCCGATGCTGAGCGGGCCGGGCGAGTCGCTGCGCAGGCACGTCGCCGCGCAGCGCTCCTGGTACCGATGGGCGCTCGCCGACGACGGCTTCGAGATCCCGCTCATCGAGCGGAGTTTCGCCTGGCTCGACGAGCACTGGCCCGCCGACCTCGGCCCGGACGTGCTCAGCTGGGGCGACGCGCGCCCCGGCAACGTCATCTACCGTGAGTTCGACCCCGTGGCGGTGCTGGACTGGGAAATGGCGGCCCTGGGCCCGCGCGAGCTCGACCTGGGCTGGATGATCTTCATCCACCGGTTCTTCCAGGATCTGGCCACCCGTTTCGGCCAGCCGGGGCTGCCCGACTTCCTGCGCCGCGACGACGTGGTGGCGAAATACGAAGCGCTGACCGGTCATTCGGTGCGCGATCTCGATTTCTACATCGTCTACGCCGCATTGCGGCACGCGATCGTGATGGCGCGGGTCAAGCGCAGGATGATCCACTTCGGCGAGGACACCGACACTCCGGATCGCGACGACTACGTGATGCACCGGGCAAGCCTGGAAGCGCTGCTCGACGGAACCTACGAATGGGACTGACCATGCCTGTGCCTTTGGACGAGTACCCGATCCACCAGACCCCGCTGTCGCTGGCCCGGGTGGCCTCCAGCGATCGGAACTTCTACGACCGCAGCTACTTCAACGCCCACGACCGCGACGGCGGCACCCTGCTGATCACCGGTTTCGGCGTGTACCCCAACCTCGGGGTGACCGACGCCTACGCGGCGGTACGCCGCGGCGACACGGTGCGAGCGGTGCGCTTCTCCGACGCGCTCGGCGACCGGAGCCTCGACCAGCGCGTCGGCGGTTACCGCATCGAGGTGCTGGAGCCGCTGCGACGCATCCGGGTGGTCTGCGAACACGACGATCTCGGCTTCGATCTCACCTGGACCGGCGCCTTCCCCGCCGTGCAGGAACAGCCGCACCTGATTCTCGCGGGCAACCGGCCGATCATCGAGGCGTCCCGGTTCGCGCAGGTGGGCTCGTGGGCCGGAGCGCTGCACGTGGACGGCGACGACATCGCGATCGACCCGGCGGTGTGGACCGGAACCAGGGACCGCTCGTGGGGCATCCGCCCGGTCGGCGAAACCGAGCCGCCCGGGCGCGCGGCCGCCGAACCGTCGGGCGGTTTCTGGTGGCTGTACGTACCGCTGCGGTTCGAGGAATTCGCGGTCGTGGTCATCGTGCAGGAGGAGCCGGACGGCAGGCGCACCCTCAACGACGCGACCCGAGTCTGGCCGGACGGCCGCACCGAGCAACTCGGCTGGCCACGCATCTCGATCGACTACCGTTCCGGCACGAGGCATCCCGTCGGGGCGCGACTGGAGCTCACCACGCCCGACGGCAAGCCGCTGGAGATCGAGATCACGCCCCGCACCGGCGTCCCGCTGCACGTCGGCTGCGGCTACGGCGGCGATCCGGACTGGCAGCACGGCCAGTGGAAGGGCCGCGACTGGTCCTCCTCCAGCCGCTACGACCTCACCGACCCGGCGATCCTCGCCCGCACCCCCTACGGGGTGACCGACCATGTCGCCCACGCCCGCTGCGGCGACGCCGAGGGCTGGGGCCTGTTCGAACACGCCAGCATCGGCCGCCACGACCCCACCGGCTTCGCCGACTGGGGCTCGGTCGCCCCCTGAGCCGTCGTCGAGGCACAGTGCGGCAGCCCGCCGGTGCCGACGCCTGAGCGAGTGAATCCGCTCCTGAGTAGTCACCACGGACAAGCCGCGACGACCCGGCAGCACTCAGTGGCCGCTCGCATTCGATCGACGCGTCTACCGCTCGTACCGCGCTGCCGCGACCACCACGCCGTGCACGACGCGCTTCGGCAGCATCAGCGGCCCGCCCCCGGCGGCGAGCAGTGCCGCGGCCTCCGCGACACTCGGCGTCCCGACGGCCGAGCGTGCCCGGCTCCCCGGATTCGGGACTGCGACGACCGCCAGTTCGGCCGCGGAGTAGGACCGCAGCGGAACTTGCAGGTCCGCCGCGACAGCGCGCAGTCCGGGGTCGGCGCAGCGCTGCTCGAGGGTGGCCAGGCACGCGATCCGGTGGTCACCCACGGCCTTGCGCAGCGCGGCACGGATCACGTCGGCCGATGTGCCCGGTCGCAGGCCGATACCTACAACCACGTCAGCCGACGGCACGGGAACCCCCGAATACCGCCCCGCGCAGCGCGGCACGAATCACGTCCGCCGATATCCGCGATCGCAGTCCCATGCCTACAACCACGTCAGCCGACAGCACGGGAACCCGCGAATCGCTCTGCGGCGGTGACGAACCGCCGCACCGCCTCGGGATTTCCCGCCGGGTGGGTGTGCAGGTACGACGCGTGCACGTTGCCGGTCAGCGCCCCCTCCCGCACACGCTCTCCCGCGCTGCCGAGCCAGCCCCACGCCGGGTTCCGCGGCGGCGCCGACACCAGGACCGTGCGGTGGAATTCGTGCCCTCGGACCCGTTCGCCCGCCCGCCACAGGGGCGAGTCGGCCAGTGCGACGGCATCGCGGTAGCCGAGGGTCAGGCGCGGCCCGAACGCGGCGTCGGCGTCCACCACCCCGGCCATGGGGTGCCCGTCCAGCGAGCGAGTGAGATACAGCAGCCCGGCGCATTCGGCGTGCACCGGCATGCCGTGCCGGACGGCCTCGGCCACCGCCCGCAACAGACCGGAATTGGCGGCCAGCTCCGCCGCATGTTCCTCGGGGAAGCCACCCGGCAGCACCAAACCCGCTGTTCCGTCGGGCAATTCGTCATGGAGCGGATCGAACACCACCACCTCTGCGCCTGCGGCCACCAGCAGCTCACGGTGCTCGGCGTAGCCGAAGGTGAACGCCGGACCACCGGCGACGGCGACAACCCGGCCCTCCCCGCCGGTGCGGCAGGAGACGACACGCTCGTAGGCAGGCCGCGAGTCACCACCGGCTTCGACGAGCGCCACACCGGGGCCGCACGAGTCCCGGCCATCGCCGAGAAGCGTCGCGGCGGGCACCCCCAAGCCAGCCCCACCGGGCGGCGTCACGGTCGACACCCCCAAGTCGGCCCCACCGAGCGGCGTCACAGTCGACACCCCCGAGTCGGCCCCACCGGGCGGCGTCACAGTCGACACCCCCGAGTCGGCCCCACCGAGCGGCGTCACAGTCGACACCCCCGAGTCGGCCCCACCGGGCGGCGTCACAGTCGACACCCCCGAGTCGGCCCCACCGAGCGGCGTCACAGTCGACACCCCCGAGTCGGCCCCACCGAGCGGCGCCACCCTGGATTCCTCGCCTGCGCCTTCCACACCGCGCACGGCGGCGTCGGGATCCCAGGCGGGCCCGGTGACCGACGAGCGAGCGAGTGCCGCGATGGCGTGCAGGTCGACGTGCGCGGCGACGAGATCAGTCATCGCCGTCACCGCCGCCGTCGCGGCCGTGCCGTGCTCCACCGCGGGGATCAGGCCGAGATGCCGGGACGGGACCTCCAGTTCGGCCAGGCGCGGCAGCGACCCGAGCACCGGCAGCCCGACGCGATCGCAGGCGGCACGCAATACCTGGTCGTGGCGCTCGCTGCCGACCCGGTTCAAGATCACACCGCCCAGCCGGACGCCGCTGTCGAAGGTGGCGAATCCGTGCAGCAGCGCCGCCAGACTCTGGCTGTGCCCCCGCGCGTCGACCACCAGCACCACCGGCGCACCCAGCAGGGCCGCGACCTGCGCCGTCGACCCCTCCGCCACCGGCCCGGAGTGCTGGTCATCGATCCGGCCGTCGAACAGGCCCATCACACCCTCGACCACCGAGAGGTCGCATCCCCGCGCCCCGTGCCGATACAGCGGCACGACACGCTCCGCACCCACCAGCACAGGATCCAGATTCCGTCCCGGCCGCCCCGCCGCCAGCCCGTGATACCCCGGATCGATGTAATCGGGCCCCACCTTGAACGGCGCCACCCGATGCCCCACCCTCCGCAACGCCCCCACCAACCCCGTAGCCACGGTCGTCTTCCCACTCCCCGACGCGGGCGCCGCGACCACAACCGCCCTCATCCCCGCCCCCGTGCCGCGCGTGGCACACCACGGTGCGGGCCTCTCGCTATTCGCCGCAGCCATGTGCCACTCGCGACGGTCACCATTCGATGCCTCGCTGGCCTTTGCGGCCGGCGTCCATGGGGTGTTTGAGTTTGGTCATCTCCGTCACGAGGTCGGCGGCTTCGATGAGGGGTTGGGGTGCGTCGCGGCCGGTGATGACGACGTGCTGGTTGCCGGGGCGGGCTCGGAGGGTGTCGACTACTTCGGCGACGTCCACCCAGCCCCATTTCAGGGGGTAGGTGAATTCGTCGAGGACGTAGAAGCGGTGCTGTTCGGACTTCAGGCGGCGCGCGATCTCCTGCCAGCCCGCCAGCGCGGCGGCGGCGTGGTCCTGCTCGGTGCCCTGTTTGCGGGTCCAGGACCAGCCCTCGCCCATCTTGTGCCATTCGACCGCCCCGCCCGCGCCGGTCTGCTCGTGCACCGCACCCAGGGCGCGGAAGGCGGCTTCCTCGCCCACCTTCCACTTGGCGCTCTTCACGAATTGGAACACCGCGACGTCGAAGCCTTGGTTCCAGGCCCGCAGAGCCATCCCGAACGCGGCAGTCGACTTACCCTTGCCCGGTCCGGTGTGCACCGCCAGCACCGGCTGATTGCGCCGCTGCCGCGTGGTCAACCCGTCGTCGGGAACGGTCTCCGGAACACCCTTGGGCATCGAATCTCCTTGCTCGTCCTCGGATCACTCCGAACCTGTGCACCGCGGCCGGACCTGGAGCCACGAGAAACCGCCTCGACCTCGGGCAACCCGCCCGTCCGGCGACGACCGAGCATCCCGTAGGACGGACGCCGCCGACTCACCGAGCCTCCCCAGCGCCGCCATCGCCAGCGGCCGGGGCCCTCCATCGGGCACTTCCGTTCGAAAGTCGCGCTCACGCCGCTCGAACCGCCCGCAACGACATACCGCTCGTACCCCCGGAACTCGCGCGCACGACGTCCGCGACCGAATCGCCGGTCAGCTCGGCCAGGCGCAGATAGCCGCCGCGCAGGTCGCGGGCCAGGTCCGCGGCGAGGCCGAGACGGATCATGCCGCGTTCGCAGTCGACCACGATCGAGGTGACCGCGTCTCTGGCGAGCAAGCCCGCGGCGATGCGGGCGCGCGGAACCGGATCGACGCCGCCGGTGGCGCGACCGTCGGTGAGCAGCACCAGCATCGCCCTGCGGCGCGGATCGCGCACCCGCTCGCGCAGCACCACCTCGCGTGCCTTCAGCAGGCCCGCGGCCAACGGCGTCTTCCCGCCCGTGCGCATCCCGGACAACCGGCGCACGGCGATGTCGACCGACGAAGTGGGCGGCAGCACGAGTTCTGCCTCCGCGCCGCGCACGCTGACGACGGCGACCTTGTCGCGACGCTGATAGGCGTCCCGCAGCAGGGTGACCACCGCGCCGGTGACGGCGGACAACCGGTCGCGCGCGGCCATGGAACCGGAGGCGTCGACCACGAAGACGACCAGGTTCCCTTCCCGCCCTTCCCGATACGCGCCGCGCAGGTCGTCGGCGGCCAGGCGCAGCGGTCCGTCGCCGCGGCCGCGGGAACGCTGATGCGGCGCGGCCGCGAACACGGTACCGAGCAGATGCAGGCCCGAGGAGGTGTCGGTGCTCGGACGCACCACCCGCCCGTGCCGCGATTCCGCGCGGGAACGCCGCCCCGGTGCGCCTTCGCCGACGCCGGGCACTTCCCAGCGCGGTGTCCGCGCACCGGCGGAAACCGGTGCGCCACTGCGTCCTTCACGCGAGTTCCCGCTACCCGGCCCGTCGGGCGGCGTGGGGTCTTCGGGGCCACCGTCCGGGTCGTCGCCGGAAGCGCCGCCGGACTCCCCGGCATCCCGGGGTGCGTCGTCCGGCTCGGGCGCACCGCTGGGCTCGGTCGTTTCCTCCTCGCGCCGCACCTCCGCCGCTGCGTCGCGCATGGCGTCGTCGAGTTGCTGCTCGCTGATGCCGGGTTCGTCGAACGGATCGCGCCTGCGCCGGTGCGGCAGCGCCAGTTCGGCGGCCACCCGCACGTCGTCCTCGGTCACCACGCCGGCGCCGCGCCAGGCGGCGTGCGCGGTCGCGGTGCGCGCGACGACCAGATCGGCGCGCATCCCGTCGACGTCGAACGCGGCGCACAGCGCGGCGATCCGGCGCAGCTCCGCGTCGTCGAGGGCCACCTGCGCCACCCGGTCGCGGGCGGCGAGGATCCGCTCGGCCACCTCGTGATCGGCCTGGGCGTACCGGGCTGCGAAACCGGCCGGGTCGGCCTCGTAGTCCAGCCTGCGGCGCACCACGGCCATACGGACGTCCACGTCCCGGGAGGCCGCCACGTCCACGGTCAGTCCGAACCGGTCCAGCAGCTGCGGACGCAGCTCGCCTTCCTCCGGATTCATGGTGCCGACCAGCACGAAGCGCGCTGGATGCGAGTGCGAGACGCCGTCCCGTTCGATGTGCACCCGGCCCATCGCCGCGGCGTCCAGGAGCACGTCCACCAGATGGTCGTGCAGCAGGTTGACTTCGTCGACGTAGAGCACGCCGTGATGGGCGGCGGCCAGCAAGCCGGGGCGGAACGCCTGCTCCCCGTCCCGCAGTACGCGCTCCAAGTCCAGCGAACCGACCACGCGGTCCTCGGTCGCGCCCACCGGCAGCTCTACCAAGCGGGCCGGGCGCGCACCGGTCTCGTCCACCACGGGCGGCAGCAGCTGGGCCAGCGCGCGCACCACGGTCGACTTGGCGGTGCCCTTCTCGCCGCGCACCAAGACCCCGCCGATGCCGGGATGCACCGCGCAGAGGATCAGCGCCAGTTGCAGCCGTTCCTGCCCGACCACCGCCGAGAACGGGAATCCCGCGTCACCGTCCGAGCCCGGACGCGTTCGACTGCTCGGGTCGGATGTCGGCACTGTTTCGGCATGGGACACGGACACGCCCCAACTCTAAGCGCGCGCCCACATCTACCCGACAGTGCCCTTCGATTCACAACCGATGCGGGCGGGCCCCGAAAATGCCGCACCCGCCCCGGAGACGCCCGGAGCGGGTGCGAATGGCGGGACGGTTACTCCCCGCCCCTGCGCATCGGCACATGGGCGATGCCGTCTTCCTCGAATTCCGCGCCGTCGACCTTGAAGCCGTGCTTGCTGTACAGGTCGATCAGGTAGCTCTGCGCACTCAGCCGCACCGTCGCCGAACCGACCTCGGCCAGCGCCGCCTGCAGCAGCCGCGTGGTGTATCCGTGCCCGCGGGCGGGCACCGCGGTACAGAGCCTGCCGATGCGGAAACTTTTCACCCCGTCGTGGTGCTCCTCGCACAGGCGCAGCGTGGCGATGACCTCGCCCTCGTCATCGAGCCAGAAGTGCCGGGTCTCGGGAAGCAGGTCCTTCCCGTCCAATTCGGGATACGCGCACTTCTGTTCGACGACGAATACTTCGACGCGAAGTTTCAACAGCTGGTAGAGCGTCGCGGTATCGAGATCCTGCGCCCATGAGCGTTTGAGAGCAACCGTTGACATCATCGAGCCTTGCTATCACAACCTAGGCGTTCGCCGCGACCCCCGCGTGCCTCGGCGTGTTGTCGCCGCCGTCGACGAGGTTCAGCGCTTTGGAGGTCCAATCCCACACTTCGTGGAACAGCGCCGGGTCCTCGGAGAGCTTCACGCCCAGCGAGGGCACCATTTCCTTCAGCTTCGGCGTCCACTCGGCGTACTCCTGCGGGAAGCAGCGCTGCAGGACGTCCAGCATGGCGGTGACGCAGGTGGACGCGCCCGGGGAGGCGCCGAGCAGACCGGCGATCGAGCCGTCCTGCGCGGCGATCACGGCGGTGCCGAACTCGAGCACGCCGCCCACGCCCTTGCGGCGGATCACCTGCACGCGCTGGCCCGCGGTGATCAGCTCCCAGTCCCTGCCCTCGGCGCGCGGGATGAACTCCGACAGCGTGATCACCTTGCCCGATTCGGACTTCAGCAGCTCACTGACCAGGTACTTGGTCAGACCGAGCTCGGTGACGCCGACACCGAGCAGCGAGAAGATGTTGTTCGGGCGCACCGACTTGAACAGGTCGGTGTTCTTGCCGTCCTTGAGGAACTTCGGCGTCCAGCCCGCGTACGGGCCGAACAGCAGGCCCGGCTTGCCCTTGATCACGCGGGTGTCCAAGTGCGGCACCGACATCGGCGGAGCGCCGACCGCGGCCTTGCCGTACACCTTGGCCTCGTGCTGATGGATGAGCGCCGGGTTGACGCAGCGGAAGAACTGACCGCTGACCGGGAAGCCGCCGAATCCCTTGGCCTCCTTGATGTTCGCCTTCTGCAGCAGCGGCAGCGCGCCGCCGCCCGCGCCGACGAACACGAATCTGCTGATCAGCCTGCGGGTTTCCCTGGTGCGGACGTTGCGCACCGTGACCAGCCAGGACCCGTCGGACTGCTTGGACAGGTCGCGCACCTCGTTGCCGAAGGCCAGGTCGACGCCGGAGGCGCCGAGGTAGGCGAGCAGCTCCTGGGTGAGGGAGCCGAAGTCGATGTCGGTGCCGCCGTCGGTCCAGTTCAATGCGATCGGATCGGAGAAGTCCCGCCCGCGCGCCATCAGCGGCAACCGCCGGGTGAACTCGTCGGGGCTGTCGATGTACTCCATGCCCTCGAACAGCGGGTGCGGCGCCAGCGCTTCGTACCGCTTGCGCAGGTACTCCACGTTGTCGGCGCCGTGCACGAAGCTGACGTGCGGAATCGGGTTGATGAAGGCGGACGGATCGCGCAGGATGCCGTTCTCCACGCCGTAGGACCAGAACTGGCGCGAGACCTGGAAGCGCTCGTTGATGTCGACGGCCTTGGTGATGTCCACCGAGCCGTCGGCGTTCTGCGGGCTGTAGTTCAGCTCGCAGAGCGCGGAGTGCCCGGTGCCCGCGTTGTTCCACGGATCGCTGCTCTCCGCGGCGGCGGCGTCCAGCCGCTCGAACAGGGAGATCGACCAGTTCGGCTGCAGCTGCCGCAGCAGCGCGCCGAGAGTGGCACTCATGATGCCGGCACCGATGAGTACTACATCGGTCTTTTCAGTCATGGCAGCGTTGGGCACGGGTAGATCGACTTCCTTGTCCTTCTGCGCGGGCCCACCGGGCGGGTGGACCTGCCTGGGCACGGTGTGGTTGTGGCTCGGTCCCGGCGTCCGCCGGCACCGAACGGCATGGCGGGAGTCAGGTTACCCGCCGTTCACCTAAGCCCAATTGTGCACCTCACCACGCCGCGCCCCGGCAGCGAACCTGCGGAATGTGCGGAATGCGACAGAGATGGTCATCACTTCGGCGGCCGGGCGACGGCCGTGGTCTGTCGGCACTTGACGCCGTCCAATAGATTGGTCGCGTGACGAACGAACAGTCGCTTGCCGAGCCGGTCAGCACTTCTCCGGATGGCGGAGGCTGGCGCCCCGACGTCCTCGGCCCCCACTATCAGCAGCGCACGCTGCCCCTCGGCCCCGATCCCGACGGCGAAGGCGAGGTGGTCGCCACACTGGTGCGCTACACGCCCACCGGCGCCGTCGAGCAGACCGCGGGCGCGGTGCTCTACGTGCACGGATTCACCGACTACTTCTTCCAGGAGCACCTCGCCGAGCACTTCGCCGCGCGCGGGTTCCAGTTCTACGCACTCGACCTGCGCAAATGCGGCCGGTCGCTGCGCGACGGGCACACACCGCACTATGTGACGGATCTCGCTTTCTACGACCGGGAGCTCGCGGAGTCCCTGCGGATCATCCGGGCCGAGACCGGCGACGCTCCCGTCGTGCTCAACGCGCACTCCACCGGCGGCCTGGTCGTGTCGCTGTGGCTGGATCGGCTCAACCGTGCCCGGGGGACGGCCGCCGCGGGCATCACCGGCGTGGTGCTCAACAGCCCGTGGTTCGACCTGCAGGGCCCCGCGTACTACCGGACCGTCGGCACGCCGATCATCAAGGCGGTCGGGCGGTTCCGGAAGATGGTCCAGCTGCCCGGCGGCGGCAAGATCAGGACCTACGGCGACAGCCTGCACCACTCGGTGTCCGGCGAGTGGAATTACAACTTGGACTGGAAGCCGTTGCAGGGCTTCCCGGTGCGGCTCGGCTGGCTGCGCGCCATCCGCAACGGCCACGCGCGGCTGCACCAGGGCCTCGACATCGGCGTGCCCTCGTTGATCCTGCGTTCCCGGATGACCAAGTTCGCCAAGGAGTACGGCCCCGCCGTGGACGTGGCCGACGCGGTGCTCGACGTCAAGCAGATCCAGCGCTGGTCGGGCTGCCTGGGCGATCGCACCAACATGGTGCCGATCGACGGCGCCAAGCACGACGTGTTCCTCTCCGGCCCCGAACCGCTGGCGCAGGCGTTCCGCGAGCTCGACAGCTGGCTCGACTGGCTCGCGGGCTATCAGTCAGCGGCGGGCGCGAAGTCACCAGAGGCTGGTGCGTAGCACGATCTCGGTGGCCAGCTCGTGGTCGGCTTCGGTGGCCACGTTGGTCACGTCGACCTCGACCACCCGGAACTCGCCGTAGACGAACCGCCCCGAGGTGTCGGCCACCGAGCGCGGCAGATTCTTGGTGACCAGCAGCGTGGTCGGCACCTCGACCGGGCCGGTGGTCGCGTCCGCCACCGTGCCGTCGGCGCCGGGCGTGGCCGGGTGGCCGTGATCGGCCACGACCAGGCTCTGGAAACGGCCGAATACGCGTGCGCACGCCTGCCAGGCCAGCACCGCGCCCGTCCCGCGCCCGGCCACGTTCACCCACGGCAGCCCGAGCGCGTCCAGGATCGCGGTCACACCGGCCGGGTCGAGACCCTCGATCGATTCCACCGCGAAGGTGCGCAGATCCGAGTTGTGCAGACGGGCGCACACCTGATCGAAGACGTCCGCCGCGTCACCGGCGTCGGGCAGCAGGAGCACGCTGTGCCGGGATTCCGGTCCGTCGATCCGCACGGTCCACGCCCGGTCACCGACCGTGATCTGCCGAGATTCCATGCCGAATCACGCTACACGGATCAGGGCACCGCGGCGGCGGGTCGGGGTGGCGGATTCAGGCGAGCAGGCGCATCCCGGCCTGCTCACCTGCGTTGTGATCGAAGGTGACGGTGAGGTCACACCCGGCCTCCTGGCCGAGCTGCTGGATCAGCGCGTCGGCGAAGTCGGCGCCGTCGGCGGCCCGGCGCAGCGCCTGGCGCACGGTGTCGGCGCGTTCGACGACGATCTCGCTGGAATCGAGCAGTCCGAGCAGCACATCGGTGACCGCCTCGGGGTCCTGCTTGTAGCCGCGCCGCAGCACCCAGTGGATCTCCGCGAGCACGATCATCGTGATGTAGCCGGGTTTGCTCTCGCTGAGCCCGTCGATCACCTGGTTGGCCCGGGCGGATTGCTCCGGATCGTCCTGGGTCAGGTAGCGGATCAGCACATTCGCGTCCAGGCCGATCATCGCGGCTTGCCTTCCACGACGTTGCCCGTGATCGCCTCGTTCATCTCCGCCAGGCCGATCGGCGAGCCGGACCAGCCCACGATGCCCTTCAGCGATTTGATCGTGCGCGTTTCGGGCACCAGTTCATAGGTGCCGTTCGGAGTGGGCACGAAGGCGACCCGCACGCCCGTGCGTAAACCCATCGCCACGCGCACGTCGATCGGGATCGTGATCTGTCCCTTACTGGTGACCGCCGCCGACACCACGTTCCCCCCTCGACCGCTGGGTCTCTTCTCCGCCGCCATCTTCCTCACACCCGACCATGCTCGTTCCGCCCGCGCCTTACCCGGGGCCGAATTCCTTACTGCAAGGTAAGGCGCTGGGTGGCCCGCGTCAACCGATACGGCCGCTCGCGCCGATCGCCTCGGTGGCCAGGATGGGCAATCCGGCGGGCGCACCCTCGGCGAGCAGGCGCTCCAGCGCGGCCAGATCGAGGTGGGCTTCGATCAGATCGGCCAGCAGATCGAGCTGGGCGGCACGCACCTGCGTTACCGAAACATTCTCGGCGACAACGAAACCCGACCGGCCCGCGGCCGCGGCGACCGCGCGGAGCCAATCGCGGCGCAACTCGTCGGATTCCAGCAGCCCGTGCAGGTGGGTGCCCCACACCGCGCCGCGGACACTGCCTTCCGGCTCGCCCTCGACGGTGAGCCATGCCGGGTCACCGTTGTGCGTGACGCGTCCGTGGTGGATCTCGTAGCCGCGCACCGCGACGCCCGCCGCGTGCCCTGCGCTGCGGCGCAGCACTTTGGACTCGGCGAACTCGACGGTCAGGTCCAGCAGCCCGAGTCCGTCGACCGCGCCCGCCCCGGATTCGACCGGGTCGACGATGCGGGTGCCGAGCATCTGGTACCCGCCGCAGACGCCCAGAATCGGTCCGCCCACGGCGGCGCGTGCCCGCAGCGCGTCGGCGATGCCGCTACCGCGCAACCATCGCAGATCCGACACCGTCGCCTTGCTGCCCGGCAGAACCACCAAGTCGGCGCCCGCCAGGCGGGAGGGCTCGTTCACCCAGCGCACCGCGACGCCGGGCTCACAGGCGAGCGCCTCGACGTCGGTGGAGTTGGAGATGCGCGGCAGCCGGATCGCGGCGACGGTCAGCCATTCGGCCCCCACCGGCGGGCGGGGACGGCCGACCGGCGCGTCGGCGAGGGTGCCCAGCGAGTCCTCCGCGTCGATCCAGAGGTCCTCGGCGTACGGGAGCACGCCGAGGGTGGGACGGCCGGTGAGCTCGGCCAGGCGCTCCAGCCCGGGCCGCAGCAACTCGACCGCGCCGCGGAATTTGTTGACGACGAACCCCGAGATCAATCGCTGGTCTTCGGGTTCCAGGATGGCGACCGTGCCGAACAGGTGGGCGAGCACGCCGCCGCGGTCGATGTCCCCGACCAGCAGCACCGGCAGGCCCGCGGCACGCGCGAGACCCATGTTCGCCAGGTCCGTCGCGCGCAGGTTGATCTCGGCGGGCGATCCGGCGCCCTCGCAGACCACCACGTCGAATTCGTCCCGCAGCGCCGCGAGTTCGGCGGCCACCACGCCCCGCAACTCCTGGCGATGCCGGATGTAGTCCTCCGCGCCGACGGTGCCGACCGCCTTGCCCCGCACCACCAGCTGGGAACGCCGGTCACTGCCCGGCTTGAGCAGCACGGGATTGAACCGCACGCTCGGCTCCAGCCCGCACGCCTGGGCCTGCAGCGCCTGCGCCCGGCCGATCTCCCCGCCGTCCAGCGTGACCACGGAGTTGTTGGACATGTTCTGCGCCTTGAACGGCGCGACGCGCACACCGCGCCGAGCCAGCATCCGGCAGATCCCGGCCACGACGACGCTCTTGCCCGCGTCCGAGGTGGTGCCCGCGACCAGCAGCGCGCCCTTCATCGCGGGCTCGTCCGGTGCGCGGCCGCCCGGGACGTCCGGCCGACCGGATCGCGTCCGGTCAGGCCGCCGGTCACGGGAGGGTCAGGATCTCGGTCCCCGATTCGGTGACCACCAGGGTGTGCTCGAACTGCGCGGTCCACTTGCGGTCCTTGGTGACCACCGTCCAGCCGTCGTCCCAGATCTCGTAGTCGATCCCGCCGAGGTTGATCATCGGCTCGATGGTGAACGTCATGCCCGGCTCGATGATGGTCTCCACGGCGGGCTGGTCGTAGTGCAGCACGACCAGGCCGCTGTGGAAGGTCGGACCGACACCGTGGCCGGTGAAGTCGCGGACCACGCCGTAGCCGAAACGATTGGCGTAGGACTCGATGACCCGGCCGATCACATTCAGCGCCCGGCCCGGCCGTACCGCCTTGATCGCCCGCATGGTGGCCTCCTCGGTCCGCTCGACCAGCAGGCGCACCTCCTCGTCCACGTCACCGGCGAGGAAGGTCTTGTTGGTGTCGCCGTGCACGCCGTTGATGTAGGCGGTGACGTCGATGTTGACGATGTCACCGTCCTCGATCACGGTGGAGTCCGGGATGCCGTGGCAGATCACCTCGTTCAGCGAGGTGCAGCACGATTTCGGAAAGCCCTTGTAGCCCAGCGTCGACGGGTAGGCGCCGTGGTCGCACATGTACTCGTGCGCGATGCGATCCAGCTCGTCGGTGGTGACGCCGGGCGCGACCGCCTTGCCCGCCTCTTCCAGCGCCTGCGCGGCGATCTTGCCCGCGATCCGCATCTTCTCGATCGTCTCCGCGGTCTGCACCCAGGGCTCGCGTCCCTCGTTGGCGGTCTTCTTCCACGCGTATTCCGGGCGCTCGATGGCGCGCGGAACTTCACGGGTGGGCGACAGTGTGCCCGGGACGAGCGGCTTGCGGGTGCGGACAGACATAGCGAACAGCGTAATCGGCCCACCGCGCCGACGCCGTTCCCTCCTCCTGCGATGGCCCCGCACCGGGCGCCGCGGAGCTCGCGCACAGCCTGGCGAGCAACTGGTCCTCGTCGGCGGATGCCCGGCAGCCTGCGGGATGCGGGCCTGGTCCGGGGTCACCGAGGGGCACGGCGACGAATGGCCGCTTGCCCGCTCCCCGCACAAGATCACGCTCTGCGCGGCCTACCCCACCGTCGGGGCGAGCCCCCTCCTCATCCACCCAGCGCCGCGTCCGAAGTGGGCCGCCATTTGCTGCGCCTGCCCGAGGTGGAGCCGGGGTGCGGAACGAGCCGTGCAGGAGCGGCTCGGGCCGGACGACCATCGCCCATCCGGTTCAGCAGGTGCTGACCAACGAGCGGGGGACTCACGCGACCCGGTCGCTGACCGAGTCACCGCGAAGACGGTCGCCGACGCCGCGCCTCCGGTCGCCCTACCATGGGCGCGTGTCCGCACTACCTCTCATCTTCACCGCAGGCTGGGCCAGCGGCGTGAACGCCTACGCGGTGGTTCTGCTGCTCGGGCTCTTCGGCCGGTTCGGATTCACCGATTCGGTGCCGGAAGCGTTGCAGCGCACCGATGTCCTGGTCGCGGCGGCGGTGCTGTTCCTGATCGAGGCCGTGGCGGACAAGATCCCCTATCTCGACTCGTTCTGGGACGCGGTGCACACCGTGGTGCGGCCGATCGCGGGCGCCGTGGTCGCGGCGCTGCTGGCCGGACAGGACGGATCGCTCTCCGAACTCGCCGCGGGCGCGGTGGGCGGTACGGCCGCGCTGGTGAGCCATCTGGTGAAGGCGGGAACGCGGATGGCCGTCAACACCTCTCCCGAGCCCGCGAGCAACATCGTGGTCAGCACCGCCGAGGACGTGACCGTCGCGGGCGTGGTCACGCTCGCCGTGTTCCACCCGGTGGCCGCGGCGGTGATCGCGGCCGTCCTGCTCGTCCTCGGCGTGGCGCTGGTGTACTTCTGCGCGAGCCGGATCCGTCGTTATCGCCGACGGCGGCGCGATCGCCGGGCGGCGCGCACGCGCAACCGAGAATTAGTCGCGGAGTGATTGCCGGCCAGCGGGATCGGTTACGGGCGTGCCGCGCCAGTCGACCACGCGGCACGCCGGGCGGGGCGCCCCGTTGCGCCCGCCGTCACTGTGCCGGCGACGGGATCGCCCGGCTGAAGCCACTGGTCGGATGACTCCGCGCCGGGACGTCGCCATTCGGACGTGTGACGCTGCGGGGCAGTGTCACTACCGCGGACGAGACCACCGTCGCGACGAGTTCATTGTTCGGGCAAACGGCGGCGGCCACCGGCCACGTCGGTTACCAGATCAGTGTACCCGTCGACCAGTTCGGCCAGTTGATACCAATGTTTATGGGTATTGTCGCTGCGCGCACCCTCGGTGTGAATGACCTGATTCGCGTCCACCCAGCTGCGCGCCATTCGATCCACTACGGCGCCGAGGGTTTCGGTGTGCAGCGAGGCCCCATTGCGATGCTGGGGAATCTCCTGCGTGACCCAGTCGTTGATGTCGTCGACGAGTTCACGTCTGCGACAGTCGATTTCAGCGATCAGTGCGGCGTCCAGCACTTGCGCACGACGCTGGTGCAGTTCGGCTAGTGCGTGTGCGGACCGCAGCAGTTCCCGATCTTGGAAACGACGTCCTTGGAAAGCACACAGCAATTGCGGCGCGGTCGGTAAGGCACCGACCGTCGGCGCGCTCATCGCCGTACTCCGAGTTCGCCCGACACCAACGCGCTTTGTACCAACATAATTGGCTCTCGATTCCGTTATCCCGGTCATCGGATCGGTTGTCACAACTAGGCTAGCTGGATCATGCACGTACAGATGCAAGAACGCAAGATTGCGTCTGCATTTCTGCGGTAAAGGACTCCTGACAGCACGCGGAGGCCCAGAGCAGACCGGCCGCAACCCTTTTCGGCGCTGGCGGCGAGCGGTGTCCGCTCCGATCGGCGGCCCCGAAACGAGGCCGATCACCTCCGCGCGTTCGTACTTCCGGACATCTTCGCGACCGCGCATCCGCACTCCCCGTACGAATTCGCCCACCGTTACGGACCTTCGGTTGCCGGTCGTAGGCAACCACCCGGCGTCGGTCAGAGCTGGGTCGCGGACGCGAGCAGCGTGAGCGCGGGCAGCGTGCCCTGCACCACCGCACCTCTGACGAACCGGCGGTCGTGCGCCACCAAAACCACAGCCGCGGCCAGCATCGACCCGCACCCAGACAGCACCAGCGCCCATCCCGCCTCCGGCACCGACCGCAGGATCGCCACGCCGACCAGTGTCGCCACCGCGAGAAACAGGTTGTAGAAGCCTTGATTGAACGCCCACGGCCGGGCCGCGGCCAGCTCGGCTTCGGAAACTCGGAAGACTCCCTTGTGCACCGCGGGGTCGGCGAACCGCACGGACTCCATGACGAAGATGCCGACATGGAGCAGAGCGGCCGCGACGGCGAGCACCTGTACCACCCAGAGCATTCGACCTCCTCACGAAGCGCACCGACCGGAAGACGCCGACCACGGATCCCATGCGGGCCCGAGCGACTCCGGTGCGCCGAGGCATCCTATGGCCCGAGCCGTGGGAGGACGCCCAACACACCGGCGACACGCCGCCGTGCGAGCGCATTCGCCCCGAGCGGCCAGCCGGTCAGTCCGAAAACCCGGCGGGCGTTGCCGTCCAGATACAGCTTGCGGGACTGCTCGTCCAGACCGAGGGCGTCCAGTGCGTCACCGGGGAAGAGGCGGGCATCGGCTTGCGCGAGTCCACCGACGCGATGGGAAGCAGGCGCTGCGGCGCCTGCGGCCGCCCACGCCGCCACCTCGTCGTGGGAGATGAGGACGCCGTCCGGCGCGTGCCACGCGGAGATGAGCGCGCGGTCCTCGACCCGCGGCGTCCGTCGCGTCCAGGATGACCGATAGCGGGATCTCGTCGGCAGGAATCGCGGCACCGGTCCACCGCCGCAGCGACGCGAACATGTCGTGGGCGAGGAACCGCCGAGTCGGATGTCGCGCCCGGACATCGATGGTCATCCCGGGATTTTATGACATACGTTATAGCCACTCGGCACCCCGCGGCTGCCGGGCGCGGGAAGCGGTCCCCGCAGCGATTCCCGCTGAGCGACAGCGACTTTCATCGTGCACGATGAATGTTGCCGACCCCAGTCGGCACCCGGAATGGGAACCCGAATGGCGAGTTATCACGCGCCTCACCACCCCATCTATATCAACCGTAATAACCTAGCGGAAGGTTCGCCGGGCATAAACTGGGTATCTACCGCAGCACTACCGACAACCGACGCAGAGCAGGACCATGGCCGGTTCGGACCCGTTCGCCACACAGCACGATCGGCCTCCAGGTATCGAGCAGGAACTGGAGGGCGCGGGTCTCGACGACCCCGAAGTGATCGGCAAGGGCGGGTTCGGCGTGGTCTACCGCTGTCGGCAGCGGGCGCTCAATCGCAGCGTCGCGGTCAAGGTGCTCACCGCCCGGCCCGACCTCGAGCCGGAGAACGTCGAACGGTTCCTGCGCGAGCAGCAGGCGATGGGCGCCCTGTCCGGGCACCCGAACATCGTGCCGATCCTGCAGGTGGGGACCACCCGCAGTGGGCGCCCCTACCTGGTGATGCCGTTTCACTCGCAGGGTTCGCTGGAGAACCGGATCCGCCGCGAGGGTTTCCTGCCGCTGCCCGAGGCGATCGGGATCACCGTCAAGCTGGCCGGCGCCCTGGAGACCGCGCACCGCGCCGGGATTCTGCATCGCGACATCAAACCGGGCAATGTGCTGCTGACCGACTACGGCGAACCGCAACTGACCGACTTCGGGATCGCCCGGGTCGAAGGCGGTTTCGAGACCACCACGGGGGTGGTGACCGGCTCCCCCGCGTTCACCGCGCCGGAGGTGCTGCGCTCGGGCACTCCGTCGGTGGCCTCGGACGTCTACGGGCTCGGCGCCACGCTGTTCGCCATGATCACCGGGCATGCGGCGTACGAGCGTCGCTCCGGCGAGCAGGTCGTGGCGCAATTCCTGCGCATCGCGGCCGACCCGCTCCCCGATCTGCGGCTCGACGGCATTCCCGACGACGTGGCCGCCGCCATCGAGGCCAGCATGGCGCACGATCCCGCCGACCGCCCGCCCTCGGCCGCCGCCTTCGGTGAGAT
The DNA here is from genome assembly GCF_021183645.1 of Nocardia gipuzkoensis. Taxonomy (NCBI): domain Bacteria; kingdom Bacillati; phylum Actinomycetota; class Actinomycetes; order Mycobacteriales; family Nocardiaceae; genus Nocardia; species Nocardia gipuzkoensis. The sequence goes on along the minus strand of NZ_CP089225.1, from coordinate 5,211,320 downwards.
GCTGCGCGCCATCCAGCGCGGCAACGACATGCCGATCGAGCACATGACGCTGCCCACCGCCGATCACCCCGCGCCGGAAGATCTCAGCACGCGGCCCTTGACCGCCACCGCGCGTTTTCCCACTCCCCACCCCAGAACGCCGCCGACGCCCGAGACCAAGTTCCGCCCCTCCATGTCGACTCGTCCGCTGGTCCGGCGCGACCGCCTGATCGACGCGCTGCAAACCGAGCCACGGCCGCGGCTCGTGGTCATCCACGCCCCGGCCGGGTTCGGCAAGAGCACGCTGGCGGCCCAGTGGGCCAAGCGCCTCGCCGAGACCGACAAGGTGGCGGTGGCCTGGTTGAACGCCGACCGCGACGACAACAACGTGGTCTGGCTGCTGACGCACCTGATCGAGGCGTTCCACCGTGTGGTCCCCACGCTGGCGCCCGACCTGGCGTCGATCCTCGAAGAGGGTGACGACGCCGCCGCACGCTACGTGCTCACCACGCTGATCAACACCATCCACGAACGCGACGAACGGTTCGCCTTGGTGATCGATGACTGGGATCGGATCACCGACCGCGCCGCCGTCGACGCCCTGCACTACCTGATCGAGCAGGGCCCGCACCATCTGCAGATCATCCTGACCAGCCGATCGCTGGAGGGTTTGCCGCTCGCCACCATGCGCGTGCGCCACGAGCTCGTCGAAATCGATGCCGCCGCACTGCGTTTCGACGCCGAGGAGGCACGGGCGTTCCTGGCCGAGCAGACCGGTCTCACCCTGGCCGACGCCGAGAGCGCCGAGCTGCGCGATTACACCGAGGGCTGGGCGGCGGCATTGCAACTCGCGTCGCTGTCGCTGCGTGAGCACCCCGACCCGGCTTCGCTGATCGCCCACCTGTCCGGGCATCATCACGCCATCGCCGAGTACCTGGCCGAGAACGTGCTCGACACCGTCGAGCCCGAGCTGCTCGACATCATGCTCGAGACCTCCCTCCCCGAACGGGTCTCCGGCAGCCTGGTCACGGCGTTGACCGGACGGCCGCACGGGCAGTCGGTCCTGGAGAATCTGGAGCGCCGCAATCTGTTCCTGCGCCGCGTCGACGAGGACGGCGACTGGTTCCGCTACCACCATCTGTTCGCGGAGTTCCTGCGCAAGCGACTCGAACGCGACCGGCCCGAGCAAGTGCCCGAGTTGCATCGCGCGGCAGCCGACTGGTTCGCCGACCACAAGATGCTCAGCGAGGCGATCGATCACGCGCTGGCCGCTGACGACGGCGAAAAGGCCGTCGACATCGTGGAGGGAAATTCCCGCGATCTGGTGCAGGACGCCCAGCTGGCGACGTTTCTCGGGTTGGTCGCCAAACTTCCGCCCACGGCCGCCGCCGCCCGCCCTCGGCTGCAGGTCGGGGTCGCCTGGACGAACGCGCTGCTGCGCCAGCCCACCGAACTGCACGCCGCCCTACGGCTGGTGCGGGCGTCGCTGGACAAGGCTCCGGACGCCGACCCCGATCTCGCGCTCGAAGCCGACCTCATCGAGTGCGTGGAACGCGCGTTCGCCGACCATCCGGAGGGCGTGGACGCGGTAGTCGCCAAATGCCTGGGCCGAGCCGACACGCTGGGGCCGTGGGCGCTGTGCGCGGCCGCGAACCTCGCCGCCTTCTCCGCGATCAGCCGGTTCGACTACGAGCGGGCGCGGGAATGGCACGACTGGGCCACCCCCTTCTACCAGCAGACCCGCAGCACGTTCATCCTGATGTACAGCCACAGCCTGGTGGGTATCGCGGCACGGGAAGAGCTCGATATCGCGGCGGCCGAACGCAGCTTCCGCACGGCGTTCGAGCTGGCCACCACCTCGTCGGGTCCGCAGTCCTACGCCGCTCGCCTGGCCGGCGCCTTGCTCGGCGAGCTGCTCTACAAACGGGACCAGGTGGCGGCGGCCGAGCGCCTGCTGGACGAAGCCGGACGGCTCGGCATCGAGGGCGGGCCCGTCGACTTCCTGATGGCCAACTACGCCACCGGCGCACGGATCAAAGCCCTGCGCGGCGATCTGGGGTCCGCCGCACGACGGCTGGACGAAGGCGCCGAGGTGGCCAGGGCCTTGAAGTTGCCGCGGCTGGCCACCCGGATCGCCAACGAGCAGGTCCGGCTCGGCCTGACCGCCACCTACGTCACCGAACCGCCCGCCGGAGAAGGCGGTATCGCCGTGATGGCGGCGGAACTGCGGGAGGATTCCGCGATCCGGATGCTGCTGCGGTCCGGAGCCGCCAAGCGGGTCACCGCCGCAGTGGCACGCGCCCAGCAGTTGCGGGATTCCATCGATGCCGGCCGGCGCCCCCGGGCCGCGGCGCAAGCGTCCCTGCTGCTCGCCACCTGCCTTGCGGCGGCCGGAAAGACCGAGGCGGCGAAGGACGAGTTGGTCCCGATCGTGGCCAGGTACGCCGACGCCGGTCTGATCCGGCCGCTGCTGGACGAGGGCCCGTGGATCATGTCGCTGCTGCACAGCGTGAATTACGACCTGCACGAAGGCCGCTGGCACGAAGAATGGCCGATGGTCCCGCCCGCCTTCCTGCACCGGTTGCTGGCCCGCTGAAGCGGTCCCGCGACTCACACCACCGGTTGCGGACCGCGGGAGGTGTCGGTGTCGAGGATGTGCAGCACCCACCGGCCCTTGCCGTCGGCCTTCGCCCGGTAGAGGCCGGTGTCGGCGGCATCGAGCAGCGATTCGGCGTCCGCGCCCGCGACCGCGGTGACGACCGCGCCGATGCTGATCGACATGCGTAGTCGCCGGTCACCGGCCGTGATCGGGTCGACCAGCGCCTCGAGCAGGCTGTTCGCCACCGTGGCCACCCGGTGGTCGCTGGCAGGCGGCGGGATCAGCGCGACGAACTCGTCGCCGCCGATGCGGGCGACCAGGCACCCCGATCCGCGCACACTGTCCTGCAGACGCTCGGCGACCGCGGTCAGGATCTGATCGCCGGTCCCGTGGCCGTAGCGGTCGTTGACGTGTTTGAAGCGGTCGATATCGACGAAACACAACCCCGCGCGGTCTCCGTTGCGGGCGTCCGCGATCATCGCGTCGATCCGCTCGATGAGATGCCGCCGGTTCGGCAGTCCGGTGAGCGGGTCGTGCCGGGCCTGCCGGTGCAGTTCCTCCCGCATCCGGTGCTGCTCGGTGACGTCTTCGCCGACCGCCAGCAGATAGTCGCTCTGCCCGTCGACACCCTTGACGAAGGTGATGGCGAACGAGGCCCACCCGTAGCTGTCGTCGGCGCGGCGGATCCGCTGCTCCAGCTTGACCGTGCCTTCCCCGGACGGGACCAGCTTGTCGTACACCAGCGTGCGAATGCCCTCACGGTCGTTGGGGTGCGCGAAGTCGTAGACCGACACCCCGCGCAAGGTGTCGACCGGGACGCCGATCATCTCGGCCAAGCCCCGGTTGACGTCCAGCAGCGTCCCGTCGGTGTCACCGATGGCGATCGCGATCGCCGCGTTGTCGAAGACCACCCGGAACCGGTCGTCGGCGGCCCGGGCCGCGTCGCTCGCGGTCTCTTCGTGCGAGCGGGATTGCGCTTCGTGGCCCTGACCGACCGCCGCGAGCAGCGCCGCGAGTCGCCGACCGCGATCCGCGACCGCTCCCTGCCCGGCCAATCCGTACAGGACCTGCGCGGACGCGCTCGGCACGGCGGTGCCGACCAACCCGGCGGAGGCCAGCGCCGCGCCGACGCGCAGACCGGCCCCCGCGTCGAACGGTTCGGCTTCCAGGGCGCAGACCAACTCCTCGACCAGGCCGCGCAGCACCAGCTCGGGGTCCGGTACGGACACCGACCCCTCGGCGACGGCCTGCAACGCGCGCCACCACAAGTTCGCCATCGAGGCGAGTTCGATCTGTTCCACCGCAACCCCCTCACCATTCAGGCCGGAGATAGCCCCCGACGCATCGTATCCACACAAGTTCGAGACCGTCGAGTACTGCCGCCTGGAAGCATTCCCAGACGTGGCGAGGGTGCGTGCCTACTTCAGCCCGTTCTCCCGGAATATCGACGCACCTTTGTACCGCAGCGTCTCCACTTGCCACACCCAAGTCGCCTGCACGCATGCGATCAGATCGGCGATGTGCGTCGAGACGGTCGCCGCCAGATCGGCGTCTTCCGCGCCCAGGCGCTCGCAGCGTTCGACCGCCACCGCGCCCAGCTCGCGGAATTCGGCGAGCCGCGCGCGCACGATCTCGGTGGAGCCCCGCACGGCGTCCTCCAGCGACCATCCGGGGTGGTTCAGCAGGACCGCCGGAATCAAATTGAAATCCGCGAGATCGACGATGCATTCCTTCTCGAAGGAGAACACGTCGTTCATCAGCGCCCCGATCTCCACGGTCAGCACCCGCAGCCGCCGCAGGTCGCAGGCCAGCTCGGTGTGGCCGATCCGGTCCCAGGGCAGGTAATCGTCCCGGCCGAATTCGCACAGCGCGATCGCCGGATACATGCCCGACACCTGGGCTCGCAGGTCGATGTACTCCGCGACGCTGAGCAACCCGCCGCGCGCCCTGGCGTTCTGGTCCTGGATCGCTGGCCGCAGGTGCTCGATGGTGGACTCGATGAACCGGTCGAGCCACGCCGGATCCGCGAGGGCGGACAGCATCGTGAGAAAGGCCGACGTCGCGGTCTCCAGCGGGGTCGGGTCCGCCGGCGCCGAGCGGGTACGCAGGAGCACGCACAGCCGGTCGGTCGCGACGCGCGCTCGGTGCTGCTCGTCGTCGCCGAGGTGGCCGAACTTCTCCCGGCCGACGGTGTCGTTGAGCCAGAACAGGATCGCGTTGTACAGCCCGATGATCGTCATCCGCTCCGCGCTCACGGCGCCGGGATGCAGATAGGGCGTCATGCTGTTGTAGTGCGGGCCCGCGGGTTCGAGCCAGATGCCGTGCTCGCGGCAGAAGCGCTCGACCTCCGCACAGGCTTGCTCCCCGAACCGGTTGGGCCGGAAGTCGCGGCAGTAATCGACGATGTCCCAGTCTGGCGTGCCGAACATCGCGCGCAACGACCACTGCCGCCCGGCCTTCAGCAACATCTCATGCTGCCCCCGCATGGTGACGATTTCTTGCTCGAGTGCCGATGTGTACTCGCTGACCACAACGACTCCCTCCCACTATGGTGACTTCTAATGAATTGTCTCCGACTTATCGGGTGTGGGATCGGTCGAAGGGCGAAGATCACGCAACTTGCGAACGCCCGATAGCTTTGGCGCGCGGGGGATCCGACGCTGGAGCACGGCAAACGGCCAGCTCGCCCCGAAGCGGGGCGCCACAGCGCGCAATCGCGGTGGCGCATCGAGGTAAGCGACCCGTCTGGGACACGTGACGCACGCGCTGTCGCCGACCGTCCCGCAGTTGAGCTATCGGGGGATCGTCACGGCATGCGAGCTGCGGCCGAGAGCGCGCTCACTTCGACGCCAGGACGTCGTGCATGGTCAACAGCAGATGGTCGAATTGGGCCCGTTGCGCGGCCGGACCGCCGCCCATCGCGGGAATCTCGCCGACCAGTTGCCGGGCCAGCGTCCGCAGCTTGATGTTGGTTTCCTGGGAGCGCCACTGCAATACGCGGAACGCCTGTTCGGCGTTGATCCCGTAGACGAGCATGAGCACGCCCTTGGCCTGCTCGATCACCGCCCGTGATTCGACGAGTTCGGGCAGCGTGCCGTCGAGGATCTCCTGCCGGTTCTCCGCGAGAGTCTCGGACACGTCGATGACATAGCCGCAGGCGCCGACCACCGACTCACGGTCGTCGAGCATGCGATCGGCCACGACGATGACGTGATGGGTTCGCCCGGCGGTGTCGATGACGCGGTGACGGCCGCAGTACGGCTCACCGGTTCGCACGGCGGCGACGATGGACCGGTCGACCAGTTCACGGTCGTCGGGGTGCTTGTGCGCCAGCAGCAACTCCGTACTGGGGCGCGCACTCCCCGCCGGGTAGCCGTATATCGCGGCCACTTCGTCCGACCATTCCCATCGCTGATCCTCGAACCAGAAGCGGAAGCCACCCACGCTCTGCGGCGTGCCCGCGAGGACACTCTCGATCGCGGAGGCGCTTCTCAGCGCGAGGTGATCCATCCTCGTCACGCGGTCATTATCCATCGGCATTCGAGGGCGACGGCGCGGAACACGGAATGAAATCGAATTGTGGCAAACTCTCCGCATTCACATTAAGGCGCTGTTTACGTAGGAAAAATCACGATGCAGCAACCGTAGACATCTTTGAGCAATCATCCCGCAATGGCTCGCGTCGGCCGAGCCCGGCACTACTGCCGACCACCCGCGCTTCGCCCGGGTGGGGCACGGCCCCGCGGGCACCCAGCGGTGGCGCTTCGCCCGCGGCATTCCCGCCGTCCGCGATACGTCCCCGAGCGGGTCCGCGGGTCTTCGCAGGCCGAGGCAACCGAGTCGCCGGTCCGGTTTGCCCCGCAAGATTGCGCGCTGGGCGTAAACGCCCACGAAAACACCGACCATAACGTGGATCACGGGAGGTAGTCTCTGTTGCTGTGCCCACACTCGGCACAGATCCGCTGCACATAGGCCGCATTCGAGGGCGAACGTCATAACGCGTTCCAGCTAGTGCGCAGACCGAAGGGGTTGTACTGATGGCAGGCAAGCGCACCGTCCTGACCGTCCGGTTGCGGCGGCTGGCGGCAATGCTGCACGAGATGCGCGAGAACGCCCAGCTCAGCAAAGAAGAGGTCAGCGCGAAGACCGGGATCAACGTGACCACGCTGTATCGGATCGAGACCGCCCAGGCCCGTCCGCAGCGCCGCACCCTCATGGCGATGCTCGACCTGTACCGCATCGGCGACGAACAGCGCGAAGACGCCCTGGAACTGCTGTCGGACGCACTGAAGCCCGGCATGTCGCGCGCCTACGAGGGCAGCGTGTCGGAGGTGTACGCCGCCTACATCAACTTCGAGTCCGAGGCGCTGTCGGCCCGGCACTACCAAACCTCCTTCATCCCAGGCCTATTGCAGACCTACGAGTACGCGACCGCCGTGATCGACACCTCGATGCCGAAGCTGGAGGCGTCGGTCATGGAGAGCAGGGCCAAGGCCAGGATGGATCGCGCGGTCAACCTCACCAAAGAGGAGCCGCTCGAGCTGTGGGTGGTCATGGACGAAGCCGCGATCCGTCGCATCGTCGGCGGCCCCGCGGTGATGCGGGGCCAGCTCGACCGGCTGCTGCAGGAAATCAAGCGTAAGAACGTGATCTTGCAGATCCTGCCGTTCGACGCGGGCGCGCATCCCGGCATGGCGGGCTCCTTCACCTTGCTGGACTTTCCCGATCCCGCCGACCCCGAGCTGGTCTACGTGGAGGGCATGGCGGGTGACGAGCTGATCGAGGGCCACACCGAGATCCGGCGTTTCGGCGTGATCTTCGACCAGCTGCGCGCCATGGCGCTGAGCCCGCGTGATTCCGCGGCCATGATCGTGGAGGCCGCGCGCCGGATGGACGGGATGGAGCAGTAGCGGCAGGCGCAAAACGCCAGCGGGAATCGGCCCGGTGAACGACTATTCCGCCGCGGAGTGGGTACCCTCGCCCTTACTGCCGAGGGGAGGACGCATGTCCGAAGTCACTGCGAATCCGACATCCGAATCCGGGCCCGAGCTGAAACGGGTGATGGGGCCGGGACTGCTCCTGCTGTTCATCGTCGGCGACATCCTCGGCACCGGGATCTACGCGCTCACCGGAAAGGTGGCCAACGAGGTCGGCGGGGCGGTGTGGGTGCCGTTCCTCGTGGCGTTCCTGGTCGCGCTCGTCACCGGCTTCAGCTACCTCGAACTGGTCACCAAGTACCCGCACGCCGCGGGCGCCGCCCTCTACACGCACAAGGCGTTCGGCATCCATTTCCTCACCTTCATGGTCGCGTTCGCGGTGATGAGCTCTGGCATCACCTCCGCGTCCACGGCCTCGCGGGCGTTCGCGGCCAACTTCGCCGAGGCCTTCGACCTGGACCTGGGCACCGGAACCGCGGTTACGGCGATCGCGCTGGTGTTCATGGCGGTGGTGGCGGCGGTCAACCTGCGCGGCGTGAGCGAGGGCGTGAAGCTCAACGTGGTGCTCACCTGCGTGGAGCTGACCGGTCTGCTGATCGTCATCGCCATCGGCTGCTGGGCGCTGGGCGTGGGTGACGGCGACTTCTCCCGCATCGTCGAATTCGAGACCGGCGAGCGCAACGCGGTCGGCGGCGTCATCGTGGCCACCACCCTCGCGTTCTACGCGATGGTGGGCTTCGAGGACTCGGTGAACATGGCCGAGGAGTGCAAGGAGCCGAGCCGGATCTTCCCGAAGGTACTGCTGGCCGGGCTGCTCATCACCGGGCTCATCTACGTGCTCGTGTCCATCAGCGCGGTGGCGCTCGTGCCCACCGACCAACTCGGCCAAGGCGATACGCCGTTGCTGAAGGTGGTCGAGGCGGGCGCGCCGAACTTCCCGACCCACGTCTTCGCGTACATCACCATGTTCGCCGTCGCCAATTCGGCGCTGATCAACATGCTGATGGCCAGCCGCCTGATCTACGGCATGGCCCGGCAAGGAGTACTGCCCCGGCCGTTCGGCCGCGTGCACGAGCGGCGCCGGACGCCATACAACGCCATCGTTTTCACCACGCTGCTGGCGCTGGGGCTCATCCTGTTCGTCGGTGAAGTGCCCGAACTCGGCGGCACCACGGCGCTGCTGCTGCTCGCGGTGTTCACCGTGGTCAACGTCGCCGTGCTGGTGCTGCGCCGAGACCCGGTGGCGCACAAGCACTTCAAGACACCGACGCCGCTGCCCGTCCTCGGCGCGCTCACCTGCGGCTTTCTCGTCACGCCGTTCACCGACCGCAATCCGGCGCAGTACGCCATCGCGGGCGTGCTGCTGGCCATCGGAGTCGCGCTGTGGGGCGTGAACTACCTGGCCATTCGCTCCATGCGGGCCCAGCCGTTGGACAACAAGCCGGGCGCCGACTGACCCACCGGCGGGGCGTGTCCGCCGGTATGTCGGATTTCTGCGGATGACTAGTCGCTGCCCGGTAGGTAAGGTGGGCGCCGATGACCAGCATGGAAGCCCGTTTCGGGGATGCCACCCGGACCGTGCCCCTCCCGAACCCGTGGAATCTGACCGCCTATCTAGCCGCGGTGGCCGCCCATCGCGGACGCTCGATCAGCCTGCACCCCGTGCCCAAGGCGATGCTGGCCGAAACAGGCTGCGGCGGAGGCGGCCTGTGGGTGGCACGCAAGCACGACGACATCATCGTGTACGACGCCGCGGCCACCGGCCGCAACGCCGATCACGTCATCCTGCACGAGATCGGGCACATGCTGCTGGGTCACCACAAAGATCACGAACGCGGCGAACCGCTGCCGCCCTCGCTGGCCGTCATCCTGCCCTCGATCTCGCCGCATTCGATCGAACATGTGCTGGGCCGTACCGAATTCGGCGCCGATCGCGAGCGGGAAGCCGAGGTCTTCGCCGATATGACCATGGTGTACGCGACCTTGCCGCGCCGCCGCCAGCGGTCGTTCCGGCTGTTCGGGCGAGGCAGATAGCTACCAGCGGTCGTAGCGCCCCTCGGGTAGTCGTCGCGCGCCGGCTCGCAAGTCGTCGATGAGATCCTGGTAGCCGTCGGCCAATTCATCGATCCGGACCCAGGCGTCGTAGGAGACCGATTCCGGCGCGTGCGCCAGCGCCGCATGCGCCTGGGCGGCCAGCATGGCTAATCGGTCCACCATGCGACCCACGGTCTCGGTGTGCTCGGGCGCGGCGGGCGGCGGTATCGGCATGGCCAGGGTGACCCAGCGGTCGATGCCGCGCACGAGTTGCGCCCGGCGCCGGTCGAGTTTGTCGCATCGGCTCGCCGGGGTGCGCTCGCGACTCAGATGCAGCTGAGCCAATTCTCCGGCCGCCTCCAGCATCGGATGATCCATGTGCGGCAAGCCCCGGAAGGCAGCCAGCAGAAGTTCTTTGCCGGGAATCACCCGGGCCTCCGACGCCTGAGCCACTTTCCGAGCCCCCATTCCTACCAGGGTGGACGCGTCTCGATCACGTCCTCGATGCCTTGCCTCGCCGGTGTCCCGGCACTGCCCGAACATCCACATGATCCAAGCGTGACCGAGCACGCAGTCCCCCGTGTCGAATTCGATCACTTCCGCCCACGCGACACGCCCATCGATCGGATTTCCGGTGCGCGAGCCGGCGCGACGCCTACGGCAAACATCCAGTGACCTTGCATTATTCGAAGATAGAGCCAACTTTCCTGCGACTATTGCCAACCGAGGCGACACGCCAGCCATCCGATGGCGACTCGAGCAAACGCCGATTGATGTCTCCGCAATCGCGGCGAACGGGGCGGCCCCGGCTTTCGGCAGGCAACCGCCCAATAGCCGGCGAGCGCACACACGACAGCGTCGACCGCCGCCGGGTCGACGTCGCGGGTCACCGGATGGGTGGCGATGATCGGATCCGGGTCGACACCGGCGGCCGCGATCGACGGGGCGAGGGCGACGAGATCCATCCACGCCGCGCCCCGGCATGCCCACGCCCAGTCGACCGCCAGCACCGTACCGTCCGCTCGCCGCAACATATTGTCCGGACGAAGGTCTGTGTGCAGCAGAGTATTCCCGGCCGCAGCAGCCATCCACGTCGCTTCCAGCTCGGCCAATTCCGTCAAATGCCGAGCGGGCCAACCGTCCAGGTCCGCCGGAGGCCCCTCGCTCGCGAACGTGCGCCAGCCGACCAGCTCCGGTCCATAGGCTTCCGTCGCCGTCGGCACGTCCGCCGGCGGGCTCGGTGTCAGCTCCGTCGCCAAGCGAGTCACCAGCTCGAGGGTGTCGCGCAACTCCCCCGGCTCGTCCAGACGCGGAAACGCCCCCTCGACATCGTCGAACCCGGCGACGAACCACCCCGCGATCTCGCCCGAGAACCGGATTCGCGGGGCGGGCACCGTCTCGGGCAGGCGCGACGCGATCCGCGCCTCCTGCCGATACACCGGCGCGAGTCCGTCTCCGGCCTCGATCGCCTTCACGAAGGCAGCGTCACCACCGACCGTTCGCACCCGCACCGCCACGCCGTGACTGAACCCGCCGCCCTGATCCGCAGCAGCGCACACGACATCCCCGAGCATCCGCTCTATTCCCACCCGCACCGGCCGCGGCACCTCGGCCCACCTGATCCTCGACGCAGTGCCCAGGTAATTCACCATCGGCCCATGCTCCAAGGTTCAACCCGTAACCCACCACCCAATTACCGGCCCGCACTACCCGAACGGGTCTATCGAAGTGCGAAATTCGAAGCGCGTACCGGTCGAACGGCGGTCCGTAGCAGCCACAGAGGCGAGCTGGGCGCGGACAGCGGCACCTGTTGCCGTCCGACCTCGGTCCGCGCACGAATACCGCTGCCGGTAGGTGCACAGTCCCTGGCCGGCACTCAGGAAATCGTCTCGTGCGCGGCGAGGTAATCCTGACCGCCGATGTATGTGGTGTGGCCCGGAGTCGCGGGGGCGGTGGTAGCCAGGGCGACGGCGGTGGCGAATTCGGTGACGGTGGGCAGGGTGCCCTGATCGCGGCGCGCGGCCACGGCGTCGGGGTTTCGGCGCTCCAGCAGCTGGACGATGATCGTGCCGTCGATCATGTCGCCGGAGACGACGTGCAGGGCGATCCCCCGGCCGGCGAGTTCCGGGATCATGGCGCGCAGGGCGTCCTCGCCCGCGCGCTTGCTCGCGGCGATGGGTTCGTAGTCGGCGGGGACCGGCTTGCGGCCGTGGAAGTGCGCCTGATGGCTGGTCACGAAGACGATCCGCGAACCCGACGGCATGTGCGGCAGGGCGAGCCGGACGAGCCGCTCCTGCGCGTCACGATTGAGCGCCATCGCGTAATCGGGCCGGGCGTTGCGCTCCAGCCCGCCGGACGCGTTGAGCACCAGCACATCCAATCGGCCGAACTCCGCGACGATCTGCGCGATCAGGGCGCCGGCCGAGTCCACGGCGGCGATGTCGGCACCCGCGGTGGACGCGCTACCGCCCGCCTGGCGGATCGACTCCGCCAGCGTCTCGGCTCGCTTGGCCTTCTCCCGGTAGTTGATCACCACGTGGTCACCCCGCGCGGCGAGCACCCGCGCGGTCTCCGCGCCGATACCGCGGGAGGCGCCCGTGATCAGCACGATGCGCCGTCCGATCGTGTCGTCCACCGTCACCCTCTCGGTCCCGCCCGGCGACCCGGGCCAGTGCTTCTGATTCAGAATCACTATGCTGGTTCTAAATGAGAAGTGCAAACTCACCGAGGCCGCCGCGCGGCCAGGACAACCCGTCGAACGTGCCACTGCTGGCCACGATGGATCTGCTCGGCCAACGCTGGATCCTGCGCATCCTGTGGGAGCTGGAACCCGACCGTCTCGGCTTCCTCGAATTGCGCAGGCGCATGGGCAACTGCTCCTCGAGCATGCTGTCGGTGCGCTTGCAACACTTGCAATCCGCGGGCTTGATCGCGAAGAACCCCGACAAGTCCTATGAACTGACCACCGCGGGCAGCGAACTCAGCACGGCACTCGGGCCGGTCTGGGACTGGTCGCGCCGCTGGCGCGTGACCCCCACCGAATCCGGCACCGACTGACGGCGCCCGGGCGAGGGATTGACCTTCGAGTTGGTTGAGGCTCCATGATGCCCGGGTGACGAGTTCGGAGTCGACAGGGTTTATCACGATCGGTGTGCTGGCGCGGGCCAGCGGACTGACGGCGAGCGCGCTGCGGTTCTATGACGACTGCGGCCTGCTCGTTCCGGCTCGGGTCGACCCACTCACCGGATACCGCTACTACACCGAGGCGCAGCGGGAGCGGGCGACGCTCATCCGGCAACTGCGTGCGATCGATCTCCCGCTGGAGGCGATCGCGGAGGTTCTCGCCGGTGACGGAGAACGGGCGCGGCGCCTGCTCGATCGTCACGTGGCGGAATTGACCCGGCGGGCGCATGAGGCCGCGCGCGTCGCCGCGGTGGTCAAACGGTCGCTCGGAACGCACGTGGCGGTCGATGCCGCGGTGATGGCCGAGGCGCTCGAGCAGGTCCGCGCGGCCGCGGCCCGCACCCGCGAGATACCGGTACTGGCGGGGGTTCTGCTGGAGGCGGGCGCGAACGCGGTGACCCTCACCGCGACCGACCGCTATCGTCTGTCCACCCGCACCGTGGTGGCGAACCGGCAGCACGGCGGCGATTGGTCCGTAGTGCTCGATCCGAACGGACTCGAGTCGATCATCGAGCGGTTGCGCGGCATGGACGAGGTCGTGGCCACACCGGCCGACGACGGATTGATTCTGACCGGCGACGGCGTCGAACACCGGGCGACTGTCATCGATGAATCCTTCCCGGATCACCGCGCCCTGCTCTCCGGGCTGGCACCGGTACGCACCAGGGCGATCGTCGCTCGGGAGCTGATGCTGAACATGCTCGAAAAGACCGACGCGCCTTTTCTCTTCGCGATCCAACCGTCCGGGATCTCGATAACCGCGCACGGCGGAGAGCACCGTCTGCCCGCGACGGTCATCGGCTCCGCCATCACACTCTCGTTCGAGCCCACGACACTGCTGCCCGCCGTCCACACCGCGCTGGGCCCGGAGCTCATGCTCGACATCAGCGCCGCCGACCAGCCGGTGGTCCTGCGCTCCGCCACCGACGGCGACCTCACCACTCTGGCCATGCCCAGACGAGGTATCGACCACGCCGCCTCGAAATAGTCGCCGGACGCTGGCGACTCCGCGCAGTCGAGGCCCGCACAACTGCGCACACCCATTCTCGCTGGCGGCTCCGATCCGACCGCTCACGAGCCGATTGCCCCTACCCGCCCCGACTTCTCCGAGGCCCCGCACTCGAGTCAGCCGGGCGGAATCACACGAACCTTTCCGTCCACGCACCCATGAAGGAGCCCCGATGAACCCATCCCCCGACCACACCATGGACACCATCACCAGCGCTGTCGCGCTCGGACGCGAGGGCCGCCCGGATGACGCGCGAGATGCTCTGCTCGCCGTCTGGGCCTCGCTCGGGCCGCAGGGGGATCCGTTGCACCGCTGCACGCTCGCCCACTATCTGGCCGACCTGCACGAGGACCCGGCGGAAGCGCTGACCTGGGACATCCGGGCGCTCGACGCAGCCGACAGTCTTTCGGACGATCGCGCTCGAAGCTATGACGGTTCGCTGCGGGTGGCCGCGTTCTACCCGTCGTTGCACCTCAACCTCGCCGACGACTATCGCAGGCTCAGCTCGTTCAGCGCCGCCCAGCGCGAAATCGAAGCCGCCCGCGCGCGTTCGCACACGCTCGCCGACGACGGCTACGGAGCGATGATCCGGACGGCTTTGACCGAAGTAGAGTCGGCGATCCGCGAACGGCGCACCGAAACAAGGGCCTCGGCGCCGACCGGTGGCCGATAACGCGCGAGCGGCCCGCACCGGTCCGGTGCGGGCCGCTCGCGAAGGGTTCTACTTCAAGCGGAGCTTGCCGAACAGACCGTCCTTCTCGTCGTCGGGTCCCGCGGTGAAGTACAGCGAGTCGGCGTCGCCGAGGCTCTCGCCGTTGCCGAACATCAGCGCCCACAGTCCCTCGATGGCGACCGGCTTGCCGTTGGCATCGCGCAGGTAGTCGGCGAACTTGCCGGTGGTGTCGTCGTAGGCCAGCACGTGCCCGGCGCCGCCGAAGTTGCCGACCAGCAGTTTGCCGCTGAGCGGACCGAAACCGTCCGGCGCGATCGTCACCGCCCATGGCGCGTTCAGGCGCTTGCCGTCATCGATGATGCGCACCAGCTTGCCGTTGGCGTCGAACTCGGCGATTTTGCCCTTGTCCGGCTTGCCGCCCGCCTCCTGCTCTTTGTCCTTGTCCAGCGAATCCTCTTCACCGGCGTCGAACGCGGTCTTGTCCTTCTCGTCCGGCCGCGTGGTGGCATAGGCGACGAACACCCGGTCGCCGATGGTCGAGACGTTGAACGGCGCGGGATCGCCGGGCACTGTCTTCTTGCCCTTGTCCGGCGCGGCCGGGTCGATCGCGTCGCCGGTGGCGAACGGGTTGGCGAAGCCGGTGGTCGGGATCGGCTGCCAGTTCCGGTCGAACGTCCGAACCTGCGGGTCTGCGCCGAAGTCGGCGGCCAGCAGCTTGTCACCGGACGGCGCCAGCGCGATCCCGAAGAACTGCATCCCCTGCGGCTCGCCGTCGAAGACCAGGTTGGCGGGGCCGTCGTGGCGCACGATCCGGCCCTCCAAGCCCTGCTCGGTCCAGGCGGAGATCTTGCCGGAGTCGGTGGCGAAGATGAACCGCGCCGAGCCGTTCAGGGGTCCGCCTTCCGCTTCCACCGGCTGGTCGTGGACGACGAACAGATCGGAGGTGATCGGCGCCGGGTTGAACACCACGCCGGTGGTCTTGCCCACGCTCTTGTCCGAGGTGTCGGCGTCGGCGCCGGGAATCGTGACGATTTTCAGCTGGTCCTGGAAGAGCTTCTGCACCTTCTCGTCCGCGGACTTCGTCACGTCGCCGACGAACTGGAACGACTTGCCGCCCGCCCCGACCCAGAAGTGCCCGCCCGCGCCCTTGGGGCGGTCGGCGAGCCCCCAGGCATTCACCAGGTCGGGAAAAATGAACTGCGCCTTGTATTCCGCGTTGTTGGCCGCAAGGTTGGTCTGGACGTATTTGTTGCCGTCGAGCGCGGGCACCTCGTCCGACTTCGAGTCCGAGCAGCCCGCCGCCAGCAGCAGCGCGACCCCGAGCGCAGACGCGCGCAGCAGACCACCTCGGGTCCGCGACGTACCGCCACGGCTCGACTCATTCCAGCGTCCGTTCAACTTCTCGTTTCCTTTCCGACCACACCACATTGGTGATAAGGCGAAGCTAACCTTAGCGTGAGCCAATTTCCGGAGTACGCGAACGGCGGGCGAAGGCCGGGTTTAGGCTGTGCGCCGTGGTCGAACCCCAGCCTGCTATTGCCCTGCATCCCGATATCGCCCCGCTCGCTCCACTGCTCGGCACTTGGCGTGGCAACGGGCAGGGTGAATACCCGACCATTCAGCCGTTCGGCTATGTCGAGGAAATCCGGTTCGGCCATCTCGGCCGCCCGTTCCTCACCTACCGGCAGAAGACTCGCGCCACCGACGACGGCCGGCCGCTGCATGCCGAAACCGGCTATCTGCGTTGCCCACGTCCCGACCGCGTCGAATTGATCCTCGCCCATCCCACCGGAATCACCGAAATCTGCGAGGGCTCGCTCGCCGTCGAGGACGGCACGCTGCGCATGGAATTGGACTCCACCGGCATCGGGCGCAGCACCACAGCGAAACTCGTGACCGCCCTCGGCCGTTCGCTGCGCCTGTCCGGCGACACCATCGACTACACGCTCCGGATGGCGGCGGTCGGCGAACCCTTACAGCATCACCTCGCGGCCACCTTGCGGCGGGACTGAACCGGCCTCGCTAGAAAGCGCTCGGCAACCGCCGACGGCCACTCCTCAGTTCGGTGACCAGATCCTCGTAGGCCACGGCCACCTCGGCCAGCCGCTCCCACGCGAACCACAGGTCCCATTCCTGGTCGTCGGCCATAGCCGCGTACGCGCACGCACTGAGCCGAGCCAGACGATCGACTACCGATCCGAGCGATTCGGTGTGCAGATAGGCTCCGCCGCGCGCCGCGGGCAGCCGAGGGCCCACCCAGCGGTCGACGTCGCGAATCAGCCGGGCACGGCGCCCGTCTGTGTCGCACACACCTGCCTGCCCCACGCGAAGCCGACGAACATGCAGTTCGGCCAGGGCGCGCGCCCGCAACAGCACCGGATGATCCGACGGCGAAGCGTCCTCCCGGCAGGCTTGCAGCAGCTCGCTTCGCGTCGGCAGACTCCCGTTCACGGCGCGCCTTTCGCATCCGCGCGGGCCAGCACGCAATTCACGATCACCATGCCCGACGGGCGGAACGTGTCCCGCGGCGCCACCACCCACCGGCGGAAGCCGGCGGGCGCGTCGGCAGGTGAAGGCAGCGCGATCTCGCCGCCGAACGGCACGATCGAAACGTCGATCCGGAACAACGCCGCGAACAGCCGCACATCGTCGGGTAGATCGGGCCGGCACAAGAATGTCCATCGTCGGGAACGAATATGCGCGACCACCGGACCGATCGGCAGTCCACGGAACAGCAGGTCGTCGCGCACGCATTGCCCCAGCCTGTCGGGCATCGTGATGCCGCCGACCACGCCCGCCTTCACGACGATCCGGCCGAGTTCCGGATGTATCCCGGCGGGCAGTCCACAGGTACGGCGGTAAAACGCGCAGCGGGACGCGGGGGTGTCCGCGAATGCCGCATTGTTCATTCGCCAGCCTCGATTCACATAGTTCGGTAAGCGGAGAATGCCGGTCGCTGGACCTGGAACCGTTGGCGCGGTTAAGGTTTCAGCACTTCTTCGATTAGGACCGGTCGCGTTCAGTAGAGCACCGGGTATTGCTGGGCGGGAACGATCTCAGTGGTGGAATCGGGCGGAAACCGCCCAGGTTCCAAGGCCCCCCGCCAAAAGGTTCCAGTTAGCTACCCGACCACTAGTTTGGCTACGAAAGGGAATTCGTCGTGAGTCCAACCGGTTCCACCCTCCCCCGCCGCATGCTGGGGCGGCAGCTGCGCGAGCTGCGGATCAAGTCAGGCGTCAGCGCGGAGTACGCCCGCGACGCGATCAATGTGGGCAAACAGACCCTGTGGCGGATCGAGACCGGACAGCCGGTCCGGCTGAATCCGCTGTTCATCGAGCGGTTGTGCAAGGTGTACGGGGCGTCGGAGGAACGGACCGCCGTCCTGCTCAATCTGGTCGAGGAGACCAAGCGGAGCGGATGGTGGCATGCCTACGGGGACACCATCGCCGAGGAGTTCAGCCTCTTCGTGGAACTGGAGGCGGTGGCGAAGCGTCTCGTCTCCTACCAAACAACGCTCCTGCCCGGACTCCTGCAAACCGACGAGTACCGACGCGCGCTGATCTGGGTCGACCTTCCCGCAATACCCGGACAGGAAGTCGAACGGAGGATCGAGATGTTCAGGCAGCGTAAGGCCCGCCTGGACGACTCCGACCCCGTACTCGTGGAGGCTGTCATCGATGAGTCCGCACTGCGCCGGGCGATCGGCGGACCGTCAGTCATGGAACAACAACTCAGGCACCTGATGAGAGTCGGTGAACGATCGCACGTTTCGATCCGAGTGGTCCCGCTCGCAGCGGACGCTTACTCGGGGCTGGGCGCTGGCTCGTTTGTGATGCTCGACTTCCCGAAGCACCCCACCGCCCACCTCACGGAGCCGCCGGTCGTTTACATTCAGGAACTCACCGGTGACCTGTATCTTGAGAAGCCTGAGGAGATCCGGCGATATCGCCAGACGTACGCCGATATCCAGCGATCGGCACTAAACCAGGAGCGAAGCCGAGCTCTCATCTACAGGATCGCGAAGGAGTACGCCGAGTGAACACCACCCTATCCGACGTCACCTGGTTCAAGAGCAGCTACAGCAGCGCTGAGAAAGACTGCGTTGAGGTCGCCTTCCTGGGCGAAGGCCCAGTGGGTGTACGCGACTCGAAGAACCCCGCCGGACCAGCGCTTGTGTTCACACCGACCGAGTGGGATTCGTTCACAAACTGGATAGCCAGAGGTGATCTCCCCACGGCGCAGGCCTGACAAGGTCCGCCGGTGTCCCGGACCCCTTTCGGTGGCGGTCCGGGGCACTCACCTGACGCACAACTCTGGGCGACTCCGCCTGCTCGTCGGGCCGCTTGCACAGGAGGAAACCCACCGGTAGCGTCGACATTCGCTGCGGGGGGCGGAGAAGTCGGTCCGGCCTCGACTAGCCACGGACAACGAACCGGTGCGCAAGGGGAGCCAATGACATCAGGGCGGAATTCGCGGCGGCTAGCTGTCCTCGCCATCGGTGCCGCACTCGTTCTGACAGGCTGCGAATCCTCGGCCGAGGATCCCGCGCCGACCGGAGCTGCCTCCACCAGTCCGAGCATCGCCCCTGACGTGCCCACCGGCTATGACCCGTGCACCGACATCCCCCCGAGTGTGCTGGATTCAGAGAACCTGCGCAGCAAAGACAAACAGGATTCCAACGCATCGGGTGGTGTCAAGTGGCGTGGTTGCGCCTGGATCCAGACGGACGGCTACGCGCCAGTGATCACCACGACAAACATCACCGTGGACATGGTGCGGGACAAGAAGTTCGCCGATACCCGTGAGTACATGGTCAACGGTCGCCGCGCGATCTCTACACGACAGGTCGAAGAGCACCCCGAAGGGGTGTGCACAGTCAATGTGGAGATGAAGGGCGGAAGCCTAGAAATATTCCTCAGCAATCCGCCGTCGCGTAAGAAGACCGGGAGCCTGGATACATGCGCCCTGGCACGGACCTTAGCGGAGAAGGTAGTGCCAACAATGCCTGCAAATGCTTGAAACCCGCTGAAGCGATCGAACCCACTGGGAGGGAGTAGCACATGGGTGACGACAGCGAGCAGCCGCCTCGGCCGATGAGGAACATCCTGAACGCGGCACAGGAGGGGCAGCTAGGAATCAAGATGTCCGCAGAGGACTTCATCTACATTGACCGCGATTGCGAATATTTCAAAGACGCCATTCAAAAGATCCAGAGGTCCATGGACTTCGTGTCCGGCCAGACTCGCTGGGGATTAGGCGAAGGCAACGGTGACATGGTCTCGGCATCGACCTTGGTAGATCGATTCAGAGAGAAGGCTCGCGGAGCCAAAGACCTCAACAGCGTCTATCAGATCATGGAAGACCACTATCGCATCATCGAGGACATCCAAGAAGTGCATCGGATCGTCCGAGATCGAATTATGCAGGCAGACAGCAACTTCGCCGCAGATTTCAACAGACTGAACACTACCCTACCCGAGCGTCCTCCCGCCGGGGTCCAATTCGCACCGCCCAGGCTTCCGATCGGAACGAACGAATGAGCGGCTACGAGAACAAGCGCATCCCGAACGGTGGCGAACACACCGACAGCTGGGAACACTCGCAGATCAACGACACGTTCAAGCCGCTCGATCCCAGCGCCGCGTTCACCCAAGCCGACACATACTGGCAAGCTCGCAACGAGTGGGAGCGAGGCGTTGAAACTTTCGCGCGCTCCATCCAAACCTCCATAGCCCAAGCCTGGTCAGGCCCCGCCGCAGAACAATCCAAGAATTCCATCGCCAAATACACCAGCGATGCGCAGAATCTGACGACCTCCCTGGAGGAGCTGTACTACCGCGTCCGCGATGCCGCGACCGCGATTGCCAATACGAAGAAGGCTCTCCCGGACACCGTCGACTACTCCTGGGACGAGCGCGTCTTCCACCCATCGCGCTGGATCCTGTCGGACGACCGGTCCGAAGCCGAACAGGCCGCGCGGGTCGCGATGAAGGAATACTACGTACAGCCGTTCAGCGAGATGGACGGCAAGATTCCGGTGCTGCCCACGCCGGTCGGCCCGACCGCATCGGTGGACATTCCAGCGCCCCCACCGGGCGGATACCAGAGCGGCGACAGCGGCGGACCCAGCGCGAACGACACGGGCACCGGTCCGACCGCCACGGATACGGGCACCTCCGACGACACGAACAGCGAAGGCACGCCCGAGGAGACGGCTACCGAGGAGCCACAGTCCACCGACGAGTCGACCCAGGACCAGCAATCCTCCGACACGACGACCGATCCCTCCACCACACCCGCCGGTGCGGACCCCACGTCGACGAACCCCGCCTCTACCACGGACCCGACCAAGACCACCCCGGCCGGCACCCCGACTCCGCACAGCCCGGGCACACCGGGCAGTCCTGGCTCTCCGAGCACATCGAACCAGCCGCAACCTGGGCGCAGCATCGCGGGCACACCTGGCACACCGGCGATCAGTCCTTCGGCTGCCACCGCGGCGACCACCGCCGCGCGAGGTACCAGCGGTATGCCGGGCATGATGGCGCCCGGCGCTCGCGGCGGCGGCAAGGACGACGAATCCGAGCACAAGACGCCGGACTACCTGATCACCCAGGAGAACACCGACGAATTGCTCGGTGAGGCGCCGAGGACGGTGCCCGGCGGCGTCATCGGCGGCACGCCCACCTGATCGGGCGGCCTACTTCCCGACTCGGCGCCCGCCCGCATCGCTACCGGTGCGGGCGGGTGGACAGTGGCCGCCCCGACGCGGCCGGATTGGACCTCACATGGCTGAATGGACTTGGGAACCGGACGACTTCGCAGCGCTCTGGTACGGCGACGCACACGATCGCATCCCCGGCCCATTGCGCTACACGAGTCGTTTCGCCTTCCGCGACGATTTCGACAAACACCGCGCCGCCGTGTGGCAGCGCTATTCCGCGGACGAGCTCGACGAGATCAACGCGGCCTTCCACACCTTGGGCGCCTCCGACCTTCGCATCGAAATTCTCGGCGGCACGTGCAAGCACAAGAACAGCACCGGCCCCCACGACGTCCGCGAGTACCGGATCCTCGGCGCCCGCGACACTTACCGCGCTGTCCTCCTCAGCCAAGCAGGCAACCGACACGAGCACGGTCCGATCCGCGTGCGCATGTTCCCCGCCGACCAACTCCCGGCACGCCTCGTGAACGCGATCCCGCCCTGCGCACCCGGAACCGAGAAACCCGCGATGTTCCACCCGCACGACCTGAGCCCACGCCGCGACACCTACCTCCAGGACAACGCCCGCAACACCCCCCGCGAGCAGTACCAACGCCTCCTCGGCCGCCCCGTCGACGGCGGCGCCACCGCCGTCCTCCTCACCGCTCCCCTGCACACCCGCACAAAGCCCACCAAAGTCCTCCAGTGGCACGACATCTCCGACGACGGCCGCTACACCGAACACCGCGCCGACCACATAACCGTCCGCCCCACCACCCCCACCGACCTGACAACCCACTTCACAACCTGGATCGACCAAGCCCTCCAACGCTTGGCAGCCGCCCGCCCGGAAAGTTGGTAACGAGCCCAGCGGAACCGAACCCGGTCACGCGACGTCCAACTCAGTAGGTAGGCGACTACCGCAATCCGACAGAAGTGACCGAGGAAGAGAGCCGCAGTGCCGAAGACGGCATTCCCGCACAGCGGGTCGTTATCGAAAGACGAAGGAATCCAATGAGCGAGTTCACTCGTTTGATCGGAGTGGGACTGCTCACCATGAATCTCGACGACGGTCGCCTTCCGGTAGATGTCGAGGTGAACCGGAATATCCACGACCGCCTGGATCCCCCGGACCTCTCCGCGGCGGCGATGACCGGCTACTACGTGGCGCTGTGGCAGCATGACGCGCCGGTCATCGCATCGGGCAGATGGACCGAATTGACCGTATCCCCGTCTCGCCGCACGGAACTGATCACGCTCCTCGACACCCGGTCGCTCGCCGAATTCGAGATGGTCGAACGCTCATTACGGCTGAGTGAGGAATTCGTCGGGCGAGGGCCGGTGACCGATTTCGGAGCCCCCTCGATCACGATGGTCGCGAGCATCTCCCGCATCGGCGGCATCGAGATCGATCCGCGGTGGGCGGCCACGGCCAGCCCGTCCTACATCGCGCACGACATCCTCGACTGCGCGAATCAGATCCGGCAACAGCGCCCACGGTTCCACGAAGACGGGTCTTGGGCCGACCGCACCGACGATGAGCTCGAACACGAACCCGCGGAATACAAGCGCTACCTGATGAGGAACTCGTAATGGTCAATTTCTCTACGGATCTGAACCAGTTGGTCAAGGCTGCCCGAGCCTGGGATCACGCGTCGGACGCCCTCACCGTCGCCGCGACCGAGGCGCAGGGCATCCATTTCAGTCACCAGGACGTGGCCTGGGGGCTTTTCCAAGAAACTTGGGACGCTCAGATGGCCGCTGCACGGTATATGTACGACAGATTGGTCGAGGGAAGAGACGAAACCGATGCCATCGCCAAGGCTCTGGACCATGTCGCCAAGGTCTATCAGGAGCAGGATCAGAACTTCGCGACCGTCCTGATCGAGCTGGAGGCCGACTAGCCATGGGCGCCACGAAATCTCTGGACGAGATCAACTCCGTACTCGATAGGTTCTCGGACCAGATCGCGGAGATCAGGGACCAGCCCACCAAGGTGGATGACGCGTTCCGGAAGGCGGCGATCGCCGCTGCCGAGGCCGAGGCAGCGACCTTCTTCGGAGTGGCCGGTGCGGTGGCCGGTGCCCTCTACGGCGCGATGACCGAAGATGACTTCACCGGCTACATGCAGGACCACAAGGAAGCGATCAAGAAGAAGATCCAAGAACTCTTGGACAAACTGCAGGGTGCGGTCGATAGTTTGAAGGCGCCCATCGCCTTCCTGCAGACGAGTGAGGCATGGACGACGCTGAAGGGCAAGATCGGCGCCGCGCAGAACAACGAGGTGAACAACGGGAATATCACCGGTTACTGGGCGGGAGCGGCGGCCCTCAAGTACACAGCGTCGCGGACACTTCAGGACACCGCGATGGATTCCGCGAAATCGACCTGCGACAAGATGGCCGAAGCAATTGCCAAGATATCGGACATCGCTTGGGACTTCTATTCCAAGATCGTCACGGATATCGCGAACCTGCTCATAGAGCTCGGGAAGGCTCTTGCCAAGATCGGCACCTTCGTCCTCGCTCCGATGGGAGTCTCCGATGCGATTGATATCCTTGGGAAAGTAATCAGCAGCGCCGTCGAACATATGCGAAATCTCATAGATGCCCTCTTTTTGCAAAGGCAAAGCATCAGCAAGATAAAGGAGTCGACAGACCATCAGAAAGGCTTTCATAACAATCGTTGGCCGCGTAGCGCTTCCGACGACTTCAACATCAACTCGCCCAGCCCCGAATGGCAGGCGACATGAACCCACGAAATCTTCTGGCAATTTCGGCGGTGACGGTGCTGCTTTCAGCCTGCGATCTTTTTTCGCCCACTCATCCCGATAGATATCAGATACCGACGAGCGATCACTCCATCCAGGAATTGTGCGACTCTACGAAACAGTTTTTCGTCACCCGAGCTGGTGCCGATAATCTGAAGGTTAGCGCCGGCGCCGGCGGAAAAGCGCTGACCGATAAGATTGACACCGGCAATGGTTGCTTCTATGAGAAGGCTGACGGGTCCGCATGGCCGTCTTCCCCCGGATATGTATCGCTGTTTCGCGTCGTCGCCAGTGGTAACACCCTGCCCGAATCTCCGTCGACGACGAAGAACTACCCGACCAAGGTCGTAACCGCGGACGGCGTGACCGTCAAGGTGGCTACTGAGCCACTGCCCAAGGGAGGCGATCACGCCAGCACGCTGCTCGACGTCGACCTCACCGCCACGATCGATGGCTGGGAGGGCGAACTCCACTTCAGAGCAACCGAAGACCAAACGACGCGAGATGACCAACTGATACGAGAAGGCGCGCAAGCACTGGTGAACATGATCCGAACGATGAAGGGCTGACCGCTCCCGCTTGGCACGTGGAGTACTTGTCCGATCGGCACCCCTCCCTCGGCACCCTCCAACACGATCCGGCACCGCTGCGCCAATGCCTGCGATTCGCCGACGCGCGCCAGTTCACCTGTACCGCTTCCGAGTAGGTGAGATCGGAGGCCATGGAGGTACCCACCGCATCACCACCACCGCCACGAGGATCACACCGAAGAATTTCCTACGCACACGGATCCCAAAACGGACAAAACCGGAGTCGGGATTCATTGCCGCAGTATCGCTGACGGGAACCTAATGGAAAGTGCCGGGCCACAGAGTGAGTCGGGGCGCCTCCCGGTGCAGAGGAAGAATTCTCCACAGAACCAGGAGGCATCGCCGTGCCCACAATCACTTCCATTACCCCGACCTCGGGCCCCACTACGGGAGGTACCAGCGTCACGATCACCGGGACCGGGTTCACCGGTCCCGCGACCGTGAGCTTCGGTGGCACCGCAACGACATTCACCATCAACTCCCCGACGCAGATCACCGCGATCGCTCCCGCGGGGTCGGCCGGTGCGGTGCAGGTGACGGTCACCAACTCGGATGGGACCAGCAACGAAGTCACCTACACCTATCTCGCCGTTCCGGCCTTGGGTTCCATCGCCCCCGACCAAGGGCCCACCTCCGGCGGGACGTCGGTGACCCTCACCGGGACGGGACTGACCGGAGCCACCGCGGTCACTTTCGGTACGACACCGGCGACTTCGTTCACCGTCGACTCGGATACGCAGATCACGGCCGTCGCCCCGGCGGGCACGGGAATCGTGTCGGTCACCGTCACCGGTCCGGGTGGCACCAGCAACGGCATCCCGTTCACCTATGTCGTGGTCCCGACCCTCTCGGCGATTGCCCCGGCCTCGGGCCCCACCTCAGGAGGGAACAGCGTCACCATCACCGGCACCGGGTTCACCGGTCCGCTGACCGTGAGCTTCGGCAGCACCACGACGACCTTCACCATCGACTCCGCGACGCAGATCACGGCCGTCGCGCCGGGCGGTTCCGGAGCCGTGCAGGTCACCGTCACAGGTTCGGGCGGTACCAGTAACGGCCTCACCTACACCTACGTCTGATCGAGGCAGCTCGCGGGCCGTCGCCGGAATCCCGGCGGCGGCCCAGTCGTTCGCGCGTCCCCGGAAGCGCGGATGCGCTCTCGTAAGCCGCTGCCCAGCCGACGGACTCGCAGTGCAGCGACGGGCACTGTGCACGAGCGGGTTCCGTTCCTCAGCGTCGACGGCCGAAGTCACCGCGAGGGGCTCCGGTCGGCGACGCCCCCCAGAACTGTGCTGCACCAAGGCCGGACGATGCCATCGCGCCGGAGCGCCCGTCGCTGGTCAATTCGTGGCAACAATCTGGAAAACGGACAAAAACGGATCGCCTGACGCGTTGCCGAGGCGCTGATCTTGGAGGATAACGGAGTTAACCGGGCTACCACCAACTTCGGGAACCCCCGGTATCGCGGAACCAGCAAACAGAGAGGCAGCGACATGCCTACTTACCTCTCCCCGTCCTCGGGACACGATTGGTGGGGTCCCCGCGTCACCGTGACCGCCGCTCCGGCCGACGACACCGCTCCGGTACGCGCGGAGGCGCGACACCACGAACCCTCTTCCTTCGCATACGGGTTCAATTAGATTCCGCGGTTCGTCACCGAATCCGACGTCACGACGCGCTCCCACTCGCGGGGCCGACTTCCTACCGAGCGCAGTCCGGCTTCCCGCCTTCCCAGTTCGACCCATTCGCGGCGACCGATGGTCGCCGCACCCGATCCGATTCATCGGGAGGCACGAAATGATGCCACCGGAATACACAGAACTCGATCACACCGGCGCCTCGGGGTCCTCGCGCCACGGCGCGCGGATCACCAACTTCCTGCTGCACACCCAGGAGGGGGACGGCACGGCCGAGAGCCTGGCCGCCTATCTCAACGATCCGGGTCACACAGTCAGTTACCACTACACCGTGCGCGATGGCATCGTGTGCGATGTCGTCGACACCGACCTCGCGAGTTGGTCGGTGCTGGACGCGAATCCGTACACGATCAATTTGTGCTTCGCCGGAAGCCGCGCCGGATGGGGACCGGACGACTGGGCGCAGGTCGACGGAGACATCCGGATCGCCGCGTGGCTGGCCGTACAGGACGCGAAGAAGTACGGCTTCGCCGCCGATGTCATCGCGCCGCCCTACCAGCAGCGCGAGGGCCTGAGCGACCACAATTACGTAACCGAATGCCTCGGCATCGGCACCCACACCGACGTCGGCTTCAACTTCCCGTGGACCCGGTTCATGGGCTACGTCCAGGAATACGCCTCCGGCGCAGCTACCGCATCGCCGCCGAGTGCGATCGACGATACCTACGCCGTGAATCCCTGGCTCGGCGAGCGCATCACCGACGGCGAATCCGTGACGCCGGACAAAGTGGGTCGATACGCCCGATTCGCGCACGGCTGTATCTACTGGCATCCCACGACCGGCGCACACCCGATCCCCCACACGTTGTGGTCGAAGTTCGGCGAGTTGGGCTGGGAAGCGGGCCCGCTCGGATATCCCGTCACCGACTGCACCGTGCTCACCGGACCCGGCGGCCTGGAGTGGGGCGAGGTACAGGGCTTCCAAGGCGGCGCACTGTACCGCCGGGACGGCACGAAGGCCTACTGGATGCGCGGTGCCATCCGCGACCGCTGGAACCGCAGCGGCTCCGAGAACGGCCGCCTCGGCTGGCCGATCTCCGACGAGATCCCGTGGGACACCGGCACCTACCAGAACTTCGAGAACGGTCTCGTCTATTGGACACCGCGCCAGACCTTGGCCACGGTGACCGCCGACGGCATCGACGAACCCCTGCACGATCCGCACAACTGAGAAAGGGAAAACCGATGAACAAAGTAATCACCATCCTGCGCAGTGAGCCCGTCCGCGCCTTGCTGTACCCGCTGCTCGTAGCGCTGATCGGGTACGGCGTCACCAAGGGCGTCCTCTCCTCCGACCTCTCCGGATTCGTGCTGGCCGTGCTCGCGGCGGCGCTCGGCCTGCCTGCGATCGAGTCGGCGCGCCACCGGGTGAGCCCCGCGCCACCCGACAGTGGTGAACCGGCATGAAAGCCCCGAAGGGGAGGACACGCCACGACCCCTTCGAAGTGGTGCTGTGCGCCGTCTTCGGCGTCTCGATGCTGTTGCAGTGGGTCTACGGCCCGCCGACGGGTTCGGCGACCGCGGCCATGCCATCGGGATTCCGCACGTTGTGGCTCGCCCTCATGCTGATCGGCTGTGCCGCGACGCTGATCGGGGTGTTCGCCCGACGCGTCTGGGGTTATCTGGTCGAGCAGGTCGGTTTGGGGGCGCTCGGCTGGTCGCTGGTGGCCTTCGGTGCGCAGCTGCTGCTGTTGCAGATCCAGCACCGAACCCTCGGTCCGGCCACTGTTCTCGGAGGTCCGCTCCCCATCGCGTTGGGTGTCGCGTTCCTGTGGAAGCGCCGACAGGTGCTGCAGGACGTCCGGACGCTGCACGCGGTGAAGGCTCGGGAGGCGTCATGAACGTGATCCAGCAGTCGCCGATCTTCGCGGCGCTCGTGCTCATCGCCAGCTCGTCGGTTCTCTCGGCGGCGGTGACGGCGTGGTTCAAACGCGGCGACGTCGACGCCAGCATGACGAAGACGAAGGCCGACGCCGCGAAAGTGCTGAGTGACCTCGCCATTTCACAGACACAACAGATGTCCGAGCAGATGGGCGAGTTCCGTATGGCGCTGCGGGTGCATCGGGAATGGGATCGGAAGATGGTGTCCCGGGCACGGCAGGCGGGCATCGAATTCGACGACCCACCCGAACTGTTCCTGTGACGCGAGTAGACCGCTCGATGACGGGACGCTGACGGACGTTCCGGTTGGTCGCCAATCGTTCGCCGGCACCACAGTTCTCGGCGGACTTCCCGCTCTGCGGGTCCTCGAAGGCGACGGCGCGCCGCCGCCGAAAACACCGCTGCCGCAATGCCTGCCAGGACGTTCGTGCCGCAACCCGCCACACCGGTACCAAATCGAAAACGGACCAAAACGGATCGCGAGACACGTTGCCAGGCACCGATTCAAGGGAGTTAATGGAGATAGCCGGGCTGCTGAAGAGCGGCGGGCGCCCCCCGGTGCAGAGAAATCATCACCACGGCGACAAGGAGGCAGTCATGCCTACCATCACTTCCCTCTCCCCCACCTCAGGACCGACCACGGGGGGAACCAGCGTCACGATCACCGGTACCGGATTCGGCAATTTCACGACGGTGCGGTTCGGCAGTACCGCGACCACTTTCACGCTCGACTCTCCCACCCAGATCACGGCCATCTCCCCGGCCGGTTCGGTCGGTACGGTGCAGGTCACCGTCACCGACTCGACGGGAACCAGCAACGGCCTGCCCTACACCTATGTTCCGGTGCCCGCGTTCAACAGCATCAACCCCAACCAGGGCTCCACCGGGGGCGGGACGACGGTCACCCTCACCGGGTCGGGTTTCACAGGCGCCACCGCGGTCAATTTCGGCAGCACTCCGGCGACTTCGTTCACCGTCAACTCCGACACCCAGATCACGGCTGTCACGCCTGCCGGAACAGGGATCGTGCCGGTCACGGTCACCGGCCCGGGTGGGACCAGCGGTGCGGTGCCGTTCATCTACGTAGTCGTACCCACCATCACGGCCATTTCGCCGACCGCCGGTCCGGCCTCGGGTGGTAATACCGTCACGATCACCGGTACCGGGTTCACCGGCCCGCTCACCGTCCGGTTCGGCAACACCGCAACCATTTTCACGGTCAACTCCCCCACGCAGATCACCGCCGTCGCGCCTCCCGGAACGGGCAGCGTGCAAGTCACGGTCACCGGCTCGGGTGGGACCAGCAACGGCGTCACCTACACCTATGCCGGTGTCCCCGCACTGACCGCCATCGCGCCCAATACCGGTCCGACGACCGGCGGCACGACGGTCGTCATCACCGGAACGGGCCTGTCGACGGCCACCGCGGTGAACTTCGGCGCCACACCGGCGACCTCGTTCATCGTCAACTCCGACACCCAGATCACCGCCGTCACTCCTGCCGGGACGGGGACCGTGCAAGTCACCGTCACCACTCCGGGCGGAACCAGTAACGGCGTCGCCTTCACCTATGTGGCGGTGCCGGCCTTGACCACGTTGGTGCCGAACGCCGGTCCGGTCACCGGCGGGACGACAGTCGTCATCACCGGAACGAATCTGACGGGAGCGACAGCCGTCAACTTCGGCGCCACACCGGCGAGCTCGTTCACGGTCGACTCGGCTACCCAGATCACGGCGGTCGCGCCCGCCGGGACCGGGACCGTGCAGGTCACCGTCACCACCTCGGGCGGAACCAGCAACGGCCTCCCGTACACCTATATCCCGGTGCCCGCCATCACCACGGTGGCGCCGAACGCCGGTCCGGTCACCGGCGGGACAACGGTCGTCATCACCGGAACCGGACTCACCGGGGCTACCGCGGTGAACTTCGGTGCCACACCGGCAGCCTCGTTCACCGTCGACTCCGCCACCCAGATCACCGCCGTCGCCCCAGCGGGGACCGGGACCGTGCAGGTCACCGTCACCACCGCGGGCGGAACCAGCAACGGCGTCGCCTACACCTACATCGCGGTGCCCGCCATCAGTACGGTGGTGCCGAGCGTGGGACCGGTCACCGGCGGGACAACGGTCGTCATCACCGGAACCGGACTCACCGGGGCTACCGCGGTGAACTTCGGTGGTACACCGGCGACCTCGTTCACCGTCGACTCCGCCACCCAGATCACCGCCGTCGCCCCGGCGGGGACCGGGACCGTGCAGGTCACCGTCACCACCGCGGGCGGAACCAGCAACGGCGTCGCCTACACCTACGTCGCGGTGCCCACCGTCACCGCGGTGGTGCCGAACGCCGGCGTGGAAGCGGGCGGGACGACGGTCGTCGTCACCGGAACCGGGCTGACCGGAGCGACCGCGGTGAACTTCGGCGCCACACCGGCAACCTCGTTCACCGTCAACTCCGCCACCCAGATCACCGCCGTCGCCCCAGCGGGGACCGGGACCGTGCAGGTCACCGTCACCACCCCGGGCGGAACCAGCAGCGGCGTCGCCTACACCTACATTCCGGTGCCCGCCGTGACCGCGGTGGTGCCGAATGTGGGCCCGGCAACCGGCGGCACAACGGTGATCGTCACCGGAACCGGGCTGACCGGAGCGACCGCGGTGAACTTCGGCGCCACACCGGCGACCTCGTTCACCGTCGACTCCGCCACCCAGATCACGGCCATCGTTCCCGCAGGGACCGGGACCGTGCAGCTCACCGTCACCACCCCGGGTGGAACCAGCAACGGCGTCGCCTACACCTACATCGCGGTTCCCACCCTGGCCGTGGTGGTGCCGAACGTGGGGACGGAATCGGGCGGGACGACCGTCGTCCTCACCGGCACGGGACTGACCGGCGCCACAGCGGTGAACTTCGGTGCCACACCGGCGACCTCGTTCACCGTCGACTCCGCCACCCAGATCACCGCCGTCGCCCCCGCCGGAACGGGAACAGTGCTGGTCACGGCGACCACGGCGGGCGGAACCAGTAACGGCCTCGCCTACACCTACATTCCGGTACCCACGCTCATCACGGACGTTCCGAATGTGGGCCCGGTAGCGGGAGGGACGATCGTCGTCCTCACCGGGACCGGCCTGTCCACTACCTCCGCGGTGAACTTCGGTGCCACACCGGCGACCTCGTTCATCGTCGGTTCCGACACGCAGATCACGGCCGTCGCCCCGGCGGGGACCGGGACCGTGCAAGTGACGGCGACCACCGCGGGTGGAACCAGTAACGGCGTGGCCTACACCTACGTCGCGCTTCCCACCCTCACGACGGCGGTTCCGAATCTCGGTTCGGTCTCCGGTGGCACGACAGTCGTCCTCACCGGAACAAACCTGAGCGGTACGACAGCGGTCAACTTCGGCGCCACACCGGCGACCTCGTTCACCGTCGACTCCGCCACCCAGATCACGGCCGTCGCCCCGGCGGGAACCGGAATCGTGCAGATCACCGCCACCAGCCCGGGCGGAACCAGCAACGGCCTCCTCTACACCTACGTCGCGGTTCCCACCCTCGCCACAGCGGTTCCGAACGTGGGCACGGTATCGGGCGGAACAACGGTTGTCCTCACCGGCACCGGACTGACCGGCGTCACGGCGGTCGACTTCGGTGGCACACCGGCGACCTCGTTCACCGTCGACTCCGCCACCCAGATCACCGCCGTCGCCCCGGCGGGGACCGGGACCGTGCAGGTCACCGCCACGACCGCGGGCGGAACCAGCAACGGCGTCGGCTACACCTACATCGCGGTTCCCACCCTGGCCGTGGCGGTTCCGAGCGTGGGACCGGCCGCAGGAGGCACGACGGTCGTGCTCACCGGAACGGACCTGACCGGAACGACAGCGGTGAACTTCGGCGCCACACCGGCGGCCTCGTTCACCGTCGACTCCGCCACGCAGATCACCGCCGTGGCACCCGCCGGCACCGGAACCGTGCAGGTCACCGCCACCACCTCCGGCGGAACCAGCAACGGCGTCGCCTACACCTATCTCGCGGCGCCCAGCCTGACCACCTTGCTTCCGAACGTAGGCCTGGAAGCGGGCGGAACGATCGTCATCCTCACCGGGACGGACCTGACCGGTACGACCGCGGTGAACTTCGGTGCCACACCGGCGACGTCGTTCACGATCAACTCACCCACTCAGATCACCGCCGTAGCGCCCGCCGGGACCGGTACGGTGCAAGTCACCGCCACCACCTCCGGCGGAACCAGCAACGGCCTCGCCTACACGTACATCGCAGTACCCACACTGACGGTTGTACTTCCGAATGTAGGACCGGCAGCCGGCGGAACGACAGTGGTCCTCACCGGGACCGACCTGACAGGCACCACCGCCGTCGACTTCGGCGGCACACCGGCGACCTCGTTCACCGTCGACTCCGCAACACAGATCACCGCCGTCACACCCGCCGGAACGGGAACAGTGCAAATCACCGCAACCACCTCCGGAGGAACCAGTAATGGTCTCCCATTCATCTACATCTGACGGCTGATGCGGCTGGGCCGTCGGCAGGCTTTTGCCGGCGGCCCAGTTTCGTTGCGGTTGAGCCGATACAACAGAGTCTTCGTCACCGTCGACGGAGGCTGCAGGGGTAAGGGGGTTTTCGTTGGCGACCGTACTGAAGATGCTGCTAGCGGAGCGGCATCTCAAAAGTCATCCCGATTTCCTTGTCGCGTACGACCGGTGCGCGGCGCAGCTGGACCCGCCCATTCCCCCAGGGCATGGGCCGGCGAAGGCGCAGTACTACCAGTGGTTGTCCGGCCGCATGATCGGACTTCCACGCGACTATCACCGCCGGGTGCTCGAGAAGATGTTCCCCGGCTGGACTGTTGAAGGATTGTTCCAGATGGCCAACTCGACACCGGACGGCACGGGATCGCTCGGGCCGGGTCCGTCCGGCACCGACGTCCGGCTCGAGGCGTTTCTCGGGGTGGAGACCACCACCCGGGGAACGACTCTGGTGTACCCGTCATTCGAGTTGACCAGGTCGTCCGTGGACGCACTGCGGGCGGCGGGGATCTCCCGGCGGCGAATATTCGGGAAGCAAGAGGGTGCCTTCCCGGATCGTCCCGTCGATGTTCCCTCCGTGGTGGCGGAGAACGATTTTCGCGGGCTGCTGTACATGTTCTCCATGCTCCAACGCCACACCAGCATTCGGGCCGAGGTCCGCAGCGACCGTTACATGGTCGCTCACTACGACCGCCCGTTCATCAGCTTCGGGCTGAGCGGCAACGATTGCACCCGGTTGTACCCGCGAACCGTCGAGCGCCCGCTGTTCACCATCCGCGACAGCGGCGCCGAGGACGACTACACACCGGTGTACCTGGAGCTGGCCGACGGCAGCCGGTACGACTCGGGCGACGACCGCAATATCGGCGTCATCGCGCGAGTGCGACCGTGCCCGGATCAGCATCCCGATCGATACTGGTTCTTCTGCGGCGGCCTGCGGCCACGCGGGACGGCCGGAGCGGGCTGGCATCTCGCCGATTCGTGGCTTTCCCTCCAGCACCGTGTCGGTGATCGCGAGTTCGTCGCGGTCATCGGCGTCGACGAGTACTCCGACCGGACGACGAGTTTGGAGCATCTGCTGATCGCGTAACCCTCGAGAGGAGAGGAAAGGCACACACCCGTCGGCCCGGACAGTTGGGACACCACTGTCCGGGCCGACGCGGACGCATCGGCTCGGACTCCGCGGCGGGTTCGTGACGCGGCCGAGCACGACGAAGGAGGACACGTTGAACTACCGGTCGACAATGATCCGGGCGGCGCTGTTTCCCGTGCCGCGGCACTCCGAGTTCCTTTTCTGGGTCGTCCCCGTGTGGGAGCGAAGGCGCGTCAGTAACCGGCGGGCAACGCCGCCAGCATATCCCGCGTCACCGCGACGGCATTGTCGGAACTGCCGCCTTTGACCAGCAGCGTGGCGAACGCCATGTCGCCGCGGAAGCCGACGAACCAGGAGTGCGACCCGCCGTCGACTTCCGCCTCGCCGGTCTTGCCGTACACCTCGCCCTGATCGGCGATGCGCTCCGCCGTGCCGCCGACGACCACCTGCCGCATCATCACGCGCAGTCCTGCGACGACGTCGGGCGCGAGAGCTGGACGGTCGCCGTCGATCTGGGTGGGCCGTCCCGCGATGAGGTAGGGCACGGGCGCCGAGCCGTTCGCGATGGTTGCCGCCATGAGCGCCATACCGAACGCGCTGACCACCACCTTGCCCTGACCGATGCCGTCCTCGGTGCGCTGGATCAGGTCGTCGGTGGGCGGCACCGAGCCGGAGGTCGTGGGCAGCCCCACCACCGAATAGGCCGGCCCGACACCGAGCTTCGCGGCGGCCTCGTGCAGCGCCCGCCCGGGCAGCGCACTGGCGAGTTTGGCGAACGAGGTGTTGCAGGACCGCTCGTAGGCCGTGGACATCGGCACGTTGCCGACCGTGAACAGGTTGTAATTGGGGATCGTTCGCTCGCCGATGACGATCCGGCTCGGGCACGGCAACACCGTGTCGGGTGTCGCGAGACCGTTCGACATGGCCGCGGCGGCGGTCACCGTCTTGAACACCGAGCCGGGCGGATACTGGCCGATCGTCGCGATGGGCCCGTCCCGGTCGGCGGCTTTGTTCTGCGCCACCGCCAGAATCGCGCCGGTGGACGGCCGCAGCACCACCATCATGGTCTGCTCGGCGCGCGGCCGCACCGCGCGCTGGGCGGCGATCTGCACGTTGCGGTCGACGCTCAGCGAAAACGATGGCGCGGGCTGCGAAGGCACCTCCATCAGCACGTCGGTGTCGGCGCCGTTGGCGTTCACGGTGACCACGCTCCACCCCGCCTTGCCGTCCACCTCCGCGATCACCGTCTTGCGCACCTGGGTGAGCAGATCGGGCGCGAATTCCCGATCGGTGGACACCAGATCCCACTGCTGGGTCAACGTGACGCCGGGCAACCCGATCAGATCGGTGATCACCTGGCCGGATTCGACTTCGTTGAGCAGGGCGACCGTGTAGGTGCCCCGCGCCGCCTTCGCCGCGTCGAGAATCGACTGCGGCGTCAGCGACTGGTCGAAACGATGCAGCGCGGCGGCCAGCGCGGTGGCCACCGTCGCGGGCTCGGCGGCGTCCGCTACGGCGAACGCGACCCGGGACACTTTGCCGGGCACCATCACGTCGCTGCCGGACTGCTCGTTGACCCGCGATCTCGGGGGCGGATTGGACCGCAACGTCATGGTCTGGGTGTCGCCGAGTTTGGGATGGATATTGGTGGAGGTCCAGCGGACCATCCAGCGACCCGTGCTGCGGCCCATCTGCAATTGGCCCGAGTACTTCCAGATCCGGTTCTTCGGCAGCCGCCACTCGTAGGTGTAGTCGACGGTCGCGGTGTCGCCGGTCACGCGCGCCGCGCCGGTGCGGGCGGTGAGCTGCTCGGCTTGGAGCTGGTCCCAGGCGGAACGCAATGCGCCGGCCGCTTTCTCCGGCAGATTGGTGAACTCCGCGGCCGCGCTCACCCGGTGCTCGGCGAACGCTTTGACGAACGCGTCCGCGGCGGGGACGGGGCCCTGCGGCTCGCTCGCACAACCAGCCGCGGCCACCGTGAGGGCCACGGCGGCGAGCGAGAGAAGCGTGCGAGTCGACATCGGCACCGATGGTAGTAGTCACAGACCGGCAAATGCCTGCGGCACTCCGGGATTCGACGTGCCCGGATGCGCGCTCAATCGACCAGGACGGTGGCGAAGGTCGCGATCTGCCGGAATCCGACCCGGCTGTAGGCACGGCGGGCGATCGCGTTGTAGTCGTTCACATACAGGCTCGCGGTACGGCCGGAGGCGACCACGGCGTTCGCGACGGCCGAGGTGCCCGCGGTGCCGCGGCCCTTGCCCCGATGGTCCGGATGCACCCAGACCCCTTGAATCTGGCCCGTGCGCCGCGACAGCGAGCCGACCTCGGCCTTGAACACCACTTCCCCGTCCTCGAAACGGGCCCAGGCACGGCCGGATTCGATCAAGCTCTGGATCCGGCGGCGATAACCGCGGCCGCCGTCGCCCGCGCGCGGGTCGACGCCGACCTCCTCGATGAACATGGCGATCGCGGCCGAGAGGTAGCGGTCGAGTTCGTCGCGGCGCACCCGGCGGACCTCCTGATCGGGTGTGGCCAGCGGCGGCTGAGCCAGCGCCAGTAGCGGCTGTTCCCCGCGCAGCTCACGCTCGGGACCCCAATGACCGGCCAGCATCTCCCACAGCGGCAACGCCAGTTCCCTCCGGCCCACCACCGAGGAACAGATCCGCGGCCACCGGATCGCGCGGTCGGCGAACGCGCGCAGTGCGTCCCGGTCGCCGAGCAACGGAACGAGATTCGCACCGGAGAAACACAGTGACTCGGCGGGGCCGCCCCTTGACCAGAGCTCGCCCTGCCCGCACCGGGCGTCCAGGCCGAACTCCTGCAACCGGGCCGCGACCATGCACGAGGCCACCGGATCGGCATCCAGCACACGCAGCACTTGGGCAAGGTCCCGATTAGCGAGCTGCCGCGCAGGGGCGTATTTGGCCCGTCGCGCCGGCTCCAGCAGACTCCGCACGATCACAGCCTGCCACGAACCGGCGCGATGTGGTACGTCTCCGCGCAAAGCCCTGGTAGGCGGCGGCTCAGCCGACGGTGACGACCGGCTCGCCTGCGGCGGCGTCCTCACCCATCTCCTCGGCGATGCGCATCGCCTCTTCGATGAGCGTCTCGACGATCTTCGCCTCCGGGACGGTCTTGATGACCTCGCCCTTGACGAAGATCTGGCCCTTGCCGTTGCCGGAGGCCACTCCCAGGTCGGCTTCGCGTGCCTCGCCGGGCCCGTTCACCACGCAGCCCATGACGGCCACCCGCAGCGGAACCGCCATGCCCTCCAGACCGGCGGTCACCTCATTGGCCAGGGTGTACACATCCACCTGCGCACGCCCGCAGGAGGGGCAGGACACGATCTCCAGTTTGCGCGGGCGCAGGTTCAGCGATTGCAGGATCTGCCCGCCGACCTTGACCTCCTCGGCGGGCGGCGCGGACAGCGAAACGCGGATCGTGTCGCCGATGCCTTCCGACAGCAGCGCGCCGAACGCGACCGCCGACTTGATCGTGCCCTGGAACGCCGGGCCCGCCTCGGTGACGCCGAGGTGCAGCGGGTAGTCGCACTGCGCAGCCAGCTGCCGGTAGGCCTCCACCATGATCACCGGGTCGTTGTGCTTGACCGAGATCTTGATGTCGCCGAAGCCGTGTTCCTCGAACAGGCTCGCCTCCCACAGCGCCGACTCCACCAGCGCCTCCGGCGTGGCCTTGCCGTACTTCTCCATCATCCGCTTGTCCAGCGAACCGGCGTTCACGCCGATGCGGATCGGGATGCCCGCGGCGCCCGCGGCCTTGGCGACCTCCTTGACCCGGCCGTCGAACTCCTTGATGTTGCCCGGGTTGACGCGCACCGCGGCGCACCCGGCGTCGATCGCGGCGAAGATGTAGCGGGGCTGGAAGTGGATGTCGGCGATCACCGGAATCTGGGATTTCCGCGCGATCGTGGCCAGCGCGTCCGCGTCCTCTTGACGCGGGCAGGCCACCCGCACGATGTCGCACCCCGACGCGGTCAACTCCGCGATCTGCTGCAAGGTGGCGTTCACGTCGTGCGTCTTGGTCGTGGTCATGGACTGCACCGAGATCGGGTGAGCGCTGCCCACCCCGACATTGCCCACCATCAGCTGGCGGGTCTTACGCCGTGGAGCGAGCACTGCCGCGGGAGCGGCCGGCATCCCCAATCCGATTGTGCTGGTCACCTTCGGCTGCCTACTTTCATCGTGTCCTGCCGGTTCGGTGCCGAGTCTAGCCTTGGCGCACGACGCCCACCCTGTGACAGCAACGACAAGGCTTCCCCGGTGTGACCGCGACAGACTACGTCGCCGGTCACACCGCCCGGTCAGCGGCCCGGGTCAGAACAGTTTGATCGGGTTGATGATGTCGGCGGCCAGGGTGAGCAGCATGTAGGCGCCGCCGATCACCACGACGACATAGGTCGCGGGCAGCAATTTCAAGTAGTTCACCGGCGCCGCGGGAGCGAGCCCCTTCCAGCCGCGGATGGTGTTACGGATCTTCTCGTAGACGACCACCGCGATATGGCCCCCGTCCAACGGCAGCAACGGCAGCAGATTGAAGACGCCGAGGAAGAAGTTCAGGCTGGCCAGCACGAGGATGAAAATGTTCCACAGGCCGCGTTCGGCGGTCTCGCCACCGATCTTGCTGGCGCCGTACACACTGACGGGGGTCTCCGGGTCGCGCTCACCGCCGGTGACCGCGTCCCACAGCGACGACACCTTCGCGGGCATCTGGGCCAGGGAGTCGACCGTACGCACGAATATGTCCCCGGTGAAGGTGGCCGCGGCGGGAACGGCCCCCAGCAAGTCGTACTGCACGGGGTCGTAACGCTCCTGCGCTACACCGATGGCGCCGACCTCGCGACCCGCGCCACCGCCCTCGGGGTAGCGGACGACCCGCTCCGGTGTGACGGGGATGCTGAGGGTGCGGCCGTCCCGCTCGACGACGTAGGTGAAAGGGCCGGTCTGCTTCTGTGTTTCGGCCTGGAACTCCCGCCAAGTGTCCACCTCGACGCCGTTCACCTGCTTGACGATGTCACCGCGCTGTAATCCGGCGCGCTGCGCCGGGCCCGTGCCCGTGCACGGCAGGGTGGAACCGTCCGGATTCTGCTGGGCGACGCAGCTCATGACGCCCAGCGCGGTGGCGGGCGGCTCTTTCAGGTTCGGCAGGCCCCACCCGACGGCGAGCAGCACGATCAGGAGGAAGCCGAGCACGAAGTTCATCGCGATGCCGCCGGACATCACGAGCAACCGCTTCCAGGTGGCTTGCCGGTACATGGCGCGATCGAGTTCTTCCGGGCGCAATTCGTCCAGCGCCGTCATACCCGCGATGTCGCAGAAGCCGCCGAGCGGAAGAGCCTTGAGGCCGTATTCGGTCTCACCGCGGCGGAACGAGAAGATCTTCGGTCCGAATCCGATGAAATACCGTCGCACCTTCATGCCGGTGGCCTGGGCGGTCCACATGTGCCCACATTCGTGCAGCGCGATCGACACCGTGATGCCCAGCGCGAACAGCACGAATCCCAACGCGAACACCATTTGCTCTACGACCCTCCTGCGTTTGCGCAGCTCGTCTATCCCGCACGCACGCGTCCGCTCCTGGCCGCGAGCACTCTGATCACCCTAACCGGACAGTGATCTGTCCTGTGTGTTCAGTGTGCCAGGACGCCGTCGCATCGCGCGTCCGATCCGTCGCCGAACGGCTTCAGCCGCGTACCCGAGCGACGGCGAACTCGCGCGCCCAGCGGTCCGCGGCGAGGACCTCGTCGAGCGAATCCGGCTCGGCGCGCCACCGCTCGGCCGCCTCGACGGCGGCGGCCACCGTACGAACGATCTCCGGGAAGCGGATGGCGCCGTCGAGGAAGGCCTGCACCGCGACCTCGTTGGCGGCGTTGTAGACCGCGGTGACGCTGCCACCCGCCTGACCGGCCGCGCGCGCGAGCTCGACGGCCGGGAAGACGTCGTTGTCGACCGGCTCGAACGTCCAGGTGGACGCGGTGCCGAAATCGCAAGCGGCGGCGGCGCCGGGCACCCGGTCCGGCCAGCCGAGGGCCAGCGCGATGGGCAGCTTCATGTCCGGCGGGCTGGCCTGAGCGAGCGTGGAGCCGTCGGTGAAGGTGACCATCGAATGCACGATCGATTGCGGATGCACGGTGACGTCGATGCGGTCGTAGGGAATGCCGAACAGCAGGTGCGTCTCGATCAGCTCGAGCCCCTTGTTCACCAGCGAGGCCGAGTTCAGCGTGTTCATCAGGCCCATCGACCAGGTGGGGTGCGCCTTGGCCTCGGCGGGCTCGACCGAATCGAGCATCTCGGTGGTCCAGCCGCGGAACGGGCCACCGGAGGCGGTCAGCACCAGCCGGTCGACCTCCTCGGCGCGACCGCCGCGCAGGCACTGCGCCAGCGCGGAATGCTCCGAGTCGACCGGGACGATCTGCCCCGGAGCGGCGGCACGAGTGACCAGGGAACCGCCCGCGACCAACGATTCCTTGTTGGCCAAGGCGAGCCGGGTGCCCGACTGGAGGGTGGCCAGGGTCGGCTCCAGTCCCAGCGAGCCGACCAGCGCGTTGAGCACGACGTCCGCCTCGGTGCGGCGCACCAGCTCGGTCACCGCCCCCGGGCCGCCCAGCGGCAGGTCCAGCCGCTGGGCCGCGGCCGGATCGGCGACGGCGACATTGCGCGTGCCCGTGGCGGCCATCTGGGCGGCGAGCAGCTCGGTATTGCCGCCGCGCGCGGCGAGTCCGACCACCTCGAAGCGGTCGGGATTGGCGGCGATCACCTCGAGCGCTTGGGTGCCAATGGATCCGGTGCTGCCCAGCAGCAGGACTCTCACGATGTCGGACACGACTTCATTGTGTCCTACCCGGCCGAACGCGTCCGACGGGCGCGGGCCGACTTACAACGACACACCGTCGTATGTCACGATATGCGGCAGTAGCTCATCGAGTGCGTACCGGAATCGCGGTACAAGTAACAGCTAAGGAGCGATCGTGGCCGCCACGGAACTCGAACACGCCGACACCGAGCGCGTCGTCACTCGCGTGGACCCCGCCGAAGTTCCCTCCGCCGCCTGGGGTTGGAGCGGCGAGTCGCGTCGCACCTTCCGGATCGCGGGCTGGATCGTCGCGCTGATCTTGCTGGCCATGCTGATCGGCAACCACAGCGGCAAGGTCGAGGACATCTTCTTGGTCGGCTTCGCCGCCCTGATCGCAGGCATCCTCATCCGCGACTCGGTGCTGCAGCGCAAGCCGCGCTAGTCGCAAATCGTCCTGTACCGGCAGCAGTCGCCCGGTACCGTGTGCGTCCGGGGTCCGCGTCCCACCAGGGTCGCGGACCTCGGTTTCTGTTCGCACAAAACCTTAGGACGCAATGATCAAGACCTGTTCGGCTGCCCTGCTCGTCGCGAGCGCGTTCGGCTCGCTGCTGTTGCTGCCCGCGGCGCCGGCGCACGCCCAGTCACCGGCGTGCGGCGCGGCTATCGCCGCGATCAACGCCGCCATCGACGAGTCCGGCGGCAATCTGGATCCCACCGTGCAGCAGTCCCTGGCCGCGAAGCTCTCGGCCATCGAGGCCGAAGGCGCCGAGAAGGACGCCATCGCCGCCTACGCGCACGCCCTCACCGATGAGAAGGTCGCGAGCATGGACCCGGCGACCGACGAACTGAACCGGGTCTGCCAGGGCTGACGAACGGGCGGCGCGGATCGGCCGCGGTTCGCGCCGCCACCGGACCGGCTAGCGCCCGCGGCGCCGGGCGGGCTTCTTCTTGGCCGGAGCCGGACGACCACTCGTCTTTTTGGCCGGAGATTTCTTTCGCGGCTGGTTCTCGTCGGCGCCGCGGGCCGGTGCGCGTGAGCTGCGCTCGGAACGCCCGCGCACCACGCCGATGAAATCCTCGACCAGGTCGGTGGTGTGGCCGGTGCGCCAGGCCAGCGCTACCTCTGTGTCGGGGACGTCGAGCATCGGGCGGTAGACCAGGTCGCGACGGTGGTGCAGGCGAGCGAGCGAGTGTGGCACGATCGCCGCGCCACCGGCCGCCGCGACGAGTTCCAGCGCGGCGGCGATCGCGTCGACGTCCGAGGTGTCCTGGAGGCGCTCGTCGGTCAGGTCGCCCATGCGCACCTCGTCGAATACCGACAGAGGGTGTTCCTTCTGCACCACCACGACCGGCACCTCCCGGTAGAGCGGAATGGCGCTCACGCCCTCGCGGTCGATCGGCAGCCGCACGAAGCACATGTCGACACGTCCCTCACGCAACGCCGCTTCCTGGTCCGCCTGCGTCAGCGCGATCACCTCGAGCGAGGTTTCCGGAAACCGCTCACCCCAGATCCGGGTCCACTTGGACACGGTCACGCCCGGCACGAAACCCACGCGCAACCCGGCCGAACCATCCGGCTGCTCCTGCCCGGCCGCCGATTCGGACCGCGAGATGATCTCTCGCGCCTGCTCCAGCAACACACGCCCGTCGTCGGTGAGCTGGGTAGGTTGTGCCCCGGGTAGGAAAAGCTTGGTACCCAGCTCGTTTTCCAAGTCGATGACGGTGTG
This sequence comes from Nocardia gipuzkoensis, assembly GCF_021183645.1. Taxonomy (NCBI): domain Bacteria; kingdom Bacillati; phylum Actinomycetota; class Actinomycetes; order Mycobacteriales; family Nocardiaceae; genus Nocardia; species Nocardia gipuzkoensis. Next base: position 5,169,078 of record NZ_CP089225.1, on the reverse strand, counting down.
GCTCAGCTTCTGCCGTGAGATGTGCAGCGACTTCGCCGCGCGCGCGAAGTGCAACTCCTGCGCGACCGCGACGAACCAGCGCAGGCGCACGACATCGATCGACTCCAACCGGCTCATTCGTGGAAGCGTAGGCCACCGCGTGGTCAGGACCCGCCGCGCCGCCCAGTACGCTGTATCGGTGAGCTCGGACAAGAAACCGCAGATGATGAAGCCGCTCACCGCGGCGAACAAGCTCGGCATCTACCTTCCGGCCGCGCCCGAGGAGTTCCGCAACGCGCCGATCACCCGCGCCCAGCTCGACGCGCTGCGCAACGATCCCCCCGAATGGCTCACCGAACTGCGCCGCACCGGCCCGTTCCCCCGCGATGTGGTGGCCCGCAAGCTCGGTGTCTCCAACACCGGTTTGGCCCGCGCCGAGGTCTCCGACGCCCTGACCGCCGACGAGATCAGCACGCTGCTGGCCGACCCGCCGGAATGGCTCGTCCGGGAACGCGAGAACCTCGCCGCGGTGCGCGCGGAAAACGCCCGCGTCAAGGCGAAAGAAGCCGAACGCCGCGCGGCCACCAACCGCCCGGCGAAGAACCGCGGATAGCGTTTCTCAGCTCTCCGCGGCCAGTTGCCCGCAGGCGGCCGCGATCTCCTGACCGCGGGTGTCGCGGACCGTGCAGGGCACGCCCTGGGCGTTGACGCGGCGGACGAACTCCTGCTCGACCGGTTTGGGGCTGGCGTCCCATTTGGAGCCGGGGGTGGGGTTCAGCGGGATGACGTTGACGTGTACGCGCGAGCCGAGCGCCTTGTGCAGCTTCTCGCCGAGCAGGTCGGCGCGCCAGGGGTGGTCGTTGATGTCACGGATGAGCGCGTACTCCACCGAGACGCGGCGGCCGGTCTTGTCGGCGTAGTAGCGCGCCGCGTCGAGCACTTCCGCGACCGGCCAGCGATTGTTGACCGGGACCAAGGTGTCGCGCAGTTCGTCGTCGGGCGTGTGCAGCGAGACGGCGAGCGTGACCGACAATCCCTCATCGGCCAGCTTGCGGATGGCCGGCGCCAATCCGACGGTGGAGACGACGACATTGCGCTGGGAGATACCGAGACCGTCCGGCGCGGGCGAGGTGATCCGGCGGACCGCGGCGACCACCCGCTTGTAGTTGGCCAGCGGCTCGCCCATACCCATGAAGACGATGTTGGACAGCCTGCCCGGCCCGCCGGCCACTTCCCCGTCCCGCAGCGCGGCGGCCGCGGCGCGTACCTGGTCGACGATCTCGGCGGTGGACAGGTTGCGGTTCAGCCCGCCCTGACCGGTCGCGCAGAACGGGCACGCCATGCCGCAACCGGCCTGACTGGAGATGCACAGCGTCGCGCGGTCCGGGTAGCGCATGAGAACGCTTTCCAGCAGCGTGCCGTCGCCCGCTCGCCACAGCGTCTTGCGGGTCTCCCCGGCGTCACACGCCACGTGCTTGACGACGCTCAGCAGCGGTGGGAAGAGCGCGTCGCCGATCTTCTCCCGCACGGCGGCGGGCAGATCCGTCATCTGCGCGGGATCGGCCTGCAGACGCGCGTAGTACTGGCGGGCGATCTGATCGGCACGGAACTTCGGCAAACCCAGTTCCTCGACGGCCGTCCGCCTGCCCTCGGCATCGAGGTCGGCGAGATGGCGCGGCGGCATGCCGCGACGCGGAGCGTCGAAAACCAGGGGCAGGGAGACGGTCATAGTTGCTCCATTCTCCCATTCGCGGCAACCGCCCCCGCACCCGACCACGTGCGGGCGGCCCGACATGCCCGGTTCGTGGAGGGCAAATGCCTGCGGCGGTGATAGCGGTCGGCCATGATCGAGGTATGTCCACGCATGCCGAACATCCGCCGGAACCGGATCCGGACCTGTCACACCGCAAGCAGGCCCCGAGGCCGAGTGCTCCTCCGGCCGTTGTGACCAACAAATCGCTGTCTTCGCGCACCGGTTACGCCTGGAGCGGGCTCGTCACCGGCGTCCTCATCCTGGTCCTGCTGCTGGTCTTCATCCTGCAGAACCTGGAACAGACCCAGGTGGACTTCTTCTTCTGGAACTTCTCGCTGCCGCTCGGCGTCACCGTGCTGCTGTCGGTGATCGGCGGCGCACTCGTCATGGCCTCGGTGGGCGGCGTCCGCATCCTGCAATTGCGCCGCGCCGCCAAGAAGGTCTGACGCGTACGAGTCAGATCAGCGTGGAGAGCACCAGCCAGGAGACGAACGCCGAGGGAAGCATGGAGTCGAGGCGGTCCATGATGCCGCCGTGGCCCGGCAGCAGCGTACCCATGTCCTTGATCCCGAGTTCCCGCTTGATCTGCGATTCGATCAGATCCCCGCAGGTGGCCACCAGCACCAGGCCGACGCCGAGCACGACGCCGATCATCGAGTTGGCCTCCAGCAGCAGCGTCACCGTGAGCAGACCGCCGATCACGCTGAACACCAGCGAGCCGCAGAAACCCTCCCACGACTTCTTCGGGCTGATCGAGGGCACCATCGGGTGCTTGCCGAACAGCACGCCCGCCACGTAACCGCCGACGTCGGAGCAGACCACCAGGATCATGAAGGTGAGCACCCGCAGGTTGCCGTCCGGCTCGAGCAGCAGCAGCGTGGCGAACGAAGCGAGCAGCGGGATCCAGGCCAGCGTGAACACCGTGATGGCGGTGTCGCGCAAGAAGTTTCGCGGGGCGGTCTGCAAGCCGTGATCGAACAGCCGCCACACCATGCAGATCAGCGTGGTGGCGGCGAACGCGCCCGCGACGCCGCTGGCGCCGTAGGGCCAGCCGAGCCAGAACACCGCCTGACCGCCCGCGATCAGCGGGACGCGCGGGACGAGCACGTCGGCTTCGCGCAGCCGTTTGGCGACCTCCCAGGTGGCCACACCGACACCGGCCGCCGCGACGCCGATGAACACTTTCGGCACGAACAGCAGGATCGCGATCAGCGAAAGGCCGAGTCCGAAGCCGACGGTCAGCGCGGCGGGCAGATTGCGGCCCGCACGCGAACCGCTCGACGCGGGAGCGCTGTGAGCGGCCGCGGCATCGGGTCCGGACGGCGCGGGGCTGCTCAACGGTTCATGACCGGACGCACCAGCATCGTGCGCGCGCTCCTGCCTCGCATCGGCTGTCCCGTTCACCGGCGGCTCCTCTGCCGCACCGGTCGCGGCGGCGTTCTCGGCCACGATTGTCCCGTCGCTCAACTCGTCGTTCCGTTCGTCCCCCGCCCGGGCGGGCCCTCCGCTGAATCTCCGGCGGCACTCGCGATGGGCTGGGCCTCCTCCGGGCCCGCCCCGCCTGCCGACCGATCCGCGTCAGACCTCGAGCAGTTCGGCTTCCTTGTGCTTGACCAGTTCGTCGACCTGGCCGACGTACCTGGCAGTGGTCTTGTCGAGCTCCTTCTCGGCGCGCCCGACCTCGTCCTCCCCCGCCTCGCCATCCTTCTGGATACGCGACAGTTCGTCCATCGCCTTGCGACGGACATTGCGGATGGCCACCTTGGCGTCCTCGCCCTTGCCCCGCGCCTGCTTGGCGAGTTCCCGGCGGCGCTCCTCGGTCAGCTGGGGCACCGAGATCCGGATGATGTCACCGTTGTTGGTGGGGTTCACACCGAGATCCGAGTTGCGGATCGCGGTTTCGATCGCCCCGAGCTGGCCCGCCTCGTAAGGCTTGATCACGACCATGCGCGGCTCCGGCACCGTGATGCTGGACATCTGCGTGATCGGGGTAGGCGAGCCGTAGTAGTCCACGACGACCCGGGAGAACATACCCGGATTCGCCCGACCGGTGCGAATGGTTCCGAGATCGTCCTTCGCTACCGAGACGGCCTTCTCCATCTTCTCCTCGGCGTCGAAGAGCGCTTCTTCAATCACGACCGTTTCCTCCACAGCGTCGTCATGTCATGATCCGCGGTCTGCGGGTATCAGGACCGAACCAGTGTGCCGATCTTCTCACCGGCGACCGCGCGGGCGATATTGCCCTTGGTCAACAAATTGAACACCAGAATCGGCATCTGGTTGTCCATGCACAAGCTGAAGGCGGTCGCGTCGGCGACCTTGAGGTCGCGCTCGATGACCTCTTTGTGCGTGATCTCGGAGTACATGGTGGCGGTCTCGTCGACGCGCGGATCGGCGGTGAACACCCCGTCGACCGCCTTGGCCATCAACACCACGTCCGCGCCGATCTCCAGCGCGCGCTGCGCGGCGGTGGTGTCGGTGGAGAAGTAGGGCATGCCCATGCCCGCTCCGAAGATGACCACGCGGCCCTTCTCCAGGTGCCGTTTGGCGCGCAGCGGGAGGTAGGGCTCGGCCACCTGGCCCATCGTGATCGCGGTCTGCACCCGGGTGTCCACGCCCTGCTGCTGCAGGAAGTCTTGCAGCGCAAGGCTGTTCATCACCGTGCCGAGCATGCCCATGTAGTCGCTGCGGGCGCGCTCCATGCCGCGTTCCTCGAGTTCGGCGCCGCGGAAGAAGTTCCCGCCGCCGATCACCACGGCCACCTGGACGCCGGTGGCGACCACCTCGGCGATCTGCTCGGCGACCGTCTGCACGACATCCGGATCGAGACCGACCTTGCCTCCGCCGAACATTTCGCCGCCGAGTTTCAGCAGTACCCGGCGATATCCTGGGCGATCGGTCCCCGGGTCCGTCATGGGTCTCCAGTCTCCTTAGGCGAGGGATTGTCGTTCTTCCGGCGATTCGGTGCGCACGGCAGGCGCCCGTGACGTAGAGCAAGGCAGAGCGGCATCTATCCTGCCTTATTCGGTTCGAGCGGCAGCAGAAGGCCCCCCGTCAACCGGCGTTCGTTCGGTCGGCGGGGGGCCTGCACGCTGGGGAGTGCGACGACTCAGTTGGCGCCGACCTCGAAGCGGGCGAAGCGGGTGACGGTGACACCGGCCTCGTCCAGCAGTGCCTTGACGGTCTTCTTCGAATCGGTGACCGACGACTGCTCCAGCAGCACGACGTCCTTGAAGAAGCCGTTGACGCGGCCCTCGGTGATCTTCGGCAGCGCGGCCTCGGGCTTGCCCTCCTCGCGAGCGGTCTGCTCGGCGATGCGGCGCTCGTTCTCCACGATGTCGGCCGGAACCTCGTCGCGGGTCACGTACTTCGCCTTGAGCGCGGCGACCTGCATGGCGGCGGCGCGGGCGGCCTCGGCCGCCGCGTCGCCCTCACCGGTGTACTCGACCAGCACGCCGACGGCGGGCGGCAGGTCCGAGGCACGCTTGTGCAGGTAGGTGGCGACCGGGCCGTTCAGCGAGATGACGCGACGCAGCTCGAGCTTCTCGCCGATCTTCGCGGCGAGCGCCTGCACGGCCTGGTCGACGGTCTGGCCGCCCAGGTCCAACGCCTTCAGCGTCTCCAGATCGCCGGGCTTGGCGGTCGCCGCCGCGGCGACGACCTGCTCGGCGAGCTGCTGGAACTCCGCGTTCTTCGCGACGAAGTCGGTCTCGGAGTTGATCTCGACCATGACGCCGTCCTTGGCGGCGACGAGGCCTTCGGCGGTGGTCCGCTCGGCACGCTTGCCGACGTCCTTCGCGCCCTTGATGCGCAGCAGTTCGACGGCCTTGTCGAAGTCACCGTCGGTCTCGGCCAGCGCGTTCTTGCAGTCCATCATGCCGGAGCCGGTCAGCTCCCGGAGCCGCTTCACATCGGCAGCGGTGTAGTTCGCCATTCTCGGCGAGCCTCCTTCGGAGAAGTATGGGTGTTGGCAGCGGCGATCACGATGGCACTCGCTCGTGATCGCCGCCGAAACAGTGTCCGATCTGCGGCGTTCGCGGGCCCCTACGTGGTTACGCAGGCTACCGCCTCCGGGACCGTCGCTCACGCCGCGAGGTTACGAGTCTCAGGCCTCGGCCGAGGTCTCGGCGGCCTCGGCGCCGGGAGCGGCCTGCGCGAGCAACTCCTGCTCCCACTCGGCCAGCGGCTCGCCCGCACCCGCCTCCGGCTTCTCGTCGCCCGCGGACGCGCCGGCGCGCGCCTGCACACCCTCGGCCACCGCGGAGGCGACGACCTTGGTCAGCAGGGCGGCGGAGCGGATCGCGTCGTCATTGCCCGGGATCGGGTAGTCGACCAGGTCGGGGTCGCAGTTGGTGTCCAGGATCGCGATGACCGGGATGTTCAGCTTGCGCGCCTCGCCGACGGCGATGTGCTCCTTGTTGGTGTCGACGACCCAGATGGCCGAGGGCACCTTCTGCATGTCGCGGATACCGCCGAGGGTGCGCTCCAGCTTGTTCATCTCACGCGTCAGCATGAGGATTTCCTTCTTGGTGCGACCCTCGAAGCCACCGGTCTGCTCCATGGCCTCGAGCTCCTTGAGGCGCTGCAGGCGCTTGTGCACGGTGGAGAAGTTGGTGAGCATGCCACCCAGCCAGCGCTGGTTGACGTACGGCATCCCGACGCGCGTCGCCTCGGCCGCGATCGACTCCTGGGCCTGCTTCTTGGTGCCGACGAAGAGAACGGTGCCACCGTGGGCGACGGTCTCCTTGACGAACTCGTAGGCCTTGTCGATGTAGGTCAGCGTCTGCTGCAGGTCGATGATGTAGATGCCGTTGCGGTCGGTGAAGATGAACCGCTTCATCTTCGGGTTCCAGCGCCGGGTCTGGTGTCCGAAGTGCGCGCCGCTGTCGAGCAGCTGCTTCATGGTTACGACAGCCATAGCTCCCGTATCTCTCTTTCGTTGCCGGTTGACGCAGCGAATCGGCGATCCGCTGCCCTGGCGCCGCCGAATCGTCGGACCCGACCACGAAGGTGGGGACCAGCCGACGATTCCCTGTTCCGAACACGCTGCCGCGAACCCGGTTATCTCGAGCCCGATGCGAACAGCGCCGCTATGAACAAGCACGGGTGGCGCGCGAAGTCGGTCCATGCAGGCACAGACCGCTCGCTCAGTTTACGGCCTCGGGGCACGCAGACCTAAATCGGTTCGATCGGCGACCTTTGACCAGGCGGAACGGCGACTTTTCACAGGCGAGGAGGTTATCCACATTCGGTGAATCGAGCCGTCGGCGTCGCCGGAAACGCAGGAGGGTGGAGGCATGAAACCGATCTCTACGACGATGACCTTCCTGGTTCCGCTGTTGTTCGTGCTCGGGGTCGTCACCGCACCGCCGGTCGGGGCCGAGACGCCCGCCGCGAAACCTGCGCCCGGGGCGTGCACAGGGTCCGCATGCCTGCCGTCGCTTTCCCAACTGCTCCGGCGAGCGCCGCTGCGGCAATCCGGACTCGACGCCGGTGATCACCGAGATGAAACGGGTCCCCCCTCCGGTGGCGACCTGTGTACACCGCCCGTGCCCCTGTGCGGCTCGTAGTCGGACTCCCCGGCTCCGCACGAACGACCGGTTCGCATCCCATGCGGACGCGGCGGCGTCTCTTTTCGATGCTGGGTCTCGGCATGGCGGCGGTCGTCGCGATGGGGCCGACGGCGACCGCCGCACCCGATGCGCGGTTCGGCTGGCCGCTGCAACCGCGCCCCGCGGTGGTCCGGCACTTCGACAAACCCGCGCAGAACTGGCTGCCGGGACATCGGGGGGTCGATCTGGCCGGGGTGCCGGGGCAAGCTGTACTGGCCGCGGGCGAGGGGATCGTCGTGTTCGCCGGAACCGTGGCCGACAAGCCGGTCGTGTCCATCGATCACCCCGGCGGGGTGCGCACCACCTACGAACCCGTTCGAGCCGACGTGCCCGTGGGCAGGCGGGTCGGGCGTGGTACCCGCATCGGCACACTGGAGGCCGGACATCCCGGATGCGCGACGACATGCCTGCACTGGGGAGCCCGCGCCGAGGGCGGAGGCCGACGCATCCGCGAGTACCTCGACCCGCTCGGGCTCCTTCAGCTCACTCCCCTGCGCCTCAAACCGGTGCGCCCCTGAGCCGGCCAGGAGAAGCGCCGTAGCTGTCCGCGCCTCGGTTCAGGTCTTGGTCCAGACCGCGATGATCGGGCCCGGCGTGTCGGCAGCGCGTGGTGGCGGGAGCGTGCGGGGCGGGGCGAAGATCGGGGCATGGAGGATGGGCGGTCGTTCACGTATTCCGAAATCGGCGCGACACGAGGCGTGCTACCGGAGGGGTATCACGGGTTTCGGCTACGGCGTCCGATCGGGCGGGGTCGCGCGCTGTTCGAGCACGCGGGTGCGGAGATCTCGGCCTACCGGGTGCAGAAGGGCACCGGGATCTTCCGAGCCGCCGACACTCCGACGGCCGAACCCGGCACCACCATCACGGTGCGGCTCGGTGCCGGTCCATTCGGAATCACCGCACCGTGCCGCGTGGTGTACGTCCTCGACGAACCCGACCGACGGGGTTTCGCGTACGGAACCTTGCCGGGACATCCGGCGTCCGGGGAGGAACTGTTCGCCGTCGAGTACGACCCCGCCGACGACACGGTGTACGGGCTGATCGTCGCGTTCTCCCGCCCCGCCACCTGGTACACCCGGCTGGGCGGCCCCGTGGTGCGGCTGATCCAGCGCTTCGTGGCGGGCAGATACATCGCGGCCTTGCCGACATCTGCCTGAACGCCGACGGCACGCGGCGCGCACTCGCGAAATAGCGCCACGCAGCATCGCGGCGTGATCAGCCCGCCGCGACCACCAGCGGCAAGGTCTACGGGGTGACGATCGCGAAATCGGGGTCCGGGGCGTCGAAGATGTCGACCAGTTCAGCGAGCTTGGTGACGTCTCCCTCGATGACGATATCGCCGGCGGCCGCCGCGACGCCGAAGTCGTCACCGGCCAGCAAGACCCGGATCAGCGTGGACTTGGCCAGGGTGAACGTGGCGTCGGGTTGTGGTAGGCGCATGCCGGGGGCGACATCGAAGTGGGTGAGGCGGCCGTTGCGCAGTTCGAGCCGGTGGGTGCGCTCCAGGTCGGTGAGGATCCAGTCGGTCACGAGCCGGTGGTTCCACGCCTTGGGACCGTCCACGCGCAACGCCAGGGCGTCGAAGATCTGATCGATGCCCAGTGCGGCGACCATGCTCGGCGATTCGCTCTTGGTCGGCGTGCCGAACGATCCGTAGCGCAGCTCGTAGGCTCCGCTGAGAAAGAAGTTGCGCCAGGTCGCGTTCTCCGCGCCGTAACCGAGTTGCTCGAATGTGCTGGCCTGCAAGGCTTTCGCGGCATCGTTGTCCGGGTCGGCGAAGACGACGTAGTTGAGCACCTGCGCCACCCAGCGGTAGTCCCCGGCGTTGTAGGAGACCTGCGCTTTGCGCAGCACTTCGTCGGCCCCACCCATGAATTCCACGTGCCGTCGCGCGGATTCGACCGGCGGGTGTTCCCACAGGTGCGCCGGGTTTCCGTCGAACCAGCCCATATAGCGCTGGTAGATGGCCTTCACGTTGTGATTGACCGAACCGTAGTATCCGCGCGCATGCCAGGCCTCCTCGATGGCGGGTGGGAGCGTCACCAGTTCGGCGATCTCCGCGCCCACGTATCCCTGGTTCAGCAGGCGCACGGTCTGGTCGTGCAGGTATCCGTACAGGTCCCGTTGCAGCGAGAGGTATTCCACCAGGCGGGCGGTGCCCCAGGTCGGCCAGTGATGGGACGCGAAGACGACGTCGGATTCGCGGGCGAACATATTGATCGCCTCGGTGAGGTACTTCGCCCAGACGTGGGCGTCGCGCACCAGGGCGCCACGCAACGTGAGCACATTGTGCAGGGTATGGGTGGCGTTCTCCGCCATGCACAGCGCGCGGCGATCCGGGAAGTAGAAGTTCATCTCCGCGGGCGCTTCGGTACCGGGCGTGAGCTGGAAGACCATCCGTATCCCGTCGATCGTCTCCTCCTGGCCGGTCGCGGTGATGTCGACGGTCGGGGGAATCAGTGTGACCGTGCCGACCGAGGTGGTCTGCCCCAGTCCGGCTCCCACCGCCCCGAGCGGACCGCGCGGCAGCACCGCGCCGTACATGTACCCCGCGCGGCGTGCCATCGCCGTGCCCGCGTAGATGTTCTCGGCCACCGCGTGTTCCAGGAATCCGGCCGGCGCCAGCACCGGACAGCGCCCCTCGGCGACCGCCTCGGCGGTGGTGACTCCGCACGCCCCGCCGAAGTGATCGATGTGCGAGTGCGTGTAGATCAGCCCGGTCACCGGACGGTCGCCGCGGTGGGCGCGGTAGAGCGCGAGACCGGCCGCCGCCGTCTCGGCCGAGATCAGCGGATCGATCACGAGGACGCCGGTTGAGCCTTCGACCAGCGTCATATTGGAGAGGTCGAAACCGCGGATCTGATAGATGCCCTCGCTGACCTCGAACAACCCCTGTCGCACCGCGAGGCCGGACTGCCGCCAGAGGCTCGGATGGACCGAGACCGGGCAGGGTTCCCGCAGGAACGAATAGGAGTCGTTGTCCCACACGACGGTTCCGTCTTCGGAGGTGACCACGCCCGGCACCGGCGCGGCGACGAATCCGCGCTCGGCGTCGGTCAGATCGGTGGTGTCGGCGAATGGCAGTGCGGCGGCCGCACGCCGGTGTTCCGCGACGATGAAGCCGCTCGGCTCGCTCGCTGTGCTCATTGTCGTCCTCCTGTCGTCTCGACCAACCTTGCTGGGCCGCTGCCCGGTTCAGGGCAGCGGTTCGAGGGAGCCGGCGGCCGCGGCGGCCAGCGCGACCACGCACACCGCCGCGGCCGTCGCGGCGACGATGCGGCCACCATGGGCGTAGTGGCCGCGGCGCAAACCGCGGTTGCGCAGATAGCAGGCCCCGGCCAGCGCCGCCATCGCGATCGCGGCGCCGATCGGCGCGGCCGCGGCCGCTCGCCACCCGCTTCCGAGCGCCTGATGCAGGAACAGTGTGCCGACGACCATCGCCGCCACGGCGGTGCGCCGCCACGCCAGCGCGGTGCGTTCGGCGGACAGATGGGGCGCGCTCACCGCAGCAGCACCGCCACCGCCGCCAGCACCGAGACGATCGCGATGCCCGCCGACAGGACCGGCACCAGCACCGTGTCCGGCAGCGGGTCGCCGCGCCGCATGGCCACGCCGACCCGCCGCCAGTGCGCGTACGCGCCGACGGCGACGACCGACGCCAGGACCAGGCAGCTGAGCGCGATCGCGCGCCGCAGTCCCGCGAGCCGGAACGACTGGACCAGTGTGTGCACCGCGACGCCGCCCGCCAGCAGTCCCAGCGCGGTCCGCATCCAGGCGAGGAAGGTGCGCTCGTTCGCGAGCGTGAACCGATAGTCGAGTTCCTCTTCGCCGTCTTCGGATTCGGCTTCGGGATTCGGCAGCGTCACGCCGCCTCGGCTCGGATCGTCGAGTGCCGAGCGACCCGCGCCCGAGGGTGGCGGCTCCTGACCCGAGGCGACGCTCCGTCGCACGGGTTCCCGCCGGACTGCACGGTGGTCACGACACACCACGCTAGTGGGGACCGAGGAAACTCGCGGCGGCTCATCGCCGACGGCGGGAACCCGATCTGTATTCGCAGGCGCACCGGGCACTTCGCGCGGGCGACACTCACCGTCACGTCGCTCGGATAGCCGACTGGAAGCCAGACGCCGCCTGTAGCGCTCAGCAACCGGGTTCGGGTGCTGCGGACTGCACGATGCCCGACTCGTGTTCGCGACCCTGCATTACGCGATCGGACCAGCTCGCAGCGCTCAGCGGCGGGACAGATCCGGTCGGCGACGATCACGGGCACCACTCCATCGCTGCTGGCATTGGCAAACGATCCGCTACGTCAGATTAATCGCCGTCACCCGGGCCGTCCACGCGCCCCGCGCGCCCGTGACCGGGTGGTTATGCGCGGGTGAGCGAGAGGTCAGATGGCGATGGCGTCCTCGAAAGTCATGGACAGCCGCGAGACGGACGAGGACATCAGCGCCCGGCGCGGCAAACCGAGCGACCGGAGTTCCGCGGCGATCTCGTGATCCCCCAGCTTCAACTCCGCCCCGCCGAGACGCGCTCGCATGCCGGACGGCTGCATCTCCCAGCGCGTGCAGCGCGTGACGCCATCGATGTGCGAGTAGGCGTCGAACGAGGACGCGGTGGCGCGCCCGTTCGGAGTCGCGAATCCGGGCCGCAGCGTGAGGTCCGCGATGAGCCGCCCGTTCTGGTGCAGCGCACCGCTGCGCGTCCGGCCACCGTGATCGACGACGAATTCGGCGAGTTCCTTGGGAAATCCCCAGATACCACGCCCGGCGGCCAGGGTGAAATCGCCATCGACGGGCAGCCGGTGGATCAGTACGCCGGCCTGCCCGGTCCGCAGCGCCTTCAGGTCGCCGAATCCCGAGGCCACGCCCGCGGTGTGGTGGCGCACCATGAACGAGACGCCGAACTCGTTGTAGGGGCCCAGATCGCCGTCGACGTAGTCGACGAAGACCAGTGTGCACATCGCCCGCCCGCCGGGCAGCCGGAGAACCCGCAGGCCGGAGTAATCGATGAGGCGTTGCGCCGCCGCGGCGGGCACCAGATAGGTGGCCATGAACGCGTGCGCGAGCCGGATACGGACCGGCATGCGGACCTCGCGGCCGAGAACGGTGTGCGTGCTCACGTCGACGCCTTTCTGCGCATCGGCGCCCGCGCGCCGCGTTGCCGTGCGGAGCGACCCCACCGGCCACGTCCATAGAACACGTATCAGTTTATCGGCGCAATACGTTCTCGACCCATCCTCTACTATAGAGAACCTGTTTCACTTTTCCCGCCTCACCCCTCCGGAACACGACTCCCGGAGGACTCCTCGGATCGCCGTGCGGCCCGGAGGCGGGCCGCCAAGCCGTCGAGGACGCACAGCAGACCGAAGTCGAAGGCCATCGCGCGCCCGACCTCCTGGTCCGTCGGAACGATCGCCTGATAATCCGCGAGCATTTCGGGGTAGTCACCGGCCAGTTCGGTCATCACGCGCAGGACGCCGTCGGTGTCGATCTCGGCACCCTTGTACGCCGTGTCCCAGGCGATCTCGGGCAGCACCTGGCCGAGGACGAAACACATCACCGTTCCGCTGGCCAGGTAGATGTCCACGCCCTGAAAACCCGCCTGGACGAACGCGCGGCGCAGCCGATCGCTCAGGCGCAGCGAGTTCGGGCCGATGCTGGGCAACCGCCCCACGAGGGTCGCCATCCACGGGTGCTCCCGGATGCTCGCGCGGAGACTGTAGGCGAAGGTGGTCAGCAGTTCGCGCCAGGAGGCCTGCTCGGGCTCCGGAGTGCGCACCAGGCCCCAGAACTCATCGAGCACCAATTCCAGCAGTTCCTCCTTGTTGGAGACGTGCCAGTACAGGCTGGTCGCGCCCGCACCGAGCTTCGCGCCGAGTTTGCGCATGCTCAGCGCCTCCAGCCCCTCGGCGTCGAGCAGTTCCACGGCCGCGGCGATGATCTGCTCACGATGCAGCCCGGCGGACTTGGGCTGGCGCGACTGCTTGGTCCATACCGAGGCGAACTGCTTGGTCATAACACGATCTTATATTCACTCGCACACTGTTCGATTTTCTCGTACGCTGTGCGGGTGGAATCGAACGTTGTACGAGACCCTCGCCGCTGGTGGGTTCTGGGGGTCCTCTGTCTGTCCTTGCTCGTGCTGATGCTCGACAGCACCGTGCTCAATCTCGCGATTCCGTCGCTGATCCGGGAGCTCGGCGCCACCCCGTCGGACGTGCAGTGGATTCTGGACGCCTACGTGCTGGTCTTCGCCGGGCTCCTGCTCACGGCGGGAAGCCTGTCCGACCGCTTCGGCAGGCGGCGAGCGCTGATCACCGGACTGGCGGTGTTCGGCGTGGCGTCGCTGGCCGCGGTGCTGGCGACCGAGCCGTGGCAGGTCGTGGCCGCGCGCGCGGCGATGGGCGTCGGCGGTTCGCTGCTGATGCCCTCGACCCTGTCGATCCTGATGACCACCTTCGCCGAGGACGAACGGCGCACGGCGATGGCTGCGTGGTCGACGGTCTCCATGGTCGGCATCGTCGCCGGGCCGACGCTGGGCGGCTTTCTGCTCCAGCACTACTGGTGGGGGTCGGTGTTCCTGCTCAACATCCCCGTGGCCGCGCTCGCGATCGTGGCGGCGGTCGTGCTGATGCCCGAGACCACCGGCGAGCAACGGCCGGTCGATCTGGTCGGGGTCGTCTTGTCCGTGGTGGCGCTGAGCGCGACGGTCTACGTGATCATCGAGCGGGAATGGAACGTCGGCGTGATCGTGCTTGCCGTCGTCGCGGCGGCCGCGTTCGTCGTGTGGGAGAGCCGATCGGCCCATCCGATGCTGCCGTTGGCGGTGTTCCGCAGTCGCGATTTCACCGGCACCTGCTTCACGCTGCTGTTGATGGTCTTCGGCATGGGCGCGGTCATGCTGATGCTGACGCAGTACCTGCAGTTCGTGCTCGGCTACGGGCCGATGAAGGCGGGGCTGGCGCTGTTGCCGTACGCCGTGGCCGCGGCGGTCTGCAACGGGCTCGGCGCGACGCTCGGCAAGACCCTGAGCAACAAGACGCTCATCGTGTCCGGCTTGCTCGTCATGGGTGTGGCCTTCGGCATCCTCGCCGTCGGGAGCGGGTACCTGTGGATTCTGGTCAGCATGCTCGTGATGGGGGTGGGCGGCGGTTTGGCGGGTCCGGCCGCGTACGCGGCCATCATGAGCGCCATCCCGCTGCAGCACGCCGGTGTCGGCTCCGCGATGAACGACACGCTGCAGCAGGTCGGCATGGCGATCAGCATCGCCGTCCTCGGCAGTGTGCTGGCCGGGGTCTTCACTTCGAACATGCCCGCCGACGCCCCCGACGCGGCCCGCGAGTCCATCGGAGCCGCCTTCCAGCTCGGCTACCTCGAGCCGGCCAAGGACGCCTTCACCACCGCCATGTCCACCGGCGCGTGGATCAGCGCGGGATTCAGCATCGCCGCCGCCCTGCTCGGCGCGGTCCTGCTGCGCGCACGGCGGCCGGGACCGGTCGTCGAGCAGCCGGAAACCGTCCCGGTCGCGAACGGCTGATCGTGCCGGCGGCCCGCTCCGAGCGGGCGAGTGGCTCGAGGTATGAACTATTCCGACCCTGGGGCTGATGGTCTCCCGCGCGCGCTCCGAGAAGAGTTGATGGTGTGTTCACACTGTGGGCCTTCAACAAAAGAGGGCTCGTGAAGCAATCAATCGACGGAGACATCATGATCACGAACAAAATGCGCGTAACGGCGGCGGCGGTAGCGATCGCACCGGTCATCGCCCTGGGTTCAGGTTTTGCTTCGGCAGCACCGGACGTATCCCCCGGACCTGTGCACGTAGCGGATCAACCGGTACCGGTTCAGGTCGAGCCCGCGACATTGGGCCTGTTATGGCCGCTGGGCATTTTCTGCGCTCCTTTGTTGCTGCTTCCGCCGGTCGTCAACGCGGTCGCCGTGTTCGTCTGCGCCGCTTGACCGCATTCGTAGGCAGCGCCTCGAAGACGAGTGCGCCTCGGGAGGTGTGAACCCGAGGCGCCTCGTCCTGTCTGCGATCCGCAACCGGGGATCGAAGACAAAAGACGGAATTCTGATCCCGGCTCATCCGGCGCCCAGCCGGGGAAACTGTGGAAATCAATCGTGACGCGCCGATAAGTGCGGTTGAATTACCGGATGACCAAGTTCAGGAAACTCGTGGGCGCTGCCGCGGCACTCGCCGCGGCCACGGCGCTGTTCGGGGCACCCGGGACCGCGCACGCCGAGCCTTCCACCGTTCTGGGTGGGGGCTCCGGCATCGTCGTCGGCGGTCAGAACATCTGTACTCTCACGACGATCGGGCGCGACTCCAGCGGTCGGCTCGTCGGGTTCACCGCGGGGCACTGCGGTGACGCGAGCGCCACCGTCGCCGCCGAAAACAATCGTGGCGCCGGCGCGGTCGGCACTGTCGACTATGCCGACAGCACCATGGACTATTCCGTGATCGTGTTCGATCCGGGGATGGTCGCGCCGGTCAACCAGGTGGGCGGCACGACCATCACCGGCTTGGGCGGGCCCGCCCGCCCCCCGGACACCGTGTGCAAGGAAGGCAGGACAACGGGCCGGACCTGCGGGGTGGCCTATGGTGACGTGTTCACCAGCGGCAACCTGACCTGGACGCAGACGTGTGTGGTCGAAGGTGATTCGGGAGCACCGCTCGTCGTCGGAACCACGCTGGTCGGCATGGTCAACGGCTACTTGGCGGTGCCGTGTCTCGGACCCCAACTCGGCACGGACATCACCGCGATCGTCGCCGACGTGAACGCGCGCGGTGGCGCCGGAGCGGGTTTCCAGCCGATTTAGCGGGATCTGGGGCGAACTCCGCCGGATCCAGCCGAAGCCTTACCGATCCGAGTCGGTGACAATGCCGAATTCGATAGCCCGTTCGACCAGGAACAGCCGTTTTTGATTCGGCGGTAAGGCTTCCACCTGGAATATCCGGAAGAGCGCACGCATGTGCGTCTTGACCGTCGAGATACTCAGGCACAGATCGCGCGCTATCCGACTGTTGGTCGCGGGATACGAATACGCGTTGTGCGCGTCGCATGGTCGGCACAGCGCCTCGAGAACCAGATACTGGGCCGGGGTCAGTGAATTGCGCGTGGGCAGTGGCGCATGGGCGAGCGTCATGTCCTCGTCGACGGATTCGGCCGCCCGGAAGACGAATACCGACCGACCGACGCGAATCGTGTCGCCGGAGTCGAGTTTCCGCCGTCCACCGACGCGTTCGCCATTGACGAATGTCCCATTTTTGGACAGTCCGTCGTCGACGATGACCCAGCATCGGCCCACACGCTCGATAACGGCGTGCAGCCGGGAGACGGTCGGGTCGGAAGTGACGGGGATATCGGCCGTGGGGGACCGCCCGATAGTCAGGCTGGCCGGGCCGCCGTCGAGCGAAATCTCGCGCGCCATGTCCGCTCCGGCGGGCCGGGACACCGCGGCTGCGGCCGATTGCCACCACGCGGACTGTCCCGCTGATGAGTACAGTCCGCGATTCAGGGCCTGTCCGCCGGACGTAGGCATCGTTCGTCTTTCCCACTCGAAGTACGTCGTGAACTGCGGGCACCGATTCGCTTCTCTCAGCGTGCGCTTTCTGAGCGCCGGCCACATGGGTATTCGCCTACTTCGCGATGCGACCGGGCGTTTCCCGAACCCCGAGTGCACGACATCGGCACTAAACAGACCGTTCAGTCGGAATAGGCGCCCGGTGGCGATGGATGGTTCAGGATGGTCGGATGAGCGTCCTCATCCGACCGCGAACCGAGCGCGACCTCGACGCCTGCGCCACAGCCCTGCGGCACGTCCACGAGATCGACCGATATCCGGAAGTCTGGCCGACGGACCCGGCCGGGTGGCTCTCGCCGCCCAAGCTCCTCGCGGCGGTCGTCGCCGAATGCGACGGTGCCGTGGTCGGTCACGTCGGGCTCGGCGCGAGCAGCGGGACGCCGGAGGTCGTGCGCGAATCGGCCGGCACGGAGGCTCTCGTCTCGGTGATCCGGTTGTATGTCCTCCCGGCCGCGCGCCGGGCGGGGGTGGGTTCGCAACTGCTGACAGCGGCCGCGCGCCTGGCCACGGACCGGGGACAGCGCGCGGTGCTCACGGTGACCTCCGACAGCGCGGCGGCGGTGGCGATGTACGAGCGGCGCGGTTGGCGTCACGTCGCCGACCGGCCCGGCGGCTGGCGTACCGCGGACGGACGAGAGGCGCAGGTGCGGTACTACGTGAGTCCGTGAGCCGATCCGCGTGGCCGTTGTCCGGTGCGGCCGATCGAACGCTGTGCCGGGTAAGACCGTCAGGCGCGGGGGTGGGCCTGGTCGTGCACCTTCTTGAGGCGGTCGATGGAGACGTGGGTGTAGAGCTGGGTGGTGGCCATGCTGGCGTGGCCGAGGAGCTCCTGGACCACACGCAGATCCGCTCCACCCTCGAGGAGGTGCGTCGCGGCGGTGTGCCGCAAACCGTGCGGACCCATGTCGGGTGCGCCCGGGATGGCCGAGACGACCTCGTGCACCACGGTTCTGGCCTGGCGCTGGTCGAGCCGCCTGCCGCGGCGGCCGAGCAGCAGCGCTCGGCCGGAGTCGACGGTGGCGAGGGCGGGGCGGCCGTAGCGCAGCCAATTGCCGACCGCCTCGTCGGCGGGCGTGCCGAACGGCGCCGATCGCTCCTTGTTGCCTTTGCCGAGCACGCGCACCACACGCCGCTCGCGGTCCACGTCCTCGATGTCGAGCCCGCACAACTCACTGACCCGGATGCCGGTGGCATACAGCAATTCCACGATCGCCCGATCCCGCAGTGCCATCGGATCGCGCTGGGCGGCACCGGATTGTGCCGCGTCCATGGCATCCAGCGCCTGTTGCCGCCCGAGTACGGCGGGAAGCACGCGATGCGCTTTCGGCGAGCCCAACCGCAGCCCCGGATCGGCGGGCAACCGGCCCGTCCGGGTGAGCCAGGCGGTGAACGTGCGCGCCGAGGACGCCCGTCGGGCCACGGTTGTTCGTGCCGCACCCGCCGCCGCCTGCTGCGCCAGCCACGACCGCAGTAGCAGCAGGTCCAGCTCGCGAATGGCCGAATCCGCCGACCGTGTGTACAGATGCTCCAGCAGCGACCGAGCGTCCCCCAGATACGCCCGCACCGTGTGCTCCGAGCGGTTGCGCCCGAGCCGCAGATGCCTGCCGTACTCCATCAGCAGCGCTTCCAGATCTTCGGGCAGTTCCTCCATCCCTCCACCGTCGCGACCCGCGCCCCGGATGGCAAGCCCCCGCGCCGGCCGCGCTCACGGGCGGCGGGCCGTTCGGTGCCAACCACTTTCGTCACTGGCCACCAGCCCCGCCAATTCGAGAGCGGCCAATGTCGCACGTACCACCGGAAGGGACAATCCACACTGCCGGGACACCTCGAGAGGTAGGCGCGAACCCACTTTCGGTAGCGCGGCGAAGACCAGCGCCTCGTCGCCGGTCAGCCGGTCCTGCGGATCACCGCCTGCCGCCGCTTCGGGAATCGACAAACGCAGCGGCCCCGCCTCGTCGACGACTTCCTCGGCACGGGTCACCAAAAGGGCTTCGCCGTCGCGGATCATGCGGTGGCACCCTACCGACGCGGCCGAGGTCACCGGGCCGGGCACGGCCAGTGCGGGACGGCCGAGGCGGCGGGCCCATTTGACGGTGTTGCGTGCGCCGCTGCGCAATCCTGCCTCGATGACGAGCACGCCGTCGGCCAGGGCGGCGATCAAGCGGTTCCGGGCGAGGAACTGGTGCTTCTGCGCGGTGACACCGGGTGGGTATTCGCTGACCACCAGGCCGGATTCGGCGATGTCGGCCAGCAGTCGATCGTGCTGCGCCGGGTACGGCCGGTCGATCCCACAGGCCAGCACGGCGATCGTCGGTCCCTCCACCGCCAACGCCGCCCGATGCGCCATGCCGTCGATCCCGAACGCGGCACCGGACACAATGGTCCACCCCTGGGCGGCGAGATCGCCCGCGATCTCCCCCGTGACCCGGTTTCCGTATCCGGTGCTGCACCGCGCACCCACCACCGCCACAGCGCGTTCGCTGGACTCCAGCAGCGAGCGTGGGCCGCGCACCCACAGCACGAGCGGAACGGCGCCGTCGCGATCCCGGCCCGGCTCGAGCTGCGCGAAACCGAGCATGCGCCAAGCGGGCCATTCCGGGTCGTCCGGCGTCACCACGCGCCCTCCGATCCGCTCGATGGCCTCCAAGTCCCGCGCCGCGACGTCGACCTCGCGCCGCTGTGCCGTCGGCCCCCGGAGCGGTTCGGGCAGCGCGCACTCCCGCACGGCACGCGCCGCCTCGACCACCCCGACCGACTCGATGAGCGCCGACAGTGGCGCGCACGGCCCCTGCACCACCCGCGAGAGGTACACCCATGCGAGCCGCCGGGCATCGGCTTCGCCGGACGGCGACCCGGAACCGGACGCGAGCGCGTCGACCGCCGCGGGGACGTTCGCCACCACCGGCGCATCCAGCGCCGGAGGAATGCTCGCGGCCACCGGCTCGTCCCCCATCGCGGACACGTCCACCACAGGCAAAGTCGGGGCCATAGGCACGTCTACCGCCGCAGGCATGGCCCCAGCCGCGGACACATCCACCACCGCAAACACGTCCGCCTCGGACACGCTCGCCACCAACGGCACATCCAGCGCCGGAGGAATGCTCGCGGCCGCAGGCACATCCATCACCGCCGATACGTCCGCCCCGGGCACGCTCGCGGCCGCGGACACGGTGGCCGTCTCCTCCTCGGCCGGGACCGTCGCACTCATTGCGCACCCCTTTGACGGAAGTTCAACGCGGCCAGAACGTCCTGCGCCGACGGCAATTCGCCGCCGCGTAGGTCGCAGATGGTCCAGGCGACCCGGATGGCGCGGTCGGCGCCGCGCGCGGACATGCGGCCGAGACGCAACGCGGTCTCGACGGGAGCGATCGATTCGCGTGGCAGCCGGAACCGCTGGCGCAAGATGTGACCGGGGACTTCGGCGTTGGTGAGCCACCCGTACTCGCGCCAGCGCTCGGCGGCAGCGCGCCGCGCGACGGCGACCCGCCCCCGGACCACCTCACTGCTCTCAGCGGCATCGGTGCTGAACGCCGCGCCGGACTGCCCGTGCATCCGCACCCAGATGTCGATCCGGTCGATCAGTGGCCCGGACAGCTTGCCGAGGTAGCGGCGGCGAGCCAGCGGTGCGCAGATGCAGTCGACATCGCGGGCCGGGGCGCACGGGCACGGATTGGCGGCCAGCACGAGCTGGAAGCGGGCCGGGTAGCGCGCCACACCGTCACGCCGCGCGATGCGTACTTCCCCTTCTTCCAATGGCGTTCGCATCGCCTCCAGCACCTTCGTGCCGAGTTCGGCACATTCGTCGAGGAACAGCACCCCTCGGTGCGCCCGGCTGACCGCCCCGGGCAGGGCGGTCCCCGAGCCACCGCCGATCATCGCGGTCACCGAGGTCGAATGATGAGGGGCGACGAAGGGCGGCGCCGTGATCAGCGGGTGGTCACCGGCGAGCGTGCCCGCCATCGAGTGGATCGCGGTCACCTCCAGCGCCTCGGTCTCGGTGAGTGGGGGCAGCAGTCCCGGAAGTCGTTGGGCCAGCATGGTTTTCCCGATACCGGGCGGGCCGGTGAGCAGCAGATGGTGGCCGCCCGCCGCGGCCACCTCCAATGCCCAGCGCGCTTCGTCCTGCCCGACCACCTCGCTGAGATCGCCGCCCTGCCGCACGGCATCCGGCAGATCGCCGTCCGGCTCGTCGAGCGAGCCTTCCCCGCGCAGCCAGGCCACGACGCCGCGCAAGCTGCGGGCCCCGAAGACCTCGATACCCTCGACCAGTCCGGCCTCGGCCAAGGTCACCGCCGGTACCACGACGGTCGACCAGCCGGCCTTGCGCGCCGCGAGCACGGCGGGCAGGACGCCCCGCACCCGCCGCACCCGCCCGTCCAGCGCGAGCTCCCCGAGCAGCACCGTCTTCGCCAGCCGCTCGGAGGGGACCGAACCGGACGCGTCCAGTACCGCGACGGCCAGCGCCAAGTCGTAGACGCTGCCCAGCTTCGGCAAGGTCGCGGGGGACAGTGCGAGGACCACCCGGCCGTCGGGCCACTTCTCCCCCGAGTTCGCCACCGCCGAACGGATCCGGTCGCGCGACTCCTGCAACGCGGTGTCGGGTAGCCCGACCAGGTGGACGGAGGGCAGGCCCTGCCCGATATCGGCCTCGATCTCGACGAGCAGACCGTCGACGCCGGTCACCGCGACGGAATGCGCCCGTCCGAGGGCCATTCAGAACACCGCCTCGAGATGATCGATGACCGGTGCACGACCACGCACCGCCAGCACGGACACCACATCGAACCGGATGCGCCGCCACGGTCCGTCCTGTTCGGCCAGCCACAACAGGGCCAGCCGCCGGATCCGCTGCCGCTTGGCGAAGGTGACCGACTCGGCCGGCGTGCCGAAACCGAGGCCGGAACGCGTCTTGACCTCTACGAACGCGGTCACGTCCCCGTCGCGTGCGATCAGGTCGAGTTCGCCGTATCGGCAACGCCAGTTCCTGGCGACGATCTCCATCCCCGCGGCGCGCAGATATTCCGCCGCCAATTCCTCCCCGTGCGCGCCGAGCGCCTGTCTGTCAGTCACCCGGCCAGCGTGCGCCGGGCGCGACTCAGGTCAGCGCCGCCGACCTGGGAGAACAGAAAACTTGTGGATACCCGAGCCGCTGTGCAGAACTCTGCGGCTCACTCCGGCAGCCGCAGGTCGGGCTTCTCCAGCTCTTCGATGTTGACGTCCTTGAAGGTGATCACCCGGACGTGCTTGACGAAGCGGGCCGGGCGATACATGTCCCACACCCACGCGTCGCTCATCCGCACCTCGAAGTACACCTCGCCATCCGCGTTCTGCGGCCGCAGCTCCACCGAATTGGCCAGGTAGAAGCGGCGCTCGGTCTCCACCACGTACGAAAACTGGCCGACGATGTCCTTGTACTCGCGATACAGCGAGAGCTCCATCTCGGTTTCGTACTTCTCGAGGTCCTCGGCACTCATCGGGTGGGACGTCCTCCTTCTCGCCGCATCGCGTCGTGTGATGACATCATCGCGCATGCGCTGCGTCGGTAGCCACTCGGCCAGCCGTACGCTCGTTCGGAAACTGCTCGGACAACGCCTCGCCGAGGCCCTCGGCCAGCACCTCGTCCGCGGCGTCGGCGGCCGCCGCGACCGGCCGCAGCCCGGCGGCCTCGCGCACATTACGCCAGGAGCGGCGGTGCTCACTGCTCGGTCCGAGGCGGTGCAGCGCGGCGGTGTGCTCGGGCGTGTTGTAACCCTTGTGGGCGGCGAAGCCATAGCCGGGGAACCGCCGGTCCAGCTCGACCATGATGCGGTCCCTGGTGACCTTGGCCAGGATGCTCGCCGCCGCGATGCAGGCCGCCGCCCCGTCACCGCCGATCACGGGCAACGACGGCACGGGAATGCCGGGGACCCGGAACCCGTCGGTCAGCACGTAGCCGGGCTCCTGGCCGAGCCCGGCGACGGCGCGGCGCATTCCCTCGATATTGGCGACGTGGATGCCGATCGAGTCGATCTCCCAGGCCGGGATGACGACGACCTGATAGGCCAGCGCCAGCCGGATGATCACCGGGTACAGCTCTTCGCGGGTGGCCTCGGTGAGTTTCTTGGAGTCGTCGAGACCGGCCAGCTTGTCGTAGGCCTTCGGGGCGAGCAGGCACGCCGCCACGACCAGCGGTCCCGCGCACGGCCCCCGGCCCGCCTCATCGACTCCGGCGACCGGCCCGAGGCCACTGCGGATCAACGCCGCCTCGAGCGTGCGCAGACCTCCCGCCCTGCGCATCACCACGCGCGGCGGCCATCCGTTACCCACCGGCACTCGACCTTGCCCCACCGTCCAATTATCCTGCGCCCCGAGCGATCAGTTCGACTGGGGATTCTCCGAGTGCACCGGGCCGATCCGGCTGGGCGGCCAGATCTTGAACACCGCCTTGCCCCGGACGTTGTCCACCGGCACGGTGCCCTGCAGTTCGTCGGTGATGTGCGCGCGGGAGTCGGCGGACTGGTTGCGGTTGTCGCCCATGACCCACAGATGCCCCTCGGGCACCTTGACGGGCTTGAACTCACGTCCGCCGGTCGCGTTGTAGGGCTGACCCGGCACGTACGGGGCGAGGTAGCGAGCGTAGGGCTCGTCCAGCGGCTTGCCGTCCACGATCACCCGGCCCTGCGGGTCGCAGCACTCCACGGTCTGACCGCCGACCGCGATCACGCGCTTCACCAGGTCGTTCTCGTCCGGCGGCACCAGGCCGAAGAAGGAGAAGAAGTTCTGCACGCCACGGACGGCGGAATTGTCCGAGCGGATCGACTTGTAGTGGGTGTTCCACGAGGGCGGGCCGACGAACACGACCACGTCGCCCGGCTGTGGATCGCTCCAGTAATAGCTCAGTTTCTGCACGTAGATGCGGTCGCCGGTGCATCCGGCGCAGCCGTGCAGGGTGGTTTCCATCGACTCCGACGGAATCACGTACGGCCGACCGACGAAGGTGACCATCAGTGCGGCGATCACCGCGGCGATCACGATGAGGATCGGCAATTCCTGCCAGAACGGCCGCTGCTTCTTCTTCGCCCGCCGCTGTGCGCGACCAGCCCGCGTATTCTCGTCGCCCGATTCGGACACCGACACCGACCCACTTTCGTCTGCCACGCCGAACAGATTAGCCCGGCAGCGAAACCGAGGTCCGATGCCGGGCTGGGGAAAATCTGTGTGCCGAAAAGCTAACTCAGCGCTTTTCCTTGATCTTAGCGGCCTTGCCGCGCAGATCACGCAGGTAGTACAGCTTGGCGCGGCGGACGTCACCGCGGGTCACGACATCGATGTGGTCGATGTTCGGGCTGTGCACCGGGAAGGTGCGCTCTACGCCGACACCGAACGACACCTTGCGGACCGTGAAGGTCTCGCGGATGCCACCACCCTGGCGGCGGATCACGACGCCCTTGAAGACCTGGATGCGCTCCTTCGAGCCTTCGATGACCTTCACGTGCACGTTCAGCGTGTCGCCCGGCCGGAAGTCGGGGACGTCGCTGCGCAGCGACTTCTCGTCGACGAAGTCAAGGGTGTTCATTTCCATCCTTATGGTTTCGCGCGAACAGAGGACCCTGGCGGCACTGGGCGTGCTCGGCCGGTTCATGCTCCGATCAATGGGGTGCGCCGGGTCGACAATCACCCAGGGCAACCTGTGCATTGTGCCAGATCGGCGCACCGCGGAAGAAATCGGCCCGGGTACGGCAGGTCCGCAGAGCAGGGTCAGTGGTGGTTCTGCTCGCCGGAGATGGCGTCCTGGGCGGGCGGTGGGCTGGGCGTATTCAGCGGACCGTGGTCGGAATGCCACAGCGAATGGTGCCGATGCGGCGCGGGCGGTGCGGGCACGACCTTGCGGGTGAGTTCCGCCTCCGCCGCCGTGCGGACGTGCTCGACGTCCGGTTTTCCCGCGACCAGGTCCTGCACGAAGATCTTCGCGCGGATGACCGGGCGACGATAGCGCCGTTCCCGGACGATGGACCGGTACATCAGACGCCTGCGGTCGCCGTAACGCCAGCGCGCCCAGGGCGCGCCCGGACGGCTCAGTCGCAGCGCACCCACGAACAGCAGCGGCAGGAAGAACATGCCGAACAGACCCGTCCAGATCTTGCCCTTGGCGATGACGATCGCGGCCAGCCCCAGGTTGACCACGGAGAACACGACGACGAAGAGGCGGGCCTCGATGCTCGGATCGTGCCGGAAGTCGTTGATGTCCAGCAGCCACAGCGGGTGGAAGCCCAGCAGCAGCAACCCGGTGACCGCGAGCGCGACGAACACCGCGTCCACCGACGTGCGGCCCTGCTCCTCCCAGTACACGTCCCGCAGATAGAAGATCAGCGCGAATTCGTCGAGGACCAGCGCGGCGCCCACGCCGAAGACGGCCGCGAGGATACCGGCGGTGGTCGTATCGGCGCTCTGGTACTGGGTGACCATGCCGATGCCCGAAGCGAGCACCAGGATCACCCCGAACACCATGTGATGGACGTGCGTGTCACCGGCCCGCAGGTTGCCCGGCCACCAGCGCACCCGCGCGCGGATCATCCGCACGCTCACACGGATGAACAGGAACCCGACGATGAACCCGAGGAGGAAGCACAGCAACGGCAGCCGCCCTTGGGCGATCACGTCCTCGTGGAGCCACCGTCGCATGGCCGCTACTCCCTCCCGTGCGCCGCGCTACTGGCCGAAGCCCGCCCTGCGCAACGCGTCCGCCATCGCGCCGCTCGGTGCGGGCGCGTTGCGGCGCTGATTGCCGCCGCGGTTCTGTGCTTGGTTGCGGCCTTGGCCTTGCTGCTTGTTCTGACCATTCTGCCGCTGCCGCTGCTCGCCCCCGCCGGATCGGCCGCCCTGGCCGCCCTGGCCGCGCTGCCGGTTGTCGCCGCCCTTGGCGGGCGCGCCGGGCTCGTCGTCCAGGCGCAGGGTCAGGCCGATGCGCTGGCGGGCCACGTCCACCTCGAGCACCTTCACCTTGACCACGTCGCCGGACTTCACCACTTCGCGCGGGTCCTTGACGAAGTTGTGCGACATGGCCGAGACGTGCACCAAGCCGTCCTGGTGCACACCCACGTCGACGAACGCGCCGAACGCCGCCACGTTCGTCACCACGCCCTCGAGCACCATGCCCGGTTTCAGGTCGGCGACCTTCTCCACGCCCGCGGCGAACTCGGCGGTCTTGAACTCCGGGCGCGGGTCACGGCCCGGCTTCTCCAGCTCGGCGATGATGTCGGTGACGGTGGGGACACCGAAGCGCTCGTCGGTGAAATCCCCGGCGCGCAGCGAGCGCAGCACCGTGGTGTTGCCGATGACCTCCGCGACGGGACGACCGGTCGTTTCCAGGATGCGCCGCACCACCGGATACGCCTCGGGGTGCACCGCGGAGGTGTCCAGCGGATCGTCGCCGCCGCGGATGCGCAGGAAGCCCGCGCACTGCTCGAACGCCTTCGGGCCCAGGCGCGGGACGTCGAGCAACGCGGTCCTGCTGCGGAACGGGCCGTTCTGATCCCGATGCGCCACAATGCTCTCCGCCACCGAGCCCGCGATGCCGGACACCCGGGACAGCAGCGGCACCGAGGCCGTGTTCACGTCGACGCCCACCGCGTTCACCGCATCCTCGACCACCGCGCCCAGCGAGCGGGCCAACAGCGATTCGGACACATCGTGCTGGTACTGGCCGACACCGATGGATTTCGGGTCGATCTTCACCAGCTCGGCCAGCGGGTCCTGCAGCCGCCGCGCGATCGACACCGCGCCGCGCAGCGACACGTCCAGGTCGGGCAGCTCCTGCGAGGCGTAGGCCGACGCGGAGTACACCGAGGCGCCCGCCTCGGACACCACGATCTTGGTCGGCTTGTTCTCCGGAATGCGGGAGATCAGCTCGGCGGCAAGGGCATCGGTCTCGCGCGAGGCGGTGCCGTTGCCGATGGCGATGAGTTCGACGCCGAACCTGGCGACCAGCGCGCCGAGCACGGCCAGCGACTTCTCGGTCTGGCCCTGCGGTTTGTGCGGGTAGATCACCTCGGTGGCGACCACCTTGCCGGTGGCGTCGACCACCGCGACTTTTACACCGGTGCGGTAGCCGGGGTCCAGGCCCATCGTCGTGCGGGTGCCCGCGGGCGCGGCGAGCAGCAGGTCGCGCAGGTTCGCGGCGAAGACGTCGACCGCGTCCTTCTCCGCCGCCTGCCGCAACCGCATCCTGGTGTCGATGCCGAGGCTGACCTGCAGCTTGGTCCGCCAGGCCCAGCGCACGGTGTCCAGCAGCCAGGAGTCGGCGGGCCTGCCCCGGTCGGCGATGCCGAAGCGGGCGGCGATGCGGCCCTCGTAGATGGTGCGCTCGCCCGGCTGCGGCTCCTCGGTGTGCGGTTCGAGGTGCAGCGTGAGCACCTCTTCCTTCTCCCCGCGCAGCAGCGCGAGAATACGGTGGGAGGGCAACTTGTCGAACGGCTCGCTGAAGTCGAAGTAGTCGGCGAACTTCGCGCCCGCCTCCTCCTTGCCCGCGCGCACGGTCGAGGTGACCTGTCCGCGGTTCCACATCAGCTCGCGCAGTTCGCCGACCAGGTCGGCATCCTCGGCGAATCGTTCGACCAGAATGGCGCGCGCGCCGTCGAGCTGCTCGGCCGTGTACTGCGCGGGATCGGTACTCGGGTCCTGGATCAGGGCGTCGGCCACCGGCTCGTGCCCGGCCTCGCGCGCGATCTGCGCCTTCGTGCGCCGCTTCGGCTTGAACGGCAGGTAGATGTCCTCGAGCCGGGCCTTGGTCTCGGCGAGCAGGATCTGCCGGTGCAGGGCGTCGTCGAGTTTGCCCTGGCCGCGAATCGATTCGAGGATCGCGGCGCGGCGCTCGTCGAGTTCGCGCAGGTAGTGCAGACGCTCGTCGAGCAGGCGCAGCTGCGCGTCGTCCAGCCCACCGGTGACCTCCTTGCGGTACCGGGCGATGAACGGCACCGTCGAGCCACCGTCGAGGAGCTCGACGGCGGCGCGCACCTGTGTCTCACGCACCGCGAGTTCCTCGGCGATGCGACGGTTCACGCTGGCTGGGCCCGCGGCGTCGGAGCGTGGCACGGCGGGTGTTGACTCTGCACTGGCAGTCTCGGGCGCTGTCGTCACGCCCGAGACACTACCGCTCCCCCGCCTCTCCGCGTCTTTGCCGGTCGCAGGTGCCCGGCCGTTCTGCTGCGGGCCGGCGGTAGCGCAGGGGGCGGACTTCTGGGCGTACCCGGTGAGTTACCCATGTTCTCCGTAAATCAGTAGTCGCTGGTCGAATCCAGGGTGATTTCCTGTGATGGCGCAAGGATCGCTCGGGCGATTTCCCGCATTTCGGCCTTGCGGATCTTGCCGGTGACCGTCATCGGGAACTCCTCGACCACGTGCACGTAGCGGGGGATCTTGAAGTGCGCCAGCTTGCCGGTGGCGAACTCGCGCACCGCCGTGGCGTCCAACGGCGTTGTCCCCGGGCGCATTCGGACCCAGGCCATCAGCTCCTCGCCGTATTTCGGATCGGGCACCCCGATCACCTGCGCGTCCAGGATGTCGGGGTGGGTGTAGAGGAATTCCTCGATCTCGCGCGGGTAGATGTTCTCCCCGCCGCGGATGACCATGTCCTTGATCCGGCCGGTGATGGCCAGGTACCCCTCGTCGTCCATCACGCCGATATCGCCGGTGTGCATCCAGCGGGCGGCGTCGATGACCTCGGCGGTCTTGTCCGGATCGTCCCAGTAGCCGAGCATCACCGAGTAACCGCGGGTGCACAGTTCGCCCGCTTCGCCGCGCGGCACCGTGAGACCCGTTGCGGGGTCGACGATCTTGACCTCCAGGTGCGGCCCGACCCGGCCGACGGTGGCGGTGCGCCGGTCGACGCCGTCGTCGCGACGGGTCTGGGTGCTGACCGGTGACGTCTCGGTCATGCCGTAGCAGATGCACACCTCGCGCATGCCCATCCGATCGATCACCCGCTTCATCACCTCCACCGGGCAGGGCGAGCCCGCCATGATCCCGGTGCGCAGCGTGGACAGCTGCACGGGGGCCGAATCCAGTTCGGCGAGCATGTCGATGAACATCGTCGGTACGCCGTAGAGGGAGGTGCAGCGCTCCGCCTCGACCGCCGCCAAGGCCGCTTTCGGGTCGAACGACGGCGACGGGATCACGATGGCCGCGGCGTGGCTCGTACTCGCGAGGTTGCCCATGACCATTCCGAAACAATGATAGAAGGGCGTCGGAACGCAGATCCGGTCCTGTTCGGTGTATCCGCACAGCTCGCCGACGAAATAGCCGTTGTTCAGGATGTTGTGGTGGCTGAGCGTGGCGCCCTTCGGGAAGCCCGTTGTGCCGGAGGTGTACTGGATGTTGATCGGGTCGTCGGCCGACAGACGCGCGCCGAGCGCGTTCAGCCGGTCGGCGTCGATCTCGGTGCGC
Source organism: Nocardia gipuzkoensis (assembly GCF_021183645.1). Lineage (NCBI taxonomy): Bacteria > Bacillati > Actinomycetota > Actinomycetes > Mycobacteriales > Nocardiaceae > Nocardia > Nocardia gipuzkoensis. The sequence continues at coordinate 5,139,730 of NZ_CP089225.1, read as the reverse complement.
GACAGCTCGTCCCACTCTGGTGTCCCCAGCACCAGCACCTGCGCCAATTCCGGGCATTTCGGGCGGACCTGCTCGATCATCGCGACGTAGTCCGAGGACTTGAACCGCTCGGCCGCGATGAGCATCCGCACGCCCGCCTGGCGCAGCACGTACTCCAGTTCGCTGGTGCGGTAGGCCGGGTTGACGGTGACCAGGATCGCGCCGATCTTCGCCGTGGCGTATTGCACGTGGAACCATTCCGCGCAGTTCGGCGCCCAGATGCCGACCCGGTCTCCCTTGCCGATGCCCTGTCCGGCGAGGCCGCAGGCCAGGGCGTCGACCGCGGCGCCGAGTTCCCGATATGTCCAGCGACGTCCGGTCGGGCGGTCGACCAATGCTTCTCGCTCCGGGAACGCCGCCACCGCCCGGTCGAGATCGACGCCGATGGTGTCGCCGAGCAGCGGGAGTTCGGACACGCCGGAGGCGTAGCTGGGCACGGGCGGCGTCATCGGGCACCGCCGTGGCGCAGCACGAACCGCTGGACCTTGCCGCTGGGCGTCTTCGGCAGGCTCGGCACGAAGTGGACCTTGCGCGGGTAGGCGTGTGCGGCGAACTTCTTCTTCACCAAGTTCTGCAGCTCGGCCTCCAGATCGGGGCCGCCCGAGGCGCCTTCGCGCAGCACGACGAACGCCTCCAGCACTTCGCCGCGCAGTTCGTCCGGCATGCCCACCACGGCCGCCTCCGCGACCCGCTCGTGCAGCACCAGCACGCTCTCCACCTCGAACGGGCCGATGCGGTAGCCCGCCATGATGATCACGTCGTCGTCGCGGGAGGAGAAGCGGAAGAAGCCGTCCGCGTCCCGCGAGCCCGCGTCACCGGTGAGGTACCAGCGGCCGTCGGCGGTGTAACGCGCAGCGGTGCGGTCCGGGGCGTCGAGATAGCCGCGGAACCACAGCAGCGGGCTGCGTTCGGTGTCGATCGCGACCCGGCCCAATTCGCCGGTGGGAGCGACGTCGTCGGCGTCGTCGGCGAGCACGGCGCAAGTCCAGCCCGGCAGCGAGCGGCCCATCGATCCCGCGGGGGTCTCCGAGTCGAGGTCTTCGTGCCAGGCATTGCAGATGACCATGCCGTGCTCGGTCTGGCCGTAGTGGTCGCGCACCGCGACGCCCAGGTACTCGACGGACCAGGCGACGACCTCGGGTGTCAGCGGCTCCCCCGCCGAGGAGGCGCGGCGTAACCGGGAATGCACGGGCGGCGTGGCACTGTCGGCGCGCAGCGCGCGATAGACCGTCGGGGCGGCGGCGAAATTGGTGACGCCGAAGGTCTCCAGCACCTTCCAGGTCAGCGGGGCGGAGAAACCCGCGTGCAGCAGGATGCTGCGCATGCCGGTGGCCAGCGGGGCGAGGATGGCGTAGTAGAGGCCGTAGGCCCAGCCCGGATCGGCGGCGTTCCAGAAGACGTCGTCGGGCCGGACGTCCAGCGCGAATTCCTGGTACGCGTGGAACGACGCGAGCGCGCGCAGTGGAATCGGGACGCCCTTGGGCGTGCCCGTGGTGCCGCTGGTGAACAGTTGGACGAGCGGTCCGTCGCCGCCCACCGCGACGGGGCGAGCGTGCGGGTGGGTGGCCGAATGGCTGTCGAGCAGTGCGGCCATCCCCAGCGCCCCCTGGGGGACCTCGGCGCCGGCGACGATCAAGCGCCAGGGTGGGTCCGCGGGCAGATCCGGCCCGGGCGCCAGCTTCGCCGCTTGGTCGGCGTCGGCGATGACGACCGAAGCCCGGCTCGCATTCAACCGCAGCGCGATGGCGGGCGGCGCGAACGCGGTGAACAGCGGAACGTGCACCGCGCCGCGGCGCCAGATGCCGAGCAGAGCGACCACCAGGTCCGCCGACTTCGCCATCAGCGTCGCGACCCGGTCGCCGGGTTCGACGCCGAGTTCGGCGAGTGCCGCGGCGCAGCGAGCCGAGCGTTCGCGCAGTTCGCCGTACGTGAGGTCGGTCGAGGACAGGTCGGCCTCGACGATCGTGAAGGCGACCCCGTCGGCCGGATGCCGATCGCACAGCAGGTCGGCGGCCGAGGCGTCACCGCGGTCGTAACAGTCCAGCAGTTCGCGCACCCGCTGATTCGGATCGGTGCCCATCTTCGGTTCTCCTCGTCGTGTGATCCAGCGCAACCCGGGTGTGCAATAGGATGTGGGTCACATCGCCCCCGCCACTACCCCCGAAAAGGGGTGAGTCTCGTGACCCACACCGCTCTGCTGCGCCCGCGCGACAGCGACGCCCTGCGTGCCGAGATCCGGTGGGTAGCCGGCGCCGCGGGTGTGCCGGTGGCCTTCGGTGGCGAAGTCCACGGCGACGCGCTGCTGCTGTCGGAATTCGTCGGCACGCTGACCAACGGCCTGCGCGGCCTGGCCGTCGTGCGGACTTCGGGGCTGGGGGGCCGGGTGATGGAATCCGGGCGGCCCGCCGCGGTCTCCGACTATCGCCGCGCCTCCTCGATCACCCACGACTACGACGGGCCTGTCTCCGGCGAGGGCATCCGCTCCGTACTCGCCGTCCCCGTCGTGGTGGACCAGCGCTCACGCGCGGTGCTGTACGCCGCGACCAGGGGCGTCAGCCCGCTGGGCGACCGCACCGCGGATCTCGTCGTCCAGGCCGGGCGCCGCCTGTCCACCGAGATCGCCATTCGCGACGAGGTCGACCGTCGCGTGCGCATGCTCGAGCTGGCCGCACCGTCGGCCGAGGCCGCCCCGGCCATCACCGAGGAACTGCGCGATATCCACGCCGAACTCCGCGGCATGGCGCGCTCGGCCGAGGACGATCGGTTGCGCGGCCGCCTGCACGCGGTGTGCGAACGACTCACCCGGGTGATGGCAGGCGAACCGCACCCCGACAGCCCCCGCCTGTCCCGCCGCGAACTCGACGTGCTCGCCCAGATCGCCTTGGGTTGCACCAACCAGGAAGCGGCACAACGCCTCTCGCTCCGCCCGGAGACTGTGAAGAGCTACCTGCGCAACGCGATGGTCAAACTCGACGCCCGCTCTCGGCACGAGGCGGTGGTAGCGGCCCGCCGCCACGGCTTGCTGCCCTGAGACGTGGTGGTCACGTCACGGCGCACCCGATGCGTCCCCGGCTCGACAGTGTCCGATACCGCGATCCGGTCTCTGATGTCCCGTCAGGACGCCAGATAGGCGAGCAAGTTCGACGACGTCTACTGCTGCGCCCCGGTCCCCTCGTTGCGATCCAGGAGCAGGTCCGGGCGGCGTTCGCGGGTGCGGGCGAGGGATTGCTCGCGCCGCCAGGCGGCCACCTTCGCGTGGTCGCCGGAAAGCAGGATCGGCGGGACGTCGAGGCCGCGCCAAGAGACCGGGCGGGTGTAGCTGGGGCCTTCGAGCAATCCGTCGGAGAACGAATCCTCTTGATGGGACTGCTGGTTGCCGAGGACGCCGGGCAGCAGCCGGACCACGGCCTCGGTCATCACCAGCACGGCCGCCTCGCCGCCGATCAGCACGTAGTCGCCGATGCTGACCTCCTCCACCCGCACGCGGCGGGCGGCGTCGTCGAAGACGCGCTGGTCGATGCCCTCGTAGCGGCCGCAGGCGAAGACCAGATGCTCCTCGGCGGCCCAGCGGTGCGCGGTGTCCTGGGTGAACGGCACGCCCGCCGGGGTCGGGACCACGAGCAGCGCGTCGTCGGGACAGACCTCGTCGAGCGCGTCACCCCAGACGGTCGGCTTCATGACCATGCCCGGCCCGCCGCCGTAGGGGGCGTCATCGACGGATTTGTGCACGTCGTGCGTCCAACGGCGCAGGTCGTGCACGGTGAGCGAGATCAGTCCCTTGTCGATCGCCTTACCGAGCAGCGCCGTGCGCAGCGGCTCCAGGTACTCCGGGAAGATCGTGACGACGTCGAGTTTCATGCCAGTCTCCTGTCGCCGCCGGGCCGCGCCTCGTCGGCCGGGCGAGCGCCACGCGATCGGGTGAGCGACCGCCTCATTCCGGGTCGAGCAGACCTTCGGGCGGATCGATCACGATGACGCCCTCGGCGAGCGACACCGTGGGCACGATGGCGGTGACGAAGGGGATCAGGATCTCCCGCCCGTCGTCGGCGGCGCGCACCTCGAGCAGCTCACCGGCCGCGGAATGCAGCACCTCACGCACAGCTCCGACCACGGTGCCGTCGGTGAGCCGGACCTCCAGGCCCTCCAGCTCGTGGTCGTAGAACTCGTCCGGGTCCTCGGACGGCGGGAGGTCGGCACTGTCGACCAGGAACAGCATGCCGCGCAGCGCGTCGGCGGTGGCGCGGTCGGCCACCCCGGTCAGGAACACCAGAAGCCGGCCCGAGTGCTCCCGGGCCGACTCCACGGTGAACTCGCGGACCTCCGCCGCTCGCGGCAGCCGGCCCCGCAACGTGACGCCCGGCGCGAAACGCGCCTCGGGCTCGTCGGTGCGTATCTCGACGACGAGTTCGCCACGCACGCCGTGCGACTTGGCGACCCGCCCGACGACGAGTTCCATCTACTGGTCGGTGTCGACCACGTCGACCCGGATCCCCCGGCCGCCGATACCGGCGACGAGGGTGCGCAGCGCGGTCGCGGTCCGTCCACCGCGGCCGATCACCTTGCCCAGGTCATCGGGATGCACGTGCACCTCGACGGTGCGTCCGCGGCGGCCGGTGATCAGCTCGACGCGCACGTCCTCCGGATTGGCGACGATGCCGCGCACCAAGTGCTCGACGGCATCGGCGACGACGGCACTCACTGCTCCATCACCTCGAGACGCGACTCACCCGTCGTCGGGGCCGGTCTGTGGACGGCTCGCGACGGGTTGGGGGTGGACGGGTAACGCCCGCTCATTACTCGGTGGCCTCAGCAGCCTCGGCGCCCTCTTCGGCGTCCTTCTTGGACTTCTTCTTGGGGGTGACCGCCTCGGCGACCGGCTCGTTGTCGGCGGCGGCCAGCGCGGCGTTGAACACATCCAGCTTCGACGGCTTGGCCGGCTTGACCTTCAGGGTGCCTTCGGCGCCCTCGATGCCCTTGAACTTCTGCCAGTCGCCGGTGATCTTCAGCAGCTGGAGGACGGGCTCGGTCGGCTGCGCGCCGACACCCAGCCAGTACTGCACGCGCTCGGAGTCGATCTCGATGAGCGAGGGCTCTTCCTTCGGGTGGTACTTGCCGATGGACTCGATGGCCCGGCCGTCCCGGCGGGTGCGCGCGTCCGCGACGACGACGCGGTACTGCGGGTTGCGGATCTTGCCCAGGCGGGTGAGCTTGATGCGAACAGCCACTGCTGATCTGCCTTTCGTTGGTTGGTCACGACGCAATTCGGCGACACGCATGGTCTGCGAGCCCGGTTTTGCGCTTTCGAGTGTGTGACCGCCGCGCGGTACGGAACCGGAGACGGGCTGACACTTGTCCGGAAGGACGGTGGTCCATTGTGCCAGACGAGATGATCACGCCAGAAATCGCGTCCTCGTGTGCACGAAACGGCGTCCACCCGCCCCGCCCCCGTCGCGACCGCGTGCTGTGGCGATTCGCCGGGACGGGGACTATCCCGAGGCGACCGCGGTGAGTGCGTGGGTGGGCACCCAGGGCCCGCCCCACCACATCCGCCACCCCACGGGACGGAAGGTGAGCGCGGTCGCGCCGTTCGCGGCCAGGACGGCGCGGTATTCGCGGGTCTTTCCGATGTCGACGATGACCAGTTTGCCGCCCGGACGCAGCACCCGGCATGCCTCGTGGACCGCCGCCGCACGGCCCTCGGCGGATCTGATGTTGTGAATCGCCAAGCTGGAGACGACCACGTCGAACGCGCCGTCCGGAAACGGCATGCGGGTCATGTCGCCGGTGCGCAGTTCGATCCGGTCGGCCACGTTCTCGGCGAGCGCGTTCTGCTCGGCGGTGGCCGGGGTGTTGCCGCAGTGGTCGGCCGAGCACCACACGTCCAGGCCCACCGCCCGCCCGGCGGGCAACCGGCGCGCGGCGGCCAGCAGCACCGCGCCGCGGCCGCACCCCATGTCGAGTAGTCGTTCGTCACCGCGCAGTTCGAGGTCGTCGAGCAGGCCCGCCCAGACCCGGAACTTGCCGCGGCGGGTGGCGTGCAGGAACACCCCGAACTGCGCGGCCAGCACGACTCCGATCAGCAGGAGCAGCAGACTCGGACGCAACTGCTGGAACAGTGCCACCACCAGGGCCGCGGCAAGGTAGCCGACCGCGAGAACTCCGAGCAACAGCAGCACCGACGGCGCGTCGACACCGTACGACGCTCGCCACGGAGGGGCAATCATCGACCGATTGTATCCAGCGGCAATGGCATTCGCGCCCGGTTCGCGCTCGTCAGCCCACCAGCGGAGCAAGGGTGCGCCCGGCGAGCTCGACCGCGCCCGGCTCGTGCCCGTTGAAGACCATGTTGATGACGAGCCCGTCGACGCCCTGGTCGAGAACGCGGGTCCGCAGCTGTTCGGCAACATCGTCCGGCGTGCCGACGAATTGGCGGTCGGCCGGGCTCTGCGCGCGCTCGGACTCCGACAGCGCCGACAGGTCGATCCCCATGCGGCCGAGATAATCCCGCTGCTGCTTGCGCACCAGGTCGCCGTCCTCGTCCATCATCACGAAGCACAGGTAGCTGGTCTCCAACGTCTGCGGATCGCGGCCGACTTCGGCGCAGCGTTCGCGCAGCGCATCGATCTTGCGCGGCAGTTCGGACGCGTTGCAGATGATGTTGAGGTGGTCGGCGAAGCGCGCGGCCAGGCCGAAGGTCTTCTTCTCGCCGCTGCCGCCGAGCAGGATCGGCAGGTCGTCGCGCAGACGCGGCTCGTTCATGGCGTTCTGCACCTGGTACCGCTTGCCGTGGAAGGTGGGGCGCTCGCCGCGCAGCATCGGCCGCACGATCTGCAGCGCCTCCTCCAGGCGCTCGAACCGGTCGGTGAAGGTGCCGAACTCGAAGCCGTAGGACTGATGCTCGAGCTCGAACCAGCCCGCGCCGATCCCGAGCACCGCGCGGCCGCCGCTGACCACGTCGAGCGTCGTGACGGTCTTGGCGAGCAGGGCCGGGTTACGGTAGGTGTTACCGGTCACCAAGGCGGACAACTGGATTCGCTCCGTCGAGGCGGCCAGGCCGCCGAGCGCGGTGTACGCCTCGAGCATCGGCTCGTCCGGCGTGCCGATGCCGGGCAGCTGATAGAAGTGGTCCATGACGAAGGCCGTGTCGAAACCGGCCGCTTCGGCCTCTCTGGCCTGCGCGACCACCGTGGGGAACAGCTCGCGCACCGACTTGCCGTAGCTGAAGTTGGGCATCTGATATCCGAGGCGAATTGTCACGGAATCCGACCTTACGCCGCGATCGGAAACGCGCGCGTCAGCCGCGATGACGAGTCATCGATGGCCGGTCACCGGACCGCGCCCGCCGTAGACGCGGCCGCGCAGGACCACGGCGTACGGCGTGCTGAGCGTTTCCGGATGGGTACGCGGGTCCTGCTGGTAGACAACGAAATCAGCGGGCGCGCCGGGTTCGATGCCGGGCCGCCCGAGCCAGTCGCGAGCGTTCCAGGAGGCCGCGCCGAGCGCGTCGTGCCGGGACAGGCCCGCGGCGCCGAGTGCGGCGATCTCGTCGGCGATGCGCCCGTGGCGGATGGAGCCGCCCGCGTCGGTGCCCGCGAAGATCGGCACACCCGCCTCGTGCGCGGCGGCGACCGTGCCGCGCACCCGCCGGTGCAGATCACGCATGTGCGCGGCGTAGACCGGGAATTTGCCCGCGCTGTCGGCGATACCGGGGAAAGTGTCGATGTTGACCAGGGTGGGCACCAAGGCGGTGCCGTGCTCGACCATCATCTCGATGGTCTCGTCGGTGAGGCCGGTGCCGTGCTCCAGGCAGTCGATCCCGGCGTTGATCAGGCCGGGTAGCGCGTCCTCGCCGAAGACGTGGGCGGTGACCCGCGCGCCGTTGGCGTGCGCGGCGTCGATGGCCTCCTTCAGGATCGTGTCGCTCCACAGCGGCCGCAGGTCGCCGACGGAACGATCGATCCAGTCGCCGACGATCTTGACCCAGCCGTCGCCGCGGCGGGCCTGCTCGGCCACGATCTCCGGCAGGTCGCGTTCGTCGTCGAGCTCGATGCCCAGCTCGCGGATGTAGCGCTTCGGCCGGGCGATGTGGCGACCGGCGCGGATGATGCGGGGAAGTTCGTCGTGATCGTCGATGAAGCGGGTGTCGATCGGCGAGCCGGCGTCGCGCAGCAGCAGCGCCCCCGCGGCGCGCTCGGTCTCGGCTTGCGCGATGGCGCCCGCACGGTCCTCGTGACCGCCCCCGTACCGGATGCCGACGTGGCAGTGCGCGTCCACCAGTCCCGGCACGATCCACCCCGCCTCGCACAGCGTTTCGGCTCCGGGCACGGGCTCGAAGGAAACCTGGCCATCCCGCACCCAGAGATCGCGCATCTCGTCTTCGGGAAGAACCACACCTCGCAGATGCACCGCAGCAACCTCCTGGACGTCGTCGGTCGCCTCCAACCTACTGGCCCGGTCCGGAAACGGTCGTCCGTGCGCACTATGGACCGCGACGAGCGGAGCAGGGCACCTCCGGAAACGACGAGCGCCGCGCACGCATGGTGTGCGCGGCGCTCGGAGCGTCTACTTCTTCGGGAACTTCAGTTTGGACAGGTCGAAACCGTCCAGACCGGGGGGCAGCTGGTCGAGACCGGCCGGCATGTTCGACAGGTCGGGCATCCCGGCGGGCATCCCCGGCATGCCGCCCATCCCCGGGAAGCCGCCGCGCACCTTCGGCGGCGTCGGGCCGCGGCCCTTCTTGCCCTTCTTACCTTTCTTCGCGTTGCCGCGGCGCGAGCCGGGCAGGCCCATCTGGCGGCCCATCATCGCCATCATCTTCTTGGCCTCGAAGAACCGGTCGACGAGCTGGTTGACCTCGGAGACCTGGACGCCGGAGCCGTTGGAGATGCGCAGGCGGCGGGACGCGTTGATGATCTTGGGATTCTCCCGCTCGGCCGGAGTCATGCCGCGAATGATCGCCTGTACGCGGTCGAGTTGCTTGTCGTCGACCTGCGCGAGCACGTCCTTCATCTGGCCCGCGCCCGGCAGCATGCCGAGCAGGTTGCCGATCGGGCCCATCTTGCGAATGGCCAGCATCTGGTCGAGGAAGTCCTCGAGGGTGAGTTCGCCGCTGCCGATCTTGCGGGCGGCCTCCTCGGCCTGCTTGGCGTCGTAGACCTGCTCGGCCTGCTCGATCAGAGTGAGCACGTCACCCATGCCGAGAATGCGGCTGGCCATGCGGTCGGGGTGGAAGACGTCGAAGTCCTCGAGCTTCTCACCGGTCGAGGCGTACAGGATCGGGACGCCGGTGACCTCGCGGACACTCAGCGCCGCGCCACCGCGGGCGTCGCCGTCCAGCTTGGTGAGCGCCACGCCGGTGAAGCCGACGCCGTCGCGGAACGCCTCGGCGGTGTTCACCGCGTCTTGGCCGATCATCGCGTCCAGCACGAACAGGGTCTCGTCCGGCTGCACGGCGTCGCGGATGCCCGCGGCCTGCCGCATGAGCTCCTCGTCGATGCCGAGGCGGCCCGCGGTGTCCACGATGACGACGTCGTACTGCTTCTGCCGCGCTTCCTCGACACCGCCGCGCGCCACGTTCACCGGATCGGCGGCCGAGATGCCCAGCGGGTTGTCACCGCCACCGACCGAGGTGCCCGGGTGCGGCGCGTAGACGGGCACGCCCGCGCGCTCGCCGACCACTTGCAGCTGGGTAACGGCGCCAGGGCGCTGCAAGTCGCAGGCCACCAGCAGCGGCTGATGGCCCTGCGTCTTGAGCAGTTTGGCGAGCTTGCCCGCCAGCGTGGTCTTACCGGAACCCTGCAGACCGGCCAGCATGACCACCGTCGGCGGGTTCTTGGCCAGGTTCAGCCGCCTGGTCTCGCCGCCGAGGATGCCGACGAGCTCCTCGTTGACGATCTTCACGACCTGCTGGGCCGGGTTCAGCGCCGCGGAGACCTCCGCACCCTTGGCGCGCTCCTTGATCCGCCCGATGAAACCGCGGACCACGGGCAGCGCGACGTCGGCCTCGAGCAGGGCGAGGCGGATCTCCCGACAGGTGGCGTCGATGTCGGCCGGTGACAGACGCCCCTTGCCGCGCAGATCCTTGAGGGCACCGGTAAGCCGGTCGGACAGGGATTCGAACACCGATCGCGCTCCTGATCTCGGGGGACGTCACATTCTCTCCCAGGGTAATGGGATCACCCGCATGTTCGCGCAGGCGGTGCGTCCTTCGGGTGCGAGCGGTGCTCGCTAGTCGAGTACGCGACGGCGCGGTTTGACCGTTTTGCGGTAGTCGCGGTTCTCCGCGGCCACCATGAAGACCGCCTCGTTGGCGGTCAGGCCCAGCACGAGGGCCAGGTCGTCGAGCATCGCCCACTCCGCCGTGCTCGGGATGGGCGAGGTGGCGACGATGGACGCGATCGTCATCGCGGTCACCGCCTGTCGCCCGGTCAAGGTGCGACCCGGAAGCCAGGAGACCACCCACCGGTCGCCGCCGACGCAGCGCGCCATGTGACTGGTCTCGTCACTCGTCATCGTGGATGCCGAAACGACTTCAATCGCCACCGACCTGCTCCCCTCGTGCTCGCGATAGCCGGACGCTCTAGATCGTAGGGGCAGGCCACGGGGGCGGCGTTCAGTTGCAGCAAATATCTCGCAACAGATTGGTCACCGGAGAAATCCGCAGCTAGTTGGCATTTTCCGACCCTGTCCCGCCCTCATCAGGGGCTTTGGGCGCAGTCCTGGGAACCACCGCGAGGACCGCCTTCTCGATCGCTTCCCGGCGAGCGGGACCGTCCTCGGTACCCAGCTCCAGGCAGAAACTGTCGACCACCGCGGACCCCATCGTGACCACCTTCGCCCATCGCACGTCGGCTCCACAGCCGGCCAATTCGGCGGCCAAGCGGCTGAGCATCCCGATCCGGTCCTCGGCGCGCAACTCCAGGATCACCTGTCCCGGCACCGAGGTGTCCGACCAGAGCACCCTGGGCGCGGCCTGCGCGTACCGGCTCCGGCCGATGGTGCTCGCCTCGCGCTCGCGTTTGGCCAGCGCCGCGGACACGTCCAGATCGCCTGCCGTGGCGCGGATCAGTTCCTGCCGCAACAGACCCGGGTCCGGCGGGTCGCCGAACTTGGGCGCGACGACGAAGGTGTCCACCGCGGCGGCGCCTTCGACGCCGAGCGCGGCCGACAGCACCCGCAGTGAATGCAGCGCGAGCACACCGGCTGCGTCGGAGAGCAGTCCCGGGTTGTCCGGCGCGATGACGGTCACCGTGTACGTGTGTTTGCTCTCACCCGGCTTCAGGTCCACGTGCACCCCGCCCGCCCTGGCCTTCTCGACCAGTTCCGGCGCGATCGGCTCCGGCGTCGGCAGCTGGTCACCCGCCATCACCATCCGGCACCGCCGGACCAGCTCCCCGATCAGCGAGGCCTTCCAGTCGCCCCACACGCCGGGGCCGGTGGCCAGCGAATCCGCCTCGGCCAGCGTGTGCAGCAGTTCCAGCAGCTGCGGATCGGCGTCGAGCGCGGTGACGACGTAGCGCACCGTCTCCGGATCGGACAGGTCGCGCCGGGTGGCGGTTTCCGGCAGCAGCAGGTGATGGCGGACGATCGCGCTGAGGGTCCGCACGTCCGAGGGCCACAGACCGAGCCGGCGGCCGATGTGGGTGGCGAGTTCGGCGCCGACGACGCTGTGATCGCCCGCGCGGCCCTTGCCGATGTCGTGCAGCAGCGCGCCGAGGGCGAGCAGGTCGGGGCGGGCCACCCGGGTGCTGAGCGCGGAGGCGTAGGCGACCGTCTCCATGAGATGGCGATCGACGGTCCAGATGTGCAGGACGTCGCGCGGCGGCAGGTCGCGCACGGCGCCCCACTCCGGCAGCAGCCTGCCCCACAGGCCCGTGCGGTCCAGCGCCTCGATCGCGTCGATGGTGCCGCGGCCCGCGCCCAGCAGGATCAGCAAGTCGTTGAGGGCGTCCTTGGGCCACGGCTCGCGTAGCTCCGGCGCGTCCTCGGAGAGCCGGTTCAGCGTGGTGGCCGACATCGGCAGGCCGGTCTGCGCCGACGCCGCCGCCACGCGCAGGATCAGCCCGGGGTCACGCTGAGGACGGGCGTCCCTGGCCAGCACCACTTCGCCGGCATGTTCGACCACCCCTTCGTCCAGCGGCCTGCGCACCGGCATGCGGCGCAGGCGGGCCAGTCCCCGCCGCGGGAGCGCGTTGGCCGCGGTGCGCAGCCCGACGTCCACGGAGTAGCTGACCGTGCGCGCCGAATCGCTCAGGGTGCGAGCCAGATCGAACCGGTCGCCGATGCGCAGCGCCGCGCCGATCTCGTCGGCGTCCTGCGCCCGCAACTGGTCGCGGGACCGGCCCGCGACGCGATGCAGTTCGGTGCGCACGTCCAGCAGGCGCCGGTGGGCCTGCTTCAATCCGCCGCCCGGCACGTCCGGCCCGAGTCCGGGCATGGCGTCGGTCAGCTGGGCGATGGCCAGCGCGTCCAGCAGCTGGATGTCGCGCAGGCCGCCGCGCCCGTTCTTCAGATCCGGCTCGGCGCGGTGCGCGATCTCGCCGTTGCGCTCCCACCTGGCCTGGGCCTGGGCGATGAGCTCGTCGAAGCGGGAGCGGATGCCGGTGCGCCACTCCCGGCGCACGCCGCCGATCAGCAGATTGCTCAGATCCTGGTCGCCGACGATGTGCCTGGCCTCGAGCATGCCGAGCGCGGCGATGAGATCGTCGGCGGCCACCCGCAACGCCTGCGGCACGGTCCGCACACTGTGGTCGAGTTTGATGTGCGCGTCCCACAGCGGATACCAGAGCTGGTCGGCGACCTCGGCCACCCGGGCCGGGTCGACGTCGTCGTGCAGCAGCACCAGGTCCAGATCGGAGAACGGCAGCATCTCGCCGCGGCCGAGACCGCCGACGGCCACCACGGCCAAACCGCTGTCGGGGGCGATGCCGAGTTCGGCGCCCTTGCTCGTCAGCCAGAGTTCGTAGAGGTCCACCAGGGCCTGGCGCAGCGACCTGGCGTCCAGCCGGGGATTGCGCGGCAGGCCTCCGTCGAGCAGTTGGGTGCGTGCCCGGACCAGGTCGGCCGCCCCGTTGGACACCTTGCCGTTGCCTTCTTCGGTGCCCTTCGGGTCACCGTCGTACTGACTAGCCACAACCCACCGCCCATTCATGCGCGCGGCCCCGCCCCAACCGGGAGCTCCGGTAGGAGCGGGGCCGCCGCTCGACTCGATTTCCGCTACAGCGCGTCGGTGCCGCGTTCGCCGGTTCGCACCCGGATGATCGCCTCCACCGGGGTGACCCAGACCTTGCCGTCGCCGATCTTGCCGGTGCGGGAGGCCTCCACGATCACCTCCACCACCTTGTCGACGGACGCGTCGTCCACGACGACCTCGACGCGGACCTTCGGCACGAAATCGACCGAGTACTCGGCGCCGCGGTACACCTCGGTGTGCCCCTTCTGCCTGCCGTACCCTTGGACTTCGCTGACGGTCATGCCCAACACACCCGCCTGCTCGAGACCGGACTTGACATCCTCGAGCGTGAACGGTTTGACGATTGCGGTGATCAGTTTCATGTTCGTCATGCCTCCTTGACGGCCGAACGTGCCGTGCTACCCAGAGCGGCGAAGTCGTAGGCGGTTTCCGCGTGCTCGGACTCGTCCAAGCCCACCGACTCGGCTTCCTCACTCACGCGCAGCCCAATGGTGAACTTCACGATATAGGCAATGATCAGCGTCGCGATGAAGGAGAAGACAAGTACCACACCGGCACCCACCGCTTGCCGCCACAGCTGATCGAATCCACCGCCGTAGAACAGACCGGTCTTGGCCGCACCCGCCTCGGGCGCCGCGACGAAACCGACCATCAAAGTGCCGACGATGCCACCGACCAGGTGCACGCCGACCACGTCGAGCGAGTCGTCGAAACCGAACTTGAACTTCAGGCCGACCGCGAGGGCGCACAGCGCGCCCGCGACGGCGCCGATGGCGAGCGCGCCGAGCACGTTCACCGAGGAACACGACGGGGTGATGGCGACCAGCCCGGCCACGATGCCCGAGGCCGCGCCCAGCGAGGTGGGCTTGCCGTCACGGATCTTCTCCACCAGCAGCCAGGCCAGCATGGCGGCGCAGGTCGCGATGGCGGTGACGATGAAGGTCGAACCCGCGAGGCCACCGGAGGTCACCGCGGAACCGGCGTTGAAGCCGAACCAGCCGAACCACAGCAGACCGGCGCCGAGCATGACGAACGGCAGGTTGTGCGGACGGAACGGGGTCGTCGGCCAGCCCTTGCGCTTGCCCAGCACCAGCACCAGGGCCAGACCGGCCGCACCGGCGTTGATGTGCACCGCCGTGCCGCCGGCGAAGTCGACCGCGAGCAGCTTGTTGGCGATCCAGCCACCCTCGTGCACGACGTTGCCGTCGGCGTCCTTGACGTCGAAGTCGAACACCCAGTGCGCGACCGGGAAGTAGACCACCGTGGCCCAGATGCCCGCGAACAGCAGCCACGCGCTGAACTTCATGCGGTCGGCGACCGCGCCCGAGATGAGGGCAACCGTGATGATGGCGAACATCAGCTGGAAGGCGACGAAGACGGTCGCCGGAATCGTGCCCGCGAGCGGGATGTTCACCGCTTCGGTGGTGACGACGCCTGCCGCGTCCTTGACCTCGGCGACGGAGTTGCCACCGATCAGGCCCTTCAAGCCGAAGAACTGCGTCGGGTCACCGATCACGCCGAATTTGTTGTCGCCGAAGGCCGTCGAGTATCCGTACAGCGACCACAAAACGCCGACCAGACCCATGGCGCTGACGCTCATCATGATCATGTTGAGCACGTTCTTCGACCGGACCATGCCGCCGTAGAAAAAAGCCAGGCCCGGCGTCATCAGCAACACCAGCGCCGAACTCACCAGCAGCCATGCGGTGTCACCGGTATCCGGTGCACCGGTAAGTGGAAAAGCCACCTTAATGTCCTCCTCATCTCGGGCCCCGCCGATTCCGGCAAATGGACCTGAACAGAAGGGTCCTCACTCGGTGTTTCATCCGTAGAGCTGTCGTGTTTCACCTACGTGAACGGATGGCGCAGCTGTGTTGCCACCACGTTTCGTCACGTGCACCGGAGGTTTCCCGGCCCGGTGAGCACGACATTCCGGAAACCGGACATTCGTTACCGAGGAGCCGGAGTCGGCAAACATCTGGGGTGTGATCCCCCTCGCACCGCGGCGGGCCCGCGATCATCGACCGCGGGCCCGCCCGCCACGTACCCGAACACCACGGGCGGCAACCGCTTTCGACAGCGCCGCCGAGTGATCATGACTTCAGCCCAGCAGCGCGTCCACGAACGCGGCGGGCTCGAACGGGGCCAGATCGTCGGCGCCTTCCCCGAGCCCGACCAGCTTCACCGGCACACCCAGTTCGTGCTGGACCTGGAAGACGATGCCGCCCTTCGCCGTCCCGTCCAGCTTGGTGAGCACGACGCCGGTGATGTCTACCACTTCGGCGAACACCCTGGCCTGGGTCAGCCCGTTCTGCCCGACGGTCGCGTCCAGCACCAGCAGGACCTCGTCGACGGCCGCCTTCTTCTCCACGACGCGCTTGACCTTGCCCAGTTCGTCCATCAGGCCCGTCTTCGTGTGCAGGCGACCGGCCGTGTCGATGAGCACCACGTCGACGCCGCGCTCGACGCCCGCCGCCACCGCGTCGAACGCGACCGCGGCGGGGTCGGCGCCCTCGCGGCCGCGGACGGTGTCCGCGCCGACCCGCTCGCCCCAGGTCTGCAACTGGTCGGCGGCCGCGGCACGGAAGGTGTCGGCCGCGCCCAGCAGCACACGGCGTCCGTCGGCGACGAGTACCCGGGCGAGCTTGCCGGTGGTGGTGGTCTTCCCGGTGCCGTTCACGCCGACCACCAGCAGGATCGACGGGTGATCCGGATGCGGCAGCGCGCGCACCGAGCGGTCCAGCTCCGGGCGCAACTGCTCGATCAGCACGTCACGCAGCACGGCGCGAGCCTGGTCGGTGGTGCGCACGCTGCGCGCGGCCATTTCGGCGCGCAACCGGGCGACGACGGCCGTGGTGCTCGCGGTGCCGAGGTCGGCGAGGACGAGGGTGTCCTCCACCTCTTCCCACGAGTCGTCGTCCAGGTCACCGCCGCCGAGCAGGCCGAGCAGGCTCTTGCCGACCGCGTTCTGCGAGCGCGACAGCCGTCCGCGCAGGCGGACCAGGCGGCCCTCGGTGGGCTCGATCTCCTCCAGCGCGGCGGGCGCCTCGACGCCCGCGGGCGTGTCGGGAGCGACGACCTCGGTGGTGGTCACACCGGCGCCGGTCTCGGCGGTGACCGGCTCGGCGGTGACCGGCTCGGCGGTCACGTCCGTGACGTCGGTCTCCTCGGCGGTGACCGGCGCTGTCTCGGCGACCCGGCTCTCCGGCGACGCCGTCTCGCCGGCGGTGGGCGGTGCTGCCTCGGCCGTCGAGGAGTCCGTCTCGGGTTCGGTGGGCTCGGTGGTGGGCTCGGCGGCACCGGAAGCGGGGGGCGCCTCGGCGACGTCCGCCTCCGGCAACGGAACGTTGGTGATGCCGCGCTTGGGCGCGTCGCGCGGGATCGCGGCGTCGTCGCCGACGTGCGGCTGTCCTTCGGTGTCGGTGCGCTCGACCGGTCGCGGTTCGGTCGCCGTGCCGCCCCGGCTGAAGTTGAATCCGCCGGAGGCGGTATAGCCGCCGGAACGGTCGGTCACCTCCTTCTCCTGCGTAGGCGGAGTCAGCGACACGCGGCCGCGCTTGTACCGGACGAAACCGGCGACGAGCACGACGAGCAGCAGCGCGGCGACCGCGGCGATCAGGATCCAGACTTCGGGACTCACGCGAACCATCCTTGCAGACCGACCGTCACGGGATGGGCCCCGAGCCGCACCCGGTGCGCGAGTCGCCAAGCCGCGCCGACGGCCGGAGCTCGGCGAACACCGCGCGTGCGGCGCCAGGGACGCGCCCGGGCGGGCACCGACACAGCCCTCCAGATTTCTTGTCCTGCGGAACTTCTCGCGAAGGGACAATAGGATCGGCGACGTGACCGATCGAAACGTGCTTGGGGGGCCGCTGGAAGAGTGCGGCACCGATCCTCTCACCGGCTTCTACCGGGACGGCTGCTGCAGTACGGGGCCGGAGGATCTGGGCAGCCACACTGTGTGCACCGTCGTCACGGCAGAGTTCCTGGAGCATCAAGCGTCCATCGGCAACGATCTGAGCACGCCGCGCCCGGAGAACAACTTCCCCGGCCTGCAGCCGGGCGATCGCTGGTGCGTGGTGGCGGTGCGCTGGCTGCACGCGCACGAGGACGGCGTCGCCGCGCCGGTGGTGCTCGCGGCCACGCACGAGAACGCCCTGGAAGTGATCTCGATGGACATCCTGCGCAAGTACGCCGTGGACGTGCCGGACGATGTCAGCGACCTGCTCTGAGCAACCTGTGACCCGCTCTCCGGCTCGCGGCGCGCGCCGTCCGGACCACCGGCTCGCACCATCAGGCCGCGTAGTGTCCGATCGGCTGTGGCGCAGTAGAGAACCACATGGCGCAAATGCGCCGTTCCATTAGGAAGCCGCCGCGACCCGCCGACGATGG
This sequence comes from Nocardia gipuzkoensis, assembly GCF_021183645.1. NCBI lineage: Bacteria > Bacillati > Actinomycetota > Actinomycetes > Mycobacteriales > Nocardiaceae > Nocardia > Nocardia gipuzkoensis. The sequence continues at coordinate 5,122,107 of NZ_CP089225.1, read as the reverse complement.
GCCTTCTGGCGGCATGCCGCCGAGCAATACTTGGCTCGGCGTCCCGTCTCCGAGCGGCGCACCGCCGCGCGACAGACGGGGCAGCGGTCGTCCGAGGTTTCGTTACGATCGGCCGATTCGTTACGACTTTCGGCGTCGGCAGCCTGTTTCGTCACTCCCGGATCACCCGCCCGCGCGCGCAGCGCGTCCAGCACGATCGCCGCGCTGCGGTCCACACTCCCCTGGGATTTCCGGAGCTGTTGAATCGCAACGCATCCGGTGAAGATCGCCAGCACGTCGTCGAGCTCGATGTCGGCGCGGACCGCGCCCTCGCGCTGAGCCGCGACCAGCAGGGCTTCCAGCGCGCGGTGGAAACGCACGCCCGCGCTCCGCAACAGCGCGCGCGGCCAGCCGTCATCGGACTGGACCATGTCGCACATCGCCTTGTTACCCGGTGTCGTGGCGATCACCGCAGTACAGAAGTCGAAGAACGCGGCACCGGGATCGGCTGCGCCGAGATGGTCGGCGGCGAGTTTCGCCAATCGGTCGATCCGCTGCTGCAGCACAGCTTCCAGCAGATCGGCCTTTGTCGGGAAGTGGCGATAGACGGTGCCCGCGCCGACCCCCGCCCTGCGGGCGACCTCGGCGAGCGACACCGAGGCGCCCTGCTCGGCGAAGGCGCGTTGCGCGGCGGCCAGCACGAGGGCGCGATTACGCCGGGCATCGGCTCGCGACAGCCCGGCCGGGGCGATCGATGTGGTCATTTCGTTACGGCCTTCCGCTGAGCGACCTGGTCAATCGGGTCGAGCCACCCGTATCGTCCGAATCCGGGTTATCCGGCCCGATTCTAACGAGCAAGAGAAGGCGGAGCATGTCCCCTCAGCACAACCTCATCCTGGTCACCGGAGCCACCGGACAGCAGGGCGGCGTGACCGCCCGCAGCCTGTTGGCGGACGGCAGGGCGGTGCGCGCGATGGTTCGCGACGCGCAGGCGCCCGCCGCACAGGACTTGGCCGCGGCGGGTGCGGAACTCGTCGTCGCCGACTTCGACGCCCCGGAGACCTTGCCCGCGGCGCTGGCCGGTGTCACCGGGCTGTTCCTGGTCCCGCCCGCCGCGTACAGCCCGCAGGGCTGGGATGTCGACTTGGAAGCCGCGCGCGGACAAGCGGTCGTGGACGCGGCGCGCGAGGCCGGCGTGCGGCAGATCGTGTTCACCGGCATCGCCTCGATGGGCGACAACGCCTCGTGGGGCGCGACGGGCAAGCAGCGCATCGAAGACGCCGTCATCGCCAGCGGCGCCCGCTACACCCTGCTGCGCCCGGTGCGCTTCATGGAGAACTACCTGCTGCGCACGTCACCGGTCGACGGCATCATCGACGGTGTACACCGGCATCTGTTCCCGGCCGAAGGGCCGATGAAGGTCATCGCTCTCGCGGATATCGGCGATATCGCCGCTGCGATCTTCGCCGACCCGGAGCGATTCCACGGACGCGTCCTCGAACTCGCGGGCGACGTGCTGGTCCCGCCCGCGGCCGCCGCGGCGATCAGCGCGGCGACCGGCCACCCGGTCCGCTATCACGAGGTCGGCGAAGCCGACGCGGACGCGCTCGGCCCGGAGATCGGCAACACCTGGCGCCTGATGCGCCATACCGGCGGCTGGCGCGCGGACGTCGAGGAGATCCGCGAAATCCATCCCGGACTGCGGACGTTCGACACTTGGCTCGCCGAAACCGGTGCGGCCCGGATCAAAGCGCTGCTGGACAACGAAAAAGCGACTGCTACCCGGTAATTCACCTTCGAGCGGCCTGCTCGCACGGCTGATCCGTGCGTGACCGGCCGCCGTCGCACACAGCGGGCAGCGCGCACCGGACAACACCTTCGCGCTGCTCGCAGGGGTATTCCGCGGCCGGGCGTACCGCCGACACGGTGGTACGCCCGCGCAGAAGATCCGATCGTGCTCGACGCGGGTGACGCTCAGCCCGCCGCGCCGACCGGGGCCAGGTTCTCCCCGCGCAGCCGCTGGGAGATCACCTGGGTGATGCCGTCGCCGCGCATGCTGACGCCGTAGAGCGCGTCGGCGATCTCCATCGTCGGCTTCTGGTGCGTGATGACGATCAGCTGGCTCTTCTCCCGCAGTTGTTCGAACAGGCCGATCAGGCGGCGCAGGTTGGTGTCGTCCAATGCCGCTTCGACCTCGTCCATCACGTAGAACGGTGACGGGCGGGCACGGAAGATGGCCACCAGCAACGCCACCGCGGTCAGCGACTTCTCCCCGCCGGACAGCAGCGACAATCGCTTGACCTTCTTGCCCGGGGGGCGGGCCTCCACTTCGATGCCGGTGGTGAGCATGTCCGAGGGGTCGGTGAGCAGCAACCTGCCCTCGCCGCCGGGGAACAGTTTCGCGAACACCTCGACGAACTCGCGCTCGACATCGGCGTAAGCCTCGGTGAACACCTGCAGGATGCGGGCGTCGACTTCGGCGACCACCTCCAGGAGGTCCTTGCGCGCGCTCTTGACGTCCTCGAGCTGGGTGGCCAGGAAGTTGTAGCGTTCCTCCAGCGCCGCGAACTCCTCCAGCGCGAGGGGATTCACCTTGCCCAGGGTGGCGAGGTCCTTCTCCGCGCGCTTGGCCCGCCGCTCCTGGGTCTGCCGGTCGTAGGGCATCGGGGCGGGTTCGCTGACCTGTTCGCCTCGCTCCTTGGCCTGCTCGTACTCCTGCATCTCCAGCGCCGAGGGCGGCAGCGGCACGTCCGGGCCGTACTCGGCGATCAGGTCGTCCAGCGCGATGCCGAACTGCTCGGCGATATTCGCCTCCAGCTGTTCGATGCGCAGCGCCGCCTGCGCCTTGGCGACCTCGTCGCGGTGCACCGCGTCGGTGAGCTGGGACAGCTGCGCGGTGAGCGCGCGCACCCGCTCCTTCACCTGCTCGACCTGTGCGGCGCATTCCGAGCGCCTGCGCACCAGCTCGTCCCGGCGGCCGCCCGCCTCAGCGACGACCTGCTCCAGCTCGGCGGCGACCTTCGCGCCGGATTCGGCGACCGCGGCGGCCACCTCCGCCGCCTTCTTGCGCGCGGCCTGGGCGCGCTCGGCGCGAGCCCGGGTCTCCCGCTCGGCGCGCGCGGCACGGCGCAGCGAGTCCGCCTTGCCGCGCACCGATTCAGCCCGTTCCTCGGCCGTGCGTACGGCGAGCCGGGCCTCGACCTCCATCGCCCGCGCCTCGGCCAGCGCGGCCGCCGCCTCCTCCCGCGCGCGGCCCGCGGACTCGGTGCCCGCCGCCCCCGCGCCGTCGGCGTCGTCCTCGGACTGTTCGAGTTCCGCGTGCCGCAGGCGATCCTCCAGTTCGGCGAGCGAGGCGAGCGCCTCTTCCCGGCTCGCCTCGGCGTCGTCGCGCTGGCCCAGCAGCCGCTCGCTCTCCGCGTGCGCGGTGCGTGCGGTCTGGCCGAGCCTGGCGAGCCGCTCGTAGATCGCCACCAGTGCCTGATCGGATTCGTGCAGGGCGAGCAGCGCCTGGTCGACGGCGTCCTTGCGATCGGCCTGCTCTTCCAGCGCGCCGGACAGCGCGGCCTCGAGTTCCTCGGCGCGCCGCTGCGCCGCGACCAGCTCCGCCTCGGCGGCGTCGATGTCGGCTTGGATCTCCAGCTGGCTGGGCGCGCGATCGGAACCGCCCAGCAGCCAGCCGTTTCCGGCGAGGTCGCCGTCGCGGGTGACCACGCGCAGGTCGGGCCGCGCCGCGACCAGCGCACGGGCGGCGGGCAGATCGTCGGCCACGGCGATGCCCACGGTCAGCGCGGCGATCGCGCCGCGCACCGTGTCGGGGCACTCCACCACGTCGACCAGCCAGCGGGCCCCGCCGGGCAACGCGCCCTGCTGCGGCCGCTCGGCGCTCGCGGTGCCGAACACCACGGCGGCGCGGCCACCGTCAGCGTCCTTGAGCGCCTGGATCGCGGCGTGCGCGGACTCGCCGGTGTCGGCGGCGACGGCATCGGCCAGCGGACCGAGCGCGGCCGCGACCGCCGCCTCATAGCCGCCGTGCACGCGCAGCAGGCCGGACAGCGGACCGAGCAACCCCTGTTCGCGGTGCTCCACCAACCAGGCGACACCGTCCCGGCGGGCCAGGTTCATCCCGAGCGCCTCGATCCGCGCACTCAGCGACGCGACCCGCTTGCTCGCGTCGCGGTCCTGCTCACGCAGTTCGGTGACGCGCTGATCGGCCAGTTCGAGGGCCTGCACCGCGTGTTCGTGCTGGGTGTCCAGTCCTGCCTCGCCCGCGTCGAGTTCCGCGAGTTCGCCCTGCACCGTGTCGAATTCGACCTGCGCGGCCTCGCCGCGGTGGCGGGCGTCGGCGATGGCGACGGACAGGCGCGCGATCTCCGCGTCCACCGATTGCGCCTTGGCCCGCAGGGTGTCCACCTTGCCGGACAGCCGCGCCACTCCTTCCCGCCGGTCCGCGATCGCCCGCACCGCGGCCAGGTGCGCCTGCTCGGCGGCCTTGGCGGCGTGCTCGCGTTCGGCCAGCTGGTCCCTGGCAGCTTCCAGCGTCTCGGCGGCCATCTCGACCGCCTCGCGCAGCTCGGCCTCCTCGGCCTCCACCCGGTCGGCCTCCGCCTCCAACTGCTCGGGGTCACGGCCGGTGCCGACCGGGGCGGCGGTGTCCAGGTGCCGCGCCCGGTCACCCGCGATGCGGATGGTCGCGTTCACTCGCTCGGCCAGCGCGGAGAGCTGGAACCAGATCTGCGCGGCGGCCTCGGCGCTCGGGGTCAGCCTGGACAGCTGGAATTCCTGCTGTGCCAGCGCCGCGTTGGCGGCGTCCAGCTCGGAGTGCACGGTGATCTGCTGCTCGCGCGCGTATGCCTCCTTGCTCTGCTGACTGGCCAGCTCCTCGCGGCGTGTGACCAGGTCGTCGGCGGCCAAGCGCAGCCGGGCGTCGCGCAGGTCGGCCTGTACGGTCTGTGCCCTGCGGGCCACCTCGGCCTGCCTGCCCAGCGGTTTGAGCTGGCGGCGCAGTTCGGTGGTGAGGTCGGTCAGGCGGGCCAGATTGGCCTGCATGGCCTCCAGCTTGCGGACCGCCTTCTCCTTGCGCTTGCGGTGCTTGAGCACACCGGCGGCCTCTTCGATGAACGCGCGGCGGTCCTCCGGGCGCGACTCCAGAATGGCCGACAGCTGCCCCTGCCCCACGATGACGTGCATCTCGCGGCCGATGCCGGAGTCGCTGAGCAATTCCTGCACGTCCATCAGGCGGCAGGAGCTGCCGTTGATCTCGTATTCGCCCGCGCCGTCGCGGAACATGCGCCGGGTGATGGACACCTCGGCGTAGTCGATCGGCAGCGCGCCGTCGGAGTTGTCGATGGTCAGCGTGACCTCGGCGCGGCCGAGCGGGGCACGGCCCGCCGTGCCCGCGAAGATCACGTCCTGCATCTTGCCGCCCCGCAGCGCCTTCGCACCCTGCTCGCCCATCACCCAGGTGAGCGCGTCGACGACGTTCGATTTGCCCGATCCGTTCGGACCGACCACACACGTGATGCCGGGCTCCAGCCGCAGCGTCGTCGAGGACGCGAAGGACTTGAAGCCCTTCAGCGTCAGACTCTTCAGGTGCAAGTTCGACGACCTTTCCGTGTTCTGCCCGGTCGGCGTTCCGCGTGGTCGAGCCAGCGCGTCCGGCGACCAGTCATGGTATCCGTCGCGTGCGGGGACCCGACCGGGCCCGACGATGCACGCGGCCGGGTAGCGGTTCGGCGGTATCCGTAGGTTATCTACTCGTCCCCGGTTCGCGCGCATTTCGATGTGCCCGAAGTTTGCCCGCATCGCCGATCTCGCCGTGTGCCGCACCAGGGCGGCGGATCGGAGCGAGCACGGCGGATCGCCGCGTCGTCACGCGGCCGAACCCGCGTACCCGGCTGACCGCACTCCCTTCTGCCGCCGCCGATCGAGGCGGTCTCGAACTGGCACTGACGCCGGGCCCTCCCGGCACATACGATCCCTCTGATTCGCCAGCGGAACGTTCGGGAGCGCACCACGATGTCTGCCCCCTCACCAGGGACAAGCACGCGGTTCCGCCTTGCCCGCATCACGGGACTGGTACTCGGCAGCCTGGTGTTCCTGCACGCCTGTGAGCGCAGCAAGAGCACGCTGCTCGGCGATGTCCGGGTGGAGGTGGCGATCGCGGCCGCTCTCGGTGCGGCGGCTCTGGCCGCGGGGTGGTTCGAGATCAAGCTGCGGGCGCGGGAGGAGGACGCCGACCCGTCATGGGACGATGCCGAGCCGGACGAAACCCCCAGTCCTGGGAATTTTCCCGATCGATCCCGGCGGTCCGCTCACGCGGCCTACCCCGGACACGCCCGAGCCGGGCACACCCGACCCGCCACGCGACCGGCGCCCACGACGCACCTCGAAGACGACGACCAGCCCGAATCCCCCGAGCTCTCGGGCCGCGCCGACCTCGTCGCGGGGATTGCGCGGACATTGCGGATCACCCGCCCCGGCGTGACGGGTGAACGACCGCAGCTGCCCGCGTTGAGCGCGATGACGAAATGGATGCGCCGGGTCGAGCCCGGCGAGGACATCGATCCGGACGAGGGCGACGACGAGGTCGAGCAGATCACCCATACCGAGACCGGCGAGCTCGTCATCGAGTCCAGCACGCGAACGGTGCGTGCCAAGATCGCCCGCTCCGGCGACCTCGTCGTGCACGGCCGCGCGCACGGCGGTCCACATCCTCGGTCGGAATGGAAGTGGACATTCCAGCCGGAGACCTTCCCCGCCATCCGCAACGCACTCGGCGACGGGCCCGGCGACCTGCTCGATCTGCTCGAGGACACCATTCCGTGGCTGGACGCCGGTGCGCGCCACGACCCGGGCGCGTGGCTGCGCGCCCACGACATCCCGGCCACCTACCGGGAGAAGGGCGTCAGCGCCACACAGGTCACCCGCGAACTTCCGGTGCTCCAGCCGGGACCGCCCCGCGCAGGCGGCTCCCGGCGGAAGCCTTCTCACGACGCACCCGGCACCCGGACCGCGCGGACGTCCACTGGCGACGAGCGTGCCCGGCGGGAACGACCCGCGGCTGGCGCACGATCCCCAGAGCCCCTGCCCGCCCGCCGCGAGACCCGCTCCGCCGAGCGCGGAGCCGCCGACCCGCAGCTGTCGTCCCGGCGCACCGATCCCGGGCGACGGACGCGCGGCGACACGTCCCGATCTACCGGACAACGGAGCCGTTCGTCCGACGACTACGGTTCGCCGACGCCTTCACGCCGACGGCACAACGAGCCCGCGCCCAGCGATCGGTATCCCCGCTCCGGCACGGAGGATTCCTCCCCGTTCGCCCGCCCGACACCCGGCCGTCCGGATCTGCCGAGACGCAGGCACCGGGACATCGCCGACGACCAGCGCGACACGCGCCACGACGCCGGAGGTCCGGAGGGGTACGACGACACCCGTCGGCCGCGAGCGAGTCGGCAGTCCGGGCGGAACTCCCAGCCGTCCCCGGACTTCGAGCCCGGGACCGGCCGACGAGAGCGGCCCGATGCCCCGTACCGCGACCGACCGGCGCCGCCGGACCGAGGCGCGGAACGAACCCACGATCAACCTCCACCCGGCCGCCGCCATCGCGGGGACGAACGGCCACGACGCGATACTCCGTCCGCCCAGGAGCACACCTCCCGGCGTGGGTGGTAGGGCACCAAAAGAGGCGCTGTCACCCGGCAATCCGGGTGACAGCGCCGGTGAACGAGGCTCAGCTCGCGCGGTGGGTGAATCGGCCGTTCTCGAAGCCGGCCACCATACGGAACGCGAGGACGGCGCCCCACGGGCCGATCACCCACATCGGCCAGAAGTAGGTGAAGGCGCCGACGCCGAGCGAGATCGCGGCCCAGATCACGAGCACCAGCACGCTCACGGCGAGCCAGGTGCTGCCCTCGATGCGCTGCCAGATCGGCATGCGCGGGCGGGCGGACGCGGGGGCGGCCGACTCTTTGTCGAGCTCGGGCAGATCGGACAGCACCGAGCGCAGGTCGTCGCGGTCGGTGGTGGCGTACACCTGGGCGACGCGCTCGTCGTACTCGGGCAGATCGATGCGCCCGTCTGCCATGTGCCTGCCGAGCAGGCGCACCACGGCGTCGCGTTCGGCGTTCGAGGCGCGGGTGCCGGTGGAGATGTCCATGCCTGGTCCTATCGACGGTTCCACCCTCCATAGTGGAATATGACCCCAGCATAACCCTCCAAAGTGGAATGTCAACCTCCGGAACGACTCGCGGTCGAAAGTCGCGACTCGCCGCGCCGCGGCGGTAATGTTCACATTGTCAGGAACAGCTGTATGGACAGCTGTTCAGAATTGCGGATCGGCCGTGCGGCCGACGCCGCGGCATCAGTGAACGCGCCGAGGAGGCAGAGGTGTCGGAAACCGTCCGCGGGGTCGTGGCCCGCAGCAAGGGCGCACCGGTCGAGATCGTCGACGTGGTGATCCCCGATCCGGGACCGCACGACGTAGTGGTCCGGGTGCAGGCCTGCGGGGTCTGCCACACCGACCTGCACTATCGCGAGGGCGGGATCAACGACGAATTCCCGTTCCTGCTCGGCCACGAGGCAGCGGGCGTGGTGGAGACCGTGGGCGCCGCGGTCACCCACGTGGCGGAGGGCGACTACGTGATCCTCAACTGGCGCGCGGTCTGCGGCGAGTGCCGGGCGTGCAAGCGGGGCCGTCCCTGGTACTGCTTCGACAGTCGCAACGCGAGCCAGAAGATGACGCTCACCGACGGGACCGAACTGACACCCGCGCTGGGCATCGGGGCGTTCGTCGACAAGACCTTGGTGCACGAGGGCCAGTGCACCAAGGTCGATCCGGAAGCCGACCCCGCGGTGGCCGGCCTGCTCGGCTGCGGCGTGATGGCGGGCATCGGCGCGGCGATGCACACCGGCAACGTCTCCACCGGCGACACCGTCGCGGTGATCGGCTGCGGCGGCGTCGGCGACGCGGCGATCGCCGGGGCACGGCTGGCCGGGGCCGCGACCGTCATCGCCGTGGACCGAGACGCCCGGAAACTGCGCTGGGCCACCGACTTCGGCGCCACGCACACGATCGACGCGACCACCGAGGACGTGGTCGAGAAGATCCAGGAATACACCGGCGGCTGGGGCGCCGACGTCGTCATCGACGCGGTCGGGCGCCCGGAGACGTGGAAGCAGGCGTTCTACGGCCGCGATCTGGCGGGCACGGTGGTTCTCGTCGGCGTGCCGACTCCGGAGATGACCATCGACATGCCGCTGCTCGATCTGTTCTCGCGCGGCGGCGCGCTGAAATCGTCCTGGTACGGCGACTGCCTGCCGGAACGCGACTTCCCGACCCTGATCGACCTCTTCCGCCAGGGACGGCTGCCGCTGGACCGGTTCGTCACCGAACGCATCGGGCTCAACCAGGTGGAGCAGGCCTTCGCCAAGATGCACACCGGCGACGTGCTGCGCTCGGTGGTGATCTGGTGACCATCCGCATCGACCGCGTCGTCACCTCCGGCACCTTCGCCCTCGACGGCGGTACCTGGGCCGTGGACAACAACATCTGGCTGGTCGGCGACGACGACGAGGTGGTCGTGATCGACGCCGCCCACGACGCCGACCCGATCGTCGCCGCGGTCGCCGGTCGCGCCGTGCGCGCGATCGTGTGCACCCACGGACACAACGATCACGTGACGGTCGCGCCCGAACTCGCCGAGCGCCTCGACGCGCCGGTCCTCCTGCATCCCGCCGACGAGCCGCTGTGGCGCATGACCCACCCGGAAGCCGCCTACCGACCACTCGCGGGAGGCGAGCGAATCCCATTGGCGGACACCGAAATCAGTGTCCTACACACGCCCGGCCACTCCCCCGGGTCGGTCGCACTGCATCTGCCCGCGGCCACGGCGGTGTTCACGGGGGACACGTTGTTCGCGGGCGGACCCGGCGCAACGGGCCGCTCGTTCTCCGATTTCGGCACGATCATCGAGTCGATCCGCGAGCGCCTGCTGACGCTGCCCGAGGAAACCACCGTGCACACCGGCCACGGTGACTCCACCACCATCGGCGCGGAGAAACCGCACCTCGCCGAGTGGATCGCTCGAGGCCACTGAGCACCGCGGGCGATCGGATTCGATCGCCCGCGGTCGTTCGCGCGAAGGCTAGCCGCGGTACGGGTAGCGCCGGTCCAGATCCAGGTTCAAGCCCAGGACATCGACCCGCGGCTCGCCGAGGAATCCCAGGGTTCGACCGCGGGTGTGCTCGTCGACCAAGGCGCGCATCTGCTCCTCGGTCACGCCGCGCGCCTTCGCGACGCGCGACACCTGGATGGCCGCGTACTCCGGAGAGATATGCGGATCGAGCCCACTGCCGCTCGCGGTGACGGCATCCGCGGGCACCACCGGGTCGGCGGGAGCGTCACCGCGAATCGGCACGGCGCGGCCCACGGAGTAGTCCTGCCCGGCCTCGGCGCATTCGACCCGCACCCCGCGATAGGTGCCGAGGAACGGCTGCGCGGGGCACGTCTCGTTGACGCTGACGACCTGCACCGGATGTGCGACATCGCCGTCGGCCTCGCGCGGACCGATTACCGAGAGCACGGCGCCCACACCATCTTTCGTGCAGTACGGACGGGTGCCGTCGACCCCCTCACGGTCGCCGATCTCCTTGCTCCGCGCGCACACGGTGGTGAGCAGGCTCGGGCGTGCCGCGGTGTCCACGATGTCCTCCGGTCCGAGATTGCTCGCCGCGGTGGACATCGGGTCGTAGCCGTCGCCCGCGGCCGACGGGCGGCTCTGGAAGTACCACACCAGGGCCGCGCCGTCGGCGTCGGCGAACGATTGCCCGATGAGGCTGGAGCCCACGGTCGTTCCGTTGGCGTCGACCAGTGATCCGTCCGCCTTCTCGCGCAGCCCCGGCAACTGGGCGACCGCGAAAACCGCGAGAGGATAGACGATCCCGGTGATCGCCGTGAGCACGAGCAACGCGCGCAATGCGGCGAGATGCTGCCGGATCCAGGTTGAAAAGCGCATGTCAGGACATCCCGGGGAGGAATTGGACCACGAGGTCGATGAGTTTGATACCGAGGAACGGCGCGATGATGCCGCCCAGCCCATAGACGGTCAGGTTGCGGCTCAACAACTTCGACGCGTTCGACGGCCGGTAGCGCACGCCGCGCAGCGCGAGCGGGATGAGCGCCACGATGACGAGGGCGTTGAAGATCACCGCCGACAGGATCGCCGACTGCGGACTGGCCAGGCGCATGACGTTGAGCAGGTCCAGACCGGGGAACAGCGTCACGAACAGCGCCGGGATGATCGCGAAGTACTTGGCGATGTCGTTGGCGATGGAGAACGTGGTCAGCGCGCCTCGGGTGATGAGCAACTGTTTGCCGATCTCCACGATCTCGATCAGCTTGGTCGGATCCGAGTCCAGATCGACCATGTTGCCCGCCTCTTTGGCGGCCGAGGTACCGGTGTTCATGGCGACGCCCACATCGGCCTGCGCCAGCGCGGGTGCGTCGTTGGTGCCGTCACCGGTCATCGCGACCAGGCGTCCGCCCTCCTGCTCCCGCTTGATCAGGGCCAGCTTGTCCTCCGGGGTCGCCTCCGCCAGGAAGTCGTCGACCCCGGCTTCGTCGGCGATGGCCTTGGCGGTCAACGGGTTGTCGCCGGTGATCATCACCGTCCGGATGCCCATCCGGCGCATCGCGTCGAACCGCTCCCGCATGCCCTGCTTGACCACGTCTTTGAGGTGGATCACGCCGAGCACGTCCGCCGATCCGTCCGCCACCCGGCCGACGACCAGCGGAGTGCCGCCCGCCGCGGCGATCCCGTCCACGGTCGCGCCGAGTTCACCTGGCACCGAACCGCCGTGGGCTCGCACCCATTCGGTGACCGCGCTCGCCGCCCCCTTGCGCAGCAGGCGGCCATCGATGTCGACGCCCGACATCCGGGTCTGCGCGGTGAACTCGACCCAGTGTGCGTGGATCAGTTCGCCCGGCGTCCGCTCCCGCAGCCCGTACGCCTGTTTGGCGTAGACCACGATGGAGCGACCCTCGGGAGTCTCATCCGCCAAGCTGGAAAGCTGTGCGGCGTCGGCCAATTCGTCTCCGCTCACGCCCGGTACCGGGACGAAGTCCGCGGCCTGACGATTGCCGAGGGTGATGGTGCCGGTCTTGTCCAGCAGCAGGGTGTTCACGTCCCCGGCGGCCTCGACGGCGCGCCCGGACATGGCGAGCACGTTGCGCTGCACCAGCCGGTCCATGCCCGCGATGCCGATGGCCGACAGCAGCGCGCCGATGGTCGTGGGAATCAGGCACACCAGCAACGACACCAGCACGATGCCGGTCACGCCGTGCCCGTCCAGCGCCGAGGTGTCCGGCACCCCCGGGTTGTTCGCCTTGCTGAAGATCGCCATCGGCTGCAGGGTGACGACCGCGAAGACGAAGATGATCGTCAGCGCGGCGAGCAGGATGTTCAGCGCGATCTCGTTCGGCGTCTTCTGCCTGCTCGCGCCTTCCACCAGCGCGATCATCTTGTCGATGAAACTCTGGCCCGGTTCCTGGGTCACCCGCACGACGATCCGGTCCGACAGCACGGTGGTGCCGCCGGTCACCGCCGATCGGTCTCCGCCGGATTCCCGGATCACCGGGGCGGATTCACCCGTGATCGCCGACTCGTCCACCGAGGCGATGCCTTCCACCACGTCGCCGTCACCGGGGATCACCTCCCCGGCTTCGACCACGACGTGATCGCCGCGCCGCAGCTGGGGCGCGGCAACCGATTCCTCGACCACCCGCGCGCCCGGCGACCAATCGACCAGCCGCCGCGCGATGGTGTCGGTCTTGGCTTTGCGCAGCGTATCCGCTTGCGCTTTGCCCCGGCCTTCGGCGACGGCCTCGGCCAGGTTCGCGAAGATCACGGTGAGCCAGAGCCACACGACGATCGCCCAGGCGAAAAAGGTCGGGTCCACCAGCGCGAGAATGGTCGACCACACCGCGCCCAGTTCGACGATCAGCATCACCGGGTTGCGCCACAGGGTGCGTGGATCGAGCTTGCGCACCGCGTCCGGCAGCGCGGTCAGCAGCAGCTTCGGGTCGAGCACTCCACTCGGGACGCTCGTGCCCCGCCGCGGCCGCGCGAGCACGGGCCGCGCGGCGACGTTCTCATCAATGACGGGACTGGGCATATCAGTGGATTCCTTCGGCGAGCGGCCCGAGCGCGAGCGCGGGCAGGAAGGTGAGCGCGACCAGGATCACCGTCACGCCGACGACCATGCCGACGAACTGCGGCCGGTGCGTCGGCAGCGTGCCGATCGACTCGGGCGTGGTGCCTTGCCGCGCCAGCGAACCGGCCAGGGCGAGCACGAAGATGATCGGCAGGAAGCGGCCGAAAAGCATCGCCAGACCCAGCGCGGTGTTGTACCACTCGGTGTTGCCGGTCAGGCCCGCGAACGCCGAGCCGTTGTTGTTGGCCGCCGAGGTGAAGGCGTAGAGCACCTCCGACAGACCGTGCGGGCCGGAGTTCAGCATGCTCGCGCGCTGACCGGGCAGCGCCATGGCCACGGCCGTGCCCACCAGCACGATCAGCGGGCTGATCAGGAAGTACGACGCGGCGAGCTTGATCTCACGCGGCGTGATCTTCTTGCCCAGGTACTCCGGTGTGCGCCCGACCATGAGGCCCGCGACGAACACCGTGATCACCGCAAGGATCAGCATGCCGTACAGACCCGACCCGGTGCCGCCCGGCGCGACCTCGCCCAGCTGCATGTCGAACATCGCCATCAGGCCGCCGAGGCTGGTGTAGGAGTCGTGGAACGAGTCGACCGCACCGGTGGAGGTCAGTGTGGTCGAGGCGGCGAAAGTGGCCGAATTCGAGACACCGAAGCGCTGTTCCACTCCTTCCATCGAGGCGCCTATCGCGGTCGGCACGGTGCCGTGGTGCTGCAGCTGGAACAGGTTGGTCAGCGTGACGCTGATCAGTGCGATCGTCCCCATCACCGCGACGATCGCATAGCCCTGCTTGCGGCTGCCCACCATCCGGCCGAAGGTGCGGGGCAGCGAGAAACTGATCACCAACAGCAGGAAGATCTCCACCCAATTGGTCCACGCGTTCGGATTTTCGAAGGGGTGCGCGGAGTTGGCGTTGTAGAAGCCACCGCCGTTGGTGCCGAGCTCCTTGATCACCTCTTGGCTGGCGACCGGGCCGCCCGTAATCGCCTGCTGGGTGCCGTTCAGGGTCTGCGCCACCTGATCGTGCAGTCGGAAATTCTGGATCACACCGCCCGCCACCAGCACCAGCGCGAACACGAACGCGATCGGTAGCAGGATGCGCAGCGTGCCGCGCACCAGGTCCACCCAGAAGTTGCCGAGGTCGCCGGTGTGCCTGCGGGCGAACCCGCGCACCAGCGCCACCGCCACCGCCATGCCGACGGCCGCCGAGACGAAGTTCTGCACCGCCAGCCCGGCCATCTGCACCAGGTGCCCCTGGGTGGACTCACCGGAGTAGTTCTGCCAGTTCGTGTTGGTCACGAAGCTGACCGCGGTGTTCCAGGCCAGCGCGGGCGTCATCTCGGTGCCGGGATCGTTCAGGTGCAGCGGCAATCTGTCTTGCAGGAGTTGGAAGAAGAACAGGAAGAGAATGCCGACCGCGGAGAAGGCCAGGACGCTGCGTGCGTACACCGGCCACGGCTGCTCGACGTCGGGTTGCGCCCCTATCGCGCGGTAGACGAGGCGTTCGGCGCGAGAATGCCGGCGTCCCTCGTACACCCGGTACATGTAGTCGCCCAGCGGCACGTGCACCAGCGCGAGCGCCAGGATCAAGGCCACCACGAAAGCCATCCCGGCGGTTGTCGTGCTCACTCAGAACCTCTCGGGGAACAGCAGCGCCGCGATCAGGTAGACGGCCACGCCGACGGCCAGAACCAAACCGATCAGATTCGCGGTCACAACTTCTCCACCCCGCGCTGGACCAGCCCGAGCAGCGCGAACGCCGCCACGGTGAGCGCGGTGAACACCACGACCGACATCACTCGACAACCTCCATCCGCGCGCCATGCTTCGGCGCGACAGAGCGAGTGAAGCGCCCATCCGGCCTTTCCGGTCGCTTCCTGACGACTTCTTGACGCCCCGATCCACGGCATTTGCGGTTCGTTGACACCCCGGCAGGGTCCGCAAGTAACGCGTCAAGGTATCCGGGTGAACCGTCAACACACCGTAAAAATCGAGGTCCGCGGGTGCGACGAAGGTAGAAGTGGAGAGCCGGCCAGGCCGGGAACGCCGGGGCGGCCGGTGCGTCACCCGCCGGGCGGGAAGAGAGGATCGTCATGTCGGCAGTAGCCGTAGTCGTCTTGTTCGTCTGCTGCGCGCTGATCATCCGCGCGCTCGGAGCCCGCGAGCAGGCCCACGCCCGCCAGGCCGTAGTGATCGAGGCGAACCATGCGCGGCGGTGACGTGCGAGTGGCGCGGTCCGGATACCCGGCACAGCGCGCCGGAACGACCGAGGGCGGTACGGCCGAGGACGCGCGGCGCGCGATGATGGACACGTGAAACGCGGTCAGCTGCGGATCTACCTCGGCGCCGCTCCTGGAGTCGGCAAGACCTACGCCATGCTCGGCGAGGCGCACCGGCGGCTGGAGCGGGGCCGCGATGTGGTCGCGGCGGTGGTCGAAACACATGGCAGGAAGAAGACCGCGCAATTGCTCGACGGCATCGAGCGCATTCCACCGAAACTGATCGAGTATCGCGGCAGCACCTTCCCGGAACTCGACGTCGAGGCGGTGCTGCGGCGCGCTCCAGCGGTGGTGCTCGTCGACGAGCTGGCGCACACCAACGCACCGGGGAGCAAGCACGAGAAGCGCTGGCAGGACGTGACGGACCTGCTCGAGGCGGGCATCGACGTGATCTCCACGGTCAACGTGCAGCATCTGGAGAGCCTCAACGATGTCGTGGAGCAGATCACCGGCATCCAGCAGCGCGAGACGGTGCCCGACGCGGTGGTGCGCGAAGCCGATCAGGTGGAGCTGGTCGATATCACGCCGGAAGCGCTGCGGCGCAGGCTGTCCCACGGCAACGTGTATGCCGCCGAGCGGATCGACGCCGCGCTGCGCAACTACTTCCGGGCGGGAAACCTCACCGCGCTGCGCGAGTTGGCGCTGCTGTGGCTGGCCGACCAGGTCGACGCCGCGCTGGCCAAGTACCGGGCCGACCATCAGATCACCGAGCTGTGGGAGGCGCGCGAACGCGTCGTCGTGGCGGTGACCGGCGGCCCGGAATCGGAGACGATCGTGCGCCGAGCCAGCCGGATCGCCACCAAATCCAGCGCCGACCTGGTGGTGGTGCACGTGGTGCGCGGCGACGGCCTTGCCGGGGTCTCCACCGAGCGGATGGCGCGGCTGCGTGAGCTGGCGGCCAGCCTGGACGCCTCGCTGCACACCGTCACCGGCGAGGACGTCCCCACCGCGTTGCTCGAGTTCGCCCGCGAGGCCAACGCCACCCAGCTCGTGCTCGGCACGTCGCGGCGCTCGCGCTGGGCGCGCATTTTCGACGAGGGCATCGGGTCCACGGTGGTGCAGCTGTCCGGCAAGATCGACGTGCACATGGTGACGCACGAGCAGGCCCACCGCGGGCTGCACTACTCGGCCCTGCACCCGCGCCGCCCCGTGGCCGCTTGGCTGGCAGCCGTTCTCGTACCGGCGCTGGTCTGCGCGTTGAGTGCCGTCTACCTCGACGAGGTCCTGGATCTCGGCGGCATCAGCGCCGTGTTCGTGGTCGGCGTGGTCGCGGTCGCGCTGCTCGGCGGCGTCGTGCCCGCGTCGTTCTCGGCGCTGCTGTCGGGCCTGCTGCTGAACTGGTTCTTCGCGCCGCCGCGCTACAGCCTGACCATCGCCGAGCCGAACAGCTTCATCACCGTGGTGGTGCTGCTCATCGTCGCCGTCGCGGTGGCGGCGCTGGTCGATCTGGCCGCGAAGCGAACCGGCCAGGCGCGCAAGGCCTCCCGGCAGGCCGAGTTGCTGACCATGTTCTCCGGCGCGATTCTGCACGGCGCGGACCTCCCCCGGCTGCTGGAGCAGATCAGGGAGGTCTTCGCGCAGCGCGCGGTCGCCCTGCTGTCGGGTGAGCAGGTGCTCGCCGAGGTGGGGATCGACCCGCCGCGGCGGCCTTCCGACGCGGATACCGTGGTCGAGGCGGGCGACGCCGGTCACTGGCTGCTGCTCGCAGGCCGCCCGCTCGCGGCGGCCGACCGTCCGGTGCTCAACGCGGTCACCAACCAGGCCGTCGCGCTGCTGCGGCAGGCGCGCCTGGCCGAGGAGGCCAGCGCCGCCGCGGCTCTGCTGGAAGCGGATCGCCTGCGGCGGGCGTTGCTCTCGGCGGTCAGCCACGACTTGCGCACCCCGCTGGCCGGAGCAAAGGCGGCGGTTTCCAGCCTGCGCAGCGACGACATCGAGTTCTCCCCGGAGGACACCACCGAACTGCTGGAGACGATCGAGGAATCGGTGGATCAGCTCACCGCCCTGGTCGGCAACCTGCTCGACTCCTCGCGACTCGCGGTCGGCGTGGTCACGCCGCGGTTGCGGCGGGTCTACCTGGACGAGGCGGTGCACCGCGCGCTGGTGAGCGTCGGTATGGGCGCGCGCGGGCTGCGGCGCGCGGCGATGGACCGGGTCCGGGTGGAAGTCGGCGACGTCTCGGTGCGCGCGGACAGCGGCCTGCTGGAACGGGTGCTGTCCAACCTGGTCGACAACGCGCTGCGGCACGCGCCACGCGCGGGCACGGTCCGGGTCACGGCCGAACGCACCGGCGAGCGGGTCTCGATCGCCGTCGTGGACTCCGGGCCCGGCGTGCCGCACGGCACGGAGGAGCAGCTGTTCGAACCGTTCCAGCGTCTCGGTGACCGGGACAACACCACCGGCGTGGGGCTGGGTCTGTCGGTGGTGCGCGGGTTCGTCGAGGCGATGGGCGGCACGGTGCACGCCGAGCCGACGCCAGGCGGAGGATTGACCATGCTGGTCGACCTGCCCGGCGGCGAGCCGCCGAACGCCAACGGCACGGGCGGCGCCATGGCCCGCGAGACAACGAGTGCAGGTGAGTGAGGTGCCCGTGACGACACAGGAGGCGGCGGTGGCGAAGACGCCCGAGGCGGTGGCGACGAAGGTGCTCGTGGTCGATGACGAACCGCAGATCGTGCGCGCCCTGCGGATCAATCTGTCGGTCCGCGGCTACGAGGTGATCACCGCCGCGACCGGTGGCGCGGGCCTGCGCGCGGCCGCCGACCGGCACCCGGACGTGGTGATCCTCGACCTCGGCCTGCCCGACATGGACGGCATCGAGGTGCTCGGCGGACTGCGCGGCTGGACCTCGGCTCCGGTGATCGTGCTGTCGGCGCGGACCGATTCCGCCGACAAGGTCGAAGCGCTGGACGCGGGCGCCGACGACTACGTCACCAAGCCGTTCGGCATGGACGAGCTGCTGGCGCGGCTGCGCGCCGCGGTACGCCGCGGCGCCACCGATCCCGACGCCTCCGCGCCCGTGGTGACGACCGAATCGTTCACCGTCGACCTGGCCGCCAAGAAGGTCACCAAAGGCGGCGTGACCGTGCACCTGACCCCCACCGAGTGGGGCATGCTCGAGATGCTGGTGCGCAATCGCGGCAAGCTGGTCGGGCGGCGCGAGCTGCTGCGCGAAGTGTGGGGCCCCTCCTACGCCACCGAGACCCACTACCTGCGGGTCTACCTGGCGCAATTGCGCCGCAAGCTGGAAGACGATCCGTCCCGGCCCAAGCATCTGCTCACCGAAGCGGGCATGGGTTACCGGTTCCAGGAGTAGTAATTCCGGCCACGACCGCCCGGCGCGCGGAATGGCGCGGCGGGGCGCGGTGTTGCCAGCCGCGCGAGCTGATTGCGACGACAATGGCAGGATCGAACTCATGGCTGAACAGACCGTTACCACCGCCGGCGCTGCGCCGATCGCGTCCGAACCCACCACGCTGTGGGTCGAGCGCACCGGGACCAGGGCCTACACCGGCCGCAGCTCTCGCGGCGCCGAGGTACTGATCGGTTCGCAGGGCGTCCCCGGTGTGTTCACCCCCGGCGAGCTGCTGAAGATCGCGCTCGCCGCGTGCTCGGGCCTGAGCGCGGACTTCCCGCTGTCGCGCAAACTCGGTGACAACTTCGACGCGACCATCCGCGTCTCCGGCGACGCCGACCGGGAGAACGAGGTCTATCCGCACCTGGACGAGGTGTTCGAACTCGACCTCAGCGATCTCGACGACGCGGCCAGGGAACGGTTGCTGGTCACCGTGCAGCGTGCGATCGACAAGGTCTGCACGGTGGGACGGACGCTGAAGGCGGGATCGAAAGTGACGCTGTCGTTCGACATCGAGGCCTGATGGCCGAGGCCGTTCGGTTGAGCGCCTGGGTGCACGGCCTGGTCCAGGGCGTGGGTTTTCGCTGGTGGACCCGGTCGCGGGCGTTGGAACTCGGACTGGTCGGGCACGCGACCAACGCCAGGGACGGCCGGGTGCACGTGATCGCGGAGGGGCCGCCAGCGGCGTGCGAGCGGTTGCTCGCACGCTTGCGTTCCGGGGATACACCTGGTCAGGTGAGGTTGGTTGTGGAAAGCTGGGAGCCCGCGCGGGGTGATTTGACCGGTTTCGAGGAGCGGTAGTGGTGGTTCGGGTGACGAGGGGGCACAGCGGTGAGCACACGTAATCCGGGTGACGACGAGCGCCGGGACGAGCCCGAGCGGCCGTCCGGCCCGCGATCCCCGGCCGATGGCGAGCAGGCGTCCACCCCGGCCACGCCCGGGTCGGGCGACGAACAGGACTGGTCGACGCCCGTCTCCGCTGGAACGGACCGGTCGACGCCCGCACCGAGTGGCCCCACCGAGCAGCCCGAGATCGACTGGTCGACGCCCACTTCCGCGGCGCCCGATACCGCGAGCGCTCCGGGCGCCGGGGAACCTCCCGCCGCGTCCGCGCCGCGCCCCGGCAGCATCCAGCGGCAGCAACCCGGCGTGACCCAACCCCGCCCGCAGACGGTGGCCGAAGCACGGGCACGAGACAAGGCGCGCAGGCGCACCGAAGAAGCGCAGCGCGCCGCCGCGGCGGCCGAGGAGGCCAAGAAGCGCACCCGCAAGCGCGTCATGATCGGCGGTGCCGCCATTGTCGGCGTCGCCGCTCTGGTCGGCGGCGGCTATCTGGCCTATCGCGCCCTGACCGCGCCGGACCGGGTCACGGCTCAGTGCGTGAAAGTGGAGAACGGTCAGGAGATCGTGGTCGACGATGCCTACTGCGGCGACGGCCGTCCCGGATTCGTCAACGACGGCGGAGTCAATCCGGGTTTGATCATCCTCGGCGGCGGACCGCAGTACCGCTACTACTACGGCGGCACCGGCACCGTCGGCAAACCGCCGACCGGCGGCACCACGATCAAGCCGAAGAACGCCGAGATCAAGACCAAGAGCGGCACCACCATCCAGCGCGGCGGTCTGGGCAGCAAGAGCACCGGCGGAGGGTCGTAGATGCGGCGCGTACGGGATACGCCACGGCCGGGCTGGCAGCGGACCATCGAAAGCCAAGGCTTGGTCTACGGTTCCCCGGGGCGGGACGCGAGCGGTCAACCCCGGCCGTACTGGGACGAGTCGGTGCACTACGAGTTCGACATGCCGGAGATCCTCGCGCTGGAGGCCGACGTCGAACTGCTGCACTCGATGTGCCTGAACGCGGTGGAGCACATCGTGCTCACCGAGCGGTTCGCCGATTTCGGCCTGCCCGAGTGGTGCTGGGGCCCGATCGCCGAATCCTGGCGGCGCTCCGACCCGCACGTGTACGGGCGCTTCGACCTGCGCTACGACGCGCGGCGTCCGGCGAAACTGCTGGAGTACAACGCGGACACGCCGACCTCCCTGCTGGAAGCGGCGATCGTGCAGTGGCACTGGCTGACCGACCGCTACCCCGGCGGCGACCAGTGGAACTCGTTGCACGAGAAGCTCGTCGAGCGGTGGGGCGAGCTGCGCGATGTGCTGCCCGGCTCGCAACTGCACTTCACCTGGTCCGGCGCGGACGCCACCGGCGAGGACAACGTCACCACCGCCTATATGCAGGAGACCGCGGCCGAGGCCGGTTTCGACACGATCGCGCTGCCGATCGAGGAGATCGGATTCGACTCGGAGCTGGAGCGGTTCGTCGACCTGGCGGAGGCTCCGATCGAAGCCGTCTTCAAGCTCTACCCGTGGGAGTGGGTGCTCGATGACGATTTCGGGAAGCGAGTGGTGGACAGCCTGCCGGAGACCATGTGGATCGAACCTCTGTGGAAGACCTTGCTGAGCAACAAGGCGATCCTGGCGGTGCTGTGGGAGATGTACCCTGGCCACCCGAATCTGTTGCCCGCCTACCTCGACCAGCCCAACGAACTCACCGAATACATCCGCAAACCGAAGCTGGGACGCGAAGGCGCCAACATGACCATCGTCGGCGCCGGCCTGGAGACCGCGACCGGCGGTGTCTACGGCGAGGAAGGCTATGTGTACCAGTTGCTCGACCCGCTGCCGGAATTCGACGATATGCGCCCGGTACTGGGCGCGTGGATCGTCGGCGACGCCGCGGCGGGGCTCGGTATCCGCGAGACCGCGGGGCTGATCACCGACGACGGCTCCGCCTTCGTCCCGCACCGCATCCTCCCCGACTGAGCATCGTCACTGACAAGCACGAATCCCTCTCGGCGCAGGCCAACCCACTTCGGAAGGATCAAGATGACCGCAGTCGCCCTGGAATCGGGGTACTGGAACTCGCTGGGCGAGGGGGTGGGGGCGATCGTCCTCTACGCCCTCGTCGGCTTGGTGCTCATGCTCGTCGGCTTCTACGCCATCGACCTGACCACCCCGGGCAAGCTGCGCAAGCTGGTGGTGGCGGGCAAACCGAACGCCATCATCGTCACCGCCGCGGGCATGATCAGCATGGCGTTCATCGTGGTACTCGCCATCCTGGCCGTGGGCAGCGGCGGCAAGCTCTCCGAGGGCCTGATCGCCGCCCTGGTGTTCGGCCTGGTCGGCATTGTCGCTCAGGTCATCTCGGTGCGCGTCATCGAGCGGGCGATCGGCATCGATATCGGCGCCGCGCTGCACGCCGAAACCTACACCACCGAGGTGCTCGTGGTGGCGGCCGCGCATTTCGCGCTCGGGCTGGTCGTCGCCTTCGCGATTCTGTAGCCCGCGCGCCGGTTCACGGCCGTGATCGGGCGGGATGCTCGTACTCCCCGCCCGATCAGTCGCCGCGCGGGCTGAGAACCTCTCGGTCAGTGCGCGTCTTGATGGTCGAGGCAATAAGCCGCCGCCGCCAGGTACTGGCAGCATTCCGGGCCGTGACCGGCGTGCACGCTGCGGATGAACAGGGCGCGATCCAGGTCGAGATCCGTCGAGGGTTCCGCGGCACAGTCCCGATACTGTGTCCGCCACAGGTCCTGCATATCCAGCGATGTCTGCATCGTGCACCACCTTCCGTGCTACGTATCAGTGCGAGAAGGCTTGCCAAGATCCCTACGCCGGAGGCATACCCGCTAGCGCCCTCGGCAACCGGTGTGCGTCACCGGGTCACCAATCGCCAGTCGTCGGGCAGGCGCGCCGCGGTGATCTGCGCGCCCTCGGCCTCCAGGTCGACGGTGGTCGCACCGAGCCGAAGAGCGCGCAGCGAGACCCTACCCCACCGCGCGGGCAGCTGCGGCCGGACGGTGAGCGTCCGGGTCGGCGCGTCGGGGTCGAGTCCGAAGAACGCGCGCACCAGCAACAGCGGCGCCGCGCTCGCCCACGCCTGCGGCGAGCAGGACGTCGGATACGGCACGGGAGAGGCGAAGCGCGATCGGGGAAAGCCGCAGAACAACTCCGGCAGACGCCCGTCGAACATCGCCGCCGCGTCCAGCAGACCGGTGGCCAGCTGTGTCGCCAGCTCGACCGCACCGGGAATGTGCCGGTAGCGCAGCAGCCCCGCCACCGCGATGGCCGTGTCGTGCGGCCAGACCGAGCCGCAGTGATAGCTCATGGGGTTGTAGGCGCCCATGTTCGAGGCCAGGGTGCGCAACCCGAACCCGGAGTCCATCTCCGGGCTCGCCATGCGCGACACGAGTTCGGCGGCGTGCTCGTCCGTGGCGATGCCCGACCAGAGGCAGTGCGCGACATTGCTGGTCAGTGAGTCGACCTGGCGTTTGCCGCCGTCCAGCGCCACGGCGTACCAGCCGCGGTCGGGCAGCCAGAACTGCTCGGCGAACTTGACCCGCAGCTCCGCGGCGCGTTCGCGCAGCTGTCCGGCCAGCCGCGGGTCGTCGAAGGCGTCGGCCAGCTCGGCCCTGGCCAGCATCGCGGCGTGCACGTAGCCCTGCACCTCGCACAGCGCGATCGGGGCCTCGGCGATATGGCCGGTGGCGTCGTTGATTCCGTCGAAGCTGTCCTTCCAGCCCTGATTGGTCAGGCCGCGGTCGGTGGCGCGACGGTACTCGACGAATCCGTCGCCGTCCCGGTCGCCGTAGTCGGTGATCCAGTGCAGCGCGGCATCGGCGGCGGGCAGCAGGTGCCGGATCGCCTCGGCGTCCGCGCCCCAGCGATGGCATTCGGCCAGCAGCATCACGAACAGCGGTGTGGCGTCGGCGGTTCCGTAGTAGATATTGCCGCCGAACACCTGCCCGCCCGCCGGGCCGCGGCGCATCTCGTGCATGATGCGGCCCGGTTCCTCCTCGGTGAGCGGATTCACGTCCTGCCCTTGCAGTTCCGCCAGCTGCTGCAGCGTGCCCAGCGCCAGGTCGACCTCCAGCGGCAGCGCCATCCACGCGGTGAGCAGGCTGTCGCGGCCGAACAGGGTCATGAACCACGGCGCGCCCGCGGCGACGAACGGCCGGGCGTCGCCGGATTCGTCGTGCATCTGCAAAGCGCCCAGGTCACTTTCGGTGCGGCGCAGTACTCGGGTGAGCGCCGGGTCGGACGCGGCGATGTCGGTGGCGGTGTCGCGCCACGCCTCGATCTTGCGGCCGGGCGCACTGATCCCGTAGTGCTCACCGGGAGAGATCGCCTGGAATCGCTGGTTGCCCACCGTCGGCTGGGCGATGATCTCGGTCTGCCAGCATTCGCCGACCGGCACGATCACCCGCCACACCAGCGAACCTGGCATAACCTCCGGCTCCACGGTCGCCGAGATCGAGATCCCCCGGCTGCGGTCGGCGTGGTCGTGCAACACCAGTTCGCCGTCGGCGACCGTCACGTCGGCCCGGGCGTGTCCGGCGCGGCCTTCCTTCACCGCGAACAGGTCGACGAAGTCGGCGTCCACGTGCAGCTCCAGCAGCACCGCCGTGGGCTCACGGCCCATGTTCTCCAGCGTGATCAACTCGTGCATGCCGTCGGCGACGATCCGTTCGCGCACCACCAGCAGCGTGCTGTCGGCCAGGCCCGCCTGCGGGGGCCTGCGCAACACGAACCTGGCGGCGAACGCCTCCGGACTCAGTACCGACAGCGGCTCGGCGGGTTTGCCGTTCACCAGCAACTCCCAGCGCGACAGCACACGCGCGTCCCGGAAGAACAAGCCGTGCGGCTTGCCCGTCTCGACATCGCCGAGCCGATTGGACAGGCAGAACGTGCCGCCTTCGACCAGGGTGACCGAGCCGCACCCCCCGAACCCGGTGGGCTCACCGGAATTCAGGGGGGCGGGGGTCAACGGTGCGGAACCGGTCACGCCAATCCGCTCGCCGCGATCCTGACCGGCGCGGAGCCGGGCGTGCTGTCGACCGGCGCCACGGCGGGCGCCGCGGTGTCCAGCGGCGCGGCGCCGAACCGCTTCTTGGAGCGCAACAGCCGACGATAGACCTGCTCGTACCCGAAGCCGAGCGTGTCGGAGCCGAACTTGGCCTGCACGTGGGAGCGGCAGGCGTACGGGTCCATCGCCCTGACCTCTTCGATGGCCGCGGGCAATTCGGCGGGATCGGAACAGATGCGGCCGGTCACGCCGTCGACGATCACCTCGGACACCGCCCCGCCGCGCAGCGCGACCACCGGCGTGCCACAGACCATGGATTCGATCATCACCATGCCGAACGGTTCCTCCCAGCGGATCGGGAACAACAGGCAACGCGCATTCGCAAGCAGCTTACGCTTGGCCGCCGCGTCGGCGAGACCGAACAGGTGATCGTTGTCCGTCAACAGCGGCCGCACCTTCTCCTCGAAGTATGCCTGTTCAGGACGTTCGCTGCACTTACCGGCGAGCACCAGCGGGATACCCGCGGCGTGCGCGGCCTCCAGCGCCAAGTGCGGCGCCTTGCACTCGTTGAACCGGCCGAGGAACAGCGCGTAGTCGTCCTTCTCGACCCGGAACGGCCAGTCGTCGACGTGCAGCGCATTGTGCACGCGTCCGGACCAATTGAGGCCCGGCGCGAGTTCGCGCTGACGGTCGCTGATCGCCACGAGCGCCACCTCGTCGCCCAGATCCTGGTAGTAGCGGTAGATGTCGTCCTCCACCGGCCCGTGCACGGTCAGCACCGTCGGCAGGCCCATGCTCTGGAAGACGGACGCGTTGAGCGGGCCCGCGAAGGTGTGGTCGTGCACCAGGTCGATACCCGATGTCGCCACGAGCTTCTCGATGGCGCGGCGCACCCGCAACGCGTGCACGACCTCGGGGAACGGCTCTCCGAGGCGCTCGGGCAGCGCCCGGTCCCACACCGGCACGAACTTGGCCTTGGTCCCTGGCTCCCCCGCGCCCAACAAGGTGACGTCGTGGCCGCGGGCCACCAATGCGTCGACCAGATCGGCCACCACGGCCTCGACACCACCGTACGCCTTGGGCGGGACGTCGAAGTACGGCGGCACGACCATCGCGATGCGAAACGGGCCGCTGGCATGATCTGTCGACAAGTAGTCGGACGACGGCATTTCCAGATCGGACGATGCCTGCGCGGAAATAGGCACGGAAAGCGCGCTCATGACCCTCCTTCCAGGGACAACCAAGTAGCACTCGCATTCACCCAGCACTCGGAGTACCGGGCGCCGAACTGAACTAAGTGGCCGCCGCGGCGGGGGTGAAGACCTAGCTGCACCGCCGTCCATGGGGCTTGGTTGGCCTGGTCACGCTTTCGGCATGATCAGGGGGGCCGAGTGGGAGGTACCTCAGGCGGCATCGTTCAAACCAAACAGTTCGGGAAAAATCGCGCCGCCCAGCGTTCGTTCAGCTACCGATGGGTAAGCCGGAGGCCCCGCCTTGTCCGCCGGGCCGGGACGCGGCCCCTCACCCCTCGATGACGACCCGTGGATCGTGGTCGGCCGCCATGGCATTCCCGCCCGCCACGATGAACGACAGCAGAGCCTCCGCCTCGGCGCGCACCGCCGCCTCGTCGGACGCGGACAGCGGGTGCCAGGGCACGATGCGCAGCGTGACGCCGTCGAGCGACCAGCGGCCGTGCACGAAGCCGTCGACCAGGTACATGGGCACGCCCGCGGAGGCCTCCCACGCGGTGCGCTTGCGGTCTTCCTCGCTGATGATCCTGCGGCGGTCCTTGTGACCCAGCAGCGCGTTGTCGAAGGCGGGCAGAAAACGTACGGGCACGGGCAGATCCGGCTCGGCCAGCGGCGCGTCCGGCAGGTCGAACAGCACGCGGCGCTGGTCGTCGGTGAACACCCGCAGCCGGGTGCGCAGGTCGTCGACGACCTCGGCCAGCCGGGTGATGCCCGCCCACGCCTGCATGTCGGCCACCGTCGCAGGACCGAACGCGGCCAGGTAACGCAGGACCAGCGTCTCGGGCTGGGCCGCCTCCGCCATGGGCACGCCCGTCCATTCCTCGGCCAACCCGACCGTGACGTACCGGTTGCGCCACCGCCCCCACGCGCCGGTCTCCGCGCCGTGCGCCAACGGGACCAGCAACTCGACGGTTTCGGCGAGTCGGCGCGTATGCCGGTCCGGGAAGCGCGGGGCGAGTAGTTCGCCCAGTTCGCGGCGGCGCAGCTGCTGTCCGGCCAGCAGTTCGCGTCCCGCCGCCGCGAGTTCGTCCAGGTCGACACCGTCGATCTCGTCGCGGTAGTACGGCGCTTTCAGCGCGGCGGCGACCACCGGCTGCACCGTCGGCCGCAGCCAGCGGAAATCGGCGGCGTCGGCCAGGTGCACGGTCCGGCGGATCATGGTGGAACGCACCAGGCTGCGATCACGCAGCAGCGCCGCCAGGTCGTCGTGCCGGAACCCCGCCAGGCGCGACCACAGCCCCACATAGGGCCAGTTCGGCTCCTGGCCCTGCACCGCGACCAGATGCCGGACGAGGTCGAGCGGGGTCAGCTCCACTCGTTCCACCAGTTTCTGGCGGACCAGCAGCGTCCGATTCAGTTCGCGCAGCGACAGTTCCGTCATGCGTCCATCCTCGCCGAGACCACCGACATCCCGGCGTTCCCCGCGACGCGGACCCGCTGTGCCGACGGTCCCGGCAGGTCACCGCTCGGGCAGGCAGCGCCCCGGGTCGGGCAGGTCGGCGCACGGCGCGTTGCCGTGCGCGCGCAGCACCTCTTTCCCGGTCTGATCGGTCAGGAAGTGCAGGAAGCTCGCCGCGAGCGAGTCACCGGGCAATTCGCCGTTGCTGTAGGCGTACTCGACTCCCCAGAAGGGGTAGGTGCGCTGCACGGCGGCATCGCGGCTCGCGCCGACGCCGTCGAGCGCGATGGTCGGCAGACCGGCGTCGATGGCCTCGGATAACTCCGAATAGCCGATGGCGCCGGGAATCTCGGCGACCGCCTTGCGCATGTCCGCGGTCACCTGAACCTCACAGTGCGCGGTCGCGGTGATGACCGTGCCCTTCAACGCCGTGCAGCTCACGTGCGGGCGATCCGGCTGTGTACCGTCGAGCAGCCTGCGCTCGAAGGTGTTGCGCGTACCCGAGCCCGGTATGCGGTTGACCAGCACGACCGGCAGGTCCGGGCCGCCCACCTCGCGCCAGTTGCCGATCCCGCCCCGGTACAGCTGCTGGATCTGGGCGACGGTGAGCCCGCCGATACCGACGCCGGGATGCACCATCATGGTGAACAGCGACAACGCGAGCGGCCGGTGCACCAGTGCCGGATAACCGTTGCCCTTCGTGCCGTCGGTGATGGCGAGCAACCCCGACTTGCCTTCCCCCTCCTCGGCGAGCCGGTCCAATCCGCGCTCGGTTCCCTCGAAGGCGAAGGCGAAATTCGCGCCGGTGCAGCGTTTCCGATACTGCTCGGCGGCTTCCCGGACGACCGGCCCGAACGCCGACGACCCGACCACGGTCAGCTTTCCCGAGGCGCACTCCAGCGGCGTCGGCGACGGCTCGAGCGCGGAGACCACCAGCTGGACGATGATCACCAGCACCAGGAATACGGTGAGCGCGGCCATCATCCCGGAAATACCCGTGTTGCTGCGGGTCTCGATGATCCGGCCGCCCTTGATGCCGCCGCGCAGCACCGGCTGTGGATACTCGCCGTCGCCCTCGGAACGCTGCAGGATGGCCAGGATCTTGTAGTGATCACCCGGGCCGAGCGGCACCTTGGGCAGATCGATCACGCCGACGTGCCCGGTGTCCTCGGGCACCGCGATGCCGGAGTTCGCGTCGAGATTGTCGGCCAGGTCGGGATCGCTGAGTTCGTTCACCGCCATGCCGATCACGCGGCGCTGCGGGAAGCGCAGGTGCAGACCGACTCGCGCGGCGTCCGGAGCCTTGTAGTCATGGGTGTCGATCGTGGTGACGCCACTGTTCTCGATGCGCACCAGAACGACCGAGATGTCCTTCAGGTCAGGGCTCGCGCCGTCGAGCGAGGGGCGCAGTTGCGGAAGCACCCCGGGAAACACCGACTCGATCTCGCCGGTGACCGGCGTGTCCATCTGTACCCGGTAGCCGAGCCGCCTGCGGCCGGCGAAGACGAATTCCCACAGGAACGCGCAGATGGGTACGGCGATACCGATGAGCGCCAGAACGATTTCGAGCGGAAAATCGCCCACCAGTTGATCCCACCCCCAGCAATCCGTGTGGACCCCATTCTCGGCGGCAATCACATTCCGACACAGGGGAAGCCGAACTATTCGGCAACAGTTAACCCGTCGGTCATGCTCCCGCGCGAGTCCAGGCCAGCAGATCCGCCAGCGGCCAGGTGTTGATCACCCGTTGCGCCGCAACACCGTTCGCGACGGCGCGCTCACACCCGTACCCCTGCCAGTCGAGCTGTCCCGGTGCGTGCGCGTCGGTGTCGATCGAGAAGTGACACCCCATCTCGGCGGCCAGACGCAGCAATCGGGAAGGGGGATCCAGTCTTTCGGGTCTGCTGTTGATCTCCACGGCGGTGCCGTAGACGCGACACGCCTCGAACACCACCTCGGCGTCGAATGCCGACTCCGGCCTGGTGCCGCGTCCGCCAGCGACCAGGCGGCCGGTGCAGTGGCCGAGCACGTCGACGTGGGGATCGGCGACCGCGCGCACCATGCGCTTGGTCATGGTCGCGCTGTCGTCGCGCAGATGCGAATGCACGCTGGCCACGACGATGTCCAGCCGGGCGAGCAGATCCGCCTGCTGGTCGAGGGAGCCGTCGTCGAGGATGTCCACCTCGATACCGGTGAGCACCCGGAACGGCGCCATCCGGTCGTTGAGTTCGGCCACCACGTCCAGCTGCTTGCGCAACCGGTCGGCGGACAGGCCGTTGGCCACGGTCAGGCGCGGCGAATGGTCGGTGAGGGCACAGTATTCGTGCCCCAGCGCGGCCGCGACCCGCATCATCTCCTCGATCGGGCTGCCGCCGTCGGACCAGTTCGAGTGGGTGTGCAGATCACCGCGCAGCCGCTCCCGCAACGGCTTGCCCGGCGCCCCGATCGGCTGCGCGGCAGCGCGCAACTCGGTCAGATACCGCGGCACCTCGCCCGCGGAAGCCTGCTCGATGATCGCCGCGGTCTTGGGCCCGATCCCCGCGAGTTCGGTCCAGGTGCCTGCCTTCCGTCGCGCCTCGCGCTCGTCGGCGGGCAAACCCGCGACGACGTCGGCCGCACGCCGGTACGCCTTGACCCGGTGGGTTTCGGCTCGGGAGCGCTCCAGCCAGAAGCCGATCTCGCGCAGCGCCGCCTCCGGACCGGGCTGGGTGGCGCGGTCCGGCATCCCGGTCGGCTCCTGGTCCGGCACCGCGCTATCGCACCCGGCTGTACTTCACGAAGGCCACGCCGTCTTCGAACACCGTGCTGGTGATCACCCGGAACTTGGCGGGCTCCGGCAGCCGCGACCCGGTGCCGAACAGCGCGCGGCCGCTGCCGAGCACGAGCGGGTAGAGCTTGAGGAAGATCTGGTCGATCTCCGGCAGCAGCACCTGCGCCAGCTCACCACCGCCGCACAGCCAGATGCCCAGACCGTTCTCCCGCTTGAGTTCCTTCACCTTCTCGATCGGGTTCTCGGCGATCAGCTCCACGGCCGGATCGGGGCTTTCGGGCAGCGTGGTCGAGACCACGAACTGACGCAGGTGCGCGTAGGGGCTCGAGGTGCCGGTGCGGACGCCGAAGTCGTGGGTCTTGCGTCCCATCAGCACCGTGTCGAAGTACCGATTGCGCTCCTCCACGCCGAGCGCCTCGCGCACCTTGGCGGGCAGCGTCTCGGGGTACTGCGCATTGATCGACGGACCGTGATCGCCGCCGACGGGGAAGAAATCGACCGAGCCCTCTTCGGTGGCGATGAATCCATCGATGGTCGACGCGACGTAATAGGTGAGCTTGCGCATGCTTCCTTCCTCACGGTCGGGTGACATTCCGAACCGCCCTGAGGAAACGGTAGCTCGCGCGCGCTAGCGACGGCGAGGCTTCGGCTGGCAGCGCGGGCAGGAGTAGGACGAGCGGTTCATGAACCGCTCCCGGATGATCGGCGCACCACACCGGCGACACGGCTCGTGCTCCCGACCGTATACGGCGAGGGCCCGTTCGAAGTAACCCGACTGGCCGTTGACGTTCACATACAGTGCGTCGAAGGACGTGCCGCCCGCGGCGAGCGCTTCGCCCATCACGGCGCTCACCTCGGCGAGCAACCCGCGCACGGCCGGTCTGGACAGCCCGGACGCGAGCCGGCCACCGTGGATCCGCGCGCGCCACAAAGCCTCGTCGGCGTAGATGTTGCCGATCCCCGAGACCACGCCCTGGTCGAGCAGGACACGCTTGATCTCGCTCTGCTTGCCCCGGATCACCGCGACCACGGATTCGACGTCGAAACGCGGATCCAGCGGGTCGCGAGCGATGTGCGCGACCGGCTCCGGCACCAGGGTGCCGTCCACCTCGACCAGCGGCGCGAGCGCCCAGCCGCCGAAGGTGCGCTGGTCGACGAACCGCAGCTGAGTGCCGTCGCCGAAGGTGGCGCGGATGTGCGCGTGCTTCTCCACCGGCGCGTCGGCGGACTGGACCAGCATCTGACCGCTCATGCCCAGATGCACGACCAGGGCGGCTTCCGGGTCGTCGAAGGTCAGCCAGAGGAATTTGCCGCGCCGCTGGGCCGACTCGACCGTCAGACCGGTCAACCGCGCGGCGAGATCGGCGGCGCCTTCGAGATGGCGGCGCACCGAACGGGGATGGGTGATCGCCACCGATTCGACGACCCGGCCCACCACGTGCTCGGCGAGCCCGCGGCGCACGACCTCGACCTCGGGTAGTTCGGGCACGTCAGGTTTCGGCGGTCAGCGCCTCGTAGGCGGCCCCCGCGGCCTTCTGCTCGGCTTCCTTCTTGGACCGGCCGACGCCCTGCCCGTAGGCCCGGCCGCCGACCACCGTGGTGGCGGTGAATTCCTTGTCGTGGTCCGGCCCGGTCGAGGTGATCTCGTAACTGGGCACGCCGAGACCACGCTCGGCGGTGAGTTCCTGCAGGCTGGTCTTCCAGTCCAGGCCGGCGCCCATCCGCGGGCCGCGCTCGAGCAGCTCGGCGAACAGCCGCAGCACCACCGAGCGCGCCACCTCGATGCCGTGCTGTAGATGCACGGCGCCGAGCAAGGACTCCATGCCGTCGGCGAGGATGCTCTCCTTGTCCCGGCCGCCGGTGAGTTCCTCACCTTTGCCGAGCAGCAGGTGCACACCGAGGCCGCCCTCGCCGAGCCCGCGGGCTACCTCCGCGAGGGCGCGCATGTTCACCACGCTCGCGCGCAGCTTGGCCAGCTCGCCCTCGCTCTTCGAGGGATGCTCGTGATACAGCCGCTCGGTAATGCTCAGCCCGAGCACGGAATCGCCGAGGAACTCGAGACGCTCGTTCGTCGGCAGGCCACCGTTCTCGTACGCATACGACCGATGGGTCAGCGCGAGACGCAGCAGATCCGGGTGCAGGTCGACGCCCAAGGCTGCGAGCAGGCTCGCGTGTTCACCGGACGAGTCGGGTTCGTCGGTCACGTCGCTACGACAGGTCGAACGGTCAGACCGCGGCGGTGACCTGGCGGCCCTTGTAGGTGCCGCAGGAGGGGCAGGCGATGTGCGGCAGGGTCTTCTCGCCGCAGGCGCGGTTCGGGCAGGTGATCAGGGCCGGCGCGACAGCCTTCCACTGGCTGCGCCGCGACCTGGTGTTGGAACGGGACATCCGGCGCTTGGGAACGGCCACGACTACTTCTCCTCTGTCCTAATTGCTCTGCCGGTTCGGCTGATCGGTCTTGCTCAGTGGTCTCGGTCGGCCGCACCCTCGTCGGGGCTGCCTGCGCCGGGCGATCCGGAGGCGAATTCAGCCAGTCCGGCCCAGCGAGGGTCAAGTATCTCATGCCGGTGGCCGGATTCCGCAATCGCCATCCGTATGCCGCATTCCGGGCACAGTCCCGCGCAATCCGGCGTGCACAGCGGCTGCAGCGGCAGCTCGAGGCCGACCGCGTCGATCACCACGGGCTCCAGGTCGATGAGGTCGTCGACCAGGCGGTAGACCTCGTCGTCCTCGGTGGTCTGCTCGGTCGTGCTGTCCGGGTAGGCGAACAGCTCGGTCACCCGCAGCGCGACCTCACCGGTGAACGGCTCCAGGCAGCGCGAGCACTCCCCCTCGATCGGCGCGGACACCGTTCCGGTGACCAGCACGCCCTCCGACACCGCCTGCAATTGCAGGTCGAGCTCCACCTGCGCGCCCACGGGAACGGCGATCAGATCCAGGCCGATCCGCTCCTCGGTGGTCACGGTGCGGCGCAGCTCGCGCATCGTCCCCGGCCTGCGGCCGAGGCTGCGGACGTCCAGCACGAAACCCGCGTCCGGCGACCGGCGCTTGGCCGACTGGGGACGCGACGTGGAACCGGAACCGGCGGACATCACGAACTCACTCACGATCGAGGGGATATGGGCAACCACTCAACAATAAGCGATCATGCGGTGCGCACCCAAACCCGGCCGACCGCCTTCGACGCCGCTACCTGCGGAATTCGGAGGCGTAGTCGGGTGCGCCCGCTCCGCTGCGGAGCTGATGACGCCCCCGCCCGACCGTGCGCAGCGTGCTGGCCAGCGTCTCCTCGAAATCGGCGAGCCTGGAGTCGACATAGTGATCGCATTCCTCGCGCAGCCGATCCGATTCGGCGTGCGCGGCATCGATCACCCTGGCCGATTCGGCATGCGCGGCGCGCACCACTTCGGTCTGGGTGACCAGCCGCTCCTGCTCGGCGAGGCCGTCGGCGACGGAGCGGTCGTAGGCCGCCTTGCCCGCCTCGATCATCCGCTCCGACTCCACCCGCGCCCGGCCGGTCACCGCCTCGTATTCGGCGTTGCCGTCGGCCACCACGCGATCGGCCTCCTCCTGCGCGCGGGCGACCAGGTGATCGGCGTGCGCGCTCGCCTCGGCGACCATCCGGTCGGCGTGCGCCTTGGCATCGGCCAGGATGCGATCGGCTTCCTCGCGCGCCGAGCCGATGGTGCGCTCGGCCTGTTCGTTCGCGCCTGTCACTGCGGTCTCGGCGGCGTTCCTGGCGTCGGAGACGATCTTGTCCCGGTGGTCGAGCACGTCTTGCGCGTCGTCGAGTTCGCCGGGCAGCGCGTCTCTCACGTCGTCGAGTAGTTCGAGCACGTCGCCACGCGGCACGATGCAGCTGCGGGTCGGCGGGATGCCGCGGGCCTCTTCGACAATGGCGACCAGTTCGTCGAGCGCTTCGAATACGCGATACATGCTCACTACCCTCCTGCGGACTCACGGCGAAACTCTCCGCCGAAGCCCAGTGTGCCCCTCGTCACCGCTCGTGCCGAGTCACTTTCCGGTGTGTCGTGCGGGTGTCTTGCACGCCACAGAAATCAAGTGGAGACTCCCTCTCCGCTTCGTGTTAGATTCTTTTGGAAGGTCGACCAACAAGGCCTCGTTCGATCGGAAAGACGATGACTGTTCTGGAACTACCGCGACCGGCGGGAGTGAGCGCCACCAGCTTCTTTGTGCCGTGGGTGAGCCCATACCCGGTACTGCCGAAGGCAGTCGGCGCGGCCAGGATCGGACAGCTCACCCGGTATCTGCGCGGCGATCGCGCCTTCGCGCAGCTGATCCGTTTCGCGCTGGTCGGCGGCTCCAGCAATATCGCCTATGTCCTGCTGTTCTTCGCCATGCACGGCGTCGGGCCGCTGATCGCCAATGTCGTCGGCTCCGTCGTGAGCACCGTCATCGCCAACGAGCTGCACCGCCAGCTCACCTTCCACGCCGCGGAACGGGTCGGCTGGTTCACCGCACAGTGGGAAGGCGGCGGGCTCGCGCTGGTCGGGCTCGGCATCACCACCGCGGGGCTGGCCGCGCTCGGCCTGTGGGCGCCCGGACTCGGGGACACCGCCCAGGCCGCCGCGATCCTGGCGATCACCGCCGCGGTCGGTGGCATGCGCTTCCTGGCCCTGCGCGGCCTGGTGTTCTGAGCCGCCTCTCCTGCTCTTCAGGCCGTACGGACCGGTCGGTCAGCTGTTGCGCTCGGCCAGGCGGTTCAGGAGGCGCTTGTGCACCGAGGGGGGCAGCATGTCACTGACGTCGCCGCCGTATGCGGCGACCTCCTTGACCAGGGAGCTGGACAGGTAGCTGAAGGACGGGTTGGTGGCGATGAAGAAGGTGTCCACGCCGGAGAGCTTCTTGTTCATCTGCGCCATCTGCAGTTCGTAGCCGAAGTCGCCGGCATCGCGCAGGCCCTTCACGATCGCGGTGATGCCCTGCTCCCGCGCGAAGTCCACGGTGAGGCCCTGCCACGAGTCCACCCGGACATTGCCCAGGTGGGCGGTCGACTCGCGCAGCATCTCGATGCGCTCCTCGACGGTGAACATGCCCTGCTTCTTCGGATTGATCATGACGGTGATGACGACCTCGTCGAACTGGGCCGCCGCCCGGGTGAAGACGTCGAGGTGACCGTAGGTCACCGGGTCGAACGATCCGGGGCACAGTGCTCCTGCCATGAGCCGACGCTAGCAGGGCACCGGCGGCCCGGCACCAGGGGCCGACCCGCGCCTATCCGTCCGGCTCGAACTCCGCGAGATCGATGCGTGTTTCGCCGTACCGGCGCGCCTTGGCGGGGACGTAACCTGCGGGCCAAGCGATCTCGGGTGAGCGCGCCGAGCGCTCCAGCACGATCACCGCACCGGGACGCAGCCACCCGTGCTCGGTCAGCGCGCGCAGGTCGGCCAGCACGGCGGCGTTGTCCACCGCGTAGGGCGGGTCGGAGAAGACCACGTCGAAGCGACCCGCCCCGCCCAGCCGCAGCACGCCGGCCACCGTCGCGATCCGTAATTCCGCGCCGGGCAGCCCGAGGTCGGCGATATTGCCGCGCACCACCGCCGCCGCCTTGCGGTCGGACTCGACGAGCAGGGCGTGCTCGGCGCCACGCGAGAGCGCCTCCAGCCCGAGCGCGCCGGAACCCGCGTAGAGGTCCAAGACGCGAGCGCCCGTGAAGTCCAGCCGAGCGTCCAACGCGCTGAACAGCGCCTCCCGTACCCGGTCGGACGTCGGCCGGGTGCCCGAGGGCGGCACCCGAAGGCGCCGCCCGCCCGCCGTTCCGGCGACGATCCGCGTCATCCCGCGGACGACTCCCGCACCGCCAGCTCGATGAGCAGGTCGCCGCCTTCGACCTGCTGCACGGCGCCGATGGCGACGCGACCGACGGTGCCCGCGCGGGGCGCGGTGATCGCGGCTTCCATCTTCATGGCTTCGATGGTGCCGATGGTGTCGCCCGCCGCGACCGAATCACCTTCGGACACCGCGAGAGTGACGACACCGGCGAACGGCGCGGCGATGTGGCCGGGGTTGGCCTTGTCGGCTTTCTCGGCGGCCGGAATCTCGCTGGCGATGGACCGGTCGCGGACCGAGACCGGCCGCAACTGGCCGTTGAGGATGCACATCACCGTGCGCATGCCGCGCTCGTCGGGTTCGGAGATCGCCTCCAAGCCGATGAGCAGGGTGACGCCCTTCTCCAGCTGAACTCGGTGTTCCTCGCCGCGGCGCAGGCCGTAGAAGAACTGGTTGGCCGACAAGCCGGAGGTGTCGCCGTACTTCTCGCGGTGGGCGAGGAATTCGGCGGTCGGGCCGGGGAACAGCAGCCGGTTCAGCGTCGCCCGGCGCTCCTCGGAGCTACCGGCCAGCCCCTTCTCGTCCGCGGGTGTCAACGGTGTCTCGGGTTTGGCCGCACCGCGTCCGGCCAGTGCCTTGCTGCGGAACGGTTCGGGCCAGCCACCGGCGGGGGTGCCCAGTTCACCGCGCAGGAACCCGATCACCGAGTCCGGGATGTCGTAGCGGCCCGGGTCGGCGGCGAAGTCCTCGACGTCGACGCCGGTACCGACCAGCGCCAACGCCAGATCACCGACGACCTTCGAGGACGGCGTGACCTTCACCAGGCGGCCCAGCAGCCGGTCGGCGGCGGCGTACTTCGCCTCGACCTCTTCGAACCGGTCGCCCAACCCGAGCGCGATCGCCTGCTGGCGCAGGTTCGACAACTGCCCGCCGGGAATCTCGTGGGTGTAGACGCGACCGGTCGGCGCGGGCAGCCCGGACTCGAACGGCGCGTACACCTTCCGCAGCGCTTCCCAGTACGGCTCCAGGTCGCACACGTTCTGCAGGTTCAACCCGGTGTCGTACTCGCTGTGCGCCGCGGCCGCGACGATCGCCGAGAGCGCGGGCTGGCTGGTGGTACCGGCCATCGCGGCGCTCGCGCCGTCGACCGCGTCCGCACCGGCCTGCCACGCGGCCAGGTAGGTGGCCAGCTGCCCGCCCGGGGTGTCGTGCGTGTGCACGTGCACCGGCAGATCGAAATTGCTGCGCAACGCGGTGACCAGCGTGGTCGCGGCCGGGGCGCGCAACAGTCCGGCCATGTCCTTGATCGCCAGCACGTGCGCGCCCGCGTCGACGATCTGCTCGGCCAGCTTCAGGTAGTAGTCCAGGGTGTAGAGCGACTCGTCCGGGTTGGACAGATCGCCGGTGTAGCTGATCGCGACTTCGGCGATCGCGGTGCCGGTCTCGCGGACCGCGTCGATGGCCGGGCGCATCTGATCGACGTTGTTGAGCGCGTCGAAGATCCGGAAGATGTCGATGCCGGTGGCGGTCGCCTCGGAGACGAACGCGCGGGTCACCGCCTCCGGATACGGGGTGTAGCCGACGGTGTTGCGGCCGCGCAGCAGCATCTGCAAACAGATGTTCGGGACAACTTCCCGCAACGCCGCCAACCGCTCCCACGGGTCCTCGTACAGGAACCGCAACCCCACGTCGTAGGTCGCTCCGCCCCACGCTTCGATCGACAGCAGCTCCGGCGTCAACCGCGCGACATGCCCCGCCACCCCGAGCAGGCCGTTGGTGCGCACCCGGGTGGCCAGCAGTGACTGGTGGGCGTCACGGAACGTGGTGTCGGTGACGCCGACCGCCTTCTGCTCACGCAGAGCCCGCGCGAAACCTTCCGGTCCCAGCCGCAGCAGCCGCTGGCGGGAGCCGTCCGGCGGCGGCACGCTCAGATCGATGGCCGGCAGCTTGTCGTGCGGGTACACCGTGGTCGGCCGATCACCGTGCGGCTTGTTCACCGTGACGTCCGCCAGGTAGTCGAGGATCTTGGTGCCGCGGTCGGCGGACCGGCGCAGGGTCAGCAGCTGCGGGCGCTCATCGATGAACGAGGTGGTCACCCGGCCTGCCTTGAAGTCGGGGTCGTCCAGCACGGCGAGCAGGAACGGGATGTTCGTGGCCACGCCGCGGATGCGGAACTCCGCCAGCGCCCGGCTCGCCCGCGCCACCGCCGCACCGAAGTCGCGACCGCGGCAGGTGAGCTTGACCAGCATCGAGTCGAAATAGGCGCCGATCTCCGCACCCAGGTTCGCGCCGCCGTCCAGGCGGATGCCCGCGCCGCCCGGCGTGCGGTAGGCGGTGATGCGCCCGGTGTCGGGGCGGAATCCGTTGGCCGGGTCCTCGGTGGTGATCCGGCACTGCAGGGCCGCACCCCGGATGGTCACCGCGTCCTGGCTCAGGCCCAACTGCTCGAGGGTCTCCCCCGCGGCGATCCGCAGCTGCGACTGCACCAGGTCGACGTCGGTGATCTCCTCGGTCACCGTGTGTTCCACCTGGATGCGCGGGTTCATCTCGATGAACACGTGGTTGCCGCGCTCGTCCAGCAGGAATTCCACGGTGCCCGCGCACGAGTAACCGATCTGCCTGGCGAACGCGACCGCGTCGGCGCAGATCCGTTCCCGCAGGTCGGGATCCAGATTCGGCGCGGGCGCCAGCTCGATCACCTTCTGATGCCGACGCTGCACCGAGCAGTCCCGCTCGAACAGGTGCATCACATTGCCGTGCTGATCGGCCAGGATCTGCACCTCGATGTGGCGTGGGTTCACCACCGCCTGCTCCAGGAACACCGTCGGGTCACCGAACGCCGACTCCGCCTCCCGCGACGCCGCCTCGATCGACTCGCGCAGCTGCTCGGGCGCCGCGACCCGGCGCATACCGCGCCCGCCGCCGCCCGCGACCGCCTTGACGAAGATCGGGTATTCCAGCTGCTGCGACGCGGCCAGCAGCTCGTCCACGTCCGCCGACGGCGCGCTCGACCGCAGCACCGGCAGCCCGGCCGCCTTGGCCGCCTCGATGGCGCGCGCCTTGTTACCCGCCAGTTCGAGCACTTCGGCCGACGGGCCGATGAAGGTGATGCCCTCGCGGGCGCACGCCGCCGCCAGATCCGGGTTCTCCGACAAGAACCCGTACCCCGGGTAGATCGCGTCCGCTCCCGCCGACTTGGCCGCCTCGATGATCGCCTCGATCGACAGGTAGGCCCGCACCGGATGGCCGGCTTCGCCGATCTGATACGACTCCGCCGCCTTCAACCGATGAACCGAATTGCGGTCCTCGTAGGGAAACACGGCGACCGTCCCGATGCCGAGTTCGTACGCCGCGCGGAAGGCTCGGATGGCGATCTCGCCACGGTTGGCAACCAAGACTTTCGAGAACATTGACCTAAGGTACCCGGCCGTGTGAACCGCACCGACACGGAATCCCCCTTCGCAAACCTCTTCACAACGCCGACTAGCACCGTTGCGAAGTTGCGTTCACCGCGCCGATACATGGGCGACGCGGCAGCAACCGGTGTGCTGTCCGGAAGCCGGGCCGGTCGCCCTGGCGCCACCGCGCGTCCTATGCTGAACGGGCAGCTGGTTCACCGCGGCACGACGAGATGGAGCCCCGACGTCGTGCGACGGAGCCGAGCCCGCCCGTGCGGAGACGTCACGGCGGGCGAGAGGGAACCCGGTGAGAATCCGGGACTGTCCCGCAGCGGTATGCAGGAACGACCGCCGTCACCAGGCACTGGGTCAACCGAGCCGGAAGGCTCCGCGACTTGGGAAGCGACGGCCAGTAGGTCGGCCATGGGGACCACCCCGGCTCATGCCGGTCCCCCGGGGCCGGTGCCCGCGAGTCCGAAGACCTGCCAGCCGTGCCGGGTACGCCGTACCCGGCGGCCACCGCCTCGTGGATTGGGCGTGCGGATCACCAGCTGACGTGTCGGGCTCCTCGGCCGGGAATATCCCGGCATGTCACAAGGTTCTCCGCTGCCCGTACGGCGATGGCTCGTCATCCTCAGCAATGGAGAAACATCGTGACTGTTGCACAGCAAAAGCCGTTCACCGCAACGGTTCTCGGGCTACCACGAGTGGGGCCCAGGCGCGAGCTCAAGCGGGCCACCGAATCCTACTGGGCAGGCAAGATCGACGCCGGCCAGTTGCACGCCGTGGCGCGCGACCTGCGGCACGCCCAGCTCACCGAATCGCGGGCCGCGGGTCTGGACTCGATCCCGGTCGGCACGTTTTCCTACTACGACCAGATGCTCGACACCGCCGTCCTGCTCGGCGCGCTGCCGCCTCGGGTCGC
Organism: Nocardia gipuzkoensis; assembly: GCF_021183645.1. Lineage (NCBI taxonomy): Bacteria > Bacillati > Actinomycetota > Actinomycetes > Mycobacteriales > Nocardiaceae > Nocardia > Nocardia gipuzkoensis. Next base: position 5,081,886 of record NZ_CP089225.1, on the reverse strand, counting down.
CGGGATCGCGGACCCGCTGGAACGGTATTTCGCCGCCGCGCGCGGCACCGACACGGTCGAGCCCTTGGAGATGACCAAGTGGTTCGACACCAACTACCACTACCTGGTCCCGGAAATCGGCCCGGACACCGCCTTCTCCCTGCACCCGGAGAAGCTGCTGGAGGAATTGCGGGAAGCGCTCGAACTGGGTGTGCCCGCGCGGCCGGTGGTGATCGGCCCGATCACCTTCCTGAAGCTGGCGAAGTCCGGCGGCGGCTCGCCGCTCGCCCGGCTGATCGAGTTGCTGCCGCTGTATCGGGAGCTGCTGCGCAGGCTGGCCGCCGCCGGGGCGGAGTGGGTGCAGATCGACGAGCCCGTGCTGGTCACCGACCTCACGGCGGAGGAGATCGGCCTCGCGCAGGTCACCTACGACGAGCTCGCCGACGCCGCCGATCGTCCGGCGATCCTCGTCGCGACCTACTTCGGCCAGCCGGGTGCCGCACTCGCCGCCCTGGCGAGCACCGGCGTGGAGGGAGTCGCCCTCGACTTCACCTCGGGGGCCGATGTCGCCGCGGTGGCGGCCTTGCCCGCGCTGGCGGGCAAGCTGGTCGTCGCGGGAGTGGTGGACGGTCGCAATGTGTGGCGCACCGATCTCGACCGTGCCCTGACCACCCTCGGCACGTTGCTGGGATCCGCTGCGCACGTGGCGGTTTCGAGCTCCTGCTCGCTGCTGCACGTGCCCTACACCCTGGCCGCGGAGACGCGATTGGACGAGCGGCTGCGGTCCTGGCTGGCGTTCGGCGCGGAGAAGGCGGCCGAGGTCCGCCTGCTCGCGACCGGGCTGAGCGAGGGCACGGAGGCCATCGAGGCGGACTTGGCCGCGGCGCGCGCGGCACTGGCGTCGCGGCGGTCGGACCCGCGGCTGAACGACGCGCGGGTGCGGGCCAGGCTGGCCGAGCTCGAGCCGGACGCCGTTCGCCGCGCCCCCGCCGAGCAGCGCCGGGAACTGCAACGGGACCGGTTGCGGTTGCCCGCGCTGCCGACCACGACGATCGGTTCCTATCCACAGACCGCGAGCATCCGGCTGGCGCGAGCGGCGCTGCGCAAGGGCGAGATCGATCAGGCGGAGTACGTGCGCCGGATGCGCGCCGAGATCGCGGACGTCATCGCGCTCCAGGAGGAACTGGGCCTGGACGTGCTGGTGCACGGCGAGCCGGAGCGCAACGACATGGTGCAGTACTTCGCCGAGCAGCTCGACGGGTTCGCGGCGACCGAGCACGGCTGGGTGCAGTCCTACGGCACGCGCTGCGTGCGGCCGCCGATCCTGTTCGGCGACGTGGCGCGGCGGGAGCCGATGACCGTGGAGTGGATCGGCTACGCGCAGTCGCTCACCGACAAGCCGGTGAAAGGCATGCTGACCGGCCCGGTGACCATTCTGGCGTGGTCGTTCGTGCGCGACGACCAGCCGTTGGGCGAGTCCGCTCGCCAGGTGGCGCTGGCGATCCGGGACGAGACCGTCGACTTGGAGTCGGCGGGCATCCGGATCATCCAGGTCGACGAGCCCGCCCTGCGGGAACTGCTTCCGTTGCGCACGGCCGATCAGTCCGAGTACCTGGAGTGGTCGGTGCGGTCGTTCCGGCTCGCGACCTCCGGGGTGTCGGATGCGACGCAGATCCACACGCACCTGTGCTACTCGGAGTTCGGTGAGGTGATCGATGCGATCGCCGGGCTCGACGCCGACGTCACCTCGATCGAGGCGGCACGCTCCCGGATGGAGGTGCTCGACGATCTGAACGCGGCGGGTTTCGACCTCGGCGTCGGGCCGGGCGTCTACGACATCCACTCGCCTCGGGTTCCCGGTGTCGAGGAGATCACCGCGTCGCTGCGCGCGGCGCTGAAAGCCGTTCCGGCCGAACGGCTCTGGGTGAATCCGGACTGCGGGCTGAAGACCAGGGGACGCGTCGAGGTGGAGGCCTCGCTGCGCAACATGGTCGCCGCGGCGGCGGCCGTGCGGTGACCCGGCCCGCCTGACCGATGACCGGTGCCCCCTTCGCCTGGCGAGGGGGGCACCGAATCCGCCACGGCCTCAGTCGGATTCCGGCTCCGGCCGGGGCGGCTGCCGCCGCCGCAACGTGTACCGATCACAGGGCTCTTCCCGCCGCGTCACCGGCAGCTCCCGTGCCCGCGCCCGCATCCCCCGCCGCCACGCCGTATGACAACCAGAACAACGCTCCACCGGCCACCCCTCCTCAACCGTCGACTTATGTCTTTCCCCTCTTGCCTACTTCGACGCATCCATTCCGGATTCGGTTCCCTGCGATTCCGGAAGTCGCGTCCGCGCTACAGGCCGAAGGCCCGGTTGATGGCGGCCATGTCGAAATAGTCGCGCCACGTGGTGATGGCGCCGTCGGTGACTTCGAAGAAGCCCATGACGGGAAGCGGGGTCTCGCGGCCCGCGGAGCGCAGCGTGTCGGTGCGTTCGTTCATGACCACGTTGCCGGATGCGATCTGATGGTGGATGTCGAAGTCGATAGCCTCGAAGGTGGTCAGGAAGCCCGCGATGAAGTCACGGATCGCGGTGCGGCCGACGATGGGTTCCATCGGGATGTTGTGATAGACGGCGTCCTCGGCGAAGTACGCGCTGATCCGATCCGGGTCGGGGTCGGACCAGCTTCGGCACATCGCACGCACGAGCTCGTCGGGATCGGGCATTCGCTGGCTCACTTTCCTGATGGGCGGAGCGCCGGACCCAACGATTGAACCAAGCAATCGCTCGGTTGGGAAGAGTGGATCACGGCCTGCCCGGCTCCGCCCGCGGCAGGCCCCCGGTCAGCGGCTGACGATCAGCTCCCGCTGCGGTACCCCGGTGTACTCCGACAGCGGCCGGATCAACGCGTTCGAGGCCACCTGCTCGATGATGTGCGCGGTCCACCCGGCGATCCGGCTCATCACGAAGATCGGCGTGAACATCGCGATGTCGAAACCCATCAGGTAGTAGGCGGGCCCGGCGGGGAAATCCAGATTCGGCTCGATACCGGTGGCCTCCGCCATCGCGTGTTCCAGGGCGGCGGACACGCGCAGCCAGCGCTCGCCGCCGGTCACCGCCGCCACCCGCGCCAGTTCCGCGCGCATGGTCGGCACCCGGGAATCGCCGTTCTTGTAGACCCGATGCCCGAAGCCCATCACCTTCTGCTTGTCGGCGAGCTTGGCGCGCAGCCATTCGCCGGCCTTTTCCGGTTCGCCGATCTCCAGCAGCGCGCGCATGACGGCCTCGTTGGCGCCGCCGTGCAGTGGCCCTTTCAGCGCCCCGATCGCGGCCGTGACCGCGCTGTAGATGTCCGATCGCGTGGAGGTGACCACCCGTGCGGCGAAGGTGGAGGCGTTGAAACCGTGCTCCGCGTAGAGGATCAGCGACGTCTCGAACGCCCGGACGATCCGCGGATCGGGCACCGCGCCGAAGCACATGTTCAGGAAGTTCGCCGCGAAGCCCAGGTGCGAATGCGGCGCGACGGGATCCAGCCCACGCCGCCGCCGCATGTCGGCGGCGATGACGGTCGGCAGCACAGCGGTCAGGCGCAGCGCCTTGGCGGGCAGCGCCCGCTGCGCGGTGGCACCGGACAGGTCCTCCTCCGGGTCCTCGGCCCCCAGATAACTCACCACCGTCCGCACCACGTCCATCGGATGACAGGAGTCGGGCATCTTCTCGATCAGCGAGAGGACCGACCGGTCGATCCGCCGCTGGGCGCGCTCGCGCTGACACAGCAGCTCGAGCTGTGCGGCGTCGGGCAGTTCGCCGTACCAGAGCAGGTAGGCGACCTCCTCGAATCCGCAGTGCCGCGCCAGATCCGGCACCGCGTAGCCGCGATAGGTCAGGGAGTTGGTCTCCGGCACCACCTTCGAGATGGCGGTGGTGTCGACCACCACTCCGGCCAGGCCCTTCTTGATCTCGGTCATGTCGCTCCCTCGCTCACGGTGAAGGTGAATACGCCCGCGTCGAACGCGTTGTACTGCTCGTAGCGCAGCAGTTCGTAGAGCCGGGACCGGTGCTGCATGGTCCCGAGCAGCGCGGCCTGCGTCCCGGTGCGGTCGATCTCGCGCAGCCCCTGCTCCACGGCGTACATGGCCAGCCGCAGCGTCGTCACGGGATAGATGACCGCGTTGTACCCGAGTTCTTCCAGCTCCCGCGCGGACAGCAACTCGGACTTGCCGAACTCGGTCATGTTGGCCAGCAGCGGGACGTGGACCGCGGCCCGGAATTGCGCGAACTCCGCCGCGTCGGCCAGCGCTTCGGTGAAGATCAGGTCCGCGCCCGCCTCCGCGTAGGCCTTGGCCCGGTCGATCGCGGCGGCCAGTCCGTCCGTGCCGCGCGCGTCGGTGCGGGCGCAGACGACGAAGTCCGGGTCGCGCCGGGCCGAGACGGCGGCGCGCAGGCGCCGCACCATGTCCTCGACCGGCACGACGGCCTTGCCGTCGAGGTGACCACAGCGCTTCGGGTTCACCTGATCCTCGATGTGGCACCCCGCCAGTCCGGCGTCCTCCAAGAGGGTGACGGTGCGCGCGGCGTTCATCGGCTCCCCGAAGCCGGTATCCGCGTCGGCGAGCACCGGAAGGTCGGTGACCCGCGCGATCTGCTGCGCCCGCGCGGCCACCTCGCTGAGCGTGGTCAGGCCGATGTCGGGCAAGGCCAGCTCGGCCGACAGCGCCGCGCCCGAGACGTACACGCCTTCGAACCCGATCTCCTGGATCAGCCGGGCCACCAGCGGATCGAACGCGCCGGGAAACCGCTGGATCCGGCCCGAGGTCAGGCCGGCACGCAACGCCGAGCGCTTCTGCTGCGCGGTCGTCGCCGACGACAACAGGCCGGTCACCGCCCCCACCGCCCTACGCTCATCGCATGACCGAAACGGAACCGCTGCGCTACCGACTGATCACCGGCGTCGACGACGCGCGATTCTGCGCCCGCGTCAGCGACCTGCTCGCGCAGGGCTATCGGCTGCACGGATCGCCCGCGCTCACCTTCGACGGCGAGAACGTCATCGCCGCGCAGGCGGTGATCCTGGTCCAGGACTGACGCTCGCATCAGAAGATCCCTTCGGCAATTCGCGGCGCGCGGGTGAGCACCTCGTCGGACACGGTGAAATTCAGTTGGTCCAGCTCACCGGCGGCCAGTTCCGGCGTTCGCTGGGCCGCGTCGAGGAAGCGCTCCTGCTCGGCCTCGTCGAGCACCCCCTCGGTCAGGGTGCGGAACTTGGCGATGTACTGAGCCCGGCCGAACGGACGCGCGCCCAGCGGATGGGCGTCGGCGACGGCCAATTCGTCGACGATCGTCTCCCCGCTCGCCAGCGTGACCACGGCGCGCGCGCCGAACGCCTTTTCCCCGGGGTCGGTGGCGTGGTAGCGCCGGGTCCACTCCGGGTCCTCGGCCGTGCTGATCTTGCGCCACAGCGCGACGGTGTCCGGCCGCCGCGCCCGCTCGGGCGCGTACGACCGCTCGTGGTGCCAGGTCCCGTCCTGCAGTGCCACCGCGAAGATGTAGGGCAGCGAATGATCGAGTGTTTCGCGGCCTGCGTGTGGATCGAACTTCTGCGGGTCGCCGGAGCCGGTGCCGATCACCACGTGCGTGTGGTGGCTGGTGTGCAGCACGATGGAGGCGATCTGCTCCAGATCGCCGATCCGCTTCCGCATCCGGCGCGCGAGATCGATCGGCGCCTGACTCTGGTATTCGGCCGAGTGCTCCTTGGTGTAGCTGTCCAGGATGGCGCGCTTGGCCTCGCCGGGGGCTGGCAGCGGCACGCGATATTCGGCGTCCGGCCCGCCGAGCAACCGGGCGATCACGCCGTCGGCGCCCTCCCAGATCGGCGCGGGCGCACCCTCGCCGCGCAGAGCGCGATCCACTGCCTCGACCGCCATCTTTCCCGCGAAGGCGGGTGCGTAGGCCTTCCAGCTGGAGATCTCTCCTTTGCGGGACTGTCGCGTCGCCGTGGTGGTGTGCAGCGCCTGGCCGAGTGCCTGGTAGATGGTCTCGGTGTCGAGGCCGAGCAGCGTGCCGATCCCGGCCGCGGCGGAGGGGCCGAGATGGGCGACGTGATCGATCTTGTGTTCGTGCAGGCAGATCCCGCGCGCCAGGTCGATCTGGATCTCGTAGCCGGTGGCCAGCCCGCGGATCAGCTCGGCGCCACCACGACCGAGATGCTGGGCGACCGCGAGGATCGGCGGGATGTTGTCACCCGGATGCGAATACTCCGCGGCGAGGAACGTGTCATGGAAGTCCAGTTCCCGCACCGCGACTCCATTGGCCCAAGCGCCCCACTCGGGCGAAACCCGCTGCCCGACCGGCAGACCGAAGACCGTGGCCCCGCGCCGGCCGGTCCGCGGCCGGTAGGGCTGTGCGGTGGCCTGGGCGCGCGCTGCGGTCACGGGGTGGCGCGTCAGCGAAGCGGCGGCTACCGCGGCGTTGTCGATGATCCGGTCGATGATCATCGCGCCGACTTCGGCGGTGACTTCGACCTGGTCGGCGGCCACTTCGGCGATCTTGGTGGCGAGATGCTCGGAGCGTGGGAACTCCTCGGCGGCGGAACGGGCTCGTACGATGTGTGTCTTCATGCATCCTCCACGACGCGGCGATGAATCTCTCTTCGCACGCTACGCAGATCGGGCAGGACACTTAATACCTCGCAAAAGTATATTTTCGTGGGTAACAACGCGTGTTTTTGCGATGATTGCGAATAAGCGCAGCTACCATCGTGCACGTGCGCAAGATGTATGCGGGCGCCCGGCTTCGGCGATTGCGCGAAGAGCGGAGGATGACTCAGGCGGCTCTGGCGAAATCGCTGGATCTGTCGCCGAGCTATCTCAACCAGCTCGAGCGCGACCAACGCCCCCTCACCATTCCCGTACTGCTGAAACTGAATTCCACCTTCGACCTCGACGTCCAGTTCTTCGCCGCCGACTCGGACGCGCGCCTGGTGTCCGACCTGCACGAAGTGCTGGTGGACGCCGCGGGCGGGCACACCGCGCCGCTGACCGAAGTCGAGGAGCTGGCGACCCGTCAGCCGGAGGTCGCCAGGATCGTCGTCGCGATGCATCGCCGACTACGCGCCGCCACCGATCAGCTCGACCTGCTCTCCGCACGGGTCTCCGCGCCCGCGGGCGCGCCCGGGGTGCCGATGCCCTACGAGGACGTGCGCGACTTCTTCTACGACCACCACAATCACATTCCGCAGCTGGACATCGCCGCCGAGCAACTGTTCGAGAACTCCGGGCTCAGCATCGGCTCACTCGATCGCCAGCTCGCGCGGATCGCCGAGGAACGTGCGGGCGTGACCGTCCTGGTGCGCGGCGACGGCGCCGACCCCAACGTCCCCAAACGGCACTACGACCCGGAGACCCGCACGCTCACCCTCGCCCGTCGGCTGCGGCCGGGCCAGCGCGCCTTCCAGATCGCCACCACGCTCGGCTTCCTGCTGTACGGGGCGGAGCTGGACGGCGTCCTGGCCGAAACCCCCTCGCTCAGCGGCGAATCCCGCACGCTGGCGCGGATCGGGCTGGCCAACTACTTCGCCGGCGCGCTGGTGCTGCCGTACGGGCGATTCCTGCGCTCGGCCGAGGAACTGCACTACGACATCGACCTGCTCGCCCTGCGTTTCGAGGTCGGATTCGAAACCATCTGCCATCGGCTCAGCACCTTGCAGCGGCAAGGACAGCGCGGCGTCCCGTTCTTCTTCGTGCGCACCGATCGCGCGGGCAACATCTCCAAACGTCAGTCCGCCACCGCGTTCCATTTCTCCCGAGTGGGCGGCAGTTGCCCGCTGTGGGTGGTGCACGAGGCCTTCGCGCACCCCGGCCGCATACTCACCCAGGTCGCCGAGATGCCCGACGGCCGCCGCTATCTGTGGGTGGCCCGCACCGCGGCGATCGCACCACACGGGTTCGGCACCACGGCGAAGAACTTCGCGATCGGTCTCGGCTGCGACATCGAATACGCCGACCGCCTGGTGTATTCGGCCGGATTACAGGTGGACGACCCGGCCACCGCGGTCCCGATCGGCGCGGGCTGCAAGGTGTGCGAGCGTCCGGGGTGCCCGCAGCGGGCCTTCCCGCACATCGGCAGCCCCTTGGCCGTCAGCGAATACACCAGCACCGACCTGCCCTACCCGCGGCTCGGACGCTGACAAGGCGTCAAGACTTGGCCAGATACTCCAGCCGCTCGGAGTCCACCGCCGCGTGCATCATCCCGGCCAGACCGGGATGCCTGCGCAATCCGGGATCGGACGCCACCACGTTCCGGGCGAATTCCTGGGCGGCGGTGATGACCTCGAGGTCGTCCAGCAGCGACAGCAGGCGCAGCGAGCGGGCCGTGCCGGACTGGGCGGCGCCGAGCACGTCGCCCTCACGGCGGGTGCGCAGGTCGAGCACCGCGAGTTCGAAGCCGTCGGTGGTGGCCGCGACCGCGTCCAGCCGCGCCATCGCCGACCCGCCCGGCGCGGCGTCGGTGACCAGCAGGCACAGTCCCGGGTGCTTTCCCCGGCCGATCCGGCCGCGCAGCTGGTGCAGCTGACTGACGCCGAACCGGTCCGCGTCGACGATCACCATCACCGTCGCGTTGGGCACGTCCACCCCGACCTCGACCACCGTTGTGCACACCAGCACGTCCACCGATCCGTCGTTGAACGCCCGCATCACCTGGTCTTTCTCATCGGCGGGCAGTCTGCCGTGCAGCAGGCCCACCCGCACGCCCGACAGCGGCCCGCCGCGCAGCATCTCGAACACGTCGAGCACTGCCTGGGTGGTCGGGCCTTCCTTCTCGCCGTCACCGGATTTCGAGCGCCCGTTGCGGGACTTGCCCGTCGCCTCCTCGTCGTCGCCGATGCGCGAACACACCACGTACGCCTGGCGTCCGGCGGCGACCTCCTCCACGATCCGCTCCCAGGCGCGATCCACCCAGTTCGGATGCTGCCTGCGCGGCACCACCTTGGAGACGATCGGCGAGCGGCCGCGCGGCAGTTCGGTCAGCGTGGAGGTCTCCAGGTCACCGAGCGTGGTCATGGCGATGGTGCGCGGGATCGGCGTCGCGGTCATCACCAGCAGATGTGGGCTGGCGCCCGCTTTCGCCTTGGCGCGCAACGCGTCCCGCTGCTCGACGCCGAAGCGATGCTGTTCGTCGACCACCACCATGCCGAGGTCGAAGAACTCGACGTTGTCCTGGATCAGCGCGTGTGTGCCGATCACGATGCCCGCCTCGCCGGTCACCGCCTCCAGCAGCGCGGCCTTCTTCGCCGCGGCCGACATCGAGCCGGTCACCAGCGCCACGCGGGTGGCGTTGTCGGCCGCGCCCAGCTCGCCCGCGGAGCCCAGCTCGCCGAGCATGCCGCGCAGCGACCGGTAGTGCTGCGCGGCCAGTACCTCCGTCGGGGCGAGCAGCGCGCACTGCAGGCCCGCGTCGACCACTTGCAGCATGGCGTGCAGGGCGACGATCGTCTTGCCCGAGCCCACCTCACCTTGCAGCAACCGGTGCATCGGCTGCTCGCGAGCCAGGTCGGCGGAGATCTCGGCGACGACCTGCCGCTGCCCCGCGGTGAGGTCGAAGGGCAGGCGCTGGTCGAACGCGGCGGCGATGCCGTCGGTGCGTGCCACGCAGGCGCGTGCGCGGCGACCGGACACCTCGTGCCTGCGCTCGGCCAGCACCAGTTGCAAGGCCAGCGCCTCGTCGAAACGCAGCCGGTCTCTGGCCTGATCGATATCGGACTTGCGCTCGGGCAGGTGGATCAAGCGCAGCGCGTCGGACAGGTTCGGCAGCGCCCGTTCGGCGCGCACGTCACCCGGCAGCGGATCATCGAGCGGATCGAGCTGGTCGAGCACCTGACGCACGCAGGCGAGCACGTCCCAGCTCTGCACCTTGGCGGTCGCCGGGTAGACCGGGATGAACTCGCGTTCCATGAACGAGGTGTCCACTCCCCCGGCGCCTTTGGCGCTCTGCGCCAGGCCGCGCAGGTCTCCGCCGCCGCGAACCTTCGTCAACGCGCCGACCGAGTCGTCGTCCTCGGTCTCCGGCAGGATCAGGTAACCGGGGTGGCTGAGGTTCCACTGGCCGGGGCGCCAGTAGTTCACCGTGCCCGACATCATCGCGCGCAGACCTTCGCGCACGACGTATTTCACCTTGTCGCCATTGAAGAAGGTGACGTCGACGCCGCGCCCGGAGCCGGTGTCGAGCACCACCTTCAGCAGCGACCCGCGGCGGTTGCGCATCGGCCGCAGATCGGCCTTGGTGATCCGTCCGATGACCGTGATGTGCGAACCGTCCTCGGGCGCCTCCTCGGTGAGCGGCTGCCCCTGCGTGGCGTAGCGCAGCGGGTAGTGCCGCAGCAGGTCCTCGACGGTGTGCATGTCGAACGCGTCCGCCAGCGAGGCCGCCGCCTTCGCCCCGAGTATGTGGTCGAGCCGATCGCTCAGTGTCGCCATGCCCTACTCCACTCCGATCTGCACCGAATCGCCCTGCTGCCCACCGGGATACACGATCACCTCGACACCGGGGAAGTGCCGCGCGATGTGGGCGGCGAGTTCGTCGCCGAGACCCTCCGGCGCGGCCGCTCCCATCAGCAGGGTGACCAGCTCTCCTCCGAAGGCGAGCAACCGGTCCAACAGCGTCCGGCCCGCCGTCCGCACATCGGGCTCGATCACGACGACGTCGTGGCCGGCCAGCCCGAGCCCGTCGCCCGGTTCGCAGGTGCCGACCATGGTGAGCGCGCGCTCGGTCGCCGCGCGCAGCGATCCCCAGCGCGTCGTGGCGGCTGCCTCCGACATGGCGAAGGCGTCGTCGACCGCGATCCGTCCGCGGTCGTGCACGGCCAGCGCGGCCAGGCCCTGCACCATCGACGCACTCGGCAGCAGCAGCACATCGCGGTGGGCGTCGCGCGCCGCGACGCCCACGGCGACCAGTTCGTGCGCGGGCAGCGCGCCGTTGGGCAGCACCAGCACTTCACGGTTCGGCATCCGCCGGATGGCGGCCAGCAGCGTCGTCGCGGTGACCGGCTCGTCGCCCGCCAGCACCACGGCGCCCGCGTCCTCGAACAGCGACGCCGCGCCCGCGCCGGCGACCACCGCCAGGATTCCGCGGTCGGCCGGAGCGCCGGGGGGCTTGACCGCGGCCGAGCCGAGCGCACCGGCCACCACCTGGGTGGAATCGGCGGCCGGGGCGGATCTCGCGGTGTCTCCGGTTCGGACGGGCCAGGTCCGCACGTCGGAGGCACGGTCGTCGGCGGGGTTCGGCTGGTTTCCGGTGACCGCGACCTCGGCGCGGTTTCCGGACGCGGACCATACGTCTCGGTGCGACCCGAAGGTGACGTTCTCGACACGGATCCGGCTCAGCGTGCCCGCGGCGATGCCCGCCTCCACGGCCGCACCGGCGTCGGCGCAGTGCACATGCGCCGACCAGGACCCGCCGCCGTCACCGACGACCACCACCGAGTCGCCGAGTTCACCCAGACGGGCTCGCAGCGCGGCCACTCTCGACTCGTCGGAATCGGCCAGCAGGTACATCACCTCGTACTGCGGTTCGGCGTCGTCGGCGGACGCGGATCGCGCCGCCGCCGCCGGCCGGGGGTACTCCGGCCGCTCGGGCGCTTCACCCCTGGTCATCGTGACCAAACTGTCCAGCAGCACGACCAGCCCGCGGGCTCCCGCGTCGACGACACCGGCCTCACGCAGCACCCCCAATTGAAAGGGAGTGTCGCCGAGCGCCTTGGCCGCACCGTCGGCCGCGGCCAGCGCCACGCCTGCCAAGGTCTGATCCGGGCACCCCGCGGCCGCCGCGGCGGCGCAGTCCAGCACGGTGAGGATGGTTCCTTCGATCGGCACGCTCAGCGCTTCGCGCACCAGCTCGGAAGCCCTGGTCAGCGCCACGCGCAGACTGTCCGCCGTGAACGGACCCCCGTCCACCGCCTCCGCGACGCCGCGCAGCACCTGGGACAGGATGATCCCGGAATTGCCGCGGGCACCGACCGTCGCGCCGTGCGCCATCGCGACGGCGACGGCACGAGCCGCGCTCCCGTCACCGCTCGCCTCGGTGTTCGCCCGCGACGCCGCGGCCGCTTCCGCCGCCTCGACCGCGGCCCGCATGGTGGCCAGCAGATTGGTGCCGGTGTCGGCGTCCGGGACGGGAAAGACATTGAGCGCGTTGATCTCCTCGCGCCGGTGTTCCAGGCCGGCGAGACAGGTGCGGCCCCAGCACAGCAATGCCGTGCCGTCCAGCACATCTCGCGCTCCGGACACCGTCACCGCACTCCCTTCCTCCGCACCACACCGTCCGCCAGGTTAGCTGGCGGTGCCGACAGGCAACCGGCAAGACCGCGCCATTAAACTGGAGGTGCCCAGCTACCGCTCCGGCACTCGTCCGCGGGGACCGGTTTGGTGGATCGGTACCGGCACAGCTACCCTTGCAGGGTTGCCTCGCGCGGCCGTCGCCGGTCTGCGCTGGTCGGCTCCCCAGCCGACAGGGCACACTCGACATTGCACGAGGACGCGCTCGCGAAAGCGGCGGTCCCACCATTGACATGAAGGAGTTCGCGACTATGGCTGCCGTCTGCGACGTCTGCGCCAAGGGCCCCGGCTTCGGGAAGTCGGTCTCGCACTCGCACCGGCGCACCAACCGTCGTTGGAACCCGAACATCCAGACCGTTCGCGCGCAGGTCGCGCCGGGCAACACCCGCCGGATGAACGTGTGCACCTCCTGCCTGAAGGCGGGCAAGGTCGTCCGCGGCTGATCCGCCCCTGGCTGACCGAGCGCCCCGGCACCCACTTCGGGTGGTCCGGGGCGTCGTCATGACTGCGGGCGATCGGCGAGCGTTCCCGCGATGAGGGAGCCTCCCTGGCTTGTCCAGCCGCTGGCCGCCGAGCACACCTACAGCCTCGCCGAATGCCACATCTCCTGCTGGCGCGAGGCGTACCGGGGGCTGGTGCCCGACCATGTGCTCGACGCCTTCGACATCGAGCGGCGGGCCGAGCTGTGGGAACGCGATCGGGTGCGCTACCCCGGCCGCACCCACGTCGCGATCGTCGAGGACGTCGTGATCGGATTCGCCAGCGCGGGCCCGCCCGATGACGCGGACGCGGTGACCCCGCTGGAACTGCACGCCCTCTACGTGCGCTCCCGCTGGCACGGCAGTGGCGTAGCCGACGACCTGATTCGCGCCGCACTCGACCCGGCCGCTCCGTGCTCGCTGTGGGTGTTCGAGCGGAATGCGCGCGCCCAGGCGTTCTACCGCAGGCACGGCTTCGTGCTCGACGGCACACGCAAACTCGAGTCGTTCACCGCCGCGGTGGAGGTGCGCATGGTGCGCACGCCGACGATGCACGCGGACTTCGCGCCTGGCGGCGCCCCTTAGGCGTACCTTCGCCTTCGCTCCGGCCATGCGCGGCTGCCTCCTGCCTCCGCTCCGGCCATGCGCGGCTGCCTCCCGCCTCCGCTCCCGGCCACACGCGGCTGCCCTCTACCTCCCCTCCGGCCGCTGACGGACTGCGTCCGGATGCGCCCGTTAAGGTGCAGATCATGACCTCCACCGAGCAAGCCGGGTACGTGACGACCGTCGACGGCGTCCTTCAGATCACCATCGCTACGTCCGCCAACGGCACGTCCATGGACTTCGCGGGCATCAACGCGGGCACCGCCGCGCTGCGGTCACTCGGCTCCGACGTGGGCGCGGTGCTGTTGCGGGGCACCGGCGCGAACTTCTGCGCGGGCGGTGACGTGCGCGGCTTCGCCGCGGCGCAGGATCGCTCCGCGCACATTCACGGTCTGGCCACCGACCTGCACGAGTTCGTCCGCGCGCTGGACGCTGTCGAGGTCCCGGTGGTGGCAGCGGTCCAGGGTTGGGCGGCGGGGGCTGGTATGAGCCTGGTCTGCCTGGCCGATATCGCCCTCGGCGGAGCGGGCACCAAACTGCGCCCGGCCTATCCCGGCATCGGCCTGAGCCCGGATGGCGGCATGTCCTGGACGCTGCCGCGCATCGTCGGGCGGGCGCGGGCACGGGAAATCCTGCTCACCGACGCCGTCCTGAACGCCGACGAGGCGGTGCGGCTGGGCGTGCTGAGCAGGCTGGTCCCCGACGACGAGATCGTCGAGGAGGCCCAGCGGCTCGCCCGTACCCTGGCCAACGGACCGCGTTCCACCCATGCGAGCATCAAAGCACTGCTGCGGCAGTCGGATACCGCGCTGCTGAGCGATCAGCTCGACAGTGAACGCGACGGCATCGCCGCGGCCGCGGGCTCGGCCGCAGGACGCGAGGGGGTCGACGCGTTCGTCGCGAAGCGCAAACCCGACTACGCCGGGCTCGCCTGACCGGGCCTCACTCCCGGGTCGAGAGCACGAATTTCGCCACGGCGTCGGTGAACGAGTCGTTGTCGTCACCGGCGGCGGTGTGCGCGGCGCCGCCGATCTCCACCAGCTGGGCGTGCGGCACCAGCCGCTGAAACGCCTCGGCGCCCTCGGCGCTCACCACGTCCGAGCGCATGCCGCGCACCAGCAGCACCGGGATGCGCAGCGCCCGCGCCGCGTCCTCCATCGGTTCGATCATCGCCGACGGGTCCTCCACCCGGTCGCTCAGCATGTCCGGATCCCAGTGCCAGTACCAGCGACCGTCACGCTCGCGCAGGTTGCGCAGCAGGCCGTCGGTGTTCTTCGGCCGCGGGCGATGCGGCAGATACTCGGCGACCGCGTCGGCCGCCTGCTCGAGGGTGTCGAAGCCATCGCGATGCTTGCCGAGGAAGTCGATCACGCGGGCGACCCCTTCCGGCTCGGGCCGGGTCACGATGTCGACGAGCACCAGAGCGCTGATCGCCGTCCCGCCGGGACGCGCCGTAGCGAGCAGTCCGGTGATCCCGCCCATGCTGGCCCCGACGACCACCGCGGGCGCGCCCAGTTGTTCCAGCACCAGCAGAAGGTCATCGACCATGGTCTCGCGCCGGTAGTCGCGATCCGGCGCCCACGCGCTGTCGCCGTGGCCGCGGGCGTCGACGGTGACCACCCGCATTCCCGACGCGCCGAGCCGCGCGCCGGTCTGCTTCCACGAGTGCCGGGTCTGCCCGCCACCGTGCAGGAAGACGACGAGCGGGCCGTCGACCGGACCGAACTGATCGGCGGCCAGCTCGATTCCGCCCGAACCGCGCAGCCGGAGCCGGGACGGTTCGAGAAGATAGTTCGCATTACTCACGATCTGTAGGATCGCACAACGCCGGTCCGCGCCGGCGTGAACCCGCCGAATCGAGGGTTCAGCAGCCGAGATTGCCCACGAAGAACAGGCACGCGATCTTCGCGTTCACCGACGCGGAGATGGTGGAGGAGCCGCTGGAGGTGTATTCCTCGGCGACCGGAGCCGTCGTGGTCTCCGTGGCGGGCTCCAGCCGCAGGGGGGCCGCACCGGCGACGGCGGCGCCGCTGGTGAGCGCGGCGCAGAAAGCCAAGGTCGCGGTAGCGCCGCGGAGGGTGGTGTTGTGCATGGAAGAACTCCTCACTCGTTTTCTCTCGGGTCGATCACACACAGACGCCCGACTCAGGGCAGGCGCCAGTCAACCGGTTCGGCCCCCAGTTCGTCGAGTAGTTCGTTCACTCGCGAGAAGGGGCGGGAACCGAAGAACCCACGCGACGCCGACAGTGGCGACGGATGCGCGGACTCGATATAAGGAATCTCGGATTCGGCCAGCAGCGGCTTCAGCGTCGCGGCGTCGCGGCCCCACAGGATCGCCACCAACGGCTCGTCCCTGGCGACCAAGGCGCGAATCGCCTGATCGGTGACCGCCTCCCAGCCCTTGCCGCGGTGCGAGGCCGGCTTGCCCGGCGACACGGTGAGCACCCGGTTCAGCATCAGCACACCCTGATCCGACCACGGGCTCAGGTCGCCGCAAGACGGCGTGGGGTGACCGAGATCTTTGCTGTATTCGGCGAAGATATTGGCCAGGCTGCGCGGGATCGGCGAAACGTCCGGCGCCACCGAGAAACTCAGACCCATCGGGTGGCCGGGCGTCGGGTAGGGATCCTGGCCGACGACGAGCACGCGCACCGCGTCGAACGGACGCTGAAAGGCTCGCAGGACGTTGTCACCGGACGGTAGGTAGCCACGGCCCGCGGCGTTCTCGGCACGAAGGAATTCGCCCATGACGGAAATCCGATCCGCCACCGGCTCGAGTGCCTTCGCCCATCCCGGATCCATGATTTCCGACAGTGGTTTCGCGCCCATGACCGCACAACTTAGCGTGGTTCGCGGTCGGCTGACGAGTCCGCCCCGGTGAACGATTCCCAGCCGCCGTCGCCGGTCTGTGCCACGCCGTCCACCGTGAGCCCGCGACCGGCCACAACCCGCCCGATCGTGACCCATCCAGGGGGAAGCGGGTGGCCCGGCGCCCATGCGCCCGCGAAGGCATGGTCCTCGCCGCCGGTCAGGATCCATTGCGCCGCATCGGCATCCAGCCGGGCGGCGATTCGTTCCAGCGCCGGGTCGCGCAGCGCGGCCGAGTCCAGATCGATGCCGACGCCCGACGCCGCGGCGATGTGCCCGAGGTCCGCGAGCAGGCCGTCGGACACGTCGGTCAGCGCGTGCAGCCCGAGAACGGGCGCGGGATCCGAACCTTCGCCGGCCCCGCGGCGCAGCGCGTCCAGGACCATCGCGTACGGCGGCTGCGGAACGCGATGCGCGGCGAGCGCTTCCGCGACCTCCGGGCCGGTCACCCCGGCCGTGAAGGCGTCCAATCCCGCTGCCGACCAGCCGAGGCGTCCCGCCACCCCGACGACGTCGCCCGCGCGCGCACCGGATCTGGTGATCGGCGCGCCGCATGGGTCGCCGAACGCGGTGACGGAGATGACCAGCTCGCGACTGCGCACCAGGTCGCCCCCGGCGATGGACGCACCGGCCCTGGCGGCCTCGGCCCACATGCCGTCCGCGAGTCCGTCGATCACTTCCAGCGGAGTGTCGGCCGGGCAGCCGAGGGCGACGACGAAGGCGGTCGGCGTCGCACCCATGGCGACCACGTCGGCGGCGTTCTGCGCGATCGCCTTGCGGCCGACATCCTCGGGGCTGGACCAGTCCAGGCGGAAGTGCCGGTCCTGCACGAGCATGTCGGTGGTCACCACGAACCGGCCGTCCGGCGCCGCGACCAGCGCCGCGTCGTCGCCGGGACCGAGCAGCACGCCCGGCGCTTGGGTCCGGCCCGCGTTGATGCGGTCGATCAGCGCGAACTCCCCTAGTTCACGCACTGTCCTCGGACCGCTACTGGCGCTGATGACCGATCCCTTCCGGCGCGCTGCTTGCTGGAATGCGCCCGACGGTACCCTTTCGGAGGCACTCGAGTACCACCGGGCCGGTCCACCGTTGCCGCCGCTGCGCGGCCACCGGCCGGGGCACCGGCGCGCGAACGAGAAAGGATCGGTGAGCATGGCGGCGGATTCGCCGGACCGCGAATCGGCGGAGCACCGGGACGAACACCCGGAAGCCGCGGCCGAATCCCGGAAGTCCGAGAGCACCGACCATCCGGCCGGTAGCGCCGACACCGCTCCCACCGGCGTCGCTCCCACCGACGCCGGGGCATCGGACAGAGATGTCGAAGACAGCGACGCTGAGAACCCAGGCGCCGCAGCCGACAACGACGACGCCGAGACCCCGGCCGCCGCAGCCGACGAGCCGGACAACCCGCCCGCGTCGGCCCCCGCACATCAGTACTCGCCCGCGCTCATCGCGACCGCCGTGGCGCTTCCCGTCGTGCTCGTCGTCGCGGTGCTCGTAGCCGCCGTGCTCGCGCGCCGCGCTCCCGTCGAACGGGAACCGCTGGTGCTCGGTCCGGTCCCCGCCCCGGCGGCCGACGGCCCGGCCTGCGCCGCCCTACTCCCCGCGCTGCCCGCGGACCTGGGCGAGTTCACCAAATCGACGCTGGTCGAGCCCGCTCCGCCCGCCACCCGCGCATGGCAGCGTGCCGAAGGCGGCGACGCGATCGTCCTGCGCTGCGGATTGGATCGCCCACTGGAGTTCAACCGCGCCTCGCCGTTGCAGGTCGTGAACGGCGTGCAGTGGTTCGAGGTCCGCGACCGGACCGCCGAGGTGAGCACCTGGTTCGCGGTCGACCGGGCGACCTACGTGGCCCTCACCGTCCCCGACGGCTCGGGTCCCACGCCGCTGCAAGAAGTCTCCGACACCATCACCGCGCACCTCCCGTCCCAGCCGATCGACCCGGGACCGCTGCCCAACTGACGCGGAGGGCGTAGGGCGATCCCGGCGAAGAAGTCAGGGGGCAACCCGTCCTGGCCGACCGGGCGGCGTCAACGCAGGCCGGTGCCCCGGGCGAGCGCGGTTTCGATCAGAGTGGAGACCAGCGCGGCGTAATCGATGCCGGTGGCCTCCCACATGCGCGGGTACATGGAGATCGCCGTGAAGCCGGGCATGGTGTTGATCTCGTTGATCACCGGTCCCTGCTCGGTGACGAAGAAATCGACCCGGGCCAAGCCCTGGCAGTCGAGAGCGCCGAAGGCGCGCACGGCCAGTTCCCGGATCCGGTCGGAGACCTCGTCGTCCAGCTTCGCGGGGACGTCGAATTCACAGACGTCATCGAGGTATTTGGTATCGAAGTCGTAGAACTCGGGGCTCGCGGCGGTGGTGCCGGTCTCCGGCATCCGGATCTCCGCCACCACGCTCGCCTCGACCCGGCCGTCCGGGAATTCCAGCACCCCGCACTCCACTTCGCGTCCGACGATGCCCGCTTCCACGATCACCTTCGGGTCGTGTGCGCGCGCCGCCGCGATGGCCGCGTCCAGCTCGTTCCAGTCGGTCACTCTGGTGATGCCGATCGACGATCCGCCCCGGGCCGGCTTGACGAACACCGGCAGCCCCAGACGCGCCCGATCCGCCTCGGCGAGCGTGGCGGTGCCGGGGCGCAGCACCACCTGCATGCCGATCGGCAGCCCTTCCGCCGCGAGCAGCTTCTTGGTGAATTCCTTGTCCATGCCCGCCGCGCTGGCCAGCACCCCGGGCCCGACATAGGGAATTCCGGCGAGCTCGAGCATCCCCTGCAGCGTGCCGTCCTCACCGAACGGTCCGTGCAGGATCGGGAACACCACGTCCACCGAACCGAGAGCGGCGCTCGGGTCGTCGAGGGCGATCAGGGCACCCGAGCGGCTCGGGTCCGCGGCCAGGGTCAGAGCCGTGCCGGTGGCGTCCACCGACGGCAGGGCTCGATCGTGAATACCGAGCGCGGCCACGTCCGAACCGCCCAGCACCCAGCTGCCCTCGGCGGTGATGCCGATCGGCACCACCTCGTACTTCTCCTGATCCAGGTGGCGCAGCACGCTGCCGGCCGATACGCAGGACACGGCGTGCTCGTTACTGCGCCCGCCGAACACCACAGCCACCCTGATCCGGTTCGTCATGCTCCGAACCGTACCCGTTTCGGTCCGCACTCCCACGGCTGACCGTCTCGGACACTCCGGCCCGCGCACGCGCCGGGCCGGAGCCGGATCACTCCGGCTTCATCCGCCGCCCGAGCAGGTTGCCGACGGCTTCGCGCACGGAGAGCCCTTCGTGGCAGACCTGGTGCACCGAGGTCGTCAACGGCATCTCGACGCCGTGCCGCTCGGCCAGCGCACGCACCGATGTGCAGGACTTCACACCCTCGGCCACCTGGCCATGAGTGGCCGACTGGGCGGCTTCCATGGACCCGCCCGCACCGAGCACGTGCCCGAAGGACCGGTTGCGCGACAGCGGAGAGGTGCAGGTGGCGACCAGGTCCCCGACTCCGGCCAGACCGGCCAGCGTCACCGGCTCCGCGCCCAGGGCCACCCCGAGCCGGATGATCTCGGCGAGTCCACGAGTGATCAGGCTGGCGATCGAATTGTCGCCCAGGCCCATTCCGGACGCGATGCCGCAGGCGAGCGCGATGACGTTCTTGCACGCGCCGCCGATCTCGCAACCGATCACATCGGTGTTGGTATAGGGGCGGAAGTATCCGGTCGCGCAAGCGTGCTGCACCGCGACCGCGCGGGCGCCGTCCGAGCAGGCGATCACGGTGGCGGCGGGCTGGCCCACCGCGATCTCGCGCGCCAGGTTCGGCCCGGACAGCACCGCGATCCGGCTCTCGTCGGCCCCCGTGACCTCCCCGATCACCTGACTCATCCGCAGCAGCGTGCCGGTCTCGATCCCTTTGGCCAGGCTCAGCAGCGTGGCATCGGCCGGGATCAATCCCTTCCACTCCGCGAGGTTCGCGCGCAGGGACTGCGACGGCACCGCCAGTACCACGATGTCGGCTCGTTCCAGCGCCACCGCCGGGTCATGGGTCGCCGCGATCGGCGGCAGCGGAATATCCGACAGGTAATCGGGATTGCGATGTTCGGAGGCCAGCGTCGCGGCGACCTCGGGCCGACGGGCCCAGATCGTGACCTCGGTTCCCGCGTCCGCCAACACCTTCGCGAACGCGGTGCCCCACGATCCCGCGCCCAGCACTGCCGCCCTCGTCATCAGCCCAATATGCCATGGAAGGATTGCTCGCATGCGCCCGCACGCCGTGCATGCCGTGATCGCGGTCAAGAGCCTCGATCGGGCCAAGAGCCGACTGGCCGACCGGCTGCGCCCGGAGCACCGGGCCCGGCTCGTGCTGGCCATGCTCGCCGATACCGTGACCGCCACGGCGGCGGTCGGCGCGGTTGTCTCCATCACCGTGGTCACGCCCGACCCCGCGGTCGCGGACCTGGCCCGCACGCTGGGCGCGCACGTCCATCCGGAACCGCGCCAGTCACAGGCCGACGGGCTGAACGCCGCCCTGGCCGCCACCGCCGACGCGTTGCGCGGTGTGCACGGGCCGATCGATCTGCTCGCTCTCCAAGCCGATCTGCCCGCGCTACGGCCGGAAGAGCTGTCGGACATGCTCGCCGCCGCTCCGCGCGGGCTGCGCTCGATCGTGGTCGACTATGAGGGCAGCGGCACCGCCGCGCTCGTGGTCCGCGACCCGGTCGCCGCGCTCGACCCCCGTTTCGGTCCCGGGTCGGCGCGCAGTCACATCGATGCGGGCGCGGTCGATCTCAGCGGAGACTGGCCCGGGCTGCGTCTGGACGTCGACACCGCCGACGATCTGGACCGCGCGGTGGCGCTGGGAGCCGGAAACGCGACCCGTGCTGTCCTGCACGACATCGGCTGGCCGGGCGGTGTTCACGAACCCGTTCCACACGTGTGCTAGCCGGTCGCCATAGTGCAGTGAGACACACATCAATCCCGATCGGAGGATGCACACCGGGTGTCCGGTAAGGGATGATCGTTGGCGTGAGCGATACGGAAACCGTCAAGCAGCAGCCGTTGCTTCCCACGCCACCCCCGGCGGCGACACCCTTGTCCGCCGACTCGTCGGCGCCACGGTTGCCACGCGATCGCTACCTCAATCGTGAATTGAGCTGGCTCGACTTCAACGCCCGCGTGCTCGCCCTCGCCGAGGACGCGTCGCTTCCGTTGCTGGAGCGTGCGAAGTTCCTGGCGATCTTCGCGTCGAATCTCGACGAGTTCTACATGGTGCGGGTGGCGGGACTGAAACGCCGCGCCGAGACCGGTCTGCTGGTGCGTTCGGCCGACGGCCGCTCGCCCGGCGAGCAGCTGGAACTGATCGCCGTGCGTACGCAGGAGATCGCGATGCGGCATGCCCGCGTCTTCCTCGACAGCGTGCTGCCCGCGCTGACCGCCGAGGGCATCGCGATCATCGACTGGAGCGACCTGGACGAGGACGAACGCGGCCGCCTGTCCGGTTATTTCCAGGATCAGGTGTTCCCGGTGCTCACCCCGCTCGCGGTGGACCCGGCACACCCCTTCCCCTACATCAGCGGACTGAGTCTCAACCTCGCGGTGACGGTGAAGGACCACTCCACCGGCGGCGAGCACTTCGCCCGCGTCAAGGTGCCCGACAACGTCGACCGGTTCGTCCGCGTACGCCGCACCGAATCCGGCTCCGCCGCTCCGATCGCCGCTTTCCTTCCGATGGAAGCGCTCATCGCCGCGCACCTCGATCTGCTCTTCCCTGGCATGGAGGTGGTCGAGCACCACTCGTTCCGGATCACCCGCAACGCCGACTTCGAGGTCGACGAGGACCGCGACGAGGATCTGCTGCAGGCGCTGGAACGCGAGCTGGCCCGGCGCCGGTTCGGTTCACCGGTGCGACTAGAGGTGTCCGACGACATGACCGAGCACATGCTCGATCTGCTCCTGCGTGAGCTGGACGTCGACCCCGGCGACGTGATCCAGGTGCCCGGCCTGCTCGACCTGTCCTGCCTCTGGCAGGTGTACGGCGTGGACCGGCCGAATCTGAAGGACACCCCGTACGTTCCCGCGACACCGCCCGCGTTCGGCGAGCGGGAGACGCCGCGCAACGTCTTCGCCGCGCTGCGCGAGGGCGACGTGCTCGTGCACCACCCGTACGACTCGTTCTCCACCAGCGTGCAGCGGTTCATCGAACAGGCCGCCGCCGACCCGCAGGTGCTCGCCATCAAGCAGACGCTCTACCGCACCTCCGGCGACTCCCCGATCGTCAACGCGCTCATCGACGCCGCCGAGGCGGGCAAGCAGGTGGTCGCCCTGGTCGAGATCAAGGCACGCTTCGACGAGCAGGCCAACATCAAATGGGCTCGCGCGCTGGAGCAGGCCGGCGTGCACGTGGTGTACGGACTCATCGGCCTGAAGACCCACTGCAAGACCTGCCTGGTGGTGCGGCGCGAGGGCGCGACCATCCGCCGCTACTGCCACATCGGGACCGGCAACTACAACCCGAAGACCGCACGCCTCTACGAGGACGTCGGATTGCTCACCGCCGCACCGGAAATCGGCGCCGATCTGACCGACCTGTTCAATTCGCTCACCGGTTACTCGCGGAAAGAGAATTACCGCAATCTGCTCGTCGCCCCGCACGGCGTGCGCTCCGGCATCATCGAGCGCATCCAGCGCGAGACCGAGCTGGCGGCCGAGGGGAAGGACGCCCGAATCCGGCTGAAGGCCAACGCGATCGTCGACGAGGAGATCATCGACGCGCTGTACCGGGCCTCGCAGGCGGGCGTGCCGGTGCAGATCGTGGTGCGCGGCATCTGCGGGCTGCGCCCCGGTGTGCCGGGCATGAGCGAGAACATCGAGGTCCGCTCCATCCTCGGCCGATTCCTCGAGCACTCCCGCGTCCTGCACTTCCAGGCGCAGGACCAGTACTGGATCGGCAGCGCCGACATGATGCACCGCAACCTGGATCGCCGGGTGGAGGTGATGGCACAGGTGAAGGATCCGCGGTTGACCGAGCAACTCGGCGGGGTATTCGAGTCGGCGCTGTCGCCGACCACGCGCTGCTGGGTTTTGCAGCCCGACGGCACCTGGCGGGCAGCGCCGGGTGCGTCCGGGGACGGGGACAAGATCAGAGACCACCAGGAGCATTTGATGCGGCTGCGGAGGCCCGAGCAGCAGTGAACGCCAGGACGGGGTTCGAACAGGAGGGGGGCCCGTTCTGGGATCCCCGCATCACTGCCAATATCCACGCCGCGGGCGCAGTGCTGTGGCGTACCACGGCGGGGGGCGTGATCGAGATCGCGCTCGTCCACCGGCCCAAGTACGAGGATTGGTCACTGCCGAAGGGCAAGCTCGACCCGGGTGAGACACCGATACTCGCCGCGGTCCGCGAAGTCCGTGAGGAGACCGGTCTGGAGTCCAGGCTCGGCCGCTATCTCGGTCACGTGACCTACCCGATTCCGGGCCATCGCAAGCTGAAGCGGGTCGACTACTGGGCCGCCGAAGTGGTGGGCGGGGAGTTCACCGCCAACTCCGAGGTCGACCTGCTCAGTTGGCATCCCCTGGACCGGGTGATGGACCAGCTGTCGTATCCGATGGATCGTCAGGTGGTGCGCGCCTTCACCCGACTGCCCGCGCGCACGAAGACTCTCCTGCTCGTGCGGCACGGCAAAGCCGGTCGCAGGGACCGCTACCACGGACCCGACGAACTGCGCCCGCTCGACCGCGAGGGCGAGGGGCAGGCGCGGGCGCTGGTGTCGAATCTGTTGGCGTTCGGCGCATCCGAGGTCTACTCGGCGGATCCGCTGCGCTGCGTGCAGACCGTGGCGCCGCTGGCCGAGAAGCTCGGCGTCGAAATCCACACCGAGCCTTTGTTTTCCGAGTCCGGGTACGCCGAACAGCCCGGCGAGGCCGGGGAACGTCTTCGAGCCCTGGTGTCGGACAGTGCCGTTCGCGTCGTCTGCAGTCAGGGCAAAGTGATCCCGGATCTGCTGAGTGGGCTGGCCGAACGCGACGGCCTCGCGCTGCCGTCGGCGCGCAATCGCAAGGGCAGTGTGTGGGTGCTGTCGTTCGCCGGCCCGCGCCTGGTGGCCGCCGACCATCTGGATCGATCGCTGTCAGCCTACGTCGTGCCGTCCTGATACGCAGGCAGCCGGGCTGTCACCCCGCGCGTCGGCGGGCGGCCGCATGCGCCGATCGGCCACGGCGAGCGCGGCCATGCGGCCACGGTGAGAGGGCAGGCGAAAACGGCCCCGGGTGTCTCCCGGGGCCGTCTCGACGTTGAGGCGAATGGGCCCAGTCGTGGGGCCGCGCATTCGGCGCCGATCCGGCGGTGGCTCGAGATCAGCGAGCTCGGCGAGCCGGGGCCTTCTTGGCCGCGGTCTTCTTCGCAGGTGCCTTCTTGGCGGCGGTCTTCTTGGCGGCGGTGGACTTGGCCGCCGTGGCCTTGGTGGCCGTCTTCTTGGCCGGAGCCTTCTTCGCGACCGCGGTCTTCTTCGCGGGCGCCTTCTTCGCAGCGGTCTTGGTGGCGGTCGTCTTGCGAGCGGTGGTCTTCGCCGGGGCCTTGGCGGCGGCCTTACGGGCCGTGCTCTTGGCGGGCGCCTTGGTCGGCGTCGACTTCTTGGCGGCGGTCTTCTTGGCCGCCGTCTTCTTCGCCGCCGCCTTCTTCGCGGCCACCGGCGCATTCACCCCGCGCTTGACGGCGGGCCCGGTCGCGGCCAGTTTCTGCTTACCCGCTATCACCGCCTTGAACTGAGCGCCGGGGCGGAACGCGGGCACCGAAGTGGGCTTGA
Organism: Nocardia gipuzkoensis; assembly: GCF_021183645.1. NCBI lineage: Bacteria > Bacillati > Actinomycetota > Actinomycetes > Mycobacteriales > Nocardiaceae > Nocardia > Nocardia gipuzkoensis. Next base: position 5,056,850 of record NZ_CP089225.1, on the reverse strand, counting down.
CCTTCACGGTTTCGCCGGTACGCGGGTTCCGTGCGACGCGAGCCGCCCGCTTACGCTGTTCGAACACACCGAATCCGGTGATTGTGACGCTCTGACCCTTGTGCACCGCGCGCACGATGGTGTCGACCACATGCTCGACTGCCGCGGTGGCCGTGCGCCTGTCCGTACCCAACTTTTCGGTCAGAACGTCGATCAGTTCCGCCTTGTTCATTGAATCCTCCGCAGACTAATGGCCCGTCGTCGGACCGACTAGGTACCACGGTAAACCCACTTTGGGCAAGAGTCTATGTGCCACGCCAAAATTCATGTGGTTTAGCACACGTCCAGCTACCGCCACTACAGTCGCTCAGCTAACCGCCAAGGGTGATTACGTCTGCGAAATATGTGCTGGAAGGGTGGTGGGTTTCCATGTTGGCCTTGCCTTTTCGAACCGGGAGATCGCGTCCTCCCGGCGGAGAGTCAGGCCGATGTCATCCAATCCCTCCAGCAGACGCCACCTGGTGTAGTCATCAATATCGAACGGCAACACGACGGTTCCAGCCGTCACTGTGCGCGCCTCGAGATCCACAACCAATTCCAAGCCGGGCTGTTCCTCGAGCAACTTCCAGAGCATTTCGACATCGTTCTGTGACATCTGAGCGGCCAGCACACCGCCCTTGCCCGCATTGCCGCGGAAGATGTCGGCGAACCGGGATGAGATGACCACCCGAAAGCCGTAGTCCGACAGCGCCCAAACAGCGTGCTCACGGGACGATCCGGTACCGAAATCCGGACCCGCCACCAGCACACTACCGCTGTTGTAAGGCGCTACGTTGAGAATGAAGTCGGGATCGGCCCGCCATGCGGCGAACAACCCGTCCTCGAATCCGGTCCGGGTCACCCGCTTGAGGTAGACCGCCGGGATGATCTGATCGGTATCGACATTGGAGCGGCGCAGCGGCACCCCGATGCCCTTGTGCACGGTGAAGGCTTCCATTACGAATCTCCTGGGTTTGATTGCGGGAATCGGGGGCCGTCAGGCCAGATCCGCAGGCGAGGACAGTGTTCCGCGGACCGCCGTCGCGGCCGCTACGAGGGGAGAAACCAGGTGCGTACGGCCGCCTTTGCCCTGCCTGCCCTCGAAGTTGCGGTTCGAGGTGGACGCGCAACGCTGGCCGGGGTCGAGCTGGTCCGGATTCATTCCCAGGCACATTGAGCAGCCCGCCTGCCGCCATTCGGCGCCCGCCGCGGTGAAAATCTCACCCAGTCCTTCTTTTTCCGCCTGGGCGCGAACCCGCATCGACCCCGGTACAACCAGCATTCGCACGCCGTCGGCGACATGACGTCCCTTCAAAATCCCGGCCACCGCACGCAAATCCTCAATGCGTCCGTTGGTGCACGAACCGACGAATACGGTGTCGATCGGTACTTCCCGAAGCGGAGTACCCGGCTCCAAGTCCATGTAACGCAGAGCTTTCTCCGCGGACTCACGAGCCACCTCGTCGGCGATGGCGGCCGGGTCGGGCACCGCCTCGCCCAGCGGGGCGCCCTGGCCCGGATTGGTGCCCCAGGTGACGAACGGGGTCAGCGCGGCGGCGTCGATGTGGACCTCGGCGTCGAAAACGGCGCCCTCGTCGGTCTTCAGCGCCTCCCAGGCGGCCACCGCCGCGTCCCAGTCGGCCCCCTGCGGGGCGTGCGGCCGTCCTTTGAGGAATTCATAGGTCGTCTCGTCGGGCGCGATCATGCCCGCCCGCGCGCCCGCCTCGATGGACATGTTGCAGATCGTCATTCGAGCCTCCATCGACATGGCTCGAATGGCCTCGCCCCGGTACTCCAGGACGTAGCCCTGGCCACCGCCGGTGCCGATCTTCGCGATGACCGCCAGGATCAGATCCTTGCTCGTCACGCCCGCGGACAGGACGCCGTCCACGGTGATCGCCATCGTCTTGAACGGGCGCAGCGAGAGCGTCTGGGTGGCAAGCACATGTTCGACCTCGGAGGTGCCGATGCCCATCGCCAGCGCGCCGAACGCGCCGTGCGTCGAAGTGTGGCTGTCGCCGCACACCACGGTCATTCCGGGCTGGGTCAGGCCCAGCTGCGGCCCGACGACGTGCACGATGCCCTGGTCCAGGTCGCCCATCGGGTGCAGCCGCACACCGAATTCCGCGCAGTTGCGCCGCAGCGTCTCCACCTGGGTGCGCGAAACCGGGTCGGCGATCGGCTTGTCGATATCGATCGTCGGAACGTTGTGGTCCTCGGTCGCGATCGTGAGATCCGGCCTGCGCACCGGCCTGCCCGCGGCACGGAGCCCGTCGAAGGCCTGCGGACTGGTCACCTCGTGGACCAGATGCAGGTCGATATAGATGAGGTCCGGTTCGCGCGAGGCACCCTCGCCCTCCCCGCGAGCGACGACATGCTGGTCCCATACCTTCTCGGCCAGCGTGCGCGGTTCGGCCATTGTCGATCACCTTTCGGACGAAGCAGCCGTTCCGCGATCTGGACTCCGACGCGGCGACGGTTGCACAGGTTGTGATAGCTGCGCCTGGTCGGAACGCTGACAGCGAGAATCCGCGACGGTGGATTTCTCAGCATCCGAGACGCTAATATCGTTCTATGAGACAGCATAGCGGCATCGGCGTTCTCGACAAAGCAGTGGCGGTCCTGTACGCCGTAGCCGAGCATCCCTCGGGTCTCAACGAGCTGTGCGCGCGCACCGGCCTGCCCCGCGCCACCGCGCACCGCCTCGCCGTCGGCTTGGAAGTGCATCGCCTGCTCGCTCGCGACAGCAACGGCACGTGGCGGCCCGGCCCGGCCCTCGCCGAACTCGCGACCAGCGCCAATGACCCGCTACTGGAGGCGGCGTCGGCCATTCTCCCCCGCCTGCGCGAGATCACCGGCGAAAGCGTGCAGCTCTACTGCCGCGACGGCAACGCCCGCGTCTGCGTCGCGGCCCTGGAACCCCCCGTCGGACTGCGCGACACCGTGCCGATCGGGGCGCGGCTGCCGCTCACCGCGGGCTCGGCGGCCAAAGTGCTGCTGGCGTGGGCCGACCCGGAACTGCAGCGCACCATCCTGGCCGACGCGGTGTTCGGCGAGCGCGCGCTGGCCGAGGTGCGCAAGCGCGGGTGGGCGCAGAGCGCGGCCGAGCGCGCGGCCGGCGTGGCCAGCGTTTCCGCGCCGGTGCGCGACGCGGGGGGCACCGTGGTCGCGGCCGTCTCGGTGTCCGGGCCGATCGATCGGATGGGCCGCAGGCCGGGCGCTCGCTGGGCGGCGGATCTGGTCGCGGCGGCCGAGGCACTGCACAAGCGCCTGTAACGCGTTGCAGTCCGAACTCTCTAGAGTTGGCCCATGGGAGTGAAACAACGGGCACAGATCGTGATGTCCGACACCGAGATCACCGAGTTCTTGCAGCGCAGCCGGATCGCGACGCTGGCGACGCTCGGCCCGAAGGGCACGCCGCACCTGACCGCGATGTGGTACGCCCTCATCGACGGCGAGATCTGGTTCGAGACCAAGGCCAAATCGCAGAAGGCGGTGAACCTGCGCCGCGATCCCCGAGTCACCTGCATGATCGAGGCGGGCCAGACCTACGACCAGCTCAGAGGCGTGGCCATCGAGGGCCGCGCCGAGATCGTCGAGGACGCCGAGAAACTCTTCGCCGTCGGGGTGAGCGTGTGGGAACGCTACAACGGCCCCTACAGCGAGGAGATACGGCCGATGGTGGAGGCCATGCTGCACAAGCGGGTCGCCGTCCGTGTCGTGGCCGAGCGCACGCGCAGCTGGGATCACCGCAAACTCGGCCTGCCCGCCATGCCGCTCGCGGGCAGCACCGCGCAGGCACTGGACTGACCTCCAGCGCGATCAGGCGGCGCGGCGCGCCGAAATCGAACTGACACAACCGCCTCGCACGGACTAGCGTCGGGGTGTTCGACAGCAACCGGCCGGGCACCGGCGCCCGCGAGGACGCGCTGCGCGGCCGCGACGACGAGGAGCAGCGATGGCGGATTCGGGTAAGTCCAACGGCGCCGACGAGGTGAAGCGCAAGTTCCGGGAAGCACTGGAGCGCAAGAACCAGCAGAACGCCCGCGCGGCCGACCACCTCGACGGACGGTCGAAAGCGTCCGCGGCGCACTCCGCCGTCGGCCACAAGCGGGAATTCCGGCGCAAGAGCGGCTAGTCCGCGCAGAACGCCAAGGCCCTCCGGCAAGATCGCTGGAGGGCCTTTCTTTTGCGCCGGGACCAGGCGAGATGCGCAGTCCCGGATCACCTGCCCGCGCCGTGCGGACGCCCGCGCGCCGGGCTCTCGGCGACGTGGCGGGTGAGGAGCCACCGATCCGCACCACGCGGACTCGAGATGTCCGATCCACCCCTTGGGGATCCTTCGCTGCTGCCACGCTGTAGCCGACGAGCGGGGACCATGACCTTCGTCACTGGGACCAGCCGTGATCTCGCCGACGGCGGCCCGTCGATGCCTACCGGGTTCCACAAGCCCGCGTAGATCAGCAGCTTCGCCAGACCCTCACCGGCCGGGACAAGACCGTCCGCAACGCCGACACCGAACCGCCCCGGCGGGGCCAACCCTCGCCCGGGTTCCGGGAGCGAAGCCTCCGGGCGGGGTGTGGGGTGCGCCCCATAGAGCATGGCGAAACGAGAAAGGCCCATGCTCGATGAGCATGAGCCTTTCACTCGTGTAGCCCCGACGGGATTCGAACCCGCGCTACCGCCTTGAGAGGGCGGCGTCCTAGGCCGCTAGACGACGGGGCCAGGACTGCTTCTCGCTTTCGCGAGGAGCGCCGTGGTTGATCTTTCGATCAGGAGGCTCGGCTAGCTTAACCGGCCGAGGCCCGGCGACCAAATCGCCAGGTGCTGATTGATTTCGGCCGCGAACCGAAGTCGTCCAACACTCTCCGCTGGGGTACCAGGACTCGAACCTAGAATGGCTGAACCAGAATCAGCTGTGTTGCCAATTACACCATACCCCAATGACCAGGTAGTTCAGTCTCGCGTCTGGGTGACTCGCGACCGTGTTCCGGGCCGAGAAGAAGAGTACCAAACGGCTACGGGTTAACTACAAATCGCCTGGTCAAAGCCATATTTTTACGGTTGGGACGCCGGTTGCCCCGCCCCTTGCCAGGTCCCGGCCGAGCGCAGCCGGTCCAGGGTGACGCCGCGGCCGAGCAGTTCCAGCGATTCGTACAGCGGCGGGCTGATATGCGATCCGGTGACCGCGACCCGCACCGGCGCGAAGGCTTTGCGCGGTTTGAGCCCGAGATCATCGATCAGCGCCTTTTTCAGCGCCGCTTCGATCGCCTCGGTGGTCCACTCGGTCAGCGGCTCCAACGCGGTAATAGCCGACTGCAATACCTCGGTCGCGGCGGGGCCGAGATTCTTCGCCCCCGCCGCGGGGTCGATCGCGAACTCCTCCGCGGGTGCGAACAAGAAACGCAACAGGTCCCAAGCGTCGGACATCACGACAATCCTGGTCTGCACGAGTTCCGCCGCCGCGGCGAACACCTTCTCATCGATTTCCGCGCCGATACGGTTGTGCTCGGTGAGATACTCCCGCAGCCGGTGGGCGAAATCACCCGGGGCCAGCAATCGGATGTGCTCAGCGTTGAGCGCGTCCGCCTTCTTCTGGTCGAAACGGGCCGGATTCGAATTTACTTTCGAAATGTCGAAGGCCTCGACCATCTCCGCCATGGAGAACACGTCGCGGTCCTCGGACAGGCCCCAGCCGAGTAGCGCGAGATAATTCAGCAAACCCTCAGGGATGAATCCGCGGTCGCGGTGGGCGAACAGATTCGACTCGGGATCACGCTTGGACAACTTCTTGTTGCCCTGACCCATGACGAACGGCAGGTGACCGAACTCCGGAGTGAAATCGGTGACCCCGATGCGGCGCAGCGCGGCGTACAGCGCCAGCTGCCGGGGGGTCGAGGAGAGCAGGTCCTCGCCGCGCAGCACGTGGGTGATCCGCATCAGTGCGTCGTCGACCGGGTTGACCAGCGTATACAGCGGCTCTCCGGTGCCACGGGTGAGCGCGAAGTCCGGGATGCTGCCTGCCTTGAAGGTGGTCTCGCCGCGCACCAGATCGGTCCAGGACAGGTCCTCGTCGGGCATCCGCAGCCGGACGACTGCCGGGCGGCCCTCGGCCCGGTATGCCTCGATCCACTCGGGCGTCAGGTCGCGATCGTAGTTGTCGTAACCGAGCTTCGGATCGCGTCCCGCGGCGCGATGACGGGCCTCGACTTCCTCCGGCGTGGAGAACGATTCATACGCCTCACCGGCCTCCAGCAAACGCCGAACCACGTCCAGGTGCAGATCTTTTCGCAGCGACTGACGATATGGTTCATAGGGCCCGCCGACCTCCGGTCCCTCATCCCAGGTGAGGCCGAGCCAGCGCAACGCGTCGATAATCGCGCGGTAGGACTCCTCGGAATCGCGTGCGGCATCGGTGTCTTCGATACGAAAGACGAATGTGCCACCGTGATGGCGGGCATAGGCCCAGTTGAACAGCGCCGTCCGGATCAGGCCCACGTGTGGTGTTCCGGTCGGTGACGGGCAGAATCGGACCCGTACTTCAGTCATGGCTCTCTTTCGATCAGCGTTTGGCGGCAACGGGATTGGTGAGGGTGCCGATGCCCTCGACGGTCACCGACACCTGCTGCCCCTCGCGCACCGGGCCGACGCCCTCAGGGGTGCCGGTGAGGATGACGTCACCGGGCAGCAGCGTCATCACGGTGGTGACCCACTCGATGAGCTTCGGAATGTCGTGCAGCAGAAGCGAAGTACGGCTACGCTGGCGCACTTCACCGTCGAGTTCGGTGACGATCTCCAGATCCGAAGGATCCAAGGACGTTTCGATCCACGGACCGAGCGGGCAGAACGTGTCGTAGCCCTTGCCCCTGGTCCATTGGCCGTCGTGGCGCTGCTGGTCGCGGGCGGTCACGTCGTTGGCGGCGGTGTAGCCGAGCACCACGTCCAGCGCGCGGGCGGCGGGCACGTCCTTGCAGGGGCGGCCGATGACGACGGCCAGCTCCCCTTCGTAATCGACCTGAGACGAACTGGGCGGCAGGATGATCGGGGCGTTCGGCCCCACGATCGCGGTGTTCGGCTTGAGGAAGATCACCGGGTCGTCGGGCGCGGGCCCGCCCATCTCGGCGGCATGGGCGGCGTAGTTCTTGCCGATGCAGACCACCTTGCTGGCCAGGATCGGCGCGAGCAACCGCACGTCGGCCAGCGGCCAGCTCCGCCCGGTGAACGTCGGTGTGCCGAACGGGTGTTCCGCGATCTCCTTGGCCACACTGTCGCTTCCGTCGCCTTCGATGCTGACGAAGGCGACTCCATCGGGACTGGCAACTCGACCTAGACGCATGCCCCGGAGTCTATCGACCCGTCGCCACCTGGCCGAACGCGCCCGACCGGGTGGTACGGAATCCGCGCGGATCCGGCGGCGGAGCGCGCTGTGAGCAGTTCGACAGCCACGACCGTCGAGCCGAACCGCCGTTCCGGTGTACGGTGAGCAGAAAAGTTCACAAGGTGGGAATTGTATCCCAAATATTGAGATTTCGGGGTGAAGCCGATGGCGACCGTCACGCAGATCGATGAGGCTCGGCGCTGGTCCATGCTCGGCCTCGGCGTCTTCGCCCAGGCCTCCAGCGCGGTCTTCATCCACGGCGTCCCGTTCCTGCTGCCCGCGTTGACCGACCGCGGTATGCCGCTGGCCACCGCGGGCCTGCTGGTCGCCATGCCCACCGTCGGCCTGGTGTGCACCCTGATCGCGTGGGGCTATCTGGTCGACCGGATCGGCGAGCGCAAGGTGCTGATCGGCGGCCCCCTGCTGATGCTGGCGGCCGGATGCGCCGCGGCGGCTACGACCGACGACCTGGCGTTGGGCGCGCTGCTGTTCCTCGGCGGCGTCGGGGCGGCGAGCACCAACGGCGCCAGCGGCCGCGTGATCGTCGGCTGGTTCCCGCCGCACCGGCGCGGGTTGGCGATGGGCATCCGGCAGACCGCCCAGCCGTTGGGGGTGGGCGTCGGCGCGTTGGCGATTCCGGCCGTCGCCTCCACCTACGGCGTGCCCGCGGCGGTTCTCGTGCCCGCCCTCATGGCGGGTGTGGCGGCCGTGGGCTGTCTGGCCGGCATCGTCGACCCGCCACGCCCCCCTGCCTCCGCCGCCGATCCGGCGTTGCGCGCCAATCCTTATCGCGATGACGCCACGCTGTGGCGCATCCATCTCGTCTCGGTGCTGCTCGTCGTCCCGCAGGGCACCGTGTGGACCTTCGCGCTGCTGTGGCTGCACCGCGACATCGGCTGGTCGCTGGCCGCCGCGGGCGCGCTGGTGACCGTCACCCAGGTCCTCGGCGCACTGGGCCGCATCGGCGCGGGCGCCTGGTCGGATCGCGCGGGCAGCCGGATGGGCCCGCTGCGGACGGTCGCGATCGCCGCCGTACTCTCGATGGCCGCGCTGGCGCTGGCCGCATGGACCCACTGGTGGTGGGCCGCCATCCCGCTGCTGATCGCCGCGTCGGTGATCACCGTCTCCGACAATGGTTTGGCCTTCACCGCGGTCGCCGAGATCGCGGGCCCCTACTGGAGCGGCCGTGGCCTCGGCATCCAGAACACCGGGCAGAATCTGGCCATGGCCGCCGTCCCGCCGGTGTTCGGCGCCCTGATCACCGCGAGCGGCTTTCCCGCCGCCTTCCTGCTGGCCGCGGCCACCGCCGTAGCGGCCGTCCCCTTGGTCCCCCGCGACCCCGGCTGAGAGGGGATGTGGGCGAGCACTTCCCGCCGGGTTCGCCCGCTGACCGCCTCGGGGCATCGACGACATCTGTCGGCCTCAGGGGTTGTAGTGACTTCTTATGAGCCTGGCCGAGGCCACATCTCTGCCTTGTTCGTGCGCCCCGCACGGCAGGCGGGGATGTCTTCGCGCGAGCCGGTGCCGCTACTTCCGTGCACCGTTCCCGGCGCTCATCGGCTCGGACGCGACCAGTGAGCCGGACGCATCATCACCCAACCGCACCCGGATGTTCGCCACGTCCGCACCCGGCGAGCAGCGGGTACACCGACCCGCCGCTGATACGTGCCCACGCACAACAACTGCGGCAGCGCACGCCCGCACGGCGTGGATCCGGTCTCCGAGGCGGCGCGCGCCGTCCCATCTCGGACACGAAGCGCGGAGTGGCCGAGGACCTTTCGTGAGGATGCGCGAAGGTCCCGTCGCCCAGGTGGGAACGGGACCGTCGGGGGCGAGGATCAGAGGGTGGCGGCGATCCGGTCGCCGATCTCCACGGTCGACGCGGCGCCCGAGCGGGACTCGAGGTCCTTCGCGACGGCCGACTCGATGCGCGTGGCCGCCTCGGTGTCGCCGAGGTGGTTGAGCAGGAGGGAGACCGAGAGGATCGCCGCGGTGGGATCGGCCTTGGACTGACCGGCGATGTCGGGGGCGCTGCCGTGGACCGGCTCGAACATGCTGGGGTTCGTCCCGGAGGCGTCGATGTTGCCGCTGGCGGCCAGCCCGATGCCGCCGCTCACGGCGGCGGCGAGGTCGGTGATGATGTCGCCGAAGAGGTTGTCGGTGACGATCACGTCGAACCGGCCCGGATCGTTGACCATGTGGATGGTCGCGGCATCGATGTGCTGGTAAGCCGTGGTGATCTCGGGGAACTCGGCCGCGACCTCGTCCACGGTGCGCTGCCAGAGCGAGCCGGCGAAGGTGAGCACGTTGTTCTTGTGCACCAGCGTCAGGTGCTTGCGCCGCGCCTGCGCCTTGGCGAAGGCGTAGCGCACGACGCGCTCGATGCCGAAGCGGGTGTTGGTGCTGACCTCGGTGGCCACCTCGTGCGGGGTGTCGACGCGAATCGCGCCGCCGGTGCCGGTGTAGGGGCCCTCGGTACCCTCACGCACCACGACGAAGTCGATGTCGGGATTGCCCGCCAGCGGGCTGGTCACGCCGGGGAACAACTTGGACGGCCGCAGGTTCACGTGGTGGTCCAGCGCGAACCGGGTGCGCAGCAACAGGCCGCGTTCGAGCACGCCGCTGGGCACCGACGGGTCGCCGATCGCGCCGAGCAGGATCGCGTCGTGCTGCTTCAGCTCGGGCAGCACCGAATCCGGCAGGATCTCGCCGGTCGCGTGGTAGCGGCGCGCGCCGAGGTCGTACTCGGTCTTCTCGACACCGGGCACGACCACGTCGAGCACCTTGAGCGCCTCGGCGATGACCTCGGGCCCGATCCCGTCGCCCGGGATGACAGCAAGCTTCATGACAAATGCTCCGTTCGATGTTGCCGGTAACGGCCGACACGACGTGCGGCCCGGAGATGACCGCCGGGGCGCGCACGACAGTCCGGCCGGGGTGACCGCAGCATCGTCACGGTACTCGGCGCGGCCGGATCGCCGAGCACCGGGCGCGATGACGCGGCGGGTCCGCGCGCCGGCAGAGTGACCGGCGCCGCGCACGAGTGCTTCGTGCGCGGCGCCGATTCCGCGTGTGCCGGGGCGGCGGCGCCGGTCCGATCAGGTCAGGTCGACCTGGACGACCTTGGCCGCGCCGACCGACTCGGCGATCGCGTCCTGCACGTCCGCGGGCACTTCGCGGGCCACGCGCAGCACGACGGTGGCGCCTTCCTTGTCGACGTCCTGGGTCAGCTGCGCGGCCAGGATGTCGACCTCGGCCTCGCCGAGCTTGGTGCCGATCCTGCCCAGCGCGCCCGGCCGGTCCTCGTAGTTCAGGATGGCCAGGTTGAGGCCCTCGGCGCGCATGTCGTAGTTGCGGCCGTTGATGTTGACGATCTTCTCCACCAGCTGCGGCTCGGTCAGCGTGCCCGCGACGTTCAGGGTGCTGCCGTCGCCGAACACGGCGCGCAGGTCGACCACGCTGCGGTGGCTGGGGCTCTCCGACGCCGTGGTGACCTGGGCGGTGATGCCGCGGTCCTTCGCCAGCGCGGGCGCGTTGACGAAGGTGACCTGGTCCTCCACCAGCGCGGAGAAGATGCCGCGCAGCGCGGACAGCTCCAGCACCCCGACCTCCTGCGCGGCCAGCTCGCCGCGCACCTGGATCTCCACGCTGACCGGCAGCTCGTTGGACAGCGCGCCGAGCAACGCGCCCTGCTTGCGGACGATGTCCAGCCAGGGGGCGACCTCTTCGCCGACCGTGCCGCCGGTGACGTTCACCGCGCCGGGCACGAACTCACCGGCCAGGGCCAGCAGGACCGACTTCGCGACGTCGGTGCCCGCGCGATCCTGCGCCTCGGAGGTGGAAGCGCCCAGGTGCGGGGTCACCACGACCTGCGGCAGGTCGAACAGCGGGCTGTCGGTGCACGGCTCGGTCTCGAACACGTCCAGACCGGCGGCGCGCACATGGCCGGACTTGATGGCGTCGGCCAGGGCGGCCTCGTCGACCAGACCGCCGCGGGCGGCGTTGACGATGATCACGCCCGGCTTGGTCTTGGCGATGGCCTCCTTGCCGATGAGCCCCTTGGTCTCCGGGGTCTTCGGGAGGTGGATCGAGATCAGGTCGGCGCGCTCGAGCAGCTCGTCGAGGGTGAGCAGCTCGATGCCCAGCTGCGCGGCGCGGGCGGGCGACACGTAGGGGTCGTAGGCGACGATCTTGGTCTCGAAGGCGGCCAGGCGCGCGGCGAACAGCTGGCCGATGCGGCCGAGGCCGACGACGCCGACGGTCTTGCCGAAGATCTCCACGCCGTTGAACTTGCTGCGCTGCCAGGTGCGCTCGCGCAGGGTGGCGTCCGCGGCGGGAACCTGACGGGCGGCCGACAGCAGCAGGGTGACCGCGTGCTCGGCGGCGGTGTGGATGTTCGAGGTGGGCGCGTTCACGACCATGACACCGCGCTCGGTGGCGGCGGGCACGTCGACGTTGTCCAGGCCGACACCCGCGCGCGCGACGATCTTGAGGTTCTTCCCGGCTTCCAGGACCTCGGCGTCGACCGTGGTCGCCGACCGCACCAGCAGCGCGTCGGCCTCGGGTACCGCGGCCAGCAGCGCCGGGCGGTCGGGTCCGTCGACCCACCGGACCTCGACACCGTCACCGAGCGCGTCGACGGTCGACTGGGCGAGCTTGTCGGCGATCAGAACTACAGGACGGCCTGCTTGGCTCACGTGGAGTACTCCTGGGGAATGGGGTCGGCAATTACCGCCGACAAGCTTAGTGCGCGCGGATTCCGTCTCGGCTACCACCTGGTAGGCGGCCGTCCTCAGTCCTGGCATTGGCAAAAATATGAAGACCGGTCTACATTTGCAGCATGGGCGTCAAAGGCACCGAGACTCGCGGCAAACTCGTCGACGCGACGCGCACGCTGATGGAGCGGCACGGCTACTACGGCGCCGGGCTCAACCAGATCCTGGCGACCAGCGGTGCGCCGCGCGGCTCGCTGTACTTCCACTTCCCCGGCGGCAAGGACGAATTGGTCGCGGCGGCGATCACCCAGGCGGGCAAGGAGATCGCGGCGCTGATCGACACGATCGAGCCCGGCGACACCGCCGCGGCCGCGAGCATGTTGCTGCGCGCGTTCGGCGATCGACTGGAAGCGTCCGGCTGGCAACAGGGCTGCCCGGTCGCCACGGTGGCCCTGGACGTAGCGGCCGCCAACGACCCGATTCAAGCCGAGTGCGCCGCCGCCTATGCCACGTGGGAGCGAGCGTTGCGACTGCGACTGCGCGCGGACGGCCACGAGAACGCCGACGACCTGGCCGCCTCGGTACTCGCGATGGTCGAAGGCGCGCTGCTGCTGGCCCGCGCCCAGCGCAGCCGCGAACCCCTGGAACGAGTCGAACGCACCCTGCGCGCCCTGATCTGAGGGCCGGCGATCCCGCCGGTCCGCGTTTTCCCATGTCCTTAAAATATGTAGACCGGTCTAGTAAGGAGTTTGTCATGTCCGACAGCATCGTGTTCGGAGCCGCCGGGTTTCTCGGTCGCAACGCGGTCGCCCGTTTACTCGCGCAGGGACATTCCGTCACCGCCGCCCTGCGGCCGGGCACCGAGGAGCGGCTCACCAGTTGGCTGCGCAGACGCGAGGTGGACGCGAGCGGGCTGGAGATCGTGGCGTGTGATGTCACCGCACCGGACCTCGGCCTGCCCGCCGGGTTCGATCCGTCCGGCATCCGCGACGTGTACAACTGCGCGGCGCGCTTCGCCTTCGGGCTCGCGCGCGAGGACGCGTACGCGGTCAACGTCACCGGCGCGGTTCGCGTACTGGAGTGGGCCGCCGCCCTGCCCGGCCTGCGCCGCGTCGTGCACATCACCGGATACCGGATCACCGTGGAGGAATCCGAGGAACAGCATTACGAGAAGGGCGCCTACGGCGCGTCGAAGTTCGAGTCCGATCCGCTGCTGCGCCGACGGGCCGCCGAACTGGGCGTCGCGCTGACCATCGCGAACCCGAGCAGCGTGATCGGCCCCGGCCAATACGTGGGACTCGCCGACGTGGTCGAGCAACTCTGGAACGGCAGGCTCGCCGCGGTTCCCGGTGGCGCGGAGACCTTCGTGCCGATCGTCGACCTGGACTACTTCACCGATTTCCTGATCAGCCTGCCCGCCCTGCCCGATACCGCGGGCCGGTCGTACACGGTTCTCGACGACCGAACTCCGGTGCTACCGAAGTTGATTCGGCTGCTGGCCGGGCACCTGGGTGTCCGCGCGCCGCGCTTCTCCATTCCGGTCGGGGTCATCTCGAAACTTCCGCGCGCACTGACCGGCGCCGATCCGGAGTCGCTGACCTTCATCGCCGACGACCGCTACGACACCTCGGCGGCGCAGGAGGTGGCCCGCCGCGCCGGGCTCACCATGCCGCCGGCCGAGGCGACCCTGCTGGCGTGGGCGGACCATCTCGTGGCCAGCCGGTTCGGCGCGGCGGCCGACGATCCGACCGCCGGTTTCACCGACGGCGTCTGGGTGAGCGGCGAGCGCGAGCGCCCGGCTCACGTTCTGGTGCACGGCCTTCCGCTGGACGGCGAGTCGTGGAACGCGGTGCGCGCGGAGTTGGACGAGCCGAGCCTGGTCGTCGACCTGCCCGGCCTCGGGCGCTCGGCGCCCGGCGATCCCGATGCGGTGCTCCCAAGGCTGCTCGCCTCCGTCCACACCCGCCCCGTGCTGGTCGGTCACTCACTCGGCTGCGGTCCGGTGCTGCGGTACGCGGCGGAGCATCCCGAGCGGATCTCCGGCGTGGCGCTGGTGGCGCCCGCGTTCTTGCAGCCGCGGTCCGGCTTGCTGCTGCGCTCACCGTTGACGGCGGCGGCGATGCGCCGAATGTCGTCGGCCGACTTGGCGAAACAGCTCGGCGTACCCGACAGCGCCGCGATCGCGAGCGCCGCGGCGAACCTGCGCAGGCCGGGCGTCGCCGCCCGCACCGTCGCCGCGCTGCGCCGCGCGAGCGCTCCCGCTCGGCGTGCGGAGTTGCGCGCACTGCTCGAACGGATCGAGGTGCCGGTGCGGATCATCACCGGTTCCGGTGATCCACTCACCGTCAGGACCGCTCGGGACACGATGTCGATCGAGGGCACCGGCCATTACCCGCAGTTGACCCATCCCGCCCGGGTCGCGGCGGAACTCGCCCGGATCCCCGCCGTCGGGGCGCTCGGCTGATCCCGCCGCCGCTCCCGTGACGACGGCCTCGCACAGCGGCGGGCCCCCGCACCTTTCGGTGCGGGGGCCCGCTCGGTCACGCCCTCGGTCGGCGCGGGACCCGGTCGATCTTCTCGACCGTACGTCGGTCAGCGGCCGCCGAAGGAACCCGTCCACAAGGTGTCGACCAAGCCGTGCAGAGCGGCGCCGAGCGTATTGAAAAGACCGTTCAGGGCAGCGCTACCGGTGTCGATGATAACGGGGATCATGGAAATACCTCTTCCTCGAAACATAATCCAGTCGAACTGGCTGACACGAGGCACATCGGCGGCCATAGGGTGGCGGTTACGGAATCCGATAATATGGAGATGCAGGCCACATTCAGCACATCATTGTGGCGCACGACACCTTCGATCCCATGTTTGAGCTGCGAATCTAGTCAAACGTCCAGGTCAGGGGCGTCCCCCGTGCTGCACTGATTTCTCGAGCCGACGAGCACAGAGAGACGACCCGAAAGAAAGTCGCCGAGAGTCACATCCCAGGAAATAGGCGCTGCCGAAAAACTGGCCCCAATTTGAACAATAGGGCATACGAATAACTCGTGATTACCCGTCCGGCGGCCCATGGAGAATTGTGACGCCCGGTCCGCACCGATATTCGGCGACCGAAGCGGGCGAGGGCAGCGGGTGCTCAGGATGCCTCGGTGGTGACCAACCGCACATCCCCGGCCCCCTTCGTGACGGCCACCGCGCGGGCGAACGCGCGTACCCGCGGAGTCTCGCGGTAGCGGTGCCACACCAGCCCGAGCCGGGACTCGGCTATCCCCGTCACCGGCACGAACACCACCGGCCGCCTGCGGTGTGATTCCGCGGTCGGATGGCACAGCAGCATCGCGCCGCGGCCGGCCGCCACCGCGGCGAGGCCCTCCTCCAGCGTGCCGACCTCAGGGCCGGGTCGCACCGTGCGGCCCTCGGGCGTCACATCCAGCGCCTGCGCCCTGCGCCAGTACTCCGGAGCCGGAGCGCGCACGCCGACCAACGGGACCTCCGCGAGTTCCTCCACCGACAGCGCGGCACGCCCCGCGAGCGGGTGGGTGCTGGCCACCGCGAGCGTCTGGGGCTGCCCCGCGAACACCGACCCGAGCACCAGATCACGCTCACCCATCGGCAGCAGCACGACCGCGGCGTCGACCTCGGCGCGACGTAGCGCACCGAACGGATCGGCCAGCGGAATCTCGACCAGTTCCGCCGAGCATTCCGGGTGACGCCGCTGAAACAGCTCCACAGCCGCCATCAGGTGATCGTCGCCCGCGCCCTGGAAACCGATGCGCAAGATTCCGTCCACGCCTCGGGCGGCGGCGCGGGCATCGTCGACCGTCGCGCGCAACGCGGCATAGGCGGGCCGCAGTTCGGCGAGGAAATCCGTACCGAGCGGAGTCAACCGGACGGTGCGGCTCGTGCGTTCCACGAGCCGGCCGCCGACGCGCCGCTCCAGCGCGCGCAATAGCTGGCTCACCCTGCTCTGCGACACGTACAGCCGCTCACCGGCCCGCCCGAAGTGCAGTTCCTCGGCGAGCGCGAGAAACGCCTCCAGCTCACGGATCTCCAGCCCGCCCATCAGGCTCCCTTCCACGGTCGATGAGTCCAGCTCATAGAACTATGAGAGCTTCGCCGTTGTTTCCCCCTGCCGCGAGCCGTTGGCTGGAGGACATGACAAAGGTTCCCGAACTCGTTGCGCCGCCGCCGGTTTCGGCGATTCGCGGCTGGCTCGGCGTCGCCGCCGTGACCGCGGGCACGTTCACGGTGGTCACCTCCGAGATGCTGCCGGTCGGCCTGCTCACTCCGATAGGCGCGGCGCTGCGGGTGAGCGAAGGCAGCGCCGGTCTCGCGTTGACGGTGACGGGCCTGGTGGCCGCGGTGTCGGCGCCCTTGCTCACCGCGGCGCTGGGCCGGATCGAGCGCAGGGTGGTGCTGTGCGGGTTGATGGCGGTGCTCGCACTGGGCAACCTCGGCACCGCATGGGCGCCCACCTTCGGGGTGCTCATGGGGGCGCGGGTGCTGGTCGGCGTGGGCATGGGCGGTGTGTGGGCGCTCGCCGCGAGCCTGGCGGCGCGGCTGGTGCCCGCACGGTCGGTGACCGCCGCGACGTCGCTGGTCTTCTCCGGCGTCGCGGTCGCCTCGGTGCTCGGCATCCCCGCGGGAACCGTACTGGGCGCGCTCGCCGGGTGGCGGATCGTGTTCGCCGCCGCCACGGGCCTGGCGCTGCTGGTCCTCACGGCGATGGCGGCCGCGCTGCCGCGCCTGCCCGCGACGGAGGCCGCGGCGCTGGGCGACGTGCTGCGGCTGACGCGGCAGCCGGGCTTGCGCGTCGCCCTGCTCGTGGTCGCGTTCCTGGTCACCGGCCACTTCGCCGCCTACACCTATGTGCGGCCGGTGCTCGAGGAGGTGACCGGCGTCGGCGCGGGGACGATCGGCACTCTGCTGCTGGTGTACGGGATCGCCGGTGTCGCGGGCAATTTCGGCGCGGGCGCGGCGGCGGCACGGACACCGCGCACGACCCTGATCGCGATCGGCTCGATCCTCGCCGCCGCCGCGATCGCCTTGCCCGTGCTCGGCGTCGCGCTGCCGCAGGCCATCGTGCTGATGGTCGTATGGGGCCTGTCCTACGGCGGCGTCTCGGTGAGCACGCAGAACTGGGTCTTCGCCGCGTCGCCCGGGGCGAAGGAAGGCGCGTCCGCCCTGTTCGCCGGGGTTTTCAATGCCGCCATCGCACTCGGGTCCCTGACCGGCGGGCTGGCCGTGGACAGGGTGGGTCTCGCCGCCGCCCTGTGGCTCGGCGGCGCGCTGGCCGTCGTCGCCGTGCTCGCAGCCGCGTGCGGAACAGTCGGCCATCGTCGGTGAGTGACGCCGAAAAGCGTTCGCGGCACCCCTTTTCGGCACCTACCATCGCGTTCATGTCTCTGCGCGCGATACCGGCTTCGATGGACCCGGCGGTGGTCGGGTCGATCGATCGTGAGCTGGACCGGGTCGAGCGGGAGCACCGGGTGTCGATCCGGCTCGCGATCGAAAGCGGCAGCCGTGCGTGGGGGTTCCCGTCTCCCGATTCGGACTACGACTGCCGGTTCGTGTACGTCGCGGCGCTGGAGACCTACCTGTCCCCGTGGCGCACCCGGGACGTGGTGGAGACGCCGCTCGCGGGCTTGCTCGACGTGAACGGCTGGGACCTGGCCAAGGCGCTGCGGCTGCTGGTGCAGGGCAACGCCGTGCTCATCGAATGGCTGATGTCGCCGATCGTCTACCGCGGCGACCCGGCATTCCGGGAGCGGCTGCGCACGGTGGCCGACGAGGTCGCCGACCGCGACAAGGTCGCTCGGCACTATCTGCACCTGGGCGCCAAGCAGTGGGGCTTGTTCGAGCGCAGCGGGTCGCTGAAGAAGGTGTTCTACGCGTTGCGTCCGGCGATGGCGCTGCGGTGGCTGCGCGAGCATCCCGCGGCGGCGGTGGCGCCGATGCATCTGCCGACGCTGCTGCGGCAGTGCGATCTGCCCGACGGGTTGCCGGACGCGGTGCGCGAGCTGACCGACCTGAAGTCACGGACCCGCGAGATGGGCAGCGGGTCGGTGCCCGCGCCGATCACCACGTTCATCACCGCCGAATTCGCCTGCGCCGCCGAGTCGTTCCGGAAGTCCGGCCACCGCGATCTCACGCGTGCCCGTGCGATCACCGCGGAGTTCTTCCGCTCCGAGGCGCTGGCGGGCTGATCCCTACGACCCGGGAACCGCCGCGGCCGTTCGCTCGTCCGCGTCGTCGGACTCGGCGACCACGTCGGCGTAGGCCTGGGCGAGCTGTTGGGTGGCGGACGGGCGGTCCGGGTTCGGGCGCGGGATGCCGAGGTGGCTCTCGCGTAGTTCGTCCATGAACTCCGCCCACAGTCGCGGACCGCCCGCCTCGAGCAATTCGGCCCGCACGCGCAGACGCTTGGTGGTCGGGCGGTGCCGCAGACCCCACGCGCCGAGCTGCGCCATGACCGGCACCAATTGGATCGCGGGTTCGGTGAGCCGGTATTCCGCCTTCTGCCCGGGTCTGGTGTCCTCCCGGCTGAGCAGCCCCGCCGCCACCAGGCGCTTGAGCCGATCGGACAGGATGTTGGAGGCGATGCCCTCCTCCGAGCCGGCCAGCAGCTCGCGGAAGTGGCGCCGGTCGCCGAACATCACGTCGCGCAGCACGAGCAGCGTCCACCGATCGCCGATCACCTCGATCGTCGCGTTGATCGGGCACCCGGAACGACCGTCCTCGCGCATCCGGCACTCCTGTCCCCTCGACATGTACTGCTTGCAATATACAACCAGACGCCCCCGCGGCGCCCCGGTGGCGCACTCCCCGTGCGACCTCACCCGCTCTGCTCATCGATGCCCCGAATAGGAGAAAGGCCCCGCACCATCCCGGTGCGGGGCCTTTCGGAAGCTAAGTCGCGATCAGAGAACGCGGACGTCCTGGGCCTGCGGACCCTTCTGTCCCTGGCCGATCTCGAACTCCACGCGCTGCCCCTCATCGAGGGACCGGAAACCCGAGCCGCTCACAGCCGAGTAATGCACGAAGACGTCGGGCCCCCCGCCGTCCTGTGCGATAAAGCCGAAGCCCTTCTCGCTGTTGAACCACTTCACAATGCCTTGAGCCATTTCATACTTTCTGTAGACGAGCCAGGTAGGTGTTATGAGATGCCCTGGTCTCGTAGATCAACGATGCCATGATCCGACGAATTCCTCACGTTCCGCACCACCAACTGTGAGCTAACGCTCACGACGAGGCTCGGCTCCGTCGTGCGCGAGTGCACGCTCGGTTCACTCGCGACGCTCGCTCAGGGCGGGCTGGGTCTGTCACCTCCCACAATCGGTACGGTCCCGATCCGTGCGACGTCGGGGCCCATCGGGCGGATACCCGCACGCCGCCCGAAATAACGCTCGCCGCCCTCCCCTGATGAGCACGCTGCGCTCGCAGGGGCCCACCGCGCCCGGCATCATGGACTCCTTCTTCGACGCGGCTCGGCAGCGATACTTATTTGCTACCACTTTCCTTGTGCCCCAACTGGTTTCAGTGTACCGCACGCAGAATCCGACCACTTCAGCGTACGTCCGGGGGTCGCCGTGCGCAGCGTTCGTTAAGTTCTGTTCACGGGCGGAGATAGCGCACCTGACGCGGTTTCGTCTGGTCGTAGGCGGCGCGGCCCGTCAGATGATCCGGTACACCGACCTCCCACCACGCGCCCGCCTCCGTCCACGCCGCCGGCTGCGTCCGCACGACCAGAACGGCCGGGCGGCGCTCGGCCTTCGCCGCCGCCCGGGCGCGCGCGTAGGCGTCACGAAACGCCTCCAGGTCGGAGGCCGTGAACACCGAGCACCCCAAGGCGGCGGCATGGGCGGCGAAATCGACCCGTGGTGGACGTTCGTGCCCGGTACGGCAATCGGCGTAGAAGTTGTTGAACGGCTCGCCGCCTTGCCCCTCCTGCAGCCGGGCGATCACGGCGTATCCGTCGTTGTCGCAGACCACCGCGACGAAGGGATGGCCGGCGAACGCCGCCGAGAACAATTCCGAGTTCAGCATCAGATATGAGCCGTCCCCGAGCAGTGTGGTCACCACACCGTCGGTGTGCGCCATGGCCGCACCCCACGCGCCCGCGAGCTCGTAGCCCATGCAGGAGAAGCCGTACTCCACGTCCATGGTCGGTGTGCCGCCGGTCGCCCGCCAACCGCCGACGAGTTCCCCGGGCAGGCCGCCGGAAGCCGTCATCACGTAGTCGCTCGGCCCGCTCAGGTCGTTCACCGCGCCGACCACTTGGGCATAGCTCGGCGTGCCCGGGGTCGGTGCGCGCAGTTCATCGATGTGCGTGTCCCAGGTGCCGCGCAGTTCGGCCGCTCGCGCCGTCCACTCCGGATCGATGCGCCACTGCCCCAGCTGCCCGGCAAGCTCGGACACGGTGGCGTCGGCGTCACCGACCACCGCGAGGGCGCCGTGCTTGACCGCGTCGAACCGGGCCACGTTGATCGTGACCAGCCGGACGTCCGGCGCGAAGACCGTCCAGGACGCGGTGGTGAAGTCCTGCAACCGGGTCCCGACCGCGAGGACGAGATCGGCTTCGGCCGCCATCGCGTTCGCCGACGCCGAACCGGTGATGCCCAGCGGTCCCGCGTACAGCGGATGGTCGTGCGGCACGAGGGTGCGGCCCGCGGTGGTCTCCACGACCGGAAGGCCGTACCGCTCGGCGAGTTCCAGCACGGTGCGCCCCGCGCCCGAATAGCGGACACCGCCGCCGAGGATCAGCAGCGGGCGTCGCGCGGCGCGGAGTGCGGCGACGGCGTCGGCGAGCGCCCGCCGATCGGGGCGCGGCCGCGGCAGACGGTGCACCACCGGCTGGAAAAGCGCGTCGGGGAAGTCGTAGCTCTCGGCCTGGACGTCCTGCGGGAGCGCCAGCACGACCGGACCGGCATCGGCCGGATCCGTCAGCACCCCGACCGCCTGGGGCAGGGTGGCGATCAGCTGTTCCGGACGGGTGATGCGGTCGAAATACCGGCTCACCGCCCGGAACGCGTCGTTCACCGTGACGGTCGGGTCGCCGAAGTGCTCGACCTGCTGCAGGACCGGGTCGGGCGCACGTCCGGTGAAGGTGTCGCCCGGAAGCAGCAGCAGCGGAAGACGGTCGGCGTGCGCAACGCCCGCCGCAGTGACCATGTTCAGCGCGCCGGGACCGATCGATGACGTGGCGACACCGACCTGACGCCGGTGGGCAGCCTTGGCATAACCGACCGCGGCCAGCGCCATCCCCTCTTCGGTGTGCCCGCGCCAGACCGGCAATTCGTCGCGCCGCTCGTGCAGCGCGGTGCCGAGGCCGAGCACGTTGCCGTGGCCGAAGATCGCGAAGACGGCGGGGAACAACGGCACCTCGCGGCCGTCGAGCGTCTCGGAGCGCTGGGCGATCAGCCAGGCCACCAGCGCCTGCGCCGTGGTCGATCTCATCCGATCCGTCCTTCATGGGAGGTGACCGGGCAGCGGGGATCGAGCGGCTCGGCGTCCCAGCGCCCCCGCACCCAGCTGTGGGCGGGGTCGTCGCAGAACGCCATCGATCGCTCGGGGGCCGGACCGGCCAGCACATTGAGGTAATACATGGGATAGCCGGGGGCCGCGACGCACGGCCCGTGATAGCCGTGCGGGATCAGGAAGACGTCACCATCACGGACCGCCACGTTCTCGTCGATCGTGCCATCGGCCGTGTAAGTGCGGTGCATGCCGAATCCCTCGCGCGAGGGCGTGATCCCGTCGCGTCCGGCGATGCGGAAGTAGTAGATCTCCTCGTTGACGACTTCGCATTCGCTCGCCTGGTCGTGCTTGTGCGGCGGGTAGGACGACCAGTTGCCGTCCGGGGTGATCAGCTCGCAGGCATTGAGCTTGTCCGCGTGCTCCCACACACCGGGTATCCCGAAGTTCGTGACCTGGCGCGTAGCGCTGCCCGCGCCGCGAACTTCGACCGGAACCTGTTCGGCGGGGCCGTATCTCGGCTCGAGCCGGCTCCCGCAGCGGGCCATCGGCAACGCCACCTCCAGGTCGCCGCCCTCGGCCACCAATTCCACCTCGGCGTCGCGCGGGACATACGCGAAGTCCGTCACGCGGGTGAAGACCGATTCGCGACCGGCCAGGGTGAAGCTCGCGCCGTCGACGCGCACCGTGCACGCTCCGGCCAGCGGGAGGACGAAAGCCTCACACTCGCCCGTCCGCACGACGTCCGAGGCACCCGCGCCGATCCGCAGCACCCGCAGCCCGGCATAGGTCCATCCGGCGTCCTCGGGCATGAGGTGAATCGGATGGCCGTCACGGCGAAGCGTCCCGTCCGGCCGATGCAGTGTCATCGCGCCTCCTCGGTACGCAGTCGGTGGACATCGGCGATCCGGTCGTGCCGGGTTTCCCGCAGCAGGCGAGCGGCGGTGTCCACCGCACGGGCGACGTCACCGTCCGGCGGGTACAGCAGAGTGCGTCCGACGACGAGACCGCGCACCACGTCGTGGCCGAGCGCCCCGCCCCACAGCGCGCGATCCACCGCCGAGTCACCGGAAGGCGCGCCGCCCAGCACGAGCACCGGCAAGGTGGTCGCGTCCAGTACCGAGATATCCGGCGGCGCGGGAATCTTCAGCCAGGTGTAGGCCGAGGTGACGCCCAGGCCGGAGGCCACCGTGATCGCCCGCGACAGCGACAGCGCGTCCTTGCTCATCACCAGCGCACCGCTGTCGTCCCGGTGATACGACAAGGGTTCGACCATCGCCATCAGCTCGTGCGCCGCCAGTTCCGAGACCGCCTGCGCGCAGGCTTGCAGCGTCGGCACGGTGCCCGCGTCGGAATCGACCAGGCGCAGCAGCATCTTGCCGCCGTCGAGCCGGAACCGCGCCAGCGCTTCGGCGTCGTATCCGGTGAATCGGTCATCGATCTCCCATTCCGCGCCGGCCAGCCCGCCGCGGTTCATCGATCCGATCACGACCTTGCCGTCCAGCGCGTCCAGCAGCAGCAGTTCCTCGACCACGTCCGGCGAGCCGAGCACGCCGTCGACGTCCGGGTTGGCCAACGCGATCAGCAGCCGTTCCAGCAGCGTGCGCCGATCCGCCATGGCCGTGCGGTCCGCGCCGACGCCGAGCGCGCCGCGGGCGGGATGGTCCGCGGCGACCAGGAACAAGGTCTGCTTGCCCGCCAGCAGGTCGGCGCGGCGCACCCGTTTCGCGTAGGCCCGTTCGATCGCGGCGGGGTCGGTGGCGCGCACGTGCAGCAATTCGCGCCAGCGTTCGTCGGTCACGTGCATGGCAGCTCCTTCATTCCGCGCTCGGCCATTCAGCCGCACAGCAGCTCCTCGATCTCCGCGGCCGTCGGCATCGCGTCGGCGCAGGCGAGACGCGAGGCCACCAGCGCGCCCGCGGCGTTGGCGTAGGTCGCGATGCGGCGTGGGTCCCAGTCCGCGAGCAGGCCGTGGATCAGTGCGCCGCCGAATCCGTCGCCCGCGCCGAGCCCGCACACCACCTCCACGCGGCACGGCGGCACCGTCCAGCGTTCCTCGGCGGTGGCCACCAGCACGCCGTCGCCACCCTGCTTGATCACCGCGAGCCGCACTCCACGGGCGAGCAGCCGATCGGCCGCCGTGTCGGGGTCGGCGGTGCCCACCGCCACCTCGGCCTCGGTACGGTTGCCGACCACCACGTTCACGTGATCGACCATCCATCCGATCTCGGTCCGCGCGGTTTCCACGTCGGGCCAGAACATCGGCCGGTAGTCCAAGTCGAGCACCGTGTGCCCGCGGCGGGCGCGCCGCAGCAGGATCTCGCGCTGCGTGCCGCGGCCCGGTTCGGCGCTGACGCCGGTGCCGGTGACCCACAACAGTGGCACGGAATCCACCAGGTCCCACGGCACTTCGTCCGTGGTGAGGGTGAGATCCGGCGCGATCGGCGCCCGATAGAACAGCAGCGGCGGATCGGACGGCGGGGCGAGCTCGCAGAAGACGACGGGCGTCCGCAGCTCCGGCGCGGTCGTGACGTAACGGGACGACACACCGAAGTCTTCCAGCGCCGTGCGCACGAAATCGCCGAAGCCGTCGGGACCCACCTTGGTCAGCACCGCCGAGCGACGACCGAGCCGGGCGGCGGCCACGGCGACGTTGGTCGCGGTGCCGCCCAGGAACTTGGCGAAACTACGCACCTGAGCCAGGGCGACCCCGCTCTGTTCGGGATACAGGTCCACCCCGACGCGGCCGATGGTCAACGCCTCCAGCTCGCTTCCCGGAGTCTTCACGGCGTCACCACGCGCCGCAGTTCGTGCTGCAACGCCTCCAGTTCCGCCCCGCCCGCCATCTGACGGGTCAGCTCGGGCAGATCGATCTCCGACTTCTCGTAGGAACCGAGCATCGCGCCCCGCTTCAGCAGCAGGAATCGGTCGCCGACCGGATAGGCGTGGTGCGGGTTGTGCGTGATCAGCACGACGCCGAGCCCGCGTTCGCGCGCCTGCACGACGTACCTCAGCACTACCCCGGCCTGTTTGACGCCCAGCGCGGCGGTCGGCTCGTCGAGGATCAACACCTTCGCGCCGTAATGCACCGCCCGCGCGATCGCGACGCACTGCCGCTGCCCGCCGGACAACGTGCCGACCGGCTGTTCCAGATCGCGGATCTCGATGCCCATGTCGGCCAGCGCGGTTCGCGCGATCTCGCAGCCTTTCTTGCGGTCCAGCAGCCGGAACGGGCCGTATCCGAAAGTCGGCTCCGAGCCGAGCACGAAGTTGCGCCACACGCTCATCAGCGGCACCACCGCGAGATCCTGGTAGACCGTGGCGATCCCGCGATCCAACGCCTCGCGCGGGGAGGCGAACCGGACAGGTTCGCCCTCGACGCGCAGTTCGCCGCGATCGTGCCGGTGCACCCCCGCGAGGATCTTGATCAGCGTCGACTTGCCCGCGCC
Organism: Nocardia gipuzkoensis; assembly: GCF_021183645.1. Lineage (NCBI taxonomy): Bacteria > Bacillati > Actinomycetota > Actinomycetes > Mycobacteriales > Nocardiaceae > Nocardia > Nocardia gipuzkoensis. The sequence goes on along the minus strand of NZ_CP089225.1, from coordinate 5,031,819 downwards.
GTTGTCGCCGAGCACGCAGGTCACCTCGCCCGCGTTCACCACCGTGGACACCTCACGCAGGGCGACGACGCCACCGTAACTCTTGCCGAGCGCCACGGCCTCGATGAGGGGAGTCATCGGCGTACCCTTTCGGCTCGTTTCTGGAATCTGTTGTTGACCAGGACCGCCGCCAGCAGCAGCACGCCGAGGAACAGCATGAACCAGTCGCTGTCCCAGCGGGCGAACACGATGCCCTGGCGCGCCATGCCGAAGATCAGCGCGCCGATCGCGGCGCCGATCGCCGAGCCGAAGCCCCCGGTGAGCAGGCACCCGCCCACCACGGCGGCGATGATGTAGTGCAGTTCGAGCCCCACGCCCTGGTTTGCCTGCACGCTGGCGAACCGCAGGATGTTGCACGAGCCCACCACCCAGGCCGCGAACGCGGTGCCCATGAACAGCAGGATCTTGGTGCGGTCGGCGGGGACGCCGACCGCGCGGGCGCTCGGCAGCGCGCCGCCGACGGCGAAGATCCAGTTGCCGAACCTGGTGCGGACCAGGATGACCGCGGCGAGCGCGGTCAGCACGATCCACCAGACCACCGACGCCTGGATGTGCGCTTCGCCGATGTCGAGCGTCGAGGCGAACACCCAGCCCGCCGACTGGTAGCCATCCGCGCCGCGCACCCCCGAGACCTGCACCGTATCGGTGACCAGCCGCGTCACGCCGAGGTTCAGACCTTGCAGGGCCAGGAAGGTCCCCAGCGTCACGATGAAGCTGGGCAGGCCGGTGCGCATCACCACCCAGCCGTTGAACGCGCCGACGACCAGGGCGAATACCAGCGAGGCCAGCAGCGCGAACCACACGTTCCACCCGGCGTGCACCGCGAGCAGCGCGGTGACCAGTGCCGTGGAGGCGGTCATCACGCCCGCCGACAGGTCGAACTCGCCGCCGATCATCAGCAGCGCCACGGCCACCGCCATGATGCCCAGCGTGGACGCGTCGTCCAGCCAGGTCGCGACGCCGAGCGGGCTCAGGAACCGGTCGGTGACCAGGGAGAAGAACACGAACACCAGGAGCGCGCCGAGCGCCGCGCCGATCTCCGGCCGCACGGCCAGGCGTTGCAGCGGCGAGAGGCCCGGTCGGTCCCGCGTCGGATCGGATGGCTTTGTGGCAACGGTCATCTCATCCACTCCCGGCCTCAGCGCGTGCCCTGCGCGACGAGCGCGGCGACGGCGTCCACGTTGCTCTTGTCGACGAAGCCGGGGCCGGTCTGCACCGGCGCACCGCCTCCGACGGTGTTCAGGTTCGCCCGGTACAGCCGCAGCAGCACGATCGGCAGGTATCCCTGCTCGTACTGTTGCTGATCGACCGCGAACAGCAGCTTTCCGGCCCGAATCGCCTCCACCACATCGGAATTGAGGTCGAACGTCGCGACGGTGGCGGGCGACCCGGCCTCCCGGACGGCGTCCACGGCCCGCGCGGCGACCTGGGAGTTCAGCGTCAGCACCGCGTCGATGGACCGGTCGGCCTCCAGCGCGCCTTTGATCCTCGATTGCGCGTCGGTCGGATTGTTGATGTCCACTTGGAGCGTGGTCGCGTCGCCGAACGCCTTCGTCGCGCCCGCGCAGCGCTCGTTCGCGCCGATATTGCCCGCCTCGTGGATCACGCACAGCATCTTCGTGCGCCTGGCCTCGGCGAGCCGTTCGCCCGCGGCCCGCCCGGCCAGCGATTCGCTTTGACCCACATGAACGAACGCGCCGAATTTCGCGCTCTCGGACTCGCCGGAGTTGATCGTCACCACGGGAATTCCCGCGGCAACGGCCTTTTCGACGGACGGTCGCAGCGCCTCGGGATTCGCCATGGAGACCACCAGGCCGTCGACCCCTTGCGCCACCGCGTTGTCGATCAGTTTCGCCTGCTGGCCGGGATCACCGGAGGAGTTGTAGTCCACCCGGACACCGAGGTCCTTCCCCGCGGCCTCCGCGCCGTTCTTGACGACATTCCAGAACGCGTCGCCCGGACTGCCGTGCGTCACCACCGCTACCGACTTCACCGTTCCGACGGCGATCGGCGTCTGTGAAGGGGCGGGCGCGTCGGCGCCGGGACCGCTGCACGCGGCCAGGACGGCGGCCGTCGCGATCCACGGCAGCAGGCGGGTCAGATATCGCGCGGTCGCGCCGCGCCGCGGTCGCGGTGACATCGTCATCGCCGACACTGGATTCCGGCCGCCGTGAGCGCGATGTCGGTGAGGTACCGCAGGCTGCGCCCGGTATCGCCGCTCGGCTTGCCCGCCGAGTCGGATGTCCGCAGCGCGGCGTCCTGCTCCAGGACGTACCAGCCCCGATATCCCGCGCTCCGCACGGTGTGCACGAGTGCCGCGATGTCGACGTCACCCTCGCCCAGCGGCACGTACAGTCCGCGGCGCACCGCCTCGCTGTACTCGAGCTTCCCGCCGCGCACCTGGTCGGCCAGCGAGCCGCGGACGTCCTTGAGATGGATGTGCCCGATCCGTTCGGCGTGCCGCCGCGCGAGCCGCACCGGGTCGGCGCCGCCGACGAGCAGATGTCCGGTGTCCAGGCAGATGTCGAGATCGGCGTCCGCGAGGAACCGCTCCACCTCGGCCTCGCTCTCCACATGGGTGCCCACATGCGGATGCAGCACCGTGCGCAGGCCGTACCCGGCGGCGGCGTCGCGGATCGCGGAAGCGGTGCCGATCAAGGCGCGCCATTGCGAGTCGTCGAGTTGCGGACGCTCGTCGTATCCACCGAGTCCGGTGGCGGCGGCCAGCACGAGGACTTCCGCGCCCGTGGCGGCCAGCAGCGCGGCGGTGTGCTCCGCGCGCGCGAGCGCGTCGGGCCGGTCGCGGTGCAGCACGACGGCGAGGAAGCCGCCCACGGCGGTGATACCGAATTCCTCGAGGAGCCGTCGCAGTTCAGCCGGATCGCACGGCAGATAGCCGGGTGGCCCGAGTTCGGTGGCGAACAGGCCGAGCGCGGCCATCTCCGACAGAACCGTGCGCGCGTCGAGCACGTGACCCCAGCCGGGGACCTCGCAGACCCCCCAGGAGATCGGCGCGGCCGCGAGGCGCAGCGGGTGCAGGGATTCGGTCATCGGCACTTCTCCGACCTTCGATATCGAGTTGGCTCCGTTCTATTGGAGCGCTCCAACTATGTAACGCAGGTCATAGTGTGTCAAGAGCTTCCCTCGCACCGGTCAAAGTGGTTCTACCAGCGATTATTACGCATTTTCCGGGCGATTCGCGGTCGCCTTCGTGGGTGTCGAGTTCGATTAGAGCGCTCTATTGCCGCGCTTCCGGGCACCGCGTATCGTCCGTCCCGGTGGAGGGGGCGGACGCAGGACGGAGGCGACATGGCACGACCGACCATGGAAGACGTCGCCGCTCGCGCGGGCGTCTCGCGCGCCCTCGTCTCGCTGGTCATGCGCAACTCCCCGAAGGTCAGCGAGCACCGCCGCCGCGCCGTGCTGGACGCGGCCAAGGACCTCGGCTATCAACCGCACCTCATGGCCCGCTCGCTGGCCAGCCGGACCTCCGACATCGTCGGCGTCCTGGTCTCCGACCTGCGCAACGCCTTCTTCGCCGACGTCGTCGAGGGCATGGACGCCGCCGCGCAGGAGTCCGGCCTCGAACTGATCCTCAACACCGGCAGGCGCAGCGCAGGGCGCGAACGCACCGCCTTGGCGAGCCTGCTGTCCTTCCGGCCCGGGGGCGTCGTCCTGCTGTCCCCGATCCTGCCCGCCGCCGCCATTCGCGAAGCGTCGCAGCAGGCACCGCTGGTGCTGGTGTCGCGCACCTCCACCGTCGCCGGGATAGATACGGTCAACGACGACGGCGAGGCGGGCGCCGCCCTCGCCGTCGATCACCTGATCTCGCTCGGGCACCGGCGCATCGTCCACCTCGACGGCGGCGGCGCTTTCACCGCGGCGCCGCGCCGCAAGGGCTACCGTGCCGCCATGCAGCGCCACGGGCTGGAACCGATGGTCGTAGCGAGCGAGCACACCGACTCCGCGGGCATGGCCGCGGCGCGGCGACTACTGAACCTGTTCTCCCGCGACAACTTTCCCACCGCGCTGGTGTGCGGCAACGACTTCAACGCCGTCGGGGCGATGTCCGCGCTGGAAGAAGCGGGATTGCGGGTGCCGGAGGACGTCTCGGTGGTCGGCTACGACAACACTTCGCTGGCCGCCCTGCGCCACGTCGCGCTGACCACCATCGACCAGCCCCGCACCCAGATGGGCCGCCTCGCGATCGAGGCCCTGGCCGAACGACTCCGCGACGGCCGCACCGCCCCGGTCCGTCGCCGGGTGGAACCTTCGCTCGTCGTCCGCTCCACCACAGCCGCCCCACGTCCCTGACGCCCGTCGCGATTCCACCTGAAGGAGAGCCGATGTCCTCCCACCGAGCCGTCACGCTGGGCCTCGCCGGAACCGGCCGCATCGGGACCTCGCACGCCGAGACCCTGAGGAAACTCCCCACCGTCGCCACCGTCCTGGTCGCCGACGCCGTCCCCGACCGCGCCCGCGCCACCGCCACCCACCTCGGCATCGAATTCGCCCCCGATCTCGACGCCCTCTACGCCGCCGACCTCGACGGCCTGATCATCGCCACCGCCACCGACTCCCACCCCGAACTCATCATCCGCGCCGTCGACGCGGGCATCCCCGTCTTCTGCGAGAAGCCCGTGGCCGCCGACATCACCGGCACCCTCGCCGTCATCGACCACCTCCACGACTCCTCCGTCCCCGTCCAGATCGGCTTCCAACGCCGCTTCGACGCCGGCTACCGCGCCGCCCGCGAAGCCATCCGTTCCGGCAGCCTCGGCTGGCTGCACACCTTGCGCGCCACCACCCTCGACCCGGCCCCACCACCCGCCGAATACATTTCCCGCTCCGGCGGCATCTTCCGCGACTGCGGAGTGCACGATTTCGACATCATCCGCTGGGTGACCGGGAGCGAGATCACCGAGGTGTTCGCCCTCGGAGCGAACCGGGGTGCGTCGTTCTTCGCCGAAGCGGGCGACGTGGACACCGCCGCCGTGTTGTTGCGCTTGGACGACGGAACCCTCGCGACCGTGTCGCTGACCCGCTACAACGGGGTGGGATACGACGTCCGGCTCGAGGCGTTGGGCTCCGAGGGGAACGCCATCGTCGGACTGGACGACCGCGCGCCGCTGACTTCCGTCGAACCCGACCACAGCCCCTCCCCCTATCCCCCCTATGGGGGTTTCATGGAGCGGTTCCGTCCGGCCTATGCCGACGAATTGGCGGCGTTCATCGAAGTCGCGACCGGTCAACTCGAGAATCCCTGCCCTCCGGCCGACGCATTGGAGGCGTTCTACGTCGCCGAAGCCTGCGATCTGTCTCGGCGGGAAGGCCGGGCTGTCGAGATAGCTGAAGTTCGGCGCTGAGAGGTCGCCGGGAAGAGGGCGGGGCGCCTCAATGCTGGATCAAGCCGCCGACCGGGACGGGAGCGACATGGCCGGTTGCCGGAACGGTCCGAGCCAGCGCCAGACCGATGTCGACCAGTGATGACCTGCGCAGCCGGGCGACATCGGGAATCGGGGTCCAGATCGGCTCGGCGGTCGCACCATTGGGCTCATGCCGCAGTCGCCCGCCGGTGACACGGACCCGGTAGAAAATGCCGACATTCTGGTGCTCGGCTCCGGCATGCGCGGCTGCCGCGGGAATCACCCTCGAGTCCACGCCGAGTAGACGTTCGACCACCCCGTGGCAGCCGGTTTCTTCAGCGAGTTCTCGGGTCACCGCGTCGAACGGGTCCTCCGCGTGCTCGACCCCACCGCCCGGAAGAGTCCAGTTGGTCTCGCCCCTCGGTGGTACGTAACGGACGAGCAGCACCCGTGCGTCCTCGATGCAGACGGCGTATGCCGCCAGCCTGAAACTCATCCCCAAACCTCCCACAGGAGACTATCCCAACGTCCTCCGCTCGACGTCCTGCGACGCACTGTCGACACCCGCGACAAACACGAACAGGTAAGCGAAGATTGGCACAGGAACTCTCCCGAGGGGCCTCCATGAGTACGCATACGGCTGTCGGCCGCCCTGTCCAGCGAGCATGGCCGATTGTCGGTCACGGCCTGGCGCTCCGAAGCAGGCCATTGGAGTTCTTCGCCGAGCTGCACCGGACGCCGGAGCCGTTGGCGCGAATCCGATTGGGCAGCAGAGACGCCTATCTGGTGACCGCGCCGGAGCTGATCGTTTCGTTGCTGCGCGGCAAGGAGGCGCACAGCGTCGAGAAGGGGGCATTCTTCGAGGCCATGCGGGCGCTGCTGGGCGATGGTGTGTCCGTGTCGGCCGAGCCGAAGCACCTGCGGCATCGCCGCCTGATGGCACCGGCCTTTCACCACGAGAAGATCGCCGGCTATGTGCGGATCATGCAGCAGGAAGCCGATGCCATGGTCGACAGCTGGAGTGACGGCGCGCGATTGGAGCTCGATGACCGGTTGCGGGTGCTGGCCATGCGGATCGTCGCGAAGGCTTTGTTCGCCAGCGAACTCGGCGAAGCGGTGGTCGCGGAGTCGCTGCGTTCATTTCCGGTGATCGTCGACGAGCTACCGAAACGCACCATGATGCCGTGGCTGGCGCGCATCCCACTGCGCAACCGCACTTTCGACGCCGCAGTGCGCAGGCTCTCCGATGCGATCGACCACATCATCGCCGAATACCGCGCGAGCGAAACCGATTACGGCGACTTGGTGTCGATGCTGCTCACCGCCCGCTTCGACGACGGCACCGCCCTCACCGATCGCGAGCTCCACGACGAGGTGATGACGCTCTACGCCGCGGGTTTCGCAACCACCGCCAACACCATGGCTTTCGCCTTCTACGAGTTGGCGCGGCGCGCGGACGTGCGAGAGCGGGTCGAAGAGGAAGTCGCCGAGGTGCTGCGCGGCGGCCCGGTAACCGCTGACAACATCCAGCGTCTCCAGTACACCGAGCGAGTGATGGCCGAGACGCTGCGCCGATACGCTCCCACCTGGCTCGGCACACGCGAGACGATCGAGAAACTCGACCTCGGCGGAGTCACGCTCCCCGCGGGCACCACGCTCTTCTACTCGCCGTACACGCTGCACAACAACCCGAAGTACTTCGATGATCCGGCACGATTCGACCCGGACCGGTGGACGCCGGAATACCGCAAGACCGTGACCCGATCCGGGGTCTACCAGCCCTTCGGCCTCGGCAACCGAAACTGCATCGGCGAACCGTTCGCGTGGTACGAAGCGGTCACCATCCTGGCTACGGTGGTTGCGCGGGCGCGGCTGGAGGTGGTTCCGGGAGCTGCCGTGCACGAGGTCGCGCGGGCCACGCTGGAGGTGAACCACCTCCCGGTGACGGTGCGACTGCGTACCGCAGTTCTGCACACACCGTCGGGTGAACACCATCAGCCGCTCTTTGCGAAGGCCCCCGACGTTGCTGGCAGGCCGGGACTACGAGACCCTTCCCCGAAAGCGTGAAACTTCACAGAAATGCAATGGCCGACGTGTGTACGCTATTGCGGTGTGGAGTCAAATCTTTTGGGATACGAATGTAGCATTTTACAGATCTGCAGATACTGATGCCGCATCGAGCGGTAGACCCAACGCGGCATCAGAGATCTCTCTGCCGACTGACCAGTCGATTATGGCGTCGGGCGCCGCAATACTTCCAACCCGAGCTTGTTCATAACGACCTGCCTTTGCTCAATCGGAAGCCGCGACCAGTCGAGAAATACACGCTCAACATTTCCGATCTCCCGCCTTCCGGCCAGCATCCAGCGGTAGAGTTCGGTTTTCGTCTTCAGACCACCCTTGACATTCCGAGCCGCAGTGAAAACCTCGTCCGGATCCGGGGGATTGGTCGTAACGTCCCGCGCCTCATCGTTGCACCGCTGGCATTCGGCCCGGAGGTTGCCATCGTTGTCCGAACCGCCTCGCTCCCTGGGAATCAAGTGCCCGATCGTCAACGTTGCAGTTCTCGCAGGCTCATCAGGGAATGCTTCACCCGCTGCGATACCGCAGATCTGACACGCCCTGCCATCTCGTTCCAGGATCCGTCGACGCTTCGGGCCAGTAACGGTGCGGCGCACCGTTACTGGAGGCTTCTCGCCGAGATCGATACGGACGCCGATCTTTCTAAGCAGGTATTGGTCCGGAGAGAGGTTGGGATTGACCTTGTAGTTGTCGATCTGCCAGCCCATCTCGCGCAGATCACGCATCCTCCGGTCCGCCTGCGCGACACCAGGGACAGCATTGAACAACTCCATCTTCGTGAAGCGGTTCCCCTCCCCGACACCGGCAATGAACGCCGCAACTCGTCGCCCCGATGACATAGATTGACTCGCCACCGTCACACTCCTCATTTCTAATCCGATGCGCCTGAGCGCAACAACCGCGTTGTGCCGCAGCTACATTCATAGCATGCCTGGCGGCCGTTCGGCAACGTTCGGCAGACCTTCCGGCGACTACGGCATGACTTGACGCCGACCACGGACCTCAGATGCCGCGCGGTCGACGATCGTCACCGCGTCCTGGTACCGCTTCCTCACCCGGCCCGACTGACTGCCTAGCAGAGCGCTGAGCCCCCCTCGCCTGTAGCAGACACTCCCGCTGCGTCGCAATGCATCTCATCTGAAGTGTCAGTGCCATGGCCTAGCGTGAACCGGTACACATCGAGATGAGATGCCTTAAGGCAGGGCGGTGAAATGAGCATGCAAGTCACAGGGGTCGACGTCGCACGGTACTTCGGTTCCACAGGCAAAGCGAAACGGCGACTTGACTGGTGGAAGAGCCTCCCGGGACGGGAGTACGTTGCCGACAAGGTTCTTGCTCACAAAAGTGCCAGGATCTACGACGTTGAGCCACAGCACATCCTGTCCTTGGATACCGAGCATCCCCTGGGCGACCTTCGCGAGGACTTCCACAACACAGCCAAACTCGTCAGGGACTGGCGGCCCAACTTTGCTTTCTCTCACCTCTTTCACTTCTGCCTGGAAGACTTGGGTAGAATCTACAGTTGGCAAGAATTCCGGGACGGGTGGAGCGCAGCTCCGGCTCGGCGCCCCTGGCTCTGGGAACCGGCCCAGATGATGCAAGCAAAGGCCGCCGACCACCTGGTGAAAACCAAAAATATATCTCGCGACGAGGCCCTTGTTTCTGCTCGAAACGCCATGCAGTGGCGCATCGGTGCGTTCTACTATTCATTTCTTCGCGAAATATACGCTCTAGGCTGGCTACGCCAGCACGGCTTGCCCTGCCTTAGCCACCCTCTCGCGGATGCCCTGTTTCGTGCGGATTTGTGGTGCGGCAATGCAGTAGTAAGTATCTACATTGGGAATCCGAACTATCGCAGCGGCAGTCAGGGTCGCAAGCATCCAGCGGAGGATCACCTAGGCGATCAGAGTCGCTTCAGCTTTGTCGACCTGCAGATGGCCCGACCAAATAAGTTCGGAACCGTCGCGCTTCCGACGGACACCGAGATGAAGCGGTGCGCCAACGAAATTCGTGCATGCCGGGACAGCTGGGACATTTCGTGGGCACAACCTTCTTCCAGCGCATTGCTATGGAGCGACAAGGGTGCGCTCATATCACGCCAGCGCTCAAGCTAGCCCTGTCACATCGCCATTCACCCTGCTAGCCGACGGCATCGCACCACCGCGCTGCTCGCGCGGGATGCCGACAAGAACTGATCAGGCCCCTGCAATCCGGGCATCGGTGCGAGACAGCGATTCCATCCAACCAGGAGCAGGGCTGCGCTACCGGACCCGACCAACGCAATGAACCGCAACTGAGCAGGCCAGGATGAAGGAGGTAGCTGTGGTTCCGGATACAGATCTGTGGGCGTCTGCGGGTCCGGCGTTTCTCGCCGTACCCACAGACGACTCACTCAGCTGATTCTTGATCGGTTCTTTTCGAAACTCTCATGCCGCGAATGATCATGCTGACCTGTAAAGGCACGGAATCCTCCCAGCCTATACGAAATCAAGCCGTCGTACTCTTTCTCTTCTATCTCGAAGTCGTGGCTGAGCATATCAATGCGGCGAACTATTTCTCGTTCATTCAAGAAGGCCTCTGACTTATTAGCTATGTCAGCCACGGTCATATACCCGCCGCTGTCGCGAAGTGCTCGATAGATCGGATCTACTGCGGATTTAATAGCCAAGCACTCAAGGGCGGAAGAGGAACGAAGCTCCTCGCGCTTTAGCGCATTGGCGATCGCCAATCCGAGAGCTTTTGCGACAGGTGGCGGAAATGCATTTCCGATTTGCCTGTATTTTGCAGTCTTGCGGCCCTCAAACTCCCAGCTAAATTCACCGTCATTCCAACCCTGGAGGCGAGCGACCATCTCTGGAGTAAGCTTGGGACCCAAAGCGGTTATCGACCGATCGTTTCGAGAATAGGGCTTGTCATCATCGTGCAGGCCATGGCCGTCGACACCCATCTCCTTCCAAGCCAGCTTTGCACGAGTGGGACCGAGGTCCGCCCCACCGTGCTTTTTTGATCCACCGACGATTGTCGGGGCAACTCCTTTAGCGCGTTCAACCCACTTCTGCAGCTCGTCGTCATCGCCGAATACCTTCTTGCGTTTCATCATGTCGCGTAGCGTCTCACCGACTGATGGCGCTTTATCCTGCTCTTCAGGCCATTCAAAGCCCTGAAATACATGATGCTGCATGGCTATGAGGACGAACCGCGGACGTAGCTGTGGCACGCCGTAACGAGAAGCTTGAATTTCCTTCCAAGCCGCAGAGTAGCCGAACTCGTCAAGTCGATCGAGAACATGCTGACGGTATCCAGCGAATCGCGGCATGCTGAGTCCTCGAACATTTTCTAGCAAAAGCGCACGAGGCTGCATAACTCCGACTTGCTCGACCGCCCAGGCGAATAGATCTCGTTCATCGTTTGCTCCAAGCTGCTTCCCAGCAATCGAAAACGGCGGACACGGAACTCCGCCAGCCAACAAGTCGATTGCGCGCCTCTCCGGCGTGGGTGCATAATCTGCCGGGTTCCACACCGTTATGTCGGCAACATCGCCCTGCCGAATATCCCATTTCGGACGATTCTTCTTGAGCGTCTTAACTGCAGTGTCATCAAGCTCTATCGCCAGCTCATGCTCAAAGCCAGCGCGCTCGAGGCCGAGGGCCTGACCGCCTGCGCCGGCGCAGATCTCAATGACCCGAAGTTCCGTCACATCGATGCCTTTCGGTGTCGTGGCCGGCGGCGTCCGGGCCAATCGTCAGGTGTATCTTTCCGTAGGGCGTCTTTCCTCATACAGCCGGAGTGGACATGACTGAGACCAAGGCGGAGATAGCCCGACGGACGGCGCATGAGCGAGGCATCTATCCAGCTCCGCTCGATGCTGGCCGTTCTCGCAACATGCAGGCGAACCGGCGAGCAGACACCAAGCCCGAGGTGACGCTTCGCCGCGCTCTGCACCGACGTGGATACCGTTATCGCAAGGACCTTCGCCTGGAGCTTGGCTCGGTGAAGGTCCGCCCAGACATCGTTTTCACCGCCCGCAAAGTCGCCGTATTCGTGGACGGGTGCTTCTGGCATGTCTGTCCTGTACACGGTCGGCAGCCCACTACGAACGAGTGGTACTGGGCGCCTAAGCTCCGCCGCAACGTCGAACGTGATCGCGCGGCAGACGCTGCCTTGACCGGCGCAGGGTGGAAAGTTGTTCGCCTCTGGGAGCACGAAGAACTCGAGGCTGCTGTGCAGGCCGTGCTTTGCGCTCTCGGAGACGGGCTCGAACATGCGAGCGATCTTAGAGCGAAGGGCTGACAGTCGAACCGACCGCCCGGCGCGTCCTGTGATGAACATTAATGAAGCTGGTCTAGACCGCTGCAGGGTCGTCCTCTACGGCGGTCACGCATCGAAGTCTGGTGAAAGCGGCAATTGCTGCACGTGTGAAGCTGAGCGTTGAGCTGGTCCAGCAGGCGGCCGCTTGGCAGCCAGATGACTCCACAACGCCAGATCACTTGATACGCTCCGGATTAGGAGCTGTGCAAAGAGAAGCGCAGGTATCGGTACAATCAACGGTGATACCTCGTCAGCGATCGCGACACCTTCGATGATCGGATCGAGGATCGTCGCGGCGTACAACCGGCCCGCATCGGGTCGGTCACTCTGCGCGCACTAACGATCAGCTCGTACACGGGCCCAGGTCGTCGAGCAGGACGGCCAGGATCCGTTGCGAGTGCTCGACCGTTGCCGTTGTGACGGGATGTGGGGGCGGGTGCGTTGGTGGCGGGCTCCGTTCAGCACCTAGGCGAACTCTCGCAAGCGCGGTAGCAGGCGTCGTTGCCGGTGACCGGGCAGTGGATCAGGGCGATGCCGTGAGCGGCGAAGAGTGCTTTCGCTGATGTTTGAAACTGGCTGCGGTGGCGACTTTCTCGTCGTCGAGGGCTTCAGTGGTGACCTCAAGGATGTTCGTCTTGCCGGCGTTGTTCATGCCGAACAGAACCGTCAATGGCGCCGCCTCGAAGTCGAGCATCCCAACCGAGCGAGGGCCGTTGAATACGAGTCGGATGAGCTCAACCTCCTGAGGATATCTACGCCTGTGACTCAGCGGCTTCCATCGACCGTCGGCGTCCTGTCGGCCCGTAGCGCTACCGTGCCCGCCATGGCGTTCCGTGATCTGACCGACTCCACTGCCGTGCGCAGGGCGCTGGCCGAGTTCGACGAGCTCGGGCGGCAAGCGTTCCTCGCCAAGTAGGGCTTCGGGGAGGCGCGGTCGTACTTCGTCGTCCAGGATGGCCGGTTCTACGACTCCAAAGCGATCGTGGCGGCCGACCACGGCTACCAGCAGTCCGACGCCTGTGCTATCGAGCGACTTCAGCGGCGGCGACGCCACAGTCGCGAACCTGCTCGGCAAACTCGGCTCCACGGTGACAAGGCCAGAGAGCCTGCCGGACTGGACGCGGGACGAACTCATCCTGGCGCTGGATGCATACCTGAAGCGGCGTGGCCAAGGCAGCTGGAGCAAGACGACAAAGGAAGCGGTTGCACTCAGTGCAGCCCTGCGCAGGTTGACCATCCACCCGCCGGAGGTTCGCGAAAATCCGAATTTCCGGAACGCCGCCGGCGTCGCGCTTGAGGTTTCGAACTTCGCCGCGATCGATCCGGCGCATCCCCGAACCGGCATGCAGCACGGCGCGCAAGGCAACGTTGCGGTCTGGAACGAGTGGGCCGACCGGTCGGAGCAACTGCACCAAGTCGCGCTCGCCGTCCTCCGCGCGGGCGATGTGCCGGAGACCAACGAGTCGACCGAGGAAGAGGAAGAGTCTGCGCGGAGGAAGCCTGCTGTATAGGCTGCACCGCCGATACGAGCGCGACCGTGGGCTGGTGCAGCGCAAGAAGGCTGCGGTACTCACAGCGACTGGACAATTGGCCTGCGAGGTCTGCGACTTCGGGTCGCGCGAGCAGTACGGCGACGGCATCGAGGTCATCGATGTGCACCACGTGGTGCCGCTGCACAAGATCGGCAAGTCACGGACGAAGTTGACCGATCTCCCACTGGTCTGCCCTGCATGTCACCGGGTGCTGCACGCGCACAAGCCGTTCATCACACCGGCCGAACTGCGCGCCAAGCGCACCGCCACGCTGAACGTCAGTTAGTCGGGCTGGGCGCCGGAAAGCTGTAGCGCGTTGCGTAATTGACCGCTGGAAGCTCCGGTGCAGCCACTACTGGGTCGGCGGCGGTGGCCACGGTCCAGTGCACCCCATCGACCGCGAACCAGTTCGTCTCGTTGGCTGAGGCCGACTTCAGGCGCACGGCGATCCACTCCCCCTTGACCGGCACAGTGATGTTCAGTGCCCGCGCGATCTTTGGGTGCATGTCCTGGTGGCCGAGCACGATGATGCCTTCAGTGCGCAGCTGGATCCGTGCGTCCCGGGCTCGCTTCGGAGCGTCGTCCTGCTGAGCGACGGTCAGCACGGTCTGCCTGCCGACGATGCGTCCCTGCACCTCGCGGAACAGCTGGTTGACGCGCTTCTGGCCGGACTTGGCATCGGCAAAGATCCGCGACCGTGCGTCGTCCGCCAGGCCGAGCAGCAGGTTAGACGGCAGGTCCCTCTGCAGCCCGCCCCACAGCCAGTAGATGCCCGTGAACGTGTGATCCGCGAACTTGCGCTTGTTGTCTCGGTTGTAGGCACGCTTAGGCGGCTCGCCCTCTTTCGCTACTTTCCAGCGCAGGCGATCATCGGTCACCTTGACCATGCCAGCGGCCCAATGCCCGGTGTTGTCGTTGAACCACACCAGTAGCGCCGGGTGGTCCGCCTTGCCGGAGCGGTCGCCGTGGTCGGGGCAGAGGTACATCTCCATCGGAATTTCCCAGCTCCCGGCGTCCTTGGAAAACTTGCAGTCCAAGTCGATGCCGAGGACCTGCCAGTCGAGATCGGCGCCGTTCTCGATCTCGAACTCTTTGGTCAGGTTCACCTCGACCGCTGTACCTAGGTACGTCTTCTCCGTCTTGGTCAGGTGCTGGTAGGCCCACCGGCCGGTGCGCTGGCCGTCGAGACACTCATCGAGCGAGTCGCGGAGTGCCCAGCGGAATCGCTCGCGGGCGTCAGGCTGGCCTTCGAACCAATTCACGAGGGATTCCAGTTCGGCCGGAACCGCCTGGCTCAGGTTGGTGCCGGGCGTCCACGCCTTCCTGAGTGCGGACATCTGACCCTTCGGTGAGGGGTGTGTCCGGAACTTGTTGCGGCGACGACGAATTGCCCGGGCGCGGCTGTCCTTGACACACGAAACCTCATCGACGCTGTCGAAAGGAAGCTGCGCCTCGTCGTTATCTACCACGTCCGGCAGTCTGTCATCTGACTCCGGCAATCCTGGAATCCAGGGCCTCGCCGACTACTTTCCAGAGCACGGGCGCTGACAGATGCCGTCGAGGTAGTGCGGCACGCTTTGGCCGGAGCCACCCTCTAGGTAGGCAGTGTGTCGGTCGGCGGTGATTTCAAAAGCAAAGTCAACAGCACCCAGGAGCCGCCCATGTATCCGGTGATATCACCCGTCGGCACTTCGAAATCGCCCAAGGACACGACGTACTGGACGCCGCGTGAAATCGAGGACAACATAGACAAGCTGGGCGACGACGAGCGGCCTGGCATCGGCTGCTTCCATGACAGCTGGCGGATCATCGACGCGACGTTCGAAGAAGCCGGGGAGTACCTCGCCATCGAGCGATCCATGGCCGAGGCGATAGCTGTACTGGCACAGGATGAAGCCCCGCCTTGACCGCCTGGCGGCCATCGCGGAAGACGGGTACGTCAGCGATCCGGGCGAAGATCTGACAGACGCCGATCGGGACGCTCCGAGCGAGTTCGCTTAAGACGTCCCGCCGAATCGGGGCGACTCGAGATCGGCATTGTCGGGCTGACGTACGCCCTGAATGCGGTCGGCATGGTGACAGCAGCGAGCTGCCGAGGACATGTCCAGGAATGGTCCGAGGCCCCGGTCGTCCGTTTCGCTGCCAGCCGCGCGTTCGCCGAGCGCCTGCAACCCTGTCGCAGAGGCTGGCTGCACGTTCTTCACCGACGAGAACCAGCCCGACCCGCTGGTTGTACATAGGCAGTCGATCTTGCAGACGATGGCGCTCGCCGACCTGCTCATCAAACACTGCGACCACTTCAGCTCCCCGCGACGGCCGATCTGTCGGCGAAAAGTGTTGGCCGGTCGTAAAGTCCGTATGTGGTCACCGTCACCGTGGAAGCCCTGCCTGACGCGTATGCCTTGTGGCAGGAGCGGTTGGTGCTCGCTTTCTTGAAGGGCCGCTCCGGTCAGCCCGTGGTGATGTTCGTGGACAGCGACGAACTGCAGCACCTCGCCGATGAAGGGGAAGATGGCGCCCGTTCGTTGGCAAGCGCCGTCCGCAGCGTCGTCGACGTCGGTTACGGAACGTCGATGTTCGCTCGCGCCAAGCGGCTGACGGCCCAGTGGCGACGCGGCGACCGCATAGAACCCCCGCCGACGCTGCCGATTCTCGCGCTCAGCGTGCTCGCGGCCTCCGAGATGCGCAGCCACGGCGGCATATTTCGGCACAACTACTACATGCCGCTCGTTCGCGTTCTGTTGCCGGACGAGTCGGAGGAGACAATCGAGTCCGCCCGCTACTGCCTACGCGAACGCGGCGCCTTCCTCGACGTCGTCGACATGTGGGAAGAGCTGGATCGCTGGCTCAAGGAGTGGGGCGGCGAGTACGGCATCTCCACCATCGGCGTCGGCCAAGAGCAGCCGCGCATCGGCTATCCGCTGTCGCAGACGCTTCTCCGGCGGAGCGACCGGGCGGCGCTCACGCAGTTCTTCGCCACTCTCGACCTGCGTGTGCAAGGTGTGCCCAGCGCCGAGTCCTTGTTGCGGATGCTGCGGCTGTGGGTCAGCCGCCGGGGCCACGGGCTGACCGACCGATTCGTCGAGTCGCTCGATGACGACGACCTCGTGCCAATCCTGGCCCCGCTCCTGCACGACTTGGCGGTTGCGTGGGACGGCAACATCATCACGTCGGAAGGTCTGCGTCGGCTCAAGCTCCGGTTGGCACTCGATCTCGATGACGTGCGAGCCTGGTGGGTCGTCCCCGCGGTGCGGGACATCGCGGGCGACATCCTGACGGGCGTCGATGCTGGGGCACCATTCGAGGTGATGATCACGGCCGACCCGCACAGCACCATGTACAAGGCAGAGGGGCTGCCCGACGTGACGGCGAACGCCCTCACCACGGGCCTGGTCGCCCGCGGTGAAAAATGCGTGGCGGAGTTTCAGCCGACCAAAATGCTCGCCCTCGCCGAGGACACCGACGTCGGCGGCTGGCGGTCGGTGGATGTCGTTCAGCCGTATGAAGGGCACGTGTTCGTTGTCGCGACCGACGTGGCGGCGGCGGTCAGCCAGGCACTGCGGTCAGCCGCAGATGTCGGCTGGCGAACGCTCGATCCGCCGTACTGCGCTCGGTTGCTCGGCAGCGGCTTCGCTGTCTTCTCGCAGGTGGTGTTCTCCGACCAAGAGCGGCTGGACAGCGCCCTCGCCGCACTGCCGGGATCGGTGGCGGCTGGCATGCGGCGTGGTGCCACGATCCGGCCAACGCTCATCAATGGTCTTCCAATCGTCCGCAGCCTCGCCCGCAACGTGTACCTGGCCGGTGGCGAGCCCGATCTTGTATTGCCGGTCGGAGCGGAACCACGCGACGTGGACGTCACACTGGACGGCCAGGCTGGCCGCATCCGTGCGTCGCTCTTCCCATTCCCGTTCTGCCGCCTCGGCGGTGGCTACAGCGACGGCACGCACACCGTCGAGGCCGACGAGGAGACCCTGACCTTCGTCGTCGAGCGCGGCGCCATCGACGACCGCGCGCCGATTAACGTCGGACGAATCGGCTGGGTAGACGGCAAGTTGCAGAAGCTCGCCGAAGGGGTCGAGGGGATCTGCGGCGCCGTCGTGCCGGGTGCGGACATCAAGCGGCCTGTACTGGCCCGTCGCGGCTCCGGGGAGACCGTGCTCATCGGGGCGGACGGTCACGTGGCGAAGATCAGCGACCCGCCTTCGCCAAGTTGCCTGCCCGAGCTGCCCTACCTGTACTTCGAGGTGCCGACCGGCGAGGCAGTCTGGCTGGCGCAGAAGCGCCTGACGGGCTGGTCAATCACCAAACTGCGCGGCCGTGAGCCGAGCTTCCGCGGGCTGTCGATCGAGGAGCGGCTGCTCTGGGACGAGCTGTACAGCAGCGTGCAGTCGGAGAACGTTCTCTGGCGGCTGTATGCGCGAGCGTGGGAGCACTACCGTGCGCGCTGACATCATGCTCGCTTGGATGAGCGAGACCGGGACCGGCGATATCCAGGATCTTCGCCAGCGGATCACTTGGTTCGCCCGAACCGCCGACGTGAACCCCACGAGTTTCGCGACCGCCCGGTGGTTGCGCGACCTGTCAGCGCTCGGCCACGCCGAGATCGACTGGGACCGTGGTCGCTGGGGCATTGCACCCGCGGCGGCGGCATTGCTGCCGGCCAGCGACGGCACGGTCGTGATCGCGGGACGTCGCCCGCTCGGTCTCGTCGAGGGCTTCGAGGACGACTTCGCGGTCCGCGTAACGGAGCACGATGCGAGCGAACCGGCCCGCCTGCGTGCGCCGTCGTCGGTCTACCTGCAAACGGATTCTCTGAGCGAGATGGAAATGTTGCTGGCGCACAGCGGCGTGCGCTATGTCGGCTGCGCGGCGCAGCACTTGGCCGAGCGGTTGCTACGGCTGCAGCTCGGCGCCCCGGCCGCGCCGCCGGCATGGGGCACCCCGACCGAGCACCTGACGATCAGCAGCAGCGGGGGGATCGACTTTGTAGCCGGGCCACCGGACGGCGATGGGTTGTGCCGCTTCCTCGTGCAAGGGCGCCACCAGTACCGCTACCGCCGCGGAAACAACTGGTCTGCGACCGAGCACGCGCACGGCATCTGGTGGACGCTCGCCGACCGCCAAAAGCAGGTCATTCGCTGGCGCAAAGAACGGCAGGTCGGCGACGAGGCGGTCGGCACGTTGTTCGTCGACCAGGGCGCACCGCTGCCACCGCTGCAGGCCCGGGCGCTGGTGCTGTGCAGCGGGCTATTAACCAAGTTCAGCACGATAGCCAGAACGGCCATATACAAGAACGTTCCCCTGACGATCGCTGAGCTGGTGGCATGGTCGGTGCGCCAGCACGTTGTCGTCATAGATTGAGTACGGGAGGGCACATGACACCGGTAGAACCGAACCAGCGCAACCTCGACGTGATGGGCACGTTCCAGCGGCTTCGTGAGGCCTACTTCCGCTACTACGACACCCCGTTCGGACTACAGAATCAACGGCTCCAGGACGAACGCCGCCGGCTGTTCGACCGGGACAACGGCGTTTACCGCTGGCCGCTGATCGAGCTGCGACCGGAGTACGAAACATCCGATTACAACCTCGAGCAATCCGTCCTCGCGTGCGGCGGGCCAACCGAGTTGGGCGGCTTCGCTGGGGCCGGCCTGATCCCGCCAGATCGGCCGCTGTACCTGCATCAGGAAAAGGCGCTCGAAGCCGGTCTGACGCCCGGGCGCAACATGATCATTACGGCGGGCACTGGTTCCGGCAAGACCGAGTCGTTCCTGCTGCCGATCCTCGCCTCGCTACTCGAAGAGTCCCGCGGCTGGACGGGCGGACCAGCGCCGCTCAATCCATGGTGGCGGACGCCCGGCGGCAGTTTCCAGCCCCAACGCCGCGGTGAGACGGGGCGCAAGGATGCCGTGCGAGCGCTGATCTTGTACCCGATGAACGCGCTGGTCGACGACCAGCTGATGCGTATGCGACGGGCACTGGATAGCGACAAGGTGCGTGCCTGGCTCGACGACAACCGCCGGGGACACCGGTTCTTCTTCGGCCGCTACACCGGCGCGACGCCGGTGACCGGCGTCTGCACCAGCGACATCGCCGTGGAGCGCCTGCAGAAAATCCTCTTCGAGACCGAGCAACGCGCCATGCGGGCGGCCAAGGTGGCGGCCGCAACCGGTAAGGACGAGGTCCGCTACTTCGTCCCGCGGCTCGATGGCGCCGAGATGCGGTCGCGTTGGGACATGGCCGACCAGCCCCCGGACGTGCTGGTCACCAATTACTCGATGCTCAACGTGATGTTGCTGCGCGAGCGCGACGAGCATTTCTTCGGCAAGACCCGGGAATGGCTCGATGCCGATGCGTCGCACCGCTTCACCTTGGTCATTGACGAGCTGCACATGTATCGCGGCACGGCCGGCACCGAAGTGGCGTACCTGCTGCGCAACCTGAAGCACCGCCTCGGTCTGACCGACCGGCCCGACAAGCTGCGCATCCTTGCGGCATCGGCATCGATCGATGCCGATCGTGACCGGCAGTATCTCGAGGAGTTCTTCGGCGTCGACGCTTCGTCCTTCGAGTTCGTGCGCGGCAGCCTTGCCATGCCGTCCACGGCGCCGACCGGCACCGCTGACGACGCGAAGGCGATCGCCGCAGCGAGCCCGACCGTAGCCGCGGCGATCGCCCGCGACGGCGGCCTGATGAACTCGCTGCGCCGGGCTTTCCTGGAGCCCAACGCCAAGGGTGAAGAGGAAGCCGCCGCCAAATCGCTCGATGACACGGCGGCTCGCGTCTTCCCGGAGACCGGCAGCGAGGGCAGGGATGCGCTGGCAAACCTGCTGCGCGGCATGGCCGAAAAGCCTTTCGAGGCCGACCCAAAGGTCCGCGCGCACTACTTCTTCCGCAACGTGCCGGGGGTCTGGGCCTGTACTGATCCGAAGTGCCCGGATGCACCGGAAAAGGCCGGCCCGCGTCCGGTCGGCCGACTGTACAGCGAGCCGGTCACCCGATGCAGTTGCGGTGCTCGCGTGCTCGAACTGCTCTACTGCCAGAACTGCGGCGATGTCATGCTCGGCGGCTTTACACCGGAAGGAGCAACCCAGAAGCGGGTCGTCCGCACCCTCATGCTCGGCGATATCCCTGAACTGTCCAAGCTGCCTGATCGAGTGCGTCTAGAGCGGACTGCCGCCAACTACCTTCTCTACTGGCCGAACCCGGTCGAGAACCTGGATGCACCCGAAAGACCGACATGGACAAGGGATGGCGGTAAGGTCAAATACAGCTTCCGCCGCAGCGTGCTCAACCCGGCCAGCGGCGAGGTACGCAACGTCGGTAACGGACGCGACCACACCGGCTGGACATTCCATGCGGACGTCCGTGCCCCGCGTGAAGTGACAACCGTCAGCCCTTTCCCGACCTGCTGCCCGGCTTGCGGCGACGACTGGGCGATCGAGTGGGGTCCTGATGGCCGCCTGCCGCATACCGACCCGGCGACGCAGCGCTCGCCGATCCGCGGCATGCGCACTGGTTTCGAGAAGATCAACCAGGTACTGACCACGGAACTCGCGACCGACCTGGCGCATGAGGACCGCAAGATCATCCTGTTCACGGACAGCCGCCAGGATGCCGCCAAGCTGTCCTCGGGCATGGCACTGCGGCACTATCAGGACCTCCTCCGCCTGCTGCTCAACGAGTACCTGGAGACAACCAGCAATCCGACTGCGGATATCGCCCTGGCCCGCGCCCACTTCGCGGACAACGAGCGGACACCCGCGTCATGGGAGGCAATCGAGCGGCTGGAGGCCAGCGATGCTGGCGTCTTCACGCAGCTGCGCAACATCTGGGAAGGACGGCCCGGCACGAAAGTCGAGGACGAACCGGACCTCATTGCCCGGCTCACCACGGGGGCAACGCTCGAGGTGACGGCAGGCACGATCGCCGAAGAACTGCTGTCGCTCGGCCTCAACCCCGGCGGCCCGCACGCCAGCCTGCAGGAGACCGATGGTGACCCCAAGCGCCCATGGACGCGCCTCTCCGACTGGGACGCGACACCGATCAAGCTGCGGTCGGACCTCTCCCCTCAGCTCACCGCCCTGCGGTTGCGGATCGACCAGTCCCTGATGACGGAAATCCTGAACGGCCTGTTCTCTGGCGCGGGACGCGACTTCGAGTCCCTCGGCCTGGGCTGGCTGGCGCTGGCATCGGATAAGGGGCCGATTGAAATTCCGGCTACCAGCGACCTGGCCTACGCCCGCGCCAGTCTCCGGGTGCTGGCCGATACCCGTCGCTTCATCGGCCTGCGCGATCCGCGCCCGAGCGATCCGCCCCGGCAACTCAAGCGCTTCTGGCGCAAGATCGAGGCAGCGGGCGGCCCGAAGGTCGAGGACCTGATGCGCATCTTCGGCGAGCAATGCAAGACAGCCGTCCGCGACTACCTCATCGATCCGGGCAGTGTCGTCCTGCGCCGTGGCGGCAAAGAGAGCTGGAGCTGCACCAACTGCCGACGCAGCCACCTGTCGCGTGGCTGCGGCTACTGCACCTACTGCAGCACCGTGCTGCCAACGGACGCCGAGCCGTATGAGGTCGAGCACGACTACTACGGCTGGCGGGCGACGACCCGTTCGGGGCGGTTCCGCCTCAACAGCAAGGAACTGACTGGCCAGACTGACCGCAGCGACGCGCAACAGCGGCAGTCCTGCTTCCAGGAGGTCTTTCTCGACTCCGGCGCCAGCCCCGAGATCCCGCTGGCGGATGGCATCGACCTGCTCAGCGTGACCACGACGATGGAGGCCGGCGTCGACATCGGCGCGCTATCCGCCGTCGTGCTCGGCAACATGCCGCCGACCCGCTTCAACTACCAGCAGCGTGTTGGCCGGGCCGGTCGCCGTGGCACGCCGGTCGCGGTGGCATTGACGATTTGCCGGGGTCGCAGCCACGACGAGTACTACTTCGATCAACCAGAGCGCATCATCAACGACCCAACACCCCAGCCGTACCTCGCAGTAGACCGAGACGAAATCGTCATGCGGTCGCTACACGGTGAAGTCTTGCGGCTTGCCATGCCGGATGTCGCCGAAGCCATCACCGGCGCGGGCGGCAGCTTCACCGCGACGACGAACGTGCACGGCGCATTTGGCACCGTCGACGGCTGGCCAACGGCCCGGCCGCTCCTCGCCAGCTGGCTGGCCAAGAACCGCACACGGATCGTGGAAGCCGCGACAGCGATGACGGCCCGGACGAAGCTTGCGGGAGACGCCGTCGAGCTGGCCGATCGCTGCATCGCTGGGCTGCCGAAGCTGATCGACGACGCAGTTGATGAGGTCGGCCACGAGGAGCTGAGCCAGCGTCTGGCTGAGCGCGGCGTGCTGCCGATGTTCGGCTTCCCGACGAGCGTGCGGTACCTCTACCTTGATCGGCCCGGCTCGTCGTACCCGTGGCCGCCCCCGATGACCATCGACCGGGATCTCGCCATGGCGGTCAGCCAATTCGCTCCGATGAGCGAAGTCGTGCGCGACGGTCGCGTGTACACTTCAGTCGGCGTCGCGGCCTTCAAGGGTGTCGGCCGACCACCGCAGCACGCTGACGACGACGCCCTGGGCGTCTCCCGTGAAATCTACCTGTGCCGCTCATGCTCCTTCCTGTCCTCAGACGACCTCGGCGACATCACGATCTGTCCGCAGTGCTGTGCACCTGGGGGGTTCACCCGCTTCAACCTGCGCGAGCCGCTGGGATCTCGGGCGGGCCACTGGCCTCGCGACTTCGACGGTAACTTCAGCTGGTCTCCCCGGGCCATGGCTGCCCGCGCCCTTGCCGACCTGTCCAAGCTCGAGCCGGGAAAGCAGGGTTCGGCGATGGCCTACTCCGGCCCCGGTCAGCGGTACGTGATCAACGACAATGGCGGGCGGCTATTCGAGTTCCGACCGGCGGCAGCGATCTGGCCGAACTGGGGCGGCTACGTCTCTGTCGAGGCCGTCGAGAAGGGGCTCGCACGGCGAAGCGATGTCACCGGTGATCCGTTCAGCGTGGCCCTCGGCGCGGTGCAGCCGACCGATTTCCTGTTCCTCGGCCCGGAGCGCGGCACGATCCTGGGCGAAGGTTTGCGGCTGGACTTCGCCTCACGCTTCCAGCCCAGCGGCGTACCTGAGCCATCGGATGGCCGACGGGCAGCCTGGTACTCGCTGGCGTTCCTGTTGCGCAAGGTGGCTTCGGCCAAGCTGGACATCGAGCCACTGGAGCTGGTGGCGGGCATCTTCGCTGGTGTCGCGAACGGCGAACCTGCGCCGTACGCGTTCATCGCCGACTCGCTGGAAAACGGCGCCGGCTTCAGCACGCACCTCGGTCGCCCCGCCGTGCTCCCCACGCTGCTCGACGACGTTGATACCTACCTGATGCATCTCGCAGAGCCGGAGCACGCCGAGATCTGCAGCGCCTCATGCTACCGCTGCCTGCGCGACTACGGGAACATGTCGTATCACGCGCTGCTCGACTGGCGGCTGGCCCGCGACCTGCTCGAGGTGCTCCGCACGGGTCGGCTCACGATCGACGTGGCAGCTCAGGAGCGTGCCCTTGCGAACTGGGCCCACGGCTACGACGCGTCAGCAATCGAGGACGTGCCCGGCACGGTGCAGTTCACTCATCCGCAGCTGGGCAAGTACATCCTGGTCGTGCGGCACCCGCTGGAGGCCTCCGAGAGCACCTTCCTCAACGGCCGGCTGGGTGAGATTGCGGCCTTCGCCGAGGCGACTGTTGGTGACGCCAAGAAGACGTTCTTCATCGACGCCTTCACGCTTGATCGCGATCCAGGACGGGTGTTCCAGCTCTGCGACTTCGCAGCCAGCCAGCCATGAGTGCACCGATGCCAACAGGCGATGCCTGGCTGTCACCATCGCGGGCCTGGCGGCTGACGTGCTGCCCGGCGTCCGTCGGTCCGTGCGGCGCAAAGCCGATCACCGTCGAAGGTCCGGCGGGAGAACAAGGGCGATCTGGCGCATGAGGTTGTCAAAACCTGGATCTAAGCCGACGGCCACAAGGCTGCCGACCTCAAGGAGTCGATGCGAGCGGCGATCGAAGTCGTCCTGACCGAGCGCGGTAACGCCGCCTGGAGATTGGACCCTGACCCGCTACCGGCTGATCGGTCGCGCGCCGCTGCTCGCCGAGGTGCTCGGGCAAGACCCGACTGCACGCGTCATCCCCGAGGAGAAACTGGAGGACCCGTCGCGCGGGATATTCGGCACGCCCGACATTGTCGTTGTCGCACAGTCAGTGGCGCTGATTGATCTCAACCGCCTGCCGACTTCCCCGCAGACTCGCCGGACAAGATGCCTCTTCGAATCTCCACGGCAGCTGCGCGCATCTCATCAGGGGAACTCCGGAAGTCGGCCAGAACCTCTCGGTCCTGCTTCGACCCGCGAGTCTGCCCCCTTTGATGGTCAGGGTGCGCCGTCTCCAGATCGGCAGTCTTCCGCGAGACACTTCCAGTACTTCGAAATCTCGGACTTCGGCGCTCGGGCGGATGGATCGATGCACGATTCAACAGCTCAGACAGTTCAACGGCGCGGGATCTGGCTCTCGAATCTGTCGCCAGCCGTTGTCCATGACCAGCTCGCAGGCGAGGATCAATTCGTCCCGCGTCCAGGGCGGATCGGACACCATGTGAATCAGGATAACTTCGAGGTCACTTCGAGACGGCGAGCCACTGAATCGCGTCGCGACGACGTGGTCGGCAATCCGCTCGGCGAGCGTAGGGTGCGTATGACTTCTAGATGGTTCTCACGAGGGCAACAACCGGGCTATGACCTCGGAAAGTTGTTTGACGTTCCGGCACTCGTACATCGTCACGCACTCCGCGTACACGTGGGCTGCGGAGTCCCCGGTCGACCACGAGCGTGACGGCTCGGGATTGAGCCAATAGGTGTGCTTCGCCCGGTCGACAATGGTCTGCACCGCCGCGAGATTCGGGTCTGTGCGGTTGGTCCGCCCGTCACCGAGGATGAGGACCGACGTGCGCGGCCCGAGGGCGTCGGCGTAGTTGTCGAGGAACCCTTGGAACGCTTCGCCGTAGTTGGAGCTGCCGAAGCGGGCGACCTTGGTGGAGCGGATGATTCGGGCGGCTGTTCCGGGAGTGGGCGGTTCGCCGGGGGTGAAGAAGGCCGTGATCTCGTCGCAGGTGTCGACGAAGCCGAAGCTGCGGACCTTGCTGAACTGGTCTTGCAGGGCCTGGATCAGGTGGAGGGTGAATTCGGCGAAGCCGGTGACCGAGCCGGAGATGTCGGCGAGGACGACGAGGTCGGGGCGGCCGTGTTTGCGGGCGCGCAGGACCGGGTCGATGGGGACGCCGCCGGTGGACATCGAGCGGCGCAGGGTGCGGCGTAGGTCGATGTGGCCGCGCACGGCTTTGCGGCGGCGGACGGCGAGGCGGGTGGCGAGTTTGCGGGCCAAAGGGTGGACGAGGCGGCGCATTTCGGCGAGGTCCTGTTCGCGGGCGCCCAGGAAATCGATCTGGTCGGTGCTGGATTCGACGCCGCGGCGGGCGATGTATTCGGTGCCGCGCAGTTGCGCCGAGCGCAGCCGGGCTTCGGTTCGGACGGCGGTGCGGAATGCGTCGAGGCGGCGGTTGGCTTCGATGGTGTGGACGGTGGTGTCGAGCTGGGAGGTGCCGTTCATGCCCGCGACGATGCGATCGATGAGTTCTTCCGGGCGTAGGGCTTTCATGGTCAGGTAGGAGGACCAGCCTGCGCCGGACGCGGTGGTGACCGGCGCGGAGGACTGACCGGTTCCCGCGCCGCCGTAACCGCCGAGTTCGGTCAGCGCCCGGCGGGCCAGTTCGGCGACCGACTCCGAATCATCTTGTGTCAGTGCGGAGACGAGGCGATCACGCAAAGCTTCGACGGACTCCGATGTCGGCTGATCGACAGCCCGCGGCTGCTGGGCGGTCAGGAAGTAGAGGTCGAAGAGCTGGTCGAACACCGCGCGTTGACCGTTGCGGCGCAGCAGGCAGGCGGCCATGCCGGAGCGCAGGCGATTGCGGTCGCCGATTCCGAGGGCAAGCATCGCCTCCGCCGCATCGATGGTCTCGCTCGGCCCCGCGTCGATGCCGTGATCACGGAGTAGGCCGACGAATTCGACGAGCCGATCGGTCATCGAGCCGGAGAGGTCGGTACCCGTCTCACCTGCGTTGTCTCGAGAGAGGCTCATGCCCGACTCCGGCACCCCCGCCTCGCAGTCGGCACGGCGACCGGCTCGGACGGTAGTCGAATGGCGGATGTCAGAAGCGATGGCGGGCGAGAACGCGTAGGCCCGACGGTGCTTCCTGGCGGCTCACTCGCAACGCCGGAGCGGCTGGTGGGCGCATGCGAGGCCGGATTGCGTAGCGGCCCTGCGAGTGAGCACGAAGTGAGTTGACCGAGCCCGAACGTCATCCCACCGCCCCTCCCTGCTCGGCATCCATATCGAGCCCGAGCCGCTCCACCGCCAGGCGATGGTCGGATCGGTATTTCAGCAGCACGCCGAGCGTCGAGCGGACGACACCGCCGGATAGATCTCGCACACCCAACGCGACCAGCGTCTTCGCCCAGTCGACGGTCTCGGAGATCGACGGAGCCTTGCGCAACGAGAGCTGCCGCAGTGCGCCGACCACGCGGACCACCGGCTCCCCCAGCGCCTCGTCCAGCTCGGGAACCTTCATCCGCACGATCGCCCGCTCCAGTTCCGCCGTCGGGTAGTCGATGTGCAGGTAGATGCAGCGCCGCTTGAGCGCTTCGGACAGCTCGCGGTGGGCGTTGGAGGTCACGATGACGAACGGCTTGCGCACCGCGGTGACGGTACCGAGTTCCGGGATGCTCACCTGGTAGTCGCCGAGCACTTCGAGCAGGAGCCCTTCCAGCTCGACATCGGCCTTGTCGAGTTCATCGATGAGCAGCACCGTGGAACGCGGATTGCGGATGGCGGCCAGCAACGGGCGCGCCAATAAAAACTCTTCGGTGAAGACGTGGTCGCGGGTGCTGTCCCAGCGTTCGTTGTCCGTCGCGGTGATGCGGAGCAGTTGCTTGGCGTGGTTCCACTCGTAGAGCGCGCGTGCCTCGTCGATGCCCTCGTAGCATTGCAGGCGCACCAGATCGGAGGTGGTCGCGGTGGCGACGGCCTTGGCCAGCTCGGTCTTGCCGACGCCCGCCGGACCCTCGATCAGCAGGGGCTTACCGAGGTGGCCCGCGAGGAACACGGCCGTGGCGATGTCGAGGGACGGGAGGTACCCGGCCTCGGTGAGGCGCCCGGCCACCTCGTCCACCGACGCGAAGAACTTACTCATCGGTAACTAGTCTAGCCGGGCAGCTTCGGCGTCAGCTCGGCCCCGGTGTCCGGAAATGACTCGGCTCGGCGTCGGACGGCAGGGCGCCGGCCGGAGTGAACGGCTCGACCAGCGCACGCAGTTCCACCAGGTGCCTGGCGTGCGCGTCGAGCGCTCGGTCCTCCTCGGATACCGGGGCCCACTGCCGCACGGGTCGCGCTTTTCCGTCGTCGTCCACCGCGACCACCACGGCGAGACCGTGCGCCGCCAGCGCCGGTTCGTCGGAGTGCGCGTCGGTGGAGGTCACGTGCACGCTCACATGCATGCTGCGCGGGCCGGTGTGGATCAAGCGCGCGGTGACCTCCACGACGTGACCGATCACGATCGGCCGGTAGAAGCGGATCCCACCGAAGTAAGAGGTGAGGACGCGCTGCCCGGCCCAGTCCGCACCGCACACATACGCCGCTTCATCGATCCACCGCATCGTCCGGCCGCCGTGAACTTTCCCGCCCCAGTTGATGTCCGAAGGCGCCGCGAGAAAGCGCAGCGTGGCGCTGGGCGCGGTGCCCGCGCAGGTGTATCGCTGCGCGGCCATCGCCTCCTCGATGTGCTTGCGCACGGAGATCCGGGCACGCGCCTGCCGGTGCCGCTGCAATTCGAGCAGCGAGGTCGGATTCCATTGCGGGACTTCGACAGTGCGCCGGTCGTCGTCCACCGCGACGAAGATCGTCAGGCATTGCGCCGACTGCACCGGCTTCACCCGGGTGGGATCGGTCGAATAGACCGTGACGAGAATATGCATGCTGGTGCGGCCGGTATGGACGAGATTCGCGTGCAATTCGACAAGCTCACCGACCGCGATCGGGCGGTCGAGATGAATGTTCCCGACGTAGGCGGTGACGCAGTAACGACCGCTCCACTGCGCCGCCGCCGCGTAGGCGACTTTGTCGATCCATTCGAGGAGTTTGCCGCCGTCGACCGATCCCAGGATGCCCGCGTCGGCGGGCTGGACGAGAAATCGGTGAATCGCCTCGGGACGCCGACCGGCCGCGGCCGGATTCGAGACTGTCGCGCGAGGGTCGATGTCTGTCGATTCGGTCAAGGTTCACAATCCGTTCGGGCGGAGAATCTTCGGCTATCTGACCCCGTTGTCCGGGAGAACCTTAGGCCCCGGCGTCGATACGAGCGAGTAACGAGACAGCGACCGGAGAGCCGGTTCCGCGATCGGTGAGCAACCCGTATAGGGGGGTAGCCCCTAATACCCCGGTTTGATTTTGCCCGCAGGGGAGACAACACCCGTGACCTTTGGCGGCGAGTGCGCAAGAGTGAAGGGGTGCAGTCGCTGCCCCGTCGGTAAGCGCGACCGCGAAGCAGCGACCGTAGATCCAGATCTGCCTGCGGGGGTAGGCCGCAGACAGACCCGAAATGGGGGATGGCGGACGGAATGCCCGCCGCAGAGTGAAAGGATTTACGTTGTTCTCCACAATCAGCGCACGCCGCACCTTGGCCCGCGCGGCCGTCGCCGGTGCGATCGCCGCAATCCCGTTGACCGCGTTGGCGATGCCCGCCTCGGCTACCCCGAGCACACCCGGGGCCACTCAGGCCCGGTACGACCCGTACTACGACCGGTGCGCCTTCGGTCCGTTCCAGAACTGGAGTTGCAACAACAACCCGCTGTTCGGTTGGGGCTACAACCAGTTCGGCGGCCCTTACGGACAGGGCTACGGGCAAGGCCAGGCACCCGGCATGTTCGGCAGCAGTTAGAAGTCTCCGAAGACGCCGGTGGCCCGCTCCGAGATCCGGAGCGGGCCACCCGCGTGAATCGGCCGAGAGATCAGGCGGTCTCGGTGATCGGACGATCAACCCAGCTCATCAGGCCGCGCAACTTGGCGCCGGTGACCTCGATCGGGTGCTCGGCGTTCTGCTTGCGCAGCGCCTCGAGCTCCTTGTTGCCGCCCTCGACGTTGGCGACCAGACGCTTGACGAAGCTGCCGTCCTGGATGTCCTTGAGGATGTCCTGCATGCGCTTCTTGGTGTCGGCGTCGATCACCCGCGGGCCCGACAGGTAGCCACCGAACTCGGCGGTGTCGGACACCGAGTAGTTCATCCGCGCGATGCCGCCCTCGTACATCAGGTCGACGATCAGCTTCAGCTCGTGCAGCACCTCGAAGTAGGCCATCTCCGGCGCGTAACCGGCCTCGACCATGACCTCGAAACCGGTCTTGACCAGTTCCTCGGTGCCACCGCACAGCACGGCCTGCTCACCGAACAGGTCGGTCTCGGTCTCTTCCTTGAAGGTGGTCTTGATGACGCCCGCGCGGGTGCCGCCGATGCCCTTGGCGTAGGACAGCGCCAGCGCCTGGCCCTCGCCCTTCGGGTCCTGGTCGATCGCGATCAGCGCCGGAACGCCCTTGCCGTCGACGAACTGACGACGCACCAGGTGACCCGGGCCCTTCGGGGCGACCATGCCGATGGTGACGTTGGCGGGCGGCTTGATCAGGCCGAAGTGGATGTTGAGGCCGTGGCCGAAGAACAGCGCGTCGCCGTCGTTCAGGTTCGGCTCGATGTCATTGGTGAAGATCGACGCCTGCGCGGTGTCGGGCGCGAGCACCATGATCAGGTCCGCCCACGCCGAGACCTCGGCCGGCGTGCCGACGGTCAGGCCCGCCTCCTCGGCCTTCGGACGCGACTTCGAACCCTCGGCGAGGCCCACCCGGACCTCGACGCCCGAGTCGCGCAGGCTCAGCGAGTGCGCGTGGCCCTGGCTGCCGTAGCCGATGACAGCGACCTTGCGGCCCTGGATGATCGACAGGTCGGCATCGTCGTCGTAGAACATCTCGACTGCCACTGTGGTTCCTTCCGGGATAGTCCCCGCGCGAGGCGGGGTACACCGTGCTTGCGCCGGTGCGATTTACGTTGTTCTGGATCGGATCACCTCCGCGGTAGCGGGAGGGGATCATTCCCGCGTACGCGGGGAGGCGGCACGCCAACCGTCGATCGCAGAAAGACTAGCGTGTGGCCGCCGCCGGACGGTCGGCCCCATCGGTGTGCCGCTCGCTACCTCACCGGGTGGCGGTGATGGACTTCGGTCCCCGGCCCACCGCGACGACACCGGACTGCACGATCTCCCGGATGCCATACGGTTCGAGCATCCGCAGCAGCGCGTCGAGCTTGGACCGGGTTCCGGTCGCCTCGACGGTGAGCGCGTCCGGCGACACGTCGATGACCTTCGCGCGGAACAGTCCGACCGCCTCGATCACCTGGGTCCGCACACTGGCGTCGGCGCGCACCTTCACCAGGATCAGTTCGCGGGCCACCGAGCTGTCGGAGTCCTGCTCCACGATCTTGATGACGTTCACCAGCTTGTTGAGCTGCTTCGTGACCTGCTCGAGCGGCAGGTCCTCGACGGTGACGACGATGGTCATGCGCGAGATCTCGGGGAGCTCGGTGCCGCCGACCGCCAGCGACTCGATATTGAAGCCGCGGCGGGAGAACAGCGCCGCGACCCGTGCCAGCACGCCCGGTTTGTCCTCGACGAGAACGCTGAGGGTATGCGTGGTACTCATCCGTTGTTCACCCTGTTCTGTTCGTGCGACATCGCCGCGTGGATGACCGCGGGCTCGGCGGCCTGCTCGTCCTCGTCGAACAGCGGGCGGATGCCGCGAGCGGCCATGATCTCGTCGTTGCTGGTGCCCGCGGCGACCATCGGCCACACCTGGGCGTCCTTGCCGACGATGAAGTCGATCACCACGGGCCGGTCGTTGATGGACTGCGCCTCGCGGATGGCGGCCTCCACGTCCTCCTCGCGCTCCACCCGGATGCCGTGGCAGCCGAGGGCTTCGGCGAGCTTCACGAAGTCGGGGATGCGCAGGGAGTGCGTGCCCAGGTCGGTGTTGGAGTAACGCTCCTGGTAGAACAGCGTCTGCCACTGGCGCACCATGCCGAGGTTTCCGTTGTTGATCAGCGCGACCTTGATCGGGACGCCCTCGACGGCGCAGGTGGCCAGCTCCTGGTTGGTCATCTGGAAGCAGCCGTCACCGTCGACCGCCCACACCTCTTTGTCCGGCGCGCCCATCTTGGCGCCCATGGCCGCCGGGACGGCGTAGCCCATGGTGCCCAGGCCACCGGAGTTCAGCCAGGTGCGCGGCTTCTCGTACTTGATGAACTGGGCGGCCCACATCTGGTGCTGACCGACGCCCGCGCAGTAGATCGCGTCGGGTCCGGCCAGCCTGCCGAGCGCCTCGATGACGAACTCCGGCGACAGCGAGCCGTCCGCGGGCGGGGTCCAGCCCAGCGGGTAGGCGTCGCGCACGCCGTCGAGGTAGGTCCACCAGTCGGTCAACGGCAGCGGCAGCGAATTGCCCGCGGCGGGATCGGCCTTCAGCGTCTCGATGAGCTCGACGATCACCTCGCGGCAGTCGCCCACGATCGGGACGTCGGCGTGGCGGTTCTTGCCGATCTCGGCCGGGTCGATGTCGGCGTGGATGACCTTGGCGCCGGGGGCGAAGGAGTCCAGCTGACCGGTGACGCGGTCGTCGAAACGCGCGCCGAGGGTGATCAGCAGGTCCGACCGCTGCAGCGCCGCGACCGCGCCGACGGTGCCGTGCATGCCGGGCATGCCCATGTTGAGGCGATGGCTGTCGGGGAACGCGCCGCGCGCCATCAGCGTGGTGACCACGGGGATGCCGGTCAGCTCGGCCAGCTGCAGCAGCTCGGCCGAGGCGTCGGCCTTGATCACGCCGCCGCCGACGTAGAGCACGGGAGCCTTGGCCTCCGTGATCATCCGCGCGGCCTCACGCACCTGCTTGCCGTGCGGCTTGGTGACCGGGCGATAGCCGGGCAGCCGCATCTCCGGTGGCCAGCTGAAGGTGGTCTGCGCCTGCAGCACGTCCTTGGGGATGTCGACGAGCACGGCGCCGGGGCGGCCGGACGCGGCGAGGTAGAACGCCTCCGCGATGATGCGCGGGATGTCGACCCCGTCGGTGATCAGGAAGTTGTGCTTGGTGATCGGCATGGTGATGCCGGAGATGTCGGCTTCCTGGAAGGCGTCGGTGCCGATCAGGCTGCGGCCGACCTGGCCGGTGATGGCCACGATCGGGACCGAGTCCATCTGCGCGTCGGCGATCGGGGTGACCAGGTTGGTCGCGCCGGGGCCGGATGTGGCCATACACACACCGACCTTGCCGGTGGCCTGGGCGTAACCGGTGGCCGCGTGACCCGCGCCCTGCTCGTGCCGGACCAGGACGTGGCGCACCTTGGTGGAATCGAACAGCGGGTCGTACACCGGAAGGATCGCACCACCCGGAATGCCGAATACGGTGTCGACGCCGAGCTCCTCGAGCGACCGGACGACCGACTGCGCGCCGGTGACCCGCTCGGGCGGGACCGGGCGGCGGTTGGCCGCGGAGGTCGCGTTGGCAGCGGGCGTGGCCTGCTGGTTCGCCGAAGGCGCTGGCCTCCGGGCCGAGGGCCCGGGCCGTGCGGTAGGTGCGCTCACCGTCTTCGTTTCCTTACTGGTTGTGGTTCTGACCCCGGAATTTGTGCCAGCGGTGTCTTGCGCTTCGCCATGCTGGACATTAGTCCGAACATAAAAAAGCCCCCGACAGCACAAGGCTGATCGAGGGTGGCGCGTCGCAACGCGAGCTGACGTATTCGACTCAGTGTGTCAGGCTCAACGCTGGACGCGCCGGCCGATTACGAGCAACTCGTTTCGATTCACGCGCACGACGTTAAGCGGGTGTGAACCGAAGAGTCAAACAGATGACCCCTTGTGTCCCATTATGTGGGACAGTGCGGATGCTTGTGCCCTTCACCAGGATGCGAGGATGGTGGTGTGTCATCACCGCATCAGTCCGTGCCACCTTCTGAATCGTCCCATACGCCCGCGGCGGCAACGGATACGGGTAGCGCCTCCGACGCCCGTGTGATCCGCATCCCACGGCTGGCGTTCCTGGGCGTCTTCATCCTGCTGATGTGCGTGTTCTTCCCGTTCGTCGGCTGGCCCGCCGGGCTGTGGTGGCTGCTGCTCATCCCGGTCGTGGTGCTGGCGTGGGTGCTGCGGACGCAGACCACCGTCTCGGCGGCCGGACTGGAACTGCGGACGCTGTTCGGTTCGCGCCACCTCGACTGGGCGCAGGTGAAAGGCGTGCGGATCCCCAAGCGCGGTTACGTGCGCGCCGACCTCACCGACGGTACGGAGGCGAAGCTGCCCGCGGTGAGCTACGACCGGCTGCGCGACCTGGCGGCGGCGTCCGGCGGACGAATCCCGGACCCGTTCGCGCGGCCGGAGGCGTCCCCGGCGGACGAATCCGAACCCGCGGACTCGACCGAACCCGAGACGGGCTCGAGCGGCGACGGCAGCTCGCGAGCCAACGGGATCGCGAAGTCGGCCGAGGACGCCACCGGCGAAGACACGCCGTAGCGGGCGGTCACCTTCTCCGCGGCTCCGACGTGGCCGATCGCGGTACCTGACCGGCGATGACGAACCCGCGCCGCGCTCGGGCCGCGTGGACGCCCCGCTGGACTCAGCGAGCGCACCGATGCGGAACGTTCCCTCCGCGTAAGCTGTTGCGGTCGGGTGATGGGATGATTTGCCGGAGCAGCGACCCTTCTCCGCATCCCCACCCTCGACGGTCCGGCACCTCCGGCGACACCGTCGGCCCGGCGACACCACGCACGGGCGACCATCCGAACCCGGCTGACACCGATCGACGCCTCGCACGACCCGCCACGACCGGCGGGGGGCGCGCCCATCCGCGGGAGTAACGTGATGGTCCGCCGAGCAGGCTCTGCGCCGTCGCACGTCAGCCCCCGCGACCCGAGGACCACCGAAATGCCACCGCTTCGTTCACGAACCACGACCATCGGCCGCAATGCCGCAGGCGCACGCGCACTCTGGCGCGCCACCGGCATGACCGACACCGACTTCGGCAAGCCGATCGTCGCCATCGCGAACTCCTACACCCAGTTCGTGCCCGGCCACGTGCACCTGAAGAACGTCGGC
The DNA here is from genome assembly GCF_021183645.1 of Nocardia gipuzkoensis. Lineage (NCBI taxonomy): Bacteria > Bacillati > Actinomycetota > Actinomycetes > Mycobacteriales > Nocardiaceae > Nocardia > Nocardia gipuzkoensis. Next base: position 4,997,214 of record NZ_CP089225.1, on the reverse strand, counting down.
GACATCGTGGCCGACGCGGTGCGCGCCGCCGGCGGCGTGCCGCGCGAATTCCACACCATCGCCGTCGACGACGGCATCGCCATGGGCCACGGCGGCATGCTCTACTCGCTGCCTTCGCGCGAGATCATCGCCGACTCCGTCGAATACATGGTGAACGCGCACACCGCCGACGCGCTGGTCTGCATCTCCAACTGCGACAAGATCACCCCGGGCATGCTCAATGCCGCCATGCGGCTGAACATTCCGGCGGTGTTCGTCTCCGGCGGACCGATGGAGGCGGGCAAGGCCGTGGTCGTCGGCGGCGTCGCGCAGGCGCCCACCGACCTGATCACCGCGATCTCCGCGAGCGCGAATCAGGCGGTGTCGGAGGAGGGTCTGTCCGAGGTCGAACGGTCCGCGTGCCCGACCTGCGGCTCCTGCTCGGGCATGTTCACCGCCAACTCGATGAACTGCCTCACCGAGGCGCTGGGTCTCGCGCTGCCCGGCAACGGCTCCACCCTCGCCACCCACGCGGCGCGCCGGGCGCTGTTCGAGCGGGCGGGCACGGTGGTGGTGGACATCGCCAACCGCTGGTACCGCGAGGACGACGCGTCGGTGCTGCCGCGCAACGTCGCCGACGCCAAAGCCTTCCGCAACGCGATGGCCCTGGACGTCGCGATGGGCGGCTCGACCAACACCGTGCTGCACACGCTGGCCGCCGCGCAGGAAGGTGAGATCGACTTCGATCTGCACACCATCGAGGAGACCAGCCGCCGGGTGCCCACCCTGGCGAAGGTGTCGCCCAACTCCGATTACCACATGGAGGACGTGCACCGCGCCGGCGGCATCCCCGCCATCCTCGGCGAACTGCGCCGCGCCGGGCTGCTGGAGACCGACGTCACCACCGTGCACACCGCGAGCTTCGACGAGTGGCTGGACACCTGGGACATCCGCTCCGGCAAGGCATCCCAGGAAGCCATCGAGCTCTTCCACGCCGCGCCGGGCGGGGTGCGCACCACCGAGCCGTTCTCCACCGACAACCGGTGGTCGTCGCTGGACACCGACGCCGCGGGCGGCTGCATCCGCGACCTCGAGCACGCCTACACGAAGGAAGGCGGCCTGGTCGTGCTGCGCGGCAACATCGCGCCCGACGGCGCGGTGCTCAAGACCGCGGGCATCGATGAGGAGCTGTTCTCCTTCCAGGGCCCCGCGGTGGTGGTGGAGTCGCAGGAGGAGGCCGTGTCGGTCATCCTCGGCAAGAAGATCAAGCCCGGCGACGTGATCGTGGTCCGCTACGAAGGTCCCGCGGGCGGCCCCGGCATGCAGGAGATGCTGCACCCGACCGCCTTCCTGAAGGGCTCGGGCCTCGGCAAAGAGTGCGCGCTGATCACCGACGGCCGATTCTCCGGCGGCACCTCAGGGCTGTCGATCGGGCACATCTCCCCCGAAGCGGCCAGCGGCGGCGTCATCGGCCTGGTGGAGAACGGCGACCAGATCCGCATCGATGTGGCCACCCGCACGCTGGAGGTCCTCGTCGACGACGCCGTCCTCGCCGAGCGTCGCGCGAAGATGGAAGCCTCCGAGCGGCCCTGGCAGCCGGTGAACCGTGATCGTCCGGTGACGACGGCCCTGCGCGCCTACGCCGCCATGGCCACCTCGGCGGACAAAGGCGCGGTCCGCCACGTGCCGTAGCCCCCGCCACTCGGGGTCTCAGGCCGTGCCAGTTGGAATCCGTTGTCGCTGAGGACCTCTGAAGCAAAGGCCCCTTTCTCCCGATGAGGGAGGAAGGGGCCTTTAGGTTCATCCGGACTCAGTCGAAGGGGCCGATGCCGGTGAGCGGGTTGCCGCCGTGCAGGTACCAGTAGGTCCCGACCGCGGCCGCCACGGCGAGCAGAAGGACGACGAAGGAGCCGGAGGCGGGGCGGATGGCCCAGCCGCGGTTGCGGTCGAAGGACAACCGACCGGGGCCGGTCAGGATGATGACGGCGGCGACGCCGGCGAGGACGCTCTCGAATTCCACCGCGCCCGGCCCTGCCTTGTACTGGAACCCCGGGGCCATGCCCTGCTTCCAGGCCCAGGCGTCCAGGATCACCGCGAGCACCGCGCCCGCGGCCAGCGGGGTGGCCAGCCCGAGGATCAGCAGCGCGCCGCCGCCCACCTCGCCCGCGATCAGCAGCATGGCGGACACGGTCGGGTGATCCCAACCGCCGCGCTCCATCATGTCGCGGGTGCCGTCCAGGCCCGGCCCGTGGAACCAGCCGGTGAGCTTCTGCAAGCCGTGGTAGAGGAAGGTGGCGCCGACGACCAAGCGCAACAGCAACAAGCCCAGATCGAGCGTGCCGCGGCGGGTCTCGCCGGTACGGCGGCGCAGACGGCCGGTGTCGTTCGGCGGGCCCGGGGCGGGCGGGATGCTGGCGTACTCGTAGGTGGACGCCTTGCCTCCGGCGCCCTTGCTCTCGGCGGTGCTCGGAACCTCCGGGTCGAGCCCGAGCTCGTCCTCGGTGCGCGGAACGTCCTTGGACAGATGGGGCCGCTGGGCCGGATCCACTCGCGCGAATTGCTCGGTCGGCGAGTCGTACGGGCTGGTCACTCCTCGACCGGTGGACGACACCGCCGACTGCTCGGCCGTGGAGGGAGCGGAGTTCCCGGCCTTGGATTCGGCCGTTTCTTTCGGCTTGTCGGTCACGATCAATACCCTATGCTGCGGCGCGGTACGGCGGGCAAGTACGGGACGGTGTGTCAGTGTGCGCGCAACACCCACCCGGAGGGGGCGCGGGCGACGGAATTTCCGTAACGTCTGGGCTATGAGTTTGGTTGTCGTGGGCCGCGTCGCGGCGAGCTTGGCGCTCGGCTCCGTCCTGCTGGTCGGCTGCGCCCGGTTCGACGATTCGGCGTCCAGTCCGTTCACCCCGGAACCGACCCTGCGCGGAGCCAACATCGACCCGAAGAAACCGAGCCAGCCGCCCACCTCGACCACCCGGCCGAGCGGCCCGTGCATCGATCCGGACCCGGCGGTGGTGGCGACCTGCCTGGACACCACCGGCGGCCTGGTCACGCTCGCCGACGGCGCGCTGGTGGCCGAGCGCCGCACCGGGCGAATCCTGAAGGTGGTCCCGGAGCAGCCGCCGGTCGAGATCGCCCGGCTGGACGTGGACGGCTCCGGCGACGGCGGCCTCAGCGACATCGCGCTGTCGCCGACCTACCGAGAAGACGGCCTGATGTACGCGTACATCACCACCTCCAGCGACAACCGGGTGGTCCGTATCGCCGAAGGCGGTTCCCCCAAGGACGTGCTCACCGGAATCCCCAAGGGCGCCACCGGCAACCACGGCGCGATCGACTTCGTCTCGTCCGACCAGATGCTGGTACTGACCGGCGATGCGGGCAATCCCGGCGCGGCGGCCTCGGCGGGCTCGCTCGCGGGCAAACTGCTGCGTGTGAACTCCCCGGTGCCCGGCCGCACGCCACCACCGGAAATCGCGGCCTCGGGCATAGGCACCGCCGGAGACGTGTGCCGGGACAGCAAGGACAGCATCTGGATCACCGACCGCACCGCCGCCGAGGACCGGCTGCAGCGGCTCGGCGGGGACGGCGTGGTCACCACCATGTGGACCTGGCCGGACCGCCCCGGCGTCGCGGGCTGCGCCGCCGCGACCGACGGTGTCGCGATCTCGCTCACCCGCGCGAAGGCCCTCGCCATCGCCGGCGCCGACCCGAACACCCACTTGGTCACCGCGGCGCCGACCCTGGTGGCCCAGGACAAGTACGGACAGCTCGGCGGCGCGGCGGTCGGCGCCGACGGCACCATCTGGGTGACCACGGTGAACAAGACCGACGGCCAGCCGGGACCGTTCGACGACCGCGTCGTCCGCATCCCGCCCCCGCAGGCCGGAGGCGGCGGACCGGACTGAGTTTCGGCCGCGCGGGCGCGGCGTGTTCGCGGCCCCCTGATGGTTCGCGTCCGAGCGACCGCCGCTGGCGACTTCGCCGCGGACGCGGCGGCCGCTCGGACGCGAACCGGGCCGCGAACGGGACAATGCTCGGTCTCGCTTCGCTCGAAACCGGGAGTTGGGCTGGTGTGGTCTGGTGGAGTCGTAATCGCGGACCTCGGCTCTGCCGTGGCTGACGGTGCGGCGGCGGATGGTGACCGGTTCGGAACCGAGCGAAGGTGTACCGGGCAAGGCTCGGTCTCGGTCCGCTCGAAACGGTGGTCGTGCTGATGTGGCGCGCGCGGCGGGATGAGCCAGACGATCAACGGCGCACGCCACGGTAGTACCCGCTCGAAATCGGCGGCGGCGCGCGTCGCATCCTGTCCTACTGCCGAGCCGGACCATCGAACGCCGCCCGATTTCGTTGCGAACCCATAGAGGCACCGCACGAGACCCTGTGCTGTGCGGCAACGCGGCTGCGGAGCCCATACTCGTGCATGACGCTGAGGTCGGAGCTCTGGACCGGCCGGACTCGGCCGATGCGGCGCGGGGGCTTCAGGAGGCGTTCGGGTCCTGCGCCGCGATGCCGAGAATGGTGAGGAACGCGGTGGCCGCGGGTGGGCGGCTGCGGCTCCAGATGACGTATTCGACGCGGGCCGGTGCGTCGGCGACCTCGATGGTGACTACGCCCTCGAGGTGCGGGGCGTAGGCGGAGGGGAGCATCGCGACGGCTAGGCCGGGCCTGACGAGGCGGGCGATGTAGTCCGCGCTGGTCACTTCGAAGGCGACGTCCCGGCCGAGACCGGCGGCTTCAAAGGCTTGATCGGATTGCAGGCGTCCGGCTGTTCCGGCCGGAAGGTCCACGAAGACTTCCGAGGACAGCCTGCGAAGGTCGACGGTCGGCTCACCGGCGAGGGGGTGGTCCGGCGCGACCACGGCGACGAGGCGGTCACGGGCGAGTTCGTGGGCGGCGACACCTCGGGGGCGCGCCGTGGTGGGCAGTCCGAGGAAAGCCACGTCGATGGCTCCTTGCTCGACCTTCTCGACGAGTTCCTCGCTCGCGCCCACGCGCAGGCTGATACGCACGTGCGGGTATCGCCCGCGGAAGTCACGCAGCGCCTCCGGGATGTCGACCGCGGCGACGGTGGGGATCAGGCCGACGGCGAGCCGTCCGCGCACCTGCCCGACCGCCGCGGCGACTTCGGCGGCCGCCCGCTCGGCGGCGTCCAGACACTGGCGGGCGGCCGGGAGGAACGCCGTACCGGCAGGCGTCAGGCGGACCCGGCGGCTGGTGCGCTCGAACAGTCGCGCGCCCAGTTCCCGTTCCAGGCGCGCGATCTGGTGGCTGAGGGCGGACTGGACGACCAGGCATCGTTCGGCGGCCCGGGTGAAGCTGTTCGTCTCGGCGACGGCGAGAACGTAGCGCATCTGCTGTAGCTCCATGGATCAATCATGTATCGCGATCGATGAAGTGACAAACATGTGTTGGACTCATTGATCGCTGCCGGGCGAGACTTCGAATGTGAAAAGTCCAGCCGCGCAGGTCGTTTCTGGTGGAGCGGGCAGGGTCGCTTCCCGGGGTGACCTGTCCCGCACCTTCCTGACGGCGCTCGCTCCCGCGTCATGGGGCACGACATATGTCGTCACCACCGAACTTCTTCCCCCGGGGCACCCCCTGTTCGCCGGACTGCTGCGCGCGTTGCCCCCGGGCTTGATCGCGCTGGCCATCACGCGGACGCTGCCGCGTGGCGCCTGGTGGGGAAAGGCCGCGGTGCTGGGCGTGCTCAACATCGGGCTGCTCTTCCCGCTGCTGTTCCTCGCCGCCGAACGCCTACCCGGCGGCGTGGCCGCGACCTTGGCGGCGGCCCAGCCCCTCGTCGTCGCCGTCTTGGCCGTGGTGGTGCTGCACGAGAGCCCCTCCGCCTGGCGCCTCGCCTGGGGCGCGATCGGCGTCGTCGGGGTCGGCTTGGTGGTGATCGGGCCGAACGCGGTGCTCGACCTCGCCGGGGTCGTGGCGGGTCTCGGCGCGGCGGCCTCGATGGCGCTCGGCCTGACGCTCACAAAACGGTGGGGACGGCCCGCTGAGGCCGGGCCCACCGCTTTCGCCGGGTGGCAGCTCACCGCGGGCGGCCTGTTCCTGCTGCCGGTCACGTTCTTCTTCGAGGGCGCGCCTCCGGCGATCGACTCGCCCGCTGTCCTCGGCTATCTCTGGCTGGGCCTGATCGGCGGTCTTCTGGCCTATGTGCTGTGGTTCCGCGGCATCGGCACCTTGCCCGTCACCTCGGTCGCGGTTCTCGTCTTGCTCTCGCCGCTGGTCGCCGCGGTTCTCGGCGCCGTTCTGCTCGGCCAGACCCTCGGCCCGGCGCAGATCGTCGGGTTCGGGCTCGCACTCGCCGCGATCGTCGCGGGGCAGCTTCCCGCTCCCAGCCGTTCACCCTTCGCGTCGACACCCCCACTCGAAAGGACACCTCGATGAAGATCGCCGTCGTCGGAGCCACCGGCATGGTCGGCTCACGCGTCGTCAACGAAGCCGCGAGCCGAGGCCATGAGCTCGTCGCCGTCTTCCGGAAACTACCGCCGACCACCTTGCCCGCCGGGGTGACCGCCGTGGAGGGCTACGCGAACGACCCCGACCGGATGAGCAGACTGTTCGACGGCGCCGACGCGATCGTGGCCGCGACCCGTCCGGCCCTCGGGCAGGAACACACCGTCACGGCGACTACGACGGCCCTGCTGGACGCGGCCACGACCACCCGGACGCGCATCCTCGTCGTCGGCGGCGCCGCCCCACTGCGGAACCCGGGACGCCCGGACCGGCTTGTTCTCGACAGCCCGGAGTACGTACCGGAAGCGATCCGGCCCATCGCCGCGGCCAGCGTCGCACAGTGGGAGACCTGCCGTGCGCACCCGGCCGACTGGGTCTATCTCAGCCCGCCCGCCGTCCTCGAACCCGGACGGCGCACCGGAACCTATCGGCGCGGCACCACCACACTCGTCACCAGCGCCGACGGCACGTCCCGGATCTCCGCCGAAGACCTCGCTGTCGCCGTCGTCGACGAGCTCGAGAGTCCCAGCGAGAACAGGCAGTTCACCGTCGGCTACTGAGCGGACCGCAAGCCTCCGGCTCGGGACCGTGCAGGTCATCCGTCGAACCGGAATCAGAAGCGCTCGCGGGCAACCCGGCGACCACGACGACGGAGGGAACGATCAGATGAAGCGAACTTTCGGTATCGCGGTCGCGCTCGCCTGCCTCGGCGCCACGGCGTCGATACCCGCGGATCGGACGGTGGCGCACCGTCCGGTTCTCCCGGCCACGATCGACCTCCCCGCCGGGTTCCAGCCGGAAGGGATCGCGATCGGGTCGCGGCCGGTCGCCTACTTCGGTTCGCGGGCCGACGGCTCCATCTACCGCGCCGACCTGGTGACCGGGCGAGGCGCCATCCTGAGCCCCGGCCCGGGTACGCCGGCGCTCGGACTCCAGATCGACCACCGTGAGCGGCTGTTCGTCGCGGGCGGCACCGGAGGCGACGCCCGCATCGTGGACACGCGCACGGGCGCGGTGCCGGCGAGCTACCGGCTCGGAACGCCGCCGGACACGTTCGTCAACGACGTGGTGCTCACGCCCACGGGCGCGTGGTTCACCGACTCGCGGACACCCGTGCTGTATCACCTGCCCGTAGGCGACGACACCGCGTTGCCGCATACCGCGGCGGCGGTGCGACGCCCGCTCACCGGCGACATCCGTTACGAGCCGGGAGCGATCAACGCCAATGGAATCGTGCGCACGCCGGACGGCACCGGGTTGATCATCATGCAGTCGGTGACCGGCCGACTCTTCCGCGTAGATCCGGCGACCGGCACGACACGGCAGATCGATCTCGGCGCCGAGACGCTGCCCGATGGCGACGGGCTGCTCTTGCGCGGCAGCACGCTGTTCGTCGTCCAGAACCGGTCCAACGCGATCGCCGTGGTCGCGCTCGACCACGCGGGCACGACGGGCACGGTCCTGCGCCGGGTCACCGACCCGCGCTTCGACGTACCGACCACCGTCGCGGCATTCGGGGAACGTCTGTACTTGCCGAACGCCCGCTACACCACGCCGCCGACCCCGGCGACGCCCTACGGTTCGGTCGCGATCGAGAACCCCCGCTGACGGGCAGCGGGGGCTTCACCGCCTAGCTGCAGGCAGCGAGGACGAGTTCCCGGACCCGGGCCGCGTCCGCCTGGCCGCGGGTCGCCTTCATCACGTCGCCGACGATCTTGCCCGCGGCCTGCACCTTGCCGGAGCGGATCTTGTCGGCGATGTCGGGGTTGGCGGCCAGGGCCTTCTCCACCTCGGACTGCAGCGCGCTGTCGTCGCTGACCATGCCGAGCCCCTTGGCCTCGACGATCTGCGCCGGGTCGCCCTCCCCGGCCAGCACGTGGTCGACGACCTGCTTGGCCACCTTGTTGTTGATCGTCTTCGCGTCGACCAGCTTGATCACCTCGGCGACCTGGGCCGGGGTGATCGGCAGGTCCTCCAGCGCGACTTCGCGCTCCTTGGCCTTCTCGGTGAGGTAGGCGACCCACCAGGAGCGCGCCTCGTTGGCCGGAGCGCCCGCGTCGACGGTGGCGATGATCAGGTCCAGCGCACCCGCGTTGACCAGGTCGCGCATCACCTCGTCGGACAGGCCCCAGTCGGACTGGATGCGCGCGCGGCGCAGCCACGGGTACTCGGGGATGCTGCCGCGCAACTGCTCGACCCACTCCGCGTCGGGCGCGACGGGCTCGAGGTCCGGCTCCGGGAAGTAGCGGTAGTCCTCGGCCGTTTCCTTGCGGCGGCCGGGCGAGGTGGTGCCGTCGGCCTCGTGGAAGTGCCTGGTCTCCTGCACGATCGTGCCGCCGCCGACGAGCACCGCGGCCTGCCTGCGCATCTCGTATCGCACCGCGACCTCGACGCTGCGCAGCGAGTTGACGTTCTTGGTCTCGGTACGGGTGCCGAATTCGGTTGCGCCGACCGGCATCAGCGAGACGTTGGCGTCACAGCGCAGCGAACCCTGCTCCATCTTCACGTCGGAGACGCCGAGGGACTTCAGCAGATCGCGCAGCGCCGTCACGTAGGCCCGCGCCACTTCGGGCGCCCGCTCCCCCGCGCCGGTGATCGGCTTGGTGACGATCTCGATCAGCGGCACCCCCGCGCGGTTGTAGTCCAGCAGGGAGTGGCTCGCGCCGTGGATGCGACCGGTCGCACCGCCGATGTGCACCGACTTGCCCGTGTCCTCCTCCATGTGCGCGCGCTCGATGTCCACCCGGAAGGTGCTGCCGTCGTCGAGCAGCACGTCCAAGTGGCCGTTCGTGGCGATCGGCTCGTCGTACTGGCTGATCTGGTAGTTCTTCGGCTGGTCGGGGTAGAAGTAGTTCTTGCGCGCGAACCGGCCCCACGGGGTGATCGAGCAGTTCAGCGCCAGCCCGATCCGGATCGCGGACTCGACGGCCTTCTGGTTGACCACCGGAAGCGAACCGGGCAGACCGAGGCACACCGGGCACACCTGCGTGTTCGGCTCGGCGCCGAACTCGGTCGGGCAACCGCAGAACATCTTCGTCGCGGTGTTCAGCTCGACGTGGACCTCCATGCCGAGCACCGGCTCGAACCGGGCGATGACATCCGAGTAATCCATCAGGTCGACCGTGGGTGCGCTCATGGCCATCAGTTTAGGTAAACGCTCCCGCCGCAGCGCAGCGGCTCTCGCGTCGTGGGGCGACGCGCTACTTCGCCGGGACCCGCTGCCGCAGCCAGCCGGTGACGTAGTCGAGCACCTCGGGAGCGACGGTCGTTTCGATGGTGCTGTACTCGCTGGGACGACCGGTCTCGGTGGGCTGCATCAGGTGGTTGAGCCCCGGGAAGACGTGGACGGTCGCGTCGGGGTCGGCGGCGAGCCGGTCGCGCATCGGCTGCTCGCTCTGCGCCGCGGGCACCTGGAGGTCTTTGCCGCCGAAGAACGCGAGCACGGGGACGCGCAGGGCGGCGAGGGCGGGCGCCGGGTCGTAGCCGACCAGGGCTGCCAGATACGGCGTGATCTGCGCGGCCGCCTGGTCGTCCGGCACGCGCTGGTCGGCGGGCAGGGCCTGGTTCTGCCGGATGGCCAGTTGCTTCGCGCCGTCCAGGTCACCCGCTTTCAGCAGGGCGGCCAGTTCGGCGGTGTCGCGCACCCGGGCGTCCACCTGGTCGGGCGGTGTGCCGTTCGCGGCGGCGATCAAGCGGGTCTGTTCGACGAGCACATCCGAGCCGGGGACGCCCGGTCCGGCCATCAGGACGGCGAACGCCACGCCGCTGTCCGGGCGCGCGGCGACCAGCGGCGCGAGGTAGCCGCCCTCACTGTGCCCGAAGAGCCCGACTCGTGCCGGGTCGATGTCCGGGCGTGCGCGCAGGAAGCGAATACCCGCGGCGGCGTCCTCGGCCAGGTCTGGGTAGGTCGCGTCGTCCAGTTTGCCGCCGGTGCCGCCGACGCCGCGGTCGTCGGTGCGCAGCACACGGCGTAGCCCGCGCGGGTGAACGTGTCGGCCAGCAAGAGGAAGGGCTTGTGGCCCATCAGTTCCTCGTTGCGGTCCTGAGGGCCGCTTCCGGTGATCATGAGGATGGCGGGGAACGGTCCCGAACCCTGTGGCTCGGTCAAGGTGCCCGCGATGGTGATGTCGCCGTTGCGATAGGTGACGTCCTCGGTCTTGTACGGGAACGGCGGCTTCGGTTCCTGCGGGCGGGCGGGCGGTTCGACCTTGCCTCGGCTCAGTACCAGCCGGAAGCTCTGACCCGCCTGCGTGAAATCGCCGGTGATCCGGTCGGTTCCGGACTCGTACTCGCCGCGGAACACCGGGTCGCCCGGGATGTCCGGGATCGCGAACGACACGCCGCTGCGGTCGGAGCTGACGTCTTTCAGTTGCGCGCCCGTCACGCCCTGCAAAGGAATGTCGATGGTAGCCGTGCCGTCGTCGCGGAAACTCACTCCGACTTGCAGCGGCTGCCCGGGAACCTCGATGGCGCCGTGCCAATCACCGATGGTCGGCTCCGGTGGATTCGACTCCGAACACCCGGCCACCAACGCCGCGATCACGAACAGAGCCAACCCGATCAGTCGCCCACTGCGCATGCGACTCACAGTACCGACAGTCCGGCGCGGCCCCCGGCTATTCGCCGCGTGCGTACCGCACCGCCGCGGCGATCTCGGCCATGTCGAGCCGCAGGCCCGGCTCCCGTTCCTGCACCTCACGGAACTCCAGCAGCGCGTCGTCGACGGTGGCCTGCCGAGCGGTTCGGATCAGTTCGCGACGCACGTACTCCCCCAGCGGGAACCCGGCGGAGCGAGCGCGGCGACCGAGGACGCCGAGCGCCTCGATGGGCAGGTCGTAGCTCTGAACAAGCGCCACGGCGTCTTCATCGATCTCCGGGCCCGAGTCGCGTCCTTCGGATTCCAAGAATTCGACGACCGTGTCGTCGGCGGTGCGCCGCCGCGCCAGTGCGACCAGCTCGCGCCCGATGTAGTCCGGCAGCGGTAGCCCCGCCGCGCGCGCCCGGCGGCGCAGTACATCGACGGTAGGGTCCGGCAGATCGTTCACGTGGAGCTCGGCCATACCGGCCAGGGTAGCCGGGCGTCGGTACGGACTCGCAGAAGCGGTTTCGATCACTATGGCATCCGATGCCCTCCGGGGCGATGCACTTTGTCCCGCCTCGGACGCCCAGCACCGAACTCAGCCGAAGAACGCCTCCACCTCGCGGTAGCGATCCGCGGGCACCCGCTTGAGCTGCTTGGTGGCTTCCGACAGGGGAACCAGGTCGATGGAAGTGCCGTGCAGCGCGACCATCTGACCGAACTTCCCCGCGTGCACCGCCTCCGCGGCGTGCAGGCCGAAGCGGGTGGCCAGCACCCGGTCGTAGGGCGTGGGGCTGCCGCCGCGCTGCACGTGTCCGAGCACGGTGGTGCGGACCTCCTTGCCGATGCGCCGCTCGATCTCCACCCCGAGCTGCTGGGCGACGCCGGTGAAACGCTCGTGGCCGAACTCGTCGATACCGCCCTCGCGCAAGGTGAATCCGGAGTCCGGCGCCGGGTGCGAGCCCTCGGCGACGACGCAGATGAAGTGCTTGTCGCCGCGCTGGAACCGCCGCTTGATCATGGCGCACACCTCGTCCACCTCGAACGGGACCTCCGGCACCAGGGTCAGGTGCGCGCCCGCCGCCATGCCCGCGCTGATCGCGATCCAGCCCGCGTGCCTGCCCATCACCTCGATGAGCATGACGCGCTGGTGCGACTCGGCGGTGGTGTGCAGCCGGTCGATCGCCTCGGTGGCGATGCTCAGCGCGGTGTCGTGGCCGAAAGTGACGTCGGTGCAATCGATGTCGTTGTCGATCGTCTTCGGGACGCCGACCACCGGCACGCCCTCGTCGGACAGCCAGCTCGCGGCGGTGAGCGTGCCCTCGCCGCCGATCGGGATGAGCGCTTCGATGCCGTTGTCGTCCAGGGTCTGCTTGATCCGGCCCAGGCCCGCGCGCAGCACGTCCGGGTTGGTGCGGGCGGTGCCGAGGATGGTGCCGCCCTTGGTCAGGATGCGGTCGGTGCGGTCGTCGTTCCTGATCTGGATCTTGCGGTCCTCCAATAGGCCGCGCCACCCGTCCTCGAAGCCGACGATCGCGTCTCCGTAACGGCCGTTCGCGGTGCGAACGACGGCACGGATGACCGCGTTCAGCCCTGGGCAGTCTCCGCCTCCGGTCAGAACTCCGATGCGCATGGCCGCTATCTTGCCCTTCATGTCCGATCCGGGCAGCCCCACCCCCGTGAACGGTGTGTAACACCAACCCGGCCGGACGAGCTCAGGCCGCGGCGCAGCGCCCCCCGGACAGCTCGTCGAGATGCTCGGAGACAACCGTGGCGAGCTTGTCCAGGACGTTCATGCCGTCGCTGAACGTTCCCGACTCGGGCTGCACCGCGACCGCGATCGCGATCTGCCCGGAAGGGATGCTGATGATCCCGAACTGCCGCACCAGGTAAGCGCCCGAGGTGTCCGGTCCCCAGCCGCCCTTGAATTCGGCTCCGGTGAACTCGCCGAGACCCCAGCGCTGACTGGCGACGACCTGCTCCATCAGCGAGGTCACCCGCTCGGCCTGGGGCAGGCAGGGCAGGCGCGAGGCGAACCGCACCTGGTCGGTCAGCGACCACTCGGCCTGCCCGAAGGCCGAGTGCTCGGAGCGGGCACGGGTGGCGGGCACGGCGGTCTTGTTGTCACCGCCTTCGCGCAGCACCGCCTGCACGGCCTGCGCCGCCTCCTGCGCGGTGCCCAGCGATTGCCACAGCACGTCGGCCGCGGCGTTGTCGGACTGCGTGATCGCCGCCGACGCGGCATAACTCGAGCTGCCGGGGCTGCGTCGCAGAGCCGCGATGGTCAGCGGGACTTTCATCGTCGACCAGGCCGGACCGCTGGTCCATTCGCCGAACGTGACCGGCTGCTCCCCGCCGACCGGCATGATGGCCATGCCGAGCTTCCCGCGCACGCCTGCCGCGAGTTCGGCATAGCTCGCGGCCAGCGTGCCCGGCACGATGAGTGACAAGCCCTTCTGGTCGGTACGCGCCGCGGCCTCGGTGATGGTGGGTTCGCTGGATGCCGGATCTTCCCTGCGGTCGGCTCCGCATCCGGCTACCAGAGAGACGACGAGCGCCGCGCACCCGAGAGCGTTTCGAGCTTTGCGGAATCGATCAGTAAGCATTTTCGACACATTCTTTTCGCGAACTCGGCCGGCTTGCGAGATCGGTTCGGCGTCCCGACGCCGCACCGGCCCGCCTCGCCGACCGCCCACCGCGACGGCAGGGGCCGCGGCCATGGGTCGGCTGACTCTTGTGGCCCCGCCGGATGACGACGGCGTGGTCAACAAGCATGGACACCTCCACCTACCCGCCCGATGTCGCCGAGCGGCCGGGATCGGTACCGGCGACGCTGTTCGCCGCCTACCTCACCCGAGAACTGCTTCTCGTTATCCCGGAGAACGTACTAGATGTTTTGATTACGCCCCAGTTCACCGAAATCGCCTGACCGCCACAGCCGCTGCGAAACAGACCGCCGCACGCCCGTCACGCTCAATAGCATTGAAGCATTACCGCAGGATTTATCGGGTGCCCAGGCGACGGCCTTTCGGGGCCGACTTCCCGTGAACGCGTTCGGAGGGCTTCACGAATACGCCCCGGCTCGACCGGTAACCACCGGCACACGCCCCTCGAACCGTCGGTATGCCGACGACCGGCACCCGATCGGACCGGCGGTCACCGAACGCGAGACGCCGCCGGATCGAGTCCGGCCGAAGGCCGGTCGCGACGGCGCGTTCCGCCAGATCGGCACCAGCTCGGCGGGAAGAAACTGCCGACTTCGGATTCGCCTCCGCGTCGGCGATCCCGCACCGGACCGGTCGGCCACGGCACTCCACCGCGCGGGCACGAGCTCAGCGCGCTCGGACTCGCAATCTCACAGCAACCCCGAGACAGCCCGGTCGGGAGCGCACCCATCCAACCGGATCAGCCTCCAAGTTTTTTACCGATCGGTACATCACCGGTTGCCTCAGGTGCGTGCGTCGTCTAGTTTGCTACCAAACGGTACAGAACTAGGAGCATGCATGACCGGTCGCACCACCGCACCGCTCGGTGTCGGCATCGTCGGCGCGAATCCCACGGGCAGCTGGGCCGCCGCAACCCATCTACCGGCGCTGGCCCAGCTGCCCGAGTTCCGCGTCACGGCGGTCGCGACGACGAAGCGCGCGTCGGCCGAAGCCGCGGCCGACGCCACCGGCGCCCGGCACGCGTTCACCGACGCGGCGGAACTGGCGGCGCATCCGGAAGTGGATCTGGTTGTGGCGGCGATCAAGTCACCGGGGCACGCGGCCGTGGTGCGCGCGGCGCTCGCCGCCGGGAAGCACGTCGTCTGCGAGTGGCCGATGGGTACGAGCGCGTCCGAGGCCGCCGAGCTGACCGCCGCGGCGGTGGCGGCGGGCGTGGTGCACACCGTGGTGCTGCAGGGCTACCACTCGCCGTCGGTGAACTTCGTCAAGGACCTGCTCGCGGCCGGTCGGATCGGGGCCGTTTCCGCGATCACCCTCGTCGCCGCCGGAGACCCGTTCGGCGGCAGCTCGATTCGGCCCGAACTCGCCTGGACCACCGATCCCGGCAAGGGCAGCGGCCTGCTGACCATCATGGCCGGACACGTGCTCGGGGTGCTCGAACACCTGGCCGGTGAACTCACCGAGGTATCCGCCGTCCTCGCCACCCTGCACGACGAGCTGACCGTGCTCGGGACCGGCCGCACCGTCCCGAATCGACAGCCCGGGCAACTGGCCGTGGCCGGCCGCCTGGCCCGCGGGGCCGTCGTCACGGTGACGGTGCACGGCGGACATGCGGACGCACCGCATGGATTCGCGCTCTACATACGCGGTACGGAAGGAACTCTCACCATCACTCCGGTCCAAGCCGGAATGTATCTGCACTGGGCCGATTGGCGCATCGAACTGCGCGGCAACGACGGAGCCGTCAGCGAGCTGCAGGTGCCGGAGCACTACCGCCGACTGCCGTCCACCCTGCCCGCAGGCCCGATCGCCCACGTGGCGGGCGTCTACCGCGAGGCCGCTATCGCTATCGCCGAGGGCAGGACCGCCCGCCCCGACTTCACCATCGGCCTGCGGCAGCGCCGTCTGCTCGACGCCGTCACCGCTGCGGCGGAAACCGGCATGCGCCGCCAGGTCACCGCGCTGTGAATGCTCGTCATCATGGTCGGATCGCGGACGACAGCCGCCTGAGGGTCGGAGCCGCTCCGCGAGAAGACGCAACCGGGAAGACATTGTGTACCGGCGGGTAGCAAACTTCACGGCCGGCCGCATCGGCACCCAGTACAGTACTGATAGGTAAGAAACTGGGAGGTGTCCATGCCCGGAGGGCGGCCGCGCGGCTTCGACATCGATAGCGCGCTGGATCGAGCGCTGGAGGTGTTCTGGCGATACGGCTACGAGGGCGCCGCGCTGTCGGATCTCACCGCGGCGATGGGCGTCAACCGTCCGAGCTTGTACGCCGCCTTCGGTAGTAAAGCCGAACTGTTCGATCGCGCGCTCGAACGCTATGCCGACGGACCCGGACACTACGTCGCCGAAGCCCTGGAACTCCCGACCGCCCGCGCGGTCGCCGCCGCCTTCCTGCGCGGCGCGATCGAGCTGACCACCGGGCACGCCAGCCCCGGCTGCCTTTCGGTACGCAGCGTGCAGGCCTGCGGGCCGGAGGCCGAGCACAGCCGCAAGAGCGCGGTCGCGATCCGCCTCGCGGGCGAGGCCGCGCTGCGGCGGCGTTTGGAGCGGGCACGCGCCGACGGGGACCTACCGGGAAACAGCAAGCCGGCCGACCTCGCCCGATACCTCATGACGATCTCCGACGGGATCGCGGTCCAGGCGGCCGCGGGCGCGAAACCGTCCCACCTGCGCCGCACCGTGGATCTCGCACTGCGGTCCTGGCCGCAGCCCTGAGCGCAGCCCTGGACAGGCTCACCCACACCGATCCCTGGCTCTTATATTCCCATTGAGCTATATTGCCCATATGGCATCAACGTTCGAGGCGCTGGCGGAGCCACGCCGCCGGGAGATCCTGGATCTGTTGCGCGAGCGCGAGCGACTGGTCGGCGACTTGGTCACCGAGCTGCGCTTGGCCCAGCCCACGGTGTCCAAGCACCTGAAGGTCCTGCGTGGCGCGGGCCTGGTCGACGTGCGCCAGGACGCGCAGCGCCGCTGGTACCGGTTGCGCCCGGAACCGCTGGCCGAGATCGAGGCGTGGCTCGCGCCTTATCGGCGAATGTGGGAGGCGAGCCTCGACGCCCTGGAGCGCCACCTCGACGCCATGCCCGACGAGAAGGGACAACCATGAACGATTCCCGAGCTCGGCTGCGCACCATCGACGGCGCCCCTACGCTGCGTTTCGAACGCAGGCTGGCGCATCCACCGGAAAAGGTCTGGCGCGCGATCAGCGACCCGAGCGAGATGGCCGCCTGGTTCCCGGCCACGGTCACCACCGCTCCGCGGCCCGGCGCGGCGATGCGCTTCACTTTCGCCGAGGCGCCCGAGACGGTCGACAGCGCCTCCGACGGTGAAGTGCTCGAGGTCGATCCGCCCAAGGTCTACATGTTCCGATGGAATCAGGACGTGCTGCGATTCGAACTCGTGGCCGACGGGGACGGAACACTGCTGATCTTCACCCACGTGCTCGGCGGCGGCCCGCGCGCACGGCTCGGCGCGGCCAGGTCCGCGACCGGCTGGGACCGCTGCCTGTCCGCACTCGCCGCCGCGCTCGGCGACGCGCACAGTGCACCGGTCACGACCTTGACGGCCGACATCGAGCGCTACATCGCGGAATTCGGGCTCGACGTGGGCTACTGCGACGAGGTCGCCGATGGCTACGTGCTGCGGTTCGCCCGCGACCTGGTGTGGCAGCCGCTGGAAACGTTGTGGTCACTGCTGGTCGAGGAGCAGACGCCGTCCGTGGGCGCCCTTCCACCGACGCGGTCGATGAATCAGCATGTCCCGGCAGGTGAACTCGTCGACGTCGAGCCGCCCCGGTCGATGGCGTACGAGTGGCGGCACGACGGCGCCGTCGCCGGTACGGTGCGCTGGTTCTTCGATGCCGACCCCGAGCTCGGCGTGCGAGTCGAACTCACCCAGACCGTGCCGTCGCGCCTGGCGCGGCTGCGGCCGACCCTGCTGGCCGCCTGGCACGTGCACCTGGAGTTCTTCTTCGCCGCCACCCAAGGGGACATCCGCTGCCCCTGGCCTGACGACCGGGTCGCCGAGCTCACCGAACGGTATGCCGCGGACCTCGGCAAGTAGGCCGATGCCCGAGCACCATGCCATCGGAAGTCGGTGGCGCTCTCCCGCGACGCCGCCGTGATCCGCTGTGCCCGTGTGGCTTCGGCCCCATCCGGCGGCCGTTCTCCGGTGCTCGGCCGCCCTGCGGGCGCCGGAACCGCTTCACGCCGGCGCCGGTCGTCCGGCGGTTGTGATGGCGGATAGCTCCGGATTCGCGCATCGGTCCGCGCAAACGACCCCACGGCCAGGTGCGAACTGCTTACTATCCCGGGACAGTTCGCGAAACACGCACCTGACCGGCGTGGAGCCGACCCGCGTGCCCGCACGCGTCGACCGCGTCGTCGAAGAGTCTGCTTCCTGGAGTCACGCCTTTTGTCCATGCCACAGTCCCCGCAGAACACCTCGGCGAGCCCGGAAGACTCGCCCGTCCAACACAGTTCACCCATCGACAACGACGGGCCTCGGGTCGCGCTGTACACGGAGGCTTTCGCCGCCGACCCGCATCGCGCCTACCGCGAGATGCGGCGCCGATACGGTTCGCTCGTTCCGATCGAACTGGCGCCGAACGTTCCGGCTACGTTGGTGATCGGTTACTACACGGCACTGCGAATCCTCAACGACCCGGTGCATTTTCCGTCGGACCCTCGGATCTGGCAGCAGGACATTCCCGGTGAGTGCCCGATCCTGCCGATGATGGAGTGGCGGCCGAACGCGCTGCGCAGCACCGGATTCGAGCACCAGCGCTACCGGCAGGTGAATGTGGCGAGTATCGGCGCGGTCGATCTGCACGTCTTGCACACGCTCACCGAACAGATCGCCGGTCCGTTGATCAACTCCTTCTGCCAGGACGGCGCGGCGGATCTGATCAGCCAGTACGCGTTCCCGCTCACCTTCGCCGTGCTCAACTCCGTGCTCGGCTGCCCGCCGGAGATCGGCCAGCAGGTCGCGGTGGGCATGGCCGCCATCTTCGAGGGCGTCAACGCGGACAAGGGCAATGCCATGCTCGCCGACGCGCTGTTCGACCTGGTGCAGAGGAAGCGGAAGAACCCCGGTGAGGACATCACCTCCCGGCTGTTGCGCCACCCGGCGGGCTTGGACGACATGGAGATGATCCACCAGCTGGTCACCCTGTACGGAGCGGGAATCGAGCCGCAGCAGAACCTGATCGCCAATACCCTGCGGTTGATGCTCACCGACCGCCGGTTCGCGAGCGGTGTCTTCGGCGGCAGCCTCTCCACCCGAGACGCCCTCGACGAGGTGCTGTTCAACGACCCGCCAGGTGCCAACTACTGCTTCAGCTACCCGAAACAGCCGATCCTCATCGACGACGTGTGGCTGCCCGCACACCAGCCGGTCGTGATCAGCATGGCCGCGTGCAACAACGACCCGGCGATCCACACCGGCGAATACACCGACAACCGAGCGCATCTCGCCTGGGGGGCCGGACCGCACGCCTGCCCCGCGCGATCGATGGCCTATCTGATCGCGCAGGACGCCATCGACCAACTACTCGATGCCCTGCCCGAGATGCGGCTCGCGGTCGCGGCGGAGAAGCTGAGCTGGCGACCGGGTCCATTCCACCGCGCCCTCGTGTCGCTGCCGGTCGTCTTCCCCGAATCGCCGCCCATGCCCGCGTTCGGGTAGGCCGATCGAATTTTGTTCGCGCTGATCGTGATAGGTGGCAAGCGCGCCGCGATGGCGGAGAATCCACGCGGCGCAGCCGTGCAGCGCTCGTCCGACCGACCACGTCAGGAGCACAGGTGACCACATCCCTTCCGGTGCACATCGAGCACGCGCGCGATATCCATCCCCACATCGATGTGCCGCTGGTTCGAGACGCCATCCATCCGGAACGGGCACTGTGGTCACCCGCGCAACTACACAGCCTGACCAGCGAGGTGGCCGCGGAACTGGCGACGCCGCTGCTGGACCTCGTGCGATTCGACGCCGAACAGCGCTGGTGGACGCGCCTCGCGTTGACCATGGGCGTCGAACTGTGGCTGTTGTCGTGGGCTCCGGGACAGGGCACCGAACCGCACGACCACGGCGGCGCCTCCGGCGCGTTCACCGTGACCGTCGGTGAACTCGGCGAGGAATACCGGCACCTCGGCGGCTCCGTCCGGACGGCGGAGTGGCGGGCCGGTGACACGGTCGGATTCGGCCCCGATCGAGCGCACCGGCTCCGCAACGACAAACTGTGGCCCGCCGCTTCGGTGCACGCGTACTCGCCGCCGCTGCGACCGGTCCGCAAGTACCGTACGCTGGCGGACTTCGCAGGGACGTCAGCGAGTGGAGTGGGTGAACGATGAGTACCGGCGCCGAAGACATGGTCACGCGAGCCAGAACACAGCTGGAACGGGTCGCGCCGGAGCAGGCCGCCGAGTTGCAGTCGCGGGGGGCACTGATCGTGGACATCCGGCCGTACGCGAACCGGAGCGAGGAGGGCGAGATCCCCGGCGCCGTGGTGGTCGAACGGATCGTTCTGGAGTGGCGCCTCGATCCGAACGGCGACAACCGGTTACCCGGCATCACCTCGGACACTCCGGTGGTGATCATGTGCAACGAGGGCTACGCCTCCAGTCTCGCGGCCGCCGACGGGCTCCGTCTCGGTCTGCGTCGGGTGACCGACCTCGTCGGCGGCTTCCGGGCCTGGAAGGCGGCGGGCCTGCCGGTGGTCCCGGGCGGAAGCCCGGCCGTGCCGTAGCGACGCCACGCCGACCGGCTACGACCGGCCCGCCGCCGGTGCAGCGTCAGTAGACGTACACGACGGCGTTCTCACCGCCGCTGCACGTGACGACCGATCCTTCGGTTCGGCAATTCATCGTGTAGGCCCGGCCGGTGACCGGGCTGGTCGCGACGACGGTGCGCGGTGCGTCGCGGGCGCTGTTCTGCGACGTGCCGAGTTCGGCGTAGGCCTTGCGCACCTCTTCGGCGAACGCGCAACTGGTCATCGCCGTCCCCGTCGCCGACTGGGTGAACGACCCGGAGGCCGCTCGACCCTGGCCGCACGGCTTCGCGCCCGCGGGCAGCGCGACCGAAGTCGGCGCGGCCGAGGTGGACCTCGCGGGCCGCGGCGACGTACTGCTCGGCGCCTGGGTACCGGGACGCGCGGTCGGCGCGGACGCCTCGGAGCGCGCGGCGGCCGAGGTCGGCGCGACATCGCCGGAGCCGAACGACTGCCAGGCGACGGCGCCACCGACGGTCAGCGCGACGATGGCGAAAACGGCCACCATGATGGGCATGGCGATGGATCGGCCCGGACGCGATGCGGAGTAGGCGGCCTCGTCGTAATCGTCGTAGCCGTACCCCGGTTCGTCGCGTCCCACCGGGTCCCCGACGTGCGCCGGGTAATCACCTCGCGGCGGATAAATCGCGCCGACCGCATGCCCCTCCTCCCGCGCCGGGGTCAGGTACTGCGTCGGAGCCGAGTCCGGCGCGGGTAGATAGTCGGACATCCCGTGTGGGGCGCCGGCACCGGATAGCTGTCCGCGATCGGGATATTGCCTGGCCTCCGGGTAGTTCTCCACTCCTCGATGGCGCTGCGTCTCGGCGAAGGCTCGATCCGGGGCCTGCGAGTACGCCTGCGGCGGCAGTTCGGAATACGCCTGGGCGGTGGTCGGTTCCGCGTGGGCCGGTGTGAAATCGGGTTCCGCCGCAGCCGAGTCGCCCGCGAATGCCTGCGCGGAATCGGCATAGTTCTGCGGATACACCTGCGTCGGCGGGGCCGGATAGTCCGGTGCCTGCGGATATCCGGCGGCATCCAAGTACGCCTGGGTCTCCGGGTACAGGTGCGCGTCCGGGAACGGACGCATCGGAGGCAACTCCACTTCGGCCGGGTACGGCGCTCGTGGACCGGGCGGCGGTGCGGGCACGTCCGCAGACGGGATCGGCGTGAACTGGGTCTCCGTGGGGCGGACCACGGTCGGCGCGCTCGGGTGGATCACCGCGGGCAGCGACAGCTCGCCCGTCGACTCCGGCGCAGCCGCCGCACCGGCACGCTGCGTCCGGTCGGGCGCGCGCACCACGATCGTGGGGCCGGTGGCGGGCGCCGCGGCGAGCGCGGCGCGGGCGGCCCTGGCCAGCGCGGTCGCGGTCGGAAAGCGATCGGCCGGATCCTTGGCCATGCCGCGACGGACCACCTCGTCCAGCCCCGCGGGTATGCCGCCGGCTTGCGTGCTCGGGCGCGGCGGCGGGTCGGACAGATGCGACTTGATCAGCACGTTCATGCTGGCCGACGGGAAAGGTGTGGCGCCGGTAAGGCATTCGTGCAGCACACAGGCCAGCGAGTAGACGTCGGCGCGGCCGGTCACCGGCCCGACGTCGAAGCGTTCCGGGGCCATGTAGATGTAGGAGCCGACTGCCATGCCGACGAGGGTCACCGCGCTGTCGCCCTCGGTGTGCGCGATCCCGAAATCAGCGAGGTACGCGAAATCCGCCTCCGTGACCAGGATGTTCGCCGGTTTCACGTCGCGGTGCACCAGGTTGCTCGCATGCGCGGCGTCCAAGGCCGAGGCGATCTGCTCGATGATGCCGACCGCGCGAGCCGGGCTCAACGGCCCCTGGCCGCGCAGCAGCGTGCGCAGGTCGACGCCACGCACCAGCCGCATATCGATGAACAGCACACCGTCGATCGCGCCCCAGTCGTGGATCGGGATGACGTGCGGTTCGGCCAGCCGGGCGGCGGCCAGCGATTCGCGACGGAAACGCACCTGGTACGTCGGGTCTTTGGCGAGTTCTTCCGACAGCAGCTTGACCGCGACCTCACGGTTCTTGACCGTGTCGTACGCCTCGTATACCTCCCCCATTCCCCCTTTGCCCAGCAACGACCGCAGTTCGTACGGCCCGAACCGTGTTCCGGTTCTCGGCCCAGGTTCCTGCACCCGTCCTCCTCCGCATCTCGGGCAGCGATCGCGAACCGAGATCACGCGGTGCGCATGTGCCCGTCAAAGAGTGGATTCTCCGGGTGTCACCACCCCGTGGTCAAACGCGAACACGATCGCCGCGGCTCGATCCCGCAGGTCGAGCTTCCCGAATATATGTCCCACATGGCTTTTCACGGTCACTTCCGAGATGCCGAGTTCGCGAGCTATTTCCGCGTTCACCCGGCCGCGCCCGATCAGTTCGAGCACCTCGTACTCCCGCGCGGTCAGTTCGGACAGGCGGGCATCGGTGGCGGTGCGAACCGGGCGCACCGTGCGATAGGCCGACAGCACGCGACCGGTCACCGAGGGATCCAGCCAGGCCCCGCCGCCCGCGACCATCCGCACCGCGCGGATGAGATCCTCGGCGGGCGAGTCCTTGAGAATGAATCCGGCGGCCCCCGCGCGCAGCGCCCCGGACAGCAGCTGGTCGTCGTCGAAGGTGGTGAGCACGAGAACCGGCGGGGCGCCGTCGCGCGCCCGCAGCATCCTGGTCGCGTCGATGCCGCCGACCCGCTTCATCCGCAGGTCCATCAGCACCACGTCGGGGCGGAACTCCGCGACGGCCGCGGGCACTTCGTCACCGTCCGCGCACTCGCCGACCACGAATCCGTCGCGCCTGCGCAGGATGCGGCGCAGACCGCCGCGCACGAGTTCCTGGTCGTCCACCACCAGCACGGTCACCGCGTCTTCGCCACTCGCGGGGGAGGTCATGCTCACGGCTGCGCCTCGCTCCCGCCCGGCACCGTCCTGCGCGACGGCGCACCGTGCCCTCGGTCCACTCCACACCGACTCACAACACCACCCCGCCGGGCACTTGACTCCATCGTCCGCGATGGCGCACCGTGCCCTCGGTCCACTCCACACCCACTCACAACACCACCCCGCCGGGCACTCGGCTCCCTCGTTCGCGACGGCGCGCTGTGCCGTCGGTCCACTCGCTGACGCTCGCTCACGTGCCCTCCCGTCCGGTCGTCGCGGCGCCGGGCGGCGCCGGACACGAGAATCCGCCGCGGCCGGGCGCGAGCGGGATACCGGCGCGCACCGACCAGCCGCGGTCGGACGGGCCCGCGGTCATCCGGCCGCCGAGCAGTTCGGCGCGCTGGCGCATGCCGGAAAGCCCCATGCCCGCGCCGCGCTGCGCGGGCAGTCCGGCGGGCACGGTGTTGTCCACCGTCAGTGTCACCAACGTGGCGTCCACCGCGAGCCGGACCCGTGCGGACGCACCGTGCGCGTGCTTGACGACGTTCGCCAGCGACTCCTGACCGATCCGGTACAGCGCGAGCCCGACCGCGGGTGAGACCGTGCCGAGATCACCGTCGCGGTCGTAACACACGTCCAGCCCCGCCCGTGCGAAATCGCCGATCAGGTCCTCGATGTCCGCCACGCCCGGCTCCGGCACCTGTTTCCAGGGCCGCGCGTCGAGCAGGCCGACCGTGCGGCGGATATCGGCCATCGCCTGCCTGCCGAGCCGCTCGGCGTCGGTCAGCGCCTCCACAGCTTCGTCCACGTCGCGGTCGGTCTGCAACGCGTGCCTGGCGGCGGTGAGATGCAGCAGCGTGACACTGAGCGAGTGCGCGATCACGTCGTGCACTTCGCGGGCGATCCGGTGACGCTCCTCGTCGGCGGCCTGGGCCGCGCGGATGTCCTGATAGCCGCGTTCCTGGTACAGGAAGCGGCGCTGATATTGCAGCATCAGCCCGGCCATCCAGCCGAAGGCGATGCCGACCAGGTAGGTGGGCAGCCCCTCCGGCACATGCCCGATCGCGTCGAAGCCGACCAACTGCAGCATCATCGCGACGGTGACCGGGATGCTCACCCGTTTCGGCGCGATCGCCGCGATCTCACCGGCGGCGGCGACCAGGATGAACGGCGCGAAGTCGGCCGCGACCGGTTGGGCGAGGAACAGCGCCTCGGCCGCCATGGCGAGCACACCGAGCAGCAGCGGGCGCGGCAGCACGCCGAGCAACGCGTGCAGTGGACCGAAGGCACAGGTCAGCAGCACCGCGATGATCGGAAGCAGGGTCGGGAAGTAGCTGTGCCGCTGCACCGCCGCCGCGACCGCCACGGCGAAGACCGCGACATCGACGCTGACGATGATCGACGGCGGATAGTCGTAGGGCAACTCCTCGACGCTGCGCCGGAACGCCTCGACCGGATCGCGGGCGAACTCGGCGCACCGCTCCCGGATGCGCCGCATCGAAGCCCACACGCGGCCGCGAGGCGTACCGGGCGGCGCTTCGGACAGGCCGGTCGAACCCATTCTGTAAGGCTAGCCGCCGCGTCCGGGCCGGTACATCGTCCCGCGAGCGGGCCGCTTCTCCTACCGTGGGCGGAGATGCAATCGGGTCCCTGGCACGACGACAACAACGCGGTCACGTCCGTAGCGTTGGCGATAGTTCACAGAGGAAGGCGATGGCCATGTCCTGGACGGATCAGCACGCTCGAACCGACATCGTGCACACCGTGCTCACCCGCGCGGCGCTCGACCCGGCCGATCCCGACCTGTTCGAGGGAATCCCCGACCTGGATCGGCTGTTCGGCGGCGCGGACGGGCTCCTGCTCACGCTGCGCTACCGGTGGAATCTCCATTTCGCCGCGAAACTCGACCAAGGGCTGACAACGATGGAGGCCTATCTCGAGCTGGCGGCCGAGCAGCCGGTGCTGCGCGCGGTGCTCGACGCACAGTATCGTCGCCGCAAACTCGCGTCGGAGGCCATGGCGCGGTAGCGCGCGACGAGGAACGAAGAACTTGATCGACCGTACGGAGCGGGGGACGACGATGCCGGAACCGGCAATGCTGGAACTATCGGGCGTGACGAAGGAGTACCGGGTGGGCGGCCAGGCCGTCCGCGCGCTCGACGACGTCGGATTGCGGATCGAGACCGGGGAATTCACCTCCATCATCGGGCCCTCCGGTTCCGGCAAGAGCACGCTGCTGCACCTGCTCGGCGCCCTGGACAGTCCCGACGCGGGCTCGATCCGGTTCCGCGGCGAGGAGATCGGGGCGCTGGACGAGGAACAGCAGTCGGCATTCCGGCGGCACCAGGTCGGTTTCGTGTTCCAGTTCTTCAACCTGCTGCCCACACTCTCGGCATGGGAGAACGTGGCGATCCCGAAACTGCTGGACGGCACGGGTTTGCGCAAGGCCAAGCCGCGCGCCCTGGAACTGCTCGATCGGGTCGGGCTGGCCGAGCGGGCCGAACACCGCCCCGCCGAACTGTCCGGTGGGCAGATGCAGCGGGTGGCGGTGGCGCGGGCGCTGATCATGGACCCGCCCCTGATCCTGGCCGACGAGCCCACCGGAAACCTCGACTCCAAGACCGGCGCCGCCATCCTCGAACTGCTCGGGGAGATCGCCGGTTCCGGTAGTTCGGTGGTGATGGTGACCCACGATATGGGCGCGGTCACCTACTGCGACCGGGTGATCACCCTGCGCGACGGACGGATCGGGTCCAACGACAAGGTCGAGCGGACGGTCAACGCATGAGCGGTCAGGACCGGAGGCGGCAGCGCAGCGTGATCATGGAGCGCACCGCGTGATCGGCGCCGCGTGGGATCGCCTGCGTCTGTTCAACATCGGCGAGCTGCTCGCCCATCGCGGACGCACTCTGATGTCGCTGATCGTGATGGGCGTCTCGGCGTCGCTGCTGGTCGCGGTGCTGAGCATCTCCGGCTCGGTCACCGGCTCGGTGGACAAGCTGACCCGCGGCCTCGGCGGCAAGGCGCAGCTGGAGGTCAGCGGGATCACCGACGCGGGCTTCGACCAGCAATTGCTGCGGCAGATAGCGACCACGCCCGGCGTCGCGGTGGCCGTGCCGATGCTGCGGGTGCAGGTGGGCACCGGCTCCGACCGCGCGCTGCTGATCGGCGCCGACTCGAACATCGGCGCGCTGGGCAGCGAATTGACCGCGCCGATGAGCGCTTTCACGGGAAAGCTGCTCTCGGTGCCCAACGGGGTATTGGTGGGCGCGGGGCTCGGCCGCGCCGAGGGTGAGCAATTCACGCTGGGCGCCACGACCGTCACCGTGGCAGGCGTCCTGGACGAGGAGACTTCCCGGAAACTCAACGGCGGTCACCTCATCGCCGCCCCGCTCGGGCTCGCGCAGAAGGTCACCGATCGGGCGGGACGGCTGGATTCCGTGCAGATCATCCCCGCCGAGGGCGCCGACCTCACGCAGGTGCGCACGGCGCTCACCGCCGTGGTGGAGGGCCGCGCGGTAGTGGCCGAGCCGAGCTTGCGCACCGCCCAGGCGGGCGGCGCGGTGCAGATCGTCCGCTACTCCACCACCATGGCGTCGGCCGCCGCGCTGATCGTCTCGGCGTTTCTCATCTACAACGCGATGAGCATGGCGATCGCCCAGCGCAGACCGATGCTCTCGCTGTTGCGCGCGATCGGCGGCAAACGCGGCCCGATGGTGCGCGACTTGCTGGCCGAGGCCGCGCTGCTCGGGGTGCTCGGCGGCGGGGTCGGCGCGGCGCTGGGGGTGTTCATGGGCAGTGTCGCGATCGGCACGCTGCCCACCGCCATCGTGCAGTC
Source organism: Nocardia gipuzkoensis (assembly GCF_021183645.1). NCBI lineage: Bacteria > Bacillati > Actinomycetota > Actinomycetes > Mycobacteriales > Nocardiaceae > Nocardia > Nocardia gipuzkoensis. Next base: position 4,970,004 of record NZ_CP089225.1, on the reverse strand, counting down.
GGTGGAGGCGCGCACCGAGTATTCGGTGCCCTGGTACGTGATTCCGTTCGCGGTCGTGGCGTGCGTGTTCACCAGCGTGCTCGCGGCGTCCCTCGCCACGCGTCAGGTGTACCGGGTGCGGCCGATCGAGGCGCTGGCTCCGGTCGGGGCCGCACGCGCCGATACGGCGAGCCCGCTGCTGCGCTGGCTGGCCGTGGTGATCGGCGGCGGGCTGGCCGGTGCCGCGGTGCTGATCGCGGGCAGCGATCTCGGCCGCTACTCGCTGACCGCGATCTCGATGTCGTTCATCGCCGCGATTCTGCTCTGCTTCGCGGCCACCGGTCCCATCGTGCGGGCCGCGGCGGGGATCGCGCGCTGGTTCCGCGCTCCCGGCGCATTGGGCGCGACCACGCTGGAGCGCTCGCCTCGGCGCGTATGGGCGACGGCGATGACGGTGATGATCGGCGTCGGCGCCACCGTCGGCATGAGTGGCGCCTCGAGCAACATGATCGATTCGGCCACGGTCACTTTCACGGATCTGGCCCGCAACGACGTCTACGTCAGCCCGGCCTCGATGGCCCAGTTCCCGACCGGGCCGCTGCTGCCGGAGGATCTGGCGGGCAAGCTCGCGGCGGTGCCCGGCGTCGCGCGTCTGAGCCCGGCGCAGATGGCCTTCGCCACGCTGGGCAGCAGTCGCGTGATGCTGCAAGGGTTTCCGCCCGATGCCCGCGAAACCCGCATGCGGATGCTCACCGACGATTCGGTCGCCCGGCTGTCGGCCGGGGAGGGCGTGGCGATCTCCCGGGACGTGGCGCGCTCGCTCGGCGTCGAGGCCGGTGCGGAGCTGACCCTGCCGACGCCGACGGGACCGCGCACCGTGCGGGTGCTGCAGGTGATCCCGTACTTCTCCGCCATCGCGGGCGTGGTGATGATGGACCTGGACCTGATGCGCACCTGGTACCAGCGGCCCGGGGAGACGGTCATCGCCGTCGACTTCGAGCCGGGCGCCGATCCCGCCGCGGTGCTCGCGGCGATCCGGCAGGTGGTGCCGCCGGAGCTGCACGTGGACACCGGCGCGGGCACGGTGGTGGCCGCGTCGTCGAGCATTCGGCAGGGCATGGCGATGAGCAATGCCATTCTGTGGATCGTGGTGCTGGTCGCCACGGTCGCGTTGCTCAACACGCTGATGCTCTCGGTGCTGGAGCGGCGCAGGGAACTCGGTGTATTGCGTGCCATGGGCACCGGGCGCCGGTTCCTGATGCGGTCGGTGCTGGCCGAGGCCGCGGGAATCGGAGTCGTCGGCGCAGTGCTCGGTTTGGCGCTCGGCGCGTCGGTGCAGTATCTGGCCACGGTCGCCATCGGGAACGCGTTGACCATCGACGTGACCTACCAGCCGAGCCCGATGCTGCTGGTCTACGGCATGATCGCGCTGGCGCTCGCGCTGCTCGGGTCGGTTCCGCCCGCGCTGCGAGCGGCTCGGATGCCCATCGTGGAGGCGCTCGCGGTCGACTGATTCGACGGGTTCACAGCGGCAGGTCGGCGAACCACGCCTTGAACTTCGGCGTGGTGATGCCGAATCCGGAGCTCGGGTTGCTGTCGGTGAGGGTCACCGTGGCGAACAGCAGGTAGCTCGACCGGGCCGGGTCGTCGTCGAAGTCCACGACGAGGTAACCGTCCGGCGATCCGCCACCGGCCTCCTGCCACCGGTAGGTGGAATACGACTTGCCGCTGTTGCGCTCGGTCGCCGCCGTATTCGACGGCAGGTCCCGCACCGCCGCTCGAGCGTCCTCGGGTGAGGGGAAGCCGATGAGGACGTAGTCGGGCTCGGCGATCGGCGTGCCCCAGCAGTTCCAGGCCGTCGCCCATTTCGGGAAGTCGGGTACGCCATTGGCGCTGGACACCTTGCCGCCCGGCTTGGCCGTGCTCAGGAAGCAGGTCTTGCCGCGATAGCCCGGGCCCGAGCCGATGCCGTACTTCGTGTCGACGCCCTGCGGCAGCAGCTCCGGGAATGCCGTGGCGAGCTTGTCCGCGCCGGACGGACCCGCGGGCGTCTTGGTGCCCAGGTCCAGCGGCGACGCGGAATCCGAGAATCCGACCTTCGCGACGACGACGCCGATCCCGACCAGCAGCGTCACGATCACCAGTCCGATCGTCACGATGAGGCCGGTGTTCGAGCGGCTTTGCGCCGGGTAGCCCGGCGGCTGATGGGAGGGATAGCCGATCGGCGGCGGGGTGGGCGCGGAATACGACGGCGCCGCGGGATAACCCGGCTGCGCAGCCGCCGCGGCATAGCCGTCGGACGCCGGGAAGTGCTGTCCACCGGTCGGATTCGGGTTGTACTGCGGTGGGGCGGTGTAAGCAGGGGCGGACGCGGGGACGTAAGTGGGCGGACTCGCCTCCGGCACGGGGTAGGACGGTTGCGCGATGACGGTGGGCGCGGGCGGCGGCTGGTACTGCGCGGCCAGCACGGTCGGGGCGGGTGCGGTGAGCGCTCGTCGTGCGGCCGCGGCGAATTCGGCGCAGGACACGTAGCGGTCGTCGGGTCGCTTCGCCATGGCTTTGGCGATCACCGGGTCGAGCGCGGGCGACAGACCGGCGCGCTGGGCCGCGACCGAGGGCGGCGGCAGCTGGAGATGCCCGCGGATGATGTCGGCCGGGGCGGGTGCGTCGAAGGGGGCGACGCCGGTGAGCAGCCAGTACAGCGCGCAGGCCAGCGAGTACTGATCGGAGCGGTGATCCAGGTGCGCACCGGTCATCTGCTCGGGCGAGGCGTAGGCGAGCGTCGCGGTGAACATGCCGGTCTGGGTCAGGTGCGTGGAATCCTCACGCAGGCGGGCGATACCGAAATCGGTGAGGAAGACCCGCTCGCCGTGGCCGCCCACCGCGCGGGCCAGCATGATGTTCGCCGGCTTGACGTCCCGGTGCAGCACACCCATCCCGTGCGCGTAATCCAGTGCGGACGCGACGCCCTCGATGATCTGCACCGCCCGCTCCGGCGGCAGGCTCTGCGGGTTCACCGTCGCCGCGTCGACGCCGTCGACGTACTGCATGGAGATCCACAGCTGGTCGTCCTCCGTGCCGCGGTCGTACACCGCGACGATGTTCGGATGGTCCAGTTGCGCCGCGAGGTCGGCCTCCCGCTCGAACCTGGCCCGCACCTCCACGTCGGTGAACAGCTCCCGGTTCAGCAGTTTGAGCGCGGTCTGCCGGGGCAGTCTGGGGTGACGGGCGAGGTACACCGATCCCATGCCGCCCTGGCCGAGCAGCTTCTCTATGGTGAACCCGGCGAATACCGCACCGCTGTCGAGCAACACGCCCCCTTCAGGTGACCGCGGCGCCCGGACAGGCACGTCCGGGCGCTTTCCTACCGATCCTGGAGCCTACCGGGTGACGCCGTGGCCACGGGGTTTCGAATTCTCCGGGAAGATCGGCAAAACTATGTTCGAGACATCGTGCCGTCGACACCGTCGCGTGCCGCGGCGATGTCTCTCGTCCGGTCACCGGCCGGACGGGCCCGATGAGCTATTTTGCACCGCCGAACAACAGCGTGAACACGCCACTGGTGGTGGGGAGGACTCGGTGGTGAGGTCGACGGGATCCGCTTCGACAGGCCGCTCGGCGCTGCGCGCCGCGGCGATGGTGGTGTTGCTCACGCTGACCTCGTGCGCCTTGTTCCCCGGCGACCGGCCCGTCACCGACGCCCCCGCCGTGGTCGTCGACACGGCGGGAGCCTGGCGGCCGAACCTCGCGGTGTCCGTGCCCGACTCGCTGGCCGCCGACTTCACCCAGTTGCAGCCGCAGCTGGCCGGGCAGGTCGGCATGGCGATCATGCCCGTCGGTGGCGGCCGGATGACCGTCTTCGGCGACTGGGTCAGCGGCATCGCGTGGTCGACCATCAAGGTTCCCCTCGCGATCGCAGCGCTGCGGCACAACCCCCAGGAGGGAATCCTCCCCGAGGTGGAGGCCGCCATCACCTGGTCGGACAACGGTGCCGCCGAGACACTCTGGCAGTCGCTGGGCGACGGGCTGGAAGCGGCCAAGGCGGTCCAGGACGTGATCGATGAAGCCGGCGACGCCACGACCGGTGTGGCGGGCCCGCGAACCACGCTGGACTACACCTCCTTCGGCGGCACCGAATGGACGCTGGCCAATCAGGCCCGCTTCGCCTCCCGCCTGCCATGCCTGCCCGAGTCGTTCCAGGTCACCGAGCTGATGACGGAGATAACGCCCGAGCAGGCCTGGGGTCTGGGCGTGCTGGAGGGCACGGCCTTCAAGGGCGGCTGGGGGCCCGACGACGCGACCGGCGTCTACACCGTCCGCCAATTCGGCCTGGTGCCGGTCCGGTCCGGCTTGATCGCCGTGGCGCTCGCGGCCCAGGCCGATTCCGGAAGCTTCGACGACGCCACCACCATCCTGAGCCGGATGGCGCGGATGCTCGGCCGCCACCTCCACGAGCTGCGCGGCGGGTCCTGCGCACCGCTGTGAAACCGGATCAGCCCGGGGTGACCAGGCCGGTCTCGTAGGCCAGCACCACCGCCTGGGCCCGGTCACGCAGATTCAGCTTCGAGAACACCTTGGAGACATGGGTTTTCACGGTCTGCTCGGCCACGAACAGCACCTCGGCGATCTCGGTGTTGGACATGCCTTTCGCGATCAGTTCGAGTACTTCCCGCTCGCGGGGAGTCAGCGCGGACAGCTGCGGCGCCGGCTTGGCGCGGGCGCTGCGGCGGCGGGTGACGTCGGCGATGAGCCTGCGGGTGACCGTCGGCGCGAGCAGGGCCTGGCCGTCGGCGACCACGCGCACCGCGCGCACCAGTTCCTCGGCAGGCGCGTCCTTGAGCAGGAATCCGCTGGCGCCGAGGCTCAGCGCCTCGTAGACGTAGTCGTCGACGTCGAAGGTGGTGAGCATCAGCACGCGCACCGGCGGATCGAACCCGGCGGCCAGGATGGCGCGGGCCGCGTCCAGCCCGTTCATCTGCGGCATGCGCACGTCCATCAGCACGACATCCGGGCGCAGCCGCTTGGCCTCGGCCACCGCGATCTTGCCGTCCGCCGCGTCGCCTACCACGCTGATGTCCGGCTGAGCCGCGAGCAGCGCCCCGAACCCCTGCCGGACCATCGCCTGGTCGTCGGCGATCAACACCGTAATTGCCACCCGCTCACCCTAATTGTCCCACCGGGGCCGAAGACGACCCGTCCGCCAGGCGGGCAGCGGCCCGCTCAGCGTTGCGGTTCGCCGTTCGCGGCGGCACCGACAACAGCAGCCGTTTCCGGCGCGCCGATCGGAAAGCGCGCGTGCACCCGGAACCCACCGTCCGCACGCGGCTGCGCTGTCACCTCACCGCCCACGGCGAGCGCTCGCGCCTGCATCCCGGCGACGCCGTGGCCGCCGTTGCCGACCGGCCGGGCGGGCGTGGCTCCCGGCCCGTTCTCGACGTCGAGCAGCAGATCCGCGCCGCGTGCGATGCCCACCTGGACCGGCGCGCCCGGGGCGTGCCGGGAAGCGTTGGACAGCGATTCCTGGACGACGCGATAGAGAGCGAGGCCGGTGATCTCCGGGATCGTCTCCAGCGCACCGTCGACGGTCCACTCGATGTGCACGCCCGCGCGTCGCGCGCCCTCGAACAGGCCGATCACGTCGGACGCCTTCGGCTGGGGCGCGTGCTCGGGCAGCTGACCGTCGCTGCGCAGTACGCCCAGCATGCCCCGGATCTCGTTGAGCGCTTCTCGTGCCGTGGCGCCGATGGACTCGAACTCGGCACGCGCGGCGGAACCGACGCCCTCCACCCGGTAGGGCGCGGTCTGCGCCTGCACCACCACCAGGGACATGTGGTGGGCCACGACGTCGTGCAGGTCGCGGGCGATGCGGGCCTTCTCCTCCAGGATGGCGCGGCGGGCCCGCTCCAGCTCGTTCTGTTCCTCTTGACGCTCCAGTTGCCGCCGCGACAGCGCCAGCCCGCGGATGAGCAGGCCGAACAGCACCAGCGCGGCCAGCGCGATCGGCCAGCCCCAGGCTGCGTTCGCGAACGCGTCCCCTTCGCCGGGCATGGTCGTCGCGAACAGCAGGGCCGTCGCCGCCCAGGCCACCGCAACGATCTGCCCCGGCGCGCGCAACGCCACCGCGAACAGCGTCACCAGCAGGCACAGCACGTGGACCACCTGGAACGGCAGCTCGTTGTTCGGCTGATGCGGAATGGCCAGCGCGATCACCAGCGCGGAGCCCGCCGAGATGGCCCAGCCCAACGCCGGGTTGATCCGGACGAGCAGCACCGGGAACGCGGCGAGCGCCGCGATGAACGGCTGTGCCGCGGTGGGCACCGCGTGGGTCAGATGCAGGGTCGGCCAGGCCACCGTATACCAGATCAGCGCGACCAGCACCGTGCCCAGGTCGAACCAGGTCCGCGCGTCCAGCCGTCGCGTCCAGGCGCGACTTTCTCGGTTCATGCCTACGACACTAGGAACTGCCCGCGCGCCGCGGCCTCATACCCACGGGTGATTCCGGCCCGGTACCCCGGTGCGAGAGCGCGCGGAGGGCTCACCCGGCAGCAGCGGACGCGGAACATCCCCGGGCGTGAGGCAGGTGCGGAAGCGGGGACCCTAACGTCGTCGCCATGAGCACACCGACCAGCGCCGGGCGCGAGACCCGGTCCGCATTGGCCGCAGGAGCCCGAAATCATTCCGCCGCAACCTCTTCCGTCACCACTCACACGAGACGCTACGCGGCGCTCACCGCGACGGCGTTGACCGCCGTGGCGGCGACGGTATTCCTCGCCCCCGCCCCGCGGGCCGCCGCGGCGGCCGCGCCGATCGAGAGCGCGCAGGTGAGCGCCGCCGTGGCCGAACTGGCCGGGGGCGGCCCCGGCGCGCTCACCGCCATCCCCCCGGACTTCGTCGCGTCGTTCGGCTACCGGCCGAGCACGCTGGACGGTCTGCTGGTCAATCCGCGCGGCGACTGCTCGTCTCCGGTGACGCTGCCCGCCGAGTTCGACACCGCGTGCAAGGCCCACGACCTCGGCTACGACCTGCTGCGCTATGCCGACCAGCGCGGCGAACCGCTGGGCCCGTGGGCACGGCAGGCCCTCGACGCGACGTTGGACCGGCAGATGCACCAGGCCTGCGCGGCGCGCGTCGACCCGTTCTCCCGTGCCCGATGCGATGCGATGGCGTCGATCGCGAACACCGCCGTCGACTTGAATTCGCGCCGCCAGGACTACGGCGCGCCGGTAGTCGAATCCCTGCTGGGCGCCGCGGATACCGGGTCGACGACGAGTTGGAAGCTGCTCGGCGTGCTCGGCGCCGGAATCGCCGGTCTGAGCGCGGTTCTCGTCGTGCGCAATCGACGGAGTGTTCCCGAAGCCGTGGCAGATCTGCCGTATGGCACCGGCGCGGCAGTGGTACGGCGATGACTTCGTCCGTCACGGAGCTCCTCGATCGCCCGTGGGTCGCGGCCGCGATCGGCCGTGTCTCGCCGCCGCGGATCGGCACGACGCTCGGCATCGGAACCGGTGTCCTGGCCTCGCTGGCGCCCGGACTGCTTCCGCGCACCCCCGGCGCGCAAGCCGTGCTGACCGGGCTTCTCGCGGCGCTCGCCCTCGGCGTGGCCGGAGTGCTGCGGACCATCCTGCGGCGCTGCGGTTTCGACATCGACCAGCGGCAGGCGTGGGTACGGCTGCCGCTGCTGATCGCCACGTCGGTGCTGGTGGTGGGCGCCGCGGCGAACGCAGGCCATTGGCAGAACCGGCTGCGCGCGGCGATGGGCACGCCGCGGATCGGCGTGGACTACTGGGTGCGGTGCGCGCTCGGCGCCGTCTTGATCATCGGACTGCTCGTCGGCGTCACTCGCACGCTCGGTTGGGCGCTGGGCAAGCTGGGATGGGCGCGCGGAGTTTCCCTGGCGGCCGTCGTGGGGGTGCTGCTGTATCTGGTCGGCGCGCCCGCGGTGGCCGGATGGCGGGAGTCGGTGTACGCGAGTGCGAATGCCGAATTCGATCCCGCTGTGGTGCAGCCGGTTTCGCACAGCGGGTCGGGAAGCGCCGAGTCGGCGGTGAGCTGGGCGTCGCTGGGCGCCGAAGGACGCAAGTTCGTCAGCGGCGCACCGGTGCGGGCCGTGCGGGTCTACGTCGGCGTGGCCTCGGCGCCCGACCTGGACAGCCGGGTGGCGCTGGCGATCCGGGAACTGGAGCGTTCGGGCGGCTTCGCGCGCTCGCACCTGGTCGTCGCGGTGCCCACCGGATCGGGCTGGATCGACGCGAACGCTGTGGCGGGTTTCGACCGGCGCTTCGACGGCGACGTGGCGCTGGTCGGGCTGCAGTACTCCTACCTGCCGAGCTGGGCGACGTTCGTGTTCGGCCGGGACGCGGCGGTGACGGCCGCACGCAGTCTGTTCACCGCCGTGGAACGCCACATCCAAGGGCTGGCGCACAAGCCCCGGCTGTACGTGTACGGGCAGAGCCTGGGCGCTCTCGGCGGCAATGCCGTCTTCGCGGACGACGCCGAGCAGGACAATCGAACCTGCGCGGCCCTCTGGGCCGGTCCTCCGGCCAACCACGTCCACCGCGGCGGTGCGACGGTGCTGGCCAACAGCTCCGACCCGGTGATCCACTGGTCGCCGTCCCAGTTGTGGCGCGCGCCCGACCTGACCGGCGCCCGCGTCGACGCTCCGGTCCCGCGGTGGCTTCCGGTGATCAGCTTCGCGCAGACCACCGCCGATCTGCTCGCCGCGTTGCACGCTCCCCCGGGCCACGGCCACCGTTACGGCACCGATCAGGGCACCGCCCTCGGTTCCTGCTGAGCCGTTCGGCGCGGCACCCGGACGGGACCGTCATAGAACATGTTCTAATTTGCGCATGGCCTTTGTCATCGATCTCGCCGTCGACATCGACGCTCCCGCCGACCTGGTGTGGCAGGTGATCACCGATTTCCCGCGCTACGGCGAGTGGAACCCCTTCGTCCCGGAGTGCCGCAGTTCGCTGGTTCCCGGCGAGCCGATCGACATGCTCGTCCGTGTCTCCGGGTCGCGCCCGCGCAAGCAGCGGGAATGGATCCGTTCGCACACGCCGGGGCGCGAGTTGAGCTACTCGATGAAACCGGTGCCCCCGGGTGCGCTGCACAGTCTGCGCTCGCACACGCTGACGCCGCTCGCGGACGGTCGCACCCGCTACGAGTCGCACTTCGAACTCGGCGGCTGGTTGCATCCGGTAGTCGTGGCACTGCTCGGCAAGAACCTGCGGCGCGGCTTCGAGGGCATGACCGACGGTATCCGGAAGCAGGCCGAGTCGCTGCGCGCTTCCTGAGGGCAGCGGCCGGAATTCACCTGGCTCGCAGAGCGAGTCCCAGAGCCACTCGCTCCTCGCGACCACGCGAGGAGCGAAGCGGCTCTGCGACGAACGTCAGACGATGGCGCCGCGGGCGGCCTCGTAGGCGGCGCCCACCCGGTAGAGGCGGTCGTCGGCGAGGGCGGGCGCCATGATCTGGAGCCCGACCGGCATGCCGTCGTCCTTGCTCAGGCCGGAGGGGACCGACATGGCGGGGTGACCGGCCAGGTTGGTGGGCAGGGTGCACAGGTCCGACAGGTACATGGCCAGCGGATCGTCCACCTTCTCGCCCAGCTTCCACGGCGTGAACGGACTGGTCGGCGAGACGAGCACGTCGACCTGCTGGTAGGCGTTGTCGAAATCGCGGGCGATGAGCGTGCGCACCTTGAGCGCCTGGCCGTAGTAGGCGTCGTAGTAGCCCGCCGACAGCGCGTAGGTGCCGATCATGATGCGCCGCTTGACCTCGGGGCCGAATCCGGCCGCGCGGGTGGCCGCCATGACCTGCTCGGCGCTGTGCTGCCCGTCGTCGGCGACGCGCAGCCCATAGCGCATGGCGTCGAACCGCGCGAGGTTGGACGACACCTCCGACGGCATGACCAGGTAGTAGGACGACAGCGCGTATTCGAAGTGCGGACACGACACTTCGACCACTTCGGCGCCGAGATCCTTCAGTACCGCCACGGCGGCGTCGAAGGAGGCGAGCACGCCCGGCTGATAGCTGTCGGAGTGCAGTTCCTTCACCACACCGACCTTCACGCCGCGCAGATCGCCCTGCGCACCCGCGCGCGCGGCCGCTACCACCGGCGGCACCGGCACGTCGCGCGAGGTGGAGTCGCGCGGGTCGTATCCGGCGATCACCTCGTGCAGCAGCGCGGTGTCCAGCACCGTCCGGCCGCACGGACCGCCCTGGTCCAGCGACGACGCGCAGGCGACCAGCCCGAAGCGGGACACCGTGCCGTAGGTCGGCTTGGTGCCGACGGTCGCGGTGACGGCCGCGGGCTGGCGGATCGACCCGCCCGTGTCCGTGCCGATGGCCAGCGGCGCCTGGTTGGAAGCCAGCGCGGCCGCGGAACCGCCACCCGACCCACCCGGGATGCGGGTGGTGTCCCACGGGTTGCGGGTGGGGCCGTAGGCCGAGTTCTCGGTGGAGGAGCCCATGGCGAACTCGTCCATGTTGGTCTTGCCCAGGATCGGGATGCCCGCCGCGCGCAGCCGCGTGGTGAGCGTCGCGTCGTACGGCGACACCCAGCCTTCGAGGATCTTCGACGCGCAGGTGGTCGGCATGTCCGTGGTGGTGAACACGTCCTTGAGCGCCAAGGGAACTCCGGCCAGCGGCGAGGCGGGCGCCGCTCCCGAGGCGATCGCGGAGTCCACCGCGGCGGCGGCCTCCAGCGCCTGCTCCCCCGCGACGTGCAGGAAGGCGTGGTACTCGCCGTCGACCGCGGCGATCCGGTCCAGGTGCGCCTGGGTGACCTCGACCGAGGACAGCTCGCCGCCGTGGATCTTGCCGGCGAGCTCGGCCGCCGACAGCGTGGTCAGGTCGGGCTCACCCGCGTTCATTCGGCCTCTCCCAGGATCTGCGGCACCATGAACCGCTGCTCGTCGACCGCGGGCGCGCCGGAGAGCGCCTCGCGCGGAGTCAGGCCCGGCACCACCTCGTCGGGACGGGTCACATTCGTCGCCGGATTCGGCGACGCGGTGGGCGGGACGTCGGCGGCGGCGACCTCGGAGATGGTCCGCACGTGGCTCAGGATCGAATCCAGCTGTCCGGCGAACTGATCCAGTTCGGCATCGGACAGCGCGAGCCGGGACAGCCGGGCGAGGTGTGCGACCTCGTCGCGGGAGATGGCGGGCACCGCGGGACCCCTTTCGGCTTCGTTATCAACAGTGCTTGTCAACAGTGCTCAACCCACACAGCCTAGCCATTCGCGACCGGGCCACCGCCCGGCACCCGCGCTTCGTCGGCGCGGCGGCGCGACCGGCGCCCAGCAGGCCCCTGGCAACTCGCCCGGGCGCGCGACACGTCTGCGCGAAATAGCCCGACACGCCGCTTTGGCGTGAATTCGCCGAGTGGCATGCGTCACTGGACGGACTTCGACTCGATAACCGGGCGTAAGGGGTGTAAGTATTGCGTGACCCGGGTATCCGTTCAGAGCCTCGGCCGCTCAAGGAAAGGAACGCACGTGTCGTATCTGCTCCGCGTGCAACTTCCGGATCGACCGGGAAGTCTCGGTGCGCTCGCGCTCGCACTCGGCTCCGTCGGCGCGGACATCCTCTCGCTGGACGTGGTCGAGCGCGGCGCGGGCTACGCCGTCGACGATCTGGTCGTCGAAGTACCTTCCGGCGCACTCCCCGACACCCTCATCACCGCCGCCGAATCGATCGGCGACGTGCACGTGGACTCGATCCGCCCGTATTCCGGCGTGCTCGACACCCACCGCGAACTCGAGCTGATCGATCAGGTGGCGAGCGCTCGCGACGACCGGATGCAGGTGCTGGTGGACGGCGTGCCGCGGGTACTGCGGGTCGGCTGGAGCACGATCATCGACATCGGGCCGCAGGGGGCCTACCGGGTGGTCGGCAGCCCGAGTGCGCCACAGACACAGGCGGGTTCGGCGCCGTGGATGCCGCTGGAGAAGCCCACCGTGCTCGATCCCGAGGCCGGCTGGGTGCCGGAGATCTGGCGCGACATGGACACCAAGCTGGCCGCCGCTCCGCTCGGCAACTCCGGCAAGGTGCTGCTGCTCGGCCGGCCGGGCGGTCCCGACTTCCGGCCCTCCGAGGTGGCCCGGCTCGGTTACCTCGCGGGCATCGTCGCCACCGTCCTCGGCTGATTCCGAACGGGCGCTTCAGGTTCGGGCGCGCCCTCGGTGACACGTCGATCCGACGGTCGTCTGCGGACGCGGCGCGAGTATCGCCGCAAGCGAGCGTCACCGGCGCGGGCCACGCCCGTGCAAGCGCCGCTCGAACGCCCCGCGGGCAGACGCCTTCGCATGTACCACCCCCTCCACGTGTACCGCTGAGCGACCGTCGCGGCAGCGGGCCGGACCGGTGATGCGCGACGAACCGTCAGGCGGACTCACCGGAACAGTCGAGCGGTAGCCGCAGAACGTGCAGCAGGTCCCCCGCGCTGGTACGCCAGTCCCGGCTGGGCACGGGATGGAAGCCGAAGCGGTCGTACATCCGGCGGGCGTCGACCATGGCGGGCATCGTGGTGAGGGCCACCGCGGCGCGGCCCTCCGCGCGGGCCAGGTCGATCACGGTGCGCACCAATGCCGTTCCCGCGCCGAGTCCGCGCGCGGCCTTCGCGACGGCGAGCATGCGGAACTCCAGCTCACCCGGAAGCGCGATCTCCGCGTAGGGAGTACCGGCCGGTGCGACGGTGAGCGAGCCGACGATCCGGCTGGCGTGCGTGGCGACCAGGATCCGGGCCGATGCGGCACGGCGGGCGGTGTCGGCCAGCTCGCCCGCGTACCAGCTGCCCGCCTCCACATACCCCTCGCCGACGTAGACCTGCACCGTCAGCTCCCCGACCGCGTCGTACTCGTCCGGCCGCGCCGCCCGGACGACGACACCCGCCTCCCGCACATCCATACCCGGCATGATGCCATCGACCATGACGTGGGCTACGGCACGTCCGGCCCACCTGCTGGGCTCGGGCCGGTTGCCAGGTTCGCGCCGCATCACCGCCGTGTCGCGTCCGTGCGCTGCTCCCGGGCGGACGGCGGCGTCGTGACGCGCTCGCTGCCCGCGATCGACATACGCCGACGCGGCAGCCTGGCCACGAACGCCACCGCCGAGTGGTTCGAGCACCCGGCCGTCGCCACCGGAGCCGGTCCCGAGGAGGACGCCGCGATCGCTCAGGCGGGCCGGGCGATCTGCCAGCGGTCGGGCTTGCCCGCCGGATAGACGACGGTGAGCAGATCACCGATCTCCGGCCAGGAACTCGTATCCCACACGAAACGGCCGTACACGACCTTGCCGGGGACCGAAGGACCGGTCAGGTTCCCCGTAATGGTCACGAACTGCTCGCCGAGAGCATCGGGACGCGGGCTCACACCGGTGATGTACAGCGTCCCCTCCTCCGGGTTCACCAACCGATTGCCCCGCTGGCCGCGGATCACGAGCACGATCAACGACACCAGCACCGCGATCAGGATTACCAGCGTGGCGAACTCCAGCATGACTTCAATGCTAGGTGCGCGTCACACCGGCGCGAGCTCGCTGGTGCCCTGGGCGGTGCGCCGGACCTGCCAGACCGACGTGCGGGTGCGTTGCGAACGCCCGTTGCCCCGATCGATCAGCAGGCGGTTGTCGGTGGTGAAGATCAGCTGGGCGCCACGGGCATTCGTCTCCGGGTTCTGGAACAGCTGGATCAAGCGGTCGGTCTCCTCGGCGGGCAGGCACGCGCCGATGTCGTCGACCGCGAGCACGCGGCCCGCGTCCAGTGCGTCGAGCATGACGGGCAGTACCCGCAGCAACGACAGCGTCGCGGAGGATTCGTCGCCGATCTCGAACGGGATGTCGATGCCGTCGTGCACCAGGCTCAGTCCCACGCCGCGCCGGGCCACCATCCGCGCGTACAGGGCGTCGCGCGCCGCCTTCAGGTTGGTCAGCTCCCGCTCGAGCAGCGTGCCGGTGAGGCCGTTGTCGCGGAGCAACTGGTCGGCATAGGCGGGCGAGCCGGCGCACAGGTCGATCTGCTTGCCGAGGCCGGCGATGTCGGCGTCCAGTTCGCGCAGGTAGTCGGCGTACATCGGGTCGTGTTCGGCGACGAGCAGGTCGGTGATGCCGAGCTCGGCCGTGCGCAACAGCATCAGCAGCCGCGCCGCGTTCTCCGGCGACCGCGAGATGTGGCTGCCCAGCCGGTGGGCGATGGCGTCGGGTTCGGCCGGACCGCGCTGCACCTCGAGCATGGACTCGAACCATCGGTACGCGGGCACGAGCGCGTCGGAGTACATCTGGCCCGCGAGGCTCAGCAGCAGGGCGTTCGGACGGACCAGCGGTGCCAGCGCGGTGATCCCGTACCGCGACGCCTCGAACATCGGGCCGATCTTGATCTGCTCGCCGCTGCGCTCGAACACGATCCGCTTGCGCGAGCGCGGGTGGGTGTGCAGCCATTCCGCGGTCACGTCGGCGTTGTCCAGCCGGAACCCGTAGGTGTACGGCACGCCCTCGGCGACGAACGCCGCCACGAATTCCGAAGGCCGGTCGGCGAATCCGAGATGCGGCGCGCGCACCGGGCCCGCGTACGGGTCCCACCCGGTCACCGAGTGCAGCACCGCGTCACGCATCTGCCAGAACGCATCGATCAGGTTCGTCTTACCCGCCGCGGCGCCGCCCTGCACGGCGGTCACCGGCACGGCCACCGGCCCGCTTCCCTTGGTGAGCCGCAACTCCTGCTCGTCGGCCAGCGATCTGTGATTGGTCACCTGAAAACTGCGCAGCATGCCGCCATACTTCCGTCTGCGCGACAAGTGGGCGACACCAGCCCGGTGACGTCCGCGATCCGCCCCGATCGCGGTCGCTGGGACAGCGGGTGTGATAGCGGGTTAGCATGCCTGCACGTTGCGGCTCGCCGCGGCGTACTGCCGAAGTTGTTCGATGGGATGAGGGTAACGATGGAACCGACGGTTCGTCGTCTTGTGGTTCGAAGCTCCGTCGTCGCCGCGCTCGCGCTGGGTTCGCTGGTCGTGGCGCCGGAGGCGGTGGCGGACGCGCCGTGTCCGGAGGGCACCGCACGGGTGTTCCTGTCCGACAGCACGAACACCTGCCAAGGTGGCGGCACGGTCAGCTACGACCCGCCCGGCGTGGTGTCGAAGGTGTGCTCGACGCCGACCGCCGACGTGTCCGCCGAGGCGACGTTCAAGAACCGCCGGGGCAAGCTGATCACCCAGAAGCTCGACCTGAGCAGCGGCCGCTGCGGACGATTCGACATCGCGGGCCAGCTGGGCGCCACGGTCACGGTGCGCTGAGCCCGGGATACGGCTGCGCCGTGGCGTCGGCGCTGACGTTCACCACCGCGCCTCAGGGGCGTGGCAGCGGCCGAAACCGTCAGTGGCGCTACGACATTCGTCCGTGCCCAGCACCCGCCATCGGGTAGCCGAATCCGGCTGCCGCGCTGGGTCACTCCTCGGCGTCGGCGTCCTCCGCGGCCGTCTCGGGCGCGACCGCTTCGGGGCCGCCCGCCAGCAGCCGCCGGAACCCCTCCTCATCGAGGATCGGCACACCGAGTTCCTCCGCCTTGGCGGCCTTGGAGCCGGGCGCGTCGCCGATCACCACGAACGCGGTCTTCTTGGATACCGAGCTCGCGGCCTTGCCGCCGCGCACCAGGATCGCCTCCTTGGCGCCATCGCGGGTGAAGCCTTGCAGCGAGCCGGTCACCACGATGGACAGGCCCGCCAGATTGCGCTCGATGGATTCGTCGCGCTCGTCCTCCATCCGCACACCCGCGGCGCGCCACTTCGCCACCACGGCGCGGTGCCACTCGACGGTGAACCACTCCGCCACCGCGGCGGCGATGGTGGGGCCCACGCCGTCGGCCGCGGCCAGTTCCTCGAGCGACGCCTCCTGGATGCGGTCCAGGCTGCCGAATTCGGCGGCCAGCGCCCGCGCCGCGGTGGGGCCGACGTGCCGGATGGACAGGCCGACCAGCACCCGCCACAGCGGCCGGTCCTTGGCGACGGCCAGGTTCTCCAGCAGCCGCTTGCCGTTGGCGGAGAGGCTGCCGTTCTTGTTCGCGTACAGCGAGGTGGTCAGCAGCGACGCCTCGTCCAGATCGAACAGGTCACCCTCGTCGGTGATGGCGTGGGACTTCAGCAGATCGATCGCACCTTCGTAGCCGAGCGCCTCGATGTCGAAGGCGCCACGGCCCGCCACGTGGTAGACGCGCTCGCGCAACTGTGCCGGACAGAACTGCTGGTTGGGGCAGCGGATGTCGGCGTCGCCCTCTTTCTCGGGGCGCAGTTCGGTGCCGCACTCGGGGCAGTGGGTCGGCATCACGAACTCGCGCGCGTCCGCGGGCCGGGCATCCACCACCGGACCGAGCACCTCGGGGATGACATCGCCCGCCTTGCGGATGGTGACCGTGTCGCCGATCAGCACACCCTTGCGCTTGACCTCGGCCGCGTTGTGCAGGGTGGCCATCGCGACCGTGGATCCCGCGACGGACACCGGCTCCATCACCGCGAACGGCGTCACCCGGCCGGTGCGGCCGACGTTCACCTGGATGTTCAGCAGCTTGGTCGTCGCCTCCTCGGGCGGGTACTTGTAGGCGATCGCCCAGCGCGGAGCGCGTGAGGTCGAGCCGAGACGGCGTTGCAGCGCGGTCTCGTCGATCTTGATCACCTGGCCGTCGATCTCGTGCTCGATGTCGTGGCGGTGCTCGCCCCAGTAGGCGACCCGCTCGATCACGGCGTCGATGCCCTGCACCCGCCTGGTGTGCTCGGACACCGGCAGACCCCACGCGGCGAGCGCGCGATACGCCTCGTACTGCGAGGTCGGCGTGTACCCCTCGATGCGGCCGAAGCCGTGGCAGATCATGCGCAGCCTGCGCCGCGCGGTGACCGACGGATCCTTCTGACGCAGCGAACCGGCCGCGGTGTTGCGCGGGTTGGCGTAGGGCGGCTTGCCCTCGGCCGCGATGGCGGCGTTGAGCGTCTCGAAATCCTCCAACCGGAAGTACACCTCGCCGCGGACCTCGAGCACCTCCGGGAAGGGGAACTCGTCGCTTGGGGTCAGCTCGCCGGGGATGTCGTCGATGGTGCGCGCGTTGAGCGTCACGTCCTCACCGGTGCGTCCGTCGCCGCGGGTGGCGCCGCGCACCAGCCGCCCGTCGCGATAGACCAGGTTCAGCGCGACGCCGTCGATCTTCACCTCGCACAGATAGTGCAGGTCCGGGCCGGTCTCCGCCTCCACCCGGGCGGCCCAGGCGCGTAGCTCGTCGACGTCGAACACGTTGTCCAGCGACAGCATCCGCTCGAGGTGGTCGACCGCGGTGAAATCGGTCGCGAAACCGCCGCCGACGAGCTGGGTCGGCGAATCCGGCGTGCGCAGGTCCGGGTGCTCGTCCTCCATGGTCTGCAGCCGCAGCAACAGCGCGTCGAACTCACCGTCGGAGATGGTCGGCGCATCCCGGACGTAGTAGCGGAACTGGTGCTCACGGACCTCGTCCGCGAGTCGCTGCCACTGGACCCGCTGCTCCGCCGTCGCCGGGGCCGCCGCACTGTCGCTGTCACTCACGCATCGCACATTAGCCGAGGCCGCCGACAGCACCTCGTCATGTTCGCGCACGTCGCCGCACCCGGCGGCACGGATTCCGGCCGGTCCGTTTCCCCGAGCCGTGGACGACATCGCCACGACGGGGCGGAACGAACGGCCGCATCGCGCGGCCACGGCATGCCGCCGGAACGACCCGCCACGAACTACCGGGTTTGCGTGGATGCTCGGCTGGTTTCGCTCACTGCGGCTTGTTTTCGAACGAGCCGCGCACCGGAACCACTGCCCCTCTCGCAGTCGCCACCCGAGGTCAGGAGAACGAAAGCTCCTCCGGCTCCTCGGCATACGCACGCGCGACCTCCGCGGCCAGGCGCAGCGCCCTCCGGCTCCACTCCAGCGGGACGCCCGCCAGACCACATGCCGGACTGACCGCCACCCGTTGCGCCAGCGTCCGGCGGCCGAAGCTGAGCCGATCGACCAGCCGGACGCCCGGCTCGGCGAATTCGCGCCAGGTGACCGTGGCCGCCTGCGGCTCGGTCGGGACCACACCGAGCACCAGCTGCTTACCCGCCTCGAGGGCTTCTCCGACCTCGTCGAGTTGCCCGGTGCCGATGGTGCTCAGGTCGAAGCCGATCGCTGCGGCGGCGCTGCGGCGCAAGAGGCCCAGCGCGGGGGGTTCGGCGCAGCTGTGCACCAGCACCGGCGCGGACTGAGCGGCGATCACCGTGTCCAGCAGGGCCAGCGCTTCCGGCTCGGGCAGCGCGCGCACCGTGTTCAGCACGCTCACACCGCGCAGCGAGCCGCCGAGCACCGCGCTCAGCGACGGTTCGTCCAGCTGCAGCACGACGTGCGCGCCGAGCCGCTTGCGCACCTCGGCGACGTGCTGGGCCAGCCCCTCGGCCAGGGACGCGGAAAGGTCGCGCACCGCACCGGGATCGGTGAGCACGCGGTGACCACCGGGCAACTCGACCTGCGCGGCCAAGGTCAGCGGGCCCGCGGATTGCAGCTTCACCACACGGCCGGCGTCGGAGAGACCGGCGTTCTCCCACGCTTCCTCGAGCGCGTCCAGATCGGTCCGCAGCAGGTCATGGGCCCGCCGGGAGACCGAACCCGGGCGCTGCGCGAGCCGGTAGCCGCGCGGCGTGGTGTCGAAGCGCAGGTCGACCAGCAGGGCGGAGACTCGGCCGATCAGGTCGGCGCCCGCGCCGCGTCCCGGCAACTCCACCAGGTGCGGCAGGTCGCCGAGTTCGCCCACGATGGTCGCGGCGGCCTCGCGCGGGTCGAGGCCCGGCCAGGAGCCGACGCCGGTGGCTATTCCGCCTGGAAGACGCACCGGCTCGGTCGCCACATCGGTCCCACTGTCTTGCGCCACGTCATCCGTGCCGATCTCGTCCACCGCGCCGTACTCCGTCCGTTCGATTCCGCCGTCACGCGATCCCGCAGCCCTCAGCGGCCGGACCCCGTCTTTCGGTGCCTCCACAGCGCACAGGCCGTGAGGGAGAAGAGCGCCGGCCGGTCCGGATTCGGATCACCGGCTCGCGTCGGCCCTCGCTTCACTCGCGCCGGACTCGCGCGCGGTGCCGCGGATCGTCCCGCTGCCGATCACCTCGTCGCCCTCGGGATCCGGACGGTAGAGCACCACGGCCTGGCCGCGCGCGACGCCGGTCAACGGCTCGCGCAGCCGCGCGACCAGACCGTCGCCCACCGCCTCGGCGACCGCGGGCGCGGTGCCGCCGTGCGCGCGCACCTGCACCACACACTCGATCGGGCCCGCGGGCGCGGAACCGGAGGTCCAGATCGCGCGCTCCGCCTCGACCGTCCAGACCTGCAGGTCCTCGGCCGAACCGACGCGGACCGTGCCGGAGTCGGGATCGATGCCGGTGACGTACCGCGGCTTGCCGTCGGCGGCCGGGCCCGGCAAGCCGAGCCCCTTGCGCTGGCCGATGGTGAAACCGTGCACGCCCTCGTGCCGCGCGAGGACCTGGCCGTCGGAGTCGACGACCGCACCGGGCCGGACGCCGATCTTCGCGCCGAGGAAGGCTCGGGTGTCGCCGGAGGGGATGAAACAGATGTCGTGACTGTCCGGCTTGTTCGCGACGGCGAGACCGCGCTCGGCGGCCTCGGCGCGGATCTGCGGCTTGGGGGTGTCACCCACCGGGAACATCGCGCGCGAAAGCTGCTGCGCGGTCAGCACCGCCAGCACGTAGGACTGGTCCTTGTCGGCGTCGACGGCACGGCGCAGCACGCCGTCCGCCAGCCGCGCGTAGTGGCCGGTGACCACCGCGTCGAAGCCGAGCGCCACCGCGCGGTCGGCCAGCGCGGAGAACTTGATCTTCTCGTTGCAGCGCAGGCACGGATTCGGCGTCTCGCCCGCGGCGTAGGCCGCGACGAAATCATCGATGACGTCTTCCTTGAAGCGGTCGGCGAAATCCCAGACGTAGAACGGGATGCCGAGCACGTCGGCGGCGCGCCGGGCGTCACCGGCGTCCTCCTTCGAGCAGCAGCCGCGCGATCCGGTGCGCAGCGTGCCCGGTGTCGCGGACAGCGCCAGATGCACGCCGACCACCTCGTGACCGGCGTCGACGGCACGCGCCGCCGCCACGGCCGAATCCACACCACCGCTCATCGCGGCGAGTACCCGCATCAGACACCTCCTTTCGCACCGGCCAGACCCGCGGCCTTGGCCCGTTCCACTACCTGCGGCAATACTTCCAGCACGGCGTCGACATCGGCCCGCGTCGACGTGTGCCCCAACGAGAAGCGCAGCGATCCGCGCGCCTGCCACGGCTCGACGCCCATCGCGATCAGCACGTGACTGGGCGTGGCGACGCCCGCCGTGCACGCCGAGCCGGTCGAGCATTCGATCCCCGCCGCGTCCAGCAGCATCAGCAGCGAATCGCCTTCGCAGCCCGGGAAAGTGACGTGTGCGTTGCCCGGCAGGCGCCGCCCGCCGACCGGCCCGTTGAGCACCGCGTCCGGCGCGGCGGCGCGGATGCCGTCGATCAGCGCGTCCCGCAACGTGACCAGTTCGGCGGTGCGAGCGGGGAGTTCGACCGCCGTTTGGCG
This sequence comes from Nocardia gipuzkoensis, assembly GCF_021183645.1. Classification (NCBI taxonomy): domain Bacteria; kingdom Bacillati; phylum Actinomycetota; class Actinomycetes; order Mycobacteriales; family Nocardiaceae; genus Nocardia; species Nocardia gipuzkoensis. The sequence continues at coordinate 4,949,428 of NZ_CP089225.1, read as the reverse complement.
CAGCGCGGCGGCGAGCCCGATGGCCGCCGCCGTATCCGAGGTTCCCGATCGCAGGTCGCGCTCGTGCCCGCCGCCGTGCAGCAGCGGCACGCACGGTACCTGCCTGCCCAGCAGCAGCACCCCGACGCCGTGCGGACCGCCGACCTTGTGGCCGGCGAAGCTTGCCGCGGCCAGCCCGCTCGCGCCGAAATCCATCGGCAGCTGAGCGGCCGCCTGTACCGCGTCGCTGTGCATCGGCACGCCGAATTCCTGTGCCACCGAAGCCAGTTCGCCGATCGGCTGAATGGCGCCCACCTCGTTGTTCGCCCACATGACGGTGACCAGCGCGACGTCGTCCGGATCGGCGGCGAGCGCCGCCCGCAGCGCGCCGGGCGCGACCACGCCCTCGGCGTCCACCGGGAGCCAGGTCACTTCCGCGCCCTCGTGCCGCTGCAGCCACTCCACCGCATCGATCACCGCGTGGTGCTCGATCGAACTGGCGACGATCCGGTTCCGGCGCGGATCGGCGTCGCGACGCGCCCAGAAGATGCCCTTCACCGCCAGGTTGTCGCTCTCGGTGCCACCGGAGGTGAAGATGACCTCCGAGGGCCGGGCGCCCAGGTCGGCGGCGATCGACTCGCGCGCCTCCTCCAGCAGCCGCCGGGCGGCACGCCCCGAACCGTGCAGCGACGAGGCGTTGCCCGTGGTGCGCAGGGCAGCCGTCATCGCCTCGATGGCCGCGGGCAGCATCGGTGTGGTGGCCGCGTGATCGAGGTAGACCGTCTGGGGCGCAGCACCGTTGACCGGACCCGAAAAAGCCGACTTCATGACCAGTTAAGGATAGCCGTCACGGTCAGCCGGTTATTCCCCCCTCCCGCGCGCCCGCGCGGGCCGCGTTCCGCGGCGTGCACGGCCCTGTGAGCGGGCGAATCCGGTCATTTCTACCTATTGAATGTACCGCTAAATAGCGGTACGTTGTTTGATGTATTGATTGCAGGCCGCCCGTTCCGCGGAGCGGATCGAGGGCACGCCGAGCGGTCGACTACCGGACGAATCGATCAGTGAGGAAGTTCCGATGGACCCACGCACCCATGGACGTACGCGACGTGTGCTGGCGCGCGCCGCCGCCGCGTCCGTACTGGCCCTGATGCCGATCACCGCCGTCGCGGTGCCCGCGCTCGCCGCCCCGATCGTGCTCGAGCCCGCCGCCCCGATCGACCAGATCGACCCGGCACACGGCCGCCACGGCCACGGCCACGGCAGGCACGGCCACGGCCACGGCAGGCACGGCCACGACGGGTGGAACCACGGGCGGCACAACGACTGGGATCGGGGCCGCCACGACGATTGGTTCCGGGGCCGGAACCGTCACGACGACTGGGATCACGGCAGGCCGGGCTGGCACCACGGATTCCGGCCGCCCACGGGCAGCGGTTTCTGAGTCCCTGACGTTCTTCGGGGCGAGCCGACATCGGCTCGCCCCGAAAACATGTACAGGGTCGCTGCTGCCGAGTGCTGCTGAGGCAGCGGCGCCACATCCGGCGCAGCCGTTTCCGGTCGTCCGGCGAGTCGCCTACTGCGCGGCGGCGGTACTCCGACGACCGCGCAGCATCGGACGGCGCCGCGGGCGGCGCACCTCCGGCGCATCGGCCGTGACCGTGGGGTCCTGCACCCTGGTATGCCCCGCCTCGATCCACTGCGCGGCATCCGGCGCACCCTGGTGCGTGGGAACGGCGCCGCGGACGGCGGCCTCGCAGCGGCGGGCCAGCTCGCGCCGGTCCGTGCCGGGCTGCTGCACCGGTTCCAGCACCACTTCCGCGACCATCCCGCGCGACCGCAGTACCCGGCGCGCGGAGGAGGCGAAGGTGTCCACGCCGACGAAGCCGGGCACCGTGCACGGCACGCCGTGCCGGTCGAGGTATCGCAACCGCACCGGCTGCACCGGAGTACCGGTGTCCACGGCCGCTTGGAACAGCGCGGGCCGCATGGTGCCGTAGGCGCGGCCACACCAGGTGGTGCCCTCGGGGAAGACGCCGATCCGCTCGCCCGCGGCCAGCCGTGCCCCCACCGCGGCCACCACGCCGGGCAGCTGTCGCAGGCTTTCGCGCTCGATCGGGATGACCCGCATCAGCTCGGCGAGGCTGCCGATCAGCGGCCACTCCACCATGTCCGCGCGCGCCACGAAGCCCAGCGGCTGCACCGCGGCCAGGGCGACGATGTCGGTCCAGCCGATATGCCCGGTGACGACCAGCGCGCCACGGTCCGGCGCGCCGAACCCCGCCGGTGCGAGCGCGGGGCCGCCCTCATCGACGGCCCCCCGCTCGTCCGCCGCCCCCCGGTTGTCGACTATGCGCAGCCGCATGCCCAGACAACCGAGCAAGAGGCGCGCGTAGCCGCGCTGCAAGGGCACGCGCCTGCCACGCGGCGTCACCGCGTTCGCCACCGGGAAGCTGAGCAGCAGTCCGGCAACCCCGGCCAGCCGGGCGGCTACCCGTCCCGGCCCGACTTCATCGATCGAATCCAGGCAGCCGGGTCCACAGGGGCTCGACGGCATCCATGCGTGCGCGGTGGACATTGCGGGCGGCGCGTCGAAGACCACAGTCCTCACCGTCCCCCGTCGAGGGTCGCGGCGGCTTCCTGTAGTCGATCGAGATACCGGGTGTTGATGGTGTCCAGCCCGAGCAGCGCCACGAAGTCGGCCACCGCGAAAGCCGGATCGTGCGCGGGTTCGCCGCAGATCTCCGCACCCAGTCGCAAGTAGCCGCGCACCAGCGGCGGCAGTTTCGGCCGCGAGGGCGGCGTCAGTTCGTCCAGGGTCTTACCGTCGACCACCACCGGGTTGTAAGGGTGCACCCGGCGCTCCGGGTCGGATGCGTGGCGGCCGAGCAGCATGTCGCGCACCCCGCGCACGTTCACCCCGGGCGCGTCCGCCGCGGTGTCCTGCATCGGCACCGACACGCAGCCCATCACCCACTCGTAGCCGGTGAGCTGGATGTAGTGCAAAATACCCGCCCACATGAGGGTGAGTACCGAGCCGTTGCGGTGGTCGGGGACGACGCACGCGCGCCCCATCTCCACGATGCGCATGCCCCCGGGATCCAGCTGGGCCAGATCGAATTCCGTTGCCGTGTAGTACCCGCCCGCCGCGGCGACCTTGTCCGGCGGCAGCATCCGGTAGCAGCCGACGAACTCACCGGTCGCGTCGTCGCGCACCAGCAGGTGGTCGCAGTGCTCGTCGAAATGATCGGCGTCCAGGCCGGTGCCGTCGTCCGGGATCCGGAAGCCGGGCTCGTTGGCGAACACGTTGTAGCGCAGGCGCTGCGCGGCGACGCGGTGGTCGAGGTCGGAGGAGACCACCAGCGAGTAGCGCGACCGTTCCTCCCCGGAGTCCGTCGCTCGAGCCGGGGCTGTCAACACGGACGAAATAGTCATATCCATGATGAAGCCAGTCCGACAATGCGCCGCAGCAACCTCGAAGTGTCGCGACGATGCCGGTTCGGTTAACGAGACGGCTGTCACACCGAGCGTTCACCGAACAGTTCCACCGTGTTCGTCCTTCCGCACCGCTACCGCTTCCGACATGCGGTTTGGTCGCGCGATTCGCCGTTCTTCGGCCGGATCCCGAACTTCCCAGCGCCACGCACCTGCCGTCGCGCCGCTTCCGGCTGGAAGCAGCGCGATTCGTCAGGTACGGGAACAACTCAGGCGGCGCGGCTCTGCTCGGCGAGTAGCTTCGTCGAAGTCGCCGCTTCGGCGAAGCCGGGGCGTCCGGTGCCGATGAACGCGACCAGCCACGAGGCGACCGCGGCGAAGCGGTTGCGGAAGCCGACCAGGTAGAACAGGTGCACCGCGAGCCACATGAACCAGGCGATCACGCCGCGGAAGGTGATGCGCTCGTTGAGCTTCGCTACCGCGCTGAACCGGCTGATCACCGCCATGCTGCCCTTGTCCCAGTAGGTGAAGGGAGTGCCGGGCTGCTTCTTGCGACGGATGATGTCGGCGGCGTGCCTGCCCTCCTGCATGGCCACCGGCGACTGACCGGGGTAGCCGTTGAGCGAGGTCATGTCGCCGATGGCGTAGATGTCGGCGTAGCCGCCGACGGTGAGGTCGGGGTTGATCAGCAAGCGGCCCGCCCGGTCGGTCGCCACGCCCGTGGCCTCGGCCAGGATCTTCGCGAACCCACCCGCCTGCACGCCCGCCGACCAGACCACGGTCTCGGCCGCGATGCCGTGTTCCACGCCGTCGCGCCCCTTGACGGTGACCTTGCCGTGCTCGATGTCGGTGACGAAGGTACCCAGCAGCACGTCCACGCCGCTGCGGGTCAGCGACTTCTTCGCGTACTCCGACAGCCCGCCGCCGAACGGCGGGAGCACTTCGCCCGCGCCTTCCACGATCGTGACCGAAACCTCTTGGTGGTAATGCCGTTTCGCGAGTTCCTTCAGCTGGCCCGCCACCTCGACGCCGGTCGCGCCCGCGCCGACCACGACGAAGCTCAGCAGCCTGCGCCTGGTCGGCTCGTCGGCGTTCGCGGCTTCGGCGAAGACGCGCTCGATCTGCGCGCGCAGCCGCCGCGCGTCATCGATGGTCTTGAGCGAGAAGGTCTTCTCGGCGAAATCGTCCCGGCCGAAATAGGACTGGCTGGCGCCGGTGGCCGCGATCAGCGAGCCGTAACGGATGCGGTGGCGCACACCCTCGTGCTCATAAGTGACGATGGCCCGGTCGGGATCGACGTCGACCACCGTGCCCAGGCGCACATCGGCCTCCCGATGGCGGCGCAGGATGCCCGCGATCGGCGGCGCGATCTCCTCCGATGCGAGCACACCGGTCGCTACCTGGTACAACAGCGGTTGGAACAGATGCTCGGGCGTGCTGGAGATCAGCACATAGTCCACCCCCGACTTGGCCAGCTGCTTGGCGGCGGCGAGCCCGCCGAACCCCGATCCGACAATGACGACACCAGCGGTTTCGATTCCCGCTTCCACGTACTGCATGACAGCCTCCTTCTCTCATTACCAACCGCGATCCGGAGGGCGGATATTTCAGGTGTGTGGGCGCATAATCTAGATGACTCTTATCTCGATTCGTAATTAATAGGAGGCCGCTGTGGAACTTCGGCAGCTCACCTACTTCGTCGCGGTGTGCGAGGAACTCAGCTTCAGCGGCGCCGCCGCGCGCTGCTTCATCTCGCAGTCGGCGATCAGCCATCAGATCTCCCGGCTCGAGCGCGACCTCGGCGTGCAACTGTTCGAGCGCTCGACCCGCTCGGTGGTGCCCACCGACGCCACCGCACGGCTACTTCCCCTCGCGAAACAAATGCTGAGCCTGGAATCGGCGATCCGCGCCGCCGTGCGCACGGTGGGGCCGCGCATCCGGCTCGCCGCGAACATGTCCTTCGCCACCCGCTCGCTGTCGGCGATCGCGGGCGCGCGCGCCGCGCACTCGGAGGCGGAGATCGAGTTCGTGATCAAGCCCTTCCGGCAGCGCATCACCGCGGTCACCGACGGAGACTGTGACCTCGCGCTCATCCGCGGCCGCGTCGACCAGCCGGGCCTCGTGGTGGAGCAGCTCTGGGTCGAGGACCTCGTGATCGCCACCTCCAGCGCGCATCCGCTGGCGAAGAAGGACACGGTGACCCTGGCGGACCTGAGTTCGTACCCCCTGCTGCTGCCGCCGGAGCAGGAGCAGGTGTTGTTGCACACGGTGATCCGCAACGCGTTCGCCGAATTGCCCATGGGCCCCACCTTCGGACCCCCGATCCCACCCGATCACACGGCGACGATGGAGCTGATCAACCGGCCCGACGCGTGGACCGTGCTCTACGCGGAGAGTACGACCGAAGGATTGGTGGTGCTGCGACTGGCCGAATCCAAGCTGCGCATCCCGGTGTCGGCGGTGTTGCGCGCCGACGCCCGGCGCTCACCGATCCTGGACACCCTGCTCGAGGCGCTGCACCGCTGCTGAGGACGGTCGTTCGTCAGCGGGCCGTTCATCGCTGCGAGACGTCGGCTGCGGGCAGTCCCCGGCATCGGTCACGGGACTTCCGAAATCGTCCGCAGCGACGATCGCCGCGGAGTTGATCGAGCGCGGCATCGTACTGCTCGTGATCCCAGCGATCACGGAAGCGGAGTGAATCCGATTCCGATCGTGTTCGGTCCTTGCCCTGCGATGTCGTCGAGGATTCCATGAATACCGGTGAACTGGAACGGCGCCCACGGCTCGAGAGGATTGATCGCGGAGGTGATTCCGACCAGACCGCTCCGCGTGGTCACCGGTCCACCGCTGTCGCCCGGAATGACGGCAGCCCATGACCTGATGACGTTGTTCTCGTACTCGATCACGAGACCGCATGTCGTTCCGGACACCTGGCCGTACTTGCACATGATGTCCGAAAGCGGAATCGGATCCGCACCGATCCGGCTGATCACGGTCCCGTTCGGCGTCGTGTTGACCGGATTGACCTTCGTTTCGTCCAGCTTGATGACCGCGTAATCCTTGGAAGAGTCGGCCGGAAACCGCATCGACGGAAACCCTGGCCAATTCCTGGCCCACGTGGCGTAATACCCGATCGGCCCCAGTCTGCGATTCCCCGTGAGGAATACCTCCTGAGATCTGGTGTTCCGAGTCATCATGTGCCCTGCTGTGAGAGCCACAAGATTGCCGAGTTCGTCATATCCGACAGCCCCTACGGTGCCCCAACTTCCGCAGGGCGGTCCGCCATCGGATGTGATCGACGTGCCCGGACCGAAATTCACACCGGATGGCGGAGGCTTGCCGACATAAGTGAACGAGACGCCGTTACTCCGCCCGCTCGGCGCGGTGACGGTGATGTGCACAACTCCCGTCGCGGCAGGAGAGACAGCCGTGATCTGCGTTGCGGAGTCGATCGTGAACGAAGTCGCTGGAATGGTACCGAATTCGACCGCCGTGGCTTCGGACAGATTCGTCCCGGTCAGGATGACCGTGGTTCCACCGATGATCGGACCCGAACGTGGGCTCGCCGAGTTCAGAGTCGGAGCCGCAGAAAGGGAAGTAGTGGTAGACATCGTGCGACCTCCTCGACGCCCGCGGATTGTTCCACTGCGCCAGGATTGCGAACTCACGCGGTCCTGACCCTATTCAGTAAGGCGTCTCTACAGGCACGCGGGCAATAGATCCCTTGATCCGTTTTCTTCCGTTTTCAGATTGATCCAGTGGTCGAGGAAGGTCGATGGCGCGGGAGCAGACGTGACCAGAAGTCGTGGCGCACCGCATCCCACAGTCCCGTCAAATGCGGCAACAGTTCACGGGCTCGGGCGAGATCGGGGTAGGAACCGGGGCCGTACGAGGCGATCGGCGTCACGTCGGATGTGCAGCGCACGACCATGATCGCGACGCGGTGGCCTTCCAGCCGCCAACTCGCTTGATAGCCGCCGACTTCGGTGTGATGGATCTCGTGCATCCACATCAGTCCCGCTCGGTTCGCGTGACACCGGAGAGACGGGATGCCGGGCTGCGGGAGTCCGCGATGGAGGCGCTGAGCGCGTCCAGCACATGCAGCAGTAATTCCAGATCGGGGCCAGGCGATACGGGCAGCGGGCCAGCGGGCGGATCGAACGCCAGGCCACGGGCGGCGGCGCGTTCGCGTGGGCTGGATACCGGCGGAACGAGCTTGCCCGCCCGCACCAGGCAGCTGAGCGCCGACGCCTTCCGTGGGCAGGTGGCGGCACGACATCCTCTGTGCTGCTGCATGACTCGATGCGCCTCGGGGACGGTGAGCGGATGGTCGGGGTGGGCGTGGCCGGGACCGATCGCGCCGGGCCGCGCGCGCGTCCACGTCACCGCGGGGCACACCGTCTCCAGGTCGCACGTCTCGCAGAATCGGGCGGGGGTGTTGTCCACGGTGGTCAGATCGTGGACGACGAGGGCGTCGGCGTGCACGCCGACGGCGATGGCCAGCGCGTATCCGACCGGGTCGACCTCTCTTTCCGGAGGCCGGACGGTGTAGAGGTAGTGGTAGCCCAATCCTTCGGCGTGGCGGCGTATCTCGGTCGCGTGCCTAGGCGCGTGCGGTCCGGACACGTCGGTCCGCACCAGCCCTACGGCATTCGACTTCCGGCTCTTCTGCGAGGCGAGTCGGCCGGTCGTGCCGATCTGCTGAGTGTGCATCGTTGCTCCCGGAATGTGTTGCAGACGTGTGGATTCGAGTTCATTCGGGATGAGGCAGCACACCTGCGCGGGTTTCCGCCTCGATCGCCGAAAACCAGCACACCACCGGTGACCAGCGCATACGCTCAAAAACGGGCACCCATTCCTGATCTGCTCGATGACCCAGGACGGTGCTCGGTTCCCGAGCGGAACCAGATCGATTTCCACTCCCGCACGACTCACTTCCAGGAGACCTGCGTGACCGACCCTGATGAAGAAGGCCCCTCATCGACCCTGCCGCGTCGCCAACTCGGACGCTTCCTGCGTGACCGCCGCGAAGCGGCGGGCTTCACCATCGCCGAGGCCGCCAAACTGGTCGATCTATCCCGCGCCGTACTCCAGCGTCTGGAGACCGGCCAGATCCAGAAAGTCCGTAAACAGGACGCGCAGGCGCTCTGCGAGCTGTACGGAGTGGATGCCACGGACACCAAGGCGGCGGCCGACCTCGCGGTGCAGGCGAAGGCCAAGAGCTGGTACCACGCGTACGGCGGTCTGTACAGCGGCGCTTTCAATATGTACGTCGGGTTGGAAGCCGCCGCGCGGCGACTCACCACGTACCACGAACACGTCCCCGGCTGGTTGCAGACCGCAGACTATGCACGTGCGGTGATCGGGGCATATCCGCAATTCAGCAGCGAGGACATCGAGCGGCGTGTGGAGCACCGACTGAGGCGGCAGGCCATCGTCACCCGCAAGACAAAACCGGCGACTTTGGAAGTACTGCTGCACGAATCGGCACTGCACCGCATGGTCGGCGGACCGAAGATCATTTCGGCCCAGCACCGCCACATGGCCGAAATCTCGAAGCTGCCCAACGTCACGCTGCGGATACATCCCTTCAGCGCGGGGCTCGCCTGGGGAATGCCACACGGTCTGTTCATCATCATGGAGTTCGATACGAACGCCAAAGGCGTGCCGGTCGAACCGCCGATCGTTTACTTGGAGGGCGGACCGGCACAGGATGTATACCTGGAGAAAGCCGAGGAAATTCGGCTCTACAGTGAGCTCGCCTCGGCTATACGGGACACGTGCCTGGGTGAAGTGGAATCGCGAGACCTGCTCCGGCGGGTGGCAAGGAGTTACGAGCGGTGAACGGTGACCTATCCGGGGCGAAGTGGTTCAAGAGCAGCCGCAGTGCCAGCGGTTCGCAGTGCGTCGAAGTGGCATGGCTGGGCGGCGGCATGATCGGCGTCCGGGACAGCAAGAACCCGACCGGCCCGGCATTGGTATTCGCGCCAGGCGAGTGGGACGCCTTCACCACAGGCGTGCGGGGCGGAGAATTCAACCGCCCCGCCTGACGAGCACTCGCACACCTAACCGAGAACGACCGGCCCCGCCCCGCCCACCGCAGGGACCGGGACGGGGCCGGTCCACATGCGTCCATCGGAACCGCTGACCGTCTATCGGACGATGCTCAGAGCCCTTCGAGAACCCGGCGGTTCCTCACCTTCGCCGCCGACCATGCATACGGTGATCCTGATCGAATTCAACGACTCCAACTCTGTGTCAACACATTCCACGACACTGATGTTGTCGTGCCCATAGACTCTGCGGGGTGAGCGAGCAGCATCCGCCCACGGGGGGCTCCCGTGCGAATCAACCTGAACAGCAACAACCACCATCACGGCAAGATGGGTCGCCGACACCTGAACCCGTGCGTAGTCGTCGTGCTCGACTCCACGAGATCGGACCAGCTTGGATTACCGCAATCTCCGGCCTCATCGTCGCCTTGACCGGAGCCGGTGTGTTCGTGGGGCGCGCGACGGCACCTGTGTCGACTCCACCCGCGACGTCCACATCCGCGATCGCTTCCGCACCGACGACGCCAGCGATCTCTTCACAAGCATCGACGACGGCATCGGTATCGAACATCCCAGCTGGCACGGTACTGGTCGACAATTGCGCTATCGACATTGCACATGGCTACCGTCTGCCCATCGGCAGACTATCTGAATGTCCCTTGCCCACCAAGGATTACGGTATCGGCGTCGAGATGCGCTACTTGACCTTCTTCACCGAAGCTCCGCTGAAGCTTGCGAGGCTCGACTCACCCCCCGCGACGTTCGAAGCCTGCAAGAGGAATACCAGGTTTACCGAAAAGGTTTTTGGTCCCCAACGGAATTACGTAGTGTGTATCACCGGCAACGGTGTCGTGGCTGCCGCGACATTTACGAAGACTGCCGAAGGCGATGATCCGACCGCGACGTTCAATCTGACGATCTGGCAGGAGTAGAGCATGAGCGTGACGGCGCGCAGCAGGCAAGACCTTTGTTGAGCCTGACGGGGACCCAGACACACCAGGTAAGTGGGACGCCTTCACCACAGGCATGCAGGCGGCGAATTCAACCGCCCCGCCTGACCGCAACTCGCAACCCAACCGAGTCGACCGGCCCCGCTCCCGGCCACTACACGGCCTGGAGCGGGTCAGTCGCCCGAGTCTCGTTGCGGTCAGACGCCCAGCTCCGTCGACGCCAGCGCCGTGCCCTCAATGCGCGCACGAATCTTGGCGAACGCGGTCTCCCGCGAGGTGGAGGTGTCGTCGGCGAACGGCGAGAAGCCGCAGTCGTCGCAGGTGCCCAACCGATCGACGGGAAGGAAGCGAGCGGCGAGCAGCACCCGGTCACGGACCTGTTCGGGTGTCTCGACCTGCGGGTCGATCGGGTCGGTGACGCCGATGAACACCCGCGCGTCGGCGGGCAGGTGCTCGGCGACCACGGCTAGCACCTTCTCCGGGTCGGGCTCGCTGGCGAACTGGAGGTAGAACGCGCCCACCCGCAGTTGCAGCAGCTTCGGCAGCAATTGGACGTAGTCCACGTCCAGGCTGTGCGTCGAGTCCTGGTCGCCGCCCGGGCAGGTGTGCACCCCGATCCTGGCCCGCTCCTCGTCGGAGAACCGGTCCAGCACCGAATTGTTGAGTTCGATGAACTGGTCGAGCACTCCCCCGCTGGGGTCGAGCTTGAGCGACAACCGTCCTTCGGTGAAGTCGAGCTGCACCAGGTGCGCGCCCGCCTCCAGGCAGCCGCGGATGTCGGCCTCGGCCGCGTCCGCGAGATCGGCGAGGAACTGCTCGCGGGGGTAATCCTCGATTCCGTCGACCGGATACAGCAGGCTCAGCGCCGACGGCGCGATGACGGCCTGCTTCACCGGAACGGTGGCGTGCTGCTGCGCGTCGCGCAGATAGTCCGCCGCGTGCGCGGCGTAGCGGAACGGGCCCGAGGCCAGCCGGGGCAGCTGTCTCTGGTGTCCGTCGGCGAACGGGATGACCGCCCCGTCCGGGGCCAGATTCTCCAGCCCGGCAATCGGATAGGTGGCGAAGCTCGGCTTGGACTGCTCGCCGTCGGTGACCACGGGAGAGCCGAGTTCCTCCAGCTTGCGGATGGTCTCGGCGACCGCGCTCCGCTGGAGTTCGGCGAGCGCGGCGGCGTCGCCGGAATCGTCGGCCATGGCGGCCAACAGGTCGTGAGGTCGAGGGATGCTACCGATCGGTTCCGTTGGGATGCTCACCGGCCGAGTGTAAGTCCGCCACCTGCCTCTCCGACGCCAAATCACCTGCACCGTAATTTCTTTCGCATCGGTCACGATTTTCGCTCAACCGACCTCGAGAGTTCGCACGAATTTCGCGCCGACCTTTCCTGACCGAGCACAACAAACCGAGCGTTCGCTGATCGCGGGACTCGAGTTGCACAGTCGGCCGCCGCCGAACCGGCCTGCCGCGCAGCCTTTCGACAGGCCATCATCAGTCTCACACTCGAGTTCCGGCGGCCCGACCAGGCCGAATAGCAATCGGAGGCAAGCATTTCGGGAGGCGAAAACGAAACAGAACCACCGCGCAGCAATCGACGCGGTGGTCCTGGGGTTGTGCGGCGAGGGCGGTGCGGACCAGGTCAGCCCGCCCTCACCATTTCGATCAGCGGAAGATGCCCACTCGCCAGCCGTTGCCTACACGCTTGCAGCTGTAATCAGGCACATTGATGTCGCCCGCAGCATTGCGCCGCTTCTCCTCCTGCTTCGCGGCGGCCAGGCATTCCTTTTCGGTCGGATACACCGTTGCCTGCGCCGCAGGTGCCGAGGCGATCAAGGCCCCCGTGACCAGCGCGCCCATCAGCAGTCCCGTAACTGTCTTCTTCACTTCTGATCCCCTTAGTGTCGATGACTCCCCCCCTTCGGGGGACTTGACGCCAACAAACTAGCAAGCAACGCATCCGATCGGCGGACGAAGTCGTCGACCGTGCCGACCACGAGCAGTCCAGGGCCATCTGACGGGTATGCCACTGCACCTCAACCGATCACACTGCGCATGGGTGGGCATCGGAGAGCGACTCGGGGTGGTCGGCGATCTCGAAGATCGGCGCCTCTTCGTTCTGGTCGACCGCGGCGCGCGACGCGCCGGCGGCCGCTCCTAGCGAGTCGGCCAGGGCCTCGACCACCGAGAAGTTGTCGGCGGAACCGACACCGCGACCGAGCTGGTCCCTTGTAGCGGCGGATCCTCGTCGTTGCGGAGGCAGGCAGGACTGCTTATCAGCGAAAAACGGTCGAAGCCACAGATATTTCCGGGGCTATCATTGCGGCATGTCCGTCCCCCGCGCCGAGCGCCCTGACCTCCCCGAATACATGACCTGGGAGGAACTGGAGCGTCTACCCGAGGAGATCGCGGAACAGATCGAGCTCTGGGAGGGGCGTGTGGTGTGGATGCGCCGTGGTCCCCGAGAACATCAGCGGTTCACCCGCCGGATCGTCAACGAGATCGAGCGGTGTGCGCGTGCGGATATGTCAGTACGGCCCGAAGGCTGCTGGGAGGCCGAGTTCGAGACGAATGTATTTCTCGGAACGAACGGGAAGTCCGACTTCCTTACTCCAGACTTCCTCGTGCACCGCTGTCTGCCTCCATACCAGGACGTACGGGCAGCCGACACACTTCTCGTTGGTGAAGTGCTCTCACCGTCGAACACTGCCCCCGTCCTCGCCGCCAAGGCGGCACGCTACGCGAAGGCCGGGATTCCGTGGTACTGGGAAGTGACGCTGAAGGCGGATGTCAGCGCCATTGCTTTCATTCGCGCGTACGGTTTGGAGACCGGATACGCGCAGCTACCCGATGGGGTCAGACCGTTGCACCCGGCTGCATATCGGCTCGTCGGCGAGTGGGCCAATGGCGGCGAAAAGGAAGAGAACGTGTCGTTCACACACCCATTCCCGATCGACATACCTTGGACCGCACTCGCCTTCTGACCGGGGTGTGGCGGGCACCGCGACCATAAGATGTCGTTGCCGCCTCGAGCCTCTCCGATGCGAACGGCCCCGGACCGGAGTCCGGGGCCGTTCGACAGCGCTGGGAGTTATCAGCCCTTGTGCGACTTGACCGCTTCGGTCAGCTGCGGCGCGACGTTGAACAGGTCGCCCACGATGCCGTAGTCGGCGATCTCGAAGATCGGCGCCTCTTCGTCCTTGTTGACCGCGACGATGGTCTTCGAGGTCTGCATGCCCGCGCGGTGCTGAATCGCGCCGGAGATGCCCAGGGCGATGTACAGCTGCGGGGAGACCGTCTTACCGGTCTGGCCGACCTGGAACTGACCCGGGTAGTAGCCCGAGTCCACCGCGGCGCGGGAGGCGCCGACGGCCGCGCCGAGCGAGTCGGCCAGCGCCTCGACGACCGAGAAGTTGTCGGCCGAGCCGACGCCGCGGCCACCGGAGACCACGATGCCCGCCTCGGTGAGTTCCGGACGGTCACCGGCCACGACCGGCTCGCGCGAGGTCACCTTGACCACGCCTTCTTCCTGCGCGGGCACCTCCACGGTCACCTTCTCGCCCGCACCGGCCTGCGCCGAGGCCTCGACGGCGCCCGGGCGGACCGAGATCACCGGCACGTCGCCGGTGGCCTTGGCGTCGACGGTGAACGCGCCACCGAAGATGGAGTGCACCGCGGTGCCGTCGGACTTCACGTCGATCACGTCGACCAGCAGGCCGGAACCGATGCGGGCGGCGAGGCGGCCCGACACCTCCTTGCCCTCGGCGGTGGCGGCGACGATGACCGCGGCGGGCGAGGCCGCCTCGGTCAGCCCGGCCAGCACGTCGACCTTCGGCGTCACCAGGTAGTTCTCCACATCGTCGGACTCGGCGATGTAGATCTTCTCGGCGCCCGCGGCGGCCAGCGCCTCGGCCAGCTTCTCGCCGGTGCCCGCCGTGCCGAGCACGACTGCGGCGGGCTCGCCGAGGGCGCGGGCCGCGGTGAGCAGTTCGGTGCTGACCTTCTTGATCGCACCTTCGGCGTGCTCGACGAGCACAAGTACTTCTGCCATTTGTGTTCTCTCCTAGGAAGTCTGCAGCGCTGCCGAGATCAGATGATCTTCTGGCCGATCAGGTACTGGGCGATCTTGGTGCCGCCGTCGCCTTCGTCCGCGATCTTCTCGCCCGCGGTGCGCGGGGGCTTCGGCGTGGCCGCGGTGACGGTGGTGCCCGCGTTCGCGACACCCACGGTCGACGGGTCGACGCCCAGGTCGGCCAGCGTGAAGGTCTGCACTTCCTTCTTCTTCGCGGCCATGATGCCCTTGAAGGACGGGAAACGCGGCTCGTTGATCTTCTCGGTGACGCTGACGATCGCAGGCAGGGTGGCCTCCAGCTTGAACACGCCGTCGTCGGTCTCGCGCTCGCCGGTGATCTTCTCGCCGTCGACGGTCAGCTTGCGCAGGTGCGTCAGCTGCGGCAGGCCCAGGTACTCGGCGATGATCGCCGGCACGGCGCCCGCCCGGCCGTCGGTGGCCTCGTTACCCGCGATGACCAGCTCGACACCTTCGACCTGACCGAGCGCACTCGCCAGCACCCACGCCGTCTGCACGGCGTCGGAGCCGTGGATGGCCGGGTCGTTGATGTGGATGGCCTTGTCGGCGCCCATGGACAGCGCCTTGCGGATGGCCTCGGTGGCGCGGTCCGGGCCGGCGGCCAGCACGGTGACCTCGCCGCCCTGGGCCTCCTTGATCAGCAGCGCCTCTTCGACGGCGCGCTCGTTGATCTCGTCGAGAACGGCGTCGGCGGCCTCGCGGTCGAGGGTGTAGTCACCATCGGTCAGCTTGCGCTCGGACCAAGTGTCGGGAACCTGCTTGATGAGTACGACGATGTTCGGCATCGGTCTTCGTCGACCTCCTGTTCTGGTTACGCGTATGTGGTGGTCGCACGAGCTGCGCCGTACGTCCGGGTGGGTGGCTCAGGCCGTGACATTACCTTACGTTAAGTTACCCGTGGGTAACTTAGTGGCTTCTCTCTCACAAGTGGTTACCACGCGATACAGTGCGCCGGTTCGGCGACCCCTCCCAGGGCCGTCCGAAGCCGCACTTCGGGGCCGACCGGGTGGGGTGTCCCGCGCGGATGCCGTGCCAGTAACGTCGGAACGATGAGCGAGGCTGTGATCCCTGCCGCAGTGGTCGACCCGACCGGTATCAGCGCGGACCCCGAGACGAACACCGGCGCCGTCGAACCGCTGCCGCTGACCGGCGAGCGCACCGTTCCCGGCATCGCCGAGGAGAACTACTGGTTCCGCAGGCACGAGATCGCCTACGCCCGGCTGCTCGACCGCTGCGCCGGGAAGACCGTGCTGGAGGCGGGGTCCGGGGAGGGCTACGGCGCGGACATGATCGCCGAGGTGGCCACCAAGGTGATCGGGCTCGACTACGACACCGGCGCCGTCGAGCACGTGCGCGCACGGTATCCGCGCGTGGAGATGATCCAGGGCAACCTCGCCGAGCTGCCGCTCGAGGACGCCTCGGTCGACGTCGTGGTGAACTTCCAGGTGATCGAGCACCTCTGGGACCAGTCCCAGTTCCTGCGGGAATGCCTGCGCGTGCTGCGGCCCGGCGGCGAACTGCTGATCAGCACGCCCAACCGGATCACCTTCTCCCCTGGCCGCGACACTCCGCTCAACCCGTTCCACACCAGGGAACTGAACGCGGCAGAGCTGACCGAACTGCTGGTCGACGCCGGTTTCGAGGTCTCCAGCATGGTCGGCGTGCAGCACGGGCCCGGATTGAAAGCCTTGGACGCCAAGCACGGCGGGTCGTTCATCGACGCCCAGATCGAACGGGCGCTGGCCGGAGAGCCCTGGCCCGCCGAACTGACCGCGGACGTCGCGGGCGTCACGGTGGAGGACTTCGTGCTGGTCGAGGCGGACATCGACGCGAGCTTGGATCTGGTCGCCATCGCGGTGAAGCCTTGACCGATCGCAGTACCGTGCCCGGCGGGCACGCCGCAAGCCCCGTGCCGGGCCAGTTCACCCTGGTCCTGCACTCCCACCTGCCCTGGCTGGCCCACCACGGCCGCTGGCCGGTCGGCGAGGAATGGCTCTACCAATCCTGGGCCGCCTCCTACCTGCCCGTGGTGGAGGTCCTGCGCACGCTGGCCGCGGAGGGCCGTTCGCATCTGCTCAGCCTCGGCATCACTCCGGTGCTCGCGGCGCAGCTGGACGATCCGCACTGCCTGGCGGGCATGCACCACTGGCTGGGCAACTGGCAGCTGCGCGCCGACGAGGCCGCCATGGCGGGCAATGTCGCGCTGGGCAGGCACGAACACCGCCTGGCCGCCGCGGCGCTGGCCGAGTTCGAGCAGCACTGGCGGCACGGCGCGGCGCCGGTCTGGCGCACGCTCGTCGACGCGGAGACCATCGAGCTGCTCGGCGGCCCGCTGGCCCACCCGTTCCAGCCGCTCTTGGATCCGCGACTGCGCCAGTTCCAGCTCACCGAGGGCCTGGCGGACGCGCGGCACCGCTGGGGCCGCACACCCACCGGCATCTGGGCGCCGGAATGCGGATACACGCCCGGCATGGAGGCCGGTTACGCCGCCGCGGGTGTGACACATTTCATGGTCGACGGCCCCGCGCTACGCGGCGACACCACGCTCGGCCGTCCGGTGCGGGATTCCGACGTGGTCGCGTTCGGACGCGATCTGCAGGTGAGCTACCGGGTCTGGTCGCCGAAGTCGGGCTATCCCGGCCATGGCGCCTACCGTGACTTTCATCACTATGACCATGCGACGGGTCTCAAACCCGCCCGGGTCACCGGCAAGACCGTCGCGGGCCCGGACAAGGCTCCCTACGATCCCGCACTGGCCGCCGCCACGGTCGGCCGGGACGTGGAGGACTTCGTGCGAACCGTCCGTGAGCGGTTGATCTCCGAGTCCGAGCGGATCGGGCGACCCGCCCTCGTCGTCGCGGCGTTCGACACCGAACTGTTCGGTCACTGGTGGCACGAGGGGCCGCAATGGCTGGCGCAGGTGTTGCGCGCGCTGCCGGAGGCAGGCGTCACCGTGGGCACCCTCGCCGACGCGCGAACCCGCGGTTACCTGGGCGAACCGGTGCCGCTGGCCGACTCGTCCTGGGGTTCGGGCAAGGACTGGCGGGTGTGGGCGGGCGAGCAGGTCCGCGATCTGGTCGAGCTGAACGACGACATCGTGCGGCTGACCCTCGACACCGTCGACAAGATGCGCGCGGCACAGGGCGGCGCCCCCGGTCTGCGCGACCAGGTGGCCGATCAGCTGCTGCGCGAGGCGATCCTGACCGTCTCCAGCGACTGGGCGTTCATGGTCAGCAAGGACTCCGCCGCGGGCTACGCGCGCGACCGCGCGCACCGCCACGCGCACGCGGTGCGGGAAATCGCCGCGGCCGTCGGGGCGGGCCAAGTCGCCAAAGCACGGCAGTTGGCGGCAGGATGGGGGGCGGCTGACGGACTCTTCCCCGGCGTGGACGCGCGACGACTCACCTCCGCGGGGTCCGTACCCAGCGTCACCGGGGCGATATCCGCCGCCGCGCCAGGACCGGGCCCCGCCACCGCGGACCACGGACCGGAACCGGCGGACCCGGGCTCGGCCGCAGAAGGACTTGCATGAAGATTTTGATGGTGTCGTGGGAGTACCCACCGGTCGTGGTGGGCGGGCTCGGCAGGCACGTGCATCACCTCGCCGTCGAATTGGCCGCGGGGGGCCATGAGGTGGTCGTCCTGTCCCGGCGGCCCTCCGGCACCGACTCCTCGACGCATCCCACCCACTCCTACATCGCCGACGGGGTGCTGGTGGTGGCGGTAGCGGAGGACCCGCCGCTGTTCGACTTCGGCGAGGACATGCTCGCCTGGACGCTGGCCATGGGCCATGCCATGGTGCGCGCCGGCGTCGCCCTGGGCAAGCCGGGCATCGGCGACGGCTGGACGCCCGACGTGGTGCACGCGCACGACTGGCTGGTCGCCCATCCCGGCATCGCCCTGGCCGAGTACTACGACGTGCCGCTGGTGTCGACCATCCACGCCACCGAGGCCGGGCGGCACAGCGGCTGGGTCGCGGGCAAGGTCAACAAACAGGTGCACTCGGTGGAGTGGTGGCTCGCCAACGAATCCGACGCGCTGATCACCTGCTCCTCGTCCATGCAGGACGAAGTCGAGCGGCTGTATGGTCCGGAGCGGATCCCGATGACGGTGATCCGCAACGGAATCGACGTGGGCGCGTGGACGTTTCGTCCGCGCTCGCCGCGCAGCGGTCCGCCGCGGCTGCTGTACGTGGGCAGGCTGGAGTACGAGAAGGGCGTGCAGGACGCGATCGCCGCGTTGCCGCGCATCCGCCGGGCCCACCCCGGCACCACGCTGACCGTGGCGGGCGTCGGCACCCAGTTCGAATGGTTGCGCGAGCGCGCCCGCGTGCACCGCGTCGCCCGCGCGGTGACCTTCGCCGGTCAGCTCGACCATGCGGAACTGCTCGGCTGGCTGCACGGCGCCGACGCGATCGTGCTGCCCAGCCGGTACGAGCCCTTCGGCATCGTCGCCCTGGAGGCGGCCGCGGCGGGCACCCCGCTGATCACCTCGACGGCCGGTGGCCTGGGCGAGGCCGTGATCGACGGCGTCACCGGCGCCTCGTTCGAGCCCGCGGACGTGGACGGCTTGGTCGAGGCGGTGCGCGCCACCCTCGACGACCCCACCGCAGCGCAGCAGCGGGCCTACGCCGCCAGGGAACGGCTCACCGCCGATTTCGCGTGGGACGTGGTGGCCGCGGAAACCGCCCAGGTGTACCAGTCGGCCAAGCGGCGGGTACGCAATCCGCTGGGCCGCCCGACCATCGTGGAACGTCCGCTGCCGGAACGCGATCCGAAGTAGCCGGCCCTGGGTCAGGCCGCGAGCTTCTTGACGATGCGCTCGACGGTGAGCCAGGTGCGGGTGGTGATGTCTTTGCCGTACGTCTTGTCCAGCCAGGCCATGAAGTCCGGCGTCTTGCCCGGCTCGCTGTTGTCGATGACGGCGAGGAAGGCGCGTGCGGCCTCGTCGTAGCCGACGACCCGGGTGAGCGGGTCGGGTTGCTCGGGCAGGGTGGCCGGAGCCTTGGCTTCGCCCTTGAGAAACGTCGCGATCAGATATGTCCCGCGCCCGTGGGTCAGACCGGGGAACGGGTCGCTGTCCAGCAGCGCGCGCAGTTCGTCATGGCTGCGGATGATCGTGCCGCCGCCGATCCCGAGTTCGCGGATCAATGCCTGCTGGATGCGCTCCTCCAGCGCGGGTACGTCGGTCTCCGCGCTGCGGAACACGATGTTGCCGCTGGCCAGCACCGAACCGACGCCCTCGAAACCGAGCGACTCGAACACCGCCCGTAGCTTTTCGTTGCTCATGTTCGGATTGCTCGGCGCGATCCCGCGCAACAGGGCGGCGTAGGCAGTCATACCGGCGAAGCTACTCGCCCGCACCGACGAAGCCGCGCGTCCACCGAGCGGCGACCCAGCCGAGCAGCGCGCCCGTCAGGCGGACTGCGTGGCCCCGTTCTTCTTGCGCGCGATGTCCTCCAGGGCCGCAAGGT
Source organism: Nocardia gipuzkoensis (assembly GCF_021183645.1). NCBI lineage: Bacteria > Bacillati > Actinomycetota > Actinomycetes > Mycobacteriales > Nocardiaceae > Nocardia > Nocardia gipuzkoensis. The sequence goes on along the minus strand of NZ_CP089225.1, from coordinate 4,929,460 downwards.
ATTCGGCCCGCTTCTCGGCTCCGGCCTCCCAGGCCGCCTTGCGGTTCTTGACCACCTTGGCCGGTGCGCCGACGGCGATGCTGTAGTCCGGGATCTCGCCCTTGACGACAGCGTGCGCGCCGAGCACGCAGCCGCGGCCGACGCTGGTCTCGCGCAGCACGGTCACCTTGGCGGCGATCCAGGTGTCGGGGCCGATGCGGACCGGGCTCTTCACGATCCCCTGATCCTTGATCGGGACGTTGATGTCGTCCATCTTGTGGTCGAAGTCGCAGATGTAGCACCAGTCGGCGACCAGGGTCGATTCCCCGATCTCGATGTCGAGGTAGGTGTTGACGACGTTGTCCTTGCCGAACACCACCTTGTCGCCGATGCGCAGCGAGCCTTCGTGGCAGCGGATCGCGTTGCCGTCGCCGATGTGCACCCAGCGGCCGATCTCCATCCGGCTCAGTTCAGGCGTCGCGTGGATCTCCACGCGCCGGCCGAGGAAGACCATGCCGCGCAGGACGATGTGCGGGTTGGCCAGGCGGAACTTGAACAGCCGGTAGTAGCGCACCAGATACCAGGGCGTGTACGCCCGGTTCGCGAGCACCCAGCGCAGCGACGCCGGCGTCAGAAAACGCGCCTGCCGCGGATCCCGGCGGCGCGATCCCCGCCAGCGCGAGCGCAACGGTGCGCCCCACATGCTCGTCACGAACGGCTCTCCTGTCCTGGTCCTACCGGCTGTCGCCCGCCTCGATGGCGACGGATAGAGCCTATCGCCCGGAACGAGCGCCGCGACGGGCACCCGCGCCGACAACGCCGGGACTCGTTCACCCCGCATACGGGCCTCCCGTACAGTGACTCGTGCGCCGGAGACGGCGACGGCGAACGCCAACTACGACAGGAGTACGGCAGGTGCGAAGCGGCGGCGTACTGGCTACTTCCATGTGGCGACCGTCCCGGAAACGTGCCGCGGCCGTACTGGCCGTGCTGGTCGCGGGCGGCGCGCTGGCATTGACCGGCTGCGGCACCGACTACGACGACATCACCGTCGGCACCGGCAAGGGCTGGACCGCCGCCTACCACGACGGCCGCAACAGCGGCACCAGCCCGGTCAGCGGATCGCGGAAGGTGGCGCTGAACTGGTCGCGCCCGGTCGGCGGACCGATCGCCCAGCCGGTCACGCTGGGGCCCGACAGCCAGCTGTTCGTCACCACGCGGCTGCCGAACTGCTCGATCTTCTCCTTCCAGATGGCCACCGGCCGCAAACGGTTCTGCAATGCCTTGGGAGCGAGTGCGATCGCCGCGCCGTCGGCCGTCGACGGGATGACCAACGTCTACGTCGGCGACGACAGCAAGGTGATCTCGTTCAACTACCTGGGGCAGCCGCGGTGGGCCACACCCGTCGCGGGGACGCCGGTCTCGGTGCAGTTCACCGGCGACGGAAAACTGCTGACGGTCACGCAATCCGGCCAGGTCGACGTGCTGTCGCGGCAGACCGGCGATCGAACGGTGCCGACCGTGCAACTGCTCGGCGAGCCGGACTTCCTCGCCCACGCCGGCCTCAGCTGGCCTGCCGCGGGTCAGGGACTGGACGACTGCGCCGCCGGAGGGCCGCAGTGCCCCGTCGCGAACATCTCCCCGATCGACACCGCCAGCGGCCGTTTCTACGTGACGCTGTGGCAGCCGGGGCGGCCCGTCGCCGCCGTGGTCGCGCTGCGCTACGCCGACGGCAAGATCGAGCAGCAGTGGCGCGCCGAACTGCTGCAGCGCGGCAGCGCAACCAGCCCGGCCCTGTCCGCCGACGGCGGCACCCTCTACGTCGGCGACAACAGCAATCGGCTGATCGCCCTGGATACCGCCGAGGGGCGGACCAAGTGGGTCCACCAGTTGGAGTGGGCGCCGCGCGGCGGCATCTCGGTATCCGGCGACGGCCTGATCATCCCGTCCGGCGACGACGGCTACCTGCTCGCGCTGCGCGACAACGGCGACGCGGTCGAATCCGTCTGGGAGCGAAAGGACCTCGCGCTGCGCGGTCCTGCGGCGCAGACGGCGGGCGACACCGGATACGCCGCCGCGGCGATCGGTGACGGCCTCAACCTCGTCACCTTCGACGCGCGCACCGGGGCCACCATCGACTCCGACGTCCTGCCGGGCGCGAAGGGGACCGTCACGGGCACATCGGTGGGCTCGAAGGGCGAGGTCGTGGTCGCCACCCGGATCGGCGAGATCTTCGCGTTCGAACCGGAGTAGAGTCGCCTCGATCTTGTTGTGTGCTGGTTCAAGTGGGGGGAACTATGGCCAAGGGTGGAATTCTCGCGCGGCTCGGTAAGCCGACGCTGGTCGCGATCGCCCTGCTCTCGTCTACCGCCGCGTGCGCTGCCACGGTCGGCGGGCATCCGGTGGCAGTACCGCGAAGCCCGGACGCAACCACACCGGCGAAGGTGACCGACGAGCCGTTCGCCGAACACGCCGTCGAGGACGAGTGCGTGCTCAGCGGGGCGGAGATCAGCGCCCTCGCGGACGTGAGCCTCGGCGACGGGCGGGACACCAGTACCAAACGCAACGACGGTTCCTATGGTCGAAGCTGCACCTACTACCTCACAGCCGGTGGAGTACTGTCCTTCACCGCGTCGATCAAAGTGATGCGGCCACAACAGGGTTCGGTGACCGAGGCGACCATCGCGCGGCTGATGAATCCGACCACCCGCAAACTCCCGGGGATCGGACGATCGGTCCTCATCGACGCGAAGCCCGACTTCCCGCAGGCATGGGTCCTCACCGACCGGTTCGCCGTCCGCATTTTCCTCGTCGGCAGCAATCTTTCCGCTCCGCCGACCGATCAGCGGTGGGCGGCCGCCGCGAAACTCGTCGTCGCCGAACTCCCTGCGTAGGAGCGCTTCGCGCAAACACCGGTGATCACGGGGTGGAACAGAGGAAGACCGTCGCGGCGCGGCCGACGCGAGTGACCACCAGCGTGTGCGGCCGGGTGCCGCGGAGTTTGAGGCGCGAACGAAGAGCATCAGGGTCGACGTCGACACCCCGGGCGAGGATTTCGAGGGGGCCGCAGTCGCGGCGATGGAGTTCGGCGCGCAGGGATTTCTCGCGAAAGTCCAGGCGATCGAGGATGCGGAAGCCACGTACCCCGTCGGGGACGGTATCGCCGGTGAGATAGGCGATGCGCGGATCCAATTGCCATAGGCCGTGTTTCGAGGCGTAGTGACGGACGAGTCCGGCGCGCACAACGGCGCCGTCCGGGTCGATGATCCATTGCCCGGGCCCGCGCTCATCGATGTCGTCGGGTTCGGCATCGGTGAGGGTCCACGCGGCGCCCTCGGACGAGAGCACCGTCGCGCGACGGGTGACACCGGGTTCGGTGAGTCCGGAAGACCACAGGCATGCCTCACGCACCGAGCCGTCGAGCGAGACCACCTCCACCTCACCGGACCAGCCCAGCCGATCGAAATCCAAACCGGGAGCGCATTTCACGGCGAGATCGCGCCCGGTGTAGGCCGCGAGCAGATCCGGCAGCGGTGGGCTCAGTTTGGCCGGGTCGTGGGTGCGCCGGCCGTCGGCACGCCGAGCCGGATCGGCGATGATCACGGTGTCGCGACTGCTCGGGCGCAGCGCATCGGCTCTGGCCAGCATCACGTTTCGGGTTTGCGGCGAAGGACCGGTGGCGGGCGCAGGCGAACCCGGCTCCCCCGCCCCGAGCCGGTGCGGCCCCAGATTGTGCGCGGCGATAGCCAGCCGCACCTCGTCCAGATCGCTGCCGAGCACCGCCGGGCACACCCGGGCCAGCTCCACGAGTTCGGCTCCGATCGAGCAGGTGACGTCGTGCACCGTCCGTCCGGCCAGCCGTGCGGCGCGCTGCCGCGCCACCAGCGTCGGGGTGGCCTGCTGCAGCGCGTCGTCGGTGAAGAGCCACTGCCCGGCATCGAGGAGTTTGGCGCCGGCTCTGCGGCGCAATCGCACCGTCTCGATCAGAGCCGCCGCCCGGTCGCCGTGCGTGCGACGCACCCGCTCCAAATCGCGCAGGTGCGTCGCCGGGGTCAGCTCCAACAGGTCCACCTCGGCCAGCGCGGCTCGACCGGCCGCGCTACCCAGGTAACGGACATCCTCATGGGAGATGCGATAGCCCACTACCGATCCCCTGTGACGTCCGCTCCGCCGCCGTAATCGCGGCGTGCCGCCTCGGAATCCCGGCGCGGGAACGCTTCGCGCCCGCCCACCTCTCCGGCACCGGCCGTGCCGTCGAGGCGGGCGACATGGACGCGAAGGGGATCGCCGCCCACTACTTTCCGGCGGAGCTCGGCTTCACGCCGGTGATCATGGCGTTGTAGAAGAACTGGCGCGGCACCACGCGGCGCATGACGTTCTCGTCCACCCAGCTCAGCCCCAGCCAGGCGCGGTACATCGCCATCCGGTAGCGCCAGGTGAGCTTCTCGGCGGGCACGGCCGCCTCGAAGGTACGCACCGGCCAGCCCCACAGTGCGGCCGCGAATTCCTCCGTCTTGGCGGCCACCTCGACGGCGCCCGCCGAGCGGGCCATCGCCTCCAAGGCGCGCGGGTCGAAGGTGTGCAGGTCGACGACCGCTTCCAGGGCCGCCGCGCGCGAGGACTCGTCCAGCTCCTCCTGCGGGCGCCGCCAGTCGCTCAGCATCGGCAGCTTGGTCACCGTGGTCGTGGCCTTCCAGGTGATCCGGCCCAGCCAGCGGGCGTAGAAGTTGCCGACCGTGGTCGGCTCACCGGCGAACACGAAGCGGCCGCCCGGCTTGAGCACGCGCAGGCACTCCTTGAGCGCCAGCTCGACGTCCGGGATGTGGTGCAGCACGGCGTGCCCGACCACCAGATCGAAGGTGTCGTCGTCGTAGGGGATGGTCTCCGCGTCGGCGACCCGGCCGTCCACGTCCAGCCCGAGGTGCTGCGCGTTGCGCAGCGCGACCTTCACCATGCCCGGCGACAGATCGGTGACCGAGCCGGACTTCGCCACGCCCGCCTGCATCAGGTTCAGCAGGAAGAATCCGGTACCGCAGCCCAGCTCGAGCGCCTTGTCGTAGGGCAGCGGCGCGGGACCGACGGCCAGGTCGAACCGGCCGCGCGCGTACTCGATACAGCGCTCGTCATAGGAGATGGACCATTTGTCGTCGTAGGTCTCGGCCTCCCAGTCGTGGTAGAGAACCTGGGCCAGCTTCGTATCCTTGAGCGCTGCTTCGACCTCTGCCTCGGTGGCGTGCGGGTTCGGCGCGGGGTCGTCGGGACGTACCGTCATGGTCGGCAAGCCTACCCAAATCCCCAGTTGACGCCTGCTATCGCCCCACGAATTCCGCCGACCCTGGACCGTCGGCCAAATAGGAACCTGTTCCGATCAGGCGATCTTGCGTCGTGAACAGGCCGGACCACTCGCCGCGGGCCCGATCGAGGCCGTGCGGACCGGCTTCGAAGACCGCCTTCGCGGCCGCCAGCGCGCGGGCCGGACCGTCGACGAACCGGCGCGCCCACCGCATCGCGGCGGTGTACACGTCGTCCGGCGCGACGACCTCGTCGACCAAGCCGAGCGCCTTCGCCTCCTCCGGCTCGACAAAGCGACCGGTGTAGACGAGGTCTTTCGCCGGGCCCGGCCCGATCAGCAGGGCCAGCCGCCGGATGCCCGCGAGCGGGATCAGGCCCGTCTTGATCTGCGGCAGACCCAGCTTCACGTTGTCCCCGATGACGCGGCGGTCGGCGCCCAGCGCCAGCTCCAGCCCGCCGCCGAGGCAGTAACCGCTGATCGCGGCGACGGTGGGCTGCGGAATCCTGGCCAGGCAGCCCAGAGCATGTTGGAGATCGGCCGCCATGGCGGCGGCCTGCTCGCTCCCGAGACCGAACAGTTCGGCCACGTCGTCGCCCGCCGAGAACACCCGTTCGTCGCCGTACACGACCACCGCCGCGACGCCCGGGTGCACGGCGGCGGCGTCCGCCGCCTCGGCCAGCTCGCGCACCAGCTGCACGTTCAGCAGGTTCATCGGCGGGCGCGCGATCCGCAGGACGGCCACGCCCCGCGCGGCATCGCCCTCGGGCAGCTCCAGGGTCACGAATTCGGCCATGAGAGGCCACGCTACCGGGTGCGCACCGGCGTGAGCGGTCAGGCCCGGAGGCGGCAGCGCAGCGTCACCACGCAGGGCCCCGCTCACGCCGACAACAGACACAGCGTGAGCGGTCAGGCCCGCAGGCGGCAGCGCAGCGTCACCACGCAGGGCCCCGCTCACGCCGACAACAGACACAGCGTGAGCGGTCAGGCCCGCAGGCGGCAGCGCAGCGTCACCACGCAGGGCCCCGCTCACGCCGACAACAGACACAGCGCGAGCGGTCAGGCCCGCAGGCGGGTGGCGCCGCTCACGGGCGCGCGGATCCCTTGAGCCGCCGGGGATCGGGGAGGTCGGCGAAGTAGCGCTGGTTGTCCGGGAAGGACAGCAGCCGCTTGCCGTCCAGATCGGCCAGCACGGGCATGATCGGATCGATCGCCCGCTGCGCGGCCAGGATGTCGGCGGTGGACCGGAACGCGCCGAGCGCGACCAGTTGCGACCAGGTGGGCGGCAGCAGCACGTCGACGCCCGAGCGCCAGCGCTCGAGCGCCTCGGCCGGGGTGCTCCACTGCACCTCCGCCGCCTCGGACGTGGCGCCGTCGGCCAGCTGCCCGTCCGGCAGCACGGCGACGAAGAACCGGGTGTCGTAGCGGCGCGGCTCGATCACCGGGGTGATCCAATTCGCCCACGGCCGCAACAGGTCCGCGCGCAGCACCAACCGCTCTTCGGCGAGGAACGACGCCAGCGACAGTTCTCTGCGCTCCAGCCTGCCGCGTGCCCCCCGGTAACCGGTGGTGTCGGAGACGACGCTGTCGGCGGCCGGACCGGCCAGCAGCACACCGCACTCCTCGAACGTCTCGCGCACGGCCGCGCAGACCAGCGCCTTGGCCGTGGCCTCGGTGGTGGCGAATCGCTCGGCCCACCAGGTGGGCTCGGGTCCGGCCCAGGCGATGTCCGCGGTTCCGTCGGTCGGATCGACGCCGCCGCCGGGGAACACGGTCATGCCCGCGGCGAACGCCATGGCGCCGACCCGGCGCTGCAGGAAGATCTCCGGCCCGTCGGCGCCGTCGCGCAGCAGCATCACCGTCGACGCGTCTTTCAGCGGCGGTACCGGTTGCTGAGAGTCTGCCTGCGCCTCTTTCTCACTCACCCCTGCACCTTAACGGGCGCGGTCGGACGTAGTCCGTCCCTCAGCCCGCGCACGGCCGGAGCGACGGCGGAGGTACGCCTAACGCGCGCTTGGTTCGCGACGGCACGCCGTCCGAGTCAGCGGGTCCGGTGCCTGCCCGCGCGCCGTGCACGCCGCGCGAAGTAGCGACCGTCGACTCGATCCAGCGCGATCGATTGGCGGAAGGCATCGCTGAGGTTCTCGGCGGTGAGCACGTCGGAGAGCAGTCCCTGCGCGACCACTTCGCCCTCGTTGAGCAGCAGGCCGTGGGTGAACCCCGGCGGAATCTCCTCCACGTGGTGGGTGACCAGCACGATCGCGGGTGCGTCCGGGTCGGCGGCGAGATCGCCGAGCCGCTCCACCAGCTCCTCCCGGCCGCCCAGGTCCAGGCCGGCGGCAGGCTCGTCGAGCAGCAGCAGTTCGGGATCGGTCATCAGCGCGCGGGCGATCAGCACCCGTTTGCGCTCGCCCTCCGACAGCGTGCCGTAGGTGCGGTCGGAGAGGTGTTCGGCGCCCAAGCTCTCCAGCATGTCGATGGCGCGGTCGGTGTCCACGTCGTCGTAGCGCTCGCGCCAGCGGCCCAGCACCGCGTAGCCCGCGGACACCACCAGGTCGCTGACCTTCTCGTCGACCGGCACCCGGCTGGCCACCGCGGCCGAGGAGAGCCCGATGCGCGGACGCAACTCGTTGATGTCGACTTTCCCGATCCGCTCCCCGAGCAGATGGGCGATGCCCCCGGTGGGGTGCATCTCGGCGGCGGCCATTCGCAGCAGCGAGGTCTTGCCCGCGCCGTTGGGGCCGAGGACCACCCAGCGTTCGTCGAGCTCGACCTGCCAGGTGACCGGACCGACCAGGGTGTGGCCCGAGCGGCGGACGGTTACGTCGGTGAAATCGATGAGCAGATCGGGATCCGGTTGCGGCACGCGCTCCATCTTGGCCCACCCGAGGGGGCAGTTGCCAACGCGGGGAGGCAAAACGATCCGGTCGGTCGGATCTATGCCGGATCACCGCCGTCACGACCGCGTCCGCCGCACCGTCCGACACGCCCATGACGACCGCGACGGTCTCCCGAGAGCGTTCACCAGGATCGGGCGGGCACCGCGATCACCGTCATCGAGCCCGGCGCCACCTCGGTGAACCCCGCGTCGCGCACGGCGACCGCGCTGCCCTCGGCCACCTGCTCGGCCAGCGCCGCCCAGCGCTGCGCGCCGGCTTCGCGCACCGCGCAGTGGAAGCCGAGTTCCGCCCAGCGCAGCGCGTCACTCACCGGCAGCGCACCGGCCAGCAGCATGCTCGCGTGACCCACCTGCGCGGCCGACTTGCCCAACGTCATCCCGAGCCCGGCGTTCACCCACAGCACCGGCAGTTCCGGGTCGGGCGGCCCGGGATCGTCGTGCTCGAGATCGGTGCCGCCGATCTGCAGACGCTTGATCCGCGGATCGACCGCGCCCACCGGTCCGGGGACCAGCGCCCGCGCCTGCGCGCCGCCGATCTCGACGGTGACGCCCGGGACGGCACAGGTCGCACGCCATTGGGCGCCGCGGGCGCGGCGCGCCACCTTCCGGATCCGCGAGCGCTTCCACCCCAGATACGGTTGTTCCCACTCACCGCCGGGTCCGACGCGCTCGTCCAGGCACAGCGCCACCGTGGCCGACGCGGCGGCGGCGAGCAGCGCGCTGCGCGGCGGCGGATCGGTCTTCGGCAGATGCAGCACCATCGGCATCGCCTGCACCATGGCCGGGTCCTCCGGATCGCCCGTGCCGTATCCACCGGACAGCTCCGCGTGCCGGACCCGGAACCCTTCGACGTCCGATACCGCCGGGCCCGTGCGGGTCTCGCCGGCGTCCCGGATCTCGGCGCCGCATTCCGGGATGCTCGTCATCACTCCACCTCGATCGTCAACGAAAACGTCCTGGCCGGCTCCAGGCCCTGTTCCCACGGACGCGTGTACTCCATCGTCAGCGCCGTCGCACCCGCCGCCGCGCCCACAAAGGTCCACACCGACGTCCCGCCCGCGCCCGGCGCGACCGGCACGGCCGGATCGGGTTCGAAATCGGCCTCGCCGTCCAGCTTCACCACGGCCGCATCCACTTTCGCGATGCTCCAGGAGTAACCGGTGGACGGATTCGCCGGAAGCGCGACGATCAGCCGCTGCCCGACGTGCAGTCGCCGCTGTTGCCCGTGGTCGGCCACGCCCACGCGCACAACGGGATTCGCGGCACCGTTCGTCGTCCCATCCGGCGAGTCACTGCCGCCGCACCCCGCCACCACCAACCCGGCCAGCAGCACAAGCAGGGACTTGCGCACCCGTCCTCCGATCGCCGAATGATCAACAGCAGCGAGCCTACCGAGGCGGACGCGACCGGGCCGGACGCTCAGCCCAGCGGAACGCGGCGCAGCAGGCCGTCCCTGGCGTCGGCGGCCTCCACTTCGTGCCGGGTGACCCCGAGGATGAACAGCACGGCGTCCAGATAGGGATGCGACAGCGCGGCGTCGGCGATCTCCCGCAGCGCGGGCTTGGCGTTGAAGGCGACGCCGAGCCCGGCGGCGTTGAGCATGTCGATGTCGTTGGCGCCGTCGCCCACCGCGACGGTCTGTTCCATCGGCACCCCGGCCTCGGCCGCGAACTTGCGCAGCGCGGTCGCCTTGGCCGCCCGGTCGATGATCTCCCCGACCACCCGGCCGGTCAGCTTGCCGTCCACGACCTCCAGCGTGTTCGCCTGCACGAAGTCCAATTCCAGCTCGTGCGCGAGCGGTTCGATCACCTGCCGGAAGCCGCCCGACACCACGCCGCAGCGGAAACCGATCCGGCGCAGCGTGCGGATCGTGGTGCGCGCGCCGGGGGTCAGCTCGATCCGGTCGGCCACCTCCTCGATCACCGACTCGTCCAGACCGGCCAGCGTCGCGACCCGCTGGCGCAGCGATTCGGCGAAGTCGATCTCCCCGCGCATGGCGGCCTCGGTCACCCTGCGCACCTCGTCCTCGACGCCCGCGTGCGCGGCGAGCATCTCGATGACCTCGCCCTGGATCAACGTCGAGTCGACGTCGAACACGATCAGCCGCTTGCCGCGGCGGGCCAGCCCCGCCCGCTCCACCGCGACGTCCACCTGCTCGGCCACCGCCACCTCGGCCAGTGCCGTGCGCAGCCGCGAATCGGTGTCGGGGCCGGAATCGATCGCGGTGACCATCAGCTCCATCCCCGTCACGGGGTAGTCGGCGATCCCGCGGATGGTGTCGATGTTCGCGCCCAGTGCGGCCAGTTGCCGCGACACCGCGCTGAACGCGCGCGCCGTGACCGGGCTGCCGAGGATGACCACCGCGTGGGTGGACATCGGCTGCCTGCCGATCGCCGCGTCCACCTCCACGTCGACGTGCATGCCGACGGTGTTCATGGCCTCTTCGAGCTCTTCCTGCAACGCCTCGGCGTCGTTCGGGCAGGTGACCAGGACGCCCAGGGTCAGCCTGCCCCGGATCACGACCTGCTCGACGTCCAGCAGGCTGACCCGGTGCCGGGACATCGCCGCGAGCAGCACGGACGTCACACCGGGGCGGTCCGGCCCGGTGACGGTGACGAGAACGGTGGTGTCGGCCAACTGATGCGCTCCAAATTCGGTGTTCGCCGTCGCTGCCGGTGGACATCGTTGTCACAACGCCAACGGTGCGTGTTGCTCTCCACAAAAGAGTGTGCACCCGCTGTCGCCAGCAGGTGCACACTCGTCGCGGTGAATCCGCCCTACTTCGTCAATGCCGCCGTCTCATGGACCTCGGTGGCATGCTTGCCCGAGCCCCAGCCCACGTGGGCCTCGGCCCGCATGCGCTCGACCATGTGCGGGTAGTGCAGCTCGAACGCGGGACGCTCGGAGCGGATGCGCGGCAGCTCGTAGAAGTTGTGCCGCGGCGGCGGGCAGGTGGTGGCCCACTCCAGCGAGTTGCCGTAGCCCCACGGGTCGTCCACGGTGACCACCTCGCCGTAGCGGTAGCTCTTGAAGACGTTCCACAGGAACGGCAGCATCGACGCGCCGAGCACGAAGGCGCCGATCGTGGAGATCGTGTTCAGCGTGGTGAAGCCGTCGCCGGGCAGGTAGTCGGCGTAGCGGCGCGGCATGCCCTCGGCGCCCAGCCAGTGCTGGACCAGGAAGGTGGTGTGGAAGCCGATGAAGGTCGTCCAGAAGTGCCACTTCGCCAGGCGCTCGTCCAGCATCCGGCCGGTCATCTTCGGGAACCAGAAGTAGATGCCCGCGTAGGTGGCGAACACGATGGTGCCGAAGAGCACGTAGTGGAAGTGCGCCACGACGAAGTACGAGTCGGTGACGTGGAAGTCCAGCGGCGGGCTGGCCAGGATGACGCCGGACAGACCACCGAAGAGGAAGGTGACGATGAAGCCGATGGAGAACAGCATCGGCGACTCGAAGGTCAGCTGACCGCGCCACATCGTGCCGATCCAGTTGAAGAACTTCACACCGGTCGGAACCGCGATCAGGAAGGTCATGAACGAGAAGTACGGCAGCAGCACCGCGCCGGTGGCGTACATGTGGTGCGCCCACACCGCGATGGACAGCGCGGCGATACCCAGCGTGGCGTACACCAGCGTGGTGTAACCGAAGATCGGCTTGCGCGAGAAGACCGGGAAGATCTCCGAGACGATGCCGAAGAACGGCAGCGCGATGATGTACACCTCGGGGTGGCCGAAGAACCAGAACAGGTGCTGGTAGAGCAGGATGCCGCCGGTCGCGGGGTCGTAGATGTGGCCGCCCAGGTGGCGATCGTAGGCCAGGCCGAACAGCGCGGCGGTCAGCAGCGGGAAGGCCAGCAGCACCAGGACGCTGGTGACGGCGATGTTCCAGGTGAAGATCGGCATCCGGAACATGGTCATACCCGGAGCGCGCAGGCAGACCACGGTGGTCAGCATGTTCACGCCACCGAGGATGGTGCCCAGACCGGACACCGCCAGGCCCAGGATCCACAGGTCGGTGCCGACACCGGGCGAATGCAGGATGTCGGTGAGCGGCACGTACGCCGTCCAGCCGAAGTCCGCGGCGCCACCCGGGGTGATGAAGCCCGCGGTCGCCATGCTGGCGCCGAACGCGTACAGCCAGTAGCTGAAGGCGTTCAGGCGCGGGAAGGCGACGTCGGGGGCGCCGATCTGCAGCGGGAGGATGATGTTGGCGAAGCCGAACACGATCGCGGTCGCGTAGAACAGCAGCATGATCGTGCCGTGCATGGTGAACAGCTGGTTGAACTGCTCGGTCGAGAGGAACTGCAGACCGGGCCGCGCCAGCTCACCGCGCATCAGCAGGGCCATCAGGCCACCGATGAGGAAGAAGCCCATCGACGTGGTCAGGTACATGACACCCAGAACCTTCGGGTCCGTGGTGGTGACCATCTTGTAGATGAACGAGCCCTTCGGCCCGGTCCGAGCCGGATAAGGCCGAGTCGCTTCCAACTGAGGGACTGGCTGGGGCTCTACGGCAGTCACTGATCCTCCTGAAAGGTGCCTTTAAGTCGCTCCGCAGGCTCCGCTGATCGCATCCATCCCTATGTCGGGACAGACGACAGTTCGCTTGCGCTCTTCGAATCGTAAACCCGCGCCCCCCGAGCCGACCGAACGGGTCCTACTCTCTGTCGTATTTGTTCGCTGTGTTGGTTTGCCAGCGCCTGCGGCGCTGGGTGTTCGCGGCCCCTTTATGGCTCGCGTCCGAGCGACCGCCGCTGGCGACTACGTCGCGGACGCGGCGGCCGCTCGGACACGAGCCGGGCCGCGAACGGCGCATGCTCGGTCTCGCTTCGCTCGAAAGACGTGGTCGGGGTGCGCTGGGCACGTAAGGCGGCACCGCTGCGCGCATGGATACGGCGATTGAGCGAGGTGGAGTCCGAGAGGTCGGGCTGCACACGCGCTACCGCTTATCCGGGATCGTGGACCGATGAGTTCCGCGGGTGGGGGGCGTCTGTATCGGTGACACCACTACACCTCAGGCCAGGAGACCAGTGATGACGAAACCGAACGGTACGAAGCCCGGCGATCCCTGTTGGGTCGAGCTGTACACCTCCGACCTCGATCGGAGTATCGAGTTCTACCGCGACCTGTTCGGCTGGACCGCCGAGAGCGCGGGCGAGGAGTTCGGCGGGTATGTCACCTTCCGAAAAGACGGGCGCGCGGTGGCGGGCGCGATGGCCAGGATGCCCGGCGACACCGACAGCCCGGAGCAGTGGACGGTGTATCTGGCCAGCTCCGGTGCCCAGGCCACCGCGGACGCGGCGACGGCGGCGGGTGCGTCGCTGATCGTGCCGCCGATGGCGGTCGGCGACCTGGGCACGATGGCCGTGCTCGGCGACGTCGGAGGCGCGGGCGTCGGCATCTGGGAGGCCGGGACGTTCCCCGGGTTCGAGACCATCGGCCTGGTCTCCGGTGGGCAGTGGCGCGACCACGAGGGCGCGCCGTCCTGGTTCGAGCTGCACACCCGCGCCTACGACGCCTCGCTGGCGTTCTACCGGGACGTGTTCGGTTGGTCGGACGTCTTCACCATCTCCGACGCCCCGGAGTTCCGCTACTCCACCATCCACGCCGAGAGCCCGATGCTCGGCGGCGTCATGGACGCCTCGGCGTTCCTGCCCGAAGGCGCCCCCGCCGCGTGGACCGTCTACTTCGGCGCCGACGACGTGGACAAGACCGTCGAACGACTCGTCGAACTCGGCGGCTCGGTGCTCTCCCCGCCCGAGGACACCCCGTACGGCCGCATGTCCGCGGTCACCGACGCCACCGGCGCCCGCTTCAGCATCGGCGGCGACCGAGCTCGATAGCGGCGGCACTCACGAAGATGCTCTGTCCTACCCGGGCACGTCGTCCTACCCGGGCACGTCATGCGGGCCGAGCATGGACGCGGGCTGCCGTCACCTCGCACGCGCCAACTGCGCCATGGCGTCCCCGAGTTCGCGACGACCGCGACCGGCCGGTGCACTCCTCGCACTGGGACCGTCGATTCGTCGCGCAACCCGGCGAACTGTTCGTCTGCGCCGAGCCCGGCACACGGACGCTCGCCGCCGCGACCTCACCCAGGGGACGACCTGCGCCGACATGTACCCTCACTCGCATGCCGGTGAGCGACGTGATACATGGACGCACCCGAATTCGCGCAGTCCGCAATCGAAACGGCGCGACCGGCCGCCGGTTCCGGGCCGTCGTGGCCGGGTGTGCCGCGCTGATCGTCGCCGGTTGCGGTGGCACCACCGACGATTCCGCCTCCATCGTGCGCACCACCACCAATATCGCCGGCGCGGGGGTCGTCGGGCTGGAGCGGGACACCACGCGCGCGTGCGCGCTGCCGAGCGCACCCGATCCGGCGGGCGGGGCGACCCGCAGCGTCACCCACGCGGCGGGCGTCTCCGAGGTACCCGCCGACCCGCAGCGCATCGTCGTACTCAGCACGGCCGCACTGGACGCGGTCTGCGCACTCGGCCTGTGGGAGCGCGTCGTGGGTACGGTGACCGTCGACGGACCGAGCCCGCAACCGGCCTACCTCGGTACCGGCGTGTTGAAGATCCCCGGTGTCGGCACCGCCGCCCAGCCCGATCCGGCCCGGATCGCGGACTTGCACCCCGATCTGATTCTGGGGGAGATCTCCACCGGCGCGGCGAGTTTCAGCGCGCTGCAGGCCATCGCCCCGACCGTGCTGGTCGGCTCGAACAACGGCTGGCAGGCCGAATTCGCCGCGTACGCAGCGGGTTCGGCACGTCTCGAAGCGGCGGAGACCGCACTGCGGGATTACCGCACCGAAGCGAACCAGACCGGTACCGCGCTGGCGGCCGCCCAGACCCAGGCGTCGGTCATCCGGTTCACCGCCGACACCGACCGGGTGCAGGGCGGTGACAGCTTCGCGGGCCAGGTGCTCGGCGACGCGGGCGTGCAGCGCCCCGAAGCCCAGCGCGGCACGTCGTTCGACGTGCGCGAGGACGAGTTCGCCACGAAGGTGGAGGGCGACGTGATCTACGTGATCCTCGCGGGCCAGGAGGGCAAGAAGCACGGGGAAGCGGTGCTGCGCTCCGACGAGTGGAAGGAACTCGGCGCCGCCACCGACCGCCGGGTGTTCGCCGTGGAGGACAGCGTCTGGCACGGCGACGGCCTCACCGCCGCCCGCGCCCTGCTCACCGATCTGCGCAACACGCTCAACGGTTACGTGACCGACTGACCACCCACCCCCTTGGGTGGGATTTCCCCCACCCTCGGAGTGCTCGGACCAGCGCTGGGGTTGCTGTCGGAAGCCCGTCCCGAGGACGAGATTAAGAGGTACGCCAAACACCTCTTAATCGACACTCGAGGACACGACATGCACACGCTGACCGATTCGCTCGCCGACAACCTCTACGTCCTGCCGCCGGCCCAGCCCGTCGCCGTCGTCGATCCGCAGGCGGTCGTGGTCTCCACCGCCGATTGCGACCTCACCTACGCCGAACTCGATCGCTGGTCCAACCGCCTCGCCCGGCTGCTGCTCGGCATCGGCGCCGGCCCCGGCAGCCGCATCGCGGTCGCGATCGACCAGCCGATCGAGTCGGTCGTGACCGAGCGGGCCGCCACCAAGATCGGCGCCGGCACCGTCCCGGTCACCGAGGACGGCTCCTACGCGCTCGGCACCACGGTGGGCATCACCACCAAGGATCAGCAGCCCGAGCACGACGGCGAGATCACCTGGCTGGTGCTGGACGAGCGCTCGACCCTGCAGCGCTACCTGACCAGCTCCGCCGCCCCGCTGCGCGCGGCCGACCTGGATCTGCTCCCGGCAGCCGCCTGACCGGGCAAACCCCTCCCCCCGCGACCCGAACAGCGATGTTCGGGTCGCGCAGTGTGCGCAATACCCCCGCAGCGCCGCCCGCGCCGGTTCAGAATTGACTTGCCGCGAGCTGCGCGGCGGCAGGTACTACCGCTACCGCGGTGGCTACGGGCGGTCCTCGCCGGGTAGCCCGATCCGCGGTCAGAACGTAGGACACGTCATGCAACAGCCTTCCCTTTCGGCGAAAGATACGGACACGGTTCTTCCCGACGGGGCCTTCGCCCTGTCGGCGGCACAGCGCGGCATCTGGTTCGCCCAGCACGTCGCCGGTGACACTCCGATCTCCATCGCCCAGTACGTCGAATTGAACGGCCCGGTCGACCTGGATCTGCTCGCGCACGCGGCGCGGCAGGCCGGGCGCGAGTTCGGCACCGGCTACCTCCGCCTGATCGAAGTGGAGGGTCATCCGTTCCAATTCGTCGACACCACCCTGGACGACAGCCTGGAATCGCTCGACTTCCGCTCCGAGCCCGACCCGGAGGCGGCCGCGCAGGCGTGGATGCGCGCGGAGTACGAGACCCCGCTGGAACTGACCCGCGACCGGCTGGTGCGCATGACCATGCTGCGGGTCGGCGCCGACCGCTGGTTCTGGTACTCGCGAATCCACCACATCGTGCTCGACGGCATGGGCGCGCTGACCATGGTGCAGCGCACGGGTGAGCTCTACAACGCCGCTGTCGAGGGCCGCGAGCCCCCACCCGCGAAAGCGGAGGATCTGCGCAAGATCGTCGAGGCGGATCTGGCCTATCGCAGTTCCGAGCGGTTCAGCGCCGATCGGGAGCACTGGCTCGCCCACCTGGACGGCATGGCCGACCCGGTGAACCTGGCCGGTCGCACCGCGGGCGTGAACGGGCACCCGAGCCGGGTCGCGGGCGCGCTGCCCGCTGGCACCGCGGAACTGCTGGACACCGTCGCCGATCAGGTGTCCTCCGGTGTCGCTCCGACCGTAGTCGCCGCCTTCGGCGCGTATCTGTCCGCGATGACCGGCGCACCGGAAGTCGTGCTGAGCCTGCCGGTGTCCGCGCGCACCACCGCGACGCTGCGGCGTTCCGGCGGCATGATCGCCAACGTGGTCCCGCTGCGCCTGCGGCTGACAGCGGCCACGACGGTCGGGGACGTGATCCGCGCGGCCCAGGGCGAGCTGACGGGGGCGCTGCGCCGCCAGCGCTACCGGCAGGAGGACATCTTCCGCGACCTCGGCTGGCCGATGGACGAGGCCGGGTCGTTCGGCCCCTCGGTGAACCTCATGATGGTCGACACCAGGATCCAGCTCGGCCCGGTCACCGGGCGGCTGCACGTGCTGACCTCCGGGTTGATCGATGACCTGTTCGTCAACCTGTACCCGGGCGTCGGCGGCGAGAGCACGCATATCGACTTCCAGGCCAACGGCAACCTCTACACCGACGCCGAACTGACCGCGCAGCACCGCCGGTTCCTGTCGTTCCTGCACCGCTTCCTCGCTGCCGGACCGGACGCGCCGCTGGCGACCGTTCCGGCGCTGTCGGACGACGAGCGCGCCGACTTCGCTCCCGGACGCGGCCCCGCGGGCGTCGCGGCGCGGACGCTGCCCGCCATCCTCGCCGAGGGCGCGGCCCGCGATCCGCTGGCGACCGCGCTCGTGGAAGGCGAGAGCGCGCTGACCTACCGCCAGATGGACGACTACACCAACCGGCTGGCCAGGGCGCTGATCGCCGCGGGCGCCGGGCCCGAGCGCACCGTCGCGATCTCGATCCCGCGGTCCATTCAGTCGGTGCTGGCGACGATCGCGGTGGCCAAGACCGGCGCGGCTTTCGTGCCGATCGACCCGACCTATCCGGCCGACCGCATCGAGCACATGCTCGGCGACAGCGGGGTGGTCGCGGGAATCACGCTGGCCTCCGCGCGAAAGTCGTTGCCGGACCGGGTGTCCTGGCTGATCCTCGATGACGAGGAGACCGAGCGGGCGGTGGCCGATCAGGACGCCGCACCGCTGACCGATGCCGAGCGGACCGCCGCGGTGCACCCCGACCAGGTCGCGTACATCATCTACACCTCCGGCTCGACCGGGCTGCCCAAAGGCGTGCTCGTCCCGCACCGCGGGCTGGCCAACCTGGTGGCGAGCTCCGGCGCCGGATTCGGTGTCGACGCGACTTCCGTTGTGGCCCATGCCGTCTCGCCCAGTTTCGACATCTCCGTCGAGGAGATCCTGGTGACCCTCGCGGCGGGCGCGACGCTGGCGGTCGTGCCGCCGTCGGCGTACGCCGGCGAGGAACTGGCCCACGTGCTGCGCACTCACCGCGTCACACACCTGAACGTGACCCCGGCCGTCGTGGGATCGCTGGACCCGGCGACCCTGCCCGAGCTGCGCACCGTGATCGTCGGCGGCGACGCCTGCCCGCCGGAGCTGGTCGCGAAATGGTCCGGCCGGACACTGCTGAACGGCTACGGCCCCACCGAGACCACCGTCACCGTCACCCTCAGCGCCCCGCTGTCACTTGACGGCCCGGTCACCATCGGCGGTCTGGCCCGCGAGGTATCGGCCGTGGTCCTCGACCCGTGGCTGCGTCCGCTGCCGCCGGGTACCACCGGTGAGCTCTACCTCGCCGGTCCCGGCGTGGCCCGCGGCTACCACCGGCGCAACGGGCTCACCGCCGACCGATTCGTCGCCAACCCCTACGCGACCGGCGAACGCATGTACCGCACCGGCGACCTGGTGCGCTGGGTCGAGCGCGACGGACGCGTCGAACTGGAGTACCAGGGTCGCAGCGACTTCCAGGTGAAGGTGCGCGGCTTCCGCATCGAGCTCGGCGAGATCGACGCCGCCCTGCAGCGGCACCCCGATGTCGACTTCGCGCTCACCCTCGGCGCCGAAACCGGTTCCGGCGCCACCGCGCTCGTGTCCTACGTGCTGCCGAAACCGGGAGCGGAAATCCATCCGGAGGCGCTGAAAGCCGCCGCCGGGGAATCGCTTCCGGCCTACATGGTGCCCGCGGTGATCATGGTGCTCGACGGCCTCCCGCTCACCCCGCTGGGCAAAGTGGACCGCAAAGCGCTGCCCGCACCGGACTTCGGCGCCCGCGCCACCACGAGCAGGCCGCCGTCCACGCCGCGCGAGGAAACGCTCGCCGCACTGTTCGCGCAGGTGCTCGGCCTGGATGCGGTGGGCGTCGACGAAAGCTTCTTCGCGCTCGGCGGCGACAGCATCGTCTCGATCCAGTTGGTGTCCCGGGCGAAGGCGGCCGGGATCGGGTTCAGCGCGCGGGATGTCTTCGAGCGCAAGACCGTCGCGGCCCTGGCCGCGGTGGCCACCGATGTTCCGGTCGCGGTGGTGCACGAGCTGCCCGGCGGCGGGGTCGGCGAGGTGGAGCTCACGCCGATCGTGCACGCGATGCTCGAGCCGGGTGACACTTGGCGGCGGTTCGCCCAGGCCGTGCTGATCGAGCTGCCCGCCGACCTCGAGCGCGCGAGCCTGGTCACCGCGCTGCAAGCGCTGCTGGACCGGCACGACGCGCTGCGCTCGACGCTGCGCCGCGCCGGCGACGGCTGGAGCTGGGTGGTAGCCGAACCCGGCACGGTGGACGCGGGCACCGCGCTGGAGGTCGTGCCCGCGGACGGCGATCTCGACGCGACCTGCGAGCGCGAATTGCAGCGCGCCGCCGATCTGCTCGACCCGGAGGCGGGCGTGATCGCGCGCTTCGTGTGGATCGAGCGCGCCGACGCCGCTGGGCTGCTGTGGCTGGTGCTGCACCATCTGGTCACCGACGGCATCTCCTGGCGCATCCTGCTGCCGGATCTGGCCACCGCCGCGCTGGGCGCCCCGCTCGCGCCGGTGGGTACCTCGTTCCGGCGCTGGGCGCACGGACAGCGTGAGCATGCGCCCACGCGCACCACGGAACTGCCGCTGTGGCAACGCATCCTGGCCACACCCGACCCGGCGCTCGGCTCGGCGCCGATGGACCCCGCGCTCGATGTGGTGGCCACGATGGCGCAGCGGACGACCGTCGTTGCGCCCGACATCGCGCGGACCGTGCTCTCCACCGCACCGGACCGTTTCCACTGCGGCGCCGACGACGTACTGCTCGCCGCGCTCGCGCTGGCGGTGACCCGGTGGCGTGGACGCACCTCGGCGCTGTTCACCCTGGAGGGCCACGGCCGCACGGAGAGCATCCTGCCCGGCGCCGACGTGGCTCGCACCGTGGGGTGGTTCACCAGCGTCTACCCGGTCGCGGTCGACCTGACCGGCATCGACGTGGCGGACGCGTTCGCGGGCGGCGCCGCGGCGGGCGCCGCGATCAAGGCGACCAAGGAACAGCTGCGCGCCCTGCCGGACAAGGGCATCGGGTTCGGAATGCTGCGCTACCTGGTCCCGAGCACCGCGGCGGCGCTCGCGGACGCACCCACCCCGCAGATCAGCTTCAACTACCTCGGCCGCGCGTCCACCGGCGGCGAAGCGGAGCCTTGGCTGCCGCGCCGGTTCGCCGCGACCCAGGACGACCGCGCGCCGCTGGCCGCCACGGTCGACATCAACGCCGTGCTCACCGACACCGGCCTCGAGGTGACCTGGGCCTACGCCGGTCGCCTGTTCGACGACGCGGACATCGCCGAACTCGCCACGCTGTGGGAGCAGGCGCTCGGCGCGCTGGCCGAGCACGCCGGAGCCGCGAGCGCGGGTGGACGCACCCCGTCGGACTTCGACCTGGTCACCGTCACCCAAGCGCAGATCGACGCCTGGGAGCGCGACTATCCGAATCTCGCCGATGTGTGGCCGCTCTCGCCTCTGCAGTACGGCCTGCTCTTCCACGCGCTCTACGACTCCGACACCGCCGACGGTTACACGGTGCAGTCCTTGCTCACCCTGGCGGGCACCGTCGACGCGGCCCGCTTGCGCCGCGCCGCACAGGCTTTGGTCACCCGCCACGAGAACCTGCGCGTCGCCTTCGTCGAGACCGAGGACGGTCCGCGCCAGCTCGTGCTGGCCGACGCCGAGATCGACTGGCGGGAGGCGGATCTCACCGGCATCGCCGACGAGCACGAGCGGGCCGGAGAACTCGATCGGCTGATCGCGCTCGACGCGCGCACCCGGTTCGAGCTCACCCGTCCCCCGCTGCTGCGCTGCACGCTCATCCGGATCGCCTCCGACACCTACCGTTTCGTGCTCACCAACCACCACCTGGTGCTGGACGGCTGGTCGACGCCGCTGCTCGTGCGCGAACTGCTCACCCTCTACGTCACCGACGGTGACGCCGCGGCGCTGCCGCCCGCGCACTCCTATCGTGAGTTCCTGACCTGGCTGGCGACCAGGGATGACGCGGAATCCCTCGGGGCGTGGACCGAATCGCTGGCCGGTGTCGACACGCCGACGCGCGCGGTGCCGACCCTCGCGGGCATCGAATCGACCGAAACCGGGATGATCTCCGCCGACCTCTCCCGCGCCACCGTGGCCCAGCTGGAGACCGCGGGCCGGGAAGCGGGCGCCACGGTGAACACTTTGGTGCAGGCCGCCTGGGCGATGCTGCTCGCGATGCTCACCGGTCGCACCGACGTGGTCTTCGGCGGCACCGTCTCGGGACGGCCGCCGGAGCTGGCCGGGGTCGAGGAGATGGTCGGCCTGTTCATCAACACGCTGCCGGTGCGGGTGCGGCTCGATCCGGCGGAGAAGGTGTCCGACCTGCTCGCGCGCCTGCAATCCGAGCAGGCCCGGCTGATGGACCATCAGCATGTCGGGCTGGCCGCCATCCACCAGGCGGTCGGCCTCGCCGAACTGTTCGACACGCTGACCGTGTTCGAGTCCTATCCGATCGATCGCGAAGCGCTGTCGCAGGCGCTGGACATCGCGGGCATGCGGGTGCTCGACGTGGAAGGCACCGACGCGACGCCGTATCCGCTGAATCTCATGGTGATCCCGCTGCGCGGCGACGACAGCAGCGACACCCTGCGGATCACGCTGAAGTACATGGCCGACCAGCTTCCGGCCGAGGCGGCGCGGCCGCTGCTGGATCGCTTCGTCCGGTTGCTCACCCAGCTCGCGGACAACCCGCACGCGCTGGTCTCCCAGTTGCAGTACTGCGACGACGCCGAGCGTGCCGCGCTGGTGCCGGTGCGCGGTCCGGAGTCGGTACCGCAGGCCACGCTGCCCGAACTGCTCATGGCGGGCGCACGGATCGATCCGGAAGCGATCGCGATCACCGCCGGTGAGCTCACCATGTCCTACGGCGAACTCGACGCCTGGTCCAACCGCTACGCCCGGGTGCTGCTGCGCCGCGGAGTCGGACGCGAGGTGTTCGTCGTGCTGGCGCTGACCCGCTCGCTGGAATCGGTGATCGCCGTGTGGGCGCTGGCCAAGACCGGCGCGGCATTCGCGCCACTGGACCCGAACTACCCGGTGGAACGCATCGAGCACATGCTCAGCGACTCGAAAGCCCCGATCGGCGTGACGGTCACCGCCACCGGCGAGACACTGCCCGGCACGATCGACTGGCTGCTGCTCGACGACCTCAACACCATCCGGCGGGTGATGACCGTCTCCGAAGCGCCGATCACCGACGAAGAACGCGGCGGGCCGATCGACCTCGACCAGACGGCGTACCTGATCTATACTTCCGGCTCCACCGGCAAGCCCAAGGCCGTACTGCTCAGCCACCGCGGCATCGCCGATCTCGTTGCCGCGCAACGCGCGACGCTCGGGCTGGACCCCACCGCCAGCGCGCTGCAGGTGGCCTCACCGAGCTTCGACGCCTCGGTGTTCGAGCTGCTCATCGCGCACGGCGCGGGCGGCAGGCTGGTGGTGTCGCCACCGGACGTCTACGGCGGGACGGAACTGGAGAACCTGCTGCGCACCCAGCGCGTCACCCACGCGGTGATCACGCCGTCGGCGCTGGCCACCATGGAACCCGCCGGCCTGGAACACCTGCGCGTGCTCGCGGTCGCGGGCGAGGCGGCGACGCCGGAGCTGATCGAGCGGTGGGCACCGGGCAGGCGCATGGTGAACCTGTACGGCCCCACCGAGTTCAGCATCTGGGCGACGGGGCCCGCCGAACTCGTCGCGGGCGAGCCGATCACGATCGGCGGCCCCATCCGCGGCGCGGCGACCATGGTGCTGGACGCCTGGCTGCGTCCGGTGCCGGTGGGGGTGCCCGGCGAGCTGTACCTGGCGGGCCCCGCGCTCGCCCGCGGCTACTTCAACCGGTTCGAGATGACCGCGAGCAGGTTCGTCGCCGACCCCTTCGGCGAACCGGGCCGGCGGATGTACCGCACCGGCGACATGGTGCGCTGGGTCGACAACGACGGCGGCTACGAGCTGGAGTATCTGGGCCGCAGCGACTTCCAGGTCAAGATCCGCGGTTTGCGCATCGAGCTGGGTGAGATCGACGCGGTGCTCTCCCGCGACGACGAGGTCGAGTACGCGGTGACCATCGGGCGCACCGGTCCGGCCGGGACGACTGTGCTGGTCTCCTACGTGCTGCCCGCCGAGGGCGTGCGCCTGGACGTCGAGCGGCTGCGCGCCCAGGTGGCCGCAGAACTGCCCGGCTACATGGTGCCGGGCTACCTCGTCGTGCTCGATTCGATCCCGCTCACACCGGTGGGCAAACTCGATCGCAAAGCCCTTCCGGTGCCGGACTTCTCGGAGAGCCATCGGCCCTACCTCGCGCCGCGCACGCCGGTCGAGGAGGCGGTGGCCGCGGTGTTCGGTGAGGTGCTCGACCGCGAGCGCGTCGGCGTCGACCTGTCGTTCTTCGAACTCGGCGGCAATTCACTGAGCGCGACCAAGGTGGTGGCGCGGGTGAACGCGGCGCTCGGATCGCGGATCGCACTGCGCGACCTGTTCGACGCGCCGACCGTGGCCCAGCTGTCGGCCCGGGTGGTCCCCGCCACCGGCGCGGCGGCGGGCCGGTTCGTCCTCGCACCGCGGATCCGGCCCGATCGCGTTCCGCTGTCTCCCGCGCAGCAGCGCATGTGGGTGCTCAACCGGATGGATCCGGCCTCGCCCGCCTACAACATCGCAGTGGCGCTGCGGCTGACCGGCGATCTGGACGTCGAGGCGATGCGCGGCGCTCTCGCCGACGTGGTCGAGCGGCACGAGAGCCTGCGCACGCTCTACCCGGCGGACGCGGAGGGCCCCCGCCAGGTGGTGATCGGCGCCGACGTGGCCGTGCCCACGATGCCGGTGACCGCCACCGAGGACGGCCCCGCCCTGCGCGAGCGGATCACCGAGCTGGCGGGTACCGGATTCGACCTCGCCACCCAACCGCCGCTGCGAGTGGGGCTGTTCCGGCTGCACGGCGGCCCGGAGCCTTCCGGCGGTGCCGGGCCGGTGTCATCGGGGCCTTCCACCGGCGACGCGCCGGTCTCCTCCGGCGCCGTCGCCGGGCGCGCACCGGTGGCGTCGGGCTACGCCGCGGGCCCCGGAGAGTTCTCGGCCGCCACGCCGCCGGTGCACGTCGTCGTGCTGGTGGTGCACCACATCAGCGCGGACGGCGCGTCGATGGCGCCGCTGGCCGCCGACCTGGTCGCCGCCTACTCCGAGCGGGCCGGTGGCGGGCACGCCGTCCGCGTCCCGTTGCCGGTGCAGTACGCCGACTTCGCGCTCTGGCATCGCGAGGTGCTCGGCGACGAGGTCGACCCGGAATCACTGGCGGCGCGCCAGATCGGGTTCTGGCGCGAGACCCTGACGGGCGCACCCGACGTGCTGGAACTGCCCGCCGACCGGCCACGCCCGGCGGTACAGACCATGCACAGCGCCGACTTCGGCTTCACCGTCGACAGCGAGACGCACCGAGCGCTGGTGGACTTCGCCGCCGGGCACAGCGTCAGCCCGTTCATGGTCGTGCACGCCGCGCTCGCGGCGCTGCTCGCGCGCCTCGGCGGCACCGACGACGTGCTGATCGGCACCCCGGTGGCCGGCCGTGGCGAGGAGGCGCTCGACCAACTCGTCGGCATGTTCGTCAACACCCTGGCGCTGCGCACCCCGGTCGATACCGGAGCGGGTTTCGCCGCGTTCCTGGACACCGTCCGGTCCGCGGACCTGGACGCCTTCGCCAACGCGGACGTGCCGTTCGAGCGGTTGGTCCAGGTGCTGGATCCGGCTCGCTCGACCGCGCACCACCCGCTGTTCCAGGTCTCGCTGTCGCTGCAGAACTTCGTCGAACCGGTGCTGGAGCTGCCCGGCCTGCGGTTCGAGGTGGAGGATTTCGATCGCAACGCCTCCCAGTTCGATCTGACCCTGGATCTGCGCGAGCGCTTCACCGCCGGCGGTCCGGCGGGGATCGACGCGGTGCTGACCTACGCCACGGATCTGTTCGACGAGGCGACGATGGCCGCGTTCGCCAGCCGGTGGCGGCGCGTGCTCGCTGCGGTGCTGGCGCGGCCCGAGGTGCGCATCGCCGACATCGACATCCTCGACGACGCCGAACGCGCGACGCTGGTGCCGGTACGCGGTCCCGAAACCGTCGGAACGACGACGCTTCCACGGCTGCTGACCGAGACCGCCCAGCGTTTCCCGGATCGGCCCGCCCTGGTGGTCGGCGGATACATCACCACTTATCGGGAGATCGACGCGCACGCCAACCGCCTCGCGCGGGTGTTGCGCGAGGAGGGCGCTGGCCCGGAAACCGTGGTGGCGCTGGGACTTCCGCGCTCGGCCGAACTGCTCACCGGTGTGTGGGCCGCCGCCAAGGCCGGTGCGGCGTTCCTGCCGGTCGACCCGAAGCACCCGATCGACCGCATCGACCATATGCTCACCGACTCCGGCGCGACGCTGGGCCTCACCCTCGCCGCGTTCCGTCCGATGCTGCCCGACAGCACGAATTGGCTGGTGCTCGATGACCTGGCCCTCGTGGAACGCTGGAGCGCCGCGAGCAGCCGCCCGCTGGACGAGCGTGAACTGTCCAGCCCGATCCGGCTGGACAACGCGGCATGGATGATCTACACCTCCGGCTCCACCGGCACACCGAAGGGCGTCTCGGTCTCCCACCGCGGCGTCGCCGATTTCGTCGCGGCGCAACAGAAGTCCCTCGAATTGGACGAGCACTCCCGGGTACTGCAGGTGGCGTCGCCGAGTTTCGACGCGTCGCTGTTCGAAGCGCTCATGGCGTTCGGCTCGGGTGGCGCGTCGGTGGTAGCGCCGCCGGAGGTGTTCGGCGGCAGCGCACTCGCCGAGCTGATCGCCGCCGAGCAGGTCACGCACCTGGTGATCACACCCTCCGCGCTGGCCACCCTCGATCCCGCCGAACTGGCCGGCGTGCGGGTGCTCGCGTCGGTCGGTGAAGCGGTCGGCGCCGAGCTGGTCGAACGCTGGGCCACCGGACGCACCATGGTCAACCTGTACGGACCCACCGAATTCACCATTTGGGCAACGGGTTCCGCGCCGATGGAACTCGGCATGCCCGTTACCATCGGCACACCGGTCCACGGCGCCGCCGCGCTGGTGCTCGACGACCGGCTGCGCCCGGTCCCGGTGGGCGTTGCGGGCGAGCTGTACCTCGCCGGACCCGCGCTGGCTCGCGGCTACCACGCGCGGCCGAGTCTCACCGCGGCCCGCTTCCACGCGAACCCGTTCGGCGCCGCGGGCGAACGGATGTACCGAACCGGCGACTTGGTGCGCTGGATCCGCGGCGAGGCGGGACTTGAACTGGAGTATCTGGGCCGCACCGACTTCCAGGTCAAGGTGCGCGGCCAGCGCATCGAGCTGGGCGAGATCGATGCGGTGCTCGGCCGCGCGGAGGGCGTGGATTTCGCGGTGACGCTCGGTGTGCCCGGCCCCACCGGGGCGACCGCGCTGGCCGCGTACCTGGTCCACGCGCCCGGGGTCGAACTCGACGTGGCGAAAGTACGCGCGTTCGCCGCCGACATCCTGCCCGGCTACATGGTGCCCTCGGCGTTCGTGGTGCTGGACGAGATCCCGCGCAACGCGGTCGGCAAGCTGGACCGCAAGGCGCTGCCGGAACCGGAATTCACCGCCGACCGCACCGCCTACCGCGCACCGTCCACACCGACCGAACAGCAGCTGGCCGGGATCTTCGGTGAACTGCTCGGCGTCGAGCAGGTCGGCGCCGACGATTCGTTCTTCTCCCTCGGCGGCGACAGCATCCTGGCCATCCAGCTGGTGTCGCGGGCCAAGCAGCAGGGCATCAGCTGCACTCCGTTGCAGGTGTTCGAGCACCGCACCGTGGCGGCGCTGGCCGCGGCGGTCGACGCCGCGGGCACGGCGGTGACGCTGGACGAACTGCCCGGCGGCGGTGTCGGCGAGTTGCCGGTGCC
Source organism: Nocardia gipuzkoensis (assembly GCF_021183645.1). Taxonomy (NCBI): domain Bacteria; kingdom Bacillati; phylum Actinomycetota; class Actinomycetes; order Mycobacteriales; family Nocardiaceae; genus Nocardia; species Nocardia gipuzkoensis. The sequence goes on along the minus strand of NZ_CP089225.1, from coordinate 4,902,191 downwards.
GCCGATCGTGCACTACATGCTCCAGCGTGGCGGGAACTACAACCGCTTCGCCCAGTCCGCGGTGTTGGAGCTGCCGGTGGGTATCGAGCGCGCGCAGATCGTCGCGGTGCTCACGGCCGCGCTGGATCGGCACGACATCCTGCGCGCCCGGCTGGTCGCCGACGCCGATGACGGGCCGCGCGTCGTGGTAGGCCCGCCCGGCTCGGTCGACGTGGACGCGCTCGTGCACCGCATCGAGTTCGACGCGATCGAGCGGATCGAGCTGCACGAGTTCGCCATGACCGAACTGGACGCCGCGGCGAACCGGCTCGATCCGGCGAACGGCACCGTGCTGCAGTTCATCTGGCTGGACCCGGTGGGCGTCGCGGGCGCGCGCACCAGCGCGGGACGGCTGATCGTGCTGGCGCACCACCTTGTCATCGACGGTGTGTCGTGGCGCATCCTGGTGCCGGATCTGGTGGCCGCCTGGGCTCAGCTGTCGGTCGGCAATACCCCGGTGCTCGCGGAGACCGGGACCTCGATGCGGCGGTGGGCACACGCGCTGGCCGACGAGGCGCGCTCGGAACACCGGATCGCCGAACTGGCGTACTGGCATGACGTGCTCGCCGGACCCGACCCGTTGATCGGCGGCCGGGAATTGGATCCCGCCCTCGACCGGACCGGCGCACTGCGCATGGTCGAGCGGGAGGTGTCCGCGGAGGTCACCGCCGCGCTGCTCACCACCTTGCCCGGTTTGTTCCAGGGCAGCGTCAATGACGCGCTGCTGGCCACCTTGGCGCTGGCGCTGGTGCGCTGGCGCGACTGCGACCCGTCGGCGCTGCTGCGCCTGGAAGGTCACGGCCGACAGGAAGAAGTGGTGCCCGGCGCCGACCTCTCGCGCACCATCGGCTGGTTCACCAGCATGTACCCGGTTCGCCTCGACCTGGCGGGGATCGACATCGATGACGCGCTCACCGGCGGACCCGCGATGGGCGCGGCGATCCGCGCCGTCAAGCATCAGCTGCTCGCGGTGCCGGACAAAGGCATCGGCTTCGGCTTGCTGCGCTACCTCAACGCCGAGACCGCGCGGCAGTTCCCGCAGCGGCTGCCGGGACGGGTCGGCTTCAACTACCTCGGCCGGTACTCCACCGGCGATATCCCGGCCGGGTTGGAGGGCCTGGGGTGGCTGCCGACCGACGATCTGGGCGACGTGCACGTCACCGAAGATCCCGACGTGCCTTTGCAGGCGGCGATCGACGTGAACGCCGTGGTGATCGGGGACCGGCTGCGGGCGAGCCTCGGCTTCCCGTCCACCCTGCTCAGCCGGGAGGAGGTCGCCGAGCTGGCCGATCTGTGGATCGACACGCTGAGCGCGGCAGCTCGTTTCGCACAGACCCCGGCGGCGCGGATCGCCGCCGAGGAAGAAGCGGCCGCCACGGCGACACCTGCCGTTCCGGCGGCCGGTGGGCTCGGGCTGGACGTGGTGCTGCCGATCCGGCTCGGCGGCGAGGAACCCGCGCTGTTCTGCATCCACCCGTCGTCCGGAATGTCGTGGACCTACCTGGGATTCGCGGACTCGCTGGCGCCCGGCCGCCCGATCTACGGCCTGCAAGCGCCCGACCTCAGCGGACACGAACCGCCCGCGCGCTCGATCGAGGAGTTCGCCGACCGCTACGTGCGGGAGATCCGGGCGCTGCAACCCGTAGGGCCCTACCACCTGCTCGGCTGGTCGTTCGGCGGCCTGATCGCCCACGCGGCGGCGGTCCAGCTGAAGGCCGAAGGCGCCGAGGTGGGCGTGGTCGCGCTGCTGGACGCCGATACCTCCGACATCGACGGCCACAGCATCGAACGGCTCACCGCCGGGTCGTTCGTCAACTCGTTCGGCGCGGTGTTCGGCATCCACGACGTCCCCGCGGACGCGACCGCCCAGCAGGCGGCCGACCTGATCCGCGAACGGCTCGGCGGAGTCTCGCTGATCGACGCCGCCACGCTGGAGCGGATGGCCGGGTCGTACAACGCCGCCGCGCGAACCAGAACCGGTTACCAGCGCCCCGTGTTCGACGGCGACATCGTGTACTTCAGCGCGACCGTCGACACCTCCGACATCTTCGGTCCCGACGGCTGGCGGCCGTACGTGACCGGCGAGATCATCAACCACGACATCGACGTCACCCACGACGAAATGACGGCGCCACAGGCGTTGCCGATCATCGCGCGGGCGCTCGATGCACATCTTGGAGGCCGAGGATGAGTTCCGACCAAGGAGTCGTCGTCGAGGGAATCGAGAAATCCTTCGGCGCGGTCAAGGCACTACGCGGAGTCGATTTCACGGCCGAGCCGGGCGAGGTGCTCGGCATCCTCGGACCGAACGGCGCGGGCAAGACCACCACGGTGAACGCCCTGTCGACGCTGATCCGGCCGGACCGCGGCCGTGCCTCGGTCGCCGGGTACGACGTGGTCGCCGAGCCCGCGGCGGTGCGCCGCAGCATCATGCTGACCGGGCAGTACGCCGCGCTGGACGACATGCTCAGCGGCTACGAGAACCTCGTGATGTTCGGCAGGCTGATGGGCCTGCGCAAACGGGCCGCCCGCGCCAGGGCGGACGAACTGCTGGCCGAGTTCGATCTCGAGCGTGCGGCCGGCCGCCGGGTCGGCACCTACTCCGGCGGTATGCGCAGGCGCATCGATATCGCCTGCGGGCTGGTCGTCCGGCCCGACGTGGTGTTCCTGGACGAGCCGACCACCGGGCTGGATCCGCGCAGCAGGCAGGGCGTGTGGGATCTGGTGTCCGGCTTCAAGAAGGCGGGCATCACCACGCTGCTCACCAGCCAGTACCTGGAGGAAGCCGACGCGCTCAGCGACCGGATCATCGTCATCGATCACGGCGTGGTGATCGCCCAAGGCACCGCCGACGAGCTGAAGTCGCGCACCGGTGGCAGCTACTGCGAGGTGGTACCGCTGAACCTGAAGGACCTGCCCGCCATCGCCGCGGCCCTGGGTCCGCTGCTGCCGCAGGAAAGTCGCGCCGCGCTGACCCCCGATTCCGACCGGATCGCCGTTCCCGCCCCGGACGGCGCGAAGACACTGCTCGAGGCGCTGCGCCGGTTGGACAGCGCGGGCGTCGACCTCATCGATGTCGCGCTGCGCCGCCCTTCACTCGACGACGTCTTCCTTCAACTCACCGGCCATCTGGCGACGGCGGAGGAGACCGCGCAGCCGGAGGTCGTGTCATGACGACGGCGACCTGGCTCTCCCAGACCCGCGCGGCGCCGCTGCGACCGCAACAGTGGTGGGTGCTGACCACCCGGCTGATCGTGCCGTCGGTCCAGACCGGCGAGGTGCTCACCTCGGTGCTGGCGCCCGCGGCGTTCACCGCCAGCTTCTACATCCCGCTGAAGACCATCATGACCGTCCTCGGCACCGGATTCAGCAGCTACGCGCAGTACATGATGCCGCTGGTGATCCTGCAGGCCGCCGCGTTCACGGCTGTCTCGGCGGCCTTCCGCGCCGCCACCGATTCGGTCGCCGGGCTCAACCGGCGCTTCGGCGCGATGCCGATCGGCCCGCTGGTGCCGGTCGCGGCGCGCCTGTCCGGCAGCGTCTTCCGGCTGGCCATCGGCGTGATCACCGCGCTGATCTGCGGTCACCTCATCGGGTTCCGCTTCTATCTCGATGCCGCGCACACGCTCGGCTTCGTGCTGTTCTCGCTGCTCATCGGTCTCGCGCTGATCTGGGGCGGTGACGTGATCGGCACCGTGTCGCGCAACCCGGAGGCGACCGCGCAAGCGCTGGTGCTGCCGCCGTTGATCTTCGGGATGCTCTCCTCCGGGATCGCTCCCGCCGATCAGTTCCCGGAGTGGGTGCAGCCGTTCGTGCGCAATCAGCCGGTGTCGCAGTGGGCCGTCGCCCTGCGCGCGTTCGCCGGTGACAGCGGACCGAACGCGGGCCAGGTGAGTTGGTCGCTACTGGGTCCCCCACTGGCGTGGGCGCTCGGCATCCTGATCGTCTGCGTTCCGCTGTCGATCCGGCTCAGCTCCAGGAGGGCGTGATGATATCGCTGGCGAATCGCCCGGATCAGCTGCGCACCAGCTCCGAACTGTCGCTGTCGGCCTTGGTGCTGCACACGCTGATCCAGACCCAGCGACTGTTGCTGCGCTGGGGGCGCAACCCGGTCACCCTGCTGGAGACGCTGATCGTCCCGTGCCTGCTGCTGGTCATGCTGAACACCGTGATCGGCGGGCAGATCAAGAAGTTCACCGGCGAGAGCGCGCTGTACGGCTCGGTGCCCATGGTGGCCTTGGTCGGCGCGCTGTCCGGCGCGGTGGCCGGGGGCGTCCTGCTCGGCCGCGAACGCGACGCGGGCCTGCTGGCCCGCTTCTGGGTACTGCCGGTGCACCGCGCTTCCGGTCTGGCGTCACGGGTGCTCGCGGAAGGCTGCCGCATCTTTCTGTGCACCCTCGCGGTCGTCCTGGTGGGCCTCGTGCTCGGGTTCCGCTTCCACCAGGGCCTCGCGGCGACGATCGTCTTCCTGTTCATCCCGGTGCTGTTCGGCCTCGCCTTCGCCACCATCGTCACCTCCGTCGCCGTCTTCACCGCGAAATCGACTCTGGTGGAGGGCATCACCATCCTCACCTCGCTGATGATGTTCTTCAGCACCGGATTCGTTCCGCTGGTCGCCTTCCCCAAGTGGATTCAGCCGGTGGTCCGCAACCAACCCATGTCCGTGGCGGTCGACACCATGCGCGCGCTCGCTTCCGGCGGCCCGCTCACCCGCTCGCTCACCCTCACCGTCGTGTGGTCGCTCGGCGCGATCCTCCTCTTCGCGGTGCCCGCGAGCATCGGCTACCGCCGCGCGAGCAGGCGCTGAGCCCGCAGCGCCATCCACAGCGAACTCCCAGCCCGGCACCAGCCGGTCCGCAGCGCCCGTTCCTAACGTCGCGGGAGACGACTTCGACGAAAGGACGGATAGTGGGCGCACGACGCGGTGAGGTGCACGAGCACGATCTCGGCCTCGCACACGACATGAAGGTGATGGTGTCCCGGCGCCGCGCCCTGTTCTTCCTCGGCGCGACGGCAGGGGCGGCGGCGGTGGCGACCGGCTGCGCCTCGGGATCGAGCGGCACGGCGTCCACGACGACCGGGACCGCGGCCGCGACCACCACGCGATCCGGCGACACCGCCGCCGCCCCGCAGGAAACCGCGGGACCGTATCCGGGCGACGGGTCCAACGGTCCCAACGTGCTCGTCGAGTCCGGGGTGGTGCGCAGCGACATCACCACCTCGTTCGGCTCGTATTCCGGTGTCGCGCAAGGTGTTCCGATGACACTCGACCTGACGCTGCGGGACCTGGCGAAAGACGGCGCCGCCGGGACGGGCATGGCGGTGTACGTGTGGCACTGCGATCGGGACGGCAACTACTCGCTCTACAGCGAGGGCGTCACCGAGCAGAACTATCTGCGCGGTGTGCAGGTGGCCGACGCCGACGGCAAGGTGAGTTTCACGTCGATCTTCCCGGCCTGCTACTCGGGCCGCTGGCCGCACATCCACTTCGAGGTCTACGACTCACTGGAGACCGCCGTCGCGGGCCAGAACGCGCGGCTGACCTCGCAGATCGCACTCCCCGATGACACCTGCGCGGCGGTGTTCGCCCACGACGCCGGTTACGCGCGCAGCGTCACCAACCTCGCCCAGGTCACGCTGGCTTCCGACAACGTCTTCGGCGATGGGTGGGACGCGGAACTGGCCACCGTGACGGGCGCGCCGTCCTCCCGCATGCGGGTCTCGCTCACCGTGGGCGTCGCCGAGCGATCACAGAACACCCAGTCGGGCAACGGTCCCGGTGGGCGACCGCCCGGCGGCGGGCCCGGTGGCGGTGCACCCGGCGGTCGGCCGCCGCGGTAACAGACGGCCCCCGCGCCCGTGTAGCACGGGGCAGGGGCCGGGTCCCTTCGGCAACGGCTATGCGGCGGCGAGCTGCCTGGCCAGCGCCCAGATGACCAGCACGTCGACGGCGATCAGCACCAGCGCCCAGAACGGGTAGATCGACACGAAGAGAAAATTGTCCAGGATGCTGAGCGCCGCCAGCACGAGGCCGGCGAGAAAGGCCCAGGGCTTCCCCACGACTATGCCGAGGCCCGCGATGACCACCAGTACCCCGATGGTCAGGTGGATCCAGCCCCACGCGGCGACATCGACCAGGAACACCTGATCCTCGGTGACCACGAAGACCTCGCGGCCGCTGATCGCCGCGACGGCCGTCAGCAGGTGCAGCACACCGGCGACGAGGATGAGCACGCCTGCGAAGATCGTCATGTCGCCGAGTACCGGACGGGTGGTGATCGGACTGGTCATAACACTCACTCCTTCCAAAACGCGTGGGACACCCTCGGCCCAACGTAGCCGCTCGCCGGGGCCGATCGGCGCAGGTGAGCGGGCGGGTCAGCACCGCGCCCGCCCGGTATCGCGAGCCGGATCGCCACCGAGCGCCCGTGACTTCCGGCACGGTCCGACTCCCGGAAATCCCGGGAATCGGTGAATCGGGGCGCCCGGCAACGCTTTCGCGGCCCGGCGAAGGCGAGCGTCCGTACCTGTGTGCCGGGCGGTCGGCACCTCGGTCCCGGCTACGGGGCAAGGAATTGGCAAACATCCAGCGACCGATTCGGTCATCGGCACCGGTGTGGTCACCCCGGGACGCGTGCCGCACAATAAGGGGCCGCGCGCGGCGCGTCCCGGCGTTCTTACGCATGCAGGACGCGTGTCGCGGCGACACAAGGTGTTGTGCTACGCGGACATGTCACCCCCAAGGAGTAGTGTTCCGAGGGGAGACATTCCGTGACGGCAGCGTGCTCGGGAAGGGCGTGGAGGCAGGATGAAACTGATCGATCGGGTATCGGCCATCAACTGGAATCGGGTGCCCGACGAAAAGGACGCCGAGGTCTGGGACCGGCTGACCGGCAACTTCTGGCTGCCGGAAAAGGTGCCGGTCTCCAACGACATTCCGTCGTGGAACACCCTCACCGCCGACGAGAAGCAGCTGACCATGCGGGTCTTCACCGGCCTGACCCTGCTGGACACCATCCAGGGCACGGTCGGCGCGGTGAGCCTGATCCCCGACGCGCTGACCCCGCACGAGGAGGCGGTGCTGACCAACATCGCGTTCATGGAGTCGGTGCACGCCAAGAGCTACAGCTCCATCTTCTCCACGCTGTGCTCCACCCGCGAGATCGATGAGGCGTTCCGCTGGTCGGAGGAGAACCGCAACCTCCAGCGCAAGGCCGAGATCGTGCTGGGGTACTACAACGGCGAGGATCCGCTCAAGCGCAAGGTCGCCTCGACGCTGCTGGAGAGCTTCCTGTTCTACTCCGGCTTCTACCTGCCGATGCACTGGTCGTCGCGGGCCAAGCTGACCAACACCGCCGACATGATCCGGTTGATCATCCGGGACGAAGCGGTGCACGGTTACTACATCGGCTACAAGTACCAGAAGGGCCTCGAGCTGGTCTCCCAGGCCGAGCGCGACGAACTCAAGAACTACACCTTCGAGCTGCTGTTCGAGCTCTACGACAACGAAGTCGAGTACACCCAGGACCTCTACGACGAGGTGGGTCTCACCGAGGACGTCAAGAAGTTCCTCCGCTACAACGCCAACAAGGCGCTGATGAACCTCGGCTACGAGGGCCTGTTCCCCAAGGACGAAACCGAAGTCAACCCCGCCATCCTCTCGGCGCTGTCCCCGAACGCCGACGAGAACCACGACTTCTTCTCCGGCTCGGGCTCGAGCTACGTCATCGGCAAGGCCGTGAACACCGAGGACGAAGACTGGGAGTTCTGAGCGGGCGTACATCGAGCCCGGTGCCCGCGATTCGGTCGCGGCGCCGGGCTCCCTTCGTTTTCGCCCGAGTACCGGCGCGACGGAACCCTCCGCTGCGGCTACGGCTCGCGGCGATCGGTCGCTCGGATCGCATCGTCCGGGCCGGACGGCGGCGCGGCGCCTTCCAGTCGCTGCCGCAGGTTGCGCAATGCCGACTCGGCGCGCCTTCGTATGACGAAGCGGGCCAGCGGCAGCACCGTCCAGCGCGGAAGTGCCCTCGTGTTCCTGCTGAACATGCGCCAGCGCACTTCGCAGGCATGCGGTCCCGCGTCGAGGAATTCCATCTCCATCCGCGGCAACAGCAGTGGCAGCCGACCTTCGGTGACCAACCGCCGCCGTGACGCACCGACTTCGACGACCTTGATGCGGACCTCCCGTCTTCCTCGCAGCGGCACCGCTACGGTCTCGCGGTAGTGCTTGCCGACCGCGGTGAACGGCAGTTCGTCGTCCGAGTCGATGCTGATCACACCGGGGAACCACGCGGCGAAGTTCTCCAGGTTCGCCGCATAGGCGAATGCCTTCTCGGGAGAACACGCCACGACGGTGTCGGCGCCGGCAATGGGGAACATTCTGGCCTCCTTCGGATAGTGGTCGCCGAAGGCTAAGGTGTAGAGCCAGGTCTACAGTCAAGCGGGAAACCATGCAGATCAGTGAGCTGGAGGCACGGACCGGCGCGAGTCGGCACGCCTTGCGCTATTACGAGCGCCTGGGTCTGCTGGGGGAAGTGCGCCGGACCCGCGGCAATTATCGGGAGTACCCCGAGTCGACGGTAAAGGAAGTCACGCTGCTGCGAAGCATGCAGTCATTGGGGTTTTCGCTGGGCGAAATCCGCCAGGTTCTGGACGGGCTGCGGTCCCGTGACATCGACTGTGCGGACGGCGCCCGGCTTCTGGCGGAGAAACGCGCGCGTGTGGAAGAACAGATCACCGGCCTGCGAGAACTCAGCCGGACGCTGACGCGGGAGCAGAAGCGCTTGGAGGACAGCGCTCGCCGCCACGGTAAATCGCTCGGTCGAGCGGAACGTCTTTCCTGACGATCAGCGCGCCGCGCCGCCACGTCCGGTTTCCGGATCGGACGCGGCGGCGCTGATCGACGATCGGAGGCCGGGGCCTCAGCCCTTCAGATCCCCAGCACCAACTTGGCCGTCGTGAAGTAGATGATCAGGCCGGTGGCGTCGACCAGCGTGGTGACCATCGGGGCGGAGACGACTGCCGGGTCGATGCGCAGTTTCTTGGCCAGCAGCGGCATGGTGCCGCCGATGGTGGCCGCCCAGCCGCAGATCAGGATCAGAGTGATGCCGACGACCAAGGCGATGCGCGGGCCGACGAACAGCGCGCCGATCGCCAGGCCCACCGAGGCCAGCAGCGAGCCCAGCACCAGGCCGACCCGGCATTCCCGCCAGATCACCTTCAACAGGTCCGACGCCCGGACCTCACCGACCGCCACCGCGCGTACGCAGGCGGTGGCGGCTTGCGCGCCCGCGTTCCCGCCCGCGCCGATCAGCAGTGGGATGAACAGGGCCAAGTGCGCGGCCTGCTGCAAGGTGCCCTCGAAGAAATCGGTCACGCTCACCGTGAGGGTCGCGGCGAACAGCAACAGCAGCAGCCACAAGGCGCGGTAGCGGGCCAGCTGGAACACCCCGGCGGCCATGTAGTGGCCCTCCCACGGCGCGGAACCCGCTTGCAGCGCGACGTCCTCGCTGTCGGCGGCTTCGATCACCTCGACCGCGTCGTCGATGGTGAGCAACCCGACCAACCGGTCCTCGCTGTCCACCACCGGAAGGTTGATGTCGTTGGTCTCGCGCATCAACCGGGCGGCCTTCTCCGCCGAATCGGTGGCGCGCGCGAAGGCGGGCTCGGTGACCACCAGCTCCGACACCATCGTCTCGGGCTTGCTGAGTACCAGCTCCCGCAGTTCGACGATCCCGGTCAGCCGCCTGCCCGCGTCGACAACGGGCAGGGTGTACACCGTCTCGGCGTTGCCGCCCTTGGTCCGCACCATGCCGAGCGCTTCGGCCACCGTGAGGTTGCGCGGCAACGCCACCACCTCCGGCGTCATGTACTGCCCCGCCGAGCCCTCCGGGTAGCCCAGCAGGCTCGCGGTCATCCGCCGCTCGCGCGGGCTCAGCCCGGCCAGCGCCTTCTTGGCGACCTTGGCCGGCGCCTCGCGCAGCATGCGGGCGCGGTCGTCGGGCGCCATGCCCTCGACCAGGTCGCGGAAGCTCTGGTCGCGCAGCCCCTGCAGGATCTGCTGCTGGTCGACCGGCTCGAGTTCCTCGAACACGGCCAGCGCCAGGTCTTTGTCGAGCAGGCGGAACGCCATCCCGGCTCGTACCGCGTCCATGCGGGCGAGCTGGTCGGCGATGACGTGCGGCGGATGGTTGCCGAGCCAGTCCAGCGCGGCGTCCACGCGGCGGGATTCGACGACGTCCTGCAGGGACTCGGACAGCGTCGGACGTACTTCGATGATGTCGGTCTGCGACATGGGAGGACCTCAGCACATGCGTGAGTGAACGGAGAGCTCGAAATTCACACCGCGGGCGCCGGCCCCTGCCGTCGCGACCTGACTAGGAATGCGAAGGGGCGGCGCCGCGCGGCCTTCGACTGGGAGGTTCGCTGCGCATCGCTACCCCACCTCCCTCTCGTCGCCGCGGATCTCGGAATCCGCACCATTCGGATCAACATCTCGCGGACGCGGAAACGTCCTCGTGCAGCTTACATCGCTTCGGCGACGATGATCACCATACGGCAGCGCGCTGTGACCTAAGCCGCTCCATATCGATCGAATCCGGGTGTGTCGCGCCCGAGGATGCCGGTGTCGCATCGGCACGGCGCGCCGACCGCGACGATGACCGACCGAACCCGGCGCACCTGGCGACGGAAGCCACGACGCCCCGCCGCCCAGTGCCGTCGTCGCCTCAGGATGCGCACGCCGATCACGCAGCGTGGAATATCACCGCAACCGATGACCGTCGTACCAGGCTAGGCATCGATAAACCGCCGGAATACAGGGTTATACGCAGTCGGCGTCGAACTGTTGCTCCCATGCCCGGGAAGCGGGACAGTGTTTGCCAAGCAGGTGCGGGAAACCGAAAGTTCCCGGCACAGGCGCACACCCAGCACAGCTCACGGAAGTCTCGCATGTCGACAGCAACAGCATTGATCCGCCGTCGCGCGGTCGACTTCATGCGCGTTCCGCACGGAATCTGTCGCCGCTGAGTCAGCGCGGCCGAGGTTTGCGACCGAATCCCGCGCGGTCATCCACCGCCGCATCGCTCCGCTGTGGTGTCACCGGATGCCGAGCATCGAACCGCCCGGCGTCCTCTCGTCTTCGAAAGAACGAACAATGCCCTTCCCCCTACCCACCCGGCGCGTCACCCGCGCGCTCTCCGCCGCTGTCGCCGTGCTCACCGGCCTGTCCGTGCTCACCGGATGCGGCCAGACCGCTCCCGCCAAGACCGCCGACGGCAAGACCGTGCTCCGCTACCAGGGAGCCACCGGGCAGGTGAACCACTTCGAGCTGGCCGAGGACCTCGGCTACTTCACGAAGATCAGCCTGCGCTGGGAGGGTGACACCACCAGTGGCCCCGCCAATATCCAGGCCGCGGCGACCAACCAGGTCGACTTCGGCAGCGCGTTCAACGGCGCCGTGGTGAAGCTGATCGCGGGCGGGGCGAAGGTCACCTCCGTGCTCAGTTCCTATGGCGCGGACGAGCAGTCGTTCACCGGTTATTACGTACGCGACGACTCCGGCATCACCTCGGCACGCGATCTGATCGGCAAGAAGGTCGCCGTCAACACCCTCGGCGCGCACCACGAATTCATCACCAGGGAGTGGCTGCATCAGCAGGGCCTCACCGACGACGAGATCAAGCAGGTGCAGCTGATCGTCGTGCCACCGGCCAACACCGAGGACGCGCTGCGCAAGGGGCAGGTCGACGTCGGCGCCCTGGGCAGCGTTTTCCGGGACACCGCCCTGCAGCGCGGCGGCCTGCATCCGCTGTACACCGACAAGGCCATCTTCGGCACGTTCGACTACGGCACCTACGTCTTCCGCGACGACTACATCGCCAAGAATCCCGCGGCCGTGGAGGACTTCGTGCAGGGCACCGCACGCGCGATCCGCTGGTTGCAGGTGACGCCGCGTGATCAGGTGCGCGAGCGGTTCATCCAGATCATCGGCAAGCGCGGCCGCAACGAGAACACCAACCTGGTGCCGTACTGGCTCAGCTCGGGCATCCCGGTGCCGGGAGCGGTGGTCGCCGAGAAGGAGCTGCAGATCTGGATCGACTGGCTGGTACGCAACGGCGAACTGCCGAACGGCAAGTTGCAGGCCGCGGATCTGTACACCAACAAGTTCAACCCCTACGCCAACGGCAGATACCAGCCGCAGGCGGGACCGACCGGAGAGGTGGTGGCCGCGAAATGACCACGGCGACGAAACTATCGCTCACCGGAGTGCACAAGCAGTTCGCGGTGCGCGGCTCCGCCGAGCGGTTCACCGCGATCGAGGACATCTCGCTGCAGCTGCGCGAAGGCGAGTTCCTGGTCCTGGTCGGGCCGAGCGGCTCGGGCAAGTCGACGCTGCTGGACCTGCTGGGTGGACTGAGCAAGCCGACCTCCGGTGAGATCCTGCTGGACGGCAAACCGATCACCGGGCCGGGCCTGGATCGCGGCATCGTCTTCCAGCAGTACGCGTTACTGCCCTGGCGCACGGCGCGATCGAATATCGAATTCGGTTTGGAGGCCAAGGGTTTGCGCCGCAAGGCACGGCGCGAACTCGCCGACCACTACCTGGAACTGGTGGGGCTCTCCGGTTTCGGCGACCGCTACCCGCACGAGCTGTCCGGCGGCATGAAACAACGCGTCGCGATCGCGCGCAGTCTCGCGTTCGATCCCGAGGTGCTGCTGATGGACGAGCCGTTCGCCGCGCTGGACGCGCAGACCAGGGAATCGTTGCAGGACGAGCTGTTGCGCATCTGGCGGGCCACCGGTAAGACCGTCCTGTTCATCACACACGGCATCGACGAAGCGGTGTACCTCGGTCAGCGCGTCGCCGTGCTGACCTCACGACCCGGCCGGATCAAGGCCATCGTCGACGTCGAGATCGATCGGGACACCGACGACGACGTCCGTTCGTCCGAACGCTTCCGGGACTACCGCCACGAGATCTGGACGCTGCTGCACAGCGAGGTCCAGCGGGCGGCGAGCCTGGAACTGGAGTCCTTGTCCGACCACCCGGCCGATGTCGAATCCACCATCGAGAGGACAGCCGATGTCTAGTGCCATTCAGCTGAGCGAACGGCCGGTGCGCGAGCACACGGCCGCGCCCACCCGTCCGGCTCCGGTGCGCCTGACCGAGGCGCGCCCCAGCGCCGTGCCGCAAGCGCTCCGGGCGGTGCGCCGGTTGGCCTGGCGGGTGTTCAAACCGACCGTCGTGATCGCGCTGTTCTTGCTGCTGTGGCAGCTCGCCCCGACGCTCGGTCCGGTGGACGAGGTGTTCCTGCCGCCGTTCTCGGTGGTCGCCCAGGCGTTCGCCGACTTGGTAGCGAGTGGAGAGATGTGGACCCACCTGTCCGCGAGCCTGAATCGTTCGCTGGCCGGGTATGCGCTCGCTTTGGTAGCAGGCATCCCGGTGGGCATCGCGATCGCCTGGTACAAGCCGGTGGCGGACTTCCTGAACCCGATTCTCGAACTGTTCCGCAACACCGCGGCGCTGGCGTTGCTCCCGGTCTTCCTGCTGATCCTGGGCATCGGCGAGACCTCGAAGGTCGCCATTGTCGTCTACGCGAGCTTCTTCCCGATTCTGCTCAACACCATCACCGGTGTGCGCACCGTCGATCCCCTGCTCGTCAAATCCGCAGCATCCCTGGGGTTCTCGCCGTTGCGCCTGTTCCAGAAGGTGATTCTGCCCGCGGCGCTGCCGTCCGTCTTCACCGGTCTGCGGATGGCGGCCGCCAGTTCCATCCTCGTGCTGCTGGCCGCGGAGATGTTCGGGGCGAGGGCCGGGCTCGGCTATCTGATCACCGCCGCGCAGCAGAACTTCGCGATCCCGAACATGTACGCGGGAATCCTCGCCATCTCGCTGCTCGGCCTCGGCTTCAACGGCCTGCTGGTCACCCTCGAACGCCGCCTGTCGCGGTGGCGCGCCCCGGCGAACGGCTGACCATGACCGCCCGTCGCCAGGCTCGCCGCGCGCGGAAGGCGGTGGTCGTCCGGGCGCTGACCAAACGGCGCGTCGTCGACTTCATGCGGACCTGCGGCAGCGCTTGTCGCTCGGCCCGACCCCCGCATCTCCGGTTGGAGCCGGCCCGATCCGCTATCCCGAAATGAGTATTTCAGTGACCGCCGTACACGAAACCCCCGTCGCGAACGCCACCGATCACGCGGTGCACGTCGCACCCGTCGCCGGTTACATCGGCGCCGACATCTCCGGCGTCGATCTGCGTCAGCCGCTGACCGACCAGCAGGTCGCGGCCATCACCGACGCGCTGCACACCTACAAGGTGCTGTTCTTCCGCGATCAGCACATCGATCACGCTCAGCAGATCGCCTTCTCCCGCCGGTTCGGCGCGGTCACGCCGTCGCACCCGTACGACGACGACGCGCCGACCGAGCACCCGGAGATCCTCGCGGTCGACAGCAGGCTGTACGAGAAGCGGTTCGGTGTGCGGAAATTCAGCTACACCAACCACTGGCACACCGACGTCTCCGCGCTGATCAACCCGCCCGCGGCCTCCATCCTGCGCGCGGAGATCGCACCGGAGCGCGGTGGCGACACCGGCTGGACGAACCTCGTCGCCGCCTACGAGAACCTGCCGGAGTCGCTCCAGCGGTTCGTCGAAGGGTTGCGCGCCGAGCACCGCTTCGGCGGCAGCAGGCCGGCCTGGGACGCCGACAGCGACTACGCGAAGAAGGTCGCCGCCACGCCGCTGATCACCGAGCATCCGGTGGTCCGGGTGCATCCGGTGACAGGCGAGCGGGCGCTGTTCGTCAATCCGGGTTTCACCACCCGGATCGTCGGCCTCCGGCCGAGTCAGAGTGACGCGGTGCTGCAACTGCTGTTCGACGAGGTGACCAACCCGGCGTACACCGTCCGGTTCCGCTGGGAGACGGGCAGTCTCGCGTTCTGGGACAACCGCGCCACCGCGCATCTGGCGCCGAGCGATCTCGACCATCTCGACGTCACCCGGGTGCTGTACCGCACGACGCTCGAGGGCGACATCCCGGTCGGCGTCGACGGCGAGCCGTCGAAGTCCATCGCCGGAGTGAAGTTCACCGGCGCGTAGGGATGGGATAGGCCAGGATCGGCCGGGTGCCTCACGGGCGCCCGGCCGATTTCGCGCGGTCGCCACGGCACCGATGCCGCAAGAATGACGGTCTCTGTCTCTGGCAGCCGGGCAACCGTTGCCAGGAAGAACAGCCCGCATTCGACCATCGACCGGATTCCGAGACCGCTGGAGACGAGCCGGGACGCGGCTCCTCCGACTGCGCTCGATGCACCGCGAATATCCGGGCACCACCGGCTACGAGCGCACCGGCGGCGTCGGATCGGTCGTCTCCAGCACGGCGCGCTCCACGTCGTCCCAGGTCGGGACGTGGCGCACCCAGTCGGGAATCGGCTCCGGCTGCACGCCGAACAGCAACCGGTACGGCACCAGATCGCACAGCACGCGGTGCACGTCGAGGCGATCGTCGATCATGTGCGTGATGCCGAGTTCGGCGCAGTGCACCGCCTTGTCCGCCCGCGCACGGCAGAAGCGCACGTTCTCCCGTGCGATTCCGATCCGGTCGTAGAAGTCGTGGTGATCGAGCCACTGGCGGGTGCGCTGCTCGATCCGGGGGCCGCATTTGGAAATGACCCAGGCGCGCCCCTCGAAGCGCCGGACCAGACGCGGCAGGACTTCGAAAGCGCCCGTGGTGGGTGGTGTGCGCAGTGCCTCTTCGAGTCCGCCGGAGAGGAATACCGTGTCCTCGTCTCCCGGCGCCATGGCTGCCCCTTGGATGACCCGGCCGAAATCGACGCCGAGTCGAGGTTGCTTTTCTTCGTTCGACTGTCTTCTCACTTCGTTCATACGGTTCCAGCGTGCGGCAATCCGACCGTCTTCCGCCAGCGGATTTCCCTGCGGGAAGGACTCGGCGGCATGGCGACCTCACTCGTGACGATCCGATTGTCGGGCGAGCCTCGGTGGAGAGCGCGTTCCTGGCCGAATTCGATACGTCGAGCGCCGAACGGTTGCCCATCAGCCGTGGACTGGGAACAGT
Organism: Nocardia gipuzkoensis; assembly: GCF_021183645.1. NCBI lineage: Bacteria > Bacillati > Actinomycetota > Actinomycetes > Mycobacteriales > Nocardiaceae > Nocardia > Nocardia gipuzkoensis. The sequence continues at coordinate 4,886,078 of NZ_CP089225.1, read as the reverse complement.
GAGGTACGGAGGCCGCGACGTTCGCCGCGGCGGGTACACACGGAGGAGAGTTTCGTGCGCTTCGGCATCTTCATTCCGCAGGGTTGGCGGCTCGATCTGGTGGGCATCGACCCGGCCGACCAGTGGGGGGTGATGCGAGACCTCGCCCAGCGCGCCGATGCGAATCCGGCGTGGGAATCGCTGTGGGTCTACGACCACTTCCACACCGTCCCGGTCCCCACCGAGGAGGCGACGCACGAAGCATGGACGCTGATGTCGGCGTTCGCCGCCGCCACCGCACGCGTCCGCCTGGGCCAGATGTGTACCGCGATCAGCTACCGCAACCCGGCCTACCTTGCCAAGGTGGCCGCGACGGTCGACCTGATCTCCGGCGGCCGCGTCGAGATGGGCATCGGCGGTGGCTGGTACGAACACGAGTGGCGCGCCTACGGCTACGGCTTCCCGTCCGCGGGCGAACGACTGGGCCGTCTGGACGAAGGCGTGCAGATCTTCCGGCAGGCATGGACGACGGGCTCGGCCACGCTCGACGGCAGGTACTACCAGGTCGACGGCGCCATCGTGCGTCCGCTTCCTTTGCAGGAGAACGGAATTCCGCTCTGGATCGCCGGAGGCGGCGAGAAGAAGACGCTGCGCATCGCCGCGAAATACGCGCGGTACACCAACTTCAGCGGTAATCCCGAGGAGTTCACCCGCAAGTCCGACATCCTGCGCACCCACTGCGCGGAGGTCGGCACCGACTTCGACGCCATCGTGCGCACGTCGAACTTCAACGTCGCGATCGGTTCGACGGAGGCCGACGTCGAGGAGCGCCTCGCGACCCTGGCCGCGCGCCTGACCCCCTTCATCGGCGCCGACGGAGCCAAGACCCACATCGATGACGTCTACCGCGGCTCGGCCGCCGTCGGCACTCCCGAGCAGATCATCGAAAACCTCACCCGCGTCCGCGACCTCGGCCTCGGCTACGCCATCCTCAACTTCCCCGAATCCGCCTACGACACCTCCGGCATCGAACTCTTCGAACGCGAAGTGATCCCGGTTTTGTCGACATCGTAATCCCCCGGTTTCCAGACCGAAATGGCTGTCCTTTCCTCCAGCGGCCAGCAATTTCGGAACCACCCGGCCTTTCTAGCCAATCTGCTCCGTTATGCGGTCAATTCTGCTCGAAGACTTTCCACAGCGCCATTTCTGCCTCCCGGGACGGAGTCCCGTCCCATGGATGGGCCTGAAAGTTGTCGTCGACGAGGTGATCTCGATATTTCGGCTTCGCGAAACCCCAGTTGGTGACCCTCAGGACGGACGTCCGCTGCGCGACTTCATCTTGTTTCACCAGGTGAGCGATATCGGTCGCAACCGCTCGGAGATCTTCGGGGCCGGTCGATGCCGGAATGGTGAGGTCGACTCGCACCGAGATCTTTCCGGGCTGGCCAGGTAGGTCGCCGGTGTCCACCGCAAAGAAGCAGGTGCCAACCGGAAGCGCCAGTTTCGCCAACTTTCCGGTCAACTCCTTTTCGTCCGAACTCTGGTATTCCGCCGCAGGCACCGTGAGACATGTTTTCGGAACCGCCGTGGTGGCAGCAGGGGAACTCGGCTGCGCCGTCGGAGTGACCTCGGCCGCGCCACAACCGATAATCAGCGATGCCCCGACAGCGATCCCAGCGATCCCAGCACTTCTTAGCGTCCAACGTCCAGTAGAAGCACGCATATCAGTCTGCCCCATCCAACTTCCAATCATCTTCTTTGCTGTCATACCCCTCTACTTGGGGACTGGGCCACCGATCTTTGCCCTCGCTGTCGGGAAAGAATCCCGCCGGATGATTGATGATATTTGCGAGCTCATTCGAAGCAATTACCGACTTCGCCTGCAATTCAAGGAAGCTGGTCATTGCCTCGACAACAAGTTCGACAGCGGTGACTATCGCATCATTAAAACTGTTTATCGACCAAATTATTCCGACACCCGTTGAAGACTCCGCCAAGGCGGTAGCCGCCTGCCCGAGCAGCGTGCCCAGCTTGTCTATTATCTGCTTATAGAGCGCCCTGCCTTCTTCTGCAATGATCAGAAGCTGGTCATGAACTTTTTCGCACATCTCCGTTATTTTGGACATGGCCGCCGCTTGATAGGTCTGCGCCGTTTTGAATGCCTTGTATGCGCTTCCGTCCCAGTAGCCCTCTAGGTTCACCCTGGGATCGTTCTGCGTATTGTTGACCTTCGACACATTGGCGCCGACCTGCTGCCAGTTGGCTGCGTAGCCGACGAATAATATCGGAGCAGCCTGCCCCTCAACAGCATCCCCCAGTTTCGACATCAGAGTCTTCAAGTTATCCTGCGCGGCGTCTCTGACGTCGGTCAACGCCAAGTAGGCGCCTGGCAGTTTCCATTTCAGTTCATCAAATCTGCGGTTCAGCCGATCCGGTAACTCTTTGACCTCCTCCACCTTCCTCGTGAATTCGTCACTTATTGCCGTCAATTGATCTATCGTCGGGTTTGCGCCGTTTCCCATTAGATCGAAAAGTCCATCTCTCCCGCGAGCTTTTCCAAGCCCTCCTTTTGCTCCACCTGCTGTTCATGCAAACTGACCACCGCGCTGTACAGAGCAGTTCCGATTTGTTCGGCCGCAGGAGCACCCTCATTGAGTCGGTCCTGAATATATGCCGCGGCTATGCTGTAGTTCTTCCATGCCAGAATAAAGAGTGGCCCGAATTGTAGCGACGAGTATTTCAACTCCTCGATCGATGCAGCAACGTTCCGCAATGCGGGTGCCACATCGTTTATCCAAGTCTTCGACGCGCCCTCAAGGCGGTCCAACTCCGCCTTCATGCCATCAGCCATTAGAACTCATTCCTCAGCAGTTGCCGTTCGTGCTTGATTAGACGAGCAGCCAATTCTTGCTCGGATTCTTGATCCAGATAGACATCTCTGACCCATTCTGGCTTTTTTGCGCGCACCTGATCGAAACATTCGATGATATCTTGCGCGATGAAGTCCGCCTCGATTTTCTTGGCCCAACTCGGGTCGATGTCAACGGAAACAAGGCTGGATAGCGTCGCGGTCACCGTCATAGCGGGTTCGTCGTATTCGTTGGAACCCGGGCCGTGAACGGTATACACCTCCTCTAGATATAGCCGATTGTACAGATCTCGATATTCTTCGTAAGTGCGGGTCTGCAACAGCAAAGGTGTGACCTCACGCAAAGTTGGCAAAGTCGATGGCGGTGACGTGGCCGAATCCACGTAATGCATCGTCAATTCAAATACTGCATAGTCGTATGCATCCATGATGGATCGACCATAGTGCAACGGGTCGAACGCTTCTTTCCAGCTGCGAGCCAGTTCGACACTTGTAGGCAGACGATCACTACCGATTTCCACCCTCACCAGGGAAGACTTCTGCGGCTGCTGCAAAGTATCCTTGCCTCCGGCATCACCCCTCCCCATGTCATCCAGATCATCGCCGTACAAGTGATAATTCGAAGCCATACATTCTTCCTCTCCGCATCCTGACAGCGGTCGACTCGACTACACCCTATTCGAGTGCTTTATCCCATTACCATCAGCGACGTGTACATATGACGAGGACACGCTCGCATCGTATAAAGTAAGATACGGATCAAAAATCAGAAGCACCCCCATTCCGCTAACCGTCCGACCTTCGCGCCGCGACTCTCCAGTCGTACGGCGTCTTCGCGCGAACCGAAATCACCCCAGAATTGTCAGTACGCCGCACACGACGACGGCAGCCATGCTCTCAGTCGTCTGATCGTTCTGTCAACCAACCATCCGCGGGGCGCTTCTGCATGAAACTCGTTGAGCGATCGGACAGCTACTGAACCTATCCACCCCTGTCAATGAACGCTCAAACGAGCCCACCCATATCAGATCAAACCTGATCCAATTGGGACTTGGGCGCGGGCAGGGTCACCGCTTTCGGCCGACCGCGCTCCAGCAGTTCACTTGCGCGTCGAGCCATGCCGGTGACTCCGTCGCCGGACGCCACTGGTTGGCGACGACGACTCCCGGGTCCAGTAGTTCCAATCCGGTGAAGAATCGGGCGACTTCGTCCCGTGTGCGCGCTTGGGCGTAGACACCGCTCTGCCGGTACACGGCGAGGGCGTCGGACATGATCTCCGGTTCGAGGTCGGCGGTGATATGCGAAACCACGAGGAACGAACCCGGGGCAAGGGCGTCCAGCAACGTCTCGACGATCGAGTAGGGGTTGTGCTCGTCGGACAGGAAATGCAGTACGGCCACCAGGCTCAGTGCCACCGGGCGCTTCAGGTCCAGGGTGTCGAGGAGCGCGGGCGCGGACAGGATCGCGGCGGGATCTTTCAGGTCGGCATCGACGTAGGCGGTGCGTCCCTCCGGGGTGCCGGTGAGCAGAGCACGGGCGTGGCTCAACACGATCGGGTCGTTGTCCACGTAGACCACGCGCGCCTCGGGCCGCGGCGCCTGGGCCACCTGGTGCAGGTTCGGCTCGGTGGGGATGCCGGTGCCGATGTCGAGGAACTGTGTCACGCCCAGCGCGGTGAGGGCGTTCACCGCGCGGTGCATGAACAGCCGGTTCTGCCGAGCGGCGACACGGACGGTGGGAAACGCCGCGACCACCTTCTCGGCCGCGTCCCGATCCGCCTGGTAATGGTCTTTCCCACCCAGGACGTAGTCGTATATTCGGGCGCTGCTCGGCACGCTCGGGTCGTGAATCGGCCGGAGCGGCGCGGCGTCGCCGCCGAGATCGGTCATCGTCGTTCCTATCGCTACCAGATCGCTTCTGCGCCAGCATATTCCAGATACGGGCCGGGCACTGCCCGCGACAGAAGCTCGGTAACTACAGCATGCAGGAGACGCAACCCTCGACTTCGGTTCCCTCCAGGGCCATCTGGCGCAGCCGGATGTAGTAGAGGGTCTTGATGCCCTTGCGCCAGGCGTAGATCTGGGCTCGGTTGAGATCGCGGGTGGTGGCGGAGTCCTTGAAGAACAGCGTCAGCGACAGGCCCTGGTCCACGTGCTGGGTGGCCGCGGCGTAGGTGTCGATGATCTTCTCGTAGCCGATCTCGTAGGCGTCCTCGTAGTACTCGAGGTTGTCGTTGGTCATGTAGGGCGCCGGGTAGTAGACGCGCCCGATCTTGCCTTCCTTGCGGATCTCGATCTTCGACGCCACCGGGTGGATGGAGCTGGTGGAGTGGTTGATGTAGGAGATCGACCCGGTCGGCGGCACCGCCTGCAGGTTCTGGTTGTAGATGCCGTGTGCCATGACCGAGGCCTTCAGCTCCCGCCAGTCCTCCTGGGTCGGGATGTGCACGCCCGCGTCGGCGAACAGCTGCCGGACGCGATCGGTCTTCGGCTCCCACGCCTGATCGGTGTACCTGTCGAAGTACTCGCCGCTGGCGTACTTCGATTCGGGGAAGCCGCCGAAGTACGTGCCGCGCTCGATCGCGATCCGGTTCGACGCCCGGATCGCGTGGTAGACCACGGTGTAGAAGTAGATGTTGGTGAAATCGATGCCTTCTTCGGACCCGTAGTGGACCCGTTCCCGCGCCAGATAGCCGTGCAGATTCATCTGCCCGAGGCCGATGGCGTGCGAGGTGTTGTTGCCCTGCTCGATGGAGGGCACCGAGTAGATGTGGGTCTGGTCCGACACCGCGGTCAGCGCCCGGATGGCCACCTCGATGGTCTGCGCGAAGTCGGGTGAGTCCATCGTCTTGGCGATGTTCAGCGACCCGAGGTTGCACGAGATGTCCTTGCCCACCTTGGCGTAGGACAGGTCGTCGTTGAACTCCGAGGGCGTGGAGACCTGCAGGATCTCCGAGCACAAATTGGAGTGGGTGATCTTGCCCGCGATCGGGTTGGCCCGGTTCACCGTGTCCTCGAACATGATGTACGGGTAGCCGGACTCGAACTGCAGCTCCGCGATGGTCTGGAAGAACTCGCGCGCCTTGATCTTCGACTTGCGGATGCGCTTGTCGTCGACCATCTCGTAGTACTTCTCGGTGACGTCGATGTCGGCGAACGGCTTGCCGTAGATGCGCTCGACGTCGTAGGGCGAGAACAGGTACATGTCCTCGTTCTTCTTGGCCAGCTCGAAGGTGATGTCCGGGATGACCACGCCCAGCGAGAGGGTCTTGATGCGGATCTTCTCGTCCGCGTTCTCCCGCTTGGTGTCCAGGAACCGGTAGATGTCCGGGTGGTGCGCGTGCAAGTAGACCGCGCCCGCGCCCTGACGCGCGCCGAGCTGGTTGGCGTAGGAGAAGGAGTCCTCGAGCAGCTTCATGATCGGGATGACGCCCGAGCTCTGGTTCTCGATCTTCTTGATCGGCGCGCCGTGCTCGCGGATGTTGCTCAGCAGCAAGGCGACCCCGCCGCCGCGCTTGGACAGCTGCAGCGCGGAGTTGATCGAGCGCCCGATGGACTCCATGTTGTCCTCGATGCGCAGCAGGAAGCACGACACCGGCTCGCCGCGCTGCTTCTTGCCCGAGTTCAGGAAGGTCGGGGTGGCCGGCTGGAAGCGGCCCTCGATGATCTCGTCGACCAGCTTGCCAGCCAGCTCTTCGTCACCGGCGGCGAGCGTGAGCGCGACCATGCACACCCGGTCCTCGAACCGCTCCAGGTAGCGCTTGCCGTCGAAGGTCTTCAGCGTGTACGAGGTGTAGTACTTGAACGCGCCGAGGAAGGTCGGGAACCGGAACTTCTTGGCGTAGGCCCGCTTGAACAGCTTCTTGATGAACTCGCGGCTGTACTGGTCGAGAACCTCTGCCTCGTAGTAGTTCTCCTCGACCAGGTAGTCCAGCTTCTCGTCCAGGTTGTGGAAGAAGACGGTGTTCTGGTTGACGTGCTGCAGGAAGTACTGGTTGGCGGCCTCACGGTCCTTGTCGAACTGGATCTCGCCGTCCGGACCGTACAGGTTCAGCATGGCGTTGAGGGCGTGGTAGTCGAGGACCTCGCCCGCTTCGGCGCCGCGGACCGGGGGCTGCTCTAAGCGAGCTGTTTTTCCGGCCGGTGCTGTCGTTGCTGTTGCCAAAACAATCCCAATCCCTCTCGGACGCGTTCGACGTCCTCAGCGGTTCCCATGAGTTCGAAGCGATACAGGTACGGCACGCCGCACTTGCGTGCGATCAGCTCGCCCGCGTAGCAGAAGGTGTCGCCGAAGTTCGTGTTCCCCGCCGCGATGACGCCACGCAGCAACGCCCGGTTGTGCGGATCGTTGAGGAACTTCGCGACCTGCCGCGGTACGAAATCTTTGTCGGAACGGTCGCCCCCGAGCACGTGCCGACCGCCCCCATAGGTGGGGACGATCAGCACGTACGGTTCGTCTACGCGCAGCGAGTCGGCGGTGTGCAGTGGTATGCGAGTCGCCGGGAGGCCCAGCTTCTCGACGAAGCGATGCGTGTTCTCCGAAGCGCTGGAGAAGTAGACCAGCGCCGTCGTGTCCGGCATGGTCGCCTTCCTCTCTCGCCGAGCGCCGCGGCGCTCGCCCTTCGGATGAACCGGAAGCGGTGGAAGCGCCTCAGGCCGCCACTGTCGCGAGCGACTTGATGCGGTCGGGCCGGAAACCCGACCAGTGATCGTCCCCCGCCACCACGACCGGCGCCTGCAAGTACCCGAGGGCCATGACGTAGTCACGCGCGTCGTCGTTCTCCGAGATGTCGATGACCTCGTAGTCCACCCCGGCCTTGTCGAGGGCCTTGTAGGTGGCGTTGCACTGGACGCAAGCGGGCTTGGTGTACACAGTGACGGTCAATTGATGTCCCTCTCTCCTTGTGCCTGATCCACAGCCTGAGATCCGTATGCAATGCACGATCCAACGTATGCTGCGCAAACTCCTGGAGCCGGACTCGAATCCCCTGATCAGCCACATGTGACCGACTCCTAGAGAGGGGGGCCTCTCACCGTCTTCCAGTAGCGAAGACACTACACCTAGTGGCCGACAGATTCCTACAACACGACATGTAGCGAGTCACATTGATGAAATTCCATCGAGAGAAGTACCAGGACGCTCGATTCACCCCTGGATCAAACAGTGGTGCAGATCACTGCCCAGCGCGTCAGCATACTTCCAGCAAACTATCTGGCAAGCGAAGAGGGCCACCGCTGCACACGCAGCGATGACCCTCGTCCGAGACCGGAGATGGAGCTTACACCGACGCCAATTCGCCGCGCGTGGCCTCGACCAGTTCGCGCACGGTACCGGCCAGCTGGGTCAGCGCCTCGGCGTCGTCACGCGGATGCCCGGCGCCGAACCGCTCGCCCACGACCCCGAAGTGCAGATGCGCGGACTCGACCACCTGCGCGCCCGCCACACCGAGCGCCTTCACCGCGTCACCGTGCGCCCACTGCGCCGCGTTCGGGCTGATCGACGCGCTCACCACGGCGGTGGGCTTGCCCTTGATGGCGCCCGCGCCGTACGGGCGGGAAGCCCAGTCGATCGCGTTCTTCAGCACCGCCGACAGCGTGCCGTTGTACTCCGGCGTCACGACCAGCAGGCCGTCCGCCTCGGCGACCGCCTCGCGCAGCGCCTGGGCGGCGGCGGGAACGGCGCCGGGGACATCGATGTCCTCGTTGTAGAACGGGATGCCGGCGAGGCCGTCATAGAGGATGACCTCGACACCTTCCGGCGCGGTATGCGCGGCAGCCTCGGCGAGCCGCCGGTTGACCGAGGCGGCACGCAGGCTGCCGACGAGTGCGAGAACGCGGGTCCGACTCCCGGCCTCGCCGGAGTCGACGGACGCTGGGTTGACGATTTGCTCGCTTCGCTCACTCATGACGACTCCTGGTGTACTGAATGGTGTGGTGTCCTTACGTTCACCACACACTAACCGGACCACGGTCCGAATACTTCCCGCGGAGTCTGCGTGAGCGCTGTGAACTACCCCACATCGGACGCGTCCACATCCGGCCCGCGCCGGCTGCTCGACGTCGGCGCGCCGCTGCTCGGCGCGTCGGAGCCCGCCGAGCGCGCCGACGCGGCGCGCAACCGCCGGCTGCTGCTGGACGCGGCGCAGCAGCTGGTGCGTGAGCAGGGCGTGGACAGCCTCACCATGGACGCGCTGGCCAAACGCGCCGGGGTCGGCAAGGGGACGGTGTTCCGCCGGTTCGGCAGCCGGTCCGGCCTGATGCTCGCGCTGCTGGACCACTCGGAGCGGAAGTACCAGGAGTCGTTCATCTTCGGACCGCCGCCGCTGGGTCCCGGCGCACCCCCGGTGGAACGGCTGGTCGCCTTCGGGCGGGCCCGGCTCTTGGACATCGAAGTGGAAGGCGAACTGCACCGCGCCGCTGAACTCGGCGAGGCCGGTGACCGCTATTCCGGCGGGCCGTACGGATTGCTGCGCGCGCACGTCGTGATGCTGTTGCGGCAGGCCGACGCGCCCGGTGACCTCCTGCTCGTCGCCGACTGGCTGCTGGCGATGCTGGGCGCGGCGCTGATCATGCACCAGATGCAGGTTCTCGGCTATACCCGTGAACAGATCGGCGACAACTGGGAGAGCGTCGTTCGGCGCGTTGTCGGCCGGTGATCGGCCAGTAGACTCGGGCGCCATGGGGAATCTGCGCGAACAGATCATCAGCGAATTGGGCGTCCTGCCGAGCATCGAACCGAAGGACGAGGTGCGCCGCCGGATCGATTTTCTCAAGGATTATCTGAACGCCACTCCCGCACGAGGTTTCGTCCTCGGCATCAGCGGGGGGCAGGACAGCGCGCTCGCCGGTCGGCTGTGCCAGCTCGCGGCCGAGGAACTGCGCGGCGACGGCGTGGACGCGACGTTCCTCGCCGTGCGGCTGCCCTACGGCGTGCAGGCCGACGAGGCCGACGCGCTGACCGCGCTGACCTTCGTCCAGCCCGATCGGCAGGTGGTCGTGAACGTCCGCCCCAGCGCGAACGCGGCAGCCGCCGAGACGGCGTCCGGGTTGCAGGTGGACAACTTGCGCGACTTCGTGCGCGGCAACATCAAAGCCCGCGAACGCATGGTGATCCAGTACGCTCTGGCCGGGCAGGAGAACCTGCTCGTCGTCGGCACCGACCACGCGGCCGAGGCGGTCACCGGATTCTTCACCAAGTACGGCGACGGCGGCGTCGACCTCACCCCTCTGACCGGCCTCACCAAGCGTCAGGGCGCGGCGCTGCTGCAGGAACTCGGCGCGCCCGCCAGCATCTGGTCCAAGGTGCCCACCGCCGATCTGGAGGACGACCGGCCCGCCTTGCCCGACGAGGAGGCGCTCGGCCTGCGCTACAGCGAGATCGACGACTACCTGGAGGGCAAAGAGGTCACTCCCGAGGTCGCCGAGCGGCTGGAGAAGATCTTCCGCGACACCCGCCATAAGCGCACCGTCCCGGTGACGCCGCTGGACACCTGGTGGCGCTGAGCGCCCGGACCGACTCGCATCCCGCGAGACGGCGCGCCAGGAACCGCCGTACCTGGTGGTTGCCCGCGAGTTCCAGCGCCGCCCGGTAGTTCCGCGCGCCTCCCGCCGACGACCGCTGCGCCGCAGCGGATCGGCGCGGGGTCGCAGGAATCACGTGCGACCCGGTCGACCGCGGGCACGACTGGAGATCCTCGCCCGGCGGGCGCGGTCTATCCGCCCGCGAAAGGGGGCAGGACGTCGACGCGCGGGCTGAGCGCGGATGTGGGATCCCGGGTGAGCTCGTCGCCGATCAGGTACGCGCACACCGACAGCATCTTGTCCAGGTCCGGACCGTAGGTCGCCGATAGGGCGGCGCGCAGGTCGGCCACCGTGGCCCCGGCCGGCAAGTCCAGGGTTTCGCTGTCCTTGCCGACGGCGTCGGCGATCGCGGCGAAATAGCGGATCTCAACCACCGATGGCTCCCATCGTCCGCTCCGGGGGGATGAAGCCCTCGGCATCGATGCCGTGACCTGCCCACTTGTTCCACATCGCGCCGCGCCAGAGGGTCGCGACCTCCTCGTCGCCGGCGCCGGAGCGCAGCGCCTGGCGCAGATCGAACTCCTGGTCGCTGAACAGGCAGGAGCGCAGCATGCCGTCGGCGGTGAGCCGGGTGCGGTCGCAGGTGTCGCAGAACTTGCGGGTCACCGTGGCGATGATGCCCACGGTGCCGGGGCCGCCGTCGACCAGCCACTTCTCCGCCGGAGCCGACGGATCGGCGCGGCCGACCTCGGTGAGGTCGAACCGGGTACCGAGCACCTCGAGCAGTTCGGCGGCGGTGACCATGTTGGCGCGCGCCCACTCGTGGTCGGCGTCGAGCGGCATCTCCTCGATGAAACGCAGCTCGCAGCTCTCGTCCAGACACCAGCGCAGCAGATCCGCCGCGCCGGAGAGGGTTTCGCGCATCAAGACGGCATTGACCTTGATCGGGGCCAGCCCCGCGGCACGGGCGGCGCGGATGCCCGCGAACACCGATTCGAGACGGTCGCGGCGCGTCAGCCGCGCGAAACCGGCCCGGTCGACGGTGTCCAGCGACACGTTCACCCGGTGCAGGCCCGCGGCGGCGAGGCCGAACGCACGGTGCTCGAGCCCGATGCCGTTGGTCGTCATGGCCAGCGGGATGTGCGGCACCTCGGCATGACAACCGGAGATGATGTGTTCCAGGTCTCGGCGCATCAGCGGCTCGCCCCCGGTGAAGCGAACCTCGCGCACCCCCAGATCGCGCACCGCGAGGCGCACCAGCCGCACGATCTCGTCCACCGTGAGCAGTTCGTGCCGGGGGATCTCCGGCAACCCCTCCTCCGGCATGCAATAGGTACAGCGCAGCGAACACTTCTCGGTGATGGAAATGCGCAGGTCGCGGGCGACGCGTCCGAAACGATCCAGCAAGTGGGGGGTGTCGGGACGGCCGGCGAGCGAGGGACGCCCGGAACGCACGGCGGGTATCCCGATCTCGACCAGAGTCACACGTCCATTATGACCGCCTATCCCGATTCGTCATCGGGCGGAATACCCGCCCGAGGCTCACCACGATCGCGAACCGGCGGTGAGGCGCCTGCCCGCGACGCCGAGCGACCCGCTGGCGAACCGGCGCCCGGCGACAGCGGCGGAAAACCGCTCCGATCGGGCGTTAGGCTGACTCGCATGAACCCTCGGCCCGCCGGTCTGTCGGCCAGGCCCGTCGACGACTACCGCGACAGCATCGAACAGCTGCTGCGGCCGCTCGCCGCGCGCGCGGTCGAGTCCGCCGCGGTGCCACGGGCGCTGGGCAGGCAGGTGGCCGAGGACGTCCGTTCGCCGATCGACTTGCCGGTGTTCCGCAACTCCGCGATGGACGGATACGCGGTGCGCGCGGAATCGGTGCTGGTCGCGCCGGTCACCCTGCCCTTGACCGGCGTGATCGCGGCGGGCGCGGCGGGCCGCGCGCCGCTGCCGGAGGGTGCGGCGATGAAGGTGATGACCGGCGCACCGATCCCGCCCGGCGCGGACTGCGTCGTGCCGGTGGAGGACACTTACGCGGGCGACGGCACGGTGACCATCGAACGCGTCCGTGGCGCAGGCGAATTCGTACGGGAACCGGGCACCGACGTCCGGACCGGGGACTTGCTCGTGCGGGCGGGCACGGTGCTCGCGCCTCGGCACGTCGCCGCGCTCGCCGCGGTCGGCCTGCCCGCGGTGGCGGTCTTCCGCGCGGTACGCGCCGCCGTGATCACCACCGGCGACGAACTGGTCGCGGCCGGAAAAACCCTGCGTCCCGGGCAGATCTACAACTCCAACGGCGTCGCCCTCGCCGCGGCGCTCACGGCGAACGGCGTCGACGTCGTCTCGGTCGCGCACAGCACCGACGATCCGGCGCGCTTCCGCGCGCTGCTGTCGGCCGCGACCGCCGGCGCCGATGTGGTGTTCACCTCCGGCGGGGTGTCCAAGGGCGATTTCGAGGTGGTCAAGGACGTGCTCGAGCCGATGGGCGGCCAGTTCGGCGCGGTCGCGATGCAACCGGGCGGCCCACAGGGACTGACCGTCGTCGACGGCGTGCCGGTGCTCAGCTTCCCCGGCAACCCGGTCAGCACGATGGTCTCGTTCGAGGTCTTCGCCCGCCCGATGCTGCGCCACCTCGCCGGGCTGCCCGAGGTGGACGCCTACCAGCTTCCGCTGCGCACCGCCATCGCGCGCTCGCCGGAGGGCAAACGTCAATTCCTGCGCGGCAAGCTCGTCCGCGCGCGGCCGGGGCAAGCGCAGGCGCCCCGGCAGCCGGAGGCGGTGGAGGTCGTGTCCGGCGCGGGCTCGCATCTGGTAGCGGCCATGGCCTGGGCCGACGTGCTGATCGACGTGCCCGCCGAGGTCACCGCGCTGCCCGCGGGAGCGCTTGTGCGAGTGTGGTCACTATGAGCGAGCTGTCCCATGTCGACCAGGAAGGTCGCGCCCGCATGGTCGATGTGAGCGCGAAGAGCGAGACCAGCCGGATCGCCGTCGCGGCAGGCGAGTTGCGCACCACGGCCGAGGTGGTCGCCCTGGTCCGGGCCGACGACCTGCCGAAGGCGGACGTGCTGTCCACCGCCCGCATCGCGGGCATCGCGGGTGCGAAGAAGACCTCCGAGCTGATTCCGCTGTGCCATCAGCTGGCGCTCTCGTCGGTGCGGGTGGAGTTCGGTTTCACCGACACCGCCATCACCATCGAGGCCACCGCGAAGACCAAGGGCCCCACGGGTGTCGAGATGGAGGCGCTCACCGCGGTCGCGGTCGCCGGGCTCACCCTGCACGACATGGTGAAGGCGGTCGATCCCGCGGCTACCCTCACCGACGTGCGGCTGCTCGCCAAAGAAGGCGGCAAGCGCGGACATTGGGAGCGCCCGGCCGACGAGGACACGAGCGGGCCTTCCGCCGAAGAGGACCTCGCCGCCGGTGCGGAGGCCGCGGAGGAAACCGCCGAGGCCACCGAACCGGCATTCGACGAGGGGGAACGCTCGGCCGTGGTACTGGTCGCCTCGACCGGCGTCGCGGCGGGCACCCGCGCCGACACGACCGGCCCGGTGCTCGTGGACTGGCTGGCCGGTCTCGGATTCTCGGTGCGCGGTCCACTGGTCTACGCCGACGCCGAGATCGAATACGGACTGTCCGACGCGTTGCGCTTCGAACCCGCCCTCGTCATCAGCACCGGCGGCACGGGCGCCTCCCCCACCGACGCGACTCCCGAAGCCACCCTCGCCGTGCTCGACCGCGAACTGCCGGGCGTGGCGGAGGCGATCCGTCAACGCGGCACCGCGAAATTCCCGCTCGCCGCACTCAGTCGCGGCGTGGCCGGGCTCGCGGGGCACTCGGTGGTCGTGAATCTGCCCGGCTCGCCGGGCGGCGTCCGAGACGGCATCGCGGTGCTGGAACCGCTGCTCGATCATCTGCTCGCACAAGTTGCCGGAGGTGGAAGTCATGACAACGGCTGAGGCCACGGTCCGGCTCGCCCGGATCAGCGACCAGCCGCTCGACGCGGCGGAGGTCGAGGCGGCGGTCACCGGGCCGCACTACGGTGCGGTCGTGGTGTTCACCGGGAAGGTCCGCGACCACGATGGCGGACAGTCCGTTTCGGCGCTGGAGTACTCCGCGCATCCGCAGGCGGAGCGCTTCCTGCACACTGTCTGCGCGGAACTCGCCGCCGCGCACGGCTTGCCGGTCGCCGCCGCGCACCGCGTCGGATCGCTCAGCATCGGTGACCGCGCGATCGTCGTCGCGGTCGCGGCGGCGCATCGCGGCGAGGCGTTCGCGGCCTGCGCCGAACTGGTGGACCGGATCAAACACGAAGTCCCCATCTGGAAGCGCCAATTGTTCGCCGACGGCCTGTCCGAATGGGTGAACGCCTGCGGGTGATCTCCCCGTGACGTGAATCTCATGACGAATCAACACGGCGGGTATAGCGTGTCCGCGTCGCGGTGTCGCTCTCGGGGTGCCCGCGGCGCCGCGGCCGGAACATACTTGATCTCGCTTCGCGCGTAGGCCGGTAGGGCCTCTCGTCGCGTGGGGAGAGAGAAGGGAGCGCGCGATGGGAACCGACCAGGTTCTGCTCCACCGATTCGTCGTCTCGCAGCTCACCGCGGCCGGCGTGGACCGCGACCGGCTGCTGCGGGAATCCCGCTTGCCGGAGTGGACCATGGCGGGCGACGACCTGCACCTGCCCAGCCAGACGTTCTCCCGGTTGTGGGAGATCGGCGAACACGCGCTGGGCGACCCGGACGTCGCACTGAACGTGGCGAGCCGCTATCGACTCACCTGCCTCGGTCTCTACGACTATTTGTTCTCCTCGGCTCCGACGCTGGGCGCCGGACTGGCGACCTGCGGACCGTACGTCACCGCGGTGACCACCAACCACCGCTTCGATCTGGTCACCGAGAACGACGACGAGGTGACGCTGTACCTGGACATGATCGAGGGGGCGGGCCGCGGCCGCGACCTCACCCAGTTGTGGGGCCTGAGCGCGGTGCTCAGCCGGGCCCGGCGCGTGGTGCGCGAACCGCTGGCCCCGCTGCGGGTCTCGCTGCGCCAGCGCGCGCCCGCCAAGGTCGAAGCCTTCATCGGGGTGTTCGGCACCACCGCGATCGAGTTCGACGCGCCGGTGGACGCCATGACCTTCCGCGCCTCGGACATGGATTTGCCGCTGACCACCAGTGATCCGGTGCTGGCCGGCATACTCCGGCCCTTGGCCGCCGCCCTTCCGCCACCGCCGCCGCTGGCCGACGCCTGGCCGGAGCGCGTCGCGGCGGCCCTGGCGGACTGCCTGAACGACGGTGACGCGTCCCTGGAGCGGGTGGCGCGCAGGCTGGCCACCAGCCCGCGCACGCTCCAGCGCCGGTTACGGGAGGCGGGTACCACCTGGCGCGCGGAACTGGATCGGGCTCGCAGCGCCCGGCTGGTCGCCGCCAGCGCCGCCGGGCCGCTGAGTCCGTCGCGTCAGGCCGAGATCCTCGGCTACTCCGACCCGGGTTCGATGCGCCGAGCCGCGCGGCGGTGGTCGCCGGCCACCTCCGCACACCGCGCCGAGCGGGTCGAGCGCACGTTCACGGCCTGAGGAAACGCGCGGCGATCGACCAGAACGTCGCGTCCTCGATCGCACGAAAATCCCAGCTGTTGGTGAGGGCGTGCGTCTCGGCGACGATCGCGGGTACGTCGAAGTCGTCGCGGGTGGCGGTGCCTTTGGCCTCCAGCGCCTCGATGACGTACGCGGTGGCGCTCTCCATGGAATCTGACACGGGAAACTCCCATCGGTCGCAGAACGATTCGGTCGGTCACGGATCGGCTGCCGAGCGGCGCCGTTCGCGGCAGTTCGCTCCCGGCGCCCGCGGACCGGCGGACACCGCATTCAGTCTCATGAAAAGACCGCTCTGTCACCAGCACCGAACGCGACAGGTCGCTACCGAACGCGCCAATCTGGTGTGGCTCAGTGCGGTGTATAGCGCCACACGCCGAGCATGCTCTGCGGGTCGAGCGGATCGGCGCCGTCGTGCACCGTGTCGCGCAGCCGGGCCAGCGCCGCATCGGTGTGCAGGCCCGCCCCGATGAGCACCAGCCGCGCGCCCCGTGCTTCGCCCCGCGACCAGTTGCCCGGCTCGAAGACGATGTGGCGGCCGACCACGTGCAGAACGAACTTTCTGCGTTCCTCCGCCACCCCGAAGGCGGCGAAGCCCTTGGCCCGGAACAGTCCCGGCGGCGGGTCCTCCAGGAAACCGATCAGCTTGCGCGGGTCCAGTGCTCGGCCGCTGGCGAAGGAGACGCTGGTGTAATCGTCGTGCAGATGGCGGTGCCCGGCGTGGTCATCGTGGTCGTGCTCGGCGAGGAGTTCGTCGAAGCTCAGCTGCTCGGCCACCAGCGGGCGCTCCCGCGACGGCTCGTCGAACAGCAGCCCGGGATCGATCCGGCCGTACGTGGTCGCGTACACCGGAACCGGACCGACGAGTTCCGCCAGGTCCGCACGCAGCCGGGCGAGCTGCTCGGACGGAACCCGATCGGCCTTGTTCACCACCACCAGGTCGGCCAGCCGCAGATGGGTGCGCAGCTCGGGATGACGGGCGCTGCTGCGCGGGAACTGCTCGGCGTCGACCACTTCGACCAGGCCGCCGTAGCGCAGTCGCGGGTTGTCGCTGCCGACCACCATCCGGATGAGGTTGCGCGGCTCGGCCAGGCCGCTGGCCTCGACCACGATCACGTCGATCCCGGCGCGCGGCTGGGTCAGCCGGGTGAACAGTTCGTCCAGCTCGGTGACGTCGACCGCGCAGCACACACAGCCGTTGCCGAGCGAGACCATGGCGTCGACCTGCCCGGCGACCAGCATCGAATCGATGTTGATCGCCCCGAAATCATTGACCACCACGCCGATCCGCGTCCCCCGGTTGTCCCGGAGCAAGTGATTGAGCAGCGTGGTCTTCCCGGAACCGAGAAACCCCGCGACCAGCACAACAGGAATCCGGTCAGCCATTCCGTTCACCCTAGTGCGCCGCGCGGCCCGCGGAAAAAGCCGGACGCCACCCTCGCGCCGACGGGGATGGCGTCCGGCGGGTTCGGTGTGCGGACTATTTCGAGGGCCCCAGCAGCATGCCCGCCAGGCTGTAGCCGAGGTTGATCAACTCCGTGGCGATGGCGTTGTCGTCCAGGCCGAGCATCTTCGCCAACGGCATCAGCAACTCCATGATCGACGCGTCACCGCCCGCGGTCCCGGGTGACTGCTGGGCGTTCGGCGTACCCGGTGACTGGTTACCGGAGGTGCCGGGCGATTTCGGCGCCGCCGAGGTACCCGGCGACTGCGGTGTGGCCGTACCCGGCGCAGGCTTCGGCGTCGAGGTGCCCGGCGCGACCTGTGCCTGCGGCACAGCGGGAGCCGCAGGGCTCTGCGGCACCGCCGGAATCGTCTGGGCCTGCGGGATCACCGGGTTCGTCTGCGCTTGTGGAGTACCCGGGCTGGTCTGCGCCTGCGGTGCCGCCGGGTTCGTCTGCCCCTGCGGAGCGTCCGGATTCACCGCGGGGCGGTCGAACGACGTACCCTGCGGAACGGACTGCGCCGCCTGCTGATCCGACGACGTACCCGGCTGGGCGCCGAGCAGGTGGCCGACCACGCCGGTGGTGAGCGCGATCGCGTGCTTGAGCTGCCCATCGGGTGTTTCCAGCAGCGCCGCGTCCTCGGGATTGGCGCCGTTGCCCATCTCGAGGAAGACGACCGGAACGGTGGTCAGCGCGGGCCCGGCGATGTCCTTGCGGGTTTGCAGGCCGTCCACCACGCCGCCGTAGTTCGCGGGCGGGAAACCCGCCTCGCGATACGCGTCGCGCACCGACTTCGACGCGGCCAGACCAGCTCCCGACTGGGCCTGATCGATGATCGGATTCGGGATGGGCAGCTCCGGAACGATCAGGTGGAACCCGCGATACTGCGCGGGCGCGCTGTCGGCGTGAATGCTCACGGCGACGTCGGCGCCGGACTGGCTCGCCGCGCGGGCCCGGTCGTCGACGCAGCCGCCCCAGTTCATGTCGTCCTGACGGCTCAGCACCACGTGCGCGCCGAGCGTCTCCAGCGACGTCTTGACGACCTGGGCGACGTTCCAGGTGATGGTGTGCTCGGGAACGCCGTTCATCGTGGTCATACCGGTGGTCTGGCAGTCCTTGGTGCCGCCGCGACCATCGCTGACCTGTCTGGCCAAATCTTGCGTGTGGTTGGACCCCTGATGTCCGGGGTCGAGGAACACGGTCTTGCCTGCGAGCTTTTTCGACATGTCCAGCGCCGACGGCGCCGCATGTGCGCTGACCGGAAGCAATCCGGACAACGTCACCGTCACCGCAGCCGTGACGGCGGTACAGATACCGGCTTTGACGATGCTTGGCTTCATAGTGCGGTCGGCGCCCCGGGATGAGGCGCCCCTCCCTTCCCACTTGTAACACCAAACCCAGTGGTTAACTCTGGCAACGTGCGTATCAGCAAATCAAGGAGCGTTATCGAAGTGTTACCGCAGGCCCAGCGCCCGGCTGTCGGATCAGCCGCGGCAGTTTGCGCAGAGATAGCAGAGCGTAATGCACCCGAACCGGCGCCATGCCGATCGGCACGCCGAATTCGTCGGGAAGTTATCAACTTCCTGATAGGCGTGGTCGCGCAAGAGTACCCCGGCGACCACAGCGCGCGGCAACAACGGGAGTAAAGCAAGTAGCTGGGCCGCCAGAAATCCCTCGACCGACCGTCCGCGAAATCCGGGTGCGCGGAGTGGGACTCGGCCGGAGCGCCGCCCTCGGCCCGTCGGCATCGACCGCCGGATCCACGGATTTTCGGCACACCACTCGGTCGGTTCTGGTATTTCTGGCCGCGGAGATGCGGGGATCTCCCGAGTCGGCCGCGACCACGGACGGACGACCGTGAACGCGGCGGTAGTACAAGTCAAGGAGAACCGGTATGCGTGCAAGCACGCTTCTGCTCGCTGGGGCCATATCCTCCGCGGTAACCCTGCTCGCCACGGGTACGGCGGCGGCCGAACCGTCGAACACCATGTCACACGACGGCGTCTACTTGGTCGGCGTCGACATCCTCCCCGGCGTCTGGGAGGCGCCCGGCACGCCCGACCCCGCCTACGCCTGCGATTGGGCCAGGCTGTGGAAGGTCGAGGGCGACAACACGAATATGCAGAACATCATCGCGAACAACTACACCCGACTGAGCCCGGTCCGGGTGGTGATCAAGCCGACCGACGTCGGATTCAAGACCGAGAACTGCGGTCCGTGGCGATTGCTGCCGACGCCGCCGCCGAGCGGATCGTTCGGCGGCTGAACCGGGCAGCGCCCGGCGGGCGGCCTATTGACTGGCGTTCAACAGAAGCTAGGGTCGGCCGCATGACGAGGAGCAAGATTCTGATCACCGGCGCGAGCGCGGGCCTCGGGGCCGCCATGGCGCGGAACTTCGCCGCCAAGGGCCGCGACCTCGCGCTGTGTGCCCGCAGGCTGGACGCGCTCACCGCGCTGCGCGACGAACTGGCGAGCGCCCACCCGGGCGTCACCGTCGCGATCCGCGCACTCGACGTGGACGATCACGCGGCGGTGCCGCTCGTGTTCGGCGAATTGCAGGACGAACTCGGCGGACTGGACCGCGTGATCGTCAACGCCGGGATCGGCAAGGGAGCGCGCGTCGGCAGCGGCCGGGCCGACGCGAACATCGCCACGGCGACGACGAACTTCGTCAGCGCGCTCGCGCAGGCGGAAGCGGCACTGGAGATCTTCCGCGCCCGCGACGCCGGGCATCTCGTCCTCGTCTCCTCGATGAGCGCGGTGCGCGGACTCCCCGGCAAGAAGGCGGCCTACTCCGCGAGCAAGGCGGGCCTCGCCGCGCTCGGCGAGGGACTCGCCACCGAGTTGGCCGGCACGCCGATCGCGGTGACCACGCTGCTGCCGGGATTCATCGCCACCGACATGGCGGCCAAAGCGGGTGACGCGCGGATGGTGGCGCCCCTGGACAAGGGTGTGGCGGCGATGGTCGCCGCCATCGAGAAAGAGCGCCGCCGGGCCTGCGTGCCGGGATGGCCGTGGCGCCTGATCGATGTCGCCCTCCCCCACCTACCCGACGCCCTGGTGGCGCGGATGAGCTGAACCGGCCGCCGCCTCCCGGTGGTCGCGCAACAGGACGGGCAGCCGTCGATTACCCGCCAGGTAATCGACTCGATGACTCGTGGCAGGCAGGATCGCGGCCATGATCGATGAGATGGGCACCGCGCTGTTCCACCGAACCATGCCGTTCACCGAACGCCTCGGCGTCGAAGTCCTCGCGCACGGACCGGAACTGGTCCGCAGCCGCCTCGCCTGGGACGAATCACTGTGCACACTCGGCGGCATGCTGCACGGCGGGGTGCTGATGTCGCTCGCCGACGCCACCGGCGCGGTCTGCGCGTTCCTGAATCTGCCCGAAGGCAAGCAGGGCACCACCACGGTGGAGTCGAAGACCAATTTCCTGCGCGCGGTCCGCTCGGGGCATGCCATCGCCTCGGCGGCGCCGCTGCATGCCGGGCGCTCGTTCATCGTGGTCGAGACGGTGATCCGGGACGACGCGGACAAGCTGGTCGCGAAGGTCACCCAGACCCAAGCGGTGCTCTAGCCGACGCCCACCGGCGCCCGCTCGCCCGCCGACGCGCGGGCCGCGGGCCAGACCCGGGCGAGATCGAGCAGTTGGCGCAGCTCGGCGTCGAAAT
The DNA here is from genome assembly GCF_021183645.1 of Nocardia gipuzkoensis. Taxonomy (NCBI): domain Bacteria; kingdom Bacillati; phylum Actinomycetota; class Actinomycetes; order Mycobacteriales; family Nocardiaceae; genus Nocardia; species Nocardia gipuzkoensis. The sequence goes on along the minus strand of NZ_CP089225.1, from coordinate 4,865,001 downwards.
CCGCCGCCGGGACCGGCAGCCGGGCCGAGTTCGATCCGATCGGTGCCGACCCCGCCTTTCGCGCGACCGCCGCGCACGCCACTTGGTGTGCGTAGTCGGTCATCGGGCACCGCGAGCCGGGCGCCACGGGGGCGTAGCGACCGAGATGCAGCAGCGCGTCCTGGATTTCCACCGTCATCCGCAGCAGCTGGGTCCCCGGGTCGGCCCGCTCGCCCGCCGCGGGCCGCAGCACGATCTCGGGCACCGCGGTGGTGAGATCCCGCCACAGCGGGCGCAGCTTGCGGCAGACTCGTCCGGCCCGATCGAGTTCCGCGGTGGCCAGCAGCGACCGGATCAGCGGAATGGCGACCACCGCCGCGTCGAGCGCCAGGCAGATGGTGACCGTTGCTTCGATCCTGATCAGATGCGTGCCCCAGCGCTGCCATCCGGTGATCGCACGCACCGTCGACAACACCAGGTTCACCCCGAAAAGTGTCGCCGCCCAGATCATCAGGCCGCACACCAGCTTTTCCGCCAGGTCGATCCCGCCCGTCCGCAGCTCGCGAACGCACATGCGGGCCAGCAGCGAGACGTTGACCAGCAGCGGGAGGCCGAAGGCGGTCCACACCACCAATCCCTCTGCGTCCAGCGTCAGGTCGACGAGTCTGCCTTCCTGCCGCGCCGACGTGCCCGCCAGCAGGATCGCGGCGGTGGACGCGGCCGCGAGCACACAGCAGACGCGGTGCCTGCGCCGCACCGCACCCGGGTCCGCGTCGAAGGCCCAGATGCGGACGATCCCCTGCAGGCACATCGATGCCATCACCGTGCAGCCGAGCGAGAGCTGATGAGCGAGGCTCGCGATGCCGGGTGTCATGGTGCAGCGATACAGCAGCAGACTCAGCAAGCCCCACAGGAACAGCTGATTCAGCAGTTTATCGACGGGGGTGTCGCGTACCAGCAACCACCGGCCCGCCAGAACGGCGGCGACGAAGCCGATTACCGGCCACGCGATGATTCCCGAAATCGATGACGACATCGGCCGACCTCCCACCCACGAAACTGTCCTCCGCGAACGATAACGTTGCCGCGTGTTCGTGACCGCGCAGATCGAGAAACGGCAGCAGCCGATTACCGAGGCGCGTCATCCCCTCGCCCGTGATTCCACCTTCCCGGAGCGCTCCCGGGACCGGCAAGTCGCCGCTTCCGCACATTCGAGGTCGATCTTGACAGATACGCGATACGCGCACTCGTTCACCGAGCCCATGTCCCGTTTGCCCAGTTTGCGACAGTGCGCGCCGAAGGCGGGGACAGCGATTGTCACCGCACCCATAACTTCGGCGTCTCCGTCGTTCGATCTCACAACGCCTCGTCGCACGGCGAATTCGAAAAGGACGCAAAACATTTGGCGGATCGCGCGTCGATGTTACGCTGTATCACATAGAGTTTCAGTGACGACACTCACTTCCGACACGCACCCCGCGCTGGGTGCGCTTACTCTTCGTAGTCCGCGAACGCGGTCCCACCTCATGCTCTGCCCGCCCGTTCGTGCGGCAAGAACGGAGATATCTGTGCGCGATGAACCACGATCAGCTTTCCGGACCGAGCGAGTCGATGGTGCATCGATCGGAACAGGCGTCGTTCCGTTGGCACTGCCAGGACAGGGCCGAGCACTCCGGCCACGATCGACGGCCGCGAGACCGGCGGCCTTCGCGGTGGCGGCGACCGGAGGGCGCTCGGCCGCGCCGCGATACCGCGTTCCCGAAGACAGCGCACTAGCGGACCTATGCGTCACGGCTTGACCGTGTTCGGGGAAACGGAAGCGATGAGCAAGCAGACTGCCGGAACAACCGAACTAGCCGTGCGCCCTGCCGGGACGGACTCGATGAACACCGCGCTGCGCGATCGCCTGATCGACGCGACCGTCGAGGTGGTGTCCACCGAGGGTTTGCACGCGCTCACCGTCCGCCGCGTGTCGCGCATGTGCGGAGTCTCCACGATGGCCGTGTACTCCAATTTCGGGGGAATGCCCGGCCTGATCCGGGCGGCGGGTTCCGCCGGCTTCGCGCAACTGGCCGAGCGCATGAACGCGGCCGGGGTGAGCGAGGAGCCGATCACCGATCTGCTCGTGCTCGGCCTGGTGTTCCGGGACGAGGCCCAGCGCAGGCCGGAGCTGTTCGGGCTGATGTTCGGCACCGGCACGCGCATCGACATGAAGATCAACCGCGGCAACGTGCTGGTGGCCGGGCACGATTCGGAGTTCGAGCACTACGCGGAGACCTTCGACCACGTGGTCGGCGCGGTGCAGCGCGCCCAGGACGCCGGGCTGATCAACACCTCCGACGTCCGTTCGGCCGCGGCGCAGCTCTGGATGGGCCTGTTCGGTTTCGTCCAATTGGAGATGGCCGGACACCTCGGTGACGACGGCCTGCTCGAAGTGCTGGTGCCCGCGATCGTGAATCTGCTCGTCGGCATGGGCGCCGAACTGGAGACCGTCGGCGCCTCGGTCCTGCTCGCGGTGGAGCGCTTCGCCGATCGATTCGGCGACTGAAAACCCCGGGTGCCGGTCAGAACGGCAGCCGGGACCGCAGCCGCTGGGCGCGGGCCATCGCGCGCTCGGCGGTGCTTCCGCGCGGCGGCATCAGACCCAATTGCAGCAACATCTCCGTCAGGTCCCAGGTGGCCTGGCTACGCCAGATCAGCCCCGAGCGGAACTGCCACGCGTCGATGACCAGCAGGTCGATCCGCTTGCCGGTCGGCCCGAAGCCGGGCGGGTCGATGGGCCCGAGATGGGTCCCGGTCATCCGCCACGGCACCAGGGCGATCCGGTCGTCCGCGGCGAGCACCGGCGGAAACGGGTTGGTGTAGGCCACATCCGGGAACGAGCGCACCGTGTCGGCGACGAATTTCTCCACTCCCGCCCGCCCGTGCGCGGGCGCGTCCAGCGAGGGGTCGTGCCAGATCGTGTCCTCGGTGACGCATTTCGCGACAGCCGTGCCGTCCCCGCTGTTCCAGCCCGCGATGTATTGCTCGGTGAACCCGAGCAACCAGGCGAGGCTTTCGATGGGCTCGGCCTCCGCCTCGATACGGAACTGCCCGGTGTTGTACGGATCCACGCCCATCGCCTTTCGCCCAGTGCGTATTCGCACGAGTCATCGTAGCCACGAATCGAGCGCGCACTCAACAGCTTCCGGCAGATCGGGGCCAGGACGAACGGAATAACACCGGAATAACGGTGTAATTGCTCGGCATTCGGGGGTAAATAACCGTGTAATAACAGCAGAATAATACCGTCATACCGGCACTGAACTGCGATGATGACGCGTCCAGCATTACTTCCCGCGCAACAATTTTCGGTCTCCGACCGCACAGTTCCGTATTGACCTTCGCGAATCGGTCCTCCTACCATGGGTGGACACAGACCTCCTACCGCGGAACCACTTCGCTCCGGCCGACGCGCACAGCCGAACAGGTTTACCGGCGTCGCGATTCCGGTTGTCTCCACGCTGATTCGAAGACGCCGACGGAAAACGCGTCGGCGGTTTACGAATACCTGAGCACCAGGGGATTTTGCATGCCCAATGTAGCAATTGTCGGTATCGGCTGCCGTTTTCCGGGCGGCATCGACGGGCCGGACTCTTTCTGGGACCTCGTCGTCCGCAAGGGCGACGGGATCGTGGAGGTGCCCGCGGATCGCTGGAATCTCGCGAAGTTCTACGATCCCGACCCGGACGCGCCCGGCCGGATGTACACCAGGCACGGTGGCTTCCTGACCCAGTCGCTGTGGGAGTTCGATGCCGAGTTCTTCGGCATCTCCCAGCGCGAGGCGTCGATCATGGATCCGCAACAGCGGCTGCTGCTCGAAGTCGCCTGGGAGGCGCTCGACGACGCCGGGATGGCGGGCCGGGTCGGCGGACGTGAGGTCGGCGTGTTCGTCGGCGGCTTCATGAACGACAACGCGCTGGTGCGCAGCGGTTCGATGTCCCGCGCCTCGATCAACAGCCACAGCCCGACCAGCTCGTCGCACACGCTGCTGTCGGCTCGCATCGCGTTCCTGCTGGACCTGCTCGGGCCCACCATGACGATCGACACCGCCTGCTCGTCCTCCCTGGTCGCGCTGCATCAGGCGGTGCTCGCACTGGAGTCGGGCGAGTGCGAATCGGCGATCGTCGGCGGCGCCAACGCGATGCTGCGGCCCGAGGCGTTCATCTCCATGTGCAAGGGCCGGTTCCTGGCCGTCGACGGCCGGTGCAAGTCCTTCGACGCGGCCGCCGACGGCTACGGGCGCGGCGAGGGCGCCGGCGCCGTGGTGCTGAAGACGCTGGACGCGGCGGTCCGGGACCGCGACCGGATCTACGCGGTGGTGCGCGGCAGCGGCGTCAACCAGGACGGCCGCACGCTGGCGATCCCGGTGCCCAACCCGGTCGCGCAGGAGGCCCTGGCCCGGCGGGTGCACCGGCTGGCGGGCATCGACGCGCACGACATCCGTTTCGTGGAGGCGCACGGCACCGGCACACCGGTCGGTGACCCGCTCGAATTGGCCGCCCTCGGCGCGGTGTACGGCGCGGTCGACGGCCGCGACGAGCCGCTGCCGGTCGGTTCGGTGAAGAACAACATCGGGCACACCGAGGCCGCCGCCGGCGTCGCCGGCGTCATCAAGGCCGCGCTCACCCTGCACCACGGCGTCATCGCCCCGCAACTGCGACTGGACAACCCGAACCCGGAGATCCGGTTCGACGAACTGCGGGTGCGCATTCCGCTGGCGACCGAACCGCTGCCGAACGACGACGGCCGGGCCGCGGTGGCGGTCAACAGCTTCGGCTACGGCGGCACCAACGCCCACGCGATCCTCACCCGCGCGCCCGAGCTTCCCGTGCCCGCCGACGCCGCGCGGACGCCGATCACCGTGCTGCCGCTGTCGGCCCGCAACGAGACCGCGCTGCGCACCATGGCCACCCAGCTGCACGACCTGACCGAGACCGCCCCGGTGGACGCGGTGACCGAAGCGGCCTGGACCCAGCGCGCGCACCATCCGCTCCGCGCCGCGTTCGGATACCGGGATGCCGACGATCTGCGTGCCAAGCTCGCCGATTTCGCCGCGGGAGCGGGCAAGTCACCGGCCCGCGCGCTCACCGACGGTTCCACCCAGCCGGTGTTCGTATTCAGCGGCATGGGTCCGCAGTGGTGGGGCATGGCCCGCGGCCTGCTCGAGGCCGACGGGCACTTCGCCGCGGCCGCGCGCTCGATCGACGAGATCTTCCGCGAGATCGCGGGATGGTCGATCGTCGAGGAACTCCTGCGCCCGGAAGAGGAGTCGCGGATCACCAGGACCGCCTACGCACAGCCGGCGAATTTCCTGGTCCAAGCCGCGCTCCTGGCCGAACTCGCCGAACTCGGCATCCATCCCGCCGCGGTGGTCGGCCACAGCGTCGGCGAGGTGGCCTCCGCCTACGCCTCGGGCTCGCTGTCGCTGCGCGACGCGCTGCTGGTGAGCTACCACCGCGCCCGGTTGCAGGCCACCACCGCGGGTACCGGCGGCATGCTGGCCGTCGGCCTGGCGGAAGAGCAGTTGCACGAGCGCCTCGCGGGCGTGGCGGGCGTCTGCGTCGCGGCGATCAACAGCCACTCGGCGGCGACGCTTTCCGGCGACCTCGCCGAGTTGGACCGCATCCGGGCCGAACTGACCGAGGAAGGCGTTTTCGCCAAGGCGCTGCGCGTCGAGGTGCCCTATCACAGCCACCTGATGGACCCCATTCTCGGCGACCTCACGACGGTGCTGGCCGGCCTCACGCCGCATCCGGCGCGGGTGCCGATCTGGTCCACCGTCACCGGCGGCGAACTGTCCGGGCCGGACTGGGACGCCGAATACTGGTGCCGCAACGTCCGCGAACCGGTGCGGTTCGGCGCGGCCGTGGACAGCCTGCTCGACGCGGGCCATCGCGTCTTCCTGGAGGTGGGACCGCACCCGGTGCTCAGCGGCAACATCAGGGAGGCGTTCGTGCGCCGCGGCCTCGACGGCGCGGCGATCAGCACCCTGTCCCGCAACACCGACGACCGCGAGAACCTGCTGCGCGCCGTGGGCGAGCTGTACCAGGTGGGCGGGCTCGACACCACGCACGCGCCCGGCGTGCCGGAAACGCCTGCCGCACACCTGGATCTGCCCCGCTACCCATGGCAGCGCCGCAGGCTGTGGACCGAGGACCCCGCGATCGAGGCCGACCGCGTCGGCGCGACCGACGGTTACGTCATGCTCGGCCAGCGCACGGCGGCGTCCGCGCCGGAATGGGAGGTCGAGCTGTCGGTGGCCGCGCTGCCGTGGCTGCCCGATCACGTCGTGGACGGATCGGTCGTGCTGCCGGGCGCGGCCTATCTGGACGCCGCGCTCAGCGCCGTCGCCGTCCGCACCGGCCGCACCACCTTCGGACTCGAGTCGGTCCAGTTCGTCGCGCCCCTGGTGATCGCGCAGCACGACGTGCCGGTGTTGCGCCTCACCGTCGAGGAGACCACCCACCGGTTCACCCTGCGCTCGCGCGCCGCCACCGCGACCACCTGGACGGTCAACGCGCACGGCAGGCTGATCGAGGCGGACGTGGACGCGCGCACGATCGACCTGACGCCCGCGGCGGACGCGGTGGACGTGTCCGCGGCGACGCTCTACGACGGCCTCGCCGCACACGGCCTGGCCTACGGGCCCAGCTTCCGGCTGATCACCGCGGCGCGCGTCGGCGCCGACTCCGTGCTGGCCCGGCTCGATCTCGCGCCGCTGGCGGGCAGCGCGCCGAGCCTGCCGCACCTGGCCCACCCGGCGGCGGTCGACGCGGCGCTGCAGTGCTTCGCCGCCCTGTATGCCCAGACCGCGCACGGGGCGAGCGTCGTGGTGCCGTCCTCGGTGGCCGGGGTCCGCTGGACCGGGCCGCTGCCGGAGCAGGCGGTGGTACTGGTCCGCCGGGTGGACGGTGATCCGCTGTGCGCCGACATCACGGTCGCCACCCCGGAAGGCGCTGTCGTACTCGCGCTTTCGGGCGTGCGGTTCGCCAGTCTGGCGGCCGAGCCGGATCTGCACGACCAGCTCGACGGCCTGTTCTACGAGCCGGTGTGGTCCATCGTCGACGACCCGGCGACCGCCGACGAGCCAGCGGGCGGGGAGGAGTTCCTGCTCGTGGTCAGTCTGGGCAGCACCGTCTCCCAGCGCGCGAAGGAAATCGCCAGCGCCCGTGCCGCGTCGGAGCTGCTCACTCTGGCGCCGGAGCAGGCAGACGCCGCGGATCGCGTCCTCGCGACCCTGCGCGCCGCCCGCGAGCGGCCCGGCGTGACGCGCAGCCGCCTCGTCGTGGTGTCCGGCGCCGAGCTGGACGCGGTCCCCAACGCCTACGGCCTCGCGCTGGTCGCCAAGGCGGTCGGCGAGTTGGTGGTCGGCGAGGAAGACGACGCCGCGGCCGCCGAGGTGCGCGCGGTGGTGGTCACCGAGCAGGCGTTCTGCCTGCCGATCGACGCGTTCGCGCATCCCGCGCAGGCCGCGCTCACCGGCGCCAGGCGCACCCTCCGCAACGAGCAACCCGCGGTGCAGTGGCGACTGGTCGACACCGAACCGGCCACGCGCGCCGCCGACATCGTCGAGCAGGTGCTCGGCGACGGACGCGCCGACGAGGTCGCGCTGCGCGCGGGCGCGTGCTGGGCGCTGCACCTGCGCAAGTCCCTGCGGGAGCACCTGGCGGCCTGGGACGAGGCCGCGCCGCTGACCGATCCGGAAGCCTCGTTCCGTCTGGAGATTCCGCGCTCGCGGTTGCTGTCGGACCTGGCATGGCGCGCGGTCGAGCGCGTGGCGCCAGGGCCCGGCGAGGTCGAGATCCGGATGGACGCGGTGGGCCTGAACTACAAGGACGCGCTCAAAGCGCTCGGTGTGCTCACCGAAAAGGAGCTGGCGGGCACGTATTTCGGCACCGAGCTGGGCATGGACGGATTCGGCGTGGTCGAGCGGGTGGGTCCCGGCGTGACCGAGGTCGCGGTCGGCGACGAGATGTCGGTGTGCGCCAAGGATCTGGTCCGCCGCCATGTCACCCTCCGGCCCGACGAGGGCGCCACCATGCCCCTGAACTACCCGGACTCGGTCCTCGACCCCTGCCACTCCAGCTCGGTACTGCCCTTCCTCACCGCCGAATTCGCCTTCGGCGATCTCGCGCACCTGCAACCGGGTGAGACGGTGCTGGTGCACGGCGCGGCGGGCGGCATGGGCCTGGCCGCGGTCCAGGTGGCGGTGCGCCTCGGCGCGCGGGTCATCGCCACGGCGGGCTCGGACGAGCGGCGCGCGGTGGCCGCGGCCGCGGGCGCGCACGAGGTGGTCAACTCGCGTTCGATCAGCTTCGTCGACGACGTGCTCACGCTGACCGGCGGGCGCGGCGTCGACGTGGTCTACAACTCCTCTCCCGGCGAGATCCTCCAGCAGAACCTGCGGGCGGCCGCCGAATTCGGCCGGATCATCGAGATCGGCAAGGCCGACATCTACGGCGGCGGCGCGATCGACCTGCGCCCGTTCGACCGGAACCTGTCGTTCTTCGCCGTGGATATGGACCGCGCCCTGGCGGTGCGCCCCGAACTGGTCCGCCGCGCGGCGCGGCGGGCGATGGACGCCCTGAACGACGGCACTTACGAGTACCTCCCTTACACCGCGTTCACCCTCGATGCCACCGCCGAGGCGTTCGAAACCGTGGTGCGGTCCAAGCAGATCGGGCGAGTCGTGCTCGACCTGCGCGAACCGGAACCGACGGTGCTGGCCGCGCGGCCCGGCCTGCCGATCGACCCGGCGGCCAGCTACCTGGTCACCGGTGGCTTCGGCGCGTTCGGCCTGGCCACCGCACGCTGGCTGGTCCGGATCGGCGCCCGGCATCTGGTGCTGGCCGGGCGCAGCGGCGCCACCACGGACGCGGCCCGCGCCGCGATCGCCGAATTCGTCGCCGCCGGTGCGGAAGTCGTCGAGGAACGCCTCGACATGGCCGACTACGACGCCGTCGCCGCGCTGATCGAACGCATCCAGACCAGCGGGCGTCCGCTGCGCGGGGTGTTCCACGCGGCCGGTGTGGTGAACAACCTCGAGGTTCCGCAGATCACCGCGGAATCGCTGGCGGAGATCTTCGGGCCCAAGGTCGAAGGCGCGGTCAACCTGGACACCGCCGTCACGGCCGCCGACATCGAACTCGACATGTTCGTGCTGTTCTCCTCGGCGAGCAGCATCGTCGGCATCTCGCCGCAATTCGGTTACGCTGCGGCCAATTCCGTGCTGGACATGATCGCCGCCGCCCGCCGCGCCCGCGGCGCCGCCGCGCTGGCGGTGAACTGGGGCTTCATGAGCGGTGGCGGCGGTATGGCCGACTACGAGGCGGTCAGCCGGTACGCGGAGATGACCGGTTACCGCTCGGTGGACATGGACGTGGCCACCGACCTGCTCGGCGAGTGCCTGCGGCTGGATCTGCCGCAGATCGTGCTGTTCGACGTGGACTGGAGCCAGTGGGCGCTGGCGCACCGCCCGTCCACCCGCACACCGCGCTTCGCCGACCAGGTGGCGGCCGCGGGCGGCGGTGCGTCGGGCGCGGGTGCGCTGCGGGCGGAGATCCTCCAGCTGGGTCTGGAGCAGCGCGGGGAGGTGGTGGCCTACCTGCTCGCCGAACAGCTCGCCGCGGTGCTCGGCGTCGACGCCGAGACGGTGGACCTGAACACCCCGCTACCCGAACTCGGCATGGACTCGCTGATGGGCATGGAGTTCGGCGCCCGCGTGGTGCAGGTGCTCGGCACCCAGCTGTCGGTGCTGGCCGTGATCGGACTGACGTTGCGCGGGCTCGGCGCGCGGATTGCCGAGCAGATTGCCCAGGAAGAAGAGCGCGCGGCGAGGAGCGAGGACGAATGACGGACAACAACTCCAGGGAGCTGGCCCGCGCACTGCTGGCCAGGCACGCGGGCGGGGAGACCACCGCCGCCCCGGCGAAGACAAACGGTGCGCGAGCCGCGAACGGCTCCGCCACCGCCACCGCGGCCCCCGCCAACGGCGCCACGGCGCGACGCGGGGTCGCGCACACCTCCTTCCGTGACCACCCCGGCGTGCTGGAGGCCGGGCAGCGGTTCGGCCGGTTCGACGCCTGGGTCAACCAGGTCGGCCTGGTCAACCCGTACTACTTGCCGCACGAGGGCATCAGCGGTGCGGTGACCAGGATGGCCGACCGGGACGTGGTGAACTTCAGCAGCTTCGGCTACCTGGACCTGGCCGCCGACCCGCGGGTGCGGCAGGCCGCCAAGGACGCGATCGATCAGTACGGCACCTCCGCCGCCGCGGTGCGCATCGTGGCGGGCGAGCTGCCGATCTATCGCGAGCTGGAAGCCGAACTCGCCCGCATCTACGACACCGAAGCCGCGCTGGTGACCGCCAGCGGCTACCTCACCAATGCCGCCGCAGTCGGATTCCTGCTCGGCAAGCGCGATCTCGCGGTCTGCGACGCGCTGATCCACCACAGCGTGGTCTCCGGCACCGAGTGGTCGCGCTGCAAGCGGGTCTCCTTCCGGCACAACGATCCCGAGTCGCTGGAAACCATCCTGAAGATGTCGCGGCGCAGTTTCGACCGGGCCATGGTGATCATCGAGGGGCTCTACAGCATGGACGGCGACGTGGTCCGGCTGCCCGAGATCATCGAGGTGGCCCGCCGCTACGACTGCTCGATCATGATCGATGAGGCGCACTCGTTCGGCACGCTCGGGGCGACCGGGCACGGCGTGCGGGAATTGTTCGACCTGCCCGGTGACGCCGTCGACGTCTGGATGGGCACCCTGTCCAAGGCGCTCGGCAGCGTCGGCGGCTATCTCGCCGGAAACCGGGAGCTGGTCGACGGATTCAAGTACGTCGCGGGCGGTTTGAGCATGTACACCGCCGCACCCGCGCCGTCGGCCATCGGGGCGGCGCTGGCCGGACTCGAGGTGCTGCGCGACGAGCCCGAACGCGTGACCCGGCTGCGGCACAACAGCGCGTACTTCCACCGCCGGGCCAAGGAATACGGCTTCGACATCGGCATGTCCGAGGACTCGCCGATCATCCCGATCATGACCGGCGCCGACGAACCCGCCGTGCTGGCGGCGCTGGCCATGCTGCAGCGCGATTTCAGCGTGAACGCCATCACCCACCCGGTCGTCCCGGCCGGGGAGGCAAGGCTGCGGTTCTTCATCAACTGCAGGCACACCGAGCAGCACATGGACCAGGCGCTGGCCACGCTGCGCGAGGTGCTCGACGGACTCGCGGACACCGCGGGACAGCAATTCACACTCGCCCATGAGGAGCAGCACTCGTGAAAATTCCCATCAACCGATCCCTCCTCCGAAAAGCGGTGGTGCCCGCGGTATCGCTGGCACTGATGGGTTCGCTGTTCATTCCCGCGCGTTCGACGCTGCTGCCCACCTACGACGAGGCGGGCGGGCCGATCGCGAGCAAGTTCGACTTCACCGCGATGCCGATCGCGCTGCCCAAGGGCCTGCCGACCGATCGCAAGATCCGTGAGCTGCGCGAACCGTACAAGCACCTGTCGGCCTGGATCTCCTCGGTCGGCGCGGCGATCGCGATGAACGACTTCGACGGCAACCGGCTGGCCGACGACCTGTGCGTGGTCGACCCCCGCTCGGACGCGGCCTTCATCACTCCGACGCCGGACAGCAACACCGGCCGCTACGAGCCGTTCGTGCTCGATCCGAAGCCGTTGCCCGCCGACTCGTCCACCGTGCCGTCGGGCTGCATCCCCGGCGACTTCAACGGTGACGGCCGGCTGGACGCGCTGGTGTCCTACTACGGCCGCACGCCGATCCTGTACCTGCAGCGCGCCAACGCGACCCGGCTGGAGGCCAAGGCCTTCCGTCCGATCGACCTCGTCCCCTCCCCGAACACCGCGGACGGGCACTACGAAGGGGAGCGCTGGATCACCGCGGCGGTCTCGGTCTCCGATTTCGACGGCGACGGCAAGCCGGACATCTACTTGGGCCAGTACTTCAACGACATGGACGTGCTCTCCAAGGAGGGCCAGCTCGCGCTGTGGATGACCGACTCGCTGTCCAACGCGCGTAACGGCGGCAAGGACCGGATCTTCACCCTCGCCTCCGCCAAGTCCGGCGACGAACCGACCGCCGACTACCGCGAGGTGGCCAACCCGTTCCCGATCGGCATGGACACCGGATGGGCGCTGGCCGCCGCCGCGTCCGACCTGAACGGTGACCAGTTGCCGGAGCTGTACGTGGCCAACGACTTCGGGCGCGACCGCCTGTTCGTCAACCGGTCGACGCCGGGCCAGATCCGCTTCGGTTTCGCCGAGGGCGAACGCGGCATCACCGAGCCGAAGTCGTATGTGATGGGCCATGATTCGGACAAGGGCATGGCCGCGGACTTCGGCGATCTGAACGGCGACGGCATGCCCGACCTGTTCGTCAGCAACATCGCCGTGCGCTTCGCGCTGATGGAAGGCCACTTCGCGTTCTACAACACCGCCGAGGACACCGCCGACGCGGCACGTCAACTGGCCGAGGGGGTGGCACCGTTCAAGAACCGCGCGACGGACGTCGGACTGGCCTGGGAGACCTGGGGCTGGGACGCCAAGATCGACGACTTCGACAACGACGGCCGCAACGAGGTGGTCCAGGCCACCGGCATGATCAAGGGCGACACCAACCGGTGGCCGCAGATCCAGGAACTCGGCACCATGAACGACGACCTGACCAGGTACCCGTGGTCCTGGCCGATCATCGGCGAGGACGCCGACCTGGCGGGCAGCGATCCGGTCGGCTTCTTCAGCCGTGGTGACGACGGCAAATTCGCCAACCTCACCCACGCCCTCGGCATGGACACCCCGGTCCCCTCGCGTGGCATCGCCGTCGGCGACACCTCCGGCAACGGCGCGCTGAGCTTCGCCGTCGCCCGCCAGTGGGGTGATCCGACCTTCTACCACAACAACAAGGCGAACAACGGCCAGTTCCTCGGCCTGAAGTTGTTCAAGCCGACCTGGGAAGGCAACGCGGCCACGACCATCGCAGGTCTTCCGGCCCAGGGCGTTCCCGCGGTGGACGCGCAGGTCGAGGTGCGCACGCCGGACGGCCGATTGCTCACCAGCCACCTCGACGGCGGCAGCGGCCACACCGGCAAGCGCGCCACCGAGGTGCACATCGGCCTCGGCGACGTCGATCCGGCCGCCCCGCTGAACGTCGTGCTCCGCTGGCGGGAGACCAACGGCACGCCGCACGAACAAACCCTCCAGCTCGCGCCGGGCTGGCACACCGTGAACCTCGCCTCGGACGCGCAGGAGGTCAAGCAGCGATGAGCGACAACGACAACAAGGACCCGGGCGACGCGACCGCCGCGGCGAACGGGCACCACGAAACCTCGGCCGAAGGCAACGGCAGCGCCGCCCACGGCGGCACCGGCGACAGCGCAGGCGCGCAGAGCAAAGCCGACGCGACGGGTAACGGCAACGGAGCGAGCCTCACCGCGGCGGAGCGCATCTCGGCGGTGCAGCGGTCGGGCACCGAATTCGCCAAGGAATGGGTGGAGACGCCGGCGCCGACGAAGGACACGCGCTACCTCGCGCTGCGCAATTTCGCCATCTCGATCACGGTCTTCAACCTGATCGGATTCCCGCTGCTCGGCTTCGAGCAGCCGTTCCTCTGGCCGTTCATCGCACTGGCCACCGCGTATTCCACCGAAATCGGGCTGGAAGTGCTGGCGGCCTGGGCGTACAAGCGCCCGCCCGCGTTCCTGGGCCGCGGGCCGCGTGGGCTGTTCGAGTTCCTGCTGCCCGCGCACATCACCGGTCTGGCGTTCAACTTCCTGACCTTCGCGCACGACAAGCTGTGGCCGGTGATCTTCGGCATCGTGGTCGCGGTCGGCACGAAGTGGGTGTTGCGCGCCAAGATCAACGGCAAGATGCGCCACTTCATGAACCCCTCGAACTTCGGTGTCGTGGTGTGCTTCCTGGTGTTCCCGATGATCGCGGTCGCGCCGCCGTACCACTTCACCGAGTACATCACCGGACCGGCGGACGCGCTCATCGTGCTCGGCCTGCTGATGACGGGCACCCTGTTGAACGCCAAGCTGACGCTGAAGATGCCGCTGATCATGGCGTGGGTGGGCGCGTTCGCGCTGCAGGCCATCGTGCGCGGGCTCGTCGAACCGAACGTCTCGATCCTGGCCGGCCTGAGCATGATGACCGGTCTGGCCTTCGTGCTGTTCACCAACTACATGGTCACCGACCCGGGCACCACGCCGTCGGGCAAGAAGCAGCAGATCATGTTCGGCGCCTCGGTCGGCATCATGTACGGCGTGGTCACCGCGCTGCACATCTCCTACGGGTTGTTCATCGCGCTGGTCATCGTCTGTGGCGCTCGGGGCGTGTACTGGTGGGCACGCGGCCTCGCCGAATGGTGGCAGCACCGCGGCGCGACACCGAGCGCACCGGAGCAGCCCGTGGTGGCCGACGACCTGGACGCCGACATCGCACGCGAACCCGAGCCGGTGACGGAGGCCGCCCGCTCATGACCGATCGCGCCGAGCCGCACCGCGTGCTCGGCGCTTTCACTTGCCGACGATTGGAGAACCTCATGCCCTCGCCGTTGGGTCCGCTGCGCGCGGCCCTCTTCGTCCCCAGTCCAGCCAGTGTCCGCCGGGTGCTCAGCGGATTCGAGCAGCCCAACCAGCACACCGCGCTCGAGCTCGAGCAGGTGACCATGCACCTGGTCGGCGGCATCGACTCCGCGGTCCGCAGCTCGGACAACGACGAGCTGATCGCCGCGCTGCGCCAAGTGCCGCCGAAGTACCGCGGGTTCGCCTACGAAGGCGCCGCGGTCGGGCTCACCGCCATGGACTCGCTCTCGCCCGGCCGTCGCGCTGCCGACCTGATCGACGGACCGGCCAGCGAATACGCCCTGACCATGTACGTCGGAGTCGGCCTCGCCATGGCGAAGATCCCGAAGCTCCGGTGGAAGAAGCTGTTCCCGCAGCACCCGCTGTTCCGCTGGCTCGCCATCGACGGCTACGGCTTCTACAAAGCGTTCTTCCAGATGCAGCGCTACGTGCGGGAAAAGCACGTCGAGACCCGCTACCCCGGCTGGCTCGGCGACCGCGACAACCTGAAGCGCATCGCCGACCAGGGCATGGGGCGCGCGCTGTGGTTCATCGGCGGCGGCAACCCGGCCGGTGTCGTGCGGTTGATCAACGAGTTCGACCCGAAGCGCCACACTGACCTGTGGAGCGGCGTCGGCATCGCCGTCACCTTCGCCGGTGGTGTGGAACAGGCTGCGATGGAGGAACTCTGGGACGCGGCCGGTGAGTTCCGGCCGCAGCTGTCGCTGGGTTCGGCCATGGTCGCGCGCATCCGGCAGCAGACCAACAGCGTCAACGAGCACAGCGAGGCGGCCGCGCAGGTCTTCTGCGGGACCACGGTGGCCGAAACCGACGCGTTGATCGAGACCTCGCTCGACGACCTGCCCGACGACGGCACCTCCGGCACCTACCTGCTGTGGCGGGACCGGATCGCCGACATCGTCACCGCGAGCCGGGCCTGAGGATCGCCGCGATGGCACGGGTCAGCGACTGGGTCGGAAAGCACGTCATCGTCACCGGTGGCTCGGAAGGGATCGGAGCAGCGGTGGCGGGGGCTTTCGCGCGGCGTGGCGCGCAGGTCTCGATCATCGCCCGCCGCAAGCTACCGCTGCGGGACACCGCGAAACGGCTGGGTACCGACTGGGCCGCCGCGGACGTGACGGACCCGGATCAGCTCGGCTCGGCCGTCACGGAATTGGAACAGCGCAACGGGCCGTGCGAGGTCATCGCCTGCTGCGCGGGTCTCGCCCTGCCCGGCCGCTTCCTCGAGGTGGACGCGGGCGAGTTCGAGACGCAGATGTCGGCGAACTATCTCGGCGCGGTGCACGCGGTGCGGCGGGTGCTGCCCGGCATGGTGGAGCGGTCCCGAGGGAAGATCCTGCTGGTCAGCTCGACGGCGGCGTTTCTCGGGATCACCGGATACACCGCCTACGGGCCGACCAAGGCGAGCGTCCGGCAGCTGGCGTTGTGCCTGCGCTACGAGGTCGAGCCCAAAGGCGTGGACGTCACGGTGATCTATCCCGCCGACACCGACACCCCGGGCCTGGCCATGGAGAACCGGCGAAAGCCGGTGGAGACCAAGGCGATCACCGGGTCGATCGAGCCGATGTCACCCGAGCGGGTCGCCGAGGCGGCGGTGCGCGGGCTGGAACGCGGCCGCCACCACATCGCGCTCGACCCGCTGACGCGGTTCTTCCTCGCCTGGGCGAACCTGCCCGAGGATCTGGCGCGGCCGTTCATGCGCCGCACCGTCGCCAAGGCGCTGCGCACCGGCTGAACAGCGCCGAAGGCCCGCTCACGCACCGGAACACGGTGGGTGAGCGGGCCTTTTGCCGTACTCAGCCGACGATGACGACCACGCAGGCGGCGATGAAGAGGACCTGAACCAGCGCCCGCAGCGGCAGGGGCATGGTCTTGATGCCCAAGCCGGCGCGAGCGGCGCGGACGTTCGCGGGGAACAGCGCCACCAGCAGCGCGATCAGGCAAGCCGCGGCCAGGTCGGCGGTAGCCGGGATCAACACACCGACGGCGCCCGCCAGTTCCAGTACGCCGGTCAGCGTCACCAGGGCGGGGGCGTTCGGCAGCCGCGGCGGCACCATGGCGATCAGCGCGTCGCGGCGCGGCTGGAGGAAGTGCGCGCTCGCGGTGAGGACGAGCATCGCGGCCAGGCCGAGTGCGGTCGAGTGCGCCCACGAATCGAGCCAGTCGTTGCCGGTCAGCCAGCCGATGAGGCGAGCGAGTGCGGTGACGGCGGCGAGGACAACCAGCGGTGCCATCGGGATCTCCTGTGCAGCGAAGAGCAAATCTTGACAGTGGAAAGATTAGAACCGGGCGCATGAACTTGTCAATGTCTAGATAATCGGCCACCATCGAGAGATGGCGAAGGACAGCTACCACCACGGAGACCTCCGCGCGGCGCTGCTCACCGCCGCCGCCGAGCGGATCGCCGCCGACGGCGTCGACGCGCTCTCGCTGCGCAACCTGGCCCGGCACGCGGGCGTCTCGCACGCCGCGCCCGCCCATCACTTCGGTGATCGAGCCGGTCTGCTCACCGCCCTGGCCACCGAGGGCTTCGACCTGCTGGCCGAACAGCTCGCGCGGGCCGGCGCGGATTTCCGCGAAGTCGCGGTGGCGTACATTCGCTTCGCGCGCGAGCACCCCGGACACTTCGACGTGATGTTCCGGCACCACCTGTTGCACGCGCAGGACGCGACATTGCGGGCCGCGCGGGATCGTTCCGCGGCGGCGCTGCGCTCCGGGGTCTCGGATATCGAACCGGGCCGCAGCCGCGACCGTCAGCGGGCGACGCAACTCGCCGCATGGTCGCTGGTGCACGGCTTCGCTTCGCTGTGGCGCGAAGGGGCACTGCATAATTCGTCACTGGCCGACGATCCCGATCCCGAGGCCTTGGCCCGCAAGATGTTGTCCACCATCCGGTTGGACTGACCGGAAACCGGCTTGCACCGAGCCGCCGCCGTGCTATCCAGAGACCCGGAAGGAGCGGGCGGCCACTCCACGGCTGCCACGACACATGGACATCCACGCCTACCCGACCGAGGCGACCACACCGGTGGACCTGACCGAGGCACACCGGATCGTCGGCCACCACCTCACCAACGGCGATTACGCCGAACGCGGAATCACCTATCTGATAAGGGAATTCGACACCTGCTTCGTCGCCGTCGCCGCCTTTCCCCGCCCGCCACAGGCCGACCCGGACAGCCCGCGAGTCGTCGTCGGCGGTTCGGTCTGCGTCATCGACAAGCCCACCGGCGCGATCTCCTACTGGCCGACCTACCCGGCCGATCTGATCGCCGACCAGTACACGACGACTCTGAAGGACGGGCGCCTGATCATCGAGGACGGCTGGCCGGAGGACGACGAACCGTCACCCGGCTCCGCTTGACCTGTCGGGCGATCGGCCATCCCGCGCCGCAACGCCGACGGTGCGATCCCGCTCGTTGCAGGCCGCCACTTGTCGGCGCCTGCTGTTAGCGTCGGAGTCGGCTTGCTCACAAAAACCATTGGGGGATGGCATGTTCGAAGATCCGCTCACCGAAGGCGCCGGACCGGCCCCGACCGAGCATTCCCCCGCGGCCTCGGGGCCGAGTGATCCGCTTCGCGATTGGCACGAAACCGGTCCGGACGGAGTGTCCGAAGCCGACCTGCGCCGCGCCATCGCGCTGGCGACCCTGCTCGGCGCGGACGACGCCGCCGAGGCGGACCGGCTGATGGCGGTGGTCCTCGGGAATGGACCGGACACGGCCGCGGGCCGAACGGCGGTCGCCCAGTGGCTGCATACCCACTGTCCGGGTGACCGGTATCTCAACCCTCTCGGTGACTCGCTCGTAGGTCAGGCGCTGCGCGCGGAGGACGACGAGGGCGTGCGATTGCTGGCCGACAGCGTGCACAGCGCCTCGCCCCGGCAGCGTGAGCGATGTTTCGCAACCCTCGTCCGGCTCTGCGCGGACGACGAACACGTCAGGTCCACTGCCGAGAACTATCTCGCCGCACATCACCGCCGAATGGTCGAATACGTGGCGAATCCCTCGAACAGCTCGGAACCTCCGGAGCCCGGCGCGCTTCTCGGCACGATCGCCCGTTTCCTCCTGTGCGCGGTACCCGCGGCTTCCCGGCTCGAAGCGGAGAACATACGCGAACTATCGCTGTCCTACATCGCGATAGCCGATCTCACTCGCGCCGAGGGAGATGCGGTGACGGCGGGCGGACTGTACCGCCACGCTTTTCTCTTCGGCCTCGATGACGGGTTCGACGGCCGAGCCACCGAAGAATCGTTGCCCGACGGGGAGCCCTCCCCGGTTGCGAGCGGGCCCGCCGAAGCCAGACGCCTGTACCGTCGCTCGGTCGCGATCGGCGAACGCATCGCCACCGCGCAACCGGACAACCCGGCCTACCGCCGTGATGTTTCGGTGTCCTACGGCAAACTGGCCGATCTCGAACGAACAGCCGGAGACGTCGATGCGGCCACCCGGCTGCACCACTGCGCCTTGGCCCTGGTCGAGGAACTCGCGGCGGCCGAGCCCGCGAACCGTTCGTATCGCCGCGATCTCGCTGTCGTCAACGAGAAGGTAGGCGACCTCGCTCATGCCACGGGCGAGACCGACAAAGCCGCGCGTCATTATCGAGTCACGCTCCTGCTCACCGAGGAACTCGCCGCCGCGGAGCCCGGCAATCCGCTCTATCGACGGGACCTTTCGGTGTCCTACAACAAGATGGGCAGTCTCGCGTGGGACACCGGGGACGTCGACGAGGCGGCGCGGCTGCACCAGCTCGCGCTCGCCGTGACCCGAGATCTGGTCGATGCCGATCCGGACAACCTGCAGTACCGTCGCGATCTGTCGATCTGCTACGACAAACTCGCCGAACTGGCCCGAGGCGGTGGCGATCTGGCGGAGGCCATCCGGCTGTATCGGCGTTCGGTCGAGCTGACCGAAGCGCTCGTCTCGGCCGAACCGTCGAATCCGGGGTTCCGGCGGGACCTCTCGGTCAGCGTGGACCGTCTGGCCGGAGTGATCCGCGCGCACGGCGACCCGCACGACGCGATCCGGCACTACCACCGCGCCCTGGCCATCACGGAGGAACTCCTCGCCGCCCACCCCACCGATGCTCGGTACCGTCGCGACCTCGTACTCACCTGCAATGTGCTCGGCGACATCGCCAGGGAGTGGCGCGACTTCGACGAAGCGGCCCGGCTCTATCGACGTGCGCTGGACTGCACCGAGGAGCTGGCCGCCGCCGATCCCGGCAACCTTCAGTACCGCCGCGACCTGCTGATCGTCCACGACGCACTCGGTTCGCTGGCGATCGATCAGGGCGACCACGATGCGGCGGCGACGCACTGCCGTCGCGCCTTGGTGCTGTCGGAGGAACTCACCGCCGCCGATCCCGGGAACCTGCGGTATCGACGCGACCTGCTCTTGGCCTACAACGCCCTCGGCAAAGTAGCAATCGCCCAGGGCGACTCCGACGAGGCGACAAGGCTGTTCGAGCACGCCACGGCGATCGCCACGAGTCTGGTGGAGGCCGCGCCGGACAACCGTTCCTTCAGCAGGGATCTCTCGTTCTGCTACCACAAGCTGGGCGACACCGCCCGTGCGCGAAACGATTTCGCCGGAGCCGAGCGCGCCTACCACAACGCTCTGGACATCGATCTCGCGCTGGTGGAGGCCGAGCCTTCGAACCTCTCCTACCGCCGCGACCTCTCCATCACCTACGACCGCCTCGGCACGCTGGCGCGTTCGCGCGGGGACAACTACGCGGCGCACGACTGGTACCACCGCTCGGCCGACATCGCCGAGGAACTGGCGGTCGCGGATCCCGGCAACCTCGGCTATCACCACGACCTCCTCTCCTGCTACGACAAACAGGGCGGCCTTGCCCGCGACACCGGCGATCGCACTGCCGCTGCCCAGCACTTTCGCCGGGGCCTGGCCATCGCCGACCATCTGGTCCGATCGGCGCCCTCCAACCTCGGCTATCAACGCGATCTGGCCCTGATGTACGAGCGCCTCGCCGACCTGGCGGGCGGCGTCCGATGAAGTGAACGGGTCCGCCGGGCACCCTGCGCGGCCGGTCACGGCGGCTCGCGCGCATATCCGCGTGTGCGCACACCGAAGGCGTTGCCGCGATTGACATTTGAAAATCGGCGCACGAACATGATCGGCGGCACTGTCCACTCGCCTGAACGTCGGGCGGTCAGGCGTTCGGAATCGAACAGCCACAGGAGGCAGATTTCTTCATGGGGGACAACGAGCCCACCGAGGACGAGCGGGAGCCGGAACAGCCGCGGCAGGAAGATGCCCCACAGCGGGAGAGTTGGATCCGCCGCCACGCAGCCGTACTTCGCACGACACTCCTTATCCCGCTCATTGTCGGGTTGCTGGTACTGGCGGTGGAGAAGACCTTCGACGCGTGGACCGACGAGGACTCCGCCGACAAAAGCTCGCCCTCGACTCAGCAGACGCCCCCCACGGTCGCCGCGACCGACCATGCGCCCTCGTCATCCAGATCGGCGACCCCGACCACATCGGCAACCGCTTCGACGAACGACGTCCGCTGGTCCGGCACGATCAACCTGACCTACCTCGACCTCGACTCCGTCCCACCCCGCGTGCTGTCCAGCAACAGTGGCGCCAGCACTTGGGTCAGCTACGACCGCAAGTCCTCCGGCGGATTCTCCGAGGCGACCCTTTACGGACTCGGCGGCGGCTTCTTCACGACCAAGCCCACCGTCGCCCTGTGGACCACCCCAGCCGAGCCGACCCGGCAACAGTGCTCCGACCTCATCGCCACCCAAGGCGCCGAAACCCTGCCGGTCGCCGAGAACAGCGCCTACTGCGTCAGAACCGCGGCAGGCCGCACCGCCTTCATCACCGGGATCTCCCTCAACACCGCCGTCGACGCCTACACCGCCTCGGTGACCATCTGGTCCGCCACCGACTGACGCTTCCGGTTCAGAACGCGGGCTGGGCGGGAAGGTCCGGTTCGGGGGTGGGGTCGCCCGCGTCGGGGACCTCGGTGCCGCGCAGTGAGGTCCCGGCGGTTTCGCGCAGGTAGTTCCAAGCGACCAGGCCGATCAGCGACGCGCCGACCATGTAGAAGGCGGGGAACAGGGCCCAGCCGGTTGCCTCGATGACGGCCTCGTTGATCAGCGGGGCGGTGCCGCCGAAGACCGCGGTGGAGACGTTGTAGGCCAGCGCGAAGCCCGCGTAGCGGACATGGGTCGGGAAGATGGCGGGGAACGTGGAGCTGATGGTGGACAGCTGCGGCACGTACAGCAGTCCGAGCACGACGAAGCCGAAGATGGCCCACGCCGTGCCCTGGCCCATCAGCCAGTACATCGGCACGGCGAGCACGGTGAGGCCGATCAGCGAGAACAACCACATCGGGCGGCGGCCGACACTGTCGGACAGCCGGCCGAAGAACGGCAGCACCAGCATCATCACCAGCTGACCGACCAGCATCATCGCGGTGGTTGCCGACTCACCCATACCGATGGTGTTCTGCAGATAGGTGGGCTGGTAGGTCAGCAGCGTGTAGTTCACCACGTTGAGCGCGACCACCAGTCCGGCCAGCGTGAGGGTCTCGCGCCGGTAGGTGGTCAGCACCTCGCGCAGGCCGCCGGGCGGACGCTTGTGCTCGGCGACTTCGGTGAACACCGGGCTCTCCTCCAGCCTGGCGCGCAGGTACCAGCCGGTCAGGCCGAGCGGGATGGCGATCAGGAACGGGATGCGCCAACCCCAGTCGTGCATGGTGTCCGAACCGAGCGCGAGCTGGCAGGCCAGCACGGTCGCGGAGCCGCCGACGAAGCCCGCGAGCGTGCCGAATTCCAGGAAGCTGCCGAGGAAACCGCGCTTGCGGTCGGTGGCGCACTCGGCCAGATACGTCGCGGCTCCGCCGTATTCGCCCCCGGTGGAGAAGCCCTGCACCACGCGCAACAGGATGAGCAGGATCGGGGCGAGGACACCGACCGACGCGTGGGTGGGCAGCAGGCCGATGGCGCCGGTCGCGGCGGCCATCAGCAGAATCGTGGTGGCCAGCACGGCTTTACGGCCGACGCGGTCACCGAGCGGTCCCCACACCATGCCGCCGAGCGGCCGCAGGACGAACGAGATGGCGAAGCCGAGCATGGTGCCGAGCGTGCCCAGTTCCCCGGGGAAGAAGGCGTCGGTGAGATACGTCGCGGTGGCGGCGTAGACGCCGTAGTCGAACCATTCGGTCGCGTTGCCCATGGCGGAGGCCGCCACGGAACGCCGCAGCGGGAAACTCTCCGAAGTCCGGTCGGTCACGTGCACGTCCTCTCCAGCCCGTCCCGGACCTCGATTCGATCCACCTGGCGATCCCGACAACCGCAGGTGTGGCACGAAACAGACCGGTACCCGGAATTCCCGCCCAGCAAACAGTCCCCGGCCCGGGGACGCGCGGATACGTCCGACCTGACCTGCGACTACTCGCCAATTGTGAAGCCGGTCACACTATTCGGCGACGACTACCGCCGCCGCGAGCGAATCCAGCCAGGTATTGCCGGGATTCGTGGCGCGACGAACCCCTCGGCCGATCCCGCCCGAGCCTGGTGATACCGGGCCGCGGTCCGGAATCATGGTGTGCGTCGAGAGCGGCGGTTGGCCGGGAGCGCCGAAATAGGCCCTGTCTACAGCGGCGTCACGTACGCGCCCGCGATGCCACCGTCGACCAGGAACTGCGACGCGGTGATGAACGAGGAATCGTCGCTGGCGAGGAACGCGACGGCGGCGGCGATCTCCTCCGGTTCGGCGAAGCGGCCGAGCGGAACGTGCACCAAGCGCCGTGCGGCGCGTTCCGGGTCCTTGGCGAACAGTTCCCGCAGCAGCGGCGTGTTCACCGGGCCGGGGCACAACGCGTTCACCCGGATGCCGTTGCGGGCGAATTGCACTCCGAGTTCCCGGCTCATCGCCAGGACGCCGCCCTTGGAGGCGGTGTAGGAGATCTGCGAGGTCGCCGCCCCCATCACCGCGACGAACGAGGCGGTGTTGATCACCGAGCCCTTGCCGCGCTCGAGCATGTGCCCGATGGCGTACTTGCTGCACAGGTACACCGAGGTCAAATTGACCTCCTGCACACGCCGCCAGGCATCGATGCCGGTGGTCAGGATCGAATCATCCTCCGGCGGTGAGATGCCCGCGTTGTTGAACGCGATGTCCAACCCGCCCCAAGTGTCGACCGCGGTCTGGAACAGCGCCTCCACCTGGGCTTCGTCGGTGACGTCCACCTGCACGTAGCGCCCGCCGACCTCCTTGGCGGCCGCCTCGCCGGTCCCGGCGTCGATGTCCGCGACCACCACCTTGGCCCCCTCCGCCGCGAAACGACGGACCGTGGCCAGGCCGATTCCGCTCCCGCCGCCGGTGACCACGGCGACCCGATCCTGTAAGCGCTGCAACGTATCTCCTGTCGGATGTGGTGGTGTCACTGGGTGGCGAGGAAGACGTTCTTGGTCTCGGTGAAGGCGAGCGCGGCGTCCGGTCCGAGTTCACGCCCCAGCCCGGACTGCTTGAAACCGCCGAACGGCGTCCAATACCGCACCGAGGAATGCGAGTTCACCGACAGGTTGCCCGCCTCCACGCCGCGGGCCACGCGCAGCGCCCGGCCGACGTCCCTGGTCCAGATCGAGCCGGACAGACCGTAATTCGTGTCGTTGGCGATGCGCAGCGCGTCGGCCTCGTCGTCGAACGGCAGCACCGCGACCACCGGACCGAACACCTCCTCGGTGAGGACCCGCTCGGTGGGGGCGTCGGGCAGCACCACCGTCGGCGGGTACCAGAAGCCCGGTCCATCGGGCGCGCTGCCGGTGAACGCCACTTTCGTCGACGGCTGCACGAACTCGGCGACGCGCTCCCGGTGCGCGGCGGAGATGAGCGGACCCATCTCGGTGGATTCGTCGGACGGGTCACCGACTCGCACGCCGTGCACCGCGGGCTCGAGCAGTTCGAGGAACCGATCGAATACGCTGCGCTGCACCAAGATCCGCGAGCGGGCACAGCAGTCCTGCCCGGCGTTGTCGAAGACGCCGTAGGGCGCGGTGGCCGCAGCCTGCTCCAGGTCGGCGTCGGCGAACACGATGTTCGCGCTCTTGCCGCCCAGTTCCAGCGTCACCCGCTTCACCTGGCGCGCGCAGCCCGCCATGATCTGCGTGCCCACCTCGGTGGAACCGGTGAACACCACCTTGCGCACTCCCGGGTGGGTGACGAAGCGCTGCCCCACCACCGAACCCTTGCCGGGCAATACCTGGAACACGCCCTCGGGCAGGCCCGCCGCGAGGGCGAGCTCTCCGAGCCGCAGAGCGGTCAGGGGCGTGACCTCGGCGGGCTTGAGCACCACCGTGTTGCCCGCGGCGAGCGCCGGTGCGAAGCCCCACGCCGCGATCGGCATCGGGAAGTTCCACGGCACGATCACCCCGACCACGCCGAGCGGTTCGTGGAAGGTGATGTCGACCCCGCCCGCGACCGGGATCTGGTTGCCCAGCAGCCGCTCGGGCATGCCGGCCGCGTAATGCAGGACGTCGCGGACGTTGCCCGCCTCCCACCGCGCGTTGCCGATGGTGTGCCCGGCGTTGGCGACCTCGAGCCGGGCGAGGTGCTCCAGATCCGCGTCGACCGCATCGGCGAACCGGCGCAGCAACCGGGCCCGATCACCCGGCGCCACCTCGCGCCACTCGTGGTAGGCACGCTGCGCGCGGGCGATGGCCGCGTCGGTCTCCGCTGCTCCGACGAGCTCGACGGTCGTGACCACCTGTTCGGTCGCCGGGTTGACCACCTGCGCTGTCGTCACGAGTTCCGCTCCCTTCGATAGGTGTCCGCCGCCTCGACCAGTGCCGCGATCAGCCGGCGATCGGCGGCGTCGGCCTCCGGATGCCATTGCACACCGACCAGGAACGAACCGTCGACCGACTCCGCGGCCTCGATGGTGCCGTCGGCGGCGTACGCGGTGGCGGTCAGGATCTCGGCGAGCCGATCGATGGCCTGGTGATGGTGGCAGTGCACCTTCACCTCCGGACCGGCCAGTCGCGCGACCCGGCTGCCCGCGATCGTCAGCACCCGGGTGGCGCTGAATCCGCCCTCGACGCCGGAGTGCTCCTCGTGCCCGACGACGTCGGGCAGATGCGGGATCAACGTCCCGCCGAGGGCCACGTTCGCCAGCTGAAGTCCGCGGCACACCGCGAAGATCGGCAGGCCCGCCGCCCTGGCCAGCTCGAACAGACCGAATTCCGATTCGTCGCGGTCCGGCCTGGTGTAGCCGGGTACCCCGGCCGAAGGGCCGCCGTAACGCGCGGGATCGATGTCCGCGCCGCCGGTCAGCACCAGCCCGTCGAGCCGCCGCACCAGCTCGGGACGCGCGACGCCCGCGGGCGGCAGCAACACCGGGATGCCGCCCGCGGCCGCCACCATGTCGACGTAGCCGTGCGGCAGGACCGCGCACGGCAGGTCCCAGGCGTTGAAGCGGGTCTGCTCCACATAGGTGGGCAGGCCGATCACGGGACGGGCTCCCGCGACCTCAGAGTCGTTCGAAACCACGGATACGCTCCCAGTCGGTGACCACGGCGTCGTAGGCGTCCAGCTCGACCCGCGCCGCGTTGCGGTAGTGCTCCACTACATCATCACCGAAGGCCGCGCGGGCCACCGTGCTGCCCGCGAACAGCTGGGCCGCTTCCCGCAGCGTATGCGGCACCCGAGGACGCTCGGAGCGGTAGGCGTCGCCGTGGAATTCCGGCTCCAGCGGCAGCGCCCGATCGATCCCGTGCAGCCCCGCCGCGATCAGCGCGGCTACGGCGAGGTAAGGGTTCACGTCACCACCGGGCACTCGGTTCTCGAAGCGCAGCGAATGATCCTCACCGACCACGCGGATGGCACAGGTCCGGTTGTCCCGGCCCCAGGCGATCGCGGTCGGCGCGAAGCTGCCCGCGACGAATCGCTTGTAGGAGTTGATGTTCGGCGCCAGTAGATAGGTGAACTCGCGCAGGCAGTCCAGCTGGCCCGCGATGAAGTGCCGCATGAGCGCCGACATGCCGTCCGCTCCCTCACCCGCGAACACCGGCTCGCCCGCGTCGCTACGCAAACTCAGGTGGATGTGGCACGAATTGCCTTCGCGCTCATTGTATTTCGCCATGAACGTGAGACTGCGCCCCTCCTGGGCCGCGATCTCCTTCGCGCCGGTCTTGTAGATGCTGTGGTTGTCGCAGGTGATCAGGGCTTCGTCGTACCGGAACGCGATCTCGTGCTGACCGGGGTTGCACTCGCCTTTGGCCGACTCGACGTACATCCCCGCGCCGTCCATCTCCTTGCGGATGCGGCGCAGCAACGGCTCGATCCGCCCGGTGCCGAGCATCGAGTAGTCGACGTTGTACTGGTTGGCCGGGGTCAGCCCCCGATATCCGGCGTTCCAGGCCGCCTCGTAGCTGTCGTCGAACACCAGGAACTCGAGTTCGGTCCCCACGAACGCGCGCAGACCGCGCTCGGCCAGCCGGTCGAGCTGTTTGCGCAGCACCTGCCGCGGCGAGACCGGCACCGCCCGCCGCTGCGGCACCACGTGCTCGACGTCGCACAGCACCAGCGCCGTGCCCGGCCACCACGGCACGGTCCGCAACGTGCGCAGATCCGGCCGCAGCACGAGGTCTCCGTACCCGGTCGCCCAGGAGGACAGAGCGTATCCGTCGACGGTCGCCATGTCCACGTCCACCGCCAGCAGGTATCCGCACGCCTCGGTGGCGTGCTCGACCACCTCGTCCAGGAAATATCGTGCCGCGCAGCGTTTCCCTTGCAGACGGCCCTGCATGTCGGTCATGGCGACCAGCACCGTATCGATCTCACCCGTGTCGACCCGGTCCCGCAATTGCGCCACACTCAGCATCCCGCTACGCATCCACGACCCCTCTCGGCACCAACCGTGCTCACGCTAGAGCAAAACGGACAGGTTCGTGACGGGACACACGAACTTCCGGGCGCCCGCGCGAGGGTGCGGGATCAGCTGCCCCGGCGGTGAGCGCGCAGGTCAGGACAACGGATTGCGCAGCGCGGCGGAAAGGACCGACAGGGGGCGCGGCAGCGCGGGCGGGCGCGGAGCGCGGATCGGGCGCCCGAGCCACATGCGCACGAGCAAAGCCGCGAAACGCAGGTGCCCGCTCAGCGCTGGACCGGCGAGGGCGAGCGACCAGCTGGTCCGGGTACCGGCCGCGGGCAGTTCGCGGCCCGCGAAGCGCCCCGCGAGCCAGTCGACCATGACCGGCAGCGCGAGGAATTGCAGCAGCAGATGGGTGCTGAGCCGATCGCGCAGGTAGCGCACGTGCGCGCCGGCCTCGACGTAGCGCGCGACGTGACCGTCCACGTCGGCGACCGCGATCACCTCGTCGTACACGCCTTGCAATACGAGCATCGGCATCGCGGGCGCCCGGCGACCGGGGTGGATGTCTTCGAGGATCCGCTGCAATCCGTCCTGGGCGATCATGGCGGTGAGCCCCGCTCCGCAGTGCTTGCCGATATCGCGCCGGGCGAAGCGATACAGCAGGGGAAACGTCGCCGTGGTCTCGGTCTCGGCCAGCCAGCCGAGATACCGCGCGTCCAGGTGGGCGCGCAGTACGCGGTCCAGTTCCGGGTAGCCACGGCGTAGCCCGGCGGTGAAGGCGGCCGTGAACCCCGCGAAGAGGGTCCCGTTGAGCCGGACGAAGGCGGCCGCCGGGTCACCCACCGGCGACCCGGCGACCGCGCCGACGATGTTCAGCTCGGGCGCGTACTCCGCGGCCACCTCCGCGGCCCACGCGGTGGCCAATCCCCCGCCCGAATATCCCCATAGCGCAACGGGTGTGGCGGGTTCCAGCCCGAGCGGGACGAAGGCCAAGGCGGCGCGAACCGCGTCCAGCGCGCGATACCCGGGCTCCCTGGCCACGCCGAACCGGCCCGCGGTTCCCCCGTGATCCGGCACCGACACCGCCCAGCCCCGTGTGAGGGCGCTGGCGATCAGCGGTAGTTCGAGCTGGGGTATCGATCCCGCCGCTCGCGCCCCACGCCGTAGCGAGTACGAGGGAGAACATTTCGACGCCACCGCGTCGATCGCGCACTGGAACGAGACCAGCGGGCGCGGCTCGGCGGGGTCCGCGCCCCACGGCAGCAGCACGGTGGTGACCGCGACCTCCGGCACGCCGTGCAGATCACAGGTGCGATAGAGCAGCTGCCAGGCCGGAATACGTTGCGTCACAAGCCCGAAGAATCCGATCTCCACCTTGCGCGTGCGGACGATCGCGCCGGGACGCAAGCGCCCGATCGCGGGCGGCGGGGCGTAGAACGGATCGTCTTCCGGCACCATCGGCCGATGCGAGAACGCCGCCGGGTCGGGCGGCACCGGGCCGCCGTCCCACTCGAGTTCCACACTCATCCGGTTCTCCCTTTCGACGGCACCGCCGTGATCACGAGCACCACCGCTGCGGTGACGGCGTGGTGCCCGTAATCCACCCAACCAATGTCGTGGCGGGAAAAGAATTGTCTCGGGTGCCAATCAGACGCTCGCGAATTCTCGCCCCGATGCAGTGACAGCGCGGATCACAAGCTGCCGTTGCCGCCGATCATCCACGGATTGAAGGTGCATTCCAGCGACGGATGCGCGACCGGATCGAGCGCGTGCAGCACGATCGATGCCGCCCGCGGGGAATACATCATCGTCAGGTGATCGGACATATCCTGCTCGCACCCTTCTTGCAGTGTGACGTTGTCCACCGTCGCGTCCGGGCCCGCTTGCAGGAACGTCCATTGATAAGGGTTGGTGACCTCGTCGTGCCGGGAACCGATCGAGGTGTAGGCGACGCCGGGCACGGTGTCGCCCTGGGCGTTCAAGCTGGCGTAGAACGGCGAGCCCGCCGCCTGCTGGATATTCGCGATTCCGACCAGCGGCTCGTAGAAACCCAGAATATCGACGCCCAGGTTGTTGATGATCCGGCCGAGCGTCGCGATGCCCATCAGCGAGGTGCCGTGGTGGGTGGCGCCCAAACTCACCAGCCTGCCCACTTTGCCTTGGCCGCCCTCGAATTTCAGGTAATGGTTGGCGACCGTGCCGCCCTGGGAATGCCCGACGATGTCGACGGCCTCGGCCCCGGTCGCGGCCAGCACCCGATCGATGAAGTCGCGCAATTGTGTCGCGGAATCCTCCATCCGGCCGACGCCGTAGCGCCCGGGCAGGACCGGGCCCAGCCCGCCGCCTTGCAGCAGGCCGGATCGCCCGAAGTTGAAGGCGAACACGCAGAATCCGGCGCGCGACAGGCGCGGCGACAAGGAGGAGAAGGTGTCGTAGGCGTTCAGCCAGGTGCCGTGCAGCAGCACCACCGGCCGCGGGTGTTCGGCGGTGGGAGTGCAGTTCCAGCGGTTGGCGCCGGGTGGCGCGGAGTCGGGATGGGTCAGGCCGTAGGCGAACGCGGCCAGGTACGCCGACATCTCCGGCCCCTCACCGGACGCCTCGGAAGCGGCGCTGGTCGCCCAGCCCGACGAGCTGCCGGTGTCCACGATCGCGCGCGGCTGCCTGCCGTCCGGCGCGGGCGTCAGTCCGGCGCTGATGTAGTCCGCGAGCGCCTGCTGCGTCGGTTCGATCTCTTCTTGCGCGTGCGCCACTCCGCCGCCGAGTGCGGCCGCCATTGTCACGCCCGCGATCAACACCGCCCCGAGAATCGACCGCCGAGCGTTGTGCGTCATTGCCAACATCCAGTTCACTCCCATTCGCGCCGAACGAACGCGGCCCGGCGGTGAATCGAGCACCGCCGAATAATGTTTCCCACGCCACATTCGAAGCAGAGATGTGATCCGGGCCATATCGGTGAGCCGCTTTCCGAATGTAGGACGCGCGCCGCGGCGATGTCACTGCACCCGGAGGAGAACATTCCAGCCGGAATATTGTTGTGCGAGCCAAATTTCACGGGACGGCGCCCGCGACCTTGCCGCGGGTTCTGTGGTCGGAAACAATCGGCCCATGTCCGTCGTGTTGTCCCCGGTGGCCGGTGACGTCCCGCTCGTCACCCGGTTGCTCACCCGCTGGCCGCAGATCGCCGAGCGCATGCTCGCCGCGGGCCTCGGCACCACCCCACCGGCCGCCGACCTGCCGGAGGGGCATTTCACGGCCGAGGTGCTGCCCGCGATCTACGCGTGCGGGCGCGCGGTGCTGCAAGCGATCGGCGAACAGCGCAGCTTCACCAAGGCCGAGGTGGCGACGTTCGTCGCCCCGGTGGCCGAGCGGCACGCCGAGGACCGATTTCCGCTGCCCGTGCTGATCGAGGCGATCCACGGTTCCGCGCAATCGGTGCTGCAGGAGGCGGCCGCGCTGGCCTCCCGTGAGGAACTCGACGATCTCGTCGAGCTCGGCAGCCGCCTGCTCGATCTGCTGATGCAGATCAACATCACCGTCGTGGAGACCTACTCCGACGTCGAGCAATCCATCTACAACGCCGAACGGGAGGCGCGCCGCGCACTGTGCTCGGCGCTGCTGCACGGGCTGCCAACCTCCGAGCTGGCGGCGCGGGCGGACACCGCCCTGGCCGAGCACTACACGGTGCTCGCGATCCACATCCGGCACGACGACCAGCCCGGTACCGTCGCGACCCTCGTCGGGCGCCGCCGCATCCGCATCCTGCACCGCGCGCTGGACGCCCTGGCCGGCACGACGGCATTGGCGACCTTCGACGGCTGGACCGGAATCGCGTTGCTGCCCAGCGCATCCGACGCCGAGCTGGACGACACCCGTTACGCCCGGCTGGCCACGGAACTGACCGAGCACTTCGGAGTTCCGGTCTACCTGGCCGAATATCCGTCCGTGCCGAGAGACGCCATCCCGCACACCGCCGAAGAGGCCACCGACCTCGCCGACCTCGCGCGACTGCTCGGCCGGCCCGCGGGCGTCTACCAGCTCGACGACCTGCTGCTGGAGTACCAGCTCACCAGACCGGGCACCGCCCGCGCGCGGCTGGCCGAGCGCATCGCCCCGATCCTGGACAGCCCGCATCTGCTCGAGGCGCTCGACGCGCATCTGCGGCACGGTTCCGATCGCAAGGCCGCGGCCGCCGAGATCCACGTGCACCCGAACACCTTCAGCTATCGCCTGCGCCGCGTCGCCGAACTCACCGGCGTCGACCCCACCGATCCGCACGACTCCCGGCTGCTGGCGGCCGCGCTGACGATTCAGCGCCTGTATCCGGCCCGCTCCGGCCGAGCCCCGGGCGGAAACTCACTCGCACCGTGAGCAGGTCCTGGCTACCGTCCGTCGCATGGCAGACGAGCACGATGCGGTGGACGCGAGCGGCTACCTGTTGACCGGTCGATCGCTGCGGGAATACCGTGCCATGTTCGCGCTCGATGACGAGGACCTGCGTGGCGACATTCTCGACTGCCCCGGTGGCGCCGCGAGTTTCGCGGCGGAGACGGCCGAGCTCGGCGCGCGGGTGATAGCGGTCGATCCGGTCTACCGCCTGCCCGCACCGGAGCTGACCGCGCTCGCGGCCGCCGAACTCGACCGCAACGCGGCTCACACGACAGCCGCCGCCGACCGCTACGTATGGGACTTTTACGGCGATCCCGACGGCCATCGGCAGCTGCGACAGACCGCGGCGCACCGGTTCGCCGAAGATTTCCGCGCCAACCCGCGGCGCTACCGCTACGGTGCGCTCCCCGGGCTCGACTTCCCCGATCGCTCGTTCGATCTGGTGCTGAGCTCGCATCTGCTGTTCACCTACGCCGACCGGCTGGATTTCGATTTCCACCTCGCGGCGCTGCGCGAGCTGGCGCGCGTGAGCCGTAGTGAGGTTCGGGTATTCCCGCTCGTCGATCATGCGGGCGGGCGCCTGGACGACCTCCTCGAGCGCCTCCGGGATGCTGTGCGTGGCGAAGGGGTCCGATCGGACATCGCCGGCGTCGATTTCGAGTTCCAGCGCGGGGCGAGTTCGATGCTGCGCTTGACCGTGGCCTAGCGCGCACCGCGCGCAAGCCGCGGTGGACAGCTGGATCACTCTCGGTGGGGCGCGCTTGCGTTCCGCAGATGCGGAAATAAACTGCTCCTCATGTCGAATTTGCGGATCAGCGAGGCCGCCGCGCTGCTCGGGGTCAGTGACGACACCGTGCGGCGCTGGATCGATCAGGGCAAGCTGACCGCCCTCCAGCTCGACAGCGGGCGCAAGGGCATCAGCGGCCGGGAACTCGCCGAGTTCCTCCGCGCAGGCGCCGACGCGCCGGAGCCCGGCGTCACCGTGGCGGCCTCGGCGCGCAATCGCCTGCGCGGCATCGTCACTCGCGTGGTGAAGGACACCGTGATGGCCCAAGTGGAGATGCAGGCGGGGCCGTTCCGCCTGGTGTCGCTGCTGAGCCGGGAGTCGGTCGACGAGCTGGGGCTCGAGGTGGGCAGCGTCGCGGTGGCGTCGGTCAAATCGACCCATGTCGTAGTCGAGATACCGGAGAGTTGACCAGAGATGATTCGATCGCTGAGCGTGGTGGCCGTCGCCGGAGTCACCGCTGTCGCGTTGACCGGATGCGGCTCCGCCGATCCCGCGCCCACACAGTCGAACGGGATCGGCGGCACCGTGACCGTGTTCGCCGCGGCCTCGCTGACCGAGACGTTCACCGAGCTCGGCAAACGATTCGAGGCCGCGCACCCGGGGGTGCGGGTGGTCTACAGCTTCGGAGCCAGTTCCGCGCTCGCCGAACAGATCGTCCAGGGCGCCCCCGCGGACGTCTTCGCCTCGGCCGCGCCGAAGAACATGCGGCAGCTCGTGGACAAGGGTGAGGTCTCCGCCGAGCCTGCCACCTTCGTGCGCAACCGGCTGGAGATCGCGGTGCCGAGGGGCAACCCCGCCGGTATTTCCGGCCTGGCCGACTTCGGCAAGACCGAACCGAAGATCGCGCTGTGCGCCGAGCAGGTGCCGTGCGGAGCGGCGGCGAAGACCGTCTTCCAGGCGGCGGGCGTCGATCCGCGGCCGGACACCCGGGAGGCCGACGTGAAAGCGGTCCTGACCAAGGTGAAACTCGGCGAGGTCGACGCGGCTCTGGTCTATCGCACCGACGTGAAAGCGGGCGGCGACCAAGTGCAGGGCATCACCTTCCCGGAGGCCGGCAAGGCGGTCAACGACTATCCGGTCGCACCGCTTGCGCACGCGCCGAACGCCGCGGCGGCGGCCGCGTTCGTCGAGTTCGCGCGCTCCGAGCAGGCCCGCGCGGTGTTCACGGAGGCGGGATTCGACCTCCCGTGATCCGCTCGGCACGGCGACGGACGTCCGCGGGACGACGACCGCTCGTCCTGGTGCTACCCGCGGTCGCCGCGCTGGCGTTCCTGCTCGTGCCGCTGCTGGGATTGCTGGTGCGCGCACCGTGGCGGACGCTGCCCGAGCGGCTGGCGGCCGCCGAAGTCGGCCAGGCGCTGCGCCTTTCGCTGCTGTGCGCGAGCCTGGCGACGGCGATCTGCCTGGTGTTCGGGATTCCGCTGGCCTGGCTGCTGGCGCGCGGGGAGGTGCCCGGCAGCGGGGTGATCCGGGCGCTGGTCACCGTGCCGCTGGTCTTGCCGCCGGTAGTCGGCGGCGTCGCCCTGCTGCTGGTGCTCGGCAGGCGGGGGCTGGTCGGCCGGTATCTGTACGAATGGTTCGGGGTGTCGCTGCCTTTCACCACCGCGGGAGTCGTGGTCGCGGAAGCGTTCGTGGCGATGCCGTTCCTGGTGATCTCGGTGGAGGGCGCGCTGCGTGCGGCCGATCCGCGATTCGAGGAGGCGGCCGCGACGCTCGGCGCGTCGCGCTGGCTGACCTTCCGGCGGGTCACGGTGCCGTCGGTGCTGCCGGGCATCGTCGCCGGCGCGGTGCTGTGCTGGGCGCGGGCGCTCGGCGAATTCGGCGCCACCATCACCTTCGCGGGCAACTTCCCCGGCCGGACCACCACGATGCCGTTGGCCGTCTATCT
Source organism: Nocardia gipuzkoensis (assembly GCF_021183645.1). Lineage (NCBI taxonomy): Bacteria > Bacillati > Actinomycetota > Actinomycetes > Mycobacteriales > Nocardiaceae > Nocardia > Nocardia gipuzkoensis. Next base: position 4,830,465 of record NZ_CP089225.1, on the reverse strand, counting down.
GGCGCTGGAGATCGATCCGGACGACGCGATCGTGCTGAGCCTGGTGCTGCTGGGGGTCTCGGTGGCGGTGCTGGTCGGGCTGCGCGAGCGCTGGATCCGGGGTGTGCCGTGACCCTGGACGCGCACCTGCGGATCACCCGGGCGTCGTTCCGGCTCGACCTCCGCGTGACCGTCGCGCCGGGTGAGGTGGTCGCCCTGCTCGGCCCCAACGGCGCGGGCAAGACCACGGCGTTGCGGGCACTGGCCGGGCTGACACCGCTCACCGCGGGCTCGATCCGGCTCGACGGCGAGACCTGGGACGCGCCGCCGAAGGTGTTCGTGCCCGCCGAGCGTCGGCGGATCGGCGTCGTCTTCCAGGACTACCTGCTGTTCGCCCACCTCAGCGCGCTGGAGAACGTCGCCTTCGGACTGCGCGCTCGCGGGCAGGGCCGGGCGGCGGCGCGCGAACGCGCCGCGCACTGGCTGGAGCGCGTCGGCCTGGCGCCGCAGGCCGGCGTCAAGCCGCGCGCCCTGTCCGGCGGCCAGGCCCAGCGGGTGGCGCTGGCCAGGGCGCTCGCCACCGACCCGGCGCTGCTGCTGCTCGACGAACCGCTGGCCGCGCTGGACGCGAGCACGCGTCTTCGGGTCCGGTCGGACCTGGCCCACCATCTGGCCGACTATCCCGGGCACACCGTGCTCGTCACACACGATCCGCTGGACGCGATGGTCCTGGCCGACCGCCTGGTGATCGTCGAGCACGGCGCCGTGGTGCAGCAGGGGCCGCCCGCCGAGGTCGCGCGACAGCCGCGCTCCGACTACGTCGCCGATCTGGTCGGGCTCAACCTCTATCGCGGGACGGCGCGCGGCACCGCCGTCGACCTCGCCGCCGAAGGGGCGTTCACCGTCGCCGAGCCGGGCGCGGGGCCGGTGCACGTCGCCTTCGCACCGACCGCGGTCGGTTTGCACCCGCAGCCGCCGTCGGGCAGCCCGCGCAACACCTGGCCGGTCACCGTGGCCGCGATCGAGCAGCACGCCCACACCATCCGGGTCCGCCTCGACGGCGCCCCGCCCGTGCTCGCCGACATCACCCCGGCCACCGTCGCCGAACTGCGCCTTCGGCCCGGCACGCGACTGTGGGCCGCGGTCAAAGCCACCGAAATCCGCACCTACCCCGCGTGAGTTAGCCAGCGGAATGGGCCCGAAGGGGCGAATTCGTGTTAACTTAATTGAGAATGGAAATTAACTTAGCTGATCGGAGATGGCTATGACGTCCGCCGTCATCGTCGATGTCGTCCGTACACCGTCCGGTAAGGGCAAGGCGGGCGGTGGCCTGTCGGAGGTGCATCCGGCCACCCTGCTGGCGGGCGTGCTCGCCGAACTCGTCGCCCGCAACGACCTCGATCCCGCGGTGGTGGACGACGTGATCGGCGGATGCGTCACGCAGAGCGGTGAGCAGGCGTTCAACATCAGCAGGACCGCCGCGCTGGCCGCGGGGTTCCCGGAGTCGGTGCCCGCCACCACGGTGGACCGGCAGTGCGGGTCCAGCCAGCAGGCCGCGCACTTCGCGGCGCAGGGCGTCATCGCGGGCGCCTATGACGTCGTGATCGCGTGCGGCGTCGAATCGATGAGCCGCGCGCCGATGTTCTCCAATGGCCAGGGCAAGGACGCCAACCGCGGCCCGCTCGCGCACCGGTATCCGGACGGCCTGGTGCAGCAGGGCATCGCGGCCGAGGTGATCAGCGCCCGGTGGAAGTTCGATCGCACCGCGCTCGACGAATTCGCCGCCCGCTCACATCGCCTCGCCGCGCAGACCGCGGCGGCCGGCGGTTTCGACAACGAACTGCTCTCCGCGGGCACCCTGACGGCGGACGAGACCATCCGGCCCGCCACCACCGGCGAGAGCCTCGCCAAGCTGCGGCCCGCCTTCGTCGACGACCAGTACACCGCGCGTTTCCCCGAGATCGAGTGGTCGATCACGCCGGGTAACTCTTCGCCGCTGACCGATGGCGCCTCGGCCGCGCTGATCATGAGCGAAGCGGCCGCTGCCGAGCTCGGCTTGCGTCCGCGCGCCCGATTCCACTCCTTCGCGGTGGTGGGCGACGACCCGCTGCTCATGCTCACGGCCGTCATCCCCGCCACCCGCAAGGCGCTGGACCGGGTGGGGCTGCGCATCGACGACATCGACGCCTACGAGGTGAACGAGGCGTTCGCGCCGGTGCCCCTGGTCTGGCAGCACGAGGTGAACGCCGATCCGGACCGGCTGAATCCGCGCGGCGGCGCGATCGCCCTCGGCCACCCGCTGGGCGCCTCCGGCACCCGCATCCTGGCGACGCTGGTCAACCACCTGGAGCAGACCGGCGGCCGGTACGGCCTGCAGACGATGTGCGAGGCGGGTGGCCTGGCCAACGCGACGATCATCGAACGTCTCGGATGAGCGCCCGCACCGCGCTGATCACCGGCGGGTCACGCGGCATCGGCGCCGAGGTGGCGCGCCGCCTGGCGGGCGAGGGTTATCACCTGACCCTCGCCGCGCGCACGGCCGAGACGCTCGAGGAGACCGCGGCCCGCCTGCGCGGCGAAACAGGGGCCGAGGTGCATCCGGTGGTCGCGCAGATGAACGACCTCGACCAGGTGCGCGCCTTGGTGCAGGCACACGAGGAACGCTTCGGCGGAATGAACACGCTGGTGCTGAGTGCGGGCACCGGCACGGCCGGGAACGTGGCGGATCTGGCCGCGAAGGCCTACGAGCGCATGCTGGACGTGAACTTCCGCGCGCCGCTCACGCTGATCCAGGCGGCTCTTCCGCTGCTGCGCAAGAGCGCGGACACCGACCGGGAGCGGGGCGCGAAGATCATCGCGCTCGCGTCGATCACCGGCGTCGCCGGGGAGGCGGGCCTCGCCGCCTACGGCGCCACCAAAGCGGCGCTGATCTCGCTGTGCGAGACCGTTTCCCTGGAGGAGTCCGGGAACGGCGTCAGTGCGACCGCGGTGTCTCCCGGCTACGTCGACACCGACATGACCGCCTGGAAGCGCGACGTTCTCGACCGGTCCGCCATGCTCACCCCCGGCGATGTCGCCGAGATGGTCCTGGCGATCACCCGGTTGTCCCGCAACGCGGTGGTGCCGAACATCGTGCTGTCACGAGCCGGCGACCAACTGTGGCGCGCCTGAACACCGTTACCGGGCAGCGACCGGTGTGGCGGTTCGGTCTCGACAGAGCGCGCCGAATCGTCATCCAGTGAATCCCGATTCGGTCCGATCAATTCGATTCCGAATTGTCTAATTCATCGCCCTGAGCACCGACATCAGATGTTCGGAATTGGAGCTGTAAAATAGCCCGGCGCCTACCGCACAAATGCGGTAGGCGCCGGTTACGCATCAGAGGTAGGCGCCGCACACGGGCCAGGCGCCCGGACCCTGGGTCGCGAGCACGTTCTCGGCGACGCGGATCTGCTCCTCGCGGCTGGCGTTGGAGGGATTACCGGTGCCGCCGTTGGCCTCCCAGGTGCTCTGGGTGAACTGCAGGCCGCCCGAGAAGCCGTTGCCGGTTTCGGTGGACCAGTTGCCACTGCTCTCGCACTGCGCGACAGCGTCCCAGTTGTGGGCCGACGCGGTGGCGGTGGTGAGACCGAACGGCACGGCGACGAAGGCGCCGATGGCCGCGGTGAAGCCGAGAACACGAGTGGTGAATTTACGGTTATGCGACATGAGATTTCCCGCCTGCGCCCACCGGCTCGGCAATTGTTCGCCGCGCCCCTGTCCCCAGGAAAGGTTGTGGACACTCGAACCGCGGGACAGGGTTTCCGGCGTTCTGCGATTCGAGCTCGATCTCGGTGTTGCCCCGAGCCGTGACCGACGTTAGCGGAGATATCGCGGCAGATCACGTTCGAATAACGTGCGGATAGGTTTGACCCTTGGTCGAGACTCGCAGACGTTCCCCCAGGTCGATCGGCGGAAATCGAGCCATACCGTACGGCTGTAATGCGTCCGTTATGTGTTCGAGATCACTGTTTGATAGTGAAACGAGTCGCATTTTCCCAGGTGAACGACTTGCGGTAGTAGACGGACCACCGGCCCGAGGCCCGGCGAACGCGGCCCAGCGACCGGCTCGTTACCTTTCGTACCGAAGGACCGGCCGCCCTTCGCCCGGCGCGACGACGGCCCGGCGCGGAACCGATCCGTGACCTCGCAGCGAACCTCGGCGCCCGCCGCCGCGAGATCGCCGACCACCGCGGCGGGCGCACACCGGCGCGGCGAAACCAGCGCGGACCAGGCACGACAGCCGCCGACCAGCAGGGCCGAGATCATCTCGACCCCGCTGCGCCGAGCGAGGCACGCACCGACGACCAACGCTGACGGCAGGCGGCGGCCGGAGCCATTGCCGCGGGTAACGACTAGGACTACTTCCCGTGCGCCCGCAGCTGGTAGAGCCCCTCCGTTTCCGCGACGACCACGCCCGCGGCGTCGGTTACCACGGCCCGCAAGGTGAAGTCGGATTTGCCGTTCGCCGACGCCTCCGCGGTGATGCGCGCGATCTCCTCCTCCGACAGCGTCGCCTCTGCCCGCACGTCGGTCTTGGCCGGCTTACGGAAGAAGATCCGCAGGTCCTTCACCAGCGGATAGAACGCCGAGTTGTCGAAGGTCGCCACCGCGATCGCGCCACCGAGGATCTCGGCCACGGTGAACAGCACGCCGGCGTACATCACGCCGAAGTGGTTGCCGTTGCCCTCGGCGGGCGCCGAGGTCGCCGCGAAACCGCGCCGCACCTCCACCGCCTGAACACCCATCTTGTGCGCGATCGGGATGGTGAATTCCAAGGCTCCGTTGACGATGTCCTTGAACGGAGGAGTCTCGACGTCGCTCATCGCAATCGTCCCTTCACGCCGGAGGTGGCCAGCACCTCGTTGTCTCTGCCACGGCCACCTCGGTGGACCTCACCGAAGCGTAGGCCCTCGGATTCGCGGGCCGACAGAGTGTTGGCGGTTTGCCAACACCGTCGGCCGCGGGCGCTCAGAGGCTTCGGGCGATGATCTCCTTCATGATCTCGTTGGTGCCGCCGTAGATCTTCTGCACCCGGTTGTCGGTCCACATCCGCGAGATCGGATATTCGCTCATGTAGCCGTATCCGCCGTGCAGCTGCAGGCATTCGTCGGCCACGGACGCGGCGCGGTCGGTGGTCCACCACTTGGCCATGGCGACGGTCGGGATGTCCAACTCGCCGCGCAGATGCCGCACGATGCAGTCGTCCAGGAAGACCCGGGCCACCCTGGCCTCGGTAGCCACCTCGGCGAGCTTGAACTTGGTGTTCTGGAACGCGAACACCGGCTTGCCGAAGGCGTGGCGCTCCTTGGTGTAGCGCAGCGTCACCTCGAGCGCGGCCTCCATCGCGGCCACCGATCCCACGGCGATGATCAGCCGCTCCTGCGGAAGCTGCTGCATCAGCTGGATGAAACCCTGACCCTCCTGGGTGCCGAGCAGGTTCGCCACCGGGACCCGCACGTCCTCGAAGAACAGCTCGGAAGTGTCCTGCCCCTTCTGGCCGACCTTGTCCAGCACGCGGCCGCGCCGGAAGCCGGGCCGGTCGGCTTCGACCAGGATCAGCGAGATGCCGCTGGCGCCCGCGCTGGTGTCGGTCTTGGCGACGACGATGATGAGATCGGCCTGGCTGCCGTTGGTGATGAAGGTCTTCGAGCCGTTCACCACGTACTCGTCGCCGTCGCGGATCGCCTTGGTCTTGACGTTCTGCAGGTCCGATCCGGTGCCGGGCTCGGTCATGGCGATCGCGCCGACGACCTCACCGCTGGCCATCTTCGGCAGCCACCGCTGCTTCTGCTCCTCGGTGCCGTACTGCAGCAGGTAGTGCGCGACGATGCCGCTGTGCAGGGTGGCGCCCCACGAGGTGTCGAACGCCTTGGCCTGTTCCTCGATGAGCACGGCCTCGTGCGCGAAGGTGCCGCCGCCACCGCCGTACTCCTCCGGGATCGACGCGCACAGCAGGCCGAGCGCGCCCGCCTTGGTCCAGAAATCACGGTCGACGTGGTGCTGCTCGATGAACTTGTCGACGTTCGGCGTCAACTCCTTCGCGAAGAACGAGCGGGCGAGCTCGCGCAGGGCGTCCAGGTCGTCATCGAGCCAGGCGGACCGGTAGGTCGTCATCGGGGTTTCCTCGCGAAAGTCTGATACCGACAGTTACGGGTACAGTGTGTACCAACTTCCCACTGGGTACAAGGTGTACCACCGGATTCCCCGGACCGATACGCTGAGCGCCGTGGCACGAGAACCCTGGGTGGACACCGCCGCCGCGCGGCGCTCCACCAGCACGAGGCCCGGCCGCGACGAGCGCCGCCGAGCCATCGTGCAAGCCGCGATCGCGGCGATCGAGGAGGACGGCCCGCACGCGCTGACCGGCCGGATCGCCGACCGCGCCGGATTGGCCAGAACCCACGTCTACCGGCACTTCGCCAGCAAGGAAGAGCTGGACTTGGCGGTGGCACGGCACGCGCACCACGATCTGACCGAGCGGATCCGCGCGCAATTGGCCGTGCACGGCACCCCGCGGGACATCATTCGAGCGCCCTTGGCCCAGCACGTCCGCTGGGCCGCCGAGCATCCCAATCTCTATCGCTTCCTGGTCGGACGCGACTACCGGCGCGGCCGCAACGAGCCGCGCGTCGGCGGGAGCGCCTTCGCCGCCGAGATCTCCGCGGCCGCGGCCGGCTACCTGCCGGAATTCGGGGCCGATCCGCTGGCCGCGGATCGCGTGGTGGTCGCACTGCTCGGATTGGTCGACGCCTCGGTGCGGTGGTGGCTGGCGCACCACGACACCACCGAGGCCGCCCTCGTCGATCGCCTCACCACCGAGTGCTGGCTGATCATCGACAACCGGCTGCGCGATCTCGGCATCGCGATCGACCCACTGAAACCATTGCCGGGCAATTGATCAGCACCTCCCGCGCGGCCGCCTCAGCGCGCGGCGGGCACGACTTCCCGCGTGATGGCGTGCACGAAATCGGGAAGATCACCAGGGTTGCGCGAGGTGAGCAGTGTCCACCCGTCCTCGGTGGAGCGGACCGCCGGTTCGTCGACCCACGCGCCGCCGGCATTGTCGATGTCGACCCGAAGCGAGTAGTACGAGGTCAGCGTCTTACCCGACACCAGCTCGGCATTCACCAGCAGCCAGGGGCCGTGGCAGATCGCGGCGATCGGCTTGCCCGCGCCCGCGAATTCCCGGGCCAGTTCGATCGCCCGGTCGGTGACCCGCAACTTGTCCGCGTTCACCGTGCCGCCGGGCACCACGAGCACATCGAAGTCGTCCACGGAGACCTCGTGCAGTGACGTATCCGGTTGCACGACCGCGTCTTTCTCCGTGTCGTGCCGGAAGGTCTGCACCTCTTCGCGCTTCGGCGCGGCATGGGTGACCCGGGCGCCACGCTTACGCAGTTCGTCGCGCGGCACCAGCAGTTCGTCGCGCTCCACCCCGGTGTTCGAGGTGATGATCAGGACCCGCGTCCCATCCAGCTGATCGGTCATGAGCGACTCTCCTTTCGCCTCGGGTTGGTCCTGTTTCCGACATGCCGCGCGCGGGCCGGTCTAAACCTCGCCGGAGCGGCGATCCGCGGCCTCCTCCGGCGGCAACAGCGTGCTGGAGAGATGCTCCTGCGCCAAGCGGCGCAGCGCGGCGAGCAGGGTATCGCCCAGAATCGTTCCGACGATGGCAGTTTCGGTCATTCGTTCCACGCCGGGCTCGGTGCGGACCAAGGCGATATCGGTGGCCGCGATGGCTTCGCTGGCGGCCGCGTAGTCGTCCATCGCGCCGACCACGTCCTCGTGGCCGAGCAGACGCAGCGCGGCGCAGACGTCGACGAGGGTGCCACGCGCCGGGCTTTCGTCGTGGATCCGCCAGCCGCGCCGGTCCAGCAGTGCCGCGACGTCCTCGGCGGCGGCCTCTCGCTGCTCGCCGCCCACCGGTGACCTGCGCCCACCCAGCGCATACTGCACATGACCGAGCGAATCGCGCGCGGACAGGCTGCCGCTGTCGAGCGCGGCGAGCAGATCCTTGGCCGCTTCGATGGACACGCCGCCGATATCCACCAGCGCCCGGATCAGCCGCAGTCTGCTGACGTGGGCATCGCTGTATTCGGCCTGGTTGCGATGAGTTCGCACGCCGGAGGGCAGTAATCCCTCCCGCACGTAGTACTTGATCGTCGCGGCGGGGACGCCGCTGGCGCGGCTGAGTTCGGCGATCCGCATCGGACTCCTCGGGCTCGGACGGCATCTTGACAGTGGATAGTACGACTATCCATAATTCGGATGGATAGTACAACTATCGATACTTCTAGTTTCGAAAGGTCCGGCACCGTGCCCGCCCTCCCCCCGCGCTTCCCCGCACTGTCCTGGCATCGCCCGCTGATGCTGCTCGCCGTCGCGATGGCGCTGCTGGTCGCCTGGTCGATCGGCGGCATGATCGTCGACGACCGCACCCTGACCGGGTTGCCGATCTGGGCCAAATCCGCCAAGTTCGCCCTCTCCGTCCTGATCTACGCCGTCACGTGGGCCTGGCTGATCGCCCAGCTCACTCGCTGGCGCCGAATCGCCTGGTGGGCGGGCACGGTCGCGGCGCTCGGCTTGGCGCTCGAACTGGTCGTCATCACCACCCAGATCGTGCGGGGCACGACCAGTCACTTCAATTTCACGACGCCGTTGAACGCGGCGCTATGGGAGATCATGGGGTCCTCGATCGTGGTGGTCTGGGTCGCCACCTTGATCGCGTCGGCCGCGTTGTTCGTCGACCCGGCCACCGACCCCGCCCGCAATGCCGCGATCCGCTCGGGCACCGTGCTGTCGCTCGCGGGCGCCGCGCTCGGAATGCTGATGGTGCGGGCAACGCCCGAACAGCGCGCCGACGGCGGGGCGATCAGCGGCGCCCACACCGTCGGGCTGCCCGACGGCGGGCCCGGGCTGCCCGTTCTGGGCTGGAGTACCGCCGGAGGCGATCTGCGCATTCCGCATTTCATCGGAATGCATGCGTTGCAGGTGCTTCCGCTGCTGCTGCTCGCCATCGAGTACGGGTCGCGACGGATTCCGGCCCTGCGGTCGGCGGCCACCAGGCGACGACTCGTCGTGATCGCCGCTGCGACCTACGCCGCGCTGCTCGCGGTGCTGACCTGGCAGGCGCTGCGCGGCCAGTCGGTGGTCCACCCCGATGCGGCGACCGTGCTGGCCTTCGCCGCTGTCGCCCTCGGCGCAGCCGTGTCCACAGCGGCGGCGATGCGCCCGAAAAACATTGCCATGAACGAATTCCCGGTCGGGGCGAGCCGATGACGGAATCGCTGTTCGACCTCACCTTCTGGTTCGCCGCGCCGTTCTGGGCACTGATGATCCTGGCGCCGCGGTGGCGGCGGACCGGTGCGATCATCGCGTCACCGCTCATCTGCCTGCCGCCCCTGATCATCTACCTCGCGCTGATCGCGCCCGAGCTCGGCTCGTTCGCCGCGGCGCTCGTGGACCCGGAACTGTCCCGGCTGCGCGAAGTGCTCGGCCAAGAGTCCGGGGCAGCGGCGGCGTGGGCCCACTTCGTGGCCTTCGACCTGTTCCTCGGGCGCTGGATCTTCCAGGACAGCCGGGCGCGCGGCCGCTCACCGCTGCTGATCAGCCCACTGCTCGCGCTCACCATCCTGTTCGCGCCGATCGGCGTCCTGCTCTACCTGCTCATCCGACTCGCCACGAACCCGTCGCCCGACCGGACCCTCGCCACGGAGGCATGATGGAAACCCTCATCGTTCTGCTGACCACCCTGTTGCTGCTGCGCACGGCAGGCGCGCTCGGCGCGCGCCGGTTCGATGCCTGGCCCACCTGCGGCGCCTACGCCCTCGGCGTAATGCTGATCATGACCGGCACAACGCATTTCCTTCCCGAGGCGTTCGCCGGGTCCCCCGCGCCGACCCACGCGGATTTCCTCCCGATGGTGCCGCCGTTCGTCCCGTTCCCCGGACCGATGATCTACCTGACCGGCGTCCTGGAACTGCTCGGCGCGGTGGGCCTGTTCCTCGCCAGGACGCGCCGGCCCGCGGGGCTCGGACTCGCCGCCCTGTTCGTGGTGATGCTGCCCGCCAATATCTACGTGGCCGTCTCCGACGTCCCGTTCAACGGCGCGCCCGCGACACCGCTGTGGGCACGCATCCCGGAACAGGCGCTGTACATCGGCGTCGCCCTGTGGGCGGCCGGAGTCCTGCGGTTCCCACGACGAGCGGGCGGGGACCAGGCCGGTCACGCCGGCAGCACTCCGAGCCATCGAGTGGCCTGACCGACAAGCGGACATCCCATACGGTATGGTATGTTGGGTCGAAACCGAGGAGGTCGGATGAGCAAGCGGGATTGGCTCGACGCCGGGTTCGCGGTGCTGGCCGCGGACGGGGCACGGGCGCTCACCGTGGAGCGGTTGTGCGCCGACCTCGGTCTGACGAAAGGGTCGTTCTACCACCACTTCCGGGGCATGTCCGGCTACCGGGCGGACCTGCTCGACCACTTCGAGACCGAGTACACCGGTCGCTACATCGCCGAAACCGAGCAGCGCGACATCCCCGCGGCCGACCGGCTTGCCCGGCTGACGGAACTTGTGCTCGCAGGTCAGGACGCGGACAACGCGGTGGAAATCGCCATGCGCGCCTGGGCGACGCAAGACCCGCAGGTCAATCGGATACAGCAGCGCGTGGACCGGAGACGGGTCGAATATCTCGAGTCCCTGTTGCGCGACATCGCCGACAACGACGACGAGAGCCGGCTTCTGGCGCGCTTGCTCTACCTCGCACAGGTCGGCGCGCAACAGGTCGTTCCTCCGCTGCCCGCCAGGGACATCGCCGATATCTACGCCTTGGTGCTGCGGATGGCGAACCGGAAGGAGAACTGATGCCCGCGCTCGGCCCCTGGGTCCCCCGCCTGATCTTCGCCACGGCGGCAATCCATTTCGTGTACGCGTTCATCCAGCCCAACGACTGGTCCGGCATCGCGGCCGGAGGATTCCTGGCGACCGCGTCCGACACCACCGATCCCAGCTACTTCGCCCGCGACGCCAGCGTGTGGTTCATGATGTGCGGCATAGCGATGCTGTCCATCGGCGCCCTCACCCGCAACGCGCTCACCGCCACCGGCCGCGTCCCGGCCCACGTGGGCTGGTGCCTGATCGCGATCGGAATCCCTTTGACCCTCATCTATTTCCCGATCACCGGGGGTTGGTTGATGCTCGCCATCGGCGCCGTCGCACTAGCCGCCGCATACCGCCCGGTGCAGCCGGGCCGGTAGCGCTCGACTAGGTCGAGCGGCGCCCGGAATTCCCCCGCAGCAACCGAATTCGCGTCGGCGGGCGGCGTACGGCGCAGCGGGGTGGGTACAACGGAATAGTGAGTGCTTCTAAGTTTTTGGGCGCGCTCGTCAGCGCGCTGACGACCGCTGTGGCGGTGTCCGCCCTTTCCGTTCCTCCTGCCGGAGCCGAACCCGCGCGTGCGCGTGTGGTCGGGGAGGTTCCGCTCGGCGGCTCGGTCTCGCAGATCGATGTCTACTCGCCGTCCATGGACCGGGTGGTCACCAATCGGGTGATCCGGGCGGCGGGCGGTGGTCCCGCCCCCACGCTGTATCTGCTCACCGGGATCGGAGGTGGGGTCGACGGGATCTCGTGGTGGGACGACACCGATGTGCGAGAGTTCTTCGCCGACAAACGCGTCAACGTCGTGATGCCGGTCGGCGGTGCCTACAGCATGTACACCGACTGGCTCGCCGACGACCCGGCGGTCGGGCGCAATCGCTGGCAGACCTATCTCACGCGCGAGCTGCCCGCCACGCTCGACACCGAACTCGGGACGACCGGACGCAACGCGATCGCCGGGGTGTCGATGAGCGCCGCCTCCGCGATCGACCTCGCGATCCAGGCGCCCGAGGTGTACGGCGCGGTGGCGGCCTACAGCGGGTGCCCCTGGGCCGCGGACGCCGCGGGTGCGGCGATGGTCTCCGCGCAGGTCATCCGGGGCGGAGGCAACCCGGCCAATATGTGGGGATCACCGGGTGAGGCGATCTGGCGGGCGCACGACGCTTTCGCCAACGCGGCCGCTCTGGCCGGGAAGACCATCTACCTGTCGGCCGCTTCCGGCACTCCGGGTCCGATCGACCGGGGCGGTCTGCCCTTCCCGCCGATCGAGGCGATCGCGAGTTCCTGCACGGCGGCCTTTGCCGATCGCCTCGAGCAGCTCGGACTACCGGCGATTCACGTCAACCGCTCGGAGGGCTCGCACACCTGGGGGCAATTCGAGACCGACCTGCACGATTCCTGGCCGCACCTGGCCGCCGCGCTCGGCGCGTAATCGAGGGTCCGCGCCAGTCGGGTGCTCACTCCGGAAGAAGCTCACTTCGCCTCCTCGGCCAAGGCGTCGGCGGGTGGCCCGGCGTCGGCATCCGGATCGTCGGCCGGAACGCGTAGTACCAGGACCGTGAGAAGGCAGCCGAGCAGTGCCAAAGCAGCCGCGGCGGCGAAGCCCGCTCGGATTCCGTCGACTGAGGAGCCGCCCGCCCTTTCGGTCACCGTCTGCGCCAGCAGGAGCACGGCCGTGACGCCGATGCCGGAGCCGACCCGCTGCGCCGTGTTGACGACGCCCGCGGCGATACCGCGATCCGCCTCGTCGACCGCCGTGACGGCCGGAACAGTGACACCCACGAACGCGGCAGGCAACCCGATGCCGAAAACGATCGCTCCTGGCAGCACGTCGATCAGGTAGGAGGTGTGTTCGGGCAAACGGGCGAACCAGGCCAATGCCGCTGTCTGCAGCGCCATTCCGGCGGCCAGGACACCGCGGGGGCCGATCTTGGCGAGCAGGAACGGGATGAAGGTGCGGGAGACGACGATGTTGACCACCGCCACCGGCAGTACCGCCAGCCCCGACGCCGTCGGACTGTAGCCCTGAGTGTTCTGCAGATAGAGCGCGAGCAGGGCGAAGGCGGGCACGTGCGCCGCGCCGACGAGCGCGTTCACAGCCGACGAACCGCTCACCTGACGAATCGCGAACAGCCGCAACGGCATCAGCGGGTGCGGGCTGCGCAGCTCGGTGACCAGGAAGCCTGCGAAGAGGACCGCACCGAGGATGAGGAAGGCGGTGGCGAGCGTCCGGGTGTTCGGATCGCCCCACGCCCCGATCGAGTATCCGATGATCAGCAGCGCGCCGGTTCCGGTGAGCGCGCCGGGCACATCGAGTCTTCCCGCCGTCGCGATGCTCGCGGAGTCCGCGGGCAGTGCGCGCAGCAACGCCAGCGCGAGCAGCCCGACGGGCAGATTGATCAGGAAGATCGACGGCCACCCGAAACCGTCGGTCAGCGGACCGCCCACCGCGGTGCCGATCGCCGCACCCGCGGCGCCCATCGCGCTCCACACTCCGAACGCCCGGCGGCGCGCGGCCGGATCGGTGAACGCCGTGGTCAGCAGCGCCAATTGCGCCGGAATCACCACGGCCGCACCGATGCCCTGCACGGCCCGCGCCGCGATCAGCAGCCACGCCGTGCCCGCGAATCCGGCCACGGCGGAGGCGATGGTGAACACCGCCAACCCCACGCCGAACATGCGGCGCGGTCCGTACAGGTCCGCCGCGCGCCCGCCCAACAGCATGAATCCGCCGAACGCGAGCAGATAGGCATTCGTCACCCAGCCCAGCCCGGCTTCACCCAGGTGGAAGTGTCTGCCGATCTCCGGGAGCGCGACGTTCAACACCGTCGTGTCCAGGAAGATCACCAACTCCACCACGGTGATCAACAGCAGCCGCAATCGCCCTGTACCGCTCATCACACTACCTTTCACTAGATCAATGCTCTAGCGAAAGGTTTCACTAGAGTTGCGCTTTAGTCAAGTAGCATGTGCTCCATGTCGAAGAACACCGGAGTGCGCGCGGCCCGGACCTCGGCCAACCGGACTCGCATGCTGGGTGCGGCGCGGGAACTGTTCACCACCCGCGGTTACACCGCGACCACGATGAAGGCCATCGCCGAAGAAGCCGGGATGGCCGTGCAAACCTTGTATTTCACCTTCGCCACCAAGCGCGCGATCCTGGCGGAGCTGCTCGACGTCGAGATCGCCGGCGACACCGAGCCCGTCGCCACGCTCGACCGGCCGTGGTTCGCCGAGGCCGTCGCCGCACCTCCGCTCGAGCAGATCCGGCTCCAGGTGGCGGCGGCGGGGGCGATCCTGGCCCGGGTCACTCCCCTGCTGGAGACCGTCCGCTCGGCCGCGGCTACCGACGCGGAGCTGGCCGAACTGTGGCAGGCCAATATCGCCCAGCGGCACACCGTGCAGCACCGCCTCGCCGCGGCGCTCGCCGCCAAAACCGCACTGCGCGAGGGGATCGACCCCGACCGCGCCGCCGATATCGCCTTGGTCGTCCTCGCGCCCGAGACCTACCACCTACTCGTCCACCACCGGGGCTGGAGCAGCCGCGACTGGGAGGACTGGGCCGTCGACGCCCTTGTTCGTCAACTATTGCCGTGATCGGGAGGGATCGCACGCGCGCCTTCCTGTCAGGACGACGCGATGGCCCCTTCCGTGCCGGGCGCCGGGGAACCCCCACCGCTAGGTGGCCGGAAGGGGGATCGCCGCATCCGCAGCGCCAGGACGATCGCCAGTCCGAGGGCGACGAGAAGCGCTGCGACGGCGAAGGTCCCGTGCGTCCCTCGCGCCACCTGCTCCGGCGTGGCCGTGGTGACATCGCCCGAACCCGCGGCGAAAGCGAAGACCGCGCCCATGACCGACGCGCCGGTGATGAAGCCTGAGTTGCGCGACAGGTTCAGCATGCCGGAAACCAGGCCTCGTCGCCCCGGGGCGACATCCTTCATGACCGCCGTGTTGTTGGCCGCTTGGAACAGCGCGTAGCCGCAAGTCGTGATCACCAGCGGCAGAACGTATCCGATGACCCCTGCGGACGTGGGCAGCACCGCGAGCGCGGTGGTGCCGCCGATGACGCCGCCGAGACCGACGACGATCACGGTCCCGACGCCGAAGCGATCGGCGGCGCGCCCCGCGGGCACACCGGTGAGCGCGGACACGACCGGACCGGCCGACATCACCAGTCCGACGAGCGCCGGATCGAGGTGCAGGGCACGGGAGAGGTGGAATGGGCCTACGACGAGAGTGGTCATCATGACGGTCGAGACCAACGCACTCGTGGTCAGGCCCGCACCCAGGACAGGATCGCGGAACATCGCGAGGGTGAGCAGGGGGGACGAGACGCGGCGCTCCGCGACGACGAACAGTACGAGGCAGGCCGCGGAAACACCGAGCAACCCGATGCCGAGTGGGCCGAACGACGTCCCCTCGATCGTCATGGCCAGCGCGTAGGCGCCGAGGGTGACGGCCAGCAACAACGTGCCGAGCACATCGAAACGTGGTGGCGCGGCGGTCGGTTCGGGCGCGGAAGGGGGCAGCACACGGGCCGTGAGCCAGAGCGTGAGCAGCCCGAGCGGCACCACGACGAGGAAGATCGCACGCCAGCCGAAGGCCGTGATGAGGATTCCGCCGAGGGAGGGCCCCAGCGCGGTGCCGACCGCCGACATCGTCCCGAGCAGGCCCATGGCGCTGCCGGTGCGCTCCTTCGGGACTATGTCGCCGACGAAGGCCATGGTCAGCGCCATCATGCACGCGGCGCCCGCTCCCTGCAGGCCGCGGGCGGCGACCAGGAAGGCGAGATTCGGGGCGAGACCACAGAGCAGGGTCGCGACCGTGAACAGGCCGATGCCGACGAGCAGTAGGCGGCGTCGACCGGCGATGTCACCGAGCCTGCCCGCGCCGACGATCAGTGTCGTCGTGGTGAGCAGATAGGCGATCACGACCCACTGGACGTCGTGGAAGGCAGCGTGGAACGTCTGCGCCATGGTCGGCAGCGCGACGTTGGCGATGCTGATGCTCAGCGAGGGCAGCAGCATCGACAGTGCGGGCGCGAGCAAGCTCCAGGACGAAGATGGACGGGACGCGGGTGATGTCCGCACGAGTGATTCCGCTGGTTTCAAGACTATGACCTCTTCCGTCAGGGGTGTCGTAGTGGACGGTAGGTCCGGTTCTCACCTGGCGGAAGGCGCACAAATGGAAAGTTATTTGTGCACCGAACGCCATGTCATGCAGGTTCTGTGCGATGGTGTGGGCATGGCTCGACCCGATCTGAACTTGCTGGTCACCCTGGATGTGCTGCTCGAGGAGGGCAGCGTGACCCGGGCGAGCGAACGGCTCGCCCTCAGTCCGTCGGCGATGAGCCGCCAACTCGCGCGGCTGCGCCGGGCCACCGGTGACCCGCTGCTCGTGCGGGCCGGGCGCGGGCTGGTGCCCACACCGCGCGCGGTGGAACTGCGCGACCGCGTGCGCGGCCTGGTCCACGAGGCCGAGGTGGTGCTTCGACCGGCCGTGCAGCTGGACCTGGCCGAGTTGACGCGGGCGTTCACCGTGCGCAGCAGCGACGGGTTCGTGGAGCGGTTCGGCCCCGAATTGGTGGCCGAGGTGGGCCGCGCCGCTCCCGGCGTGCGACTGCGGTTCGTGCAGAAGACGAAGAAGGACACGGGGCCGCTGCGCGATGGCAGTGTCGACCTGGAGACCGGAGTCATCGAACGCGAGCTGCCTCCGGACATCGCGAGCACACCACTGTTCACCGACCGGTTCATCGGGGTGGTGCGCGGCGAGCATCCACTGACCACCGGTGTGGTCACGACGGCCCGCTATGCCTCCGCACGGCACGTGAACATCTCACGGCGCGGTCTGGACGAGGGCCTGGTCGACGAGGCTTTGCACCCCACCGGCCACCGACGGGACGTCGTGACGGTCGTGGACGGCTTCGGCGCCGCCATCGCGCTGGCACGGGCCTCGGACCTGGTCGCGACGGTCCCGCAGCGGCACACCACGAGCCTGCGGCACGGCATGCACTCGTTCGCCTTGCCCTTCCGCGCCCCCGAGGTGACGGTGTCGTTGCTGTGGCACGTCCGGCTCCAGGCGGACCCGGCTCACCGCTGGCTGCGCGGCTGTTTGCTCGACGTGTGCCGGCGATCGACCGATTCGGACGACCCTAGCGAGGAGTCCGCGGTCGGCAGCGACGCCGATGACACGCCCGCACCTCGATCGCCGGAGTGACCTCTCACAAACCCTCATCGACGGGATAGCGGGCGGCGAGCCCGGAACGGTCGCCGAGCCCGAAATTCATGACCAGATCGTCGGCGACCTGAACCAGCACGTCGCGCCCCTCGACCGCGGCCGCCCACTCCGGCGGCAATCCGGAGACCCCGTGGACGGCGCCGATCAGATTGCCTGCCACCGCACCCGTGGAATCGGAGTCGCCGGAATGGTTCACCGACAGCAGCAGCGCCGCGCGCACGTCGCCGGTCCGGGCCGCGTGCAGGGCGCAGTACACCGCGATCGCCAGGCATTCCTCGGCGATCCACCCTTCGCCGACCGACTCGACCTGTTCGGCGGAGACCGCCTGCTCGGACAGCTCGACGGCGCGGGTCAGTGCCGCCACGGTTTCCGCGCTCGCGGGATAATCGGTGAGTTGAGCGATCGTCTCCCGCACGGCGATCGAGAGTTCGGTTCCGCCGATCACCCGATCGACCAGCGCCGCGAACGCGCCGGCGGCGAGGTATCCGGTGGGATGTCCGTGGGTCAATTGCGCTGCCCGCGCGGACATGGCGAACGCGCGCTCGGGCCCCGCGCCGATCAGTCCGAACGGTGCGGACCGCATGACCGTGCCGCATCCCTTCGACTCGGGATTCACCCGACCGGCTGCCCCGAGTGGGCGCGGCGGGAGGTATTCCCGCGCCTGCCGTTTCAGTCCGGACATGCATGCGTTTCCCGGTGCACGCACCGCATACAGAAATGGCAGGCTCGCCAGCCAGCCGTCGACCTCGGCCGCAGGCTTTTCCTGAAGCTGAGTGTGCAGCCAGCGCAGATACGCTCGGTGCACTGCCCGCACCGGGTCGGCACCCGGCGCCGAACGTAGCAGCGCTTCGGCGGTGAACAGCGTCATCTGGGTGTCATCGGTGATCTGCTGCGGCGCGTCCTTGTCACGCGAAGGCAGGAAGCCCGTCACCCCGTCGGCGCCATATCGCCCGCGAATCTGGTCCAGCCGCAGGAATTCGATAGGCCACCCGAGTGCGTCGCCGACCGCCCCACCCAGTAGTGACCCGCGGACTCGGTCGAAGACCGTCATGTAATCCACCACGAGACAACATCATCGACCATCCGGCACATGCTCGACAGGCGCACCACGACATCGCGAATGGAGCACGGCCCGGTGCGGCGACCAGCCGACCATCAGAGCACCGGCTCGACGGCCGAGCTGCCCGGTCGGTGACCGGCACCGCGGAGCGGCGGTCGGCCCCAGCACGAGATGGCGGTTCGAGGACCGGAGGCCGACGGACTAGCGGCGCAAGTTTCTCCTCGGGCGCCTGCGAGAATGCGGGGGACCGAAAAGGAGACGCCATGGCCCGACCGCGGCGGCCGCTACTGACCCGCGACCGCATCATCGAGACCGCGCTCGCCCTCGTCGACGCGGAGGGCCTCGCCGCCGTCTCCACGCGTCGACTGGCCACCGAACTGGGCGTGCAGGGACCGTCGCTGTACAACCACGTGCGCACCAAGGATGACCTCATCGATGCCGTGGTCGACGCCGTGCTCGGCGAGGTGGACATCTCGATGTTCGCCGGACTCTCGGCCGAGAATCCGGACTGGCGCCGCTCCCTGGGTGATTGGGCACGCTCCTATCGGACCGCGATGGCCGCGCACCCGCACATCGTTCCCGCCCTGGCCGGCGGCCCCCGTCATCGACCCAACGCACTGCGGATGGCCGACGCGGTCTTCGGCGGCCTCGTCGCGGCGGGCTGGCCGCGCCGCGCGGCCACCACGGTCGGCACGACCATGCGATATTTTCTCACCGGAGCGTCGCTGGGATCGTTCGCCGCGGGCTTCCCCTCCGATGTCGCGGTGTACGCCGACGCGTATCCACACCTGAACGAGGCGCACCTGCTGGCCGAGCGGCAGCAACGGATCGATCGGGATGCCTTCGAAGTCGGCCTGGAATCGCTGCTCGACGGGCTGGAGAGCCGGTACCGGCTACTGGTCGGCGGCGTGTGACTCGATAGTCGCCCCTGAAATAGCCGGCCGGGCCGGCCGCCGATGCGCGGCCGGCGGCTGGTCCCGCCGGGCTACCGGCCGAACCGGACCCCCGATCGTCCGTCGCCGTGTCCGGACCGAACGTCCCCGGCATTGGTCAGTCGACATTGCCCGTCGTCACACGAACGCTGCAACCGGCCCCGCGAGACGGTCTGCATCAGTCCGATCGCCCAGCAGGTCGGGCACCCGCGCAGTGCGAGCAGACCGATCGGGGCGAGCAGCAAGCTGAACGCCCCGAACACCGGCAGGAACGCGATCGCGCCGATCAGCGCGCCGAATCCCACGACGCCGCGGACCAGGTGCCGGGGCACCGAGGTGCTGGCGAAGCTCCGATCGTCGGTCACTGTGCGCTCCTTTCCGGAGTTGGGTGCGGCGTGTTCCGCAGCTGGAGCTGGACGGTCGCCCGGGCGCGGTGCAGCCGAGACTTCATCGCCGCGACGCTGAGGCCGAGCGTGCCCGCGACCACCCGGCCGCTGTAGCCCTGCACATCGCGCATGATCAGCACCCGTCGCTGGTCGGCGGGCAACGCGGCGATCACCGCCGCCACCCGGCCCGCTTCGAGCCGCTGCACGGCCTCGTCCTCGGCCGACGCGACGGCGGACTCCGGGATCGGTTCGGGTCGCCGGGTCATCGTCCGCCACTGCCGCAGGCACTCGTTGCGGACGATGCGGAACATCCACGAGGCCAGCGCGCCGGAGGCCCGTAACGTCCCGATCTTGCGATAGAGCACGATCAGCGCTTCCTGCGCGGCGTCCTCCGCGTCTTCGGCGGAGGCGCACAGTGTGTGGGCGAACCGGCGGACATGCGGGTAGGAGCCCGATACCAGCGCGGCGATCGCCGCGGCGTCGCCTTCGCGAGCGGCGGTGACCAACTGCTCGTCGGGCCAGGTCCGGTCAGTCACGGGAGCGGCTCCAGCGGCGAAACAGGGTCAAGCTACACCAGCCGACCAGCACGGCGGTGATGGCGATGGCGGCAACGATCACGACGACCTCCTCGAAGCTGCGCCGACCCGGTTGTCGGCGTAACTATGAGAGGGCCGGATATCGCCGAAGGATTCACACCGGATAGCGGCACAGCCCGCGCCGTGCTGAGTTCGGCGAGTAGCGGGCTGTCGGGTCCGCCGCCGACGCGAGTCCGCGCAGCGCTGCGGCCGGACTCGCCTCACCCTTGAACGCCGACCGCGCCCGCCCGCTTCGACCGACGCCCCGCCGCGATCCGCCGACCGATCACACCTTGACCGGGCGCGAACAGGTACACCGCCGTGAAGACCAGCCCTTGGACGACGACGACCATGCCACCGGGAGCCGTGTCGAGGTGGTAGCTCAGGTACAGGCCCGTCACCCCGCAGGTCACCGAGACCGCGGGGGCGATGATCAGCATCCGGCCGAACCGGTCGGTGAGCAGGTAGGCCGTCGCACCCGGGATGATCAGCATGGCCACCACGAGGACGACGCCGACCGCTTGCAGAGCGACCACGGCGGTGAGCGCCAGCAGGCCCAGCAGCGCCGTGCCGAGCAGCCGGGGACTGAGCCCGATCGCGTGCGCGTGGGTGGGGTCGAAGGCGTAGAGGGTGAAGTCGCGACGTTTGAGAACGAGCGCGATGAGGGTGAACGCGGCCAGGATCACGACCTGGACCAGTTCGGAACGGCTGACACCGAGCAGGTTGCCGAACACGATGTGGTTGAGGTCGGTCTGGCTGGGCGTCACGGAGACGAGCACCAGGCCGAATGCGAACAATGTCGTGAAGACGATGCCGATGGCGGCGTCCTCCTTGATCCGGCTGGTGTCGCGGACCAGGCCGATCAGCGCCACCGCCAGGAACCCGAACACGATCGCGCCCACCGCGAACGGCAGCCCGACGATGTAGGCCAGCACCACACCGGGCAGCACGGCGTGTGAGACGGCGTCCCCCATCAGCGACCACCCGATCAGCACCAGCCAGCAGGACAGCACCGCGCACACCAGCGCCGCGGTCACGGTGGTGGCCAGCGCGCGCACCATGAACTCGTAACGCAGGGGGTCGACGAAGATTTCGGTCAAGCTCATACGCCTGCCTCACACTCGGCCGGGGCTCACACCCGGTTCATCACATCCAGGCCGAACGCCCTGGCCAGGTTCTCCGGCCGCAGAACGGCGTCGGGTTCGCCGTGCGCCAGCACCGTGCGCATCAGCAACACCGCCTCGTCGGCCAGGCCGGGCAAGGCCTGCAAATCGTGCGTCGACACCAGGATCGTGGCGCCGTCGGCGGCGAGTTCACGCAGCAGCGCCGTGATCGTTGCCTCCGACCGTTTGTCGACACCCGCGAACGGCTCGTCGAGCAGCAGGACGGTGGCGCCCTGGGCCAGCCCGCGCGCGAGGAAAGCGCGTTTCTTCTGGCCGCCGGACAGCTGGCCGATCTGCCGGTCGGCCAGGTCGGTCAGGTCCACGCGTTCCAAGGCGTGCGCGACGGCGTCGCGATCGGCCTTGCGGGCGCGACGGGTGAAGCCGAGCCGGCCGTATCGGCCGGTCATCACCACGTCGCGCACCGAGAGCGGGAAGCTCCAATCGACGTCCTCGCTCTGCGGGACATAGCCGAGGATGCCCGCCTTGCGCGCCGCCACGGGGGCGCCGCCGTTGATCCGGACCGTGCCCCGGTCGGGCGCGGCGAGACCCATGATCGTCTTGAACAGCGTCGACTTGCCGGAACCGTTCATCCCGATGAGACCGCAGACCCGTCCGGAGTGCACGGTCAGATCGACATCCTCGAGCGCGAGCGCCTCGCCGTAGCGGACGGTGACCCCGCGCACCTCGATCGCGGGCGCGTTCACGGCCTGCGACCCGTCAGCGCGGTGCCGATGGTCTGCGCGTCGTGCCGGAGCAGGGCCAGGTAGGTCGGTACCGGTCCGTCGGCTTCCGACAGCGAATCGACGTACAGCACGCCCCCGAACGCCGCGCCGGTGGCCTCGACCACCCGGCGCATCGGCGCGTCCGACACCGTGGACTCGCAGAACACCGCGGGCACCCGCTGCTGGCGGACGAAGTCGATGGCCGAGGCGATCTGCTGGGGCGTGGCCTGCTGCTCGGCATTGACCGCCCAGATGTACTTCTCGGTGAGACCGGCGTCGCGGGCCAGGTAGGAGAAGGCGCCCTCGCAGGTCACCAAGGCGCGTTCGTTCGGCGGCAGCGCGTTCAAGGTGCGGGTCAGTTCGTCCTGCACCTGGCGCAGTTCGGTCTTGTATCGCTCCCCGTTGGCACGGAAGTCGGCCGCGTGGCCGGGTGCGAGATCGCTGAACGCGCGGACCATGTTGTCGACGTAGATCTGCGCGTTCTGCGGCGACATCCACGCGTGCGGGTTCGGTTTGCCCTGGTAGGCGTCCTCGCCGATCGGCATCGGCGCGACGCCCTCGCTGACCACGACGTGCGGCACCCGCACGTCGGAGACGAACTGGGCGAACCACGCCTCCAGATTCAAGCCATTGTCCACGATCAGATCGGCCTTGGACGCTTTCTTGATGTCACCGGGCGTGGGCTCGTAGCCGTGGATCTCCGCACCGGCCTTGGTGATCGACTCCACGGCCAGATGCTCACCGGCCACATTCCTCGCGATGTCCGCGAGCACGGTGAACGTGGTGAGCACCACCGGCCGCTCGTTGGGTCCTGCCCCGCTGCCGGCGCAGGCGGTGAGCGTGCAGGCCAATGCGCCCACGACGATTGCCGCCGCCCATCGGCGTGGCGACAGCGCGAGCGAACGGTGGAGCCGAACCTTCATATACCGAGGTTAATGTTCGCCTACCCGAACTTTCAAGTTCGAGTCAGGGAAATAGCCGCCACTTGCGACTTCCAGCCACAGAACGGACGTCATTACGGCAGCAGCAGCGGCGGTGACTCCGGAAAGACGACCGGCAGGGCGGTCAGCGCCCGGTGAAACGGACCCGGGCGCCAGGTCAGCTCGTCGGCCGGTACCGCGAGACGCAGCTCCGGCAAGGCATCGAGCAGCTGGTCGATGGCATCCTGGGCGATCAGGTAGGCCAGCGAATTCGCGGGGCACACGTGCGGCCCGCCGCCGAAGGCGAGATGGGCACGATTACCCGCGTACTGGTCGGTGCTGATCGCGGGATCGGTGTTGCACGCCGCGATGCTGATCACCACCGGCTGGTGGGCGGGCAACCACACGTCGTCGATCAGGATCGGCTGCTTCGGGAAGCTGAAGCAGAAGTTCGCCATCGGCGGATCGTTGAACAGCACCTCGTCCAGCGCGTCCCGGGTCGACAGGCTGCCGCCCAGCACACTGCCGCCGAACCGCTCGTCGGTGAGAATCAGCAGCAGAGTGTTGACGATCAGATTCTGCTGCGGCTCGATGCCCGCGCCGTACAGCGTGCCGAGCTGATGCACCATCTCGGTGTCGCTCAGCCCGGCCGGGTGCGCGAGCATCCGACTCGCGATGTCGTCGCCGGGTTCGGCCCGTTTCAGCAGCGTCAGCTCACCCAGCGAATCGATGAGCATCTTGTTCCCGCGTTCGGCCTCGACACCTTCGAAGATCGCGGCCATGCCGGTCGCGGCGCGCTGCGCGATCTCCGCCGGACAACCCAGCAAGGCGTTCAGCACCGCGAACGCGAGCGGAAAAGCGTACTGGCGCACCACATCCGCGGACCCGTCCGCGCAGAACGAGTTGATCAGCGGTACCGCCAGCTGCGCGACGGTGTCGCGCAGGCCGTAGAGATCGACCTTCTCCAGACCCGCGACGTTGGCTTGTCGATAGCGGGCATGCTCGGCTCCGGCATTCCGCAACGCGTTCGGCCGCCACTGCATCATCGGCAGCACCGGGCAGTCGGCGGCGATGCTCTGCTGCCATGTGCGCGGGTCGGCCGGAAAGTGGTCGGGATCGTTCACGATCCGCACGGCGGTGTGGTACCCGATCACCAGGGTGGCCGGTACGCCCGGCGCCAGTTCCACCGGCGCCAGCGATCCGTACCGGGCCCGCATCCGCCGATAGGCGCTGTGCGGATCAGCCGCGAATTCCGTTGAGAACAGCGGAATCCGCGGACCGGCGGTGTCGATCGGCGAACCATGCGGTGCACGGCTGTGCGCGGAGGACGGGGACATCGTCATCGGAGGAGCTCCAGGCAGTCGGCAACAAGCTTCGTGAGCCTAGGCAGCTTGCCGACCGCACGTACCGGAAACGGCAGGAGATGCCCGGGAAACAGTATTCGCTATAGAATTGCTGAAGATTCGACGCGTAGACCTGATCGAAGTTGTCCGCACCCCGTGGGTCCAGGGTGCGCCGATCGAGCGCAGGTCGCACGGCGGCCGTGCGCGGTACTGCAACACAAGGACGGCACGCTATGACAGACGTCGACTTTTGCGTAATCGGCGGAGGATTCGCGGGATTGACGGCCGCGCTGCGGCTGAGACAAATGGGTCGATCCGTCGCGCTGCTGGAAGCCAGGGACCGGCTCGGTGGGCGCACGTTCACCGAAGTGCGGGAGGACGGGTCGTGGATCGATCGGGGCGGCGCCTGGATCGGGCCGGGTCAGGACCGGATCCAGGCACTGATGACCGAATTCGGGGTACCGAGTTACAAGCAGTACACCGACGGCGAAGCCATGATGGTGGTCGACGGCAAGCAGCATCGCTACACGGGCACGATCCCCTGGACCATGAGTCCTTGGGCGGCGATGAACCTCGGTGCGGTGTTCCTGGAGCTGGGACATATGTGCAAGTCGGTTCCGCTGGAAGCGCCGTGGGCAGCGAAGAAAGCCGACAAGTGGGATCAGGTCAGTCTGGCGCACTGGCTGGAAAGCAACATCCTCTCCAAGCCCGCGCACGATCTGCTCGAGACGGCCATAGCCGGCTGCTACACCTCCGCGGCTTCGGAGGTGTCGTTGCTTTTCGTGCTGTACCAGATGGCGTCGGGTGGCGGGCCGAGCTTCGTTCTGGGCGTCAAGGACGCAGCCCAGGATGCCCGGCCGGTCGGAGGAATGGGCGCGATCTACCGGCCGATGGCCGCCGAACTCGGCGATTCTGTCCACCTCTCGCAGCCGGTCCGGTGCATCCATCAGGACGCCGACGGGGTGCGGGTTCGCGCGGAGGATATGACGGTGCGCGCCCGGCGCGCGATCGTCGCGGTTCCGCTGGCGATCGCCGACAAGATCTCCTACAAGCCGATGTTGCCCGTCGATCGCTCGTTCCTGCACCAGCGGATGCCGAGCGGCTCGATCATCAAGACCTCCGTCGTCTACGACGAACCGTTCTGGCGCGGCGACGGGCTGTCGGGCCAGTCGGCCGCCCCTGGCTCACCGGCGACGATCACCATCGACGCGTGCACGGATACCGGGCGACCAGGCGTGCTGTGCGTGATCATCGAGGGACCCATCGCTCGGCAAGTGGGCCGGCTCGACGACGCGGAACGCCGAGGCGCGGTTCTCGGCGCACTCGTCGAGCGATTCGGCCGGAAGGCAGGCTCCCCCGTCGACTACATCGAGCAGGACTGGAGCGCCGAGCGCTATTCCGGAGGGGGAATGCTCAGCCACGCGCCCACCGGAGTGCTCACCCAATTCGGTCATGCGCTGCGTGAGCCGTGCGGCCGCATCCATTGGGCGGGCACCGAGAGCTCCGCGGTCATGTGCGGCTGGATCGACGGGGCCATCCGCTCGGGCGAACGCGCGGCCAGCGAAGTGCTGGAACATGAAACCGCCGCGGTGGGCTGAGCAGTCCGCCGGCTCGATGGCCGGGTTCGAAGTCTGTCGATCAGATCGGTAGGTGCAGCGGTGATGCGAACTGATGGAGATGTGTGGGACATCGTCAGCAGCGTGGGACTGACCGCGCTCGGGGTCGCGACGTTCCGGGCGCTGGAAGCGACTTCTCCCGATCCTTTGATCCGAGACGATTACGCGCCGCTTTTCGTCGCGGCCTCGGGTCATTCCCATTTCATCGGGCTGTTGGCCGACCCTTCCCAGCTCGCCGACATACCGCTGGTCCCCGGATTCATGGGTGTCCGGACGAGATTCTTCGACGAGTTCTTCACGGCGGCCGCGGCGAACGGTGTTCGGCAAGCCGTGATCGTGGCCGCGGGCCTGGATGCGCGGGCGTATCGCCTCGACTGGCCCGCGGGTACCACGGTGTTCGAGATCGATCAGCCCAAGGTGCTGGAATTCAAGGAGAAGGTGCTCACCGAGAACGGTGCGCGACCGAAAGCCGATCGGCGCACGGTGGCCGTCGACCTGCGTGCGGACTGGCCCGCAGCCCTCCGCGGCGCGGGGTTCGACCCTGGCGAATCCACCGCATGGTCGGCCGAGGGGCTACTGCCCTATCTGCCCGGTGCGGCGCAGGACAAATTGTTCGAGCACATCGATGAACTGTCCGCACCCGGCAGCAGACTCGCCGTGGAGAGCTTCGTGACCGGCGTCGACATCAAACGATTGACGAGCATCGAGTCGAAGTATTTCGGCAGCTTCAGCCCGTTCGGCGATGTCGACCCGGCGGAGCTGTTCTACGACGACGAGCGGGCCGATCCAGCGCAGTGGCTGACCGAGCGCGGCTGGTCGGTGCGCGGCTTCAGTTCGAGCGAGCTGGCCGCATCCTACGGCCGGTCCGTGCCGGAACTCCCGGAGGAACTCGACGAACTCTGGCGGCAACCCAGACTGCTGACCGCGGCGCGCTGACCGGTGGGCCCTACATCTTCGCGCTGCGGGCCATGACGAAGCTGTAGAGCCCGTAGGTGATGATGCCCAGCCCGGCGACGAGCAGCAGAGCCACGCCGAAGGGTTGCGCGCCGAGCGTCTTCAAGGCGCCGTCGAGTCCGGCGGACTTGTTCGGATCGGATCGGGTCGCGGCGAGGATCACCAGTAGCCCGACCGCGGCGACAGCCAGTCCTTTCGCGACGTATCCCACGGTGCCCAGCCGCCGCACGAAGGCACTCGGGGTTCCGTGCAGATCGTCGAGGAAGTTCTGGCTCGCTCCTTTGTGCACGTGGTAGCCGCCGACAGCGATGATGATCAGTCCGCCCACGACGAGCGCGATCGTTCCCGCCGTGTTCTGCATCAGGCGTGCGGTGAGCCCGACACTCTGGCTACTGCTCGACTGTCCGCTGCCCTGTGCGAAACGGAATGCGGAGAAAGCCAGCGCGAGGTAGACCGCGCACAGCGAAAACGCTTTGACGCGGGCGAACGCTTCGGACTTCTTGCTGTCGGAGTAGGGCTTGGACGAGCTGCCCAGGATCGCTTCCACCAGCCGCCACAGCGCCATCAGCAGGAAGGCGATCACAGCCACCCAGAGCGTGACGGCACCGCCCGGTTTGGCGGCCAGTTCCGCCATGGCGCCGGATTGATCGGCGTTGCCGCCCCCGCCACCGAGTGCGAGGCGGATGGCGATGTAGCCGATCAGCAGATGCACGAGGCCGGACATGACGAAGCCCGCGCGGGCGAATCGCTCGAAGACGCCGTTCTGGGCGATCCGCCCTGCGGTGTCGGAAAAATTCGTGTGAGCCATGCTGCTTCTCCATACAGATAACGCGGCGCGGGCCGCTCGCAGAACATCGACCGGATACCCACGGCTGCGCGAAACCCACGCTCGATTTCGGTATGGGGCTGATCGCTGACCGCAACCGCCGACGACCGGCGCTGCGTCAGCCTGGCGTCACGGACGAGCGACGGCGCAGGCCCCGGAGGCAATGCCTTCAGCCGCTCCGCGCCCGGAGGCGGCCATCTCGGAGGTTCACTCGCGGATGGGGGCCGGGGTGGTCGCGGGTGGCTGCCCAGGTGGCGAGGATTTTGAGTCCGGCGGCGGCGGGCGAACCGGCGGGTGCGGTGTAGCTGGCGGCGGGCATTCGCGCCCGTTTTCTGCGAGGGTGTCTATGTGGAGTTATTGAGCCGGAACCATGTGAGCGTGAGCGGCAAGACCGGTGCGCCGGTGGTGGTACTCGCCCACGGATTCGGATGCGACCAGCAGATGTGGCGGCTGGTGGTGCCGACCCTGGAGCGGGATTTCACCGTCGTGCTGTTCGATCATGTGGGAGCGGGCCGCTCGGATCTGTCGGCGTGGACCCCGCAGCGGTACTCCAGCATGGACGGTTACGTCGAGGACGTGCTGGCGGTTCTCCGCGACCTGGCGCTGGGCCCGGTGGTCTTCGTCGGGCACTCGGTGAGCGCGACGATGGGAGTGCTCGCCGCCGCGCGCGAGCCCGCCGCGTTCGCCGGACTGGTGCTGCTGGCTCCCTCGCCGTGCTTCATCGATGATCCCGCCACCGGATACCGGGGCGGTTTCAGCGCCGCCGACATCGAGGAACTCCTCGAGGCGCTCGATGCGAACTATCTGGGCTGGTCGGGTGCGATGGCGCCGGTCATCATGGGCAACCCGGACCGCCCGGAGCTGGCCGAGGAACTCACCAACAGCTTCTGCCGCACCGACCCGGAGATCGCGCGCGTCTTCGCCCGCGTCACGTTCCTCTCCGACAACCGGGCCGACCTCGGCGCGGTGGGCGTGCCCACGCTGGTTCTGCAATGCTCCGATGACGCTATCGCCCCACCCGAGGTCGGAGCCTTCGTCCACGAGCAGATCCCCGGCAGCAGACTGGTCACGCTCACGGCGACCGGCCACTGCCCCCAGCTCAGCGCTCCGGCGGAGACCGCCGCCGCCATCGCCACCTTCGCCCGCGGGACCGGATGACGAGCGCAGCGGACGACCGCGACGCCGGCTGTGGCCTCGGAGCCGAGCCGGACGACCACGCGGCGTTCGCCGCACTCCTCGAAGACAGCGTCGAGGACCTATACGAGCACGCACCCTGCGGATACCTCTCCACCTCGCTCGACGGCCGCATCGCCAAGGTGAATGCCACGCTGCTCGACTGGCTGGGCTACCGGCGCGAAGAACTGGTCGGCCGCAAACGATTCTCCGAGCTGCTCACCGTGGGCGGCCGCCTCTATCACGAGACCCACTTCGCTCCCCTGCTCCGGATGCAGGGCGAAGTCCGCGGCATCGCCTTGGAGATGAAGACCACCGACGGTCGCCGACTACCCGTGCTGGTGACCTCCCTGGTCAAAACCGGCAGCCAGGGACAGCCGCTACTGATCCGCACCACAGTCTTCGACGCCCGCGAACGCCGCGCCTACGAGACCGAGCTGCTACGGGCACGGCGCGAAGCCGAAGAGGAACGCGAGCGCCTCCAACGCCTGAACGCGGCTCTGCAGGTCACACTGCTACCACCCCAACTGCCCGAGGTTCCCGGCCTCGAGGTCGCCGCGCACTACCACATCGCCTCGGCCGACGAGGTCGGCGGCGACTTCTACGATCTGTTCCCCCTCGACGGCGACACCTGGGGAATGTTCCTCGGCGACGTCTGCGGCAAAGGCGCCCCCGCCGCGGTACTCACTTCAGTGGCCCGCTACACACTGCGCACGGCCACCGCCTACACCCGCGATCCGGCCGCCGTACTCGACACGCTCAACACCACCCTCATCGAGCGGGACCACGGCCACAACCGCCGGTTCTGCACGATCATCTTCGGACTGATCACACCCACTCCGCACCGCGGCGGCTGCGACATCACCCTGGCCGGCGGCGGGCACCCCCCGGCCGTGCTCATACATCCCGACGGCAACGTGGAGGAGATGAACACCCGGGGCGGTCAGCTCATCGGCGCGATCCCGCACGCCCAGATCGTCACCCGCAGCGTCCGGCTCGAAGCCGGGGACACCCTGCTTCTCTACACCGACGGACTCACCGAAGCTCGCACCAGCGCGAACGGTGGACGCTACAGCGACCGAGCTCTCCTCGAATTCGTGCGCGCCCTCGCTCCGGTCACGGCCTCCCGCACCGTCGAAGCGCTCCGAGAATTGCTCGACTCCTTCGGATCCGGGTTGGAAGACGACACGGCCGTCCTGGCCATCCACGCACTGCCTCCACCGCACGGCACCGCACGCTGAGCGGCTGCGATTCGGCCTGATCGATGCGTCCCTGCGGCCGCCGTGCGCCACCGATGCCCTGCTCGCCGAGTTCCTTCGGTTCGAGCATTTCACGATCCTCACTTCGGCTCTCGGGGTGACCCGCCGTCATCGAGGAGATGGAACGCACCGCGCGCCTGTGACATTCGCGTCCCAGCCACGGCTCAGGATCGGCGGGCTACCGCACCACGTCGATGACCTGCCCGAACAGCCCGGCTACACCAGGCGGGTCCGGCCGGGGCGGTGGACTCGGTCCACACCTCCCCCAGGAGGGAGGTGGGCATAATATGAAACGCTCGCGCACCTGAAGGGCTGCTTGCCGCCTCTGCGTGCGCGAGAGCCATTTACCCACACCCTAGGGGAACCATGATCAAGTCGTTGTCCATCGCCGCGGTGCTCTCC